>CBDFNA010000003.1:745000-2873861 GCA_965249845.1 Alphaproteobacteria bacterium
CGGGAAAGTCAAACCGATCCGGCGTCCGGCAAGCAAGGACGCAAAGTCGAAGGCGGGGGCTGGCCTCCTCGGCCGGGCGGGCCGGCGTCAGGCCAGGATTCGGGACGTCGAGAATTTGGGGACGGCCTCGGCGGCGGCCAGGGAATTGTCCCAGGGCCGCGCCGTGGCGCAGACGCATGCGCAGAAACCGGCAGGCTCGCCCGAACTTTCCGGCGACGGCCCATCTCCGGCAATCGCAAACCGGAACGATTCGCAGGGCGGTGACGGCCGTACGCCGGTAAATCCGGCCGCAGCGGAAGGCGATGCGGCGGCTGTGAACGTCACGGCTGCGCTGGATGCGGTAGAGGCTGCCGATGCCCCGGCCGGGAGCGAGCCGGCACCTGTCATCGCGGATCGTGCGGGCGGTCCCGCCGAAACCGGCTTCGGTTTTACCATGAGCGAGGATGCAGTGCCGCTCGAAGTCGCTGACCTGGATGAAGCATCCGGCGGCGGTCTCGATCTTGCCGAATTCGTCATTCAGGCGGCGGTATTCGGAGACGACGATGGTGCCATCCGCATCCCCTGGGCGCCTGAGAATACCACCGCGAAGGGCAAGCGTGCTGCGCCGGACCTGGCCGACCGTCCGCAAAAACCGGATGGGCGGGCGGACCGCGCGCGCGGAATGGGCGGGCGGACCGCGCGCGCGGAAGCGGCGGCACGCTGCCGGCCTCCCCTGCCGGGTCGGCGGGCAACGACGCGAGGGAAGGCAAGTCCGCCAGCTCGTCCGAGAGCAGGCTCGCCGCGCTCCATGACATCGACAACGACACCGGCGCGCGCGCCGCAGACCCCGCGGATCCGGCGCCGGTCGCCGGCAACGCCGCAGATTACCGGTATGTCGGCCCAGACCTGCGAATACCGATCATCGACGAAGACGATATTCCGCCGGTACGAGCCGCCTACGAGTATGAAGCAGCCGAACCGACCGGCGCCGAAAGCGACGCCGCGGTCCGGTCGGGCGAAGAGGCGACCGGCGAGAAAACGGCGCTGCCCCCCGTTGTTGCGCAGCCGGCAATCCGGGCGGCGGAATCCCTCGAGCGCGCCCGCGAACCGGACGTCGAGCCGACGACCCTGACTGAAACCGTCAACCGGGCAGCCCTCCGTGTTGCGCGGGGCGGGCCTGACGATACCGGAGCGAACCCGGCCGACGGCGACAATTCGGCCGGGCAGGCGCTTATCCCTGACACTTCCGCTCGGGCGGCGGCTCCAATTCCGGCGGCGGACGCGGCCGGAACCGTCCGGGACGGCAGCTATGAACGGCGGGCCGACGACGCGGCCGGCCGGAAACGGCCGGGGCGCGAACAAGGATTGGCCGGAGGGTCGAGCCGGCATCATTCTGTGCGCGTAGGGAGACGGCTGGCCACCAGGTCGGGCAGTTTCGATGCCGATCGGCGGGCAAACATTCTGTGCGGACTGGCAATTGCCGCCGCCGTCGGATCGGCCGCCTGGTATTTCTCCGTTGCCGGGCCGACGGAACCTGAAAAAATCGTCGATGCAGACAAGCCCGGCGCCGCAAGCCCGCAGGGCGGCAGGAAACCGGCATCGAACCGCCCGTCCCAAACGGCGGCCGACTCCAGGACTGCGCCGATCTACAGGCCTGCGCAGAAGATCCGGTTGGCTTCGCTGACCGCCATCGGCGACCTGGAATACCGGATTACGCCGGGCACGATCGATCGGGTGGTCCGGGCCGCCAGCGGCGATACGTTCGGCGCCATGCTGTTGCGTGCCGGAGTCAATCCCAAGGAAACCGCGACCGCGGTCCACGCCTTGCGGTCGGTCTACGACCCGCGCGGCCTGCAGATCGGTCTGGAACTCAAGTTGATTTTCGAAACCCCGGGCGTCGGAAAGCCCCGGTTCCTGGGCTACCGTTTCGACTCATCCGCAGACCGGATGGTCCATGTCGCCCGGCATACGACCGGGGTGTATACAGCGCGGAAGGTCGAAAAGATCGTCACGCGGGTTTACAAGCGGGCCGACGGGCAGATCGAGACCAGTCTGTTCGGCGCCGGCATCAAGGCCGGCGCGCCGGCGCAGATTATTTTGCAGATGCTCCGCCTGTTCAGTTTCGCCGTGGATTTCCAGCGCGACCTGCATGGCGGCGAGAAATTCCACATCATGTATCGCTCGCACAAGGACGAATCGGGCCGGATCGTCAAGCACGGCGACATTATCTTTGCGTCGCTGACGGTCGGCGGACGGACCCAGAAACTGTATCTGAACGAGCGGCCGAAGGGCGGCGCGGAATATCTGAACGAGCGCGGCCAGGGCAATCGCAGGGCCCTGATGAAGACGCCGATCGACGGTGCGCGGCTGACGTCGCGCTTCGGCTATCGAAAACATCCGCTCCTTGGCTTCACGAAATTGCATAGCGGCGTGGATTTCGGCGCCCGCCCGGGCACCCCGATCTATGCTGCCGGCAACGGCACCATCGTCAAGATCGGCTGGTTCGGCGCTTACGGCCGCTACGTCCGCATCCGGCACGGCAGCGTGTTTGAGACCGCTTACGCCCATATGAGCCGCTTCCGGCGCGGCCTCAGGGTCGGTTCGAGGGTCAAGCAGGGACAGACCATCGGTTACGTCGGGAGAAGCGGCCGCTCGACCGGCCCGCACCTGCACTACGAGGTGCTCAGGAACGGCCGGCGGGTGAACCCGATCAAGCTTGCCCTGCCGTCGGGCCGGCGCCTCAAGGGCGCCGAACTGAAACGGTTCCTGGCCCACCGAAAAGAGGTCGATGCCCGCTATGCCGCCCTGGGCAAAGCGAAGGAGCGGCAACGGGACGCCGCGGTGCAGACCGTCCGGTCCGATGGCGGCGCCGGCTGCAAGAACGGCGTCCGGATCGACCTGAAGGATACCCGGCCCTGCAATTGAGGCCGGTCGTCTGCACCGCACAGGCGGCCCCTGCCGGAGTTCTGCAGCAATAGCGGTTGCGCGGCCGGCATAGCGGTTTGTCGCGAAGGGCGGCACAAGGCTGGCGCGTCAGGCCGAAGCGTGTGCTAGAAGCGCCGCCGGCGGGGCTTAGACCCATCCGCAATCGACAGAAACCGAAGGAAGAGAAACGACATGACGCTGCGCTATCGTCCCTACCCGCGCCGCTGGATGCTCGGCGCTGCCGCCGCGGCGATCGCTGCGGCGGGTATTGCCCAGAGTGCAATAGCAGCCGACAAGCTGGTGGTCGGCGCCCTGCGTTTCACCTCGAACAGCGCCGGCTTCATCGCGCTCGAGAAGGGCTATTTCAAGCAGGAAGGCCTGGACGTCGAATTCAGGTTCTTCCAGGCCGCCGCGCCGACCGCGCTCGCGGTTGCCGCGGGCGACGCGGACTTTGCCATCGCGGGCATCACCGGCGGCTTCATCAACCTTGCCGGCAAGGGCGCGATCAAGGCGGTCGGCGGCGTGCTGCACGAGAACAGGAATGTCGACGGCATCGCGCTCCTGGCGTCCAAGAAGGCCTACGAGGCCGGCCTCACCAAGCCCGAGCACCTCAAGGGCAAGTCGCTGGCGATGACCCAGATCGGCTCCACCTTCCATTACATGGGCGCCGTGACGGCGGAGAAGTTCGGTTTTTCGATCAAGAACATGCGCGTGCGGCCGCTCCAGAAGGTCGGCTCGATGATCGGCGCACTCAAATCCGGCCAGGTTGACGCCATGTTCATGGTGCCCCACATCGCCAAGCCGCTCCACCGGGCCGGCGCCGCCAGGATCGTTGGCTGGCTGCGCGACTGGCATCCCGACTACCAGATCACCGCGCTGATCACCTCGACGAAGAACATCGAGCAGAAGCCGGAACTGGTGAAGAAGTTTCTGCGCGCGTACGCCAAGGGTGTCGCGGACTTCAACCGCGTCATGCTGGACCAGAAGAAGGATCCGGCGGCGACCGAGGCGATGGTGAAGACGATCCACAAATATGTCTACACGTCGCGGCCCTACGCGAAGGCGGCGCGCTCCATCAAGGCCGGCGCCGTCTATCTCAACCCGGGCGTCTCGCTCGACGTCAAGAGCGTGCAGCACCAGCTGGAGTGGAACCAGTCCCAGGGCTTCGTGCCGAAGACCATCACGATGCAGCACATCGTCGACACCGGTTTCGTCAAGACCAACTGAGGGCGGCGGCGGCAATTCGGGAAAAGGGGCCGGTCCTGCGGGGCCGGCCCCTCTTGTTTACGACCGCCAGCGCAGGAAATAGCGCTCCGCCCGTCCGATCAGCCAGGACACGACCAGGCCCAGCACCGACAGCATGGCGACGCCGGCGATCAGCTGGTCGGTCGCCGCAAGATTGCCGGCCTGAAGCACATAGGCGCCGATCCCGAATTCCGCGCCGATCATCTCCGCCGCAACCAGCAGGATGATGGCGATCGAGGCCGAGATGCGCATGCCGGAGAGGATCGCCGGCAGCGCGCCGGGCAGCACGATCTTCCGGACGATCGACAGCCAGGACAAACCGAACGACTGGCCCATACGGATCAGGCTGCGGTCGACATTGTCGACGCCGCCATAGGTTGCGATGACGGTCGGGAAGAAGGTGCCGAACAGGATCGTCGCAATCTTGGAACCTTCGCCGATTCCGAACCAGACGATGAACAGCGGCAGCAAGGCGATTTTCGGGATCGGGAACAGGGCGGCGACCACCGGCACCATGCCCGAGCGGGCGATGGAGAACAGGCCGATGGCGAAACCGATGGCGACGCCGAGGGCCATGCCCGCGCTCCAGCCGATGACAAGGCGCGACAGCGAAGCGCTCAGATGCTGCCAGATCTGTCCGGTCTCCACCAGATAGGCGAGCGCCGCGAACGCTTCGCTGGGTGCGGGCAGAACCAGCGGCGTAATCCAGCCGATTTGCGCGCCGATTTCCCATATCGCGATCAGGACGACGAACACCACGGGGCCGAGCGGGCCGAGCGGGCGCGGTGCAAAGCCGCCGCCCCGGAAGGCGACGGGCTGTCCGGCGAGAGTTCGTGCGTCAGGCATCGGCAAGCTCCCGGTCGGCGGCTTGGGCTTCTTCGCGCAACAGTTCCCATATGTGGCGCTGGGTTCGGGCCAGTTCCGCCACGGCGTTCGGCCGCTCTTCCAGCGGCATATCGATCGTAACCTGGTCGCGGATCCGGCCGGGCCGGCGCGACAGCACGACGATCTTGTGGCCGAGGCGCACCGCTTCCTGCAGATTGTGGGTGACATAGACCGCGGTGAAGGGCTCGCGGGTCCACAGGCCGATCAGGTCGTCCATCAACAGATCGCGGGTCTGGCTGTCCAGCGCGGAAAGCGGCTCATCCATCAGAAAGACCGCCGGGTTGACCGCGAGTGCCCGGGCAATCGCCACCCGCTGCTTCATGCCGCCGGAAAGCTGGCGCGGGAAGGCGTCGCCGAAATCCGACAGATCGGTGCGCGCCAGCACGTCGTCGACGATGCGGCCGGCCTCCCGGCCGGTCAGGCCGTGATCTTCCAGGACGAGGCTGATATTGCCCCGGGCCGTCCGCCACGGCAGGAGGGCGAAATCCTGAAAAATGTAGGTCAGCGGGTTGAGGCAGCCATCCGGGGGACGGCCGACCTGGGCGATCGCGCCGGAGGTGGGCTGCTCGAGACCGCCGATCAGCCGGAGCAGCGTGGACTTGCCGCAGCCGGACGGTCCGATCAGGCAGACGATGCGGCCGCTCTCGATCCTGAGATCGATCCCGTCCAGCACCGGCATGTCGCCATACCGGTGGTTCAGCCCGTCGATGTGTAAATCCATGGCCGCCGGACCTTCGCTCCAGTTCCGGTCCCGTGCTTATCCGTCCGGACGACCGCCGTCCAGCGCCCGCCCGAGAACGCGGACCGCAACCGGACCGGCGCATTCGCCAGCCGACGGGGGATCGGACGTGTTGACCGCCACCCGGTTGCGGCGGTAGTTCAGATAGGTGCAGCGCCGGCCTTCTTTCAGCGCCTTTGCCTCGTAGCGCGTTTGCGGCCAGTCCGCGGGCCGTTCCAGCCAGTCCGCAGCCGACTCGGCAGTCCAGTCGAACCAGGGCTGCCGGCCCATGATCCGCAGCGTCCAGCCAAGATAGACCGGATGATCGGTTGCAATGCGCAGGATGCCGCCCGGCGGCATCAGTTGGGCGAAACGCCGGACCGTCGCGCTCTGAACCAGGCGGCGGTCCCGATGCCGGCGTTTGGGCCACGGGTCGGGGTGGAGCAGGAACAGCCGTTCGATCGTCGACGGGCCAAGCGCTGTCAGGAGCAGTTTGGCGTCGTCGTCGAATATCCGGATATTGCCGAGGGACCGCTGCTCGATATGGCGCAGCAGCGAAGCGACGCCGTTGACGAAGGCTTCGCAGCCGATAAAGCCGATGTCGGGATGGGCTTCGGCCTGCCAGGCCAGATGCTCACCGGCGCCGAAGCCGATTTCCAGCCAGTAAGCCTTCCGGGGCGTATCGAAGAGCGCCGGCAGATCGACCAGGCCATCGTCGGGCAACCGGATCAGCAGTTCGGGCAGCAGGGTCTCGACCAGCCGGGAGCGCCCCTTGCGCAAGGGGCGGCCCCGCCGGCGGCCGTGAAACCGCCGTTGCGCGCCGTCGCCCAGACGCGATACGCAGCGTCGCCGGACGCGATTCGCCCGGACGCGATTCGGCGGGCGCCGGCCCTTCGCCCGAATCCGAGCCCGCCCTAGAAGGCCCCTTTGAGGTCATCGACCAGATCGGTCCGTTCCCAGGAAAACCCGCCGTCGCCCTCGGGCTCGCGGCCGAAATGCCCGTAAGCGGCCGTGCGCGCGTAGATCGGCTTGTTCAGCTTCAGATGCTCGCGAATGCCGCGGGGTGACAGGTTCATCATCTCCTGCAGGGTGGCGGACAATCTCTCCTCGTCCACCTGCCCGGTCCCGGCAAGGTCGACATAGACCGACAGAGGCCGGGCCACGGCGATCGCGTAGGCGAGCTGGATAACGCATTTTTCCGCCAGGCCGGCAGCCACGACATTCTTGGCGAGATAGCGCGCGGCGTAGGCCGCCGACCGGTCCACCTTGGTCGGGTCCTTGCCCGAGAAGGCGCCGCCGCCATGGGGCGCTGCGAACCGCCATAGGTATCGACAATGATCTTGCGGCCGGTCAGGCCGGCATCGCCGTCCGGGCCGCCGATCACGAACCGGCCGGTCGGGTTCACATAGAATTCCGCCTCGTCGCACATCCAGCCGTCCGGCAGCACGTTGACGACATGGGGACGCACGATTTCGCGCACGGCATCGGCGTCGATCTTTTCGGAATGCTGGGCCGAGACGACGATCGAGCTTGCCCCGACCGGTTTGCCGTTTTCGTAGCGCAGCGTGACCTGACTCTTGGCGTCCGGGCCGAGAAGGGGCAAAGCGCCGGAATGGCGCGCTTCGGAGAGCGATTTCAGGATCTGGTGCGACAGATGGATCGGCGCCGGCATCAGCGCCTCGGTCTCGGTGCAGGCGTAGCCGAACATGATGCCCTGGTCGCCCGCGCCCTCGTCCTTGTTGCCGTCGGCGTCCACGCCCTGGGCAATATCGCCGGACTGGCCATGCAGATGCACGGCCACATCGGCTTTCTGCCAGTGGAAGCCTTCCTGCTCATAGCCGATTTCCCGCACGGCGGCCCGGGCGATCTCCTCGACATGGCCGGTGTTGACCTTGCCGTCGGCATCGACCAGCGGCGCCGGGCCGCGGACCTCGCCGGCGATGACGATCCGGTTGGTCGTCGTCAGCGTCTCGCAGGCCACCCGGGCTTCCGGATCGGCGCCCAGGAACCCATCGACAATGGCGTCGGAAATCCGGTCGCAGACCTTGTCGGGATGGCCTTCGGAGACCGATTCGCTGGTGAACAGGTAGTTCGCACTTGGCACGGGCACCCTCCCTCGGGCCGTTCGCGGCAAATTCATGGAACGCGTCGCCTGCCGCCCGGGCGGCGGCGAGCCGGTTTGCGGCCGGAACTTAAAGAGCGCAGCCGGGCCGCGCAAGCGAACCGGGCCGGGCCATGACTCCGGCGCAGAACGCCTATTCGCCCGCGTCCGTTTCCCATACCGGGCGGCCCGGCGCGAACCGGGCCAACGCGCCGACCGCCAGCAACATGAGGAGAAAGGCGAAGTCGCCATAGCGGGCGTACAGGGTCGCGGCACGGGCCCTGGGCAGGTCGGCGTCGAGCACGCCGCGGGCGCCCAGCGGCAGCAAGCCTGTGACCCGGCCGTAGGGGTCCACGACCGCCGAAATGCCGGTATTGGCCGCACGCACCATCGGCAGGCCCTGTTCGATCGTGCGCAGGCGCGCGGCAGCGAAATGCTGATACGGCCCGGCGCTGTTGCCGAACCAGGCGTCGTTGGTCAGGTTCAGGAGCCAGCCGGGGCGGCTTTGGCCCACAGCTTCGGCCGGGAAGATCGCCTCGTAGCAGATCAATGGGCTGGCGTCGGGTGCGCCGGGCACCGCGATGCTGCGTGGCCCCGGACCGAAGGCGTAGTCGCGCCGCCCATGCGCGATCTTCGTGACCCCGATACGGCCGAGAAAGGCGCGCGCGGGCACATATTCGCCGAACGGCACCAGATGATGCTTGTCGTAGGTGCTGACGGGCCGGCCGGCCGCGTCGACGACATGGACGCTGTTCCAGGTATCCGGTCCCTTATCGCGATTGACTCCGGTAATCAGCACCCCGCTCCCGGGAATGGCGGCGAGAAGGAGTTTCCGAATGTCGCCCGCGACGGCCACAACGGCGTGCCGGGTTTGCAGGCGGTAGGGCAGTGCCGTTTCCGGCCAGACGACGTGGGTAATCGCGTCGAATCCTTCCGCCCGGGTGAGCGCGGCATAGCGCAGCAGGATGGGCCGGCGGGCGCCGGGGCGCCATTTCAGGCTCTGGGCGACGGCGCCCTGCACAATGCGCAGCCGAACGCCGGGCACCGCCTCGACGCTCGTTGGAATGGTAAAGAAGCCGGCGGCCAGCACGGCGATCAACACAGCCGCAAGGCCGGCCGACCAGGCGACGGCCTGCCGGTTCCGCGCTCTCTTGCCGATGAGGGCGGCGGGCAATGTGGCCAGGGCGACCGTGATCAGGCTCAACCCGAACGGTCCCCACCAGGCCAGCGACTGCGCCGCACCGGGAAACTCGGACCAGACCGTGGCTGCGAGATTCCAGGGAAATCCCGTGAGGATGGCGCCGCGCACCCATTCCAGCGCCGCCCAGGCCGCGGCCAGGGCCAGCACGCGCCGGATGCCGCCCGGCGCGGCCCGCCACGCGATGCCGGTCGCGACGGCGGTCGCCGCCGCGAGTACCGCACCGAGGCCGAACACGTTGAACGGGATCATCCAGGTGAACCGGCCGGGCAGCACGGCGACCGCAACCGCAATCCAGACCGCCAGGACAAACGCGGCGCCGGCGGCAGAACCTGTCCAGCGGCGGCCGGTCAGCCGAACGCCGAGGGTACCGGCCGCAAGTGCAGCCAGCGGAAAGCCGACAAGCCCGGCGACAAGCAACAGGTCCCTGGTCAGATCGCCGGGGACGTCGATCACCACCGGCAGGCCGAGCCAGTACAGGCCCGCCGAAAAATAGCCGATGCCGAACAGCCATCCCGCGGCGAGCGCCGGGCCGAGGCGGTCTATCGCCTCCAGCCGGCGGAACAGGAGCCCGAACCCGACGAACAACAGCGGCAGGAGATGCAGCGGCGGCTGGGCGAGCGCGCAAAGGGCGCCGGCGACAATCGGCAGGACAGCCGCCCGCCAGCCGGTCTGCGGGCCTGTCCGGCCGCCAACCGGGGCCGCCGGTTCAGCCGGGCTGCGAGGGTCCGACGGCACGATCAGGGCGCTCTGCGGAAGCGGGCAACGGGGCCGTCAATGCGGGTTGGGGTCTTCCGCCCGCCGCGCCGGCAGTTTCCGCAGCCGCACCCGGTGGATGCGCCGCGGATCGGCCTCCATCACCTCCAGTTCGATCCCGCTCGAATGGGGGATCAGTTGGCCGCGGGTCGGCACCCGGTTGGCGAGGAAAAAGACCAGCCCGCCGATCGTGTCGATATCGTCGCGTTCCTCGTCGGTCAGGAACTCGCCATAGAGCGCTTCCAGGTCTTCGAGGCGTGCCCGGGCGTCGGCTTCGGCGATCCCGGGGCGGATTTCCTCGATCTTCGGGCTTTCGGCGTCATCGTGCTCGTCTTCGATTTCGCCGACGATTTCCTCGACCAGGTCTTCGATGGTGACCAGCCCGTCGATCCCGCCGAATTCGTCCACGACCAGCGCCAGATGGATGCGCGTGTCGCGCATTTCGGCGAGGAGATCGAGCACGCTCATCGACGGCGCCGCGAACAGCGCCTTGCGAACGATCTTCTCCAGCTTGAAGTTGCGCCGTTTGCTCCAGTAGGGCAGCACATCCTTGATGTGCACCATCCCGACGATCTCATCGAGCGTGCCGCGATAGACCGGCAGGCGGGAATGGGTCTCGCTGCTCACCAGCTCGATCAGCGCCGGCAGGCCGGTCGACAGGTCGACTGCCGTGATATCCGCCCGAGGCACCATGACGTCGCGCACCGTCAGGCCGTGCAGTTGCAGGATATTGTGGATCAGCCGGCGTTCGTCGGCCGCCATCGGCGCCTGGGGGCCGCCGGCGTCGTCGAGCAGTTCGCCGATCGTGTCGCGGATCTGTTCGCCGTTGCGCGGCCGGCGCAGGCTGCGCAGGAACCGCTGGATCGGGCCGCGCGCCGGCCTGGAAGAAGTGCTGGCGGGCGTCGCCGCGTCGCGATGGCCGTTACCTGCCGCGACCGGCAGGCCGGTATCGGGCCGGGCCGCCGACGCAACGCCATGCGCGGCGCTGGCCGGCGTGCCGCTACTACTGTCTGAGGGCACGCTTTCCTGCGCGCTGCCCGAATCTTCAGGCATTTTCGGCTTCCAAATGCTCCAGGAGGGTGTCCGGCATGTGTGGTTCAGCATAGGGATTGGCAATCCCCATGCCAGCCAGAATCGCGATCTCCAGCACTTCCATCCGCTGGGCCTCGGATGTGGTGCCGTGATCGTAGCCCAGCAGATGCAACATGCCGTGCACGACAAGATGGGTCAGGTGATCGCCGGGCGCCCGCCCGAGGCCGCCGGCCTCGCGCCGAACGGTCTCGTCCGACAGGACGATGTCCCCCAGAAGGCCGCCGGCCGGCCCGATGCGATCGGGCGCCGTGCGGCCGGGCGCCCCGCGGCCGGACCCGGGCGCATCGAGCGGAAAAGACAGCACATTGGTCGGTTTGTCGATCCCGCGATAGTCCCGGTTCAGGGCGCGGATGCCCGGATCGTCCGTTATCGTGAACCCCAACTCCCACCCCGCAAATTCCAGATCCGGCAGCGCCCGGCCGACGGCGCGAACGGCAGCCCGGCACAGGGCTTCGGCATCGCCGTCGGCGGACCGCCAGCCGGTTCGGGCGAGATCGAAAACAATTTCCGGGCCGGGCATGGGACCTATGCTTCCCCGTCCGGGTCCAGTTTCAGTTTGCCCTGGGCATTGTCCCGGGCGTCGTAGGCCTGGACGATGCGCGACACCAGATCGTGGCGCACGACATCGACATGGCCGAAATGGGCGAAGCCGACGCCGTCCATGCCGTCCAGAATCTCCACGGCGTCGCGCAGGCCGGAACGGACACCGCGCGGCAGGTCGACCTGGCTGAGGTCGCCGGTGACCACCATCCGCGAATTTTCGCCCAACCGCGTTAGCAGCATCTTCATCTGCATCGGCGTGGTGTTCTGCGCCTCGTCGAGAATGATGAAGGCGTTCGACAGGGTCCGGCCGCGCATGAAGGCGAGCGGCGCCACCTCGATCTCGCCGCTCTCCAGCTTTTTCGCGACCCGGTCGCCGGGCAGCATCTCGTAGAGCGCGTCGTAGAGCGGCCGCAGATAGGGATCGACCTTTTCCCGCAAGTCGCCGGGCAGGAAGCCCAGGCGCTCGCCCGCTTCCACCGCCGGCCGCGACAGGATGAGCCGTTCGACCTGCCCGGTCTGCATCATGTCCACCGAGCAGGCGACCGCCAGATAGGTCTTGCCCGTGCCGGCCGGGCCCAGCGCGAGTGTCATCTCATTGGCCCTGAGCGCGCGGACATAGGCGGCCTGACCGGGCGATCGGGCGCTGACCAACCGTCGCGGCGTCCTGATCGTGACGTCGGCGGCGTCTTTCGGATCCGGCGGCTGGCCGGCCATGCGGATGGCGGCATCGACGTCCGGCTGGGCCACCGCCCCGCCGTTGCGCGCAGCCTTGTACAGCGATTTCAGGGCGCTGACCGCCGTGACCTGCGCATCTTCCGGGCCGGTTACGGTGAGACGGTTGCCGCGGGCGTGAATGGTGACCCCGGTCTTCTGTTCCAGCCGGGCCAGATTGGCGTCGTGAGCGCCGCACAGGGCAGACATGAGCCCATTGTCTTCGAAGCGGAGGCTCGTGCCGCCGTCGTGCGACGAGGCCATGGCCGCCCCCATGGCCGCCTCGGTCGCCGTTCTGCGGCTCACGCGGCCCCGACTCTTTCAGGATGCGGACGCGCCGGTCCGGCATTGGCAGTTGCCAGATGCCCGGCCAGGCTGTTCGCCGTAGCCCGCTCGATCGCGATGTCGGCAATTCTGCCCAACCGTTCCGGCGGCGCCGTGACATGGACGGCCTGCATCCACGGACTGCGGCCGACCATCTGGCCCGGCTTGCGGCCGGCGCGGTCGAGCAGCACGGGCATGGTGCTGCCGATACTGGCGTGATTGAAGGCGGCCTGCTGCGCCTCGAGCAGTTGCTGGAGCGCCTCAAGCCGCCCGGCCTTGACATCTTCCGGCACCTGGCCGTCGGCCGTCGACGCCGGCGTGCCGGGCCGGGCGCTGTATTTGAAGGAATAGGCCTGGGCATAGCCGATATCGGTGACCAGCTTCAGCGTCGCGGCAAAATCCCCGTCCGTTTCGCCGGGAAATCCGACGATGAAATCCGACGACAGCGCGAGGTCCGGGCGCGCAGCGCGCAGCCGGTCGATAATCCTCCGGTAGTCGGCCGCTGTGTGTCTCCGGTTCATGGCTGCGAGGATACGGTCCGACCCGCTTTGCACCGGCAGATGCAGACAGGGCATCAGGGCCGGCACGCCGGCGTGGGCAGCGATCAGTTCGTCGTCCATATCCCGGGGGTGCGAGGTCGTATAGCGAATCCGCTCGAGACCGTCGATTTCCGCCAAGTCGCGGATCAGGCGGCCGAGGCGCCAGGTTCCGCCGGTCGGCGCATCCCCGGCGTAGGCGTTGACGTTCTGGCCCAGCAGCGTGATCTCCCGCGTGCCGCCAGCGACCATGCGCCGGGCCTCCGCGATAACGGCCGTGGCTGGGCGCGAATATTCGGCGCCGCGCGTATAGGGTACGACACAGAAAGTGCAGAACTTGTCGCAGCCTTCCTGGACGGTAAGAAAGGCCGCCGGCCCCTGGGACGCGCTTTCTTCCGGCAGAAAATCGAACTTTTCGTCGGCCTCGAAATCCTGGTCGATGGCGCTACCCGCGCGCCGGGCTTCGGCCAGCAGGTCGGGCAGGCGGTGATAGGTCTGCGGGCCGAAGACCAGATCGACCGTCGGCGCGCGCCGGCGGATTTCCGCGCCTTCGGCCTGGGCGACGCACCCGGCGACGGCGATCGTCGCCTCCTTGCCCGCGGCCCGGCGCGCCTGCTTGATGCGCTTCAGCCGGCCGAGCTCGGAATAGACCTTTTCGGCCGCCTTCTCCCGAATGTGGCAGGTGTTCAGGATGATGAGGTCGGCATCCTCCGGCGCCTCGGCCTGCCGGTATCCGCGGGGCGCCAGAACATCCGCCATACGCGCAGAATCGTATACGTTCATCTGGCAGCCGTAGGTCTTGATATAGACCGATTTCTGCATGCGGACGTTTTACCGGTGGCGGCGCGACGGGGCCTTTGAAGCCCAATACGGTAAGCGCCGGAATGGGTGTGTCAAGCGGCGGCTTCTTCTGCCAGATCCCGGCCGTCAGGCGAAACGGTAGTGCGGCCGGCCGGCCGCGGCCCGGCATGGCCGACCGGCTGGTCCCGCCCGGTCAGCGATCGGGCGACGCCGGCGGCGATGACTGCCTCGCACCAGGCCGCCATTTCCTTGCGTGACGCGAACTGGTCGATCGTCACCGGCTCGTGGAACCGGACCTCGACCCGCGACCTGCCGATGCCCAGGAACTGCCAGAGATGCCCCGCCAGTTCCATATCGCCATACCAGGCAAAGAAAGGCCGCAGATGCCGGCCCATCGGAATGCCGTCGAGATGGGTGTAGGCCACGGAAACCGGCTGGACAGAGACCGGCTTTTCGCCAATCCGGATGGCCGCAACACTGAACAGGGCGCTGCGGAACGGCATGACGAAGTTGCCGTCGCTGCTGGTGCCCTCCGGGAACAGGATCAGGTTGTCGCCCGCGCTCAGCCGTTCCTTCAGCACTTCGACCTGGCGGACGGCAAGGCGCGGGTTGCGGTCGACGAAAACGGTGCGGCTGATCCTGGCGCAAAGGCCGAAAACCGGCCACTTCGCGACTTCCGCCTTGGCGACGAAACAGGCTTCCAGCAAGCTGCCCAGCACCGAGATATCGGCATAGGAGGTGTGGTTGACGACGAACAGCACGCGCCCTGTCTTCGCCGGTTTGCCGACGACGACCAGTTTGATGCTCAAGAGGGTGTTGAAGACGCGATAGACGCTGATCGGCCATTTCCGGGCAAATTTCAGGCGCAGCGCAAGATTGACCGCCTGAACGGGAATGAGCACGGCAAACCAGGCCAGGCAGGCCATGGCGCGGACGGCGGCGCGGATATGGGAAATATACAGCATTCTAGCGCCGCCGTTCAGCCATCGCCGGCGCCCTGCCTGCCGGCCGGGTCCATATCGCGCGTATAGTGCCGGTAGTAGCGTTGGGAAACGGCAGCGACTTCCACGATGACGCAGACATCCACCGTATTGAACTCGTGGTCGATGACAGCGCCGTCGCCGATCGAGCCGCCCAGGCGCAGATAGCCTTTGATCATCGGCGGCAGATCGCGAAGCGCCGCTTTCCGGTCGATCCGGTCCGCCGGCAGGAGGTCCATATCGACGTAGCGATCGTTTACCGCCACCGGCCGGTAGCGTTCCGGCGCCAGATGGTTGTGACGCAGGTAGGCCAACGGCAGCGCAACGGCCTGGGGATCCGTGCCGTGCAGGCTGGCGCAGCCGAACAGGAAGGCAATGTCGTTCGAAAGAACATAGGCCGTCACGCCGCGCCACAGCACCTGCATGGCGCTGCGCGTCCGGTGCCCGGCATCGATGCACGAGCGGCCCATTTCCAGAATCTCGCCCGGTTCCGCCACCAGCCGGCCGATATCGTATTCCGCCGCGGAGTAGAAGCGCCCGACCCGGGCCGCGCCGGCCCGGCGCATCATGCGATAGGTGCCGACAACGCTTTCCGGCCCGGGGCCCAGATCGCCATCCAGCACAATCAGATGATCGCAATGGGCGTCGAAATCGTCGAAATCGCGCTTGAGCCGGGCGACCTCTTCGGTCGGCCGGGCGGCCATTTCCTCGTAGAAAACCCGATAGCGCAAGGCCAGCGCGGCATCGATCTCCGCTTCGGTCTCGGCCAGCCGCACATGCAGGGTGCCGGCGCGTTCGTCGATCTGACGCGCGCCGAAGCCTTCGGTATCCCGCGGATCGACGATTGAGAATGGGGTCATCGGCGGACCTGGACTAGGCTGGCATCCGGTTCCATCGTATGCCGGGTGCACAGCCGGCGCGACTCACGATCCGCCCATTTTCTTGCGTGCATAGAGCTCCAGCCGGTGATCGACGATTTCATAACCCAGTTCCGCCGCAATGCGATCCTGCAACTGCTCGATCTCGTCATTGCGGAATTCTATGACTTCGCCGGTCTGCACGTCGATCAGATGATCGTGATGTTCTTCAGGCGTTTCCTCATAGCGCGAACGCCCGTCGCCGAAATCGTGACGGTGCAGAATGTTGGCTTCCTCGAACAGGCGGACAGTCCGATAGACCGTCGAAATACTGATGTTCGGATCTTGCTGGACGGCACGCCGATAGACCTGCTCAACGTCCGGATGGTCCTCGCTGTCCGAGAGAACGCGCGCAATCACGCGGCGCTGTTCCGTCATGCGCAGGCCGCGTTCGGTACATAGTTTTTCGATCCGATCGGGCATGATCCACCGGCGTGGCCTTGGATACGATTGTTCGCGCTCGGGCGATGGCCGGCCGCCCCAGCCGCATCGGCGGCTGCGTGGCGCATCCGGCTGGACGACAAACAGCCTATCGCGTCCCGACCGGCGACACGAGTCCCGAAACGGAATTTCGCGACAGCAAATCGCCGCTATCCGGCCGGGCCGGCCGGGCCGGCCTGTCCCTATTCCTTGGGCCCGCCGCCGCGCGGGCGCCCACCGGTGCCGAGGCCGATCTGCTTGGCCAGCTGGCTGCGGCGCCTGGCATAGTTCGGCGCGACCATCGGATAGTCCGATGGCAGGCCCCAGCGTTCGCGATATTCGTCCGGCGTCATGTTGTAGGCGGTCTTGAGATGCCGTTTCAGCATCTTGAGCTGCTTGCCGTCTTCCAGGCACACGATGTAATCGGGCTGGACCGACTTCTTGATCGGCACCGCGGGTTTGGGCCGTTCCGGATCCGCGGATTCGGCGCCGCTGCCCTGCGCCTCGAGCGCAGCATAGGTATGCTCGATCAGACGCGGCAGATCGCTGACGGGCACCGTATTATTTGAAACATAGGACGAAACGATTTCTACAGTTTGCGACAGCAGGTTTGCATTTTCGTCCAATTCTTGCTCAGACATTGCCGGGCCCGTTCAAAAACCATGATTACAGCGATCCGATAGGCGAAAACGCTATATTTGGCAACCCGTTTACAGTATCGCGTCAAAGAATCTTTTGAATTGAATGTATTATTGCCCTGACCGCTTGCCAATTTATTCGTTTTTGCAATCGTTACGGAACATTTGTTGTAACAAAATTTCGTCTATGCTGCCGGCCTCCATCCGATCGGGCCGCTTGCGGCGGCCAATACGCCAGGGGTTATCGATACCGGCCCGCAGTCCGCGCTTCCGGCAAGCGCGCTTCCGGCGCCCGAAGGTAAAACGGCCGCGGCATGGGCGGGCCATCTTCGCGGAGAGCGGGAAATCGCCCGGCGACCAGCGATGCGAAGGCTGCGGCCCGTGGCGGACCGGCCGGCGATCCATCCGCATCGCCGGCGAATTTGCCGGCCGGCGGCCCCGGTCTGTCGGTGACAAGGGGCAACATTTTGGAATCGGCCAGGGCGACGGCATCCGCCGGCGAGAGTATCCCCGGTTCGCCCTGTGCCGCGCCATCGGGTCCGAAGCGCTGGCAATAGCAATCGTTGCGCTTGGTGTCGATGGCGACCACGCAGCCTGCCGGCGCCCGCACCGCCAGCGCCTCGAAGGTCGTGATCCCGATCGCGGGAATACCGAGGGTGAGGGCCAGCCCGCGCGCCGCCGCCAAGCCGATCCTGAGCCCGGTAAAGGCTCCCGGGCCGCAGGTGACGCCGATGCCATCCAGTTGCGCATACGAAATTCCGGCTGCCGCCAGGGCCTCCCCGATCATCGGCAACAAGCGTTCCGCCTGGCCGCGCGCCATGGCTTCATAGCGTTCGGCAACGACGCCATCGTCTGCCCAGAGGGCAACGCTGCACGCCGCGCCGGCGGTATCGAAAATCAGGAGCCGGGCCATAGCCGGGGGCTCAGAGGATTTCGCAGGCCTCGTCGAACGACAGGCGCGGCGCCGGCTCCTTGAGCGACGACCGGTCGCCATAGCCGAGGCAGCACAGGAAATTGGACTGCAACCGGCCGTCCGGGAAAAACTCGGCGTCGACCGTGGCGTTGTCGAAGCCGGACATCGGCCCGCAATCCAGCCCGAGCGCCCGCGCGGCGACGATCAGATAAGCGCCCTGGAGCGTGCCGTTGCGGAACGCCGTGATCCCGGCATGGGGTTTGCCGTCGAACCAGTCCCGGGCGCCCGGCGCGGCCGGAAACAGACGCGGCAGCAATTCGAAAAAACGGGTGTCGTAGGCGACGAGGGCAACCGCCGGAGCCGCCATCGTCTTCTCGACATTGTTGGCCGAAAGGGCGGGCCGCAGCCTTTCCTTCTGTTCCAGCGACTTGAGGAACAGAATGCGCGCCGGCTGGCCGTTGGCGCTGGTCGGGCCCCATTTCATCAGATCCCAAGCGGCCGCCAGCGTCTCGTCGGACACCGGCTCTGCGGTATAGCGGTCGAAGGATCGGCCGGACCGGAGGATCAGGTCCAGCGTCGCCGGGTCGGCCGTCATCAGTCGACCGAACGCACTTCGTGCACTTCGGGCACATAGTGGCGCAGCATGTTCTCGATGCCGGCCTTGAGCGTCATCGTGGAACTGGGACAGCCGGAGCAGGCGCCCTGCATGGTGAGGTAGACCACACCGCTGTCGAAACCGTGGAACTGGATATCGCCGCCGTCCATCGCCACCGCCGGGCGCACCCGCGTATCGATCAGTTCGCGAATTTGCTGAACCACCGGATCGTCGTCGTCGGCCCCCGGCATTTCGACGCCCGACTCAGCCTGCTCCGGCGCCATGACCGGACGGCCGGCGGTGAAATGCTCCATGATCACGCCCAGGACAGACGGCTTCACCAGCGGCCAGTCCGTGTGGCCGGACTTGGTGACGGTGATGAAATCCGAGCCCAGGAACACGCCGGCGACCCCGTCGACGCCGAACAGCGCCTCGGCCAGCGGCGATCTGCCGTCCGCCGAATCCGATGTCGGAAAATCGGCGGTGCCGTTTTCCAGCACCGTGCGGCCGGGCAGGAATTTCAGGGTCACCGGGTTCGGCGTTTCAGCGGTCTGGATGAACATCGAATACTCTCACGCTCGAGGGCGGGGCGGCACGGCACGACGGCGACGGTCCGAAAGGTGCCGCTTAATTGGTGTAGGGAACGATGGGGGTCAAGAAGACGGGAGCCCGCAGCGGACCCTTATGCCTGGCCGCGCGTCACCCGGCGCCCGGCGCGATCCGCCGGTAGCTCAGCGCCTCGGCGATCTGGAGGCGGCCGACGGCGCCGCCGCCATCCGTATCCGCCCCATCCCTGCCTGCCCCGTCCCTGCCTGCCCCGTCCATGTCGGCCAGCGTCCGCGCGACCCGTATCACACGATGATAGCCGCGGGCGCTGAGCCTGAGTTTCTCCGCCGCTTCGGTAAGGAGCGCCCGGCCGGCCGCGTCGAGGGCGGCGGCGGCCTCCAGCAGGTCGCCGTCGGCTTCCGCATTGGTCCGGATGCCCTGTCCGGCGTAGCGCGCCTTCTGGACGGCCCGCGCTGCCGCCACCCGCCTGGCGACATCGGCGCTGCTCTCCCGCGGCGGCGGCAGGGAAAGATCGGCCGCGCTCACCGCCGGCACATCGACATGCAGGTCGATCCGGTCGAACATCGGGCCGGAAATCCGCGTCTGATATTCCCGGGCGCAGCGCGGCGCCCGGGAACAGGCGAGCGCCGGATCGTCCAGATGGCCGCAGCGGCAGGGGTTCATGGCTGCAACGAGCTGAAAGCGCGCCGGATAGGTCACATGATGGTTCGCGCGCGCCACCACCGCCCGCCCGGATTCGACCGGCTGGCGCAGCGCTTCCACGGTTTGCCGGTTGAATTCCGGCAATTCGTCGAGGAACAGCACGCCGAGATGGGCGAGCGAAGCCTCGCCGGGCCTGGCGCGCAGGCCGCCGCCGACCAATGCAGGCAGCGAGGCCGAATGGTGCGGATCGCGAAACGGCCGCCGACGGGTGATACGGCCGTTCTTCAGCATCCCGGCCACGGAGTGGATCATACTGACTTCCAGCGCCTCGCCGGCGTCCAGCGGCGGCAGAATACCGGGGAGGCGGGCCGCCAGCATCGACTTGCCGGACCCGGGCGGCCCGATCATCAGCAGGTTGTGGCCGCCCGCCGCCGCGATTTCGAGGGCGCGTTTGGCGGTCTCCTGTCCCTTGATATCGGCCAGATCGGGATAGCGGTTCTCGTCGGCGGCAAGCGCCGGTTCCGGCGGGCTCAGCACCTGGGTGCCTTTGAAATGGTTGACCAGCGCGATCAGGGAATGCGGCGCCAGGACATCCAGATCGCCGGCCCAGGCGGCCTCTCCGCCGCAGGCCGCTGGGCACACGATGCCGCGCCGGCCCCCGCCCACCGCCGCCATGGCCGCCGGCAGCACGCCGGCTACCGCCGCGATCTGGCCGTCCAGCGCCAGTTCGCCGACAACCGTATACCCGTCCAGCGCATCGGCCGGCAGGGCGCCCATCGCCATCAGCATACCGACGGCGATCGGCAGGTCGAAATGGCTGCCTTCCTTGAGGACATCGGCAGGCGCCAGATTGACGGTGATCCGCTTGGCCGGCAGGGCGAGGCCCAGGGCAGTCAGGGCGCTGCGCACCCGTTCCTGCGATTCGCCGACGGCCTTGTCCGGCAGCCCGACGATCCTGTAGGCGACCATGCCGCTGCTGATCTGCACCTGGACATCGATGTCCAGCACGTCGATGCCCTGAAAGGCAACGGTCTTGACCCGCGCAACCATGGGGTGGGCGATAGCAGAGCGGCCCTGTATCGGCAATTGTATTCGTTTTGTCCATCCTGTTCGCTGCCCGGTTGACCCGCGGTGAACGGCCGTTAAGGTCCGGCCCCGAACGCCATTTTCGAACCGGAGGAAAAACCGCCATGCGCGTGATGCAGATCGAAGGAGACTGGGGCCTCGACAATATCCGGCTGGCCGAGCGGCCCGATCCGGTGCCCGGCCCGGGCGAGATCGTGGTCCGAATGCAGGCGGCTTCGATCAATTACCGCGATACGGTCATGGTCAACCGCGGCTATGGCCGGCGATCCGGCGAGCTGCCGCTGGTGCCGCTGTCCGACGGCGCGGGCACGGTGGAAGCCGTCGGCGAAGGGGTCGGCCGCGTCTCCCTCGGCGATCTGGTCTGCCCGATCTTCGGCCAGAACTGGATCGACGGCACGTTTCGCGAGGAATGCTGGGGCGGCACGCTGGGCGGCCCGAACGACGGCACCGTCCAGGAGAAGATGCTGCTGCCGGAGAGCGGCGTGGTCAAGGCGCCGGCCCATATGACGGCGGTCGAGGCGGCAACGCTGCCCTGCGCCGCCGTGACCGCCTGGAATGCGGTGGTCGAGCAGGGTCGGGTGAAGGCCGGCGACGCCGTTCTGGTGCAGGGAACCGGCGGCGTCTCCCTGTTCGCGCTGCAGTTCGCCAAGATGCTCGGCGCGGAAGTGGTCGCGACCTCGTCGAGCGACGACAAGCTGGCGAAGGCGCAGGCGATGGGCGCCGATCACCTGATCAACTACCGCGAGACGCCTGAGTGGGCCAAGGCGGCACGGGCGGCGCTGGGCCGGGGCGTCGACCATGTCGTCGAGGTCGGCGGCGCCGGGACGCTCGAACAATCGCTGCGGGCGGTGCGGCCGGGCGGCGGCGTCAGCCTGATCGGCGTGCTGTCCGGCGTGGCCGGCAACCTCAATCTCGGCCCGGTCGTGACGCAGAATATCCGGCTGCAGGGCGTCACGGTCGGCAGCCGGTCCATGTTCGAGGCAATGAACCGGGCGATGACCCTGTTCGGTACCCGGCCGGCGGTGGATGACACCCACCGCTTCGGCTTCGAGGATGTCGCTGAAGCCCTGCGCGCCTTCCCGGAAGGCCGCCATTTCGGCAAGGTCTGCGGCGTCGTCTGGGGCGCCTGACAGCGGCAGGATTGCGGCGCCAGGATTGCGGCGTCAGTCGGGCGCGGCGTCAGTCGGGCGCGGCGGGAACGGCTGGCGCTCGCCCGGTCCCGGAGTCCGGGCCGCGATCGGCCGCTGCGCCGGTCAGCTCGAGGAACAGGTCTTCGAGGTCGCTCTCCTGGGTCGAGAGGTCGGCGATCGTCAGGCCGCTTTCGCGCACGTCGTTGACAAGATCCCGGAACCTGGTCCGGCTCGGGCGATAGCGGATGACCAGCCGGCGCGGCGGGATGAGTTCGGCGTTGTAGGCCGCCAGCCCCGGCGGCAGTTCGCTCAGAGGCTCACCCAGGAGGATGGTCACTTCCTTGCGGTCCATCCGCTTCAGCAATGCCTCGGTCGTGTCGCAGGCGATGACCTCGCCATGGTTGATGAAGGCGATCCGGTCGCACAGTTCCTGCGCCTCTTCCAGATAGTGGGTCGTCAGCAGGATGGTCGTCCCCGACCGGTTCAGCATCCGGATGTGGCCCCACAATTGCTGGCGCAATTCGACATCCACGCCGGCGGTCGGTTCGTCCAGCACCAGAACCGGCGGCTTGTGAACCATCGCCTTGGCCACCATGAGCCGCCGCCGCATGCCGCCGGAAAGCGTGCGCGAATAGCTTTCCGCCTTGTCGGCGAGCTGGACGGCCGCGAGCAATTCGTCGGTGATCCGGTCGCGCTTGGGCACGCCGAACAGGCCGGCCTGAAAGTCGAGCAGTTCGCGCGGCGTGAAGAAAGCGTCGATATTCAGTTCCTGCGGCACCACGCCGATGGCGGCGCGCGACCGGCGCGGCTGCCTGTCGATATCGATCCCCCAGATCGAGACCGTCCCGCCGGTCTTGTTGACCAGGCCGGCCAGAATGTTGATCAGCGTCGACTTGCCGGCCCCGTTCGGTCCGAGCAGCCCGAAGACGGAACCTTTAGGAATGTCGAGATCGATCCCTCTCAGCGCCCGGCTCGGCCGGAAAGCCTTCGACCCGCGATAGGTCTTGGTCAGGCCGCGAATCCGGACGGCCGGCGGGGAATCGGCGGGGAAAACGGCCGGGGCAGCGGCGGCGTCGGGCATGGGCCGAAAGTGGTGTGGAGACCGCATGCAAGCAAGGCGGTGTCCGTCCTGGGGGAATTCCGGCGCGGCCCGGCCCTGCCGGTGCTCATCCGGCCCGGCAACGCGCCGGTCCGGCCGGTCATGCCCGCCCGATGACGGGCGCCTGAAACTGCAGGATCACTCCCGGCGCAGGATCCCGTCGACCAGGACGCTCGCCCACCATTGGCTCATAAAGTCGGCCTTCAGGGCGGCGGGGTCGTAGTCTTCCTCGATCCAGCGGCGGAACCCCTGCCCGTCTGCTTCCCGGGCATAGCGTTCGAAGAAGAAATCCAGAATGCCGGTTTTTGCCTGACGCCAATGGCCGTAGCGCAGGCCGAGCTGCCGTTGCGCCAGTGCAATCGGCTGCTGCTCCACGCCGTGCAGAAAAGCGGCGGCGAACAGCCCGACCCGGTCGGCGCCCGTCTTGCAATGGGCCAGCACCGGATAGTCCAGCTCGTCGGCCATGTCCAACAGGCGCAACATCCGGTCCTTCCCCGGCGCACCCCGGGAATCGAGCCGGAAGTCGATATGGGCGATGCCCAGGGACCGGCAGACGGCAATTTCCTGGCGATAGGTGGCGTAAGGATGCTGACCGCGCAGATTGACGATTGTTCTGAGGCCATGCCTGCGGGTCCAGCGGCGCAGTTGTGCCGGCGTCGGCTGGCCCGAGCGGAACAAGCGCGGCGAGACGCGATAGAAGCGGTTATGCACCAGCCGGAACACCGCATGGTCGCGAAAAAGCGCATCTGCCGCCGCGCCCAGGGACGATGCGGGCGAAGCGGGCGCGCGATCCGGCGGGCCGGCGCTCAAGAGCCGGCCGGTCCCCGGCCGCCGCCGGCCCCGCCCTGCCGTCTCGCCACGAAGAGGGCATAGCCGAAGCCGGTAAACAGCATGATCGGGCCGTGCACGGTGCTTGGGATGGCGGAGCGGACATCGCCGGGCAGGGCGGTCCCGACGACAATGCCCGGCGTCGCATTCTGGAAGCCGCATTCGACGGTGACGGCGATCCGCGGCGGTGGAAACACCATTGCGCCGGCCTGCCCCACCGGAAGCTTGCCGCCTAGTCCCGGAAAGACGGGTCGCGGCGGTCCAGCATGCGCAGTAGAGCGGGCCAGGCCATGTCGTTGGAAACCCTGGCGAAAAATTCCCGATTGGCGCCCTGATGCGCGGCCTTCGCGACGATCTCCTCCTTCGGCGGATGAATTTCAGCGCCGGTCGAGAGCGTCCGCACCTGCATCGCGCAGGCGCGTTCCAGGAAATACATGCGCTGGAAGGCCTCGGCGACGGTCTCGCCGCAGGTCAGCGTGCCGTGGTTCCACAGCAGCATATAGTTCCGGTCGCCCAGATCCTTCTGCAGGCGTGGCCGCTCGTCGAGATCGACGGCGACTCCTTCATAGTCGTGCCAGGCGATCTGGTCGCGGATCAGCAGGGCGGTCTGGTTGAGCGGCATCAGCCCCCGGCTGTCGGTGGACACCGCGGTGCCGTCGAGCGTGTGGAGATGAATCACGCAGCGGGCATCTTCCCGCGCCTCGTGGACCGCGCTGTGGATGGTGAAGCCGGCCTGGTTGACGGCATAGTCGCTTTCCATCGCCAGTTTGCCGTCCAGGTCGATCTCGATCAGGCTGGAAGCGGTAATCTCCTCGAACATCATGCCGTAGGGATTGATCAGGAAATGATGTTCGGGACCGGGAACGCGCGCGGAAATATGGGTGTAGATCAGGTCGTCCCAGCCATAGTGGGCCACCAGGCGATAGGCGGCGGCGAGGTCGACGCGGACCGCCCACTCCTCGTCCGAAACCCGGTCGCGGACACTGCCGGCGGGACGGATGGCCGTAACGGTGCTCATGATCAATCTCCGGAAAGTTGGTCTGTCGCCCCGGTCAACGCCTCGATCGGTGCGCCGAGCGACTGCATCAGGGGAATGAAGTCGGGAAAGCTCGTCTCGATCATAGCCGTATCGTCGACGGCAACGCCATCCCTGCTGGCAAGGCCGAGCATCAGGAAGCTCATGGCGATGCGGTGATCGCGGTGGGTGGCGACCGGATTGCCGGGACCGGCGCCGGCGACCGGACGTCCGCCCGAGCCGTCGATCTCCATCCAATCGTCGCCGGTCCGCACCGACACGCCGCAGCGCGCGAGGCCGTCGGCGACGGCGGCCAGACGGTCGCTTTCCTTGACCCGCAATTCGCCAATTCCGTAAAACCGGGAGGTGCCCTGGGCCAGCGCCGCGGCAGCGGCGAGGGCCGGATATTCATCGATCATCGAGGCGGCGCGTGCGGCCGGCACCTCGACGGCGGTCAACATGGACGGCGCCGCGACCAGATCGCCCACCGGTTCGCCGCAGGCCTCGCGCCGGTTTTCGATGGCAAGCGCCGCGCCCATTTCCGCCAGCGTTTCATACAGGCCCGTCCTCAAGGGATTGAGGCAGACGCCGGGAACGGCGACGGCCGCACCGCCGGCCAGCAGGGCGGCGACCAGCGGATAGGCGGCGGACGAGGGATCGCCCGGCACCGCAAGATCGGCGGCGGCCGTTTCCTGCCAGCCGCGGACGGCGATGCGTGTGCTGGCGTCGCCGCGGTCGACCGACACCGCCCAGCCGAAGTGCCGCATCATGCGCTCGGTATGATCGCGAGTCGGTGTCGCCTCGATCACGGAGGTCGCGCCCATGGTGTTGAGCCCGGCGAGGAGCACGGCGGACTTGACCTGGGCCGAAGCAACGGGCGGCGCGTATTCGATCGGCAGCGGCAGCCGCGCGCCCCGGACCGTCAGCGGCAGCCGCCCGCCCGCGGCACAGTCGAAATGTGCGCCCATCCGGGCGAGCGGCCCGGTCACCCGCGCCATCGGCCGCCGGCGCAGGGAGGCGTCGCCGGTCATCACCGCGCGCAGGTCGTGGCTCGCCAGAATGCCGAGCAGCAGCCGCGCGGCCGTGCCCGCATTGCCCATGTCGAGCACCGAATCCGGTTCGGCCAGTCCGCCGGGGCCGACGCCGTCGACCGTCCAGGCGCCGTCCTCCTGCCGCTCAACCGGCACACCCAGTTGGCGCAGCGCCCCGGCCGTCGCCAGAACGTCCGCGCCTTCCAGCAGGCCGGCCACCCGGGTCCGGCCGACAGCCAGCGCCCCGAGCATCAGGGCGCGATGCGAGATCGACTTGTCGCCGGGCGCCATGGCAACGCCGCCGAGATTCCCGGCGCACCGCGAAATCGCGGGTCGGGCCGTATTGTCGGAAATGTCGGGCCGGGCAGCGGTCATCGGGAGGCGTTGGGTGCGGCGTTCGGAGGGGCGAAGGATGCGTTTGGATCGAAGCGAATGTGCAATTCGGGTCTTGACGGCAGGCGCCTCTCTACCACATAGCCGCCTTCATCCGAATTTCGCATGCAGCAGGTTGCCGCCGCTCCGGCGCTGCGCCGCGAATTCCGCACTAGGAAAATTCCGCCCCGATCCGGAGACCCGCCTTGGCTGACGCCGATCTTGGACAAAAACGTGCCTGCCCTTCGTGCAGCGGCAAGTTCTACGACCTTATGAAAGTGCCGGCGAAGTGCCCCTATTGCGGGGCGGCGTTCAATCCGGACGATCTGATCCGGGGCCGCAGCCGGAAGCCCGCCGCGCAGGACGACGCCAAACCGAAAGCCGTCGAAAAACCGGCCGCAAAAAGCGAAGAGCCCGACGACGAGGTGAAGTTGCCGGACGACATCGAAGATGCCGATGTGGACAGCGACGCGGACGAGGACGACGACGTCCTCGAGGATGCTTCGGACCTCGGCGAGGACGACGCCGACCTCGGCGAAGTGTTGGAGCATGTCGAGAAGCCGGAGAAGGAAGGCTAGCGCGGCGAGAAATCCGGGCCAACCTCAGGGATAGAGCACTTCCGTGTCCCAGCCCCCGCCGTCGCGGCGATAAACCAGGCGGTCATGCAAGCGGAACTGCCCGTCCTTCCAGAATTCGAAGCCGCGGGGAACCAGCCGGAAGCCGCTCCAGTGCGGCGGCCGCGCGACCTTGCCGACGGCAAACCGGGCGGTAAAGAGCCCGACCCTCTTCAGCAGTTCGGCCTTGCCCGCCATCGGCCGCGATTGCTCCGAGGCCCAGGCGCCAAGCTGGCTGCCGCGGGCGCGGGTGGCGAAATAGGCGTCCGCTTCCGCCTCGGTCACGGTTTCGATCGCACCCTCGACGCGGACCTGACGGCGCAGGGATTTCCAGTGAAAGCACAGCGCGGCCTGCCGATGGGACAGTAATTCCCTGCCCTTGCGGCTCTCGAAATTGGTGTAGAAGACGAAACCGCCGGCGTCCGCGCCTTTCAGCAACACCATCCGGACCGACGGCATGCCGTCCGCCCCGACGCTGGCCAGCGCCATGGCGTTGGCATCGCTCGGCTCCGATTCGCGCGCTTCGGCAAACCAAGCGTGGAACAGGTCGATCGGTTGGGCGGTCTGTGCGATGCTCATGGCCGTTACTATATCCGGATCGGGGCAGCCCGGATACCGGCGGCAATGCCCGAAAAGGGCGGCAGAGCGCGGGCGTCTGCCTTTCGAATGTTTTCCGGCGACGGTTGTCGGCGATACCGGCGTACAGCATATAATCGGGCAGGGATCGGCGGCGGTTGCGCGGTTCGCGCAGCCTGCCGGACAAGCCATGGCAACAGGAGATCGAACGGTGCGCAAAGCGCTTCTGGCCGTCGGATTGAGTGCAGCCCTCGTCCTCCCGGCCTGCACGACGAACAAGGAAACCGCGGGAACTGCCGGCGGCGCGGTGATCGGCGCGCTTGCCGGGGCGGCCCTGGCCCGGAAAGGAGATACGAGCGGCCGATTTGCGGGCGCCGCGATCGGCGGTCTGGTCGGCGGTTTCATCGGCAACCGCATCGGCGCCGCGCTCGACCGCAACGACCGCGAGATGGCGCAGCTTCGCGCCCGCCAGGCGATGGATGCGGGCAGAACCGGCCACGGATACAGCTGGCGCAACCCGCGCACCGGCAACGGCGGCGTCATCACGCCGAGATCGCGGCCGTACCGGGCGAAACGCGGCCCGAACCGGGGCCGCCTCTGCCGGAATTTCACCGAGACGGTGCAGCTTTCCGACGGCCGGTCGGAGACCGTTTCCGGCCGCCGCTGCCGGACGGCGAACGGCGAGTGGGCCATCGTCGTCTGACCTCCGGGTGCGGCCGGGACTCGTAGCCGCGGATCAGGCTGCTTCTTCCGCGCCCGCAGCCTTCCTGGCAGCGCCATCCCCAGCCGGACCATCCTCAGCCGGACTGTCCCCAGCCGGACCGTCCCCAGCCGGACCGTCAGCAGCCGGACCGTCAGCAGCGAGACCGTCCCCGATGGGGCCGAACAGGTCGCGCAGGGAAATATCCAGCACGCCCTGCTGCGCCGTTTCTGCCCGGGCGATCAGGGAGTCAAGCCGGCCGGTCCATTGTCCCGTTTCATGCAGGATGCCCAGCCCCGGCCTGATGGTGATGCCGAGGTCGCGGGCGATTTCGTAGACGCTCAGCGCCGCCGGGTCGCGCGACAGGATCCAGGCATCCTCGTTGGAGCGGGCGATATAGTGCAGGGCTTCGAGCTGCTCCAGCAACGGCTCCAGCAGTTCGGCGGAATCCGGCAGCGGCTCCAGCAGCGTCTCGGTATCGACCGGCCGGCCGGTCTCGCCGGCCCGGTACAGGCCGTGCAGAATCACCAGGGCCTGGGCGAGCCGGCGAGTCGTGCGGGTTTCGCTGGGCGGCCCGTGGCGCTGCAGCGCCAGCCACTCGGGCAAGGCCGCGGCGGTCTGCGCCCCGAACAGGGCGGCGCACCACACCAGATACATCCAGACCAGCAGCAGCGGGATGAACGAGAGCGCGCCATACAGGGTTTCGTATGACGGGAAAGCCCGAAAATAGAGGGTAAAGCCCCATTTCAGCCCGTCATACAGCAGCACTGCGACGAGCGCGCCCAGCGCGGCGTAGACCAGCCGGACCTTGCGGTACGGAATGACCATGTAGGACACGGCGAAGGACACGAACAGCAGCGCCGGCGGCAACCATAGCACGGCGGTACTCTCGATCCAGCCGCCCTCGACGGCGCCCAGATTCGCCTGCGCGAACAGAAAGGTGGAAAGCGCAATGCTGCCGCCGGCGAGCAGCGGCGTGACCGTAAGGACGGCCCAGTACATGGTCATGCGCTGGACCAGGGGCCGGACCTCCGGCTGGCGCCAGATCCGGTTGAACCAGGTATCGACCGTATCCAGCAGAATGACGGCCGTGACCGCCAACGCAACGGTGCCCAGCGCCGTCAATTCCCGCGTGTTGCGCAGAAACAGATCGAACTGGCCACGCACGGCCTCGACATTCTGGGGCAGAAAGATCTTGAAGACGAAAGACAGCAGGTCGGCGCGGATCCGGTCGAATACCGGGAAGGCGGCCAGTATGGAAAATCCGATGGCGGCGAGCGGCACGACCGCCAGCAATGTGGTGTAGCTGAGCGAGGCCGCCGCGCTGAAATTCCGGTCTTTCCAGAACCGCGCGCCCAGATAGACGCAAAATTCGGCCGCCGCGCGAACGATCCGCCATGCGGCGGGGCGCTCCCGATCCTCGCTGCGGTCTTCTGCTGCTGTCATGCCCGGTCCGGTTCGTTCTCCCGCGGCCCGGATATTCCGACAGGGCGCGCGGCATCCGCCCGCCCGATCGCGCGAACCGGATGCGAACCATAACCCGCTTCGCCGGGCTTGTCGCGCAATTGACCGGTTTGGCGCGCTGTGTAGGATGCTCCCCACTTCGAAGCAGGACGGACGTAGCCGAAAAATGACCGCAGAAGCGGGACTTATGGCCGGCAAGCGCGGCTTGATCATGGGCGTGGCCAACGACCGGTCGATTGCCTGGGGCATTGCGCGCGCGGTCGCAGACCAGGGGGCCGAACTGGCCTTTAGCTTCCAGGGCGAAGCGCTGGAACGGCGCGTCCGGCCGCTGGCGGAGAGCGTCGGCGCATCGATCGTCCTGCCCTGCGACGTGACGGAAGAAGACTCGCTGGACGAAACCTTCGCAGCGCTCGACCGGGCCTGGGGCAGCCTGGACTTCGTCGTCCACGCCATCGCCTATGCCGACAAGGAAGAGCTGAAGGGCAAGTATCTCCACACCTCGAAGGACAATTTCGTCCGCTCGATGCTGATCTCCTGCTATTCCTTCACCGATGTCTGCCGCCGGGCCGCGGCGATGATGAACGACGGCGGCAGCCTGTTGACGCTGACCTATTACGGCGCCGAGCGGGTGGTGCCGCACTACAATGTGATGGGCGTGGCCAAGGCGGCATTGGAGGCGAGCGTGAAATATCTCGCCGTCGATCTCGGCGACCGGGGCATCCGGGTCAACGCCGTCTCCGCCGGGCCGATCAAGACGCTGGCGGCCTCCGGCATCGGCGACTTCCGCTATATCCTGAAATGGAACGCCGACAATGCGCCGCTGCGCCGGAACGTGACGATCGACCAGGTCGGCGGCGCCGGCCTGTATCTGCTCTCGGGCCTGTCGACCGGCGTGACCGGCGAGGTCCACCATGTCGACAGCGGCTATCATGTCGTCGGCATGAAGGCGATCGACGCGCCCGACCTGGTTGCCGAAGCGCGCGGGGCCGCCGAAGCGCGCGGGACGGATTAACCATGCCCGGCAACGCCTTCGGCACGGCGTTCCGGTTCACCACCTGGGGCGAGAGCCACGGCCCGGCCATCGGCGGCGTCGTCGACGGCGTGCCGCCGCGCCTGCCGCTGACCGAGGACGATATCCAGCCCTGGCTCGACCGGCGCCGGCCCGGCCAATCGAAATACGTCACCCAGCGCAAGGAGCCGGACCGGGTGCGCATCCTCTCCGGCACCTTCGAAGGGCAGACGACCGGCACGCCGATCAGCCTGGTCATCGAGAATGCCGACCAGCGCTCGAAGGACTATTCCGAAATCAAGGACCTGTTCCGGCCGGGCCACGCCGATTTCACCTACTGGAAGAAATACGGCATCCGCGACTATCGCGGCGGCGGGCGGGCCTCGGCGCGGGAAACCGCCGTGCGGGTCGCCGCCGGCGCCATCGCCCGGCAGATCCTGAACGCGGCCTGGGGCGACGGTTTCCGCATCCGCGGCGCGATGGTGAAGATGGGCCATTTGCGCATTTCGCGCGAGAATTGGGACTGGGACATCGTCGACGACAACCCCTTCTGGTGCCCGGACGCGACGGTCCTGCCGCTGTGGGAGCGGTTTCTCGAAGCCGTGCGCAAGGCCGGCTCCTCGGCCGGGGCCATCGTCGAAATCCAGGGCGAGGGCGTGCCGGCCGGGCTGGGCGAGCCGGTCTACGACAAGATCGACGCCGACCTCGCCAAGGCGATGATGTCGATCAACGCGGTCAAGGCGGTCGAGATGGGCGACGGCTTCGGCGGCGCGGTCGTCGCCGGCGAGGACGCGCATGACACCATGCATATGGAAGACGGCGCGATGGCGTTCGACAGCAACCGGGCCGGCGGCACCCTGGGCGGCATCACCAACGGCGAGCCGCTGATCGTGCGCTTCGCGGTCAAGCCGACCTCGTCGCTGAACCATCCGCAGCCCACGGTCACGGTCGAAGGCGAGGAGACCACCGCCGTCACGAAGGGCCGGCACGATCCCTGCGTCGGCATCCGCGCCGTGCCGGTCGGCGAAGCCATGATGGCCTGCGTCCTCGCCGACCACTGGCTGCGCTATCTGGGGCAGCGGGGGCGGTAGGGGCGGTAGCCGTTTGCGGGTGTCATGAAATGTCATGATCCGTCATGATTCGGCGTTCCGGATCGGTATCCCGGCCTCCTGCTAAACTGGAAAGACCGGTCTATATTTCGAAAAAAATCGCACCGCACAGGCCGTGCCGTAGACGCCTTGCGGCGGGATTCCCGATGATGATCGCCGTGAGATGTCATGGATTGTCATGTTTTGTCATGGCCGCGTCCTCCTTCGCCTTTCCCGTCATCCCGACCGGAGCGATCCGGAAAGATCGCGAAGTGGAGGAATCCCGTCGCCGGATTCCGATGCTTGTTGCGAGGGACGAGCCGAGATCCCTCCACTCGCTCCGCTCGGCAGGGATGACGGAAAGCGAGAGCGCCCGGTCGGGATGAACGGCGTGGGTGGATGCGGTAGAAGGAATGTTCTAATAATGTTCTTTTCTGCGGGGGTCAACCCCCGTTTTCGGCCGACACCCATCCCTTCGACAGACTCTCTCGCAGCACGCGGTGTTGGGAGCGATCCTGGCGGCGATATGCTCGGTCGAAGGTGACGAGACCGCCGCCGTCACGAAGGGACGGCACGATCCCTGCGTCGGCATCCGCGCCGTGCCGGTCGGCGAAGCCATGATGGCCTGCTTCCTCGCCGACCGCTGACTGCGCTATCTGGGGCAGCAGGGACGGTAGGGGCAGCTTAGACCGGCAATCCCTCCGCCGCGCGGCGGTCCATCAGGAAGGCGGGGTCGAACGAGACTTTCTTGAGGATCGGCGCCTTCGGGTCGATCACCCGCCAGACGGGCGGCAGCCGGTCCAGGGCCTCACCGGCGTCCCATTGCTCGTACATCGCCTCGGTCAGAATTCGCAGGTGGATGCCGGTCGTGACCGGGCAACACACTTCGGCGCCGTGCTGTTCCGCGAGGGCGGTGCGCATCGATCGCACGTCCAGTTCTTCACCGCAGGGAATCGTCCGAACGAAATCGGCGATCAGATGCGGCGTCGGGATCAGCATCGTCTGGCCCGGCATCATCCCTGCGAACTTGATAGGACAGGGTTTCACCTGCGCCGGCGGCGCGCCGGCCATCTTTTCGGTCCAGCTTTTCCTTTTCGCCATCAGGAGACGGCATCCTCCGGGCGCAGGAATTTCTGCTGGTCCTGGATGTCCATTACGTTGTCCGGCCGCTCGAAGACCGGGGGCGGGCCGTCGCCGGGCTGGCGCGGGCGGCCGATGGCGCGGAACCAGTCCTCCAGGCCGGGCGGGAAGATGACCCAGAGCATGCGCATCTGGTCGTCGCCCTCATTCTCCAGATAGTGCAGCACGCGCCGGCCGACGACGATCAGGGTCTCGGGCCTGAGCTCGTAGCGCTCGCCGTCGATGATGGCGTGGCCGGTGCCCTGGTAGACGAAGATCATCTCGTGGGCGCGCTGATGGCCGTGCTCGCGGATCGCGGCGCCCGGCTCCAGCACCTGGATGCCGGAGGCGAAATCGTCATAGGGCGCGGTGTAGGGCGTGATCTTGGCGGTGATGTGCCCGGTCGAGGGCAAGGGCTGCCAGTAGCTGTCGCCCTCTTCGGGGCCGACCACGATGGCGGTGCCCTTGTTGCCGCCGTTCGCCGCCGCTGTCGCGGAAATCATCTGCCTTCTCCTTTCCCGTCCGTCGAAGGCCGTGCGCGCCGCCGCTGTCCGACTCCGGATCGAAGCGCGCCGCCGCCGGGGGAAACCATGCCATGAAAGAGGCCGCCGGCGCAATCGGCGCGCTGGCGTTCCGGACTTCGCAACAGGACTTCGCAACAGGCGGGAAAGTGGCGCGCCAGAGAGGATTCGAACCCCCGACCTTCGCCTCCGGAGGGCGACGCTCTATCCGGCTGAGCTACTGGCGCATGACCCTGTGCGGGAACGCATAGCGCGAACGCATACAGGACTGGGGCGCGACATAGACCAGGAAACGGCCGATGGCAACGCGGCGGAACGGGCGCCCTTCGAGACGGTCCTTCGAGACGGGGCTTCGAGACGCAGTGCTGCGCACTGCTCCTCAGCCCCTCCTCAGGATGAAGGGTTATGTTGGTTCAACACTTTCAGCTTCATCCTGAGGAGAGGTTGAGGAGCGATCCAGAGGATCGCGTCGCGAAACCTCGTCTCGAAGGACCGTCCGCGTTACTTCGGCGGCATCCTTGTGCCGGCGTCGAGGCGGATGGTGTCGCCGTTCAGCATCTGGTTCTCGCAGATGGTGACGCAGAGCCGGGCGTATTCCTCCGGCTGGCCGAAGCGGGTGCGCGGGAAAATCTGCGACGATTTCAAATTCTCCTGGAAATCCAGCGGCACCTGATCCATCAGCGGCGTCTGGATGTAGCCGGGCGCGATGGTCATGACGCGGATGCCGTGGCGGCCGAGCTCGCGCATCGCCGGCACCATGAGGCCGACCACGCCGCCCTTGGACGCGCCATAGGCCGCCTGGCCGATCTGGCCTTCGAAGGCGGCGACCGAGGCCGTGTTGATAATGACGCCGCGTTCGCCGCCGTCCAACGGTTCGGCTTTCGACATATCGGCCGCGGCGAGGCGCAGGCAGTTGAAGGTGCCGATCACATTGACCTCGATGACCTTGGAAAAGGCTTCGAGGGGCATCGGCTCGCCCTGGCGGCTGACGATGGTCCGGGCCGGGCCGATGCCGGCGCAGTTGACCAGCACCCGGGCGGCGCCGATGGCGGCGCGGGTCTGGTCGATCGCCGCTTCGGCCGCGTCCGCACTCACCACGTCGCACTGGATCGCCACGCCGCCGATCTCGCCGGCGACGCGCCGGGCGCCGTCCAGGTTCATGTCCCAGATCGCGACCTTCATGCCCTCGGCCGCGAACAGCCGCGCCGTCGCCTCGCCCAGACCGGAGCCGCCGCCGGTCACGATTGCCGATTGTCCGTTCAGATCCATCGGATCCCCCTCAAAATGCCTGAAATTATCCGTCGCCGGTCGCCCGGTGTCATAGCGCGATTCGCCCGCCTGTAAACCTGCCTGTAAACCGGTCTGTAAACCCGCCTGTAACATTGTGCGTCTTCGGCGGGCCGGGAAACGGAACGATCGCGCCTTGCCCCGCGCCCCTCAGTGCATCGGGCCCCGCCGCTCGGCCGGGGGCGGCATCTCGACGCCGGCAAGCCGCCAGAACGCGAAACCCAGCGCGCAAACCAGCACGATGGCCCCGGCGACATAGGGCGCGTTGTAGCCCAGCTTGTGGAACAGCAGGCCCGCCGCTGCCGGACCGACGATCCGGGCAAGGCTGGCGACCGATTGCAGCACGCCCATGACGGCACCCTGGCGGCCGGCCGGCGTATTGCGCGAGATCAGGCTGCTGATCGACGGATCGATGAAACCGTAGCCGAAAGCGATCAGCGCGCCGTTGACGAAGACCAGCAGCACCGTATCGGACAGGGCGACCAGCGCCATGCCGGCCGCGGCGCAGGCGAGGCCGAGATAGAGGATGCCGCGCTCGCCGAGCGCGCGCTTTGCCGGCCCGATCAGGCCGGCCTGCACAATCACCAGTATGACGCCGATATAGCCGAAGAACAGGCCGGTCTCCCGCGCGCCCCAGCCATGGGCTTCGTTGACCCACAGGGCGTAGGTCGCCTCCAGCCCGGTCATGGCGAGGCCGGCCATGCCGGCCACGACGATCGGGATCAGGACAATCGGTATCGACAGCGCCAGACCGAAACCGCGCAGCCGGGCCCTGAAGCCGCCGGTCTCGGCGCTCGAGCGGTGGCTCGCCGGCTCCCTGAGCAGCGGGATGGCCGCGACGACGGCGATGGCGCTGATCGCGGCGCCGACGAAGAAGCCGATCTGCCCCGGGTTGGCCGGATCCGGGCCGGCCACCACGCCGCCGATAAACGGGCCGAGCACGAAACCGGCGCCGATCGACGCGCCCAGCAGGCCCATCGCCCGGGCGCGCTCCTCGCCGGTCGTCACATCCGCGACATAGGCGTAGGCGACGGCGATGTTGGCGCCCATCACGCCGCCCAGGGCACGCGCCAGCACGATCATGAGCAGCGAATCGGCCAGCCCGACCAGCGTGAAGCTGATGACCGAGCCGCACAGGCTGAGCACCAGGATCGGCTTGCGCCCGATCCGGTCGGACAGCCAGCCGAGCGGGAAGGCGAAGACGAACTGGCAGGCCGCATAGACCGACATGATCAGCGCGATCTCGAACGCGGTCGCCCCGAAGGATTTGGTCCAGAACGGCTGGGACGGGATGATGACGCCGAAGCCGACCATGTCGATGAACACGATCAGGCAGAGCACCCAGAGCCGGCGGAAGAGCGGCTTTTCTGGCATCGTGTCTGGCATGGGGGCGTGTCAAAGAGCGGGACGGCGCGGCGATCAAGAGGAAAACGCCCGCCCGGTCAATTCGCGCCCGCACGACAGGCGCATGGCGGGATGGCGCGGTTGACCGCACCTTGCGCCTCTCGCTAAGTGCGCGTGTACCGTGTCCAACCCGGAGAATCGTTCCATGTCCGAATCGAACCGCCGGATTTTCCTGGTCGAAAGACCCACCGGCAAGCTGGAGGAGAGCCATTTCGAGATGCGGACCGGCGACATCCCGGCGCCGGGCGACGGGCAGGTCCAGGTGCGCAGCCTCCTGCTGTCGCTCGACGCCGCCAACCGGGCCTGGATGCAGGGCGACACCTACCGCAAGGGGGTCGGCGCCGGCGAGGTCATGGACGGCTACGGCATCGGCGTCGTGACGCAGAGCAGATCCGACGGGTTTGCCATCGGCGATATCGTCGGCGCCGCGGTCGGCTGGCAGGACTATTCCGTGCACAAGGCGCATCGGCTGGAGAAGCTGCCGGCCGATGTAAAGCCGCTCAGCCACCTGATCTCGCTCTACGGCATCGCCGGCAAGACCGCCTATCACGGCCTCGTCCAGGTCGGCCGGCCCAAAGAGGGGGAGACTGTGCTGGTCTCCGCCGCCGCCGGCTCGGTCGGCATGTTCGTCGGCCAGATCGCCCGGAATCTGGGCTGCCGCACCATCGGCATCGCCGGCGGGCCGGAGAAATGCGCCTGGGTCACGGATACGCTCGGCTTCGACGCCTGCATCGACTACAAGAACGAGCCCTGCCGCAAGCGCATCGCCGAACTCGCGCCCGACGGCGTGGACATCTATTTCGACAATGTCGGCGGCGCGATTCTGGAAGCCGCCCTGTTCAACATGGCGATGAAAGGCCGGATCGTGTGCTGCGGCGCGATCAGCCAGTACGACACGACCGAGATGACCAGCCCGCGCGGCGTGCCCGGCATCCACGTCTTCAAGCGCCTGCGCATGGAGGGCTTCATCGTCATGGATTTCGCGGACCGGGACGCCGACGCCGTGCGCGACATGGGCCGGTGGTTCGGCGACGGGAAAATGGTGGTCGAGGAGGACATCCTCGACGGGCTGGAAAACGCGCCGAAAGGCCTGATCGGGTTGCTGGCCGGCGACAACCGCGGCAAGCGCATGATCCGGGTCGCGCCCGACCCGGCTTAGGACTGCTGGGCTTAGGACTGTTGGGCTTAGGACTGCTGGGCCTAGGGCTGCCGGAACTCCGATCGCCTTGCTGCATATCGCGGATGCGGCGATCGGCGTGCGGGCGCGGCGGCCGGCCGATCCTATTTTCCCGAGGCGATGACGACCGGCCGGACACCCCTGTTCCTGTTGCTGCTGGGCAGCGGCGGATTGCTGCTCGCCGCGCTCGAATTCCAGTATGTCGGCGGCCTGACGCCTTGCCCGATGTGCCATGTCCAGCGCTGGCCGCACATGGCCGTCGTCGCGCTCGCGCTGCTCGGCCTGGTCGTGCTGCGGGAGCGCCGATCCGGGCTTCTGCTGCTTCTGATCGCCGCGGCGCTGACGGTGACGGCGGGGGTCGGCGTCTATCATGCCGGGGTCGAATATGCCTGGTGGACCGGCCCCGGGACGTGCAGCGGCGCAGGCGGTTTCGATCCGGCCAAGGTCACCGCCGGCAATCTGAAGGACATGATCGGCGCGGCGCCGCCGGCGCGCTGCGACGCCATTGCGTGGTCGCTGGCCGGGATCTCCATGGCCGGCTGGAACGCGCTGATCTCGGCGGCGATGGCAGTCTTCGCGCTGGCCGCGAGCCGGCGCGCTTTCGGGAGAGCGGCGCGATGACCGAAACCGGCCCGGCGAAATCGGAAAGGGCGAAATCGGAAACGACGAATTCGGCAACCGCGCAGCGGCGCCGGCCGATGCCGGGCGAACCGACCGGGCAGGCGCTGATCCACCAGATGATCCGGGTGAACCAGGCCGGCGAATACGGCGCCGCGCGCATCTATGCCGGCCAGCTTGCCGTGCTGGGCGACAGCGAGGACGGGCCGGTGCTGCGCGAGATGGCGGCGCAGGAGCAGAAGCATCTCGACACGTTCAACCGGATGATCGTCGAGCGGCAGGTGCGGCCCACGGCCATGACGCCGGTCTGGCATCTCGCCGGCTTCGCGCTCGGCGCAGCGACCGCCCTGATGGGCCGGGAAGCCGCCATGGCCTGCACCGTGGCGGTCGAGGAAGCGATCGACGAACACTATGCCGATCAGGCGGCCGTGCTGGACGAGAGCGAGGCGGACCTCAGGAAAACGATCGAGGCGTTCCGCGCCGACGAACTGGCGCACAAGGACACCGCGCTCGCCCACAACGCCGAGGCGGCGCCGGCCTACCCGCTGCTGACCCGGGCGATCAAGGACATTTCCCGTACGGCGATCTGGATTTCGAAGCGGGTGTAGGGGAAACCTCCCTGCCTCCCTGCCGCCCTTCCGAACAGGATTGTTGCTTTCTTGAGACTTGCAGGGAGCAGGTCGGCTATTTCAGAGGGCATTGCGTCCCTCGATACGCCCCGGATCAAGTCCGGGGCTACTCGGGATGAGGAGAACGTTTTTCTATCCTCACCCTGAGTAGCCCCGCAGGGGCGTATCGAGGGGCCGTTCTCCATTCCTCGTACGCGGGACAGTCTGCGCCTTGCCTCCTTCCACCGCCTCCGCCGGAAACCCCGCCGATGCGATCACCCATCGCCGGGTGCTCCGGCTCGCCGTGCCGATCATTCTGGCGAATATCGGCACGCCGCTGCTGGGCGCGGTCGATACGGCGGTGATGGGGCATCTGCCGTCGCCGGCCTATATCGGCGGCGTGGCCATCGGGGCGCTGGTCTTCAGCTTCCTGTACTGGGCCTTCGGCTTCCTGCGCATGGCGACGACCGGCTTCATCGCCCAGGCGCGCGGCGCCGGGGATCATCAGGAAATCCGCGATGTCGCCCTGCGCGCCGCCCTGCTCGCGGCGCTGCTGGGGCTGGCGGTCGTCGCCCTGCAGATACCGGCGCGCGAGATCGCCTTCTGGGCGGTCGAGGCGACGCCGCGGGTCGAGATGCTGGCCGGCGCCTATTTCGACATCCGGGTCTGGGGCGCGCCGGCGACCCTGCTGGTCTATGTCGGCGTCGGCTGGCTGATCGGCATGGAGCGGACCGGCACTGTGCTGGCGCTGACGCTCTATATGAACGGCCTGAACATCGCGCTCGACCTGCTGTTCGTGCCGGTGCTCGGCTGGGGCATCGAAGGCGTCGCGCTGGCGACCCTGATCGCGGAGGTGTCGACCGCAGCCATCGGCGCAATGGTCATCCTGCGGCTGCACCGGCCGCTCGGCGGGCGCTGGCGCCGGCGCGGCCTGCTCGCCGACCGGGCGAAGACGCGGGGCATCCTGCGCGCCAACACCGACATCTTCATCCGCACCCTGTGCCTGATCTTCGCCTTCGCCTGGTTCACCGCCCAGGGCGCGAAGCTGGGCGAGACGGTGCTGGCGGCGAACGCCGTGCTGTTCCACTTCTTCCTGCTCATCGGCCACGGCCTGGACGGCTTCGCCTTCGCCGCCGAGGCGCTGGTCGGCGGCGCCATCGGCCGCGGCGACCGCGCCCGCTACGGCGAGGCCATCCGGCTGACCACGGTCTGGGCCGGGATCGTCGCGGCCGTCTTCGCGCTCGCCTATCTCGCAGCCGGCGGCCTGATTATCGATACGCTGACGGATATCGAAAAGGTCCGCGACCTGGCGCGGCTCTACCTGCCCTGGGCGATCTTCGTGCCGCTCGCCGGGGTGTGGAGCTTCCAGCTCGACGGCATCTATATCGGCGCCACCCGGACCCGCGAAATGCGCAACGGCATGGCGCTCGCGCTGGCGGTCTATCTGGCCGCCGGCTATCTGCTGCTGGAAATATGGGGCAACAACGGCCTGTGGCTGGCGCTCTATGTTTTCCTGATCGCCCGGGCGGCCTTCCTGCTCCTGTGGCTGCCGCGCATCGCCGCGTCCTTCGAGACGGACACGAAACCGTCTTGAAATTGCCAAAGTTCCGCGCATCTATAGCGGCGGCACGGCGAACGGGCGCGAATCCTGCGTCCGGCTTGGGATCGTTTGCGTTCCGGTCGCCGCCGCCCGGCCGGCTTGGCCCAGCCATTCAGGGGCCAAGCCGTTCAGCCGGGTTTTTTCGCATCTATCGCTGCACCTGCCCACTTCACTTGCCAGGCGTTGAACCGAATGATCGAAGTTCAGTCGCTTACCAAGCATTTCGGCCCGATCCGGGCGGTCGACGGCGTTTCCTTCTCGGTGGCGAAGGGCGAGGTTCTCGGTTTCCTCGGCCCGAACGGCGCCGGCAAGTCGACAACCATGAAGATGATCACCGGCTTCCTGACGCCGACGTCGGGCACCGCCGTCGTCTGCGGCCACGATATCCGGAACGCCGCCATCGCTGCCAAATCCCGCATCGGCTACCTGCCGGAGGGTGCGCCGCTTTATGCCGACATGACGGCGCGCGGTTTCCTGAAGTTCGTCGGCGCCAGCCGCGGCCTGAGCGGCGCCGGCCGGGCGAAGGCCGTGGACCGGGCCGTCGAGATCGCGCAGCTTTCCGCCGTGCTCGATCAGCCGATCGAAACCCTGTCCAAGGGCTTTACCCGGCGGGTCGGCCTGGCCCAGGCCCTGCTGCACGATCCGGACGTGCTGATCCTGGACGAACCGACCGACGGCCTGGATCCGAACCAGAAGCACCATGTGCGCCAGATGATCGACGAGATGGCGCCGGACAAGGCCATCGTGATTTCCACCCACATCCTCGAAGAGGTCCATGCCGTGTGCAGCCGGGCGATGATCATTGCCCAGGGCCGGCTGCTGGTCGACGGCACCCCCGCCGAACTCGAAGCGCTGGCGCACCGCCACAACACCGTGATCCTGCGCACCCGTGCCATGCCGCCGTCGGCGGAGCGCGCCGGCCTTGCCCGGCTGGACGGCGTGCTGAGGGTCGAAGAGGACGGCGAGACCGGTTTGCCGACCTTTCAGGTGATCCCGCGCGACGGCGCCGCCGTGCTGCCGGTGGTGAGCGCCTATGTCACCGAGCATCGCTGGGAGGTTGAAGAGATGCGCCTGGAGCGGGGCCGGCTGGACGACGTGTTCCGAGAGATCACGACCGGCGAGGCCGCGGCCGAACGGGATACCGGAAGGGAGGCCGCCCGATGACCGCCGCGCGCACCGTCGCCGTCGTTTTCAGGCGGGAATTCGCCAGCTATTTCGCCAGCCCGGTCGCCTATGTCTTCCTGATCGTCTTCCTGGCGCTGGCCGGCGCGATGACCTTCTTCTTCGGCAGCTTCTTCCAGCGCAACCAGGCGGATCTGGACAGCTTCTTCGTGTTCCACCCCTGGGTCTACCTGTTCCTGATGCCCGCGATCGCCATGCGGCTGTGGGCCGAGGAGCGCAAGACCGGAACGGTGGAACTGCTGTTCACCCTGCCCATCGCGACCTGGCACGCCGTCGCCGGCAAGTTCCTGGCGGCCTGGCTGTTCGCCGGCATCGCGCTGGCGCTGACCTTTCCGATCTGGATTACGGTGGCCACGCTGGGCGCGCCCGACCACGGCCCCATCGTCGCCGGCTATATCGGCAGCTTCCTGATGGCGGGCGGCTATCTCGCCATCGGCTCCTGCCTGTCGGCGACGACGAAGAATCAGGTCATCGCCTTCGTTCTGGCGGCGATTGTCTGTTTCGTCTTTTCGATGGCGGGCTCGGAGGTCGTGCTCGGCCCGATCCGCGAATTGCTGCCCGCAGGCTCCGTCGAGCTCGTTTCGTCGTTCAGTTTCCTCAACCATTTCGCCGAGATGCGCAAAGGCGTGATCGACGTGCGCAACCTGCTCTACTTCCTTTCGGTGATCGGCGTGTTCCTGTTCGCGACCGTCCTGGTCCTCGACCTCAAGAAGGGGGCGTAGGCGATGGCGTTCCTCAACAACAGACGCAATCTGACGGTCGCCACCCTGATCGTCGCCTTCGTCTTCCTGTTCGCCTTCAACGCCTTTGTCGGCAACGCGGCGCGCAACGTTTCGGCCGACCTGACCGCGGACAAGGAATTCACGCTCTCCGCCGGCACCGAACAGGTGCTGAAGTCGCTGCAAGAGCCGATCGTGCTGCGCCTGTTCCTGTCGCCGGCGCTGGTCGAGCGGGTGCCCAGCTACGGCCCGGCCGCCGCCCGGGTGCGCAACCTGCTGGAGCGCTATGTGGCCTTGTCGAACGGCAAGATCAGGCTGGAAACCTACCGGCCCGAGCCCTATTCGGTCGATGAGGACAAGGCGGCGGCCTACGGGATCGAAGGCGTGCCGATCGACACCGGCGGCACGCTGGCCTATTTCGGCCTGGCCGGCACCAACACGGTCGACACCGAAGAGAAGATCGCCTTCTTCCACCCCTCGCGGCAGCGCTTTATCGAATACGACATCACCCGGCTGGTCCACAGCCTGGGCGTGAAGAAGAAGGTCGTCGGCCTGATCGCCGGCCTGCCGATCAACGGCACCTTCAGCATGAGAGGCGGCATGCAGCAGCCCTGGCCGATCATGAACGAGATCGGCAAGCTGTTCGAGGTCAAGACGGTCGACGAGACCGGGGACAGCATCCCGGACGATCTCGACGTGCTGATGATCGTCCATCCGCAGAACCTGTCGGACAAGACGCTCTACGCCATCGACCAGTATGTCCTGAAGGGCGGCAAGGCCCTGGTCATGGTGGATCCGGTGCCCGAGACCGCGCCGCGCCGGCGGACCTACACGGGCGCCGGGCCGGTCCAGCCCGGTTCGGACCTGCCGAAGCTGCTGAAGGCCTGGGGCGTCGCCTACGACAGTACGGCGGTCGCCACCGACGCCAACCGCTTTGTCGAGGTACCCCATCGCTACCAGGGCCGCGTCGTCTACGCGCCACACATCGCCTATCTGCAATTGCGCGAGCCGGACCTGAACGCCGGCGACCCGGTGACCGCGCGGATCAAAACGCTGATCTTCGGCATCCCGGGCCACTTCGCCAAGGCCGAGGGCGGCGGCACCGCACTCACTCCGCTGGTCACGACCACAGCCGTCGCGATGGTGCGCAAGGCGCAGGACTACCGGCAGGAGCCGGACCTTCTCGCCCTCTACCGGAACTATGTTCCGGGCAACAGGAAACTGTCGCTGGCGGTGCGGGTGACCGGCAACGCGAACAGCGCCTTCCCCAAGGGCCGGCCCGCCGACCCAGACATCAAGAAAGGGGACGCCAAGGAAAAGGACGCCAAAGACAAGACCGGTAAGGATGACGGCAAGAAGGCGGCGAAGCCGGCCCACATCGCCCGCACGCAGAAGCCCCTGAACCTCATCCTGGTGGCCGATGCCGACTTTCTGGAAACCGGTTTCTGGGCGCAGAAGGCCAATGTCGGCGAGGGTGCGGTCTACACACCGTTCGCCAACAATGCCGACTTCGTCGTCAACGCGCTCGACGATCTGGCGGACGCCAATCCGCTGGCCGGCCTGCGCGGGCGCGGCTCGCCCGACCGGCCGTTCACCGTGGTCGACGATCTTCGCAAGGCGTCCCAGAACAAGCTGCGCGCCAAGCAATTGGAACTGGCGAAAGAGCTTGAGGATCTCCAGAAGAAAATCGACGAGGCCCGGACCCAGAGCAAGGACGGCGAGACCGTTCTGACCGAGGCGCAGCAGGAAACCCTGCGCGGCTATCTGGCGAAATTCATCACCGTCCGGCAGGAGCAGCGCAGCGTGCTCGCCGGCCTGCGCGCCGATGTGGATGCGCTGGAAGCGCGCACCAAATTCTACAACATCGCGCTGATCCCGCTGATGATCGCCGTGCTGGCGATCCTGGTCGCGATCTGGCGCGCGCGCCGCCGGCGCCGGCGCTATGAAATAGCCTAGTCGCGGCGTTCGAACCGGAATCGTAGTGACATGAACAAAATCGGCTTTCTTGTCATCACCGGCATTACCGCCGCGCTGATTGTCGGCGCCGCCGCGCTCCGGCCCGATACCGACGCGGCGGCCCCCTCGGCCGGCGCCCGCTTCTTCCCGGCGCTCGACGCCAGGGCGGTGAACGCCGTCGATCGCATCCGCGTCACCGCCGAGGGCAAGAGCTTCACTCTGGAGCGCAAGGCCGGCAAATGGGTCGCCCGGGAGAAGGGCGGCTATCCGGCGACCTTCTCCAAGGTCAAGGAAGCGCTGGTTTCGCTCTCGCAACTCAAGCAGTTCGAGCGCAAGACGAGCGACCCGGCGCGCTACGACAAGCTGGACCTGGAGGATCCGGCGAAGAAGGGCGCGGCGTCCAAGCGGCTGGCCGCCTTCGCCGGCGACAAGACGGTGGCCGACGTGATCGTCGGCAAGAGCAATTCCAAGGAGATCCTGTTCGGCCGCTCGCTGGTCTATGTCCGCCTGCCCAAGGACAAGCAGAGCTGGCTCGCCGTCGGCGACCCGAAACTGGCGGCCGAGATCGGCGACTGGCTGGACCGCAGCGTATTCGACGTCAAGACCGGGCGGATCAGGGAGATCGTCCAGACCGGCGCCGGCACCGCAGAGGTGATCGTCGGCAAGGACAAGCCCGCCGACGCCGAATTCACGCTGCGCAACAAGCCGGAAGGCCGCGAGATCAAGGGCGAGCGCTTCCTGCGCTATATCGGTGAGAGCCTCGGCAATCTGACGCTGGAGGATGTCAAGCCAGCCGGCAAGGTCGATTTCGCCGGCAAGGCCGCCGGCAGCGCGGTGTTCCGGACCTTCGACGGCCTGGTCGTCACGGCGACGCTCGCCCGGGGCGACACCGAGGAAGAGGACGACCACTGGCTGACCTTCAAGGCCGGCGTCGACGAAGCGGCGCTGCTCAAGGAAAAGCCGAAAAAGGGCTCCGATCTGAAAGCGGCCGACGCGGTCCGCAAGGAAGCCGCGGCGATCAATGCGCGGACGGCCGGCTGGGCCTACAAGGTCTCGTCCACCGTGACCCGCTTCCTGCGCTACACGATGGCCGACATCCTGAAACCGCCGCCGAAGAAGAAGGCCGGAGACGACAAGGCCGCGGACGATGCCGCGGCGAAACCGGCCGACGCTGCGGCCAAGCCGGCCGACGACGGCGCGGCCGGCGAAGAGACAACTCCGGACAAGAAGGAAGAATAGCGCCGGTAACGAAGGCAAGAGACGCATTCGCAAAGCGCCGCGACCGAACCTGACCGCCCCGAGAGCGCGGACGGGCCGGGAACTGGTCGCCTTTCTCCGCGCCTCGCCATTTGCCGGCGCCGAAATGCAGGTCGAGCGGGACCGGTCTGCCGGTCGTACCGCCGGACTCGAATCAAGCGGACCCGGATCAACTGGTCTCGCCACAACCGCAGCGGCGGGCTATCATCCAGCCTTTCACGGGCATCGGCGTTCCACAGAATCGCCGGTGCGGCCGTTGCGAAACGGGAGGAGCGACATGGCCGGCGAATTCATCGACATTCCTGCCGGGGACGGCGGCACTTTTCAGGGTTATCTGGCGTTGCCGGACGGCGGCAAGGGGCCGGGCCTGATGATCCTGCAGGAAATCTTCGGCGTAAACGAATCGATCCGCGCGACCTGCGATTATTTCGCCGAAGAAGGCTATGTCGTGCTGGCGCCGGACATGTTCCACCGGCTCGAAAAGCGGGTCGATCTTGGCTATTCCGACGCCGAGCGCGCCACGGCGTTCGACTATTTCGGCAGGTTCGATTTCGCCAAAGCGGTCGAGGACATGAGCGCCACCATTGCCCATCTCAAGGGCATGGACGCGGTGAAGGGCCATGGCAAGGGCGGCGCCACCCAGGCCGGGGCGCTCGGCTACTGCCTGGGCGGCGCGCTGGCCTATCAGGCGGCGGCCCATTGCGGCGTCGACGCGGCGGCGAGCTATTACGGCGTGCGCATCGAGCAGCAGCTCCATCTCAAGGACAAGATCGCTTGCCCGACGGTGCTGCATTTCGGCGGCGCGGACGAGCATGTCCCGATGGAGGCGGTCGAGCAGATCCGGGAAGCCTTCGCGGAAACGGACCATGTGCTGATCAACGTCTACGAAGGCGCGCCGCACGCCTTCGCCAACCGCTTCCGCGAGACCTACGACCAGGCGGCGGCCGGCATGGCCCATTCCCGCACCGTCGCCCTGCTGCGCGGCACGATGGGGCCAAGCTACGACCTCGAACATCTGTGGGACATGCACTGCTATTACGAGTTCGCGACCCGCGATGTCGACGCCACGATGGCGACGATGGTGGCGCAGCCTTACGTCAACCACATCCCGACCATGACCGGCGGCGTCGGCCATACCGAGCTGCACCGCTTCTACAAGAACCATTTCGTCAACGCGAACCCGGACGATACCGCGCTGATCCCGGTGTCGCGCACCGTCGGCGCGGACCGGGTGGTCGACGAGATGATCTTCGAGTTCACCCACGACCGCGAGATCGACTGGATGTTGCCCGGCGTGAAACCGACCGGCAAACGGGTGCGCATTCCGCTGGTCGCGATCATCAACTTCCGTGGGCCGAAGCTTTATCACGAGCATATCTACTGGGATCAGGCCTCGGTCCTGGTCCAGATCGGCGTGCTCGACGCGGCAACCCTGCCGGCCGCCGGCAGGGCGACCGGGGACAAGATGCTCGACGAGACGCAACCGTCCAACGCGCTGATGAAACGCTGGGCCGAAAGCGCCCCGGCCCCAGTATCGTGATCGAGGCGGCGGAATAAGCCGGCCTGCTAACGACAAGACTTCTTCGAAGGGAGGAAACCATGACCCATCTCGACCGCAGGCAATTCCTGCACACAATTGGCGCGGCGGGCGGCGCCGCGGGCGCGGCCACCGGCCTCGGCTCGCTGCTGTTCAATCGTGCAGCGGCAGCCGCCATCGGCGATACGCTCACCATCGCCTATCATGTGCCGCTGCCGGCCTGGGACCCGACGACCGGCCTGTCCTCGGTCAACCCGCAGCTCATGTCGATCTACAAATGCGTGTTCGACCAGTATGTCGACCAGAATGCCGACCTGAGCTTCCGGCCCGGCCTGCTGACCAAATGGGGCTGGACCGACGACAGCAAGAGCAAAATCCGCATGGAAGTGCGCGAGGGCGCCAAATGGTCGGACGGCAAGCCGATAACGGCGCAGGACATCGTGTGGAACCTGCAGCGCGTCGCCAATCCGAAGACCGGCAATCCGGTTTCCTTCGTCTGGGCGTCGGTCGCCAACCTGAAGGCCGAGGGCAACGTCATCACCGGCGACGTCAAGCAGTATATGCCCGACCTGTTCAAATGGATGGCCTTCCTGACCGCCTACGTCCTGCCGCCGCATCACTACGGCAAGGTCGGCAAGGCCGGCTTCGAGAAGCAGCCGATGGGCTCCGGCCCCTACACGGTGGACGAGTTCCAGCGCGGCTCCTTCGTTCGGCTGAAGGCGAACCCCAACTACTGGGGCGACGCGCCGGCCTTCAAGACCGTCGTGTTCAAGTTCGTGACCGATCCGGCGGCGCGCATCGCCGAGATCGAGAGCGGCCGGTCCGACCTCACCCTCAACATCCCGTTCGAGGAATTCGATCGGCTGAAGGCCAAGCCCGGCCTGGAAGGCGTCGCCACGCCGGTCTCGGACATCGCCATGATCTTCTTCAACGATGTCGAGCCGATGACCGATATCAACGTGCGCAAGGCGGCGGTGATGGCGGTCGACAAGAAGGCCATCGTCGACCGGCTGCTGCGCGGCTACGGCGTGCCTATCGAGACCCTGCTGGCGCCGCCCTATACCGGCTTCGATCCGGCCGTGAAGACGCCCTACGATCCGAAGGGCGCAGCGGCATTGCTCGCCAAGTCCGGCTATTCGAAGGACAAGCCGGTCACGTTCAAGATCCAGACCACCCGCGGCTACATCGCCAAGGATTACGACGTCATCCAGGCGATCGTCGGCATGTGGCGCAAGGTCGACATCCGGGCCGAGATCGAGGTCTACGAGGTCGCCAAGCATTTCGAATTGCGCGCCCAGGACAAGCTGGCCCCGGCGGCCTTCTACAACTGGGGCAACTCGATCGGCGATCCCACAACCTCGACCGGCCACGCCATGTTCGGCCCGTCGCCGCACTCGACCTGGGACACCGAGGACCTCGACGGTATGATCGGCCCGCTGTGGGGCGAGAAGGACGAGGCCAAGCGCATCGCCGGCTGGCAGAAGGTCAACCGCTATATCGCCGACAAGGCCTATGTCTTCCCGCTCTATCAGCAGGTCCAGCCGGTGGTGTTCAAGAAGGGCCTGAATTTCAAGGGCCACTTCGCCAACTTCGTCCTGCCCCAGGCGATGTCGAAGGGGTAGGGCGGGGTTTTCCGCGATGGCGACCTTCTGAGCGATTCCGAACGTCAGGAAGCGCTTCCGGGAAAAGAAACCGCCGTTTGCAAATGCACGCGGCGCCGGTCGTGGCGCGTCCCTCGATACGGCGCTGGCGCGCCTACTCGGGATGAGGGGAATTTGGAATTGTACCGACCTCCCAACAACACCCCCTCACCCTGAGTAGCCGCCCCTCGACTTCGCTCGGGACAGGCTCCACGGCGTATCGAAGGGCGACCCCGCTGGCGCGCGCCTTCGCCCTTTCTGCGTTTCGTCCCAGCGAGTAGGTTCCGGCGACGCAACTGTTCGTTTCCCGCCGGAGACCCATGTCCTGGTCCTTCCTGCTCCGCCGGCTGCTTCTGGCGATCCCGACATTGTTCGGCGTGGTGCAGCTCCAGCCCGTCGCGTCGAGGGTCTGCGCGGTTGCGCCCGCGCGCGTGTGGACGGCGCCCCGCGGTTCCGTTAGGATTGCCCCATGGATGCCAATCTCGTCGGTTTCGTCGCGCTTGGGGCGCTGATCCTCGGTCTGTTCGCCTGGCTGCGGCAGGACATCCGCGCCCTGCGCACCGAAATGAATGGGCTACGCACCGAACTGCGCACCGAAATGAATGGGCTGCGCACCGAAATGAACGACCGGATCGACGGGCTGCGCGCGGAAATGAACGACCGGATCGACGGGCTGCGCGCGGAAATGAACAAATTGCGCGAGCGGGTGGCGCGTATCGAGGGCCTGCTGGAAGCCGTGTTCATGCGCCGCGACCTGACGCCCGTACCCGAACCGCCTCTGCCCGAGCCACCGGGCAAGTCCGAGGCCGCCTGAGCCCACCCCGCTACGCCCCCGGCGCTATATCCCGCCTCGGTCAGCCGCCTGCGGCGGCGCTTCGCCCTTTCTGAGCCCCGTCCCAGCGGGTAGGCTCCAGCGAGCTTTTTCTTTCCCGCCGGAAACCCATGTCCTGGTCCTTCCTGCTCCGCCGGCTGCTTCTGGCGATCCCGACGCTGTTCGGCGTGGCCGCGATCGTCTTCGTCCTGCTGCGGGTGGTGCCGGGCGATCCGATCGCCATGCTGATCGGCCCCGGCGCGACCGAGCGGGACATCGCGGACCTGCGCCGGCTTTACGGGCTGGACGAGAGCATCTTCTTCCAGTTCGTCTACTATCTGCAGGACCTTTCCGGCGGCAATTTCGGCACCTCGATTTCGATGCGCCAGGATGTGATGGAACTGGTGCTGGGCCGCCTGCCGGTGACGATCGAGCTGTGCCTGGTCGCCATGCTGATCGCCGTCGGGCTGGGCGGGGCCATGGCGGTAACCGGCGCCTACTGGCGTGGGCGCTCGGGCGAAGCAGCGGTCGACGGCGCGGCCGGATTCATCATGGCGATCCCGGATTTCCTGTGGGCGTTGCTGTTCATCCTGTTCGTCGTCGTCTTCGCGCTCGACGGCCTGCCGATCTCCGGCCGGATCGACCATGAAGTCGCCTTCAGGGGCGCGACCGGCTTCTGGCTGATCGAGAGCCTGCTGCGCCTGCGCCTCGACGCCTTCGGATCGGTCCTGCTGCACATGGTCCTGCCCGCCGCCGCCCTCGCGCTGCCGCTGGCGGCGATAATTGCAAGGGTGCTCAAGACCTCGATCAACGAAGCCATGACCCAGGACTATATCCTGATGGCAAGAGTGAAGGGCTTCTCCCGGACGCGCATCGTCTGCCGGGAAGCCCTGCGCAACGCGCTGGTGCCGACCGTGACGCTGACCGGCGTCCAGTTCACCTTCCTGGTCGGCGGTACGGTGCTGGTGGAGAAGATCTTCTCCTACCCCGGCATCGGCAACATGGCGATCGACGCCGTCATCAACCGCGATCTGCCGCTGATCCAGGGCCTGGTCCTGACCTTCGCCGTGCTGTTCATCGCCATCAACCTGCTGGTCGATATGAGCTACGCATTGCTCAACCCGCGGATGCGCCATGGCTGAGGCGGCGGCCTTTTCCGGCGCAACGCCGGCGCGGGCGGACAGCAGCGCCCTGCGCCGGATGCTGGCGAACCGGCGGGTCGTGCTGGGCGGCGCGGTGCTGCTGTTCTTCGCGCTCGCCGCCGTCTTCGCGCCCCTGCTCGCGCCGCACGACCCGGTCGAGCAGGATCTGATGCTGCAATATATCCCGCCGGTCTGGGCCGACAGGGCCGAACCCGGCCACCTGTTCGGCACCGACAATCTGGGCCGGGATATCCTGTCCCGCCTGATCTACGGCACCCAGATCGCGCTCTTCGTCGCCGTCACCGCCGCCGCAGCCGCCGGCCTGCTCGGCACCGTTCTCGGCCTGCTCGCCGGCTATCTCGGCGGCTGGGTCGACACCGCCATCTCCCGGCTGGTCGACATCTGGATGGCCTTCCCGGCAGTCCTGCTGTCGATCGTCCTGGTCGCGGTAATGGGGACCGGCCTGCATTCCGTCATCATCGCCATCGCCGTGATCGACTGGACGCGCTTCTGCCGCGTCGTGCGCGCCGAGACCATGGCGCAGAAGCAGCAGGACTATGTCGCCTCGGCGGTCACCGTCGGGCTCGGCCGCCTGCACATCCTGTGGCGCGAAATCCTGCCCAACGTGCTGCCCTTGCTGATCGTCCTGTTCACCCTCGAAATGGGCATCGCCGTCATCGTCGAGGCAATCCTGAGCTATGTGAACCTGTCGCTGGCGTCGGATTTCCCGACTTGGGGCACCATGATCGCCGACGGCCGCAAATATGTGAACCAGGCGCCCTGGCTGATGATCCTGCCGATCTTCTGTGTCATTGCCCTCGTTCTCGCGCTGAACGCCCTGGGCGACGGGCTGAAGGACGTGCTGGACCCGGTGATGCGTAAATGAGCGATGCGCAAATGACCGTCGCTGCAACGCCGGAGGGCACCATCCTCTCCGTCCGGTCGCTCCATCTGGCGATCGCCGGCCGGCGGCGGGACACGCCGATCCTGCGCGATGTGTCGCTCGATATCGCGCCCGGCGAGGTTCACGGGCTGGTCGGCGAATCCGGCGCCGGCAAGACCATGATCGGCAAGGTCATCCTGGGCATCCAGCCGTCCGGCGCGCGGATTACCGCCGGTTCGGTCCGCTTCGACGGCCGGGACATCACCCACCTGCCAGAGCGGGACCGCCGCCGCCTGATGGGCCGGGGCCTCGGCCTGATCCCCCAGGACCCGATGACCTCGCTCAACCCGGCCTATCGGATCGGCGGCCAGATCGCCGACGTGCTGCGCCTGCATATCGGCATGGACCGGGCTGCCGCCGAGGCGCGGGTGCTGGAGCTGCTCGGCGACGTCCATATCCGCACGCCGGAACGGGTCATGCGCCAGTATCCGCACGAGCTTTCCGGCGGCATGCGCCAGCGCGTGTCGATCGCCATCGCCTTCGCCTGCCGGCCCAAGCTGATCGTCGCGGACGAGCCGACGACCGCGCTCGACGTGACGGTGCAGCGCCAGGTCCTCGCCCTCATCAAGCAGATGCAGGCGCAGGAAGGCGCGTCGATCCTGTTCGTCACCCACGATCTCGGCGTGGTCGCCAAGATTTGCGACCGGGTGACGGTGCTGCACGGCGGCCGGGTGCTCGAAGCCGGCGACACGCGGGCGATCGTCGAGGCGCCGCAACACGACTACACGCGCGCGCTGATGGCGGCGACGCCGCGCCACGACCGCCCCGGCGACCTGCTGCAGCCGGTGCCCGAGGCGCTGACGGCAAGGCTGAACGACGAGGCGCTGGCCTACGATGCGGCGCACGCCGCCGCGGGGGCTCACAATGGCTGAACCGGCGCTTCTGGAGGCGGCCGGCCTGCGCCTGTCCCTGCCCGACTACAACCGCAAGCCGCCGTTCGGCGCGGCGCCCACGGTCGATATCCTGCACGGCATCGACCTCACACTCGCCGCCGGCGACACGCTCGGCATCGTCGGCGAAAGCGGCTCCGGCAAGACCAGCCTGGGGCGAACCCTGATCCGCCTCTACGCGCCGACGGGCGGCCGGCTGCTGTTCGACGGCCAGGACATCACGAACCTGCCGGAAGAGCGGCTGCGCCCGTTGCGCACCCGCTTCCAGATGATCTTCCAGGACCCGCAGTCCTCGCTTAACCCGCGGCGGCGGGTGGCCGATATCGTCGCCCAGCCGCTGCACCTGCACGGCCGGGCGGCGACGAGCGCCGAGTTGCAACGACAGGTGGATGCGCTGCTGGAACGCGTCGCGCTGCGGCCGGCCCACGGCGAACGCTATCCCCACGAGCTGTCCGGCGGCGAGCGCCAACGTGTCGGCATCGCCCGGGCCATCGCCTTGCAGCCGCGCCTCGTCGTCGCCGACGAGATCGTTTCCGGCCTCGACGTTTCCAGCCAGGCGCAGATCCTTGCCCTGCTGCGCGAGTTGCGGCGCGATCTGGGCCTGGCCCTGCTCTTCATCAGCCACGACCTTTCCGTCGTGCGCACCGTGTGCGACCGGGTTATGGTGATGCTGAACGGCCGGGTGGTGGAACAGGGCGATTGCGCGGCGATCTTCGCGAGCCCGAAGCACCCCTATACCCGCCGGCTCTTGAATGCGATCCCGCTGCCCGATGTCGACCCGGACTGGGTCGCCCGGACGGCGGAGAACGAACTGGGAGAGAAACTGACGATGAGTGTGAAAGACAGCGTGGCGCTGGTCACCGGCGCCAACCGCGGCGTCGGCGCCGCCTTTGTCCGGGCCTTGCTCGACCGCGGCGCGGCGAAGGTCTATGCCGCCATGCGCGACACCGACGGCTACGAGGCGCCGGACGACCGCGTGACGGCGATCGAGCTCGACGTGACCGATCACGGCCAGGTCGACCGGGCGGCGGCGGAATGCGGCGATGTCACCCTGCTGGTCAACAATGCCGGCGTGAACCACAACCAACCGATTTCCGCCGATATGGCGCACCAAAACGCCCGGGAGGAGATGGAGGTCAACTTCTTCGGCACCATGGAAATGTGCCGGCAGTTCGGCCCGGTCCTTGGCGATAACGGCGACGGCGCCATCGTCAACATGCTGTCGATCCTGGCCCGGGTGAACCTGCCGATGGTCGGCACCTACTGCGCGTCGAAGGCCGCGACCCTGTCGCTGACCCAGGGCGTGCGCGCCCAGTTGGCCGCCCAGGGCACGCTGGTGGTCGCAGTCATGCCGGCCGCGATCGACACCCGCATGGGCGACATGAATCCGCCGCCGCTCGAAGAGCCGGCCGACGTCGCCAACGCCGCGCTCGATGCGGTCGAGGCCGGCGAAGAGGATATCTATCCGGGCGTGGTCGCCGCCGGCGTCAGCGAGGGCCTTGCCGACGACCCCAAAGGCGTCGAGAAACAGTTCGCCGAATATCTGCCGGGATAACGCCGGCCGGGGTGACGCGCCCCGCGGGTGCTGGAAGAGACGAGACAGGAACAATACCGAATGCCCGTTCCCTATTACGACTGGGCGGCGCGCCAGGCCGCGATCCGGCCGGACAGCATGGCCCAGGTCGATATCCAGAACGGCCGCACTACACCTATGCCGAGATGGACGAGCGCTCGGCGCGGCTCGGGCGCTGGCTGCAGGATCGTGGCGTCGGCCGCGGCGACCGGGTCGCCATCCTGGCCTATAACGGCCCGGAATATTTCGAGCTGGAATTCGCGGCCGGCAAGACCGGCGCGATCATGGTGCCGCTCAACTGGCGCCTGGCGCAGCCGGAACTGGAATATATCCTGGGCGATTGCGCGCCCAAGGTGCTGATCCACGACAGCAGCTTTACCGCGATGTGCGAGGCGCTGCGCAGCGCCTGTTCGATTCCGCACGGCCTGGCGATCGACGTCGACCGGCCGGATAATCCCTATGACGCCGCGGTCGCCTCGGCGCCGCCGGAACCGGCGCTGGAGGCGCTGACTCACGACGATCTCGCGATGATCATGTACACCTCCGGCACGACCGGGCGGCCCAAGGGCGCGATGATCACGCACCGGATGCATCTCTACAACAGCATCAACCTGGGCTTCACCAGCCGCCTCTCGCCGGACACGATCCAGCTCGTCGTGCTGCCGCTGTTCCACACCGGTGGGCTGAACTGCTACGCCAACCCGGTGCTGCATGCCGGCGGCCGGAACATCATCATGCGCGAGTTCGACCCGGTCGCCGCGCTCGACCTGATGAGCGATCCGGCGCTGGGGATCACCCATTTCTTCGGCGTGCCCGCCAACTACCAGTTCATGATGCAGGCGCCGAACTTCGAGACCGCCGACCTGTCGCGCATCGTCATGTGCGGGGTCGGCGGCGCGCCCTGCCCGGTGCCGATCCTGGAAGCCTGGCTGGACCGCGGCGTGCCCCTGATCCAGGGCTGGGGCATGACCGAGACCAGCCCGGTCGGGCTGCTCCTGGATATCAAGGACGCCCGCCGCAAGGCCGGAGCGGCCGGCAAGACCGCGATGCACACCGAGTTGAAGGTCGCCGACGAGGACGGCAACGAACTGCCGCGCGGCGAGACCGGCGAACTGCTGATCCGCGGCCCCAACGTCACGCCCGGCTACTGGAACAATCCGGAAGCGACGGCGGCGGCCTTCATCGACGGCTTCCTGAAAACCGGCGACGCCGCCCGGATGGACGAGGAAGGCTTCGTCTATATCGTCGACCGCTGGAAGGACATGTATATCTCCGGCGGCGAGAATGCGTATCCCGCCGAGATCGAAAGCGTGATCTACCAGCTGCCGCAGATCGCCGAAGCGGCGGTGATCGGCGTGCCGGACGAGCGCTGGGGCGAGGTCGGCAAGGCCATCGTCGTCGTCAAGCCCGGCGAGACGCTGAGCGAGCAGGAGCTGATCTCGCACTGCCTCGCCAACCTCGCCCGGTTCAAGGTGCCGGCCTCGGTCGCCTGGACCGACGCGCTGCCGCGCAACGCCACCGGCAAGGTGCTGAAGTGGGAATTGCGCAAGGACTATGTCCCGGAAGGCTAGGCCGCCCGGCCGCCGGAGGAAACGGAAGCAGGCATGATCCCGCTCAAACCCATCGCCGAACTGCCGACCCACGAGGTCGTCAACATGCCGCCGCCGATCGGCGACCAGGACCTGTGGGCCGGCGATGCCGCGCTGCGGGAAGCCGTGGCGCGGGAAGGCGCGGGCGGGGCCGCAGAGCATCTGGCGGCGTTCGGGCGGCTGATGGGCAGCGACGCGGTCTTCGAGAAGGCGGAACAGGCCAACCGGCACGCGCCGGAATTGCGCGCGTTCGACCGCCACGGCCGCCGGATCAACCAGGTGGACTACCACCCGGCCTATCACGACCTGATGGAGATCGCCGTCGCGAACGGCGCGCCGAACCACGCCTGGGCCCATGAAGGGCCGGGCGCGCATGTCGCCAACATGGCGATCGTCTACCTGTTCAGCCAGGCGGAAAGCGGCGTGCTGTGCCCGATGGCGATGACCTACTCCGTCATGCCGGTGCTGCGGAACAATCCCGGCGGCCCCAATGGATCGGCGGATGAATGGATCCCGCGCCTGCTTTCCGCGGCCTACGATCCGCGGGACATCCCCGCGACCGAAAAGGCCGGCGCGCTGGTCGGCATGTTCATGACCGAGAAGCAGGGCGGCTCCGACGTCCGGGCCAATTCGACGGTCGCCGAGCCGGCCGGTGCAGAGACCGGCGAAGGCGCGGCTTACCTGCTGTCCGGGCACAAATTCTTCTGCTCGGCGCCGATGTGCGACGCGTTCCTGACGCTGGCCTACGCCAGGGGCGGCCTGTCCTGTTTCCTGATGCCGCGCTGGACGCCGGACGGCAGCCGCAACAACCTGTTCATCCAGCGGCTCAAGGACAAGCTGGGCAACCGCTCCAACGCCTCGTCGGAGATGGAATTGCAGGATAGCTGGGGCGTCATGATCGGGCCCGAGGGCCGCGGCGTGCGCACCATCATGGATATGGTGACCGGCAACCGGCTCTATTGCGCGACCAACTCCGCGGCCCTGATGCGCCAGGCGCTGGTGCAGGCGCTGCATCACACCAGCCACCGCACCGCCTTCCAGAAGAAGCTGATCCAGCAGCCGCTGATGCGCAATGTGCTGGCCGATCTGGCGCTCGAATCCGAAGCGGCGCTGGCCTTGGCGATGCGCGTCGCCCGGACGTTCGACGAAGCGGGGAACGGCGAGGAAGCCGCCGCCCTTTTCCGCATCGGCACGGCCGTCGGCAAATACTGGAACTGCAAGCGCGCGCCGGCGCACACCGCCGAGGCGCTCGAATGCCTGGGCGGGCCGGGCTATATCGAGGAATCGCCGATGCCGCGCCTGTACCGGGAAGCGCCGCTCAACAGCATCTGGGAAGGCGCTGGCAACGTCATCTGCCTCGATGTCCTGCGCGCGCTGCACCGGCAGCCGGCTGCCGCGCCGGCCCTGCTGGCGGAGCTTGAGGCGGCGCGGGGCGGCCATGGGCTGTTCGATGCGGCGCTGGACGATCTCAAGGCCGAACTCGCCGACCCGGACAATCCGGAAATCCGCGCCCGCCGGCTGACCGAACGGATGGCCGTGCTGTGGCAGGCCGCCCTGCTGGTGCAATATGCGCCGGGCCCGGTGGCCGACGCCTTCTGCGCCTCGCGCCTCGGCGCGCGCTGGACCGGCAGCTTCGGCACGCTGCCTGCCGCAACCGATTTCGACGCCATTCTGGCGCGCGCCCTGCCCTCTCCGGGGCAAGCCGCATGAAGATCCGCGGCCGGGTCGCGATCGTCACCGGCGCCGCCAGCGGCATCGGCCGGGCTTTGGCCGAGCGCTTCGCGGCCGAAGGCGCCAAAGGGCTGGTGCTGGCGGATATCGACGGCGACGGCGTAACGGCGGTCGCCGGCCGTCTCGGCGCCACAGGCATGGCCTGCGATGTCGGCGACGAGGGGCAGGTGCAGGCCCTGGCCGCCGAAGCGGAGCGCGCCTGGGGGCCGGTCGATATCTTCTGCTCCAACGCCGGCATCCTGCGCACCGGCGACGAGGACCAGCCCGACGCCGATATCGTGGACAGTTTCCGCATCAACACGATGGCGCACATCTACGCTGCCCGGGCGGTCGCGCCCGGCATGGCGGAACGCGGCGAGGGCTATCTGGTCAACACCGTGTCCGCGGCCGGGATCCTGATCCAGGTCGACAGCGTCGCCTATACCGTCAGCAAGCACGCCGCCATCGGGTTCGCCGAATTCCTCGCCGCCAAATACGGTCCGAAGGGCGTCAGGGTCTCGGTGCTGTGCCCCCAGGGCGTGCACACCGGCATGACCGCCGGCCGAGACAACAGCCCGGCGGCCGTCGACGGGATGATGGCGCCGGAAGAGGTCGCCGGGAGCGTCGTCCGGGCCATGGACGAAGAGCGCTTCCTGATCTTCCCGCATGAGAGCGTTTTCACCTATATGGAGCGCAAGACGGCCGACCGCGACCGCTGGCTGCGCGGCATGGCGAAGGTGCGGGCGCGGCTGTTCGGGGAAGAGGTCTGAGTGTCGAAGCCTGCGCGCACAGGGCGGAAATCCGAGAGTCGCCATGTCGAATAGCAGCCGTCAGCCCGGCGCCGTCGAGACCATCCCGGTCCGCGAAGCGCACCGTTTCGACGAAGCGGCGCTGGCGGCCTGGCTGCGCAATGAGCTGGACGGCTTCGACGGCGACATCGACATCCGCCAGTTCCAGGCCGGCCAGAGCAACCCGACCTTCCGCCTATCCGCCGGCGGCCGGAAATACGTTCTGCGCAAAAAACCGCCGGGCAAGCTCTTGCCGTCGGCCCATGCCGTCGACCGCGAATTCCGGGCGATCAACGCCTTGCGGGACAGCGCCGTCCCGGTGCCGCGGACCCTGCTGCTGTGCGAGGACGAGAGCATTATCGGCACGGCCTTCTACCTGATGGAGATGGTCGAGGGCCGGGTGTTTCACGACGCCGGAATGCCGGGCGCGACGGTCGCGGAGCGGCGGGTGTTCTTCGACGATTTCGTGCGTATCCTCGCCGCGCTGCACAGCGTCGACATCGAGCGGGCCGGACTTGCCGATTTCGGCCGGCCGCAGGGCTATCTGGAACGCCAGATCGTGCGCTGGGGCAAGCAGTACGAGGCCTCGAAGACCGAGGAAATCCCCGAGATGGACCGGCTGCACGCCTGGCTGATCGCGCACCTGCCGGACGATCCGTCGGTTTCGATCGTGCATGGCGATTTCCGGCCCGGCAATGTCATCGCCTGTCCGGACCGGGCCAATATCGCGGCGGTGCTGGACTGGGAGCTGTGCACGCTCGGCCACCCGCTGGCCGATCTCGGCTATTGCTGCGCCGCCTATCACGGCGAGGTCGGCAGCACCGGCGAATTCAGCACGCTGGACCATGCCGCGCACGGCATCCCGACCGAGCGGGAATTCGTCGACGCCTACTGCCGCTACAGCGGCCGGGACGGGATCGACAACTTCCACTATTACGTCGTCCATTCCCTGTTCCGCAGCGCCGCAATTATCCAGGGCGTCTACAAGCGCGGGCTGGACGGCAACGCCGCCTCCACCGAAGCGCTGGGCTTCAGGGACATGGCGCGCGAACGGGCCGAGACCGCCTGGCGCGTCGTCGAGGAGCATTTCTAGAATGTGGCCCGAACCCTTCAGCGCCGAAGGAAAGTCGGTCGGCGTCGAACTGCTGTCCCACGGCCATGCCGACGATCTGGCCGAAGCGGCGGCGGACGGGGAACTTTATCGGCTGTGGTACACCTCGGTTCCGGAACCCGACGGCGTGGGCGCCGAAATCGACCGGCGCCTCGGCCTGATGGCGCAGGAGAGCATGCTGCCCTTCGCCATTATCGACCGGCGCGACGGGCCATTGAACGGCCGCGCCGTCGGCATGACGACCTATATGAATATCGACGCGAAGAACCGGCGCCTCGAAATCGGCTTCACCTGGTATCGTCGGGCGGTCCAGCGCACGCCGCTCAATACCGAATGCAAATTCCTGCTGCTGTCGAAGGCGTTCGAGGAGCTCGACTGTATCGCCGTCGAGTTCCGCACCCACGCGATGAATATCCAGAGCCGGCGCGGCATCGAACGGCTGGGGGCGAAGCTCGACGGCATCCTGCGCCATCATATGATCATGCCCAACGGCTCGCTGCGCGACACGGCGGCCTATTCGATCGTCGCGCCCGACTGGCCGGCGGTGAAGGCCAACCTGACCTGGATGATGGAGCAGCCGCGCGAGTGACCGCCGGATCGAGGGGTCGGACGCGCCCTTCGCCGCGATCATGCTGGCCGTTCTGCTGCTGGTTATCTTTTTCCCGTGGCTCAGCCTTGCGCTACTCTGAGCCTGCCTGCCCTTCCGGAGGAACCGCCCGATGACACGCCGGATTATCGATATCTCGATGCCGCTGGAGAATGACGTTATCTCCGATCCGCAGCCGTTCAGCCCGAAGATCACCTATATCGACCACGAGCAATCCTACGCGCAGATGGCGCCCTTCTTTCCCGGCCTGAAGAAGGAAGACCTGCCGGACGGCGAGGCCTGGGCCGTGGAAATGGTGCAGCTCATCACCCATAACGGGACCCATCTCGACGCGCCCTATCACTTCGCCTCGACCATGAACAAGGGCGAACGGGCCATTACCATCGACGAAGTGCCGCTCGACTGGTGCATGCAGCCCGGCGTATGCAGCCCGGCGTCAAGCTGGATTTCCGCAATTTCAACGACGGCTATGTCGTGACCGCCGACGATGTCGCCGCGGAGCTGGAGCGGATCGGTCACGATCTGCAGCCGCTCGATATCGTGATGGTCAACACCCGCGCCGGTTCGGCTTACGGCCATGACGACTATGTCGATGCCGGCTGCGGCATGGGCTATGACGCCACCATGTATCTGCTGGAACGCGGCGTTCGCCTGACCGGCACCGACGCCTGGAGCTGGGATGCGCCCTTCACCTATACGGCCGAGCGCTATGCCGAGAGCGGCGACGCCTCGATCATCTGGGAAGGGCACAAGGCCGGGCGCGATATCGGCTATTGCCACCTCGAGAAACTGCACAATCTGGAAGCGCTGCCGGGCGACGGCTTCACGGTCTGCGAAGCGATGGCGGGATCGCAGCCGCCGCCTGGCCCGGGCGGAGGCGAAGAGCCTGTCGAAGGGGCTGGGCGCCCGGCCGGCGGGCGGCCCTGCCCTTGCCGCTCGCCAAAGGGAAATCCGGGCGGCGTCCCCGCCCGTTTGCAGAGGAATCGGCGGGGGCAATTTTGGCCGCCGATCGCCCCCTCAAGGGGGTCGATATCGAAAGCCGATTGACATCGGGGATGGCATCGAGCACATCAGACACGCCGCCTGGACACCCCCGGCGCCGGCGTTCGCGCATGGCTGCAAGAGTTCGGCGGTGCGGGGGAGTTCGGCGGTGCCGGCCGCCTTCGCGCCCGTGCCCAAGCCCCTGGAACCCTCTTGACGCGAGTGAAATGCCCCATGTTCTGTGCTCCTGACATCCTCGGCAAAACGACATGCCGGGCGGTTGCGGCCTGCCTCTTCGCGGCATCCAGCCTTTCGATCCTCCCCACAGGCGCCGCGGCGCAGGTGACGGTCCCGACGGATCCCCTGGACGTGCTGGAGGGCAGCTCGGCGCAATTCACGGTGTCGCTCGACTCCCAGCCGACGGATGATGTCACGATCACGATAGGACAGGCGGACGACGACCTGAATGACGACGCGGACAACGACGCAGATCTGACGGTGGACACGGGGAAGGTCAGTGAAGATGGCAAGCCTATATTGATCTTCGAGTCCGGAGGGAACACGTCGCAGACAGTGACGGTCAAGGCGGCGGAGGACGTTGACCGCTTGGCCGGCACCAAGACCTTTGTGTTCAGCTCGGTGAGCGACGACCTCAATTTTAACAACGTCTCGATCTCCGACGTCACGGCAACCGAGGTCGAAAACGACGTGGTCGGGGTAACGATCTTGGTGGACGGACGGCCGGTGCCGGTGGGGAGCGGACTGTCGGTGCCGGAGGGCGGCTCGGCGACATACACGTTGATGCTCAACGCCGCGCCGTTTTCGGACGAGGTCGTGACGATCACGTTAGGCCGGGCGGGGTCCGGGGGCGACACAGATCTGGCGGCAGTCACGGGGGAGTTCACGGTGCCGGAGCCGGGCACGGATGAAGAGCCCAAGCCTAAGTTGACCTTCAACGGCTCAAATTGGAACACGCCGCAGACGGTAACGGTCTCGGCGGAGGAGGACGATGACGGCGTAGACGGCACGGCGACCATTACGCACGACGTGGACAGCACCGACAAGACCCCCGGCGGCTATGACGGCCATGGTATCGGCGGCATCACCGTAACCGAGGCCGACAACGACCCGATCGGAGTGACGGTCTCGCCGCGGGTACTGGCGGTGCCGGAGGGCGGCACGGCGACATACACGGTGGTGCTCAACACCAAGCCGACGGATGCCGTCACGATCGAGCCTAGTGTGGACCAACTCAGCGATCCAAATCTGACGGTGAGCACGGAGAACGACGACGATACGTTGACCTTCACAACCTCAAATTGGAATGAGCCGCAGACGGTAGAGGTCGAGGCGGCCGAGGACACCGATCGGTTGGACGGTACCGCGACCATCTCGCACAGCGTGGCCAGCCTTGACGAATTCTACGACACAATCGACGACACCTCCCCTCGTTCCGTAGGTTCCGTAACGGCGGTCGAGGACGACGACGAGCGCAACGTAATCCAGGCGCGCTTCGGCCGCCTCAACGAAGAGATTCTCTCCAAACACGCGCTGGCCGTGGCCGATACCGCCAACCGGGCGATCGGCGCGCGCCTGGAGGATGCCTGCGGCGCCCGGGCGGCCGCCTTCACGCTGGCCGGCGGATCGACGGTCCTCGGCGCGCTGCAGTCGAACGCACAAGCGATCGAGGACGGCACGCTCACCCTCGGGGATGTGCTGGCGGGCGCATCTTTCGTGCTGCCGCTTTCGGCGGCGAATAACGGCAAGACGGGCGGGCCGGGCAAGACTGGCAAGACTGGCGGGCCGGTCCTGTGGGGCCGGGGCAGCCTGCAACGGCTGGAGGGCACGGATTCCGCCTTCCCGTGGGACGGCGCGGTGCGGACCGGCCAGCTCGGCATCGACACCTGCCTGCGCAAAAATCTCGTGACCGGCCTGATCCTGTCCCATTCGGCCGGCGACTTCGACTATACCGCCGACGCCGGGACCGGGCCGGTGCGCGGCCGCTACAGCAGCCGCATGACCGGCCTTCATCCCTATCTCGGCTGGTCCTCGCCCCAGGGCCTCACGCTCTGGGCCACGGCGGGCTACGGCCGGGGCGATATCGAGATCGACGATGAGGAGGTCGGCCGGCAAGTGAGCGATACCGCCTTGAAGACCGCGGCGGCCGGCGTGCGCGGGCCGCTGATAACCGGGGACTCGCCGATCGCGGGCAGCACGATGGCGCTCGGGCTCCGGAGCGAGGCCTCATGGGCGCAGGTCGGGGTCGGGGGCGACGGCGATCTGATCGAGAAGCAGACCGTGAATGCCTGGCGGTTGCGGCTGGCCCTGGAGGGCAGCCACACGCAGGCGCTGGCCGCGGGCGGGTCCCTGACGGCATCCGTCGAGCTGGGCCTGCGCCATGACGGCGGCGACGGGGCGACCGGCTCCGGCCTGGAGCTGGGCGCCGGTCTCAGTTACCGGCACCCGACCACGGGCGTGACGGTTGCCGGCGACGGCCGGATCCTGATCGGACAGGACGGCTATCGGGAATGGGGCCTCGGCGGCTCGGTCCGCTTCGGCCCCGGCGCCCGCGGGCGCGGCCTGTCGTTCAGCCTGGCGCCGGCCTGGGGCGACACGGCGAGCGGACTGGACCGCCTGTGGGAGCGGGACGCCGCGGCGCTGACGGCGCATGACGGGGCGGCGAATGGCGGGGCGGCCAACGACAACGCCCCGCCGATGCGGCTGGAGGCGGAACTCGGCTACGGCTTCGGCGCGTATGGCGGGCGCGGGCTGCTGACGCCCTATGGCGGCTTCTCGCTGGCCGGCGAAGGGGCGCAACGCTACCGGATCGGCGGCCGCTTCGAGATCGGTTCGTCGCTCGACCTCAGCCTCGAAGGCACGCGCCACGAACCGGCCAACGACGCCGACGCGGAGCACAGCATCATGCTCAACGGGCAGGTGCGCTGGTAGCCCGTGCTTTCGCGACCTGCCGAGGCGTCCACCGGTTCGCGCGCGCACGCGTGTTGAGGATGAGCGCGGATGTCCGGGCCGGGGCCGCACGATAGGCCCGCTTCCGCGGTCTTGAAAATACGCCGCAGCAGCGGAGGCGGACACTCGACAGGCGGCAACAACCGGACCCTCCCGCTTGCGATCGACACCTGACGGCCGGGCCGGTCGACCCGGCCCGATCTTGATCGGGCAAGGGCCGCGTGATAGAATATTTTCCGGGTGAGAAGCGACGCGCGGGGACGCCGGTGAAATCGGGAAATCGAAAGAAAGCGTGGCCGGACAGGCCGCCGGCCGGGGCCTTCGGCGCCGATGTCCGCGTCCGCGATCGGGCGCGGATGTCCGGCGGGTCCGGGCCGAAAGCCGCTGGCCGGGGGCACAACCGGCGCGGAGCATCGCCCGACTGCGGGCGAGGGTCGATCGCGACCGGCGACACCTCCGGCTCCGGCGCGGGCGGCGGCACGAACAACACCGAAGCCGCCAATCCCCCGGCGCCGGGTCGCGCAGGCGCACGCAAGCAGACGGTTTCCACGAAACCTTTCCCATGGCTGGCGGGCATCGGCGCATTCCTCGCCGCCGCCGCGCTGCCGCTCGGTTTTTCGGCGCCGGCGCACGCCGAGACCCTCGTGAGCAACACCGGCCGATCCACGGTCGGCCATACAGCATGTGTCCGAGGTTCCAATCCAGTAATAAAACTAGACTGCGCTCAGGGGTTTAAAACGGGCCAGAATACGCAGGGCTACAGCCTGTCGAGTATCCAGTTGGACACGCACACGGCCCCGGGTAGTGGAACCCTGACGGTCACGGTGAGGGACGCCGACGGATCGGATCAACCGCTCAACGATTACTTATTCGAGCTGACCAAACCGGCCAACATGGGGACGGGACTCCGGACATTCACCGCCCCTGACAATACCATTCTGACGCGAAACACCCGATACTTCGTGCACATAAATTTTAACGGCAGCGGAACCAGGCCTCGTTGGAACCTGGCGACTGACGACCGCCAAGATTCCGGCGAGGCCAAAGGGTGGAGCATCGGCGATCACCGCTACACGCGCCCGTCCGGCGGAACCGGGAGCTGGGAGGGCGGTGGCGGTGTGTACTCGGGTTCGATACAAATCAGGGTCCAGGGGGACACGTTGGCCCCGGCGGCCCCGACGAACCTCTCGGCCGCGCCGGGTGAAACCGAGGTGACGCTGACCTGGGACGATCCGGGCAACAACACGATCACCAAGTACCAGTATCGCCGGAAAACAGGCGCGGGCGACTACGGCAACTGGACCGAAATCGGCGGCAGCGGTGCGAGCACCGACAGCTACACCGTGACCGGCCTCACCAGCAGCACCGCGTACACGTTCGAGGTGCGTGCGAAGAATGTTGGCGGCAACGGCGCAGCAGCCACCGTGATCGCCGCGACGCTTCCGGCCGCCCCGACGAACCTCTGGCCCGATCCCGGTGATAGCGCGGTCACGCTGTCCTGGACCAATCCGGGCGGCGACACGATCACCAAGTACCAGGTGAGCACCGACGGCGGCGAGAATTTCACCGACATCGACGGCAGCAATGCGGACACCACCGAACACACCGTTCCCGGCCTGACCAACGGCACCGAGTACACGTTCAAGCTGCGCGCGCGGAACGCTTCCGGCCCCGGCCGGGCATCCACCGCGACCGCGACGCCGCGCGCGCCACCGGCCGCCCCGGCGGACCTCTCGGCTACGGCGGGTAACGGCCAAGTCACGCTGTCCTGGACCAATCCGGGCGACAACACCATCACCAAATACCAGTATCGCCGGAAAACAGGCACGGGCACCTACGGCAACTGGACCGACATCGGCGGCAGCAGTTGGACCACCACCACCACCACCGTGACCGGCCTGAGCAACGGCACCCAGTACACGTTGGCGCTGCGCGCGGTGAACGCTTACGGAAACGGCGATCCGGCCAACGCCCCTGCTATTCCCCTGTGGCCCGCCCCGGCCAACCTCTCGGTCACGCAGGGCGAAGACCGCAAGGCCACTCTGACCTGGGACGATCCGGCTGACATCACGATCGCCAAATACCAGGTGAGCACCGACGGCGGCGTTAACTACACTAACATCATCGGCAGCAGTGCGGCCACCACCACACACGATGTGACCGGCCTGACCAACGGAACCGCATACACGTTGGCGCTGCGCGCGGCTAACGATTTAGCTGGCGGCACGGCCGCCGCCATCACCGCCACGCCACTGTGGCCCGCGCCGGCCGATCTGGCGGCGGATCCGGGCGACCGCAAAACCATATTGCAGTGGGATACGGGCGACGCCTTGATCACCCATTATCGGATCCATTGGCAGGCCACCAGCAGCGGCGCGACGCCTGAGATCTTGGACGTCCCGGCCGGATCGGGGAACACGACGACCACCACCATTTCCACCTTGACCAACGGCACCGAATACACCTTCACGGTGCGGGCGGTGGATACGTCCGGCAGCACCGCCGTGATCACCGGCCTGCCCTCCAGCAAGATCGCCACGCCGGCGCCGGTGCCGGACCCCCCGGCGAATCTCTCGCCCACGGCGCGTAGCCAGGAGGTTGCGCTCACCTGGGACGGTTCGGCCGACAGCACGATCACCAAATACCAGGTCAGCACCAACGGCGGCACGAACTTCATCGATATCGAGGGCAGCAGCGCGGCCACCACCACCACCACCGTGACCGGCCTGACCAACGGCACCCTTTACACGTTGGCGGTGCGCGCGGTGAACGATTCCGGTCCCGGCGCGGCGCCCCGCGTGACCGCCACGCCCCTGTGGCCCGCGCCGGTCGTGACGGCGGCGGCGGACAGCGGCCGGGTCGTGCTGCAGTGGGACACGGGCGGCTCCGGGATCGCCCGTTATGCGGTCCGGACGACGCTCACCGGCACCAACACTCAGGTTTCGGATAATGCGCACGAGTCCGGATCGGGGAATAAGACGACCGTATCCGTTGGCGGGTTGACCGACGGCACCAACTACACCTTCACAGTGCGGGCGGCGTCGGGAACCTTCACCAATTTCCAGATCACCGGTGCGGCATCTACCGCGACCGCCACACCGGCGGTGGCTCTGCCCGCCGCGCCGACGGACCTCACGCCCACGGCGGGTGACGGCGAGGTTCTGCTTACCTGGGACGATCCGAACAACCTCACGATCAGCGGGTACGACTACAGCACCAACGGCGGCGTGACGACCTTCGTCCCCATTGGTGACAGCAGCGCGACCACCACCGAATACACCGTAGTCTTCCTGAGCGATGGTGGCGGTAACACCGTGATCAACGGCACCCAGTACACCTTGGCGGTGCGCGCAGAGAACGCTTCCGGTAAAGGCCCGTGGGCCACCGTGATCGCCACGCCGATCGCGGTACCGACCGCCCCGGCGAACTTCGCGGCCACGCGGGGCAGCGACGGGGGCGAGGTGGCGCTGACCTGGGACGATCCGGGCAACGTCCCGATCACCGGGTACCAATACCGGCAGAAGAGGGGCAGCCGCGCTTTCAGCGACTGGGTCGCCATCAGCAGCAGCGACATCAGCGCAAGCGAAACGGACGACACCCTCACCTACACCGTGACCGACCTGAGCAACGGCAGGGAGTACACGGTCGAGCTGCGGGCGGTGAACGCTTCCGGCGAGGGCGCGGCGTCCAGCGATAAAGCCACGCCCCGGTGGCCCGCGCCGACCTTCCTGACGGTTACGCCGGACCACACCCGGGTCCATCTGGAGTGGGAGGGCGTCCCCGGGGCGAAAGACTATATTCTCACAACCATAGGCCCCGGTTATGCACTTTCTTCGCTCATCGGCTTAAGCGAACCGAAGTCGACGCTTGACGATACCGTTGGTATCGATAATCCGTTGACTAACGGCACCGAATATACCTTCACGGTGTGGTCGACCACAGCCGGCGGCACCCAAACCAGCGTGAAGGCCAGCGTGAAAGCCACACCGGTGGCGCCGCCGCTGCCAGACGCCCCGACGATTTCCTCGGCCACGCCGGGTGACAGCCGGGTCGTGCTGAAATGGGACGATCCGGGCAATATCACGATCACCAAGTACCAGGTGCGCTGGAAGGTGAAGGACAGCGAGGACAGCACCTACACTGACCCGGTGGACATCACCCACCCCAACCCCTATGCGACGCCCCCCACGCCCCCCACCACATACACCGCGACCGGCCTGACCAACGGCACGACCTACACGTTTGAGGTGCGCGCGGGGAACGGTAGCGGTGAGGGCCCGGCGTCCACCGTGGACGCCATGCCGATTGCGATCCCGGACGCCCCGGAGAACCTCTCGGCCGCGCCGGGCGACGGCCAGGTGGCGCTGAGCTGGAGCAAGCCGAGCAACGATGCAACCATCGGCAACTATGACTATGAGGTCAGCACCGACGGCGGTACGACCTTCGCCGAGATCGAGGGCAGCAGTGCGACCACCACTGCACACACGGTCATGGACCTGACCAACGGCACTGAGTACACGCTTGCGCTGCGCGCGGTGAATTCTACCGGTAACGGCCTGGTAGCCACCGTGAACGCCAGGCCGATTGCGGTGCCGGCCGCCCCGACGATTTCCTCGGTCACGCCGGGCGACCGCCAGGTTGCGCTTGAGTGGGCCGATCCGAGCGACACCTCGATCACCAAGTACCAGGTCCGCTCGAAGGTGAAGGACAGCGACGACAGCACCTACACTGCCTGGACGGACATCGCCGTCACCGACCCCGATGCGCCCCCCACCGGATACATCGTGACCGGCCTGACCAACGGCACCGAGTACACCTTGGCGCTGCGCGCGGAGAACGCTTCTGGTGTGGGCGCGGCGTCTACCGTGACCGCCCCGACGCTCCCGGCCGCCCCGACGGGCCTCATGGGCACGGAGGGGGAGGACCGTCAGGTCACACTGTCCTGGGACGACCCGGACAACAACACGGTCAGCGGATACCAGTACAGCACCGACGGTGGCACGACCTTCATCGATATCGAGGGCAGCGGTGCGGCCACCACCACACACACCGTGACCGTCCTGAGCGACGGCACCGGTACCCGCCTGACGAACGGCACCGCGTACACGTTCAAGCTGCGCGCGGTGAATCTGTCCGGTGCCGGCGCGGCGTCCCCCGAAACCGCCACGCCCCTGTGGCCCGCGCCGACCGGTCTGGTGGCGGCGCCGGGCGAGGGCCAGGTCATGCTGACGTGGGACAGGGGCGACCCCGGGATCGCCCGTTATAAGGTCAGCACCTACTACACGCCCATCAACTTCGTGGACCCGCTCTTGGAAACGTTTCTCTCGCCCGGCTCGGGGGATCAGACGACCCTGCTCATTCCCGGCTTGACCAATCGCACCGACTACACCTTCACGGTGCAGGCGGTGGATACGTCTGGGAGCACCGACACCGGCCGGCCATCCAGCGTGGACGCCACGCCGGTGCCGGTGCCGGCCGCCCCGGCGAACCTCGCGGCCATGCCGGCTAACGGGCAGGCTGTGCTGACCTGGGACGATCCGAACGACAGCAGCATCACCAAGTATCAGTACCGGCAGAGGGTGAGCGGCGCCGATTTCGGCGACTGGAGCGACATCGGCGGCAGCAGTGCGACCACCACCACCTACACCGTGACCGGCCTGACTAACGGCAGCCCGTACGGGTTTGAGCTGCGCGCGGTGAACGCTTCCGGTGACGGCAAAGCCTCCAGCGTGGGGACCACACCGATTGCGGTGCCGGACGCCCCGACGATTTCCTCGGCCACGCCGGGCGACGGCCAGGTGGTGCTTGCGTGGAACGATCCGAGCGACAGATCGATCACCAAGTACCAGGTCCGCTCGAAGGTGAGGAGCAGCGACGACAATACCTACACTGACTGGGCGAACATCCCCGTAACCGACCCCAATGCGCCCCCCACCGGATACATCGTGACCGGCCTGACCAACGGCACCGAGTACACCTTTGCGGTGCGCGCGGTAAACGATCCCGGTAACGGCCCGGCATCCACCGTGACCGCCAGGCCGATTGCGCCGCCGGCCGCCCCGGAGATTTCCTCGGTCGGGCCGGGTTACCGCAAGGTTACACTTGCCTGGACCGATCCGAACGACAGCACCATCACCGGCTACCAGGTCAGCATCAACGGTGACGATAACTTCACCGACATCCCCAACAGCGCCCATCGCCAGACCAATGCCACCGGATACACCGTTCCCAGCCTGGAAAACGGCACCGAGTACACGTTGGCAGTGCGCGCGATGAACGATGCCGGCGAGGGCAAGGCAGCCGCCACGAACGCCACGCCGTTCAACAACCCCCCCACGGGTTCCAGCAAAGAGGTGTCCACGTACGACAACGAACCGTACCGCTTTACGATGAAAGACTTCGTCTATTCGGACGACGAAGTGGACACGCTGCACCACGTGAAGATCGCCTCGCCGCCCGTGGATGACGAGGGGAATGACCGGGGGACGCTGTCGCTTAACGGCGCGGCCATCACCAGCGACACCCTACCCCGGCAGGTGACGCCGGCCGACCTCGAAGCGGGCAACCTCCTCTACACTCCGCCGGAGAACGCGCACGGCGATCCTTTCGCGACGTTCGGGTTCAAGGTCAGTGACGGCGAGAGCGACAGCGTGGCGTACGCCATGGCCATTAGCGTGGTGCGGGTGTATTCGGTGCGCTTCGGCGCCGCAGCCTATGCGGTCGAAGAGGGCGGCGATCCGGTAAGGGTGACGGTGACGCTGAGCAAGCAAGCGGCCGCTGCGCGGGATATCCCGATCACGGTGACCACACGGGGCCGGACCGTGGCGGCCGACTATACGGTTACGGTTACGGATCCGGATGTCTTGGATACTGCGACCGGGACCGTCACGCTCAAATTCGAGGAGATGGGCGACACCACCAGGAGCTTCACCATCGAGGCCACGGGACAGGCCCAACAAGACGACAATTTCCATGACGTGAGGGTGGCGCTGAAATTCGGGACGCTGCCCGAGAACGTGACGCAAGGCGCGCCGTCCGCGGCCACGGTGACCATCGTCGACGCCGAGGGCGCCGTGGTCCGCGCGCGCTTCGGGCGCCTGAACGCCGAGATTCTCTCCAAGCACGCGCTGACCGTCGCCGATGTCACCAACCGGGCGATTAGCGCGCGCATGGACGACCCGTGCGGCAAACAGGCGGCCGCCTACAGGCTGGCCGGCGGGTCGACCATCGCCGGCGCGCTGCGATCCAACGCGCAAGCCATCGAGGACGGCACGCTCACCCTCGAGGATGTGCTGGCGGGCGCGTCTTTCGTGCTGCCGCTTTCGGCGGCAAACGACGACAAGACGGACGGCTCCGGCGGGCCGGTGCTGTGGGGCCGGGGCGAGCGGCAGGCGCTGGAGAGCACGAATTCCGCCCTTGCCTGGGACGGCACGGTGCGGACCGGCCAGCTCGGCATCGACACCTGCCTGCGCGACGATCTCCTGGTCGGCCTGATGCTGTCCCGCTCGGTCGGCGCCTTCGACTATACCGACGGGACCGGACCGACGTCGGCGGGAGGCGACTATCGGAGCCGGATGACCGGCGTTCATCCCTATCTCGGCTGGTCGTCGCCCCGGGGCCTCACGCTCTGGGCGACGCTGGGTTACGGCCGGGGCGAGATCGAGATCGAGGACGCGCAGGTGCGCGATGGCGATCCCGACTATCCGGTAAGGCGCAGCGACACGACGCTCACGGCGGCGACAGTCGGCGCGCGCGGGCCGCTGATAACCGGGGACTCGCCGATCGCGGGCAGCACGATGGCGCTCGGGCTCCGGAGCGAGGCCTCATGGGCGCAGGTCGGGGTCGGGGGCGACGGCGATCTGATCGAGAAGCAGACCGTGAATGCCTGGCGGTTGCGGCTGGCGCTGGAGGGCAGCCACACGCAGGCGCTGGCCGCGGGCGGGTCCCTGACGACATCCGTCGAGCTGGGCCTGCGCCATGACGGCGGCGACGGGATAACGGGCAGCGGCCTGGAGCTGGGCGCCGGTCTCAGTTACCGGAACCCGGCCACGGGCGTGACGATTGCGGGCAACGGCCGGTTTCTGATCGGACAGGACGGCTATCGGGAATGGGGCCTCGGCGGCTCGGTCCGCTTCGGCCCCGGCGCCCGCGGGCGCGGCCTGTCGTTCAGCCTGGCGCCGGCCTGGGGCGACACGGCGAGCGGACTGGACCGCCTGTGGGAGCGGGACGCCGCGGCGCTGACGGCGCATGACGGGGCGGCGAATGGCGGGGCGGCCAACGACAACGCCCCGCCGATGCGGCTGGAGGCGGAACTCGGCTACGGCTTCGGCGCGTTCGCCGGGCACGGGCTGCTGACGCCCTATGGCGGCTTCTCGCTGGCCGGCGAAGGGGCGCAACGCTACCGGATCGGCGGCCGCTTCGAGATCGGTTCGTCGCTCGACCTCAGCCTCGAAGGCACGCGCCACGAACCGGCCAACGACGCCGACGCGGCGCACAGCATCATGCTCAACGGGCAGGTGCGCTGGTAGCCCGTGCTTTCGCGTTCTGCCGAAGCGTCCACCGGTTCGCGCGCGCACGCGTGTTGAGGATGAGCGCGGATGTCCGGGCCGGGGCCGCACGATAGGCCCGCTTCCGCGGTCTTGAAAATACGCCGCAGCAGCGGAGGCGGACACTCGACAGGCGGCAACAACCGGACCCTGCCGCTTGCGATCGACACCTGACGGCCGGGCCGGTCGACCCGGCCCGATCTTGATCGGGCAAGGGCCGCGTGATAGAATATTTTCCGGGTGAGAAGCGACGCGCGGGGACGCCGGTGAAATCGGGAAATCGAAAGAAAGCGTGGCCGGACAGGCCGCCGGCCGGGGCCTTCGGCGCCGATGTCCGCGTCCGCGATCGGGCGCGGATGTCCGGCGGGTCCGGGCCGAAAGCCGCTGGCCGGGGGCACAACCGGCGCGGAGCATCGCCCGGCTGCGGGCGAGGGACGACCGCGCCCGGCGACACCGCCGGCTCCGGCGCGGGCGGCGGCACGAACAACACCGAATACGCCGATCCCCCGGCGCCGGGTCGCGCAGGCGCACGCAAGCAGACGGTTTCCACGAAACCTTTCCCATGGCTGGCGGGCATCGGCGCATTCCTCGCCGCCGCCGCGCTGCCGCTCGGTTTTTCGGCGCCGGCGCACGCCGAGACCCTCGTGAGCAACACCGGCCGATCCACTCACGGTTACACGGCGTGTGTCTCAGTTTCTGAACTACTAGACTGCGCTCAGGGGTTCACCACGGGCCAGAATACGCGGGGCTACGACCTTACAAGTATCCAGTTGGACACGCAGAGGGCTCCGGGTAGTGTGAGGTGGCCTCGCCTTGCCAAGATCCCTAACCCACTGTAGAATAGTCATGAAATGAGAGAAGAACGACGCATCTCAAATAGTGACATACCGTCTATGCGTTAATTGTTTTTAGTATACCGTCTATGCGTTAATTGTTTTTGCTGCTACACTAAGCGCGCGCTGCTTGCCGGCGTCTACAGTGCAACGGTCGTCTTCTGGCTCAACGACAGTTCCGAGGATTTTTCCCGGACCTGGCGTTTCCTGGAGCGGCGGATCGACGATACGATGCGGATTCCCAAGGTAACGCAGCGCTTCAAGGAAACCCTTGCGCGCTTTCCCGATCCGATGGGCCTGCGGGATTTCCTGAATCGCGCGCGGCCGGGAAAATTCCCGGGCTAGCGGACCGCAGTTCCCGGGCGGCGACCCGTTCTCATATAACGGCCGTTATCGCGTCTCAACGCCCGCGCCGCAGAGCCGGTCCTGCACGGCACGCGGCGACAAGCACAGCCCGGGCCGGCCGCTAAAAGCTGTAGCGCAGGCCGACCGAGATTTTGTGAATTCGGATCGACGTCTTGTCCCCGCCGAAATTACCCTCGCTCGTACCGAAAAACCGATAGCCGAACTGCACGACCGCTGCATCGTCGATCCGGTACCCGATTCCCGCGCCGACCTGATAGGCAAACACCCAATCGTTCGACCGGTTGATGCTGCCGTCGAACGTCTCCTCGGAAGAGTCGTCCGGATCCGTGACAGTGCCCTTGAGGCCGACGCCGAACTCAACCCACGCTGCGCCCAGGCCGCCGCCGACATAGGGAACCCATCGCGTGCCGGTATCGATATCGTACCAGCCGTTGGCTATCAGGCCGAAGGCGGAGACGTCGCCGCGCCAGTTGCCATCGACCCGAAGATTGGTTCCTTTAAGCTTGAATTCGTCCACGCCAAGCCGCGACCAGAAAACCTCGCCTTCGAGCCGGAGGTTCCCCAAGGTGTAACCCACCGCTGCGTCGAGCCCGTAGCCGGTATCGGTGGTGAGATCGCCTTTATTCGTTTCACCGAGATCATTCTTGCTCTTGATTTCCCACGCGCCCGCCGCAATCGCCGCGCTGACGTTGCCCGACACATACCAGCTGTTTTTCGGCTCCGCCGCCTGCGCCGCCGCCGGAACGGCGAGACAGAGCGCGAGCGCGCCGGCAACAGTCCCAATTCTCCATTTCCGCTTCATTGGATACCCCCTCAATCGTCGTTCGGGAATCGACATCAATCTACATCAATCTACACCGGGTGAACGGCCGTGGGAAACTGAAAACGCGGACGGACGCCGGCCGCCGTGCGGTATGCGGCACTCAACTCTTCGCGCCGGCGACGATGCGGTCGAGGATGAGGGCGCAGAACAGGATCGCGAAGCCGGCCAGAATGCCTTGACCGACTGAAGCGTATTGCAGCGCTTCGAGCACATCCTCGCCGAGGCCCTTGGCGCCGATCAGGGAGGCGACGACGACCATGGCCAGGCTGAGCATGATGGTCTGGTTGATGCCGGCGATAATGGAGGGTTTGGCGAGGGGTAGATCGACCTTGGTCAACAGGTAGAATTTGGAGGCGCCGTAGGCGATGGCGGCCTCACGCACGGATTCGGGCACGCCGCGCAGGCCGAGCACGGTGAGCCGCACCACGGGGGTGCCGCCGAAGATCATGGTCGTGATGACCGCGGCGGGCTTGCCGGTGCCGAAAAAGGCGATCACCGGGATCATGAACACGAAAGCCGGCATGGTCTGCATGAAATCCATGATCGGCCGAATCGCGGCATAGATCCTCGGACGCCGGGCGCAGAACACGCCGAGCGGGATCCCGATGGCGATGGAGATGCAGGCCGCGGCGCTTCCGCAGGCTGGACCCGCGCGGTCGCCATATTCGACGGCTGACGCGCTACGCCGCCGCGCGGATCGCCGCCTTTTTCACCGCGTCGCCGACAAAGGGCTCGAACCGGGTGAAGTTGCGCTCGAAGCGTCGGGCGACGTCGCGGGCCATGCTGTCGTAGGCCCCCTTGTCGGACCAGGAACTCTTCGGGTTCAGGACATCGGCCGGCACGTCCGGGCAGGCCTCGGGCACCAGCACGCCGAAATTCGGGTCCGGCGCGACATTCACGGTCGCCAGCGTGCCGTTCAGGATCGACCGGATCATGGCCCTTGTGTGCGCGATCTTCATGCGCTCGCCGACGCCGTAGGCGCCGCCCGACCAGCCGGTGTTGACCAGCCAGCATTTCGCGCCGTGGGTCTCGATCTTGTCGCCCAGCATCCGGGCGTAGACCGACGGATGGCGCGGCATGAAGGGGGCGCCGAAGCAGGTCGAGAAGGTGGCCTGGGGCTCGCGGCCCAGGCCTTTTTCGGTGCCGGCGACGCGCGCGGTGTAGCCGGACAGAAAGTGGTACATCGCCTGTTCCGGCGTCATCAGCGAGACCGGCGGCAGCACGCCGAAGGCGTCGGCGGTCAGCATGACGATGTTCTCGGCATGGCCGCCGCGGCCGCTGTCGCTGGTGTTCGGGATGAACTCGACCGGATAGCTGGCGCGGGTGTTTTCCGTCAGCGAGCCGTCGTCGAGGTCCGGGATCCGCGTTGCCGGATCGAGCACGACATTTTCCAGCACCGTGCCGAAGCGCCGGGTGGTTTCGAAGATTTCCGGTTCGGCCTCGGCGGAAAGCCGGATCACCTTGGCGTAGCAGCCGCCTTCGAAGTTGAACACGCCGTTGGACGACCAGCCATGCTCGTCGTCGCCGATCAGCGTGCGCGACGGATCGGCCGACAGGGTCGTCTTGCCGGTCCCGGACAGGCCGAAGAAGATCGAGACGTCGCCGCGCTCGCCGATGTTGGCGGAGCAGTGCATGGGCAGCACATTCCGCTCCGGCAGCAGATAGTTCAGGATCGAGAAGACCGATTTCTTGATCTCGCCGGCATATTCGCTGCCGCCGATGATAATCGTCCGCTGACTGAAATCGACCAGGATGAAGGTGGTGCTGTTTGTGCCGTCCTCTTCCGGTTCGGCCAGGACGGACGGCGCCTGCAGGACCGTGAAATCCGGCTCGAACCCGCGCAAGGCGTCCGCCGCCGGCCGGATGAACATGTTGCGGGCAAACAGGCTGTGCCAGGCGCATTCGGTAATCACACGCACGCGCAGGCGATAGTCCGAATCGGCGCCGGCAAAGCAATCCTGCACGAACAGGTCGCGGCTCGACAGGTAGTCGGCGATCCGGTCGCGCAGCCTGTCGAAGGCCGCCCGGTCGATCGGCTTGTTGACCGCGCCCCAATCGACGGCGTCTTCGGTTTCGGCATCGCGGACGATGAATTTATCGTCGGGCGATCGGCCGGTATGCTCGCCGGTGACCGCCACCAGCGGGCCGCCATGGGCCAGCCGCGCCTCGTTGCGTTGCAGCGCCTGCTCGTACAATTCCGGGACGCTGAGGTTCCAGAATTCGGTTCCGCCGGTGCGGATTCCCTGGTTGTCGAGCCCGAAATGGCTTGCAACAGCTCCGGTCTGCGCCACCTTCAATCCTCCACCAGCCACCCGATTCATGAATCCGGGCATTGCGCTTCGCGCGCGCAGCGCCTGTAACGGCCGCCGCCGCATTATCCTGCGATTTTCGCCTCAGCCTCGCCGGAAAACTGCCAGCCCGGACACCGCTTTGCAATGACTGCTTTGCCTGCGCTGGCCATTGCGGCAAAAGGAACGGCGCCGGCGCACGGCCGGTCAGGCAGGCGGCCCAACGGCCAATCCGTCGGGCAATCCGTCGGGCGATCCGTCGGGCGATCCAGCGGTCGGCTCGGCAGACGGTCGGACGGCGCCGCGCGCCTGCCGGACCAGCGCGACCAGCGATTTGCGCGCGTCCTCGGGCGTCAGGACCGGGGCGTCGAAAGCGCGGCGCGCAATCTCGCCGCCGTTGCGCAGGTCGATGCCCCAGGGGTCGATCCCGGTCATGCGCCACAGCCCTGCCGGCCTGCCGAGCAGCGAAACGGCATAAGCCGCCACGGCATCGGCATGATCGTCGTTCATATGAGCGACGATATCGTCTTCCGCGGCGCGCAGCGGCCCGGCTTCCGGCAGGCCGGGCGGCCAGGAAACACCCTCGAAGGCGGAGATGCGGCCGAAGCCGCCGACCAGATGCACGGCGGAAACCGTCATGCGGAAAAAATCGAAATCGCCGAAATCCGCATAGCCGGCCGCGGCGGGGTGGCGGGCCAGGAAGCGCGTCCGGTCGGCCGGATCTTCCGACTCTGCGAGCACCCCCCGGACGGTCACGCGGTCGCCGGCCAACGGATCGTCCGGCGCCTCGACGTTGCGTCCCTCGCCGCTCATCAGCAACGCTGCGGCCGGATTCGCGGCCAGATTCTTGCGGTGCTGGGCCAGACCCGACAGCAGGAGCAACGGCGAGATATCCTGGCGCAGCGCGACGGTCACCAGGGAGGCGTGCGGCGGGCCGCCTTCCGGATCGAGCGTCGCCAGGCTGGCGACGGCGCTGGCGCGCGCCAGTTCCCGCGCGAAGTCGAGATCGCCGGCAGCGCTCATTGGCGCCCGCCCGCCGGCGGTCTCGCTCCCGGGGCGATCTGCGGCATGGTTTTTTCGATGATCGCGGCAGCGTCGTTCGGCGACAGAACGCGCGCCTGCACGGTGATCGCACCGGCCCGCTCGAAGGTCAGAGTGATGGGGACGGTCCCGCCGACGCTCAAGGCGCCGCGGAGGCCCACCAGCCTGAGATGCAGCGCAGCGCCGGTCAGCAAGACCACCTGCCGCGCCGGGGCCGGAATCGCGTCGACCCGGCCGGTTTCCCAGACCTCGCCGCCGGGCACGGGTCCGTGCAGTTCCACCCGTTTTGCAAAGGATGTGGACGCATCGATCAGCGCGTCGTCCTCCGCCCCGGCGTTGCCGATCCGCAGATAGGCCGCACCGTCGCGGCTTGCCGACTGGTGGGACCAGATCCGGCTGACCGTCAGGTCGCCGAGGCGGTAGCCCGGCGGTTTTTCGGTTTTCCTGATTTCCGGCGCGGCCGTCGCCCCTTGGGCGTGCGCCGGCGGCGCCAGCCGCAAAGCCGCGAGCCCCGATGCCGCGATCCCCGCACCGCCCGTCCCGAAGGCGAGCAGCATCAGCGCAACGATCCGGTTCGAGGCGCCGGACCGAAGCCGCCCGGCCCGCCCGGCGGCGCCGGATCCGATCCTTCCGGGCGCCGCGCCCGATTGGCAGGACCCGATTAGCACGAAAGCTCAACCACGCTTCAACTCCGGCCGGCGGGGCAGGAACGCCAGGATGCGGCCCGACAGCCGGCCCAGCCGAACCGTAGGGCGCAGCCTTGCCTGCCGTCAATTCCCCGCTGCCCGGCAGCGCCACTTCGCCGGATCGCCCAAAGATGGTAGGATGGGCGATCCGGACAGCGGGCAGCGCCGCAAAATCGCCCGACTTCGCGGTAATCCTGCCGCAATTCGCTGTCATGGCGTTGAGGTTGCGCGTTGCCGGGCCGGCGCTTGGCCAACGCCCGCATCCGCGCCCAGTCCCGGCGCATCGACAGGAATTCCGAGTGGAGCCGCCCATGAAGAACACGATCGCCCTGGTCGACGACGACCGGAATATCCTGACCTCGGTGTCGATCGCGCTGGAGGCGGAAGGCTTCGACGTGCGGACGTATAACGACGGCGCGGCGGCGCTTGCAGGCATCGGTTTCCGGCCGCCGGACCTCGCCATTCTGGACATCAAGATGCCGCGCATGGACGGCATGGAACTGCTCAACCGCATCCGCACCCAGTCGCGCCTGCCGGTCATCTTCCTGACCTCGAAGGATGACGAAATCGATGAGGTGCTCGGCCTGCGCATGGGCGCGGACGACTATATCACCAAGCCTTTCTCGCAACGGCTGCTGATCGAACGGATCCGCGCCCTCCTGCGCCGCGCCGAAGCCGAGGCCGAGGGGCCGGCAACGGACAAGGTCATTGTCCGCGGCCCGCTGGTGATGGACCCGGACCGCCACCGCTGCACCTGGCAGGAAGCGCCGGTCCAGCTGACTGTCACCGAATTCCTGATCCTTCAGTCGCTCGCCCAGCGCCCCGGCCATGTGAAGAGTCGGGACCAGTTGATGGACGCCGCCTATGGCGAGAACATCTATGTCGACGACCGGACCATCGACAGCCACATCAAGCGGCTGCGCAAGAAGTTCAAGACCGTTGACGACAGTTTCGACAAGATCGAAACCCTGTACGGGATCGGCTACCGTTACGCCGAAAGCTGACGGCGCCGGCAAAGGGCCGGCCCCGCGACAGGATCCGATGCCGGACGATGCCCGCCTGAGACCGACGGAAGTCCACGGGGCAACCCCTCGGCCCCCGCGGCAGCCTGCCGATGAGCCGGAGCGGGACTCCGGCCGCCGCCTCCCGGGCGCGCGGGGCGGCCGTAGAGTCTCGCGCCTGACTCTGCGCATCCTGGCCATCGGCATTTTTCCGCTGGCCACGATCTTCGGCGGACTGATGTATCTCGGCGTTTACGAACGCAGCCTGATCGACGGCCGGGTTCTCGCGCTGGGAACTGAGGCGCGCATCATCGCCGGCGCGCTCGGCGAATCCGCCGTGCCGCCGGGCGATCCGGCAACAACGGAAATCGACATTGCCACCGCCCGCAAGGTCGTGCGCCGGCTGGTGCGGCCGACCCGCGTGCGCGCCAGGCTGTTCGCCCGCAACGGCGCGCTTGTCGCCGACAGCCGCTCCCTGCTGCGGCCCGGCGGCGCCATCCGGCAGGAGACGCTGCCGCCGCCCGAGGCGTCGAGCCGGGTCGTGCGCTTCCTGCGCGGCGTCTACGACTGGTTTTTCTTTCTGCTGTCCCAGGGACGCGACCGGGCCGAAGTCTATCGGGAGAAGCCCTATGAGAGCGCCGCGGACTACCGGGAGGTCGGGCTTGCGCTGGGGGGCGACGACGGCAGCATGGTGCGCGTGTCGGAGCGCGGCCGCCTGATCCTGTCCTTCGCGATTCCGGTCCAGCGCTACAAGAATGTCTACGGCGCGCTGATGCTGTCGATCTCCAGTGCCGAGATCGACCGCTCGGTGCGCGAAGTGCGCCAGGACATCGTTCAGGTGTTCGGTATCGTCTTCATTCTGTCCCTGCTGCTGTCGCTCTATCTCGCCCGGGCGATTTCGCAGCCGATCAACCGGCTCGCGACCGCCGCCGACCGGATGCGCCGGATGCGCAGCCGGTCGGTGCAGATCCCCACATTCGCCGACCGGCGGGACGAGATCGGCGACCTTTCGGCAGCGCTGAACGGCCTGACCACCGAACTGTTCGACCGCATGGACGCCATCGAGCGCTTTGCCGCCGACGTGTCGCACGAGTTGAAGAACCCGCTCTCGTCGTTGCGCAGCGCGGTCGAAACGGTGGGGCGGATCGACGATCCGGAAAAGCGCAAACGGCTGATGGCCGTGATCGAGCAGGATGTCGACCGGCTCGACCGTCTGATCACCGATATCGCCAACGCCTCGCGCCTCGACGCCGAACTGGCCCGCCTGGCGCCCGGGCCGGTCGACCTGCGGAAACTGCTGGAGACTCTGGACGAGGTCTACCGGACGACGGCGGCGGCCGGGGCGCCGGAAATTCATCTCGACCTGCCGGACAGGGGCGGCCTGATCGCCCAGGCGGTCGAGGACCGGCTGGTTCAGGTGCTGCAGAATCTGGTCGCCAACGCCATTTCCTTCAGTCCGCCGGACGGGCGCATCCGGATCGCCGCGGCAGCGGAAAAAGACACCGTGAGCGTGACTGTCGAGGATGAGGGGCCCGGCATTCCGCCCGGCAAGGAGGAAGATATCTTCAAGCGCTTCTATTCGGAGCGGCCGGCCGGCGAGGCGTTCGGGCAGCACTCCGGCCTCGGCCTGAGTATCAGCAGGCAGATCGTCGAGGCTGGCGGCGGCGCCATCCGGGCTGAGAATATCCGCCGACCCGACGGATCGGTGCGCGGCGCGCGCTTCGCGATCTTGCTGCCGCGGCTGTTCCGGGCCGGTAACCGACCATCCAGGGCAAGCGGCAGCGGCGGCACTGCCTGAAGCGCCGCTAGAGCGTTTCCGTTTTACACGGAACCGCTCTAGCCATTTTTCGCTCACGGCAGCCGGCCTCAGGCCGGCGCCTCCGCGAGGGCACCGCAGGAGCGGCGGGCCGCCGGATCGATCGGGCGCGGCCTGTCGCGAGTCCGTCACAGACGGACTCGCTCTAGCGCCAGGGCAGCAGGGCCGGATCGAGCGCCACGGCCACGATGAGCGGCAAGACGGCAAAGGCCAGCAGGGTCGAAACGAAAACCACCCCTGCGACGGCCTCCGGATTGCGCTCGTAGTATGACGCCCACAGATAATTGAACACCGCTGCCGGCATGGCGCACTGGATCAGCAGCACGCCGCGCGCCAGGTCCGGCAGGCCGAGCAACGCGCCCATGCCCAGCCCGATCGCGACGCCGATCAGGATGCGCATAAAGGCATAGAACAGGCTCTTGCCCAGACCGCTGACGCGCAGGCTGGCCAGCGACACGCCCATCGCGATCAGCATGATCGGGATGGCGAAGCCGCCGAGCAGCTTGAAGGCGTTGGCAAGGGCCGTGGGCATCGGCCAGTCGAGAAAGTTGAGCGCCAGCGCCATCCCGGTTGCCCAGATGACCGGCGACGCGGCAACCGTGGCGAGAGACAAGCGGCCGGCGACGATGAACTGGCCGACGGTAAACTGGCCGACGGCGCCGACGGCGAAATAGGCGATGGCGAGCGCCAGTCCGGCATCGCCGAAGGCGAACAGGCACAGCGGCAGACCCAGATTGCCGGCATTGGCAAAGCCGAGCGGCGGGCCGTAGGTGCGGAAATCGTCGCCGGCCAGCCGCGTGATCGCGTAGGCGATAACGAAGAAAACGGATATGGAAAGCAACGCCGCGCCGGCCATCGTAAAGAAGGCGTCGGACTCCAGGCGCAGCCCGGTCAACGTGGCCACGATCAGGCAGGGTGTGCCGATGTTGGTGACCAGCCGGGTGACCATTCTGATGTCGAACGGCCGGCCCGAGCGCGCCCAGCCATATCCGATGCCGGCGCAGATCAGCACCGGCAGGATGACTTCGATGAGACGCAGCAGCATGACCGCCTGTTACGCGAGGACGGCGGATCGGTAAAGGGCGGCAACCTGACCCCTTTGCGCGCGAAAGACCCCATGCGAGCGTTTCCGTCTCAAGGAACGTTCCGATACGCGACCATGGCATTCCGCCGGGCTACTCAAAACCGTCCCGAAGCAACCGCCGCTTCCGCCGCCGCAGGCCGTGAGGGGCAGGAAACAGCGCTTCACGCCACCTGCGTCGCCATCGACGGGCGCGGCGTCGTGCTGACGGGCGCAAGCGGCGCCGGCAAGTCCGGCCTCGGGCTTCAACTGATCGACGGCGGCGCCATGCTGGTATCGGACGACGTCACGGCGATCTGCCGGGAAGGGCCGCGGTTGATCGCGCGCGCGCCCTTGCGGGGCGCCGGCCTGATCGAGGCGCGCGGCAACGGCTTGATGCGGCTGGCCTATGTCGACCAGGCGCCTATTGCCTTTTTCGTCGCCGTCGGCGCCGGCGCGGCGGAACGCCTGCCCGAGCCCGCCTATCGGACAGAACTGGACGTGTCGGTTCCGCTGCTGCGGGCCGATCCGCGGGATCCGGCGTCGGCCGCCCTGATCCGGCTTGCTGTCGCCCACGGCCCGCCGCATATTCCCGACGCCATCTAGGCTCCCGGACCGGCCCCATCGCGAAGAGAAAGGGCCGGCTGGGTGTACCGCTTCGGGCCATGATCATGTCTGCCGACAATCGAGGACAGGCGCCGCAGGCCGATGAGCCGGCCGGGCCGCGCCTGCTGGCGCTGGTCACCGGCCTTTCGGGCGCCGGCAAATCGACCGCGCTGGCGGCCCTTGAGGATATCGGCTTCACGGTCGTCGACAATCTGCCGCTCGCCATGCTCGACGGGTTCGTCGGACTCGGCGGCGGGGGCGGCCGCCAGGGCGACCGGCCGCTGGCGCTGGGGATCGATGTGCGGGCGCGGGACTTCGACACGGCGGCGATGGAAGCCGCGGTGCGCCGCATTCTGGCGCGCAGCGATATCGATGCCCGGCTGATGTTCCTGGATTGCGCCGACGATATCCTGGTGCAGCGCTATTCCGAGACCCGCCGGCGCCATCCGCTGGCGCGCGAACGGCCGGTGCTGGACGGCGTGCGGCTGGAACGGCACATGATCGCACCGCTGCGCCGGCTGGCCGACCCGGTGATCGACACATCCGACGAAACCGTCCACACGCTGCGCCGGCGCGTCCAGGACCACTTCCCGGCCGACGGCCGGCGCGAACTGTCGGTGTTCGTGGAGAGCTTCGGCTATGGCCACGGCGTGCCGCGCCATGCAGACCTGGTCTTCGACGTCCGTTTCCTGCGCAATCCGCATTATGTCGAAAGCCTGCGGCCGACCACGGGGCTGGACGCGCAGACGGGCGACTACATCGCCGCCGATCCGGATTTCGGGCCCTTCTTCGACCGCCTCGTCAGCATGCTGGACCTTCTGTTGCCGCGCTACCGGGCCGAAGGCAAAAGCTACCTCACCATCGCCTTCGGCTGCACCGGCGGGCGCCACCGGTCGGTCTTTGTGGCGCAGCGGACGGCGGCGTGGCTGGCCGGCAGGGATTGGCCCCATATGCTCCGCCACCGCGATCTGGGCCGGGACAATCTCCGGGATAATCGCCAGGACAATCGCCAGGACAATCTCTGGGACAATCGATCGGATTTGCCGCCCCGCCCGGCCTGACGGTTCGCTTCCAACGGCCACGGACATGTTCTAGTCTTCGCCGGTCCAAAATATCGAAGGCACGCCCATGATCGGGTTGGTTCTGGTGACCCACGGCCGGCTGGCGGAGGAGTTTCTCGCCGCCCTGGAACACATTGTCGGACCGCAGCAGCAGATCGCCGCCGTCTGCATCGGTCCCGACGACGATATGGAGCAGCGCCGCAGCGATATCCTCAAGGAAGTCGAGGCGGTCGATTCCGGCGACGGCGTTGCGGTGCTGACCGACATGTTCGGCGGAACGCCCTCGAACCTCGCCATTTCGATCATGGAACCGGCGAAGGTCGAAGTCCTGGCCGGCATCAACCTGCCGATGCTGATCAAGCTGGCGGCGGCGCGCAACGAAGAGAACCTGAAGGCTGCCGTCGCCGCCGCGCAGGAAGCCGGGCGCAAATACATCAACATCGCCTCCGCCTTGTTGAGCGAAAAGGATTGAGCCGGGTTTCCCACTCCCGCCCCGGTTTGCGCGCCGCAGTCCGGCAACGCCGATGCCCCGCCTGACCGCGGAAATCGTCAATCGCAAGGGATTGCATGCGCGCGCTGCCGCCGCCTTTGCCAAGACGGCGATGCGCTTTGCCTGCGATATTCGCGTATCCCGCAGCGGGGCGACCGTTTCCGGCCATTCCATCATGGGCCTGATGATGCTGGCGGCGGCCCGGGGGACGACCATCGATATCCGCGCCGAGGGCCGGGACGCCGCTTCGGCGCTCGCTGCGCTGGAAAAACTGGTCGCCGGCGGCTTCGGCGAGGGGCCGAACTAGCCCGGCTTTCAATATTCGCTGACATGCACTAGCGTTGTCCGCACGATCCGACAGGTTTATTGCGTTCAGGGAAGCGGAAGATGGCAACCGAAACGGACACCGGCCCGGAAACAGGCGGGGAGTCAGGTGGGGAAACCGGCGCGGCCGAAAAGCCCTGGCTGAAGATGTATCCCGAAGGCGTCGATTGGCAGGCGACGCTCGAAATCGCGCCGCTGTGGGAAAATCTCGACCGGGCCGTCGCCAGGTACCCCAACCATAACCTGCTCGATTTCCTCGACCGCAAGTTCACCTACAGCCAGATCGGCGATCTGGTGAACCGCGCCGCCAGGGGGTTTCAGGACATCGGCGTCGGCAAGGGCATAAATGTCGGCCTGTTCCTGCCGAACTGCCCGCAATTCGTCGTCTGCTACTACGGCATCCTGAAGGCGGGCGGCACGGTGGTGAACTATTCGCCGCTCCATTCCGAACCCGAGATGGAATACCAGATCGAGGATTCGCACACCGACATCATGGTCACCCTGAATGTCGAGGCGCTCTATCCCAAGATGGCCAGCCTGCTGCCGAAAACCCGGCTCAGGAAGCTGGTGGTCGGCACGATCGCCGAGGTGCTGCCGTTCCCGAAGAGCCTGCTCTATCCGCTGGTGAAGCGGAAAGAGATCTCGAAGGTTCCGGACGATGAGCGGCATGTCCGCTTCAAGGCGCTGACGGCGAATAGCGGCGACTACGCGCCGGCCGAGGTCGATCCGCAGGAGGATGTCGCCGTCCTGCAATATACCGGCGGCACGACCGGCGTCTCTAAGGGGGCGATGCTGACCCATGCCAACCTGATGGCCAACGTACAGCAGGCCTATCTGTGGAACACCGCCATGGAGGAAGGCAGCGACCGGTTAATGGCCGTCCTGCCCTTCTTCCACGTCTTCGCCATGACCTCGGTGATGAACCTGTCGATCCGCTTCGGCGCCGAGATGATCGTCCATCCGCGCTTCGTGCTCGACGACGTGATGCGCGATATCGACAGGAAAAAGCCGACCGGCTTCCTGGGCGTGCCGACCATGTACAACGCCATGTCGAACCATCCGAAGATCGGGGAGTTCGACCTCACGTCGATCAAGGCCTGCATCTCCGGCGGCGCGCCCCTGCCGGTCGAGGTCAAGGCCCAGTTCGAAGGCGTTGCCGGCTGTACGGTGGTGGAAGGCTACGGCCTCACCGAATCCTCGCCGACCGCCGCCTGCAACCCGTTGCAAGGGGTCAACAAGGCCGGCTCCATCGGCATGCCCCTGCCCAACACGGAACTCGTCATCACCGACCGGGAGGATCCGCACAAGATCCTCGGCATCGGCGAGGACGGCGAAATCTGCATCGTGGGGCCGCAGGTGATGAAGGGCTACTGGAACCGGCCCGAAGCGACGGCCGACACCATCGTCGAGGGCCGGCTGCGCACCGGCGATGTCGGCTATATGGACGAGGACGGCTACACCTTCATTATCGACCGGATGAAGGATCTGATCCTGTGCGGCGGCTTCAACGTCTATCCGCGCCATGTCGAGGAGGCGATCTACCAGCATCCCTCGGTCGAGGAGGTGACGGTCATCGGCATCCCGGACGATTATCGCGGCGAGAGCCCCAAGGCCTTTATCAAGCTGAAAGACGGCGCCGAGCCGGTCGACGAGGCGGGCATGATCGCGTTCCTTCAGGAGCGGCTCGGCAAGCACGAGATTCCGCGAGGGGTCGAATTCCGCGCCGAACTGCCGAAAACCCTGATCGGCAAACTGTCCAAGAAGGAACTGGTGCAGGAAGAGCGCGAAAAATACGAGGCGCAGAAGGCGGCCGGGTGAGGCTGATCGAGACTGTTCGGAGACAATTTTCGCGTCTGTCTGCTTCGGGCACACTATGGACAATCGCAATATGTGCCGATACTTTAGGGTGTATGATGGAACATATTCGGCACAACGCTGGAAAGTCGTACAGGAAAATTGAAAATGGCTGAGCGCAAAGCAGCTCTTCATCGCGCCCCAGAGCGGCTTCGGCTGAAAGAACTTCTGGCCAAAGCCAAATCGATCCCGCTGACAGACGATCAGTTACGAGAGCAACGTGCAAGCTTCGTATACGGCAATGCACCGAAAGGATCGCGGATCACAAAGGATTCCGCAGAAAAATCCGTCAATCGAATTCGTATCGGTTAGGTTTTAGAAAGCACAAATTTCTGCAATCGTTCAGATAGTGGTAATATGTTTATACTTGAAGAAGAAAACCAAGACTTATTTTATGGAATTCAAGAACAAAACCTAAATAGGCAATATGACTTTTTGGCAAATTGTATTGAAATTGGGCTCATGAAAGGTCCAGTATCGTTTGACAAATATATGCTATGGGCTTTGAATCATATCGCGGTGGCTAATATTTCTCAGCTCGGCGGAAGATTTCGGCGCGAGCCGATATATGTCGGGAATCATAGACCGCCGCATTTCAACGAAATTTCCGATTGGATGGATCGCGATTTATTTCTACAGTTCAAGAAAATTAGTACATTTGGACGGAAACGGAACTGGCTGCCTATGGACTTTGGCGATTGAATTGGATTCACCCTTTCATTGAAGGAAATGGACGAACTGCTCGCGCTGCCTGCTACTTTCTATTGTGTGTACGATCAGGTTATATGCTGCCGGGTAGAAAAATTATTCCTGAGCGAATCCGGGAATATCGAGCGGGATATGAGGCCGCTCTAACTTCCGCTGATCGAGCTTGGGATGCCGGGCACCTCGACTTCGGAGAAATGGAAAATTATCTTGCCGGGCTTCTTGAAGCGCAGCTTGAGGGAGTCTTGGGCGACAAATAAATTGTTCGGCAAACGGCGGCATTCTCCTGGAAAGCTTCCATGTCGCAAGTCTCTGCACACGTGCCGCGAAGGAAGTGACCGACGCTAGAAACGGAAGCGGCGCGCTTAACGCTCAGTCGCTCCGGGCAGATTGCGCCAGCCGGGCGGCTTCGCGCCCGGCGATGCGCCCGAGGGCGGCTGCGGTCAACAGCCCGTGCCGGAGAGATAGCCCCGGACATGCGCGCCCGAGACGCCGCGCGCCGCGCCGTGTGGCCGGGATAGAGAAAACCACCGACCAGGCTCAGCGGAACGTCGTGGCGTTCGGCGAGCCTGTCGCGTCCGACTGGCCGGCGATTTGCCGTGCCGGCTACACCGCCGCGTCGGCCACCGGCTCCGCCGGCGCCGCATCTTCGGCCTCAGCCGCCGGTTTGCGGCGGCGCGCGCGCGGTTTCGGCGCCTTTTCCGCGGGCGCGGCGGCCTCGACGGCAGCATCCGGGCCGCTTCCGTCTCCGGCAACCTTGTCACCGCCCGTCCCGTCACTGACTACTGCGGCGCTGTCAGCGGCTTCGCTCACCACCGCATCGCCAGTCGGGTCGCCGGTCGAGTCTCCGGCCTCGCCATCCTCGCGCGCGCCGCCCAGTATGCGGTGCAGGCCCTGATCCAGCGGCTCGTCGCCGGGTTTGGCTTCGTCCGCCCTGCCGCCGCTGCGCCGCCGCGGATCTGAATCCTGGCGGCGGACGGGTTGGCGGCGGCTTCGGCCGCGCAATTCCGCTTCGGCGCCGGTATTCCGATCAGCGGCGTCTCCTTCGCCCTGCGCCGCCGGCGGCTCTTCGCCTTCTTCCTGGCGGTCCCGGCCGCGGCGATTGCGGTTGTCCCGGCGTTCCTGATTCTGGCCACCCTGATTCTGGCCGCCCTGATTCTGGCCGCCCTGATTCTGGCCGCCCTGATTCTGGCGTTCCTGATTCTGGCCGCCCTGAATTTGGCCAGCTTGGCTCTGGCCATCCGGACTCTGGCTTCGGTCGCCCCGGCCCCGTCCTTCGTGGGGCTGCATATCGTCCATGTCGCCCATTTCGGGCTGGCCGTCCTCGTCGCGCTGCGCCAGCGGGTTGAGGGAGATCATCACGCGGTAATAATGGTCTGCGTGCTGGTGATAGTTTTCCACCATCACACGGTCGCCGGCCGACATCGCATCGCGCGCCATGGCCTGGTATTTCTCGTTCAATTGAGCGGCGGTGCCGCGCAGGCGGACACTGGGCCCGTTGCTGTCGAACGACTGGTTGCGGCTCGGCCGCCGGTTCTGGTTGTTCCGGCTGCGGCCGCGGCGCTGATTGTTGTTCTGTCTCATCTTACCCTGAAGAGGTTGACCCTTTTCCCGGCTGGGATGACGCCGGAGGCGTCATGCTATTGCAACGCGTCGTCGGGCAGACCCCTTGAACGCGCGGGAACTGTGAAATACCGGATCGTCGGCGTGTTCTGCTGCAGACGCCCCTTGGCGTCAGATCATGACCGTCACGATGCGGAAGCCGCTTCGCCTTTTTGTTCGCGAAACCCCGATTTTCGGGTGTCGGTAGCGGCGAAAGCTAAACCTTCATAGCAAAGTCCCGGAGGCCGCGCCAACGCTATTTCGCCGCGGCTGCGCCACAATAACGCGCGGCCGGCCGGCCAGGTCGGCAGCGACTTCCACATTGTCGAGGCCGGCGGCAGCGAAAATGTCCTGAACCGCGGCGGCCTGTCCGGCACCGAACTCCACGGCGGCTTTCCCCTCCGGCGCCAGCCGCCCGGCGATAGCGGGCGCAAAGCGGCGATACGCATCCAGACCGTCGGGACCGCCGTCCAGGGCAGCGCGCGGATCGTGGTCCCGGACCTCCGGTTCCAGTCCGGCGATCTCCGCCGCCGGAATGTAGGGCGGATTGCAGACGATCCAGTCGAACGGACCGTCGATGCCGGCGAACCGGTCGCCGGCGGCAAGGCGGACACGCGCCGACAGGCCCAGCGCGGCTGCGTTGTTCCGGGCGATTTCGACCGCGGCCGGGTCGATGTCGGAGCCCGCCCCGCTCGCCGCCGGGAGTTCGCTCAGGATCGACAACAGCAGGCAGCCGGTACCGACGCCGAGGTCGAATACAGAAAGCGGCATCGTGCGCTGGCTTGTATGGCGGAGAACGGCCTCGACCAGGGTTTCAGAATCCGGCCGGGGGTCCAGCGTGGCCGGGGACAGTTCGAAGGGCAGGCCCCAGAATTCGCGCTGCCCGATCAGCCGGGACACGGGCACCCGGTCGGCCGCCCGTTTGCGCAGCAGCATCATCAGCCGGCCCTCGGCGTCGGGCAACAGCGGCTTTGCCGGATTGGCGCGGACGCTATCGGCCGGGAGCCTGGCCGCATGGGCGACCAGCAGGACGGCGTCGAGCCGCGCCGTTTCGATCCCGGCGGCCCGGAACCGGCGTTCCGCTTCCCGGACGGCCTGGCCCGTACCGATCATGCAGCTTCGCCCATCGGACGCCCATTACCCGGTATCGGCGGCGAGATTTTCTTCACCCACGGCGGCCAATCGTTCGGCCTCGTCCTGGGCGGTCAGGGCGTCGACGACTACGTCCAGCGCATCGCCGGCCAGGATCTGGTCGATCTTGTAGAGCGTCAGGTTGATCCGGTGGTCGGTCACCCGGCCCTGCGGGAAATTGTAGGTGCGGATGCGCTCGGACCGGTCGCCGGAGCCGACCTGGCTCTTGCGCGCCGCTGCCCGCTCGGCGTGTTGCGCCGCCCGCTCCGCCTCATACAGGCGGGCGCGCAGGATTTTCAGGGCTTTGGCCTTGTTCTTGTGCTGGGACTTCTCGTCCTGGATGGCGACGACGATGCCGGTCGGGATATGGGTGACGCGCACGGCGCTGTCGGTGGTGTTGACCGATTGGCCGCCCGGCCCGCTGGACCGGTAGATATCGATCCGCAGATCGTTGTCGTTGATGGCGACATCGACCTCCTCGGCTTCCGGCAGCACGGCCACGGTGGCGGCGGAGGTGTGGATGCGCCCGCCGGATTCGGTTTCCGGCACGCGCTGCACCCGGTGCACACCGCTTTCGTATTTGAGGCGCGCAAACACATTCCGGCCGGCGATCGAGGCCTGGACCTCCTTGATGCCGCCGATCCCGATGTCGTTCATCTGCAGCGCTTCCATCGTCCAGCCGTGTTTCTCGGCATAGCGCTGATACATGCGGTAGAGATCGGCGGCGAACAGCGCCGCCTCGTCGCCGCCGGTGCCGGCACGGATTTCCAGGATGGCATTCTTGGCGTCCGCCTCGTCCTTGGGCAGCAGCAGGCGTTGCAGCCGCGCTTCCATTTCCGGGATCCCGGCCTTCAGCGCCAGGAACTCGGCCTCCGCCATCTCCTTCATCTCGGCGTCGGTCTCCGGGTCCGCCATCAAGCCGGCGAGATCGGCCATTTCCGCCTGCGCCGCCTTCAGGGCGCGGATGCCGGCGACGACCGGCTCCATATCGGCATATTCCTTCGCCAGCCGCGCAAATTCCCTGGGATCCCCGGCGGCGCCGGCGGCCATCGACTGTTCGATTTCGCCGTAGCGAACGAGGACGGCATCGAGACTGGCTTCAATACTCATGGGATATTTTCCGGCGGCAGGGGCGGGGAGCAGGTCGAAACTGCGGTCCCGCTACCGGAAGGGCGCGAGCGCCTCGGCCAGGGATTCGAGCGGCGCTGTGCTCTGCTCGCCGCTGTCGAGGTCGCGCATCGTCGCCGCGCCGGTCGCCAGCTCGTCGTCGCCGACCAGCACGGCGGCCCGGGCCCGGACCTGGTTGGCCCGCTTCATGCGCTTCTTCACGTTGCCGCCGAACGCCATATCGATCCGGTAGCCGGCGGCGCGCAACCGTTCGGCGAGGGGCAGCGCGGCAGCCTCGGCAGCCTCGCCGATCGGCACCAGAGCGACCGGCCGCGGCGCGGGCAGCTCGGCATCGGCGAGCAGGGCCAGCCGCTCGATCCCGCCGGCCCAGCCGACGCCCGGCGTGTCCGGCCCGCCCATCCGGCCGATCAGGCCGTCATAGCGCCCGCCGGCGATCACCGCGCCCTGGGCGCCCAGCGCCTCGGTCGTGAACTCGAAGGCCGAGTGGCAATAGTAGTCGAGCCCGCGGACCAGCCGCTCGTTCAGCGTATAGGCAATGCCGATCGCGTCCAGCCCCGCCATGACGGCGTCGAACCAGGCCCGGGCGCCGTCGGTGAGCGAGTCGCCGAAGACCGGCGCATCCGCCACGATCTCGCGGTCGCGCGGATTTTTCGAATCCAGGATGCGCAACGGGTTCAGGCCGAGCCGTCGCCGGCTGTCCTCCGACAGATCGTCCTTGAAGCGGCTGAGATAGCCGACCAGCCGCGCGCGGTAGGCTTCGCGGCTTTCGGTATCGCCCAGCGTGTTCAACTCCAGCACGGTCCGGTCCCTGACTCCCAACGCGTCCAGCACCGCCGCGCCGGCGGCGATCGTCTCGACATCGCCCAGCGGATGGGCGACGCCGATCAGCTCGATGCCGATCTGGTGGAACTGCCGCTGCCGGCCCTTTTGCGGCCGTTCGTGGCGGAACATCGGGCCGGCATAGAAATACCGCAGCGGCAGGCTCTGCTGCAGACCGTTCGAGATGACGGCGCGCGCCACGCCGGCCGTGTTCTCCGGCCGCAGGGTAATGCTGTCGCCGCCCTTTGTCTCGAAGCTGTACATCTCCTTGGTCACCACATCCGACGTCTCGCCGAGGGTCCGGGCGAACACCTCGGTCGCCTCGAACACGGGCGTCGCCATCGGATCGTAGCCGTATCGACCGGCCACCGTTGCGGCCGTGTCCACGACATGGCGGTGCTGCCGCATGGCCTCGGGCAGCAGGTCGTGGGTTCCGCGGATCGGTTGCAGCTTGCTCATCGGATGGGCTCTTGGATTTTGGTGCGCTGTTCCGGCCGCGATGGCGCGACCGGTGCGACGGTATAGCGAGACGCGGCTACTCCGCCGCCTGCACCTCAAGCGCCGCCTTTTCGGCCTCGAGCTCCGCGGCCTTGCGCTCGACCAGTTCGACGAGGTTATCGACCAGGTCGCCGTCGCGCATCACATGGTGCTTCTCGCCGTTCAGATAGATCTGATGGCCGCTGGCGCCGCCGGTCAGACCGATATCGGTCTCACGGGCCTCGCCGGGGCCGTTCACGACGCAGCCGATGACGGACAGCGACATCGGCGTGTTGATATGGGCGAGCCGTTCCTCGAGCCGCGCAACTGTCGGAATGACCTGGAAATTCTGCCGGGCGCAGGACGGGCAGGAGATGACGTTCACGCCGCGATGGCGCAGCCCCAGCGCCTTCAGGATTTCGAAACCGATCTTGATCTCTTCCACCGGCTCGGCCGAGAGCGACACGCGGATAGTGTCGCCGATCCCGGCCCAGAGCAGGGCGCCCATGCCGATGCTGCTCTTCACCGTGCCGGTGGTCAGGCCGCCAGCCTCGGTGATGCCGAGATGGAGGGGATAGTCGCAAACATCGGCCAGCAAGTGATAGGCCGCCACAGCGAGGAAAACGTCGGAGGCCTTGCAGCTGATCTTGAACTCGAAGAAATCGTTGTCTTCGAGGATCGCGATATGGCGCTGGGCCGATTCCAGCATCGCCTCCGGGCAGGGCTCGCCGTATTTTTCGAGCAGATCGCGCTCCAGCGAGCCGGCGTTGACCCCGATGCGCATGGAGCAGCCGTGATCCTTGGCCGCCCTGATGACTTCGCGGACGCGCTCCTCCTTGCCGATATTGCCGGGATTGATGCGCAGGCAGGCCGCGCCGGCCTCCGCCGCCTCGATCGCCCGTTTGTAGTGGAAGTGGATGTCGGCCACGATCGGCGCCTGGGCGCCGCGCACGATCTCCTTCAGCGCCGCCGTCGAGTCTTGATCCGGGCAGGAAACCCGGACGATATCCGCGCCCGCCTCTTCCAGTCCGCGGATCTGCGCCAGCGTGCCCTGCACGTCCGTGGTCGGCGTGTTGGTCATCGACTGGACGGCGATCGGCGCGTCGCCGCCGACCGGCACCCCGCCGACATGGATCAGCCGGCTCGTGCGCCGGTAAATATCGCGATAGGGGCGTACGCTCATCGGAATGGCACCGCACTGGCTCGAACGACGGGAAAGACCTTGCAGGCTGGAGCGGGCGCGCCGCCGCAACGCGCAATCCCTCGACCGAAGTAAGGGTTGGCGACGCTACTGGCAACCGGCGGCAGGCCCCGGAACCTACCGGAACCTTCCGGAACGGCGGACTATCCGCCCCGCTTCAGCCGCGCCGGATCGAGTGAGAGGTTGTGAACCGGGCCGGGCGACTCGCCGGCCAGGCCGGCCGATTTGCCGTCGATCCTGTATTCGATCTGGTTGGCGCGGCCGACATCGAGCACCAGGCCCGGATCGTCGGGCACGTTGACGACGTTGCCTTTCTTCATGATGCCTTCCACGACCACCCGGCGGGTCTGCGGATGGCGCACCCGGATCCAGACGAGGTCCAGCGCCCTCAGGACGATGGTTCCGTCGGAAGCGGCCGCCTGCGGTTCGGGATTGCCGCCTTCTTCGTTTGCTGTATCGGCCCGGCCGCTGCCGGCCTCCGGCGCAGGCATTTCCTGCGTTGCGGCGGCGGCTGTATTCCGGACCAATCTGGCCGGATCGAGGGAGATATTGTGGCGCACCGCCGCCGACGCGCCCGCCAGACCGGCCGATTTGCCGCCGATCGAAAATTCGAGTTGGTTGGGACGGCCGGCATCGAGGACAAGGCCGGGATCGTCAGGCAGCGTCACCTCGTTGCCCTGCTTCATGATGCCTTCGACGACCACCCGGCCGGTCCTGGGATCGCGCACCCGGATCCAGACGAGGCCCAGCGCCCTGAGAACGACGCGCCGGTCCGTGGCGACCGTTTGCGCGCCGGGGTTCCCGGTTTCGGCATTCCCGGCGCCGGCCTGGGCACTGCCGGCCTCCGGCGCGGCCGTTTCGCGCGTCGCGGCGGCGGCCCGGTTCAGCCGGTCCGGATCGAGGGAAATATCGTGGCGCACTGCCGCCGATGCCCCCGCCAGGCCGGCCGACCTGCCGCCGATCGAAAATTCGATCTGGTTCGGGCGGCCGGCATCGAGCACCAGGCCGGCCTCGTCGGGCAGCGTTATTTCATTGCCCGGCTTCATGATGCCTTCGACCACGACACGGCCGGTCCCGGGATCGCGCACCCGGATCCAGACGAGGCCCAGCGCCTTGAGGATAATGGCCGGAGCCGGAGCCGGGGCCGGAGCCGTTGATTGCGATTCCGGATCCCGCGCGGCGTCCCGGCCGGGCCGGGCCGTGTCGCCGGACACCGAGGTCCCGGGCGGGGCGGACACCGACGTCCCGGGCGGGAGCGCCGCGGTTTCGACTTCCCGCTGCGCACCAGCGCCGTCCTCAAGGGTCCCATCGGGCCGGGCGGACGCCGGCAGGCCGGCGTTGTCGTCGCGGGCCGGCGGGGCGGTCGTGTCGACGCCGGAGTCCTTGTCGCTGCCGGGCGGCCGGACGGTCCCGGCCGTTTTGCCGGCCTCGTCCGCCCGCGCTGCGGCGACCGGCGCCGCGCCCCGAATAATCGCGGCGTCTGCGGCGGCGGCCGGTTTGCGGACATCCGCCGTCCGATAGTACCAGGCGGTATAGGCGGACCCGGCAATCGCCAGCGAAAGGACCAGAACCAGACCGCGCGTAATCCGGTTCTGCTCGATCGGTTTCAGCCAGGTGTAGTCCTGCTTGATCGGAGATTTGGATGTTTCTTCCCGGAAGCGGCGCGCCATCTTTGCCGGGTCCAGCCCGACATAACTCGCATAGCTGCGCACGAACCCGATGGCATAGGCGAGGCCGGGCAAGGCCGCATGATCGTTCCGCTCCAGGCCGATCAGGTAGTCGGCGCGGATATTCAGGTCGCTCGCGGCCGTCTTCAGATCCACCCCGAGGCGCCGGCGCGCGTCGCGCAATTCCGCGCCGACATGGTAGTCGTCCGGCTCGGCAGCGGGCCGGAATACCGCTTCGACAGCGCGCCCGGCGGCCTCATCAAAGGATGGCATTCGATCGCCCACTTCGACCTTTCGCCCGATACTGCCGGTCTCCACGACTTATGCAGGAGTCGGCGTCGATCAATAGCCTCTCAACGCTGATCGACAACTACATCATGATCCCGGGCGTGGCCGGCGAGACGGTTGCGCAGGGAATGCTCGCCGCTGCCGGTCAGCCGGGCGACGAAGTCCTCCAGCACGCCGATGTCGAGGCTCCGCACCATCGCCTTGACCGGGCCGATGGCGGCGGCCGACATGGACAGACGCCGCACGCCGAGCCCGACCAGAGTCATGGCCTCCAGCGGCACGCCCGCCATTTCCCCGCAGACCGTCAACGGCACACCCTGGCCGCCGCGGCCGGCGCGGCAGTTTTCGACGATCTGCCGGACCATCGCCAGAAAGGCCGGGGAGAGCGGATCGTAACGGCCCGACAGGCGCGGATTGCCCCGGTCGCTGGCGAACGTGAACTGGAGCAGATCGTTGCTGCCGACCGAAACGAAATCGGCCCGTTCGACCAGCGCCGGTAGCTGCCAGACCAGCGCCGGCACCTCGAGCATGACGCCGACGGACACGCTTTCCGGCAGCAGGTTGCCCGCCTTTGCCGCCCGCTCCAGTTCCATATCGACCAGCCGGCGGGCGGATTCGAATTCGGCCAGGTCGGCGACCATCGGAAACATGAGGTTCAGCGCCTGTCCGGCCGCCGCCAGGATCATGGCGCGCAACTGGTGGCGCAGGATGGCCGGCCGGTCCAGGCCGATCCGGATCGCGCGCCAGCCCATAGCGGGGTTGTCGTCCTTGGGATCGCGCAGATAGGGCAGCACCTTGTCGCCGCCGATATCGAGCGTGCGGAAAACCACCGGCGCGCCGTCGGCGGCGGCCAGAACCCGCATGTAGATTTCCGACTGCTCGCCGACGTCCGGAAAATCCTGGCGGACCATGAACGGGATCTCGGTGCGGTACAGCCCGACGCCGTCCACCCCGTGATCCGCGAAATCGTTCATTTCGACCAGCAGGCCGGCATTCTGGTTCAACGATACGCGCACACCGTCGCGGCTGACCGGTTCGAGATCGCGCAGCGCCGCATAGAGCGCCAGCCGTTCGGCCCGGTCGCGCACGGTATTTTCGAACAGGGTGCGGACATCCTCCGTCGGGCGCACGAACACCTGGGCATTGTCGCCGTCGACGATGATGGGATCGCCCGCCTCGACCCGGCCGAGGCAGCCGGCGACCCGGCCGACAATCGGGATATCCATTGCCCGGGCCATGATGGCGACATGGGCGGTCGGCGCGCCCTCTTCGAGAACGATCCCGCGCAGCCGGTCCGGATCGTAGTCCAGCAGTTCCGCGGGCCCCAGGCTTCGGGCGAACACCACGATGCCCTCGGCCGCCGGCCTGTCGGGCAACGCGGGCGCATCGCTCGACGCCGACAGATGCTGCAGCAGGCGGTTGCCCAGATCGTCGAAATCCGCCATCCGCTCGCGCAGATAGGGGTCCTGGACGGCCGCCATCCGCGCGCTGGTCGCTTCCTGGACCTTGGCGACGGCCGCGTCTGCGGTCAGGCCTTCGCCAATCGCTTCCTGGATGCGCCGCAGCCAGCCCCGGTCCTCGGCGATCATGCGGTAGGTTTCCAGGATCTCCCGGCTTTCCGAGCCGCTTTCCAGCCGGTCGTCGGAAAGCATGACATCGAGCGCATCGTACATCGACGCCAGAGCGGCGTTGAGCCGCTCCAGCTCCAGCGCCGGGTCTTCGGCCACGACATTGACGATGCGCGGCCGGTCCCGATGCAGGACCGCTTCGCCGGTCGCCGGACCGCCATGGAGCTTCAGCCCGGTCAGCCGCAGGGGCAGCAGGGCGATGCCGTCGGCCTCGCGCAGTTCGTCCCGGCTGATCAGTTCCCCCGACCCGACCATCTCGGCCACGACCATGGCCACGGTCTGGAGCGTCTCGACCTCTTCGTCGGTATAGTGGCGCTGCGTCCGGTTCTGAACCGCCAGCACGCCGACGACGCGGCTGTTGCGCAACACCGGCACGCCCATCATCGAATGGTAGATTTCCTCGCCGGTTTCCGGCCGGTAGGCGAAGCCGGGATGGGCCTGCGCGTTGGACAGGGCGATCGGCCGGGCGCGCGCCGCAACGTCGCCGATCACGCCCTCGCCGATGCGCAGGCGCGTCTTGTGAACGGCCGCCTTGTTCAGGCCTTCGGTGGCGTAGAGTTCCAGGACATCGCCGGCGCGCCGCAGATAGAGCGAACACACTTCGGAGACCATATTGGCCGCGATCAGCGAGACGATCCGGTCGAGCCGGGCCTGGACCGAAACGGTCTGCGCCCCGGCCATCGCATCGCGGATCCGCCGCAACAGCCGCCGGATATCCGACAGCCCGCTGGCCGGCAGCCGCGGCGCCGCACCCATGCTGTCGGACGGTCCGGGCAGTTCGGTCATGGCGGACCCGTTCCCTTGCTGTTGCGGCCGGTTCCCGACGCCGGCGCCCCGGAGGTCGGGTGGGGCGGGCCGACCGGCTCTATTCTGCGTCCAGGCCGTAGGCCGAATGCAGCGCGCGCAGCGCCAGTTCGGTATATTCCTCGGCGATCAGGACACTCACCTTGATCTCGGATGTCGAGATCACCTGGATGTTGATACCCTTTTCGGACAGGGTCTTGAACATCCGCTGGGCGACGCCGGCGTGGCTGCGCATGCCGACGCCGATGACCGACACCTTTACCACATTCGCGTCGTGATCGAGCCGCCCGTAGCCGATCGCTGCGCGCGACCGTTCGATCGTGTCGATGGCGCGCTGATGGTCCCCTTCCGGCACGGTGAAGGTGATATCGGTCTCCTCGCCGTCTTCCGACACATTCTGGACGATCATATCGACATTGATCATGGCGTCGGCAAGGGGCCCGAATATGGCGGCCGCGACACCGGGCTTGTCGGCGACCCGTGCGACGGTGATCTTCGCTTCGTCGCGGCTGTAGGCGATGCCGCTGATGATTTCCTGTTCCACGATCTCGTCCTCGTCCACGACCAGCGTTCCCGGAACGTCCTCGAAGGAGGACAGCACCTGGATTCGCACATGATGCTTCATGCCCATTTCGACGGCGCGCGTCTGCAGCACTTTCGCGCCCTGGGAGGCGCTTTCCAGCATTTCCTCGTAGGTGATCCGGTCCAGCTTGCGCGCCTTGGCGACGATGCGCGGATCGCAGGTATAGACGCCGTCGACATCGGTAAAGATATCGCAGCGGTCGGCGTTCAGCGCCGCGGCCAGCGCGACCGCGGAGGTATCGGAGCCGCCGCGGCCCAGCGTGGCGATCCGGCCGTCCGGCGACACGCCCTGAAAGCCCGGCACGATGGCGACCCGCCCCTGCCGCAAATCCGCTTCGAGCGCGGCGCTATCGATGCCTTCGATGCGCGCATTGCCGTGCGCGCCGTCGGTGCGGATCGGCAATTGCCAGGCCGTCCACGACCGCGCCGGGACGCCCAAATCCTGCAGGATCATCGCCAGCAGCCCGATCGTGACCAGCTCGCCGCTGGAGACGACCAGATCGTATTCCCGCGGATCGGCATCGGGCGACGCTTCGCGGGTCCAGGCGACGAGCTGGTCCGTGGTTCCGGCCATGGCGGACAGGACGACCGCGACCTCGTTGCCGGCCGCCGCCTCGCGCTGCACCCGGGCGGCGACATGGCGGATGCGCTCGATGTCGCCGACGGAAGTGCCGCCGAATTTCTGAACGATGCGCGCCATCGGGAATCCTGGGTGCGGCCTGGGCGGGGCCTGGGTAAGGCGGGCGGAACGGGCGGTTGCCGGCGGGGACCGCGGCGGCCTGCCGGCCTGTTGCCGCCGGCGGTTTGTCGCCAGTGGATTATTGCCAGTGGTTTATTGCCAGTGGATTTCTGCCAGCGGTTTTCTGCCGACCGGGCGCGCCATACATATGAAAGCGTCAGGACTTGGGCAACCGGAACGCCATGACCGAAGCACCGCAAGATCGCCGCAGCGACGCCGGACCGGCGGCCGGACGGGACGCAGGGGCCGCCGGCGCGACGGTCGACGAGGCCGAGATTGCCCGCTTCGCCGCCATGGCCGGGGAATGGTGGGATCCGCGCGGCAAGTTTGCGCCGCTGCACCGGCTGAACCCGGCGCGGCTCCGCCTGATTCGCGACGCGATCTGCCGAAACTTCGGCCTGGACCCGGCGGGCGGCCGGCCGTTCGACGGCCTGCGCATTGTCGACCTCGGATGCGGCGGCGGCCTGATCTGCGAGCCGATGGCCCGGCTGGGCGCGTCGGTCACCGGGATCGATGCCGGGGTGGAGACGGTGGAAATCGCCCGCGCCCATGCCGCGCAGTCGGGTCTCGAGATCGACTACCGGCACGGCACGGCGGAGGCGCTGGCCGAGGCCGGCGAAGCGTTCGATGTCGTCCTGAATCTCGAAGTCGTCGAGCATGTCGCGGACGTTGCCGCCTTCATGGCCGCCGCCGGCGCGCTGGTGAAGCCGGGCGGCCTTCAGATCGTCGCCACCCTCAACCGCACGATGCGATCGATGGCGCTGGGGGTGGTCGCGGCGGAATATATCCTGCGCTGGGTGCCGCGCGGCACCCACGACTGGCGCAAGTTCCTGAAGCCGTCGGAAGTCGCGGCGCACCTGCGTGCGGCCGGCCTGAGCGTCGGGCAGGTCGTCGGCCTCGCGTACAACCCGCTGACCGACAGCTGGCAGGAGAGCGGCGACCTCGGCGTCAACTACATGATGGTGGCGCAGCGGCCAGCGTGACCGGCGAGAGTCCGCCGCACGGCGGTTGACCTGCGCCACCGGAGCCGCTTGTCCGCAGCGGGATGGCGGCGCTAGTTTCAGCGCCCGTTAGTCCGACACCGATCCGCGAGACCGTCCCATGACCACGAACGGCGCCTTCGACAAGTCCAGAATGCCTTCCCGCTACACCACGGTGGGGCCGGAGCGCGCGCCCCATCGGGCGTTCCTCTACGCCATGGGCATAACCGAGGAAGAGGTCGCCCAGCCCTTGGTCGGCGTCGCGGCGGCGTGGAACGAGGCCGCGCCCTGCAACATTTCCCTGCACCGCCAGGCCCAGGCGGTGAAGCACGGCGTCGCGGCGGCAAGGGGCACGCCGCGCGAGTTCGCGACCATCACGGTGACCGACGGCATCGCCATGGGCCATGAGGGCATGAAGGCCTCGCTGGTCAGCCGCGAGATCATCGCCGATTCGGTCGAGCTGACCATGCGCGGCCACGGCTACGACGCGCTGGTGACGCTCGCCGGCTGCGACAAGAGCCTGCCGGGCATGATGATGGCGATGTGCCGGCTGAACGTGCCGGCCGTGTTCATCTACGGCGGCACCATTCTGCCGGGGCGGTTCCGCGGCAAGGACGTGACCGTGGTCGACGTTTTCGAAGGCGTCGGCCAGCATGCCGCCGGCAAGTGGGACGACGCCGATTTGCTGGAGCTCGAACTGGTCGCCTGCCCGTCGGCCGGCTCGTGCGGCGGCCAGTTCACCGCCAACACGATGGCCTGCGTCTCCGAAGCGATCGGCCTCGCCCTGCCCGGTTCGGCCGGCGCGCCGGCGGCATTCGAATCGCGCGACCAGATGTGCGGGAAATCCGGCGAAGCGGTGATGGAGCTGCTGAAGCTGAACCTGCGGCCGCGCGATATCGTGACCCGCGCGGCGCTGGAAAATGCGGCGGCCGTGGTTGCGGCGACCGGCGGCTCGACCAACGCCGGCCTGCATCTGCCGGCCATCGCCAACGAATGCGGCATCGAGTTCGACCTGTACGATGTCACCGAAATTTTCCGCAAGACGCCCTACATCGCGGACCTCAAGCCCGGCGGCAAATATGTCGCCAAGGATCTCTACGAGGTCGGCGGCGTGCAGGTGGTGATCAAGGAACTGCTCGACGCCGGCTATCTGCGAGGCGACTGCATCACGGTCTCCGGCAAGACGCTGGCCGAGAACTGCGCGGATGTGAAATTCCCGGAAGGGCAGGACGTTATCTACCGGGTGAAGGAAGCGATTGCGCCGACCGGCGGCGTCGTCGGCCTCAAGGGCAATCTCGCCCCGGAGGGCGCCATCGTGAAGGTCGCCGGCATCGCCCCGGAGGGCCAGAAATTCACCGGCAAGGCCCGGGTCTTCGAGTGCGAGGAAGACTGTTTCGAGTATGTCACCAAGGGCAGCGTCCGGGAGGGCGATTGCCTCGTGATCCGCTACGAAGGGCCGAAGGGCGGCCCCGGCATGCGCGAGATGCTGTCGACCACCGCGGCGCTCTACGGCCTCGGCGTCGAGAATGTCGCGCTGATCACCGACGGCCGCTTCTCCGGCGGCACCCGCGGCCTGTGCGTCGGCCATATTGGGCCGGAAGCCGCGGTCGGCGGGCCCATCGGCCTGCTCAAGGACGGCGATGTCATCGTCATCGATGCGCCGGGCGAGACGATCTCGGTCGAGCTCAGCGACACCGAACTGGAGGAACGCCGGCAGGCCTGGCAGCCGCGCCAGAACATCTACCAGTCCGGCGCGATCTGGCGCTACGCCCAGACCGTAGGCTCGGCGCGCCGCGGCGCCGTCTGCCATCCCGGCGCCCACGGCGAAGCGCATGTCTATGCGGATTTGTAGGCCGGGTGACGCCGGTTCCCGGTGAACGGGTTGACCGTTCCGCGGCGTATCCTGCCCGCCCCTCGATACGGCGCGGAGCCTGTCCCGAGCAGCGTCGAGGGGCGCCTACTCGGGATGAGGATCTTTGGAAGTGAGCCGCCGTCACCACACCCCCTCGCCTCACCCTGAGTAGCCCCGGATGAAATCCGGGGCGTATCGAAGGGGGCCGGCTGCCGCTACGCCGTCTTCCGCATGAACCGCCCCGGTTCCGCGATCAGCACGATGAGGATGCTGAGGCCGGCGCAGGCGGCGTAGCCGAGGGTCATGGGCAGGACCGTGCCGTCGAATGCGGCGCCGATGGCCCAGCCGATGGCCGCACCGATGGCGGTCGAGGTGAAGCCGACAATCGACGAGGCGGTGCCGGCGATGGCGCCGTGGGGCTCCATTGCCAGCGCGTTGAAATTCGGGAAGCACAGGCCGATGACGAACATCGAGGGCGCGAGGAAAGCCAGCAGTGCGAGGAGCGACGGCTGGCCCGCCAGGGCGACGGCCGAGATCGCGAGCGCGAGAGCGAGCTGGATCAGGAGCGCGCTGTGGGACAGGCGGCGCATGCCCAGCCTGGGCACGAGCCGGGCATTGACGAAGGCGGCGCCGATGCTGAACAGCGCAATGCCGCCGAAGGCGACCGGGAACCAGTCGTCGATCCGGTAGAGGCCGACGAAAATCTGGTGCGACGCCGCGATATAGGCGAGCAGCGGCCCGAAGGTGAGGCTGACGAGCACCATGTAGCACAGGGTCTGGCGGTCGGTCAGGGTGGCCGCCGTGGCGCTCGCGAGGTTCCGGACGGTGAGCGGCGTCCGCGCTTCCTTCGGCCGGGTCTCTTCCAGCCGCCGCCAGAGCCAGAGCGTCAGGATCGCGGCCACGCCGAGCAGGAACCAGAAGATGTCCTGCCACGGCCCGATCAACAGGATGCCGGCGCCGATCGCCGGCGCGACCACCGGCACCAGGATGAAGATCATCATGATGAAGGACATCGCCCTTGCCATCGCCCGGCCGGCGAAGCGGTCGCGCACGATGGCCACCGCGATCACCCGCGCCGAACCGGCGGCCACGCCCTGGAGCAACCGTCCGGCCAGATGGGTGTCGAAGTCGAAGGCGACCACCGCCAGGACGGTCGCCGCCATATAGACGGCCATGCCGAAATACAGCACCGGCTTGCGCCCGTACCGGTCGGAGAAGGGACCGAAGATCAGCTGGCCGATGCCGAAGCCGACCATGTAGCTGACGATGACCAGCTGCTGGTCGTTCATATCGTCGAGGTTGTAGTGGGCCTCGATGGCCGGCAGGGCCGGCAGCATGATGTCGATGGTCAGCGCCGTGATCCCCATCATCAGGGCGATCAGCAGGATGAACTCGACGCCGATTTTGGGTGGCGCGGCGCTGTCGGGCAAAGGGCTGGAAATGGCTTTATTCCGTTCCGGGCCGGGTTCAGACGGCCGGCACCCCAAAAGTGAAGGCGGGGAAGGTGAAGGCGCCAAAGGTGAAGGCGGGGAAGGTGCAGATGGCGATCGCCGTAGTGCGGGGCAAGGCGGCTACAGCGTCACACGCGCATCAGGGTCGCCGTCGCGATGGCGATCAGCTTTTCCACGCCGTCCTTCACGGCGAACACGTCGACCCGGGCAATCGCGGTGCGCCGCGTCGCTTTGACGACATGGCCGCGGCCGATGAACAGCTCTCCGGCGCCCGGCGCCAGGAAGTTGATCTTGTATTCGGCGGTCCGGCATTCGCCGACGAGAGACGCCGCTGCCCGGGCGCACGCCGTATCGGCCAGATAGCTCAGCACCGCGCCATGGATGAAACCGCCGCGCTGCAACAGGTCGTCCCGGAACGGCAGATGCACTTCGGCCTCGCCATCGCGCCAAAATCGCAATTCGGAACCGACCGGGCTGCCGAAGGGCGACGGCGCAAGTTCGCCGCCGCTCACCCGTCGCCTCCGACGATCTCCCGCTCGGTCGCAAACCAGATCGGTGAGTTTTCCAGGTCGATAAAGCGGGCCTCGTCTTCCAGCAGTGCCCGGCCGGCGGTGCGCCCGGCCTTGGTTGCGAAGCCGGCTTCCATCGCTTCCCGGCTGTCGAACCAGAGTTCGGCGACGCCGTCGAACGGTTCCGGCGCGCCTCTGACCCTGGCCGCCACGGCGGCGAGGTCGCTGTCGAAGCGCGTGCTCTGGACATAGCGCCGGATGCCGAGCGCCTTGGCGTGGCGGCGGACCAGCGGGGCGTGCTCGTCCCGCCAATAGGCGTCGAACCGTTCCGGCGTCAGGTCCGGCCGCCGGCGCAGGCAGAAGGTGATCTTGAACATGGCTTTTTCTGTAGCGTGTCTTGCAACGCCGGCCCAGCCGACACGTTGCGGCACGTCATTGCCAACGTAAGGTTCGGGCGGAAGGCTCGGGCGGAAGGTCAGGCGGCCGCCAGTTCGCACCAGATCGGCGTGTGGTCCGACGCTTTGGGCCGCCCGCGCGGTTTCTGGTCGATCCGGCAGTCGCGCAGCAGGTCGGCGGCCTGGGGCGAGAGCAGCAGATGGTCGATGCGGATGCCCCGGTCGTTCTGCCAGGCGCCGCCCTGATAGTCCCAGAATGTGTAGGCCTGGGCGTGCGGTTTCAGCGTCCGGAAGGCTTCCGTGTAGCCGAGCGCCAGCAGCCGGCGGAAGGCGGCGCGGCTCTCCGGCCGGAACAGGGCGTCGCCGCGCCAGGCTTCCGGGTCGTGGCAATCCTCGTCCTGCGGAATTACATTGTAGTCGCCGCCAAGGATAATCGGCTCCTCCAGGTCGAGGAGCCCGCGCGCATGGTCGAGCAGCCGTTCCATCCAGGCCAGCTTGTAGCCGAACTTGTCCGAAGCCACCGGGTTGCCGTTGGGCAGGTAGATGCTGGCGACGCGCAGGACCCCGGCATCGGTCTCGGTAACGGCTTCGATATAGCGCGCCTGATCGTCGCCGTCGCCGCCGGGCAGGCGCGCCTCCGCAACCTCGAGCGGCGTTTTGGAGAAGATGGCGACACCGTTGTAGGACTTCTGGCCGCTGATCGCGATGTTGTAGCCGGCGGCTTCCAGCTCCATGCGCGGGAAGCTTTCCTCGGTCGACTTGATCTCCTGGAACAGCGCGATGTCCGGGCCGAATTCGTCCAGCCAGGCCAGCACGTTCGGCATCCGCGCCTTGATCGAGTTGACGTTGAAGGTCGCGATCCGGGTCATCGGGCCGGCCCTGCTCGCAGGCGGGGATCCCTCACCCCGGGCTCAATCGACCGAAAAGCTGGTGCCGCAGCCGCAGTTCGACGTCGCGTTCGGGTTCTCGACCGCAAAAAAGCTGCCGATCAACTCCTGCTTGAAATCAACCTGGGCATCGCCGAGAAAATCCAGCGAGATTTCGTCGACGACGACCTTGACGCCGCTGCGCTCAAAGACCGTGTCGTCATCGTTCACAGCGTCGTCGAAATCGAAGCGGTACTGGAACCCGTTGCAGCCGCCGCCGTCGACGGCGACGCGCAGCATCAGCCTGTCGTTGCCTTCCGCGGAACGCAGTTCGGCAACGCGCTTTACGGCGCTCTCCGTGATACCGAATACGGGCGTGGCGGAATCGGACATGGGCAATCGGCGGGGTCGTTTCGTTGCTGCCCCAGAAATAGTGAAACCGGGACGATAGTCAATTTCGGACAAACCGTGCGTGTGCCGGCGGCAACGTCCTGCTACCTGCCGGCCCGACAGCGCCGCCCTCCGGGTCGCGCCTCGATTCTATTTCGGGGACGCCCGCCCGCAGCATCGCGGGCCTCGGCCGTAGGCCCCGCTACGCTCTTCGGCCCGCTCCTGGCGGAGCGAACGTCCGGACGCGACGCAGACCGTGACTGTGGTGAGAAATCCGGGCTAAGTTTCGAGCCATGAACCGGTCCGATGCGCCCGACCTCGCTTTCGGCGTCCGCCATGCGCCCTATGCATGCGATCCGGCGCACAGCCGCGGCCGGCTGAACGCCGAGCCGGAGTGCGCAACACGCACCGTCTTCCAGCGCGACCGCGACCGGATCGTTCACTCCACCGCCTTCCGCCGGATGAAGCACAAGACCCAGGTCTTCGTCTCCGACGAAGGCGATCACTACCGGACGCGCCTGACCCATTCCCTCGAAGTCTCGAACATCGCGCGCTCGATCTGCCGGCGACTGGGCCTGAACGAGGAACTGGCGGAGACCCTCGCGCTCGCGCACGACCTCGGCCACACGCCGTTCGGCCACGCCGGCGAGAACGCCCTCAACGACTGCATGGCGGCCCATGGCGGTTTCGACCACAACGCCCAGACCCTCCGGATCCTGACCCGGCTCGAGTGCAAATATGCCGAATTCGACGGGCTGAACCTGACCTGGGAAACGCTGGAAGGCGTGGTCAAGCATAACGGCCCGCTGGTCGGGCCGTCCGCGAGATGCCCGGTGCCCGAGCCGATTGCGGACTATGTAGCGCAGCACGATCTCGAGATCGATACCTGGCCAGGGCTGGAAGCGCAGGTCGCGGCGCTGGCCGACGATATCGCCTACAACAATCACGATCTGGACGACGGCCTGCGCGCCGGGCTGTTCGCGATCGATGAGGTCAGGCAGGTCGGCTTCGTCGACGCGGCGTTCCGCGAAGTTCTGGACCGGTACCCCGACCTGGAGGAGCCTCGCCTGAACCATGAGGCCAACCGCCGGCTGATCAGCCTGATGGTCGACGACCTTCTGGCGGAGACGAGACGGCGCATGACCGCCTATCGGCCGGGCCATCCCGATGCCGTGCGCCGCCATGGCGGCGCCACGGCGGCATTTTCCGAAACGATGGCGGCAAACGACCGCGCATTGAAGGACTTCCTGTTCGCGAACATGTACAAGCACCCGCAGGTCACGCGCATGATCGGCAGGGCGCGCGGGGTGGTCCACGGCCTGTTCGGCTTGTTCTTCGAACGGCCCGAAACCTTGCCGTCGCCGTGGCGCCACCGGGCGGAGGCCGGCGACCCCAACCGCCGCGCCCGCGTCATTGCCGACTATATCGCCGGGATGACCGACCGGTTTGCCATGGATGAACATGCCCGGCTGTTTGCCGCCGAACGCTGACGGACCCGCTTTTCATGAACCCCTTCCGCCATTTTCGCGACGAGATCGCGGCGGTGCTGGCCGCGCTGGCCGAGGCCGGGGATCTGCCCCCCGATCCCGACATCGGCCGGATCACCTGCGAGCCGCCGCGCGACGCCGGCCATGGCGACATGGCGACGAACGCGGCCCTCGTGCTTGCCAGGGCCGCCAGCGCGAAGCCGCGCGATCTGGCCGGGAAGATTGCCGAAAGCCTGCGCCGGCTGGACAGCGTGGCGGCGGTCGAGGTCGCCGGGCCGGGCTTCATCAATATCCGCGTCTCCGACCGTTTCTGGCAGGACCGGGTGGGCGATATCCTTTCGGCCGGCACGGCATACGGCGATGCCGATATCGGGCGGGGCAAAGCGGTCAATGTCGAATTTACCAGCGCCAACCCGACCGGCCCGCTCCATGTTGCCCATGCCCGCGGCGCGGTATTCGGCGACGCGCTTGCGGCGCTGCTGGAAAAGGCCGGATATGCGGTCACCCGCGAATATTACGTCAACGATTGGGGCGGGCAGGTCGATATCCTGGCCAAATCCCTGTTGAAGCGCATGCGCCAGCTTCAGGGCGAAGCGGTGCCGGAAGCCGAATTCGAGGGCCTCTATCCGGGCCGGGAAGTGATCGATGCGGCAGAAGCGGCGTTGAAACTGCCGCCGGAGGAACAACCGGACCCGGCGTCCGGCAGCCGCGAAAACCTGGGCCGCGCCCGGCAGTTCGCCGTCGCTTACATGATGGACCGGATCAGGGGCGACCTGGCCGCGCTCGGCGTCCGGCACGACGTGTTCGCTTCGGAGCGCGCGCTCGTCGAGGCCGGCGCGGTGGACGCCGCCTTCGCCAATCTCGAAGGGCGCGGCCTGATCTATACCGGCGTGCTCGATCCGCCGAAAGGCAAGCTGCCGGACGATTGGGAGGAACGGCCGCAATCGCTGTTCCGGGCCACGCAGTTCGGCGACGATATCGACCGGCCGTTGAAGAAATCGAACGGCGACTGGACCTATTTCGCCACGGATATCGCCTACCATCTGGATAAGGCGAAGCGCGGCGCCGTCACGCTGATCGACGTCTGGGGCGCCGACCATCAGGGCTACATTCCGCGGATGAAGGCGGCGGTCGCGGCCATTACCGGGGGCGCGGCCACACTGGATGTCAAGGTCGTCCAGCTCGTCCGCCTGATCCGCGACGGGACGGTGGTGAAAATGTCCAAGCGGGCCGGCGATGTCGTGACGGTCCGCGATGTCGTGAACGAGGTCGGCAAGGATGTCGTCCGCTTCGTCATGCTGACGCGCCGGAACGATGCGCCGCTGGATTTCGATTTCGCCAAGGTGACAGAGCAGTCGAAGGACAACCCGGTCTTCTATGTCCAATATGCTCACGCGCGCGTGCATTCCGTGTTCCGGCAAGCCGGGGAAGCCCTGCCCCGATTGGATACCCGCCTTTCTTCATTGCTGAACGCCGACTACGCAACCTTGACGAATGAAGGAGAATTAAGTTTAATAAAGAAACTCACGACATGGCCGAGAGTAATAGAAAGCGCAGTCGAAACACACGAACCGCACAGAATCGCCTATTACTTGTATGATATTGCAGCGGACTTTCATGCGCATTGGAACCGGGGGCGGGATGAACCGGAGCTACGGTTCCTGCAACCGGATGACGGGCCACTGACCCTGTCCCGGCTGGCGCTGGTGAAAGCCTTTGCAACGGTCATTGCCTCGGGTCTGATTCTGTTCGGCGTGGAGCCGGCAGAGGAAATGCGGTGATCGACGACGACGAACTCGACGGTGAAGAGGTCCGCAAGACCGGTTGGACCGCTGTTGCCTACCGGTGGCTGTTCGGCATCGGGACCCTCGCTGCCCTGGTCTTTGGCGGTGTCTATCTCGTGTACAGCTTCGGCAGCGGCGAAACGGCCGTAACGGGGCAAGGCGGCCTCCCGCTGGTCCGGGCCGCGCAGGGGCCGGTCAAGGTTCGGCCGGAGAAACCGGGCGGCTTCGAAGTGCCTCACCAGAAACTGCGCGTATACCGGAAACACGATGCGGCCGGGCTCGAGGATCTGCTCGCACCCGGAAACCCGCGTCCGGCAGGAAAAAAGGCCGAGCGCCCGAAGGGCCCCGTAAGCGTCGCGGCCGGACCGGTTTGCCGGCTGGTTCCGACTCTGCTTGCCGATGCCGGCCTCTACCGGCTGACGGCGCTGAAACTTGCCGCTTCGACGCTTGGGGCGCCGAAAAAAACGGCCTCCAGGCAGGCAACCGAGCGGTCGAAACGGGCCGGGCCGAAAAACGCCGGGTCGAAACCTGCGGGGCCGAAACCCGCGGGACTGAAAACTGCCGGGCCGAAGGCCGCCACTGCAGCGGGAAAGACCGAGGCCAAGTCCCGAAAACCGGCCGCCAAGGACCGTAGCGCGAAAACCGCCGGTTCCTTTCGTATCCAGCTCGGCGCCTTCCGGACTTTGGCCAAGGCCAGGAACCACGGGCGCGACCTTCAGCGCCAACACAGCAGCCTGCTCGGCCGGCTGAATCTGGTTGTCGAGCGGGTCGATCTGGGATCGAAAGGCATTTTTTACCGCCTGCGGGCCGGGCCGATCCGAAACAAGCAGGCGGCGCGCAGCCTGTGCCGGACGCTGGGGAAACGGCGGGTCAACTGCTTCCTCGTCAGTGGGTAGCTAACCGATGGCGGTCGGCGCGACGATCCTCGGCTGCGCCTCGACCCGGCTGACGGAGGCGGAACGGCGGTTTTTCGAGTGGGCCAACCCCCTCGGTTTCATCCTCTTCGGCCGCAATGTCGAAACGCCGGATCAGGTTCGCGCTTTGGTCGGCGAGATGCGGGAATCCGTCGGGCGCGCCGATGCGCCGGTGCTGATCGACCAGGAAGGCGGGCGGGTGGCGCGCCTGAAACCGCCCTACTGGTATCCGGCGCCGTCAGCGGCCGTTTTCTCCGGCCTTTATGCCGAGGATCCGGACCGGGGCGCAGAAGCGCTCAGGCTCAACACGCAACTGATCGCCGCCGATCTGCTCGATCTCGGGATCGACGTCGACTGCACGCCCGTGGCCGATGTGCCGGTTGCCGGCGCCCACGACATTATCGGCGACCGGGCATATGGCCGGGATCCGCAGCGGGTTGCGTTGCTGGGCCGGGTCGTCGCCCGGACCATGCTCGACGCCGGCGTCATCCCGGTCGTCAAGCACATGCCCGGCCACGGTCGCGCCCTGTCGGACAGCCACCGCGAACTTCCGGTCGTCGATGCCCCGGTCGACCTGCTGCGCGAGATGGATTTCGCGCCTTTTTCGGCCCTGGCCGACATGCCCTGGGCGATGACGGCCCATGTGGTGTACGAGGCTCTGGATGCAACGGCGCCGGCGACCTTGTCCGAACTGATGGTCAGCACCATCATACGCACCCAGATCGGCTTCCAGGGACTGCTGTTGAGCGATGACTTGTCGATGCAGGCGCTGGACGGGCCGCTCGAACGGCGCGCCCGGCAATGCCGGATTGCCGGCTGCGATATCGCGCTTCATTGCAATGGCGATATGGAAGAGATGATACAGGTCGTCGAAGGGGCCGGCCTTATGGACGATACCGGATCGAAACGCGTGGACTCGGGGCGCGCCATGCTCGGGACGCTGGCAGACTTCGACCGGGAAGCGGCGCACGCCCGGGTGGCGGCGTTGCTCGAAGGCCGGGCGGACGTCGGGCGGGACACCGGCTCTTGAGCGGCGAATTTCCCCAGGCTGTCGTTATTCTGCTGATTGCGGGCGCCGCCATCGTGGCCATCACGATGCACGAAGCGGCCCACGGCTTCGTGGCGGCGCGACTGGGCGATCCGACGCCGGCGGAACACGGCCGGTTGTCGATCAATCCGCTTCGGCATCTCGATCTCGTCGGCACGCTCATCGTCCCGGCGGCGATCCTGTTCCTGCCGACGCCGAGCCGGTTCATTTTCGGTTGGGCGAAACCGGTGCCGATCGATCCGCTCAAGATGGGCAAGCCCCGGCGCGACATGCTTCTGGTCGCTGCCGCCGGGCCGCTGACGAACATCGTGCTGGCGTTGGGTTTCGCGCTGCTCCAGGGACTTCTGGAGCCGGTCGGTCTGGCCGCAGGCATCGTCGCGGGCGTCTGCTCCGCGATGATTTTCGTGAATGTGCTGATCGCGCTGTTCAACCTGATTCCGCTGCTGCCCCTCGATGGCGGGCAGGTGGTCCTCCACCTGCTCCCCGAAAAACTCGCCTGGCGATACAAGAAGCTGGAGCCCTACGGATTTGCCGTCATTCTGGGTGTCTTCTTCCTGTTGCCGCTGGTGTCCGGTTGGCTGGACGCCGCCATCGACCCCTTCGACGCGGTTGTCCGGCCCCTGGTCGACGGCCTGGTCCGACATTTCGAGACCGTGACCGGCGCAAGCGTCATCCGTTTGTGGTAGACTGCACGGCCATGGACGACGATTTCGAGATGGAGGATGATCGCCCGGCGCACGCCGACGACCGGCTTTTCCTCGATCTGCAGGGTTTCGAAGGTCCGCTGGACCTGCTGCTCGCCCTCGCCCGGGACCAGAAAGTCGATATCACGAAGATCTCGATCCTGCAGCTGGCAGACCAGTATCTGGCATTCATCGGCCGGGCCCGGACATTGCAGCTTGAGCTGGCCGCCGACTATCTGGTGATGGCGGCCTGGCTGGCCTACCTGAAGTCGCGTCTGCTGCTGCCGCGGGACGAAATCGCCGACGAACCGAGCGGCGCCGAAATGGCGGCGGCCCTGACCTTCCAGCTCAAGAGGCTGGAGGCCCTGCGCGAGGTTGCCGGCCGGCTGATGGCGCGACCGCAACTGGGCCAGGACCGGTTCGTTCGCGGCGCGCCGGAAGAGACGGCGGTCGTTTCCAACGTGGTTTTCGAGGTGTCCCTGTTCGACCTGCTGAGCGCTTACGCCAGGAATCGCCAGCGGGTCGAGCATACCGTTCTTCGCATCGCCGAGCCGGCCGAATTGATGTCGATCGAAGATGCGCGCAAACGGCTGAAGGCCTTGCTGGGCAACGTCCCGGATTGGACGGACCTGTTGAACTTCCTGCCGCCGGAACTGCGCGAGGGCCTGACCGTGCGCTCGGCCGTCGCCTCGACGCTTGTCGCCAGCCTGGAGATGGCGCGGTCCGGTGAAGTGCAGATCCGGCAGGACAGCGCCTTCGGCCCGATTCTGCTGCGCCGCGGCGGCGATTCATGAGCGGCTCATGAACGGCGCAGATTTGCCGCCAGGCCTGGGCGACGCGCCGCCGGAACCTGCCGGCGCGCCCGGCATCGCCCCGCTGGCGGCGGACAACCGATCCGTGCGGCTGATCGAGGCGGTGCTGTTTTCCGCCGCCGAACCGGTGCGGGAAGCGGATCTGGCCTGCCGTCTCTCCGACCCCGGACAGCTCGATCCGGCGTTGAAAATCCTGCGCGGGCTGTACGAGAACCGCGGTGTCGAGCTGTACAAGGCCGGCGACGCCTGGGCTTTCCGCACCGCACCCGACCTGGGCGAGGCCCTGAAGACCGAGCGGTCGACGCGGCGCAAGCTGTCGCGCGCCGCCGTCGAGACCCTGGCGGTCATCGCCTATCATCAGCCGGTGACCCGCCCCGAGATCGAGGAAATCCGGGGCGTCGGCCAAAGCCGGGGCACGCTCGACCTGTTGCTGGAGGCCGGCTGGATCAAGCCGGGCCGCCGCCGCCAGACGCCGGGCCGCCCGCTTACCTGGATCACCACCCAGGACTTTCTGGACCATTTCGGTCTGGAAAATGTCAGCGACCTGCCGGGCGTCGCCGACCTCAAGGCCTCGGGCCTGCTCGACAAGCGCCCGGCCATCGAGGCGTTCCGGAGCATTGCGGACAATGTGACGGAGGAAGACGGCGACGATCCGGCAGCGGATACCGGTTGACCGGCGATTTCGCGGGGCCCGCGGCGCGGGCCGTCAAATCCGCTCCCGGCAATCCGGCGGACGCATCGACGCCGATCGATCCTGCGGCAGATTGCAACTGCAAATCATTTGCAATAATGCTACAGGCGCGAGTCATCGTTTGACCGTCAGGGTCGCCTCGTGCCCGCCGACACGCCCACCGCCGTTCAGCGCCATCCGTTCAAGACTGGGATAGCCGGACACTTCAGGCCACCTCGCGGCGTCTGGGGAATCGGGCTGGTCGCGGTTGTCGGCGCGGTATCGCTCCCGATCGTGGTCGTGCTGGCGCACCTGTTCGTCCCGACGGGCGATCTGTGGGCGCATCTGGCGGCGACCGTCCTGCCGCGCTACGTGACGAACACGCTGTGGCTGATCGCCGGCGTCGGCGTGCTGACGCTGATCGGCGGGGTCGGCGCGGCGTGGCTGGTCAGCCTGTGCCGCTTTCCGGGCCGGCGGTTCTTCTCCTGGGCGCTCCTGCTGCCGTTCGCCATGCCGGCCTACGTCATCGCCTATACCTATACCGGGCTGCTCGATTTCTCCGGCCCGGTCCAGGCCGGGATGCGCGATCTGTTCGGCTGGTCCGGCAGCGACTACCGGCTGCCCGAAATCCGTTCGCTGACCGGCGCAATCGCGATGTTGAGCCTGGTGCTGTATCCCTATGTCTATCTGCTCAGCCGGTCGGCCTTTCTGGAACAGTCCATCTGTTCGCTCGAAGTGAGCCGTACGCTCGGCTGCACGCCGGCGCAGGCCATGTGGCGGGTCGCGCTGCCGCTGGCCCGGCCGTCCATCGTCGCCGGCATGGCATTGGCGCTTCTGGAGGCGTTGAACGAATTCGGCGCCATGCAGCATTTCGGGGTCGATACCTTCACCACCGGCATCTTCCGGGTCTGGCTGGCCGACGGCAGCCCGGCCGGCGCTGCGAAACTGGCGTCGATCTTCCTGATCTTTGTGTTCGCGATTCTCGCGCTGGAGCGCTGGTCGCGCGGGCGCGCCCGTTTCCATCACATGTCGATCCGCTACCGGCCGCTACCGGGCTGGCGGCTTACCGGCTGGCGCGCCGCGTCCGCGGTCGTCTTTTGCGCCGCCCCGATCCTGTTCGGCTTCGCCCTGCCGGCAGGAGCACTGATCTGGTGGACCTGGCTGTCTGCGGCCGAGGTCGTCAATGCCGACTATATCCGGCTGGTTCTGACCAGTGTCATTCTGGCCGGGTCGGCGGCGCTCCTCACCGTCCTGATCGCGCTGTTTCTCGCCTACGCCGCCCGCCGGACCGCAAGCCGCGCGGTCCGCGGCCTCACGCGCGTGGCGGCAATCGGCTATGCCGTGCCGGGCGCCGTCCTCGCTGTCGGTATCGTCATCCCGTTCGCTGCCCTGGACAAGGCGATCAACGCGCTCGGCGCGGGGGCCTTCGGCTGGTCGCCGGGCCTGTTGTTCAGCGGCACGGTGTTCGCCCTCCTGTTCGCATATGCGGTGCGCTTTCTGGCCATCTCCTACGGCGCGATCGACGGCGGTTTGACCCGCATTACCGGACATATGGATGACGCAGGCCGCACTCTGGGCGCCAGCGCCATGGGGGTTGTCCGGCTCGTACACGCCCCCCTGCTCCGGCCCAGCATCGCGGCGGCAGGATTGCTGATCTTCGTCGATGTCCTGAAGGAACTGCCGGCGACGCTGCTGCTGCGGCCGTTCGGCATCGATACCCTGGCCCTGCGGACCTACGAATACGCCACGGACGAGCAACTGGTCGAAGCCGCACCCTCCGCTTTGGCAATCGTGCTCGCCGGAATCCTGCCCGTTGTCCTGTTGTCCCGCGCCATGCGGCGCGGCAGCGAACCGAGCGAGCCGGAAGCCGTTGCGCCGATCGCGGCAGGCGCGCCGATATGAGAGGTTTGCCACGATGACGGACGCGCCGGCCAGACCGGGCCTTTCCATCGATTCGCTGACCCATCGGTTCGATCGGGTGACCGCGCTGCACGAGATTTCGCTGGACCTGGGCGAAGGCCAGATCCTGGCGCTTCTCGGCCCGTCCGGTTGCGGCAAGACCACATTGCTGCGGCTCGTTGCCGGGCTCGAGACCATCCAGCAGGGGCGGATCGACATCGGCGGGCAGACGGTCAGCGCGCCCTCCGGGCTCGATCTGCCGCCCGAACGGCGCAATGTCGGTTTCCTGTTCCAGGACTATGCGCTGTTCCCGCACCTGAGCGCGGCCGACAATGTTGCATTCGGCCTTCGGCATCTTGGCGATGCCGAACGGCGGAAGCGGGTCGGCGAAGTGCTGGAGCAGGTCGGCGTGTCCGCGCTTGCCGATGCCTATCCGCACACCTTGTCGGGCGGTCAGCAACAGCGGATCGCCCTGGCCCGGGCGCTGGCGCCGTCGCCCCGGATGGTGCTGCTCGACGAACCGTTGTCGGGCCTGGATGCACGCCTGCGGCATCGGCTTGCCGACACGCTGCTCGCCATCCTGCGGGAAGCCGGCATGACAGCCGTGCTGGTAACCCACGATCCGGAGGAAGCCATGTATGTCGCCGACCGCATCGGCGTCATGCGCGACGGCCGGTTGGTCCAGTTGGGCGCGCCCAATGCTGTCTATGCGCGGCCTGCAAACCCGTTTGTTGCAAATTTCCTGAGCGATTCCAACAGGTTGAAAGGAACGGTCGGCAGTTCGGGAACGATCGACACCGGCTGGGGGCTCGTCAGTGCGGACGATCTGCCGCCGGGCGCCCCGGCCCAGGTGCTGGTCCGCTACGAGGGGATCGGATTTGCCGGCAGCGGCGCCGCGCGCGCCCGGATACTGCGCAGCCGGATGATCGGCGGCGCCGCCCTGGTGGCGCTGGAAGCGGCGGACCGGCCCGGCGAGACGCTGTTCGCCCGGGCGCCGGCCGGGCGCGCGCCGCGCGAAGGCGATTGCGTCGCGGTGACGCTAGACCCCGCGCATGTGTTTGTTTTTCCATCGGCAAACGCTAAATAGAACGGGCAACGATCGGCGCCGGAACGGCGCAACGGCCGGCCGGTTTCAGCCTCGGCAATGCGGCCGGATCGCCGGACAGGGAGACATGGAATGGGCCTGAGCATCTGGCAAATCCTGATCATCGTCGCCGTCGTACTCCTGCTTTTCGGCGGCCGGAAGATTCCCACGCTGATGCGCGATATGGGCAGCGGCATCACCCAGTTCCGCAAAGGCCTCAAGGGCGACACCGATTCTGCCGGCGGCACCGGCGACGACGCCAAGGTTATCGACGGCGAGGGCGGCCAGACCGCCGGCGCCAAGGTTGACGAGGTCAACAAAGCCTGACGCGCAGCCGCGCTTTGGGGGTCGTTTGCGGGCTGACGGTCTGGCGCCGCAGACCGCAGTTGTAGGGCGATGCTCGATCTCGGCTGGATGGAAATGGCGATTATCGCCGTCGTCACGTTGATGATCGTCGGCCCCAAAGATATGCCGAAAGTCGTCAAGGGCGTGACCGAGGGCATCGGACGGCTGAAGGCGCTGTCCCGCGAATTTCGCTCCGGCCTGGACGATCTGGCCCGCGAGGCCGATCTGGACAAGCTTCAGGAAGATATCGACAAGGTCGCCAACGCCGCCAGCGAGCAAATGAACGCCATTGACGATATGGCGGGCGATTTCGACTATGCCGGGGTGGACGACGCTTCGGGCGGCAACGGTTACGATACCTATTGGTCGCCGACCCCGGCATGGCGCAACGTCAGCCCCGGCGACGGCGCGGACAACTGGCCCAGGCATCGCAAGGCGGCCCGCAAGGCACGGCCGCGCTACAGCGGCCGCCAAGCCAGCCGCGATACCCCGGTCAAGCGCAAGGTCCGGGTCTGATGGCCGACGGCGACCCCGAGACGAAAAAAGAGGAAGCTGCGCCGGACGCCCCTGAGGAAATGCCGGAGGCCGGGACCGGGGGCACGTCCGAAGAGGCGGGCGAAGGTCCGTCCGAAGAGGATGCCGAGTCGCCGACCGGCGACGACGCAGAGCCGGGCGCCGCCCAGCACCGCATGACGATGATGGAGCATCTGGTGGAGTTGCGCCGCCGCCTGATGTGGTGCGTCGTGGCCCTCCTGGTCGCCTTCGGCATCTGTATCTTCTTTGCGTCGGAAATCTTCGATTTCCTGTCCAGACCGCTGATGAAGGTGCTGCGCGCCCAGAATGAGGACGCGACCCTGATCTACACCAAGCTGTACGAAGTGTTCTTCACGGAGATCAAGATCGGCTTCTACGCGGCGGCTTTCCTGGCCTTCCCGATATTCGCAATCCAGATGTGGAAGTTCGTGGCCCCGGGCCTCTACACCAAGGAAAAGGGCGCGTTCCGGCCGTTTCTGATCGCCACGCCGGTCCTGTTCTTCGCCGGCGGCGCCATGGTTTACTATGCGATCATGCCGCTGGCCTGGGAATTCTTCGCAACGTTTCAGAACACCGGCGAGAGCGGCTCCCGGATCGAATTGCTGCCCAAGGTCGAGGAATATCTCTCCCTTGTCATCAAGCTGATCTTCGCGTTCGGCATCGCATTCCAGTTGCCTGTGGTGCTGACGCTGCTGGCCAAGGTCGACCTCGTTACGTCCAGGGGACTGGCGAAATTCCGCAAATACGCTGTCGTCATGGTCTTCGTTTTCGCCGCGATCCTGACGCCGCCGGATGTGATCAGCCAGATCGGCCTCGCCATCCCGATCCTGTTCCTCTACGAGGTCTCGATCGTCCTCGCCCGCATGATCGAGAAGAAGCGGGCCAAGGAAGACGCGGCGCAACAGGCGGAACTGGCGGAATAAGGCCCCGGCGCGCGACCCATTCGCCGAAGCGGGCGGCGGCGGTGGATGTTGGTCGCCGCCGCGGTTATATGCGGTACTGACCCGGGCCTCGACCGACACTCCGATCCGTTTCCTGCCATGCACGATATCAAGTGGATTCGCGACAATCCCGATGCCTTCGACGACGCTCTGGCGCGCCGCGGCCTGGCGCCGGAGAGCGCGTCCCTGATCGCCCTCGACGCCCGCCGCCGCGAAGCGCAGACCGAGGCGCAGTCGCTGCAGTCGGAACGCAACGCCTTGTCGAAGGAAATCGGCAGGGCGAAGGCGGAAGGCCGGGAGGCCGGAGACGTCATCGCCAGGGTCGGCGCGATGAAAGACCGGCTGGGCGAACTGGAAACCGAGCAGAAAGAAGCCGAGCACGCGCTGACGGCGGCGCTGGAAGTCATCCCGAATTTGCCGTTCGACGATGTGCCCGTCGGCGCGGACGAAGACGCAGATGTCGAGCTTCGGCGGGTCGGCGAACAGCCGGTCTTCGATTTCGAAGCGAAACAGCATTTCGACCTTGGCGAGGCGCTCGGCGAAATGGATTTCGATACCGCCGCGAAGCTGAGCGGCGCCCGCTTCGTCCTGCTGTCCGGCCGGCTCGCCCGGCTGGAACGGGCGCTGGCCCAGTTCATGCTGGACACCCACACCGGCGAGTTCGGCTACACCGAAGTCTCGCCGCCGGTGCTGGTGCGCGATCATGTGCTGTACGGCACCGGCCAGTTGCCGAAATTCGCCGAGGATCAGTATCGGACAGAAGAGGGCATGTGGCTGATCCCGACGGCCGAAGTGCCGCTGACCAACCTCGCCGCCGGGCAGGTGATCGACGAGGATACCCTGCCGCACCGTTACACCGCGTACACCCTGTGCTTCCGGTCCGAGGCCGGAGCAGCGGGCCGGGATACCCGCGGCATGCTGCGCCAGCATCAGTTTTCCAAGGTCGAGATGGTCAGCATCGCGCACCCGGATGGGTCCGAGGCGGAACTCGAGCGCATGACTGGCTGCGCCGAGGAGATCCTCAAGCGGCTCGGCATCCCCTACCGGGTCGTGGTGCTGTCGACCGGCGACATGGGCTTCGGCGCGCGCAAGACCTACGACCTTGAGGTCTGGCTGCCCGGACAGGGCGCCTATCGCGAAATATCGAGCTGCTCCAACTGCGGCGACTTCCAGGCCCGCCGGATGAACGCCCGGTTCAAGCCGGCCGGCGGCAAAGGCACCCGCTTTGTCCATACGCTGAACGGGTCGGGGCTCGCCGTGGGGCGGACCCTGATCGCGGTGATGGAAAACTGTCAGCAGGCCGACGGCTCGATCGTCATCCCCGAAGCCTTGCGCCCGTATATGGGCGGGATCGACAGGATCGCCGCTTGACCCGGCAAATTCCCGATCTGTCGAAGGCGCGCATCCTCGTGACCAACGACGACGGGGTGAACGCGAAAGGAATCGAGGTGCTGGCCGAGGTCGCGCACGGCCTCTCGGACGATGTATGGATCGTGGCCCCGGAGGCCGAGCAAAGCGGGGCCGGGCATTCGCTGACCCTGCGGCGGCCCCTGCGCATGACGAAGCGCGGCGAGCGCCGCTATTCGGTGGACGGCACGCCGACCGACTGCGTCCTGATGGCGGTCGGCCATCTGCTGAAGGATCGCAAGCCCGATCTGGCGCTTTCCGGCATCAACCGGGGCGGCAACCTGGGCGAGGATCTGACCTATTCCGGTACGGTCGCCGCCGCCATGGAAGGTACGCTGACGGGCGTGCCTTCGATCGCGCTCAGTCAGGTCTACGAGGACGGCGCCCGGCCGGACTGGGACACCGCGCGGCGCTTCGCACCCGAAATCGTCCGCCGACTCGTCGAGACGGGCTGGCCGGAAGGCGTGCTCATCAACGTCAATTTTCCGGCCGGCGGGCCGGCGGCGGTCAAGGGTTCGCGGGTCGTTGCGCTCGGCCGGCGCAAGATCGGCGATCATCTGGTGGAAAGGCGCGATCCGCGCGGCGTGCCCTACTACTGGATCGGTTCCCTGCGCAACGAGGAGCCGAACCGCCCCGAAACCGATCTTGCCGCCGTCTCGGAAGGCTACACGGCGATCACACCGGTACATCTGAATTTGACCGACCGTCCCGCCGTCTGCACTTTGAAGGCGGTCTTCAGCTAGGCCGGGTCATTTCCGACCCGCGCCGATATCCACAAACGCATGATTGCTGAAACCCGCAAGATCCGCCTGATCATGGAACTCCGCCAGGGCGGGGTGACACAGACGGACGTGCTGACGGCGATGGAGAAAACGCCCCGCGAGTTGTTCGTCCCCGAATTGTTCCGGGAAAACGCCTATGAGAACAGGCCCCTGCCGATCGGCAACGACCAGACCATCAGCCAGCCGCTCATCGTTGGCCTGATGACCCAGGCGCTGGCCCCGAACAAGCGGTGCAAGGTGCTCGAGGTCGGCACGGGGTCCGGCTACCAGACGGCGATTCTGGCGCGTCTCTCGCGGCGGGTCTATTCGGTCGAACGCATCCGCAATCTGTATATGGACGCGGTGGGCCGGTTCGACCGCCTCGGCATCGGCAACGTTACGGCGCGGATCAGCGACGGCGGCCTGGGCTGGCCCGAACAGGCGCCCTTCGACCGCATTATCGTTACCGCGGCTGCGGACAGCGTGCCCCAGGCCCTGCTGGAACAACTCGGTATCGGCGGCAGCCTGGTTATCCCGGTCGGCGCCGAAGGCGGCACCCAGACCCTCTGGCGCATCGGCCGCACGGCGGAGGGCTTCGAAGAGGAACCGCTGACCAGCGTGCGTTTCGTGCCGCTGCTGAGCGGGACAGTGGATTAACCCGGCCGCTTCCCCGGTTGCCCGGACGGTGGATTAATCCAGCCGCTTCCCCAGTTGCCCGGCCAGATCCTGTACGAACTGCCAGGCGACCCGGCCGGAACGCGAACCGCGGGTGACCGTCCACTCCCGCGCCCGGGAACGGAGTTCTTCCCGGCCGATCTTGAGACCGTAGCGGCCGGCATAGCCCTCGATGATCGCGAAATAGGTTTCCTGATCGCAGGCGTGGAAACCCAGCCACAGGCCGAAGCGGTCGGAGAGCGAAACTTTCTCTTCCACCGCTTCCGACGGGCTGATCGCCGTCGAGCGCTCATTCTCGATCATATCGCGCGGCATCAGGTGGCGACGGTTGGACGTGGCGTAGAAGATCACGTTGGCCGGCCGGCCTTCGATGCCGCCTTCCAGGACCGCCTTCAACGACTTGTATGCGGAATCCTGGCCATCGAAGGAAAGGTCGTCGCAAAACAGGATACAGGGCCGGCCGCTTTCCCGCAGGTGGCTCAAAAGCGCCGGCAGCGATGGAATGTCCTCCCTGTGAATTTCGACCAGGGCCAGCGTGCCGCCGGTTTCCCCGTTCACCGCGGCGTGGACGGCCTTTACAATCGAGCTTTTCCCGGTGCCGCGCGCGCCCCAGAGCAGCGCATTGTTCGCCGGCAGCCCGTTGGCGAAACGGCGGGTATTGTCCAATAGCTGGTCGCGCTGCCGGTCGATGCCGCGAAGCAGATCGAGATCGACCCGATTGACTTCAGCGACAACCTCGAGCCGGCGTCCGTCGGCGTGCCAGATAAAGGCGTCGCCGTCGTTCAGGGCGGCGGCCGGGGGGGTCGGCGGGGCGAGCCGTTCCAGAGCATCTGCAATCCGCGACAGATGCGCGCGTTCAAAGGGGTCGGTCATCGGCGGGTGTGAATCGTTCCGGCGCCACGTTATATAAGGCGCCGCAGCAAACAAAGCGCCGCGGCGGGGTTGATTTCCGCGACACTATCGGGCGCCGGCCGTTCCCGTCAAACAGGTAGAAGTCCGGCGCGATACTGCCGGACATCCGGCAGCACACACGGCCAAGAGCGTCTTTTCGGACGCGCTAACGCAAAGACGAGACATCTGGGAGTCGGTCATGCTGGTTTCGAAAGCCTGGGCCCAATCGGGGGGCAGCAGTTCGCCGGATTTTTCTTTCCTCATCATGATCGTCCTGCTGTTCGTGGTCATGTATTTTTTCATGATCCGGCCGCAGCAGAGACGGGCGCGCGAACATCGCGAATTGGTCGCCGCCGTGAAGCGGAACGACAAGATCGTGACCAGCGGCGGCCTGATCGGCAAGGTGACCAAGGCCGGCGACGGGCCGGAAATCGAGATGGAGATCGCGCCCGAGGTGAAGGTTTCGATCGACCGCAATTCAATCCAGGGGGTTTTGAACAAGAAACCTGCGGGCCCGGGGCAGAGACCGTCCGCCGCCAACGATTTGGGTGAGCGGCGCAGTCTTCTGGGGGGTCTGGGGAGCCTGTTCGGCGGCCGGAAGGGCTGAGCCGGCGCCCGCCGGCCCCGTACCGCGCGTGATCGAATTGAATCAGTTCCGGGCCGGTTTCCATGATTAACGTTTCGCGCGGGCAGGTGATCGCCGTAGCGTTCTTCTGCCTCCTGGGGCTGGCCTTCGCCGTCCCCAATGCGCTCGACAGGAAATTCCTGGATAAAGTTCCCGGCTGGCTGCCCAGCCAGACCTTCAATCTCGGCCTCGACCTGCAGGGCGGCATTCATCTGCTCTACTCGGTCGACCTCACCGATGTCATCAAGGACCGGATGCAGGATGTGCGCAAGCAGGTGCGTGCGGCATTCCGCAACGCCGATTACCGGGTCAAATATCTGCGTTTGAGGGCCAGAAACCAGCAGGTCACGTTCCGCCTGGTCGATCCGGCCCAGGAAGAGACGGCGCGGCGGGCGCTGCGCGAAGTCATCGCCGATCTCGGCGGCAGCGCCAACGCACTGACCGGCGCCAGTGCGCACTATGAGTTCGACTTCGATAACGGCCGCGGCGTCATGCGCATGACGGAGACCGGGCGAACGGCGCTGGCCGGACGGACGGTGGGTCAGGCGATCGAAATCCTGCGCCAGCGGATCGATCCCACCGGCGCCATCGATCCGATCATCCAGGCCCAGGGCGACGATCGTATTCTGATCCAGGTGCCGGGCGAGAAGGATCCGGAGTCGCTGCGCCGAAAGATCGGCACAACGGCGAAAATGAGCTTCCATCTGCTGCATCCGTCACTGGACGGAACGCAGACGAACGAGGCGCCGGCCGGCTACACGCTGGTCGGCAGCAAGGACGGCTATAGCGAACGCTACCTGCTGGTCGAGGAGGTGGCGCTCGACGGCCAGCATATCGTCGACGCCAGCCAGACTTTCCAGGACGGCCGCCCCGTCGTGTCGTTCCGCTTCGATACGTCGGGCGCGCGCCAGTTCTGCAAGATCACCCAGGCCAATATCGAAAAACCCTTCGCGATCGTTCTGGATAGCGAAGTGATTTCCGCGCCGGTGATCCAGTCGGCGATTTGCGGCGGCTCCGGCATTATCACCGGCCGGTTCACCATTCAGTCGGCCAACGAGCTCGCCTTGCTGCTGCGCGCCGGCGCCCTGCCGGCGCCGCTCAGCATCGAAGAACAGCGCCAGGTCGGCGCCGAACTGGGCCAGGATTCCATCGATGCCGGCAAGATCGCCTGCATCATCGGCCTGATCCTGGTCATCGTGTTCGTGGCTATGGCCTACGGGCGGTTCGGTCTCTACGCCAATGTCGCGCTGCTGACCAACCTGGTTCTGATCGCCGCCGCGCTGTCGCTGCTGCAGGCGACGCTGACCCTGCCCGGCATTGCCGGCATCGTCCTGACGATCGGCATGGCGGTCGACGCCAACGTGCTGATTTTCGAACGTATTCGCGAGGAAGTCCGGGCCGGACGCACGCCGCTGTCGGCGATCGACACCGGCTACCGGCGCGCGCTGACGACCATCATCGACTCCAACCTGACGACGTTCATTGCGGCGCTGCTGCTGTTCCTGTTCGGCTCCGGGCCGGTGCAGGGCTTCGGCGTTACTCTTTCGATCGGGCTGGCAACCTCCATGTTCACGGCGATCATGGTGACCCGGCTGCTCGTGGTCGGATGGTGGCGGCGCGCCAAACCGCGAGCCCTGCCGATCTAGACGCGAATGTTCGACGACGCGAATGTTCGACGCGAATGTTCGACAGGGCGTTCGCGCATCCGGGCGCCGGTCCGGCATCGCTTCAGCCGGTTGCCTGCATCGCCGCATCCGCCAGCCGCGGCATCTGCAGGAGCAGCCTTTTTGACACTCAACTAGGGTACGGAACCGGTTACGATCCAACGGCAACCGGTATCGACTGTCTGGAACACACCCATGAGCGACACTTCATCCGCCGCAGGGCGTCCGTCTCGCAAAGAAGCCGAAGCGGCTGTCCGCACGCTGTTGGGCTGGGCCGGCGACGACCCGGATCGCGAAGGCCTGCTCGATACGCCGGCCCGGGTGGTTCGCGCGTATGAAGAGTTCTTCTCCGGCTACACCGTCGATCCGGTCGAGTTTCTCAACCGGACGTTTTCGGAAACCGAGGGCTATGACGAGATCGTCGTGCTGCGCGGCATCCGAGTCGAATCGCATTGCGAGCACCATATGGTGCCGATCGTCGGCATGGCGCATGTCGGCTACCTGCCGAAGAACCGGGTCGTCGGCATCAGCAAGATCGCCCGGCTGGTGGATGCCTATGCCAAACGATTGCAGATCCAGGAAAAACTGACTGCCCAGATCGCCAACACGATGCAGGAAGTGCTCGATCCGCGCGGTGTCGCCGTGGTGATCGAGGCGGCGCACGAATGCATGACCACCCGCGGCGTCCACAAATCGGGCGCCGGCATGGTCACCAGCCGGATGCTGGGCGCGTTCCGGGACGATCCGGCGACCCGGCGCGAATTCCTGACCATGATCGGAAACGGCAACTAGGCGGCGGCGGGAAACCGCCGGCGCGCCGGCCGGGTCGGGCGCACTTTGCCCGCCGCGAACCGCAGCGTATAGTCCCGGCCGCGCAGGCGGTTCCGGCGATCAGGCCGACTTCGACCCCATGAAAGCGGGCTCCACTTGCTGGATCTTCGACCGGTCTTCTTCATTTGCGGTGTGCTGCTGGCGGTTCTCGCCGTCATCATGCTTGTGCCCGTCGCGGCCGATCTGCCGACGCACGACGACTGGTCCGCATTCGTCAAGGCGTCCGGGGTCACATTGTTCGTCGGCATCTCGCTGATTCTGGCGAACCGGGCCGACGGCTTCCGGCTCAATCTGCGCCAGGCCTTCGCGTTCACCGTTTTCAGCTGGCTGATCATCGCCGCCTTTTCGGCGTTGCCCTTCGCGTTTTCCAAGCTCGAATTGTCCTACACAGACGCGTTCTTCGAGGCGATGTCGGGCATCACCACGACCGGGGCCACGGTCATCATCGGGCTGGACAATGCGCCGCCCGGGATTCTGTTGTGGCGGTCGATCCTGCAATGGCTCGGCGGGATCGGCATCATCGTTTTCGCCCTGGCTTTTCTGCCGGTGCTGCGGGTCGGCGGCATGCAGCTGTTCCGCACCGAGGCCTTCGAAACGCCGGAGAAGGTGCTGCCGCGGGCGGCGCAGCTCGCGGCCGGCATCGGCGGCGTCTATATCGGCCTGACGATCCTGACGGCGATCATGCTGTGGGCGGCGCAGATGGCGCCGTTCGACGCCATCAATCACGCCATGACGAGCATTGCGACCGGCGGCTTCTCGACCCGGGATGCCTCGATCGGCGCCTATCCGCCGCTGATCCAGTGGATCCTGTTTGTGGCGATGATCATCGGCAGCCTGCCGTTCGTCTTCTATATCGACGCCGTGCGCGGCCGCTTCGATCCGCTCGCCAGGGACAGCCAGGTCCGGGTGTTTCTGGGCGTTCTGGCTGCGGCGATCCTGCTGGTCTTCGCGTGGCTGATCTTCAACCGCGATGAAAGCATGGGCGCGGCGATCACCAAGGCGGCGTTCAACGTGACCTCGGTCATGACCGGCACCGGCTATTCCACCGAACGGTTCGACAAGTGGGGGCCGTTCCCGTTCGCCATGTTCTTTCTGCTGATGTTCGTCGGCGGCTGCGCCGGATCGACGACCTGCGGCGTCAAGATTTTCCGCTTCCAGGTGGCCTACGCTGTCGGCCGGGTCCAGGTATCCCGCCTGATACAGCCGCGCGGCGTGTTCATCCCCTACTACAACAAGCGGCCGATCACGGACGATGTCGCCCAGTCCGTCATGGGTTTCCTGCTGTTTTTCGCGCTGTCCTTCGGGGTTCTGGCCCTGCTTCTCGGGATGACCGGGCTGGAGCCGATCACCGCATTGTCGGGCGCGGCCAGCGCCATCGCCAATGTCGGCCCGGGGCTGGGGCCGAAAATCGGCCCGGAAAGCAGCTACACCGGCCTGAACGATACGGCGAAGTGGCTGCTTTCGGCCGGGATGCTGATTGGCCGGCTGGAGATATTTGCGGTATTGGTCCTGTTCCTCCCATCCTTCTGGAAGGAGTAATCCGTTGCCCGCGCACCTCACTGAAATCCGTTCGATCCTGGAAACCATCGTCGGCTTCGATACGACGTCGTCGAAGTCCAACATGCCGATGATCGACTGGATTCGGGACTATCTGGACGTCCTCGGCATCGAAAGCCGCCTGGCTTCGGGCGCTGACGAGACGAAAGCGAACCTCTACGCGACAATTGCCGGAGACGGTGCGAACGGCATCGAAGGCGGGGTCGCGCTGTCGGGCCATACCGATGTGGTCCCCGTCACCGGCCAGACCTGGGCGACAGACCCGTTCGTGCTGACGGAAAGGGACGACAAGCTCTTCGGCCGCGGTACGGCAGACATGAAAGGCTTCATCGCCATCGCGCTGGCGATGGCGCCGGCCCTGAAGGCCGCGAAGCTCAAGACGCCGGTCCATTTCGCCTTTTCGTTCGACGAAGAGGTTGGCTGCAAGGGTGTGCCGCATCTGATCGAGCGGCTGGGCCGCGATCTGCCGAAGCCGGCGCTCGTCCTGGTCGGCGAACCGACGTCCATGCGCGTCGTCGACGGCCACAAGGGCATTGCGGCGATGCGGACGACGGTCACGGGCCTGGAGGCCCATTCGAGCCGCCCGCACGAGGCGGTCAGCGCGGTCGTCTACGCCACCAGGACGATCCGCAAGATCGAGGAGATCGTCGACGGCCTGCGCATCGCCGGCCGGACGGACGAAGGCTTCATGCCGGCCTGGACCACCTTCAACATCGGCCAGATCGAAGGCGGCAGCGCGGTCAACATCGTGCCCAACCGTTGCCGGTTCGACTGGGAATTCCGCCCGATACCGGGCGTGGCGGCCGAAGAAGTCCTGGAGCCGCTGAACGACTATGTCCGGGCCGAGCTGGTGCCGCAGATGCAGGCCGTCAGCCCGGGCGCGGGCATCGAAACCGAGACGATGGCCCTGTCGCCGCCGTTGCAGGCCGGCGCCCGGTCGCCGGCGGTTGCACTGGCGCGCAAGCTGACCGGCGCCAACCATACCGAGAAGGTCGCCTACGGCACCGAGGCCGGACTGTTCGAGCTGGCGGATATCCCCGCCGTCATCTGCGGCCCCGGCGATATCGCCCAGGCCCACAAGCCGGACGAATTCATCGAGATCGCCCAGCTCCAGGCCGGCGCCCGTTATGTCCAGCGGCTGGTCGAATGGGCGGCGGCCGATGGGGATATCGCGGCGCTGGGCTGATCGGGGCTTTCGCCGCTCGCCGCTTTCGCTATTTTCGCGCCATGAGCGGAGCGGACGATCCAGCGACGTTACCGGACGACGGCCCCGACGACGGAATCGCCGCCGCCGATATCGGCGCTTTCATCGCCCGGTGGGAAAAATCCGGCGGTTCGGAACTGGCGAACTTCCAGACCTTCGCCAACGAACTGTGCGATTTGCTCGATCTGCCGCGGCCCGACCCGTCGCAGGAACGCAACGAACTCAACGATCACGTCTTCGAACGGCGCGTCGATTTCAAGCATGACGACGGCAGCGCGACCCCCGGCCGGATCGACCTCTACAAGCGCGGTTGTTTCGTCATGGAGGCCAAGCAATCCGCCAAGCGGGTCAAGGCGAGGAAGGCCGATCCGCGCCAGCCCGGCCTGCTCCCCGAGGACGCCGCGCAGGTCAAGGCCGGCACGGCGACCCGCGGCACCCGAGGCTGGGACAGCGCGATGCGCGCCGCCAAGCGGCAGGCGGAGGATTACGCCCGCGCCCTGCCGAAAGAGCACGGTTGGCCGCCCTTCGTCCTGGTCGTCGATGTCGGTTATGTCATCGAGGTCTATGCCGACTTCTCCGGCCAGGGAAAGAACTACGCCCAGTTCCCGGACCGCGCCGGCTATTCGATTCCGCCGGACGGCCTGTGCGATCCCGGAATCCGCGCCCGCCTGCGCGCGATCTGGAACGATCCGCAGTCCCTCGACCCCGCCAGACGCAGCGCCGAAGTCACCCGCGACATCGCCGAGCGGCTCGCGAAAATCGCCCGCAGCCTGGAAGGGAAGCACGACGCCAAGGAAGTCGCCGAATTCCTCATGCGTTGCCTGTTCACCATGTTCGCCGAGGATGTCGGCCTGCTGCCGGAACGGGGCTTCGAGAAGTTGCTGGAACGGATGGTCGAGACACCGCAGCATTTCGCGCCGGCGCTGGAGAGCCTGTGGCGGGTGATGGACGAGGGCGGTTACGACTCGCACCTGAACGAGACGGTCAAGCGCTTCAACGGCGCCCTGTTTCGCAACCGCAAGGCGATCGCGTTGGAGAAGGAGCAGATCCGCGAACTCCGGATCGCTGCCTCCCGGGACTGGCGCGATGTCGAGCCGGCGATTTTCGGCACGCTGCTGGAACGGGCGCTCGACAAGAAGGAGCGTGCAAAGCTCGGCGCCCACTACACGCCGCGCGCTTATGTCGAACGGCTGGTCGTCCCGACGATCGTCGAGCCGTTGCGCGACGATTGGGAGGAGGCGCTGACCCACGCGCATGAGTTGGAGGACGCCGGCGACCGCGACGGCGCGCTCAGGGCCATCAAGGAATTCCACCACACGCTCTGCACGACCCGCGTGCTCGACCCAGCCTGCGGCACCGGCAATTTCCTCTATGTCGCGCTCGAACTGATGAAGCGCCTGGAAGGCGAGGTGCTTGAGGCACTGGACGGACTGGGCGAGGACGCCCCGCGCCTGGCGATGGAGGGCGAGACGGTCAATCCCCGCCAGTTCCACGGGCTGGAAATCAACCCCCGCGCCGTCGCCATTGCCGATCTCGTGCTGTGGATCGGCTACCTGAAATGGCAGCTTCGCACCGTTAAGGCGGACAGCATCGCCGAACCGGTCCTGCACGCCTACGGTACCATCCGCGAGCAGGACGCGATCCTGGCTTACGACAAGCAGGAACTGTTGCGCGACGAGAAGGGCCGGCCGCTTTCGCGCTGGGACGGCTTTACCATGAAGCTCCACCCGATTACCGGCGAGGAAATTCCCGATCCCGATGCCACGGTGGCGATGTATCGCTACGAAAACCCGCGCCCGGCGGCGTGGCCCGAAGCCGAGTTCATCGTCGGCAATCCGCCCTTTATCGGCGGCAAGGACATGCGCGCCGAACTGGGCGGCGGCTATGCCGAAGCGTGCTGGAAGGCGCGCCCGAAAATCCCCGGCGGCGCCGACTATGTGATGCATTTCTGGGACGAGGCCGCCGTAAGCCTGCTGCGCAAGCCGAAGAAGAAGGGCGAGAGCAACCCGCTGCGCCGTTTCGGTTTCATCACCACCAACTCCGTGACCCAGACCTTCTCCCGCCGCGTCATCGACCGGCACATGAAGGCGAAGGAACCGCTATCGCTGGCCTATGCCGTGCCCGACCATCCCTGGCTGAAGGCGGCGGACAAGGCGGCGGTGCGCATCGCCATGACCGTTGCGGTGCCCGGCGAGGGCGAGGGAACGCTGGCGACCGTCGAGCGCGCGAGCGGGCTGAACACGGATACGCCGGTTGTGGAGCTTGGCGAGCAGACCGGAAAGATTATCGCCAACCTGAAAATCGGCGCGGACATCACGGCGGTCGAGCCGCTGATGGCGAACGACCTGATTTCCAGCCCCGGCGTCAAGCTCCACGGCTCCGGCTTCATCGTGACGCCGCAGCAGGCCGCGGCGCTCGGTCTGGGCCGGACGCCGGGCCTCGAAAATCATATCCTGCCCTACCGCAACGGCCGCGATATCGCCCAGCGCCCGCGCGGCGTCATGGTGATCGACCTCTATCCGCTATCCGCAGACGACGTGCGCGAGCGATTCCCGAAAGTGTATCAACACGTCGCCGAACGGGTGAAACCCGAACGCGAAGCCAAGGTGGGTCGATCTGCTGACATGGTGGAATATGCCAAGAACTGGTGGTTGTTCGGCAAGGTCAGGAGCGAACTGCGACCCGTTCTGGAACCGCTGGACCGCTATATTGCGACTGTTGAAACGACAAAACACAGAGTATTCCAGTTTCTCGGATCAGAAATTCGCCCTGATAACAAGCTTATTAGTATCGGAATTGAACAAGATTTCGGTCTATCGCTGCTATCTTCTTCTCCTCATGTGCTATTGGTTTCAAGCAAATGCAGGGAAAATCGGAGTCTACGCCTTAGATAGTGTCTACGTGAAATCACGCTGCTTCGACAATTTCCCATTTCCTGACCTGTCCGAACGATCAAGTTCCGAACAGGAGCTTGGACATTTGGGTAACCGCCTTGATGTCTTTCGAAGGGAACGCCTCGCAGAGCACGATTTCCTGACCATGACTTCGCTTTACAACGTGCTGGAACGGGTGCGGGAACTGGAGAACGGCTGCAACGTGCCGGCCCTGTCGGCGAAGGAGCGGGATATCCACGAGGCCGGGCTGGTCTCCGTCCTCAAGGAAATCCACGACGATATCGACCGCGCCGTGTTCGAGGCCTATGGCTGGGCGGACCTGATCCCGGCGCTGGTCGGCAAGCCGGGGGCGACGACGCCGTCGCCGCACAAGACGCCGGAACAGGAGGCGGCGGAGGAGGAATTGCTCGCCCGCCTCGTCGCCCTGAACCGGGAGCGGGCGGCCGAGGAACGGCGCGGCATCGTCCGCTGGCTGCGGCCGGACTACCAGATCCCGAAACTCGGCCACAAGGTGAGGGCGCCCGAAGACGGCGAGCAGGTCGAGGCCGATCTCGCCGCGCCGGAACCCGCCGAAGGCAAGCCGGCCTGGCCGAAGGACGGGCTGGCGCAGATCCGCATCGTCCGCGACATGCTGGGCCGGTCGACCGCGCCGCTCGCGCCGGACGGCCTGGGCAAAGCCTTCAAGCGGCCGCAACACGGCCCAGCGCAAGCAGCGGGTGGCGGAAGTCCTGCAAACCCTCGTCGCCGCCGGCGCCGCCCGGCAGACGGCCGACGGGCAGGACGGCAGCAGCCGCTATTTCATCCCGCGGTAATAGCGGCGGCGCCGGAACGGACGCGCGCGGCCGCTTGACTTTCTGCGATAATTCCTATAATAGGTATTAACACCGAAATTGTCGGAGGGCGGCACAGGCGCCGCCGCCATGACGGATCATGACATTTCCTGACACATTGCGACATCGGCTAACGCCTGTCCCGTCATCCCGACCGACCGAAGGGAGTGGAGGGATCCCGGCTCGGCCTCAAGAACGAGCACCGGACGGCAGCGCCGGGATTCCTCCACTCCGCAGTCTTGCAGACTGCGCCGGTCGGAATGACGGGTGGGGGTGGCGCGGCGGCGCCCGACGACTCATGACGAAATATGACGAATCATGACATTTCCTGACACATCCCCCCATCCGTCATCCCGACCGGGCGCACGCCTCACACGTCATCCCGACCGAGCGCAGCGAGCGGAGGGATCTCGGCTCGGCCTATCCAACAAGAACCCTGGTTCTGCGACGAGATTCCTCCGCTCCGCGGCTGCGCCGCTCCGGTCGGAATGACGGGAAGAGCGAGAGGAGGTAACTGACGAATCATGACATTTCCTGACACATCATGGCATCGGCGAAGGCCGCTCCGGGTGCAAAAAAAAGCACAAATACAGACGGGTCGGTCTATTTTGGAAGGGGCGGCCGCCGATACGGCGGTGAGAAATCCGCTTCAGGCCGCGGCCCGGCCCGCGCGCACGGCGGCGAGCGCCGCTTCGTCATAGCGCCGAACCCGGCTACAGAACTGGCAGGCCACGGTAACGATTCCGTCGACGGTCATCGCTTCCAGATCGTCCGCATCCAGCATGCGCAGGGCGCCTTCGGCCCGGTCGTCGGAACAGCGGCACCGGTCGCGCATGAACTGGGGTTCGAAGATCCGGACGCCGTCTTCGTGGAACAGACGATGCAGCAATCGCGACGGATCGACATCGGGCGCCAGCGCCTCATCGTTGCGGACAGTGCCGAGGAGCATGGCGAGGCGGCGCCAGTCGTCCTCCCGGCGCTCTTCGTCGGCGTGGCCGCTGTCAGCGGCGGCCGGGATGCCGCCGCCTGTCAACGGCACCCTCTGGATCATAAGGGCCGAGGCCTGCCAGCCGGCGCCGTCAGGGCGGCCGACGCCGAGCCGAAGCAGGGTCTCGATCTGCTCCGATTGCCGGAAATAGTGCTGGGCGCACTCGGTCAATGTCGCGCCGGCCAGTTCCACGATCCCCTGATAGCGATCCATGTCCGCGCCCTGGTCGACCGTGAAGGCGAGATGGCCGGCGCCCAGATAGCGCGGCGCCGGCCCCTCGGGTCCGGCTGAGCCCAACGCGGCATAGGCCGCCCGGTCGACCTCGGCATAGCCGCGCAGGTTGCCGTCCGAAGTCACATCGCACACCAGCATACCGACCGGCCCGTCGCCCTTGGCCTGCAACGTGAAGACGCCGTTATATTTCAGCGTGCCGGCCAGCACGGCGGCAAGCGCGAGCGCCTCGCCCAGCAGGCCGGCGACAGGCGGCGGATATTCGTGGCGCGTCAGAATCGCATCGATTGCCGAACCGAGCCTGACCGCCCGGCCGCGCAGGTTCGCCCGCTCCAGCCGGAAAGGCACCAGCACATCGGTGCGCGCAGCAGCATCGGCGGAAGCCTTCGGGCCGCCATCGGTCACGGTAGCTAGTCCAGCAGATCGGGCGCCAGCGCCCAGAGAAGGATGCCCTTCTGGGCGTGCAGCCGGTTTTCCGCCTCGTCCCACACTACCGATTGCGGCCCGTCGATCACGTCCGCCGCGACTTCCTCGCCGCGATGGGCCGGCAGGCAGTGCATGAAAATGGCGTCGTCCTTCGCATGGCCCATCATGGCGCTGTCCACGCGATAGGGCGCCAGCAGATTGTGGTTGTCGGCGACGCCGGTATCGCCCATCGAGACCCACACATCGGTCACAACGCAATCCGCGCCGGTGACGGCTTCGACCGGATCGGCGGTGACATGCACGCGCGCGCCGCGCTCCCGGGCCCAGCGCACGACCTCGGGCGGCGGCGGCAGTTCGTCCGGCACAGCCAGCCGCAATTCGAAATCGAACTGGACCGCAGCATGGATCCAGGAGGTGGCCATATTGTTGCCGTCGCCGCTCCAGGCGATCGCCCGGCCCCCGATCGGGCCGCGATGTTCCTCGAAGGTCATCACATCGGCCATAAGCTGGCAGGGATGGGTCCGGTCCGTCAGCCCGTTGATCACCGGCACGTCCGCGTTCGCGGCCAGCTCCAGCAGCTTCTCTTCCTTCGTGCAGCGCAGCATGATCGCATCGACATAGCGCGAGAGCACGCGGGCCGTGTCCGCCACGGTCTCGCCGCGGCCGAGCTGGCTGCTCCCGCGTTCCAGCACGATCGGGTCGCCGCCGAGCTGCCCGATCGCCCGTTCGAACGAAACGCGCGTCCGGGTCGACGGCTTCTCGAAGATCATCGCCAGCGCCTTGCCGTCCAGCGGACGGGCTGGCCACGCGCCGGCCCGCTCTTCATTCGAGGCCGCTTTCCAGGCGGCTTTCATGCGCTTGCTGACCTCGATGATGCGGCGCAGTTCGGCCTGCCCGACCAGGTCGAGGTCCAGAAAGTGCCGGACGCCCGTGGCCGCAATCGCGTGGCGGTCCAGGCCCGGCGCGACGCCGGTGTCAGGCACCGTTCCCCTCTTCCGCCTTCAGCGCTTCCGCCCCCAACTTTTCGGCTGCGGCGCGCAGCAGGGCGACCGCCTCGTCGATCTCGTCGCGGCCGATAATCAGCGGCGGCGCCATGCGGACGACATTTTCGCCCGCGGCAACCGTCAGCAGGCCGCGCTCGCGCACGAAATCCACCACCTGGCGCGTCTCCAGACGATCCGCCAGCTTCAGGCCGGCCATCAGGCCGCGGCCGCGCGCCTCGACATAGACGTCCGGATGGTCGGCAACGAGCTTCCTGAGTTCCGCGTGCAGCGCCTCGCCCTGCTCGCGGACATTCTCCAGGAAACCGGGTCCGGTAATCACGTCCCAGACCGCGTTGGCGACCGCCATGGCGAGCGGGTTGCCGCCATAGGTCGAGCCGTGGGTGCCGGCGGTCATGCCCTTCGCCGCTTCTTCGCTCGCCAGGCAGGCGCCGACCGGGAAGCCGCCGCCCATGCCCTTGGCGGTCGCCATGATGTCCGGCGTCATGGCCGACCATTCGTGGGCGAAGAGTTTGCCGGTCCGGCCGTTGCCGCACTGGACCTCGTCCAGCATGACCAGCAGGCCGAACTCGTCGGCGGTCTTGCGGACGTCCTCCAGGAAACCGTCCGGCGCGGGGCGGTAACCGCCTTCGCCCTGGATCGGTTCGAACAGGATGCCGCCGGTCTCGTCGTCGATGGCGTCGCGCAGCTCGTTCATGTTGCCGAAGGCGACATGCCTGAATCCCTCGACCGCCGGCCCGAAGCCTTCGATATGGCTCTGCTGGCCGCCGGCGAAGATCGTCGCCAGCGTCCGGCCGTGGAACGCGCCCTTCATGCAGACGATCCCGGTCTTGTGCGGGTTGCCGCTCGCATGATGATACTTGCGGATCATCTTGATGCCGAGCTCGACCGCCTCGGAGCCCGAATTGCCGAAGAACACCGTGTCGGCAAAGGTGTCGCGCACGAACTTCTCGCCCATCTCCTGCTGGCCGGGGATGGTGAAGATGTTCGAGCAATGCCACAGCTTCTGCGCCTGCCCGGTCAGCGCCTCGACCAGCGCCGGATGGCCGTGGCCAAGGCAGGTCACGGCGATGCCGCTGGCGAAGTCCAGGAATCGTCGGCCGTCGGTGCTGTAAAGGTAGGGGCCTTCACCGCGCTCGAAAGCGATATCCGTCCGCCGGTATGTCGGCATGAGGGCGGGGATCACGATCCTGTCTCCTTCGTTTGGGCCGGCGGCCGATTCCCTCGGGCGCCGGGCGAGCGAAGCCTGCCGCAAAAGCAAACGACGACGCCTCTCCCGTTGCGGAAAAGCGCCGCTCGCTCACCCTGGCAGGCGATTCAACGCCGCCGGATATAAAGCGAATCGGCGCAAAAGGCGAGTCGGCGGGATGGCGCGGCCAGAAACGGATTTCCGGTGAGCCGTCGGCCGCGGGGCCTGCTCCGACTAAAGGTCCACGGTCAGCGGATTGTAGTTGAACAGCCAGTCGGAGCGCTCCCGGTCCAGGTTGCGCCCGGCGAAGGCGTTGCGCAGGGCGGCTTCGTTCGGCAGGTGGAACAGGCGGCGATTGTCCCGGGCTTCGTCGACGACGCGGCGGGCGCGCGGCTTGCGATGGGTCTCGTACAGGGCCAGCGCCTCGGGGACCGAGCCGGCCCCGGCCAGCGCCCGGGTCAGGATCGCGCCGTCCTCCACGGCGACGGCCGCGCCCTGGGCCATGTAGGGCAGCATGGGATGGGCGGCATCGCCGACCAGCGTGGCGCGCGCGGTGCTCCATCGGTCCAGATGCGGGTGGACGTTCAATGGCCAGCGGAAGCAGGCGTCGCGGTCGGCGGCCTCGATGATCGTCAGGATATCCGGGTGCCAGCCTTCGAAATCCGCCTTCAGTTCGGCCCAGGGCCGCTTCTGGGTCCAGGATTCCTCGATCTGTTCCTCCAGCTCCACCGCCCCGACGAAATTGAGCAGGGCGCCGCCACGCAGGAAATAGACCACCGCATGCTTGCCGGGGCCGACCCAGATCGAGGATTTGGCGTCGAGAAAGCCCGCCGGCAGCCGTTCGACCGGCACGGTCAGGCGCCAGGCCGAATCGCCGGTATAGTGCGGCCGGTTCTCGCCGGCGATCTGCCGCCGCACCGCCGATTTGATGCCGTCCGCGCCGATCAGGACGTCGCCCGCGACTTCCGAACCGTCGGCGAGCAGCAGCGTCACGCCGGCGCCGGTCTCCCGGAAGCCGGCGGCGGTCGCGTTCAGATGGATGCACCCCGGCTCCAGCGCCTCGATCCGCGCGGCAAGGACCGTATGATAATCGGCCCGGTGAAGCTGGAGATAGGGCGCCCCGTGGCGCTCCTCATGGGTGGCGGCAAGCGCCAGCGCCTGCAGGACCTCGCCATTGTCGAACAGGCGGAATTCCGTGACCGGCGGCAGGAAGGCCATCTCCTCCAGCGCGTCCAGAACGCCCAGATGGCGCATCACATGGGTCGCGTTGGCGCTTTGCTGGATGCCGGCGCCGATCTCGCCCAGCGCCGGGGCCTGTTCGTAGATCTCGACCTCGTGCCCGGCGAGCAGCAGGCAACCGGCCGCCGTCAGCCCGGCGATCCCGGCGCCCGCGATCAGGATCCTGGCCACGCCGACGTCCCTCCAAATTCCACTCTCGATATCTGCATTGCGCCCCGTGAGTAGGGCGTCCGCCGTTGCGGGGCAAGTGACGACGCTGCATCGTCCGGTTGCGGAATATCGTTTGCCGGCCGGCCGGTTTCTGTCGGATGATCCGCCGCCGGATCGGAATGGGCGCAGGCGAGCCCGTCGAATTCCCGTTGTCCGGTTCCGGCTTCCCGCAAAGACGACACGGAACCCCCTGCCGAATGACCGCTGCGCCGACCCTTGCGCCGATCGTCAAGGTCGCTTTCTGGATGGTTGGGACCTTCGTCTCTCTCATTTCGATGGCGATTGCGGGGCGCGAGCTTACGGCCGAGATCACCATCTTCCAGCTGCTGTTCTGGCGCGGCCTGGTGGGGCTGGGGGTCATCCTGCTGCTGCTCCAGATGACCGGCGGATGGCGCCGGGCGCGCACGCAGAAACTCCCGATCCACGCGGCGCGCAACGTCGTGCATCTGGGCGCGCAATACGCCTGGTTCTTCGCCGTCGCCTACATCCCGATCGCCGAAGTGTTCGCGCTGGAATTCACGACGCCGATCTGGACTCTGATCCTCGCCGCGCTGATCCTGGGCGAGAAAATTACACTGGTGCGGGTGACGGCCGTCATTCTCGGCTTCGCCGGGGTGCTGATCATCCTGCGGCCCGGCCTGTCGCCGGTCGGGATACCGCAGGTGGCGGCCTTGCTGTCGGCGCTCGGCTTCGCCTTCTCGACATATGTGATGACCCGCCGGCTGATGCGCACCGATACGCCGCTGACCATGCTGTTCTGGATGGTGGTCATCCAGACGCCGCTGGCATTGCTGGCCGGCCTCGACGCCTGGGTCTGGCCGACCGGCTGGAGCTGGGGCTGGATCGCCCTGGTCGGCGTCGGCAGCCTCGCCGCGCACTACTGCATGGCCCGGGCGCTCAGCCTCGCCGACGCCAATGTCGTCGTGCCGATGGACTTCTTCCGGATGCCGCTCGCCGCCATCGTCGGCTGGTTGATCTACGCGGAGCTCGTCGATATCTGGGTTCTGGTCGGCGCGGCGATCATCTTCGGCGGCAACTATCTGAACGTCCGCGCCGAGGGCCGGAAAACCCGGAAGACTCAATAGCTCATCAGGCTCAATAGCTCTTCGGCAGGCCGAGCACCTTCTCGGCGATGTGGCTCAGGATCAGCTCGCGCGACACCGGCGCAATCCGGCAGATCATCACCTCGCGCAGCAAACGCTCGACATGGAATTCCTTGGCATAGCCCATGCCGCCATGGGTCAGGATGGCCCGCTCGCAGGCCCGGAAACCGGCCTCGGCGCCGAGATATTTGGCGGCGTTGCATTGCGGGCCGCAGGGCTTGCCGGCGTCGTACATGCCGGCGGCGTGCCGGACCATGAGCCAAGCGGCCTCCAGTTCGGCCCAGCTTTCGGCGAGCGGATGCTGGACGCCCTGGTTCTGGCCGATCGGCCGGCCGAACACGACCCGCTCCCGGGCATAGCCGGCGGCGCGGCGCAATGCCTGCTGGCCGATGCCGATGGCTTCCGCGGCGACCAGGCAGCGCTCCGGATTGAGGCCGTGGAGCAGGCATTCGAAGCCCTGGCCCTCCGCGCCGATCCGGTCCTCGGCCGGCACCTTCAGGTCCTCGATGAACAGCATGTTCGAATCGACGGCCTTGCGGCCCATCTTGTCGATTTCCCGCACCTCGATCTTCTCGCGGTCGAGCGCGGTGAAGAACAGGGTCAGGCCGTCGGTCGGCCGCTTGCAGTCCGCGCGCGGCGTCGTGCGGGTGAGCAGCAGGATACGGTCGGCGACCTGCGCCGTCGACGTCCAGATCTTCTCGCCGCTGATGGTGTAGCCGGCGTTGCTCTCCGGTCCGGTGCGCACCGCGCGGGTTCTGATGTTGGTGGTGTCGAGGCCGGCATTCGGCTCCGTCACGGCGAAGCAGGCGCGGGTCCGGCCGGCGATCAGGTCGGGCAGCCAGCGCTGTTTCTGTTCCTCGGTGCCGAACACGACGATCGGGTGCGGGCCGAAGATGTTCATATGGATCGACGAGCAGGCCGCCATGGCGCCCGCCGACTGCGCCACCCGGCGCATCATCACCGCCGCCTCGGCAATGCCGAGATTTGCGCCGCCCTGGGCCTCCGGCATGGCGATGCCGAGCCAGCCGCCTTCGGCCATGGCGGCGTGGAATTCGAACGGGAAGCCGCCGTCGCGGTCGCGCTCCAGCCAGAAATTGTCGTCGAAGCGGTCGCAGATCGCGCCAACCGCCTCTTCGATCCGGGATTGATCTTCGGTCAGGGAATGGTCCATGGCGCGGCGAAGGTAGGGAAATCCGCCGCTGTTTCCAAGCGGCCGTTCGGGCGATAGGGTCGCGCGCTGGCCTCCCGCTTGCCGACTGCCATCCCGCATCGCAATGCCGACCCTCGACAATGCCCTCGACATCCTGAGAACGACCTTCGGTTTCGCCGGTTTCCGGCCGGGCCAGGCGGAGATCGTCGACGCGCTGCTGAACGGCGAGAATGTGCTCGCCGTGATGCCGACCGGGTCGGGCAAGTCGCTGTGCTACCAGCTTCCGGCGCTGGCGGGCGAAAGCCTGACCGTCGTCGTCTCGCCGCTGATCGCCCTGATGCGCGACCAGGTCGCCGCCCTGCGCCTGAACGGCGTGGCGGCGGGCGCGCTCAATTCGGCGACCCCGGCGGCGGAAGCGGCGGAGATCCACCGGCAGTTGCGCGCCGGCCATCTGCGCCTGCTCTACGTCTCGCCGGAACGCCTGATGCGGGAGGATGTGCTCGACGGCCTCGCCCGCTATGCGCCGGCGCGCTTCACCATCGACGAAGCCCATTGCATCTCACAATGGGGCCACGATTTCCGGCCCGACTACCGCCGCCTCGCCGAACTGCCGGCGCGATTTCCCCAGGCCCGGTTCAGCGCCTTCACGGCGACGGCCGACCGGATCACGCGGCAGGACATCGTCGAGCGGCTGTTCGGCGGCACGGCGCGGGTCTTCGTCGCCGGCTTCGATCGGCCGAACCTGCAGATCGGCATCGCGCCCCGGCGATCCGCCGGCCGGCAGATCGACAGCCTGCTGAGCCGGCACAGCGGCGCGTCCGGGATCGTCTACACCCTGTCGCGCCGGGCGGCGGCGGAAACGGCGGCCCGGCTGGCGAACGGCGGGCGGACGGCATTGCCCTACCACGCCGGGATGGACCAGGCGGTGCGGGACCGGCACCAGGACCGCTTCCTGACCGAAGACGGCGTCGTCATGGTCGCGACCATCGCCTTCGGCATGGGCATCGACAAGCCGGACGTCCGCTTCGTCGCCCATGCCAACATCCCGTCGACCGTCGAGGCGTTCTATCAGGAGATCGGCCGCGCCGGGCGGGACGGGCTGCCGGCGGAAACCCTGATGCTCTACGGCATGGACGATATCCGCATCCGGCGCCTGATGATCGACGAGTCGGAGCGGCCGGACGAGGCGAAACGGGTCGAGCATCGGCGGTTCGAAGCACTGCTGACCCTGTGCGAGACCGCCGGCTGCCGGCGCCAGGCCCTGCTCGGCTATTTCGGCGAGGCCAGCGAACCGTGCGGCAACTGCGACCGCTGCCTCGCGCCCGTCGAGACGATCGACGGCACGGTGATCGCGCAAAAGGCGCTCTCGGCGGCGTTGCGGACCGGGCAGCGCTTCGGCGCCGGACATCTGATCGACGTGCTGTGCGGCGAGGCGACGGACAAGGTGCTCCAGCACCGCCACGACCGGTTGCCGACCTTCGGCGTCGGCGCGGACATCGGCAAGCCGCTCTGGCGCTCCTATCTGCGCCAGCTTGTGGCGGCGGACGTGCTGAAAATCGATATCGGCGGCTATGGCGGTCTGCAACTGGGCGGCCGGGGCCGGGCGGTGCTGAAAGGCGACGAGAGCGTGGCGCTGCACGGGGAGGCCGCGCGCGCGGCGAAGACCCGGAAGCGCACCGCCGCCCTGTCGCCGCCGGACGATGTCGATGAGGCGCTGTTCGCCCGGCTCAAGGAACTGCGGCTGGAGATCGCCAATGAAACGGGCGTGCCGGCTTATGTGGTATTCCACGACCGCAGCCTCCTGGACATGGCCGCCCGCCGCCCGCAGACCCTCGACGCGCTGGCCGGTTGCCACGGCGTCGGCGTGCACAAGCTCGAACGCTACGGCGAGCGCTTCCTGGCGGCGATCGCCGGCGGCTCCTGAACGGCGGTGCGGGCGTCCCTCGATACGGCGCTTGCGCGCCTACTCGGGATGAGCGCCTGTTATTCGGCGCGCAACCTTGACCCTTCAGAATCGAACGACATCAATGGGTTCGCGCGCCAAGCGGCGTCGAACCCCCGCGGCAGACGAAAGCGACCGCCCCCAGCTTGAGCCGGGGGCGGGATCCTGGGTGGTTGTCAGATGATGGACAGGTTCTCGGCGGAAGATTTGCCGTCGCGTCCGGGTTGCAGCTCGAAGGAAACTTTCTGTCCTTCGTTAAGCGACGTCAATCCGGCGCGCTCCACGGCCGAAATGTGGACGAAAGCGTCCTTTGAGCCGTCTTCCGGCTCGATGAAGCCAAAACCCTTGGCGGTGTTGAACCACTTAACAGTACCGGTAGCCATAGTTATTTCCTCTGAAAGGAGTTTCAGTTTCGCGCGTCACACCATGTGACGGCGCGGTCGGTCAACGCTCACATTGTCAGGGGATAACTAAGCTAATCGACGTAGCGGTTATTTTAGATCGCACAGATCAAATGCAAAACGTGTGCCGGAGCATGTAGAGGATTTTCCGGAGAAGTCAATGACCCGCGCGGTCCAGTGTCGCTGGCGGTCAGACTGTCGCCTGCGGCGGCTACTCAGGATGAGGGAGATTTGCGAGGGGTTCGGCGCTATTCCGATACCCTCATCCCGAGTAGGCGCGAAGCGCCGTATCGAGGGGCGCCCCGCCACAACCTGCCGTGCAACACCGGACCCGATTCCCGCCGGCACCGTTTGTTTTCCCGCGGCCACACCTGCTACCATTGCCCGGCCTGCGCAGCGATGGAACGACGCCCATGAATGAACTGCCCAACCCGGCCGCCGGCCATGACCCTGCAAGCCATGAGGGGGCGGCGGCGCTGGCGAACATCCGCGAGCTTGTCGGCGACCGGGGCTGGATCGATTCGGCGGACGGCATGGCGCCGCACCTCAGGGAGGAACGCGGCAACTATGTCGGCGCGGCGGCGGCCGTCGTAAAACCGGGCTCGGTCGAGGAGGTAGCCGCGGTCCTGCGGCTGTGCCACGAGGCCGGCCTGCCGGTGGTGCCCCAGGGCGGCAACACCAGCCTGGTCGGGGCCTCGATTCCCTACGAGAGTTTTTCCGGGATCGTGCTGTCGACCGCCCGGCTCAACCGGATCCGCGAACTCGATCCGGTCAACAACACGATCGCGGTAGACGCCGGCTGCATCCTCCAGACCATCCAGCAGGCGGCGAGCGACGCCGACCGATTGTTCCCGCTCTCCCTCGGCGCCCAGGGCACCTGCCAAATCGGCGGCAACATCTCGACCAACGCCGGCGGCGTCGGCGTGCTGCGCTACGGCAACATGCGCGAACTGGTGCTCGGCCTCGAGGTCGTGCTGCCCGACGGGCGCGTCTGGGACGGGCTGCGCGGGTTGCGCAAGGACAACACCGGCTACGACCTCAAACAGTGGTTCATCGGCGCGGAAGGCACGCTCGGCGTGATCGCCGGCGCGGTCCTCAAGCTGTTCCCCAAGCCGCGCGAAACGGTGACGGCGCTGGCGGCGGTTCCCGGCCCGGAGGCGTCGCTGCGCATTCTCTCGACCCTTCAGCGGGAAACCGGCGGCGGCGTCTCGGGCTATGAAATCATGACCCGGGTCTCGCTCCGGATGGCGCTGGACCATATCGCCGGCAACCGCGATCCGTTCGGCGAGGTCCATCCCTGCTACCAGCTCATCGAACTGACCGGCCAACGCGCCGACGGCTCCCTGCGCGCCGGGCTTGAGGAAGTGCTGGAGCGCGCCATGGCGGACGGCGACGTGCTCGATGCGGTGATCGCCGAGAGCGAGGCCCAGGGCCGGGCATTGTGGCGCCTGCGCGAATCGATCAGCGAGGCGCAGAAGTTCGAGGGCGCCTCGGTCAAGCACGATGTCGCCGTGCCGGTCAGCCGCGTCGCCGATTTCATCCGCGTCGCGACAGCGGCCTGCGAAGCCGCAGTGCCGGGCCTGCGCGTCGTCGCGTTCGGCCATGTCGGCGACGGCAACATCCATTTCAACATGAACCAGCCGGCCGGGGGCTGGACCCACGACAGCTTCATGGCCGAGCAGCCGCACTTCAACCGGATCGTCCACGATATCGTCGCGGACATGCAGGGTTCGATCAGCGCCGAACACGGCATCGGCCGGATCAAGAAAGCCGAACTGGCGCACTATCGCGCGCCGCTGGAACTGGAACTGATGCGGGCACTGAAGGCGCAGCTCGATCCGAAGGGCATCATGAATCCCGGCAAGATTTTCGGGTAGATCGTGCCTTGGGTGACTCGGATTTCTCACCGTCGGTGTTCCAGGCATACGGAAACGACGTGGCAGCCGCCGTCCTTCGATACGCCGCCTTTGGCGGCTACTCAGGATGAGGGGAAGGTGGTGTGCGGAGGAAAATTCAATTCCATGACCTCCTCATCCCGAGTAGGCGCGCTTGCGCGACGTATCGAGGGACGCGCCATCGCGCGCCTTGCGGCGCGGGCGCAGCCTGCCTATGTTCCGCCGCCGGCCCGGTCTGACCGATATTCGGGCGGGCGAGTCCTTGGCCGGTCGATCCGGTGGGGCGTAGCCAAGCGGCAAGGCAACGGGTTTTGATCCCGTGATCCCAGGTTCGAATCCTGGCGCCCCAGCCAGTTGCAAATATCGCCAGCCGCAAATAGAGCCAGCCGGTCAATCCACGACGAAGGTGCCCTCGACCTCGATGACGACGTCGAAGGGCATCACTGCCACGCCGACGGCAGTGCGCGCATGGCGGCCGGCCTCGCCGAAAATCTCGATAAACAGTTCCGAGGCGCCGTTCACGACTTGCGGAATTTCGATGAAGTCCGGCGTCGCATTGACGAAGCCGTTCAGCTTCAGAATCCGTTTGATCCGGTTCAGGTCGCCGTCCAGCGCCAGCTTCGCCTGGGCCAGCATGCACAGGGCGGAGAGGCGCGCCGCGGCCTGGGCCTGGGCCAGATCGAATTCCCGGCCGGCCTTGCCGATATATTGCGGCGCGCCGTTCAGCTTGGGCACGGCGCCGGAGATGAACAGCATGTCCCGGTGCAGCGCCCAGCCCTCGATCTTGGCCGCGATCGGCGGATGGGCTTCCGGGATGGCGATGCCGAGTTCTTCGAGCCGCCGGTCGATGGGTCCCGTCATGGTTTTTCTTCCTCCGCCGGGCCCGTCGTTTGCGCGTGCCGGTCGCGAATATATTTGTAGATTTCCATATGGTCGCTGGCCGGCATCGCATCCCCGAACGCCTGCCACAAGGCTTCCGACTCGCCGGTGAAGACATCCGGCGATCCGGCGCGGCGCAGGCTATCGGCGAACAGACGCAGGTCTTTCGCCATCAGGGCGGTGTCGAAACCGGAATCGAAGGTGCCGGTCAGCACCTGGCGGACGAACTTTTCCCTGCTCGCATTGCTGCCGCCGCTCGAGACGTTGATGGCGTCCAGCATGGTCTTGAGGTCGAGGCCCTGGGTCAGGCCGAACAGCAGGGCTTCGGCGGTCGCCGCGGTGATGGTGGCGGACAGGAAATTGTTGAGCAGTTTCAGCGCTTGGCCCTGGCCCGCCTGCGCACCGACATGGAAGATGTTGCCCGCGAAGGAGGCCAGCGCCGGGCGATGGACCTCCAGCAGATCGGCCGGCCCGGCCCACATCAGCGCGATGGTGGCATTCTGCGCGCCGATCCGGCCGCCGGAGACCGGGCAATCGGCAAATGCCATGCCGTGGCCGCGGAGCAGCGCGTCGAGCCCCCGGGCGGCGTCGATCCCGACGGTGGAAAGATCGACCAGCGTGGCGGCCCGCCGCTCCGGTGTGCCGGCGATCTCTTCGGCAACGGCCTTCACGACCGCCCCGTCGGGCAGGCTGAGGAAGATCGTGTCGGCCTGCCTTGCAACGGCCACGGCGTCCGCCGCACACGCCGCCCCGTCGGGGGCGCGCTCCTGCGTCCCCGCCGCATCGAAAACGACCAGCGGCGGATGCCCGCCGGCCGCCAGAAAGGTCGACAGGTTCGCCGCCATCGGCCCGCCCATATTGCCGAGGCCGATAAAGCCGTAGGTGACGCCGCTCCCGCTCATGCTCCATCCGTAGCAGAGCGGCGGCAAACTGCAAGCCGGGCGGCTATGCCCGGCCCGGGCCCGGCCGGGCGCGGCATGGACCGGCGGGCGGGCATGACTTATCGTCCGGCCCGGTTCCTTCGGTTGAAAAGACAGCGCAGAAGGCGGCGTCATGGCTTCGGGCAAGACCCTTTATCTCGCCAATCCCTACGGGTTTTCCGGGCAGCAGCGCGCTGGCCCACTGCCTGAGCTCGTGGCCGCCCTGGAAGCCCTGGGCGCCGAGGTGTGGGAGCCGTTCGCGCGCAACAACCAGATCGACAAGCTGGAGTCCGGCTGGGCCTGGCGCATCGGCCAGGCCGACCTGCGCGATGTGCGCGACAGCGACGGCCTGTTCGCCGTCGTCAACGGCTGCCCGCCGGACGAGGGCGTGATGGTCGAGCTCGGCATGGCGATCGCCTGGGAGAAACCGGTCTTCCTGTTCCGGGACGATTTCCGGCGCTGCACGGACAGCGAGGCCTATCCCCTGAACCTGATGGTGTTCACCAGCCTGCCGGAGCGGGACTGGGAGGACTACTGGTACGATTCGCTCGACGGGCTCGCCGATCCCGACAAGGCGCTCGCCCGATGGCTGGCCGCTTGATATTCTGAATCGGCCGGCCGATATCGGTGGCCGTCCGAAACCGCAGCGCCGCAATAGCTCAGCTGGTAGAGCATCTGATTTGTAATCAGGGGGTCGGGGGTTCGAGTCCCTCTTGCGGCACCAAGCCTGCGGCCGCTTTCTTCAGCGCCCGGCCGATCCAGGCCATGAGCGCGATCGACAGGGCGGCGGCGGCGGCGAAGACGTAGACGCCGCTGTGCACGCCGACATCGGTGACCAGCGACACCTTCACCGCCACGACGATCAGCGCGACGACGAAGACGTCGATCATCGACCATCGGCCCAGCGCCTCCATCAGGCGGACGGCCCGGCTGCCGCCTGGACTGGCCGCATCGACCCGCGCCCAGACCCAGCCGGCGGCGAGCAGCTTGACCGCCGGAAAAATCATCGAGAAGCCGGCGACGATCAGGAACAGCAGGATCTCGCCCTGCAGCAGCAGGCCGGACGCGGTTTCCCACAGGGAGACCCGGTCGCTCCAGAACCAGAATTTGGTCAGCGTCATGATCGGCAGGAACCAGGCGACGACCAGCAGGACCAGATTGGCCATCGCCAATGGCCCGATCCAGAAAGCGGCGGACCGGCCGGCCAGCGCATTCGGATGGCGCCACGCCCGGTTTGCGTCGACGGCTTCGCGATTTGCCATGGCGCTGATTAGGGGCGCCGCGCCGGGATTTGCAAGTGTGCGTCCTTCGAGACGGGGCTTCGAGACGCGATCCTGCGGATCGCTCCTCAGCCCCTCCTCAGGATGAAGATATAACGGATTTGCAGAAATACCCTTCATCCTGAGGAGGGCGTTGAGGAGGCGCGCCAGCGCTGTCGCGAAATGGCCGTCTCGAAGGACACTGGCGCGCGATGCTTCCCAACCTATATAGCCGCGACTTTGTCCTTCCAGTCCGGAGACCTTCATGTCCGCACCCGACCGCCATGCCGCAAATTCCCCGGCAGCCCGCGATATCGCCGCCGTGATCCATCCCTACACCAACCTGAAGCTGCATCTGGAGGAAGGCCCGCTGATGATCCGGCGCGGCGAGGGCATCCACGTCTGGGACGACGACGGCAAGCAGTATATCGAAGGGTTGGCCGGCCTGTGGTGCGCTTCCCTGGGCTTCGACAACGACCGCCTGGTCGAGGCGGCTACCCAGGCCCTGCGGACCCTGCCCTTCTATCACCAGTTCACCCACAAGTCGCACATGCCGGGCGTGGAGCTGGCGGAGATCCTGCTGGATATGGCGCCGGTGCCGATGGCCAAGGTCCTGTTCTCGAACTCGGGCTCCGAGGCCAACGACACGGCCATGAAGCTGATCTGGTACTACTGGAACGCAATGGGCAAGCCGGAGAAGAAGAAGATTATCTCCCGCCGCCGCGCCTATCACGGCGTCACCATCGCCTCGGCCAGCCTGACCGGCCTGCCGCCGAACCATATGGATTTCGATCTGCCGATCGACCGGATCCTGCACACGACCTGCCCGCACCATTATTTCGAAGCGCAGGACGGCGAGGACGAAGACGCTTTTGGCTCAAGATGCGCAGAAGACCTGGAAAAACTGATTTTGAATGAGGGTCCGGAAACAATCGGCGGCATGTTCGCCGAGCCGATCATGGGGGCCGGCGGCGTGGTCGTACCGCCGCCCGGCTATTTCCCGAAGATGCAGGCCGTTCTGAAGAAATACGACATCCTCATGGTCGTCGACGAGGTGATCTGCGGCTTCCACCGCACCGGCAACCCCTGGGGCAGCCAGACCTTCGATATCGAGCCGGACATGGTTTCCACGGCGAAGGCGCTGTCGGCCTCCTACCTGCCGATCTCGGCCCTGCTGGTGAACGAGAAAGTCTGGGCCGCCATGGTCGAGGCCAGCGCGCGGATCGGCACGTTCGGCCACGGCTATACCTATTCCGGCCATCCGGTCGCCGCGTCCGTCGCCATCGAGACCCAGAAAATCTACCGCGAGATGGATATCGGCGCCCATGTCCGCAGCGTGCAGGACCGGTTCCAGGCGCGGCTGCGCCAGTTCGGAAGCAGCGACCTGGTCGGCGAGGTCAGGGGAGTCGGCCTGATCGCCGGCATCGAACTGGTCAGGGACAAGGCGGCCCATGCCCGGTTCGGCAAGCCGGGCGTCGTCGGCACCGTGTTCCGCAAGAATGCCGAGAAGCACGGGCTGATCACCCGCAATATCGTGGATGCGATCGCGCTGTGCCCGCCGCTGGTCATCGACAACTCGGGCATCGACGACCTGACCGACCGCTTCGAAGCGGCGCTGGAAGACACCGAAGCCTGGGTGCAGGAAAACGACCCGGAATAATTCGGATTTCTCGCGAATGCCCATACTATGTGGAAACCGTCGCCCTTCGATACGCCCCGGATTAAATCCGGGGCTACTCAGGGTGAGGAGGTTTACAATTCTCCCCTCATCCCGAGTAGGCGCGTAAGCGCCGTATCGAGGGACGTGCAACAGGTACGGCGGTACGTCTTCGCAACAGAACCGGTATTCGTTGCAAAGGCATTTCCCTTTTCGAAGGAAGGCAATGCGAACGCCTTTCGAGAGAGACGAAGGCTGAGCGGCGGCATGCGGCGGCGCGGCGCCGTTAGCGGATTGCGGCAAATCCCGTGACCGCACCGGCTGCCGATCCACCCGCACTGCTGCGCCGCCTGCTGGACGAAGCGATTGCCGTCGCCCGGCCCAAGCGCTGCCTTCCCGTAGCGTTGGCGAACCTGGAAGCGGAAACCGGCGCGCACCCCGAAGGCCGGACCGTCGTTCTCGGCGCCGGCAAGGCCGCGGCCGCCATGGCGCGAGCGGTCGAGGAAACCTGGCCGGACCGCGCCCTCGAAGGGCTGGTTGTCACGCGCTACGGCCATGCCGTGCCGTGCCGGTCGATCCGCGTGATCGAGGCCGCCCACCCGGTGCCGGACCGGGCCGGTGAAGACGCTGCAAGACAAATTCTGGCGCTGGCAGGCGCGGCCGGGCCGGACGATCGGCTCCTGTTCCTGCTGTCCGGCGGCGCCTCCGCCCTGCTTAGCCTGCCGGCGCCCGGCCTGACGCTGGCCGACAAGCAGGCCGTGACCCGCGCCCTGCTCGCGGCGGGCGCCGATATCCACGAGATCAATTCGGTGCGCAAGCATCTGTCGGCGATCAAGGGCGGGCGGCTCGCTGCCGCCGCCGCGCCGGCGCGGCTGGCGACCCTCGCCATTTCGGACGTCGTCGGGGACGATCCGGCGACCATCGGGTCCGGGCCGACCGTTCCCGACCCGACAAGCCTGGCCGATGCCCGCGAGGTTCTGCGCCGCTTCGGAATCGCGCCGCCCCGTGCGGTGGCGGCAGCGCTCGAAGACCCGGCAAACGAGACCCTGAAGCCGGACGACCCGCGATTGGCCACAGCGGATTACCGGCTGATCGCGACTCCGGCGCAGTCGCTGGCTGCGGCCGGCCGGCTGGCGGCGGCCGAGGGGCTCGCCGTCGAGATTCTGGGGGACGATCTGACCGGCGAGGCGCGCAATCTGGGCCGCGCCCACGCCGCGCTGGTGCGGGACAGGATCGCCGGAGGGACAGGCGGCCGGCCATGGCTCCTGCTTTCCGGCGGCGAAACGACCGTTACGGTTACGGGCGGCGGCCGGGGCGGACCGAACACGGAATATCTGCTCGCCCTCGCCGAGGGGCTGGGCGGTTTGCCCGGCGTGTGGGCATTGGCGGCGGACACGGACGGCGCCGACGGCAGCGAAGACAACGCCGGCGCCGTTATCGGCCCCGATACGCTGGAGCGGGCGCGGCAACGGGGCTTGCGTCCGGCGGCGTTTCTGGCGGACAACGACGCCTGGACATTCTTCGATGCCCTGGGCGATCTGGTCGTCACCGGACCGACGCACACCAATGTCAACGATTTCCGGGCGGTTTTGATAACCTGACGGGCCCGATTGCCGCCGGTTCGGCGAGGGTTCCGGCAGGCCGACAGCGGATAGCGCGAGACTTGATGCCGAGATTACGCGCCAATGCCAAGATCGTCGCCACGCTGGGCCCGGCGAGCAGCGACCGCGAGACCATTCTCGCGCTCTACAATGCCGGCGCCGACGTGTTCCGGATCAATTTCAGCCATGGCGACCGCGAGGATCAGCGCGCGCGCATCCGCACGATCCGCGCGATCGAACGGGAAATGCGCCGGCCTATCGGCATCATGGCCGATCTGCAGGGGCCGAAAATCCGGATCGGAACTTTCGTCTCCGGGCCGGTCGAGCTGACCGAAGGGGCGAGCTTCCGGTTCGATTTCGACGAGGCGCCGGGCGATGCCGGCCGGGTCTGCCTGCCGCATCCGGAGGTCTTCCGGGCGGTTGCGCCGGGCCAGATCTTGCTGATCGACGACGGCCGGCTAAGGCTGGAAATCGCCGAATGTTCCGACCGCCATATCGTGGCGACGGTTCAGGCCGGCGGCGCGATCGGCGACCGCAAGGGCGTCAATATCCCGGGCGCGCTGCTGCCGATGTCGGCGATGACGGAGAAGGACCGCAAGGATCTCGCCTTCGCGCTGGACCAGGGGGTGGACTGGGTCGCCCTGTCCTTCGTCCAGCGCCCGGACGATGTCGCCGAGTTGCGCAACCTCGCCGCCAACCGGGCCAGTGTGCTGGCCAAGATCGAAAAACCGGCGGCGCTGGAAAATCTGGGGCAGATTATCGATCTGTCAGACGCCATCATGGTCGCCCGCGGCGATCTCGGCGTGGAACTGCCGCCGGAAGAGGTGCCAAGCGTCCAGAAGCGGATCGTTCGGGACTGCCGCGCCGCCGGCAAGCCGGTGATCGTGGCAACCCAGATGCTCGAGTCGATGGTCGGCTCGCCGACGCCGACGCGCGCCGAAGCCTCCGATGTCGCCAACGCCGTATATGAAGGCGCAGACGCGGTGATGCTCTCGGCGGAAACCGCGGTCGGCCGCCACGCCGTGCGCTCGGTCGATGTCATGAACCGGATCGTCCTGCGGACCGAGGCCGACCCGACCTGGCGCAGCCTGATCGACGCCGGCGACACGCTGCCGGACCCGACAGCGTCGGACGCGATCACCGCGGCGGCGCGCCAGGTCGCGGACACCGTGGGCGCCGCCGCCATCGTGACCTACACCATCTCCGGCTCGACGACGCTGCGCGCCTCGCGCGCCCGGCCGACGGCGCCGATCCTGTGCCTGACCGGCAGCGACCGCACCGCGCGCAAACTGACGCTCGCCTGGGGCGTGTCCTGTTTCTTCTCACACGACGCCAACAGCGTCGAGGAGATGGTCGACTACGCCGTCGAGATGGCGAAGGCCCACGCTTTCGCCGAACCCGGCCAGCCCATCGTCATTACGGCCGGCATGCCGTTCGGCACCCCCGGCGCCACGAACCTGCTGCGCATTGCCTGGGTCGGCAACTGATCCGCGCGCCTCTTGCGCCGGAACGGGCGATTCCGGCAAAAGGATCGAATATTCCCCCTTGATCGAGACGAGAGCGCATCCGTGATCGACGCCAGCACTGCCCGCCGCAACCCGCCCTTCCGCGCCGAACATATCGGCAGCCTGCTGCGCCCCCGGGCCCTCAAGGACGCGTTCAAGGCCCACAGCGCCGGCGAGATCGACGACGAGGCCTTCGAGGCCGGCAAGCAGGTGGCGATCCGCGACGTCGTGGCCATGCAGGAGGGCCTGGGCCTGAAAATGGTGACCGACGGCGAATTCCGGCGGAAATCCTATTGGGGCCACTGGGTCGACGCCATCGACGGCTTCAGCGTTGCAACGTCGCTGTTCACCTTCCACGATGCGGCGGGCCATGAGCAGGAATTCATCGCGGCGGATTGCATCGGGCCGCTGAAGAAGGCCGCGCCGATCTCGACGGAGGAATTTGCTTTCCTCAGGACGGTCGCGGCCGGCGCCGAGCCCAAGATCACGATGCCGTCGCCCTCCACGCTGCACTTCTGGCGGTTGTCGGACTCGATCGCCGGGTCCGGCTACGCCGCGGACGAAGCCTTCTTCGACGATCTGTGCGCCATTTTCCGGCGGGAAATCGCCGATCTCGCCGCGCTGGGCTGCCGCTATGTCCAGCTCGACGAGGTGCCGCTCATCATGCTGGGCAGCCCGGCGGTCTGCGACCGGGTTCGCGCGCTTGGCGGCGACCCGGACCGGTTGCTGAACCTGTATATCGAGGCGATGAACGGCGCGGTGCGCGGGCGCGGCGACGTTGTGGCGGGCATGCATATGTGCCGGGGCAACTTCAAGGGCCAATGGCTTTCCGAAGGCGGCTACGACCTGATTTCCGAGCAGGTTTTCCGGCGCGTCGACGTCGACGCCTTCATGCTGGAATACGATACCGAGCGGGCCGGCGGCTTCGAGCCGCTGCGACATGTGCCGGACGACAAGAGCGTCGTGCTCGGGATCGTCAGCTCCAAGGTGCCGGCGGTCGAGGCTGCCGACGACCTGAAACGCCGGATCGACGAGGCCGCGCGCTTTATCGACCGGGAGCGCCTGTCGCTGAGCCCGCAATGCGGCTTTGCCTCGACCGTCGCGGGCAACCCGGTCGCCGAAAACGACGAAAAGGCGAAACTTGCCACCATCGTCCAAGTGGCAAACGAGGTATGGGGGTAGTCGGCGCGCGCGCTTCGACGCCGATTCTTCTGTTGTATACGGGTTATACCATCAATTTTTTGGATTCAGTATACAGAATACTGAAGATGGAGGCTGGCCTGAACGGCAACATTTGGCCGCTTCTTCGGTATGGAGAGAGGCCTGCCTGCGAGCACGGCCCGGGATCGCGGCCGTCGATGCCGGCCGCTCGATATTGGCGCGCCGGCCGGGCGCGGGAAAGGTCGTTGGGCAGGTCGCGGGATAGGGCCTCGGCGCGACGGCACGCCGGCCCGGAGCGATTTCGGGTGTTTTTTATCCTCGCCGGATGCGGGTAGCGGCGTATCCGGCCGTCGCCGGTCACCGCAACGGCAGGTTCTGACCTCGAGGCCGAGAAACCTTCATTTTCGAATTCGGTATACAAGAATCCGGTGTATGCCGGCGCGCTTGCGCAAGAATGTATACTGCGCTGCCGGCAGCCGGAACGGCGATTAATCCCGTGCAACCATCCGCTCCTTCGGGCATGGGTGCTGCCGCTCTCGACGCCAGAGGGCAATCCGTGGTTGAATAAATTGCCGGTCTTCCCCCAATTGCATCGACTCTGTCCACGCATGGCGGTCCTGGAGGTCACCGGGCGGCACGTCCTCGAAGCCGGCGCTTGCCGGGATCGACCGGAGAATGAGCGGTCGGCCCGAAGGCCGGATCGGACGGCGCGCCCTTTCTATTATATGGTGCATACATAATACAAAATAGGCGTCCAAACAGCGGACCGGGCAGCCGTACAGCGACGATTCCTGCGATGGCGGACGGGTTTCGTCGCCGGCGCGGCGGATCGGGACCGGACAATGCGACGCCTAAAGCGCCTGATAATCGCACGGGATTTGGGCCCGCGGCAGCTTGGGGCGTCTCGAATGCGGTTGCTGGACCGCCGATGCGCCGGTACCATGAATGCCAAAGGCGTTGTTTGTGCCGGCGCAGTGCGATCGGCGCTTGTTTGTGCGGAAGCACGGCCTGACGGGAGGAAACCGATGAAACATCTGCATAAGGCCGGCCTTGTTGCCGGTATCGCCGCGGCGGCGCTCTGGTCGACGACGGCCAACGCCAAAATCGAGATGAAGCTTGCGCATTTCGTGACGCCGAAACACTCGGTTTCCCAATGGCTTGCCCGCTGGGCCAAGGAAGTCGAGCAGAAATCGGGCGGCGAAATCAGCTTCAAGGTCTTTCCCGGCGCCCAGATGGGCCCGCCGCCGAAATATTACGATATCGCCCGCACCGGCCGCGCCGACGTGACCTGGTCGGCCCACGGCTTCACCCCCGGCCGCTTTCCGCTGACCGAGCTGTCCAACGTGCCCTTCCTGATCGGCAGCGCCGAGATCGGCGCGAAAGTCATGAACGATCCGGAACTGCGCGGCAAATATCTTGAGAAAGAGCACCGCGGCACCAAGGTGCTTGTCCTGATGACCCACCAGCCCGGCAATATCCACACGGCGAAGAAGCCGGTGCGCACGACTGCGGACATGAAGGGCCTGCGCATCCGTTTCGCCTCCCAGACCATCCGCGATTTCATCCGGGAACTGGGTGCGACGCCGCGCGGCCTGCCGCCGACCCAGGTCGTCGACCAGATGCAGAAAGGCACGCTGGATGGGGCTTTCCTGGACTATGGCGGCGCCGGCATCGCGTTCGGCATGGGGCCGGTGACCCGCCATACGACGGAGATGTATTCCTACGTCACCAGCTTTTGCGTCTGCATGAACGCCAAGCGCTATGCATCCCTGTCGCCGAAGCTGAAGAAGGTGATCGACGACTCCGTCGCCGGCCGGGAGAAGGAAATCGGCCACGAATGGGACAAGCTCGACGCGATCGGCAAGAAGATCATGATGAAGGCCGGCATGAAACCGATCGTCCTGTCCGCCGAGCAGCGCGCCAAATTCCGCGAGGTCGGCGCCAGGGTCACCGAACAGCGGGTCGCCGCGCTGGAGAAGAAGGGCCTGCCGGCGCGCCAGGTCTACGCGATGATGAAGGCGCTGGCCGCCAAACACGAGAAGGGCTCGCGCAACTTCCTGCAGAAATAGCCCGGAGGCCGGTTTCCGCGCGGAACGGGCCGAAGCCGGCTCTTGACGGGGTCGCCAACCCTGCTGGAACGGGCGGCGAGGGTGTTTTCCCTCACCGCCGCCCTGTTCCTGATTTTCATGATGCTGTTCACCACGGTCTCGGTCACGCTGCGTTATGGGGCGAACTGGACCGGTGAGAACGACGTCGACATCCTGGTGTGGGCGTTCGCCACCTGCATCTTCATCGCCCTGCCCGCCGTCACTCTGCGCGACGAGCATGTCGCCGTCGATCTGATCGACCAGATGGTGCCGGCCCGGACGGTTCGCTCGCTGCGCTGGTTCGGCCTGCTCCTGGTGATCGCCTTTCTGGCGGTTTCCTTCTTCCAGGCGCTGCCGGTGGCGCTGGAAAAGCTGGAATTCGGCGAAAATACCATGTCGCTGGACATCAACCGCTTCTGGTTCTGGCTGCCCATGGTTTTCGGCATCGGCTGCGCGACGTTGGCCGGCGTCGCGGTCGCGCTGGTGTGGCTGCGCCGCGGCCCGCCCGACGCCGGCGGCGGCACGCCGTTCTAGCCGCGCCCCCGCCGATGCCCCGTTCCATCCCCGGAATTCCGGCCCAGGCGGGCAACGATGCCGGGTGAGGTCTACGGCGGACTCGGCCTGCTGGCAGTCCTCGGGCTGATCCTGATGCGCGTGCCGGTCGGCGCCGCCCTCGGGATCGCCGGGCTGCTCGGCTACACCGTGATGGACGGCTGGCACAATGCCGGTCTGGCGGCGGGCGAAACATCCTCCTACCTGGTCGGCGAAGACGCTTACGGGCTCACCGTCGTGCCCCTTTTCATCCTGATGGGCGTCGTCGCGACCCGCTCCGGCATGTCGGGCGACCTGTACCGCGCCGCCAACGCCCTGTTCAGCGGCCTGCGCGGCGCGCTCGCCATGGGCACCATCGGCGCCTGCGCCGGATTCGGGGCGATCTGCGGTTCGTCGCTGGCGACCGCCGCCACCATGTCGCGGGTCTCGATCCCGGAAATGCGCAAATTCGGCTATGACGAGAAGCTGGCGACCGGCACGGTGGCGTCCGGCGGCACGCTGGGCATCCTGATTCCGCCCTCGGTCATCCTGATCTTCTACGCCATCATCGCCGAAGCCGGCGTGCCGGAGTTGTTCGCCGCCGCGCTGTTGCCGGGTATCGCGCTCGCCGCCCTGCATGTCCTCGTGATCGCGATCATCGGCTGGATCGCGCCGGACCGGGTGCCGAAAATGCCCGGCCTGGCGCTGGCCGAACGCCTCCAGCCCCTGCTGGGCCTGTGGAAGATCGTCGTGCTGTTCGCAATCGCGGTCGGCGGCATCTATCTCGGCGTGTTCAGCCCGACCGAGGCCGCCGCTGTCAGCGCACTGGTCGCCATCGCGATCGGCGTTGCGACGCGGACTCTCGACTGGGCCGGTTTCAAGACCAGCCTGTCCGAAACGGTGTCGACCACGGCGATGCTGTTTTTCATCGTGCTCGGCGCCTTCCTGTTCAAGGAGTTCATCGTCCTGACCCAGCTGCCGAAGGCGGTGACGGATCTGTTCGGCGCCGGCTCGCTGCATCCCTGGCTGATCGTTCTCCTGATGCTCGCGGTCTATCTGGTGCTCGGCTGCTTCCTCGATTCCCTCAGCATGATCCTGATCACCGTGCCGGTGTTCCTGCCGCTCGCCGAGGGCATCGGCTACGACAAGGTCTGGTTTGGCATCTTCGTCGTCGTCGTGGCCGAGGCCGGCCTGATCACGCCGCCGGTCGGCATGAACATCTTCGTCATCCGCGCCCAGATGCCCGATATCGACCTCGGCACGGTCTATCGCGGGATCGTGCCCTTCCTGTTCGCCGATATCGCGCTGATCGTCATGCTCGTCCTCCTGCCCGGCCTCGCCCTGTGGCTGCCCGGCCTGCTGTATTGACGGCGGCGGAGTGGCGTTTCCGATTCCTCCCCTTCTTCAGAAGGGGAGGTCAGGTGGGGTTGGCGCGTCGCCAGACGCGCAGCGGAGATCGCCTGAATGCTATAGGCGCCGACCGTCGATTCGACCCGGCACCCCCATCCCCTTCGCTGCGCTCAGGGACTTCCCCCTCTGAAGAGGGGGAAGGAAAAGGTCTGGTTACAGGCATCTGTTTAATTTATAATGATTGTTCAAGAAAATTAGGGCAGGCGCTCCCTTCAATCTCAAACCGCCCAAATGAGCCGCTTTTTGGGATTACCTGCCAGCCTCGGCCTAAGTCGATGGATTATTTTGCAACCATCCAAAAATCGTGCCGCCCCGGACTTGTTCCGGGGGCCAGAGTCGCTGGCGCTGGCCTTCGCGATTTTTCTGGACCCCGGATTTCTGCTGCGCTCCATCCGGGGCGGCACAGAAAGACGGCGTAAGTGCATTACGATTACTTCCTCGACTTGCACCGAAGCGCCGGTCCTTCGATACGCCCCTTCTCACCCGGCGCGGCTTTGTCTATAGCCTGATCCCGGAAATCCACGCGAAGCGAACGGGCGCCCGATGAAACAGGTTTACGCCACCGACTATGTCACCGTCGCCCGGGAGGGCCGGATCGCAATTCTGACCCTGGACCGCGAAGAGAAGCGGAACGCGGTCTGCGACGGGCTGATCCGGGACATCCGCGGTTTCGTCGACCGGCTCGATCCCGAGGAAACCAGCGCGATCGTCATGCGCGGCGCCGGCAACCACTTCTGCGCCGGCCTCGACCTCGCCGAACACAAGGACCGGCCGCCCTTCGAAAGCGTGCTGCATTCGCGCTTCTGGCACGAGACGCTCGACCTGCTGGAATTCGGCCCGGTGCCGGTGGTCGCCGCGATGCAGGGCGGCGTAATTGGCGGCGGGCTCGAAATCGCCACGGCCTGCCATGTCCGGGTCTCCGAGCCATCGACCTTCTACCAGCTGCCCGAAGGCCGGCGTGGCATCTATGTCGGCGGCGGCGCCAGCGTCCGCGTCCAGCGCATCATCGGCGCCGACCGGATGCGCGAAATGATGCTGACCGGGCGGCGCTACGACGCCGAGGAGGGCCTGCGCCTCGGCCTGGGCCATTATATCGAACCGGCCGGCACGACCTTCGACAAGGCGCTCGCGCTCGCCGACGATATCGCCGGCAACGCAAAAATCAGCAACTACATGATGATCAACGCCCTGCCGCGCATCGCCGACATGGACCGCATGGCGGGCAGCTTCACCGAGAATGTCGCCAGCGCCCTGTCCCAGACCAGCGAAGAGGCGAGGCGCGGCATCGAAGCCTTCCTGAACAAGCAGGACATCCGCTTCGACAAGAAATAGCCGCCGTCGGGAGGCCGGCCCCGGTACGACACCGACCGCTGCTTGTCCGCCTCAGATGATCTCGGTGTTCGGTTCCAGTCCCAGCAACACCCGGCCGTATAGCTCGGCGCTGGTGTCGTAAGCCAGCAGGCCGTGCATGTTGATGGCGTGCAGGTTGCGCCAGGCGCGCTGCAGGGAACCCTTCATCGACAGGCCGGAGGCGCCGGCGGTGTGGAACAGCTTGTCCATCCCTTCCATGCAGAAGCGCACGGCCTGGGCGCAGTCCATGCGGATCCGGCCGCGCATTTCCATCGACATCCGGTCGCCGGCCCGGGCATAGCGGTCGATATCGTCGGCGATGCGGTAGAGCAGGAAATCGGCGCAGTCGATCAGCGTGGCCGCCGCGGCGACACTGATCTGCGTCCCGACGAAGGCTTCGGCGGTGTAGCCGGTATAGGCCAGCGCCTTGCCCGGCACGATGCGCAAATATTCCGGCAGGGCCGAGCGGGCGATGCCGAGCGCGCTGCCGGTAATGCAGAGCGCGAGCACCGGCACGGCCTCCGCCCGATAGAGCCAGCCGTCATAGTCTTCGAGGCCCGGCGTTTCGAGCGCGAACAGTTTTTCGAGCGAAAGATAACGGTGCGCCGGAACCTTGAGGCCCTTGCACGTCAGCGAATTGCTCCCCGTGCCCTGCAGGCCGGCGACATACCAGTCGTCGCGGATTTCGACATCGGCGGCTGGCACAAGGAAATCGCCGGCGTCGATGACCTCCCCTGAATCGCCCGAATCGTCTACCACCTCGGCGCCCAGGATCAGCCATTGGGCATGGTGGCAACCCGAACCGAAAGGCCAGAAGCCCTGCAGCGTGTGGCTGCCGTCGGCGTGGCGGACCGCCTTGCCGCGCGGGCCGATGACGGCGGAGACCAGCGTGACCGGCGTCTTGCCGTAGACTTCCTGCAACGCCTGCTCCGGGAAATGGCCGAGCAACCAGCTATGGGCGTGGGCGACGCCGGCGACCCAGGCGGCCGAGCCGCAGCCTTCCGCCAGCGCGGCAATGACATCCATATGCGCACGCATCGACATTTCCCAGCCGCCGGCGCGGCGCGGCTGGATGACCTGCAACAGGCCCTGTTCCTTCATCAGCCTGACGGATTCGTCCGGCACGCGGCGCAAATCGTCGGCCTCGGCCGCGTTCTCCTTGATCGCAATCGCGACACGCCGGGCGCGGGCGACGATCTCGTCATGGGACGGCACCGCTGCCGCTGGCTGCGTATCGAGTGTGGCGACCGTCATGTTGCGCTCCTTGAAGTCCGATGGGGGAATCCAACGGGAAACCGATGGGTTCTCACGCGGAAACTACCGTTTGTCCAACCGAAGGTTCAATCCTGAAGGTCGGACGAAATGCCGAACGGGGCGCCCGGCCGCGCGGCGACGGGATCGCCGGGCGGTATCGATCCCACGTTGACCGCCCGTTGCCGTCGCCGCTAACGTGCGCCGCCCCGTACCTGCGTCCGGAACCCGCATCCGGAAAATGCCGGGCGACAGGAAAAACAGAACGAGCCCGCCGCGCCCGTGTTTGAACGGCCCGCCCCCGACCGCCCGAGACTGGCCGAGACGCTGCTGGGCCTCCGCCCGCACCATCTGGCCAATGCCGTCGTCGCCTTCCTGTTCGCCTCGACCGGGCCGGTCGCGCTGATCCTGACCATCGGGATCGCCGGCGGGCTCAGCACCGAAACCCTCTCTTCGTGGATTTTCATCGGCTTCGTCGGCGGCGGCGGGATCACCTTCGTGATGAGCTGGATCTACAAACAGCCGCTCGCCTTCGCCTGGACGATTTCGGGCACGGCGATCGTCGGGCCGGCGCTGCTGAAATATCCGTTCGGCGAGATCGTCGGCGCCTACATGGTGACCGGCGCGGTGATGATCCTGCTGGGCATCAGCGGCGGCTTCAAGGCGATCATGCGGATCACGCCCCAGCCGATCGTGATGGCCATGGTCGCCGGCGTTTTCCTCAAATTCGGCATCCTGGCGGTCGATGCCTTCGACAAGGAACTGAAGATCGCCGCGGCGGCAGCGGTTGCCTTTATCGTGTTTTCCTTCTGGAAACCGGTCGCAAAGGTCCTGCCGCCGGTGCTGATGGCCTTGCTGGCCGCCGGCTACATGGCCGTCGAGGGCGGGCAGTTCAACCTGCAGGGAGAGCTGACGCTCCAGATCGCGCGGCCCGAATTCATCACGCCGATCTTTTCGAAGGCGCCCTTGCTGGATCTGGTCCTGCCGCTGCTGGTTTCCGTCCTGGCGCTGCAGAATGCCCAGGGCATCTCGATCCTGCGGGTTGCAGGACACAACCCGCCGACCAATACCAGCACCTTCGTGTGCGGCGCCGGATCCCTCCTGTTCGGCGCCTATGGCAGCGTGAACACCTGCATGACCGGACCGGTCAACGCGATCCTGGCCTCCTCCGGCGCGCCCCGGCTGCACCATGTCAGCGCCTATATCTGGGCGGCGCTGGCGGTCGCCTTCGGCCTGCTGTCGCCGATCGTGACAAGGTTGGCGCTGTCGGTGCCGGAAGCCTTCATCTACATCATCGGCGGGCTGGCCATGCTGCCGGTGCTGCAGCAAGCCTTCAGCGCCGGCTTCGGCGAACGATTCCGGATCGGGGCGACCGTCAGCTTCGTCGTGACGGTGACGGAGCTGATTCCGGGGGTGGACGTCAACCTGCTCGGCATTGGCGCACCGTTCTGGGGCCTGGTCTTCGGCGCGGCAACCTCCCTCCTGCTGGAGCGCCAGGACTTTAGCGAACTGATCGGCGCCAACGGGCGGCCCGCGAAGCCGGCGCCGGAGAGCAAGGCCGGGGACGAGCCGCGCAAGGCGTTGAGCGGGCCGGGTCCGGGACGCACGCCGGCGGACGCCGGCCAGCTGCCGGACGGCCCGATCGATGTCGTTTCGCCCGCGCCCGGCCCCGATACAGACCGGGTGCTGATCGCGTTGCGGGAAAAGGCGCTGGCCTACCGGCTGGTCGAAGACATGCCCTGGCGCCCCGGCGAGGGCGTGTCGGAAAACCCGCTGAACCGCAACCCGCTGGTCCGCATCGGCGGGCAAACCGCCTTCTTCGATCCGCGGACGGTGCTGGACTATCTGGAGACCGTCCGGCCGGTGCCCGCCCTGATGCCGTCGGACCCGGCCGAGGTCTTCGAGGTCAAGACCTGGGAAGCCCTGACCGAAGGCGTAAACGCCACCGCCGTCGAACTCTATATCGCCGGCACCCGCGCGGAGGCATCCGAGACCGGGGAATGGATCGAACGCCGGCAGGTCCGGGTGCTGGACAGTCTGGCAACCGCCGCCGACAGGCTCGGCGACCGGACCTTTGCCGCAGGCGCACAATTTTCGCGCGGCGACATCGCCCTCGCGGCCATGCTGGCGCATCTGGACCGGCATCTTCCCGGCCTGGATTGGCGCGCCGCCCATCCCGATCTCGCGGGCTGGTTCGCCGAGATCTCAAAACGACCGGCAATCGGCGCAATTCTGGGCGGCTGATCCGCTCCCTCCGGCCGATCCCGTTCCTGACGGCCGGACATTCCCGAATTATACTGGACTCACACAGGCCGGCCCGACAGGTTCGGGGCCGGACAGGTTCGGGGCCGGACGGGCGGCCCGCAAAGGCGGCGCGACGCGACACGAGATTTCGACAGGGGTGACGATGACGGCAAATCGACAGACGGCCAACGCGGCGCTGGCCGACAAGATTCGGAGCTGCGAGTGGATTTCCTCGCCGGGTGTGTTCGAGATGATCTCGGCGCGCGTGGCCGACCGGATGGGCTTCGACACGCTCTACATGACCGGCTACGGCGCCGTCGCCAGCTATCTCGGCATCCCCGACGCCGGGCTCGCCACCTACACCGATATGGTCGGCCGGGTCGGCCAGATCGTCAGCGTCACCGAGACGCCGCTGATCGCCGACGGCGACACCGGCTATGGCGGTCTGCTCAACATCGAGCACACGGTACGCGGCTACGAAGCCGCCGGCGCCGCGGCGATCCAGCTCGAAGACCAGGAATTTCCCAAGAAATGCGGCCACACGCCGGGGCGCCGGGTGATCCCGCTCGAGGACGCGATCGCCAAGCTGAAGGTCGCCGCGGCGACGCGGGAGTCGAAGGATTTCCTGCTCGTGGCCCGCACCGATGCGCGCGGCCTGTACGGGCTCGACGAAGCGCTGCGCCGCGGCGAGGCCTTTGCCGAAGCGGGCGCCGATATCCTGTTCATCGAGGCGCCGGAATCCGAAACGGAGATGCGCCGCATCGGCGAGACCTTCCGGGGCCTGCCCTTGCTGGTGAACGTCGTCGAGGGCGGCAGCACGCCGGTGCTGCCGGTCGCCGACTATCGGGCGATCGGCTACACTTTCGCGATCTATCCGGCAGCCGGCTTCCTGGCGGCAGGGGAAGCGCTGCGGCAGGTGTACGGGCACATCCGCGACACGGGCTCGAGCATCGGCACGGCCGCGCCGCTTTACGATTTCCAGGAGTTCAGCCGACTGATGGGGTTCGAAGATGTCTGGGAATTCGAGAAGAAGTGGGCCGAGGCCGTGTGAGGCCCGGCGCAACCGGCCGGGCGCGGCGGTTCTCGCGCTCCCCTGGCCGGCGCGCCGCTCGCCGCTACCGGACTAACGGTCGGGCTGACGGCCGGCCTTCCGGGCGCGGCGCAGGCGCAGGAGTCCCTGACCCCGGCGCAAAAGGCCGAGCGCGTGCTTCGCGCCTACGGCCGGTACGGCGCCAAATACAGCTACGGCCCGGTCGCCGAGGAAAACGGCGTCCTGACGATCCGGGACCTGAAATACGCGGTCGCGCTGCCGTATAACGCTGTAGTCAAGCCGGGCGCCCCGAAAAAGACGGTGACCATGACGTCCACCGCGGAGTCGATCGCCGGGCGCCGCTTCGACTACCGCAACCCGGAACTGCCGCATTTCGCGGACGTGACCTACACGGGCATGCGTTGGGGCGGCAACCTGTTCGACACACCGGAAATACGCAATGTCTTTGTCGGCATCGACTGGCAGGGCCTGGTGGTGGACTTGCTGCTGACCTACGAACTGGACAGGGCGGCCGGATCGATCGATCTGGAAGCCAGCACGGTGACGTTGCGCGGGCTGCTGCGCCAGGAGCTGACCGGACGGTTCGACGGGCTGGATTTCGCCTGGCTGACCGACCCGAAACTGCTGGAAAAACTGGGGCCGGGCAGTATGGGACCGACCTCGCCGGATGCCGCCGGCCGCATGATCCTCGAACTGCTGGGCGAAATGCGCATCCACCGCCTGTCCTATGCGCTGACCGATCTCGGCGGCATCGGCAAGGCGATGGCTGTCATGGCCGCGGCACAATCGAACAAGAACCCGGACGGCCGGAAGCTAACGGCAGCAATGATGCGGCAGGCGCTTGCGGGCGCGCTCGCCGGTGCCGCTGCCCGCTTTTCCGGTTCGTTTGCGCCGGTCATGCTGCGCGCAACGGCCCGGTGGTTGCTCGCGCCGGGCACGCTCACGATCGCGCTCAGGCCCGGCCGGCCCCTGCCGGTGCCACGCATTGTCGGATTTGTCGAATCGTTCTCCGCACAGGCGAAGCAGGCGAGGGGACAGAGACTCGATCTGGACCCGCTGCAGAAATTCCTCGGCCTGCGCGTTTCCTACATCCCGGCGGCCCGTTAGCCGCCCGGACTGCGTCCGGCGCTTCGGCCCGCCCTACTCCGCCGCCTCGGCGCGGACGCCCATGCGTTGGGCCAGCGCCGCCAGGGTCTCTTCGCAGGTCAGCAGGTCGCCGTATTTCTGGCCCATATCGAACAGGTTGGCCTCGTGCGGGCCGAGCGCCCGGTCGCCGACGCAATCCGTCACGACGATGTTGCGATAGTTGTAGCTAAGCGCATCGATCACCGAGGCGCGCACGCAGCCGGAGGTCGTGCAGCCGGTCTGGACGATCGTATCGACGCCGCGCATGGTCAGCCAGGAATGCAGGGTGGTGCCGAAGAAGGCCGAGGGCTGCTGCTTGCGGGCGACCAGTTCGCCGTCGCGCGGCTTCAGCGCATCGACGACATGGCTTTCGGGATTGTCTTCGGTCAGCGTCACCAAGCTCGGCGCCTTGAGGCAGAACACGCCGGCATCCGCGCCGTCATCGGCATAGATAACCCGCGTGAACACGATCGGCAGCCCATAGCTGCGGCAGGCTTCCAGCAGGATGGCGGTGTTCGCGATCGCCTCCTGAATGTTGCCGCCGCCGAAACGCGCCGGGTCGGTGAAGCCGTTGACGAAATCCACGATCAACAGGGCCGGCGCCTTGCCCCACCCGCTGCTGTTGCCGAAATTCTGGGTCTTGTAGATATCGAGATCGCTCATCGCGCCGTCTCCTTCCCTCGATCTTTCTGCAGCGCCGTCGCGCTGTTTCGTTCTTCATACAGCTTCGGCCGCGCGCCGTCAGCCTTGCCGTACTGCGCCCTGGTTCAGGCGCGCTGTGCCGCCAGCGCGGCCTCGCGCGTTTCGGTCACCGTGCGGGTCGGCGCTCCGGCTTCCGGGCTGACCTGGAGATCGATCAGCGACGGCCGGTCCGCCGCGGCGCAGCGCTCGAAGGCCGGAGCGAACTCGTCCGTCGTGCGCACGACCTCGCCGTGCAGGCCGTAGGATTCGGCGAGCGCGCTGAAATCCGGGTTGTGCAGCGCCGTGGCGGATACGCGTGTCGGGTAGTCCCGCTCCTGATGCATCCGGATGGTGCCGAGCATGCCGTTGTTGACGACGACGTTGATCACGTTCGCGCCGTATAGCATGGCGGTCGCCAGTTCCTGGCCGTGCATCAGGAAGCAGCCGTCGCCGGACCAGTTGACCACCGTCTTCTCCGGCTCGGCCAGCTTGACGGCGATGGCGGCGGGCGTGCCGTAGCCCATGGAACCGGAAGTCGCGCCGATCTGCGTCCGATAGCCCTTGAAGACGAAATTCTTGTGCAGCCAGCCGTTGTAGTTGCCGGCGCCGTTGCAGACGATGGCGTCCTCCGGCAGCCGGTCGCTCAGCCAGGCGACGATCTCGCCGATCTGGACGTCGCCGGGCACCGGATGAGGCCGCAGGTAGGCCAGGTACTCATTGCGGATCGCCTGGCGCCAGGCGCCCCAGGAGACGGAAGCAGGCGCGTCGAGGGCCGCCGCCGCTGCCGCGAAATGCTTCATCCCGGCGTTGATGCCGAGGGCCGGCTGAAACACCCGGCCGAGCTCTTCCGCGCCGGGATGGATATGGATCAGCGCCTGATCGGGAACCGGCGGCTTGACCAGTGTGTACCCATTTGTCGTCGCTTCGCCGAGCCGGGCGCCGGCGGCGAGCAGCAAGTCCGCCGCCTCGATCCGCCCGCCAAGCGCCGGGTCGATGCCGACGCCGGCATGGCCGGCATATTGCTTCAATCGGTTATCGAAATAGGCCTGGCAGCGGAACGACACCGCCGTCGGCAGGTCGAACGCCTGTGCAAACGCCTCGAACCCGGCGACCGCCTCCCGGTCCCAGCCGCCGCCGCCGATCAGCGCCATCGGCCGCTCGGCATTCAGCAGCAGCTCGCGCAGCCGGTTCATATCGGCCGGCGGGGGCGCGGCCTGCATTTCCCGGAACGGGCGCGCATCGCCGATGCCGGCGCGCTCGCGCAGCATATCCTCCGGCAAAGCCAGGACGACCGGGCCGGGCCGGCCGTTGACCGCCGTGTGGAAGGCGCGGGAGACCATTTCCGGGATTCGCTCCGGTTCCTCGATCTGGCCGACCCATTTCGCCATCTGGCCGAACATGCGCTTGTAGTCGACTTCCTGAAACGCCTCCCGGTCCGCCATGTTCCGGGCGACCTGGCCGATGAACACGACCATGGGCGTCGAATCCTGGAAGCCGATATGCACGCCGGCGCTGGCGTTGGTCGCGCCGGGGCCGCGGGTGACGAAGCAGACGCCGGGCGTGCCGGTCAACTTGCCGTGCGCTTCGGCCATCATGGCCGCGCCGCCTTCCTGGCGCGCCGTCACGACCTGGATTTCCGGGACGTCGACAAAGGCGTCCAGAACGGCGAGGTAGCTCTCGCCGGGAACGCAGAAGGCGCGCTCGACGCCGTGGAGGCGCAACTGGTCGACCAGGATCCGGCCGCCGGATCGAAGGTTGTCGGCTCGCATGTTATCGGCGGGGGCGGGCGCGGCGCGGTTCATGGTGGCTCCGGGGAAGACAGGCGCCCTCCGTTAGCACCCTTCGCGAGCGTGGCGAAAGCGTCAGTCCGTCCCGCCCGCCGCCGCCCGATCTTGCCGGACGCCCGAAACCGCATAGGTGACGGCGGGTCGGAACCGCCAATCCCGGAGCTATTGCATGAACCTTATCGGCATCGCCGGCAGCCTGCGCGCCGCCTCCTTCAACGCCAGCCTGATCCGGGCGGCGGGCGCGGTTGCGCCCGAGGGCGCGAGCGTCAGCCTGTTCGAGCGGCTGGGCGAAATCCCGCCCTACAATGACGACGAGAAACAGAAGGCGTTCCCGGACGCGGTGACGGCGCTGGCCGGGCTGATCCGGGCCGCCGACGGCCTGCTGATCGCCACGCCGGAATACAATTACGGCGTATCGGGTGTGCTGAAAAACGCGATCGACTGGCTGTCCCGGACCCCGGACCAGCCCTTCAAGGACAAGCCGATCGGCGTCATGGGCGCCGCGATGGGCGGTCTGGGCACCGCCCGGGCGCAGTACGACCTGCGCCGGTCCTTCATCTTTCTCGATGGGCTGGTGATGAACCGCCCGGAAATCTTCGTCGGCGCGGCGCACACGAAATTCGACGACGACGGCGTCCTGACCGACGGGCCGACCCGGGATATCCTGACGGATTACATGAGGGCGTTTGCGGGCTGGATCGAGCGGGTGGGATAGCTCCGTTTCGATAGACCCGGCGACCGGCCTGCGCATTTGCCCGCGCCCGTCGCGCCGGGCTATACCGGCCGGACCGCAATCGATCCCGACTTCGCCTTGACCGGTCCTGCCCTCACCCTCGCCGAAAAACTGTGCGCCCGCGCCGCGGGGGCGGCGGTTGTGCGGGCCGGGGAGATCGTGACGGCGGCGGTCGACCTGGCGATGACCTGCGCCGCCTTCATCGGCTCGCTGGCCGCGGGCAAGGGATAGCGCTGCAACCATGGCCGCCGAGAACAACCCGGTCCGCGGCATCGCGATCATGTGCGTGTCGATGTTCTTCTTCGTCGCGGTCGACGCGCTGGCCCGGGAACTGACGCAACGCCTGGCGGTCAGCCAGATCTTGTGGGTGCGCTTCCTGATCTTCGCCGCGATCGCAGTCGCGATCGTTGGCCCGCGCAGCGTGCGCGCCAAGCTGAAGAGCCGGAATCCCTGGCTGCAGCTCGCGCGCAGCCTGGTGCTGGTGGCGGAGATCGCCGTATTCGTGCTGAGCTTCCGCTATCTGCCTGTCGCCGACGTCCATGCCGTCGCCGCAGCCGTCCCGCTGATCGTGACGGCGTTGGCGGTCCCGGTGCTGGGCGAGCGGGTCGGCTGGCGGCGCTGGATCGCCGTCGGAATCGGTTTCGTCGCGGTTCTGGCGATTGTCCGCCCCGGCTTCCTCGACCTCGACTGGTTTCACTTTCTCCCGGTCGCCGGGGCGATAATCTGGGCGTTCTACCAGGTGTTGATCCGGTTGACCGCGCACTATGACGGGTCGGATACGACGCTGTTATGGACCGTGCTTGCCGGTGTGGCGATTTCCAGTTCCTTCGGCTGGGTCGATTGGGTATGGCCCGGCCCGCAGACCTGGCTGCTGCTGATTGCGGCCGGGTTCATGGGCGCCGCGGCGCACTACACGCTGATCCTGGCGCTCAATGCGGCGCCGGCGTCGCTGTTGCAACCCTTCGTCTACACGACTTTTCCCTGGGCCGTTGCACTGGGCCTGATCTTCTTCGGCGAGTTTCCCGACACGGTCACGATCGCCGGCGCCGCCCTGCTGATCGCCGTCGGCCTCTATGTGATGCGGCGGGAAGCGCAGGCCGGTTCCAGCTAGCCCGGAACCGGCCGCGCCGGTCTCTATGCCGCGTCTGCCGAGATCCGCTGGTAGGCCGGCAGGGTGAGGAATTCCTGGAATTCGTCGGATACCGTCATGTCCCAGAACAGGGCGTGGGCGGCATCGAGGACTTCGACAGCGGCGGCATCCTCGCCCCGCTCTTTCCTGATCCTTTCCGCCTCCTCCTCGAACAGGCGGGACAGCAGGTCGTCGTCGATCGCCGGGCCGTCGGTGATCGACGCACCGTGCTTGCGCCATTGCCAAAGCTGGGAGCGGCAGATTTCCGCCGTGGCGGCGTCTTCCATCAGGTTGTTGATCGGCACACAGCCATTCCCGCGCAGCCAGGCCTCCGTGTACTGGATGCCGACCGAGATGTTGTTGCGCACGCCTTTCTCGGTGATCGTGCCGCCCGGCACGGCGAGCAGGTCGGCCGCCTTCGTGTGCACGTCCTGACGCTGGCGGGCGAGCTGGTTGCGGCCGGGCATCAGCCGGTCGAACGCTTCCAGCGCAATCGGCACGAGGCCCGGATGGGCGACCCAGGTGCCGTCATGGCCGTCGCCGGCCTCGCGTTCCTTGTCGGCCCGCACCATGCCGATGGCGGCTTCGTTGGCCTCCGGATCGTTCTTGATCGGGATCTGCGCCGCCATGCCGCCCATGGCGAAAGCGCCGCGCCGGTGGCAGGTGCGGATCAGCTCCAGCGAATAGCTGCGCAGGAAACCGACGGTCATGGTGACCTGGGACCGGTCCGGCAGGGTGAAGTCCGAGCGGTTCCGGAAGCGTTTGATGAAGCTGAAGATATAATCCCAGCGGCCGCAGTTCAGGCCGGCGATATGGTCCCTCAGCTCGTAGAGGATCTCGTCCATCTCGAAGACGGCCATGATCGTCTCGATCAGGACGGTCGCCTTGATGGAACCGACCGGCAGGCCGAGCTTGCGCTGCGCGTGGACGAAGACGTCGTTCCACAGGCGCGCCTCGAGATGGTTTTCCAGCTTCGGCAGGTAGAAATACGGGCCGAGGCCGCCCGCGATCTGGGCCTCGGCGTTGTGGAAGAACATCAGGCCGAAATCGGCGAGGGCGCCGGACATCGGCTCCCCGTCCACCCGGATATAGTTGTCCGGCAGGTGCCAGCCGCGCGGCCGGACAATCATGACGGCGGTCTTGTCGCCCAGCTCGTAATGCTTGCCGCTGTTCGGATCGTCGAAGGCGATCGTCCCGCGCACGGCATCGCGCATGTTGATGTGGCCCTGGATGTTGTTGTCCCAGGTCGGCGTGTTGGAATCCTCGAAATCCGCCATGAAGACCCGGGCGCCGGAATTCAGCGCGTTGATCGTCATCTTGCGGTCGACCGGTCCGGTGATTTCGACCCGCCGGTCGAGCAGCGGTTCCGGGATCGGCGCGACTTTCCAGTCGCCGTCGCGGACAGGCTTCGTCTCCGGCAGGAAATCCGGCAGCCAACCCTCGTCCAGCCGGGCCTGGACTTCCGCCCGGCGCGCCAGCAGCTCCGCCCGACGCGGCCCGAAGGTCCGTTGCAGGTCTGCGATGAATTCCAGCGCCTCCGGCGTCAGGATTTCGTCGTAGCCCGGCTTCATCTCGCCATGCAGGGTCACGCCTGCCGTAATGGTCATGGTCGGCGACTCCCGAAATTGTGAACCCGATTCTTCATCTGGGCCGGATTCGTGGCGGTTCAACGGCAAATGGCCGGCAGGGTCAAGCGCGGCTTCGGCGCACTCTGCCCTCGCAGCGGCCCGACAACCCTTCGGGCGTAACAAATCTGACGCATATCTGTAGTATTTCGGAAGCGGGCTGTCGTTAGCGTCGGTGTCACCGGCAGCGCTGAGGGCGCTGCGGTTTGCGATGGGGGAACAATAGATGGATCAGGCGCCGCAAGGCCTCCCCGATTTGGCCCAAATCGCGCTGCGTTTCCATACCGATCCCGACGCGCAGCCATCGATCCGGAGAGACATCCGTGAAACACACCGTCACGTTCGCTACCGTCGGGGCGCTCGCCCTGGTCGGCGCGGCCGGCCAGGCCGTGGCACGCGACCAGGTCCGCATCGTCGGCTCGTCCACGGTGTATCCGTTCGCGACCGTCGTCGCCGAGCGGTTCGGCAAGAGCTCCAGGTTCAAGACACCGGTTATCGAAGCCACCGGATCCGGCGGCGGCCTGAAGCTGTTCTGCGCCGGCGTCGGCGTGAAGACCCCGGACATCACCAACGCATCGCGCCGCATCAAGAAGAGCGAGTACAACCGCTGCACCAAGAACGGCATCAAGATCGCCGAATTCAAGATCGGCTATGACGGCATCGTCCTGGCCAACTCCAAGAAATCCGGCCGTCTCAAGCTGAGCCGGCGGGACATCTTCCTGGCGCTGGCGAAGATGGTTCCGGAAGGCCACAGGGACGGCGGCAAGCTGGTCCCGAACCCGAACAGGACCTGGAAGGACGTCAATGCCAGCCTGCCGAACGTCGCCATCAAGGTGCTCGGCCCGCCGCCGACTTCCGGCACCCGCGACGCCTTCAACGAACTGGCCATGGAGGGCGGCTGCAAGAGCTTCGAGAGCCTGAAGGCGATGAAGAAGCAGAACAAGAAGTATTACAAGGCCGTGTGCCGCGGCATCCGCGAGGACGGCGCCTGGGTGGAAGCCGGCGAGAACGACAACCTGATCGTCCAGAAGCTGGAAGCCGATCCGAACGCGCTGGGCGTTTTCGGTTTTTCCTTCCTCGACCAGAGCCGCGACAAGGTGCAGGGTTCGATCGTCGACGGCGTCCTGCCGACCTTCGACAACATCTCCTCGCAGAAATATCCGGTCAGCCGCTCGCTGTTCTTCTATGTCAAGAAGAACCATGTCGGCCAGATTGCGGGTATCCGGGAGTATATCCGCGCCTTCATGAACCGGAAGTCGATCGGCAAGCGCAGCTACCTGGTGAGCAAGGGCCTGATCCCGCTGCCGGCGGCCGAAATGAAGAAAAACATCGCGGCCGGCAAATCGCTGCCCGACCTGAAGATGTAGCCCGGGTTACGGGTCCGGGGCGCCGCGGTGGCGCCCCGGCCCTTCCTCGACGGCGGGGACCGCGCCCGGCTTTTTCGCGCGGTTGCCGATATTTTTAGACAATTCGTTAGGCAGATTTACAGGGTGCCGGCAGGGGTTTTCGTCCGCGATGAATGGGCGGGCGGCTGTATCTTTCCAGCGGGGATTTATGAGTTACAGCGCGATCCTGGCAGTGCTGCTGGTACTGACGGCCATCGGCTTCTACCTGGGCCGCGGGCGCGCCCGGGCCGTCGCCGACGGCGGCCGGACCCGCCTGCATTCGCTGCCCGGCTATTACGGCGCCCATGTCGCCATCTGGATCGCCCTTCCGGCCTTCCTGCTGTTCCTGTTCTGGATGTCGTTCCAGGGTTCGATCATCGAGGGCATCGTGTGGAACGGCCTGCCGGACCGGGTGAGCGTGCTGGGCGAGGCGAAACCCAGGCAAGCACTGCCCGAGGAACAGAAAAAGCTTCTCATCAACAATATCCGGAACTACGCCGCCGGCGATATCGTGAGCGGCGAGATCACCGCCGTCGTGAAGCAGGGTGCGGCCCGGTATCTGCAGCTGGAAGCCCTGTCGTCCTGGATCATGGCGGCGGCCATGGCGCTGCTCGCCGCCATCGGGCTGCTGCTGACCTACCGGAGCGTCTCGCCCGCCATGCGCGCGCGGAACCGGGTGGAGCGGGTCATCCTGTCGATGCTGATGGTCGCCTCGATCATCGCCATCCTGACGACCGTGGGCATCGTGCTGTCGCTGCTGTTCGAAGCGCTCACCTTTTTTACCAAGGTTTCGCCGGTCGACTTCCTGTTCGGACTGGAATGGAGCCCGCAGACCGCCATCCGGGCGGACCAGGTCGGCGCGTCCGGCGCGTTCGGCGCGATCCCGGTGTTCGCCGGCACGATGCTGATTACGGTTATTGCGATGATCGTTGCCGTGCCGGTCGGCCTGTTCGCCGCCATCTATCTGTCGGAATACGCCTCGAGCCGGGTCCGGGCGACGGTGAAGCCGGTACTGGAGGTGCTGGCCGGCATCCCGACCGTGGTCTACGGCTTCTTCGCCGCCCTGACGGTGGCGCCGATGATCCGCGACGCCGGGGCCGCCATCGGCCTGCCGGTCGCCTCGGAAAGCGCGCTCGCCGCCGGCCTGATCATGGGTATCATGATCATCCCGTTCGTCAGCTCGTTGTCGGACGATATCATCAACGCGGTGCCGCAATCGCTGCGCGACGGCTCCTACGGGCTCGGCGCGACGCGGTCGGAAACCATCCGCCAGGTCGTCCTGCCGGCCGCGCTGCCGGGCATTGTCGGCGCCGTGCTGCTCGCTGTCTCGCGCGCCATCGGCGAGACTATGATCGTGGTGATGGCGGCCGGCCTTTCGGCCAAGCTGACCGCTAATCCCTTCGACGCGGTGACGACCGTAACGGTGCAGATCGTCACCAACCTGACCGGCGATCCGGAATTCGACAGCCCCAAGACCCTGTCCGCCTTTGCCCTGGGCCTGATGCTGCTCCTGGTCACCCTCTGCCTCAACGTGATCGCCCTGCGGGTGGTTCAGAAATATCGCGAAAAATATGACTGATACCGCCCGGAGCGTCCTGATTGCGGGCCAGAAGGAAAAGGTCCGGCGCGGCCTGAAACGGCGTCTGCGGTCGGAACGGCGCTTCAAGGCCTATGGCATCGTGGCGATCGTGCTCGCCATCCTGATGCTGCTCTTCCTGGTCGGCACCATCGTGTCGAATGGCTATTCGGCCTTCATGCAGACCTGGATCGAGGTCGATGTCGTCCTGGACGCGGAGCTGATCGCGCCCGACGGCGAGACCGACCCCCAGACCCTGCGCGACAACGGCGATTTCCGCGGCGCTCTGATCGAAACGCTGGTCGCCGATTTCAAACCGAAAGGACGCGAGGAAGAGGACCTGCTGATCGCCATGTTCAGCACGGATGCTGAGTGGACGCTGCAGCGCCATGTGATCGCGAACCCGGACCGGATCGGCAGGAGAATCGCGATCTGGGTCAAGTCGTCGTCCGATATCGACCAGCTGACCAAGGGCGCGATCCGCCGCGACTTGCCCGAATCGGCGCGCAAAGTGAAAGACCTGCAACTGCGCTGGTACGACCGGATGGCGGCGGAGAACCGGATCGAGTCGCGTTTCAACACCGGCTTCTTCTCGACCGGCGATTCGCGCGAACCGGAGCAGGCCGGTATCTGGGGCGCGATCGTCGGCTCCTTCCTTACCATGCTCGTAACCCTGATCCTGGCCTTCCCGGTCGGCCTCGCCGCGGCGGTCTATCTGGAAGAGTTCGCCCCGAAGAACCGGCTGACCGACCTGATCGAGGTCAATATCAACAATCTTGCAGCGGTGCCGTCGATCGTGTTCGGCCTGCTCGGCCTGGCGATATTCCTGAACTTCTTCGAACTGCCGCGCTCCGCGCCGCTGGTCGGCGGCATGGTTCTGGCGCTGATGACGCTGCCGACCATCATCATTTCGGCGCGCGCCTCGCTCATGGCCGTACCGCCGTCGGTGCGCGAAGCCGCGCTCGGCCTCGGTGCCTCGCGGATGCAGGTCGTCTCGCACCATGTCCTGCCATTGGCGATGCCCGGCATCCTGACCGGAACGATCATCGGCATGGCGCGGGCGCTCGGCGAAACCGCGCCGCTGCTGATGATCGGCATGGTCGCGTTCATCGTCGACATCCCCGGCGGGCCGACCGACGCGTCGACGGTGATGCCGGTTCAGATTTATCTTTGGGCGGACAGCCCGGAGCGCGGTTTCGTCGAAAAGACATCCGGCGCGGTCATGGTGCTGCTGGTCTTCCTGATCGTCATGAATGCGTCGGCCGTATATCTTCGCAAGAAATTCGAGCGCCGCTGGTAGGGGGCCGTCATGCACGAAAACCTGGCTGAAATTGTCGAAGAGTCACCGCCGCCGGCAGCGGCGGACGCCGCAGCCGACAGCAATCCGGTCAAGATAAAGACCCGGAATGTCAACGTTTATTATGCCGAGAAGCACGCCCTGCGCGACGTCTCGCTTGATATCGGCGAGCGCGAGGTGACGGCGTTCATCGGCCCTTCGGGCTGCGGCAAGTCCACCTTCCTGCGCTGCCTGAACCGGATGAACGATCCGATCGACATCTGCCGGGTCACCGGCGAGCTGGAGCTGGACGGCCAGAATATCTACGACGACAGCGTCGATGTCGTGCAGCTGCGCGCCAGCATCGGCATGGTGTTCCAGAAGCCGAACCCGTTTCCGAAATCGATCTTCGACAATATCGCCTACGGCCCGCGCGTCCACGGCCTGGTCTCGAACAAGACCGACCTGGACGAGGTCGTCGAGCAAAGCCTGCGCAAGGCCGGCCTGTTCGACGAGGTGAAGGACCGGCTGGGCGACCCCGGCACCGGCCTGTCCGGCGGCCAGCAGCAGCGGCTGTGCATCGCACGCGCGATCGCCGTCGGCCCGGAAGTGATCCTGATGGACGAGCCCTGCTCCTCCCTCGATCCGATCGCGACGGCGCGGATCGAGGAGCTGATCGACGAACTGCGCCAGAACTACACCATCGTCATCGTGACCCATTCGATGCAGCAGGCGGCGCGGGTTTCGCAGAAGACGGCGTTTTTCCATCTGGGCGACCTGATCGAACAGGGGGAAACCCCACAAATCTTCACCAATCCGCGCGACGAGAAGACCCAGGGCTACATCACTGGCCGGTTCGGCTAGGGCGGCGTTCCGGGACACAGCGGCGGGACATGAAACAGACGGCCTGAGGAAGATCCAGGATGGTATCGGAACATATCGTCAGCTCGTTCGACCAGGAGTTGAACGAACTGAAAAACAAGGTCTCCGAGATGGGCGGCCTCGCCGAGGCGCAGCTCGTCAACGCGTTGGAAGCGATGCAGCGCCGCGACACCGAACTGGCGGCCCGCACCATCGAGGCCGATGCCCGGGTCGACGAGATGGAACGCGAGATCGACGCCTTCGTCGTGCAGTTGCTGGCCCTGCGGCAGCCGATGGCGAGCGACCTGCGGGAAATCATCGTCGCGCTGAAGATTTCCAGCGATCTGGAGCGGATCGCCGACTACGCCACCAATGTCGCAAAACGGACGTTGTCCCTGGCGCAAAGCCCGCAGGTCCGCCCGGCCCACGCCGTCCCGCGCATGGTGCGCCTGGCGCTCTCCATGATCTCCGACGTGCTCGATTCCTATTCCGACCGGGACACCCAGAAGGCGATTGCCGTGTGGCGCAGGGACGAAGAGCTCGACGAAATGTATATCAGCCTGTTCCGCGAGCTGCTGACCTACATGATTGAGGACGCGCGCAGCATCTCCTCCTGCACCCATCTCCTGTTCATCGCCAAGAATATCGAGCGGGTCGGCGATCACGCCACCAACATCGCCGAATCGATCTATTACCTGGTCGAAGGCCGCCCCCTGCTGCAATCGCGGCCTAAAGGCGGGGACGAGGAATACGACCAGGTTGAAGCGCCGCCGGGCCAATAGACCGGCGCCGGGAGTCGGGAGGCCGATGAAACCCTACATCCTGATCGTCGAAGACGAACTGCCGCTGATCACCCTGCTCCGCTACAATCTCGAGGAGGCAGGGTTCGAAGTCGACGAGGCGACCAACGGCGACGAAGCCCTGATCTCGGTGCGGGAGCGCTTGCCGGATCTGGTCGTCCTCGACTGGATGCTGCCTGCGGTTTCCGGCATCGAGGTGTGCCGCCAGTTCCGCCGCCGCCCCGAAACGCGCAACCTGCCGGTCATCATGCTGACGGCCCGGTCGGAGGAGGCGGACCGGGTCCGCGGGCTGGACAGCGGCGCCGACGATTACATCACCAAGCCCTTCTCGCCGAAGGAACTGATCGCGCGGGTCCGCGCCGTCCTGCGCCGGACCCGGCCGTCGATGTCGGCCGAGCAGCTTTCCTTCGCCGACATCGAGATGGACCTGACCGCCCACAAGGTGACGCGCGGCGGCAAGGCGACCCATCTCGGCCCGACCGAATTCCGCCTGCTGCGCCACTTCATGGAGCATCCAGGGCGGGTCTTCTCGCGCGAACAATTACTCGATTCGGTCTGGGGCCACGATGTCTATGTCGAACCGCGGACGGTGGATGTGCATATCCGGCGCCTGCGCAAGGCGCTGGACGTCGGACGGTCGCCGGACGTGATCCGCACGGTCCGCTCGGCCGGCTACGCGATGGAGCTGCAATAGGCGCGAAGGCGCGCGGCGGGCGATGCCCGTCCGCCGGTTCGCGGGCCGGGTTATTCGACATCGAACCGCACCAAAAGAATAGACATCTTATAAGATGTCAAATATATTGCCTCGATGAGGCTGGTGCTGGACACCAACGTCTTAGCTGCCGCATTTCGAAGCCGGCGGGGCGCAAGCAACGCGCTCTTGAGGCTGGTCGAAACGGGTCGAGTGACGCCCCTGTGCTCCACGGCGCTATTCCTGGAGTACGAGGCCGTTCTAAGCCGCGCAGAAATGCGCGAAGCAACAGGGCACGGACTGGACGATGTCGGCCTTGTTTTGCGCGCTTTCGCTGCTCTCTGCGAACCGGTCGACATATCCTTCCGGTTCCGTCCGATGTTGCGGGATGCCAACGACGAAATGGTCCTCGAAGCTGCCCTGAACGGGCATGCCGCCGCAATCGTAACCCATAACGTCAGGGATTTCGTACTGCTCCCGGCGCTGGGGATCGAAATTGCTGTCCCCGGCGCTATCGTAAGGAGACTGGCCCCATGACCAGCGTACAGCGCTACAAATATCCGTTGCACCTGCCGGCATCGCTGAAAGATATGGCGATGCGCCTTGCACGGCAGGACGGCGTGTCGCTCAACCAGTGGATCGTTGCCGCCGTTGCCCAGAAAATCGGTGCCGTGGAAACTGCGGAGACCTTTCTCCAGGCGCGCGGCGCGGGTGCGGGTGCGGGCGATTTGACGAGATATCTGGACAAGGCGCCAGACATCGCGCCTGAGCCTCAGGACGCATTGCACGACGACCAGGCGGCGCTGAGGGACCGGTAGCAACAGCCTTGTCGGGTGCCGATGCCCTTGTCGAAATCGGCAATTCCGAATTACACCGAACCGCGGACCGGCTCGGCAGGCGCTTCCCCCGCGGCTTCCCGCCCGCCGGCGCGCTTGCGCCGGATGATTCCCAACCGCTCCAGACGGACCAAAACCAGGATCAGGATGACCGCCGGCGCGCCCAGCGCCGAGGCGTAGGCGAAGAACAGCACATAGCCCGCGGCATCGACGACCACGCCGGAAAAGCCGGCGACCAGCTTGCCCGGCAGCAGCATGATCGAGGTCAGCAGGGCATATTGCGTCGCCGTATACTGGATGTTGGTCAGCGACGACAGGTAGGCGATGAAAGCCGAACCGGCCATTCCGGCGGCAATGCTGTCGGCGCTGACGATGGCGGTGAGCAGCCAGAAGCTGTCGGTCTGGATGAGCGCCATGAAGCCGAACAGCAGGTTGGTGGCGATCACTGTGAGGGCCGCTGTAAACAGCGCCGGCAAGACCCCGATGCGGGCCACGATAAAGCCGCCGAACAATGCCCCGCCGATTGCCGCGAACAGGCCGAACAGCTTGGTGGCGTTGGCGATCTCGGCCTTGGTGAAGCCGAGGTCGATATAGAACGGACCGGCCATGACGCCGAGCGTGATGTCGGACAGGCGGTAGACCCCGATCAAGAGCAGGATCAGCAGCGCCCACCAGCCGTTGCGCGAAAAAAATTCGGTGAACGGGCCGACGACGGCGGTCGTAAACCAGGCTGCGATCTTGCCGAACGCGGATCGTTTGCCTGCGCCGAAGCCGGCGGACGCCTGGATCTTTGCGAGGACGGCGTCGGCCGCTTCCGAACCGGCCGCCGCAGGCTCCGGCCGGATCAGAATGGTGACGATGCCGATCGACATGAACGCGGCCATGGCGCCGTAGGCCGTGCCCCAATCGATGAATTCGGCCAGGTAGAGCGCCAAGGCGCCGCCGATGATCTTGACCGCCAGCATATAGCCGGCCTGATAGGCGCCGGCGGTTGCGCCTTGCAGATGCTCCGGCGCGCTTTCGATCCGGAAGGCGTCGAGCGCGATGTCCTGGGTCGCGCTGCTGAACGCCACGATGACGGCGAACAGCGCCATCTGCCACAGATCGCTGCTCGGATCGGTGAAGGCCATGCCGATCAGGCCGGCGATCACACCCAGGATCGCGAGCACGATCCAGCTCCGGCGGCGGCCCAGACCCGACAGCGGCCGGGGCAGGCGCAGGCGGTCGACCAGCGGCGACCACAGGAACTTGAAGCCGTAGGTGGCGGCAACCCAGCTGAAGAAGCCGATGGCGGTGCGGCTGACGCCGACATCGCGCAGCCACAGGGACAGCGTCGAGAACACCAGAATCAGGGGCAGGCCGGCGGAAATGCCCATGAAGAACATGGTGACGACGCGCGGGTCGCGATAGGCGCCCAGCGCCTGCCGCCATGTCGGCGCCGGTTTGTCCGCGCTGTCACTCATTTCCTGTCCTTCGCCATCCCGGTCTTTCTCATTCCGTCGTTCTTGGGCGCCTGGGCGCGCCTCATTTGCCGGAAGACAGACATCAACCCATCCGCGCCGCCACCAGGTCATTGAGCGGGACAGCGGGGCGCGCGCCGAAATGACCGATGACTTCGGCGGCGCAGATGCTGCCGATGCGGGCGCACGCGGCGAGATCGCGACCGCGGGTGAGCCCATGGAGGAAGCCGGCGGCGTAGAGATCGCCGGCGCCGGTCGTGTCCACGACTTTCTCGACGGGTTCGGCAGCGACCTCGACCGCCCCTGCGGCGGAAACGACGACCGAGCCTTTCGCGCTGCGGGTCAGCGCCGCGATCTCGCATTTGCCGCGCACCGCGTTCAGCGCGCCCGCAAAATCGGCGGTTTCGTAGAGCGACACAATCTCGTCCTCGTTGGCGAACAGGATGTCGATATGACCGTCGACCAGATCGCGGAAGGCCGCCCGGTGCCGGTCGACGCAGAAGGAATCCGACAGGCTGAGCGCCACCTTGCGGCCGGCGGCGTGGGCAATCTGCGCGGCCTTCTGGAACGCCGCCTTGGCCGGCGGCGGATCGAACAGGTAGCCTTCCAGATAGGCGATCGCCGCATCGCGGACGACACTCTCGTCGACATCCTCCGGCCCGAACAACGCCGACGATCCCAGGAAGGTCTGCATGGTCCGCTCGGCATCCGGCGTCACCAGAATCAGGCAGCGGCCGGTGCCGCCGCCGGCGTCCACCGGCGGCGTCTCGTAGCTCACGCCGATGGCACGGATGTCGCGGGCGAACACGGCGCCCAGCGGGTCGTCGGACACGCGCCCGAAAAAAGCCGGTTTGCCGCCGAGCGAGGCGATTCCGGCCATGGTGTTGGCCGCCGACCCGCCGGACATTTCCGTGCCGGAGCCCATCGCCGCGTAGAGCGCTGCCGAGGCCGGTGCGTCCGCCAGCGTCATCCCCCCTTTCGCGAGGCCGTGTTTCACGACGAACGCATCGTCGGCCGGGGCAAGCACGTCGACGATGGCGTTGCCGAGGCCGACAACATCGAAAGAGGCGTCGCTCATCGGGGAAATGTCCGATCCGGTGGAATATAGCGGGACGGACACCAACTATAGGCGGTGCGGCACGGCTGCAAGAGCGGCAATCCCCGCAGCCGGCGCACCGCCAGTCACGCAAGGCCGCCAGTCACGCAGAGACAGAACCGAAAGAAGGGGGAGCCCATGGCGTCCAACGAAGCCGTCCATAGCGCCGGGTCGCTCACCCGGGCCTTCGGCGCGCTGCTCAACCCGCGGATCAGCTGGCTCGTGCTGGTCAGCATCCTGCTCACCGTTGCGGCGCTGGCGATCCTGTGGACGGCAATGGACTGGCTGCTCACCGGCTTCGAAATATTCCGCTGGGGCTGGGCCAACTGGATCGTCGATACCTTTACTCGGCTGGCGATTTTCTTTGCCGTGCTGCTGATCGCGCCGGCGGTCCTGCTGATGATTACCGGCCTGTTCCTGTCTTACGTCATTGCGGCAGTGGAGCGCCGGCACTATCCGCACCTGCCGGCCGCGCGCGATATCCCGATCGCCGAAGACATCGTGAGCGTGCTCCGCTTCACCGGGCTGTTGCTGCTGCTGAACCTGCTGGTACTGCCGCTCTATCTGCTGCTGCCGGGCCTCAATTTCCCGATCTCATGGACATTGAACGGCTATCTGGCCGGCCGGGAATATTTCGATCTGGTGGCGATGCGCCGGCTCGAGAAGGAAGATCGCGACGCGCTCCGGCGCGCCTACGGCGGGCGCATTTTCCGGTCCGGCTTCGTGATCGCCCTGCTCATGACGGTGCCGGTCCTGAATCTGGTGATGCCCGTCGTCGCCGCCGCCTACATGACCCACGTCTTCCACGGCATCCGGGAGCGGGCGGTGTAGTCCGACTACACCGTCTTGCCCGCAAACCGGCACAGGTCGCTGACGATGCAGGCCGGGCAATCGGGCTTGCGCGCCTTGCAGACATAGCGGCCGTGCAGGATGAGCCAGTGATGGGCGTGTTGCCTGAATTGCAACGGCGTCGCCTTCTCCAGCTTCAGTTCGACGGCCAGCGGGGTCTTGCCAGGGGCGAGGCCGGTCCTGTTGCCGACCCGGAAGATGTGCGTATCCACCGCAATGGTCGGCTGGCCGAAGGCGATGTTGCAGACGACATTCGCCGTCTTGCGGCCGACGCCGGGCAGGGTCTCCAGCACGGCACGGTCCTGCGGCACCCGGCTGCCGTGCTTCTCGATCAGGATGTGGCTGAGCGCGATGACATTCTTTGCCTTGGCGTTGTAGAGCCCGATGGTGCGGATATGTTCCTTCAGGCCGGCCTCGCCCAGCGCCACCATCTGTTCCGGCGTCGTCACCTGCGCGAACAGCGCCTCGGTCGCCTTGTTGACGCCGACATCGGTCGCCTGCGCCGACAGGACGACGGCGACCAGCAGGGTATACTCGTTGACATGGTTCAGCTCGCCCTTCGGGGCCGGCCGCTGCGCCTCGAAGCGGCTATACATCTCGACGATATCGGCTTTCTTCATGCCTTTGACCTTACCATGAAACGGCGACCGGCCTATGTTTGAGGGATGAGCCCGCCGCCGGTCTATCTGAACGCCGAGCTTCGGCCCAACCGCAGCCTCAGCCCGCGGGGTTTCCGCTGGCTGATGGGCGGCCTGCTGGCCCTTTCGTTCCTCGCCGGCATCGTTTTCATCTCGATCGGCGCTTGGCCGGTCTTCGGCTTTTTCGGCCTCGACGTGCTGCTGATCTGGCTGGCCTTCCGCGCCAGCTATCGCAGCGGGGCGATGTTCGAATATCTCAAACTCACCCGCGACGCGCTGGAAGTGAAGCGCATCCACCCCTCGGGCCGCGAGCAAAGATGGTCGTTTCAGCCCTGGTGGGTGCGGGTATCGCTGCCCCGGCCGGTCGAGCATGAGAGCCAGCTGTCGCTGTCGTCCCACGGCCGGCGCCTGATCGTCGGGTCGTTCCTCAGCCCCAGGGAGCGCGGCGAAGTCGCCGACGCGCTGGAGGATGCCCTGCACAGGGTGCGCACCGCGCCGGCCTGACGCCAACTGCGCGTCGCAGCATCGGGCGCCTCAGCGCAGCCCGAGAACGTCCGCCATATCGTAGAGGCCCGGCGCCCGGCCCGCAGCCCAGCGCGCCGCCCGGACGGCACCGCGGGCGAAGATGGCGCGGCTGCCCGCCTTGTGGGTCAGTTCGACCCGCTCGCCTTCCGTCGCGAACATCACGGTATGCTCGCCGGCGACATCGCCGCCCCGCAGCACCGCGAAGCCGATATCGCCCTGGCGGCGCGCGCCGGTCACGCCGTCCCGGCCGCGGTCGGCGACCGTATCCAGGGCGACACCGCGGCCCCGGGCGGCGGCGCGGCCGAAGCCGAGCGCGGTGCCGGACGGCGCATCGGCCTTGTGCTTGTGGTGCATTTCCTGAATTTCGATATCCCAGTCGTCGCCGAGCGCGCGCGCAACCTGTTCGGTGACCGCGAACAGCAGGTTGACCCCCAGGCTCATGTTGGGCGCGTAGACCACTGGAACAGCGGCGGCGGCGGTTTTGAGGGCGGCGGTGTGTTCCGGCTGCAGCCCGGTGGTGCCGATCACCAGCGCCGTGCCGGTCTCGGCCGCTGCGGCAGCGTGCCCGGCAGCCGCAGCGGGGACGGTAAAATCGACCAGCACATCGCTCGCCGCCGCCGCGCGGGCGTCATCGACCACGGTCACGCCGAGGGGGTCGAGCCCGGCGACCGCGCCGGCATCCCGGCCGACCGCGGCGTCGCCCGGCTGTTCCGTCGCCGCGCTTACGATGCAGCCGGCGGCGGCGCCGATTTCCCGGATCAGCATCCGGCCCATCCGGCCGCTGCAGCCGAGTATGGCAATCCGGCAATCGCCCATAATCGTGTTCCCGTTTATCGGCCTTTCCGTTCCCGTCCTGCCTACGGCAGGCCGCCCGGCCGGGCAAGACCGCGCGGCTTTGCCGGGGCGGAAACTTCACGCGAGGGCGTAGCTGCGCAGCGACCGGTACACCGGGCCGTGCCGGGTGAGCCGGCTTTCGTAGAGGCGAAAATCATCGATCTCGAAAGGCGGCGCGCGAAAATCGCCGTGCTCCGAGAGAAAATTCGCCAGATGATGCCCGGTCTCGCCCTTGATCCGCGCCAGCGTGACATGGGGCTTGAACCGGTGTTCCTCCGGCGCATTCCCGGCGCGCACGATGGCGGATTCGACCCTGGCCTGGAGATGGTTGAGAGGCTCGCTCGCCTCGACGCCGGCCCAGACCGACCGCGCCTTGCACAGCTTCCCGAAATGGCCGGCACCGGCCAACGACAAGGCGAAGGGCGGCGCCTGCACCGCGCCCAGCGCCGAATCGATATCCTCGGCCCGGTCTTCGGCAACCTCACCGATGAAGCGCAGCGTGACGTGATAGTTGTCGGCCTCGATCCAGCGCGCGCCGGGAATGCCACGCTCCATCATGGAGAGCGTCTCGCGCAGCGGTTCGGGAAGGCCGAGGCCGACAAAGAGGCGGATCATGCCCTAGGGCCTGTCCGGTCTTGACGGAACCGCCGTCGCGGCGGCACGCGCCAAGGGCTTGCCCGCCCTTCGATACGCGGCTTCGCCGCTACTCAGGGTGAGGGAGAGGATGGTGCTGGAACAAGCAAACAATTTCCAATCTCCCTCATCCCGAGTAGGCGCGGAGCGCCGTATCGAGGGGCGCCTCACCGCCGGAGAAGTCGCTACGGTTGCAACCAAAACGGAAACGCCCTAGCCGCCGGTCCTCGTTACCAGCTTTTCGACGAAGGGCACGATCCGCTCTACGATGACGGACACTCCCTTTGCGTTCGGGTGGATGAGATCGGGCTGGTTCAGCTTCGGATCCAGCGCCACCCCGTCCAGAAAGAAGGGATAGAGCACAGCGCCGTATTGCCGCGCCAGTTCCGGATAGGCGCTGTTGAAGGCCTGTTCGTATTCCGGGCCCAGATTGCGCGGCGCCATCATGCCGGCCAATAGGACCGGGACCTTCTTCTCCCTCAGCCGTGCGAGAATGGCCCTGAGGTTGGCCCTTGTCTCAGCGGGATCGAGGCCGCGCAGGCCGTCGTTGCCGCCAAGCTCGACGATCGCATAGTCGGGCTTCGAGGACAGGGCCCAGCCGAGCCGGGCCCTGCCGCCCGCTGTCGTATCGCCGGAGATGCTGCCGTTCATCACCTTGATATCGTGGCCGCGCCGGCGCAGTGCGGCCTCGAGCCGGGCGGCAAAACCCTGCGCGGCCGGCAGGCCGTAACCGGCGCCGAGGCTGTCGCCCAGCACCAGCAGCGTCCGGGATGCCGCTTGCACCGAGGTTGCGCCGACCAGGCCGCACAGCAGCGCCAGCCCGAGGGCCCAGCGGTTGATCCGGCGGCGGCCGGTCACATATGCCATGGCAGTGTCCATACGCAGTGCCGGCTGTATCGCGCCGGTCCGGTTCACGGGATACCCGTCATCTGGGGATCGTGATGCCGGGATTCCATGGCTGGCGCGTTAAACCGAAGCGTTTAACCGCAAGGGCATTCCGGACCATCGATGATCGAACTCTCGAATATCCACCTGCGCCTGCCGAGCCTGGCCGGGGAGGTTCACATCCTGCGCGGGATCGATTTCTCGCTCGACGCCGGCGAAGCGGCGGCGCTGGTCGGCCCGTCGGGCTCCGGTAAGTCGACGATGATGATGGTGCTGGCCGGGCTGGAGCGGCCCAGCGACGGGACAATCGCCATCGCCGGGCAGGATCTGACGGCGATGAACGAGGATGCCCTTGCCCTGTTTCGGCGCGACAATATCGGCATCGTCTTCCAGAACTTCCATCTCGTGCCGACCATGACGGCGGTCGAGAATGTCGCCATGCCGCTGGAATTCGCCGGCCGCGCCGACGCCTTCGAACTAGCGACGGACGGGCTGGCCCAAGTCGGCCTATCCCACCGGCTGACCCACTATCCGGCGCAGCTTTCCGGCGGCGAGCAGCAGCGTGTTGCGCTCGCCCGGGCCTGCGCCGCGCGCCCGCGCCTCATCCTGGCCGACGAGCCGACCGGCAATCTGGACGGCGACACCGGGACCGCGGTGATGGACCTGCTGTTCCATATGCGGGACGAGTTGGAGATGACCCTGCTGCTGATTACCCACGATCCGGGTCTGGCCGAGCGCTGTGGCCGCATCGTGCGTATGGCCGACGGGCGTATTGCCGATCACGGGCTGGCGACGGCCGCCGCGGCCGAATGACCGGCTTCGTCAGCGATCTGAGGATCGCCGCCCGCCTCGCCCGCCGGGAACTGCGCGGCGGCGTGCGCGGGTTCCGCATCTTTCTGGCCTGCCTGGCGCTGGGCGTCGCCGCGATTGCCGGCATCGGCTCGCTGGGCACGGCCGTGCGCGAAGGCCTGCGCGCCGACGCCCGGAAAATCCTCGGCGGCGATGTCGCCGTCCGGCTGATCCATCGCGACGCGACTCCGGCCGAGCAGGCCTGGCTGCGCCGCAACGCAACGGTGTCGCAGGCCGCCGACCTGCGTGCAATGGCATACACGACCGGGCGCGACAGCGCGGCGCGGCGCCGGGTTCTCGTCGAGCTGAAGGGCGTCGACGGGCTGTGGCCGCTCTACGGCAGCGCCGGAATCGACGGCACACCGGCCGACCGCGACCGGATCGCTGCGATGCTGGCGGCACGCAACGGCGTCTACGGCGCGCTGGTCGATCCGGTACTGCCGCTCCGGCTCGGCCTCGCGATCGGCGACCGGCTGCGCATCGGCGGGCAACAGTTCGAAATCCGCGGGCTGCTGACCGGGGAGCCGGACCGCGGCACCCGCCTGATCAAGCTCGGACCGCGCATTCTGGTAAGCCGTCCGGGGCTCGACGCGACCGGCCTCGTGCGCACCGGCAGCCTGATCTATTTCCACTACCGCCTGAAACTGCCGCCCGGCGCGGATGCTGCCGCCTTCGCCGGCCGAATCAAAGCGGCCTTGCCGAAAGCCGGCTGGCGCGTGCGCTCGCTCGGCGAGGCAACTCCTGGCGCACGGCAGTTCCTCGCCCGGATCACGCTCTATCTGACGCTGGTCGGCCTGACCGCGCTGCTGGTCGGCGGACTGGGCGTCGCCAACGGCGTGCGCGCCTGGCTGGACGGCCGCATCGCGACCATCGCCACATTCAAATGCCTCGGGGCCTCGGCCCGCGTCGTCTTCCTGACCTACCTGCTTCAGATGCTCGTCCTGGCGTTGGCCGGCATCGCCCTTGGCCTCACCGCTGGCGCCATCCTGCCCGCCCTGCTGGCCGGGATGGTCGAGAGCATCCTCCCGGTCACGCTCCGCCTGGGCATCTATGCCGGGCCGCTGGCGGTCGCTGCCCTGTTCGGACTGCTGACCGCCCTCGCTTTCTCGCTCTGGTCGCTGGGCCGGGCGCGCGAAGTGCCACCCGCCATGCTGTTCCGGCAGACCGTGTCGGCCATCGAAGGCCGGCCGCGGCGCGTCTATGCGTTGGCGACCGGGATGCTCGTCGCTGCGCTGGCCGCTCTCGCCCTTGTCACCGCGGCCGATCCGTTCATTGCGCTGATCTTCATCGGCGGCTGCGCCGGCGCCTTCCTGTTCTTCCGCGGCATGGCCTGGCTGGTCGCGCGGGCCGCAGCCCGCCTGTCCGATCCGGCGCGCCATGTCCGGCGCGGGCCGAACCTGCGCCTGGCGCTCGCCAATATCCACCGGCCCGGCGCGCCGACGGCGAGCGTGATCCTCTCCCTGGGACTGGGGGCGACGATCCTGGTTGCGATCGCGCTGATCCAGGGCAATCTGATGGATCAGGTCCGGCGCCAGATGCCGGACGCGGCGCCCGCCTTCTTCTTCATCGACATTCTACCGAATCAGGTGTTGCAATTCGATGCAGCAGTCGGGAAAACCGATGGCGTGATCCGGATGACCCGGATGCCGATGGTGCGCGCCCGCATCGCGAAGCTGAACGGCGTGCCCGCCGCCGAGGCCGCGGTGCATCCGGACGCGCGCTGGGCGACGCGCAACGAGCGCGGGCTGACCTATGCCGCGAAACTCCCCGAAGGCTCCAGCCTCATTTCCGGGAAATGGTGGCCGGCGGACTATAAAGGCCCGCCCCTGGTTTCGTTCGATGCCGAACTCGCCCGCGGCATGGGCCTGACGGTCGGCGACACCATCACCTTCAACGTGCTGGGCCGGGAAATTACGGCGACAATCGCCAATCTGCGCCGCATCCAATGGCGTACGGTGGGCATGAATTTCACGGTCATTTTCGCGCCCGGCACACTCGAGAGCGCGCCGCACAGCCATATCGCGGCGGTTTATGCCAGTCCGGAGGCCGAAAACCGCCTGCTCGCCGCGGTGACCGGCGCTTTGCCGAACGTCTCCGGGGTTCGCGTGCGCGATGCCCTCAGCGCCGCGGCCGGCCTGCTGGAGAATATCGGCATCGCGCTGCGCTCGACCGCGCTGGTGACCCTGATTGCGGGCCTGCTGGTCCTGGCCGGCGCGATTGCCGCCGGGCACCGGCGGCGGGTTTACGATGCGGTGGTGCTGAAGGTGCTGGGCGCCACGCGGTGGCGGGTGCTGCGGGCCTTCCTGCTGGAATACGGCTTGCTGGGTCTGGTGACGGCGGTAATTGCCGCCCTGCTCGGCGCGCTGATCGCCTGGATCGTGCTGACCCAGGCGATGCGGTCGCCCTGGAGCTTCCTGCCCGGCACTGCCATCGGCACGGCCTCGCTCTGCCTCGCCGTGATGCTGCTGTTCGGCTTCGTCGGCACCTGGCAGGCGATGCGCCAGAAGCCGGCTGCCCTGCTGCGCAACGAGTAGGGGGCGATTCCGGCTGCCGATCGGACGGCCTGCGCGGGCGAAGCCCATTGATTTTTCCGTCCTGTACCCCAAAATAGCTTTCGGACCTCCATCAACTCAATCAAGGGACATCCAGAACCATGGATCCGCGTTATCAGGGTGGCGCCGCCAGCGGGGCCGCAACCGCCGCTGCGATCGACGAGGGCCTCCGGGCGTATATGCTCAAGGTCTACAACTATATGGCGGTCGGCCTCGTCCTGACGGGCGCGGTGGCGTTCGCCGTGATCAACGTTCCGGCGATTTCCGAGCTGTTCTATACCAAGATTCAGGTGGCGGGCGGCACCTACACCCAACTGAAGATGCTGGGCTGGATCGCCCTGTTCGCGCCACTCCTGTTCGTCTGGGTGTTCGCCTCGCGGCTGCACAGCATGGACCCGAACACGGCGCAAACGCTGTTCTGGGTCTATGCCGGGCTGATGGGCCTGGCGTTCGCGCCCATCGTCGCCGTCTACACTTCGATGAGCGTCGCCAAGGTCTTCTTCATGACCGCCGGCACCTTCGGCGCCATGAGCCTCTACGGCTACACGACCAAGCGCGACCTGACGAAATGGGGCTCGTTCCTGATGATGGGCCTGATCGGCGTCATCATCGCGATGGTCGTCAACATGTTCCTCGCGAGCCCGGCGCTGCATTTCGCGATTTCCGTCATCGGCGTGCTCGTCTTCGTCGGCCTGACCGCCTACGACACGCAGCGCATCAAGTCGATGTATTCCGCGGCCGACGGCGCCGCCGTGATGACCCGCAAGGCGATCATAGGCGCGCTGCAGCTCTATCTCGATTTCGTGAACATGTTCCTCTTGCTGCTGATGCTGTTCGGCAACCGCGAATAGGAAGACCGCACGGTCCACGGAACAACGGCCCGGCAGCTTTCGCCGGGCCGTTTTCTTTCGGCCTTCAGGCAAACTTCGCCGCGATGCGCTGCTGGATGGCGGCGGCGGCGGCGGCCGGGTTCGGCGCGGTGCGGATGGGGCGGCCGATCACCAGATAGTCGGCGCCGAGATCGAACGCCTCCTCGATATCGACCGAGCGTTTCTGATCGTCGGTCGGCTTGTTGACGCCGGGCCGGATGCCGGGGCAGACCGCGATCAGCTCGTCGCCGACACTTTCGCGCAGCGCTTTCACCTCCAGGCCCGACGACACCACCCCGGCACAGCCCAGCGCCAGCGCCCGCTTCGCCCGGGACAGCACGACCCGGCCGATATCCGCCTGGAAGCCCAGATCGTCCATATCGCCCCGGTCGAGGCTGGTCAGCACCGTAACCGCCAGGATGCCGAGCCCGTCGTCCGCCGCCGCTTCGACCGCCGCCGCCATCATGGCGTCGTTGCCGTGCACGGTGCAGAAGGTGGCGCCGCGGCCGGAAAGATTGCGCACGGCGGCGCCGACGGTCGCCGGGATATCGAAGAATTTGAGATCGACGAAGACCTTCCTGTCCCGCGCGGTCAGCCAGTCCAGCAGCGCGAAATATTCGCCGCCCATAATCAGCTCCAGGCCGATCTTGTAGAAGCGCACCGTCTCGCCGAGACCGGTCACGATCGCCCGGGCCTCGTCGGCGGACGGTACGTCGAGCGCCAGGATCAGGCGCTCCTCGGCGGGAATCGCTTTCGTCACGCCGCGCCCGGCCTCCGCCTTGCGCAAGGATCAGACATCGAGATTGGCGACCTCCAGCGCGTGGCTCTGGATGAAGGCACGGCGCGGCTCGACGACATCGCCCATCAGGGTCTCGAACAGTTTGCTTGCTTCGTCGATATGCTCGACCCTGACCTGGAGCAGAGTCCGGACGTTCGGGTCCAGCGTGGTTTCCCAGAGCTGGTCCGGGTTCATCTCGCCGAGGCCCTTGTAGCGCTGGATCGACATGCCCTTGCGGGCCGTGGCGACGACGGCGTCGAACAGGGCGATCGGCCCGGTAATCCTGAACGACCTGTCCTTCACCCGGAACGTGGCGTGATGGCTGTAGAGCGCCTGCAATTCGGCGGCTTCGGCATCGATGCGCCGGGCCTCGGCGCTGCGCAGCAGCGAGGGCGCAATCGTGTGTTTCTCGGCCACGTCGCGCACCGTGCGGCGGAAATGCAGGCCGCCGTCCTCAGCGACCGTGCCTTGCCAGCCGCGCTCGTGCTCCGGCGCCAGCGCATCCAGCCGGCGGACGACAGATTCCGCCGTCTGGCGCGCCCGGTCCGGATCGTCCACGATCGCCGGGTTCAGCGCCCCGGCAATCGCCACCTGCTCCAGGATATCGGGCACTGCCACATGGCGCAGCAGCGGCTGGATCAGGGTCTTGATCCGCCGCGCCTGCTCCACCCGCGCCCGTAGGTCCTGCCCCCCGATCGCGGCGCCGTCGCGCAGTTCGAGGGCGGCGTCGTCCAGCGCGGTATCGATCAGGAAAGCGTCGAGCGCCCGGTCGTCCTTCAGATAGACCTCCGACCGGCCGCGCTTGGCCTTGTAGAGCGGCGACTGGGCGATGAACAGATGGCCGCGCTCGATGATCTCCGGCATCTGCCGGTAGAAGAAGGTCAGCAGCAGGGTGCGGATGTGGGAGCCGTCCACATCGGCGTCCGTCATGATGATGACCTTGTGGTAGCGCAGCTTTTCGATATTGAACTCGTCGCGGCCGATGCCGGTGCCGAGCGCGGCGATCAGGGTGCCGATCTCCTGGGACGACAGCATCTTGTCGAGGCGCGCCCGCTCGACATTCAGGATCTTGCCGCGTAACGGCAGGATGGCCTGGAAGCGCCGGTCGCGGCCCTGCTTGGCCGAGCCGCCGGCCGAATCGCCCTCGACGATGAACATTTCCGAGCGCGCCGGATCGCGCTCCTGGCAATCGGCCAGTTTGCCGGGCAGGGAGCCGACATCGAAGGCGCCCTTGCGCCTTGTCAGTTCCCTTGCCTTGCGCGCCGCCTCGCGCGCGACCGCGGCCTCGACGATCTTCTGGATGATGCGCTTGGCATCCGCCGGGCTCTCTTCGAGCCACTGGGCGAGGCGTTCGTTGACGAAACCCTCGACCGCCGGGCGGACCTCCGACGACACCAGCTTGTCCTTGGTCTGGGACGAGAATTTCGGATCCGGCACCTTGAGCGACAATACGCAGGTCAGCCCCTCCCGGGCGTCGTCGCCGGTCAGCGCCACCTTCTCCTTCTTCGCGATCCCGCTCCCGTTGGCATAGCCGTTGATCTGGCGGGTCAGCGCCGCCCGGAAGCCGGCCAGATGGGTGCCGCCATCGGCCTGCGGGATGTTGTTGGTAAAGCAGAGGGTGGTCTCGTGGTAGGAATCGTTCCACTGCAGGGCGACTTCGATGCCGAGGCCGTCGCGCTCCCCGGCGATCGAGACCGGCGTCTCGTGCAGCGCGGTCTTGTTGCGGTCCAGATAGCGCACGAAAGCGTCGATCCCGCCCTCGTAATGCAGTTCGACCGACCGTTGCTCGACATGGCGGTTGTCGGTCAGCGTCAGCCGGACCCCGGAATTCAGGAAGGCCAGTTCGCGCAGCCGGTGCTCCAGCGTGGCGAAATCGAACTCGGTCATGCCGAAGGTGCCGCCGGACGGCAGGAACGTGACTTCGGTGCCGGTCCGGCCGCCGCTCGCCCCGACGACCGCCAGTTCGCCTTCCGGCTCGCCGTGGCGGAAGGTCATGGCGTGTTCGCTGCCGCCGCGCCAGATGCGCAGGTCGAGGCGTTCGGAGAGCGCGTTGACCACCGACACGCCGACGCCGTGCAGCCCGCCGGAGACCTTGTAGGAGTTCTGGTCGAATTTCCCGCCGGCGTGGAGATGGGTCATGATGACCTCGGCGGCGCTGACGCCTTCTTCCGGATGCAGCTCGGTCGGGATGCCGCGGCCGTTGTCGAAGACGGTCACGGAACCTTCCGCGTTCAGCGTCACCAGGATGGTATCGCAATGGCCGGCCAGGGACTCGTCGATGGCGTTGTCGACGACCTCGTAGACCATATGGTGCAGGCCGGAGCCGTCGTCGGTATCGCCGATATACATGCCCGGCCGCTTGCGCACGGCATCGAGGCCGCGCAGCACCTTGATCGAATCGGCGTCGTAGCCGTTGCCGTCCGTCCCGCCATTCGGATCGGGGGCCGGCAGGCCGGCGGGCAGCGGCCCGGAACCGAGAGGCGCGGGGGCGTTGCGGTCGGTCATATGGCGCCCTCCGGTTGGCCGGCGACGGTCAGCGCGCCCGCCTCGACGGCGACGAAGGTCGCGCGGCCGCGCAGGGCGTCGAACAGGCCGGCGTCCGTGCCGGTCATCCAGGCCTGGGCGCCCAGCCCCTCGATCTCGTCGAACAGGGCCGCCCGGCGCCCGCGGTCCAGATGGGCGGCGATCTCGTCGAGCAACAGCAGCGGGGGCGCGCCGCGCTCGATGGCCTGCAACCGGGCGGCGGCCAGGACCAGCGCGATCAGCAGCGCCTTCTGCTCGCCGGTCGAGCAGGACGCCGCCGGCACGCCGGCCGCAATACCGCCCGCAATGCCGCCGGCAAATCCACCGGCAAATCCACCGGCAATGCCTCCGGCGGCAAAGCGCACGGCGAGATCGACCCGGTGCGGCCCGACCAGCGCCCGGCCGGCTTCGGCATCCGGGCCGCGCGACGCCTTGAGCTGCGCCTTGAGGGCATCCTCCGCCACCAGCGAAGGCGCGCCGGCCGCTATCGATTGCTCCGCCCCGGTCATCGCCCCGGCCTGCGCATCGGCCTGCGCCGCGGCCAGCGCACCGGCCAGCGCCAGGTCCGGGGCCGGGAAGGCCGAGACCCGTTCGGCGCAAGCCGCGGCCAGCCGCGCCACGAAATCGGTGCGCGCCGCGGCAACGGCAACGCCCTGTTGCGCCATCGTCGCTTCCAGCGCGTCCAGCCAGGCCGGATCGGGGCCGGCATCCCGGAGCAGCCGGTTTCTTTCGCGCATGGCTCTCTCGTACGCCGCCAGATGCGTGGCGTGGCGCGGCAGGAAACCGGCGACCAGCCGGTCCAGGAAGCGCCGCCGCGCGCCGGCCGGTCCGCTGAACAGGCCGTCCATCTCCGGCGTCAGCCAGACGACGGCGCCGAGGGCCGACAGCTCGCCCTGCCCTTTCGCCGGCACGCCATCGATGCGCACGACCCGCCGCTCGGCCGCCCGCTCGATTGGGCCGGCGCTGTCGTCCCCGGTGTCGGCGGCGGTGTCGTCCCCGGTGTCGGCGGCAGGATCGCGGCCGGTGCCGACCCGGCGCGGCCCCTCCGGCGTATCGACCGTGGCGCTGACCGCCCAATTCGTTTCGGGGGCCGTTGCCGGATCGCCGCGATGCTGAAGCTGCGCCATTGCGGCCCGGCGCAGGCCGCGGCCGGGCGCGAGCAATGAGAGCGCTTCCAGCAGGTTGGTCTTGCCGGTGCCGTTCGGCCCGGTCAGCACGACGCTCGCCGCCGGCGCCTCGAGACGCACGCTGCGCCACGACCGGAAGGCGGTGAGCGCCAGCCGGCGCACGGCGAAAGCCGGGGCGGCGGGGGCAGGGGAGAACGCCACGCGCCCGGTCGATCCTTCCCCCTCTTCAGAGGGGGAGGAATGATGATTTACCGCTTGCACCGGGATTGTCGTTCTGTCGAGCAGAGGTCGAAGGCCCACTTGTCGCTATGCCCGTCAGACCCGCATCGGCATCAGCACATAGAGCGACGCATCGTCCGCCCCATCGCGGATGATCGTCGGCGAGCCGCCGTCCGCCAGTTCGAACTTCAGCTCCTCGCCCTCGATCTGGTTCGCGATATCGAGCAGATAGCGGGCGTTGAAGCCGATCTCCATGTCCTCGTCGCTATAGCCGATTTCCAGTTCTTCGGTGGCGCTGCCGGCATCCGGGCTGGTTGCCTGGAGGGTGAGGTTGCTGTCGCTCAGCATGAGTTTGACGGCGCGCGACTTCTCCGTGGAGATCGTCGAGACCCGGTCGACCGCATCCTGGAACAGCTTGGTCGCCACCGTCATCGCCCTGTCGTTGCCGGTCGGGATCACCCGTTCGTAGTCCGGGAAGGTGCCGTCGATCAGCTTCGAGGTCAGCAGGATATCGCCGAAGGAAAAGCGGATCTTGTTTTCCGACAGGCCGATCCGCACCACCGCATCGCCCTCGCCGATCAGGCGATGCAATTCGTTGACCGTCTTGCGCGGCACGATCACGCCGGGCATGCCGTCGGCGCCCTCCGGCAGGGGCATTTCCAGCCGCGCCAGCCGGTGGCCGTCGGTCGCCACGGCGCGCAGCAGCTTGACGCCGTTCTGCTCCTTGGCGTGCCAGTAGATGCCGTTGAGATAGTAGCGGGTTTCCTCGGTCGAGATGGCGAAGCGGGTGCGGTCGATCACCGTGCGCAGATCGTCGGCGCTCATGGTGAATTCGTGGGGCAGGTCGTCGCCCTCGATCGCCGGGAAATCCTCCCTCGGCAGGCAGCTCAGCCGGAAGCTGGAGCGGCCGGCGCGCAGCGCGAGCCGGTTGCCGTCTTCCTCCAGCGCCAGCTCGACCTGCGCGCCCTCCGGCAGCTTGCGCACGATATCGTGAAGCGTATGCACCGACGTCGTCGTCGCCCCGGCCACCGCGACGCCCGCCTCGGTCGATTCGACGATGGAGATATCCATGTCGGTGGTGTTGAGCCGCAGGGACGCGCCGCTCGCCTCGATCAGCACGTTGGACAGGATGGGAATGGCGTTGCGCCGCTCCACCACGCTCTGGACATGGGCCAGCGAGCGGAGGAGGGCAGCGCGTTCGATGGAAATTTTCATGGGATATAGTCAGCGCTTTCTGTCTTGTGCGGCCCCGGATTGCCGGTCTGGAACGCCGGTTCCCGAAACGCCGGGTGCCGGACGGGCCGAAGCCCCTGCGGACCGGTGCAGGAAGTGGGATTTGCGCCGGTTCGAACCGTTCCCGGACCCGGCCTTTCGCCCTGCGGCGCGCCCGGTGCTGCACCGGACGGCGATTATAGCAGAACCCCCTTGAATCCGAAGGATAATCGTTCGATTCACCAGGCTGCCGGATGGCCGCAGCCCCCCTCGATACGGCGCGCAAGCGCGCCTACTCGGGATGAGGGGGGTTTGGAGTTGAGTTTCCGTCCTCATAACACCCACCCTCACCCTGAGTAGCGGCGAAGCCGCGTATCGAAGGGGGCGCCCCTCGATACGGCGCTGGCGCGCCTACTCGGGACGAGGGAGTTTGGAATTGGGTTTTCCGTCCTTACACCACCCACCCTCACCCTGGGTAGCCGCCGCAGGCGGCGTATCGAAAGCCTGCCCTGAGCCTGTCGAAGGGGGGCGGGCAAAAAAGAGGGCCCGGATGTTGCCATCCGGGCCCGGAATTTTCTCCGAGAAGCGACGCCGGCTCGCACCGGACCTCGATCCGGGGTCAGCGCTTGACCTTGGTGGGCTTGTTGGGGTCCGACGAGTCGCCCTCGCCCTTACGGTACAGGACGAAGCCGTCTTCGTCGTCGCCCAGCAGGCCCTTGCCGGGCCGCACATCGCCATAGACCCAGGGCTTCTCCTTCGGCTCGCGGTGGTATCGCGACAACCGCTGCCACCAGGAGAGTTTCTTGCCCTCGGCCTTCTCGCCCTTGGCGCCCGGATCCTTCGCGTGGGATTCTGCGCTCCCCCCTGCGGCGGATTTCTCCGCCGAGGGAGTCGCACAGGCGCCCGCGGTCAGGACCAGAGCAGCCGCGGCTGCGAGGATAAAGCGATGCACCGGGTCGCCCCCGCCGTTATCCGCCTAGAATTTCAGGCGGACGCCGACGAGGAAGTTGAACACGCCTTCGCGCTCGACTTCGCAGGTGGAGCCGGCGGCGCCTACTGTTATATGGCGCCTCCGTGTAGCACTGGCGGCCGTCGTGTAGCATCGCTCATCCACCGCTGTGCTTCGCCTGCCGTCACCGTATGCGTCACCGAGCCGCTGTCGAAGGACACGCCGACATAGACATCGGCCGCCGCGGCGTCGATGCTCTGGTTGATGGCGAGCCAGTACTGATTGGCGCTGGCCTCTGCCCCGTCGCTGGACCGGTTGAAGCCGACGCCGATGGAGGTCGCGCCGGAATCGTTGATCTTGCCGCTCCAGCCGATGGTAACGCCCCACTGGGAATTCTGGACGCCATCATCATTTTCTTCGCCGTCCGTGTCGTACGACCCGTTGACGTTGAAGCCCGACGGATTGTGCTTCAGGCCGCCGGACAGGGCCCAGGCGGTCTTCGCTCCGTCGTTGTCGCGATAGCCAGCGGCGAACAGGGCGGTGAAGCTCTTCACTCCCGGAGGCGCGCCGGCATAGTTCAGACCGACCGACCAGGACTTGGCCTCGTTATAGGACAGGCTGACCCGGGCGCCCATCAGGCTGGGCGTATCGTACCGGATGCGGTTCTCGCGCGCGCCGAAGAAGTTGAACGGCCGGAAGCCGCGCGCATTGCCCGTCGTCGCACTTGTCGACACTGTGTCGCCAGCTTCCTCTCCGACCTTGACGGAGGCGTCCGCCTTGGTGCCATCGGTGCCGTTCGCGCCGGCGAAGCCGTAAACGTAGCCGACGCCCGACAGATCGTACAGGCCGCCGGCGTCGCCGGCGATCGAGCCGTGGCCCATCGAGAGCTTGCCGAGATTCTTGTGGTCGAGCCACAGGTCGACATGCCGGGCCCGGACGCGGGTGTTCGCGCCATCGTTCGGGGCACCGGTGCCGCTACGGGCGTTTTCCTGCCACTCGAGCTCGTGCAGCGCGCCGATCGTCAGGTTCGCGTTGGCCTTGCCGACCGCCCGGACGCCGAGGCGCGAGGACGAACCGTCGTTGTCGACGCTCGTGAACTCGGTATTGTCGCCGGTATTGGCGAAGCGAATCGCCCGGTTGATCTGGCCGTAAAGCGTGACCTTGACCCGGCTGTTGCCCGACTGGATGTTCTTGTCCGCCGGTTTGGCCATCATGGCCGATTTCATCTGGTTCTTGAGGAGCGTGACCTCACGCTCCAGATCGGCAACGCGCTTGTCCATGCCGGCCTTGGTTATCGATGCGGCCGAAGCGACCGAGATCGAAAGTGCCAGGGCAGTACCGGCGAGGAGGGCGTATTTGCCTACGGATTTGACGACTCCCGTCATCTCCCTCTCCAATGCTGATTGCGTTTCCCGCCGATCGGGGCCGCATGGCCCCGAACGGGATAACGCCTGGTTGAACACCGAAACATACCGCCCGGTTCGGCTATATTCCCCGCCACCCGCGCCCCCTTCGGGAAGCGGCGGACAGGGACCGAAACGGCCGGCACGACCTAAGGTATACGGGCGCGGGCGCGCAAAAGGTGGAAATTCCAACGAAAACCCAGCATTTATCCCTGCAGTGTTGCATAAGTGCAACAGTGTCGGGGGGGGCGATAGGCGGCAGCCCTCGATACGGCCCCTCGATACGGCCCCTCGATACGGCCCCCTTCGACAAGCTCAGGGCAGGCTCTGCGGGGCCTACTCGGGATGAGGGGAGTTTGTAAGTGTTTCGCCGCCCGGGCACCACCCTCCCCTCACCCTGAGTAGCGGCCCCTGAGTAGCGGCGAAGCCGCGTATCGAAGGGCGCGTATCGAAGGGCGCCCCTCGATACGGCGCTGGTGCGCCTACTCGGGATGAGGGGAGTTTGGAATTGGGTTTCCCCCGCGCACCACCCTCGCCCTCACCCTGAGTAGTCCCGGATGAAATCCGGGGCGTATCGAAGGGCGCCGGAGAAACCGCCACGGTTCCAATCGAAACGGATGCGCCCGCTAGCGGCGCTTTCCGGCCGACCGGCCCGCGCGCCCTACCCCCGCAGCGCCCGGATCAGGATCTCGACATCCTCGTTGATCGCGGGATCGATGGCGCGCAGCTCCTCGATCTTCTTCACCGCGTGCATGACCGTCGTATGGTCGCGGTTGCCGAATTTGCGGCCGATCTCCGGCAGCGAGCGGCTGGTCAGCATCTTGGCCAGATACATCGCGACCTGGCGCGGCCGCGCCACCGCCCGGGCCCGGCGGGCCGAGGACATGTCGGTCATCTTGATGTTGAAATGGGCGCACACGTTGCGCTGGATTTCGTCGATCGTGACGTGGCGTTCGTTGGCGCGCAGCACATCCTTGAGCACCTCGGCGGCCACCTCGATGGTCAGGTTGCGGCCGACCAGGCTGGCGTGCGCCGCCATCCGGTTCAGCGCGCCCTCCAGTTCGCGCACATTCGACTGGATCTTGTGGGCGATGAATTCGAGGACCTTGTCCGGGAAGGCGCAATCCATCTTCGCGGCCTTGGCCTGCAGGATGCCGAGCCGCAGTTCGTAGGTCGTCGGATGGACGTCGGCGACCAGGCCCCAGTTGAAGCGGGAGATCAGCCGCTCCTCGATGCCGGACAGTTCGCTCGGCGACTTGTCGGCCGACACGACGACCTGGCGGCGCTCGTCCATCAGCGCGTTGAAGGTGTGGAAGAACTCCTCCTGGGTCGCGCCCTTGTCGGCCATGAACTGGACGTCGTCGATCATCAGCACGTCGACGGAGCGGAACTGATCCTTGAAGGCCAGCGTATCCTTGAAGCGCAGCGCCCGGACGAACCGGTACATGAATTTCTCGGCCGAGATATAGGCGACCCGGCGCCAGGGCGTGCGTTCCCGGATGCGCCAGGCCATGGCGTGCATCAGATGGGTCTTGCCGAGGCCGACGCCGCCGTGGATGAACAGCGGGTTGAAGGGGATGTCATCCGAATCGGCGACCCGCTGGGCGGCGGCGCAGGCCAGTTCGTTCGGCTTGCCGACGACGAAACTGTCGAAGGTGTAGCGCGGCTCCAGCGGCAGGCTGGGCGTGCTGTCGGCTTCTTTCTCCAGCGCGGCGGCCTCGGCGCGGGTGTCGCCCCGGGTGTCGGGGGCATCGGGGCCCGGCGGCGCGCCGGCTCCGGACGCCGCAATCCTGGCCACCAGGTCGACCGCTTCGATGGCCGGAAGCTCGGCGTTGAAGTGGCCGAGAATCTGCGGATGGTAGTTGGACGAGACCCAGTCGCGCAGGAAGCGCGATTTGATCGACAGGATCGCGGTGTTGCCGCGGACGGCCTCCAGGGTCAGCGGGTTGATCCAGCTTCGAAAGGCCTCTTCGCCGAATTCGCTGCGCAGGCCGGCGCGGGCGCGCGCCCAGGCCTTCGATATCGACGGATCGATCGAAGGCGCCTTGCCCGGGGTTCTTACGGGCTGAACGCCGCCCGCTTCATGTTCCATCCCTCACGTCCTCATTCCATCCCCGCGCGCCGGCCGCAGCCGACGCCGGGTCTGCCCCGTTTCGTTTCGGTGCGGCCCCCGCAAGCCGCGTCCCGAGCCCTTTCGTCAGGCCTGCCGCCAGGGCAGTCCCCCGGTCTTCCAGCCGCCGACGGTTCCGCGATGGCCCGCTGCGTCCCGGTCGCCCTCGAAACCGGTGGCGACATTGAAGCAGGGTCCATAGCCCAGCGCAGACATCGCCCGCGCCGCATCGCGCGACCGCACGCCCGACCGGCACAGGAAATACAGCGCCGCGCCTTTTTCCACCCCTGCCGCCGCCACCGCCCCGGCAAAGCCGGGGTTCACCGCCATCGATGGAAACCGCTTCCACTCCACAGTGACCGGCGCCTTGCCCAGCGCGCCCAGATCGGGCAGGCCGACATAGGCCCATTCGGCGGTCGTGCGCACATCGATCAGCCGGGCATCGTCGTCCGACTTCAAAGCAGTCCAGGCTGCTTCCGGCGACACGTCACCGGCATAACCGACGAAATCTGACATCCAGCAATGGCGGAAAATAGTGAAACGGTTCGAGCGACAGTCTTGGCGGCGGACTAGTTGCGGCCAATTCAGGCCGGCGGCGGCGGTTCGGTACGGTTGCGGGCGATCGTCAAGTAAAAAATACTCATTACTACCCATCCCCGCACTTTTATTTAACTTCAGCAGGTATTTATTGAAAATCTGCCGAAATTTGAAAAAACTTTAATACAAGCCTCGGCGCCGCGCAACGGGAAAGATGAAAAATCCGGCCGAAATTTCGGCGCCGTCCGCCGTAACGGTCGATCTTCGCGGGGGCTTTGCGTATCGTCGGCAGCGCCGCCGCCGTTCCGTCGTCCGATCCGGGACACCATGACGCCCATACCGAAAGAGGTTCCAGAAATTTCTGAAATGAACGAAGCCAGGATTGCGCCCGACGCCGGCTTGTCCGCCGGACCCGAAATTCGCCTGCTGCTGATCGGCCGCGGCTATGTCGCGCGGCGGCTTGCCGGACGGATGCAGAGGACGGCGGCGGACCGCGGCCGGACGGCGGCCGGGCCGGGCATGGCGGTTCTCGGCGCGACGCACCGGCCCGACGGCGCGCCCCGGCAACCGGGCGACATCCGCTTCGGCGATAGCGCGGCCATTGAGCCGTTGCTGGCCGGCGCCACGCATCTGCTGGTGTCGGTCCCGCCCGACGCCGGGAGAGACGACACCGGGGGAGACGACGCGACGCCGGGGGAGACGACGCCGGGGGCGATCCGACATTGCGCTGGCTGGGCGCCGACCGGCTGGCGGCGCTCCCGGCGCTGCGCTGGGTCGGCTATCTCTCGTCGACCGGCGTCTATGGCGACCATGGCGGCGCCTGGATCGACGAGGATGCGCCGCTGCACGCCGCCGAATCGTCCCGCGAGTCGTCCCGCGAGTCGTCCCGCGAGTCATATGGGGCGCCGGCGGCGGCGCGCCGGGTACAGGCCGAGCGGCTCTGGCTCGACGCGCGCGGCCCGGACGATCGCCGCCGGGGACTGCCCGTCACCCTGTTCCGCCTGTCCGGCATCTACGGGCCGGGGCGCAGCAGCTTCGATGCGCTGGACGCCGGAACCGCGCGCCGCATCGACAAGCCGGGCCATGTTTTCTGCCGCTGCCATGTCGACGACATCTGCTCGGTTCTCCTGCGGTCGATGTCCCGTGCGGGAACACATGCGGGAACACGTGCGGGGACCGGCGCGGGCACGGCGCCGGTCTATCCGGTCTATCCGGTCTATCCGGTCTATAATGTCGCCGACGACCTGCCGGCGCCGCAACGCGCCGTGGTCGAGTTCGCCGCCGGTCTGGCCGGAGTCGCGCCGCCGCCTCTCACGCCCTACGACAAGGGCGCCCTGCCGCCGGCGCTGCAGCGCTTCTACGAGGCGTGCCGGCGCATCCGCAACGACCGGATCAAGGACGGTCTCGGCGTCGCGCTGCAATTCCCGACCTATCGGGAAGGCCTGCGCGCGATCGCAAAGGAGGAGGGCCGGCTATAGCCCGGATTTCTCACCACGGTCATAGTCTGCGCGGCGCTGTCGAACCGGCAGGGCAGGAAATCCGGGCTGGCCGGGGCGGCAAAATCACTCTCTTCGGGACGGTCCGAAACGAAACCGCCAGCCGCCTTCAACCCTCCGGCGCCGCGGCCAGGCGGCACACCTCCCCGGTCGTGCGGACCAGCCGCGCCAGATCGGGCGGCTCGGAGAGGCGGTGATCGCCCGACTTGACGAGCGTGATTTCGACATCGGCGGCGGCGAAGGCTGCCGCGACGTTCAGGGCGTGGCGCCACGGCACATCGGGATCTGCCATGCCGTGGATAATCCGCACCGGGCCGGCGAAGGGAAAGGGCGCGCGCAGAACGAGCCGGGACCTGCCGTCTTCGATCAGCTTGCGGGTGATCGGCGTCGGCTCGTCATTGTACGCCGACGGTTCGTAGTGGACGCCGTCGCGCTCCAGGGCCTCGCGCATGGCGGCGGACGCGTTCGCCATCATCAGATCCTCGGTGAAGTCGGGCGCCGGCGCGATGCCGACGAGGCCGGCGACCCGGTGCGGCAGGGCCCGGGCCGCCAGCATCATGATCCAGCCGCCCATGCTGGAGCCGACCAGCACCGCCGGGCCCGATGTCAGGGCCCCGATGGCGAACACGGCGTCGGCGGCCCACTGGCCGATCGTGCCGTCTTCGAAATTCCCGGAAGACAGGCCGTGGCCGGTATAGTCGAAGCGGAGAAAGCCGCGGCCCTCGTCCCCGCACCAGGCTTCGAGCGCCAGCGCCTTGCCGCCCTCCATGTCGGAGCGGAACCCGGGCAGGAAAACGACCGTGGGAGAGGCCGCCGCGCCGCGGCCCTCTGTCCGGCGATAGGCGATTGCCGCGCCATCGCTCGCGCGCGATAAGAATAAAGGTCTGGGTCCGGTCAAGGAAAAGCTCTTCGATAGCGGATGTCCGGCAACGCCGGGCGCCGGAACGGGACTGGGTTTCACGAAAGCATGACGGACGGACATGGACAACCCGGTCACCTTCAACACCGACCGGCGGGACGGCTTCGGCCTCACCGTGCTGCAGGTGCTGCCGGCGCTGAAGACCGGCGGGGTCGAGCGCGGCACGGTCGATGTCGCCGCCGCTGTCGTCGCAGCCGGCGGGCGGGCGATCGTCGCTTCGGCCGGCGGACGCATGGAGAAGGAGCTGAACCGCGCCGGCGCCGAGCACGTGCCGATGCGGGTGGGCCGGAAGACACCGGGCCATATCCTGCGCAACGCCGGGCGGCTGGCGGCGCTGATCCGCGAGGAGAGGGTCGATATCGTTCACGCCCGGTCGCGGGCGCCGGCGTGGAGCGCCCGGGCGGCGGCCCGGCGGACCGGCATTCCCTTCGTGACGACCTTTCACGGCGTGTACAATTTCCGCGGACCGCTGAAGAAGGCCTGGAACCGGATCATGACCCGCGGCGACCGGGTTATCGCCATATCCGGTTACGTCGCCGACCATGTCTCGCAGCATTACCGGATCCCGCCGGAGCGCATCGCCGTAATCCATCGCGGCGTCGATCTCGACCTGTTCGACATCCGTGCCGTCTCCGAAGCGCGGGTGATCCAGCTGGCGCAGGAATGGCGGCTGCCCGACGGTGCGCAGGTTGCGATGCTGCCGGCGCGCTTCACCCGGCTGAAGGGGCATGCCGTGTTGATCGATGCCCTGGCGCTGCTGCAGCGCGAGGGCGTGATGGCCCTGCTGATCGGCGCCGAAGCGGGCCGGCAGGGCTATCGCGACGAATTGCTGAAGCGGGTCCAGCGGCGCGGTCTCGAGGGCGCTGTCCGGTTCGTCGGCCACTGCAACGACATGCCGGCCGCCTACATGCTGGCCGACGTCGTGGTCAGCGCGTCGACCCAGCCGGAGGCCTTCGGCCGGACCGCCGCGGAAGCCCAGGCGATGGGCCGGCCGGTGATCGCGACCGACCATGGCGGCGCGCGGGAGACCGTCCTTCCGGGCAAAACCGGCTGGCTGACGCCGCCCGGCGACGCCGGGGCGCTGGCGCTGGCGCTCGATACCGCGCTGTCGATGTCGGCGCCCGACCGGCAGCGCATGGCGCGCACCGCGGTCACAAACATCCGGCGCAATTTCTCGAAGCAGGCCATGACCGACCGCACGCTGGCGCTCTATGCCGAACTCATGCGGGAGCGCGGCAGGAGCGCGGCCGGGGCGGCGGTGAGCCAGAGCGACTGACCCGGAACCGCAGTCTCGGGCCGAGGGAGCCCGGCGGCGGCCTGACCTTCCGGTTTCCGCCTGGAAAAAGCCCACGATGCGGCACGCCGGCCGGGGCCGGCCTCTCGCAATATCCTGTGCGCACTCAACCGTGACGTGCTGCGACGGCGTTTACGGCCCCCCGCTCAGGATCCGTCGCGGCGCGTCCTTGCACAGTGCGCCACGCGCCGATCGAATTTGCGCAGTTGGCGGCCGATCAGGTAACCCTCGAACAAGGGATGGATCAGAGCAAGCCAACGGTTCCTGCGGTGTAGCCAGCCTTCGATGATCACCAGCTTCCAATCGTCGTTGCCCAAACACACGGCCAGGACATTGTGCGGACCCGTGTCCCGGGTCAGCAGACGTTGTTTCCGCTGCCACTCCTTCAATTCGTCGATCGCCTGGATCAGAGAGGGTGTGAGGCCTCGCTCCCGGACGACCTCGGCGAGTTTACGGGAGATCCGGCCATTGGCGTCGCGGTATATCTGCATGACGATACCCGGACCCAGGTCCGTGTCGACAACTCCTGCGATCTCCGGGATGCGCTCGAACACCGACTCGCGACCGCGCTTTTTCAACAGCGCGTAGTCCTCAAGATCCAGCCTCTGTTGGGCGTGGCAGTCCCGACCATCGGCACGGGCGGCGACCTTGACGCACAGAGAGGAATTGGCCGGATGGACGTAGCAATGCCGCTTGCCGCCCTTGGCGAACGGTCCTTTCCCGGAAAGGACAAGCGGATCGGAGGCTGGCGAGGGAAGCGGTTTTCCAAGCATGCTGCTCCCTTCATTGTACGCAGGCGGCAGTGGCTGTAAACTGCCCGGGGCGTCGCCGACGAGCGCGGCCTTGACAGGGCGGGGCGGCGCTTCGATATTCCCGTCCATGAAGCTCCGGACGACCACGACCGCGACGATGACCGCGACGATGACCGCGACCCGCAGCGGAGGGCCGTGACGTCCGGGATGGAGATTGACCGGACAAGCGACCCTCCCGGCCGAAGCCCGGAGGGTTTTTTGATGCCTTGTGGCCGGGGAGGCGACTGAAACGGCGGCACTCCCCGGCCGGGAACAGCGAACGAGACGATGGCGGACCACCAAACACAACTCCCGATCGAACCGGCAGCCCAACCGGCAACGGCGGACGGCAATCCGGCGGACCGGACGATCGATATCTCCCTGCCCGACGGCAGCGTCCGGCAGTATCCGGCGGCGGTGACGGGCGCGGCGGTGGCGGCCTCGATCGGGCCGGGCCTTGCGAAAGCGGCTTTGGCGATCCGGGTCGACGGCGCCTTGCGCGATCTGTCCCGCCCGATCGAGGCGGGCGCGGCGGTCGAGATCGTCACGATCAAGGACAAGGATGCGCTGGAGCTGATCCGGCACGACGCCGCCCATGTGCTGGCCGAAGCGGTGCAGGAGCTCTATCCGGGCACGCAGATCACGTTCGGCCCGGCGACCGAAGACGGTTTCTATTACGATTTCCATCGGATCGAACACTTCACGCCGGACGATTTCGCGGCGATCGAAGCGAAGATGTGCGAGATCGTCGACCGGGACGAAAAGATTGTCCGCGAAGTCTGGGCGCGCGACGCGGCCACGGCCCATTTCGAGCAGGCCGGCGAAAGCTTCAAGGCCGAATGGGTCGGCGAACTGCCGCCGGACGAAGACCTGACGATGTATCGCCAGGGCGGCTGGATCGACCTGTGCCGCGGCCCGCATCTGCCCTCCACCGGCAAGCTCCCCAAGGCCTTCAGGCTGACGAAGCTCGCCGGCGCCTATTGGCGCGGCGACGCCGGCAATCCGCAACTCCAGCGCATCTACGGTACGGCCTGGCGCAACGAGAAGGAGCTGAAGGCCCATCTGCGCCGGCTGGAAGAGGCGGAACGGCGCGACCATCGCCGCCTCGGGCGGGAGATGGCCCTGTTCCACATTCAGGAAGAGGCCGTCGGCAGCGTGTTCTGGCATCCCCACGGCTGGACGCTCTACCGTCTGTGCGAAGAGTATATGCGCGCGCGCTTGGAGCGGGCCGGCTATGTCGAGGTCAGGACGCCCCAGATGATCGACCGGGTGCTGTGGGAGCGCTCGGGCCACTGGGAGAAATTTCGCGAGCATATGTTCACCGCGGACGACGAGCGCGAACGGATCCTGGCGCTCAAGCCGATGAACTGCCCGGCCCATGTCCAGATTTTCAAGCATCTGGGCATCGTCAGCTATCGCGACCTGCCGCTGCGCATGGCGGAGTTCGGCGCCTGCCACCGCAACGAGCCTTCGGGCGCGCTGCACGGGCTGATGCGGGTCCGGGCGTTCACCCAGGACGACGCTCATATTTTCTGCACGCCGGAGCAGATCAACGCGGAAGCCAAGGCGTTCTGCGATCTGCTGGCGTCGGTCTATCGCGACTTCGGCTTCGACGACGTTCTGATAAATTTCGCCGACCGGCCGCCGGTGCGCGCCGGCGACGACGCAACATGGGACCGGGCCGAAGCGGCGCTCAGGCATGCGGTCGAGGCCGCCGGCATCCCCTTCGAGATGAATCCGGGCGAAGGCGCCTTCTACGGCCCCAAGCTGGAGTTCGTGCTGCGCGACGCGCTCGGGCGCGACTGGCAGTGCGGCACGCTGCAGGTGGATTTCGTGCTGCCGGAACGGCTCGACGCCTCCTATGTCGGCGAGGACGGCGAGAAACACCGGCCGGTCATGCTGCACCGGGCCATCCTCGGATCCTTCGAGCGCTTCATCGGCATCCTGATCGAGGAAAACGCAGGCCGCCTGCCATTGTGGCTGACGCCGGTCCAGATCGTGGTCGCCACGGTCGTGAGCGACGCCGACGCCCACGCCGAACGGGTCGCCGAACGGTTTGCGGCGGCAGGGCTGCGGGTCGAAACCGATCTGCGCAACGAGAAAATCGCCTACAAGGTCCGCGAGCATTCCAAAGCGAAAATTCCGGTGATTGCCGTTGTCGGCCGCGCCGAGGCCGGGGAAAACACGGTTTCCCTGCGCCGATTGGGCGGAAAAACGCAGGAAGTGCTTGCCTTGGAAGCCGCTGTCGATACACTGACGCGAGACGCTGCGTCGCCGATCCAAAAATAGCCAGGGTTTTCAGTATCGACAGTGCTCCGGATCGTGCGGGGCGCTGGTATTGGTGTGTGCCGGGTCCGTGATCGGTCCCGCATAAGCGAAGACGAAAGGAAGACAGCTCATACGACGCCCAATCGGTCCCATTGCGCCGGTCCACGAAGGCCCGCGCATCAACGACATGATCCGTGTCCCCACGGTTCGCCTGATCGACGAGGAGGGAACTCAGGTCGGTGTTGTGCCGACGGATGAGGCCCGCCACCGCGCCGCGGACGCCGGCCTCGATCTGGTCGAGGTTTCGCCCAACGCCGAGCCGCCGGTCTGCAAGATCATCGACTACGGCAAGCTCAAATACGAGAAGCAGAAAAAGAAGAACGAGGCCCGCAAGAAACAGAAGACCATCGAGGTCAAGGAAATCAAGATGCGGCCGAACATCGACACGCACGACTACGACGTGAAGATGCGCGCGATCGTCAAATTCCTCGATGAAGGCGACAAGGTCAAAGTCACCCTGCGCTTCCGCGGCCGGGAGCTGGCGCACCAGCAGCTCGGCCTGCAGCTGCTGGAAAAGGTCCGCGACGCGCTGGACGAACAGGCCAAGGTCGAACAGTTCCCGAAGCTCGAAGGCCGCCAGATCACCATGGTCATGGCGCCGCGCTGAGCGCTCGGCCGGCGGCTCCTCGATACGCCCCGGATTTCATCCGGGACAACGGGCTTGCCATAACCGGCTCCTCCCGCCAGTCTCGGCCTTGTCCGCTCCGCCGGAGGGCTGCCTTGCCGTGCGCGTCGTTTCCCTGATCTGTAGCGCCACCGAAATCGTTTCCGCCCTGGGGTGCGGCGACGATCTGGTCGGCCGGTCCCACGAATGCGACTATCCGCCCGGCGTGGAGAAGCTGCCCGTGCTGACCGCCCCGCAATTCGACATCGGCGGGGCCAGCGCGGAAATCGACCGCCGGGTCAAGGATCTGGTGCGGGACGGCCTGGCGATCTACCGGATCGACGCCGATCTGCTGCGCGACCTCCGGCCCGACGTGATCGTCACCCAGGACCAGTGCGAAGTCTGCGGCGCCAGCCTGGCCGATGTCGAGGCGGCGGTCTGCGACTGGACCGGTATCGAAACCAGGATCGTCTCCTGCAAGCCGGCCGGACTGGACGATCTGTGGACCGACATCCGCAGCGTCGGCGCGGCGCTCGGCGCAGGCGACACGGCGGAGTCCGTTGTCGCGGGCCTGCAATCGCGGATGAACGCCATTGCGGCCTCGGCAGCCGCCCTGCCGGACCGGCCGTCGGTCACAACGGTCGAGTGGATCGATCCGCTCATGGCCGCCGGCAACTGGGTGCCGACTCTGGTGGAGATGGCCGGCGGCCGGAACCTGTTCGGTGACGCCGGCGGCCATGCCCCCTGGATCGAGTGGGAGGCCTTGGAGGCGGCCGATCCGGACGTCATCCTCGTCCTGCCCTGCGGATTCGACATGGCGCGCAGCATGGCGGAAATGCCGGCATTGACGGCGCAGCCGGGCTGGACCGGGCTAAGCGCCGTAAGGAACGGACGTGTGTTCGTCACCGACGGCAACCAGTATTTCAACCGGCCGGGCCCGCGCCTCGCCGAATCGCTGGAGATCCTGGCCGAAATCCTGCACCCGGACAGCTTCGATTTCGGCTGGCGGGGCAAAGGCTGGCAGCCCTTCGGCGGATAGGCGCTACCCCGAAAAAGTTAAAGGGCCCGACGGGCCTTCATGGCGGCGGTCAGCGTGCCGTCGTCCAGATAGTCGAGCTCGCCGCCGACCGGGACGCCGTGGGCCAGCGCCGTCACAGCCACCCCGGCATCGGTCAGCCGGTCGGCGATATAGTGGCCGGTCGTCTGCCCCTCCACCGTGGCGTTGGTCGCCAGGATGACCTCGCCGATTGCCGGATCGGCAGCGCGGCGGACCAGCGCCGGGATGCGCAGTTCGTCCGGGCCGACGCCGTCGAGCGCCGAGAGGGTGCCGCCGAGCACATGATAGCGGCCCCGGAAGGCGCCGGCGCGCTCCATCGCCCACAGATCGCCGACCTCTTCGACGACGCACAGGAGCGCCGGGTCGCGGCGCGGGTCGGTGCAGATGCCGCAGGGGTCGGCGGTATCGACATTGCCGCAGGTGCTGCAGGCAACGACCTTGGCGACCGCTTCGGTCATCGCGCGGGCCAGCGGCGCCATCATCCGGTCCTTGTGCTTGACCATATAGAGGGCGGCCCGGCGGGCGCTGCGCGGGCCGAGGCCCGGCAGTTTCGCCAGAAGCTGGATCAGGCGTTCGATCTCCGCGCCGGCCATGAAAAATCCGTCAGAACGGTAGCTTAAAACCGCCGGTCAGGTTCAGACCGCCGGTCAGCTTCGACATTTCTTCCTGCTGGTGCGCCTCGACCTTGGTTCTGGCGTCGGCAAAGGCGGCGGCGATCAGGTCTTCCAGCACTTCCACTTCCGAGGGCACCAGCGTCGCGGGATCGATCCTGACGGACGTGACTTCGTTCCGGCCGTTTATCGTGACCGTCACGAGGCCGGCGCCGGACCGGCCTTCATGCTGCGTTTCGGCCAGTTCCTGCTGCATGGTTTCCAGCCGGGCCTGCATCTGTCCGGCCTGCTTCATCAGGTCGCCGAAGTTTTTCATGCGATGTCTCCCCCGGAACCGGACTGGACGCCGGATCCGGCGCCGTTCGGGGCCGCCGGCTCTGAAATTCCCTTCAGCTCACTGCCTTCGAACCGGTCCAGGACAGCGCGCACCAGCGGATCCTGCGCCGCCTTGTCCATCCGCCTTTGCCGGTCCGCCCGATCCTGTTGCTCCAGGGTCGGCCCACCTTCATCGCTCGAAACCGCGACGATCCAGCGCCGGCCGGTCCATTCGCTCAACAGGGCCGCGACCCTGCCGGGCAGCTCCCGGTGCGCCTCCGTCGCCGGCCGGATTTCCAGCCGCCCGGCAGCGCAGGATACCGGATGAACATGGTTATACAATTGCCCGTACAGGACCATTTCCTTGCGGTCCCTGAACAGTTCGACCAGCGCCCGGAAGTCGGTCGGCGCCGCAGCCGGCTCTGGTGCGGGTTCGCCCGCCGCTGGCGCCGCGGCGGCTGCCGGGACCGCTGTCTCCATGACCGGCCCCATGACCGGCCCCATGGCCGACCGGGGTTCCGCCATGCCCTGCGGGGGCGGCCCATCGCCCACCGCACGGGCCATCGGGGCCTCGTTCGGCGGCGGCTGCGACGGCGACGGCGGCTGCGAAGCGGAAGTTCGGGGCGCCGGCGCGGGAGCATCGCGCACCGGCGCCGCAGCCGCCGCCTGCGATGGCCGGGCATCGGGCTGCCGGTCCAGCCGCTCGACCAGATCGCCCGGCGTCGGCAGTTCGGCAACATAGCACAGCCGGACGATCAGCATGTCCAGCGCCATCATCGGTTGCGACGCGAGATGGACCTCTCCGGCCCCTTTCAGCAGCATCTGCCAGGTCCGGCTCAGCGTGCCCATCTCCAGCCGCCCTGCCATGCCGGCGGCGCGTTTTGCATCGGTCGCCGACGCGCCGGCGCCGGATGCCCGGGCATCGGGCGTCAGCTTCAGCCGGGTCAACCAATGGGCGATGTCCATCAGGTCCTGGACCATGAGCAGCGGCGCCGCGCCGTCGCGATACATCCCGGCGGCACGGTCGATGGCGCCCGGCGCATCGCCCGCCATGATTTGTTCGAACAGATCCAACGACCGGGAGCGGTCGGCCATGCCCAGAAGGGCGCGCACCCGTTCCGCCGCGACCGGACCGGCCGCAGGGTCCGATTGCGCGATCACCCGGTCGAGCAGGGACAGGCCGTCGCGCACCGAACCGTCCGCTGCCCGTGCCAGCACCGCGATGGCCTCTTCGGAGATTGCAGCCTGTTCCCGCCCGGCAATATCCGTGAGATGCGCCGCCAGTTCGGCCTCGTCGAGCCGCCGCAGGTCGAAGCGCTGACAGCGTGACAGGATCGTCACCGGGACCTTGCGGATTTCCGTGGTCGCGAAGACGAATTTCACATGTTCCGGCGGCTCTTCCAGCGTTTTCAGCAGGGCGTTGAACGCCTGTCGGGAGAGCATATGGACTTCATCGACGATGAAAATCTTGTAGCGCGCGGCATTCGGCCTGTAGCGCGCGCTGTCGATAATTTCGCGGACATCGTCGACCCCGGTGTTGGAGGCGGCGTCGATCTCCAGCACGTCGATATCGCGGTCCTCGGCGATCGCCGTACAGCGCGGGCAGACGCCGCAGGGATCGATCGTCGGTCCGCCGTTGCCGTCCGGCCCGGTGCAGTTCAGGGCGCGGGCGATGAGCCGGGCGGTCGTCGTCTTGCCGATGCCGCGCACGCCGGTGAGGATGAAGGCGTGGTGAACCCGGCCCAGCCGGATGGCGTTGGTCAGGGTGCGGACGAGAACGTCCTGGCCGATCAGTTCGTCGAAGGTGGCCGGCCGGTATTTGCGCGCCAGCACCCGGTATTCCGCATTGGCCTGCGGACTGGATTCAGCGGTATCGGGGCTGTCGGCCATTAATGTCCCGGGGGCGTTGCCACGCTGCCGCGCCGCGCTGGCCAAATTTTCGTCAAGCGCACGCGATGGGAAAGCGCACGCGATGGGAACCGGTGGAAGACTGGACAGCGACCCGGGCAAAACTCGTTACGGCTGCTTCCTTCCGGATCTGACCGGGTTGGCGAGGCGCCCGTCCGCGCCAGTCTTCCGAGGCGAGTATATCAGGATTCCGCCGCCGGCGCGCAAGCGGAGACTTTGCGGTCGTGCCGGCGGCGGGGCCTGGCGGCGGGGTGCGGCAGCCGGATCGCGGCATTCCAGCCGCGCATCCGCCCTATTCGCGCGATTGCCCGTTCAAATCCGGCCGGCGCGGGCCATATAACCCCCATAGCAGGTTCCGCCGAGTGCCGTGTCCCCGGAAACAGGTTCGCTACGGGCGTTGCTGAACGCTGTAGAACCGACCCGCCGGAAGGCGCCCCGCCCGTAAAGGCCATCATGCAGACTCCTGTACAGACACCGGCCGGACCGCTTTCCGATCTCAGCGCCTTGTTGACCCGCCCGGAATTCCCGGTGACGGCCTGATGCTGCTTGTTGCGGAAGTGGCGGGCGGGCTTGTCTTGCTCTACTACGGCGGCGAATGGCTGGTCCGGGGCGCCGTTTCGCTCGCCGACCGGTCGGGAGCATCGCCATTGATAATCGGTCTTTCGGTGGTCGCGGCGGGAACCAGCGCGCCCGAATTCTTCGTGAGCCTGATTTCGGCTCTGGAAGACAAACCGGCCATCGCGATCGGCAATGTCGTCGGCAGCAATATCGCGAACCTTCTTCTGGTGCTGGGCGCCGCGGCGTTGATCTGGCCAGTCATCGTGCGGCGGACGATTATCCTGTGGGACGGCCGGGTCTTGATCGCAGCCACCATCGTTTTCTGCGCGCTGGCAAGCCTGGGCGAATTCGACCGGATTGTCGGCGTTGTCATGGCCGGAGGGCTGGTCGCTTATCTCTATTGGTCCTACCGCCTCGACCGGAAGAACACGCGGGCACGCCTCGAAATCGAGGGGGAGGTTGCCGAGTTCGATGGCGACCGCGCGCCCTGGCTGATTGCCGTGTTGATGATCGCCGGCTTCGTTGGCGTCATCGCCGGATCGGAATTGCTGGTAGACGGCGCGGTCGGTATTGCGGCCAACGCCGGCCTTTCCGAAACCGCGATCGGCGTCACGCTGGTGGCAATCGGCACGTCCCTGCCCGAACTGGCCGCTGCCATCGCCGCGGCGCGCAACCGGCAGACGGAACTGGCGCTCGGCAACGTGATCGGTAGCTGCATCTTCAACATTCTGGCGATTATCGGCATCGTCTCCGCCATCAAGCCGCTGGCGGTGCCGGAAGAGATTCTGTCCTTCGACCTGTGGGCGATGGGCGGCGTGACCCTGGCTTTCGTCGCGCTGGCCCTCGCGAAGCCGCGGCTGGGCCGGACAATCGGCGTTGCGATGCTGCTGTGCTATGCTGCGTATATCGTTGCCCAGTTTACCGGCCTGTCGGCCATGCCGACGATTTACCGGCCGGCCTGAGGCCGCGACCGTCAATCCGCCGACGCCGCCATGACCGAGATCCGCCTGCAGACTGCACTCGTTACCGGCGCCGCGACCCGGATCGGCCGGGCGATTGCCCTCGGCCTGGCCGGCGAAGGGTGGACCGTGGCCGTTCACTACCGGCGATCGGAAAGCGATGCGCATGCCGTCGTCGACACGATCCGGGCGAACGGAGGCGGCGCTGAAGCCGTGCAGGCCGACCTGGCGGTCGAAGCCGAAGCGGCCGCGCTGCTGCCATCGGTTCACCGCCGGATCGGGCCGGTCGGATGCCTGATCAACAACGCCAGCGAATTCGAGCGCGACGAGATCGGCGACATGACCCGGGCGAGATGGAACATGCATCTCGAAACGAACCTGTGGGCGCCGGCGGTGCTGATGCAGGAAATGGCCCGGCTGCTGCCGGCCGGCCAATATGGCGCCATCGTCAACCTGCTCGATCAGCGCGTGCTCAACCTGACTCCGCACTTTATCAGCTACACGGTGAGCAAGGCGGCGCTCTGGACCCTGACCCGGACCATGGCCATGGCGCTCGCGCCCCGAATCCGGGTCAATGCGATCGGGCCCGGACCGACCCTGCCAAGCAAGCGCCAGAGCCAGGCCGACTTCGACCGCCAGATCGGGAAACTGCCGCTGCGCCGCGCCGGCACGCTGCAGGAAATCGCTGCAGCGACGCGGTTCATTCTCGCCATGCCGTCGATGACCGGCCAGATGATCGCGCTGGATGGCGGGCAACATCTGGGCTGGGCGCAACCGCGCGAGGCCGGCGAAGACAGGGAATGATCCGGGGTGGCGCGATCGATGTATGACTTAATTCACAAAATGGGCAAAAACCGATGACGCGAACCGCGGAAGTCATGGTCCCGCATCTGGCCGCCGGTTCCGACCCGCCCCGGCTGGCCGACGCGCTGGGCGGGCAGCGCCACATCTTCGTCCGCGACCTGGTCCTGAGCTGCAACATCGGCGTCTATCGTCACGAACGCGATGCGCCCCAGCGCGTCCGCCTGAACATCGATCTGGCCATCGCCGACGATTCGGCCGGTACAACAGACCGGCTCGGCGATACCGTGAGCTACGAGACCTTCGTCGACCGGGCCCGCAGCATCGTCGGCGAACGGCATTACAACCTTGTCGAAACCCTGGCCGAAGCGCTGGCGGCGATGTGCCTGGACGATCCGCGGGTTCGCCTTGCCCGCATCCGGGTCGAGAAACTGGACGTCTTCGCCGATACCGGCGCGGTCGGCGTCGAGATCGAAAGACCGCGGAAAATCGAGCCGAAAAATTGATGCGGCGCCATGGGTTACGGCGTTTGTTCACACGCTGCCCGCGAGCGCCGTACGAATCGGTTTGGAACCGGTCATTGGATCATGTTACTGAACCGTGACGCCGAAATAGCACAAAAATTACTAATTTATAAGGCGTTAGAGAATATTGCTCAAAAAAGCGGCAACCCCGGCCTCGCCGCAGGTTTCCGCGGAATCTGACCGCCGCCGGCGGTTGTCCCACAGACTTATCCACAGTTTTCGTGGACAAGCGCCGACGCGCGACACAGGCCGAAAAACCGCTGGCAATTCAATTGGCTAGCCCGATTCGGCGCCCGCGCGGTCGATTGACCCTGCCGCATTTGGGCGCAACATTACCGCCATGGCGTCGAAGACCAGACCGAAGGCGGCACGGGAGGAACGGGCACCGGCGATAGCTGCCGAAGCGCCGGAGCAGCCCGGAGCCGGCGCGCTGCCCGTTTCTCTTGCCAGCGGCGCCGCGTATCTGAAAGGCCAGTTGCCCCGGCTCTCCGCTGCGCCCGGCGTTTATCGCATGATCGACCGGCGGGGCGAGCCGCTCTATGTCGGCAAGGCGCGCAATCTGCGCCGCCGCGTCGCCAGCTATACGGCGCCGTCCAGGCTGCCGGAACGTCTGCGCCGCATGGTCGCGGAAACGACCCTGCTGGAGATCGTCGAGACCCATACCGAGGTCGAGGCGCTGCTCCTCGAATCGAACCTGATCAAGCGGCTGCGTCCCAGGTATAATATCCTCCTCCGGGACGATAAATCCTTCCCGTACATCCGAATCGGCAAAAAAGACCTGCGCGCGTTGCCGGAGAAACCGGGCCGCTGGCCGCGCATCACCAAATATCGCGGCAGCCGGGCCGATCCGGGATCCTACTACGGGCCCTTCGCCTCGGCCGGCGCTGTCAACCGGACGCTGAACGCGCTGGAACGGGCCTTTCTCCTGCGGTCCTGCAGCGATTCCATGTTCGCGTCGCGGACCCGGCCCTGCCTGTTGTTCCAGATCAAGCGCTGCAGCGCACCCTGCGTCGGGCGGATCGGCGAAGCCGAGTACGACGCCCTTGTCGCCCAGGCGGAGGGATTCCTGTCCGGCCGCGACAGCGCGATCCAGCGCGATCTGGCCGGCAGGATGGAAACGGCCGCCGAGGCGCTGGAGTTCGAAACCGCCGCCTATCTGCGCGACCGCATCCAGGCGCTCGCCCATATCCAGGCGCGGCAGGACATCAATCTGCCGGCGCTCGACGATGCCGACGTCATCGCGGCCTGGCGGGAGGGCGAGCATAGCTGCATTCAGGTTTTTTTCTTCCGCGCCGGCCGCAACTACGGCAACCGGGCCTACTATCCGCGCCACGACACGACCGCCGCGACAGCCGACATCCTGGCGGCCTTCCTGGGCCAGTTCTACGACAACAAACCGCCGCCCCGCCTGATCCTGACCAGCGACGCCGTCGCCGGCCGCGACCTACTCGCCGAGGCGCTCGGGGCCAACGCCGGCCGCAAGGTCGGGCTTGCCGTGCCGCAGCGCGGCGACAAGAAAAAGCTGATCGATCACGCGCGGGCCAACGCCAAGGCGGCGCTGGCCCGCCGGCTGTCGGAAAACGCCTCGCAGCGGCAATTGCTGGAAGGGGTGGCCGACGCCTTCGGGCTGGACGGCCCGCCCGAGCGCATCGAAGTGTACGACAACAGCCACGTTTCCGGCACCAACGCCGTCGGCGGCATGATCGCCGCCGGTCCCGAAGGGCCGATCAAGAACGCCTATCGCAAGTTCAACATCAAATCGGCCGGCCTCGCTCCGGGCGACGACTACGGCATGATGCGCGAGGTGCTGACCCGCCGGTTCAGCCGCGCCATCAAAGAGGACCCGGCCCGGGAGGCCGGCGTCTGGCCCGACCTGGTGCTGGTCGACGGCGGCCGCGGCCAGCTCGGCTGCGCACTCGCGGTGCTGGCAGAGCTGGGCATCGACGACCTCCCCGTTGTCGGCGTCTCCAAGGGCCCGGAACGCAACGCCGGCCGGGAGACGTTCCACATGGCCGACGGCCGCAGCTTCGGCCTGCCGCAGAACGACCCCGTGCTTTATTTTCTGCAACGGCTGCGGGACGAAGCGCACCGCTACGCCATCGGCGCCCACCGCACCCGGCGCGCCAATGCCCAGACCCGTTCGGCCCTCGACGACATTCCCGGCATCGGCGCCCGGCGCAAGCGCGCGCTGCTCAATCATTTCGGTTCGGTGCGCAATATCGAGCGGGCGGGCCTGAGCGATCTGGAATTGGTCGATGGGATCAGCCATACCGTCGCCAAGACCGTGTTCGACTGGTTTCACGCCGAAACCTGACCCGACAGACCGCGAGCGCCGAGCCGCCCCGCAACCCTACAGGGGAGACCGCCCTTGCCCGTATCCCGATCGACCCTGTTGCAGGCCCCGAACCTGCTGACCCTCGGCCGGGTGGGCCTCGTGCCCTTTTTCGTGGCCGCCTTCTGGCTGCCGGCGCCGGCGCTCCACTGGGTCACGTTCGGGCTGTTCGCGGTGGCCGGCGCGACCGACTGGCTCGACGGCTGGCTGGCCCGGCGCAAAGGCCTGGTATCGGATTTCGGCCGATTTCTGGATCCGATCGCCGACAAGATCCTCGTCGCGGCAGCGCTGGTCATGCTGGTGGCGACGGACCGGCTGTCGGATGCCGGGGTCATCGCCGCGCTGATCATCCTGGTGCGCGAGCTGGCGGTTTCCGGCCTGCGGGAATTTCTGGCCGGTACGGCTGTCCTGCCGGTGACGCCGCTCGCTAAATGGAAGACGGCGGCGCAGTTCGCCGCGATCGCCGTGCTGCTGGTCTCCGGCGCGGTTACCGACAGCCTGTTCCTGCTGGCGGGCGAAGCGCTGCTCTGGCTGGCGGCGCTGCTTGCCGTTGTGACCGGCGTGGCCTATCTGCGTGCCGGACTGCGCCGCATGGACGGGTGAGGGCCAGCGCCAGACCTCCAGATAGCTGCAGCAAACCGCATTGCAGCGGCGAATCGGTATCGGCGGCGGTTTGTATCTGCCGCGTTCGGCGAAGCCGGAATTTTCGGGAAGGACGGTCTAACGTGAAGGGGAAATTGGAGAGTGCCGGATCGGACGCTTGGGTGAGCAGCGCCGGCGTCTCGCCAGAAGCGATGGAGACGGTTCAGAACGCGCTTCCGATCCGACTCATCGCTACATCCAGAAGCGCTTTCAAAACGTGCCGCGTTGAAGACAATTTGGCGTGTGTGGTGGGAGAAAACGCGAAACGGGAAGCGCCATTCGATCACCTTCCGGTTGTCGATGGCGCCGAAGACGGGCGGGAGACAATCGCCGGTGTGCTCGACCTGACGCCCTTCAGGTCTGACAGGAGCGCGCAAGGTATCGTGAAGGACCGGATGGACCGCCTTTCGGAAGATATCCTGATCGGCGCGGATGCAGACATTCTCGCGTTCGTGAGAAATGCGGATAGGTATCCGTGTCAGCTCGTGGTATCGGGCCCGGAGATAAGCGGGCTGGTAACTCTGTCCGACCTCCAGAAACTGCCGGTCCGCGTAGCCTTGTTCGCGGCGATCACTCATGCGGAGATGGCGATGGCGGAAGCCATTCGGCGTGAATTGAATGGGTCGGACAAATGGCAAGAGCGACTTAAAGACAATCGAAGAGAGAATATCCTTAAAGAGATAAACAAATCAGTCGCCGAAGATACACTGATCGATCATCTGCTGTTCACCCAGTTCTGTGACAAACGCGATATTATTTGCAACAGCCCGCGCTTTAAAGGGAGCAAGACGAAATTCAGGAACGAGATGAAAAAAATTGAGGACCTGCGCAACCGACTTGCCCACGCGAACAATTATACGTCGACCCGTACCGCAGCAGAGGGGGTTTGCCAGACCGTACGATCAATAGACACGTGGATTCGTTGGCTGACCAAATGGCCGGCGGCCGGCCCGAATGACATTCGGGACGGCGGCGCCTGACACGGACGCGCGTCACTCGACCGGTCGCGGCCCCACGGCCAAACCGGCAATTTCCGTCCTTCGACAGGCGCGCCCGGCCGCCGCGGATCAGGCCGGCATCGGTTTGACGCCGAGGCGGGTGAACAGGGCGGTGTCGCGGTCCCGGGCCGGGTTGGGCGTCGTCAGCAACTCGGGCCCGACGAAGACCGAGTTGGCGCCGGCGAGAAAGGCCAACGCCTGCATTTCGTCCGACATTTGCTCGCGCCCGGCGGAGAGACGGACCACGGAACGCGGCATGGCGATCCGCGCCGTCGCCGCTGTGCGCACGAACTCGAACGGATCGAGCGCGTCGACGCCGTTGAGGGGCGTGCCCTCGACCTGCACCAGCATGTTGATCGGTACGCTCTCCGGATGGCTCGGCAGGCTCGCCAACGTTGCGATCAGGTCCGCGCGGTCGCGCCTGGATTCGCCCATGCCGACGATACCGCCGCAGCAGACCCGGATGCCGGCGTCGCGGACATGGGCCAGGGTCTCGAGCCGGTCCCGGTAGATCCGCGTCGTGATGATTTGGCCGTAGAACGCCTCCGACGTGTCGAGATTGTGGTTGTAGAAGTCGAGGCCGGCGTCGGCGAGTCGCGCCGCCTGGGCCGCGCTCAGCATGCCGAGGGTCACGCAGGTCTCCATACCCAGCGCCTTGACGCCGGCAACCATGGCGGCGACCGCGTCCAGGTCGCGGTCTTTCGGGCTGCGCCAGGCGGCGCCCATGCAATAGCGCGTCGCGCCGGCGTCGCGGGCGCGCCGGGCTTCGGCCAGCACCGCGTCGAGCGGCATCAGCCTTTCCGCAGCAACGCCGGTGTCGTAGCGCGCGCTCTGCGGACAGTAGGCGCAGTCTTCAGGGCAGCCGCCGGTCTTGATGCTCAGCAGCGTCGACATCTGCACCCGGTTGGCGTCGAAGTGATGGCGGTGCACGGTCTGCGCCCGGAACATCAGATCGGCGAAGGGCAGCGCGAATATCGCCGCCACCTCCGCTGTCGACCAGTCATGTCTGAGTGCCAGCGCCGCGTTGCGTGGCGGCGCAGCGCCGATCGCCTCGAAATTGTCCATGATCGCCATTCTCCCGGGGTGACCGGGGCAGGATAGACCCGGCCGCTGCCGGGTCAAGGAAGCGAGGTTCCGCGAAGCCTGCCACTATCGACGCCGGCGCAAGATGCGGGCCCCGCGCGACGCGACCCTGCGGCGCGGCCGGCGCGTCGCGCGTTGACTCCCTTTTGTAACATCCAATATGGTGCAGTGCGAAAAACGGGGGGCATTTCCGGGCGCCCGCGCCGGAGCGGCCCTCCCGTCATACCGGATTGGATCAACGGACGCCGCCGGGCGCGCCAGCAAGGCGCGGCCCCGGCCGCCCCCTTTCAGATAAGCCGCCGATGAAAGTCCTCGTCGCTGTCAAGCGCGTGATCGACTACAATGTGAAGGTCCGCGTGAAATCCGACGGTTCGGGCGTCGAGCTCGCAAACGTCAAGATGTCCATGAATCCGTTCGACGAGATCGGCGTCGAGGAAGCGATGCGGATGAAGGAAGCCGGCGTGGCGAGCGAAATCGTCGCCATCAGCCTGGGCGCCCAGCAATGCCAGGAGACGATCCGCACGGCGCTTGCGATGGGCGCCGACCGCGGCGTCCATGTGCTGACCGACGATCCGCTGGAGCCGCTGGCGGTCGCCAAGCTGATCGCGGCGGTGGTCGAAAAGGAAAATCCCGATATCGTGATCCTCGGCAAACAGGCCATCGACGACGACGCCAACCAGACCGGCCAGATGCTGGCGGCGCTGCTCGGCTGGCCGCAGGCGACCTTCGCTTCCGAGGTGACGGCCGAGAATGGCGGCCTGACGGTGACCCGCGAGGTCGATGCCGGGCTGGAGACCATCAAGACGAGCCTGCCGGCCATCGTCACGACCGACCTGCGCCTGAACGAGCCACGCTATGCCTCGCTGCCGAACATCATGAAGGCGAAGAAGAAGCCGATCGACCGGATGGCGCCGGCGGATCTGGGTGTCGATACCGCGCCGCGGCTGGAAACGCTGAGCGTCGTCGAACCGGAGAAGCGCGCCGGCGGCGTCAAGGTCGAAAGCGTGGCCGAACTGGTCGGCAAGTTGCAGAACGAAGCGAAAGTCATCTGACACGGTTTTCCGGCCGGGCGCCAGACGGCCCCCTTCGGCGGACAAGAGGAGACGGCGGGACATGACGGTTCTCGTCCTTGCGGAACACGATAACGCCAGCCTGAATGTCGCGACGCTCAGCGCCTGCGCCGCGGCGCAGGCCGTCGTTGCCGGCGGGGACGGCGACATCCACATGCTGGTCGCCGGCGAGAATTGCGGCGCCGTGGCGGCCGAAGCCGCGCAGGTCAGCGGGATTGCCAAGGTGCTGCACGCCGACGGCGCGCACCTGGCGCACGGCCTGGCGGAAGACCTTGCGGCCCTGATTGTCGGCCTGGCGGGCGGCTACTCCCATCTGCTGGCGACGGCGACGACCCATGGCAAGAATGTCATGCCGCGCGTCGCGGCGCTGCTGGATGTGCAGCAGGTTTCCGACATCACCGATGTCGAGAGTGCGGATACCTTCGTCCGGCCGATCTATGCCGGCAATGCGATGGCGACCGTCCGGTCGACCGACGGCGTGAAGGTCGTCACCGTGCGCCAGACCGCATTCGACGCGGTTGCGGCGGAAGGCGGCAGCGCGGCCGTGGAAGCGATCGATGCCGGGGCCGATGTCGAAGGCTCCGAGTTCGTCGGCCAGGCGCTGTCCAAGTCCGACCGGCCGGAGCTGACCTCCGCCCGGATCGTCATTTCCGGCGGGCGCGGCATGCAATCGGGCGAGAACTTCCCGATGCTGGAGGAGATCGCAGACAAGCTGGGCGCGGCCGTCGGCGCGTCGCGGGCGGCGGTCGACGCCGGCTTTGTGCCGAACGATTACCAGGTCGGCCAGACCGGCAAGGTGGTGGCGCCGGATCTCTATATCGCCGTCGGCATTTCAGGCGCGATCCAGCATCTCGCCGGCATGAAGGACTCGAAGGTCATCGTCGCGATCAACAAGGACGAGGAAGCGCCGATCTTCCAGGTTGCGGACTACGGCCTGGTCGCCGACCTGTTCAAGGCGGTTCCGGAGCTATCGGCCGAACTGGACACTATTGAGGTGCGCAAGTAGCGCTTCGAATCGCGGAACCCGTCGCCGGGCGACGGGCGGCCGCCGATGCGGAAAGGACTGGGACGCTGACGATCAAGAAAGTAGGCATCATCGGCGCCGGCCAGATGGGCAACGGCATCGCGCATGTTGCGGCGCTCAACGGCTATGACGTCGTCCTGAACGACGTCAGCGAAGAAGCGGTCGACGCAGCGATGGAAACCATCCGGGGCAACCTGGAACGCCAGTTGCGGCGCGGCATTATTGCCGATTCCGATGTCGACGGCGCCCTGTCGCGCATTGTGCCGTCCCTCGGCCTCGAGCCGATGAAGGAGTGCGATATCGTCATCGAGGCGGCGACCGAGAACGAGGCGATCAAGCGCGCCATCCTGAAAGACCTGGCCGGCAACCTGAAAGCGGACGCGATCATCGCGTCCAACACCTCCTCCATCTCGATCACCCGGCTGGCGGCCGTTACCGACCGGCCGGAACGCTTCATCGGCATGCATTTCATGAATCCGGTGCCGATGATGAAGCTGGTGGAGGTGATTCGCGGCCTGGCGACGAATGAGGAGACCTACAATACGGTCGCCGCCATGGCGCGCCGCCTGGGCAAGACGATCGCCCAGTCGGAGGATTTCCCGGCCTTCATCGTCAACCGCATCCTGCTGCCGATGATCAACGAGGCGATCTATACGCTCTACGAGGGCGTCGGCACGGTGGATGCCATCGATACGGCCATGAAGCTGGGCGCCAACCATCCGATGGGGCCGCTGGAACTGGCCGACTTCATCGGCCTCGATACGGCGCTCGCGGTGATGCAGGTGCTGTATGACGGCCTGGCCGATTCGAAATACCGGCCCTGCCCGCTGCTGGTGAAATATGTCGAGGCCGGCTGGCTCGGCCGCAAGGTCGGCCGCGGCTTCTACGACTATTCGGGCGACCCGCCGATCCCGACACGGTAACGGCCGTCAGAAATCCGTACAGCGGCCGCCGACTTCCCAGTCGCCGTAACGGGTCGGCTCCGGCCCCTTGGGTCCGCCGACTTCCCCGGCGCCGGATTTGTCGCCGCGGTTTCCTGCGTTTGTGCCGGCTGCCGGGTCCGCGCCCTTTACGTCAGCCGGCGCAGGGGATTCGGCTGCCGGCGGCGCTGCCGCTCCGGTATTGCGTTTGTCTTGCGCCATATCCCGCTCTTCCCGTCCCCGTCCCCGTGCCCGCGCCACCTTGCGCCGCGCCGGCGCGCTATCCAATTTGCAGGCGGGATATCGCCGTATACGGCAAGGAGAACCGCCCTGCCATGGCCGCCTTTCAACGAACCGGCATCCTGCTGACCGCCATTGCCGCGCCGATCGCCGGCGATCCCGCCCCGGCGCCGGCCCGGTGTCGCCGGCCGCACCGCTCGCGCCGCGGCCGCCGGAGGTGAGTCCGCTGCACGACCCGGCGCGCCTGTGCGCCCACGGGGCGCTGGCCGATGTGCTGCAAAAACGGATTGCGCTGGAAACCGCCCTGAGGCCGCGGCTGAACGGGCTCGGCGACGAACGGGACCGGCGCTTCGCCCACCGGCTTGCGCTTACGGTGCTGCGCTACCGCGGCGCCTTGCAGGCGGCGGTCGACAGCCTGCTCGACCGGCCGTTGCCGGCCAGGCAGCTGCCCGTCCACCTGCTGCTCGAAACCGGGCTGGCCCAGCTTTTGCTGCTCGATGTCCCCGATCATGCGGCGGTCGACAGCAGCGTCGCGCTGACGAGCCCGCTCAGGCTGCAGCGCCACCGGGCCCTGGTCAATGCCGTGCTGCGCCGGGCCCAGCGCGAGCGGGAACGCCTGACGGCAATGCTGGACGACCCGCTGGCGGCACTGCCGGCCTGGCTGACCGGGCGCTGGGTCGACCGGTTCGGCCCGGATGTCGCGAACGACATCGCCGCAGCCATCCGCACCGAACCGCCGCTCGACATCAGCGTGGCCCGCGACCCTGAAGGCTGGGCGGCGCGGCTGGGTGCGCAGGTCCTGCTCGGGAATACCGTTCGCCGGCCGGCGGGCCCGGTTGCCGGGCTGGACGGCTTCGAGGAGGGCGGCTGGTGGGTGCAGGACGCCGCCGCAGCCCTGCCGGCGCGCCTGTTGCCGATCCCGGACGACGGCGTCGCGCTCGATCTATGCGCGGCGCCGGGCGGCAAGACGGCGCAGCTGGCCGCGGCAGGCGCCCGTGTTGTCGCGGTCGACCGTTCGGTTCGGCGGCTGCGGCGGCTGCGCGAAAACCTCCAACGGCTCAAGCTGGAGGCCACGGTCGTGGAAGCCGATGCCGCGGCGTGGCGGTACGAGGCGCCGGTTGGCGCAATCCTCGTAGACGCGCCGTGCAGCGCCACCGGCACGCTGCGGCGCCGGCCCGATATTCCGTGGACCAGGACGGCGGCCGATATCGCGGCCCTGTCCCGGCTGCAGGCGGCCATTCTGGCCAACGCCGCGTCTCAGCTTCGACCCGGCGGCGTGCTGGTCTATGCCGTCTGTTCACTGGAAGCCGAGGAAGGGCCGGACCGGATTGCCGGCGTCCTGGCGGAGAATTCCGAACTGGAGCGCCTGCCGATCGACGCCTCGGCGCTCGGGCCGATAGCCGCGGCCCTGACGCCGGACGGCGACGTCCAGACGCTGCCGTGCCATCTGGCGGCGCAGGGCGGGATGGACGGCTTCTTCATCGCGCGGATCCGGCGGCGCGCCTGAGCGGAAACCCGCGGGGCGGACCCGACTTCACCGGCTTGTGTCCAATTCGCTTCATTTTCACCGCCAAATTATTCAAATAGAACAGATTTCCGGCGTTACATTGCCGGCCTGTCCGCGAAGGCGCCTGTCATGGCAGAACCCATCCTGATTGCCCCGTCCATCCTGTCGGCCGATTTCGCCCGGCTGGGAGAGGAAGTCCGGGCCATCGACGCCGCCGGGGCGGACTATATCCATGTCGATGTCATGGACGGCCATTTCGTGCCGAACCTGACCGTCGGTCCCGGCGTCGTCAAAGCGTTGCGGCCGCATTCCGGCAAGATTTTCGATGTCCATCTGATGATCGCCCCGGTCGATCCTTTCATCGCCGCCTTCGCGGACGCCGGCGCCGATATCATCACGGTTCACGCCGAGGCCGGCCCGCATCTCCACCGGACCCTGCAAAGCATCGGGGATCTGGGAAGGAAAGCGGGCGTGTCGCTCAATCCCGGCACGCCGCCATCGGTTGTCGAACCGGTGCTGAATATGGTCGATCTGATCCTGGTCATGTCGGTCAATCCCGGTTTCGGCGGCCAGAGTTTTATCGCGTCGCAACTCGACAAGATCCGGACGCTGCGCGGCTGGATCGACGCGCAGGGCCGCCCCATCGACCTGGAAGTGGACGGCGGCATCAACGCCGATACGGCGCCTTCGGTCGTCGCCGCCGGCGCCAATGTACTGGTTGCCGGCACGGCCACTTTCGAAGGCGGCCCGGACCGATACGCGGAGAATATCCGCCGGTTGCGCGGTGACTGAATTCGGGCGACGATTCGTGGCAAAGGGGTATTCGCTGTCGGTATCGCGCGGTGTCGAAAGCCTGCGTATGCGTTTCGCGGGCGCCTGGTATCGCAGCGCAATCTACCAGTGGCGGCTGGGCGGCACCCGCGCGACCCAGGTTCTGCTGGTGCCGCACGACCCCTGGCCCGGCGATTCCGAGGTCGGCAAGGCGATCATGCGCGGCGCCTTCAGCTTCAAGAGCGAAAACTTGTGGCGCGGCGAGGAATTGCCGATCGAGCCCCACGGCTTCGCCTGGCTCCGCGATCTTCGCGCGGCCGGCAGCGAGGCCGGCAGGCGCCTGGGCCGCGACATGATCGGCGACTGGATCGACCGGTTCGGCCGGTTCCACCACCACGCCTGGCGCCCGGACATTGCCGCGGAACGGCTCATCAACTGGCTGAGCCAGTACGACTATTTCTGCCGCGGCGCCGAGGACGATTTCCGCGACCGCGTTCTCCAGAGCGTCGCGCGGCAGGCCCGGCACCTAGCAAACGTGACCCGCAAAACCACCCGCGGCGCCAGACGGGTGCGGGCCGCCAAGGGGTTGATCTATGTCGGCGCCTGCCTGCCGAGCGCACTGCCCCGGCTCTACAAGGGCCTGTCGCTGCTGGAACATGAGATCGAATACTGGATCCATGCCGACGGTGGCGCCGCCGAACGCTGCCCGACCCTGCAACACAACATCCTGCGCGACCTGATCGATGTGCGCAGCGTATTGGCCTCGAGCCATCAGGACTCCTCCCCGGTGGTGCAGCGCGCGATCGACCGGGTGGCGCCGATGCTGCGCGGCATGCAGCTGGGCGATGGCGGGCTCGCCGTGTTCAACGGCGGTTTCGAAGAGCATGACTGGCAGATCGACCTGACGCTGAACCAGTCCGGCTCGACCGGGAACCCGCCCGAAAACCCGCCCCATACCGGGTTCCAGCGCGTCGTCGCGGGCCGCGCGACAATCGTCATGGACACCGGCATGCCGCCGCCGCCGGGGCATGACGACCTGGCCCATGCCGGGCTGCTGAGTTTCGAGATGAGCGCCGGCCGGGCCCGGCTGATCGTCAACTGCGGCAGCTACTGGAAACCGAACAGCGAGTGGGCCTTCGCCGGACGGATCTCGGCCGCCCATTCGACGCTGATCGTCGACGACCGGAACTCGTCGCAGCTACACCGCAACGGCGGGCTGGGCCGGCGTCCGGAGAATGTGAGCGCCAAACGGCGCGACCGGGACGGCGCCGTTCTGATCGAAGGCAGGCACGACGGCTATGCGCCGGCCTTCGATGTCGAACACACGCGGCGCATCTACGTGTCGTCCAACGGCGAAGATATCCGCGGACAGGATATCCTGGCGCGCCCGGAGAAATCCCGGCGCAATCCGGACATCGAGTTTGCCGTCCGCTTCCATCTGCATCCGGACGTTTCCATCGATTCGATGTCGATCTGGGAAAAGGGCGGCAGGATCATCGATTTCAGCCGCCAGGGCGCCGGCAACTGGCAGTTTCATACCGAGAGCGGCGTGACGATCCGGGTCGAGGACAGCTTCTACCAGGGCGCGCGCAACAAACGGCAGCGCACCCGCCAGATCGTCCTGTCGGGCGAATATCGCGGCGACGAGCCCCGCTCGGTGCGCTGGGCGATCCGGCGGCGCTGACCGCCTGCGGAGTCCGGGGTGCGGGGTCTAGACCCGGGTTAGAGCGACCAGCGCCGGTAAGTGTCCGGCAGGGCAAGGGTCCGCCACATCCCCTTGATATCGGCCAGCAGGCCGCCGCCGCGCAGCAACCGGCCGAAATCGGCGGCGCCCAGTTCGAGATAGGGTTTGTGCATCACGGCGCCGACGACAGCGTCATACGGTCCGCCGGCCAGATCCGGCACAAGCTCGATACCGTGCTCTCGCCGGGCTTCTTCGGGGTCGGCAAAGGCATCGTGGACATGGACGGTGTGGCCGGCGCCGGCCAGCGTGCGCACGATATCGACGACCTTGCTGTTGCGCAGGTCCGGCACGTTTTCCTTGAAGGCGAGACCGAGGACCAGAATGTCGGAAGGCCGGCCCAGCGCGGTATCGATACACTGCGCCACATAGCGGCCCATCCCGTCGTTGATCCGGCGGCCGGCCAGGATGATCTCCGGATCGTGTCCGGTCTGCGCGGCCTTGTGGGCGAGATAGTAGGGATCGATCCCGATGCAGTGCCCGCCGACCAGACCGGGCGTGAACGGCAGGAAATTCCACTTCGTCTGCGCGGCATCGAGGACGTCGTAGGCAGAAAGGCCCATCTTGTTGAAGATCATCGCGACTTCGTTGACGAAGGCGATGTTGATATCCCGCTGCGCGTTCTCGATCACCTTGGCCGCTTCCGCGGTCCGGATATCCCGGGCGACGAAGATGTTGCCGCCGGTGACCGTTCCGTAGACCGCGGCCAGCATGTCGGCCACGTCGGCCGTCTCGCCCGCCACCACCTTGACGAGATCGGCGAGCCCGTGCTGCCGGTCGCCCGGATTCATGCGCTCCGGAGAATAGCCGAGGAAAAATTCGGTGCCGCCGGCCAGGCCGGATTCGCGCTCCAGAATGGGCCGGCACACCTCTTCGGTCGCGCCCGGATAGACGGTGCTTTCCAGAACGACCGTCGCGCCGGCGCGCAAAAGGCGGCCGACGCTTGCCATGGCGGATCGGACGGCGGCCAGATCGGGCTCGTTGTGCCTATCGACCGGCGTCGGCACCGCCACGATGAACAGATCGGCGCCGGCCATGGCCGCGGGATCGGCAAAAAACTGCGCCCGGGTCGAGGCCAGCGCCTCCGACGATACCTCCCGGGTAATGTCCAGCCCGCCGCGCAAGCCGTCGACGCGGCCGCGGTCCCGGTCGATCCCGACGACATCGAATTGATCGGCCAGCGCCACGGCGAGCGGCAGGCCGACATAGCCCAGCCCGATAACGGCAATCCGGTCTGGAAGGTCCATGCTGGCGATTTGGCTCCTGTTCCGTAAATGCACCCGCGGTGCCGCGGTGCGACAGCCAAATTCGTTATGCGACGCGCGCGGCCTTCGGCATGTGCGGCATTTTCCGCGTTTTGCCATCCGTATCTCTTCTCCCCCTTCCCTTGGGCGAGGGGAATTCGGCCGGGACCGGGCGACGGGCGGGCGATGCAGGCCGTGACCGCGGCGAGAATTCCGGGTTAGACTCGCGCTCCGAGCGGGCCGGCAGTGGCGCAATGCCCAGCGCGCGCCGGCTGACTTCTTCTTGCCGAGGCCCGATGACCGACCCTGCCCCCATCGCCCGCGCCCTGATTTCGGTTTCCGACAAGACCGGCCTGGCCGGCCTGGCCGAAGCCCTGGCGGCGCGGGATGTCGAAATCCTGTCGACCGGCGGGACGGCGCAGGCGCTGCGCGCCGCCGGCATCGCCGTCACCGAAGTGTCGGATTACACCGGGCAGCCGGAAATTCTCGACGGCCGGGTCAAGACGCTCCACCCGGCGATCCATGGCGGCATCCTGGCCCGGCGCGACCGCGAGGGGCACCGGGTGGCGCTGGCCGTGCACGGCATCGGGCCGATCGATCTGGTCGCAGTGAACTTGTATCCGTTCGAAAAAACCGTCGCGGCGGGCAGCGATTTTGAAACGTGCGTCGAAAATATCGATATCGGCGGGCCGGCCCTGATCCGGGCGGCGGCAAAAAACCACGGATTTGTAGCGGTTTTGTCCGATCCCGCCGATTATCCTACATTTTTGAACGATTATAAAAATAATAGCGGTTCGGTCTCTGCCGATCTTCGGCGCAGTCTTGCGGTGCGCGCCTACGCGCGGACCGCCGCCTACGATTCGGCGATTTCCCGCTGGTTCGCCGCGCAGGACGGCGAATCGTTTCCGGAACGTCTGACCGTTGCCGGCCGGCGGCGGCAGATCCTGCGCTATGGCGAGAATCCGCACCAGCAGGCCGCTTTCTATACCGACGGCAGCGCGCCCTACGGGATCGCGGATGCGGTCCAGGTCCAGGGCAAGGCGCTGAGCTACAACAATATCGCCGATGCCGACGCCGCCTGGGAGCTGGCGGCCGAATTCGACCGGCCTACGGTCGCCATTATCAAGCACGCCAACCCGTGCGGCGTCGCCGGCGCCGACTCGATCGCCGACGCCTGGCCGCTTGCGCTATCCTGCGATCCGGTGAGCGCCTTCGGCGGCGTCATCGCCTGCAACCGCCCGCTCGACGGCGCGGCAGCCGAGCGGATCGCCGCGATTTTCTCCGAAGTCATCGTCGCGCCCGACGCCGATACCGATGCGCGGCGCATCCTGGGCGGCAAGCAGAACCTTCGCCTGCTGCTGACCGAACATATGCCCGACCGGGCCGCCGACCGGTTGACCGTGCGCAGCGTCGCCGGCGGGTTCCTGGCCCAGTCGCGCGACGCCTGTGTGACCTCGGGCGATCTGTCCGTGAAGACCCGGCGCGTGCCGACCAAGAATGAGGTCGCCGACATGCTGTTCGCCTTCACGGTGTGCAAGCACGTCAAGTCCAACGCCATCGTCTATGCACGCGACCGGCGGACCGTCGGCATCGGCGCGGGACAGATGAGCCGGGTCGATGCCGCCCGGATCGCGGCGCAAAAGGCCGAAGACGCAGCCCGCGCCGCCGGCCTGGCGGACTCGCCCGTCAAGGGCTCGGTCGCGGCCTCCGACGCCTTCTTTCCCTTCCCCGACGGGCTCCTCGCTGCGGCGGAAGCCGGCGCAACGGCAGTTATCCAGCCCGGCGGATCGGTGCGCGACGACGAGGTGATTGCCGCCGCCGACGAACGCGGCCTGGCCATGGTGTTTACCGGCGTGCGACATTTCCGGCACTGACGGGAGCGGCCTGCAGCCGGTCCCTCGAAGGCGGAAGCGCTTCAGTCCGCCGGGCTGTCGCGGGGCTCGCTCGTGTCGACCGTCAGCAGGATCAGGGCGCCCACGATCAGGAAGGGCAGTACGGTCGCCATGCCCCAGCGATGGCCGGCGGCCAGCGTGACGAAGCCGAAAATCCAGGGGCCGAAGAATGCCGTACATTTGCCGGCGAAGGCATAGAGGCCGAACATTTCGGCCTCCTGCCCCTTGGGCGCGAGATGCCCCATCAACGAACGGCTGGCCGCCTGCGCCGGGCCGAAGAACACGCCCATAACCCCGCCGAAGACGTAGAACCAGGTCTTGTCGCCGGTAAGCAGCATCGGAACGCCGCAAACCGCGACGCCGGCAACGCCCAGAAGCACGGTCGATTTGGCGCCCATCCGGTCGTCCAGCCAGGCGAAGGCAAAGGCGCCGAGGCCCGCCGTGACGTTCACCAGGATACCGAACAGCAGGACTTCCGCGGTATCCATGCCGAAGACGGCCGCGGCATAGATCGCTCCGACGGCGAAAATCGTGTTCAACCCGTCGACATAGAAAATCCGGGCGACCAGAAAGCGCGCGATATTCCGGTGGTTCCGGATATTGGCGAGGGTGTTGCCCAGTTTACGCAGCCCGGCGCCGACCGCCTGGCCCATGGGCAGCCCGGACCCCGGCGTATCCGCCGTGAAAAAGAACAGCGGCAGGCTGAAGACCAGCGCCCACAGGGCGACCACCGGGCCGGCGATCCGGATATGCTCGGCCGCTTCCTTGTCGAGGCCGAAGGGCGCAACCTCCGGCTGGACGAACAGGAACAGCAGCAGGACCAGGCAGGCCAGGCCGCCGATATAGCCAAGCCCCCACGACCAGCCGGACAGCCGGCCCATATGGCTGGCCGGGGCAAGGCCCGGCAGCATGGCGTTGTAGAAGACGAGCCCCATCTCGAAGCCGATCACGCCGACGAACGCCGCGGTCAGCACAAGGGCTGCCGAGTCCGCGCCCGGCGCGCCCCACCACAGGACCGCCGAGGCAGCGGCCATGACCAGGGTCCAGAAAACGATCCAGGCCTTGCGGCCCTTGCCATGGTCGGCGATGGCGCCGAGGATCGGGCTGAGGATCGCCATGACGAAGGCGGCCGCGCCCTGGGTGAACGCCCACTGGGATGCGCCGATTGTCTTGTCCGGCGCGATGGCGCCGGCGAAATAGGCGGCGAAAATGAAGGTCGTCACGACCGTGGTGAAGGGCGAGTTCGCCCAGTCGTAGAGCGCCCAGCCGAAGACGGATTTGCGGCCTCCGGTCCAGATCGAGCCCTTTGCGCCGTTAGCCATCCTGTTTCCCACCCATTTTTATATGTTCGTTCTACTTTAAGTGTCGAGTAGTGCAAGTGCCTGTTGTGGATCGATTTTTCCGTCATAGAGCGCCCGGCCGCAAATGACGCCTTCGATCCCGCTGGCCGCTTCCCGCTTCAACGCCCGGAGGTCGCCCAGACCGGCGACGCCGCCGGATGCGATAACCGGTGTGGCAAGCGCGCGCGCCAGCCCCGCCGTCGCCTCGACATTGACCCCCTGGAGCGCGCCGTCCCGGTCGATATCGGTATAGACGATCGCGGCGACGCCGGCATCCTCGAACGACCGGGCGAGATCGATGGCGGTGACATCGGAGGTTTCCAGCCAGCCCTGGGTGGCGACCCGGCCGTCGCGCGCATCGATGCCGACCGCGACCTTGCCGGGGAAGGCCTGCGCCGCCTGCCGCACCAGGCCGGGATCGGTCAGGGCGACAGTGCCGAGAATGACGCGGGACAGGCCGCGCGCCAGCCACATCTCGATCCCGGCCATATCGCGAATCCCGCCGCCGAGCTGGACCGGGATCGTCACCGCCGCCAGAATCGCCTCGACGCTCGTGCGGTTGACCGCCCGGCCTTCGACGGCACCGTTGAGATCGACGACGTGCAGCCACCGGAAGCCCTGGGCCTGGAACTGCGCGGCCTGGTCCGCGGGATCGTCGTTGAACACGGTTTCGCGGTCGAAATCGCCCTTGAGAAGACGCACGCAGCGGCCGTCCTTGAGGTCGATCGCCGGATACAGGATCATGGCGTCGCGCCCGGTTCACCCTCGGCGAGCCGCAGATCCTTCCAGTAATAGAGGCCGGCGACCGGCTTGCCGGCGACCCGGGCGTAGAAAGGATTGCGGCCCCAGCGCACATAGTTCAGCGCTTCGTATAAACGGATTGCCCGTTCCTGGGTTTCCCGGACATCCAGGGTAATCACGTCGAACCCTTCGGTACGGGCGAGCACTTCGGCCTTTTCCATCAGCCGGCGCGCCAGGCCGTAGCCGCGCGCCCAGGGGGCGATGAAGGCATGCTGGAGCTGGACGGCGAAAGCCTGCGCCTCGTTGCCCGGCGACGGCCGGACCAGTTGCGCGGAACCACAGATCACGCCGTCGATCCGGGCGACGATCAGGATGCGCTCGGGAACGACCAGGATGCCCTTCCAGTAGCTTTCGAGCACCGGCCGCTCCGGCGCCCGGAGCCAGCCGAAGCCGCCCCCGGCCTCGATCGCGTCTTCCGCCGCGTCACAAATGTCGTTCAGGTCGCCGGGCTCGAAGCGGGTGACGACCTCGGCGCCCAGAATCACTTCGGGCGCCACGCGGGTAAACGGGGCCCGGGCCGGCCCCTGCGTCGCAGCCGCCGCTTTTTCCGCCGGCCCGCGTCCATCCGCCGTCACGGCCGCCATGCCAGGAAATTCGCGATCAGGCGCAGGCCGGCCTGCTGGCTTTTTTCCGGATGGAACTGGGTGCCGATCAGGTTGTCCCGGCCGACGATGGCCGCGACCGGCCCGCCATAGTCGCAGGTCGCCAGCAGGTCGGCGGCCTCCGCGCACCGATAGCCGTAGGAATGGACGAAATAGGCATGATCGCCGTCTTCCAGGCCGGCGAGCACCGGATGGCGGCCCGCGGACCCGCTACCATTGGCGTCGTGACCGGCGTCGTGACCGGCGTGGTGACCGACATCGTAAAAGGTCAGGTCGTTCCAGCCCATATGCGGGATTTTGAGGCCCCGGTCGGCCGGCGCGAGGGCCGCGACATCGCCAGGGATCCAGCCGAGGCCGGGCGTCTCTCCATACTCGAGGCCACGGTCGGCCAGAAGCTGCATGCCGACGCAGATGCCGAGGAACGGCATCCCGCGCACCAAGACCGCTTCGGTCAATGCATCGACCATACCGTCCACTGCATGCAGCCCGGCGCGGCAAGCGGCGAAGGCGCCCTGGCCCGGCAAAACGATATGGCTGGCCCGGGCGACCGTCCCGGAATCGCTGGTTGCGATCACCGGGAGGCCGGCATCCGTTTGCTGGACCATGCGGGCGAAGGCCTTTTCCGCCGAGCGCAAGTTGCCGGCGCCGTAGTCGACGATGACGACGCCGTCAGCCACTACGGCCTCCGGTTCGCGGCGGCGCTCGCCCGGCGCAGGCCGTGGGCGCGTCTACAGGGAGCCACCGAGGACGCCCTTGGTCGAGGGCACGGCATCGCGCTTGCGCGGATCCGGCGCGATGGCGGCGCGCAGGGCGCGGGCCAGCCCCTTGAAGCAGCTCTCGACGATATGGTGGTTGTTCTCGCCATAGAGATTTTCGATATGGAGCGTGACGCCGGCCGCCTGGGCAAAGGCCTGGAACCATTCCTTGAACAGCTCCGTGTCCATCTCGCCGAGTTTCGGTTTCGAAAAGCCGACCTTCCAGATCAGATAGGGCCGGTTCGAGCAATCCAGCGCGACCCGGGTCAGCGTCTCGTCCATCGGGATCAGCGCATCGCCGTAGCGGCAGATGCCCTTGCGATCGCCGAGCGCGCGGTCGACCGCCTCGCCGATCGCGATACCGGTATCCTCCGTGGTGTGGTGGTAGTCGATATGCAGGTCGCCGACCGCCTTCAGCTCCAGATCGATCAGCGAATGGCGCGACAGCTGCTCCATCATGTGATCGAGGAAGCCGATGCCGGTATCGACCCGGTATTCGCCCGTCCCGTCCAGGTTGAGCGACACGTCGATCTGCGTTTCCTTGGTCCGGCGGGCCACCGTTGCGGTGCGCGCCAGCCCGCCGGCAGAGTTATCGGCAGGGTCGATAGCCTGGTTCATCGGTATCCTCCGGCATTCGTCGCTTCTACATACCATCCCCGCGGGCCGGCGGGCCACGATTGAAGCGTGCGCGCCATCGTTCAAAATGCTGCGCGCCGCGCCGCTGCCTTCCAATGTAGGCCGAACAGGGGTGCGGGCCGAGGCCGTGTCCCGATTCGCGCGTGTTGACCGGAGCCGCCGCGTCGCCACATACAACGCGAGATGAGCGATCCCGATACCCTTCAGTTTCACGGCACAACCATCCTGTCGGTGCGGCGCGGCGACGATGTCGTCATCGCCGGCGACGGTCAGGTCACCTTCGGCAACACCGTGCTCAAGGCCGGCGCGCGCAAGGTGCGGCGGCTGGGCGACGGCAAGGTGGTCGTCGGCTTCGCCGGCGCCACCGCCGACGCCTTTGCCCTGTTCGAGCGGCTGGAGGGCAAGCTGGAGCAGCATCCCGGCCAGTTGACCCGCGCCTGCGTCGAGATGGCCAAGGACTGGCGCACCGACCGCTATCTGCGCCGGCTGGAAGCGATGATGGCGGTGGCGGACAAGACGGTGTCGCTGGTGCTGACCGGCAACGGCGATGTGCTGGAGCCCGAGGACGGCCTCGTCGGCATCGGCAGCGGCGGCCCGTTCGCCCTGGCGGCGGCCAAGGCGCTGATGGCCGAAACCGACCTGCCGGCCGAGGAGGTGGCCCGCCGCGCCATGCTGATCGCCGCCGATATCTGCATCTATACCAACGACCAGATCGTGATCGAGCGCGTATGACCGGCTATACTCCGACCGCCTTCAGCCCGCGCGAAATCGTCTCGGAACTCGACCGCTTCATCGTCGGCCAGAAGGACGCCAAGAAGGCGGTCGCCGTGGCCTTGCGCAATCGCTGGCGGCGCCAGCAGCTCGACGACGCGATGAAGGAAGAGGTGCTGCCGAAGAATATCCTGATGATCGGGCCGACCGGCTGCGGCAAGACCGAGATCGCCCGGCGCCTCGCCCGGCTGGCCAACGCGCCTTTCCTCAAGGTCGAGGCGACCAAATTCACCGAGGTCGGCTATGTCGGCCGCGATGTCGAGCAGATCGTCCGCGACCTGGTCGAGATCGCCATCGGCATGACCCGGGAGCGGCTGCGCAAGTCGGTGACGACAAAAGCCGAGGTCGCCGCCGAGGAACGGGTGCTCGATGCGCTGGTCGGCGAGAATGCGCGCCCGGAGACAAGGGAGAGCTTCCGCAAGCGGCTGCGCGACGGCGAGCTCGACGGCAAGGAAATCGAACTGGAGGTGCGCGACGGCCGCGGCGGCGGCCTGCCGACCTTCGACATCCCCGGCATGCCGGGCGCGCAGATGGGCATGATCAATCTCAACGACATGCTCGGCAAGGCGCTGGGCGGCAGCACCAAGACCAAGCGCCTGAGCGTCAGCGAAAGCTACGAACTGCTGATGGCGGAGGAGAGCGACAATCTGCTCGACGAGGACCAGGTCGTTGCGGAGGCCATCGACCTGGTCGAGCAGAACGGCATCGTCTTCCTCGACGAGATCGACAAGATCACCGGCCGGTCGGAGCGGATCGGCGGTGCCGATGTCAGCCGCGAGGGCGTGCAGCGCGACCTGTTGCCGCTGATCGAGGGCACGACGGTCGCGACCAAGCACGGCACGGTCCGCAGCGACCATATCCTGTTCATCGCCTCGGGCGCCTTCCACCTGTCCAGGCCGTCGGACATGCTGCCGGAATTGCAGGGCCGCCTGCCGATCCGGGTCGAGCTCAAGGCGCTCGATGTCGACGATTTCGTCCGCATCCTGAGCGAGACCGAGAACAGCCTGCCGCTGCAATACAGCGCGCTGATGCAGACCGAGGAAGTGACGCTGGAGTTCAGCGACGACGCGATCGCCGAGATCGCGCGCTATTCCGCCGAAGTGAACAGCAATGTCGAGAATATCGGCGCGCGCCGCCTGCACACGGTGATGGAGCGGCTGCTCGAGGAGATCAGCTTCTCCGCCACCGAACGCAGCGGCGAAACCATCGCCATCGACGCCGCCTATGTGAAGGAACAGGTCGACGAGCTCGCGAAAGACTCGGATCTGAGCAAGTTTATTTTGTAGGGGCGCCGCAAAAGCTCCTGCCGCTTTAGAGCCTGTCCGGTCTTGACGGAACCGCCCTCGCAGCGGCACGTGCCCAGATCCCACCCGCCCCTACGGTAAGCTCGGAGCCTGTCCTGAGCTTGCCGTAGGGGGCGTCGTGGAGGGCCGGGCCATGTCATGTTTTTACACGATCGTTCATTTTCCCCATTCCGAATTATTCCCGGAATTGCGCCGTTTTTTGGCCATCCGAAAAAGGAATAGACCGGTCTGTACATGGTGTTTTTTCGTCACCGTGCCGTCCGGCGGCGGCAACATTTTTGTTCATATAATGTTCTTTTCTCCGCTGTCAAGCTCTTCCCGTGTGCGGACCGGGGGCCGCAGGGGCGGGTTTCAAACCCGCGCCGGCGGTTCCGATAGAAACGGACACGCTCTAGCCCCAAACCCCCAAGCATTGCCGCCCCGGGCGCTGTGCAGCAGCGATCCGGGGACTAGGGCCATAGCCCAAGGCCTTTCGGGTCGGCCCTGGGCCCCGGATCGAGTCCGGGGCGACAGGCTGGAGCGGATGACGAAACATGACGATTCCCGACACTTGCGAGCTCTCGGGCCGTCATCCCGACCGACCGTCAGGGAGTGGAGGGATCTCGGCTCGATCCAAGAAACAAGCTCCGGAGTCCGGCGACGGGATTCCTCCACTACGCGATCCTGCGGACCGCTCCGGTCGGAATGACGGAGAGGGGATTGAGAAAGAAGGGGCGCCGCTCGATACGCCCCGGATTTCATCCGGGGCACCTCAGGATGAGGGCGGGTGTTGTGGACTCCGAGGAAAAATCTAAACACCCCTCATCTCGAGTAGGCCCGCAGGGCCGTATCGAGGGGCGCTTCAATCGCCCTCGCGGCCTCTCCCCCCGCGCTCCCGGCGCAGCAGGATGTAGACGGCGCCGCTGCCGCCGTGGTGGGGCTGGGCCTGGCAGTAGGCGAGGATCAGGCGGCGCAGGTCCGGGGCGTTCAGCCAGTCGGGCAGGGCCTGGCGCAGGGCGCCGACCGACCAGTCGTCCTTCAGCCCCTTGCCGGTGACGACCAGGACGCAGCGCCGCCCGGCCGCCCGGTGCGCGCGCAGGAAGCCCGTGAGCGCCTGCCGGCCGCTTTCCCGCGTATGGCCGTGCAGATCCAGCTTCGCATCCATCGGCATCAGGCCGCGGCGGAAGCGGGTTGCGGTGCGGCGGTCGACGCCCGGCGCATCGCCGTAGCCCAGCCGGCCGGGGCCGGACGCCGGCGCGGGCTGCGCCGGACGGTCCCGCGCGCCCATCTTCAGGTTGGCGATATCGACGCGCCGTTTGCCGGCCGGGGCGGCGGCAGGTTCCTTTTCCGGCGCCGGTGTGCGGATAGCAGGAGCGGGCGCGGCGGCCTCCGGCACGACATTCCTGCGCGCGATCGGCTTGACCGAGCGGGTGACGTCTTCCCAGAGCCGGGCATCGTCGTCTTCGTCATCGCCGGCGGGCGGGCGCTTCCGGCTACTCATCGACGACCACGATATGGAGCCGGCGCGGGCCGTGGGCGCCGAGCTGGATGGTCTGCTCGATATCGGCGCTGCGCGACGGGCCGGTGACCAGATTGACCGTGCGCGGCAACGCGCCCTCGCCATAGCGCTCGCGCAGCCGCGACCACTGGCTTTCGTAATCGCCGGAAATCCGGTCCGCCCACAGGATGACGATGTGGTTCTCGGGCAGGAAATTGAGCGTCGTCGGACTGTCGTCACCGGAGACCAGGACCAGGGTGCCGGTTTCGGCGACCGCGCCGAAGGCCGCGGTGACCGATACCGGGTCCGGCTCCTCGGCCTTGCGCGCCTCCAGGGTCAGGGTCGGCTGGCTCTGCCACGGGACGGTGTCGAGCTGCGCATCCGGCGCCCGGACCAGATTGGCCGGCAGGTTGTGCTGCGCCAGAAAGCCGGCGACGGCTGCCGGGACCGCCTCGGCCGACGCGACGCGCGCCACGGTGGCGTCGGCGCCGGTGGCGTATTCCTCGAACAGGTCGACCCGGCCGGCGCGGTCCAATTGGCCGCGCGCCGGGATCAGGTTACGGCAGTGGGCGGACAGGCGCTCGGCGACGGCCTGTGCGCCGGCGCCGCCATCCGCGCCCCGGTTTAAATTTTGCCGCAGCGCGCCGAGGATCGCTTCCCGGCCGCTCACCGGCCTGACCTTTGCTGGCCTGCCCTTTGCCGGCCGGCCTTCCGCTTGCGCCAGAGATCGTGGAACGTGGCGCCCTGGGGCGCCGGCAGATTGCGGTGGGCGGTCCAGCCGCCGGCCATCGGCAACGATTTCAGATGCCCGCGCTTGCGGCCGAGGAAGGCCATGCCGGCGATGGCGAAGCGCGCACCGAAGCGGTAGAGCGCCGGCCGCCGGACCGCCCAGGCCCACAGCCCCAGCCCCCAGCGCACCGGGGCGGGGTTCAGCTTCCGGTCGTATTCCTCTTCCCGCCAGTGCCGCATCAGCTTCGGCAGCGGAATGCGCATGGGGCAGACCTCTTCGCAGCGGCCGCAGAAGCTCGACGCGTTGGGCAGCTTGCCGGTCTTGTCGATGCCCATGAGGGCCGGCGACAGCACCTTGCCGATCGGGCCGGGATAGACCGTGCCGTAGGCGTGGCCGCCGATCGCGCCGTAGACCGGGCAGTGGTTGAGGCAGGCGCCGCAGCGGATGCAGCGGAACACGTCCTGGAATTCGGTGCCGTAGAGGCTGCTGCGCCCGTTATCGAGCAGGATGACGTGATAGGCCTCCGGCCCATCCATGTCGCTCGCGCGGCGCGGGCCGGTCGAGACGGTGGTGTAGACCGACATTTCCTGCCCGGTCGCCGAACGGGCGAGGAGCCGCATCAGGGTCGTGGCGTCCTCCAGGGTCGGCACGACCTTTTCCAGGCTGGCGAGCACGATATGGACCCGCGGCAGGGTTTGGGTCAGGTCGCCGTTGCCCTCGTTGGTGACGATGATGGAGGAGCCGGTCTCGGCGATCAGGAAATTGGCGCCGGTGATGCCGACATCGGCCTCGATGAAGCGGTCGCGCAGCTCGGTCCGGGCCTCGGCCAGCAGGTCCGGGCCTTCGTCGAGCCGGCGGTCCGCCGCCAGGCCGGTGTGATGCTCGCGGAAGGCGTCGGCGACCTGCTCCTTGTTGACATGGATCGCCGGCGCAATGATGTGGCTCGGCGTTTCGTTGCGCAGCTGGATGATATATTCGCCGAGGTCGGTCTCGACCGGTTCGATATCGTTGGCTTCGAGGAACGGGTTGAGGTGCATTTCCTCCCCGATCATCGACTTGCCCTTGGTGACCGTCCGGGCGCCGGCGTCGCGGCAGATTTTCAGCACGCATTGCCGGGCTTCCTCGGCGTCGCGCGCCCAGTGGACCTGCCCGCCGGCCTCGACGACTTTCTTTTCGTAGGCCTCAAGATAAAGGTCGATATGGGCGAGGGTATGGTCCTTGATCGCCACGCCCTGATCGCGCAGATCCTCGAATTCCGGCAGCTTGTCGGCGGCCTTCCGGCGCTTCTCGATAAAACCGACGCGCATGTTGCCGAGCGCGCGCTGCAGCGCGGCGTCCTTGAGCGCGTCGGCGGCCTGTTCGCTGAACCGGGCGGGCGACAGCGCGGTCATCGGCCGCTTTCCGCGCCCACTGCCGGGCCGGCCTGGGCGATCGGCGGCGCCTCGACGCCCGCCAGCACCTCCGCAACGTGCCAGGCGCGGATCGACGAGCCCTGGCGGCTCAGCTTGCCCGCTATATTCATCAGGCAGCCCAGATCCCCGGCGAGCACGGTATCGGCGCCGGTCTGCGTAATGTCCGCCGTCTTGTCGTCGACCATGGCGTTGGAGATGTCCGGATATTTCACGCAGAAGGCGCCGCCGAAACCGCAGCACACCTCCGGCGTCTCCAGTTCCCGCAACGCCAGCCCTTCGACCGCCTTCAACAACTGCCGCGGCTGTGCCTTCACCTTCATTTCCCGCAGGCTGGAGCAGGAATCGTGATAGGTGCAGACGGCTTCCAGACGGCTCTCCACGCCGGTCATGCCGCGGACATCGACCAGGAAGGAGATCAGTTCGTGGGTCTTCGCCGCCAGCGCCCCGGCGCGGGCCTGCCAGACCGGGTCGCCGGCGAAAAGCTCCGGATAGTGTTTGGCGATCATGCCGCCGCACGAGCCCGACGGCGCGACGACAAAATCATAGCCCTCGAAGGCGGCGATGACGCTCTTCGCAATCGCCCTGGCCGATTTCCGGTCGCCGCTGTTGTAACCCGGCTGGCCGCAACAGGCCTGCGCCCGCGGCACCTCGACCGCGCAGCCCGACTGCTCGAGCAGCTTCGCCGCGGCGAAGCCGACCGACGGCCGGAACAGGTCGACCAGACAGGTGACGAACAGGGCGACACTGGGATCGGGGGGCGAGGGGGGCATGGCGGGCCTTTTCGCTTCGGCCCTGCAGAATTACGCCAAACCGCGTTGACGGCCAAGGGTGGGCGGCGTCAGCCGCCGTCGGTTTCGACGAGCTGCCAGTTCGGGTCGCGGGAGCGCGTGTCCCGCGCGAAGGTCCAGATGTCCGTGATCTTCTCGATCGTGGCGGGGTCGCCGTCCGTCACATTGCCGTCCGCATCCTTGACGGCGTTGGACTGCTCGGACACGAAGGTAACGGTGACCCGGGCGTCGCGCCCCTGCATGGCGGCTCCGGTCACCTCGGCCGGATTGAGCGCGACGATGGTGGTTTCCAGAGTTTCGCCGGCCCGTTCGCGCTCGGCGATGGCGGCTTCGAAATTGGCGAACACATTCGGCGCGAGCAGCGGTTGCAGGGCGTCGCGGTCGCCCCGGGCGAACGCCTCGACAATCATCTCGAAAGCCGCTGTCGCCCCCTCGGCAAAGGCGCCGGGATCGAAACTGCCATCCGCCGCCCTGATTTGGCGGACGCCCTCCGCAACCGGCGAATCCGGGTCGGCATCGACCGCTTCGGGGCTCGGGGCCCCGGGCGCCGGCAGGACGGCATCGCCGGCGGCGTCGGCCGGCGTGCTGCGTTCGGACTCTGCGAAGATCTCCGGCGGGCGCTGCTCATGACCTTCGCGCCGGCCCAGCACCGAGCGCAGCTTGAACAGCACGAATGCCGCGACCGCCGCGAAGATCAGGGTCAGGATCAGATCGTTGTTCATCGGACCGGCGCCGTTATCTGGACATTGCCGACAAGGCCGGCCTTGCAGCCGCCTGCCGTATATCCAAGGTTATACACCCGAAATTGCCGGGGTTGTGACCGGCTTGCCACACTTTTCGCCGCATTGGCCGAACTCGACCCAGGAAAGCGGTGCAGCCGCGGTGGCGGCCCGCCCCTGTTCTTCCTACATAAGAAAGCGGGCTCACGATAACAAGCGCGCGCCGGTGAAACGGGACGGCGGCAGAAAGGCCCCTGGAACACCCCGATGGGCTGGATACTCCTTGGCTTGCTGATCGGCGTGCCGCTGATCGAAATCTACCTGTTCGTCGAGCTGGGCGGGCTGATCGGCACCTGGCCCACCATCGGCCTTGTCGTGCTGACCGCGATCGCCGGCTCGATCATGCTGCGCGCGCAGGGCCGGCGGGTTCTGGCGCGCGCGCAGGAGAAGATCCGGCGCGGCGAGCCGCCGGTTTCCGACCTTCTGGACGGGATCGGGCTGCTGCTGGCCGGCGCGCTGCTCCTGACCCCCGGATTTCTCACCGACTCGATAGGTTTCGCCCTGCTGTTGCCACGGGCGCGGCAATGGCTGGCGGCGCGGCTCTGGGCTGCCATGCAAGCGCGGGGTTCGGTCCATGTCGGCGGTTTCGGATCCGGTTTCGAGCGGCATGAGCATCAGCGGCGCGACACGGTGATCGATGGCGAGTTCGAAACCGTCGAGCCCGAACAGGACCCCCGGAACGAATCCGACGGGGACGAGCCTGACGGAGACAGTCCCAGGATCGGCAGGCGGTGACCCTGCGGCGGCCTTGCCGCTGACCGGGCGATGGGGGCGGGGCGATGGGCGGGGCGGTTGCCGGGGCGGGGCGGTTGCCTTACACCCGTGGCGTTGCTTGCGGACGCGCCCGCAATCCGATCCCGGCGATCCGGCCGCACGCCCCCAATTTTTCGGGAGACCCCGCGATGGCGGCAGATGACAACGGTGCAGGCATGGACATGGCGGATGCCCCGCCGCTGATCGTGAAAGCTCAGTATATCAAGGATCTGTCCTTCGAAATGCCGGGCGCGCCGGCGATCTTCGGCAGGCTGAATGCCGAGCCGGAGATCGAGGTCCAGATCAATGTCCACCCGGAAGAGCTGGACGACGGCGACTACGAGGTCGTTCTGATCATCGAGGCGCGGGCGACGATCGGCGACGAAACCGCCTTTGTCGCCGAACTGGAATATGCCGGCCTGTTCGAGCTGAACAGCAGCATTCCGGAGGAATATATCGGCTCCATCCTGCTCGTCGAATGCCCGCGGATCCTGTTCCCGTTCGCGCGCAACATCATCGCGGCGGCGACCCAGGAAAGCGGCCTGCCGCCGCTCATGCTGCAGCCGATCGATTTCAACGCCATCGTTCAGGCCCAGATGGTCCAGGGCGCCGGCAACGCATAAAGAGCGGGCGCTTATTCGGCGCGCCAGACCGGATCGTCGATCTTTTCCAGGAAGGCCCGATGGGCCTCGCGTTCCGCTTCGCTCACCGACGCGCCGGGCAGGTGGCGCCGCGGTTCCCGCCGATGGCGCTCCGCGGTCTCGGCCGCGCCCGACCGTTCGGCGTCTGCGGCCAGATCGAACCCCGGCTGGCGCCCGCCGACCAGTTCCAGATAAACCGCCGCCAGGAGATGCGAATCGACCAGCGCGCCATGCTTGTCGCGAACGGTGAGGTCGATTTCGAACCGCTGGCACAGGGCGTCGAGACTGGCGCGGGCGCCGGGAAACTTCTGCCGTGCGATCAGGACGGTATCGATCGCGCGGGTCTCGTCGAGCGGATCGCGGCCGGTCCGGGCCAGTTCGGCATTCACGAATTTCAGATCGAAGGCGGCGTTGTGGATGACGAGCGGCGCGTCGCCGATGAACCCCAGAAATTCCTCGGCAATGTCGGCGAACTTGCCCTTGCCGGCGAGGAAGTCGCTCGACAGGCCGTGAACGGCATAGGCGTCGTCCGGCATCTCGCGTTCCGGATCGAGATAGATGTGATATTCCCGGCCGGTCGGCAGATGGTGCTGGAGTTCGATGGCGCCGATCTCGACGATCCGGTGGCCGGCGGCCGGGTCGAGGCCGGTGGTTTCGGTATCGAGCACGATCTCACGCATGGCGTTTCCCATCTGGGCGGTTTTCGTCTGGGCGGTTGCGGGCGGCCCGGGTGCGGATGGGCCGGGTGCGGATGGGCCGGGGCGGCGCCATCTGCGGATTGGCCGGCCAGTGCCGGGCCGGGCGGCCGAGAACCTCGCGCAACGCCCCGCGCAACGCCTCGAGCATCGGCCGCCAGCCCCGGTGCGTCGGAATGACAAAATCGGCCCGCGCGCACTTTTCGGCATCGGGCGTCTGACGGGACAGAATAAGGGCAAGTTTTTCCGGCGTCATCTCCGGCCGGGCCAGAACCCGGGCCCGCTGAACGAAGCCCGGCGCCGAGACGACGAGGACGGCGTCGCAGCGCCGCTCCCCGCCGGTCTCGAACAACAGCGGGATATCCAGCGCGATCGCCGGCGCGCGGCGCAGGGCCGCCATCAGCAGAAACCGCTCTTGAGCCTCCCGGACGATGGGATGAACGATCCCCTCGAGCCGGGGCAGGATCGACCGGTCGTCGGCAATCAGCGCGCTCAGCGCCGCGCGGTCGATGGCGCCGCCGCACACCGCTTCGGGCCAGATTGCGCCGACCGGGCCGACCGCCGCGCCGCCGCGGGCATAGACCGCGTGAACGGCCGCGTCGGCGTCGTAGACCGGGATGCCGAGGAAGCGCAGATACCCGGCCGCCGCCGACTTGCCCATGCCGATGGAGCCGGTGAGGCCGACAATGCGCATCAGCCGGCCATTATGAGATCGCCGTCCATGAGATCGCCGTCCATGAGATCGCCGGCCACGGCCTGGCGCACATCCTCGTCGACCGCCGGATCGACCCCGAACCAGGCGAGAAAGCCGGGCCTGCCCTGATGCAGAAGCATGCCCAGCCCGTCGACCGTGCGGCAGCCGCGCATCCGCGCTGCAGCAAGAAGCGGCGTTTCGAGCGGCGCATAGACGATGTCGTTGACGAGGGCAATCGCCGGCAGGGCGTCGAGCGGGAGATCCAGAGCCGGCTGGCCGGTCATGCCGAGGGAGGTGGCGTTGACCAGCAGGGCTGCCCCAGCCAGCGCGCCGGCGCGGTCCGCCCACGGCACGATCTCGATATCCGGGCCGAGCGCCGCGGCCGCAGACTGCGCGCGCGCCGCGGTCCGGTTGGTCAGGCGGATCGTGCCAAAGCCCATCGATTGCAACGCCAGGATGACCGCCCGGGCTGCGCCGCCGGCGCCGAGCACGACCGCAATTCCGTCGCCGATGGCATCCGCGCCCGCCTCCAGGTTTTCGGTGAAACCGAAAGCGTCGGTGTTGCGGCCTTCGATCTCGCCGCCGGGCCGGAAGATCAGGGTGTTCACGGCGCCAAGCCGCGTGGCGGTACCATCGAGGCTGTCGCACAGGGCGCAGGCCGCCTCCTTGTGCGGCAGGGTGACGTTCAGGCCGGCAAGACCGGCCGCGGCAAGCCCGCGAACGGCCCGTTCGAAATCGCTCGGCGCTATCGCGAAGGGCGCGTAGAGGCCATCGACGCCGTAACGCTGCAGCCAGTGGCCGTGCAGGCGCGGCGACCGGGAATGACTGACGGGCCAGCCGGCGACGCCGGCCACCACCGCTTTACCCGAGGGAAGGTCCGTCATGCCGCCAGCACCCGGTGGCCGCGCAGGAAATCCAGCAGCGGCAGCAGGGGAAGGCCGAGAATGGTGAAAAAGTCGCCTTCCACCGAAGCGAACAAGTGGGCGCCGAGGCCCTCGAGCCGGTAGGCGCCGACCGAGTCGAGGGCGTCGTCGCCGACGGCCTGCAGATAGGCGTCGATAAACCGGTCCGACAGCGGGCGGACGAACAGGCTGGCACGATCGCTGCGGCCCCAGATTCGTTGCCCGTCCTTCAACAGCACGGCGGCGGAGACGAGGTGATGGCGCTTGCCGGAGAGGCGGTGCAGATGGTCGGCGGCGGCGGCCCGGTCGGTGGGCTTGTCGAGGATGTCGCCGTCGAGATCGAGCACCTGATCCGCCCCCAGAACGAGGGCGCCGGGCCGTTCGCCGCCGATTTTTTGGGCGATATTGGCCGCCTTCAGCTCGGCGAGCGTATCGGCGACCCGGTGCGGCGACGCGCCTTCCGCGATCAGGCTGTGCTTGACGGCTGCTTCGTCGATTGCCGCCGGAGCGATGTCGAAATCCAGCCCGGCGTTCTGCAGCATGGTTGCGCGCGTGCGGCTGCCGGAGGCCAGGATCAGGTCCGGCGCACCCGGGCGGGCCAGGGTCGGCGCCTCAATCATGGCCCGCTGCGTCCGGCCGGCCCATCTGAAGCAGGTCGGCGTCGGTGCCTTCTTCGTGACGGCGTTCGCGGTCGCGCGCGAGTCGCATGATCGCGGCGGCCGTTTCCTCGATCGAGCGGCGCGTGACGTCGATGACCGGCCAGCCATAGCGGCCGAACAGGCGACGCGCGTCGGTGACCTCTTTGCGGACGGCGTCGATATCGGTATAGGTGGTTTCCGTACCGCCCAGCGATTGCCGCATGCGCGAGCGGCGAAGATCGACCAGCCGGCGCGGATCTTCGGTCAGTCCGACGATAAGCGGGCTGTTCAGGGTAAACAGGATATCCGGCAATGGCTGGTCCGGCACGATCGGCACATTGGCGGCCTTGATGCCGCGATTGGCCAGATAGATCGACGTTGGTGTTTTCGAGGTGCGCGAAACCCCGACCAGCACGACATCGGCCTCCTCCAGATTGGCGGTCTGCTGCCCATCATCGTGTTGCATGACATAGTTGATGGCGTCGATCCGCTGAAAATAGTCGTCGTCGAGCTCATGTTGCCGGCCCGGCAGATCGCGGCTCTTTTCCCCGAAATAGTCGGCCATTACCTCGATAAAGGGGTCGATCACCGAAACGCAGGTCAGGGCCCGGCGCTTGCAATAGTCGACCAGGGTGTCGGCAAGCGTCCTGTTCAGCAGGGTATAGAGGACCAGCCCCGGTTCTTCCTCCAGTTCCTCGATCACGATTTCCAGCGCCCTCGGGCTGCGCACCATCGGCCAGAGATGCTCGACGACATCGGTATGCTCGAACTGGACCGTACAGGCGCGGCCGATGCTCTGAACCGTTTCGCCGGTCGAATCAGAGATCAGATACAGGTGGTGACGGCTCATGAACGAAGATCGCGGGACAAATCTGTGGAAAAGCATCGCTGGGCGACAACGGAACCGGCCCTGTTATACGCAGGCGCGACGGCAGGCGGCGACCGCAAAATTTTATCCCGGCAATCAGCCGATCTAAACCGGGGGTTCTTGGGCTGGGGATGGTTTATCCCGGTAGGGAGATAGTGCGTCATTCCCGCTCGCATTCAGCAGTCGCCGGTATCGTAGCCCCGGGAATACACCCATCCGACCGGAAAATTATTGCCGCCTTTCCAAGGAGTTCGGTACTTCCTGCACCCTGTCCACAGGACGGCGGCGTTTCCGGCCGCTTCCAGACCGGCTTTCCTGTAGTCTGTGATAAACCGATAATCCCCGCGACTCCCCTTCCCAACTAAAACAACTACAACCTTCTTATATTAAGAGACTCTAAGGAGTCCTGACGACAGGCCGCGTGACGCCTGCGGGGTCGTCTCACCGGAACGCAGCCCGATTTCAGACCCGATTTCAGACAGGCCAATTCGATGACCGATCAGCCGATTCTGCGCGTGTTGACGGGTGAGACGGTAACATCACCGCCTGTCTGGCTCATGCGTCAGGCCGGGCGCTATCTGCCGGAATACCGGAAATTGCGGCAGACGGCCGGAACCTTTCTGGATCTGTGCTACACGCCCGACCTGGCGGCCGAAGTCACGCTGCAGCCGGTCCGGCGTTTCGATTTCGATGCGGCAATCCTGTTCTCCGATATTCTGGTGGTGCCGGATGGCCTCGGCGTCGGAGTCGGTTTCGAGGATGGGCACGGCCCCGTGCTCGATCCGGTACGTCATGCCGACGACCTTCGGGATCTCGACCCGGATCGCGTCGCCGGGCACTGCGCGCCGGTTTACAAGGCAGTTTCGGCGGTTCGGGCGGCGTTGGCGCCCGAAAAGACGCTTATCGGCTTCGCGGGCGGCCCCTGGACGGTGGCGACCTATGCCGTGGAAGGCGGCAGCAGCAGGAATTTCGAAATTGTCAAAGACTGGATCTGGCGCGACCCGAGCGGATTCAGTCGCCTGATCGACATCCTGACAACGGCGACAATCGGACATTTGTCGCGCCAGATCGAAGCCGGTGCCGACTGCGTCCAGATTTTCGAGAGCTGGGCCGGGGTGCTGGCGGAGCCGGAGTTCCATCGCTATGTCGTTGCGCCGACCCGGCGGATCGTCGAGACCTTGCGGGCCAGACATCCGGCAACGCCGGTGATCGGCTTTCCACGCGGCGCCGGGCGCCTGATCGAGGATTATGTCGCGGCGACCGGGGTCGCGGCGGTCGGCCTCGATACCGGCGTGCCAATGGTGCAGGCGCGGCAAATCCAGCGATCGGTTCCCGTCCAGGGCAATCTCGACCCGCTCCTGCTGGTGGCCGGCGGGCCGGCGTTGGCCGAACGGGTTGTCGAGATCAAGTCGGGATTGGCCGGCGGTCCGCACATTTTCAACCTGGGCCACGGCATCGTGCCGCAAACGCCGCTCGATCACGTTGCCGAGCTGGTCGCGATACTCCGGGACGAGGCATGAGCGACACGGCGGTCATCCTGTTCAACCTGGGCGGGCCGACCTCGCCGGATTCGGTCAAGCCGTTCCTCTTCAACCTGTTCAACGACAGGGCGATCATCGGCGCGCCGCAGCCGATCCGCTGGCTGCTGGCAAGACTGATTGCCGGACGGCGGGCGCCGGTCGCCCGGGATATCTACGCTCATCTGGGCGGCAAATCGCCGATCCACAAGGAAACGGATCGCCAGGCGCTGGCGCTGGGAGCGGCCCTGCGCGAACGGCTGGGGCCGGAGGCGGCGCCGTCCGTTCATGTCGTCATGCGCTATTGGGGCCGGCGGGCCGAGGCCGTGGCGCGCGAACTGGCGCAGCGCGGAATCCGCCGTACCGTCCTTCTGCCGCTCTATCCGCAGTTCTCGACCACGACGACGGCTTCCTCGGTTCGTGAATGGAGCGGCTATGCGGCGTCAAGCGGGATCGGGCCGGCAACGGGCGGCATCTGCTGCTACCCGGTCAACCGGGGCTTTGTCGCCGCAGCGGCGGACAGGATCCGCGAAACGCTGGCCGGCCATACCGGGGAGGCGCCGCGTATCCTGTTTTCGGCGCATGGCTTGCCGGAGAAGGTGATCGCTGCCGGCGACCCCTACCAGTGGCAGGTCGAGCGGACGGCCGCCGCCATCGCCAGAGCGCTCGGCGATTGCGCCGCCGACCATGTCGTCTGCTACCAGAGCCGCGTCGGGCCGCTGAAATGGATCGGCCCGTCGACCGACGACGAAATCCGCCGCGGCGGCTCGGAAAAGAGGGCGCTGCTGGTGGCGCCGATCGCCTTCGTTTCGGAGCATTCCGAAACCCTGGTCGAACTCGATATCGAATATCGCAAGGTTGCGGACGCGGCCGGCGTCCCGGCCTATCTCCGGGCGTCGACGGTCGGCGCCCATCCCGCTTTCATCGATGGGCTGGCGGATATGGTGGAGGCGGCCCTGGCGCGCGGCGGGCTGGCATCGGAAAGCGGCGGGCGGCTTTGTCCGGACGGCTGGTCCGGCTGCCCCCTCGCCGCGGCGCCGTAACGGTCAGCGGTCAGGCGGGCGCCATGGACTGGATTGTTTGGGTCAAAGCGCTGCACGTCCTGGCGGTCATCGCCTGGATGGCGAGCCTGCTGTATCTGCCGCGGCTGTTCGTCTATCACGCCGATGCCGCGCCGGGCTCCGACACGTCGGAGACCTTCAAGATCATGGAGCGCCGGCTGCTGCGCGGCATCGCCAACCCGTCGATGATCGTCGTCTGGGCGACCGGCATCGCGATGTATGTCGCCAACGAATTCTGGACCGAAGGCTGGATGCACGCGAAATGGCTGGGCGTGATCGCGCTCACCCTGCTGCATCACTTCTACGCGCGCTGGCGCAAGGATTTCGAGCAGGACCGGAACGCCCGGTCCGCCACCTTCTACCGGGTCTGGAACGAAATGCCGGTCCTGTTCGCGATCCCGATCGTCATCATGGTGATCGCGAAGCCTTTCTGACCCCCGCCGGCCTCATCCCCGCCGGCCTCATCATCCCCGCCGGCCTCATCCCCGCCGGCCTCATCCCCGCCGGCCTCATCCCCGCCGCGCCGCGGCCGAATGCGCCGCTGCGCGGCAATCGCGCCATCTTTTTTCCCGGCCGTTTTCTGCTATATTAGCGGCCTCTTCCTTTGAAGAAGCGGCAAGGCGCCCGTCGCGGCGCCACCCAAGGCCCCGGTTGCCCACGCGCGGCGCGAGCCTCGCCCACGCTGCCGACGCAACGCCCAAACCTTTCCATCCGTGTCAGGCGCCACTTCCCTTTCCAGTTTGCGTCCTTATCGGTGCGGCGGTCCGCATCGAAATCTCCACATCAATGTTTCCAGGTAAAGCACCGCCATGTCTTCCGTCGATCTACAGGATATGAAAGCCAAATCGCCCGGCGACCTTCTGGCCTATGCCGAGGAGCTGGAAATCGAGGCGGCGAGCACCCTGCGCAAGCAGGAGCTGATGTTCGCCATCCTCAAGGAGCTTTCCGTGCAGGAAACCTCGATCATCGGCCAGGGTACGCTCGAAGTGCTGCCCGACGGGTTCGGCTTCCTGCGCTCGGTCGAGGCCAATTACCTGTCCGGCCCGGACGATATCTACGTCTCGCCCGGCCAGGTGCGGAAATTCTCGCTGCGCTCCGGCGACACGGTCCAGGGCCCGATCCGCGGCCCGAAGGACGGCGAGCGCTACTTCGCCCTGCTCCAGGTCGACCAGATCAATTTCGAAGCCCCGGAGAAGGTCCGCCACCGCATCAATTTCGACAATCTGACGCCGCTCTATCCCGACCAGCGGCTGACCCTGGAGCCGCGCGACCCGACGGGCAAGGACCTGACCAACCGCGTGATCGACATCGTCACACCGATCGGCAAGGGCCAGCGGGCGCTGATCGTCTCACCGCCGCGCACCGGCAAGACGATGATGCTGCAGAACATCGCCCACGCCATCTCGTCGAACCACCCGGAAGTCTATCTTCTGGTCCTGCTGATCGACGAACGGCCGGAAGAGGTCACCGACATGCAGCGCACGGTGAACGGCGAGGTGGTCAGCTCGACCTTCGACGAACCGGCCAGCCGGCATGTCCAGGTCGCCGAAATGGTGATCGAGAAGGCCAAGCGGCTGGTCGAGCACAAGCACGACGTCGTTATCCTGCTCGATTCCGTCACCCGGCTGGCGCGCGCCTACAACACGGTCGTGCCGTCGTCCGGCAAGGTGCTGACCGGCGGCGTCGACGCCAACGCCCTGCAACGGCCGAAGCGCTTCTTCGGCGCGGCGCGCAACATCGAGGAAGGCGGCTCGCTCTCCATCATCGCGACCGCCCTGATCGACACCGGCAGCCGCATGGACGAGGTGATCTTCGAAGAGTTCAAGGGCACCGGCAACTGCGAGATTAACCTGGACCGCAAACTGTCCGACAAGCGGGTCTGGCCGTCCATCGATATCGGCAAGTCCGGCACCCGGAAGGAAGAGCTGCTGGTCGATCAGGCGACGCTCTCCAAGATGTGGGTATTGCGCCGCATCCTGCTGCCGATGGGCATCACCGACGCCATGGAGTTCCTGGTCGGCAAGCTCAAGGACACCAAGAACAACGACGAATTCTACGACAGCATGAATACGTGAGGGGGGGCAAATACCGTAGCTAGTAAAGCGCGAAGAAGACACCACATCTGTCAAGACACTCAGGGGGTGACAGCAGCGTCTCAATCACCGAAATAGATGCCCTAGCCATCCCGTTTTCTTACCGCCAGCGTCACGAAGCATCTTGACGACATAACGATCATTGCTCCCGCTATCTGCCGCGTTCAACGGAGTCCAACCTTCATTGTCTTTAGAATTGGGGTTGGCACCGGCATCGAGTAGGGCAGCGACACTATCCACATATCCGTAGAAGGCCGCATGATGCAGCGGAGTCCGGCCTCGATTGTCCCTGACATTCGGGTCCACGCCCTGAGCCAGAAGATCAGCGAGTTTGTCATGTCCCATATGGACCGCAGTTAAATGGAGTGGGGTCGACCCTAAGTCGTTATTCATTGATTAATTTTGCCCCGTATATCTACATACTATCGCGAACTTGAGCGGCATCGGACGGTCAACCGACACCCGCGAAAGCGGATCGTTACACCGTATACACCGTGCTCCCGGTCGTCCGGCGGCCCTCCAGGTCGGCGTGGGCCTGTGCGGCGTCTCTCAGCGGATAGGTCTGGTTGACCTCGATCTTGACGGCGCCGCTCTGCACCACCCCGAACAGGTTGCCCGCCATCTCCTCCAGCCGGGCGCGGCTGGAGGCGTGGGTGAACAGGGTCGGACGGGTGACATAGACCGAGCCCTTCGGGCCGAGAATCGCCGGGTTGAACGGATCGACCGGGCCGGAAGCGTTGCCGAAAGTCGCCAGGGTGCCGAACGGCGCGAGACAGTCCAGCGACCCCATGAAGGTGTCCTTGCCGACCGAATCGTAGACATAGGGCACGCCCTTGCCGTCGGTGATCTCGCGCACCCGCTCGACGAAATTCTCGGTGCGGTAGTCGATCGTGTGGGCCGCGCCGTGAGCTTTGGCGAGTTCCGCCTTCTCCGCGCTGCCCACCGTGCCGATGACCTCGACGCCGAGATGGTTCAGCCACTGGCAGGCGATCAGGCCGACGCCGCCGGCCGCCGCATGGAACAGCACGGTCTGGCCCGCCTGCACCGGGCAGGTGCGCATGATCAGATATTCCACCGTCAGGCCCTGCAGCATCATGGCAGCGGCGGTCGTGTCGTCGATATCGTCCGGCAGCTTGAGCAGGTGCGAAACCGGGATCGTGCGGCTTTCGGCATAGGCGCCGACCGGGCTGGTGCCGTAGCAGACCCGGTCGCCGACGGCGAAACCGTCGACACCGGACCCGACCGCCTCGACGACGCCGGCGCCCTCGAAGCCGGGCGTGAAGGGCAGTTGCGCCGCCGGATACAGGCCGGTGCGGAAATAGACGTCGATATAGTTGAGGCCGACGGCGGTGTGCCGGATGCGCACCTCGCCATCGCCGGGATCGCCGACTTCGACGCTTTCCCATTTCAGTTGTTCCGGGCCGCCGGTTTCGTGGACGACAATCGCGTTGGTCATGGAGGTTTCCTTGATGTTTCCGGATGGCTTCCGGCTTGCCGCGCCGAAGCTGCGGCGGGATGTGCAGGAAGGCTTAGCCCAGATGGCCGCCGAAGAACGCCGCCGAACGGTCGTTGGCCGTCTGCGCGGCGGCCGCGTCATAATGCTCGCCGCCCATGCGGGCGAAGGCGTGGTCGACGCCGGCATAGTCGTGGATCGTCACCCTGGCATGGCCGTCCAGCGCGGCATGGACCTGCGCCTGCGCCTCTTTCGGGCAGAAGCCGTCCTCTTCCGCGATATGGAACATGGTCGGCGCGGAAATGTTGCCGGCCTCGTCCAGATTGTTTTCGATGCCGACGCCGTAATAGCCGATGTTGGCATCCGCGTCCGTGCGGGTGGCGCAGAGATAGGCCAGCTTGCCGCCGAGGCAGAAACCGACCGTGCCGACCTTGCCGCTCGAGGCGTCGTCGTTGCGGATCGCGTCGATGGTCGCCTGGATATCCTCAATGCCCTTGGCTTCGTCGAAACCCTGATACAGCTCGAACGCCCGGCCCCACTCCGCTTCGGACTGGTCGGTGAGCTGGATGCCCGGCTCCTGGCGCCAGAAAATGTCCGGGCAAACGGCGATATAGCCCTGGCCGGCCCACCCGTCGCAGATGTCGCGCATCACCTTGTTGACGCCGAATATCTCCTGGATGACCACGATGGCCGGTCCGGAACCGCCGTCCGGGTCGGCGCGGTAAGCCATGAACTGCCCGTCCGGGCCGTCAATTGTAATCTCCGGCATGTCTCTCTCCCCTGAATTGCCGGGCCGCGGCCCTACTGGACAGGGCGGCGGCCCGATGGTCGGTTTCGCAATTACGTACTGACGATGTCGTAGAAAACCGGCGCGGCTATTGCAAGCCGATGGTCGCCTCAGCTTCCGGTGACGGCGCATCGAACAGGGTGCGCGGGCCGCCGGCGGACCAGCCCTCGAGTTCCAGCAGCCATTGTTTGGTATCGACCCCGCCGTCGCCGGAATAGCCGCCCAGGCCGCCCGACGCGACGACACGATGGCAGGGAATGATGATCGGGACCGGATTGCGGCCGCACGCCGTGCCGACCGGACGCGGCGCGCTGCGCAGCCAGCGGGCGATCTCGCCATAGGTGCGGGTGTCGCCGTAGGGAATCGCCTGCATCTGCTTCCACACCGACAGTTGGAACGCCGTGCCGGGCGGCGCGACCGGCAGGTTGAAATGGCGCAGCCCGCAGAAGAAATAGGCGTTCAATTGATGCACGGCCCGGTTCAGCAATGGCGAATCGTCATTGTGGCGCCCCGGCTCGCGAAGCAGCGCCCCCCGCAATGCCGGCCCCCAGTCCAGATGCGTAATGTGGCCGTGGGCTTCGCGGAGGCGCAGGGGTCCCAGCGGGCTGTGATAGGTCGTTTCCGCCATCGGCATCTTTTCCGTTCGCGCCCGCCCGGCGCCCCTCGCCGGTGTCTCCGCTCTAGGCCGGGGCTCGCCGGGTCAACCGCTCGGTCAGGTCCGCCGGCTCGGTCATCGGCAGGCTGCATGTCGTGCCCTGGCAAATATAGGCCGCCGGCTTGCCGTCGGCGAGGCCCTTGCCCTGCGCCGGATGACCGTCCGGCAGCCTGTCCTGCGGATCGATGCGCCGGAAGACCCGCGCCGGCGCCGGCGCCTGCCAGGCCGCGCGGACCAGCGCCTTTGTCGCCGGCGCATCGGCCGGGCCGACGACCACCGTCTGCAGCGCGGTCTCCAGCAGCCGCGCGCCGCTGACCAGCAGCGGGGCGGCCAGCGCGTTGCGGCTGAGTTCGCCGGAGAAAGCCTTCACCAGGGCCTCGGCGCGGTCGAGCAGCGCCGTTTCTCCGGTGAGAAAGCCGAGCCGGACCAGATTGTGGACCATCAGGCCGTTCGAAGACGGCGTCGCGTTGTCCTGCACGGACTTGGCGCGGACCAGAAGGCCGGGGACATCGTCGGCGGCGAGATAGTAGCCGCCGTTCGCAGGATCGAAAAAATGACGGTCGATTGTGCCGGTCCAGCGCCCGGCCTGTTCGATATACCGGTCGTCGCCGGTCGCCTCGAACAGGGTCAGCGCGGCGCGGATCAGGCTGGCATAGTCCTCGGCGGTCGCGGGATGGGCGCCCTTCCCCTCGCGCCAGCTGTGGATCAGCCGCTCGCCGCCCGATTTCCCGTCCAGCGTCATGTTGTCGAGGACGAAGCCGAAGGCCGATTGCGCCAGATCGATCCAGCCAGGCCGGTCCATGACCGCGCCGGCGAGGGCCAGGGCGTGGATCATGTAGCCGTTCCAGTCGGCCAGGACCTTGTCGTCCAGTCCGGGCCGCGGCCGTTGCTCGCGCGCTTGCAACAGAACCGCCCGGCAGCGTTCGAGCATGGCCTCATGGGCGGCATCGCCCAACAGCGGGCGTTGCGACCGGTTCAGGATCGCCTTGCCTTCCCAGTTGCCGTTTGCCGTGACGTCGTAGGCCTCGCAGAAGGCCGCAGCGCCGCTGCCCAGCAGACCTTCGATTTCATCGCGGGACCAGACGTAGAATTTGCCCTCTTCGCCCTCGCTGTCGGCATCGAGCGCACTGGCGAAGGCGCGGCCTTCGATGAGCATCTCCCGGGTCAGCCAGGCTACGGTCTCCTCGGCGCGGATCCGGTACAGGTCGGGCCCGGAGTCGGGCCCGGAGTCGGGCCCGGTGTCGGGCCGGGTGTCGGCCCAGGCGTGGGCCAGCAGTTCGAGTATCTGCGCGTTGTCGTAGAGCATCTTCTCGAAATGCGGCGCGAGCCAGAAAATGTCGGTGGAATAGCGCGCATAGCCGCCGCCGAGATGATCGTAGATCCCACCCTGGGACATGCGGTCGAGCAGGAGCAGGACGGCGTTGCGGTATTGCGGATTGCCGGTTTCGGCCCAGGCGCGCCAGATCAGGTCGAACAGGGCGCATTGCGGGAATTTCGGCGCGCCGGTCAGGCCGCCATGGGTGCTGTCCATCCGGCCGAGCAGGAATTCGGCGATCTTCAGGAAGGCCTGCCGGGTGACCGGCCCGCCGGGCTGATTGACGCCGAGGCCGGCCAGCGCGGATTTCAGCGTATCGGCGTTGGCGCGGACCTTGTCACCCTCCTGACGGTAGATGGCCGCGATCCGGTCGAGAACCGCGGGGAATCCGGGCCGGCCCCAGCGATCTTCCGGCGGGAAATAGGTGCCGCCCCAGAACGGCTCGCGGTCCGGCGTCAGGAACATGGTCAGCGGCCAGCCGCCCTGTTCGCCCAGCAGCGCCAGGGCGAATTGGTAGATCTGGTCGACATCCGGCCGCTCTTCGCGGTCGACCTTGATGTTGATGAAGTCGCGGTTCATTGCCGCAGCAATGCCGTCGTCCTCGAAACTTTCATGCGCCATGACATGGCACCAGTGGCAGGCCGAATAGCCGACGGAGAGCAGGACCGGCTTGTCGTCCCGTTTCGCCGCCGCGAACGCCGCGTCGGACCAGGGCTGCCAGTGGACCGGGTTGTCCCGGTGCTGCAGCAGATAGGGGCTGGTCTCCGCGCCGAGGGCGTTGGCGGCGATCGGGTCTGTGTCGGTCATGTCGATGGTCGCGGCGAATCCGGGCGCTAGGTGCGTCCGGCCTATATGGTGTAGCGAAGCCGGCAGGGGCAATGTCGGGGCGTGATGCGCAACGGGGTTTCGTCGGCAATGCAGCGCTCCGTCCGATCTCCGGACGTCATTTCGACCGGAGCGGCGAAGCCGCGGAGCGGAGAAATCGACACGGCGCGCCGTCGACGCCGAAGGGCGGCGGGTGCGGGAGAGGCCCGTCACCGGCCGGATTTCTCCGCTCGCTTCGCCGGTCGAAATGACGGGTCGAAATGACGGGTCGAAATGACGGGTCGAAATGACGGGCAGGAATGGAGAGGCGCGGCAGATGACGGTTTACGGCGGTGCGTCCGCGACCGCGAAGCGATCGTGCCGGCCGAAAAAAGCCCCGCCGCCATGATCGCACGGGACACCATCGTCGCCCTGTCTTCAGGCGCCGGGAAGGCGGGTGTCGCGGTGATCCGGGCGTCGGGGCCGCGGGCCGGCGCCTGCATCCGCCACCTGACAGACGGGGACGTCCCCGCACGCCGGGCGGTTCTGCGCGCGCTCTGCGATGCCGGGGCGGGCGGCGCGGTCGATGCGGTCGACCGGGGGCTGGTGCTTTGGCTGCCGGGGCCGGGCTCGGTTACGGGCGAGGATGTTGCGGAATTCCAGGTTCACGGCAGCCCGGCGGTTGTCGGCAAGCTGCTGTCGATCCTCTGCGGCCTGGAGGGAGTCCGGCCGGCCGAGGCGGGCGAGTTCACCCGCCGCGCCTTCGAGAACGGCAAGATGGACCTGTCCGAAGCCGAAGGCCTGGCGGACCTGATCGACGCCGAGACCGAGGCGCAGCGGGTTCAGGCGCAACGGCAGATGGAGGGCGTATTCGCGGACCATTGTGCAGCATGGGGCGCACAGTTGCGCCGCAGCCTCGCCTGGCTCGAGGCGGCGATCGATTTTCCCGATGAGGCCCTGCCCGAAGATCTGGCGTCGCAGGTCCGGCCGGCGGTCGAGGCAGTTGCGGCGGGGCTGGCGGAATGGCTGGCCGCGCCGGACCGCGGCCGGATGGTGCGGGAGGGCTACAGGGTCGCGATTGTCGGCGCCCCCAATGTCGGCAAGTCCTCCTTGCTCAACCGGATTGCGCAGCGCGACGTCGCCATCGTCGCCGAAACCGCCGGCACGACCCGGGACGTTATCGAGGTCCGCGCCGATCTGGCCGGCTATCCGGTCGTCTTCGTCGATACGGCCGGTCTGCGCGGCGAAGCGGGAGCCGGGGCGGTTGAGCAGGAAGGCATGGCGCGCGCCCGGTCCCAGGCAGAAAATGCCGATCTGGTCCTGCACGTCATCGATGCGTCGGCGCCGTCGTCGGCTGATCGGGCGCCGGACGGTCGGGCGCCGGGTTTCGAGGCAGACGACGGGCGCGTCATCGCCGTGGCCAACAAGATCGATCTGGCGCAACCGCCGGCCGGTGCCGGTTTCGGCGTGAGCGCACGCACGGGGGCCGGGATCGGCGGTTTGCTGGATGCGATCGGGGCCGGGGCGGTTGCGGCGATGGCTTCGTCCGGGCATCCGGCCCTGACCCGGCTTCGGCACCGGCAGTGTCTGGAGGATGCGGCGGTGGCGCTGAAACGGGCCGTGACGGCGACCGAAGCGGAATTGTATGCCGAAGATCTCCGGCTGGCCCTGCGCGCGATGGACCGGCTGATCGGCCGCACGGATGTTGAGGATCTGCTCGACCTGATCTTCCGGGATTTCTGCATCGGGAAATAGCGTCCGGAACGCGCCGGGCGCAGGAGACAAAAGGCTTGCGAATTTGGAGGAAAGGCTTACATGGAGGGAGTGGAACAAAACACGAACTTCGATGCAGGCCGAACCCTCGATGACGAATCATGACATTTCATGACGCCGCAAATCCCCGTCCCCGCCCGACCTCTCAGCCGTCGTCCCGACCGAGCGAAGCGAGTGGAGGGATCTCGGCTCGGCCTGACGAACAAGCGCGAGACGCCGGCGACGAGATTCCTCCACTCCGCGCGCCTTGCGGCCCGCTCCGGTCGGAATGACGGGCGGGGGTGTGGTGTAGCGAAAGACGAACCACGACATTTCAAGACACCGCAAATCCCCGTCCCCGCCCGACCTCTCAGCCGTCGTCCCGACCGAGCGAAGCGAGTGGAGGGATCTCGGCTCGGCCTGACGAACAAGCGCGAGACGCCGGCGACGAGATTCCTCCACTCCGCGCGCCTTGCGGCCCGCTCCGGTCGGAATGACGGGCGGGGGTGTGGTGTAGCGAAAGACGAACCACGACATTTCAAGACACCGCAAATCCCCGTCCCCGCCCGACCTCTCAGCCGTCATCCCGGCCGAGCGAAGCGAGCGGAGGGATCTCGACTCTGCCTGACGAACAAGCGCGAGACGCCGGCGACGAGATTCCTCCACTCCGCAGTCCCGCGGACTGCCCCGGTCAGAATGACGGGAAAGGGTGAAGCGAACGCCGAATGACAATTCATGACAATTCATGACACATCGCCCCATCCGTCATCCCGACCGACCGCAGGGAGTGGAGGGATCTCGGCTCGGCCTTTCGCACAAGCGCCGGAGGACCGCGACGAGATTCCTCCACTCCGCCGCCCTCTGGGCAGCTCCGGTCGGAATGACGGGGAGAGCGAGAGGAGGAAGCCGACGAGACATGACATTTCATGACACGCCAGGGCCCCGCCGCGCCGGCCCCGGCCCCGTCCGATGTCGGCGTCCCGGCGGTCGGCGCAGCGCGGCTGTCCGATGCTGTTTCACGTGAAACATCGTGAGAGGGGCCGCCGTCGTTGCGTCGCAGCGGCGCCCCGGAACCGGCCGGAACCGCGCGCCCTGCTTGACTTCGCGGGCGTTGGTGCAAACTCTGGCCGGATGGAGACCATGGGAACCCTGAAAGCGGATGTCGTCGTGATCGGCGGCGGCCATGCCGGCTGCGAGGCAGCGTCGGCGGCAGCGCGCGCCGGCGCGCGGACCGTGCTGCTCACCCACAATCGCGAGACCATCGGCGTCATGTCGTGCAACCCGGCGATCGGCGGCCTGGCGAAAGGCCATCTGGTGCGCGAGATCGATGCGCTGGACGGCGTCATGGCGCGGGCGATCGACCGGGCCGGCATCCAGTTTCGCATGTTGAACCGCAGCAAGGGTCCGGCGGTCCGCGGCCCGCGCGCCCAGGCCGACCGCAAGCTGTATCGCGCGGCAATGCAGGCTATCCTGGCCGAGCAGCCGGGCCTTGAGATCGTCGAGGGCGCGGCCGGCGATCTGGCCATCGGCGCTCACGGCCGCTGCGCCGGGGTAATTCTGGAAGACGGCCGGACGATCCGCGCCGGCGCCGTCGTGATTACGACGGGCACATTTTTGCGCGGCCTCATCCATCTGGGCGAAAAGACCTGGCCGGCCGGCCGGATCGATGCGCCGCCGTCGACCCGGCTGGCCAGGACCCTCAACCGGTTCGGCCTGCCGCTCGGGCGGCTGAAGACCGGGACGCCGCCGCGTCTCGACGGCCGGACGATCGATTGGGCAGCGCTTGAGGCCCAGGAAGGCGACGATCCGCCGACGCCCTTCTCATTCCTCACCGGCCGGATCGAGGTTCCGCAGACCGTTTGCCACATCACCCACACGAATCCCGAGGCCCACGCGGAAATCCGGGCCAATATCGGCCGGGCGCCGCTTTATTCCGGCCAGATCGAGAGTGTCGGGCCGCGCTATTGTCCGTCGATCGAGGACAAGGTCGTCCGCTTCCCCGAACGGGAAAGCCACCAGATTTTCCTTGAGCCCGAAGGGCTGGACGACGACACGGTCTACCCGAACGGCATTTCGACCTCGTTGCCGGAGGATGTGCAGGAACGGATGGTCCGCGCCATCCGGGGGCTGGAGAGGGCGCAGATCCTCCAACCCGGCTACGCCATCGAATACGATTTCGTCGACCCGCGCGCGCTCCTGCCGACCCTCGAATGCCGCGTGCTGCCCGGGCTGTTCCTGGCCGGCCAGATCAACGGCACGACTGGCTATGAAGAGGCGGCGGGACAGGGCCTGATTGCCGGGCTCAACGCGGCGTTTTCGGTTTCCGGCGCGGCCGAATTCGTGCTCGACCGGGCCGACGCCTATATCGGCGTGATGATCGACGATCTGGTCACGCTCGGGACGCGCGAGCCCTATCGCATGTTCACCTCGCGCGCCGAATATCGCCTGCTGTTGCGCGCCGACAACGCAGATTTGCGGCTGACGCACAAAGGCGTCGAGCGCGGCATCGTTTCCGCCCGGCGGGCCCGGCATTTCGCCGGCAAGTCGGCTGCGATCGACCGGGCGCGGGCACTGGCCCGCCGGCTGACCATGACGCCGGATGCCCTGGCAGCGCAGGGTGTCCCGGTCAATCGGGACGGAGTCCGGCGCTCGGCTTTCGATCTCTTGCGTTATCCGGACATCGGTCTGGCGCGGCTGGCGGCGATCTGGCCGGATTTGCGGGGGCTTCGAAAGGATGTCGCCGAGCAGATTGAGATTGAGGGCAAATACGCCGGCTATCTGGATCGCCAGGTGGCGGATATCCGGGCTTTCCGCAATGACGAGGCGCTGAAGCTGCCCACCGATCTGGACTACCGGGCCATCGGAGGCCTGTCCAACGAGGTCCGGCAAAAGTTGATTGAGGCCAGGCCGGCGACATTGGCGGCGGCGGCGCGGATATCCGGCGTGACGCCGGCGGCCCTGACGGCGTTGTTGCAGGTTGTCGAGCGCCGCCGTGCCGCCTGATTGCCGCTGAACGACCGCCCTCCCGCCGTTCGATGCGCAAGAAAGAGGATGTTTACGGCCCAGAGGATGTTTACGGCCCGGAGGATTTCGCGGCCCAGTTCGATGTTTCACGTGAAACATGCGAGCGGCTGATCCTCTACGAGAGGGCGCTGGGTCGGTGGCAGCGCCGGATCAACCTGGTCGGGCCGTCGACGCTGAACGATATCTGGTGGCGGCATTTCGCCGACAGCGCCCAGCTCGCGGCGCATCTCCGGGCGGATGCCCGGTGCCTCGTCGACCTGGGCAGCGGCGCCGGGTTTCCCGGCCTCGTGCTGAAACTGTTACGGCCCGATCTGGAGGTGCATCTGATCGAAGTGGATACCCGGAAGGCAGCGTTTCTCACCGCAACGGCGGCGTCGATGTCGGTCGACGTCTCGGTGATTGCCGCCCGGATCGAAGATATCGTGACGGGGCCGCGGCGGCCCCGGGCCGATGTCGTGACGGCGCGGGCTTTGGCGCCGCTGCCCGAACTGCTGGAATTAGCCAGCGGCTGGGCAGCGGATTATCCACAGTTTTTGTTCCACAAGGGACAAAATGTTGAGAGTGAATTGATTTCTGCAACTAAATGTTGGAATATGACGGTCCGGCAGATCGACAGCTTGACCCATCCGAGCGCCCGACTGCTGAGCATTGAAAGGATCGCCCGTGTTAAAATCTGACACTATGCCGGAAAATGGAGCGATAGCACAAAAATCGGCGGCGCACTTTGTCGGCGGCCCGGCCCGGCCGGCCCGGATCCTCGCCGTTGCGAACCAGAAAGGCGGCGTCGGCAAGACCACGACCGCGATCAACCTGGGCACGGCGCTGGCCGCGGTCGGGTTGCGGGTGCTCATTCTCGATCTCGATCCCCAGGCCAACGCGACCACCGGGCTCGGCGTCGCGCCGGGCGCGCATGTGCCGAATACCTACGACCTGATCATCGGCGACGCGGCATTGGCCGATATCGTGGTCGAAACCGAAGTGCCGAAGCTTCATCTGGCGCCGACCTCGATGCATCTGTCCGGGGCGGAAATCGAGCTGGTCGCCACGCCGCGCCGGGAGTATCGCCTGTTCGATGCCCTGAAGGGGCAAACGGCCGGCTATGATTGCATATTGATCGATTGTCCGCCGGCACTGGGCATCCTTACCCTGAATGCGCTCGTCGCGGCAGACGGCGTCCTGGTGCCGCTGCAATGCGAATATTACGCCTTGGAGGGCGTCAGTCATCTCGTCCGGACCGTCGGGCGGGTGAAATCAGCGTTCAACAATCGGCTGGAAATCCAGGGCGTGGTTCTGACCATGCATGACAAGAGAAACAGACTGTCCGGTATGGTTGCCGAAAATGTACGGAAATGCTTTGGTTCAAAGGTTTATCAAACAATCATTCCAAGAAATGTGCGGGTCTCCGAAGCCCCGTCGCACGGCAAGCCGGTCCTGCTCTACGACCTGCAGTGCGCCGGTGCCCAGGCCTATGCCCACCTCGCTGGAGAGGTGATCCGGCGCGAAACCGACATTCGTGAAATGAGCGTTCACCAATGATCGAAGGCGACAGCAAGCGCCGGGGCCTGGGCCGCGGTCTGGAGGCGCTGCTCGGTGGCGACAGTTACACTGAGCGGGCGAATCGCGAAGACGAAAGAAGCACGGCCGGGCAACGGGACGGCGCCGGGATTCTTCGCCTCCCGATCGGCGATATCCGGCCGGGGAAATTTCAGCCGCGACGCAACTTCGATGAAGGGGAACTGGAGGCGCTGGCAGCTTCGATAGGCGAAAAAGGCGTACTTCAGCCAATCCTTGTCCGGCCCCATCCCGAGGAGGCGGGTAATTGGGAACTGATCGCCGGCGAACGCCGCTGGCTGGCCGCCCAGCGCGCCCGGTTGAACGAGATACCGGCCGTTGTTCATGATTTGTCCGACCGGGAAACGCTCGAGGCCAGCATCGTCGAAAATGTCCAACGGCAGGATTTGACACCGCTGGAAGAGGCCGAAGGCTATAAACGTTTGATCGACGAATTCGCCTACAGCCAGGAAGAGCTGTCGCGCATCGTCGGCAAGAGCCGCAGCCATGTCGCCAACACCTTGCGGCTGCTCAACCTGACCGGGGAGGCCCGGAAACTGGTCGATTCCGGCGCTTTGAGCGCCGGCCACGGCCGCGCGATACTGGCGACGGCCAATCCGGACGCGCTTGCGGCGAAAATCGTCAGGGATGGCCTTTCGGTGCGCCAGGCCGAAAGATTGGCGCAGGCCGGCGCCGCCGGGAAATCCGGGCGGCGCTCCGGACAGGTCGCGGCATCTAGCGAAAAGGATGCCGATACGCTGGCGCTGGAACGGGATCTGGAGAGCCGCCTCGGCCTGAAGGTCACGATCGACCACACGGGCACCGGCGGGCAGGTCACGATCCGCTACGGCTCGCTCGAACAGCTCGACGATCTGCTCGCCAGGCTTCTCGAAAAATCCTGACCTGTCAGACTGCACGCCCGATCAGCGACGCCGCACAGCTGCTGCAATACCGCTCAGGGCCCGGTCGCAGACGGCATCGCCGGGAATCTCCGTACGCCGGATCGTGCGTTCCGCCTCATTCAGCCGGTTCATGATGGCAAACAACACATTCGGCGCCATCCGGGCTTGCCGGACCATGCCGCGCTGCCGCGCAAAGTGCACCGGCGGTTTCAGCCGCCGCCCCGCCGCAACCGGGTCGAGACCGCCTTGCACCAGCCCGCGAAACCGCATCAGCCGCGCCGCGTGATTCGCCATCGCCCGGAGGATGGTTCCGGAAGCAATGCCCTCCTGCCTGACCCGGTTCAGAATCCGCTCAACATCGGCTATCCGGCCGTCGAACGCGGCATCGACCAGCGAATCCAGGGTCAATAAAGCCGTATCGCCAATCACTGCCTGCGCCTGGGCCAGATCGACCGGCCTTGGGGCTTCTCCCGGCGCGCCGCCGATAAACAGCGCGAGCTTTTCGATCTCGCGACGGGTCAGCGCCCGGTCGCCGCCAGCCTGGTCTGTCACATAGTCGACGACGCCGGGTCCAGGCCGGAGGCCGGCCTCCGTCAAGATTTCCGCGACCAGATCCCGCAACGTCCGGTCCTCGTCGTGGTAGCAGGGCACAGCCGCCGCTGCCGCGGACCCGATGGCGGCCGCAACGACGGCGCTCTTCTTGTTGGCGCCCGGCGTTTCCAGGATGATGCGGGCGTCGCCGACCGGCTCGCGGACCATATCGATCACCGCATCGGCTATCCTGCCGATCAGCCGCCTGACCTTGACAACCCTTTGTCCGCCGCCGAAGGCGAGCGCGCCCGCTTCATCGTACAGGAGCGCGGGATCCGCATTGACCGCGGCGCCGTCCAGGTCGGCGAGCCGAAACGGATCTCTGGGATCTGCCACAATCTGCCGCTCCAGCGCGTCGCTCCATTCCCGGATCAGCCCATCGTCGGGGCCGAACAGCAGAAATACGCGAATATCGGGGAGCGGCTTCGCGATGAATTTCCTGGCTGCGGCGGGCTTGACCTCCATTCCCGATCTTCCGACCGGCCTACGGGCGCCGCCGCAACGACTGCAAGCGGTTGAAAAAAGCCGACAGGCGCGTGGATATCCGCTCCGCCACCAGGATCAGGCCCCGCCGGCGCGCCGCCCGCTCGGAAACGATCGTGCCATATTCGCTTGCGACGATGTTGTAGGAAGAAATGGCGCCGGCCCGGCTGGAAAAGACGATAGCGCCGGATCCGCTCTCGCGTAAGCGGAAGGCCGCCGAGAACCTCATGTTGGCGCGGGTCGCGGTTTCGTCCCGCCGGATGCCGAGCTTCTGCCGGGCGACAGTCATCGTTACTTCGAGCGAATAGCGCGGATCAGCCGGCTCTCCCCCCGGATTGAGGCGGTCGACCAATTCGTTCCGCAGGATTTGACCGGGCCGATCCGAAATCGGCGCGACACGCACAGTTGCCATATGGCCCACGACACCGCTGCCTCCTGACCGGGCGGCATATAGCGGCTCAAAGCCGCATCCAGACAAGCTCATCGCGAGGCATGCGACAGCGCCGGGGAGAAAGCCGCCAAGAATTCTGGAATCTTTCCCCTTCATCCTTTTTAGGGCCAACCGATTTGTCCTGCTCCGGCCTCGCGATATCAAACCACGATATTCACAATCCTGTTGGGCACAACAATGATCTTCCGGATGTCATGCCCCGCAATCTGCCGGGCGACCGCCGGCAGCGCCAGCGCAGCTGCTTCGACCGAATCCCGGTCCGCGCCGGCAGGCTGATCGATCGTGCCACGCAGCTTGCCTTTGACCTGAACGGCAATCGTGACGGTGTCATCGACCGTGAGCGACGGCTCGCTTTCCGGCCAATGCTCGTTTGCAATCAGGCTCTTGTGTCCCAGTGCGCGCCACAGTTCCTCGCCGACATGCGGCGTCATCGGCGCGATCAGCCGGACCACAGTCTCCAGCCCCTCGCGCATCGCCCAGGCGACGTCCGCGGCTTCCATCGCTCCGGTCTCTGCCAGCGTGTTGGTCAGTTCGCGGATCCTGGCCAAGGCCCGGTTGAAGTGAAACCGCTCGAAATCTTCGGTTACTCCGGCGATGGTCTTGTGCGTCGCCCGGCGCAGCGCAAGCGCCGCATCGCTCCAGGCGGCCGGCGCCGGCGTGCCGGGAGCCGACACTGCGAAAGGCGGCTCGGCGACCATCCGGTGCAGCCGGTTCATGTAGCGCCACGCGCCGTCGATTCCGGCCTCGGTCCAGTCCATGTCCCGGTCCGGCGGGGTATCGGACAACATGAACAACCGGGCGGTATCTGCCCCATAGACCTCTATGATGGCTTCAGGATCGACAGTATTCCGCTTCGACTTGCTCATCGATTCGGACCGGCCGATCATGACCGGCTCACCGGATTCGGCAAGCATTGCGCTCTCGCCTTCTTTGACAACCTGATCGGGATACAACCAGTTGCCCGCCTTGTCCCGGTAGGTCTCGTGGCAGACCATGCCCTGGGTATAGAGCCCGGCAAACGGCTCCTCGAGCCGGTTCAGCGATCCGGTGTCCGACATGGCGCGGACATAGAAACGCGAATAGAGCAAATGCAGGATCGCGTGCTCCACGCCGCCGATATACTGGTCCACCGGCAGCCAGTAATCCGTTGCTGCCTTGTCGACGGGCGCGCCTTCTTCCCGCGGCGAACAATAGCGCGCGAAATACCAGGACGAATCGACGAAAGTGTCCATGGTGTCCGTATCGCGCCGGGCCGGTCCGCCGCATTGCGGGCATGGGACATGCTTCCATGTCGGGTGATGGTCGAGCGGGTTGCCCGGCTTGTCGAAGGTCACATCGTCGGGCAGCGTCACCGGCAGCTGCTCGCGCGGCACCGGCACGATGCCGCAATCCTCGCAATGGATCGTCGGGATCGGACAACCCCAGTAGCGCTGGCGGGAAATCAGCCAGTCGCGGAGGCGGAACTGGATCGTGCCCACGCCGCTATCGTTCGCCTCAAGCCGGTCGACGGCCGCTCGGATGGCGGCCGGCACGTCGAGGCCGTCGAGAAAGTCGGAATTGACGATTGCTGTGCCGCTGTCCTTCGCGAGATAGGCCTCGGCGCCGATCTCGATCGGCTGCGGTTCGCCATCCACAAGCGGCGCGACGACCGGCAGCACGGGAAGATCGTATTTCCGCGCAAATTCCAGATCGCGCTGGTCATGGGCCGGACAACCGAAGATCGCGCCCGAGCCGTATTCCATCAGCACGAAATTGGCGACATAGACCGGCAGGGTCATGCTGTCGACGAAAGGATGGGCGACCCGAATTCCCGTTCGATAGCCGGTCTTCTCGGCGGCCTCTATCGCGGCTTCGCTGGTGCCGATGCGCTGGCACTCGGCGATAAAAGCCTGCAGTTCCGGATCCTTCTGCGCCAGCTCTTCGCTCAACGGGTGGTTCGGCGCCAGCGCGCAGAAGGAAGCGCCAAACAGGGTGTCCGGCCTGGTGGTGAACACTTCCAACGACTCGCCGGCGCGGCCGACGATCGGAAACCCGACCCGTGCGCCCTCCGACCGGCCGATCCAGTTTTCCTGCATGGTCCGGACTTTTTCGGGCCAGCGCTCCATGGATTTCAGCGCATCCAGCAGTTCGTCGGCATAACGGGTGATGCGGAAAAACCATTGCGACAGCTTGCGCCGCTCGACGATGGCGCCAGATCGCCAGCCCCGACCGTCGATCACCTGTTCGTTGGCCAGGACGGTTCGGTCTTTCGGATCCCAGTTGACCCAGAACTCTTTCCGATAGGCGAGATCGTTTTCGAGAAAATCCAGGAAGATGCGCTGCTGATGGACGTAATAGCCGGGATGGCAGGAGGCGATTTCGCGGTCCCAGTTCAGCGACAGGCCCATCCGCTTCAACTGGCGCCGCATCGTGGCGATGTTTTCGTAAGTCCACGCGCCCGGGTGGACACCGCGTTCGATCGCGGCGTTTTCCGCCGGCAATCCGAAGGCGTCCCACCCCATGGGATGGATGACATTGTAACCGCGCGCGCGACGGTAACGGGCAACCGCATCCCCCAACGTATAGTTGCGGACATGGCCCATATGGATCTTCCCCGACGGGTAGGGGAACATTTCCATCACGTAATATTTCGGCCGGCCGGGATCGGCCTCGGCCGCGAAACAGCCGGCCTCGTCCCAGGCCTTCTGCCATTTCGGCTCCGCCTCTCGGAAATTGTAACGCGCCATCGGTGGCGAAACTCCGCTTGTCGGTCTTCTCGCCGGCCTGGCCGCAGGCCAGCGCCGCGCGTCAGATCGGGTTACTTGGCAGCGGCGCGGAACCGCGCGGCGCGCATGATCTGCGCGTGCAGCGTAGCGATAGTGGACGCACTGACCGGCCCGTTGCGCCAGACCCCGCCGCGCCGCACCTGCCTGAAGACGGCGATTCTCAAATTCCTCGCCTCCAGATCCGGGCCCAGAACGTTAACGGTTACACGAAGACGTTCGCCCGGCGCATTCTTCGGCCTGTACCAGTCTGTCGCCAGCACGCCGCCGAACGGGTCGGACATCTTCTTGCGGGCAAAAGCGACATGATCGTTGGCTGCCATCCACAGATCGGGGTTGGGCCGAAGCGCCCGCGCCCGATCGTATCGCGCAAGAATGTCGACCGAAGCGCCCCGCTGGATTTCCGTGTTCGTGCAGCCCGCAAGAACCGCTGCAACGCAAAGAGCCGTACTTGCCGCGGCGCGGCCCAGGCGGCGCGGACCCGAAGTGCAGGGGCCGAATGAACGATCCGGAACGGTTGTATCGCGTCGTTCGCTCATGGCGCTCTCACTCAATCCGGGAAGACCTGTCGCGCCCATCGGCCGACGCCCGGCACAACGACGTAGCCCGTATATCCGATATCCCGCCCGGCAGCAAAGGGACGACGCGCGCATCGTAGCGACGGCCGCATTCGCAATGTTGGCCGTTGCCGCTGTTACGCTGCGGAAATCCGAAAGCCGATACCTGCGCGCCGGCCCGGCCCGGCCGGCCGGCCGGCCGCTTGACTATGGTGCAGCCCGCTTCAAGCTAACCGGGTCATGAACATTCCCGACAATCTCAACGCCGTCCTGGACTCGATCCGCGACGCCTGCCGCCAGGCGGACCGGCCGGTCGATGCGGTGTCGATGGTCGCCGTCACGAAAACCTGGGGCGCCGAAGCGATCCGGCCCGCGCTCGAGGCCGGCCACCGCCTTTTCGGCGAGAACAGGGTCCAGGAAGCGCAGGGCAAATGGCCGGACCTGAAGGCCGGGTATCCGGACGCCCGACTCCATTTGATCGGCTATCTTCAAACCAACAAGGCGGCCGACGCGGTGGCCCTGTTCGATACAATCGAAACCGTCGACCGGCCGAAACTCGCCGCCGCCATTGCACGGGAACAGGACCGCCAGGACCGCTCGATCGACTGTTTCGTTCAGGTCAACACCGGCGCGGAGCCTCAAAAGGGCGGCGTTGCGCCGGGCGACGCACCGTCGCTCATCCAACACTGTCGCGGCCTGGGGCTGACCGTCACCGGCCTCATGTGCATTCCCCCTGTTGAGCAGGAACCGGCGCCGCATTTTGCCTTTCTGGCAAAATTGGCCCGGGAGCACGGCCTGTCCCGTCTCAGTATGGGCATGAGCGCCGATTATGCTGCCGCGATCGAACAGGGCGCGACCCATGTCCGGCTCGGCACGGCAATATTCGGACCGAGAAAGGCCCTGTCCGGGCGCGCCGGGGTTGACGCCAGCTATTGAAAAAGGCTTTGGAAATGCCATTGGAATGTTATCGGAAATTATTGTGCGGAAGGGCTTTCCGGGCCTATCCTGTGAGGCATTCTTGACCCGGTGCGGTTGCGGTCGCCCGCTTTTGAATGTCCAGGATCGTTCTGCAGGCTCTGTCGGTGAACAAGCGATTGTCCGCTACCGGTAAACAACTCCTCTTGGTCGACGACGATACCGATTTCCGGGAATCGCTCGTCGAACAGTTCCGGCTTCACGAGGAATTCGCGACCGATGTCGCGGTAACCGCCGCGGAGGCGCTGAACAAAGTCAAGGAAGCACGCTACGATGCCGTGCTTCTCGACGTCCGTTTGCCGGACATGGACGGGCGGGAACTGTGCCGACTGTTGCGGCGAAACGGCGTAAAGGCGCCGATCATCATGTTGACCGGCGCCGACAGCGACGCCGACGCCATACTGGGCCTGGATGCCGGCGCCAACGACTATGTCACCAAGCCGTTTCGGCTCGGCGTGTTGCTTGCCCGACTGAGGGCCCATGTGCGGCAGCATGAAGCGAGCGAGGACGCAGTCTTCACGATCGGCCACTATACCTTCAAACCGGCGATGAAACTGCTGGTCGCGGACGAGACGGGCCAGAAGGTTCGACTGACCGAAAAGGAGACGGCGATCCTCAAATTTCTTTATCGCGCCAACGGCGAAACGGTTTCCCGCGAAACGCTGTTGACCGATGTCTGGGGATACAACGCCAACGTCACCACCCACACGCTGGAAACCCATGTGTATCGGCTGCGTCAGAAGATCGAGAAAAATCCGGGCCAGGCGGAAATCCTGGTGACGGAACCGGGCGGCTACCGGCTTGCGCCGTAGCCGGCCGGCCGCCCCCGACGCTGACCCGGAAAGGCCCGCCTGTCATCATGAACACGGCCACGGCGAATCCGGCCGGCGCCACGGATAGAGAAGAATTTCTCATCCGCTTCCGCGGTGTGCGGGGTACGGTCGCCTGTCCCGGCAGCGACTATGTCCGCTACGGCGGCAATACCTCCTGTATCGAGGTCCGGTGCGCCGGACACCTGTTCATTCTCGATGCCGGTACGGGTCTGCGACTCCTGGGGATGGAACTCAACAAAGCCGGGTCCGTCGACACCGATATACTGCTGACCCATACCCATATCGATCATATCGCCGGGATGCCCTTCTTCATCCCGCTCTTCAAACCCGGAAACCGGTTGCGCATCCACGCCGGCAATCTGTGGGACAACGACGTGCGGCTGCGCGACGTATTCCTGCGCCTGATCGAGGCGCCGATCTTTCCGGTGCCGCTGGAAGCGGTCGGGGCGGATATCAGCTTCGAGGAATTTCGCGCCGGCGACCGGCTCGATCTGCGGGAGGGTGTTGTCATCCGCACCGCGCCGCTTAACCATCCGAACGGCGCGACCGGGTACAGAATCGAATGGGACGGCAAATCGGTGTGCTATGTGACGGATACCGAGCATGTCGAGGGCGAGATCGACGCCAACATTCTCGCCCTGATCGAGGACACCGACATCTTCATCTACGACGCGACCTATACGGCGGAAGAGTATCCGGCCTTCAGGGGTTGGGGCCATTCGACCTGGGAGGCCGGCGCGGCGCTCGCCGAACGCGGACGGGTCGGCCTGTATGTGATTTTCCATCATGCGCCGGAACATACCGACGACGATATGGACCGGATCGCCGAGCGGGCGCAGAAGACTTTCGGTTCGACGGTCGTTGCCCAGGAAGGGCTTGTCCTGCGGCCGTAGTGCGCCGGCGCGAGACGGGCGCCAGGGGCAGCGTCTCTGTCGCGTTCAAGACCGTCGCCGCCGCGTTTGTGAATCGGCCAGAAATTCGATTTGGCGGGTCAGAAATTCGGCAGTATTCTTCATCCCGTAAATTCGCATACTGGATTCAGTGCACGTGCAACAGCCAACCGAACAACCGACAACCCAGGAATCCCGGGCTTCGCTGGCTTCTCGAATGGCCCGGTCGGCGATATCGCGGCTCCGGGGCCACAATAAGGCCGATGTCGCGCCACGTATCAAGGAAGCGATCGATCGCCAGCGCGATGCCAGCGAGCGGCTGATCGGCTGGATTCAGCTTTCGGTGATCGTCGGCCTGAGCGTGTTGTTCCTGTTGTCGCCGAAAACCCACGAAACCGCGGTCTATGCCCGGCCGATCGGCTGGGCGCTGCTGGCCTATTTGCTGTTCACCCTGCTGCGGCTCGCGCTGTCCTACCGGATCAGCCTGCCGGCCTGGTTCCTCGCCCTTTCCGTCGTCGCGGATATGATGCTGCTTCTGGGCATCATCTGGTCCTTCCATATCGACTACAACCAGCCGCCCGCCTTCTATCTCAAGGCGCCGACGCTGCTCTATGTCTTCCTGTTCATCTCGATCCGCGCGCTCCGCTTCGATTCGCGCTACGTCGTGCTGGCCGGGCTGGCGGCTGCTGCCGGCTGGCTGCTGATGATCGCCTACGCCATCGCCTATGACGGCGGAATGACGGCGGTCACCCGGGACTATGTGCAGTATCTGACCGCGAACAAGGTTCTGCTGGGCGCGGAATTCGACAAGATCATCACGATCGTGCTGGTTACCGCGATCCTGGCGCTCGCCATCATGCGCGCGCGCAAGACCATGGTCCGCGGCGCCGAGGAGCATGCGGCGGCCGTGGCGCTCTCGCGCTTTTTCAGCCCGGAGATCGCAGATCAGATTACCCATGCAAAGGAAGAAATTCATGCCGGCGAGGGCCAGCAGCGCGACGCGGCTATCCTGATGACCGACATTCGCGGCTTCACGCGCTGCGCGGCAGCGTTGCCGGCGAACGAGGTCATCGAAATCCTTACCGAATATCAGGCCCGCCTCGTACCGGCGATTCAGAAAAATGGAGGATCGATCGACAAATTCCTCGGCGACGGTATTCTGGCGACATTCGGCGCTGCTGTGCCGTCGGCAGCCCACGCGGCCGACGCGCTGCGCGCAGCGGAAGCCATCGCGGCTGCTGCCGACCAATGGACCGCCGCGCGTCAGGCGGCCGGCAAGCCGGTGCTCCGGGTGGCCGTGGCTGTGACCGCCGGGCCGCTCGTATTCGGCGCTATCGGCGACGAGAGCCGGCTCGAATACACCGTCATCGGCGACCCGGTGAACCTTGCCGCCAAGCTGGACAAGCACGGCAAGGGGCTGAATGCCCGGATTATGACAACGGCGGCAACTTTGGAACGCGCCGAGCGTCAGAAATTTGAACCATCATTAAATTATCGGCATATCGCGGCTTCGGATGTCGCCGACGTTTCGGCGCCGGTCGATCTGGCCTACGTCGCCGCGGACTGAAAGCGTCCGGTACGCCTCACTTGTACGGATCCGCCGCGTCGCGCAGGCCGTCGCCCAGGAAGTTGAAGGTCAGCACGGTGACGATCACCGGCACAACCGGCAGCATCAGCCAGGGATAGAGCGCCACGACGTTGATATTCTGCGCTTCGGACAGCAGCACGCCCCAGCTGGTGATCGGCGGTTTCAGGCCGAGGCCCAGAAAGCTCAGCGCCGTCTCGCCCAGGATCATCGCCGGGATGGACAGGGTCGCCGAGGCGATCAGATGGCTGGTGAAGCTGGGCAGCAGATGCCGGCCGATGATCCGGCGCGGGCTGGCGCCCATCAATTGCGCAGCCGTCGCGAAATCCTCCTCCCGCAAGGCGAACAGCTTGGACCGTACGGCGCGGGCCAGGCCGGTCCAGTCCAGCAGGCCGAGGATCATGGTGATGCCGAAATAGATCCACAAGGGCGACCAGGTGACGGGCAGGGCGGCGGACAGCGCCATCCACAACGGTAGCACCGGGAAGGACCGCAGCACCTCGATGATGCGCTGCACGATCGAATCGACCCAGCCGCCGTAATAGCCCGCCAGTCCGCCGATCACGATGCCCAGGATGAAGCTGATGGCGACGCCGACAAAGCCTATGGTGAGCGAAATCCGCGATCCGGTCACCAGACGGGAAAACATGTCCCTGCCCATCCTGTCGGTGCCGAGCAGGAACAGCGTGCCGCCTCTGGCCGCGCAAAACAGACGGACGTCGAGGTTCGCCAGGCCGAGGAAGCTGTACCCATCGTCTCGGCATAAGAAGCGAATATGCTGAATTTTTGATCGATCAACCGTATAAGTACGTTGCAGCGTCTCCCGATTCAGCTTGTAGTTCAGACCGTAGACGAACGGTCCGACAAACCTGCCCTCGTGAAACAGTCGCACCGCCTGCGGCGGTGCATAGATAAAAGCCGTATGCCGGGACGACACGTTGTAGGGAACCAGAAGTTCCGCAACCATCGCGCAGACATACATGAACAGCAGAAGGCCGCCGCAGAACACGGCGACCTTGTGGCGCCGCAGCTTCCACCACATCAGCTTCCACTGGCCGGCCAGGTAATAGCGTTCCTGCTCCGGGGTCAGGGCCTCGATCGAATGCGGGTCGAACGGCGCCTCCGACACGAAGCGCTCGTTCGCCGCCCCTGTTGGCGGACTGCCGCTGCCGCCAGGCGGCGATGCGGTGCGCTCGCTCATTTCGCCGCCCGGCCCTGAAGCCGGATCCGCGGGTCGAGGAAGGCCAGCGCCAGATCGGAGACCAGCACGCCGAGCACCGTCAGCAGGGCGAGGAACATCAGGAAGGAGCCAGCCAGGTACATGTCCTGGCTGAGCAGCGCCTCATACAGCATCTTGCCGGTCGTCGGCAGGTTCAGCACCACCGATACGATGACGGCGCCGGAAATTACCTGGGGCAGCAGGTCGCCGATATCCGAAATGAACGGGTTGAGCGACATGCGCAGCGGGTATTTGACCAGCAGCCGGAACGGCGGCAGGCCCTTGGCCCGCCCGGTCACGACATATTGCTTCTGCAGCTCATCCAGCAGGTTGGCGCGCAGGCGGCGGATCATGCCGGCCGTGCCCGAGGTGCCGATCACGATCACCGGTATCCACAGGTGCTCGAGGACCGAGACGATCTTTCCCCAGCTCCACGGCTTGCCGATATACCGCTCGTCCATCAGGCCGCCGATTTCGGTGCCGAACCAGACATTGGCGAAGTAGACCATGACCAGCGCGAGCAGGAAGTTCGGCGTCGCCAGCCCCAGAAAGCCGATAAAGGTGAGGGAATTGTCCGCCCAGCTATACTGGTGCGTCGCCGAATAGACGCCGATCGGGAAGGCGACGATCCAGGTGAAGATGATGGTCGCAATGGACACGATGAAGGACAGCCACAGCCGGTCGCCCACCACGTCGGCCACCGGTTGCTCGTATTCGAAGGAATAGCCCAGGTCACCCTGGACCAGCCCGGCGACCCACCCGGCATACTGGATCAGGAAGGGCTGATCGAGGCCGTATTCCTCGCGCAGCGCTTCGATCTGCTTCAGGTCGGCCGGCTCGCCCAATTCGCGCAGCTCTTCGATCAGCGTCGTCAGATAATCGCCGGGCGGCAACTGGATGACGACGAACACGATGAAGCTGATCGCGATCAGCGTCGGCACCATGATCAGCAGGCGGTGGGCGATGTAGCGGAGCATCGGCCGGGCCGGTCAGCGCGCGCGGGAGGGGCGGCGGCAGGGCATCGTCAATCGGCCGCCCCGGACGTCTTTGCGAACCAGAAGGTATCGGGCCGGTAGATTCCAAGATGGCCGCCCGGATCCCAGGCCCACACCCCCGTCTTCGGCACATTGCGCAGCCGAACATTGACAACGACCGGCTGGATGACGCCGCCGACGATGCCGATCGAGTAGACCCGGTCGGCGTAGATTTCCAGCATCCGGCGCCAGGCGTCCTGGCGTTGTCCGGCAGATTCGGCCGCTTCCCACCGGTGCAGCAGTTCGATCAGCCGGATTGCGCCCGGATCGGTCGGCTTCTGGCCCGACCGGCCCTTGCTCGCATGGTAGAGGCCCCATTGCGACCATTGGAGCTGGACCTGGTCGGTCGGCGCCAGCTCCAGCGGCGGGTTCTCGGCCCGGACGTTGGCGTAGTCGATGCCGGACCACATCGCGATATGGGTCAGCCCGGAATAGACGCGGCGCCGGAACATTTCGCGCCGCGTATTCTTCTGGAACAGGCGGACTCCGATCCTGCGCCAGGAATCCTTGATCAGGCGCATGGCGTCCGTGTATTCGCTGCCTTCCGAGGCGGCCTCGACGATGATTTCCAGCGGCCGCCCGTCGGGCAGCAGGCGGTAGCCGTCGCTGCCGCGTCCGGTCAGGCCGATCTCGTCCAGCAGCGCGTTCGCCTTTGCCGGATCGAAGCGGGCCCAGGCTTTCCGGTATGCCGGCCGGAACAGCGGACTGCTCGGCAGGACCGTGTTGCCGCCCTCCGCGGCCAGGCCGTAATACATGACCTGGTTGATCTCGCGCCGGTCGATGCCGAGGGAGAGCGCGCGCCGGAAGCGGACATCGCCGAACAGTTTGCGCCACACCGGGTCTTTGTGGTTCAGGTTCGGATAGAGCGCGATCTGGGCGCCGACAGCGGTCTTCCACTGATAGACCTTGTGTTTGCCGCGGGCCTCACCGCGCTTGAGGAAGGTGAAATCGGTAAAGCGAAGATAGCGGCCCTGCAGGTCGGTCTCGCCAACGCCGGCCTTGGCGGCGACGATCTTGCTGTCGGCGATGACAAAGATCAGCCGGTCGATATAAGGCAGTTGACGGCCCTTGCGGTCGACCCGGTGGAAATACGGGTTGCGAACGAAGACATACCGGTCCGCCGGCGGCGCGGTGGTCGGAATCCACGGCTGCAGGGTCGGTAGCGCCGGATTCTGGAAGCGGTACATCCGGCCGCGCTTGCGGTGGAATTTCGCCCACCCGTCCGGCTTTTTGCCCTTTTCCGTCATCTTGCGGAGAAATATTTTCTCCGCGTGGTCCATGTGGAAGCGCTTCATATAGTGGCGCGGCATATACAGATAGAGCGGCCGCGGCCCGGCCAGCGCCGGCAGGAAATAGGGGTTCCGCTTCGCCCAGCTGTAGCGGACGGTATAGCGATCGATGAACTCGACCTTCGGCTTCCGGCCATCGACTAGCAGCGCCTGGGGAACGCCGAAGCGCGACAGCACCTTGTTGCGCACTACCTTTTCCCACCAGTAGCGGAAATCCTCGGTCGTGAAAGGCGTACCGTCGGACCAGCGATGGCTCTTGCGCAGGGCAAAGGTGAAAATCCGGCCCTCTTTCACCTCGAAGCGCTCCAGAATGTCCGGTTTCAGCCGGTAATCCGGGTCATAGGCGACCAACCGGGCATAGCCGTACACCACGGCCATCCGCGTGTCCTGTGCCCGCGCCATCAGCATGGTCAGCGAGCCGCCGTAACGGCCGGGCTTCTTGGCGGTGCCGGCAAAGGATACGACGGACGGCGTCTCCGGCAGTCGCAGTGCAATCGGCGGCAGGACGCCGGTTGCAATCTTCGGATTGAACCACGGCGGCTCGATATAAGAAGCTGCCTGCGCCGCTTCGTTGCCGCCCGCACGATACGCCGCAACCAGCGCGATAGCGGCAATGAACAGCGTCCGGGCGGTCACGGTCCGGTCTCCGCCCGGCTCGGGTCGCCGTCCAGCGCGGCGTTGTCCCAGGCGCGCACCAGGTGCCCGCCGCCGACATCGTGGAAGACTTCGGCCTGTTCCGGGCCGCGCAGGGCAAATGGCTCCGGCCAGGCTTCGGGCAACGAGGCCTTGCCCTCCATCAGGGCGGCGAAGTCCAGCTTGTGGTTCAGGTCCGGCTCCGGCACGGCGGCGACCAGCGCCTTGGTGTAGGGATGGACCGGGTTGCGGAACAGCGTCTCGCCCCGGGCAACTTCGACGATGCGGCCGGCGCACATCACGGCGATCCGGTCGGCGACATAGTTCACGACCGCCAGATTGTGCGACACGAACAGGTAGGTGAGGCCCAGATCCTTCTGCAGGTCGCGCAGCAGGTTCAGGATCTGCGCCTGGATCGAGACGTCCAGCGCCGACACCGGTTCGTCGCAGATCAGCAGGCCGGGCTTGAGCGCGAGGGCTCTTGCGATGCCGATGCGCTGGCGCTGGCCGCCCGAGAAGGAATGGGGATAGCGGTTCAGGAAACGCGGATCGAGCCCGACCCGGCGCAGCAATTCGACAATCATCTCCCGGCGGTGCGCAGCATCGCCGATCCTGTGAATTTTCAGCGGCTCGCTAACGATGTCGAACACCGTCATGCGCGGGTTGAGCGAGCTGAACGGATCCTGGAAGATGAACTGCACATCCCGGCGGTATTCGTTCAGCGCCCGGCCTTTCAGCGTCAACACATCCCGCAGCTCGCCGCGCTTGTTGTAGACGATGTTGCCCGAATCCGGCGTCAGGGCGCGCATGATCGTCTTGCTGAGCGTGGTCTTGCCGCAGCCGCTCTCGCCGACCAGCCCCAGGCACTCGCCGCGCCGGATGTCGAAGCTGACATTGTCGACGGCGCGGACCGAGTCGGCCGCGCCGCCTTTGCGGATACGGTAGGATTTGACCAGGTTTTCGACCTTCAGCAAGGGTCCGGCCCGGTCGGCCTCGGGCGGCCAGGGTGTGCGTTCGGCCAGAAGATGGCCGGAATCGGCCTCGATTTCGCGCAACGGCGTCAATCGTTCGCCGCGGGCCATGTCGAAGCGCGGCACCGCCTTCATCAAGGCCTTGAGATAGGGGTGGCGGGGCTCGCGGTAGATCTGTTCGGTCGTGCCGATTTCCATGACCTCGCCGTGATACATCACGACCACTTCTTCGGCGACGTTGGCGACCACGCCCAGATCGTGGGTGATCATCAGCACCGCCATGTGGAATTCGGCCTGCAGGTCGCGGATCAATTTCAGGATCTGCGCCTGGATGGTCACGTCGAGCGCCGTCGTCGGCTCGTCGGCGACCAGCAGCGCCGGCCGGCACACCAGGGCCATGGCGATCATGGCGCGCTGGCGCAGCCCGCCGGAAAGCTCGAACGGATAGGTTCTCAGGGCCCGTTGCGGATCGGGAAATCCGACATGGCGCAGCATGTCCGCGACCGCCGCGTCCCGCTCCCTGGCGCCGACATTCCGATGCAGGCTCAACGCTTCGCCGATCTGGTCGCCGATGGTGTGCAGCGGCGACAGCGAGGTCATCGGCTCCTGGAAAACGATCGAGATCCGGCCGCCGCGGATCGATCGCATGGGCGCGCCATTGGGGTCTTCCGCGGCCAGATCGATCGCGCCGCCGTCGCCTTCCGGATCCCGGAACAGCACCTCGCCCTGCTTGATGAGCGCGTTGTTCGGCAGGATGCCCATCAGCGTCTGGGATACGACGGTCTTGCCGCTGCCGCTCTCCCCGACCAGCGCTACCGTCCCGCCCGCCGGAATTTTGAAGGAAGCGCCGCGGACCGCGGGAACCTCGCCACCATGTACGGCGAAAGAGACGTGCAAGTCGCGGATTTCGATGAGCGGTCCGGTCACGTTTTCCTGCCTGCCGGTCAGCCGGAGTCCGGGAATTTCTCAGGCGAAAAGCCCAAGGCTCGGAAATTTGCCAATGTGGTCTGGGTCATCGGCAGGTCGTTACGCAGTGCGACCGCCAGCGCCGCTTCTGCAATCGCATCGAAATCCTCAAGCGTCGAATCCAGGGACAGGCGTGCGCCCGCTGTCCGGACGGTCAATTGCATCCACCCCTCGGATCTGTCGCGGCGCAACGGAAAAAAGCGCAGCGTCAGGCCGGTCAGTTCGGACCACGCGATCCCGGTTGCCGCCTGCCCTTTGAGCGCGGCATTTGTGCGCAGAAGCCCCGCTTCGGTCAATCTGTATTCGGCCCGCCCGCGCAGCCAAGTCCGCGCGCCGAAGACGGCGAACAGCAATGTCAGGCCAACAAACAGCCAGAAACCGAATGAGCTTCCCCGCGAAACCGCCGCCAACGGCACGCACACGGCCACGCCAACGGCGGCGCGAACATAGTCGTTGCGCAAGATCACGCGTGGATAGCGCTGCACGGTCATGGTTCAACCGTAGAATAAGGCAGCCACACTGCGCCACTCGGCAATGCCGCTTTCCGCAGTTGCCGCGAACAAGTCCTTGAGGAAGGACCTGCAGGCTGCATCGTGCACCCGGTGATGGGTCAGTAGGCCGGTCGCCTCCGCCGGGTCGGCCGTTCCCTCGCGCCGCGCCCGCAAATGGCCGATCGTCTGCGCAAGCGCCGCGTCGGCGCCGACGAAGCCGCGGCTGCCCTTCCAATCGATGATGTCGACATGAGTGTTGACGATCCGCATGGCGCCGATTGCCGGACGGTCGCGCGGGCCGAATTGGCTGAGGCCGGCATAGCCCAGCTCCGGCAGCATCGCTCGCAAGTGGGCGCCCAGCCGGTTCCACGGCGGCACCAGGACCGGACGGAAGGCCGCGCCGAAGGCTTTTTCCAGCACGCCTCGCCCCGTCATCAGCTCGCCGATTGCATGATCGGCACGGCGTTCCGGACCGAGTTCGCATTTTTTGGCATTCGGCCCGGCATGGTTCCGATGGGCGTAGCCATGCTGGACCGGCGTGACCGGGCCGACCAGGTCTGCCGCGGTCAGGCGGTTGTGTGCGGGAATCGCCGCCAGCGCCAGCGGGACGGCGGCCGCCCCGGCCAGCGCCATCGCCCGGTCGAGGTCCGTGGAACGCCCGACCGCATCGTCGTCGCGCCACCACAGGGTCGGCGTTTCGCCCAGCGATGCCCAAAGGTCCAACTCGCGTTGCAGGTCGTTCCAGCCGGTCACGCGGGCGCTCCGATCAGGCCAGGCAGGGCCCGGACGAAAGCCGTTGCGCCGTCCAGCCGGACCTGGATAGCCCGGCGCGGCAGCGACCGGGCTTCGGCAATGGCGTTCTTGAGCCGCCGTGGCGTTAACGAGGCCTCCGGTACCACTACCGCCCGTCCCATAGATTCCAGTCGGCGGGCGCGGTGCATCTGTTCGGTTTCACCCGCGGCGTCGAACGGCAAAAGGACTGCCGGCGCGCCGGTTTTCAGGATGTCGACGACGGTATTGTAGCCTGCCTGCGAGACCGAGCAGGCGCAGCTGGCCAGCCGCGCGCGGAAATCCGGCCGGTTGCGTTCGACAATGACATGCTGACCCGCGGAGGCCTGCAGGGCGGCGAAGGCCCTCTCCGAAAGGGCCGGGCCGGCGCGGATCCTTATCCGCTCGCCGTTCGGCCCGGCGCCCAGCGCGAGGGCGGCCGTGCGCAGGGCCGATCCCACGCGCCCGCCGCCGCTGCTGACGAGGATTTCCGGTTCCGTCCGTGCCGGCGTTGGCGCTTCGGCCGGGAGCGGGTCGACATAGCCGGTGTAGTGGAGTTTCGACGCGATCCGTGCGGCGAGCGGGAAAGTTTCCTCCAGGGCGATAAAAGCGGGGTCGCCATGGACGAACACCCGGTCGATATGCCGCTCGATGAATGCGGCGGACTCGGCCCACCGGTGCGGCGCCCGGCCGACCAGAATATCCCGTACGGAAACCGCGACCCTGGTCGCGCCAAGCGCTCGCGCGTTGTCGAGCAGGGTTTCGATTTCCTGCCGAAACGCGCGGCGGCCGAACGGAAAATGCTCCAGCACGACAAGCTGGGGCCGGACCCTGGAGAGAATCGCTGCAAGCCGGTCGCTCCGCCGGCGCCAATCGTCTTCGCCCGCAGGCCTGCCTTGTTCGTTGGCGAGGCCGCTGAAGGATTCGTCGGCCGAGCGCAGCGCGGGCAATGGGTGGAGTGCTGCGGCACCGGTGTCGATTCCCGGAACGTCCGGCCCCCCGTTTGCGATATGGGCGGCGTAGTGCTGCGCTGCGGCGGCTCTGGCGAGCGCAGCGGTTCGGGCAAAATGGCCGATGCCCAGCAGATGCTGGACCCAGAACAGAACGGCCGGCGGTGTTTCAGCGGCCATAGCCGGACGGCGGTTCGTTATCGGCGAGGCGAATGTTGAGCGCTTCGGGAATCAGGGAACCGTCCCTGCCCAATTCATAGAGATGCGCCCAAGCATGGCCTCTCTCGAGCGGCGCGGCGCGGCGCATGTCCCAGCCGGTGGCAAGGGTATAGGCGGCCCGCAGGACGCCGGCATGACACACCGCGCAGATGTCCCTGTTCCGGCCGGCGACCTCGGCCAGCCATCCGGCCAGCCTGTCCGCGAGCTGGCGCGGCGATTCTCCGTTCGGCGCCGCCATGTCGAGGCCGCGCGCCTCGATCCGGCGCATGGCCTCGCCCAACTTCGTCCGCAGTTCTTGAAGGATCGCTCCTTCCCAATCGCCCCAGTCGACTTCCTTCAGGCGATCGTCGAGATGCAGGCGGGCGGCGTCGGCGCCGAGGAGCGTCGCCGTCTCCACCGCCCGGCGCAGGGGGCTGGCGTGCCACTCCCAGTCGGCTGTGTAGCGCGGCAATTGCCAGCCGCGGACGGATTGCCGGCCGGCGTCGTTCAGGGGCACGTCCGTCTGGCCCTGGACGCGCCCTTCGGCGTTCCAGTCGGTCGGCCCGTGCCGGAGAAACAGGATTCCGGTCATGCGGTGCGGCTCGTCCCGGTGCGGCTCGTCCCGGCGCGGCTCGTCCCGGCGGCGGTCCCGCCCCGGCGCGTCCCGCCCCGGTTCGGCCGGCCACTTCATCGAACGCTGCGGTCAACGAAGTCGCGGCAGCCGACAAGCTGTTCTGCTGGAGGACATGATCCCGGGCCGCCGCGCCCATGGTTCGCCGCAAGTCCGGATTGGCGACGAGGCTGCCGATCGCCTTTGCGAAGTCGCGACCGGTCCGGGCGACAATCCCGGCGACGCCCGGCTCGATCTCCTGCGCGACCGATCCCCACGGGCCGCTCACCACCGGCAGTCCGGCGGCCATGGCTTCCAGCAATGCCATCCCGACAGCCTCGTTTACGCCCGGCCAGACGAATAAATCGGCGCTTTTGTATACTGTATCCAGAACAGCTGGCTTCAGCGTTCCGAGATAGTGGATCCGATTCGGATTCGACGCGAATCGTTGCCGGACATCGGCGCGGGCCGGCCCGTCGCCGACAATCAACAGGTGCGCCGGCAGATCGGCGCATTTCGCCCAGGATTCTGCTAATAATGCATAGGAGGCCAGCTTGTCGCCGGGCCGCATCATGCCGACCGCGAGAACCCAAACCGCCTCTTCGGGCAGTCGCCATTCGCGCGCCAGCCGCCGCCTGTATACATCGCGTTGTTCCGGTTTGCTATCCGCCGGCACGGTGACCAGAGGCGGCAAACGGGAATGGGTCGCGGCGGCCTTGAGTTCGGGCAGGACGCAGGCCTCGTCCATCGGGTTCAGAAAGAAGATGTGGTCGGCCAACCCGAGCGCAGCGCGGACCTGCGCATGCCCGGCGGCCCAAGGCCCGGCGGCCCGCTTCGGCGCGAAGCTGGCCTCGGCCACGACATAGGGCAGGCCGAGCGCACGACAGACCGGCGGCCCGATCAGGTCCGGCGCCTTGTGGAAAAGATGATAGGTGAACCAGAGGTCGGGCGGTTCGCTCTGCATTATCCGGGTGAGCCGGCCGGCGTCTTCGGCGGCCAGCCGCTCGATGCGTTGAAGGCGTTTCCCGTCCGCCGGCTCCGCCATGTAGCTGCGCACCCTCGAGGCGACCGTTGCGTCGTGGCCTGCCATCGCCATTGCCCGCAAGAGCAGGCGCGCGATTGTGCGGTCGCCGGAAGGCCGCGCCGCATCGGGCGGTTTCATCGGCGCGTAAAAGGCTATCTTCACGGGCACGCCATTTCTTGCCCGGCGAAGCGTCCGGTCAAACGATCGTGGAGCGCCCGAACGGTGACGGCAGCATCGAAAGAGGCGCATACCCGCTCTCTGCCGCTCGCTCCATAATCGCGACGCCGATCCCGGTCGACAATTAAATCGAGCAGCGCGCCGGCGAGCGCTCCGACGTCGCCCGGCGCGACGAGAATTCCGGTTTTTAAGTGATCGATCAATTCCGGAATGCCGGAGGTCCGGGTCGAAAGGCAGCACAAACCCTGACTTTGGGCTTCCATCAACACGTTTGGCAAGCCGTCCCGGTCGCCGTCTTGGCCGACCAGACTGGGCAATACGAACAGATCGGCGCTGCGGTAGGCCGCAAGCACGGCTTTCTGATCCTGCGCGCCGCGCCAGTCGACCCGGTCGGCTATGCCTCTTTGCGCTGCCAGCCGCTGAAGCTCGGGCTGCAGCGGGCCGGCCCCGATCGACGCCCAGCGCCAGTGGAGTGTGTCGGGCAGGGAGGCCAATGCTTCGATCAGGACCGCAAACCCCTTTTTTTCGACGGCGCGGCCTACCGACAGAAGCCGGACCGGATCGTCCGGATCCGATCCATCCCGCCGCGACGGCGCAGTCTTGGGCGCCAAGAATCGTTTTAAATCGAGGCCGTGATAGACGAGGCCCACCTTGTCCGGACATGGCGCGACGGCGCGCAGATGCGCGCAGCTATATTCGGTGCATGCGACCAGCCAGTCGAGGTCGGCCAGTTTCTCCCGCTTCTCCCATTCCGGAATTGTCCAGATATCCTTGGCATGGGCGGCGGCGCTCCAGGGCAGGCCGGTCATGATCGCGGCATAGCGCGCGACAGATGCCGGTGTGTGGAGAAAATGGGCATGGAGCCGTTCCACACCTGCGGGCAGTTCCGTCGCCAGCACCATGGCCTGGCCAAAGCGCCGCACCCGGTTGCGCGTCCGGTCGCGCCTCAGGTCGCGCTGCCAGATCCGCGTCGCGTCGGCATAGCCCGGCAGGCGCCGGGCCCGGCGCCAGGCGGCGCACACCCGGCCCGGCTCGCGATGTAGGTATTCCGGCAGGTAGGTAACCGGGGCAGCAATTTCATTGTGGATCGGATGGCGCCGTGTATCGGTCGGGTAGCGCAGGGAATACAGGCGAATATCCAGCCCCAGTTTTTCCAACGCGAGGATTTCCTGCGCGACAAAGGTTTCCGACAGGCGCGGATAGCCTTTCAGGACGAAGGCTATTGGCCCGGGCGGCCCGGGCACGCCCGCCGGCCTCGTCGGTTCGGTCAACGCCTCAAACGGCCTTCACCGCGCTTGGCAGGGCCCGTCCCGGCCTGCGGTCCAACGTCCACCCGACCAGCCGGTTGACGTTGTCCAGCCCGTCGAGCAACCCCGGGACGACGACATCCGACGGCCTGTTCTGCTGCGGGAGCTGCCGCAGCGCCGTTGCCATCCGTTTGACGTCGCGAATTCCGTCGTCCTCCAGCACGGTCAGCAAACCGGCTTCCTGGGCCTGACAGGCGCGGATGAACTGTTCCCGGCGCGGCTCGGTCCGGGGTACCAGCAAGGCGCGTTTGTCGAAGGAAAGCACTTCGCAGAACGTGTTGTATCCGCCCATGGCGACAATCGCTTCGGCGCCGGCGATCAGATATTCGAGCGCCGCGTCGAATGTCGTCACGCTGACATCGTGCAACGCCGCAGCCCGCTGCTGGAATTCGACTTGTTTGTCCGGTTGCATGAAGGGGCCGGTAACGATCACGGCGCGTAACGGCATGTTGCGGCGTTGTTCGTAGACGCGCAGCACCCAATCCACCAGCGCGTCGCCGTCGCCGCCGCCGCCGGGCGTGACCAGGATGTAAGGTTCGTCGGGCAGGACCGGGTCGGACGGTCCGCTGGCCGGCAGATCCCGCCGCAGGTAACCGGTAAAAACCATTTTGCGCCGTACCGATTTCGGCACGCGCAATCCGGCAAGCGGGTCGCAGATCTGGGGCAGACCGTAGACCCAGATCGAATCGTAGTATTTCGACAGCGCCGGCACGGCCATTTTGCGTTCCCATTCCGGCTGCAGCAGTTCGGGCTCGTCGATGACGTCGCGCAGGCCGAGCACCAGAGGCGTCCGCCGTTCCTTGAGAAAGGCCAATGTGTCTTCAATCTCGCCGCGCAGTCCCAGCGGTTCCTTGTCGACAAGGAACAGATGCGGTTCAAACACTTCGGCCGTATGCCGGATGATCGAAGCGCGAATGGCCAGCGTCTGCTGCAGGCCGATATGCAGGTTGAGCGCCGTATATTCGCCGTTGCGCAGTTTGATGACGCCGGGAACGCGCACGAAATCGACCCGCGAGCGAAAATCGAAACTGCCGATGATCGGTGAGCCGGAGAGGATCAGCACCGAAAGGTTGCTGCGATGCTCGACCAGCGCATGGGCAATAGCGCGGCAGCGGCGGAGGTGGCCGAGCCCGAAACTGTCGTGGCTGTAAATCAGGATGCGGAATCCGTCACCCAGCGCGTCGGCCGGCAGAAATTCGACAGTATCGGGTTTCTGCCTGGCCCCGCCGGCGTCAAGCCGCGCCACTTTGTTTCTCGCCATGTTCACTCCGCTCGTCCGGGCCACTCATCCGGGCCGCTCGTCCGGGCCGCTCGTCGTGGCAGGGGCGTCCCCGCCGCTTGCCCCGGCGCGTTGAATTCCGTATCGCCAGTCCGCAACGCCTTGATTTATGGTGTCAGAACCGGGCTTAAGGTTCAATGTCGGTATCCATGCGCAATTTTGCCAGCCCTGCCGCCGGATCGCGGCTTGCGTTCGCCTATTCCGCGGCATCTGCCGCCGGTCGCGTAGCCTGATGGCGGGTTCGCAGGCGGAGGCCGCCGGTCGGGGCCGGATGCCGGGCCCCGAAACTCCCGGCTATCAGCCGAACGTGCCGCTGGAGCGGAGCATCTTCCGCTTCATCATGAAATACAGCAAACGCCAGCAATTGGTGGTGCTGGCGCTGACTTTCGTCTCCTGGCCGATCATCTATCTGACGCTGGAGCTGCCCAAGGCGATCATCGATCAGGCGATCGGGGCGAGGGACGGCTGGGCGCGCGACGTTCTCGGCCCCGAGATGGAGCAGATCACCTTTCTGATGGTGCTCAGCTTGGGCTTCCTGCTTCTTGTCATCCTCAGCGGCGGCGTAAAATTTGTGCTGAACGTCTATGCCGGCCGGCTGGGCGAGCAGATGCTGCGCCGGCTGCGCTACATGTTGTATTCGCGCATCCTTCGATTTCCGCTGCCGCATTTCAAAAAAGTCTCCCAGGGCGAGATCATTCCGATGATCACTGCCGAGGTTGAGCCGGTCGGCGGGTATATAGGCACGGCGACGTCGACACCGCTCTATTTCGGCGGCCTGCTGCTGGTCTATCTGGGCTTCATATTCGCCCAGGATGTCTTTCTCGGCCTTGCCGCGACAGCACTTTATCCGTTGCAAATCTACGTTATTCCAAAATTGCAGAAGCGGGTGATCGCGCTTGGCAAAGCCCGGGTCAAGGAAGTGCGCGGCCTCGCCGAGAATATCGGCGAATCGATCGCCGGCGTCGCCGAAGTCCACGCCAACGACGCGTCGGTTTACGAACGGGCCGGCATCGCGCGCCGCCTCGACCGCATCTACATCATCCGGTACGAAATTTTCCGCCGCAAGTACGCCATCAAATTCCTGAACAGCTTCATGGCGCAGCTTACGCCGTTCTTCTTCTACGCGATCGGCGGATATCTTGTGATTGCCGGCGACATGACGATCGGGGCGCTGACCGCCGTCCTTGCGGCCTACAAGGACCTCAGCTCGCCATGGAAGGAACTGCTGAACTATTATCAGCTCCAGGCCGACATCAAAGTGAAGTATGAATCGGTGATCCAGCAGTTCGATCCGCCCGGCCTGTTCGACGAGTCTCTGCAGCTGACCGACGATACCGGGCCGGAGCCGATGGGCAAGACGCTTGACGCGGCCAGCCTCGCCTATTCCGAAGACGGCCAGTCCAAAACCGTCGACGGCGCGACCTTCTCGATCGATCTGGCCAAGCACACAGCCATTGTCGGCAGCGGCAGCAGCGGCCGGGACGATCTGGCCCTGCTGCTGGCCCGCCTCCTGAAAGGCACCGGCGGCCGGATCGATCTGGGCGGCCAGCGCCTCGACGATCTGCCCGAACCCTTCACTGGCCGGCGCATGTCTTTTGCCGGTCCTATGCCGCATCTCTTCTCAACCACCCTGCGCGAAAATCTGGAGTACGGCTTGCGCCACCGTCCGCTCGATCCGGCAGCGGAGCCGGATTCGGGCCGGCCTCGGCGTGACCGCTATGTCCGCGATGCGCACGCGGCGGGGAACATCGATGCCGACCCGACGGCGGATTGGGTGGACTACGAAGCGGCCGGCGTTTCCGGCCGTGCGGCGCTGGACCGACAATGCGTCGACATGCTGCGTCTGGTCGACCTGGGCGACGACCTGTATCAATTCGGCCTGCGCGGCACGATCGATCCGGACGAACGGCCGGATCTGGCCGAAGCGATGCTGACGGCGCGGGCGGCTCTGCACAACAGGCTCGACGAATCGCAGCAGTCGGCGCTGGTCGAGCCCTTCGACCGGGCACGCTACAACACCAACGCGACGCTTGCCGAGAACCTGTTGTTCGGCACGCCGGCCGGCGACGCCTTCGATATCGACCGTTTGGCCGAGCATCCCTTTGTCCGGCAGATCATTCGCGATGCCGGCCTCAGCGAGCCGCTGCTCGGAGCGGGCCGGCAATTGACCGAGACGATGGTCGAAATCTTTGCCGACCTGCCGCCCGGCCACGCCTTCTTCGATCAGTTCAGCTTTTTCGGTTCCGATGAAATGCCGGAATATCAGCAGCTTCTGGCCCGAACGGCCGGCCAGTCCGCTGACGAGATGCGCGAGGAAGACCGGTTCCGCTTCCGATCGCTTCCGTTCAAGCTGATCCCCGCACGCCACCGGCTCGGCCTGCTGACCGAGGATATCCAGGCCAGGGCGCTGAAGGCGCGGGAAATGTTCGCCGATACCCTGCCGGAAACGCTGCGCGGCGCCGTCGAATTCTTCGATCCGGACCGCTACAACCGGGCCGCGACCCTGCAGGACAATATCCTGTTCGGCAAGGTGGCCTATGGCGAAGCCAATGCCGCCGGCAAACTCAGTGCGCTGATCGGCGAAGTGCTCGATTCGCTGTCATTGCGCGATGCCGTGATGGTGGCGGGCCTGGCATTTCCGGTCGGCGTTGCCGGAGCGCGACTGTCGGCGGCGCAGCGCCAGAAAGTCAACATGGCCCGCGGCCTGATCAAGCGGCCCGACCTTTTCCTCGTCAATGAAGGCATCGGTAACCTGGACGGCGCCGCCCAGCGCCGGGTCCTGGAAGCCGTTCTGGGCGAGATGAAGGGCAAGGGACTTGTCTGGTCGTTGCACCGGCCGGGATTCGCCAGAAACTTCGATCATGTCATCGTGCTGGAGAGCGGACGCGTGGTTGAACAGGGTAGCTTCGATGAGCTCGACACGGACGGATCGACAATGCGCGCGTTGGTGGAAACGGAATAGAATGAGGCCAGGGCCGGCATCTCAACGGCCGCGACGGGGGTCCCGTTTCAGGGACAGGAGGATGCATCGTGAGCCTGAACGAAGAAGTTGAGATTCTGCGCAACATCCCGATGTTCGCGAATATCGAACCGTCGAAGCTGAAGCTTCTGGCTTTTACCAGCGAGCGTCACGCCTACAACGAAGGCGAATATCTGTTTCGCCAGGGCGACCGGGGCGACAGCGCCTACATCATCGTGGACGGCGAAGCCGACGTGATCATCGACACCGACGACGGCCCGTTGACCGTGGCGCATTTCCGGAAAAACGCGTTGATCGGCGAGATTGCCATCCTGACCGACGTTCCGCGCACGGCGACGGTGAAAGCGACAACCCGGCTCGACACCATGGTGATCTCGAAAGAGCTGTTTTTCCGCCTGGTCATGGAGTTTCCGCAGATCGCGGTCGAGATCATGCGCGAGCTGGCCAAGCGTCTGGAGGCGACCAACGCCCGGATCCGGGAACTGACCGCAGCCTGATCAGGGGCAGCGCAGGTCGATGGCGCAAGCTGCGGAGCAGAGCCGGCTCGAGCGCATGATCGCCCGGCTGGCGACCCAGCGGGCGCTGCTCGACAGGGTTGCGGCGCAGGTCGCCGGAGTCGACGGCTCCATCCTGGAAATCGGGCTCGGCAAGGGCCGGACCTATTCGCATCTGCGCGGCCTGTTTCCGGACCGGGAAATCTGGGCGTTCGATTTCGAAGTCCATGCCCCTGCGCACAGCCGGCCGGACGAGAGCCGGATCCTGCTCGGCGATTTTCGCGATTCGCTGGTGACCTGCTGGGCCGAAATCGAGGCGCCGCCGGCGCTCGTCCACGCCGATATCGGCACGGAAAGCCGCAGGGCCGATGCTGCGCTCGCCCGTTTCGTCGGCGGCGTGATGGCACAGCGGCTGGCGTACGGCGGCATTCTGCTCGGCGACCGGGACATGGGCAGCGCCGGCCTGACCCGAATGGAAACGCCGGCCGTGGCGTTGCCCGACCGGATCGCGCCGTGGCCCTACTATCTGTACCGGCGCGGCTGAGGCAGGCGGATCAGGCGTCGAGCTCGATCAAGACCGGCGCGTGGTCGGACGCTTTTTCCCAGTCCCTCGCGTCGGCCAGCACCCTGGCATCCGTGACTTTCGACGCCAGCGGCGGCGTGACCCAGACATGGTCCAGCCGCCGGCCACGATTCGAGGCGCGCCAATCCCGCGCCCGGTAGCTCCACCAGGTGAACAGCGGCTCGGCCGGATCGATTTTGGCGCGCACGGAGTCCACCCAGTTGTGGGCGGCCTGCATCCGCCCGAAATGCTCGACCTCGATGGGCGTATGGCTCACCACTTTCAGAAGCTGTTTGTGGGACCAGACGTCGGTTTCGAGCGGCGCGACATTCAGATCGCCGACCAGGATACGCGGACGGGACGAATCCTGCTGTCCCCACCAGGCGGCTTGTTCGGTCATGAAGCTCAGCTTGTGCGCGAACTTCGGGTTGGTACCCGGGTCCGGCTCGTCGCCGCCCGAGGGCAGGTAGACATTGTGCAACTCGATGCCGCCCGGCAGCGTCACCGACTGGTGCCGGGCGTCGTCGATATCGCACCAATGGTGTCTGGCATGGTCTGCCAGCGGCAGGCGCGACAGGATCGCGACGCCGTGATACGCCTTCATGCCGAAAATTTCGATATGCGCGAAGCCGAACGCGCGCAGGGGTTCCAGCGGAAACTTGCCGTCCTCGACCTTGGTTTCCTGCAGGCAGATCACGTCGGGGTTCTCGACCGCGACCATCTGCTCGATCAGATGAAGACGCGCCCGGACGGAATTGATGTTCCAGGTGACGAGTTTCATAGCGGCGGAGTCGGTCGTCGCGCGGCTCGAAATCTACTCGGCCGCGGTCAACAAGCCGCCGTCCGCCGTATCAGCACCGGCATAGGCCCGGACCGCCGCGCCGAATGCTTCGAACAGGGCGCGGCTGTTGGCGTCCGTGTCGTGGTTGATTTCCGGATGCCATTGGACACCGAGAACGAAGCCGGGACTGTCCGGAAAATCTATTGCCTCGATGACGCCGTCTTCCGTCACGGCGTTGACACGGGCGCCCGGCGCCGGTTCCCGGATACCCTGCGCATGCAGCGTATTCACGACAACCCTGTCGGTGCCGAGAATCCGGCGCAGCGGACCCTGGTCGGCGATGGTTATCGGGTGCTGGCGCGCCGACCGCACGCCCTTCGGCCGGGTCTTGTCCGACCGGTGATCCCTGTGGCCCGGCGCTTCGTGCAATTTGCCGTACAGGCTGCCGCCCATGGCGACATTCAGTTCCTGTATGCCGCGGCAGATCGCAAAGACCGGGATGCCGCGTTGGACCGCGCCGCGGATCAGCGGCAGCGTCGTCGCGTCCCGGTCCGGATCGTTCAGATCGCCTTCGAACGGCTCGGCGCCATAGTGATGCGGCTCGACATTCGACGGGCTGCCGGTCAGCAACAGGCCGTCCAACCGATCCAGGATGCTGTCGATCCCACCGGCCGGAAATTGTCGCGCCATCGCAGGAATCGCCAGGGGTACGCAGCCGGCCGCCTCGAGGACGGCTTCCAGATTGCGCTGCATCACCCAGTGGACGACGAAGATATTTTCGTAGGTCCGCCGGCAGGCCGAGACGCCGACGATCGGGACAGGCAAGTGAACGGTCATGGCGCGCACTATAGGCATACGCGCCGCGACGTAAAATGCTTCTTCGACTTATCGATCGCTGCCGGGCCCCCGCGGCAACCGCCCGGCGGGCAGCGCAAACAGCGACGGCGCCAGCGCCACGTCGAGTTGCGTCCCCGACAGGAACACCTGCGTCAACTGCCCTTGGGCGTCGACGACGGTCCAGCCGGTCAGGTCGAGCGTCTCTCGGTCGAAGGTCAGGGTCATCTGGCCCTGGCGCGACGATTCCCGCCGAACGACGGTGACGAAAAATTGCCCGTCGGTCCGGTGAATCCGGGTCACGCGAATGTCGCGGTCGAAACTGATCTTGCTCCGGACGAGGATACCGGCCGGCGTCGAGTTCAGCGGAAAATGCTGCGGTTCGCCGTGCCTGCCCTGAATCACGATGAGCCACAGGCGCGAGGTGAGGATCACCATATTCCGGCGGTCGAACTGGATCCGCATCAGGCCCGGCCGCTGGATAAAGATGTCGCCATGGCTGGCCTGGCCGCCCGGCGAAATTTGCCGGAACCGGGTGCGCAACGTGCGGAACCCGTTCACCTTCGCTTCGATCCGCTTGAGATCGGCGCGATCCTGTGCGCTTAACCGGTCCGGGTCCGGCGATTGTGCGTTTGCGCCGGCCGCCAGGACGAGGGTGGCAAGGGCGGCGATGCCGGGCGCGGCAAATCCCGGAAACGCGCGTAGCAGCTTCATGAAGACCTCGAAAGCGGCCCGGCGGAGACCCGCAGGAAGCCCCCTGGGGGCGAATCGCGTCAGGCGCCGATCAGGATTTCCCGCTTTCCGGCATGGTTGGCCGGGCTCACGACGCCGCGTTGCTCCATCTGTTCTACAAGACGCGCGGCCCGGTTGTAACCGATTTGCAGACGGCGTTGGATGAACGACGTGGAGCATTTGCCCTCTGTCATGACAATATCCACGGCCTTGTTGTACAGATCGTCGCCGCCGCTCTCGCCGCCGGCCGCTCCGGGCAGGCCTTCCCCTTCCTCTTCTTCCGTTATCTGGTCGAGATAGACGGGTTCGCCCTGCGTGCGCAGGTAGGCCACCACGTCCTCGACTTCCTCGTCGCTGACGAAGGGACCATGGACGCGGGTGATTCGCCCGCCGCCGGCCATGTAGAGCATATCGCCCTGGCCCAGCAGCTGTTCGGCGCCCTGGTCGCCGAGGATGGTGCGGCTGTCGATCTTGGTCGTGACCTGGAAGGAGATGCGCGTCGGGAAGTTCGCCTTGATCGTTCCGGTAATAACATCCACCGACGGGCGCTGTGTCGCCATGATCAGGTGGATTCCGGCGGCGCGCGCCATCTGGGACAGGCGTTGCACCGCGCCTTCGATATCCTTGCCGGCGACGAGCATGAGATCGGCCATCTCGTCGACGATCACGACGATATGGGGCAGCGGGTCCAGCGACATCGCCCGCTCTTCCATGATCGGCCGACCGGTATCGTCGGTGCCGGTCCGGACGCTTTCGGTAATTTCCTCCCCGTTGTTGCGGGCGTCGGCCAGCCGCTGATTGTAGCCGTCGATATTGCGTACGCCCGTCTTCGATATGGCCCGGTAGCGGTTCTCCATCTCCCGCACCGCCCAGCGCAGCGCGACGACGGCCTTTTTCGGATCGGTGACCACCGGCGTCAGCAGTTGGGGGATGTCGTCATAGATCGACAACTCGAGCATTTTGGGGTCGATCATGATGAATTTGCAGCGGTCCGGCGGTAGCCGGTAGAGCAGCGACAGGATCATGGTGTTCACCGCCACCGACTTGCCGGAACCGGTGGTGCCGGCGATCAGCAGGTGAGGCATCTTCGCCAGATCGGCCAGGACCGGCGCGCCGCCGATATCCTTGCCGAGCGCCAGGGCCAGCTTGTGGACCGACCGTTCGAAGCTGCGCGCTGCCATCATTTCGCGCAGAAAGACCGTCTCCCGTTTCTGGTTCGGCAATTCGATCCCGATCACGTTACGGCCGGGCACGACGGCGACCCGGACCGACAGGGCGCTCATCGACCGCGCGATATCGTCGGCCAGATTGATCACCCGGGACGATTTCACACCCGGCGCCGGCTCCAGCTCATAAAGGGTGACGACCGGCCCCGGCCTGACCTTGACGATCCGGCCCTTGATGCCGAAATCGTCCAGCACGGTTTCCAGATAGCGCGCATTTTGTTCCAGGGCGGTCGTATCCAGATTGTCGCTCGGCCCGGCGGGCGGTTCCTGCAGCAGGCTGAGTGGCGGCGTCTTGTATTCGCCCGGATCCAGGTCGAGCCTTGGCTCGCGGGCCTCGCGCGCCCGATCTCCGGGCGCCGGCGGCTTTGCTTTTTCAGCGATCAGCCTGGCGCGTTTTATTGATAGCGGCGCCGCCCGCGATTTGGCCCGTTTGGCGGCGCGGTCGGCTGCTGCTGCTTTCTTCTCTTCGGCGCGGCGTGCCTTCGCAGCCTCCCGCTCCCGCTTGGCGCGCTCCCGTCTGCTTTGTTCGGGCCCGCCCGCCCTGGCCTGCTCGCGCTTGAGCTTGGACGCGAGCGGCCGCGCGGCAACCTCCGCTGCCGGACTTCGGTCCCGGTCGTCGGCCGCGGCAAACTCGGGGTCCGCGCGTCTCGGGCGTTCGACCCGCGGTCCGGGCCGGGCACGCGGCCGGAACAGGAGGCGGAACGGCCAGGTCAACATCGTGCCGACCCATCGCCATTCGCGTAACGTCAGTCCGAGAACCGGCAGCAGAAAGACAGCGCCCAATCCCATGAGGGCAAGGCTGGTCGGCCAACCCTGCACGCTGTTGCCGAAAATATCGTGCCCGGTGACCAGCAGCGCTCGCCCGACGGCCCCGCCCGGCCCGGCATGGACCGGCCATCCTTGGGCGCCCGGCATGCCGGCAAAAGCGACAATCAGCAGCAACAGGGCGAACGGCAGGAACAGCAGCCGCCAACCGATGGCGTCCAGGCGCGCGCCGCTCAGCAGTCGGATCGACCATGCTATGATTGCCAATGCGAGAACATAGCCGCCCAGCCCGACCGTCTGCAGCACGGCATCGGCAACCCACGAGCCGCCCAGCCCCATAAAATTTTTGACCGGCGCATTGGACAGCGTATTCCAGGAAGAATCGGATGGCGTATAGGACACCAGCGCCAGGAGAAAAGCGCAGGCCAGCATCGCCAGCACAACCCCGCATGTCCGCCGCCCGCTACGCTTCAGCAGAGCCTTCATCTCGGGCGGCAGGAAAGCCTGTCTCGTTTCCCGTCTGGCCCGGGCGTCGGGCAACGCGCCGGCTGGCTGTTTCTTCAGCCGACGGGACGTGGATTTGCCCTTGCCGGAAAAGGTGGCGGCTCGCGCCATGGCTGCTCCCGGTATCGCCGATACGTGGCAGGCGTTCCGCGCCGGCCGGCGATCTGTCGTGTCAGTTCCGTGCAGGCCGTCTGCACCCTGACTGCAACGATGCGCGACGGATCTGCTTCAGTTCGCTCAAGTATACAACAATTTGCAGCAAATAAAAAAGGGGCGCATGAAGCGCCCCTGAATCTCTCCTAAAGGCAGATATTATCTCTTTATAAATTCTTCTTCAGGGTAGGCGCCTATATTATGTATCGCCAGGTCGGCACCCTGGTCTTCCTCTTCCTCTGTCAGGCGGATGCCCACCGCTATTTTAACAACACCATAGGCGACGGCGCCGGCTGCCAGCGCGTAGCCCGCTCCGACCAGCGAACCGACCAATTGCGACAGGAAGGATACCCCGCCCAAGCCGCCCAGCGCCGTGAGTCCGAAGATTCCGCAGGCGATGCCGCCCCACAGGCCGCACAGGCCGTGCAATGGCCAGACGCCCAGAACATCGTCGATCTTCCAGCGATTCTGGCACAGGGTGAACGTGACGACGAAGAGGACGCCGGCGATCGCGCCGGTCGCCAGGGCGCCGATCGGGTGCATCAGGTTGGAGCCGGCGCACACCGCGACCAGTCCGGCCAGTGCGCCGTTATGCACGAAGCCCGGGTCGCGCCGGCCGACGACCGTCGCGGCGAGCAGGCCGCGTCGCGGACGGTCTCGATGGCCCGGTCGGCGATTTCGGCGCTGACGGCGATCTCAATCCGGATCTTCGCCACGAAATGCACCTCATATTCCGCGCCGCGATAGATTTCCGTGTGGCCCTTCTGCCGGCCGAATCCCTTTACCTCCGAGACGGTCAGCCCGGTCACGCCCACGGCGGACAATGCTTCGCGCACCTCGTCGAGTTTGAAGGGCTTGATGATCGCCATGACCGGTTTCACAACGGCTCCCGCTTTATGGCTGGCAACGCTTTCGCAGGTGCGAAAACGCAGGATACGAGAAATAAAGCAAGACCCGTGCCAAACGATGGGATTGAGATAAAATCATCTAATAATCAACCGGTTGTGTGGGACCGACCGGCATTATGACAATTCTGCAGCGCAACATAATGCATAATAATGCAGCAGATAATCGTCATGCCTAAATTGCCGGCAATATTTCCGGGGACGATTTTGCCATGGACCGCCGACATCCGACGCGCCACATCTCGGCAGATGGCTGCGCGCGGCTCACCCAGGCAGAAATCTTCGTCCGATGTCATCGTCGTCGGCGGCGGCATGATCGGCGGCGCCCTGGCGCTGGCCCTGGCCAAGGGCGGACTTGCGGTTACGCTGGTCGACCGGACGCCGTTGTCGGCGATGGCCGCAACGCCCTATGACGGACGGGCCTCTGCGGTCGCCTATGCCACCCACCGGCTGTTGGCGCAGATCGGCCTGTGGCGGGAGGTCGAGCACGCGGCCGAGCCGATCCTGGACATCCGCGTTTCCGATGGCGCATCGTCCCTGTTCCTGCACTACGACCACCGGGATCTCGGTGAGGCGCTGGACGGCGCTCCGTTCGGCTGGATCGTGGAGAACGGCGCCATCCGCCAGGGGCTGGCGGCGCTGCTGGAGGCTGCGCCCGATGTCCAAGTCCTGTCTCTGGCCCGGGCGCAGCGTCTGACCGCGGGCGATCCGGTCGCCGAACTGGCACTGGAGGACGGGACGGTTCTGGCCGCGCCGCTGGTCGTCGCTGCGGACGGGACAGATTCCCTCCTGCGCGCCCAGGCCCGGATCGCCGCCACCCAGTGGCGCTATGCCCAGAACGGCATCGTTTGCACCATGGGGCACGAAGCGCCGCATGACGGCATTGCCCATGAGCGGTTCCTGCCCGCGGGCCCTTTCGCCGTCCTGCCGATGACCGATGCGGCGGACGGCGCCCATCGCTCGTCCATTGTCTGGACGGAGCGGGCAGAACATACGCCGGCCATGCTGCGGTTGTCCGATGCGGCGTTCGGCGCGGAAATGCAGCGTCGTTTCGGCGATTGGTACGGCGCCGTGCGGGTCCTGGGCGGGCGCTGGCGCTATCCGATTCGGCTGCTCCATGCCGACCGCTATGTCGACCGCCGCCTCGCCCTGATCGGCGACGCCGCCCACACCATCCATCCGATCGCCGGCCAGGGCCTCAATCTCGGATTGCGCGATGTCGCGGCGCTGGCCGAGGTCGTGGTCGACGACCGGCGGCTCGGCCTCGACTATGGCGCGCTCCCGACGCTGGCGCGCTACGAACGCTGGCGGCGGCCCGACAATGTCACATTGATGGCGGTGACCGACGGGCTGAACCGCCTGTTCTCCAACGATATCGGGCCGGTCCGGCTGGCGCGGGACGTCGGGCTGGCGGCGGTCGACCGCCTGCCCGGCCTGAAGCGCCTGTTCATGCAGCACGCGATGGGAACGGTCGGCAGCCTGCCCCGCCTGCTGCGCGGCGAGGCATTGTGACCGGGCACCGCGGGATTAGGGGTCGCGGCTGAGTCCCTTTTCCTCCAGCGCGTCGAGATAGCGCTGCCAGATCGCGTCCCGGTTGCGGCCCACGCCGTACAGATAGGTCCAGCTGAAGATGCCGGTGTCGTGCAGATCGTCGAACTCGATCCGGATCGCGTAGTTGCCGACCGCCTCGATATTCAGAATCCCGACATGCCGGCGGCCGGGGATGATCTTCTTCTGGTCGCCGCCATGGCCCTGCACCTCGGCGGACGGGCTTTCGACGCGCAGCAGCTCGGCCGGATAGGTAAAAGTCTCGCCGTCCTCGAAGGTCACGGTCAGCTGCTTCTCGGCCCGGTCGAGATCGATTTCGGTCGGCCAGACCCGGGTGCCGAATGTCGGGGAACCGGTCATTCGTCGATCGACAGGGCGCGCGCCTCGTCCTGCAGCATGATCGGGATGCCGTCGCGGATCGGGTAGGCGAGGCCGGCGGCTTGCGAGATCAGCTCCTGCGCCGCCGCATCGTATTTGAGCGGCTGGCGGGTGACCGGACAGACCAGGATCTCCAGTAATTTCGGGTCCACTTTCGGGTTCTCTGCGGTCGCCGGTTCGGTCATCTTCTGCGCTCCCTGCGGCCCCTATTCAACCGCTCAATTGATCCGGTCCGGCGCCTGCGTGCCGGCGCTGTCCATGGTCAGTATCGAAATGATCGTTTCGGCCCGTTCGGTCAATGTGCGGCTCTGCAACAAGGCCTGTTTCTCCAGCGGCGAGAAGGGACAGACCATCGCAACGATCGAAATCAGCTCGCCGGTCGATGTCTTGTCGATCGCCTCCCAGTCGGCGCCCAGTTGCCGGGCCGCCAGAAAGGCTTTCAGCGCGCTGCCGAGCTGTTCGCGGTCGATCCCGGCGCTGTCCTGAGGGCCGAAATCGCCGGCCCACGGGCCGTAGTCGGGCCGGACCTGCCGGTAGCCGTTGTGCAGCGCCAGTTCCTCGGCAACGTCGAAGCGGCACAGGCCGCGCAGGCCGATCAGATAGCGCCCGTCGCCGGTTTCCTCGAACGAGACGATGCGGCCGGCGCAGCCTATCCCGTGCAATGGCGGATGGTCGGAGGCCACGGTCTGCTCCGGCACCTTCGGCTGGATCATGCCGACGGTCCGGTGGCCCGCCAGGGCGTCGTCGATCATCGCCAGATAGCGCGGCTCGAAAATATTCAGCGGCAGCCGCGTGCCGGGGAGCAGCAAGGCCCCTTGCAGCGGGAAGACCGGGATCGGCGCGGGCATCTCGGCGATTGTCGAGGGTCGGGGCATCGGCTGGAAAGGGTTGCTCGGTCGAAACTACATTGGCCCGGCCGGCCGGGATGCAAGGTCCGGCGGCGAGAACGCCGCTCCTGTTATAGAATGATCGTACATATATTATTCTTCTGTGCCGGTGTTTTCCGCAGTTTGCCGCCGTTTCCGCTACGCCCGTAAATTAGACAGACCAGTATGTCTATAGTGTTTTTTCGTTTCCGCCGCCCCGCCCCGATCCGCAAATCGCGGGCCGGGACACCCCCGACCGGCCGCACGGGCCGGAACGGCGCCGCCGCCGCCCCCGCCGCTGGACCGGACGGCGCAGGAATCGAAACTTCCGGATGTCACGGAGAAGCGCCCGCGGCTTGCGGCAGGCGCATTCCGGGCGTTGACAGACGCCATATAGGGAACAAGGTCCGGGGCGTCAAGAAAAATTTCTATAATTTGGGAAAAAATAGTCGAACGCACTCTCCGCCGCACTATCGAAGAGCCCGGATTTATCCGGGGCGGAGCGGAGAAATGTCGGGGAGGGGGCGGAAATGTCTCCGCTTTATCCGGCCCGTTTCGCCTGCCAGCGCCGCACCGTCCTGACCACCGCGGCCATGTGATAGGCCGCCGGTTCGCGGTCGTAGGCCCAGGGCCGCCCGACCGGGCAGGCGCGGCGCGCAAGGCAGCCGACACTCCGGCAGCCGCGTCCCGCCGCGCTTTCGACATGGTCGACGCAGGCCGGTGGATCGAAGTCCGCAAATCGGCTTGCCGCCGGCAGCGAGAAGGCTTCCGCCGGGCAGGTCGTCAGGCAGGGTTTGCTGGCGCAGGTGTCGCACGGATTGTCCAACGCAGGTACATCGGGCAGCGCCAGCACTTCTGCCGTCAGCAGGGCGCCGCGATAGGTGTGCCAGAGGCCGTAATCCGGATGGATCACCAGGTTGATCGGGGAGCGATGGCCGGCGCCGGCCCGCAGCGCCCATTGCTGGATCGGCGGGTAGGGCGCCGTCATCGCATCGACCGGTTCGGCGCCAAGCGCCTCGGCCGCCGCGCGCAGGTATCCGGCGACCCAGCCGTCCAACGGATGGCGGGCGCCCATGTCCGGGCCGCTGGCCTGGAACGCCTGCCACAGGTCGTTGCCGGCATTGCCGATCAGTACGACGGTTCCGGCGGGCCGGCCGTCGGTCAGCGCCGGCACCCGGTCTTCCGGCAACGGATGGAAGGCGCCGCGCAGGAACAGGCCGCTGCCGGCCAGCGGGCCTTCGATCTGTCGTATCCAGTCCGGGCGGGTCCAGTCCGGTTGCGTCATCGTACAACTCCAGCGCCGCAGGGGCGCACGCCGTGCGGCTCAGGCCGCGCGCGCCGCCGCGTCTTTCAGCGCGTCTTCGATCGCCGCCAGCGCCGCCTCGGCCGCGGCCGGGTTCGGGCCGCCGGCCTGGGCCATGTCGGGCCGGCCGCCGCCGCCCTTGCCGCCGAGCGCCGCCGATCCGATCCGCACCAGATCGACCGCGCTGATCCGGTCGGTCAGATCGTCGGTAACGCCGACGACGAGGGAGGCCTTGCCGCCGCTGCCGGTGACCAGGGCCACGACGCCGGAGCCGATCTGCGCTTTCAGATCGTCGGCCATGGGTTTGAGGTCTTTCGGGGACGCACCGTCCAGGGACCGAGGGGCATAGGCGATGCCGTTGACCTGGCGCGTCGCCGGACCGGTTGCCGCAGCGCCGCCGGCCGCCCCCGCCCCGGTCATCAGCGCGCGCCGGGCCTCGGTCAGTTCGCGTTCCAATTTCTTGCGTTCGTCCAGCAACGCAGCGAGGCGCGCGGGCAAGTCGGCCGGTCCGGTTTTCAGGACGGCTGCAGCGGCCGCCAGCGACTGCGCTTCAGTGCGGGCAATCCGCTCCGCGGCTGCACCGGTCACGACCTCGATCCGCCGGACGCCGGCGGCAACCGCGCTTTCCGAGACGATGCGGAACAGGCCGATATCGCCGGTCCGCCGGACATGGGTCCCGCCGCACAGTTCGGTCGAATAATAGTCGCCGGCTTCGCCCGTAGCGGGCGGCCCCATCGACACGACGCGCACCTCGTCGCCGTATTTCTCGCCGAACAGGGCGAGCGCGCCGGCCTCGACGGCGGCTTCCGGCATCATCAGCCGGGTCAGCACCGCGCCGTTGGCGCGGATGCGGCGGTTGACATCGTCTTCGACCGCGGCGGTCTCCTCCGGCGTCAACGCCTTGGGATGGCTGAAATCGAAGCGCATGCGGTCCGGGCCGACCAGCGATCCTTTCTGGGTCACATGATCGCCCAGCACCCGGCGCAGGGCTTCGTGGGCGAGATGGGTGACCGAATGGTTGGCGCGCACGCGGGTCCGGCGTTCGCCGTCGACGATCAGCCGGACCGCGTCACCGGCACTCACCGCGCCTTCGGCAACCTTGCCGATATGCACATGCAGGCCGTCGGCGCGATTGACGGTGTCGGAAATCGCGATGCGGCCATCGTCGGCCTCTAGGGTCCCGGTATCGCCGATCTGGCCGCCGGATTCGGCATAGAAGGGCGTCTGGTTGGCGATGACGGAGACCGCGTCGCCGGCTTCGGCGCGCTCGACGGTTGCGCCGTCCCGGACCAGGGCGAGAACCTGGCCTTCGGCGGTTTCCGTTTCGTAGCCGAGGAATTCGGTCGCGCCGTGGCGGTCGCGCAGGTTGATCCAGATGGTGTCCTCGGCCTTGTCGCCGGAGCCTGCCCAGGCCTTGCGCGCCTCGGCGCGCTGGCGGTCCATGGCGGCGTTGAAACCGTCCAGATCGACCGCCCGGCCCTGTCCGCGCAGCACGTCCTGGGTGAGATCGAGAGGAAAGCCGTAGGTATCGTACAGACGGAAGGCGACATCGCCGGCCAGCGTTTCGCCGTCGGCCAGCCGGCCGGTTTCCTCGGCCAGCAGCCTGAGGCCGCGGTCCAGGGTCTGCCGGAAGCGGGTTTCTTCCAGCTTGAGGGTTTCCGCGATCAGGGCCTCGGCGCGCAGCAGTTCGGGGAAGGCGTGGCCCATGATGTCGTTCAGCACCTTTACCAACCGGTGCATCAGCGGGTCGCGCGCGCCGACCATACGGGCGTGGCGCATGGCACGGCGCATGATCCGGCGCAGGACATAGCCGCGGCCTTCGTTGGACGGCAGCACGCCGTCGGCGATCAGGAAGGCCGAGGCGCGCAGATGGTCGGCGATCGCCTTGTAGCTGGCGCGCTGGCTGCCGTCCGGGTCGCCGTCCGTGGCGGCGGCAGCGGCGTCCATGATCGGGCGGATCAGGTCGGTATCGTAATTGTCGTGGTGGCCCTGGAGGATCGCGGTCACCCGCTCCAGGCCGATGCCGGTGTCGATGGACGGCCTGGGCAGCGCCTCGCGCCGGCCGTCCTCAAGCTGCTCGAACTGCATGAAAACGAGGTTCCAGACCTCGATGAAGCGGTCGCCGTCCTCGTCCGGGCTGCCGGGCGGGCCGCCCGGGATACGGTCGCCATGGTCGAAGAAGATCTCGGAGCACGGCCCGCACGGCCCGGTATCGCCCATCGACCAGAAATTGTCCGAGGTGCCGATGCGAACGACCCGGCTCTCCGGCAGGCCGGCGATCTTGCGCCACAGGTCGAAGGCCTCGTCGTCGTCGGCATAGACCGTCGCCAGCAGCCGGTCGGCGGGCAGGCCGTATTCCTTCGTGATCAGGTTCCAGGCCAGCTCGATCGCGACATCCTTGAAATAGTCGCCGAACGAGAAGTTGCCGAGCATCTCGAAAAAGGTGTGGTGCCGCGCCGTGTAGCCGACATTTTCGAGATCGTTGTGCTTGCCGCCGGCGCGCACGCATTTCTGCGAGGTGACCGCCCGGCGGTAGTCGCGCTGTTCGAGGCCGGTGAAGACATTCTTGAACTGCACCATGCCGGAATTGACGAACATCAGCGTCGGGTCGTTGCGGGGCACCAGCGGGCTCGACGCAACCGGCGTATGGCCGTGGCGGGCAAAGAAATCGACGAATGCCGAGCGGATATCGTTGCCTGTAGACATGGCGACAATCTATGGCTGGGAGCAGTCACAAGAAAGCGGCAGCCGAGGCGGCGCAACGCCCCATCGCCGCACAGCCGGGAGCACGACACAGATGAGCAACCGCAACCGGAACGCAAGCCCGTCGCGCTGGTTCGAGGATTTCAGCCTGGGCGAGGTCTACACCTTACCGTCGCGGACCCAGACCGGCGGCCTGTTCGCCATGTTCCAGGCGGCGTCGGGCGACAACGACCCGATCCATTACAACGCGGAATATTGCCGGGCGCGCGGCCATCGCGACATGCTCGCCCACGGCATGCAGGTCATGATCCAGTCGGCGGCCGGCGCCGGAACCTTTGCGTCCGAAGTCCCGGATTCGCTGATCGCCATGCTCGACGTCAGCGGCTCGTTCCTCAAACCGGTCTACCGGGAGGATACGCTGTATCCGCAGCTCGAAATCGTCGGCCTCGAGCCGCAAAACAGCACCGGCGTGCTGACCATGCGCGCGACCATCCATAACCAGGACGATGTCCTGGTCTTCGAAGGCCAGCACCGCTACCTGATCCGCCAGCGCCCGGCTGCGAGTGCGACGCCCTGATTGCCGGAATTTGTCGGTGCGCCCGGCCGACCCTTCGATACGCCCCCCTTCGACGGGCTCAGGGCAGGCTCTTCGGGGGCTACTCAGGGTGAGGGTAGGGGGTGGATGGATCGCGACACGCATTCATGACGTCCTCATCCCGAGTAGGGCCGCAGGGCCGTATCGAGGGGCCTCATCCCGAGTAGCCGCGGACTTGATCCGGGGCGTTTAGAGAATCTGCCCTGAGCCTGTCGAAGGGGGCAAGCCGCCGGCCGGCTTCAGCTGCGTTTCGGCGGGAGCGGCGCCCGGTTGTCGGACTCGGCCGGGAAATGGTGCCGGTCGGGCAGGTCGTAATAGTCGCCCTTGTCGTCGGCATAGATGCCGAAAGCGGTTCTGAGGTCGGTCTTGCCGTCCAGGGTTCCCGCGGCGATCGAAATCTTGCCGGAGTTCACGAACTCGAAGAACAGGGTAGCGCCGCAGCGATCGCAGAAGCCGCGCCGGCTGTGCGGGCCGGAGGCGTACCAGCGCAGGCTGTCGGCCTGCTCCATCTCGACATCGTCCGTCCACGCCTGGGTCGCCGCCAGATAATGGCCCGTGGTCTTGCGGCAGGCGGTGCAATGACACTCGATCACGTCGCGCATCGGGCCGCGTATCCGGTAGACCACGCCGCCGCACAGGCAGGAGCCGCGCTGCCCGGCGTCGGCGCCGTCTGTTTTTCCAGACCCCGTCCCGGCCATCCGGCTATCCGGCCAGCTCATCTGCCGGCGCAGGATCGGTGGCGGCGTTGATCTCGAGTTTCGAGGCCAGGAGGCCGGCGCTTTCCAGGATCCGGTCCTTGATCCGCGCGGCGATGTCCGGGTTGTCGTGGAGGAAGGCCTTGGCGTTCTCGCGGCCCTGGCCGATACGCTGGTCGCCGAAGGAGAACCAGGTGCCGGACTTGTCGACGATGCCGGCGGCGACGCCCATGTCGATCAGTTCACCGGTCTTCGAGATGCCCTCGCCATACATGATGTCGAATTCGACGACACGGAACGGCGGCGCCATCTTGTTCTTGACCACTTTCACCTTGGTCTGGTTGCCGACGACCACGTCGCGGTTCTTGATCTGGCCGATGCGCCGGATATCCAGCCGCACCGAGGAATAGAATTTCAGCGCGTTGCCGCCGCTCGTGGTTTCCGGGCTGCCGAACATCACGCCGATCTTCATGCGGATCTGGTTGATGAAGACGACCAGGCATTTCGACCGGGAGATCGAACTGGTCAGCTTGCGCAAAGCCTGGCTCATCAGGCGCGCCTGCAGACCGACATGGGTATCGCCCATTTCGCCTTCGAGTTCCGCCCGCGGCACCAGCGCGGCCACGGAATCGACCACCAGCACGTCGATGGCGCCGGAGCGCACCAGCGTGTCGGCGATCTCGAGCGCCTGTTCGCCGGCGTCCGGCTGCGAAATCAGCAATTCGTCCAGATCGACGCCGAGTTTTTCGCCATAGGTCGGGTCGAGCGCATGTTCGGCGTCGACGAAGGCGCAGGTGCCGCCGGCCTTCTGGGATTCGGCGATCAGATGCAGGGCCAGCGTCGTCTTGCCCGAGCTTTCCGGACCGTAGATTTCGACGACCCGTCCCTTCGGCAGGCCGCCGATCCCGAGCGCAATATCGAGGGCGAGCGACCCGGTGGAAATCGTCTCTACTTCCACCTTGCGGTCGGTCTCCCCCATCTTCATGATCGATCCCTTGCCGAAGGCGCGTTCGATCTGACTGAGGGCGGACTCGAGAGCTTTCTGACGGTCCATATCTTTCGATTCGACAATCCGGAGGGCAACCTGAGACATTGAACGCTCCCTTATTTCATATCCGCCGCGGCGTGGCGAGGGGGCTCGCGGCGCGGCCGAGAACACATGGAGCGCTAAAGTATCCTATTTGTTCTCGTTCTTCAAGTGTTCATGTTGTGTCTATATTTGTTCTATTCACAATATCCGGGAACGCTGAAAACGCGTCAGGCGTCGTGGCGCCGGAAAACCAGACTGCAGTTCGTCCCGCCGAAGCCGAAGCTGTTGCTCATCACCTGATGGAGGCCGGCCTCGTCGATCCGCTCGGCCGCCAGCGACAGGCCGTCGGCTGCCGGGTCCGGCTCCTCCAGATTGGCGGAGGCGGCGACGAAATCCTCGTTCAGCATGATCAGCGAATAGATCGCCTCATGCACGCCCGCTGCGCCCAGCGCATGGCCGGTCAACGACTTTGTCGACGCGATATGCGGTTTCTGGTTGCCCTTGCCGTTGATGAAGACGGTGCGGATCGCCTCCAGTTCCGTGGCGTCGCCGACCGGCGTGGACGTTCCGTGGGCGTTGATATAGTCGACCGGCGCATCGAGCCCGTCCATCGCCATCTTCATGCAGCGCACCGCGCCGTCGCCGGACGGCTGCACCATGTCGTAGCCGTCGGATGTCGCGCCGTAGCCGACGAGCTCGCCGTAGATTTTTGCGCCGCGCGCCCGGGCATGCTCCAGTTCCTCGACAACGACACAGCCGCCGCCGCCGGAAATCACGAAACCGTCGCGTTTGACGTCGAACGGGCGCGAGGCCTTCTCCGGCGTGTCGTTGTAGCCGGCGGACAATGCCGGCATGGCGTCGAACAGCATCGACAGCGACCAGTGCAGTTCCTCGCCGCCGCCGGCGAACACGATATCCTGCTTGCCGAGCTGGATCTGCTCCAGCGCGTTGCCGATGCAATGGGCGCTGGTCGAACAGGCCGAAGTGATCGAATAGTTGACGCCCTTGATGCCGAACGGCGTCGCAAGGGTCGCCGAATTGGTGCTCGACATGGTCCGCGGCACCATGAACGGCCCGATCTTCCGGGTCGTGCCCTTGTCGCGCAGCAGGTCTGCGGCCAGCACCTGGTTCCGGGTCGAGGGGCCGCCGGAGCCCATGACCAGGCCGGTGCGCTCGTTCGAAATGTCGCCGGCTTCCAGCCCGGCGTCGGCGATGGCTTCCTCCATCGCGACATAGTTGTAGACCGCGCCGTCGCCCATGAAGCGGCGCAGCCGCCGGTCGATCGCCGTGTCCGGGTCCATCCGGATGGCGCCGTGGATGTGGCTGCGGAAGCCGAGATCGCGATAGGTCTCGCAGAAACGGATGCCGGATGTGCCCTCGCGCAGGGACTCCGTCACCTCGCCGCGATTGTTGCCGATCGCCGAGACGATACCGATACCCGTGATGACCGCGCGCCTCATTCGCGTTCTCCGTCAGCCGGTAAAGAGGCCGACCCGAAGGTTGCCGGCCTCATAGATGACTTTTCCATCCGCCAGAAGCTGGCCATCGGCCACGCCGAGGACGAGTTTCCGGGCGATCACCCGGCGGAAATCGATCCGGTACATAACTTTGCTGACGGTCGGCAATACCTGGTCGGCAAACTTGACCTCGCCGACGCCGAGCGCCCGGCCGCGGCCCGGATGCCCCAGCCAGCCCAGATGGAACCCGACCAACTGCCACAGCGCATCGACGCCCAGGCACCCGGGCATCACCGGGTCGCTTTCGAAATGGCAGTCGAAAAACCACAGGTCCGGCCTGATATCGAGCTCGGCGGTCACCGTTCCCTTGCCGTGGGCGCCACCGTCTTCGGCGATCTCGGTAATCCGGTCGAACATCAGCATCGGCGGCAGGGGCAGCCGCGCATTGCCCGGACCGAACAGTTCGCCATGGCCGCAGGCGATCAGGTCTTCGTAGTCGAAGGCGTTGCGGTCGCGGAAGTCGGTCATCGGGCTGTCGGCGGGCTCTGGCATCGTCGGTGTCGGCAGGCACACCAAAACCCTACGCACTTACCGGCTTTCGTTACGCAGGCCGCAAGTCCGCAGGGGGCATCGACGCGCCCGGAACTGTCAACATGTTCTTGAAAAAACGCATATAGGAACCGGTTCCGGAAAACGCCAAGAATATTATAGCGCCGCGGCAATCGCGCCGGGACAATCGCTGAAGATGCCGGCGATGCCCCACGACAGCAATTCTTTCGCGCGGGCCGGGTCGTTGACGGTGTAAACGCCGATCTCGATCCCTTCGGCGATGGGCGAGCTCACCCCCTCCGCTGTCAGGCCGCGGTCGCCGACATGGAGCGTCGCCGCGCTCAGCGCGTCGTAGGCGGCTCGCCAGTCATGCGCGAGGGCCGGCACGATTACGCCGATCGCCAAATCCGGAGCTGCCGCATGCACCAAGGCAAGCGCAGCGTGATCGAAGCTGGAAATCAGGGGCGGCATGTCCGAGCGCCACGACTGCTCAAGCTGCCCGACAAGCGCAATGGACGCAGCAGCGGTATCGCCGGGATCGCATTTGAGTTCGATATTGGCGTGCAGGCCCAAGGCATGCAGAGCGCCGATCGCGTCGGCCAGGGACGGCACGGGTTCGCCGGCAAAAGCGCCGTCGAAGCGCGCGCCGGCATCCATCTCGACAAGTTGCGCCAAGGGAAGCTCGCGGACTATCCCGGTTGCCGTCGTCGTGCGGTCGACGGTCGGGTCGTGCATCAGCACCAGCCCGTCGTCCGCCGTCAGGCGCACGTCGATTTCAACCCAGCGGCAGCCGAGTCCGGCCGCCTTGCGCAGACCGGCCAGGGTGTTCTCCGGCGCCAGCATGGCCGCGCCGCGGTGGCCGATGACACGGGGCAGCATCGGCCGTTCGCCTGCCCGGGCCGAAATACCCGGCGGCCCGGGCATCGAAGGGGCGGTAGAGAGGCTATATCCGCAGGCTAGTCCCGCCGCGGGCCGCGGTCCCGGTCCCCCCGGTCGCGATCCCGGCGGGGGCCGGCGCGGCGCGGTTCCGCCACCTCGACGTCCATGCGTTCCTCGCCGGATTCCTGGTCCACCTTGCGCATCGACAGCTTGACCTTGCCGCGGTCGTCGAAGCCGATGCAGTAGACTTTCACCTCGTCGCCTTCATTGACGACATCGGTCACCTTGCCGACCCGGCCGTCGGTCAATTCGCTGATATGGACCAGACCGTCCTTCGCGCCCAGGAAGTTCACGAAGGCGCCGAAATCCATCACCTTGACGACCTTGCCGGTATAGATCTTGCCGGCCTCCGGTTCGGCGACGATGCCGTTGATCCAGTCGATGGCGGCCTGGGTCGCCGTTTCGTCTGTCGCGGCGATCTTGATCGTACCGTCGTCGTCGATATCGATCTTGGTGCCGGTCTGTTCGGTGATCTCGCGGATCACCTTGCCGCCGGTGCCGATGATCTCGCGGATCTTGTCCTTGTTGATCTGGATCGTGGTGATCCGCGGGGCGTGGGCGCTCACGCTCTCGCGCGAGCCTGCAATCGCCTTGCCCATTTCGTCCAGGATGTGCAGGCGGCCGTCGCGCGCCTGGTCCAGGGCGATCTGCATGATCTCCTGAGTGATCGACGTGATCTTGATGTCCATCTGGAGGGAGGTGATGCCGTCGGCTGTGCCGGCGACCTTGAAGTCCATATCGCCCAGATGGTCCTCGTCGCCCAGGATGTCGGACAGGACGGCGAAGCGTTCGCCGTCCTTGATGAGGCCCATCGCGATGCCGGCGACCGGCTTCCGGATCGGCACGCCCGCATCCATCATGGCGAGCGAAGCACCGCAGACCGTCGCCATCGACGACGATCCGTTCGATTCCGTGATCTCGGACACAACCCGGAGGGTATAGGGGAAGTCTTCCTCGCCCGGCAGGAGCGGGCGGACGGCGCGCCAGGCCAGCTTGCCATGGCCGACCTCGCGCCGCCCGGTGAAGCCGACCCGGCCGGTCTCGCCGACCGAGAAGGGCGGGAAATTATAGTGGAGCAGGAAGTTTTCCCGATACTCGCCTTCCATCGCGTCGATGATCTGCTCGTCCTGGCCGGTGCCCAGCGTGGCCGTTACCATCGCCTGGGTCTCGCCGCGGGTGAACAGGGCCGAGCCGTGGGTGCGCGGGAGCACGCCGACTTCGGCGACGATCTGGCGCACGGTCTTGGTGTCCCGGCCGTCGATCCGGTTGCCGGTGTCCAGGATATCGCCGCGGACGATTTCCTTCTCCAGCTTCTTGAAGGCGTCGCGCGCGACCGCCTGCCGGTCTTCATTGTCCGCGATGGCAGCGACGGCCTTGTCGCGCACGGCGCCAATCCTGGTTTGGCGCTCCTGCTTGACCGTTTCGGCATAGGCGTCGCGCAGATCCTTGTCGATGCCGGCTTTGCGCCAGAGGCCATCGACCTCGGCGAGCGCAGCGGGCGGCTCCGGCACGTCGCGGGGTTCCTTGGCCGAGGCTTCGGCCATGTCGATGATCATGTCGATCACCGGCTGAAAATTCTCGTGGCCGAAGCTCACGGCGCCGAGCATGATTTCCTCGGTCAGCTCCTGCGCTTCGGATTCGACCATCAGCACGCCCTCGCCGGTGCCGGCGACGATCAGTTCCAGATCCGAGGCTTCCAGCTGGTCGAAGGTCGGGTTGATGACGTATTCACCGTCGATATAGCCGACCTTGGCGCCGGCGATCGGGCCCATGAAGGGGATGCCGGAAATTGTCAGGGCCGCCGATGCGGCGACCATCGCCGGAATATCGGCATCGTTTTCCATGTCATAACTCATGACCTGGATCATGACCTGGGTTTCGTTGCGGAACCCGGGGGCGAACAGGGGCCGGATGGGCCGGTCGATCAGGCGCGAAACCAGCGTTTCCTTTTCGCTCGGCCGGCCTTCGCGCTTGAAAAAGCCGCCGGGAATCTTCCCGGCGGCGTAGGTTCTTTCCATGTAGTGGACGGAGAGCGGAAAGAAATCGATGCCCTCGCGCGGCGTGTATTCGGCGACGACCGTCGCCAGAACCGTGGTCTCGCCGTAGCTCGCCAGCACGGCGCCGTCTGCCTGACGGGCAACTCGGCCGGTTTCGAGCGTCAGCGTGCGACCGCCCCATTCGATGGAGCGTTTGCATATGTCGAACATATAGGGGTTTTTCCTGTAAACCTTGCGTTACCCGGCGGCCGGATTGCCGGCGGGGTTTTCCCGGGCCCGTCTCTCAGGGCGGGCCGTTGGGTGGCATCGCTGCAAGTCCGGTCCCGGGGCGTGTCGGCCGACGGGACCGAAGGGAGCCTATCGGCGAATCCCGAGGTGCTTGATCAGCGATGCGTACCGGCTCTCGTCCTTGCTCTTCAGATAGTCGAGCAGCCGGCGGCGCTGGCCCACCATGATCAGCAGGCCGCGGCGGGAGTGGTGATCTTTGCGGTGATCGCTCAGATGGTCCGTCAGGTTGCGGATGCGTTCGGTCAGGATGGCGACCTGCACTTCCGGCGATCCTGTATCGCCTTCTTTGTGGCCGTGTTCCTGAATAAGTTCCTGCTTCCGCTCGGCGGTAATCGACATCGGTCGCCTCCTTCGGGGCTAGAGATTGAAAACCCGCACCGGCTGTGCCGAACGGCCGTTCAGTCGCATCAGCGCGATGGCTTCGCCGTTCAGCAACGCACATAGGGCGGCGTTGTCGGGAAGGCCGTCGATCCGTTGGCGGTTGCCGGTCCGAAGAACCGGCACCGGTTGTCCGTTACGGATCCGGGCGGCCTCACTGTCGGTCACGTCGAGGGCCGGGATGTCGTCCAGCGCCTTTGCGACCGGTTGCAGAATGGCTGCACAATCGATAGCGGGCAAACCCGCACCGCCGCCATCCTGCGCGCCCATATGGCGCGGCGGCTGCAGTTTTTCCAGTGGAATCGCGTCGCAGTCGCGAAACGGGCCGTTGCGGGTTCGCCGCAGGCAGCTGACATGGCCGACGGTACCCAGTGCGACAGCAAAATCGCGGGCCAGGCTGCGGACATAAGCGCCCTTGCCGCAATCCATGTCGAAGACGGCGTGATCGGCATCGACGATGTCGACCAGTTCCAGCCGCCCGATGAAGACCCGCCGCGCCGCAAGGTCGACGGTTTCGCCGGCCCGCGCCAGCCGGTAGGCGCGTTCGCCGCCGATCTTGACGGCGGAGAATTGCGGCGGCGTCTGCGCGGTCTCGCCGACGAAGTCCGGCAGCGCGCCGACGATCTCGGCTTCGGTGGGCCGTCGGTCGCTGGTCGCGACAACCGCCCCTTCGCCGTCATCGGTGTTCCGCGCTTCGCCCCAGCGGACGGTAAAGCGATAGGATTTGGGGCCGTCCATGACGAACGGGACGGTCTTGGTGGCTTCGCCCAGGGCGATCGGCAGAACCCCGGACGCCAGTGGATCCAGGGTTCCGGCATGGCCGGCCTTCTGCGCATCGAAGGCGCGCCGGACAATCCCGACGGCCCGCGTCGAGCCGACACCGGCCGGTTTGTCGATGTTGATCCAACCGTGAACCGGCCGGCCGCGCCGCCTACGCGCCATCGTCTGCCACTTCGGGTTTGCCCGGCAGATCCTGCGCCACCCGGTCCTCGGTCAGCAGCGCATCGATCGCGCTGGCGGTGTCGTAGGACCGGTCCGCGTGAAAACTCAGTCGCGGCGTGAACTTCAGATGGACCGACCGGCCCAGCCGCCCGCGCAGGAAGGCTGCCGCGCGGTTCAGCGCCGCCGCGACCTCATCCGCCGACCGGCCGCCCAGGGGATAAACGAAGGCCTTTGCCGTCTTGAGATCCGGGCCGGGCCGCACCTCGCTCACGGTAATCGACACATCCTGCAGCACCGGATCGCGAAAGCTTTCCTCGGCCAGCAGGCGCACCAGCGCATGGCGGATTTCCTCGCCGACGCGCAATTGCCGCTGGGTCGGGGGCTTGCCCGCAGCCATCGATCGGTACGCTCAAACCGGGAGTGCAGGCCGCGCCGGACTACAGCGTGCGCTGCACCTCCTCCACGTCGAAACACTCGATCTGGTCGCCGATGCGGACGTCCTGGTACCGGTCGAAGGACATGCCGCACTCCATGCCGCCATGAACCTCGCGCACCTCGTCCTTGAAGCGCTTCAGGGTCGCCAGCTTGCCTTCGTGGATCACCACCCTGTCGCGCAGCAGCCGGACGCCCGAGCCGCGCCGGACAACGCCCTCGGTCACCCGGCAGCCGGCGACGTTGCCGACCTTCGTTACCTTGAAGACCTCCAGGATCTCGGCGTAGCCCAGGAAGCTTTCGCGGATCTCCGGCGCCAGCATGCCCGACAGCATCGCTTTGATGTCGTCGTTGATGTCGTAGATGATCGAGTAGTAGCGGATATCGATACCGTCCCGCGCCGCCAGGTCGCGCGCCTGGCTGTTGGCGCGGACGTTGAACGCCAGGATCATGGCCTCGGACGCTTTGGCGAGCGTGATATCCGATTCGCTGATCGCGCCTACGCCGCTGTGCAGGATGCGGACCTTGACCTCGTCGGTCGACAGCCTGTCGAGCATACCGGAAATGGCTTCGGCCGAGCCCTGGACGTCCGTCTTGATCAGGATCGGGAGTTCCTGGGCCTCACCGGCCTGGATCCTGGAGAACATCTGCTCGATCGAACTGCGCGGCAGGCCGGAGTCCTTCCTGGCGACGCGCTGGCGATATTCGGAAATCTCCCGCGCCCGGCTCTCGTCATTGACGACCAGAAAATCATCGCCGGCGTCCGGCGCGCCGCTCAGGCCCAGCACCTCGACCGGGGCCGAAGGACAGGCCGCATCGATCGCTTCGCCGCGGTCGTTGACCAGTGCTCGCACGCGGCCCCATTCCTGACCGACGACGAATATGTCGCCAACCTCGATCGTGCCGCGCTGCACCAGCACGGTGGCGACCGCGCCGCGGCCGCGCTCCAGCTTGGCTTCCACGACCACGCCCTGGGCCTCGCGATCGGGATTGGCCCGCAGATCCATCAGTTCGGCCTGCAGCAGAATGGCTTCTTCCAGTTTGTCCAGGTTGGTCTTCTCCGTGGCCGACACCTCCACGCACAGCACATCGCCGCCCATCGGCTCGACCTGGATGTTATGCTGCAGCAGTTCGGTCATCACCCGGTTCGGGTCGGCGCCTTTGGTATCGATCTTGTTCACGGCGACGATGATTGGCACACCGGCCGCCTTGGCGTGGGCGATGGCCTCGATGGTCTGCGGCTGTACGCCGTCATCGGCCGCCACGACAAGAATTACGATGTCGGTTACGGTCGCGCCGCGCGACCGCATTTCCGTAAAAGCGGCATGGCCGGGCGTATCGAGGAAGGTAATCCGGCCGCCGGCCGCCAGGGTCACTTGATAGGCGCCGATATGCTGGGTGATGCCGCCGGCTTCGCGGCCGGCAACGTCGGTCGCGCGCAGGGCATCCAACAGCGATGTCTTGCCGTGATCGACATGACCCATAATCGTGACCACCGGCGCACGCGACTGCATCGTGTTGTCCAAGTCCGGCGCGCCCTCCAGGCCGATTTCCACGTCGGATTCCGACACGCGGCGGATCTTGTGGCCGAATTCTTCGACGATCAACTCGGCGGTGTCGGCGTCGATTGACTGGGTCATGGTCGCCATGACGTCCATCTTCATCAGCGACTTGACGAGGTCCGCGCCCTTTTCGGCCATCCGATTGGCCAGCTCCTGGACCGTAATCGTTTCGGGAACGATCACTTCGCGACTCTGCTTGCGATGTTCGATCGGACCCTTCTGGGCGCGCTGCTTTTCCTTTTCCCGGCGCCGCCGCGCCGCTGCTTCAGAGCGTTTACGCTCCATTCCGGCGTCGCCGATTTCCAGCGCCTGAGTGATGGTCAGGCGTCCGGTCCGGCGGCGCGGTTCGCCGCGTTTGCTGGCCGCCGGCCGTTTGGGCTCGGCCCGGCGCCGACGCTCGTCGCGATCCTCTTCCCGGTTGGGGTCGGCGGGGGTCGCGCCCGCGGCCGCGCCCCGGTCCGGCGCCGGCGCCGGCGCAGACGGTCGCGCCGGAGGTTTCGGCGCGACTTTCATGCTGGGCGTGAAGCCGACTCCCAGTTCCTTTGACGCCAACCGGCGCGCCAGGTCGTCGGCCTTGGCGCGTTCTTCGGCGTACCGGCGCGACTTTCCCTCGTCTGTCGGATCGGGTTGCTCGTCTTCCGGTTGCACAACGGCCGGGGCAGCCGACGCCTCCGCTGCTGTCTCCGCTTCGGCGGCCGGCGCGCTCCCGGGCGGGGCGGCATCGAATTCGGGCTGTGGCGCGTCACCCGGATCGACGGTTTCCAGCGCTTCGGCAACCGCTTCCGGCACCGTCTCGAAATCCAGCGTTTCAATGACGGGCTGATTTTCTTCGACCGGCGGCGGCCGTTCTTCGCGCGCATGGGTCGCGTCGGCCTGTTTCAGGGCGCGCATCCGAGCCTCGCGCTCGGCCTGGCTCAGCACCGGTCCGGTGCTGCCCTTCTTCTTCTCGGTAAAGGCGCTCTCTGCGCTTTCCGCTGCTTTTTCCTTGACTTCGGCCATACGGCCACTTTCGCCGCGCCTGAAGGTGCGCTTTTTCTTGACCTCGACGGCAACGGTCTTGGACCGGCCGTGGGAAAAGCTCTGCTTCACCACACCGGACTCGACCGTCTTCTTCAGCTCAAGGCGGCCGGGCCGCGTCAGCGTCAGCGGCTTCTTCTCGTCGTCCTGTTTCGTCTCAACCATGCCGTTACCGTTCCTGCGCCGATTCTTGCACCGTTTCGCCATCCTCCGGGGAGGCGGCGTCTGCCGTCTTCTTCGTCCCGTCCGGGCCGTAAGCTCCCTGCAAGCCGGCCAGCCGCTGTAGATCGCGGTACAGGCGTTCGGCCAGCGAGCCGTCCGCAACGGCGACATGGACCTGCCGTTCGCGGCCGAACACGGCGCCCAATTCGGCCGAGTCCAGGGCCGTACTGATCCGAATCCGGTCCGTCCGGGCCGCTGCGCGCCGCGCCAGCTCCCGGCCGTCCCTGCCCGTACTGTCCCGCGCCGTCAACAACAGTGTCGCGTCGCCAGACACAACCGCCGAACGGACCTTGTCGAATCCGCTCTCGACCAGTCCCGCGCGCCGCGCCAGCCCGAGCGTAGCCCGGCAGCGCTGCTCCAGCAGCCGCTCGATCATGGCGGGCAGGTCGGCCGGCACCGACACTTGCCTGCGTACCGAACGGGCCGCTGCCCTGGCCAGTCCGGGCGATGCCAGCACCTCCCGCGATGCCGTGACCCACAGGCCGCGGCCGGGCAGGGTCTCCGCCAGGTCCGGCGTCAGCGTTCCGTCCGGCGCAACCACGAAGCGGACCATGCCGTCGCGCGGACCGGTGCGGCGCGTGACCGCGCAGCGCCGGTCGTTGCCGCCTGAACGCGCGGCCCGGCTCTTATCCGCCGGCACATCGTTGCACGGCCCGGAAATTTCCAGGCCGCCGGTGCTGGGAACCGATGGCATCGCAGTATCGATCGGCGGCAATCCTTCCTGTTTGCGCCGGGCTACTCAGCCTGCGCCGCTTCGGCTTCGGCGTCATCGGCTGCTTCGCCTTCCGACGCCAGGGCGGCAAGGTCTTCATCGGTGACCCATCCGGCGGCCACGCGGGCGGCCATCACGATTCCTTCGGCCTCCCCGGTGTCCAGCGGGCTCGACTGCACCATGGCGACGAGCTTGTAGGGTTTCAGAAAATTCAGCATATCGAGCGTCAGATCGATCTTGTTTTCCTCATCCGGAGTCTGGCCGGCCATGAGCTTGGCCCGGCGGTACTCCTTGACGTGGTTCAGATCGTCCGCGGAGATGCGCGCCTCCTTGGTCATCACGATGAAGCGCAACTCTTCGGAACTGAGGTCCGCCAGATCGTCCATTTTCGTAACCGCGGCCTCGCCGAGCTGCACGAGCATGGCGGGCGTCAGCCCGTCGATTTCGGCCAGCGCGTCCTCGACTCCCAGTTCATGGCGCCGCTCGGTCAATTCGGCGTCGCGGCGCTCCAGAAAATCGCGGGCGCGTTCGCGCAGGGCCTCGGCGATGTCGTCGTCGAAGGCTTCGATGCTCATAAGATCCTCGAGAGGCACGAAAGCGACTTCCTCGATCGTCGAAAAACCCTCGGTCACCAGCAGGTGGGCGATGACATCGTCGACATCCAGCGCTTCGATGAACAGGGCGCTGCGGGTGCGGAATTCCTCCTGACGGCGTTCGGATTCGGCCTGCTCGGTCAGAATGTCGATATGCCAGCCGGTCAATTGCGAGGCCAGGCGCACATTCTGGCCGCGCCGGCCGATGGCAAGGCTCTGCTGCTCGTCGGGGACGACGACTTCGATAGTGCCGGTGTCTTCGTCCAGGACCACCTTGGCCACCTCGGCCGGCGCCAGAGCGTTCACGACAAAGGTCGCGTGGTCGCGCGACCAGGGGATGATATCGATCTTTTCGCCCTGCAGTTCCTGGACCACGGCCTGGACCCGGCTGCCGCGCATGCCGACGCAGGCGCCGACCGGGTCGATCGAACTGTCGTTCGAAATGACGGCAATCTTCGCCCGCGATCCGGGGTCGCGCGCCACAGCCCGGATCTCGATAATGCCGTCGTAGATTTCCGGCACTTCCTGGGCGAACAGCTTGGCCATGAACTGCGGATGGGTGCGCGACAGGAAAATCTGCGGCCCGCGCAGCTCCTGGCGCACGTCGTAGATGTAGGCGCGGATGCGGTCGCCCTGGCGGAAATTCTCGCGCGGGATCAGCTCGTCGCGCCGGACGATGGCTTCCGCGCGCCCCAGGTCCACCATGACATGGCCGAACTCGACCCGTTTGACGACGCCATGGACCACTTCGCTCACGCGGTCCTTGTATTCCTCGTACTGGCGGCCGCGTTCAGCCTCTCGCACCTTCTGGACGATGACCTGCTTGGCGGTTTGCGCGGCAATACGGCCGAATTCGATCGGCGGCAGCGGATCGACGATGAAATCGCCGACTTTCTTGTCCGGATCGATCCGGGCGGCGTGTTCGTGCGTGATCTGCGCGCCCTCGTCCTCGATCTCCTCGGCGACCTCGCGGTAGCGCGCCAGCAGGATTTCGCCATTGCTGCGGTTGATCGTGGCGCGGATGTCCAGCTCGTGCCCGTATTTCGAGCGGCCGGCTTTCTGAATGGCCTGCTCCATCGCGTCCAGGACTTCTTCCCGTTCGATGCCCTTTTCGCGGGCCACGGCGTCGGCGACCTGGATCAACTCCGGCCGGTGCAATGTCGTTGCGACGTTCATCGCTCAATTCCGTCCGATTTCATGTCGTAATTCCTCATGCGTTCGTTCGGGCCCGCTGCCCCTGCGCCGCCGCGTTCGGCACGCCGGCCGGGATCAGCTTCGCCTTCTCGATATCTGCCAGGGCGAGTCGGCGTTCGCCGTCGCCGGTTTCCAGGATGACCGCGTCATTCTCCAGGCCGCGCAGCACGCCCTTGAAACGCTTTTGGCCATCGACCGGCAGGCTCAGCTCAAGGCGCGCCTCGGAGCCGGCGAAGCGGTCGAAATCCTTCGGCCGTACAAGCGGGCGGTCGAGCCCGGGGGAACTGACTTCCAGAGTATACTCCCCGGCGATCGGATCCTCTACATCCAGCACTGCCGATGCCAGGCGGCTAATTCCGGTACAATCGTCCACGGTCAGCGGTTTTCCGTCCAACCGGTCGCACATGATCTGCAGCGTCGGGCTGCGCCCGCTGCCGCCCAATTGCACACGCACGATTTCATAGCCCATGGCGGCCAGGCCGGGCTCGATCGTTGCGGCAATTCGGTCGGTGAGCTGCATGACGCTCCGTGGCGGTCGGTCGACGGGACTAAGGGGCTGGAATGCGCGGCGCCGACCGCGAGTCCGCTGCCCCGGTTTCGCCAACAAAAAAGAGCGGGCCGCCGGGCCCACCCTTTGCACCGGGCCCCATGGGCCCATCGGGTTCTTGTTATGCCCACAATATATGGGCTTGCCGCAATCTGGCAAGGCTCTTGCCGCCATCTTTTACATACGGCTTTCCTTTGAACTGGGCCGGCTCTTCGGGCAAGAATGCCGGCCGGATCGGGAGACCGGGCGCGAAAACATCAAAAACGGTGCGATGGCATGAGCGAAGGACGGCTGAAATTCTGGGGCTGGGGCTGGGAAGGCGAGGGTGCGACGGCAGCGGAGATCGCGCATCTCAGGCACAGCTATGGCACAGCATTGGGCATCGACAGTTTTCCGGACGATCCGCCGCCGCGCGAGGACGAGTTCGACCTGCCCGCCCCCCGGCTCCGCCCGCCGCCAGCGCTGGAAGCAATCTGCGCCGGCGACCCGCACACCAGGCTGGTCCACGCCATGGGCAAGTCGCTGCCCGACGCGGTGCGCATGTTCGACCGGTGTGCGCCCCATGTCCCCGATGTCGTCGCCTTCCCGGAGAGCGACGAGCAGGTGCTGGCGATCATGGACTGGGCGGCCGAGGCCGGCGCCGCGCTGATTCCCTTCGGCGGCGGCAGTTCTGTGGTGGCCGGCGTCGAGCCCGATGTCGGCGACGGCTACAAGGGCGCGATTACCCTCTCGACCGTCCGCATGACCGGCGTGATGGAGGTGGACCGGACCTCGCGTGCGGCGCGCATCCGCGGCGGCACCCGGGTGCCGGACCTTGAGGCGGCGCTGAAGCCCCATGGCCTCACCCTGCGCCATTTTCCCCAAAGCTTCCCGATGGCGACGGTCGGCGGCATGATCGCGACCCGCTCCGGCGGCCATTTCGCCATGCTCTTTACCCATATCGACGATTTCGTCGAATCGACGCGCACGGTGACGCCGGCCGGCGCGATGGAAAGCCGCCGCCTGCCCGGCAGCGGCGCGGGGCCGAGCCCGGACCGCTTCGTCATCGGCTCCGAAGGCGCGGTCGGCGTGATCACCGAGGCCTGGCTCCGGCTGCAGGACAAGCCGGTCTTTCGCGCCAACGCTGCAGCGACCTTCGAGGATTTCCACAAGGCGGCCGAGGCCGTGCGGGCGGTCGCGCAGTCGGGCCTCAATCCAGCCAACTGCCGGCTGGTCGACGGCGCCGAATGCCGGGTCAACGGCGTCAGCGACGATGGCCGGCACCTGCTGGTGCTGGGCTTCGAATCCGCCCATGCCGATGTCGCGCCGGCGATGGTTCGGGCGAAGGAGCTGGTGCAGGACCATGGCGGGCTGGTGGACGGGAGCGGCCATGCCGAAGGTGCGGTCGGCCGCTGGCGCACCGCTTTCATCCGCATGCCCTATTTCCGCGAGGTCATCACGCCCTGGGCGGTCCTGAACGATACCTTCGAGACCAGCATCACCTGGGACCGCTTTCCGGATTTCCGCCGCAATGTGATGGCGGCGACCCGCGCGGCGATCCGCGAGGCGACCGGGCAGGACGGCATCGTCACCTGCCGCTTCACCCATGTCTATCCGGACGGGCCGGCGCCCTATTTCACCCTGCACTGCAAGGCCGACCGGGCGCGCATGATCGACCAGTGGACCCCGATCAAGAAAGCGGCCTCCGACGCCGTGATCGACAATGGCGGCACAATCACCCATCACCATGCCGTCGGCCGCGACCACCAGCCCTGGTACGAGCGGCAGCGGCCGGACCTTTTCGGCGCCGCCTATGGCGCGGCGAAACGGGCGCTCGACCCGGCGAACATTATGAACCCCGGCGTGATCGTCCGATGAAGAGTCGACGAACCGACCGGCAGAACCGATGTGCGGCCGTTATTCCCTGACCGATCCGGACGAGGCGATCCGCCGGCTGTTCGGCTATGACGGGTCGGCGCTGAACTGGCCGCCCATGTACAATGTGGCGCCAACGCTCGACGTGCCGGCGGTCGTCAAGGGATCCGCCGGCACGCCGCGCTCGCTGGTCAAGGCACGCTGGGGGCTGATCCCGTCCTGGGCCCGGGACATGAAGATCGGCGCCAAGCTGACCAATGCACGGGCCGAGACCGTCGCCGAAAAGCCGAGCTTCCGCAGCGCCTGGAAGAACCGACGCTGCCTGATTGCCGCCGATGGTTTCTACGAATGGCAGCGGGACGGGGCTGCGAAAGTGCCGTACCGGGTGTCGTATGAGGACGAACGGCCTTTCGCCTTCGCCGGCCTGTGGGAGCGCTGGGACGGCCCGGACGGGCCGGTGCGCTCCTGCACCATCGTTACGACGGCGGCGAACGCGGCGCTGGCGCCGATCCATCGCCGCATGCCGGTCATTGTCGATCCGCCGGACTTCGGGCGCTGGCTCGGCCTCGAGCCGGCAGGGGAAGAGGATCTGCACGCCCTGCTCAAGCCGCGCGACCTCGTGGGCTTCCGCCCCTACCGCGTTAGCGACCGGGTCAACAAGGTCCAGAACAACGATCGCGCGATCCTCGAACCGCTGGCGGCCTGAAACCGGGTAGCTTCGCGCCGCGCCGCGGCCGTTTCCCGGCAACGATACCGGCAGCGCAATGTGGCGCAGGCCGGCCCCGCCGCCTATTTCCCGCGCCATGCAACGCCCATCTTCCCCGCCACACCCGTCCCGGTGAAGGAGACCGGCATGTCGAAGACCGCGCTGCAGGCCCTGCTGGTCGCAGCGTTCGCCGCCGTTGCGGTTGCCGCCGGCGTGCATCTGTGGCGCGCCGGCGACGATGCGAAAGGCGCGGCGGAGACGCGGACAGCCGGCAGGGCGCTGATCGGCGGCCCGTTTGCCCTGGTCGACCACACCGGCAAGGCGCGGACCGAGAAAGACCTGCTCGGGAAATTTGCCGTCGTCAATTTCGGGTTCAGCAACTGCCCGGATGTCTGTCCGACGACCTTGCAGACCATTTCGGATGCGCTGGCGGCTATGGGGCCGGCGGCGCGGCGCATCCGGCCGGTGTTCATAACCGTCGATCCGGAACGCGATACCGTGGCACGGCTGAAGACCTATCGCGAAGCCTTCGACGACCGGTTCCTGATGCTGACCGGCAGCGTCGCCGCGGTCGCCCGGGCCGCCAAGGCCTACAAGGTCGGCTACAGCAGCATGAAGCCGGCGGCCGACGGCAGCTATATGGTGAACCACACGGCCCTGATCTACCTGATGGGTCCGGACGGCGCGTATCTCACCCATTTCCCGTTCCGCATCGCGCCGGACAAACTGGCGGAATCCCTGAAAAAATGGGTTGGCCGCACCAGCTGAAAACTGAATATGCCGCTCGGCTAAACCTTGTATTATGCCGCCGGTACGCCATGCCGCGGCCATGAATACGCCGGGCGCCCTGTTCACGACGGAGATTGTCCAGGCCGCGACCGGCCTTTGGAGCAGCTACGTTGTCCCGGCCTTTTTCGAATTGCTGCTGAGCGGCATCCCCTTCTGCGCCTGAGGCTGAATTCCGCTACAAGACCGCCCGTGCTATCCGGGCGCCCTCGGTCATGGCCGACAGTTTCCGTTTTGCAATGTAGCGCGGCAGGGCGGAGAAGCCGCAATCGGCAGTGATCCAAAGCGACTCGGCGGGGATATGTTCGAGGCACCGCGCGATCCGCCCGGCGACAGTTTCGGCATCCTCGACATGGAAATTCTTCACGTCGATCACGCCGGCCGCGATGGTAAATCTGCCGGCCAGCGACGCCACGAGTTCCAGTTCCGCCATCTCCCGGTTGGCGAATTCGAACATCAGTACATCGCAGGGCAGCGACTCGATGGCGTCCATCATCGGCCCGATGCGGCGGTCGGCGAACGGCCGGCCGGCATTGTTGCCGAAGCAGACATGAACAATGCTCTGCGCCGCGACGGCCGCCAGGCAGCGGCCGATTGCGTCCGCGCCTTCTGCGAAAGAAAGCCCGTGCGGCGCGCGCGGCAGGCCGGGTTCGTCGATCTGGACCAGGGTTGCGCCCGCCTCGACCAGGGCGGACACCTCGGAACGGACGATTGCCGCCAGCCGGTCCAGCACGGCGTCGCGGCTGTGGCCGTTCAGCTCGATCGCCTGGATGAAGGTCAGCGGGCCTGGGATCGCGACCTTGAGAACGGCGTCCGGCGCCATGGCCTTGAGCAGCGCGAATTCCTCGACTGCGCCGAGGCCGGCCGGGGCCTCGATCGTGCCGGCGACCTTGTAATGCGGCGCCGTATCGTAGCCGGCGATGCCCAGACGCCGGCGCGGTGCGGTGCGCTCAAGGCCGGTCAGCCGGTCGAACATTTCGTAGACGAAGCGTTGCCGCCGCAATTCGCCGTCGCTGACAATGTCGACGCCGGCATCCATCTGGTCCGCGACGACAACCCGCGTCGCGTCCTCGAACAGCTCCTCGACGTCATGATCGCCCCATTCGCCCTTCCGTGCTGCGCGCCAGGAGGCGATAAACCAACCGGGCGCCGCCAGGGAGCCGACACCCATTGTCGGCAATACCGGCCGCGCCGGAACCGGAACAGCGTTCATGCGAAAAATCCCCTCGTCAGACCGCTCCGGCGACTGTCGCAGCGCCCGGCGGGTCGGGCAACGGTGTTCCTTCCGCCGCCGCGGCTGTTATGCTCGCAGGTCTGAATGGAGAGGAGACGACGTGACATGACCGGGCGACCCGCCGTCGAAACCTTTTTTCACGAGCCGACCTTCACCGCCACCCATGTCGCCTGGTGCCCGGAAACCGGAACCGCCGTCATCATCGATTCGGTGCGCGACTTCTGCCACCGGTCCGGCCGGTTGACCGACGAGGCCGCGGAAGAGGTTGCCGCCTTCATCCGGGACAGGGGCCTGAAGGTCGAACGGATCCTGGAGACTCATGCCCACGCGGATCATCTCAGCGCCGCACCCTGGCTGAAACGGGCGCTCGGCGGCCGGATCGGGATCGGCGCTGGGATCGTCGACGTCCAGCGGGCCTTCGCCGGCGTGTTCAACAGCGGGCCGGACTTCAGCGCCGACGGATCGCAATTCGACGATCTGTTCGGCGACGGCGACAGCTTTACCTTGGGTTCGTTGAACGTCGACGTGCTGCACACGCCGGGGCACACGCCCGCCTGCGTCAGCTATCTGATTGGCGATGCGGTATTCGTCGGCGATACCATCTTCATGCCGGACTATGGCAGCGCGCGCTGCGACTTTCCGGGCGGCGATGCGGGCATTCTGTACCGCTCGGTGCGCCGGCTCTTCGACCTGCCGGACGAGACCCGGGTTTATCTGTGTCACGATTACAAGGCGCCGGGCCGGGACGCGTTCGCCTGGCAGACCACCATCGGCGATGAAAAGCGCCACAACATCCACATCCGCGACGAGGTCGACGAGGGCAGCTTCGTCGAGATGCGCACGAGCCGGGACAGGACGCTCGACATGCCATTGCTGATCATACCCTCGATCCAGGTCAACATGCGGGCTGGTTATATGCCCCCGGCGGACGACGACGGTACGGTCTATCTGAAAGTGCCGCTGAACCGGCTGTAGCCGGCGGCCCGGCCCGGCGCGGCAGATCGAGAGTCCGGCAAGCACCATGGCGCAACCTCCGCTACCGGCTCTGGAAGTCAGGGAACAGCCGTATGGCTGGGTCATGGTTGCCGTCACCTTCCTGCTCTCGGTGCTGACGTTCGGCGGATTGCCGGCCGTCGCCGTTTTCCTCAAACCGCTGACCCTGGAATTCGGCTGGACCCGGGGCGAAACTTCCCTGGGCTATACCGCCATCGCCGTCTCGGCGGCCGTGGCCGGGCTGGCCTACGGCGTTCTGGCGGACCGGTTCGGCACGCGCGTCATTATCGTGATCGCCGCCGTCGGCATGGGCGCCGCCTATCTGTTGCAGTCCGGCCAGTCGACGCTGACCGAATACTACCTCGCCCATATCCTGTTCGGCGCGACCGGGCTTGCCGTGGTCAGCGGCCCCTTGCTGATCGGCATCGGATACTGGTTCGGCCGGAACAAGGGCCTGGCCATCGGCATCGTGGCCTGCGGCGGCGGCTTCGGCCAAGCGCTCATGCCGGTCGTCAATCACTGGTTTATCGAAACCGGCGGGTGGCGCGACGCCCTGTTCGATCTCGGTCTGATCTATCTCGCGCTGGGCGTCCCGCTGGCGCTGCTGGTGCGCGACTCGCCGGTCCGCCTGGCAGCGCGCCGGCCCGGCAGCGATGCGGCGGGCGCCCTGACGCAGAGCCAGACCGGCCTGCCGGCGCACGAGGTGATCGCCTGGCTCTCGGTAGCCGTGTTTCTGTGCTGCACCTGCATGGCGGTGCCGATCGTGCATCTGGTGCCGCTGATGACGGACCGCGGCGTCGACTCGTCGACCGCCGTTCAAATGTTGTCGGCGCTGATGCTGGCCGGCGCCGCCGGCCGGCTGGTCGGCGGCACCATTGCGGACACGCTCGGCGTCCTGCCGACCTATTTTATCATGTCGGTGGGGCAGACCGCGGTGGTCTACTGGTTCGTCGCGGTCGACAGCATGGTGCTGATCTGGCTGCTGGCCATCCTGTTCGGCCTGTTTTTCGCCGGCGTCATGGTCTCGTTCATCACCTGCTGCCGGGAGTTCATCCCGCCGAACATCGGCGGCCGGGGTATGGCGGTGGTCAGCCTGCTCGGCTGGGGCGGGATGGGTTTTGGCGGCTTCATCGGCGGCGCCGGCTACGACTGGGCCGGCAACTACCGCCTGGCCTTCGCGCTGGCCGTCGCGGCCGGCATCGCCAACCTGATCGTGCTTGTCGCCTTCGTGAGGCGGATCGGCGGCCGCGGCGACATGAAGCTGTGGCTGCCGCGGCGCGTTGCGGCGTGAAGAGCGCCGCTATTGGAAGTGCGGCATCACTTCCTTTGAGAACAGGCGCATCGAACTCAGCGCTTCCTCGTAGGAGACAGTGTTGAAGTTCACCTGCAGGGACGCGACCTCGAACCCGCCCGTCAGATCCTGATAGTCGGCGATCCGCTGGCGGACGGCTTCTGGCGTGCCGACCCAGGCGGCGCCCTTTTCGACCTGGCTGTCGAAGGTTTCCTTGGCGAGTCCGGCAATGATCTTGTCATAGCCGGGATAATCTTTCGATGCCGTGCCGCCGGTCCAGTGGGACGCCGCGTCGACCAGGGATTTCAGATACCTGTTCATCGGCTGGCGCGCTATGTCCGCCGCCTTTTCGGCGTCCTCATGGCACAGCATGTGGAAAGCAAGCATCACTTCGCCCTTGCCCGGATGGCCGGTCTCCTGCCAGGCGTCGCGATAGAGTGCGAGCAATTCCTTCATCTTGCCGCCGGCGAGCGGGATTGCCATGATCTTGTGGCCTGCCCTTCCGGCGTTGACGAAGCTCTCCGGCGTCGCGAAGGCAGCGATCCAGAACGGCGGGCGCGGCTTCTGAGTCGGCCGGGGCAGGGACGTGACATTCTCGAAACTGTGGAACCGGCCGTCGTAGGAAACGTCTTCCTCCTCGAGCAGCCGGCGCACGATTTCCATGCCCTCCTCGAAGCGGGCGCGGCTCTCGTCCAGGCTCACTTTGAAGTTCTCGAACTCGTGGGGCAGGAAGGCGCGGGCGAAGCCGCATTCCATGCGGCCGTCGGTGATCGCATCCATCATGCCGATCTCGCCGGCGATCTTGAACGGATGGTTGAAAGCCGGCAGAACCGCACCGGTGATGAAGCGCGCCTTGCGGGTGCGCATCGACGCTGCCGAAAGGAAGAGGTGCGGGTTGGGCGAATAGCCGCCATAGGGCAGGAAATAGTGCTCGACCGTGCGCAGGTTGGTGAAGCCGAGCGCGTCCATATGGTCGACCAGCCTCAGCGCCTCGCCCCAATAATCGCGGGCCGACTGTATGTCCGGGCCGACATCGGGAAAAAACTGCAGCCCGAACTGGATCCTGCCTGCCATGAATGCCTCCTTCGACAGCGCACCCGCGGCCGATGGCTCCCGGGTCGATCGTCAGTATACAGACGAACCGGCGGCCGGCAATCCGTCTTATCAGTATACGGATGAAACGTTCGGCCCTATGATCGGGCCATGGATGGACCGAAACCCGCCGCTGGCGATCCTGACACGCAAAACCGCGCGCCGACGGAAAGCGTTGCGCGGCGCATCGACGGCATCGCCTTGCACGAGACCCCGGGCCATCTGCTGCGCCGGGCGCAGCAGCGCGCCGTCGACCTGTTCGTCCAGGCGGTCGGCGAGCAGGGGCTGCGCCCGCCGCAGTTCGCCCTGTTGCTCGCGGCCTACCAGAACCCGCAGGCCAACCAGAGCGAGCTGGTGCGCCTCACCGGGATCGACCGGAGCACCGCCGCCGACATGATCACGCGCCTGGCCGGCCGCGGGCTGATCCGGCGCGTCCGCACCGAAGCGGACGGCCGGGCGAACCGGCTCAGCGTTACCGCTACGGGCGTCGCGGCGGTGGAGGCCGCGGCGGACCGGGTCGAGCGCGCCCAGGAAAACATCGTCGCGCCGATTCCGGCCGGCCAGCGGGCGCAGTTTCTGAAGAACCTGTCGCGTATCGCCGACCTGCCCGATCTGCCCGAGCCGCCGGTCGGCGCGCGCCGGGTAAACCCACCTGCCATCGAAGCTGCAAAGGATTCGGCGAACGCAAGAATCCGGGAAGGAGGCTGACCATGCGTCTGTGCCGCTACAACGACAATCGCCTGGGCCTGGTCGAGGGCGACCGGGTCGCCGACGTCACCGCCGCGCTGGACGCGATTCCGCAATACACCTGGCCGCTGCCGCCCGGCGACCTGCTGATCCGGCACCTCGATGCCGTGCGGGCGCGGGTCGCCGACGTTGCAGCGGGCGCCGATCGCATCGCCGTCGCCGACGCCAGTTTCCTCAGCCCGGTCGCCAATCCGACCAAGGTCATCGGTGCCCCGGTCAACTACCAGCTCCATATCGACGAGGCGCTGGAGGACAAAGGCCTCTCGGCCGGCAACACCATCCTGAAGATCGAGCAGGCCGGGCCGTTCCTGAAGGCCTGTTCCGCGCTGGTCGGCCCGTCCGAAGGCGTTGCGCTGCGCTTCCCCGACCGGCGCAACGACCATGAGGTCGAACTCGCGGCGATCATCGGCAAGACCGCCGACCGCGTGCCGAAGGAAGGCGCGCTCGATTATGTCGCCGGCTACGCCATCGGCCTGGACATGACAGTGCGCGGCAGCGAAGACCGCTCGGTTCGCAAGAGTATCGACAGCTATGCCGTGCTCGGCCCCTGGATGGTGACCGCCGACGAAATCGCCGATCCCGGCAATCTCGATCTGGAAATCCGGGTGAACGGCGAGACCCGGCAGAGCTCGAACACGCGCCACCTGATCTATTCCGTCGAACGGCTGATCGAATTCTGCTCGTCGTTCTACACGCTGCATCCCGGCGACATCATCATGACCGGCACGCCGGAAGGCGTCGGGCCGGTCGAGGCCGGCGACACGATGCACTGCACGGTCGAAGGAGTGGGATCGATGGACGTGCCGGTGCGCAACGCCTGATTGCAGCCGCCCGCCTGCCGCCGCAAGCCGGTTTCGGGCCTCTTGAAGCAGGCCGGGCAATCCCCACATGAAGCCTGCTCCGGACGCCGATTGCGGGTTCGGGGCATCGCAAATCGGCCGTCGGCCATGGTGGCGTCGGCCGTCCGCCCCGACTTTCGGGGCCTGTCACATTGCTTCCAAGGAGGATGTGCAATGACCCGTCTCGATCTGACTCCGTTGTTCCGTTCCACCGTCGGTTTCGACCGTGTTTCGCGCCTGCTTGAAGCGGCGCTGAACGATAACGGCAACGCCCCGGCTCCCTATCCGCCCTACAATATCGAAAAGCTGTCCGACGACGCCTACCGCATCGTCATGGCGGTTGCCGGCTTCGGCGAGAACGAAATCGCCGTCACGGTGAAGGAAAACACCCTGTTCGTCGAAGGCCGCATCGCCGAGAAGGACGAGGGCGCGCGCTATCTGCACCGCGGCATTGCCGGCCGTGCGTTCGAGCGCCGTTTCGATCTCGCCGACCATATCGAGGTCGATGGCGCCGCGCTCGAGAACGGCCTGCTGGTCATCGACCTGCGCCGGGAAATCCCGGAAGCGTTGAAGCCGCGGACCATCGAGATCAAATCCGCCAATTCACCCAAGGCGATCTCCAGCAAGGCTGCGTAATCCCTCCCGTGCAGCCCGATCGCCGCACCGAAGCGCCGGCCGCCCGGGAAACCGGGCGGCCGGTGTCTATTCTTGCGCCGGAATATCCGCGAACGACCGGCTTGCGAGAACATTATGTGAACAAAAAATGGAGCCGCCGCCCGGACCGAGACCGATGAGAGTTATTGGGGCGGCAAGGAACGGAACAAGCACGCCAGCAAGCGCCTTCGCGCCGGCCTTTTTCGGCGCCGTCGGCAAGGCTCCGGTATTGTCGGGCAATAGCCGCGACCGGGAATCGTGCATCGCCGACGAACGGGCTGCACTCCGGCGCGCGATCGGCGCATAGCCGGCCCGCTATGGCCTATGACGCGATTGCCGCCGACTACGCGTAGAAAATGCGTTTCTGTCGCGAACAAGATGTTTCTGCTCCGGGGGCCTGCGCGCCAGAAGTCCAGGCCGAAACGAACAGCAAGGTCGCCGCCTAAGCCGCCACGCTTGACCGGCTCGATCTTCGATACCCAGGCCGATGATGACCGGCGGACTGGTCCTCGAGCGCCAGGCGACCGCAACATGACGAGGCCGGTGCTGTTGTCGCCGGAGCTTTCGGACTTCGAGACGGCCGCGCCGAGTGACCGACGCGGCAGCTTTCGCCGAGCGCTGCCGCCTGGACGGGTTTGCCGGTCCGGTCCGGATCGTGCCGCTGGAATATTCCGGCGCCTTGAAGGCCATGTTCGATGCCTACGAAGCGCGATCCCGGGCTGCGCGCGGCCGGCCCAGCCATATCAAGCCGCATCTTGTCGACCCGCTGTTCGCCCGGCTGGCCCTGGCACCGGCGGCGCTTACCGCGGTCCGCGCAGTGCTCGGGCCGGATATCCTGCTGTGGAATACGGGCTTCTTCATCAAGGCGGCCGGCGCCGGCCGCTTCGTGAGCTGGCACCAGGACGCCTGGGACTGGGGTCTGACGCCGCATCTCGGCATCGCGACCCTGTGGCTGGCCCTGACGCCGTCGACGGTGGAAAGCGGTGCGGTCCGCTTCGTGCGCGGCTCCCACACCCGCGGCCTGGTGCGCCACGAAGAAACCTTCGGGGCGGACAACATCCTGTCGCTCGGCCAGTCCATCCCGGTGGACGAAACCGTCGAGGACATTGCCGATGCCGAATTGCAGCCCGGCGAAGCGTCGCTGCACAACGGCCTGGCGATCCATGGCGGCGGACCCAACCGTTCGTCCTGGGACCGGGTCGGCCTCACCATGACATACATCCGGGCCGATGCGGTTCAGCACAAGGGACGCGATCTGGTGACGGCGATCGACGGATGCCGGCCGGACCGCTTCGACTACGAATCGCTGCCGGCCGAGCGTTTCGGACCGGCCGAAATTGCCATGCTGGAGGAGTCCCTGCGCCGGCCCAGCGGATTCGGCGACATGACGGTGAAATAGAATATTCAGCGTTTTCGGCCTTGCACTTGCCGTGCGTCGGTCGGTTCTCCGGCCGGGCTCAAAACCCGACAAAGCCAACAGATCGCTATAGATCGGGCGCGCTGAGCGTTTGCCAGTCCTCGGCAAGCCGGAGACGCGCCTCGGCCTTGTCCTGCAGGCCGGGGAAATCGATGCCGTCGATCATTTCGCGCACCACCGGGCCGTCTTCGGCAATATCGATCACGGCAAAATCGGTATAGATCCGGTTGACGCAGCGCTCCCCGGTCAGGGGATAGGTGCAGCGCTTCAGAATCTTCGGGTGCGCCCTTCCGGGTGCAAAGTTCCATCATCACGTAGGTGCCGCGCGCGCCCATCGCCAGGTCCATGGCGCCGCCGATCGCCGGCAGCCGGCTTTCGTCGCCGGTCGACCAGTTCGCCAGGTCGCCTTCGGCGGAGACCTGGTAGGCGCCGAGCACGCACAGGTCGAGATGGCCGCCCCGGACCATCGCGAAGCTGTCGGTATGGTGGAAATAGGCGCCGCCCGGCACCAGCGTTACCGGCTTCTTGCCGGCGTTGATCAGGTCCCAGTCTTCCTCGCCCTCGGCGGGGGAGGGGCCAAGACCCAGGATGCCGTTCTCGCTGTGGAGCATCACCTCTCGGTCGTCCGGCAGATAGTCTCCGACCATCTCGGGCATGCCGATGCCCAGATTGACATAGGCGCCGTCCGGAATGTCCTGCGCAATGCGCCAGGCGATCTGGGGTCGGTTGAGCGGTCCGGCCATTTCTTCACCCCACCTTAACGACTGCGTCGACGAAAATGCCGGGCGTCACGATCCGTTCCGGGTCCAGGCCCCCGTTTTCGTAGACTTCGCTCACCTCGGCGATGGTACGCTGCCCTGCCATGGCCATCGAAGGACCGAAATTCCGGGCCGCCTTGCGGTAGGTAAGGTTGCCGAAGCGGTCGGCGACATGCCCCTTGATCAGCGCGACATCGCCGCGGATCGGCATTTCGAGCAGATAGTCCTTGCCGTCGATGCGGCGGACCTCCTTGCCGTCCGCAACCTGCGTGCCCACCCCGGTCGGCGTGAAAAAGCCGCCAAGGCCTGCGCCGCCAGCCCGAATCCGTTCGCTCAGTGTGCCCTGAGGCACAACCTCAAGCTCGATTTTTCCGGCGGCGTAGAGCTCCGGGAAAACGAAGCTGCCGACGCTGCGCGGGAAGGAGCAGATCACCTTGCGCACCCGGCCCGCCGCCATCAGCGCGGCGATGCCGTGGCGGCCGACGCCGGCATTGTTGTTGACCAGCACAAGATTGCAGGCGCCCTGCTCGATCAGGCCATCGACCAGAACGTTCGGCACGCCGGCCTCGCCGAAGCCGCTGACCAAAACGGTAGAACCGTCCCGGATGCCGTCCAGGGCGGCGGCGACCGAACGGGAGATTTTGTCGATCATGCAGAGCCTGTGCTTCGATTCAGGACGGTCAGGGCAGGAGGTCCGCAACTCTTGCGGTCAGGCGTTGCGGCCGTACCCGGGGCGAACTTCCATCTTTCTAGCCGCTTATGCTGGCAATTTGCGCAATCTGGTGTCGCAGCGGGCGTCAATCGAACGATTCCGGCGCCGGCAACGCTTGAAGGGCGGGCGCTTACGCGCCGAACAGGAAGAGGGCGCCCGCCACCAGCGCAAAGCTGGCAAGAGTGAAGGGGCCGTTCCAGCGCCAGGTCATCAGGGTTCCCCTGACGCCGGTCGCGCGGCCGAGAACGAGCGCCGTCGCCCCGAAGGGCGAACCGGTCAGGTTCAGGCACCAGCCCATGACGAAGGCAAAGCCCAACATCGTCGGATCCAGATTCAGGCCGGGGATGCCGATCAGGAAGCTGCCGAAGAAGGTGGCGGTCATGATCGGCGGCACCACCAGGTTGGACAGCAGCGGGACGATGGCGACGGCAAGCAGATAGATCGCCTCGGCCGGCAGCCGGCTGAGCTGCAGCCACGCGCCGACGCTTGCCGGATCCAGCAGGCCCGCCAGCATCAGACCGCAATAGCCGCCGGTCGACAGGGTCAGCGCCTCGGGCATGCTGCGCGGCAATGAGACCGTCGCCAGTTCGTGCATCCGCCGGGGAAAGGAACCGCCTTCGCCGGGCCCTTTGCCGGCAAGACGGGCGGAGCGCGCCTGAACCCAGAGCCAGGCCAGCGTGACAAACGGCGCCACCAGCATCAGCGCGACGATGACGATGACGCCCGACGCCAGGACGACCAGCGCGCAGCCGCCGATCAGAGCGAGGCAAACCAGCGAGAATCGCATGGCCGCCGCGCGCGGAAAATTTCGCCGCAGGCCGGTTGGCAGCATGCCTTCCCGCGCCAGCCGACGCCGTGCCCGCCGGCCGACGATCCGGTCGTTCAGCCAGCCGAGCGGCAGCATCGCCGCGGCGGCCAGCGCCCCCATGCCGGCCAGGGCGGCCGGGTCCGCGCCAACGATAGCGATGGGAATCAGCGCCTGGGTCACGGCCGTCGGCGACCAGGCGATGACCCACGAAAACCCACGAATCAAAGCCGACAATTGCCGTTGCTCGCGCACGGCCGCCGCGGCGGGCTCGTCCGCCCGGGTCGCCTCGACGCCGCGCACGATGAGCGGGCCGAGCAGGCTGAGCGTGCCGAAATTGAGCAGCACACCCATGGCGTGACCGCCGGTGTGGATCGCCAGATAACGCCGTCCGGGCGGCTGGCGGGTCAGATAGTCGCCGAGCGACAGCACCGAAGCCGAGCCGCTGGCCCCGACCCGGAGCAGGGCCAGCAGGATCATGAAAGCGGCCAGGAAGGCCGCGCGCTGCAGGGACTGCTCGATCAGCGCCGTCGGCGCCGGCAGGCTGAGCGCCGCCACGACCGTGAGCCCGAGGGCCGCCGCAAGCAGACCACGTTCCCGCCAGCCGATCAGGCGCTGACCGGCCACGAGGCACACGACCAGACAGGCCGAAGAGGTGAGCGCGGCCACCCGCAGGTCGGCAAACCGATGGACCAGAACTGCTGCGCACATCAGCAACAGGCCGGCGCACAGCAGCCTGTAGGTTGCGGCGCCGACCGCTGTATCCGGCCAGGCAACGGGCGGCGGTTCGCTAAACGCGTTTTCCCCGGTCATGGCCGACCGGTATGGTCAGACGGCGGCCGGGCGGCAAGCCGCTGCCGCCTGACGCATGGCCGCAGCCGGAGCGGCTGTCGAGCGCCGGCTCAGGCCGCCGCTGCCGCCGACTGGACTGCCGCCGACTGGACTGCCGCTGACTGGACTGCCGCCGACTGGACTGCCGATGGCCGGGCCGCCGATGGCTCTGCCACCAGCCAGTCCACGGCGGCGTCGAGCGCGCCGTCGCCGACAGGCACTTTTGCAGCCTTCAGCGCTGCCTGAAGCCCGGCGATTGCGCCGAGGATCATCGGCTCGTTCAGGTCGCCCATATGGCCGATCCGCAGCACATTCCGGCCCATGCCGCCGCCGAGCGCGACCCTGAAACGGTCGCGGGCGATCGTTCGGACATCTTCCAGGCCGAAGGCGTTCGGGGCCAGGATCACGGTCAGCGCGTCGGCGCGGCTGGCCGGGTCGCGCGCGTTGAATTCGAGCGGCCCGCCGTCGCACCAGCGCCCGACCGCGGCGCGGACGGCGCCGGCGAGCCGGGTGTGCCGGGCGAAGACATTCTCCAGGCCTTCCTCCGCCAGCATATTCAGGGCCTCGCGCAGGCCGAAAACAAGGTGCTCCGGCGCAGTGCCGCAGAATCTGCGGTAGATTTCGGCCTGCCGGCGGCGCTGCCACGACCAGTATTCCCGGGGGGTGGCAACGGATTCGGATATTTCGAGCGCGCGCGGCGACACGGCGACGACGGCAACGCCCGGCGGCGCCATCAGGCCCTTCTGCGATGCTGCGATGGTCACATCGACGCCCCATTGCGCCATCGGCAGGGGCGCGGTGCACAGCGAGGCGATGGCGTCGACGATCAGCAGTGCGGGATGACCGGCGGCATCGATCGCCTGCCGGATGGCCGGAAGATCGGACACGACGCCGGTATTGGTTTCGACATGTACGGCCAGAACCGCCTTGATGCGGTGTTCGGGATCGGCGCGCAACGCCTGCTCCAGACGGTCCGGGTCGATGGGCGAGCGATAGTCCGTCGGGATCGTTACGGTTTCCAGGCCGAGACCCTCGGCGGTATCGCCCCATTTATCCGAGAAGTGGCCGGTCCGGGGCAGCAATACCCGGTCGCCGGGTTCCATCAGATTGACGAGCGAGGCTTCCCAGCCGCCATGGCCCGACGAGGCGTAGAGAAAGACCTCGCCATCGGTGCCGAATACCGGTTTCAGATCTTCGAAGACCGAGAGGGCGAGCTCGCCGAAGGCCGGTGCGGAAAAGTCCATCGCCGGCCGGTGCATCGCGTTCAGCACACGGTCGGGGATGTTGGTGGGTCCGGGAACCTGCAGGAATTCGCGGCCGGGCGGCATCGTTCGGATCAAACCGGTTGCATGTCGCGCGCACCGAGCTGCCGCAACTGCAGGGCGCGCCGGCGCTGCGCCAGCAGGCCGGCCCGGCTGCGCAGGATCAGGACCGTCACGAAATAGGCCATGAAGCCGGCGATCATCATCAGCAACGGCCATAGCATGGAAGTATGGATCGTCGGGCCGCCGAGTTTCAGGATGCTCGACGGCTGGTGCAGCGTGCTCCACCAGTCGACGGAAAATTTTATGATCGGCAGGTTGATCACCCCGACCACGGCGAGCAGCGCCGCCGCCCGGGCGCCGCGCTGCGGATCGTCGAAGGCGCGGGCCAGCGCGATATGCCCGAGATACAGGAACAGCAGGACCAGCACCGACGTCAGTCGGGCGTCCCACACCCACCAGGCGCCCCACATGGGCTTGCCCCAGAGCGATCCGGTCGCAAGGGCCAGCGCGGTAAAGCAGGCGCCGATCGGCGAGGCAGCCCGGGCCAGGATATCGGCGAGGGTATGGCGCCAGATGAGGCTCGCCGCACTCAGGGACGCCACGACAAGATAGATGAACAGCGCCATCCATGCCGACGGCACATGGACATACATGATCCGCACGCTTTCGCCCTGCTGGTAATCGGCGGGCGAGAAGACCAGCGCCCAGGGGATGCCGACGCCAAGGCAGAGCACCGTCGCCGCCAGGCTCCAGGGAAACACAGTGTTGGCGAGGCGGCTGAAGCGCGCCGGATTGGCGAAACCGTGGAACATGGGCGAAAGGATAGGTCCGGTCCCGCCGCCGCACCATCCCGGCGCTTTGTCGCCGCCGGCCCTTCCACACGCCTTATGCTCGGCTGCGAGGCACGGGAGCGCGCGATGCAATCGCTGTATCCCGTTTGAATGCCGTTAGGGTAATGGTGCCGCGCGCCGGTTCCGCCGTCGCGGCGTCGCCGGAACATCGCCGGAACATCGCCGGGCAAGAAGATCGCCGGGCAAGAAGGATGTGACTCCCCATGGAATTTCTCGAAACGCTCAGAAGCGTGATGAATGTCGAAACGTCCGGCCAGCTTGTCTGGGTGATGGTCGGCTTCCTCGGGCAGGCGCTGTTCTCGGCCCGCTTCATCATCCAATGGTTCGTCAGCGAGAAGGCGAAGGAGAGCATCGTGCCCATCGCCTTCTGGTATTTCAGCATCCTGGGCGGCATGACGCTGCTGACCTACGCCATATGGCGGCGCGATCCGGTGATCATCTGCGGCCAGGCCGGCGGCCTGCTGATCTATGCCCGCAATCTGTGGTTCATTCACAGCAAGCGCGCGCGTGACGCCGACAAAGTGCCGACGGATAGCGATGCCGAACGCCTGGCCTCCGAAGCGGCTGACACGCAAAAGAAGGCGGGGTAGCGCGGAACGCCTATCGGGCTTTCGGTAGCGGCAGGATTTCGACCTGTTCGGGGTGGGTTGCGGCGATCAGCGGCCCATTGCGGCTGCGGACCCATCCGCGCACACGAATTGTGCGGCCTTCCAGGGCTTTCAGGTCGATCCCGGCTGAGCGGAACAGGCGGCGGGCGCGGGCATCGATCCGGACCGTAAAGTCGGTCCGCCAGTCGGCGCCGAAATTCAGGTAAGTGACGCTCCGGAGCGCGGCGACGGCCTTCACCCTGCCCTCGACGATCTGCCAGGACCCGGGGTCGCGCCGGACGGTTTCGGGGGTGCGGACCGCGTAACGGTCATGGGCCCACAGCCCCCTGCCGGCCTTGCGGGCCAAGGCTTCCCGTTTCAATAGTTCGGCGATCCGCGGGCGGTTGTCCGCATAGCTCCGGACCCGGACATGCCCGTCCGAAACCAGCTCGCCCTGTACCCAGCGTTGACCGGCGAACAGGTGAACGATCAGGCGACCGTATCGGTCGGTTCGGCGGCCGGCATGGAAGAGGCTGACCGGCCTGTCGAGGACGAGCGCGGCAAGCGCTTGCCGCGACGCTTCGGCGTGCGGCGGCAGCCTGCCGTCGCGCGGTTGCAGACGGGGGGCGTCGACGCCGGCAAGGCGGGCCGTATCGCCGGTCCCGAGCAGCACCGTTGCGCCATTGACGACACCGACAACCCGCGTTTCCCCGGCGGGCTGGAGCTTCACCGGCGCGGCTGAGGCACCCGTGCCCGTCGCGATCAGCAGCAGGAGTATCGGCAGCAGGCTGGCGCGGCGCACGGAACGGGTGACCTTCGGGCCGCGCTCGGTTACAGATGCGCGGCGTGCGTCTCCCAACGTCGCCAGACCGGTCGCCCTTCCATGCATGCCGAAGCCAATCCGTCCGTTTCTCCGCCCGTCTCCCCGTCCGTTTCCGGCGCCCGGGCCGATCTCTTCCCGGCGATCGAGCCCTATGACAGCGGGTTCATCGCGCTCGATCATGGCCACAGAATGTATTGGGAGCAATCGGGCAACCCGGCAGGAGTCCCGGTGGTGTTTCTGCACGGCGGACCGGGCGCCGGAACCTCGCCGACACACCGGCGCTATTTCGATCCCGCCCACTATCGGATTGTCCTGTTCGACCAGCGCGGCGCCGGAAAATCCACGCCGCCAGGCCATATCGAGGCCAATTCGACGGCGCATCTGATTGCGGACATGGAAAAACTCCGCACTTTGCTCGGCATCGGTTCCTGGTGGCTGTTCGGCGGCTCGTGGGGCAGCGCCCTGGCCCTGGCCTATGGCGTGGCCCATCCGGCGCGCTGCCGCGGTTTCGTCCTGCGCGGCATGTTTCTCGGCCGCCGGACGGAGCTGGACTGGTTCCTGACCGGCATGAAACGGATCTTTCCGGAACCGCATCGCCGTTTCGTCGAGTTCGTGCCGGCAGCCGAACGCGGCGATTTGCTGACCGCCTATTTCTCGCGGCTGACCGATCCCGACCCGGCGGTCCACCTGCCGGCCGCGCGGGCCTGGAGCGCCTACGAGGGCGCCTGTTCCACCCTGCTGCCCAGCCCGGACACCGTGACGGCTTTCCAGCAGGATCGCATGGCGCTGGGCCTGGCGCGGATCGAAGCGCATTATTTCCGTCACGACATGTATCTGGACGGTGCGGCCCTGTTGCGCGGCATCGGGAAGCTTCGCCATCTGCCCTGCACCATTGTCCAGGGCCGCTACGATGTGGTGTGCCCGATCGTGACGGCGGACGAGGTTGCCCGGGCCTGGCCCGAAGCCACCTATATTGTTGTGCCCGACGCCGGCCATTCGGCGATGGAGCCGGGCATCCGCCGCGCGCTGCTGGAAACGATGGAACGCTGCAAAAAAACCTGAGAGCCTGACGGCCTATCGTGCTTCCTGCCCAGCCGCCGCGTCGATGAATCGGGCGAGTGCGACATCCTTCTCGCTGACGCCGCCGGCATCGTGGGTGGTCAGGGTGACCTCGACCCGGTTGTATACATTGAACCATTCCGGATGATGGTCGGACCGCTCTGCATACAACGCCACCCTGGCCATGAAACCGAAGGCTTCATTGAAGTCGCGGAACCGGAGCATTTTCGATATCGCGTCGCGGCCGTCGACTTCCGACCAGCCGTCGAGGCTGGACAGCGCCTCGGTGCGCGCCGTTCCGGTGAGCTTGTTCGTCATTACCATCCTCCCTGCCGGGCCGGACCCGGCAACGTCTTGTGCCGAGCGCCCGGTTGCCTATCTCGACCCCATGGCCCCAAACACCGGACAGCCCGTGGCATGCACCGCGAAACGCTCGTCGTTACACCGCCGGGCGGGCCCCGGCAAGCGGCGATGACGGCGTTCCCCGCGGCTGCCGCCCGCGATCTCAGCGGCGAAATTCTGGCAATCGCGCAGCGGTGCTACGTCACGCTTCCCGCGGAGTTCCGGCGTTTCGCCGACGAAATCGCCATCACGATCCAGGACTTTCCGGACGATGAGACAGTCGTCGAAATGGGCTGCCCGACGCGGTGGGATCTGCTCGGCCTCTATAGCGGCATTTCTGTCGGCGACAAGGAAACCGGCACTATCGCGCCCGGCCCCGATCGCATTTTCCTTTTTGCACAGCCGATCGCTGCCTACGTCGAGCAGACCGGGGAGCGCCTTGCCGACGTCGTCCGCCATGTGCTGATCCATGAGATCGGCCACCATTTCGGCCTGTCCGATGACGACATGGACAGGATCGAGGCGGCGGCCAACGGCTAAGCCGCGCGGCCGGACCGGCTTCCGGAAACAGGACGAAACCCTGGACCGGTTCGCCGAGCGGGCCAAGGAATTCGCCGGAAGCCTCTGACCGGACTCCGACCCCTCGATACGGCGCGCAAGCGCGCCTACTCGGGATGAGGATTTTCTCCATTTTCACCCTCACCCTGAGTAGCCGCCGGAGGCGGCGTATCGAAGGGCGCATTTCGCCAGCATCCCTCCCCTCCCGTCATTCCGGCCGGGCGCAACGGCCCTCAACCGTCATTTCGACCGGAATGGTCCATAGGACCATGGAGCGGAGAAATCTGTACGACGCTCGGCCGATGGCGAAGCGGAGAGCGTCGGGCAACACACAGCAATAACCGATTTCTCCACGCCGCCCCGGAACAGGTCCGGGGCTCCGGTTGAATTGACGGGAGCAGGAATGGAGCGCTGCGCCCCGGCCGGCCGTCAAGCGCATAATTCGCAATATTTTATTCGAACGATAAAATATTAAATCTGCGTTGCCCCGACCTTGAGCCGGGGCCCGGAGCCGCAGGGACAAAGCCTTGCGGATAGCCCCCGGACGTCCGGTCAGGCCCGCCCCGGCGCCGGTATATTGGCGATCGCCCATGCGGCAGTCCGGCGGTTTTTGCATTCGATTCCCAATTTATCCGCAAAACTGCTTGACATTCCGATCATAAATCCTATAATAGGTGAAAATACCCTAAACCCGGCTATTGGAGCGCATCGGTCTCTCATTGACGAAAAAACACTGTATACAGACCGCTCCGTCTATTTTGCCGGAGAGGCTGCCCCGGCGGCCCGATTTCGCCGGAACCGGGCGGCATTCCGCAAGCCGGAAAATCGTAGTGCCCGCATCGCGGTGTCCGGTGTTCCCGCCACTCAACCCTGAACGGTTCGCCCCGCCTGGATCGTGATGACGACCTTGCCGGTCGATTTGCGCGACAGCAGCAAGGCCATGGCGGCCGCGGTTTCCTCCAGCGCGAAGGTGGCCGAGATGTGCGGCCTGAGCAGGCCATCGGCGTACCAGCCGAGCAGTTCGTCGAAACCGCCCAGCACCACCGCCGGATCGTTCTTCATGTAGGCGCCCCAGAACACGCCGACGGCGGCTGCATTCTTGAGCAGCAGATAGTTGGCCGGCGCCTGCGGGATGCGGCCGGCGGCGAAACCGATGACGAGCAGCCGGCCTTCCCAGGCTATGCAGCGCAGCGAGGCGTCGAAGACGTCGCCGCCGACCGGATCGTAGATGACGTCGGCGCCCTTGCCGCCGGTCAGCTCCAGCACCCGGCTGCGGATATCCTCTTCGGAATAGTCGATCGTCTCCTCAGCGCCGTTGGCCTCGGCAATGGCGCGTTTTTCGGCGCCCCGGGCGGTGCCGATCACGCGCGCGCCGAGCACCTTTCCGATCTGGACGGCGGTGAGCCCGACGCCGCCGGCCGCGCCGTGGACCAGCAGCGTTTCGTCCGGCTGCAGGTGGCCGCGATGGCGTAGCGCCAGATGCGAGGTGCCGTAGGCGACCGGGAAGGCCGCCGCGTCGGTGAAGCTCATGCTGTCCGGGATCTTCAGCACCCGTTGCGCCGCCACAACGCAGCGTTCGGCAAATCCGCCGTGGCCGGTCAGCGCCATGACCCGGTCGCCTTCCTTGAGGCCCGTCACGCCGCTGCCCACGGCCTCGATCGCGCCGGATGCTTCCATCCCCGGGCTGAACGGAAAGGGTGGCTTTTCCTGATACTTGCCGGCGACGATCAGCGTGTCGGCGAAATTCAGGCCGGCAGCATGGACCGCAATCCGTACCTCGCCCGCGCCCGGATCGCGCGACGGCAGCGAATCCACTTTCAGATCTTTCGGATCGGTCCATTCCCGAACTACGACTGCCCGCATTGCGCTCTCACTCCGTTCGATTGTCAGTTGCTGCCCAGCCAGCCGGGCGCGATGTCGAAATTGCCGACAATGTCGCCGGCGGTGTTGCGGATGGGCGGCACGACGAAGGGACGAAGCGCGGCCCAATCCGTGTCGTCCAGCAACTCCAGATAGCGCAGGACGGCGGCCATCGCCACCTCCGCTGCCCGGCGCGCACCATCGTCGATCTTCAGCGCCACGCCCAGGCCGAAATAGGGCAGGGCCGCCGCATAGACGCCTTCCGCGCCGGTCTTGACGATCAGGCCGTGGCCTTTCCGGACAATCAGCGCCGTATCGAACCGGTCGGTTCCGGCGACATGTTCCGGATGGCTGGCGATAGCGACCTTCAGCCGGCGGATGGCCGACTGGCGCGGCACCGGCATCCCGCGCGTGTCGGCGAACCGGGCATATGCGCGGGCAATAGCCTCGAGCGGGATGGCCCAGCAGGGTGCGCCGCAGCCGTCGACGGTCACCGCCGTATCGGTCAGATCGGCGTCTGTCATCTCGCTCAGGGTTTCCCGGATGCGCTGTTGCACCGGATGGTCGGGGCTTGCGTATCGCTCCAGGGGTTCGCCGTTGTGGAGCGCCGCGGCGATCATCGCCAGATGTTTGCCGCTGCAGTTGTTGTGGAGCCGGGACGGCGCTTCGCCGCCCGCTTCCATGCGGACAGCCGACATGCGACCCAGGGGCAGGTGCGGCCCGCAGGCCAGCACGGCCTCCGGCAATCCCAGCCGGTGCAGCCAGGCGCGCGCAGTGCGAAGGTGAACCGGATCGCCGCTGTGCGAGGCGCAGGCCAGCGCAAGTTCTTCGCCCGACGATTTCCAGATGTCCGCCGCGCCGTCCTCGATGAACGGGATCGCCTGGAGCGGCTTGATTGCAGAGCGTGGCAGGATGGGCCGTGCGACGTCCCCGGCGGCAAGCACGGTCTCGCCTTCCACATCGATCACGCAAACCGCGCCGCGATGGGTGCTTTCGACAAAGCCCGAACGGGTGACGTTGATCAGCACCGGATTGTTGAACGGATCGACAGTCATGGACCCAGGACACCGAAATAAAAGGGGGGCGGCGGCGCACGGGATGCAGCCGGAATTCCGCAATTTGATCTTGCCCGTTTCATAGGGGCAGGCCACATCACTGTCCATGCGCGGATATTTCGGCATCGGTGCGGAAGGCTTGTCGAAGGCCATGAATGCAGGCGCGCTGTTTCGTACGGCGCACGCGTTCGGCGCCAGTTTTCTGTTCACCGTCAACGCCGCCTGCAGCAGGCGCGAGATCGGAAAATCCGATACGTCGAAAAGCTGGACGCATGTGCCGCTGCACAATTTCGGCACCTGGAAGGACCTTCGCTTGCCGGCCGGTTGCAGCCTGGTGGGGATCGAACTGACGGACGACGCGATCGATCTGCCGAGCTTCACCCATCCGCCGCAGGCAGCCTATATCCTGGGCCCGGAGCGCGGCAGTCTGTCGCCGGAAGTCGTCGCGCTGTGCGCGCATGTGGTCAAAATCCCCACCAATTTTTCCGTCAATGTGGCTTTGGCCGGCGCAATCGTCATGTATGATCGCGTCCTGTCGATGGGCCGTTTCGCGCGCCGGCCAGAGGCGCCGGGCGGTCCGGCCGAACAGTTGCCGCCGCCGGAATTCGGTCCGCCTTTGTGGGTCCGAAAGCAGCGAAACCGGGAAAATCAAGGTGAATCGGGATAATCCCGCAGCAATGTCCGATATGAACCGCCGAGGTCTTTCCGCGGTCGTTCTCTTCATCGCCGGCGCCGTTTCCGTTGTCCAGGCGCCAGCGGCGCTGGCCCAGGCCGGACCGAAGAGCTTCATCGCCAAATTCCAGTACTGGGAGGTCCACAAGGCGCGCATCAGCAGTGCCGCCGTGTGCTACGCGGCTGCGATGCCGCAGCGGCAGAAAGGCAAATACAAGCGCCGTGGCGAGACCAGCCTGATTGTGTCCTTCTGGCCGTCGCACAAGGTGAGCGGCCAGGTCGAGGTCCGCGCCGGCTACAAGTACAAAGCCCGCAGTGTCGCGACGCTGAAATTCAACAACGGCGCCGCATTCAAACTCCGCACCAGCGCCGACAGCGCCTGGGGCAAAAATTCATCCGAAGACCGGAAGATCGTGAAGAATCTGTCCGATCGGGCGCGCCTGACCGTGATCGGCCGGTCGTCGCGAGGCACCCTGACAGTCGATACCTATTCGCTGAACGGCTTCCGCGCGGCGTTCGCCAAGGCCAAATCCGACTGCGGCATGTAGCGGCCCGCCGGCGTGGCGGGGGGACTCCCCTTTCGCGCACGGGCGGCATTAACAGGGCGCTTCATCTCGCGCCGCAACTCCGAAGAAGGCTCATGATCCGCAGCAATCCTGTGAAGGTCCGGCTCGCTGCCGGGCAGAAATGCCTCGGCCTCTGGCTGGCCGCCAACAGCGGCATGACCGCCGAGATCGTCGCTCAGGCCGGTGTCGATTTCGTCATCATCGACCATGAGCACGGGCCCGGTGATCTGATGGGAGCGGCCGCGCAGATGCAGGCGCTGCGCTCCGGCAGTATCGGCGCCGCCAACGACGACGGACGCGAGCCCGGCGGACCGGCCGTCATCCTTCGCGTGCCGTGGAACGATACGCCCTATATCAAACGGGCGCTGGATACGGGCGCCGAGGGCATCATGGTGCCCTATGTCGAAACCGCGGCAGAGGCCGAAGCGGCTGTCCGCGCCTGCAAATATCCGCCGGCAGGCAACCGGGGCTGCGCTGTCTCGGCAATTCGCGCCACCGGCTTCGGTCATGCCAGCGCCGAATACTGGGACCGGATCAACGACGAAGTTTGCACCGTCCTGCAGATCGAGACGCAAAAGGGCATCGCCAACATCCCGGAGATTGCGCGGGTCGAAGGCGTGGATGTCCTGTTCATCGGGCCGACCGACATGACCGCGACCAGCGGGTTCAACCCGACCGCGCCGACTGCCGAATCCCGTGCTATCGTCGAAAGCGCCGAAGCCGCGGTGAAGGCGGCCGGCAAGCCGATGGCCGCGGTGCCCTATGGCGGCCAGTCGGCTGCGCAGATGTTCGATCGCGGTTTCGACCTTGTGGCCGCTGGCAGCGATCTCTCCCTCATCCGCGCCGGCGCCAACGCGGCGATGGCCGCCCATCGCGAGCGGTGGGGCTGAAGCTCGGGCGGAGAAAATCCCAGATCACATGAAGACGGAACCAGCTGCCATGACTCTCACGAACCGCCAATGGCTCCTGGCCGAACGGCCGGTCGGAGCGTTCGACGAAAATACTTTCAGGCTGGTGGAATCGCCGGTCCCGGTGCCGGGCGAGGGCGAATTCCTGGTCCGTAATATCTGGCTGTCGGTCGATCCCTATATGCGCGGCCGGATGAATGCCGGGAAAAGCTACGCCAGGCCGGTCGAGGTCGGCGCCGTCATGGAAGGCGGTACGGTCGGCGAGGTCATCGCGTCGCACCATCCGGATTTCGCGGTGGGCGATATCGTCGACGAACGCCTGGGCTGGCAGGAATATGCCGTGACCCGCGGCCGGGGCGCCCGCAAGATCGATCCGTCGCTCGCGCCGATCTCCACGGCGGTCGGCGTCCTCGGCATGCCCGGTATGACGGCCTATTTCGGCACGCGGGAGGTCATGGGCGTCAAAGAGGGCGGCACGGTCGTCGTGTCTGCCGCTTCCGGGGCGGTCGGCGGGTTGGTTGGCCAGATCGCCCGGATCGGCGGCGCCGCCCGGGTCGTCGGCATCGCCGGCGGTGACGCCAAGTGCGCCTACTGCGTCGACGAGTTGGGCTACGACGCCTGCATCGACTATCGCAGCTTCGGCAAGGATACGGCAGCACTCGGCGAGGCGCTGGCGGAAGCCTGCCCTGACGGCCTCGACGGCTACTTCGACAATGTCGGCGGATGGATCTCGGACGCCATCTATCCGCTGACCAACCCGTTCGGCCGGGTCGCCATCTGTGGCATGATCAGCGAATACAATCTGACAGAGCCGGAACGGGTGCCGCGCTACACCCGCCAGATACTAACCAACCGCCTGCGCGTCACCGGCTTCATCGTCACCGATTTCTGGAGCCGCTGGCGCGAGGGCCTGGAAGACATGGCCGGCTGGATCGCCGACGGCCGGATCAAATATCGCGAGGATGTTGAGGTCGGCATCGAAAATGCGCCCAAGGCCCTGCTGAAACTGTTCCGCAGCGAGAATTTCGGCAAGCAGCTCGTCAGGCTGCGCGACGACCCTACGGCCTGAACCGGCCTACGCCGGGGCAGAGCGCCCCGGGGGTGCAGCCGGCGGCGCTGGCGGCAAGATGGCGGTGAAGTTGCTGCCGACGCCGAGTTCGCTGGAAATTTCCAGACGCCCGCCATGGCGGGCGACGATATGTTTGACGATCGCCAGCCCAAGGCCGGCCCCGCCGGAATCCGGAGCCTGGTCGGCAATGCCTGCGGCTTCTCCGCCGGCAGTATCCGCGGCTGCCGCCGTGGCGTCGCGCGCCCGGGCTATATCGACGCGGTAGAACCGCTCGGTCAGCCGCGGCAGATGCTCTTCTGGAATGCCGTCGCCGCTGTCGCTCACCGCTATCGCCACTGCGCCGGCAACCGTCTCTTGCGCGTTCGGGCTGAAAACCCGGACCTCGATCGCCGAGCCGGGCCGGCCGTATTTGATCGCATTTTCGATCAGGTTTCGGGCGACTTGGGCAATCTGATCTTCGTCTCCGGCGATTTCAGCCGGTTCGAGGTCGTGCATCACGACGATCCAGCTCCCCAGCCGGTCGGCGACGATCTTCAGTGCATCCACGACGCGCCGCACCGTGGCGTTCAGTTCGACCCTCCCGGTCGGTGGCCGGTGCTCGTCCATCTCGATGTTCGACAGCGACATCAGCGTATCGACCAGCCGCGTCATGCGCGCCGTCTGTTCTTCCATGATGCGCAGGAATCGCTCCTGGGCTACAGGATCGTCCGCCGCCGGCCCGCGCAGAGTCTCCAGGAACCCGGCCAGCGAGGCGAGCGGCGTACGCAGTTCGTGGGAGACGTTGGCAACCAGATCGACCCGCATCCGGTCGGCCCGGATCTGGGCGGTCAAGTCGCGCAGCAGGATCAGCGCCCCCTGAGGGCCGCCCTGCGGATCGTTCGGCGTTTCCCGTTCGCTGGAAGAGCCAGTCTGCCCGCTTTGGCCGAGCGGCGCGACCAGCGCCTCGAGATGCCGGTCCTGCGGTACGGATTCGCGGATGGTTACCTTCCGCTCGATACCGTCCTCGATGGACTGCTGGACCGCCGACAGCAATTCCGGGTGGCGGATCGAATCCGGCAGCGGCCGTCGCTCGGCCACGCGGCGCAGCAGATCCTCCGCCGGGCGGCTGACGGCCAGAACTACCCGGCCTTCGTCGACCAGAATGGCCGGCGCCGGCAGGTTCCGCACCAGACCGATCGCCGCCTGCCGGACGGACGTGCCGGGGTCCTCGTCGCCGGCGTATTCCGCTTCGGTCGATGCAACGCCGGTGGGTTCGGGCCCGGGACGCTGCAACGACCGCGATCTGATGGCCCCGAAGGCCAGCGCCGTGGCGATGCCGGCTACGGCGCCGGCCAGTATGCCCTGCAAGGCGCCGGCGCTGGCGTTGACAATGCCGGCTACGGCGCCGGCGGCGGCCCCGATGGCCAGGGGCGCCGCGAGGTCGCGACCGGATTTCTCGGGAATGGCGGAAGCAGCAGGGACGCGGCGGCGTGTTGCTTCAGGCGCCCGCTGCGCGGTCTTCCCATCCGTCTCCGGAGTATTGGTGCGCGCGTCGACCACTTCCGGCCCTCTGTTCCCGATCCGCGCCGTTGGCCCGTAGAACCCCGGCTCCGCCATAGCCCGTCCTGTCGGGCACACTGTGCGCCGGGCATGACATCACGGTGAACGGCCCGTGGCAACGGATTGACGGTCCGCTCTGGACAGGAACCTTCCGGTTCAGACGGCGTCCGCGGCGGCGAAGGCGGCCAGGTTCAGGAGGTCGTTGACGGTCGAGCCCATCTGGGCAATCTGCACCGGCTTGTCGAGGCCCAGCATGATCGGGCCGATGGCCGTGCCGCCGCCGATCTTCTGCATCAGCTTGGCCGAGATATTGGCAGCGTCCAGGGTCGGCATCACCAGGACATTGGCCGGGCCCGAGAGTCGGCAGAACGGATAGAGCGCCATCAGGTCCGGGTCGAGGGCAACGTCTGCCGAGAGGTCGCCATCGTACTCGAAATCGGTTCGGCGCGAGTCCAGCAAAGCTACGGCGTTGCGGATCCGGTCGCCGCGATCCGTCAGCGGGTTGCCGAAATTGGAATGGGACAGGAAGGCGACCCGCGGTTCGTGACCCAGATCGCGCGCCTTGGCAGCGGCCTGTTCCGCAATATCGGCGAGCATGACCGAGGTCGGCTCCTCGTTGACGCTGGAATCGACGATGAACACGGTGGTCCGGCCGCGGGCGACGATCATGGTCATGCCGAAAACCCGCGCGCCCTGGCGATTGTCGAGGACATGGCGAATCTGTTCGTAGCTGACGGCGAAGCGGCGGGTCAGGCCGGTCAGCATTGCGTCTGCCTCGCCGCTGGCGACGAGACAGGCGGCATAGACGTTCCGATCCTGGTTCACGATGCGCTGGCAATCGCGGAACAGCCAGCCCTCGCGCTGCTTACGCTGATACAGCAGGTCGGCGAACTGCCGGTGGGAAATCGATTGGCGGGCGTTGTGGACCTCGACTCCCGCAGGCAGTTCCAGGCCCGCTTCGTCCAGCGCGGCCTGCACCAAATGCTCGCGGCCGACCAGCACGGCCGTTCCGTAGCCCGTGGTGACATACGCGATGGCGGCCCGGATGGCCCTTTCCTCCTCGCCTTCGGCGAAGACCATCTTCCTGGGGTTCGCGCGCGCCTGGTCAAAAACGCGTTGCAGCGAGGAGGCGGCCGGATCCAGCCGGCTTCGCAGCTCCTGGCGGTAGCCGTCCTCGTCGACGATAAATTTGCGCGCGACGCCGCTTTCCATGGCGGCCGTGGCAACGGCGTAGGGCACCGCCTCGATCAGGCGCGGATCGAACGGCACCGGGATGATATAGTCCGGGCCGTAACGCAGACGGCGGCCGGAATAGGCCGCGTCCACCTCGTCCGGCACATCCTCCCGCGCCAGCTTGGCCAGCGCTTCGGCGGCGGCGATCTTCATCGTGTCGTTGATGGTCGATGCCCGGACATCGAGCGCGCCCCGGAAGATGTAGGGGAAGCCCAGCACATTGTTGATCTGGTTCTGGTAGTCGGACCGGCCGGTTGCGACGATGGCGTCGGCGCGGATCGCCTGGACTTCCTCGGTCGTGATTTCCGGGTCAGGATTGGCCAGCGCGAAAACGATGGGCCTGGCGCCCATCCGCTTGATCATATCCTGGGTGAATGCGCCCTTGACCGACAGGCCGACCGCCACGTCGGCGCCGTTGAGCGCGTCTTCGAGCGTGCGCGCTTCGGTGACCGCCGCATGGGCCGACTTCCACTGGTTCATGCCCTGCTCGCGGCCCTGATAGATGACGCCGCGGGTATCGCACATGATCACGTGATCGGCCGGCACGCCCATCGCCTTGATAAGTTCGGCGCAGGCAACGCCCGAGGCGCCGGCGCCGTTGATCACGACCTTGGCGTTCCGAACCGAGCGGCCGGTCAGGTCGAGCGCATTGATCAGGCCGGCCGACATGATGATCGCGGTGCCGTGCTGGTCGTCGTGGAACACCGGAATATCGAGGAGTTCGCGTAGCTGTTGCTCGATAATAAAGCAGTCCGGCGCCTTGATATCCTCCAGGTTGATCCCGCCGAAGCTGGGTCCGAGATAGCGGACGCAGTTGATGAAGGCGTCGACATCGTCGGTGTCGACTTCCAGGTCGATCGCATCGACATCGGCAAAGCGCTTGAACAGGACGGCCTTACCCTCCATCACCGGCTTCGATGCCAGCGCCCCCAGATTGCCGAGGCCGAGAATGGCCGTCCCGTTGGAGATGACGCCCACCAGGTTGCCGCGGGCGGTATAGTCGTAGGCCGTGCCCTCGTCTTCCGAGATGCGCAATACCGGCGCCGCGACGCCGGGCGAATAGGCGAGCGCGAGGTCGCGCTGGGTCGTCAGCGGCTTGGTCGGCGTTATCTCGAGCTTGCCCGGCCGCCCGGAGGCGTGCATCAGCAGGGCTTCCCGGTCGGTGACGTGTTCGGAATCGGACATGGCGGTGGCGCTGGCGGAGGAGGTGTCGGTGGCGTCGTTATAAGCTGCGAGGGCGTCCCTGCCCATCGCTGCGACCGTCACACCCCCCGGGCACACCCCCGCCCGGCGGGAAATGCCGTCCTCCGATATCGACAAGGGGCGCAAGCTTGGCGAGGATAGCGGCGATGTCCGATAATTTGCCGCGCGAAGACCACACCCTTCCCTGCTCATGAACGTTCCCGTCCAGCCACCCGAGAAGTCGGGCCTTTCGCCCATGCTGGCGCATTACCGGGAGGTGAAGGCGTCGCATCCGGAATGTCTGGTGTTCTACCGGATGGGCGATTTCTACGAACTGTTCTTCGACGATGCCGTAGCGGCGGCGGGCGCCCTGGACATCACCCTGACCAAACGCGGCAAGCAGGCCGGGCAGGATGTGCCGATGTGCGGCGTGCCGGTGCACGCGGCGGAAAACTATCTCGCCCGGCTGATCCGCGCCGGCTTCAAGGTTGCGGTTTGCGAGCAGATGGAGGACCCGGCCGCGGCAAAGAAACGCGGCGGCTCGAAGGCGCTGGTCAGGCGCGATGTCATCCGGGTCGTCACCCCCGGAACGTTGACCGAAGACACGCTGCTCGACGCCCGCGCCCACAGCTATCTGGCGGCACTGGCCGAAGCGGGCGGCGAACTGGGGCTGGCCTGGCTCGATATGACGACCGGCGATTTTGCCGCCCAGCCGGTTGCGCCGGGCGAGTTGGGCGCCGCCCTGGCCCGGCTGGAGTCCTCGGAAATCCTCGTCTCGGACAAGCTAATCGAACGGCCGGCGCTGTACGAGGTCTTCGCCGACTGGCGCGACCGGCTGACCGTGCAGCCGGCCAGCCGATTCGACAGCCTCAACGCTGCCGCCCTTCTGACGGCGCATTTCGGGGTCGCGTCGCTCGATGCGTTCGGCGCCTTCACCCGGTCGGAAACCGCTGCGGCCGGCGCCCTGCTCGACTATGTCGATCTCACCCAGCGGGGCCGGGCGCCGCGCCTTGCCCGGCCGGTCCGCCACACCGGCGGCGCAGCAATGGAAATCGACGCGCCGACCCGGCGCAATCTGGAACTGACCCGAACTTTGGCGGGCGACCGCAAGGGCAGCCTCCTCTCGGTTGTCGACCGCACCGTCACCGGCCCCGGTGCGCGGCTGCTCGCCGGGCGGCTGGCCGCGCCGCTGACCGATGTCGCCGCCATCGAGTCGCGCCACCGGCTGCTCGGCTTCTTCAAGGACGATTCGGGTGTTCGGGGCCGGGTGCGGGATCTGCTGAAACGGACGCCGGATGCCGAGCGTGCGCTGTCCCGGCTATCGCTCGGCCGGGGCGGCCCGCGCGATCTCGCCGCGATCCGCGATGCGCTGGCGGCGACCGGCCCGCTGGCCGACGCCCTGACAGCCAAGGGGATGGCGACAGGCCTGGCCGATCTCGAAGAGCTGACCGGCCTGACCCGCCAGCTCGGCCGCCATGACCCGCTGGTCGGCCGGCTGAGCCGCGCGCTGGCGGAGGAGCTGCCCTTGCAAAGCCGCGACGGCGGCTTCATCGCGCCAGCCTATTCCGAGGCGCTGGACGAACAGACGGCGCTCAGGAAAGACGGCCGCGGCCTGATCGTGCAGATGGAAGCGCACTTCCGCGAGGAAACCGGCATTCCGTCGCTGAAAATCCGGCACAACAACGTGCTTGGCTATTTCATCGAGGTCTCGACGGCCCAGTCCGGCAAGATGCCATCCGGCGCCGAAAGTCCTTTCATCCACCGGCAGACCATGGCGAGCGCCACCCGCTACACCACGGTCGACCTGTCGGAGCTGGAATCCGATATCGTCCGGGCCGCCGACCGGGCGCTGGCCATCGAACTGGCGCTGTTCGACGATCTGGTCGCCGAAGTGCTGGGCCAGGCCGAGCCGATCGCCCGGGCGGCCCAGGCCATGGCGGAAATCGATGTCAGCGCCGCGTTGGCCGATCTGGCCGCTGCCGGCGATTGGCACCGTCCTGCCGTGACGTCCGACACGTCCTTTGCCGTCATCGGCGGCCGGCACCCGGTCGTCGAGGCATTGCAGCCCGATACGCCTTTCGTTCCGAACGACTGCGACCTTGGGCAGGAACAGAATTTATGGCTGCTGACCGGCCCGAACATGGCGGGCAAGAGCACTTTTCTGCGCCAGAACGCGCTCATCGCCATTCTGGCGCAGGCGGGTAGCTTCGTTCCGGCACAGCAGGCGACTATCGGCATTGTCGACCGGCTTTTTTCGAGGGTGGGCGCGGCCGACGATCTGGCTCGCGGCCGCTCCACATTCATGGTCGAGATGGTCGAGACCGCCGCGATCCTGAACCAGGCCTCGCCGCGCTCGCTGGTTATTCTGGACGAGATCGGCCGGGGCACGGCGACCTTCGACGGCCTGTCGATCGCCTGGGCCACGGTCGAACATCTGCACGAACGCCTGAAATGCCGCGCTCTGTTCGCCACCCACTATCACGAACTGACGGCGCTCTCGTCCCGGCTCGACCGGCTGTCCCGGCACACCATGCGGGTCAGGGAGTGGCAGGACGAGATCGTCTTTCTGCACGAAGTGGCGCCCGGCAACGCCGAAGCCAGCTATGGCATCCATGTCGCGCGGCTGGCCGGCCTCCCGGCGGACGTTATCGCCCGGGCCGAGGAGGTTCTGGCGACGCTGGAAGCCGGCGACCAGGGCGCCAATGTCAACCGCCTCGCCGACGACCTGCCCCTGTTCAACGCCAGCGTTGCGGAGCCGGTCCGCCCGGCCGGTCCGTCCGAAGCCGAGCGGCTGCTGGGGGACCTCAATCCGGATGAGCTGACGCCACGCGAGGCCCTGGAGTTTCTTTACCGGCTGAAGGCGGCGACGCAGGACTGAGCCGCCGCTTGCCGCCGCCGCGCCTATTGCGCCGAGATCGAAAGGCCCAGTTCCTGCACCAGCCTGTCGATGTCCGCCGGGTTCGACCGGCTTTTTAGCAGCAGGCGCAGCAACGGAACCGGACGTTTCGGCGCCGCCTTGAGCGCGATGGCGCCCCGGTTCTTCACGAAAACAATCAGGGCCTCGAAGGCCTGCCTGACGATGTCGTAGGGAAGAACATTCTTCCGCATCTCAAGTCCGTTCAGGGCCTTGTCGATGACCGCACTCTTGTCGGTGCCCGTCGCTTCGGCCTGCTTTGCCGCCAGCTTGTCGATCGCGCCCCGGTCCTTGTACGACAGGGTGAAACTGCCGATTTTCAAGCCGGCCATCAGGCTCATGATATAAGCCGGATCGGCCTCGCCGCCATTCTGCAGTTCTTTTAGGGCCGCGATATCCAGCCCGTGAAATTTCCCCTGCAGGTTCAGCGTTCCCCACTCGCGCACGGTCAACTCCGAGGCCCCGATGTCCATGACCTGGCCATCCGGCTTGTAGTCCCAGCGCATCTTGAGATCGGCGATGACGGTCGTTGCACCGGTCGCCGCCAAAAACGCCGAGACCGTCGGGTTCCTGGCGAACTCAGGCGTGGTCAGTCCCTTGATCTCGACATCGCCATAGGGTGACATCGCGACATTGTTCCAGTCGATCCGCCCGACCCGGACTTCCGCTGCAGCGATCGTGCTGGCCCGGCCGCGCTCGTCCTGGCCCTTGACGCTGAGATTCCGGATCAGGACGCCGTCGTCACCCAGCGGCTTGGCGCTTTCCCAGGTCACGGTGCCGTTCCCTGCCTTGAACCGTTCATGATTTTTCAGCGCCGCAAACAGCTTTTCGGCCCGGGCCTGGCCGATAGCCGAAGCGTCGCCGCCCGCCGGCCCGCCGGGGCCGCCGGAAAAAACGGCAAGATAGATGATGACGGCGGCAACAGCGGCGAGTACGCCGATAATTCCACCGCGCGACAGGCTGGTCATGGCTTTCCCGTTCGTGCCCGAATGTCGCTAACCGGCGTCCCACGGATTCGCTGGATACGACACCGCGGGCCGCACCCCGGCGCGGGGCCGCAACGCTGCGGTCACGCTAGCATGGTCCGCCGGCCGGAAAAAGCGGCGCGCCGGACGACGTTCAGCCGGTAGCTTCGACTGTCCCGTGCGGTCGCCGCGGTGGCTGGCCTGTCTTCCGCAGGGTAATAGTTTATACGAGGTTCCGAGCGCCGGTCGGACGGTGCGTCATTGACGCGCCGGCAGGTCGGCCGAGAGCCTCATCGGATCGATTGAGTCATGGATTTCTCAAACGCCGCCCCGGTCGCCAATCAACGACGGATCGTCGAAAGGCGGCGACTTGTCGAACAGATCGATGCCGTCGCCGAGAAAACCGGAGATCCGACCGCCCTTCGCGCGCCCGTTCTCGGGGTCCTGAAAACCGCGCTGGAAGCCGGGCGTCTGGAGATCCGCCAGCGGTTCGACCGGGAGGCCGATACAGCTCTGCGCGGTCACCAATGCGTCCAGGCCCACTGTTTTCTGATCGATCAGATCGTCCGGGTGGTCTACGACTTCGCCTACGAGCGGGTGTATCCGGTTGCCAACCCGACAGAGGGCGAAAAACAGGCGATCGTCGCCGTCGGCGGTTACGGGCGGGGCGAACTGGCGCCGCAGTCGGATATCGACCTGCTGTTCCTTTCGAACTGGAAGCTGACGCCCCATGCGGAGCAAATCGTCGAGTTCCTGCTCTATACCCTGTGGGATCTCGGCCTCAAGGTCGGGCACGCCACCCGGTCGATCGACGAGTGTATCCGGCTGGCGAAGTCCGATCTGACGATCCGGACCGCCCTGCTGGAGGCCCGCTATTTGTGGGGCGACGCCGGGCTATATCGGAGTTTGCGCCAGAAGTTCCGGGATTTCACCGCCGCCGAGGGGGCCAACGGTTTCGTCACCCAGAAATTGGCCGAACGCGATATGCGGCACGAGAAAATGGGTGACAGCCGCTATGTCCTGGAGCCCAATATCAAGGACGGCAAGGGCGGATTGCGCGATCTCCACACGTTGTTCTGGATCGCCAAGAATTTTTACCGGGTCGACGCGGTCGGCGATCTGGTCGAGCGCAACGTCTTCTCGGATCACGAATCCGGCCTGTTCCGCAAGACCCATGCCTTCCTGACGACGGTCCGCTGCCACCTGCACTATCTCACCGGCCGGCCGGAGGAGCGCCTCACCTTCGATGTCCAGCCCGAGATCGCCCGGATGATGGGTTATGGCGACCGGAAGACCCAGCGCGGGGTCGAGCGCTTCATGCGCCACTATTATCTGGTCGCCAAGAATGTCGGCGACCTGACCCGGATCTTCTGCGCCGCGCTGGAAGACGAGACCAAGCGGCGGCCCTGGGTCCGGCTCCCGGGCCGGCTGGGCGGCGAGCGGGAGTTCGGCGATTTCGTAGCCCGGTCGGGCCGCCTGAACACAAAGCACGACAAGGTCTTCAGGCAGGATCCGGTGAACATGCTGCGGTTGTTTGAAACCGCCCAAGAGCAACAGCTCGACGTTCACCCGGCCGCGCTCCGGCAGGTCGCGCATTCGCTGAAATCGATCGACAGTGCGGTCCGCCAGAATCCGGCGGCCAACGCCAGTTTCCTCGCCATGCTGACGTCGAAAAACGATCCGGCGGCAACGCTGAAACGGCTGAACGAAGCCGGCGTGCTCGGCCGCTTCATCCCGGACTTCGGCCGGGTCGTCGCCCAGATGCAGCACGACATGTATCACGTCTTCACGGTCGACGAGCATACGATCCGGGCGATCGGCCTGCTGCACCGGATCGAGGCCGGCGATCTCGCGGAAGATCATCCGCTGGCGAGCGAAATCGTCCACAAGGTCGCGTCGCGCCGGGCGCTCTATGTCGCCGTCCTGCTCCATGACATCGCCAAGGGGCGCGGCGGCGATCATTCAATCCTGGGCGCCGAACTGGCGCTGGAACTGTGCCCGCGCCTCGGGCTGGACAGCGAGGAGACGGAGACCGTGTCCTGGCTCGTCCGCTACCATCTGGCGATGAGCAACACCGCGCAGAAACGCGATATCGACGATCCGAAGACGATCCGTGATTTCGCCGATCATTGCCAGTCGCCGGAACGCCTACGGCTGCTCCTCGTCCTCACTGTCGCCGACATGCGCGCCACCGGGCCGACCGTCTGGAACGGCTGGAAGGCAGCGTTGCTGCGCGAATTGTACTACCGGACCGAAGAACTGCTCAGCGGCAGCGTCGGGGCCGACGCCGTTGCAGCGCGGGTGGCGCGGGCCAAGGAAGCGGTGGCCGCCCGGTTGGCGGATTGGCCGGCACGAGACATCGACGCCTATCTGGACCTCGGCTACACGGCCTATTGGCTGTCGCTCGACACCGCAATCCAGGCGCGCCACGCCGCGATCACCCGCAAGGCGCATCGGGATGAGTCCAAAATCTCGATCGATGTCGGGATCGACGAGAAGCGCTCGGTCACCGAAGTCACCGTCTATACGCCGGACCATCCCGGCTTGTTCTCGCAGATTGCCGGCGCGATGGCGCTGTTCGGCGCGCCGATCGTGGAGGCCCGGATATTCACCCTGTCGAACGGTCATGCTCTGGACATCTTCACGATCCAGAACGCCGCCGGCAAAGCCATCACCGATACCGCCGACCTGGAGCGGCTGAAAAACCGTATCGCCGACAGCCTGACCGGCGAATTTCGGCCCTGGCGCGAACTGGTCGGCAAGGAATCGCTGCCCCGGCGCGCGCGCGACGTGTTCGATGTGCCGCCCCGCGTGCTGATCGACAATACGGCGAGCAACTTTTTCTCCGTTATCGAGGTCAACGGCCGCGACCGGCCCGGCCTGTTGCATGACGTAACCCGCGCTCTCACCCAAAGCGGCCTGCAGATCGGCACTGCCAAGATTTCGACCTATGGCGAACGCGTTGTCGACGTGTTCTATGTCAAGGACGTGTTCGGCATGAAGATCACCAATGCGCAGAAGCAGGATGAGGTGCGCAAGACCGTGCTTGCCTCCCTCAGCACGGTGCTGGAAAGTGCGGCGGCTTGATTTGTTTGACAAGTAGAAATATTTGTGCAACAAACGCTGCGGAAAGGGAGGTCGTCATGGCGGAAGCAGTCACAATCACAATGGCCCAGTTGCGGGAATTGCTGGCGGCGGTCGGCGTCGCCGTTTCCGAAGATTCCGCCGCAGGCGTCGAATACGGCATGGGGATGGCCGATGAAGGCGCGGCCTACGGTGCCGCCGCGGCGTCCAAGGATCGCCGGATCGCCGCGCGGATCGACGATATCCTCTATGAAAGGGCCCGGGCTGCCACCGGCATCGGCCGGGATTCGGATCTTGTGCGCGCCGGGCTGGAGGCGCTGGCCGATCCGGACGGATTCGGCTCGTGGCTGGCCGGCCAGCGCGGTTCGCTGCCCCGGGACTTCACGATCGACCTGTGACCCTGACCGCCGACCTGGCGCGCTGGCAGCGCCGCATCCGGCCGGACAAGCGCCGAACGCCCCTCAGGTTCAGGGACCGTTCGGCGCTTCCGTTCTTTCCGGCGGTGAGCCTCGCCGGGCCGGTTATGCTGGATACCTGCGCCTATATCGATGCCCTGACCGGGCAGATGCCGCTGACGCTGCACGCCCTTCTGCCCGGCCGCCGCCACGTTCACTGTGCGGTCTGCCTTGCCGAGTTGAGCTTCGGGCTGGGCGCCCTGGCGCCGGACGCGGCGCACACCGCGCAGACCCGGGCAACGCTTGAAGAGATGCTGGGCCGGATCGAGACCAGGCGAACCGCCGCGCTTCCGGCGTCGGGCTGGATGGCGGCAGGCCTGATCGCCGGCCTGTTGGCGCGGCTGCAAGGCAGCGCCGGGGCCGATCGCCGGCGTTTCTTTGCCGACGCGGCCATCTACCTCACCGCCCGATCGTCCGGCGCGACCCTGATCACCGCAAACTGGCGCGATTTCGACCTGATCGACCAGCTTGCGGCGGCGGGGCCGGCGGCGGCACGGCTGCTCTTCTACTCGCCGGAGACGCCGCAGGCAGGCAGGCCGTGAAGCTGCTTCGATCCACCGCCATCGTGGCCGTCTGGACCCTGGCCAGCCGCATCCTCGGTTTCGCGCGCGATATCCTTCTGGCGCACTATCTGGGCGCGGTCGGCGTGATCGAGGCGTTCATCGTCGCCTTCCGATTTCCCAACATGTTCCGGCGTCTGGCGGCCGAAGGGGCCTTCGCCGCCGCCTTCGTGCCGCTGTTTTCCGAACGGCTCGAGCAGCAGGGCCGGCGCGAGGCGATGCTGTTCGCCGATCAGGTCTTTTCCGTGCTGGTGCTGGTGCTGGCGGTGTTTACCGTCGTCGTCGAAATCTTCATGCCGCAGGTGCTCCTGGTCGTTGCGCCGGGCTTCAGCGCCGGCCGGCCGGAACTGTTCGATACCGCGGTCCTGCTGACCCGGCTGACCCTGCCCTACCTGCTGTGCATGGCGATCGTCGCAATGATGAGCGGGATGCTCAATTCGTCCTACCGCTTCGCCGCCGCCGCCGCCGCCCCGATCCTGCTCAATATCGTCCTGATCCTCGGCCTGCTGTTTGCCCGGGACCGGTTCGAGACGCCGGCCCACATGCTGGCCTGGGGCGTCGCCGTATCGGGCATCGGCCAGTATGTCTGGCTCGCCTGGTGCTGCCGCAGGGCCGGCCTCGCCCTGCGCCTGCGCTGGCCTCAATTCACGCCGGCGGTGAAGCGGCTGATGAAACTGATGGTGCCCGGCCTGGTCAGCGGCGGCATGACCCAGATCAACATTCTGGTCGGCACCATCATCGGCACCTTCCTCACCGGCGTCGTCTCCTACATCCACTATGCCGACCGGGTTTACCAGTTTCCGCTCGGCATGGTCGGCATCGCGATCGGCACCGCGCTGCTGCCGGAGCTGTCGCGCACGCTCCAGAGCGATGAGGCCCGGGCCAACGCCGTGCAGAACCGCGCTATCGAGCTGGCGATGGTGCTGACGCTGCCGGCGACCGCCGCCCTGATCGTCATCGCACTGCCGCTCGTCACCGTCATGTTCCAGTACGGCAAATTCACGCCGGACGCCGCCGCCGCCACGGCCTGGGCGCTCGCCGTCTTCGCGACCGGCCTGCCGGCCTTCGTGCTGATCAAGGTGCTGTCGCCGGGATTCTTCGCCCGCCAGGACACGCGCCGCCCGATGATCTACGCGATCATATCGATGGTCGTGAATATGGCCCTGTCGCCCCTGCTGGTCTGGCCGCTGGGGGTCGGCTATCTGGGCATTCCGATCGCGACCTCGATCGCGGCCTGGATCAACACCGGGCTGCTCGCCTGGTTCCTGGTGCGGCGCGGCCATCTCACCCTCGATGCCCGCCTCCTGGCGCGGCTGCCGCGCTTCGCTCTCGCCGCGCTGGTCATGGCCGGCGTGCTCTGGCCGGCGGCCGACGCGCTCTGGCCATGGCTGTCCGGAGCGGTGTGGCAGCGCGTTCTCTCGATCCTGGCGGTGGTGATCGGCGGCATGGCGATCTACGCGGCCTGCTGCCTGCTGCTGCGCGCCGCCTCGGTCGGCGAGATGAAGGGGATGATGCGCCGGTCCCAGTAGGCTCCGGGTTACGCCGGGACCATTCCGCCTTGACCGCATTGGCGCAGATGGGGTTAGTCCTGCGACGGTCCTCCCATCGATCGCCTTCCGCCTTTTGCCATGAAACGCATCTTTTCCGGTATCCAGCCCTCCGGCGGGGTTACGCTCGGCAACTATCTCGGCGCGATCCGCAACTGGGCGCGGCTCCAGCACGAGGGCTATCACTGCATCTATTGCATGGTCGATCTGCACGCGATCACGGTGTGGCAGGATCCCGCCCTACTCGCCGACCAGACGCGCCAGGTGACCGCCGCCCTGCTCGCCTCGGGCATCGATCCGAAGATTTCGGTCGTGTTCCACCAGTCGGCCGTGCCGGCCCATGCGCAGCTCGCCTGGATCTTCAACTGCGTCGTCCGGCTCGGCTGGATGAACAGGATGGCCCAGTTCAAGGAAAAGGCCGGCAAGGACCGGGAGAAGGCTTCCCTCGGCCTCTATGCCTATCCGGCCCTGCAAGCCGCCGATGTCCTGCTCTATCACGCGACTCATGTGCCAGTCGGCGAAGACCAGAAGCAGCATGTCGAGCTGATGCGCGACGTTGCAAACAAGTTCAATCACGACTTCGGCGTCGATTTCTTCCCGCCGCCGGCGGCGATGATCTTCGGCGGCGCGACCCGGGTGATGAGCCTGCGCGACGCGACGAAGAAGATGTCGAAATCCGATCCGTCGGACATGAGCCGCATCAACATGACCGACGATGCCGACGCCATCGCGCTCAAAATCCGCAAGGCGAAGACGGATCCGGAACCGCTACCGGGGCCGGACGTCGTCGGGCCGGACGGCGAGGTCAGGCCGGACGTCGAGGCGGCGCGGCCCGAGGCTTTCAATCTCGTGCGCATCTTCGCCACACTGGCCGACCGGCCGGTCGCGGCGGTGCTCGGCGAGTTCGAGGGCCAGGGCTTCGGCCGCTTCAAGCCGGCGCTCGCCGACCTTGCCGTCGACAGGCTCGGCGCCATCAACGCCGAGATGCGCCGGCTGCTCGACGACCCGGCGGAGATCGACCGGGTGCTCGCCGGCGGCGCCGACAAGGCGCTCGAAATCACCGGTCCGATTCTGGCCGAGACCTACAGGATCGTCGGCTTCCTGAAGGCCTGATCGCGGCGCCGGCGGCCGGCAGGCCTTGTGGCCGCGGCCCTTGTGAGCGCGGCCGGCATCCCCCATCTCTTGCCGATGGCCCGCAAAGCAGACCCGCTGTTCGACGACAAACCGGACCGGCCGCGCCGCAGCGCCGGCGTGCCCGACGCCAGGGGGCCCGACGCCGGGGGGAACGGAAAGCCGGGCCGGCTCACCCGGCTGTTCCGGCGCAAGCCCCGGGAAAGAGACCGAAACCGACGGCCGCCAGCCGGGCCGCCTGCGAAGCCGCGCCGCCTGCGTTGGCGCATTGTGCGCTGGGCCGTTTATGCGCTTCTGGCCATCCTCCTGCTCTACTACCCGGTCGGCATGGCCGTCATGCACCGGATCGGCGACGACACCGGCATGACGGTGTCGGCGGAAAAAGGGGCGAGCCAGGCGGTCGCCATGGCGGCGGCGCTGGTCCGGCGCGAGACCGTTGACCATCCCTGGACGCCCAACGATCCGTTCATCTATCCGTCCTGGGCGCTCGACAATCTGCCCAATTTCCAGGTCGGCATCCGCGACGCGCTCGGCCGCTTCGCCATCGAAATGGCCGACAAGATCGGCCGCACCCGCGGCTCCAGCATCGTCGACAAGGACCTCGAAGACGCCATGGGCAAGCTGCGCTACTCGCCCTACACCTGGGTCTGGGACCTGAGCGCCAGCCTGCTGCCGACCTCCTCGACCGAAGCGCAGTACCGCGCCGCCATGCGCTCCCTGTTGCGCTACAACAAGCGGCTGGCCGCCGGAACGGCGACCTTCGACCGGCGCGCCGACAATCTGCAAACCCTGATCGACCGGGTGAACGCGGATATCGGCTCGGATTCCGCCCGCATCGCCGAGCGGGTCGAGCAATTCGGCGGCATCTTCTTCGACAGCCGGTCCGACGACCTGTTCTACCGCACCAAGGGCCGGGTCTACGGCTACTACATGATCCTGCGCGAACTCGGGAAGGACTTCGCCGGCATCCTGGCCGAGAAGCAGGCCCAGAAGGTGTGGGACAACACGATGGACAGCCTGCGCCGGGCGGCGGAACTGCAGCCGCTGATCGTGCGCAACGGCGCGCCGGACGGCATGATCCAGCCCAACCATCTCGCCGCCCAGGGCTTCTACCTGCTCCGCGCCCGCACGCAATTGAAAGAAGTGAGCGACATCCTCCAGCGGTAGGGCGCCCTTCGAGACGGGCGTTTCGTCCTTCGAGACGGGGCTTCGAGACGCAGCGCTCCGCGCTGCTCCTCAGCCCCTCCTCAGGATGAAGCTGCACGAGTTGAGGCAAACACAATTCTTCATCCTGAGGAGGGCGTTGAGGAGGCCCGCAGGGCCGTCTCGAAACGCCCGTCTCGAAGGACGCTGCGGCTACCCACCCAGCCGCGCCTCGATCGCGTCCCAGATGCGGGCCTCGATCCTGGTGCCGGACAGGCGGTTGGTTTCCTGGATGCCGGTCGGCGAGGTGACGTTGATCTCGGTCAGCCAGTCGCCGATCACGTCGATGCCGACGAAGACCAGCCCGCGCGCCTTGAGGTCCGGGCCGATGCGGCTGCAGATTTCCCGCTCGCGGTCGGTGAGCCCGGCCTCCTTCGCCTGCCCGCCGGCATGGAAATTGGCCCGCGCCTCGCCCTCGTTCGGCATCCGCGAAACCGCCCCCGCCGGTTCGCCGTCGACCAGGATGATGCGTTTGTCGCCCTGGCGGATTTCCGGCAGATAGCGCTGGGCGATCAGCGGCTCGCGGAACTGTTCGGCATACATTTCCAGCAGAGAGCCCAGATTGTCGTCGCCGGGCCGGAGATGGAACACGCCGGCGCCGCCGTTGCCGTAGAGCGGCTTGACGACGATGTCGCCTTGCTCCCCGCGAAAGTCCCGTATCGCGTCCGGATCGCTGGTAATCAGGGTCGGCGGCATCAGGTCCGGATAGCGGTTGACGTAGATCTTCTCCGGCGCGTTGCGCACCTCGGCCGGGTCGTTCACGACCAGTGTCGCCGGATGGATATGCTCGAGAAAGTGGGTCGTCGTGATGTAGGCCATGTCGAAGGGCGGATCCTGGCGCAGCAGGATCACGTCCATCTCCGACAGGTCGGCGAGCCTCGCTTCGCCGAGATCGGCATGGCGGCCCTGCTCGGCCCGCACCCTCAGGCTTTGCACCGGCGCGCTCAATACGCCCTCGCGGAAGCGCAGCGTGTCCGGCGTGTAGTAATGCAGCGCATGGCCGCGCGCCTGCGCCTCCATGGCCAGCACGAAGGTGCTGTCCGCCCCGATGTCGATGGTGTCGATGGGATCCATCTGGATCGCCACGCGCAGCGCCATGTCACGCTCCTTCCAAGCCCCGGTTCCAGAACCCTGTTCCAGAATCCAGCTCCAGGACCCTGTTCCAAGACCCGGCGCCCGCTCGCCGCGCCGCCGCCCTGCATGTTCCAGGTGATCCGCTCACCTAGAACATGTCCGGTCGCAAGGGAAGCCGGCCCGGCCGGCGCCCGCCCCCGGTCCGAGCCGCCGGCGCTGCCGCACCGATCTGCACAGATCGGTACAGTTTCGCCGGAAAAAATCGAAATAGACCGGACCGTCTGTTTGGCGCCGCGAAGCCCGCCCGCCCGTCATATCGACCGGAACGGCCCGCAGGGTCGTGGAGTGGAGATATCTTTCCTGTGCAGCGCAAAGGACAGGGTACCACGTGGGAAAGATTTCTCCGCTCCGCGGTTTACGCCGCTTCGGTCGAAATGACGGGTGGGGATTAAGCGGAAGCCGATACGCCGATCCATCCAATTCGAATACTCCACAAAATGTGCCGCCCCGGACCCCGATCCGGGGCCCAGAACCACAGAGCGGGGGTTTTGCGTGTCGGCCCCTTCGACAAGCTCAGGGCAGGCTCCTTCGGCACGCTCAGAGCAGACTCTGGACGCCGGATCGGGGTCCGGCGTGACAGGGAGAGTTGGGTTTGCGGTGTCAGGAATTGTCACGATTCGTCATTGGGCGTTCTCTTCATCCACTCCCGTCATTCCGACCGGAGCGGGCCGCAAGGCGCGCGGAGTGGAGGAATCCCGTCCCCGGCGTCCGGAGTTTGTTCGTCAGGCCGAGTCAAGATCCCTCCACGCGCTCCGCTCGGTCGGGATGACGGGTGGGGATCGGGCGGATGCTGCGGCGCCGATCCATCCTTCCCGAATTCTCCAAAAAACGTGTCGCCCCGGCCTTGAGCCGGGGCCCAGAGCCACGAAGTGCCATCGCTCCGGCCGGCTCTGGACCCCGGATATCCGCTGCGCTCCTTCCGGGGTGACACAGGGGGATTGGGCTGGATGTCATGAAATGTCATGTTCCGTCATGGGCCTCCGCTCCGGCGCTCTCTGCCGGCGCCATGGCCGGGAAGGCGATCCCGGACGGATTGGCCGCGAGGCGGGCCTCGTTTTCCGCCCACAGCGCCATTTCTTCCGCCGAGCAGGGATCGATCGGATCGTGGCCGCAGCGCAGTGCGTATATCCAGCCGTTTTCGCTGGCGTCGATGGCGTCGTCGTCGCCCTTCTGGAGGTCGGGGCCGGTTCGCGCAATATCGAGCGGCGCCGCGTCGTAATGCGCCTCCGGCGGATCGTCGTAGGGCGCCGGAGCCGCCGGCTGTTCGTCCCCTGCCGGTTCGTCCCCTGCCGGTTCGTCCCCTGCCGGTTCGTCCCCTGCCGGTTCGTCCCCTGCCTGCCCGTCCTCCACCGCCGGTTCCGGCGCGCCCGTGCCGTTCCGGCGTTGCAGCGCCGCGGCGAGCGGGCCGGGTTGGGCTGTCCTGAAGAAATCCGGGTCGCCCGCCGCTTCGAGGGCCGTAGCCAGCTCGCCGAACTCGTCCTCGTCCGGCAACGGCCACAGGTCGGCCCGGCGATGCAGGCCGCGCCGGGACAGGCCGGACAGATCGGCCTGCAGCCGGATCACCTGGAGCATCATGAAGGGCGAGCCTTTCGCCACCGCAACCGCCCAGGCCTGTTCCAGCCGGTCGAGCAGGATCCCGGTCTCCCGCCGCGCCGTCTCGCGCCACAGCAGCCGGATCTCGCGCACCCGCTCGACGATATGGGGCCGCTCCATCAGGGCATGGCCGGTCTGGCGCGCCGAGCGTTCCGCATAGCCGGCCCGCCGCGCCGCCTCGGCCACCCTGTATAGTTGGGGCCGGTGGCGACGAAACCCCGGCAGAACGCCTCCTGCCGGGTCGAGAGCACGGGAAAGGGCGGAAACGGCTTCGCCGCGGGCACGGGGATTGAGATGGCCATGGACGGACTCCGATATTCATGAAATGTTCCAAACCGCCAATATAGGAAATCGTGCTGAAACGGCAAGTAATTTTTCCGACTCTCGCATCGGGAACCGATGCCCTTCGAGGCTCAGCCCCTAACACCTCCTGCACAGTGCTGCCCCGGACACCGATCCGGGGCTACTCAGGGTGAGGGGAGTCGTTACCTTCTCCTCATCCCGAGTAGCGCCCCTCGGCTTCGCTCGGGACAGGCTCCGCGGCGTACCGAGGGACGGCTACGCAGGCCCGCCTACGCCGCGTCGCTTTCTTCGGCGCTCTCTTCGGGCGGCGGGGCTTCTCCGGGCGGCAGAGCTGCTTCTTCGGTCGGCTCGGCCGCTTCTTCGGGCGCCGGCGGGGCTTCCTCGGGCGGCTTGCGGGCGACGCCGACCAGGGCGGGGCGCAGCAGCCGGTCGTGGATGACATAGCCGTCCTGCACCACCTGGGCGACCGCGCCGGGCGCCAGTTCGTCGGTCGGCACCTCGAACATGGCCTGATGCCGGTTATGGTCGAAGCGTTCGCCGGGCTCCGGCGTCACCTTCTTCACGCCGTGCCGTTCCAGGGCCTGCAGCATTTCCTTCAGCGTCATGTCCACGCCGGTGCGCAGGTTGAACAGGTTCTCGTCGTCTTCGCGCGGGACATCGGGCACGGCCAGCAACGCGCGGCCGAGATTGTCGGCCACGGTCAGCACGTCCCGGGCCAGCGCCGTTGCACCGTATTTGCGGCTCTCCGAGACATCGCGGGCGGCGCGCTTCTGGGCGTTGTCGGCCTCGGCCATGGCGCGCAAGGCGCGGTCCCTCAGTTCCGCAATCTCCGTTTCCAGGGCGACAATGCGCTGTTGATCCCCGGTCAGCGCCGGCGCTTCCGGTTCGCCGGCATCCGGGCTCTCGCCGGTCTCGGAAACGTCGGCTTCCAGAACCTCCGCTTCCGATTCCTTCACTTCCGGGGCATCGCGGTCGTTCGCCGCTTCGGGCGGTACGGCGGGATCGATGTCCGGTTTCGATTCCGCCCGCGGCAGCTCCTCCGCCTCTGCGGCGCTGCCGGCTGCGTCGTCGCCTGCCGGGGTTTCCCCGTCCGATTCGGTCTTGCGCGTGTCGTCGTTCATGTCGTGCAACTCTTGAGTCGCCGGCTCCGGCGCCGGCCCGGTCGTGTGTCCAGCCGTGTGTCCAGCCGTGTGTCCAGCCGTGTGTCCAGCCGTGTGTCTAGCCGATCAGCCGGCCGACGACGGTCGCCGTATAGTCCACCATCGGAATGATCCGGGCGTAGTTCATGCGGGTCGGTCCAATCACGCCGATCGCGCCGACAACCATTTCGTCCGCATTCTTGTAGGGCGAGATGATCAGGGAGCAACCGGCGTTGCGGAACAGCTCATTCTCCGCGCCGATGAAGATCCGGACGCCCTGGGCCGCGCTCGACAGGTCGAGCAATCGCAGCAGGGTTTCCTTCCTCTCCAGCGCCGAGAACAGCCGCCGCACCCGCTCCAGATCGTCAATGGCAGTGACGTCTTCAAGAAGCTTGGACTGGCCGCGGACAATTAGCGCACCCTGGCCGGCCGCCGCGGCCTCCGTACCCGACCAGACCGCCAGGCCGCGCTCGACGAGATCGCCGGTAAGCGCATCGAGTTGCGCCCGGTCACGCGCCAGTTCCGCGGTCACCGCCCCGCGCGCCTCGCCCAGGGTCTTGCCGATCAGCCGGGCGGTCAGATAGTTCGACGCCTCGACCAGCGCGGAACTGGGCATACCGACCGGCACGTCGATGATCCGGTTCTCGATAACGCCGTTCTTCAGCACCATGACCACCAGCGCGCGGCCGGGGCCGAGGCTGACGAATTCGATATGCTGGAGCGCGCTTTCCGATTGCGGCGCGACCACCAGCCCGACCTGCTCGGACAGGCCCGCCAGCGACTGGCTGGCCTGGCGCAGCACCTGCTCGACGCTGCGGCCGTTGGCGGCGCATTGCGCCTCGATCCGCTCGCGCTCGTCCTCGCTCAGCCGGCCGACCTCAAGCAGCCCGTCGACGAACATGCGCAGGCCGGCGTCGGTCGGCAGGCGGCCGGCCGAGGTGTGGCGGGCGTAGAGCAGGCCGGCATCCTCGAGATCCGCCATGACGTTGCGGATCGTCGCCGGCGACAGGTCGACATCGCCCATGCGCGACAGGGTGCGCGAGCCGACGGCCTCGCCCGAACCGACATAGGTCTCGACGATGTGGCGCAGAATCTCGCGCGCACGGTCGTTCAGCGCCTGCACCGGCGAGCCCCCAGCCGGGATCGGGGGCGGCGGCGTCAGGTTGCTGCCGGAGTCCGGGGTCGTCATGGCGGTATCGCGGTGTCCGATCGAACGGAAAGCGGCGCTTTAGGTTCAGGGGAATTAGGCGTTCGGGCAAATGCGGTCAATCCGTCGCGGCGCCGGGCTGTCCGGGAGACTTGCACATTGGCATTGCCGGATCGGCGAACGGCGCCATATCGCGCTGGCAATGAAGGCGCAGCAATGAAGGCGTATGAAATGGCGCGACTGACAGTGCGGAATGTCAGCGAGAAAGTAGTCGGTGCGCTCAAACGAAGGGCTGCGGCCAATGGCCGGTCCGCCGAAGCGGAGCACCGGGAAATCCTGCGCGCGTCGCTGCTCGCCACGGAAACCGACTTCGCTGCACGGGCCGAAGCGCTGCGCCGGCAGCTCCGTTCGTCGGTCGACAGCAGCGACACGATCCGGGCGGACCGTGAGCGGGACGGCGCGGCGTGACCGGGGCGGGAATTCCGCGCTAGATTGCCGGCTCCCGACCACCCGTCGAAAGCTGCCCCATGAAGTTATCCCTATGAAACCCTCCGGCAGACCGTCCGGCCGCGCGCGCGACGCGATGCGCGCGGTGACCCTCGAACCGGGCTTTGCCGGCCATGCCGAGGGCTCCTGCCTGGTCCGGTTCGGCGAGACCCATGTGCTGTGCGCGGCCTCGGTGATCGAGCGGGTGCCGCCGTTCCTGCGCAAGACCGGACGCGGCTGGGTGACCGCCGAGTACGGCATGCTGCCGCGCTCGACCCATACGCGCACGGACCGGGAGGCGGCGCGCGGCAAGCAGAGCGGCCGGACCCAGGAAATCCAGCGCCTGATCGGCCGCTCGCTGCGCGCGGTGACCGATCTGGAGGGCTTCGGCGAGCGCCAGATCACCGTGGACTGCGACGTGCTGAAGGCGGACGGCGGCACGCGCACCGCCGCGATTACCGGCGCGTGGGTTGCGTTATCCCAGGCCTTTCAATGGCTGATCGAGCAGGGCGAGATCGACAGCAGCCCGCTGACCGGCCAGGTCGCCGCGGTGTCCTGCGGCCTCTGGGAGGACGAGACCGTGCTGGACCTCGACTATGCCGAGGACAGCGCCTGCCAGGCCGACGCCAATTTCGTGCTGTCCGGCGACGGCGGCCTGATCGAGGTGCAGGCGACGGCGGAGGACAAGCCGTTCGGCGAGGCCCGGTTCGCCGAGCTGCTGGCGCTGGCGAAGCAAGGCATCGGCGAATTGTGCGCGTTGCAGCGAGCCGCCATCGGGCCGCCGCCGGTGTGACCGCGCCTTCGCCCTTTCCGATCACCGGCGAAATTGTCCTCGCTAGCCACAATGCCGGCAAGCTGCGCGAGATCGGCGAATTGCTGGCGCCGGTCGGCGTGACGGCGCTTTTAGCCGCCGCGCTCCGCCTGCCCGAGCCGGACGAGACGGCGGACAGCTTCGCCGGCAACGCGCTGCTGAAGGCGCGTGCGGCAGCCGCGGCGGCGGGCCGGGCGGCGCTGGCGGACGATTCCGGCCTGGCGGTGCGGGCGCTGGGCGGCGATCCGGGGATCCGGTCGGCGCGCTGGGCCGGCCCCGGCCGGGACTTTGCCGTGGCGATGGAACGGGTAAACCGGGCCCTGGGCGATACCGCCGACCGGCGCGCCGCCTTCGTCTGCGCCCTGGCGGTGGCGCGGCCGGACGGCGCCGAGGCGGTGTTCGAAGGCACGGTGAGCGGCCATCTGACCTGGCCGCCGCGCGGCGACCGGGGCTTCGGATTCGATCCGATCTTCGTGCCGGACGGCCATGCGCTGACCTTCGCCGAAATGGCGCCGGAGGCCAAACACGCGATCAGCCACCGGGCGGACGCGTTCAACAAACTGCTGGCCGCATGGCGCGCCGCGGGATGACGGCGGCTTTCGATATCGGGGCCGATACCGGAGCCGATACCGGGGCCGAAAACGGGGCCGAACCGGTCGGCGGAAACGGCGCCGGACCCGCCGATTTGGCGGTCTATATCCACTGGCCGTTCTGCCTGTCGAAATGCCCCTATTGCGATTTCAATTCCCACGTCCGCGAGAGCATCGACCCGGCGGCGTGGCAGGCGGCCTATCTGCGCCAGATCGAGGCCTACGCGCAAAGGATCGGCGATCGGCGGATCACCAGCATCTTTTTCGGCGGCGGCACACCGAGCCTGATGCCGCCGGAGACCGTGAGCGCAATCGTCGACGCGGTCGCCGCGGCCTGGACCCTCGACCGCGACGCGGAGATCACGCTGGAGGCCAACCCGGCAGCCGTCGACCGCAACCGCTTTGCCGGTTTCGCCGCCGCCGGGGTCAACCGGGTCTCCATCGGCGTGCAGTCCTTCGACGACCGGGCCTTGCGGTTTCTCGGCCGCGGCCACTCCGCCGGCGATGCGCGAACGGCGATCCGGCTGGCCGGGCGCTATTTCGACCGCTTCAGCTTCGACCTGATCTACGCCCTGCCGGAGCAGACGGACCGGGACTGGCGCGGGCAGCTCCGCGATGCGCTGGCCGAGGCCGGCGGGCACCTGTCGCTCTACCAGTTGACCATCGAACCGGGCACCGCCTTCCACGCGCAATGGGCCCGCGGCGACCTTGTGACTCCCGACGAAGACGCGGCCGGCAATCTCTACGAGACCACGCAGGATGTGCTGGAGGCCGCCGGGCTGCCGGCCTACGAGATTTCCAACCATGCCCGGCCCGGCGCCGAATCGCGCCACAACCTGACCTACTGGCGTTACGGCGACTATGCCGGGATCGGCCCCGGCGCCCACGGCCGGATCGCGGTCGCCGGCGTGCGCCACGCCACCCGGCACCACCGCGCGCCGGAAGTGTGGCTGGAGCGCGCGTCGCGGGCGGCCGATCCCTTCGCCGCCGAACAGGGCTCTACGGTCGTTTCCGACGCCGAGGCCGTCATCGAGGCGGCGATGATGGGGCTGCGCACCGCCGAAGGCGTTCCGCTGGCCCGGCTCGACGCCCTGGGCGATGTCGGGGCTACGCTGGATCGGGACGCGATTGCCCGCCTCGCCGAAGCCGGCCTGCTGGAAGACAACCCGGACCGGCTGCGCGCCACGCCGGCCGGCCGGCAGCGGCTCAACGCCGTGCTCGCCGCAATCCTGAATTGAGGCGCCGAAGCGCCGCCCTCAAAGCAGAGCCGGCCGCTCAGTTCGTGCCGATGTCGAAGCTGGCGCGCGGCGGGTCGACGACCCGGAATCCCCGGCGCGTCACCTCCAGAACCGCGAGGCCGCGTTCGATCAGGCCGTTCTCGCCGAAGCGGAAGATCCCGTCCGCGCCGAGAAAGCCGCTTGGGTCGGTGAGCGCCCGCCGGGTGAAGGGATTGCGCTTCGGGCGCGCATTTTTCGCCAGGGCGGCGGCGAGCGCGATGGCGTCGTAGGCCATGCTGGCGAACCGGTCGGGCTTTGCCTTGAAATTCTGCTCATAGCGTCCGGCAAAGCGGGCGCTGACTGCCGGCTCCGGGGCCGCGAACCAGCCGCCGCGCAGGACATTCTCCGAACGCAGGCTGGGATCGTTCCAGTTCGACATGCCGAGAAACTGGTAGTCCGGCGGCACCACATCGTTCAACGCCAGCAGGCCGGCCACCGTGCGCAACCGGTCGCCGGCGGCATGGATCAGCACGGCCCGGTAGGGCGGCTCCTCGGCGAAGGCTTCGATCCGCTTCCTTCTCTGCGCACGGTGGCCGGAGTAGAAGGCCGTCCGCCCGATCTCTGCGCCGTGGCGCTGCGCGGCCGCCTCGGCATACATGGCGATGCGCTCGCCGGTCGCCGAGGCCAGCGCCAGCACGCCGATCTTCGTGAAGCCGTTCGCGGCGGCATGGCGGACGATGCGGTCGACCTGCTGGCGCAGCGGGAAGCTGAGCAGAAAGACGTTGCCGCCGGCGACGCTTTCGCTGTTCGAGAAGGCGACCACATTGATTTTCGCACCGGCGGCGCGGCGCTTCATGGCGGCGACCCCGGCGCGGAACAGCGGACCGACGATCAGCCGGGCGCCTGCGGCAATCGCCTTGCGCGCCGCCGCCGACGCGCCTTTCGCAGTGCCGCCGGTATCGAAGGACAGCACGGTCAGGTTCCGGCTGCCGGATTCCATGACCGCCATGTGCGCGGCGTTTTCCATGGATTTGCCGGTCCCGGCATATTTCCCGGAGAGGGGCAGGAGCAGGGCGACCTTGACCCGGCCGCCCTCGCCGGCCGCCCTGTCCGGCTGCCGGGCCGCCGACCCGGTCTTTCCCTTGCCGGCGCAGGCCGCCAGGGCCAACGCGAGCATCAGCAGCAGCATCAGCGTCGGGATCGGCCGGCGCAGCGCCCGGATCGCGGCGGTGGCCGCGCGGGCCGCGTTGGTCTCCGCCTTTATGGGCGGACCTGCATAGGCTACCGTCACCTGCCGCTCCCGTTTCTCCCGGCCCTGACGAGATGGTCCGAAGCCATGTATCCAATGCCTCCCGGTCAAGGTAGTGACTGCCGGTTTTGTTGTAAACGCCGGACGCCGATCCATGACCGGGCCGACGACCGGGCCGACGACCGGGCCGACGACCGGGCCGACGACCGGGCCGACGACCGGGCCGACGACCGGGCCGACGACCGGGCCGACGACCGGGCCGGTGCACGCGCCGATGGCTGAGCCGCCGCCCGGTTCCGCCGCGCCGCCGCCCGAAACGCCTCTCGCGCCGGGCCTGTATCTGGTGGCCACGCCCATCGGCAACCTGCGCGACATCACGTTGCGCGCCCTCGACACGCTGGCGCAGTCCGACATCGTCGCCTGCGAGGACACGCGGGTCACCGGCCGCCTGCTCGCCCATTTCGGCATCGAGGCCCGGCTGCGCGCCTACAACGACCACAACGCCGCCCGGCAGCGGCCGGCGCTCCTTGAAGCGCTCAACAATGGCAAGAGCGTGGCGCTGGTGAGCGACGCCGGCTCGCCGCTGATCTCCGATCCCGGCTACCGGCTGGTCGGGCAAGCGGCGGCGGCGGGCCACCGGGTCGAGGCGGTGCCGGGCCCGACGGCGGCGATCGCCGCCCTGCAGGTTTCCGGCCTGCCGACCGACCAGTTCCGCTTTGTCGGCTTCCTGGCGCCGAAGGACGCCAAACGCCGCCGCCAGCTCGAGGCATTGGCCGCCGAACCCTGCACCCTGGTGTTCTACGAGAGCGGGCCGCGGCTTGCCGCAAGCCTGCGCGCGATGGCCGAGGTGCTGGGCGACCGGCCGGCCGCGGTCGCGCGCGAACTGACCAAGCGGTTCGAGGAGGTGCGGCGCGGCGCGCTGCCGGACCTGGCGGCGGGCTACGACACCGCGCCGAAGGGCGAGATCGTCGTTCTGGTCGCCGGCCGGTCGGACGCCGGCCCCGAAGACCGCCGGGCGCCCGGCGAAGACATCGACGCCATGATCCTGTCCGGGATCGAGGCCGGCGAGAGCGTCAAGTCGATCGCCGCCGGGGTCGCCGAAAGGACCGGAATGCCGCGCCGCGCCGTGTACCAGCGCGCGCTCGCCCTGTCTCGGCGGCGCGAATCGCCCGCATGACCGAGAAGCGCCGGCGGGCGCGGCGCGCGGGTTTGCGCGCCGAAACGGCCGCGGCCTGGTATCTGCGCTGCAAGGGCTACCGGATCGAGGCGCAGAATCTGCGCACGCCGGTCGGCGAAATCGACATCGTGGCCAGGCGCGGCGATACGGTCGCCATCGTCGAGGTCAAGCGCCGGCCGGCCGCCGGCGATCTCGGCGGCGCGGTGACGCCGGCCCAGCAGCGGCGCCTGGTCAACGCCGCCCGCTGGCTGGTCTCGGCCCGGCCGGGGCTGGCGCGGCTGACCGTTCGCTTCGATGTCGTGCTGGTCACGCCGCGGCGCCTGCCGTTACATTTGCCGAATGCCTGGCAGGAAAACGGATGAGGGCCACCGGGTGAGCGATCTTGTGCATTATCGCGCCTTCGCCGATCCCGACGCGGCGAAAAGATGGCTGTCCGCCCTCGCCGGCCGGCCGGACGCGGCCATCGACCTGACCGGGGCGTGCCTGGCGCTCGGCGCGCTGGAGCGGCCGTGGCAACCGCTGGACCGCGAGATCGACCATCTCGTCCGGCTGGCCGACGACCTGCGCGGCTCCGTGCCGGCGACGGACCTGTCATTGCCGGCGCGCGCCGAGGCGATCGCCGCCGTGCTCTACGGCAAGCACGACTATCGCGGCGACCGGGAGACCTATGACGACCTGCGCAACGCCAACCTGCTCTCGGTGATCGAGCGCCGCCGCGGCCTGCCGATCGCGCTCAGCATCCTGTATCTCTATCTGGCGGACGCCATGGGCTGGCCTTCGGAGGGCGTCAATTTCCCCGGCCATTTCGTGGTCCGCCTCGGCAACGGGCCCGACCGGCTGATGGTCGACCCGTTCGACGATGGCCGGGAAATCGGCGCCGGCACCCTGCGCGCCCTGCTGAAGCTGGTCGAGGGCGACGGCGCCGAACTGAAACCGCAGCACTATGCGCCGGCGTCCAACCGCGACATCCTTCTGCGCCTGCAGAACAACAGCAAGCTCCGGCTGATCCACGCCGGCCGGCTCGACGACGCCCGCGCGACCGTGGAGCGGATGCTGCTCTACGCGCCGGACCGCGCGGCGCTGTGGCATGCGCTGGGCGTGCTGAACGCGGAAACCGGCCGCCCCAAGGCCGCCCTCGACGCGCTCGGCAATGTCGCCCGCCTGGACGACGCCGGCGTCTGGCAGCGCCAGGTCGCCCGGCTGATGCAGAGCCTGCGCCGCACGCTGAACTAGGGGCCGCGCGGGCGCAGCGAACATTCGGCCGTTGCCCCGCGGTTCCAGCCCTGCGCCCCGGCGTCGGCGCCAGACTTGATCCAGGGCGCATCGAGGGTCGCGCTACGGCAAGAATTCTCCATGGCCCCAACAAAAGCAAAATGCTCTAGAAGGTGCCGGTGAACGATCCGATTTCCCCTCAGCCGCCGGCCTCCCCGAACCAAACGCGCCCCGAAGCCCGCCCCGAAGCCCGCCCCGAAGCCCGCCCCGAAGCCGGCCCCGAAGCCGGCACAGGCACGGTCGGGCTGCTGGTCGTGCTCGTCGCCGCCTTCACCGTCAGCCTGTTCTACCGCACTGCGCCGGCGGTGATCGGGCCGGAGCTGCGCAGCGGCCTGGCGCTCAGCCCGGCGCAGCTCGGCCTTGCCGCCGGGGCCTTCTTCATCGCCTTCTCGCTGATGCATGTGCCGATCGGCGTCCTGCTCGACCGTTATGGCCCGCGCCGAATCATGGCGGCGATGCTGACGCTCGCCAGCGCCGGCGCGGTGCTGTTTTCCCAGGCCAGCGGCGCGGCCGGGCTGGTCGCCGCGCAACTGCTGATCGGCGCCGGCTGTTCGGCCATGTTCGTCGGCGGCCTCGTCGTGGTCGCCCAGCGCTTCCCGCCGGCGCGCTTCGGCGGTCTCGCCGCCATGATGACCTCGGTGAGCGGCATCGGCATGATCCTTTCCGGCACGCCCTTTGCCGCGCTTGCCGATGCCGTCGGCTGGCGCGCCGGTTTCCTGATCGCCGCAGCCGTCTCGCTGACGCTGGCCGCGGTTATTTTCCGGGCTGTGCCGAGACGCGGCGAGAGGCAGCCGGAGATGGCGGCCGAATCCTTCCTCCAGTCGATCATGGGGCTGGGCCGCATCTTTCGCCACGGGCCGGTCTGGGGCGTGATCGCGCTCGCCATGGTGGCCTATCCGTCGTTCATCGCGGTGCGCGGCTTCTGGGGCGGGCCCTATCTGTCGGACGTGCACGGCGCCGGCACCATCGAGCGCGGCAACATCCTGCTGGTCATGAGCCTCGCCACCATGGCCGGCGCCGGGCTCTATGCCCTGTTCGAGCGGCGCACGACCGTGCGCATGCCCTTCATCTACCTGGCGGCCGGCGCGAGCGCGCTCGGCTTCTGGATCCTCGCGCTGGCGCCGGTCTCCTCATCGCTCGTGGCGGCGCTGCTCTTTGTGCTGATCGGCGCCTTCAGCTTCGGCTCCGTCCTGCTGCTCGCCCTGGCGCGCGACATGTTCCCGGACCGGCTGACCGGCCGCGCCATTACCTCGGTCAACTTCACGTCTTTCCTGGGCGCCGGCCTGATGCAACTGATTCCCGGCATCGTGCTCGGCCTGTGGGCGCCGGTCGACGGCCATCCTCCGGCCGAGGCCTACCGCATGGTGTTCGGCGGTATCGGCGCGATCCTGCTGGTCTCGATGGCGGTGTTCACCCTGGTCTTCCGCCGGACCCTCGCCGAAGGCTGGCGCCGCGCGGTCGGACGATAGGCGGGCGACAGGCGGGCGACAGGCGGGCGACAGGCGCGCGACAGGCGCGCGACAGGGTTGCACCGAAGGGCGAAGCGCGCGAAACCGGGCGGCAGACCGACTGACAGAATTTGGGAGGCGGGCCGATGGCCTACTGGCTGGTGAAATCCGAACCCGGCGAATGGTCGTGGGACGATCATGTGCGCGACGGCGTCGCCGAGTGGGACGGCGTGCGCAACCATCAGGCGGCGAACAACCTGCGCGCCATGAAGATCGGCGACCGTGCCTTCTTCTATCACTCGGTGAACGAGAAGCGGATCGTCGGCGTGCTCGAAGTGGTCCGCGAATTCTATCCCGACCCGAGCGACCCGAGCGACCGCTTCGACATGGTCGATTTCAAGGCCCTGTTCCCGGTGAACCGCCCGGTGACCCTCGCCGAGATCAAGGCCGAACCGGCGCTGGCCGACTTCGCCCTGGTGCGAAACTCGCGCCTGTCCGTGATGCCGGTAAGCGACGAGCACTGGGTGCTCCTGTGCCGGATGGCCGAGGCGGAGGGGTAGGGAAAAATTAGGTATATTGAGACGGAAATCACCTGACAGTTTGGCCCACATCGGCGGCGCGCGCCGCCGATACGAAAGCGCCGCCACGGGCGAAAACTCAAACGCCCCGGCAGCGGTATGTCTTGCCCAGCGCCCGAAGGACGACGAGCCCGGCCGGCAGCGCACGATCTTCGGGTGCACCGCGCAGGTGCAGCAGCACGGCTATGGACTTCTCCGCCAAGCTGGTACCCGGCGGCGTGCAGACAATTTCCGGGCGGCCGTACAATTTGGCCGAGGCCCGGTGTCCCGCCAGGACGCCGGCAACGTAGCTGTGCAGTATCGGGATCGGGATGCCGACCAGATCGTAAGCAATCCTGATTCGACCGTCGCTGCGCGCAGGGCCGGCCGCCACGGCCAGGGCAGACACGGCGAAAAATGCCAACGCAAGAACCGTTCCCGATCGCTTCATGGTTCTGCCCCCGAAATTCAACACTGATCGCCGCGACGACCCGCTGTAACAAGGCCGCCCGCAGCCGGTACGGAGTGATTCTAATAATCCATCTGAGCCGTCGATCGTAACAATTTGGGCAATGACGCAGCCGCCACATTTGTCATCGCGCACTGCATCCGAGCGGACCGGCACAACAATCAAGGCGAATTTGGGCGGGCGAGCCCGATGTCCGGCACGGGCCCGCGCGAACGACGAGTTGGCCCTCCAAAGCGTCATCAATTCGCCTGCCGAAACGAGGCTGCCCCTGTGCAAAGCCGCGGAGGCGCGATACAACGGCGGGAGCGGCACCGGGCCGGGTTTGGCTCCGTCGCGGTGCGGGAATGCCGCCCTCGGGCGGAAGGTCTCCCGCGGCGCGCATACTCGATGTTGGCGGACCCGCCAGGAAGCCGGACCGGCGAGAGCAGGGGCAGGACAATGGACGCAGCGGAATATCCCGTCACCCGGGAATGGGCGCGCAAGGCCCATATCGATAACGAGCGCTATCTGGAGATGTACGCGCACTCGATCCGGGATCCCGAGGGCTTCTGGGCCGAGCAGGCGAAGCGCCTCGACTGGTTCCGCGAGCCGACGAAAATCAAGAATGTCGACTTCGGCCCGCCGGACGTTTCGATCAAATGGTATGAGGACGGCGTCCTCAACGTCTCGCACAATTGCCTGGACCGCCACCTGGCGAGCCGCGGCGAGCAGACGGCGATCGTCTGGGAGGGCGACGACCCCGCCGACGACCTGAAGATCACCTATCGCGAACTGCATCGCGACGTCTGCAAGTTCGCCAACGTCCTGAAGGGCCTTGGCGTCAGGAAGGGCGACCGGGTCACCCTCTACCTGCCGATGATCCCGGAAGCCGCCGTCGCCATGCTGGCCTGCGCCCGGATCGGCGCGATCCATTCCATCGTCTTCGGCGGCTTCTCGCCGGACGCGCTGGCTGGCCGGATCGACGATTGCGATTCGGAATATATCGTGACGGCGGACGAGGGGGTACGCGGCGGTCGCGCGGTGCCGCTCAAGGTCAACACCGATGCCGCCATCGATATCGCCGGCAAGATCCGCAAGACCGTCGTCGTCAAACGGACCGGCGCCGACATCGCCTGGCACGACGGGCGGGACCACTGGTATCACGAGCTGATGGACGGGGCGTCGGCGGACTGCCCGGCCGAGCCGATGAACGCGGAAGACCCGCTGTTCATCCTCTACACCTCCGGCTCGACCGGCAAGCCGAAGGGCGTGATGCACACCACCGGCGGCTATTCGGTCTACACCGCCATGACCCACGAGATGATCTTCGATTACCACGACGGCGACGTTTTCTGGTGCACCGCCGACGTTGGCTGGGTCACCGGCCACAGCTATATCGTTTACGGCCCGCTCCAGAACGGCGCGATCACCCTGATGTTCGAGGGCGTGCCTAACTATCCCGACAATTCGCGCTTCTGGCAGGTCTGCGACAAGCACGGGGTCAACATCTTCTACACCGCGCCGACCGCCCTGCGCGCGCTGATGCGCGAGGGCGACGGCCCGGTCAAGGCAACCGGGCGGCAGTCGTTGCGCCTGCTCGGCACGGTCGGCGAGCCGATCAACCCGGAGGCCTGGGAATGGTATTACCGGGTCGTCGGCGACAGCCGCTGCCCGATCGTCGATACCTGGTGGCAGACCGAGACCGGCGGCATCCTGATCAGCCCATTGCCCGGCGCGACCCGGCTGAAACCCGGCTCGGCGACGCGGCCCTTCTTCGGCGTCCGGCCCGAGATCGTCGATGCCGACGGCAAGGTGCAGGACGGCGCCTGCGCGGGCAACCTGTGCATCGCCGACAGCTGGCCCGGCCAGATGCGCACGGTCTATCGCGACCACGAGCGCTTCGTGCAGACCTATTTCAACACCTACAAGGGCAAGTATTTCACCGGCGACGGCTGCCGGCGCGACGCCGACGGCTATTACTGGATCACTGGCCGCGTCGACGACGTCATCAACGTATCCGGCCACCGCATGGGCACCGCCGAGGTCGAGAGCGCCCTGGTGGCGCACGCCAAGGTGGCCGAGGCCGCCGTGGTCGGCGCGCCCCACGAGGTCAAGGGCCAGGGCATCTACGCCTATGTCACCCTGATCGCCGACGCCGAGCCGAGCGACGGCCTGCGCCGGGAGCTGGTGCAGTGGGTGCGCAAGGAGATCGGCCCGATCGCCTCGCCGGACTGGCTGCAATGGGCGCCTAGCCTGCCCAAGACCCGCTCCGGCAAAATCATGCGCCGCATCCTGCGCAAGATCGCCGAGGACGATTTCGGCAATCTGGGCGACACCTCCACGCTCGCCGAACCGGCCGTCGTCGAAGACCTGGTCGACAACCGCCAGAACCGGACAGGCTAGGGCCGGCTGCGCAGGCACCCTTCGATACGCTGCTTCGCCGCTACTCAGGGTGAGGGTTCGGGTTGGGGCAAGGAATCAAAATTCCTCATCCCGAGTAGCCCCGGATGAAATCCGGGGCGTATCGAGGGACGGCATCGCCTCAGGAGCCACTCACCCGCCCGGCAGCCGGCCGCGCAGGGCGAAGGCGCCGCATCCGGCGATCAGGGCCAGGGCGGCGATCAGGCAGAGCACCAGCACGAAGGGCCGGACTGTGCCGTCGGCGAGCTGGCCGAACAGTTGCACGAACAGGCCGGCGCAGAACATCTGCAGGAACGCGCCGATGCCGGCGCCGGTTCCCGCCCGGTGGCCGGCGAGGCGGATCGCACCGGCCTGCGCGTTCGACAGGCCGATGCCGTTGGAGAAGGTGATGCAGGCGCCGGGAACGAAGATCGCCCAGGGCGTGAGCGCGCCGAAGGCGGCGAACAGGGCGAGGGCGCCGACCGACAGGGACAGGAGCAGGCTGCCGGCGAGCACCATCGTCTCGATACGGATGCGGCCGCTCAACCGCCCGGCCACGAAATTGCCGAGCAGGAAGCCGACCGGGAACAGCGGAAACCAGTAGCCGTAGTCCTCGGGCGAATAGCCCAGGATATCGACCATGACGATCGCGGCGCCCGACGACGCCAGGAAGAAGGCCGCGGCGGTCGCGCCCGACTGCCAGACGAAGCACTGGAATCGGATGTTCCTGAACAGGACGCCATGGTCCCGGAGCAGGCCGGCCGCGCCGCCGCCCGGCTTGCGCGCCGATGGCGGATGGGATTCGGCGACGACGGCGAATGTGCAAAGCGCGATCGCCAGCCCGGCGAGCGCGGCGAAGATCAATACGCTGCGCCAGCCGTATCCGGTGACCATCAACCCGCTGAGCGGCACCGAGATCATCGGGCCGAGGGCGAAGGCCATGGAAAGCCAGGCGATCATCTTGACCAGCCGGTCGGCGCCGTAGACATCCCGGGCGATGGCCCGGGTGATCGCCAGCCCGCAGGCCCCGCCTGCCGCCTGAACGCAGCGGGCGGCGAGCAATAGCCAGATCGTGTCCGCCGCCGCCGCCAGGCCGCTGCCGGCGGCGAACAGAAGAATGCCGCCGATCAGGACCGGCCTTCGCCCGAACCGGTCGGACAGCGATCCGTAGGCCAGCGTCAGGAACGCCATGACGAACATGGGCAGGCTGATCGTGAGCTGGACCAGATCGTCGGCGACGCCGAAGCCGGCCTTGACGCCCGGCAGGGCCGGAAAAAACATCTGCAGCGACATCGGCCCCACCATCGTGGCGAGGACGAGAACGGCGAACAGCAGCCCGCCCGGCCGCATCTGTCGGGGCGCTCCGATTTCAGCAGAAGTCACGGCTTGTCCGGGCTTGTCCGGCTCGGCCGGCGTTCTTCGAGACGGGGCGTTGAGGAGCAGGGCAAAGCACTGCGTCTCTAAACGCCGGTCTCGAAGGACGAATCACCGCCCGCCGGAACACCAGCCCCCCTAGCGCGACAGCGCCGGGACCAGGCGCTCCATGGCCGTCTCCAGCTTGTCCGGCGAGACGCCGAAGCACAGCCGCATGAAGCCCTCGCTGTCCGGCCCGAAGGCGGCGCCCGGCGCCAGGCCGACATTGGCGTCGTCGACCAGCCGGAAGGCGAGCGCCCGGCTGTCGGTCTCGCCGTCAACGGCGAAGTACAGATAAAATGAGCCGCCCGGCCGGGCGAAGCGGACGTTGGGCAACGGCTCCAGCGCATCGCAGACGATGTCCCGGCCCCTGCGGTTGCGCGCAATCATGTTCCGGACGTCGGGTTCGCCCTGTTCGAGGGCGGCGACCGCGCCGTATTGCAGGAAGGTCGGCACGCCGGACGTGTTGTACTGGACCAGATTCTCGAACACCTGGCCGAGCGCTTCCGGCATGATCAGCCAGCCGATCCGCCAGCCGGTCATCGACCAGTTTTTCGAGAAAGTGTTGACGACCACCAGCCGCTCGTCGGGCTCGCAGACCTGCAGAAAAGAAGGCGCGACGTCGGTTTCGTAGACCATCCGGCTGTACACTTCGTCGGCGACGATCCACAGGCCGCGCTCGCGGGCGAAATCGCGCACGGCAATCTGGTCCTCGCGGGTCATCGTCCAGCCGGTCGGGTTGCCCGGCGAATTGATGAAGAAGGCTTTGGTGCGCGGGCCGACCGCATCGAACAGCCGGTCGAGATCGAGCGTCCAGCCGGCGTTGCCGAAGCGCAGCGGCACACTCACGACCCGGCCGCCGACGATGTCCACTGCCGCGCCGATGTTGGGCCAGACCGGCGTGGGCGCCACGATCTCGTCGCCCTCGCCCAGCAGCATCTGCATCGATTCCATCACCGCCTGCATGCCGCCGATGGTGACGATGGTGCGCTCCGGCGAGATTTCGACGCCGTAGATCCGGCTGAGATAATCGCCGAGCGCCCGGCGCAGGGGCGGGATGCCGCGCTGGTAGGTGTAGAAGGTCTGCCCCTCCTGCAGCGCCTTGACCGCCGCCGCGCCGATATAATCCGGCGTCGGCAGATCGCCCTCGCCGATCCACAGCGGGATCAGCCCCTGTTTCTCGCGCCCATAATTGGCGAGTTCGACGATGCCGCTCTCCGGTATCGCCGCAATCCGGGGATTGATGGCGGCGAGAAGATCGGCTTCGGCCATGAAAGGCTCCGGAATCTTGAAGTTCGTTGGCGGGTGTAGCGGCTCGGGGTCGCTCGCCGCCCTCCCTAGCGCGCGTGCCTGCCGCCAGATAGCGCGAACAATGACACAGGCTGGTGCGTCGGGGGCGACGGGCCGTCAGGCCCGCCGGTCGCCCCATGCCCTACGAATTCTTGGAGCCGAAGCGAGCCGGAGAAGCGCCCGGAAAGGAAAAGGCCCCGCGCACCTTGACAAAGGCGATCACGGGGCCTTGCCGCACCGAGGCGGTCTTGCAAGCCCGATAAACGGGATACGCGCGCGGTATAGCGGTCGGCGGCGGTTAAATCTATTGCCGCCGCCTTATGCTGCCGACTGCCGGGGCCTTACCCGTTCAGCGATTTCGCGGCCCGATTCGCTCTCAGCTCGCCGAAGCTCCCAGGTTTTTTGCAGGTTCAGCCACAGTTGCGGCGTCGTGCCGAAATAGCGCGCCAGCCGCAGCGCCGTGTCCGCGCTCACGCCGCGCTGGCCGTTCAGGATCGTTGTAATCCGGTTGACCGGCACACCCAACGCCTTCGACAGCGCATTGGCCGACATCCCGAGCGTTTCGAGTTCCTCGCGCAAAATTTCGCCGGGATGTACCGGTTTCATGCCGTTTCTAGCGCTCACACTCGCATCCTCTCAGTGATAGTCCACGAATTCCACGTCGTGCGGCCCTTCTTCGGTCCAGCGGAAGCAGATGCGCCATTGGCTGTTAATCCGAATGCTGTGCTGACCCGAGCGATCGCCTCGCAAAGCTTCCAGTCGGTTGCTCCGCAACACCGCAAGATCGCGAAGAGTTGCTGCGCTGTCCAGCAGAGTCAGGCGGCGCGCAGCCTGATCGGCGAACCCCTGAAAAGCAGCGATCCGATGGCCCTCAAAGAAACGCTCTGTATCCCGGTTCCTGAAGCTTCGTATCATTTGGGTGGACGATATAGGGGTTTTACGGGATACGTAAAGGCATCCTCGTTGGCCGGCGCGCGGACGCCTGCGTCCCGCTTGCCTGACTTGCCGGGATTGCCCGGTTACCCCATGCTTCGCGGCATGGCGGGAGGAACTTCGGTCGATCTGCTGTGGGACGCGAAGGCACGGCTGGGCGAAGCGCCGGTCTGGGATGCGGCTCGCGGCTGTGTCTGGTGGATCGACTGTATCGCCCGGATGCTGCACCGCATCGATCTCGCGACCGGCGCGGCGGCGAGCGCCCCGGTCGCCGGCCCGATCCACGCCATCGGCCTTGGCAACGCCGACGTGCGAAACGGGGGCGGCCTGGTCGCAGCAATGGGCTTCGGCTTCTGCGCGCTGGAGCCGGAAACGGGCCGGCACAGCCTGCTCAGCCATCCGGAGGAAGCGCGGCCGGACTTCCATTTCAACGACGGCAAGTGCGGCCCGGACGGCCGCTTCTGGGTCGGCTCGATGCCGAGGAACTACAAGGACCGCGGCGGGCGGCTGTTCCGGCTCGGGCCGGGAGCGGTCGCCGCAACGATGGCCGAGGGTTTCACCGTGCCGAACGGGCCGGGCTGGAGCCCGGACGGGACGCTGTTCTACATCGCCGACAGCCCGGCCGGCGCGATCTTCCGCTACGGTTTCGATTCGGACGCCGGTACGCCCAACGGCGATGTGTTGGGGCAGCGGGAAGTAGCAGTCGAACCCGGCATCGCGCCCGGCTGGCCCGACGGCATGGCGGTCGACGAGTCGGGCTGCCTGTGGAGCGCGCGCTGGGACGGCGGCTGCGTCGTCCGCTTCACGCCGGACGGGGCGGTCGACCGGATCGTCGACATGCCGGTCAGCCGCCCGACAAGCTGCGCCTTCGCCGGCCCGGACCTCGACACTCTGGTGATCACGTCGGGCACTGCCGGGATGGATTCAGCAGCGCTTTCCAGCGAGCCGCTGGCCGGCGGCCTGTTCGCGCTCAACCCCGGCGTCAGAGGCGCGCCGGTCGGGACGTTCGGGGGGTAGGGCCGGGCCCTTCGATACGCGGCTTCGCCGCTACTCAGGGTGAGGAGAAATTTGAACAATACACAACAATTCAAAGACCCTCATCCCGAGTAGCCCCGGATTAAATCCGGGGCGTATCGAGGGACGCCCCTCATGGCAGCCGCATCAGCATGCGCACGATCCTGCGGGTCCGCGCGCTGAACAGTTTCGGCGTGTAGTAGCTCGACGCCGTCCGCTTGCCGACTTCGCCCAGGGTCGGATAGGGCGCGATATAACCCGACATCCTGGCCAGGCCGAGATCGTTCTGGATCGCCAAAATCCAGGGATGGATCAGTTCGCCGGCATGGGCGCCGACGATGGTGGCGCCGAGGATTTTGCCCTTGGGCGTGGCGACCACCTTCATATGCCCGTCGGTCCGGCGCTCGGCCTGGGCGCGGTCGTTCTCGGCGAAGCTCCAGCGCAGCACGGAGAGGCGGTCGTGGCGTTCGGCGGCCTGGGCTTCGGTCAGGCCGGCCTGGGCCAGTTCCGGCTCGGTATAGGTCACCCAGGGCAGGGCGCGATAGTCGACCTTGGCCCAGCTCATGCGGAACAGCAGGCGCCGCACCAGCACGCCGGCATGGTAGCCCGCGATATGGGTGAACTGCGGCCCGCCGGCGACGTCGCCCGCCGCGAAGATACGCTTGTTGCCGGTGCGCAGGCCGGCATCGACCGTGACGCCGCCGCGGCCGACCGCGACGCCGGCCTTCTCCAGGTCGAGCCCGTCGACCACCGGCGTGCGCCCGGCCGCGACCAGCAGATGCGATCCGGAGAGCGTCTCTTCCGCGCCGTCGCGGCTGACGGTTAGGGCAATCCCGCCGTCCGGCGCCGCGACCCGTTCGGCCCGCGCGCCTTCCCAAATCTCGACGCCTTCCTTCCGCAACTGGCGGCGCACCACGTCGGCTGCTTCGGGATCGTCCCGGCCCAGAATGCTCATCATCTCGACGATCGTGACCTTTGCGCCGAGCCGGCGATGGGCCTGCGCCAGTTCGCAGCCGATCGGCCCGCCGCCCATGACCAGCAAGTGATCGGGGCATTCGGTGAGGTCGAAGACCGTCTCGTTGGTGAGATGGGGCACGTCGGCCAATCCCGGCACCGGCGGCGCGACGGCCCGGGAGCCGGTGGCGATGACGAAGCGCTTCGCCGCGATGCGCTGGCCGTCGACCTCGACCGCGTCCGGCCCGGTGAAGCGCGCCGAGCCCTGAATGACGTTGACGCCCAGCGCCCGAAAGCGCTCGACCGAATCGATCGGCGCGATACTGGCGATGACGCCGTGGACATGGCGGTGGACCGCGGCGAAATCGATCTCGGGGCCGGACGCCGTCACACCGAAGCGCCCGGCGGTGCGCACGATCTCCGCGGCATGGCCGGCCGCCAGCATCGCCTTGGACGGCACGCAGCCGGTGTTGAGGCAGTCGCCGCCCATCGTGCCGCGCTCGATCAGCACGGTGCGCGCGCCGAGCTGGGCGCAGCCGGCGGCGACCGACAGGCCGGCGGCCCCGGCGCCGATCACGCAGATATCGACCTGTAGCGGTTCGGTGGACGGTTCGGTCATTTGCGACTCGCGAGGTTGTCGATAACGTCGGAAACGGCGGCGACGGTCTGCTCCGGCGTCCGGTCCCGGTCCCAGTCCTGCCGCGATTCGGCGGCGAAGGGCGTGCCGTCGAGCAGCCGGAACATCTCGGCGGCGGCGCGGTGGAAACCGTCGGGCAGGCCCGCCGCGTCGAGGGTGGCGGCGATCTCCTCCATCTCGCTGATCCAGCGGCCGGCGTCCAGCGGCAATCGCGGCAGCATCGCGCGCTGGCGTTCGCGCACGGCGGCCTGGCTCTCGGCGAACTCCCGGTCGAGCATATCGGCGACGCCGAGGCGATGGGCGGCGGTCGAGAGCGCGGCGAACAGGGTCCAGCTGCCCTTGGTCAGGGCAGCGTAGCACATTTTGATGGCGGAGGCCCGGCCCGGCTCCGGCCCCAGGTCGCGCACCGTCAGCCGCTCGTCCTCCAGAAAAGCGAGGCGCCCGGCCTCCGGCCCGCTGACATAGAGGCGCGTTGGCGGCGGGGAGACGGGCGGCCGGCCGACGATGCCGCCGTCGACGAAGCTGAAACCGGCATCGCTCACGATGCGTCCGATAGCCTGCGCCGTCGCCGGGGCGACCGCGTTGCAATCCACATAGAGCCGTTCCTTCGCGGCGACCGGACAGGCGGCCACGGCGCGGGCGAGTACCGGCGCCTCGGCCGGCGGCAGGATGGAGAGGATAATGTCGGCGGTATCGACGACTGCGTTCAAATCGCCGCCGTCGCCGATACCGGCCTCATGGGCGAGGGCGCGCGTCCGTTCGCTCCGGCCGGCGAGGCTGGTGACGACGCGGCAGCCGCGGTCGACAGCAACGCGGGCGACCGCATGGCCCATATCGCCGGTGCTGAGCACGGCGACGGTCGGCCGGCCGGTCATGGAAGTGTCGCCGGCGGGTTCCGCTTCACGCCGGAAAGCCGCCTATTTGACCCGGGTCCAGACCCGCGACTGGCCGGACAGCGAGATTCCCCAATAGCCGCGGATGCGCAGCTTGTCGTTGCCGGGCAGGACCTCGATGTTGCAGTTCCAGGTCTTGCCCGTGGTCGCATCGTAGAGCCGGCCGTAGTCCCAGAAATTCTCGCCGTCCGGCTGCAGGCCCGTGAGAATATCCTGGCCGATCAGGATTTTGTCGCGTTTGGATTCGTCGGGGTTGTTGATGTCCCGCGACTCCGGCTTGCTGCTCCAGACCAGCTTGCCGCACAGCTTGTCGCCGCATTCGTAGATCTTGACGTGGCCCTTCTCGCCGGAATCACTGATCCCGAGCCAGACGCCGAGCGGCGACAGTTTCTCGTCTGCGACTGCCGCCCGGTCTGCCGCCGCGGCTATAACGATCATCGCCGCCGCGGCGGCGGCCGGGGCGAAGAATTTCAAACCGCCAATCAATGCCATCCCGATCCGCCCCGCGGCCTCTCGCCCCGAGGCTCCCTCATGCAAATCTGGAGCGGGCGACGGGGCTCGAACCCGCGACCCCGAGCTTGGGAAGCTCGTGCTCTACCGACTGAGCTACACCCGCGTAAATTTCACGTCGCCAACGGCCGGCCCCGTACTGTGTACACATGCGCGACCGGCGCAACGAACCTGTTTACCCGCCACACTGCTTTACCCGCCACACTGCCTACCGGCAAGATGCGGGTGCGCGCCGTCCCGGACATGACGGCTTTTTGATGGACGCGCTTGCCGGGCGGGGCTGTGACCGGCCGCGCGGCTTCCTATATGGTGCAGTATGAGCCCCGCAGCCCCGGCGCTCCGCAAGGAGAGCCCCTCCCTCGACAGCACGAAATTCCGCGATCCGCACGTTACGGCGGACGGGCAGGCGCGGGCGGGTATTGGCCTGCGGGCGCTGGAGACCCTGTGGTTCAACACCGGCACCCTGTGCAACCTCGCCTGCGGCAACTGCTATATCGAATCGAGCCCGACCAACGACCGGTTGAGCTACCTGACAGCCGAAGAGGTCGGCGAATATCTGGAGGAGATCGCGCGCGACGGCCTGCCGGTGCGCACCATCGGCCTGACCGGCGGCGAGCCTTTCATGAACCCGGCGATCTCGGAAATCCTCGAAAGCATACTTTCCGCCGGCCATGAGGCGCTGGTCCTCACCAACGCGATGCGGCCGATGATGCGGCACGCAGAGGCGTTGCTCCGGCTACAGGAGCGCTTCGGCAGCCTGCTCACGCTGCGCGTCTCCATCGACCATTATGCCGAGGCCCTGCATCAGCTTGAGCGCGGGCCGCGCTCGTGGGCGCCGATGATCCTGGGCCTGAAATTCCTGTCGGACAACGGCTTCGCCCTCACTGCCGCCGGACGGACGGTGTGGAAGGAAAGCGAGGCGGACCTGCGCGCCGGCTATGCCCGGCTGTTCGACAAGGAAGGCATCCGGATCGACGCGCACGATCCGGCCGCGCTGGTCCTGTTCCCGGAAATGGACGAAACCCTGGACGTGCCGGAAATCACGACGGCCTGCTGGGAACTTCTCGGAGTCAATCCGGGCGAGATGATGTGCGCCTCCTCGCGCATGGTGGTGAAGCGCAAGGGCGAAGACCGGCCGGTCGTGATGCCCTGCACGCTGCTGCCCTATGACGAACGCTTCGTCATGGGGCATTCGCTGGGCGAGGCCGCCGGCGAGGTGCCGCTCAACCATCCGCACTGCGCGCGCTTCTGCGTTCTCGGCGGCGGGAGCTGCACGGGATAGTCCGCCGGATCGGGCCGGTCCGGCGCGAGCCCGGCAGGCGGCGGCTGGACAGGGGCCGTAGCGTCCAGTAAGCGTCGATGCCGTGATCGATGACCGGCTTTCTCTCCGCTCTGCCAGTGCCGTAACATCCGCCCCGCACCCGGATAATGGCGGACCGGCCGATCCTGTTCTGGCCGGCGCTGCCGCGATCTCCGAAAAGGATCTTGAGACGTTGGCCGCTGCGCTGGCAGGTTGCGCGAAACGGGGCGACGTTATCGCCCTGCGCGGGCCGCTCGGCGCGGGCAAGACGACCTTCGCCCGGCATTTCATCCGCCGCTTTGCCGTGCAACGCGGCGCGGTGGCCGAAGAGGTGCCGAGCCCGACCTTCACCCTGGTCCAGCAATACGATTTCGGCGGCGACAGCGTCTGGCATATCGACCTGTACCGGATCGTTGCATCGGACGAATTGTGGGAGATCGGCTTCGAGGAGGCGCTCGCCGACGGCATCTGCGTGATCGAATGGCCGGAACGCGCCGGCGCCCTGCTGCCGGCGCGGCGGCTCGAGATCGGCCTGGAGCATACCGGCGATCCGTCGTTGCGCCACCTCGTCGTTGAAGACCGCACGGGCGAACCGGAACGGCTGAAACCGCTGTTCGACCGATTGGCGGCGTTAGCGACCCGGCAGACGGAGCCCGAAGTGCGGGAACGGGCGCGCCGGGCCTTTCTCGCCGGCACGGCCTGGCGGGATGCGCGAATGGCGGCGCTCGCCGCCGACGCCTCGTTCCGGCGTTATTTCCGCCTGACCGGCGGGCCGGCCCCGGTCCTGCTGATGGATGCGCCGCCACCGCAGGAGGATGTTGCGCCCTTCGTCCGGGTCGGCCGGCATTTGCGGGCGATGGGGTTCAGCGCCCCGGAAATCCATGCCGAAGACGCGGCGGGCGGATTTCTCGTCATCGAGGATTTCGGCGACGCGACCTTCACCCGCCGGCTCGCCGAGGGCGCAGACGAGCGGACGCTCTACACGCTGGCGACCGACACGCTGATCGCCCTGCACCGCTATCCCGAGGCCACGGCGGTCGATGTCCCGCCCTACGATGCGGCGGCGCTGCAGCGCGAGGCCGACCTGCTGATCGACTGGTTCCTGCCGGCGGTGACCGGCACGTCGACGCCCGCGGCGGTCGCTGCGGAATATCGGGCGGTCTGGCGCGCGCTCTATCCGCTGGCCGACGCGGCGCCGCCGACCCTCGTGCTGCGCGATTATCATGTCGACAATCTGATGGAACTGCCCGGCCGGGCCGGCGTCGCGGCCTGCGGCCTGCTCGATTTTCAGGACGCCCTCATCGGCTCCCCGGCCTACGATCTGGTCTCTCTGGTCAACGACGCCCGGCGCGACATAAGCCGTGCGCTGCGCGATGCGATGGTCTCGCGCTATCTGGCGGCCTTCCCCGCCTTAGACCGCGGAAGCTTTCTGGCCGCCGCGGCGATGCTGTCGGCCCAGCGCAACTGCAAGATCGTCGGCATTTTCACCCGGCTGATGGCGCGCGACGGCAAGCCGGTGTATCTGCAACATATCCCGCGGGTCTGGCGTTTGCTTGAGGCCGACCTTGTCCATCCGGCTCTGGTGCCCCTGAAGGTGTGGCTGGACCGGGCCATCCCGCCGGCCCTGCGGATTGCGCCCGGCTTCGGTTCCCGGCCATGACTGCGCCGCCGCCCGAAACCGGTTCCGCCGACGCGCCGCGCGCGACCCCGGATACCGCCCCAAATGCAGCGATGCTGCTGGCTGCGGGTTTCGGCACGCGGATGCGTCCCCTCACTGGGACTTTACCCAAACCCCTGCTCGAAATCGGCGGCCGGACCATGCTGGACCGGACCCTCGACAAGGCGGTCGAGGCCGGCGTGACCCGGGCCGTCGTCAACACCCACCATCTGGCGGCGCAGGTCGAGCGGCGGGTCAAGGCGCGTACCGAGCCGGAAATCGTCATTTCCCGCGAGACCGAGATTCTCGATACCGGCGGCGGTGTGCTGAACGCGCTCGGCGCGCTCGGGGAAGCGCCGTTCTTTGTGCTGAACAGCGACACGATCTGGGAGGACGGCCCGACGCCGGCGCTGCGCCGCCTGGCCGACGCATGGGATCCGGAACGGATGGATGCGCTGATGCTGCTGCATCCGACAGTCGCGGCCTTCGGCTATGCCGGCGACGGCGACTTTTTCATGGATATCGAAGGCAGGCTGGAACGGCGCGGCGAATCCCAGATCGCGCCCTTCGTCTTCACGGGCAGCCAGATCCTGAATCCGGAGTTGTTCGACGGGCTGGCGCCGGGCCGCTTTTCCCTCAACCTCGTCTACGACCGGGCGCTCGAAAACGGCCGTATGTTCGGCATCCGCCACGACGGCGCCTGGTATCATGTCGGCACGCCGGAGAGCTTCGGCCGGATCAGCCGGCTCTATGACCATCTGGCGCGGCCGGATACCGCGGCCCCGCTTGCGCAACCCGATTTGTTCAATGGCAACTGACGGCGCCGCGGCCGGAGCCGGCAGGACTACGGGAACGCGAAGCGGCGGGGCCGCTGCCAGCGTCTACACCGTTCCGCCTCATCGGGATTTCGTCACCGCCCTGGCCGGCGGCCTGCTCGACCGGTTCGGCAGTACGCCGGAGGGGCTCGCGCCGGTCCTGGTTCTGCTGCCGACCCGCCGCGCCTGCCGCACCCTGCGCGAGGCGTTCCTCCGGTTGAGCGGCGGCGCCCCCCTGCTGCTGCCGCGCATGCGCCCGATCGGCGATGTCGACGAGGACGAACTCGCCCTTTCGGCCGGCGAGGATCTGCCGCCGGAGGGCCCGGCGCTGTTCGACGCGCCGCCTGCGATTCCCGATATGAAACGGCAGCTTATGCTGGCGCGGCTGATCATGGAGCGCGCGCAGGACGCCTCGGTGGAACAGGCGGTCCTGCTCGCTCAGGCGCTGGCGCGATTGCTCGACCAGGCCCAGACCGAGCGGCTGTCCTTCGACCGCCTGGCGGATCTGGCGCCCGCCGAACTGTCGGCGCACTGGCAGCAGACTCTCGACTTCCTGAAGATCGTGACCGAGAACTGGCCGGCGATTCTGGCCGAGAACGGTGAGATCGATCCGGCGGCGCGGCGCAACCTGCTGCTTGAGCGGCTGCGGCGCGATTGGGAACAGGCACCGCCGGGCCACCCTGTGATCGCCGCGGGTTCGACCGGCAGCATTCCGGCGACCGCCGATCTGCTGGCGACTGTCGCGGCCCTGCCGGCCGGCGCGGTCGTCCTGCCCGGGCTGGATCGCCATCTCGATGCCGAAAGCTGGGCGGCAGTCGGGGCCGACGAAGGCCATCCGCAGTTCGGCCTGGCCCGATTGCTCGGGCGTCTGGAAATCGAACGGGATGCGGTGCGCGACTGGCCGGATCCTGCCGAAGATGAAACGGCCGGGCGGCCCTCTGCAACGGCGGCGCGGGTGCGCCTGATCGCCGAAGCCCTCCGGCCGGCGGAAACCACCGAAGCCTGGGCCAGCAAACCGATGGACCGCGCGCCGCTGGCCATCGCGCGGGGGCCGGACCTCAGCATCGTCACATGCCGCGATCCGGGCGAGGAGGCGCGGGTGATCGCGCTGGCCTTCCGCCGGGCCCTCGAGACGCCCGGCAAGACCGCAACGCTGGTGACGCCGGACCGCGAGCTCGGCCGCCGGGTCGCCGCCGAAATGCAGCGCTGGGGCGTAAGCGTCGACGATTCCGCCGGCGTGCCTCTGGCCTCGACGACGCCGGCCTCCTTCCTGCTGCTGCTCGCCCGGACCGTCGAGGACGATCTGGCCCCGACCGGCCTGCTGGCGCTGCTCAAACATCCGCTGTGCGCCGCCGGACAGAAAGTTTCCGGGACACGGCGGCAGGCCCGGGCGCTGGAGCGGGCGGCCCTGCGCGGAACCCGGCCGCCGCCCGGGATTGACGGTCTGCGCCAACGGCTGGCCGCCGCACGGCAAGACCGGTTCGGTCCGGGCGCGGCGGTGTGCGCCGTCGCCGAGGCTCTGGTCGACCGGCTCGCCGACCTGTTTGCCCCATTGCTGGAAGACGCGCCGCCGGCAATGCCGGACCGTCTCCGCGCGCTGTGCGCCGTCGCAGAAAGCTTGGCGGCGACTCCGGAAGAACCGGGCGGCCGGCGCCTGTGGGCCGGCGACGCCGGCGAGGCGCTGGCCGCGTTCATCGACGAACTGGCCGAGGCGAGCGGGATTGTCGCCCCGGCTACCCTGCAGGACATGGCCTCGCTGCTCGGCACCCTGATGCTGGGCCGGGTCGTCCGGCCGCGCTACGGCGCCCATCCCCGGCTCGCCATCCAGGGCCCGCTCGAAGCCCGTCTGCACCATGCCGACCTGACCGTCCTCGGCGGCCTCAACGAGGGCACATGGCCGCCCGAACCGCCGGTCGATCCGTGGATGAGCCGGCCGATGCGCCTGCGCTTCGGCCTGCCCTCGCCCGAACGGCGAACCGGCCTTTCCGCCCACGATTTCGCCCAGGCGTTATGCGCCCCCGAGGTCATCGTCACCCGCAGCGAAAAGGCCGACGGCAGCCCGACCGTGGCTTCGCGCTGGCTGCAGCGGCTCGAGGCGGTCCTCGAAGGCGGGCTCGACAAGGAGACCCTGCACCGTATCCGCGACCGGGATCGCGCGCTCCCGGCGATGGCAGCCCGGCTCGACAAGCCGGCGCGGGTCGAACCTTGCGTCCGGCCGATGCCGCAGCCGCCGGTTGCCGTCCGCCCGCGCCGCCTGTCGGTGACCCAGATCGAAAAATGGCTACGCGATCCCTATACCATCTACGCCCGCTATATTCTGCGCCTCGCGCCGCTCGACCCGATCGATGCCGATCCGGGGGCGCTGGACCGCGGCATCATCCTGCACGATGTGTTCGAGGCCTTCATCAGGGATCGGCCAACCGGGCCGCTGCCGCCCGACGCGCTGGCCAAACTGAAGGCCCAGGGCCGCGAGCAATTCAGGCGACTCGCCCACGCGCCCGGCGTGGCGGCGATCTGGTGGCCGCGCTTCGAACGGGCGGCGGAAGCCTTCGTCGCCACCGAAGCGGCCCGCCGGGCGGCGATCCGAAGCGCCCATGTCGAGATTCCCGGCGAAATCGCCATCGGCGCGCCGGCCGGCGCGTTCACGCTGACCGGCAAAGCGGACCGGATCGACGTCAAGCACGACGGCAGCGCCGAAATCCTCGATTACAAGACCGGCAGCCTGCCCAGGGTCGGCGACGTCGATACCGGCTTCAACCCGCAGCTGGCGCTGGAAGGGCTGATGCTGCGGCGCGGCGGGTTCGAGGATGTGCCGGCGAACACCGAGGTTGAAGCGCTGACCTACTGGCAGCTCGGTGGCGGCCGAACCCCCCTGACGATCCGGAAGGCCGGTAAAAAATCGGCCGCCGAGCTGATCGAGGCCGCAGGCGCGGGGCTGGCCCGCCTCGTCGCGGCCTACGACGATCCGGGCAAGGCCTATGCCGCCCGGCCGGCGAGCGCCTACGCGCTGGCGTTCAACGATTACGAGCATCTGGCGCGCATCCGCGAATGGGCGCTCGCGGAAGCCGCGTCATGACCGCCGCCGGCCGGAAAAAGCCGCCCGATCCCGGAAAGGTCGCCCGGAGCGCCCAGTCCAGGGCCTCCAAACCGGAAGTTTCCTCCTGGGTCGGCGCCAACGCCGGCACCGGCAAGACCTATGTGCTGACCCGGCGCGTGTTGCGGCTATTGCTGAACGGCGCTGCGCCGGCGCGCATCCTGTGCCTCACCTTCACCAAGGCCGCGGCGGCGGAAATGACCAACCGGATCGCCCGGCGGCTCGGCGAATGGGCGTTGATGGGCAATGCCGACCTGCGCAAGGACCTGCGCGAGGTGACTGGACGGGCGCCGGACAAGGACGAGATAAGGCGCGCGCGCACCCTGTTCGCGACCTGCCTGGACGTGCCGGGCGGCATGCGCATCCAGACGATCCATGCCTTCTGCCAGGCCGTGCTGAAACGCTTTCCTCTGGAGGCCGGGGTGCCGCCCCATTTCCAGGTCATCGAGGAAGGCGATCAGCGCGCCCTGCTGGACCGGGCGCGCGACGGCGTACTGGCCGATGCTGCACCGGGCCGTGGGAGGTTTGCCGGGGATCTGGCGCTGCTCACCCCGCTTGGCGGGCCGGACGATCTTACCAAATTGCTTGGCGAATTCCTCGGAGAACGCGGACGGCTGCGCGACCTTCTGAAGGACGAGGCGGCGGTCTCGGGGGCCGTCGCGCAGCTTTATCGCGATGCCGGCTTCGAGACCGGCACGATCGAAGCCGCATTGGACGCCGCAGGCTGCGCCGAAGGGCAGTTCGACCGCGACGCACTCAAGCAGGCGGTGCAGGCGCTGGAAGGCGGCAGCGCGACGGATGTCGGGAAGGCGGGGCAGATTGCTGCATGGCTGGCAGCCGAGGAATTGGCGCGGCCGGCCGGTCTCGACGACTACGCCAATGCGTTCCTCACCGCCAAACACGAGATACGCAAACAGTTGGCGACCGGGAAGGCGATCGACCGGCTGCCGGATATCCCGGACATCATGGGCCGGGAAGCGGATCGGCTCGCCGCGCTATACGACCGCAAGAAATGCCTGCGCACCGTTGAGCGCAGCGCGGCCCTGGCCCGGCTCGGCGCGGCTGTCCACCAGGGCTACGAATCGGCGAAGACCCGCCGCGCGGTACTGGATTTCGAAGACCTGATCCTGAAGGCCGAAGATCTGCTGACCCGCAAGGCGGCGACCGAATGGGTGCTCTACAAGCTGGACGGCGGCATCGATCACATCCTTGTCGACGAAGCCCAGGATACCAGCCCGCAGCAATGGCGCCTGGTCGAGGCCATCGCCCGCGAGTTTTTCGCAGGCGCCGGCGTCGAGCGCGCGCCGGCGGAGGACGGCCTGCCCCGGCCGCCGCGCACCGTGTTTGCCGTGGGCGACGTCAAGCAGTCGATCTTCAGTTTCCAGGGCGCCGACCCGGTGGTGTTCGGCCGGGTCCGGCACGACTTCGGCAAACGGGTGCAAGAGGCCAACGAGGAATGGTCGCCGGTCGATCTCGATGTGTCGTTCCGCTCTGTCCAGCAGGTACTGTATGCGGTGGACAGCAGCTTTGCCGAAGGCCCGGCGCGGGACGGCATCGCGGAAAAAGACGGGACGCTGACCCATACCGCCTGGCGCCAGGGTCAGGACGGACTTGTCGAACTGTGGCCCGTCATCGCCCCGGCAGACTCGGCAGAGCCCGAACCGTGGACGACGCCGGAGATCGACGGCGATGCCACCTCGCCGACCGAGGAACTGGCACGCCGGATCGCCCGGCAGGTGCGCGCATGGCTCGACGGATCGGCCGCCCTAGTCTGGGACCGCACGGCCGAGCCCCCGTTGCAACGGGCGCCGCGCGCTGGCGACATCATGATCCTGGTGCGCCGGCGCAACGAACTGGTCGACGCCCTGATCCGCGCGCTGAAGGACGCGGCCATCGAGGTCGCCGGCGCCGACCGCATGGTGCTGATCGAGCAACTGGCCGTCATGGACGTGCTCGCGGTCGCCGATTTCCTGTTGCTGCCGGACGATAACCTGACATTGGCGACGGTCCTGAAAGGCCCGCTCTTCGGCTTCGACGAGGATCGCCTGTTCGACCTTGCCCACGGCCGCGGCGCGGCCAGCCTGTGGTCTCGCTTGCAGGCCGCGACAGATCCGAGGTCGCGGAAAGCCGCCGAGACGCTTGCCGGTTTCTTGGCGATCGTCGATTACACCCCGCCTTACGAACTCCTCAAGGCGATTTTGACCGGCGCGATGGCGCCGACCGGGCGCGAGCGCTTCTGGGGCCGGCTCGGCCCGGACGCCCTTGAGCCGCTGGAGGAACTGCTCAACCTCGCCCTCGCCTACCAGCAGGACCATCCGCCCTCGTTGCAGGCGTTCCTGCACTGGCTGCGCCGGCGCGAGGTCCAGACCAAGCGGGATATGGAGAGCGTGCCGGACGCGGTGCGCATCATGACCGTCCACGGCGCCAAGGGATTGCAGGCGCCCATCGTTTTCCTGCCGGATACGGTGCGCGTGCCGAAACGGGCCGACAAGCTGTTGTGGCCGGCTTCGGCCGGCGACGGCCCGGAAGGCGCGCCTGAAGGCCTGCCGCTGATCGCGCCGTCCGACACCGATGCGGATACGCGGACCGCCGGCTTCAAGGCCGCCGCGGTCGATGCCCAGCGGCAGGAATACAACCGGCTGCTCTATGTCGCCATGACCCGGGCGGAAGACGCGCTGATAGTCTGCGGCAGCCGCGGAAAGAACAAGATCGACGACAATTGCTGGCACGACCTGGTCGCTGACGGGCTGCGCCGGCTGGGCGGCACCGCCGAAATCGAGCAGGAGGGCTTCGACGAACCGATCCTGCGCTATGGCAACCTTGTGGCGCCAGAGGGAATGCCGTCGCCAGCAGCCGATATCCCGGTGCGGGATCGGACGGACAATTCGGCATTGCTGTCCGCGCTGCTCGCGCCGCCGCCGCCCGAAGTTCAGCCGCCCCGGCCGCTCGCGCCGTCGCGCCCGGCGGAGGACGAACCGGCGGTTTTCGGCCCGTTCGACGCCGGCGCAGACCGGTTCCGGCGCGGCGCCCTGATCCACCGGCTCCTGCAGCATTTTCCCGACCTGCCGCCGGCGCAACGCGCCTTGGCGGCGGCCCGGTATCTCGCCCGTCCCGGCCACGGACTGACCGCAGACGAGCAGCGCCGGATCGCGGCGGAAACCTGCGCGGTGCTCGACCTGCCCGCGGCCGGGCCACTGTTCGGCCCCGGTTCGATCGCCGAGGCGCCGGTCACCGGAGTGGTGGGCGAGGCAGTGATTTCTGGCCAGATCGACCGGCTCGCCATTGGCGAAACGACAGTGTCGGTTGTCGACTACAAGACCAACCGGCCGCCGCCGGAAGATGCCGCGGCCACGCCGCCGGTCTATCTGCGCCAGATGGCCGCCTATCGCGCCCTGCTGCGGCGTCTCTACCCGGCGCGCAGAGTGGACTGTTTCCTGCTTTGGACCGCGGCCCCGCGGCTGATGCAACTGGAAGATTCGCTGCTCGATCCCTATGCGCCGGAGGGCCGCTGAGCGCGGTGCGACCGCTTGATTTGCCGGTCGGGCCTTACTAGATCGTAAGCCGGTCCCGGACCCCGATCCGGGTCTGCACCGCAGCACAGGACCGGCGCCGCAGCAGCGCCGGCACTCAGGGAAAACGGGGTAAGCATGGCCTTGAACAACGTGTCCGATGCGTCTTTCGACGCCGATGTCCTGCAATCGTCCACGCCGGTTCTGGTGGATTTCTGGGCGGAGTGGTGCGGCCCCTGCAAGCAGATCGCGCCGGCGCTGGCAGACATGGCCGCGGACAAGGACGGCCAGCTGACGGTCGCCAAGCTGAACATCGACGAGAATCCGTCGATCCCGCAGCGCTACAATGTTCGCGGTATTCCCACCCTGATGCTGTTCAAGGGCGGCGAGCTGGCGGCCACCAAGGTCGGCGCCCTGCCCAAGAGCAAGCTGTACGAATGGGTGGACAGCGTGCTGGCCGACGGCGGCTGACGCGGACCTACCTCTCCGACAGCGCCAGCGCCTGCCCGATCAGGTAGAGCGACCCGCAGATCAGGATAATGTCGCCTTCGGCAGCGCGCGCTGCCGTGAGGTCGAGCGCGTGCTCAAGGTCTTTTGCGGCGACCGCTTCCGGCGCGCCGAAGGCCTTCGCCTGCGCCGCCAGCCGCTCCGCCGGGAAGCAGCGGTGACCCGGAATCGGCACGGCTGAGAGCGAAGCACAGGCCGGCGCCAGCGCTTCCAGGACGCCGGTGGGATCCTTGGTTTCGAGCAGGCCGAGAACGGCATGAACCGGACGGTCCTGCCCCTCGATCCAATTGGCGAGTGCATTTGCGGCGGCCGGATTGTGGGCGCCGTCCAGCCAGAGCTGCTGGCCGGGCCTGAGCCGATCCGCGAGCGCACCGCCTTCGACGCGCTGGAGCCGGCCCGGCCAGGCGACCGACCGCAAGGCCTGTTCCCAGTGCCGTTCGGTCAGTGGCGCGATGCCGGCGGCGTCGGCCAGGGCGACGGCGAAGGCGGCGTTGGCGGTCTGGTGGGCGCCGGGCAGCGCCGGCAAGGGCAAACTGCAGCGCCGGCCGGGGCCGCCATAGGACCATGCCGGGCTGCCCGAAGAACTCTCAACGGCCTCGAAATGCCACGCCGGGCCGTAGCGCAGCGTTGGAGACCCCGCATCCGCCGCGGCGCGCTCGACGACGCTCAGGGCGTCCGGCGGCAGGTCGCCGACAACCGCCGGGACGCCGCGCCTCAGAATACCGGCTTTCTCGGCTGCGATCGCCGCGATCGTGTCGCCGAGATAGCCCTGATGGTCCAGGCTGATCGAGACGATGCCTGTCGCCGCTGGCCGCTCGACGACATTGGTCGCGTCGAGCCGACCGCCGAGGCCGGTCTCGAGCAGCAGGACATCCGCCGGGGTCTCGGCAAAGGCCCTGAAGGCCGCCGCTGTCGTGATTTCGAAGAAGGTGATCGGGGCGCCGTCATTGGCGCTGTCGACCGCTTCCAGAAACCCGACCAGCGCCGTATCGCCGACCGCCCTGCCGTTCAGGACGATCCGTTCGTTGAAGCGCACGAGATGCGGCGAGACATACTGGTGGACCGACAGGCCGGCGGCTTCGAAGGCGGCGCGGCAGAAGGCGAGGACCGAGCCCTTGCCGTTCGTGCCCGAGACGTGGACGACCGGGGGCAGCCGGTCCTGCGGCCGGCCGAGTTTGCCGAGCAGCGCCTCGATCCGGCCGAGCGACAGGTCGATGACGCGCGGATGCAGGGCCGTGAAACGCTCCAGCAGCCGGTCGACAGGGGCGGCGGACAAGGCGCGCGGTCAGTCCCTGGCGGGTTCGACCGGCTCTACAGGCTCCGGCCCGGCAGGCGGATCGGGCTTCTCGCCGGTCGGCGCAGCATCCATGGGCGCGGCCACGACCGGTTCCCTCGACGTCTTCGCCTCTTCCAGCTTCGCAGCGATTCGCTTTGGCGGCTTCAGCGGCACTACATCGGCGGGCGGGTTGGGCCGCAACAGATGGCGCAGGGTGCGGATCAGCGTCTCCCGCATCTCCTGGCGCGGGACGACCATGTCCACCATGCCGTGCTCGTAAAGATATTCCGCGCTCTGGAAACCTTCGGGCAGCTTCTCGCGGATCGTGTCCTCGATCACGCGCTTGCCGGCAAAGCCGATGGTCGCGCCCGGCTCGGCAATGGCGATATCGCCCAGCATGGCGAAAGAGGCTGAGACGCCGCCGGTCGTCGGGTCCGTCATCAGCGAGATGAAGGGCAGGCGCGCTTCGCGCACCTCCTGCACTGCAATCACGGTGCGCGGCATCTGCATCAGGGAAAGGATGCCCTCCTGCATCCGCGCGCCGCCCGATGCCGGGATCGCGATCAGCGGCGCCTGTTGCAGCACCGCAAGGCGGGCCGCCGCGACGAAGGCCTCGCCAACCGCTATGCCCATCGAGCCGCCCATGAAGGAAAAATCGAAGGCGGCGATGACGACCTTGATCCCGCCCATCGTGCCGTGGGCGACGATGGCGGCGTCGCCGCCGGAGTCCCGGGCGCCTGCCTCCGACTGGGCGTCGCGCAGCCGTTCGGAATAGCGCTTGCGGTCGCGGAATTTCAGCGGATCGGCCACCGCCTTCGGCGGCTCGATTTCCTGAAACGCGCCCTCGTCGAACAGGGCGGCCAGCCGTTCGCGCGCGGCGATGCGCATATGGTGGCCGCAGTGCGGGCATACCTTCAGGTTGGCGTCCAGCTCGCGATGAAAGATCATTTGATCGCAGGCGGCGCATTTGACCCACAGATTTTCCGGCATATCGCGCGCGACCAGGGCGCGAATTTTCGGTCGAATGTTATCCAGCCAGCTCATGGCCCCTCACAGTTATGCGCGCCGGCGCAGCAGCCTGTCGCGGTTTCAGCCGGCCCGGACGGCCGGCACACCGCCGCCCGCCTCGACCTGACGTTCCAGCTTGCGGGCGGTGCGCCGGATTTCGCGCGTCTTGCGCCGGCCCTTGCCGCCGGCCAGCCAAGCGACCAGCGCCCCGCCGAGAAAACCGAGCACGATACCGCCGAATACCAGCCCGTAGACCGGCAACGACAATTCCAGCGGCGCCGGCCACAGATTCACCTCGGCAGGGTGGAAATTGTGCGTCGCGAAGGCGATGAAGGCGACGCCGACCAGTCCGATAACGATCCAACCGATAAGTTTCATGCCGGTGCTCCTGCTAGACCGGTGCTCCTGCCGGGCCGGGGCAAGGTGGCGGCCAACCGGAGATTTGGGACTGGCAGCCTGCCGGCGCAATTCCGCTCCTCAGGTTGCGCACCCGGTCTCCCGCCGGATCACTCCGCCTGGTCGGGGTTCAGCCGCTCGCGCAGTTCCTTGCCGGTCTTGAAATAGGGCACGCGCTTCCGGTCGACATGGACGGTTGCGCCGGTGCGGGGATTGCGCCCGACGCGCGGCGCGCGGTCCTTGACCGAGAAGGCGCCGAAGCCGCGCAATTCCACCCGGTCGCCCCGTTCCAGCGCATCGGAGATTTCGTCGAACACCGTTGTCACGATGCGTTCGAAAACTTTCGCCTTGAGATCCGGATGCCGTTCGGCCAGCCGTGCGATCAGTTCCGACTTCGTCATGGTAAGTGCGGGCGCCTCCAATAGCGGAACAGCGGAGCGGCTGCAAACCTGCCCGAATTTCGCCTGCTCGCTGTTCCCAACCGGTGGGGAGAGTGCCAAAGCGACGCGGCAAGGTCAAGACTAAGTCTCTCAAAAATAACTGTTTTTGACAATACGAAGGCGCGTCCGAAACGATCGTCGGCGAGGCGGGCATCCCAGCGGCCCTGATTTTGCAAATTCCGGCCCGGAAATCCGGAACCGCGATCCGTTCCGAACAGGCGCAATGCGGCCATAGGGAGCGGCGCGAGCGCCCTTGACCTTTTGCAGCCTTGCCCTTTATTACCGGCCATCCTGCGCGCCGCTTTGGCGCGCGATTTGCGTTGACGTTGAACCTGACCGGAACGAAGAGACAAGATGGCCCATCACATATCGGCCAAGAAGCGCATCCGCCGTAACGACGCGAAGGCGCAGAGCAACACCGCCCGGCGCAGCCGGGTGCGCGGTTTCTTTAAGAAGGTGGAGCTGGCGATCGCCGCCGGCGACCAGGACGCCGCGCGCGACGCCCTGAAATCCGCCCAGCCCGAAATCATGCGCGGCGTGACCAAGGGCATCCTCCACCGCAATACCGCATCGCGGCGCATCAGCCGCCTGAACGCCCGTATCAAGACAATGGCCTGAGGTCCGGGCCGCCGGTAGAGCGACCGGGCCCGCGCGCAGGCACAGGCCCGGCCGTCCCGTTGCGCACGACGAGCCGGTTCGGGCAAGCGCGGAACCGGCTTTTTCCTGCCTGCCGGGTGGACACGCCAAACCATTTGCCGCACGTCCTTCAATTGTATATATCGCGATGCAACATAAATCTGCTGCACTGCAAAAACAAAGCCCGGAGGAAGCCGACATGCCGGACGGATCCCTTGACCGGACAGCGCTGGATCTGCTGTCCAGTTGCACCTGTCAGAATCTGCGCCAGGCGACGCGGGTCGTCACCCAGCATTACGAACAGGCGCTGGAGCCGATCGGCCTCAAGATTACCCAACTGCCTGTGCTGGCGGCAGCCGCCGCCATGGGCCCCATCCCGATGAGCCGACTCGCCGACGAACTGGTCATGGACCGCACGACCCTGACCCGCAATCTCCAGCCGCTGGAGCGCGCCGGCCTGGTCAAGGTGGCGCCGGGCGATGACCGGCGCGCCCGCATGGTGAGCGCAACCGGCAAAGGCGTGGACGCGCTGGACGCCGCGCTGCCATTGTGGAAACGGGCCCAGTCCGGCATGGTCGAGGCGTTGGGCCGCTTCAAATGGGGCGTCCTGATGGATAATCTACGCCTTACTGTGGACGCGGCGCGGAAGACGGCAGCCGACTGAAGCGCACCCGACAATTCGAAAACCGGCCGGAGACAGGCGCTAAACCCGCCGGCCGGACAGCGCCTCGCAGACCATGACAGTGGTGAGAAATCCGGGCTAAAGTCCGGTTCGCCGTACCCTGCCACCGTCCGACCGCCCGATGCCGGAAGCCGACCTGCACGCCCTGCCGGAAATTCTGCCGCCCGATGGGCCGGCGATGGGCCTCGATGTCGGCACCAGAACCGTCGGGCTCGCCATTTCCGACCGAACGCGCACCATCGCCTCGCCGCTGGTTACCGTGCACCGCAAGAAGTTCGGCGCCGATGCCGCGGCAATCGCCGCACGGATCGCCGAGCGCGGCGCGTCAGCCCTGATCTACGGCCTGCCGGTCAACATGGACGGCAGCGAGGGGCCGCGCTGCCAGTCGGTCCGTCAGTTCGCGCGCAATCTGGACGCCAGGATCGCGCTGCCCTACGCCTTCTGGGACGAGCGGCTGTCGACCGCGGCGGTCGAGCGCTTCCTGATCGGCGAAGCGGATATGACCCGCAAGCGCCGCGCCGAGGTCGTCGACAAAACGGCCGCGGCCTGGATTCTGCAGGGCGCGCTGGACGCTCTCAAGGCCCGGCTGCCGCTGGACCCGGCCTGAGAACGCGACGGCGGAGCCCCCCTTGTCCGACACATTCGCTGCAATCGCCCCCGTCGTCGCCCTGATCTTCCTGGGCTGGTGCCTGCGCAAGGCGGACTTTGCCCCCGAAGCCTTCTGGTCCGGCCTCGACCGGCTGACCTATTTCATCCTGCTGCCCTGCCTGCTGGTGAACGGGCTGGCGGGCGCGAATCTCGATGAACTGCCCGTCGGCGACGCGATCCTGGCAGTGGCCGCGGGAGTGCTGGCAGCCGTCGTGCTGATGCACGGGCTTCGCCGCATCGTCGCCCCGAAGCCCGGCGCGTACGGCGCATTGGTGCAATGCAGCCTGCGCGGCAACAACTATCCGGTCCTGGCGATCGTCGTCGCCCTGTTCGACGATGTCGGCCTGTCCGCCTTTGCATTGTCTCTGATCGCCTTCGTGCCGCTTACCAACCTGATCAGCGTGATCGCCCTCGTAAGGACGGGCAGCGGAAAAGGGGCGGCGCCGAACGCCCTGGGGCTCATCGTCCGCCAGATCCTGCTCAACCCGATCCTGATCGCGGTGGCCCTGGGCCTGGCGATCAATGTTGCCGATACCGGGATTCCCGGTCCGGCGGACGGCATTCTGCAGGTCCTCGGCCGGGCTGCCCTGCCGCTGGGGCTGCTGGCGGTCGGCGCCGGCCTCGCCTTCGACGCCACCGCCGGCAGCGGGCGCGCCGTGCTGGCTTCAATGGGCGTCAAACTGCTGCTGTTGCCGGCCTTCGTCCTGGTCGGCCTGAACAGCCTGGAGATCGAAGGCACCTACGCCACCGCCCTGCTGATCCACGCAGCGGTGCCCTGTTCGGTCTCGACCTACGCCTTCGCCCGGCAGTTGCGCGGGGACGCCAAGACAACCGCCGCCATGATCGCCGCGCAGACCGTGGTCAGCATCGTCACCCTGCCGCTCTGGCTGTGGATCATGTCCGAATTGCTGTGAACCGGCGGAAAGAAGAAGGGCGGTCCCATGCGGACCGCCCCCGAAATCCGGTTGCCGGCGTGCTGCCGGCTACGGCGCTGGAGCGTTTCCGTTTTACACGGAACCGCTCCAGCCATTTTTTTGCTCACGGCAGCCGGCCTCCGGCCGGCGCCTCCGCTGGGGCGCCGCAGGAGCGGCGGGCCGCAGTCGCGGCCTGTCGCGATTCCGTCAAGGACGGATTCGCTCTAACGCGCTATTTCCCGCCGACGAACTGGTTCGTGTAGAGATCCTTCACCGGCACCCTTTTGCGCACGATGCCCTGCTTGACATAGAAGTCCTGCAGGCTGGCCAGGCGCTTTTCGTCGATTTCGCCGAGCACCTTCTGGCCCGGATAGACGAGCTGCCCGAAGTAGGCGAACACCGCCTTGACGTAGCCTTCCTTGCCCTTCCACAGCGGTACGGCCTTGGCGAAATCGTTCGCCGTGCCGGCCGGGTCGGCCATGATATCCTTCATGCCCTTTAGCGCCGCGCTGACGAATTTCTTGATCAGCGCCGGGTTCGCCGTGATCAGCTTGTCCGACGCCAGCACGGCCTGGGCCATGTGCGGGAAATAGTCTTCCGACTTGATGATCCGGATCTTGACCTTCGCGGCGAGGATCGGCGGGATCCAGTCCGGCACGCAGGCGCAGCCGACCGCCTTGCCCTGGATCACCATCCCGGGCACGCCGCGCGGGCCGACCGCCATGGCGTTGATATCCTTCACCTTCAGGCCGCCCGCCGCCAGCATGCCGCGCAGGGCATAGTAGGTCGTGTCCTGATAGGACATGACGGCGACATTCTTGCCTTTCAGATCGGCCGGTGTCTTGACGCCGGAATCCTCGCGCACCACCAGCTGCATGAAGCCGCGGCCGCCGAAGACCGCGACCGAGCGCACCGGGATGCCCTGGGCGCGGACGATGATCGGCCCGTCCGCCAGGCCGCCGCCGAGTTCGGCGTTGCCGACGCCGACCTGCTTGGCGACATCGACGCCGCCCTTGGCCTTGGCGAAGGCGACCTCAAGCCCGGCGGCCTTGAAATAGCCCCGATACTTCGCAAGCTGCAGCGGCCCGAACGACGGCAGGATCGGCGGCGCCGGGAACAGATAGGTCATCTTCTCGGCCTGGGCCGCGCCAGGTCCGAAAGCAGCGGCGGCGAGCGCGGCGGCGCACAGAGTGTAGAAACGGTTCATTGCAGTCCTCCCAAGTACAACTTATCCGCCGGCAGCTTCGCACTATTGGCGCTCGGCTGGCAACCGACACCGGCCCGCTGACCGGAGGCGTCGTTGCTCTTGGCTGCAAGCCGGCACTCAATCCGAAGCGATTCCCCCGACGCGGCGGAGAATTACCTGCCGGACTCCGCCACGATCCGCTGTCGTGAAGCGCCCTTCGAGAGCGATGCCATTTTCGATCAACCGCAATACATATGCCGCCACCTCTTCCGGCACGCTCGGGAAGAATCGCAGATACAGGATGCCTGCGGGAACCGGCAGCCCGCGGCGGAACACCAATTCTCCATAGTCGCGATCGAAGGTAACGATGAGCCGGTCTTCGGCCCGCGCGATCCGAACGACCTCTTCGTCCGAAATTCCGGGAGATCGTTCGGATATCGAATCGATATCGTGTCCGGCACGCCGCAAAGCCCGCACGCTCGGCAGCGGTATGTTCTCGTTGGCGAGAAGCTTCAACCCGCCGCCCGGTCGCTAACGGTAAAAACCTGTTCGTCCCGCGCGCATTCCTGTGCAAAGGCGAACACTGCCCGCAAGGCCTCCTGCGAAACCTGGGGATAGCTTTCCAGAACCGCTTCTTCGGTCCACCCTTCTGCAAACAAACCGAGCAGAAACTCTACCGACAGTCGCGTACCGCGGACCACCGGCTTTCCAACCAGCACCGACGGATCGCTGTCGATATATTCGCGCCATTCCATAGGAACGTCTCCAAGCGAGGGGTTCTGCGGCCCGGTTATCATCGGCGGTGGAGCGATGTCGGACCCACAAAGCCGGGCGATTCCTTCCCGGCGGTGCCGAGCGCTACCTCACACACCGGACAAGTCCCGAAAAACCATACCCGATTCGACTTCAATGCGCCAGAAAACGGCGCGCGTCCGGCCGTTCGGCCACTGCGTGACGGCCGAAACGGAGTGTCGGCCTTTCGCCCCGGGCTCCCCTAACCCAGAATGCCGATCACGCAGCCGGTGCAACAGGTCGCCAGCACGCCGGCGGCGAGGCTTTTCCAGGCCAGCGCGAGGATTTCGGTGCGCCGTTCCGGCATCAGCACGGTCAGGCCGCCGACCATGATCCCGAGCCCGCCGAAATTGGCGAAGCCGCACATGGCGTAGACCAGGATCAGGCGGCTGCGCTCGCCCAGCGTGCCCTCGGGCAGCCGCGCCAGATCGAGGTAGGAGACCAGCTCGTTGAGCACGATCTTGGTCGCCATGAGCTGGCCGGCCTGCCAGCATTCCGGCCACGGTATCCCCATCAGCCAGCAGACCGGCGTCATGATCAGAGCCAGTATCCGCTGCAGCGTGATCGCCTCGCCCGCGATATTCGGCAGCAGATCGAGCATCCCGTTCACCAGATGGACCAGCGCGACCAGCGCGATCAGCATGGCGACGATGAAGAACAGCATGTTGAGGCCCTGGCGCGTGCCGACGACCAGCGCCTCCATCGCGCTCGAGGTCTCGCGCGGCGGCAGGCGGCCGCTCACCGGCGGCGGCCCTTTGGCCGGCACCATCAGCAGGGCGATGGCGATGGCGGCCGGCGCGCTGATCACCGAGGCGACCAGAAGCTGGCCGGCGGCGTTGGGCAGCACCGGCGCCAGGATGCCGGCATAGAGCACGAAGACGGTGCCGGCGATCGTCGCCATGCCGACGGTCATCAGGACGAACAGTTCGCTGCGGCTGAAATCCTTGAGATAGGGCCGGACGAAGAGCGGCGCCTCGACCATACCGACGAAGATGTTGGCCGCGCTCGCCAGGCCGAGCGCCCCGCCGATGCGGAAGCCGCGCTCCAGCACGACGCCGATCGCCTTCACGATCCAGGGCAGGATGCGCCAGTGGGTCAGCAGCGCGGTCAGCGCGCTCGTCACGATCACGATGGGCAGGGCCTGGAAGGCGAAGACGAAAGCCGCGCCGGGGCGGGATTCGGCAAAGGGCAGCGCGCCGCCGCCGAGATAGCCGAAGACTAGGCTGGTGCCCTCGCGGGTCGCCTGTTCCATGGCGGTCACGACATGGCCGAGCGAGGCCACGACATCGGCGATCGGCGGCACCTTGAGCAGGATGAGCGCGAGCGCGAACTGCAGGCCGACGCCGGCCAGCGCGATCCGCCACGCGCCGCGCCGCCGCTCCTCGCCGACCGCCCAGGCCAGAACGAGCAGCACTACCAGCCCGAACGCGCTCTGAAGTTCCGGCATCGTCTCTCCCTTCCGATGCTGTGCCTTCGGCCCGCCGCCCGGCGCGCCGCTACATCCCTTCCATCATCGCGCGGATTTCCGCTTCCGGCACCTCGCGGACCGGCTGGCCGAAGATCCAGCGATGGCCTTCCGGGTCTTCGGCGCGGTAGTGGCGCTCGCCGTAGAACTGGTCGGCCGGTTCGGCGGCGATGCGGGCGCCGGCGGCCTGCGCCTGCGCGTGGTGCGCATCGACATTGGCGACATAGCAGAAGACCTGGCTGTACCGGCCGCCACCCGATTTTACGGCTTCGGCGGGCGTGGTCTGGTCCATCTCCGGGAACACGCTGGCCAGCATCACGACATTGTCGCCCAGCGCCAGTTCGGCATGGCCGATCCGGCCGTCCTTCATGGCGAACACCTGACGCTCCCGGAAGCCGAAGGCCCGGACCAGAAAGTCGATGGCCGCCGGCGCATCGGCATAGTTGAGCATGGGAATGACGCGCTGCCGGCCGGCCGGCGGATTGCGTAGCGGCGCCGGCCGCGCGTCCTCCGGCAGGAAGGGCGCCATGCCCTGCCGGGCCAGCTCGTCGGCGCGCTCGTTGCCTCGGTTGCCGGCATGGCCCTTCACCCAGCGCCACTCGATGCGCCGGCCGTTGCGGAGATCGTCCAGTACCTGCCACAGGTCGCGGTTCTTGACCGGCTTGCGCGCCGCGGTCAGCCAGCCGCCCGCCTTCCACCCGGCGATCCAGCGCGTGATGCCGTCCTTGACGTAGCTGCTGTCGGTATGGAGGGTCGCGGCCCCGCCGTCCGGCACGTTTTTCAGCGCCTCGATGGCGGCCTGCAGTTCCATGCGGTTGTTGGTGGTCTCCGGCGCCCCGCCGCAGCGGGTTTCCTCGGCCGCGCCGCGCCGGATCAGCACGCCCCAGCCGCCCGGGCCCGGATTGCCGCTGCACGCGCCGTCCGTGTACAGGACGAGCGGTGTGTCGGACCCGTCTCCGGTCGATTCTCCGGCCATCGTCATAGCGCCCCTGTTCGCTTGATCCGTTTCAGTCCAGCCCCAGCTCGCCGGGCCGCTTGACGCCCTGATGGAAGCGCAGCTTGCGGTGGTATTCGAGCGGGTTGTGCGGCGTGACCATCGCGCCTTCCGGATGGTGCAGCCAGTCGTGCAGCCGGGTCAGCAGGAAGCGCAGGGCGCCGCCGCGCAGCAACACCGGAATCGCCGCCAGTTCCGCCGCCGAGAACGGGCGGACCGAGCGGTAGGCGTTCAGAATGTGCCGCGCCTTGGTGACATTGAAGCTGCCGTCCTTCTCGAAGCACCAGGCGTTAATGCAGATCGCCAGGTCGTAGGCGAAGAAATCGTTGCAGGCGAAATAGAAATCGATCACGCCCGAGACCCGGTCGTCCAGAAAGAAAACGTTGTCGGGAAACAGGTCGGCATGGATGACGCCGGTCGGCAGGCCGGACGGCCAGTTCTCTTCGAGGAACTCCAGCTCCAGCTCGATCTCGCCGGCCAGGCCGTTCTGCACCTCGTGGGCGCGCGGGCCGCAGCGGTCGAACAGCGGCCGCCAGCCCGCGAGGTCGAGCGCGTTCGGCCGCTCCGCGCCGAACGCCGCCGCCGCCAGATGCATTTCCGCCAGCGCCCTGCCGAGCGGCGCGCAGTGCCGGATATCGACCCGGCGCGGCGAGACCCCTTTCAAGTAGGAGACGATCGCGGCCGGGCGGCCGGCGAGCGTGCGCAGGGCGTTGCCGCCGCGCGCGTGGATCGGCGTCGGGCAGACGATGCCCTGCGCCGCCAGATGATCCATCAGGCCGAGGAAGAAGGGCAGATCGGCAGGATCGACGCGCTTTTCGTAGAGCGTCAGGATAAAGCTGCCGCGTTCGGTCTGGAGGAAATAGTTGGAATTCTCGACACCCTCCGCGATCCCCTTGTAGGAGACGAGCGTGCCGATATCGTAGGCGCCGAGAAACGCCGCCAGTTCGTCGTCCGCCACCTGGGTATAGACCGCCATAACCGCTGCTTACGCCCAATCGCTGGCGCGCCGCGGCCGGGCCGCCGCTTCCCGGATCGCAGGTCGCGCCGCCTGCCCTGTCCCCGCCGTATTCTCGATGGCGCCTTCTCTCGCGCCACTCGATCCGCTCATGCCCAACTCTGCACCCTCAACCCTTCGAAATTCTCGAAATCGCCGGTATTCAGTGTAATCAGTATCAGGTCGTTCACATAGGCGATCGCCGCAATCTGTCCGTCGACGAACGGCGGCGTCCTGCCGATGGCGCTCAGCCGCGCGCGTTCCCGCGCATGCCAGTCCGCAGCATCCCTGTTGTAGTCGAGCACCGGAAAACTCACCAGAACAACGGTTTCGATATAGCGTTCTATCGCCTCCCGGCGCGGCGAAGGCTGAAGCCGGGCGCAACCGAAGCGCAATTCGTGCCAGACCGGCGCCGGAATGGCCGCTTCGCCGCCATGCTCCCGCAGCCGCCGCATGACGCTGGCGGCGGGTCTCGGACGCAGCGGTTCCGAGACCGTATTCGTGTCGAGCAGATATCGCACAGCTTACAACCGGACGTCACGCCCAGGCCGCTTTTCCCTTGTGTTTCCGAATACCTCGTCCGGGTCGAGCGCGAGCGTGGAGAGATCGACAACTGCAGCGAAGTCCCGATACGCATCGGCGAATCCGCGCCGGCCCGCGGCAAGCCGCTCGAACGTCCGGCGACCGACCAGCACCGCTACCGGTTCGCCGCGCCGGGTCAGTTCCACCGTCTTGCCGCACTCCGCGTCGCGGATCAGCTTCGGCAGGTTGCGGCGTGCCTCTGCAATCGAATGTTTCTCGGTCATTTGTCGGTCCATCGTGTTCATTTCGGTGTACATTGTACCAGGTTTATACAGGAACGACACTCCCGCGTCCGGAGCGCTCCGGACGAACCGCCGGACAGTTCGCGGAGACCCGGACTCGCGTTCCGAACAGAGGAGTCAGGCGCGGCCGACCGGAATGCGCGGCGCCGCTTGCCGGGCGCGGCCCGCTTGGCTACGGTGCCGCCGGTGGGAAACGGGCCGGCCGGACAGGCCGGCGAGCGGGGGCGAGAATATGGCCGGACAGATTGCGGCATTGGAGCCGAAGGGCGTGACCCTGGAAGCGGGCAAGAACTATGCCTGGTGCGCCTGCGGGCTCAGCCAGACCCAGCCCTTCTGCGACGGCGCCCACAAGGCGACCGACATGAAGCCGCTGGTGTTCAAGCAGGAAGAGACCGAAGAAGCCTGGCTGTGCCAGTGCAAGCAGACCGGGAACAGCCCGTTCTGCGACGGCAGCCATAACGGGCTGTAGCGGGCCTCTTGGCGGCGCATATTAGGATTCTACGATCCGGCGCGCTGCCGTCCCGGCGGCTTGACACACCGCCAGCATCCGCTACCTTTCCGACACAGCCTCTGAAGCCTGTGGGAGAGAGCGGGCGTACGCATTAGCGTATGTCCGGCGCCGAAGGAGCAACCGCCCCGGAATCTCTCAGGCACCCAGGACCGCAGGCGGAGGCGACTCTGGAAAGCAGGCGGTTGCGCGCGAGCCTTGCGCCGCCTCACCGAAGGGGAAAGACCGGTGGCAACCCGAATCGGGAAGCCGCTCCGGTTGAAACTCTCAGGTTACCGGACAGAGGGGGCGTGTCTGGCCGATGTCCGGCCGGCGAGACACATTGAAGCCCGCTCGCGCGTTCCGGCCGGGGCTTTCCCGATGGAAACCGACAAGAAGACGGAAACAGCGGCCCGCCGCACGCCGCTTTACGACCTACATATCGCGCAGGGCGGGCGGATGGTCGATTTCGCCGGCTATGCGCTGCCCGTCCAGTATCGCGGCATTATCGCCGAGCATGAGCAGGCCCGCCGCGCCGCCGCCCTGTTCGATGTCTCTCATATGGGCCAGGCCTGGATCAGCGGCGCCCGGGCGGCCGAGGCGTTCGAAAGCCTGGTTCCCGGCGATATCGCCGGGCTCGGCATCGGCCGGATGCGCTATACCCAATTGACCGACGACAATGGCGGCATCCGCGATGACCTGATGGTCACGCGGCTGTCCGGGGATACCCTGGCGATCGTTGTCAACGCCGCCTGCAAGGCAGACGACTTCGCCTATATCGGCGCGGCGCTGGCGGCCTGGGACTGCACCCTCGAGGAAGATGCCGGCGCGGCCCTGCTGGCGCTGCAGGGACCGCAGGCCGGCGCCGTGCTCAATGCCGCGATCCCCGGCGCCGACGGCCTCGCCTTCCTGCAGGCCGCCGCTTTCGACTGGCACGGCGCCCCGCTGTGGATCTCGCGCAGCGGCTATACCGGCGAGGACGGCTTCGAAATCTCGCTGCCGCAAAGCCACGCCGCGGCACTGGCGGAAGCGCTGCTCGCTTACGACCGCGTTGAGTTTGCCGGCCTCGGCGCGCGCGATTCGCTGCGCCTGGAAGCCGGCTTTTGCCTCTACGGTCACGATATCGACACCGGCACCACGCCGGTCGAGGCCAGCCTTGCCTGGTCGATCGGCAAACGCCGGCGCGCCGAAGGCGGCTTTCCCGGTGCTGAAACGATCCTCGCGCAATTGCGCGACGGGCCGGGCCGCCGCCGAGTCGGCCTGAGGCCGGAGGGCCGGGCGCCGGCGCGGGAAGGCGCGGAGATCCGGAATGTGGACGGCGCGCCCATCGGCCGGGTGACCAGCGGCGGCTTCGGCCCCACCGTCGGCGGCCCGATCGCCATGGGCTATGTCGCCGCCGGCCACGCCAGGCCGGGCGCGTCCGTCACCCTCATGGTCCGCGGCAAGCCGCTGCCGGCGACGGTGGCGTGCCTCCCCTTCATTGCGCCGGGATACAGGCGATGACGGCCAGGAAAACGGCAGCAATACGGCAGGCGCCGGCGTTTCTCCGCCCGCCCGGGCCGTGACCAGCAGAGGACGCAATCCATGCCCACCACCTACTATTCGGAAGACCATGAATGGATTGAGGTCGACGGCGATACCGGCACGGTCGGCATTACCGACTTCGCCCAGGAACAACTGGGCGATGTCGTGTTCGTCGAACTGCCGGAGATCGGCCGGACCGTCATCAAGGGCGACGACATGGCGGTGGTCGAATCCGTCAAGGCGGCGAGCGAGGTCTATGCCCCGGTCGGCGGCGAGGTTGTCGCCGTGAACGAGGCGCTGGAAGACAATCCCGCCGCGGTCAACGAGGATGCCGAAGGCGATGGCTGGTTCGTCAGGCTGGGGCTGGCCGACGCCGCCGAGCTCGAAGACCTGATGGACGCCGCCGCCTACGCCGCCTTCGTGGACAGCCAGAGCTAGACGCAGGCCCGCCGCTTCGCGCCGGCGCCGTAACAAGGAAGTTGCCGCCATGACCGCCGCCAGCTTTGCCGAGCTTCAGGACCGCGACTCCTTCATCGGCCGTCATATCGGCCCTGGCCCGGAGGACATTGCAGCCATGCTGCAAACCGTCGGGGCGGACACGCTGGATACGCTGATCGAAGAGGCCGTACCCGATGTCATCCGGGATACGGCGCCCCTGCCGCTCGGCGAACCGGCGACCGAAGCCGAAGCCCTGCTGCGGATTTCGGAACTGGGCAGCCGGAACCAGGTGGCGGGATCGTTGATCGGCATGGGCTATCACGGCACGATCGTGCCGCCTGTCATCCGCCGCAACGTCCTGGAGGATCCGGCCTGGTACACCGCCTACACGCCCTATCAGCCGGAGATTTCCCAGGGCCGGCTGGAGGCGCTGCTCAACTTCCAGACCATGGTGGCCGACCTCACCGGGATGGAGGTCGCCAACGCCTCCCTGCTCGACGAGGCGACGGCGGCGTCCGAAGCGATGCTGCTCGCGCGCAAGGCGGGCAAGTCCAAAAGCAACCGCTTCCTGGTTTCCGACCGCTGCCATCCACAGACGATCGCGGTGCTGCAAACCCGCGCCGGGCCGCTGGGGATCGACCTCGACATCGGCGAGGTCACCGCCCGGAAAGCGTTCGGCGCCTTCGGCATGTTGATCCAGTATCCCGACACCTGTGGCCGGATCGACGACTGGCGGGCCTGTGTGAGGGCCATCCGGGCCGGCGGCGGGCTGGCGACGGTCGCGACGGACCTGCTGGCGTTGACCGTGCTCGTGCCGCCGGGCGAATGGGGCGCCGATATCGTCGTCGGCAGCGCCCAGCGTTTCGGCGTGCCGATGGGCTTCGGCGGGCCGCACGCCGCCTTCTTCGCGACCCGCGACCGGTTCAAGCGGCAGATGCCGGGGCGGCTGGTCGGCGTTTCCGTCGACGCCAAGGGCCGGCAGGGCCTGCGCCTCGCCCTGCAGACCCGCGAACAGCATATCCGCCGCGAGAAGGCGACCAGCAATATCTGCACCGCCCAGGTGCTGCTCGCCAATATGGCCGGCTTCTACGGCGTCTGGCACGGGCCGGACGGACTGCAGAAGATCGCCCGGCGCGTTCACCGGCTCGCCGGCGCCTTCGCCGAAATCGTTACAGGGGCCGGGCATGAAATCGAGAGCGGCTCCTTTTTCGACACGGTCACGGTGAAAGCGCCCGGCCGCGCCGGGGAAATCGTCGGCGCTGCGATGGAATTCGGTCTCAACCTGCGCTTTATCGACGAGGACAGGTTCGGCGTTTCGTTCGACGAATCCTGCGACGCCGGGGAACTGTATGTCCTTTCCGAAGTAATGACCGGCGCCGCGGCGGAAGAGCGGATCGAAGCCGCGCTCGACAGCGCCCCCGACCGGCTGCCGGCGGCGCTGGCCCGCCGGTCCGCCTTCATGACCCATCCGGTGTTCCACCGTTACCGCTCGGAAACCGAGATGATGCGCTATCTGCACCGGCTGGCCGCGAAGGATCTGTCGCTCACCGACGCCATGATTCCGCTCGGCTCCTGCACCATGAAGCTGAACGCGGCGGCGGAGATGGAGCCGGTATCGTGGCCCGAATTCGCCGGCCTGCATCCCTTTGCGCCGTTGGACCAGGCCGAGGGGACGCTGGAGCTGATCGCGGAACTGGAAGACATGCTGTGCGCGGCGACCGGCTTCGCCGCCGTCTCGCTGCAGCCCAACGCCGGATCCCAGGGCGAACTCGCCGGGCTTCTTGTCATCCGCGCCTGGCATGAGAGTCGCAGCAACACGGCGCGGGACATCTGTTTGATCCCCAGTTCCGCCCACGGCACCAACCCGGCGAGCGCCGTTCTGGCCGGCCTGTCGGTCGTCGTCGTCGGCTGCGACGCCGACGGCAACATCGATATCGCGGACCTGCGCGCCAAGGCGGAATTGCACCGGGACCGGCTCGCCGCCCTGATGGTGACTTATCCCTCGACCCACGGCGTGTTCGAGGCCGGGATCGTCGAGATTTGCGAGATCGTCCATGCCAACGGTGGCCAGGTCTACATGGACGGCGCCAACCTGAACGCTTTGCTCGGCATCGCGCAGCCCGGCGCCTTCGGCCCCGATGTCGCCCATATGAACCTGCACAAGACTTTCTGCATTCCCCATGGCGGCGGCGGGCCGGGCATCGGGCCGATCACCGTCAAGGCCCATCTCGCGCCCTTCCTGCCCGGCCATCCCGTCCATCCGGAATGCGGCGGGGAGCGGGCGATCGGGCCGGTCTCGGCGGCGCCCTGGGGCAGCGCCGGCATCCTGCCGATCAGCTGGGCCTATATCTACATGATGGGTGCCGCCGGGCTGAAGCGCGCGACCGAGGTGGCGATCCTCAACGCCAACTATATCGCTTCGCGCCTCAACGGCCATTTCCCGGTGCTCTACACCGGAAGCAAGGGCCGGGTGGCGCATGAGTGCATCATCGATCTCCGGCCGCTCAAGGATTTCGCGTCGGTCGAGGATGTCGCCAAGCGGCTGATCGACTACGGCTTCCATGCGCCGACCATGTCGTTCCCGGTCGCCGGCACACTGATGATCGAGCCGACGGAAAGCGAATCCCGCGCCGAGATCGACCGCTTCTGCGGCGCCATGATCGCCATTCGGCAGGAGATTGCCCGGATCGAGGCCGGCGACTGGCCGGTCGAAGACAACCCGCTCGCCAACGCCCCCCACACGGCGGAGGATCTGACGGTGGCGGACTGGCCGCATCCCTATCCGCGCGATCTCGCCGCCTTTCCGGATCCGGCGCTCAGGGCCGGGAAATACTGGCCGCCGGTCTCGCGCATCGACAATGTCTACGGCGACCGCAACATCGTGTGCGCCTGCCCGCCGCTGGAGGCCTATGAGGCGGCGGCCGAATAGCCGCCCGAACGGTCATTTCGGTCCTTGTCCGGCCAGCAGGTTGACGCTGCGCGCGGTGCGGGCGGCGCGTTCTTCTGCGGTCTCGTCGCGCACCAGCAGCGCTTCGCCGAGCAGCAGGCCCTGGAACAGGTCGGCGCGCGCCCTGGCTTCCGGCTCGGCAAAGCCAAGCGCGGCGAAGAAGTTCTCGATATAGACCGAGCGGCGGGCATCGACCGCCCGCACGGCCATCTGGGCTTCGGGGTCGTTGCGCGACCAGTTGCGAATGGCGATTTCAGCGCTGCGGAACGCGCTGTCGGCGAAGGCGCCCACCGTCATCTCAAGCAACAGCCGCAATCGTTCGTCCGGCGAGGCGCCCGGATGATCGGCGATGCGGATCAGGAGATCCGTCTGCTTTTCTTCCCACCGCGAAAGGATGGCCGCGAGCAGCGCCGGACGGTCTCTGAAATGCCAGTAGAAGCTGCCCTTGGTGACGCCCAGGCGGCGGGCCAGCGGCTCGATCTTCACGGTGTTCACGCCGCTCTCGGCCAAGAGCTTGAGGGCGCCCCCGATCCAGGCGTCCCGATTCAACCTGGGCCTGTCCAGCCTGGGGCGGTCCAGCCTGGCGCGCCGCGTCGAACCGGCCTGGCCGCGAGCCGCCACCGAATGCCTCTTCCGCGTCAGCCGCCAGTGACGGGCGGGAAGAAGGCGACCTCGTCGCCCGGCTTGACGGCGGTGTCGAGGGTGGCGAACTCTTGGTTGACCGCGGCGCGGACGATGCGGGCGTTCGCCAGGGCCTCGGCGTGGCCGGGGCTCTGCAATTTCAGCCAGTCGATCAGCGCGCCGACGGTGGCGACCTCGGGCGGCGGCGTCACCGCTTCCCGGCCGGAACCGACCTTCTGGCGCAGCCAAGCGAAATAGAGCACGTCCATCGCGTCACGTCCCCCGTTACGCGCCGAGTTCGCTGAAGGGCAGGAAATCCACCGTCATGCCGGCCTTTATATCGGTCGCGTTCTCCGGCAATTCGACCAGACCGCTCGCCGCGGTCATCGAGGACAATACGCCGGCGCCCTGCTGCGCGTGCTTGTGCGCGGTCCAGCCGCCGGCGTCGGCCTCCAGCGTCGCGCGCACCCATTCCCGCCGGTTGGCCTTCTTGCGATGGTCGAAGCCGGCGCGCACCGGGAAGGGCTTCGGCACATGCACGCTTGCGCCGGAGAGCCGGTCGATCATTGGCCGGGCGAAGCGCAGGAAGGTCACCATGACTGCAACCGGGTTGCCGGGCAGGCCGACGAAGGGCGTGCGGCCGATCTGGCCCAGCGCCACCGGGCGGCCCGGCTTGATGGCGAGGCGCCAGAAATGGATCTGCCCGAGGCTTTCGACGGCAGCGCGGACATGGTCCTCCTCGCCGACGCTGACGCCGCCGGAAGTCAGCACCAGATCGTGCGATTCGCCGGCGGCTGCGAGCGCCCGGGTAATCGTCGCCCGCTCGTCCGGCAGGATGCCGAGATCGGAGACGGCGCAGCCGAGCTGCTCCAGCAATCCGGCGAGCGCGAAACGGTTGGCGTCGTAGACCGCGCCCGGTGCCGCGGAGGCGCCGGGTTCGCGCAGTTCGTTGCCGGTCGAGAACAGGGCGACGCGCAGGCGCGTGCGCACCGGCAGGTCCGCCAGTCCGACCGAGGCGGCGAGGCCCAGATCCTGTGGGCGCAATCGCTGCCCGGCGCGCAGGATGACCGCGCCGGCCTCGACATCCTCGCCGGCGAATCGCCGGTTCGCGCCCTGCCCGATGCCCGGCGCGATGCGCACGGCGCCGTCTTCCGCGCGGCAGTCTTCCTGCATCATCACGGTATCGAAGCCGGCCGGCATGGCGGCGCCGGTGAAGATGCGCACGGCGCCGCTTGCGTCCGGGTCGGGGAGTGCGGGCGAGTCGCCGGCGGCGATCCGGCCGATCACCGGCAGGCAGGTCTCGCCGTCCCGGTCGAGTTCGGCAAAGCGCACGGCATAGCCGTCGACCGCCGAATTGTCGTGCGGCGGTACTGAGCGGCCGGCGCGGATATCCTCGGCCAGGATGCGCCCGAGCGCGCCACGCAGGCGCGCGGTCTCGACGTCCGCGACAACCGACAGCCGCTCCTCGAGCAGGGCGAGCGCGTCCTGCAGCGGCATCAGCGCGCCGCCGAAGGCGAAACAGTCGTCGCTGAGCTGGGCCATGTCAGGGGGCCATGTCAGGGGCCATGTCAGCGGGCATATCAGGCGGCCATGTCAGGCGGCGCCGCGCTCGACAGGCCGGGCCGCGGGGCGGGCGGACCCAAGGTCGACCGGAGCCAGGTTCAGATGGGCGCAGATGAAATCGGCGATCGTCTCCGGCGCGTTGAGATCGAGCACCGGCCGGCCGGCGCCGGCGAGCGGTTCGTTGTCGATCGGGACGTCGCTGGCGATGGCGACGATGGCCGGGTCGGCGGCGGCGAGCAGCGGATGGCCCCGGGCCGGGCGATGCACCTCGATCTTGTCGTGGGGCAGCCGCTTGAAACCCTCGGCAATCAGCAGGTCCACCGGGCTCATGCGGGCGACCAGTTCCTCCAGCGACGGCTCCTGCCGGCCGCGCAGCTCGTGCACCAGCGCCCAGCGGGTCGCCGAGGAAATCACCGATTCGACCGCCCCGGCCTCGCGATGGCGGTGGCTGTCCTTGCCGGGGTGGTCGACCTCGAAGCCGTCATGGGCATGCTTGACGGTCGAGACCGCAAAGCCGCGGCCGGTCAGCACCGGCAGCAGCCGGGTGACCAGCGTGGTCTTCCCACTGCCCTTCCAGCCGGCAATACCGATGATCCGCTGCCCCGCACCCATGCCGCCAATGTAAGACGGCGGCGGGATGGGGGAAACGGGGGAGGGGCTCAGCCCAGTCGGCTATCTGAAGCGCAATCGAACCGGTGTGCTTTGGAACAATGAGAGATGCAGACCTTCATCCAAGCGGATGGCTCCGTTGATCGGCTAGGTCTCCGGAAAGCGGGTGTACCGAGACGATAATCACCTGCCGGTATGGCTAACGCCACGCAAGCGCCGGATCGTGGGGATAGATTGACATCCCTGCTGCGATGAAACGCCTAGGAAGGACTAAGCCGCCGCTTCGCCCTGCCGCACACGGGCGCGATGGAGGGTGGAAGGAACTAGCTAGAAATGGAAATCTTCATTGCGATCAACACCCTGCGATGGCGAGCGTCTTCGAGCGAGAATCTCGCCGTCTGTTTACTTGGATAGGAAGTTCTTTACCTGAGAGATCGCTTTCTTGACTTCCGTTTCAGAATACTTGGGTTTCAGCGACCTTACATGCTCTGCGAGCTTACTGCTGTCTTCAAATTCCTCCTGTGGCGCGTGCCGGCGCAGATACGCGATCGTGGAAACAAGCTCCAGGCCTTTCGCCGATCTATCACCAAAGGTTTCCAACACCCTTTCAATGGTTGCTCTGTTTTTCGCGATAAACTCCCGCCCTCTCTCGATCATTCGATCAGTATGCTCGCTAGGATCAATCTGATAATGGTTGTCCGAGCTGTTATAACAAATTTTCGCACCGCCGCTGTTTGCAATCACATCCAAATCACCGGCAAGATTCACTGAAAACGGACCATAGGTATAGAATGAGAAGCGATACCCTGTATCAACGCCTCCCAATTCGTGGATGAGATGCACTTTCTTCTGAATCGCCTTCTTGCCGAGTTGCTTGTGGGCTTGTGCAGCTTGAGCGATCAGAAACGCTACCAAAGCATATTGGTCTATCTTTCCGGTTATCCCAGCCATGTGATTCCCCTCATTTCCCCGTCCTTTATCGAAGGGCGGCCTCGGCGGCTTGGCGATTGCATTCTGGCACGTAGAGTCGGCGCTGGTTGACCTTGATCAATCCGGCAACAACAGGCGATAGGGTTTGCAGAGGTACTGAACGCTCGGAACTTCCCGAGGTGCGCCATACCTTGATCTCCTCTGATCCGGACTTGTACCAAGACTTCTCGGCATCGCGGACTACACACCCGTGCGGTTCGAGTTTATCTGCGAGTTCCTCCACTACACTTATCTCATCGTCGGTGACGACTTCGGCGGTTGTAAACACCATCCGATAGTGCTTTCTGGACCGGAGGATGTCACCGTGATTGCCTGCCGTTCCTTCGGAAATTAGACCGAGCACCTTCCAGTCGTCCCATTTTAGAAAATTGGAGACCGTGGTGGGAGGCGGAAATACACCACCAGTGCTTTCAAGTAGCTTCCTCAAACACTCAACCAAGTGATAGTCGTAGATCGCCCGTGTCTTGTGGAAATAGAGCTGCGTAAACATCATGAAGCGAGCGATAAGCAGTCCTTCTACGGCATGAACGCCGTCCTCCTCGACGCCGATGTGGTGACCTTCCGTCTCAGGGTCTGGGCAGAGGCGCAAAGTGTAGATCACCCTATCCAGGTCGTATCGCCCATACTGCACGCCTGCGTGGTACGCATCGCGTAGCAGGTAGTCCATTCGGTCGGCATCCATCTGTCCGGAGACGAGGTCTTTCCAAACCAACACACCTGCCGAGTGAGCTGGTGCCTCAAAGATTTCGAGAATGTCCTTGACGTGAATCCCGTTTGCTCGTGACTCTCTGTGGTTCTCAATTAGATCGTCCAGACAAAGTCTCAACGCCGCAGCCGAGTAGTCCTCGTGCTCGTATCGGTTGGACCCTTCGGGCTTGAGGGGCAAGAGCTCCTCGGCCGCATGTGAGAATGGCCCGTGACCGAGATCGTGCAGCAGGGCTGCCAAGCGTATGATTCGCCTCTGGCGCTCTAAGCTGGCGTCGGCAAATCCGTAGTCGCTACTGCAAAGGACGTCCCGGCTTCTGCGCAGCAGCGCATCGAACATTCGTGATGCGACGTGCATTACGCCGAGCGAGTGCTCGAATCGGGTGTGCGTCGCGCCAGGATATACCATGTCGGTCCAGCCGAGTTGGCGAATCCGGCGGAGTCGTTGAAACACCGGTTGATTGATCACATCCCATTCAAGTTGATTCAGGTGAATGAATCCGTGAACGGGATCCCGGATCTCATATGGCTCCGACGAATCGCCCACGTTACTTCTCGGAGCAACATTTACCAGTCATTTTCGTTCCCGATCTGTACTGTTGTCAAGATACAAGATATAGTGGTTGCAGCTATCATGATTGCCGATTTGTGGCAATCCACGTCATGCTTTGGCCACGAGACTATTGTTGGCCCGAGGAGGACATACAGGTCTTCCGCATGGGGAACGCGGTTGTGGTCCTGCTGAACCTGCAGCGTCCGCGCATTGGCGCCGAGGCGCATGTTGGTCAAACGGGTTGCAAGTCAAAACCGCGCGCTGCTTGGCACGGGGACTATCGCTGCTCCAAAACTGCGATCACCCGCGCTAGCGTCGATCTGTCGACCGCTTGGTGGGAGGGTCCGGCAGACGCTACCCGCGGGCCGGTGATTCCGGTCATGATCCGGGGCGTATCGTAGGGCGGGCCGGTAGGGCCTCAACACCGATCGCCGCCACCCTCCGTCCGAATCAGGGAGCACCCCATTAAAAAGGGCCGCCGGCTCTCCGGCGGCCCCTTTTCCTTTCCCGCAGGTGCGGTAGCGTCTACAGCGCCGCCTTCACCTTTTCCGCGGTGATCGGCAGGGAGCGGACGCGGGCGCCGGAGGCGGCGAAGATCGCGTTGGCGATCGCCGGCGCCACCGAGGTGACGGCCGGTTCGCCGCAGCCGACCGGATACTGGCCGGTCTCGATCAGGAGCACGTCCAGGTCCGGCACATTCTCCATGCGGCACGGCGTGTAGGTGTCGAAGTTCGACGCCTGGAGCCGGCCGTCTTTCATCTCGACCTCCTCCAGCGTCGCCAGCGACAGGCCCCACAGGGTCGCCCCCTGGACCTGGGCTTCCACGCCGTTCGGGTTGATGAGGGTGCCGAGATCGGTGCCGACGGTCAGCTTGTTCACCGTGAACGAGCCGTCCGCCGGGTTGACCGTGACGTTGGCGGCCGTCGCCGTCCAGGCCGCCGACGCACGCTCCTGGCTGGTCACGGCGGCAAGGCCGATGCCGGTATTCTTCGCCATCGTCTTGCCGTAGCCCGCCTTCGCGGCGACCTTCCGGAGGACGTTGGCAAGCCGCCTGGCGCCGTTGGCGGTCGGCCCCTTGCCGGCATTCTTGCCCTTGCCGTCGAGCAGCTGGAGGCGCAGGGCGAGCGGATCGACGCCCATCTTGTGGGCCATTTCGTCGATCATGCTTTCCACGGCCCAGAAGGTCCAGGCAGGGGCCACCGAACGGAGCTGGCCGGACGGCGTCGCCGACTGGGCGATCTTGTTCATCTCGGTCAGCACAAGCTGGTTCGGGATGCTGTACCAGTGGTCCGAGCCGTTGATCTGGAACGGATCGAACTTCTGGTCGCCCTCGACATCCTTGCCCAGGAAACCGGGCGCCATCCGGGCGGTCGCCCAGGACGAGGCCGCGGCATGCTTCCAGCCGGTCAGCGTCTTGCCGTCCGAGCCGGCCTTGACGCTCATCACCGTCATCGGCCGGGTGAAGTCGAATTCGGTGTCGGCCTCGCGGCTGTAGATCATCTTGACCGGCTTCTGGATGGCCTTGGCCGTCAGCGCCGCCATGATCAGGTAGTCGGCCTCCAGCCGGCGGCCGAACCCGCCGCCCAGGAACTGCTGATGCAGCCTGACCTTGTCCGGCTTGACGCCGAGCGCTGCCGGGACCAGCCCCATCGCCAGGGTCTGGAACTGGTTGCCGGTATAGATGTGATAGACGCCGTCCCTGATCTCCACGGTCGCGTTCAGCGGCTCCAGCGGGGCGTGGATGTTGAGCGTCGTGGTGTAGATCGCCTCGTGCACGATCCTGGCCGACGCGAGGGCTTTCTCCGCATCGCCCTCCTTGAGGAAGGTGGACGCGCCCTTGGTATCCTTGATCAGACGCATCGATTCGTCGTTGATCGTCTTCGAGGACACCTTGGCGTTCGGCCCGAGGTCGTAGTCGATCTTGAGCGCCGCCGCCGCCTTCCTCGCCGTCCAGTAGGAATTGGCGACCGCCATCACCCAGCCGGTCTGGGACCCGGTCGGGTCGTTGATGACGACATGGGTCCGGTAGCCCTTGATCTTCTTCGCCGCGCTGTCGTCGACCGACTTCACCTTGGCGCCGTAGCGCACCGGCGGCGTGGCCGGCGTCGCGTAGACCATGCCGTCGAGCACGACATCGATGGCGAAACCGGCGGTGCCATTCGTCTTGGCCGGAATATCGAGCGCCGGCATATTCTTGCCGATATAGCGCCGTTGGCCCGGCGCCTTCAGCTTGATGGCAGCCATCTCCTCCTTGGAGAACTTCTTGGGCGGCACCCCGGCCTTGACCAGTTCGGCATAGGAGATCGTCTTGCCGCCCGGGCCGGAGATCGTGCTGTCCTTCGCGCTCAGCTTGTCGGCCGGGACGCCCCATTTCTTCGCGGCGGCCTCGATCAGGGCGATCCGCCCGGCGGCGCCGGCCCGCGACATGCGGTCGAAGGTCCAGTTCACCGACCAGGAACCGCCGGTGACATGCAGCCCGACTTTCGGATCGAAGCCGATATGGTGCAGGCTGATGTCGCTCCACTTCACTTCGAGCTCGTCGGCCAGGATCTGGGCGAGCGCGGTGCCGACATGCTGGCCCATCTCGGCCTTGTCGATCCGGATGACGGTCTTGCCGGCCGCATCCATCGAGAACCAGAGATTGGGCGCGAAGGCCTCGGTCGTGGCGGCGTCCGCCAGCCGGATGCCGTCATGCGCGGCAAACCCGAAGATCAGCCCCGAAGCGCCGGCGCCGACCAGGAAGGTGCGCCGGCCGATGTTTGTATCCATGATGGTCATTGCTTCCTCCCTCACATCTCGGCCGCGGCGCGCTTGATCGCCTTGCCGATCCGCGCGTAGGTCATGCAGCGGCACAGATTGCCGTTCATATGCTCGACGATCTCGTCGTCCGACGGCTTCTTGTTCTGCGCCAGCAGGGCCGCGGCCTGCATGATCTGGCCGGACTGGCAGTAGCCGCACTGGGGCACCTGCTCGGCGATCCAGGCCTTTTGCAAGGGATGCTGGCCCTTGGCGTCCAGCCCCTCGATCGTCGTGATCCTGTCCGATTCCTTGACGTCGCCGATCGGCGTCTGGCACGAGCGCACGGCCTCGCCGTTGATATGCACGGTGCAGGCGCCGCACAGGCTCTCCCCGCAGCCGAACTTGGTCCCGGTCATCCCGAGATTCTCGCGGATCACCCACAGCAGCGGGGTGTCCGCATGATCGACGTCGACCGTCCTCAGACGGCCGTTTACCGAGATTTTGGCCATGGCTTCCTCCTTGGCGATGCCCCTCCGTAGAAGCAGACCTTATGGCGACCGCCCCGCCCTTGTACAGGGCGATTGCGTGGAACCGGCCAATATTGCGGAGACACCGCCGGCTTATTCTGAAAACATACCGCGAGCGGAGCACGAATCGAGGAATAGGAGGTCTGGCCTTGCCTCAGGCGCCTGCCGGCACTGGCAATCCCAGACCGCCTGCCAACAAAAAGAATAAACTTGACCGTCGCTTGCTCCGCATACTGCGACGAAACGATCATGCTTCTATGTATTTCTCACTCTCCCTTCATCAAGTTCGAGTCATCATTTATTGCAATGTTGGACCGTTCGTCCACTTCCCTGCATCAAGCATTGGTCGTCACCTATGTCTATCCTCAAAGACCCGATATTATTTAGTCAACAATTCGGTGTAAGCCCAATCCGATTAGCCAAACTCGGCGTTCTTGATATTATCCTGAATGCAGACACTAAACTTTTCGTCGATCCTCTTCTGCTTTCTTTTAGTTCCCATAAAGAAATTAAAGAAATGGCGGTCGATGATTTTGAGCGCCGGTTTGAAGAAATTATTTTGTTGCTACAATATTCCAAGGCACACGGTGATCGTGCATGGCGAGCAGCAGAGGGAAAATTTCGATTTAGAGAGCCGATTGAGACAGGACTTGGTTATAGCGATGGAACCACACACGGCAGTGCAATTGGGCTAACTCTGCGGAATAAGCTGTTAGATACAGCAAAAGAAATCATTGACTTGGGCATTCTTGACCCTCGACTATTTGCCCTTCTTGGGCTTCTTGAAGAGGGAATTGGACCCGATAGAATTAGTGACATAACTACTAATGCTATAGCTCCAGCGTTGGTCCGTTTCAACGAAAGAATTGCCGAATCACTTGGTCTTGATACTAAGAACTTAATTTTTTGCGGTACGGAAGGGTCACTAGTCGCCAATCCACTCGAAGGAAATGGCAATTCTCCCATCATCCTTACTCCGCTTGATTTATTGCGTGAATTGCCGGTTGCGCATTCCTGGTCTGACATCGCAGACGCCGCCGCTAAAAACGACCAGCTTCGGCGGGAAGTCAATGGACATATTGGGAATATTTGGATTACCCAGACTCGCGAAAGCAAACGTCAAGCGCGAGAAGCAGTTTTGAGAAGTAGGGCGGCTTTTGACACACTTTTTTCGGCAGTTGGATTTTCTTCACATGATTCGTACGACACTGATGCGGATTTGTCCGGCCATTTGATTTGGAGAGAAATACTCACAAATATTTCCTCTCAGCATCCTCTGCATCTTATCTCTCCTCCGGTTGAATCTGTAGATGAACTTGATGGATTTGTCAGGACGATAATTTCTCAATTTTCTGACCTTGTAGAAAATAAAGATTTGTGGAAGTTACTTTGGCATCAAAATAAGCCTAGACGAGAATGCTCTTCTCAACTCATGTTCTATGGAATCGCAGATTCTTACTGCAAAGCGAATAACGTAGACATTAGTCCAGAAACGAATAGCGGTGGAGGCCCAGTCGATTTCAAATTTTCTTCCGGGTATAATGCGCGAGTATTAGTCGAAGTTAAACTCTCAAGAGGCAGAGTAGTTCATGGATATGAGAAGCAGCTGGAAATTTACAAAAAAGCCGCGGGTACAACACGGGCGCATCTATTGATAATTGACGTGGGTGGAATGGGTAATAAGTTAGATGTAATTCAAAAAATCAGAAATAGGACGGCTGCGAGCGGTGAACCCGCGTCCGAATTTCATGTTGTCGACGGAAATAAACAAAAGTCAGCGAGCGTTTGGTAGATTATTATCAAAGTTAGGATAGTTTATTGATCTGTCATATTGTTGAAGTATAGAGGCGCATTAACTTAATCTAGTGATTTCGACGTGGTGGTCCGATGCTTTCCTACAACCCGTAATGGTCCCTCAATTTCCCAAAGATTGTTTGGTGGAGCCGAGGGGAGTCGAACCCCTGACCTCTTGAATGCCATTCAAGCGCTCTCCCAACTGAGCTACGGCCCCATCCGGCAGGAAGGCCGGCGCGGGTTCCCTTTGGGGGACGAGCCTTTCGGGGCGGCCCGCCCGCGCGACCGGCCTTCAATAAAGGCTCCGGCCCCAGGGAATCAAGCTGCGAATCGAGCCGCCGCCCGATGCGGCGAAATGGGCGGAGGCGGGAGTATGGCCCTGTCCGCCGCCGGCCGCGGCCCTAGATTGGCTGCCTCCGCCTCCGCCGGGAAAGCCGATGCCGAACGCCCCGTCCGAACGCCAGGGACGCAACTTTGCGGCCGCCGATCTCGAAGCGCTGGTCGATCCGGTGCGCGAGATCGCGCGCCGGGCCGGCGCCGCGATCCTGCCCTATTACGAGACCGATCTGGACATCGACCGCAAGGATGACCGCTCGCCGGTGACGGCGGCCGACCATGCCGCCGACAAAGTCATCGTGCCGGCGCTGGAGGCGCTGACGCCGGACATCCCGGTGGTGTCGGAAGAGCGGCTGTCGAGCCACCGCTCGGCCGGTGCGGACGCCGATGCGGACGCGGGCGGCGACGCCGCCGGGCCGTTCTGGCTGGTCGATCCGCTCGACGGCACACGGGAATTCATCAACCGGCGCGACGAGTTCACGGTCAATATCGGCCTGATCGCCGATGGCCGGCCGGTCTTCGGCGTGCTGGGCATTCCGGTCCGGGATGTCGTCTATGCCGGCTATTCGGCCGATGCTGGAACGGCGACGGCGACCCGGCAGGCGGGCGACGCGCCGGCGGTTCCGGTCGCGGCGCGGGCGGCCCCGGCGGCCGGCATCGTTCTTGCCGCCAGCCGGTCTCATGCCGACTGGGACGAACTGGAGAATTTTCTGAACGGCGAGTCGAGGGTGGCCCGGCGGATCATCGCCGGCAGCGCCCTGAAATTCACCCTGGTCGCCGAGGGCGAGGCCGACCTCTACCCGCGCCTCGGACCGACCATGGAGTGGGATACCGCGGCCGGCCACGCCATCGTCGAGGCAGCCGGCGGCACGGTGCGGACCCTGGACGGCGGGCCGCTGATCTATGGCAAGGCCGGCTGGCGCAACGCGGGCTTCGTGGTGCGCGGCCGGCCGGCCTGACGCGCCGGTATCGGGCGGCGGGCATGGCGCAGCGGCTGGCGGACCGGGCCGGGATCGAGGCGGCGGCGCGGCAGCTTCGCACCGGCGGTCTCGTCGCCTTCCCGACCGAGACCGTCTACGGCCTGGGCGCCGACGCGACCGACGACCGGGCGGTCGCGCGCATCTTCGAAGCCAAGGGCCGGCCAAGCTTCAATCCCCTGATCGTCCACGCGCCCGACCTTGCGGCGCACCGGGCCTGGGCAATCTTCGACGAACCGGCGCTGCGCCTCGCCGAAGCCTTCTGGCCGGGTGCGCTGACCCTCGTGCTGGCGCGACGGCCGGACGCGGCGGTTTCCCGGCTGGTCAGCGCCGGGCTGGAGACGGTGGCGGTACGCGCGCCGGACCATCCGGTGGCGCAGGCGCTGATGCGCGAAGCCGGCTGCCCGGTGGCCGCGCCCAGCGCCAACCGCTCCGGCCGGCTCAGCCCGACCGAAGCCAGCCATGTCGCGGCGTCGCTCGGCAAGGCGGTGGACCTGATTCTGGACGGCGGGCCGTGCCCGGGCGGCCTCGAATCGACGGTCCTGTCGCTGGCCGGAGAAACACCCGTGCTGCTGCGCCCCGGCCTCGTAACCCGCGCGGCTATCGAGGCAGTCATCGGGCCGGTGCAGGCAGCCGATCCCGCGTCGGCGGGCGCAACGCCGCCTGAAGCACCCCTCGAGTCGCCCCTCGAGTCACCGGGCCTGCTGGCCAGCCATTATGCGCCGCGCGCGCCGCTCCGGCTGAATGCGGCAGACGCACTCCGGGACGGCGAGGCGCTGCTGGCCTTCGGCGACGTGCCAGAGTCGGGCCCGGTCGGCTATGCTGCGGTGCGCAACCTCAGCCCGGCGGGCGACCTCATCGAAGCGGCGGCCAACCTGTTCCGCCTGCTGCACGAGCTGGATGCGCTGGAGCCCGCCGGCATCGCGGTATCGCCGGTGCCCGAGGACGGGCTCGGCGCCGCGATCAACGACCGCCTGCGCCGCGCCGCCGCGCGGGAACCTCATGCGCCGCCGGATTCGTCCACAAGAAATTCTTCCCCCTCTGACGAGGATTCCTCTGCGAAACCCGGACACCAGGGAAAGAGGCGGCGGGAACGGCCCCGCGGCGGCCGGGATTCCGGCATGTCATGAAATGTCATGTATTGTCATGTTCCGTCGCAATGGCCTTCCCGTTCGCTCTGCTGCGCCGCCCCAACTTCGCCGTTCCCCGTGCGCCGCCGCCCAGAATAGACAGACTATTCTATTTAATACGTTTTTTTGTACCGGCCTTGCCGTCCAAAGCCGCATCGCTGCCCCTGCGCCGCCGCAAACCGCCGGCCGAAGAAGCAGATTTGTTCATATAATGTTCCTGTACGGATGTCAAGGGCTTCTTTGGCAGCATCTCCGTTCGGGTTCCGGCTTGGGTATTCCTCTGCGAAAGGGGAAGGGCCGCCCATCGCACCCCGATCGACCTCGCTTCGCGAGGCCGCTTCCCCCTCTGAAAAGGGGAGGTATTGGAAAATGGCCATTGACCGCGCTGGTTTGAAGGTATTGAGAGTTGCGGATCGGCGATCCCCGCTCACTCGTCCGTAATCTCCGCAATCTCGCCCGCGTCGAAGCCGGCTTCGGTCAGCAAGGCTTCGGTATGCTCGCCGAGTTGCGGCTGGCCGAGGCGGACGGGCAAGGGGGCGCGGTCGAAGCGGAAGGCGGTGTCCGGGATCTCCATCGCGCCTTCCGTCGGATGCTCGAACGGCCGGAAGAAGCCGGTCGCGGCGAGGTGCGGGTCGGCATAGAGGTCTTCGAGCGTGTTGACCGGGCCGCTGGGGATCTCGGCCCGGCGCAGCAGGTCGAGCCATTCGGCCGAACATTTCTTAACCAGCTCCGCGCCCGATTCCCCATACAGCGCATCGACATGGTCGAGCCGTTCGCCGATGGTGACAAAACGCGGGTCGTCTTTCATTTCCGGCCGGTCGACCAGGTCCCAGAAGCGGTCCCACTGGCCGTCGGTGTAGGCGAGCAGGCAGATGAAGCCGTCGGCGGTCGGCAGAGGCCGGCGATGGGGTGACAGCACGCGCGGATAGCCGGGTGGCGTCATCGGCGGCGAGAAGATCGCGCCATACTGGTGCTCGGCCAGGGTGAAGCCGGCGACCCCCTCGAACATCGAGGTTTCGACATAGACGCCCCGGCCGGTCCTGAAGCGTTGCAACAGGCCGGCCAGCATGCCGTTGACGGCGAGCAGGCCGGAAATCTTGTCGGCAGCGATGGTCGGGATCAGGTTGGGCGCGCCGTCGCGGGCATGGAAGATGCCGGCAAGCCCGGCCTGGCCCTGGATCACGTCGTCATAGGCCGGCTGGCCGGCATAGGGACCGCCGTCGCGATAGCCGTAGAGGCCGGCATAGACGATGCCGGGGTTGCGGGCCATCACGCTGTCCGGATCGAAGCCCAGCTTCAGGATCTTCTGGGGCCGGATATTGTGGACGAAGGCATCGGCGCTATCGACCAGCCGCCACAGGGCTTCGCGCGGGGCTTCGCGCTTGAGGTCGAGCACGATGCTTTTCTTGTTGCGGTTCATGCCCAGGAACACGGCGGCCATGCGCGGGCTGCGCCGCGGGCCCATCTGGCGCATGGCGTCGCCGCCCGGCGCTTCGACCTTGATGACCTCGGCGCCGAAATCGCCCAGGGTCTGGGTCGCGTAGGGGCCGTAGACGATGGTCGTCAGATCGAGGACGCGGGCGCCTTCGAGCGGCAAAACGGCGAGCGGCAGGCCCAGGCCGGCAGACTTTCCGGCGGGTTTGTCGGAATTGTTCATGGCGGGCAACAAGGCCTTGCCGGGCGCAAAGGTCAACCGGCAGCCGGGTCGCGGGTCTGCGGCGGGCGGCCCGCTTTATCCCCGCCCGGCCAGCACCTCCGCGGCGAGTGCCCGGGCCTCTTCCAGCGTGTCGACGATCCGTGCCGGCGGCACACCCGCGAGCACGTCGAAGGCATCGAGAGTGCTCCGTAGCGGCTCCGGGATGCCCGAGACGATAATTGGAGTTTTCGCCCCCCGCGCCTGAAGGATCAGCCTGGCCATCAGATAAGCCGCGCTGTCGTCGACGTGCGTCATCCGCGACAGGTCGAAGATCACCGCTTTGTGGTCCCGGATGTCGTCCCCGATCGCTCGGACCAGCCGGCGCGACGACGCCACCGTGAAAGCGCCGCGAAACTGCAGAAGCCCCACCCGCGCCGAGAAGTCGTCCTCAGCGCCGGGAAGGAAGTCCCGGTCCAAAAGGGGCACGGACACCACGCTGTCCAACTCGAGACTCTCGATCTGCGCCGCATTGGTGATATTGGCCGCGACAATGCCGAATACGACGGCCATTAGCGGATCGACGAAGAGCACCAGGCCCATGGTGAGCAGCATGACGGCAGCATGCCGCCTCTCCATGCGAGGCGTCTTCGCGAGGAACTGCCATTCGACAATCCGCCAGACAGCCGGGAACAGAATTGCGATCAGCGCAGCGAGCGGCAGCGCTGCGGCGTACCGGCCGAGACCGAGAAGGAGGGCCGCGATGCCGATCGCGGCGATCAGGCCTGCAGCGACTGTCCGGGCGCCGTAGCGGAGCGCAACGACCGTGGACACATTTGCACTACCGGGTAACGTGCCGAGAAAGCCGGCAGCGACGTTGCCGACGCCGATAGCCACAAGCTGACGGTTAGGCCTGTGCTGGCCTCCGGTGACAGAGTCGGCCTGCAAACAAAGCATCAGGCTGTAGACCGCGCTGACAAGGGCTATCAGCAGGGCCGGCCCCACCGCATTCTGCAAGGAGGCGAGGGTCGGCAGCGACAGGTCCGGCACGGGCAATCCCGCAGGAACCGCGCCTAGCAAGGTGGCGCCCGGTAGGAAGACCGAGGCCGCGGTCCCGGCCGCGACGCCGGCAAGTCCGCGCGGAACGATGGCATCGAGACGCTTCGGCCAAAGCATGAAGACGGCGAGCGTCATACCGGCGACTGCAATATCCTCCACACCGAGCTCGATCAGCCGCCTTCCCTGCGACCAAAGAACGAGAATACCGATGCCGGACATGAACCCGGTCAGCACGATATGGGGCAGGTACGCGATGTATCGCCCGACGCCGGACAGGCCGAACAGGATCTGGATCGCACCCGCCATCGCGACGATGATCGCGAGTTCCGCAAGTGTGGCGCCGCCCGCCGCCAATATGCTCGCGACGATGACCGCCAAAGCGACGGAGGGACCGCTGACAAGCGCCTTCGTTCCGCCGAACAGCGCCGCGAGGATGCCGACGACGACGGCGCAATGCAGACCGGCGATCGGACCCATGCCCGAGACGATCCCGAATGCCATGCAGGCCGGAGCATAGCTGGCGACGAGTGTCAGGCCGGCTCTGAGGTCGGCCACGAAAGTTGCGGGACTATACGAATCGAGCCGCATCGACGAGACTGTCAAGGCCGGGACGCATGGACAAGTGGCGAAAGCTCCGGAATCCTGCTGCTGCGCACTACGGCGCACCGCACCCTAGCCGGGGGCATTGGCAGTGTCCATGTCGAAGGCGCGATGAGTGGCGTCAAGATTGATGTTTTCCTGTACCGTTCCCAGGATTTCTTCTCTTGAATGACGATGGCGAGGGGCCTTTAACCGATAACGGTGCTGACCGGCCTTGATGACAGCCCGGTCGGCTTTGCCGACCCTATCCGTTCAGCCGCGCCGGATGCGCGTCGGGCACGATTGTCAAATGTTTCAGCCCGGGAATCCGAGACGCCATGGCCTTGTGCCGCGAGTTTCCAGCGCCTAATCTGTTTCGCGCCGTGCCGAACCTGCGGTAAAGGACCGTGGTCCGCTCGGAAGTCTGTTCGGGCGCATTTCCGGCGAGCCAAGCTGTCAAGTTGGAGCAAAGATTTAATCGTTTGATATCGACCAAACTCGCAAGGAGATCGGGATGCCGGCCTACTGGATTGGCCACTCGAAGGTCAAAGACGCCGAAGCCTACCAAAAATTCGCCGATCGGGCCTACGCCGCCATGGCCCGGCATGACGGTAAAATTCTGATCCGTAGCGCCGACTACAAGGTCCTTGATGGGCCGGACGACTACGGACGCCACCTGGTCGCCGAGTTTCCGTCGCTGGAGGCCGCCGAGGCCTGCTTCAATTCCGAGGAATACCAAGAGGCCCGCGCCGACCGGATCGCCAGCGACGCCGGAGAGGTGCGGGTCACCATCGTCTTCCGATAACGGGTGCGGCCGGCCGAGCGGCCGCGGGCGGGAAGCGGCCGCTCGCGGGACAATCGATACCGGCGGCGGCACCGGCTTGTGCGCGCCGGAACGGGGCGGAAAAAGGTCTGTCGCGGACCGCGCCCAGGACGTAAAACCGGCGCATGACAGCCGCCGAATCCGCACCCGATAACGCGCGCCTTGTCGGCGCTTCAATGCCGCGCGTCGAGGACCGCGCCTTTTTGACCGGCGCCGGCACTTTTACCGCCGACCTGTCGCTGCCCGGACAGGCCCACGCCGTCTTCGTGCGCTCGCCGCACGCCCATGCCGAACTCGGCGCCATTGACACGGCCGATGCGCTCGCCGTTCCGGGGATCCTGGCGGTCTACACCGCCGCGGACCTGAAAGCGGCCGGCGTGCTTGCAATGCCGACCGGCGCCGGCGAGCCGCTGCCTGCGGGCGAGACCCTGCTGGGAATTACCGATGCGCCGCAATATCCGCTGGCGGACGGCCGGGTGCGCTTCGCCGGCGAAGCGGTCGCCCTCATCGTTGCCGAATCCGAAACGGCCGCCCTGGAAGCGGCGGAACTGGTTGAAGTCGACTACGATTCCCTGCCGGCGCTGGGCACGGTGGAGGACGCCCTGGCCGACGATGCAGAAGCGATCTGGCCCGATGCGCCCGACAACCGGTCCTTCGCCTGGGCGGCGGGGGACGCTGCCGCAACCGAAGCGGCCTTTGCGGCGGCGGACCGGATCGTCGCGCAGGATATCGTCTTCACCCGCTCGACTGCCGCCTTCATGGAGCCACGCGGCGCGCTGGCCGACTATGGCGACGGCAAATTCACGCTGCGCGCGGGTTGCCAGTCCGGCCACGCCGTGCGCGCCACCGTCGCCGGCTGTCTGGGCATCGGCCGGGACGATCTGCGCGTCATCGTGCCGGATACCGGCGGCGGGTTCGGCGCGCGCAACCTTACTTATCCCGAATTCATCCTTGCCCTGTTCGCGGCGCGGGATCTCGGCCGGCCGGTGCGCTGGATCGCCAGCCGCAGCGAGGCCTTCCTCACCGACACCCAGTCGCGCAGCCAGAACCTGCACGCCCGCATGGCACTCGACGCCGGCGGCCGCATTACCGCCATCGACGTGAAGGCGGACTGGTGGCACGGCGCCTATTGGGTGAACCGCACGCCGCATATCATCGTGGCCTGGATGTCGCCGATGATCTGCGGACCCTACCGCATCCCGGCCCACCGCTTCGAGATTACCGGCGTCTTTACCAACACCGCCCCGATCGCGGCCTATCGCGGCATCGCCCGGGCCGAGGCGACGCTGGTGCTGGAACGGCTGATCGACGCCGCCGCACGCGAGATGGGCATCGACCGGGTGGAATTGCGCCGGCGCAACCTGATTCCGCTCGCCGAGATGCCCTGGGACTCGCCGACCGGCGCGCGCTACCAGCGTAACGACTTTTTCGGCAGCCTGGAGGCCGGGCTCGACAAGATCGGCTGGGATGGCTTTGCCGCGCGCCGGGCAGCCTCGGCGTTGCAAGGGCTGCGCCGGGGCCGGTCGGTCACGACCTATGTCGAGAATGCCGGCGGCGCACTCTCAGAGTTCGTCGACATGCGGGTCGAGGCCGAGGGTCCGGATTCGGGGCAGGTGCGGGCGCTGGTCGGCAGCCAGGATTGCGGCATGGGCCACGCCACCGTGTTCAGCCAGATCGTCGCCGACCTGCTGGGCGTGGCGCCGGCCCAGGTGGCGGTCGAGGACGGCGATACGGACCGGATCAAGGAAGGCGCCGGCTCCCACGGCTCGCGCACCATGCGCATCGGCGGCGGCGCGGTCCATAACGGGGCGCTGTCGATTATCGAAGCCGGCAAGCCGGTGGCGGCCGACCTGCTGGAAGCTGCAGCGGCGGATATCGGCTTTGCCGACGGCTTCTACCGGGTGCGCGGCACCGACCGCGCGGTCTCCCTGTTCGCCGTGGCGGCGGCGGCCGAGGCGCAGGGCGCGGCGCTCCATATCGAGGAACGCTTCGAGGTGCCGGGGATGAGCTATCCGAGCGGCTGCCATCTGTGCGAGGTCGAGGTCGATCCGGAGACCGGCCGGGTGCGGCTCGACCGCTATGTCGTGGTCTCCGACCCCGGCCGGGTCGTCAACCCGCTGCTCGCGGCCGGGCAGCTTCACGGCGGCATCGCCATGGGCGTCGGCCAGGCGCTGATGGAAAACACGGTCTACGAATCGGGCACCGGCCAGCTGCTCAGCGGCAGCTTCATGGATTTCTGCCTGCCGCGGGCCGACGACATGCCGCCGGTCGAAACCGGCTTCAACCCGGTGGCGGGCGACGACAACCCGCTGGGCGTCAAGGGCATCGGCGAGGGCCCGACCGCGGCCTCGCCGCCGACCGTCATCAACGCGGTGCTGGACGCGCTGGCGGAAGACGGCGTGACGGCGCTCGACATGCCGCTGACGCCGCACGCGGTGTGGCGGGCCCTGAACCGGGCGTCCGCCTGAAGCCCGCTCCGGTCAGCTTGCTCCAGCCGGCTCGAAACATCGGCTGGCGGTTGACTTTCGGGCACGCCGGTAGATTGTCGGCGCCCGAACGGCAGTCCGGCTGGAGGGAACAATGGCGACGCAGACCGAACGCATTCCAGTGAGCCATATCGGCAGTCTGGTCCGGCCGCCGGCGCTGATCGAGTTCCTGGAAAAGCAGCAGCGCAACGAGGCCTGGGACCGCGACGCCTACGACGCGTGCCTGACCGAATCGGTCGCCGAGGCGGTGCGCCTTCAGGCCGACGCCGGAATGGACATCGTGAGCGACGGCGAATACGGCAAGTCGATCAACTGGGCGTTCTACATTCACAACCGCCTGAGCGGCATCGAGCGGCAGGCGATGAGCCCGGAGGAAGCGGCCGATCCGATGAGCTATGCAATCGGCGGGCGCGACCGCGAAGCGTTTCCCGAGTTCTACGGCGAATACGACCGGCAGGTGCTGAGCAACGCCACGGCGCCTATCCGGCCCGTGGTGACCGGACCGATCGCATATTGCGGCCAGACCGAGCTGCAACGGGACATCGACAACCTGAAGGCCGGCGTTGCGGCAGTCGGGAATGTCGAGGGCTTTCTGCCTGTGGTGGCGCCGGCGAGCGCACTGCCCAACGCCAGAAACGAGCATTACGACGATGAGGAGAGCTTTCTGTTCGCTTTGGCCGACGCCTTGCACGAGGAATACCGGGCGATTATCGATGCCGGGCTCCATCTGCAGGTCGACGACGCCTTTCTGCCCTACATGCACGAGAGGCTGGTGCCGCCGATGACACTGGCGGAATACCGGGACTGGGCGGAGCTGCGCATCGCGGCGCTGAACCATGCCCTCCGGGGTCTGCCGCTTCAACGCACGCGCTACCACATCTGCTGGGGCAGCTGGAACGGCCCGCACCTGTTCGACGTGCCGATGAAGGACATCGTCGACATCGTGCTCAAGGTGAATGTCGGCGCCTATGCCTTCGAGGCGGCCAACCCGCGCCACGAACACGAATGGCAGGTCTGGAAGACGGTCAGGCCGCCGGAAGGCCGGCGCCTGATGCCCGGCCTGATCGCCCATTCGACGAATGTGGTCGAGCACCCGGAACTGGTCGCCGAGCGGCTCATGCGCTACGCCGGCCTGGTCGGACCGGAAAATGTCATGGCCGGCACCGACTGCGGCTTCTGTCAGAGCCCGCTCGCCGGGCGGGTCCATCGCAGCATCATGTGGGCCAAGCTGAAGGCGCTGGCCGAGGGTGCCGCGATCGCCTCGGCCCGGCTATTTGGATAACCGGCGCGGACTCGCTCTAGCTCTTCAGCTTGTAGCCGGTCTGGAACATCCGCACGCAGACCAGCCACAGCGCGAAGTTCAGGATCAGCAGCACGATCCCGCCGACCAGCGGGTCGCCGTCGGCGCGGCCGATGAAGCCGCTGCGGAAGCCGTCGATCATGAAGAAGAACGGGTTGATGTGGGCAAGATCGTTGAGAATTCCGGGCAGGCGTTCGATGGAATAGAAGGTGCCGCTGAGGAAGGCCGCCGGGGTGACGACGAAGTTGGTGACGGCGGCCATCTGCTCGAACTTGTCGGACCAGATGCCGCCGATCAGGCCGAGCAGGGACAGCAGCACCGACGCCATGACGGCAAAATACAGGATCGTGAACGGCGCGTGGATCTGCAATGGCACGAAGACCGCCATGGCGCCCAGGGTGACGGCCCCGACCATGAGGCCGCGGGTCGCGCCCGCCGCCGCGTAGGCGAGCGCCAGTTCGCCCGGCGACAGGGGCGACATCAGCACGTCGACAACGTTGCCCTGGATTTTCGAGATCAGCAGGGAACCGGCGGTGTTCTGGAACGCGCTCTGGACAATCGCCATCATGACCAGGCCGGGCGCGAGAAATTCCACGAACGGCACGCCGCCGACGTCGCGCACGACGTCGCCCATCGCCAGCGAGAAGACCGACAGGAACAGCAGCGTTGTCACGATCGGGGCCAGCAAGGACTGGGTGACGATCTTCGCGAAGCGCTGGATTTCCTTCCGATACAGGGTCCACAGGCCGAGCCAGTGCACGGCGCCGATGGCGCGCGGTTCGATGCCCGGCGGGCCGGACGGCAGCGGCGCGGCCTCCGTCGGAAGGGCGGCGTCGGCAGCGGAGTCGTTCTCGAAGGAAAACGGGTTCATGCGGCTTGTACAGCGGCGGAGAGGAGCCGGTCGCGCCGCCGGAGCGGCGCGTTTTCCTGATCTATGAATCGCGCGAGCGAAATAAAGAGCGGACGGGAGCCGCTTTCGCTGCAGTGGGTCAGCCGTCCGCCTCCGGCGGCGCTTCCTCGGCGCGCGGGTCGAAGGCGAAAATGTTCGGCGAGGTACGGGCCGTCGGCACATAGTCCTCGCGGTCTTCGGGAGCGATCGCGTCGCGCTGTTTCATGCGCCAGAAGGTCCACAGCGCGACAGCACTGTGCACGACGCTGGTGAACAGGAACAGATAGCCCGATCCAAAAGCCTCCATCAGGGCCGAGGCGAGCAGGGGGCCGGCGACGGCGCCGACGCCGAAAATCACCAGAAGGCCGGCCATGATCTCGACGAAATCTTCCGGCTCGGCATGGTCGTTGGCGTGGGCGACGGAAAAACCGTAGATCGAGAACGCCGCGGCGCCGAACAGGAAATAGGCGGCATAGACGACCAGGACCGGCAGGCCGGTCGCGGCCACCAGGACCATGCCGGCGAGCGAAGCGACCGCGCACACCATGGCGATCAGCCAGCGCCGGTCCGGCAGCCGGTCCGACAGGCGGCCCAGCGGATACTGGACGACCGCACCGCCGACGATCGCGACGCTGATAAAGACGGCGATGCCGGTGAGCGAAAGCCCGAGGCCCTTGGCGTAGACCGGGGCCAGGCTCCAGACCGCGCCGTTGGCCATGCCGTTGGTCAGGCAGCCGACTACCGCAACCTGGGAATTGCGCCACAGCCGGCGCAGATCCGGCCGCGCCTTCACCGGCAGCGGCGGCGAGGGCGCGCGGGTCAGGCAGACCGGGATGACGGCGAGCGCGAACAGGATCGTCGCCAGGGAAAACAGCTTGGAACTGCTCGGTGAGGCGAGCAGGAGGAGATATTGCCCGGCCGTCACCGCCGCCAGATGGATCGCGACATAGGCCGAGAAAACCGTGCCGCGGTTGCGCCGGGTCGAGGCTCCGTTCAGCCAGCTCTCGATCACCATGTAGAGGCCGGAGATGCACAGGCCGATGATGACGCGGAAGACGATCCAGGCGGCCGGCGTCAGCGCCAGCACATGCAGCAGCGGGACGATGGCGCCCAGCGCGGCCATGGCGGCGTAAACGCGAATATGGCCGACCCGGGCGACCAGCGGCGGTACGATATAGCAGCCCAGCACGAAGCCGATGGAATAGGCCGCGCCGATCGCGCCGATCCAGCCGGCGCCGAAGCCCTCCATGTCGGCGCGCAGCGGCACCAGGGTGAGGAACAGGCCGTTGCCCAGCATCAGGAGCGCCACCCCGACCAGCAGGGCAGCGACCGGCGCCAGCAGCGCCTTGGGTTCGGCGAGGGTATCGGTTATGCGCGCCACGGTTCGCGGCCTTTCCGGAAGCCTCGGCGTCACTGCCGAGGCGCGGCGATATGGGGATAGATGGCAGCGCGCGCAAGACCCTATTCCGCGGCGGTTTGCGCAGGGGCGCGTGGACAATGGCGCGGCGGGCGCGGCAGGCAAGCAATGTTCCAGCTGGATCTAGAATCCAATAATTATGCTTTATAACGCATTATATCAATTATTAAATCCTCGATAAATAGTATTACTTGATAATTTTTTAAAGTGATTTATGCTTAAAAAGCAATTTAACGAGCATTAATGAAATTATAAAGAAGATGAGCAAGAAGAACATTCTCTCCCGGACACCGCCCTATCCGGTAGAAAACGCCCTGAAACATCTCGGCGCGAATCTCCGGACCGCCCGCGTGCGCCGTCAGATGACAATTGCCGAGGCGGCGGGGAGGATAGGCACCGGCCCCCGCGCCGTCATGGACGCTGAGAAAGGAAAGCCGACGACGGGCATCGTCGTCTATTCGGCGCTGCTATGGCTCTACGACCTTCTTGAGCCGTTCGAGACGCTTGCCGACCCGGCGCTCGACGAAGAAGGTCTGTCCCGGTCGTTGGCAAGAGACCCGAAAAGGGTGCGCGGGAGCGGCGGGCTGGCCGGTGGACTGGCCGGCGGACTGGCCGGCGGACTCGACAGTGATTTCTGACCGGGACCGCGCTTGCTTCGTCTATATCGCCCTGCCCGGCCGGACCCGGGCCGTAACGGCGGGCCGATTCGTCCTGACGACCGACCGGCGCGGGACACCGCTGGGGCGGTTCGTCTACGGAAACAGCTATCTCCGGCGTCCGGACGCACTGTCGCTCGACCCATTCGAACTCAAACTGTCGTCGCGCACTTACGGAACGACCCGCCTGAACGGTGTGTTCGGCGCGCTGCGCGACGCCGCGCCGGATTATTGGGGCCGGCGTGTCATCGAGAAGCATGCCGGCAAGCCCTTGCTCGGCGAGCTGGACTATCTGCTGGAAGCCCCGGACGACCGGGCCGGCGCGCTCGGCTTCGGCCTCGGGAAGACGCCGCCGGCGCCGAAGCGAAAGTTCAACAAGACGCTTGCCCTGGAAAAACTCCAAAGCCTTGCCGATGCCCTGATCGCCGGCGACCTCGTCGCCGAAGATTGGGCCGCCGGCGATACGGCAGCGGCGCAGGTACAGGATTTGCTGCTGCTCGGGACATCCATGGGCGGCGCACGTCCCAAAGCCGTCGTCGAAGACGATGACGGCCTCTGGATCGCCAAATTCAACCGGCGGGACGACCGCTGGAACCACGCCCGCGTGGAGCATGCCATGCTCGCTCTCGCGCGGGACTGCGGTCTGCGCACCGCATTCAGCCGAATCGAGACGGTCGCGGGCCGGGACATGCTCCTGGTCAAGCGCTTCGACCGCGAGAAAACGGAAAACGGCTATCTCCGGGCCCGGATGATCAGCGGCCTGACCATACTGCGGGCCAACGATACGGCAGCGGACCGCGACCGCTGGTCCTATGTGGTTATGGCCGAAGAACTGCGCCGGGCGACGGCCGAACCGGCGCGCGACGCCCGGGAGCTCTTCGCCCGCATGTGTTTCAACGCGCTGATTTCGAATATCGACGATCACCCGCGCAACCATGCGCTGATCGCCTGGGACCGCGACTGGCAGCTCTCGCCGGCCTACGATCTGATGCCGGCGCCCGTCGTTTCGCTGGAACGGCGCGATCTCGCCATGGAGTGCGGCGACTATGGCCGCTACGCCAACGCCGCCAACATCCTCTCGCAGGCCGGCAGGTTCCTCGTCCGACAGGACGAAGCGAGAGCCATCCTCGACTCGATGGCCGAACGGATAGAACAGCGGTGGTATGACGTTGCCCGGCGCTGCGGAGTCCCCGAAACCGATGCCGAGACCATCCGGCCGGCATTCGTCTATCCGGGTTTCGCACTGACGCCCGGCGGCTGAATAGCGGGTCTCGTGTCGAACCGTCGCCGAGTGCCGGAACAGACAAGGCGCAGATTGCAAGGCTCGCTCCGCCATCCTGTCGGGGTGCAACAGAGTACCGGCCTCCAGCCTGCCGGACACGCGATCTGGCGGATTGCCATCCTGAGTGCTGCACCGTCACTGACGCCGAGAGGTCGTACCGGAGATAGTTCCGCCTCGTCTTCCGATCCCATGCTGCAGACGGCCCGGATCGACATGTCGATGGACCCGGCGCCGATCGCGAAGAGAAGCTAGACCCCCACGGCGGCATCCCTATCCGGCAGCGGACAAGTTCGACAGGGCCGAACGAAGGAGAGCAACAACGCCAGAGGAACAGCTTGACCGAGACAACCCGATTAGAGAAGAGGTCCGGTTTTCCGGGATTAGAGCGCCTCCGACCTCTTCGGGCCGATCAGGCGGCGCAGTTTTTCGAGCGCGGCAATCTCGAGCTGCCGCACCCGCTCCCGCGAGATGCCGAGGTCGGCGGCGATGGCGTCGCGGGTTTTTCGGGTCTCCGCCAAAAAGCGGCCGGCAATGATGGTCCGCTCCCGACGGCTCAGCGATTTGAGCGCCTTGGCGACCAGACCGCGGCGAAACCGCTCGGCACTGGCGCCGGCCGCGGCCTCTTCCGGGCTTTCGCGCTCGTCGGCCAGCCGGTCGCCCCATTCGGCCGGATGGCCGGCGCGCACGCGCTGGTTGAGGGACCAGTCCTTTTGCGCCGCGCGGCGGGCCAGCGCCACCGCCTCCTTCAGCGGCACGCCGAATTTCCGGGCGACCGGCCGCAACCCATCCTCGGTCATGGCGTCGGCGCCGCCCCGGAAATCCGCCATCTTGCGGCGCAGGTGGAAGAACATGGCCCGCTGCGCCGCCGTTGTGCCGACCCGCACCAGCGACCAGGAGCGCACGACATGGTCCTGGATCGCCGCGCGCACCCACCAGCGGGCGTAGGTCGAGAGTCGGGCGCCGGCCGCCGGATCGAATTTCCGGATGGCGTGCAGCAGGCCGATCGATCCCTCCTGCACCAGATCGTTCATCGGCACGCCGTAGCGCCGGTATTTCCTTGCAATGCTGACGACGAACGACAGGTGCGCGCGCAACAGCCGGTCCGACGCCGCGCGATCGCCGGCCTGGCTGCGCCGGGCGAGGTCGCGTTCCTCCGCGACCGACACGGCCGGCGCCGGTTTGCGGTTTCGAAAGCGGTATCCGAGGCCAGGCCGTTTCATGGCGATGGTCCAGACTGCCCGCCTTCGGACAGCCGGGCGGGCAGGCACAACGTTTACAAAGCGCGAGGCGTTGCCGATTGCGCCGCCAAGCCCTGCCAGAATCGCACAATCGGCAAACAATTGGAACCGCCGGAACGGGTATTCGTGTATACTGCCATCTGTCCGGTGCCGGCCGCCGCCGGGAATGTCGCGCGGGTGTTTTCCGGCGGAATTTTTGGGGAGCGAACCATGGCAAACGATACGATTGCCGATAACGACATCTACAGCGCCGCGATGCAGGTGGCTGCCCGGATCGGCTGGCGCAAGGCGCGGCTCGCCGACATTGCCGAAGAAGCCGGCCTTTCGCTCGCCGACCTGCACGACAGGTACGACTCGAAAGCAGCCCTGCTCGACGGCCTGGTGCGCAATATCGACCGGATCGTCCTGAAGGGCGCGCAGCAGTCGAACGGCGAAGACTCGTCCGCTCGCGACCGGCTGTTCGATATCCTGATGCAGCGCTTCGATGCCCTCAATCCCTACAAAGACGGCATCCGCGCCATCGTGCGCGACGCCGGCGGCGGCATTACCGAAATTCTGTGCGGCGGCTGCCGGCTCCTGCGGTCCATGCGCTGGATGCTGGAGGCGGCGGGTATCGGCACCGCCGGCTGGCTCGGCGGGCTGCGGGTCAAGGGCCTTGCCGTTGTCTTTGCGGCGACGGTCCAGGCCTGGCTGCGGGACGACAGCGAAGACATGGCCAAGACGATGGCGGCGCTGGACCGCAACCTCAAGCGAGCCGAGCGGTTCGCCACCATGCGGCCGCCCTTCGGCCGCCGACGGCGGGGGGACGATTCGGGCGATCCGGCCGATCTCGACGCCGATCTGGACGCGGGAACGGCGCCGGCCACCTGACCCTGCCCGGTCTCCCGGCGGGTGCGGCGACGGGTGCGGCGACCCGACCGCCGAGGCTGCTATAAGCCGCCCATGAGCGCGATTGCAGACACCGTCTCCCGGGCCGATTTCGAGAAGGTCGATATCCGGGTCGGCACGGTCGTTTCGGCCGAACCCTTCGCAAAGGCGCGCAAGCCGGCCTATGTGCTGACGGTCGATTTCGGCGCGGCCATCGGCGCGCGCAAATCCTCGGCGCAGATCACGGCGCACTACACGCCGGAGGAGCTGGTCGGCCGCAAGGTTGCCGCCGTGCTCAATTTCCCGCCCAAGCAGATCGCCAACATCATGTCGGAGATCCTGGTGCTCGGCTTCCCGGACGAGGACGGCGAAGTCGTGCTGGTCGGCGTCGACCGCGACGTACCCGACGGCGGCCGGCTGTTCTGAGCGGGGCGGGCTAACGATCCAGGTCTGCGAGTTTCGGCACGGCGCCGTCTTCCAACGCCGCCACCTCGAAGGCGTTCAGCGTGATCGAGACCAGGGCGTAGTAGCCCAGAAGGCCGGCCAGTTCGGCGATGCCCTGCGGCCCGAGCAGCGCCTTGGCCGCCGCGAATGTCTCGTCGGAGAGGCGGCGGGTTTCGTACATTTCCCGGCAGGCCCGGTAGATCAGGTCATCGTCCGGATCGTCGAATTCCGGCGTATCGCCCCGGGCGATCGCTTCCACGACCGAACGCGGCAACCCGGCGTCGAGCGCCAGTTTCGCGTGGACGCTCCATTCGAAACCGGCGTCCCACCAGCGGGCGGTAAAGACGATCGCCAGTTCCTTGAGCCGCTCCGGCACGACCGTGCCGAAGCGCAGGAACGCACCGAGCCGCTGCGCCGGATCGGCCATCCCCGGGCTGAGCAGCCAGGGCACGAACGGCCCGCGGAGCGAGCCGCGCGGTCCGCCGGCAATGGCGTCCGCGACCGCCTGCCGGGCCGGCGTGAGGTTGTCGGGATCGACTTCGTCGTAGCGCGACATCGGTTCTAACCCTCCGGCGATTTTATTCGCCCTCAGGCGGCTGGCCGCAGACCCGGTCGTAGGCGAAGCGCTCGCCGATCAGGCCGTTATAGGCGTAGATATCGAGCGTCGCCGCGAAGGCCGCCGGGGTAATCTCGATATGCGGCGCCCAGCAGCCGAGCCGCTGATAGGTAGCGATACAACGTTCGAGCACCGGCAGGTCGATTTCCGGGAACCAGTCTTTCTCGACCCGGGCGACCTCGGCCGCCGGCGTTTCGTTCAGCCAGCGGCGGGTCTTGCGATAGGCGCGGGTAAAAGCCCTGGCCATATCGGTCTCCAGCCAGTCCGGCCGGGCGCACAGGCTGGAAAAGCCGCAGCGGCCGATCTGCAGACCGACCTGGGCGACGACATGGCCGACGCCGTCGGCTTCGATCTGCTGGGGGAACGGCCCCTGCTGTTGGACATACCGGCCCGTCCCCGCGCGGAAAGCCCGGTCGATCTCCGCGGCATTGCCGGGATGGATGGCGTTCAGCTTGTCGTAGTCGATGCCGGCCTTGTGGCAGGCATATTTGAACATGGCGAGCGGCTGGCCGCCGCCGAACAGCACGACCTCCGCGCCTTCCAGCCTGTCCCACGAGAAATCCGGGTCCGCTTCGCGCCCGGTCAGGAAAAAGCCGTCCATCTCGTTGATCTGGGCGAAATGGACGACGCCCGGCTCCTCGCCCTTCGACAGCGGCCCGAACGCCTGGCTGAGCGCCGACTGCACGACATGGGCCGAGCCGTCCTTGAGCGCGGCGATGGCGGAGACGCCGGGCGGCGAGACCGACCAGTCGGCCTCCAGCCCCTCCTCGGCGAGAAAGCCGCCGGCCATCGTGGCAATCAAGGGCGAATAGAAAGCCGAGAACAGGCTGAATTGAATATCGATTTCGGTCATGGGCGGCGGCACTCCGGCTCGGTCGGTCGGGAAATCGCGCCCGTGCTAGCCTGCAAAGACCACGCCGTCCATCAACTTGTTGGCCGTGCGCAGGATCGCCGCCGACGTCACGCTGCCATCGTCGGCCAGGGTGGCGATGACGGAGGTTTGGCCGGCGGGATGCTCGATCGCCAGGGACTTCGGGTTGCCCGCTGGCAGATCGGCCAGCGCCGCGGCCGGCGATCCGGGCAGCAGGCAGGCGGTGGCGACGCTGACCGCGCCGAGCACGCCGATGGTGGCGTGGCAGCGGTGCGGGATGAAGGTCCGGGTGGTAATCGCCCCGCCCTGCCGCGGCGCGCTCACCATGGTCATTTTCGGCACTGTCTTCTGCGCCACGTCGCCCAGATTCATCAGCGGGCCGCAGGCCAGGCGCAGCCGTTCGAGCCGGGCTTTCAGCGCAGCGTCGTTATCCAGTGTTTCGCGGCTTTCCGTGCCGGCGATCCCGGCGTCTTCCGCGCGCAGCACGACGCAGGGCATGCCGTTGTCGATCAGCGTGACCTCGATTCCGTCCACCCGGTCGGCCGGCCGGTCGGTCGGCAGCAGCGCGCCGCAGGTCGCGCCGGCGGTATCCCTGAACGCAAGCGACACCGGCGCGGCGGCGCCCGGCACACCGTCGATCCGGGCGTCGCCGGCATAGGCGACCGCGCCACCCGGCGTCTGCACCGTCGCGACCGCGGTCTGCCCGGTGTTCTCCAGATAGATCGTCACCGGCGTCTCGCCGTCGCGCGCCGGTACGAGGCCGCGTTCGATGGCGAAGGGGCCGACCCCGGCCAGGATGTTGCCGCAGGTCTGGGCGCCGGAGACCAGCGGCTCGTCGACGCTGACCTGGAGGAAGAGATAGTCGACATCCACGCCGGCGCGCCGCGAGGGCGAGACCACCGCGACCTTGGAGGTCAGCGGATCGGCGCCGCCCATGCCGTCGATCTGGCGCGGATCGGGCGAGCCCATGACCCGGCGCAGGAAGGCGTCGCGCGCCGCCGGGTCCGCCGGCAGGTCATCGGCGAGGAAATAGCCGCCCTTGGAGGTGCCGCCGCGCATCCACAGGCAGCGCACGCCGCCCGAATGATATTCAGACATATTTCAGCCCGGCCGCTTCGAGGTCGCCGCGCATATCGTACATGTCGAGCCCGAGCTCTCCGGCGGCGAGGCGCTGGCGCTTCTCCTCCTCGTTGGCGATCCGGGCCTGCGCCTTTTCGAGGACATTGGCGGCGTCCTCGCGCCGGACGACGCAGACGCCGTCATCGTCGCCCACCACGACATCGCCCGGATTGACCGGCGCGCCGGCGCACACCACCGGCACATTCACCGAGCCGGGCGTGCGCTTCACCGTGCCCTGGGCGCACACCGCCTTCGACCAGACCGGGAAGCACATCGCGGTCAGGTCCTTGACATCGCGCACGCCGGCGTCGGCCACCAGGCCGGCCGCGCCACGCGCCCGGCAGGAGGTCGCCAGCAGATCGCCGAAATAGCCGGCGTCGGACGGCGAAGTCACCGCCAGCACCAGCATGTCGCCCGGCTGCACCTGCTCGATGGCGACATGGACCATCCAGTTGTCGCCCGGCGGCGCGAGGATGGTGACCGCCGAACCCGCCGCCGCGGCGCCGGCATAGATCGGCCGCATGGTGGAGGCGAGCAGCCCGGTGCGGCCCTGGGCCTCGTGGACCGTGGCGACGCCGCATTCGCCGAGCGCCGCAATGACCGCCGGATCGGCCCGCTCGATATTCCGGACGACGACAGTGCTCATCGCAGTTCATCCACGCAGCGCGGGAAGAGGGCCTGGAAACCTTCGGCATATTTGCAGTCCCGCCCGCCGGCCTGGCCGCCGGAATTGCGCCGGAAATGGTTGCCCCGGTTCTCCGCGACGTTGGTGTAGTAGTGCCAGAGATGGTGCTGGCCCTCCATGCACTCGATGGCGGCGCGCTTCTTGTCCCACACGCTCGTGATGTCGAGAAACACGTTCGGCACCCAGCCCATCTGTTCGGTCTGGTGCGGCTCGAACAGATACATCTGCGGCGCCCCCAGCACCTTCTCGCCCGGCTTGTGGCCCCAGGCCTGGGCGATCATCCTTGCCTCCATGGTGAAGGCCATCGTCGCCATATGGTCCGTATTGTACGGATCGTATTTGGAATGGGTCAGGATGAAGGACGGCTGGACGGCGCGCAGGACATCGACCAGCCGGTCTTTCGCATCGCGATCCAGAGTGAGCGGATAGTCGCCGAGGTCGAAGCAGACCAGGTCGTGGGCGCCCAGCACTTCGGCAGCATTCTCCGCCTCCTTGCGCCGCACGGCCTTTACCTTGTCCAGCGTCGCGCCCTCCTGCTTCCACAGCCGGGCGCTCTCGCCGCGCTCGCCGAAAGACAGGCAGACGATCGTCACCTCGACGCCGCGCTCCCGGTGCAAGGCAATCGCGCCGCCGCAGCGCCACACGAAATCCGCCGCATGGGCGCTGACGACAAGCGCAGTCTTCCGGTCGCTCATGGCGTTCTCCTGCAAGTTCCCGGCGGCGCGCCTAATTGACGGAGTCTCCGCTCGAAGCGCGGTGAGCGATCCGGGGATCCCCGGCAATCATGGCGAGCAGGACTCGGGCCGTACCTTCGGGCCGCCGGCGGCCCTGTTCCCAATTGCGCAACGTGGCTTCATCGACACCGATGCTCCTGGCGAACTCGGCTTGCGTTAGACCTGTGCTGACCCGGATGGCTACGACGTCGAGTTCTGGCACGTCGATCTTTTCGATTGCAACAGGGCCTTCGCGCTCTTCATGCTGTGCCTGGGCCAGGGCTTCCTTCAGGCCCCTTTCGATCCTTTCGGAAGCGTTATTCATCGCCTGCTCCTGTGCGTCCGAGTGCGCGCCTCGCGCGGCGGCCCGACTGCTTCGGTGCCTCGCAGCACGACCCGAAGGACTGAAGTGCCGCGATACCCGATGTTTAACACCGCTGGGCGACCCGGCAATAGCCCGCCCCGGATACCGGCTTGCCGACCGGCCGGTTCGCCCCGTACAACAGGCGGGTGACGCGGCGGCGCCTCGAACCCTTTGACTAACGCTGGTTGAATTTGTTGAGGTGGCATGCGGCGCCGAACAACTTGACCTGCCACGGGATCGACGCGTCGATAGGTCGACGTAGGCGAACAGCGCCGGGCGACATTGCGAGTTGTCTCAGTTTTATGCCTGATTCCCGGATGGTCCGATCAACCGTATTGTTCCGTCGCTCGGGGGACGTTGCCACAGACGCGCTCGGTACGGTCGAGAAGGCGTTCGCCGTATTGCCTAGAATACGTTCTACATCTTGCACGCTCGGCAAGGCATGACCGCCTCTACGCCAAGGGGTGAGCACTGCGAAGGGATCGACACTCAGCATCCGCTCCCAAACCTCCGGAACATCGGCATTTTCCGACCCGTGGTGCGGTATCTTGAATGCCGATGCCTTGCCGGTTGGGCGTTCCACGCTCTGCAGAATCTCTATCCAGCCGCCTCTCTCCAAGTCCGAGCCGAGAAGCACCGAAATATTGCCGATCACGATCCAGAGTGCGACGGCGACGTCGTTGGGGGAACGATCTGGAATTCGAATTTTGGCTTGACCTTCAGGCGGCACCAAGTCGCCAACGGTTTTCAGGAAATCCAGAAAGATCGCGTCGCTGGGTGAGAGCGACCAGACCTCGCACGCGCCGCGTGCGAAAATACGCCGATTGGCGACGGCAAAGGTTGGCTTCGATCTCGATTGTCGTAGGCATGCAAATACTTGGTAGAGTTCCCGTGCCCCCGAACCAGTAACGGTCAGGTGGCGACGTTCCAGGGTAGCAACGACCGAAAGAAACTCCTCTCTGCACAATGCGGTGGCGCAGCAGAAAGCAGCTCCGCTGCAGGCTTCGACCAGCTGCGCCATTCCTCGTATATGGTCATCGTGCCAATGGGTAGCGACGATTAAGTTGACAGCTTGAGCTGGATCGGCACCGATGCTCTCAAGATAGCTCGGCGCCCTGGGCGCTTTATCTCGATCAATGCAGGAGTCGACGACGATCCACACGCCGTCGCCTACATGTAGAACTATGCTCTCTCCGTATCCGGGACCGAAGAGCGTGAGTTCGAATTCGTCTTGCCCCGGAGACGCTCCCGGGTCACTCACGGGCTGAGCGATTCGGCCATCTCACGCGCCCAGGCCTCACCGTCGCGCAAGTCACTCCTTGTGACTGCGGGAAGGTCGCGAAACACGATCTGCGAAACGCGCTTCTTTGTACCTGCTGGGGATCGCTCATATCCGATCACCCAACGGAAGATACTCCCGTCACAAATCCTGGCATCATCGCCATCCGAGAGTTCGGTTCGGGAGAAGGTCGCTTCTTCTCCTTCCTGAGACGCACCGGCTGTAATGTCCACAAGCCGTGCGACGAATTCGGTTTCGCGAATATCGACAACATAGCCTTCCCACTCCTGCAATGCGTGGAGACTCGCACCCTGTGCGAGGCGAGGCGACACAGGCGGGAGGTCGATGTCCCGGGTGCCGGAAATTTGCTTACCGCCGGTGAACACCTCGGGAGATACTGCATTTGCGTGCGGGTCGGTTGCGTCTGGCGTTGAAGTTCCTCGAACAGCCCAGTCGATCTTCTTCCGAACGCGTTCCGCGGCCCAGACCGACATGTCCTCGTCACTACGATCGTGTATTGGATCGGAGTACTCTACCGCTGTGGATTGAGTCGCCTGAAGCATTGATTACAGTTCTCTATTCGGCACTAAGGACATAACATGATCGATCATCGCCTCGCTGCGGTCCAGCGATGTTTTGAAATTTTTCTCCAAGAGATCCATACAGCGTTCGGCGGCTCTGGGATCGACATCGCCGAGAGCATAGTGATCGTTGACCGCCACGTAGACACCAGTTCGTCCACCACCGACTCGGCGGGACGGTTCCACCGTGACGTTGATCTGTCCTCCGATGGGTCTTTGTTTGGGATTGATCTGCGACATCGTCAAGGAGGTCATTCCTCCATGTTTTCCATCTGGCCCCAATTCGCACCCCCAAGCCCCCCACGGCTCCACCGGCGCCAGAGTTCTACCGAGTTGATCTCTCACCGCTAAGTCTTTGACCTGAAAATGCACATTGCGATTTATCCCGAATGCAGTGAGTGGCGTATGGTGAAGGTGTTCTCTAAAGACGCGGACCGCAAGGTCGTGGACGCGGATATGCGGCGCCTGTACAGTTTCGACTTGAAATCGATCTACCGTGACATCCAAGCGGAGCCAATCAGCCCTGAACGACACTACCTGCTGGTGGGCAACCGCCAAGTCAGCGCTGTCCGCAACTCCTTTCGGCAAAAGGCCGTGTAGCGCGAACCATGCCGGAGTGAATATCGCCGGGTTAAAGCTGCCAAGTAGGGCTATGGTGACGCCGTCCATCTCCGGCGCGATTCGCATTTTCAAATATCCTCCCGGCCACAACCAGATCAGTAGATGATCATACGGTGAGACCTACGGCATCGGGTTAGACGAATCCACACCTTTTGGTCGAGCGCTGGACCGACATAGTCGAGGCAACGTCCGAGCTAATGTGCGCGGATACGGGGGCAAACGCCTCTCGTGAAACCTTCCTCCTACCCCGCCCCGGATAGCGGCTTGCCGAGCGGACGGTTCGCCCCGTACAACAGGCGGGTGACGCGGCGGCGCGGAAAGCTTCGACGCCCCGGCCCGGACTGCAGCCTTCGGGCGACGGTCGAGGCGGCGCAGAAAGCGGTTCCGATGGCCGGTCCGCGCACCGGATTCGAAGGGAGGACTACCATGTTGAAACTTACCACAGGACTCATCCTGGCCGGCAGCGTCGCGCTGGCCGCGGCGGCCGAGGCGCGGGAAATCAAGGTCGGCTTCATTGCGCCAAAATCCGGCGGGGCGGCGCAGCTCGGCGACCAGATGGAAAAGGGCGCGCGGCTCTATATGAAGCTGCACGCCAAGGAGCTCGGCGGCGACACGATCAAATTGATCGTGCGCGATTCCAAGCGGCCGGGCGGGCCGATCGCCAAGGCGGCGGCCCAAGAGCTGATCGCGCGGGAGAAGGTCGAAATTCTCGGCGGCGTGATTTTCTCGCCCAACGCCATGTCGATCGCGCCGCTGGTGACAGCTGCGAAGGTGCCGTTCGTCATCATGAACGCCGGTACCGCGTTTATCACCACCATGTCGCCGAACATCGTGCGGGTGTCCTTCACCATGTGGCAGGCCGGCTACATCATGGGCGAGCATGCCGCCAAGGAAATGGGCTGCAAGACGGCGATCTCCGGCTACACCAACTACCCGCCGGGCAAGGATAGCGTGGCCGCCTTCGCGCGCGGCTTCGAGAGCGCCGGCGGCAAGGTGATCGATTCGATCCCGATGGGCGGCCCGCGCAACGCGCCGGACTTCACGCCCTTTTTCCAGCGTGTGAAAGACAAGAAGCCGGGCTGCTTCTACGTCTTCGTGCCGGCGGGCAACCATGCCGCGGGCGTCGCCAAGACCTACCAGGCGCTGGGCATGCGCAAGGCCGGCGTCAGGCTGGTCGGCCCCGGCGACATCACGCAGGACACGCAGCTCCAGGGCATGGGCAAGGCGGCGGTAGGCGTGATAACGGCGCACCACTACCATGCCGATCTGGCGACGCCGGAAAACCAGGCGTTCGTCAAGGCCTGGAAAGCGGCCTACGGCGCCAAGACGACGCCGGACTTCGTCGGTGTCGGCGGCTATGACGGCATGGCCGCGGTCTACCACATCATCAAGTCGGCCAAGGGCGGCAAGATCACAGCCGCCAGCGCGATCGCGGTCCTGAAGGGATGGAAGTTCAACAGTCCGCGCGGTCCGATCATGATCGATCCGGCGACCCGAGAAATCGTCCAGAATGTGTACGTCGCGCAGGTCTACGACGACAACGGCACGCTGCGGCAGAAGAAGCTGAAGACCTTCACGGCCGTGAAGGACAAGTGCAAGGAGCTGAAGATCGGCCGCTGCGGCAAGTAGCGGTTCCTGTCCGGTCCGTCGGGTCGGCCGGCCGGGCCCGAAAGGGCTGGCGGTCCCTCGATACGCCCCGGATTAAATCCGGGGCTACTCGGGATGAGGGGAGTTTTGGGCATTCCCCACCTCTCCCCCGTCCTGGGTAGCCGCGAAGCGGCGTATCGAAGGATTTGCGCCGCTCCGGTCGGCATGACGGCCGGCTAATCGTTCCGATCCCTTAACAGCTTCCGGTTTCATGGCGGCAGCCCTCGACATCGCCACCACGATCCTCGTGTTCGGCCTGGCCTACGCGATGCTGCTGTTCATCGTCTCGGTCGGCCTGTCGATCACGATGGGGTTGATGGGCTTCGTGAACCTGGCCCATGGCGCTTTCGCCATGGTCGGCGGCTACATCACGGTGAAGCTGGTGGCGCCGATGGGCGTGCCCTACCTGCTCGCCCTGGTGATCGCCTTTTTCGCCGTGGCGGCGCTGGGCGTGGTCATGGACCGGCTGCTCTACCGCCATGTCTACGGCCGACCGGAGCTCGACCAGGTGCTGTTCACCATCGGCATCGTCTTCGCCTCGGTCGCCGGCGTTTCCTTTGTCTGGGGGCCGGACCCGCAGAATATCCTGCTGCCGGAGATCCTGCTCGGCGACGTCGACCTCGGCTTTAAGAGCATTCCGGTTTACCGCGCCTTCATGATCGTCGCCGGCGGCGCCATTGTGGCGGTGCTGTTCTTCGGCCTGGAACGGACCAAGATCGGCGCCCAGGTGCGCGCCGCGGTGGACAACCGGCGCATGGCGGAATCCTGCGGCATCCCGACCGGCCGGCTGTTCACCGTCATCTTCGCGCTGGGCAGCGGCATGGCGGCGCTCGGCGGCGGCCTCGGCATCCAGATCCTCGGCGGGCTGAAGCCGGTGTTCGCCTTCGAATATCTCGTGATCTTCCTGATTGTGGTCGCGGTCGGCGGGCTGGGCAACATTCGCGGCACCTTCGTCGCCGCCCTGCTGCTCGGCATTATCGATTTCGCCGGCAAGTATTTCCTGCCGGAGGGCGGCGGCTTCTTCATCTACGGCGTGACTTTTGTCGTCCTGCTGTGGCGACCGCACGGCCTGTTAGGGAAAGCCTGACATGAGCGCCGCCGCGAGCCTGATGCGCGCCCATCGCTTTCGGGCGATCGAGCTGCTGCCCTGGGTCGCCGCGATCGCCGTCTTCTTCCTGTTTCCCGGCTACCGGCTGCTGGCGACGCAGATCCTGGTGCTGATCCTGTTTGCGATCTCGCTCGACCTGATCGTCGGCTATGCCGGGATCGTCTCGCTGGGCCACGCCGCCTTCTTCGGCACCGGGGCCTATACCGCCGCGATGCTCGCCGACGCCGGCTGGCAGGAGCCGCTGAGCGCGGTGGCGCTGGGCGCCGTGACCGCCGGCGCGCTGGGCTACATCTCCGGCTGGGTGATCCTGCGCACGAGGGATCTCACGTTGCTCATGCTGACCATGGCGCTCGGCATCATCCTCTACGAACTGGCCAAGGATCTGGACGACATCACCGGCGGCTTCGACGGCATCAATTTCGAGAACGACGCGATCCTCGGCCTGTTCCCGTTCGACGTCCTCTACTACAGCAGCAACTACTGGTACGCCTTCGCCTTCCTCGTCCTCGGCTTCCTCGTCGCCCGCACCGTCGTCTATGCGCCGTTCGGCCGCTCGCTGGTCGGCATCCGCGAGAATATCCGGCGCATGCACGCCATCGGCACGCCGGTGCAGCAGCGCATGCGCCATGTCTATGTCATCGCCGCGATGATCGCCGGGGTCGCCGGCGCAATCTGGGTCCAGGTCCAGGGCAACATCACCATCGGCGTATACGAGTTCGAGATGTCGGGCAACATCCTGATCATGCTGATCCTCGGCGGGACCGGCCGGCTCTACGGCGCCTTCATCGGCGTCACCGTGTTCACGATCCTGGAGAACCTGACCGAAACCGTGCTCGGCACCGATCCGCCCTATTGGGAGCTGGTGGTCGGCGTCGCGCTGGTCGTCACCGTGCTGTTTGCGCCGCGCGGCCTGCTCGGCGTGTTCGACCCGCTGATCCGGCGCTTCCGGAAGCAGCCGGCATGACGGCCGTTCTCGAAACCAAGGGTCTGTGCAAGAATTTCGGCGCCCTGGTCGTCGCGCGGGATATCGATTTCGCGCTGGAGGCCGGCGCGCGCCATGCCGTGATCGGGCCGAACGGCGCGGGCAAGACGACCTTCGTCAACCTGCTGACCGGCGCGCTGCCGCCGAGCAGCGGCAGTGTGCTGCTCGGCGGCCGCGACATTGCCGGGCTGGCCGAGCATCAGCGGGTCAAGCGCGGGCTGGTGCGGACGTTCCAGATCAACACCCTGTTCAACGGCCTGAGCGTGCTGGAGAACATCTATCTCACCGTGGCCGAGCGGATGGGCGTGGCGTCCGGCCTGTTCCGCCCGGTCGGCAGCCGGCCCGAAGTGGTCGCCGAGGCCGAGCGGCTGGTCGAGCTGGTCCAGCTCCAGGACGACGCCGGCCGCACCATCGACGAACTGCCCTACGGCCGCCAGCGCCTGGTCGAGATCGCCATCGCGCTCGCCCTCGAACCGCGGGTGCTCTTGCTCGACGAGCCCTCGGCCGGCGTGCCGAACGCCGAATCCCACATCATCCTCGACGCCGTCGCGGCGCTGCCGGCGGACATCGCCATCATGATCATCGAGCACGATATGGACGTCGTGTTCCGCTTCGCCGAACGGATCACGGTGCTGGTCTCCGGCGCCGTCCTCGCCTCCGGCCCGCCGGAGGAGATTGCGGCCGACGAGCGTGTCCGCGCCGTCTATCTGGGCCACGGCCATGGCTGAGCCGCTGCTGGCGCTCGACGCGGTAACCGCCGGCTACGGCGCGACCCGGGTTCTGGAGGACCTGTCGCTGACGCTGGGCGACCGGGAGAGCGTCGCCGTGATCGGCCGCAACGGCGTCGGCAAGACGACCCTGCTGGCGACGGTGATGGGCCATACCACCCTGCACGGCGGCACGATCCGCTTCGCCGGGCAAGACATCTCGCGCCTGCCGATCCACCGCCGGGCGGTCGCCGGCATCGGCTACGTCCCGCAGGAGCGCGAGATCTTCCCCTCGCTCACCGTGCGCGAGAATCTGGCGATCGGGGCGCGGCCCGGAAGCGGAAAGGGAAGCGGAAGGGGAAATGGAAAGGGCAGCAGCGACGGCGCGGAAGACTGGACGGAAGAGCGGATATTCCAGCTGTTCCCCAACCTGGAAACGCGCCTGAACAACGACGGCAACCAGCTTTCCGGCGGCGAGCAGCAGATGCTGGCCATCGCCCGCGCCCTGATGGCGAACCCGCGCATCCTGCTCATGGACGAGCCGACGGAGGGCCTGGCGCCGGTCATCGTCGAGGATCTGGTGCGCATTCTGGCGGCGCTGCGCGACGAGGCCGGCGTCGCCACGGTGCTGGTCGAGCAGAACAGCGCGATCGCGCTCAACTTCGCCGAGCGGACCGTCGTGCTCGACCGCGGCCATGTCGTCTACGACGGACCGTCGAAGACATTGCAGGACGATCCGGAGAAGCTGGAAAGCCTGGTCGCGGTGTCGGGGTAGCCCTTCGTCCCTCGTCCTTCGAGACGGGCGTTTCGAGACGGCGCCCTTCGATACGCCGCTTCGCGGCTACTCAGGGTGAGGAGGTGGTGGTGTTTAAGTTAACGCACAACAAAGCCTCATCCCGAGTAGGCCCGAAGGGCCGTATCGAGGGGCGTCACCCGATCGTGCCGTCGGCGACCCAGCCGTCGAAGATCTCCAGCGCGGCACCCGCGAATTCCGCGTCGTTGATATGGCAATCGAGCTCGGTCATCAGCACGGGCGCCTTGACGGATTTCCGCAGTTCGTCGGCAAAGGCCGCCATCCCCGCCGGGTCGTGGGCTTCGTATCCGGGCCTGTCCCATTTCACGATGCCCCGGTTGGGAAGGATGAAATGCACCGGCCCCTTGGCTCTGCGCGAGCCGCCGGCCGACCTCGCGGGCGATTTCCCGGCGCTCCTCCTGGTTGAGCAGCCCCGACTTGATCAGCCGGTTGTGGGTGTGGAAGGGCCGGTCCGCGAACCGGGGCGGCGCGTCCTGCCAGGTCGGGATGTGCACGAGGCTGAGATATCCCGGCGCGACGATCTGGGGAATGCCGGCCCGGCCCGCGCCCAGCAGGCGGTCTTCCCCGGCCTCGACGACGGATCCCATCATCAGGTTGCCGAGCTCGACGAGCGTGAAATCCATGACGCAGCAAAACCCGCCCCGGGACGCGATGTTTTCGAACGCCATCCCGCCCATGCCGGTCGCGTGGAAGATCGCGACTTCGTAGCCGCGGTCCTCCAGGGCGGGCTTCAGCGTCTTCATGTAATGCATGGAGCCCGATCCGAGCGAGGTCATGCCGACGACGGGGCGGTCACCCGCCGGCGCCTCTGCGGCCCGCGCGGCGCCGAGCACGGCCCCGGCCGCCTGGCTGAGCGTCGCCTTGCAGACCGAATTCAGCCCGTAAAGGCCGCCGGCCCAGAGAATCATCTGGATATCCGCCGAGAGCCGGTCCGGCGGGATCAGCGGCGAGAAGGCAATCGTCGACACGACATATTTGGGCACGCCGAGCGGCAGCGCCCGGCAGATGTCGAGCGCCGCGTCGGTCCCCATGGTGCCGCCGAGGATGACCGCGCCGTGGAATTTGCCCTGCCGGTACAGGTCGGCGGCGAGCGCCGAGGCACCCCTGGCCATGATCTGCATGGCGGCGTTCTCATGGCCGGCCTCGACCGCGGCCCGGGTCGAGCTGCCGCCCGCTGCCGCGACATCGTGCTTCGAATAATCGACAGGAGTGTCCGGCTCGCCCAGCACGCAGATGTCCATGGTGAGAACGCCGCCGCCGAGCGACCGGATGCGCTCCGCCATGTAGGCGAGCTCCGGGGATTTCGTATCGTAGGTCCCCACGACGAGAATTGTCCTGTCGGTCATCGCGATGCCCCGTTCGCGCCGAGCCGGAACCGGGGTGCGGCCTCCCGCCCGCTTCCGCCACCGGCATCATAGCACCGGTGGCGGTTCGATGAGAGACTTGGGCCCTTCGAGACGGCCATTTCGTCCTTCGAGACGGGCGTTTCGAGACGGCCCTTCGACAAGCTCAGGACAGGCTGCTGTCGCGCCTCCTCAACGCCCTCCTCAGGATGAAGAGATGTGGTAGCCTCAACTCATACAGCTTCATCCTGAGGAGGCGAAGGCGAACGCCTGAGCCGTCTCGAAGGACTTCATCCTGAGGAGGGGCTGAGGAGCGGTCTGAAAGACCGCGTCTCGAAGCCCCGTCTCGAAGGACGGCACAGAGAACGAGGAGGCGCCGATGCCCCGGGGCGTGATCGACTATGCGGCGCTGGCGGGCGCGGAGGCGCAGGCCATGCGCGCCAGGGCGCCGGACGGGCCATTGCCCTTCGATATCCGCAAGATCGGCCATGTCGTGCTCTACGTCGCCGACCTGGAGCGCGCGGTCGATTTCTACACGCGCATCCTCGGCTTCCGGGTCTCGGACGTCTATCCCGACACGATGATGGACGGCGGCATGGTCTTCATGCGCTGCAACGCGGACCATCACGGCGTCGCCCTGGTCGGCGACGGCGAGCGGCCGGATGCCGGATCGGCGCGCGCCGGCATGCACCACATGGCCTTCGAGGTCGCCACCGTCGACGAGGTGCTGAAGGCGCGCGCCCATCTGGAGGCCCATAGCGTCGAGATCGTGTTCGAGGGCAGGCGCCGCGCCGGCGCGCAGGTCGCCGTCGAATTCCGCGACCCGGACGGCCACTGGCTGGAAATCTACTGGGGCCTCGACAAGGTCGTGCCCGAAGGCCCGGACGGCCCCGACGAAGAATCCGCGATCCGGCCGCCCGGGGAATGGCGCGAGGTCTTCACCCTCGAAGACGCCCTCGACAACGCGCCGCCGGGCCAGGACACGACGCTCGCCGACCCGTCGCTGCGGCGGGATGCCGGGCTGCGGCGGGACTAGGGGGGAACGACCGATCATGCCGCGTTTGCCGGTATACGTCATCAATCTGGACCGCCGCCCCGACCGGCTCGGCACGATCTCCGGCGATCTGCACCGGCTCGGCCTGTCGTTCGAGCGCGTTCCCGCCGTCGATGCCCGGCTGCTGCCGCCCGAGGACAAGGCGGACCGGAACCCGCTCATGAGAGCGGGATCGAAGGCCTGTATGCTGAGCCACAGCGAGGCCCTGCGCCGCTTCCTGGCGTCGGGCCGCAGCGCGGCGATGATCCTCGAAGACGATGCGGAGCTGGCGTCCGACCTGCCGGCGGTGTGCGACTCGACCGGCTGGTGGCCCGAAGGGACCGGGCTGATAAAGCTGGAACGGCCGAACAGCAACAAGAGCCTCCAGGGCCCCCGCTGCGGGCAAACGCCGAGCGGACGGGCGCTGCGGCGGGTCGTGCGCTGGAATGCCGGTTCCGCCGGCTATCTCATCGACCGGGAAGCGGCCGGCATCTTCCTCGCGGCGTTCCGGGACGCGGCCATGTCGACCGACCGCATGCTGTTCGATCCCCGCATCTCGAAAGCGGCGCGGCGCGTCAGGCCGGTGCAGGTCAATCCGCCGATGATCCAGCAACGCCCGTCGGAGTCGGACATCGCGCCGACCAAGCAGGCGATTTCGCGCCGGCAAAAAAGGTGGCACCTGCTGCGCCGCCGGAACATCCCCTACCAGACGCTCCTCCTGTGGTGGTGGCTGACCGGCAGCGCGCGCAGGGAATGGGTCCGATACAGCGAGAGCCCGCCGGGCCAGGATATGAGCGCCGGCGCCCGGGGTTCGGGAGTTCGGGGTTCCGGCATGTCATGAAATGTCATGTTCTGTCATGGCGTCCCCCGCTGCCGCCCCAGCCCGTCATTCCGACCGGAGCGGCCTCTATGCCGCGGAGTAGCCTGCCCTGAGCCTGTCGAAGGGGAGGAATCCCGTCGCCGGCTTCCGGTGCTTGCTCTTGAGGTCGAGCCGGGATCCCTCCGCTCCCTCCGGTCGGTCGGGATGACGGTCGGGAAGTGGGGTGGCGGGTCAGAGAATTGCGTATGTCATGAAATGTCATGTTTTGTCATGTTGGGTCACGATTCGCCGCGATGGCCTCCCTGTTCGCTCTCCGCCGCCGCCCCGTCTTCGCCGTTTCCGTGCGCCGTCCGGACTAGACAGACCATTCTGTCAAACACGTTTTTTTGCACCCGCCTCTCCGTTTCGAAGCCGCGCCGCCGGACCGGATCGCCGCAAACCGCCGGCCGGCGCCGCCCGCAGAAGAGGTTTTGTTCATATAATGTTCCTGTGCGGGCGTCAAGCTCTTTCTTGCGGCGTCTCCGTCTTCTTGCGGCGTCTCCGTCCGGGTTCCGGCTTGCGGGTTCCTCTGCGAAAGGGGCAAGGCCGCGCGCGCCGGGAACGGGTCCGATACAGCGAAAGCCCGGAAGGCGGGATCGGCAAGACCCTGAATTCGGATTCCGCGTCGAGATAAAGGGTGTTGCGCAGCCTGCACGGCAAGTTACTCAGGCCATTCCGGCAAGCCGCCATCGCGCGTTCCGCAGGTCAATATCCGGCCGCGCTCGCGCGTGCGCACCGTGAATCCGGCGTCGCGAAGCAACCCCTCGCAAGCGGCCGATGTTCTCCCGCCCTGTCGTTCGGGGCCGGTATCGACGGCGATGCGCGCCGTCCGCCGGAGCAGTTCCCGGCCTCCTTCCAGCACTTCAGGCTCCGCGCCTTCGGCATCGCATTTGAGGAAGGCGAGCCCGTCGATCCCGTAGTCCTCGGCGATCCGGTCCAGGGTCGTGGCGCGGCGGCGGATAGTGCCGGTCGTTTCTTCGGGGGCGTCAGGGCCGAAAACCGAACTGTTTGCTTTCGCAGCGGCGAGGCTGAAGGTCAGCTCTTCCTCGGCGTTCCAGACCAGTGCATCGATCACGGTGATCGACTCCCGGCCCGCCAGATTCCGTCTGAGGCAAGCGAGGGCATCCGGATCGGGTTCGACGGCGTAGACGGCCCGTCCCCGGCTCAGCGCCATAAGGGAAAACTCCCCGGCATGTGCGCCGACATCGAGGACCGGGCCGGGCGGCGGGCCGAGGGCGCTGAACAGATATATGCGATCGAGATTGTGCAGGCGGGCAGCCATCCCCCTCTTGTAGCGCCGCCAACTCATGGGGGAAACGCGGAACACCGAACCGTCAGGCGCCGCAATATGGCAATAGCCATCCACATCCCGCAATCGCAGCGGAACGCGCCGCTGATATCCGACCGCCGCGTAGAACCGGTGCCGGGCAAATTTGAACCGCTCTGCCCAGGGCAATCCTCTGGCGTCTTTGTGGGCCGTCATGTATCCCCCACCGATCTATTGAGAGTCGTCCCAGGAACGCTGACTTGGCTCATATCGCGATACTGATTCCAAGTCTCGCTGGCGGCGGGGCGCAGCGGACGGCGCTGAAGATTGCCGGCGGGTTTGCAGGTCGAGGGCATAGAGTAGACCTTGTGCTGTTTGCGCCGTCGGTCGCCTACCCGAACGATGTGCCGGAAACGACGCGACTCATCGTCCTTTGCGGGCGTGCCCAATGGGCGCGGCGGATAGAAGCGGACATGCCGGCCGGCACTGTATGGCAGCGCGATCGCGCGCCACTCGTCCGTTTGGCGCGGCTGGCGGCGGGCCTGATCCGCGACTTTCCCGCCGGTGCGCCGGTCCTGCTGCGCCGCGCCGCACTCGGCCGTGCGCTCCGCCTCGTCCGTTATGTCGAGCGCGAACGCCCGGATATCCTTTTCGCCAATCTCACCCCGGCGGAATATGCAGCTTTCTTCGCCCGCCGAATTGCCCAACACCTTTCCGGGCCGCGCACCTTCCCGCCCATCGTGCCGATCGTGCGCAATATCGTGAAACCCGGGACCAGGCATACAAAGCGGCGCAAGATGCTGTTCCCGGAAGCCGCGCATGTGGTGGCGGTCTCTCGGGGCGTTGCGGAGAATGTCTCCGCCGTGCTCGGCGTGCCGGCCGGGAAGATAACGCCGATCTGGAACCCCACCTTCACGCCGGACATTGCCCGGCGCGCGGAGGCGATGCCGGCCCATCCCTGGTTCGGGGACGATGGCCCGCCGGTCATCCTCGGGGCCGGCCGTCTCGCACCGCAGAAAGACTTCCCGACTCTGATCGAGGCCTTCCGCCGCGTATCGGCGGCGCGCGCCTGCCGGCTGATCGTCCTCGGGGAAGGCCGGCTGCGTCCGCAACTGGAGGGCCGGGTTCGCGCCCTAGGCCTTGAGGACGGTGTGTCGCTGCCCGGATGGGCGGAGAACCCTTATGCTTTCATGTCCCGCGCCGCCCTGTTCGTCCTCTCGTCGCGGCATGAAGGCTTCCCCGGCGTGCTGATCGAAGCGCTGGCTTGCGGCTGCCCCGCCGCCTCGACAGACTGCCCCGCTGGCCCGTCGGAAATCCTGGAGGATCCGTGTTTGCTGGCCCCGGTCGGTGACCCGGAGGCGCTATCGCGAGTCATGTTGCGGGCTCTGGACCGGCCTGTCGACAAGGCGGCGCTCCGCGCCCGCGCCGCGCGCTTCTCCGTGGAGCGGGCGGTGGACGGATATGAAAAACTGGTCGACCGAATTATGCTCGGTCAAGAAAAGAGCGGGCAAATATGATCAAGCCTGCCGTTTCCGTTCTAACACCCACCTACAACCGTGCGCACGTCCTGCACCGTGCCTTTGACAGCTTGAACCGGCAGAAGACGCGCGACTTCGAATGGGTCGTTGTGGACGACGGTTCGACCGACGACACGCCGGCGCTCCTCGCCGGCTGGCAGGACGAGGCGGATTTTCCGATCACCTGGTACCGTTATAGCAAGAACAGAGGTAGGAACGCTGCAGTCAATACCAGAGCGAAGCTCGTCTCAGGCGATTATACGTTGATTCTCGATAGCGACGATGCTCTTCTTGATCATGCACTGGAAACGATCGAATTTTGGCGCGAGCGCACCGGAATAGATACTATCCCATCCGTTTATCAATTGGTGTTCCGATGTGTCGACGAATCTAAAGTACTTGTTGGAAGACTGGAAAAAGAAGGAAAAATAAAGCTGCCGCAAGAAATGATACGTATATCCCGCAGGGATGCGTATTATCGACTGGGAATGACCTTTGAATTCATCGGAGTGGCGAAAATTAATATCTGCCGGGAGCGAAATTTCATAGAGCTTACAAATTCGGAACATTGCCCGCCAAGCGTTACACATAACCAGATCTCCAATCGATACGAAACGATTTACGTCGATCATCCCATCCGGCAACAATTCCGAAATGATGGTGTAGCGCGTTTATCCGACAAACGGACAAGAACCATAAAATGGCCGCGAGGGAACTATCTGCGCGCGCTCTCTATCCTGAACGACGACATCGACTATTTTTGGAAAAGTCCGAAGCGGTTCCTGAACGCTGCGCGCAAGATTACGCGGCTGGGCCTGCATATTGGCCGCTCACCGCGGCTCCAGTTTCAGGATGTTGCCAACCGAGGTGCGCGCCTGCTCTGGATCGCCGGCATGCCGGCCGGGCTTGCCGGCTACATCCGCGACCGCCTGCGCCGGGGCACTGTGCCTAAGGCCGATTCCGACATGTCCGCCTGGGGCCCGGCCGCCCCGCCCGAGAATCCGGTGCTCCACCCACCGCCGGAGCGTTTTCGCACGTGATTGTCGAAATCCGGGAGGGCAAAACCGTGCCGCCGAAAGCGCCCCGCCACCGCGCCGAGGATTTCTCCGTAGAGCGCGCTGTAGCGGCGTATGAGGCTCTGTTCGAAACATTAATCGGTAAAAGTCTGGAATCGACCGAATTGACATCTAGAAAAGACAGTTTCTGTGCCCCGATACTAGGCTTCACTATGATGAAATTTGGGTATTCACGATGATAACAAAATACAAACATAGAAAGAAAGAAAAATATGAAGAACTACTCATAAAACTTCGGCCGTTCTATGATGGTAAATTTCCTAAGGGGTATAATGAGAAGATACGCTGGTTGATAGTAAACGACCAAATGCCGGAGCATGTTATATGCTCCGATAAATTACTTTGTCGATATTTCGTTTCAAATAGAATAGGGGAAAAATACCTTCGTAAAATGTACCAAAATTCGAAGCATGTAAGAGACATCCGTTACGAACTGCTTCCGGATATTTTTGTCATCAAAGCCAACCACGACAGCGGTTCCGTTTACGTAGTAAACAACAAGATGACTTGGAGAAAAGCTAAGCGAAAACTCCAGAAAAGAATGAAACAGGTATATGGTTTGAACAAAGGAGAATGGGCGTACTTGTACATAATTCCCTGCGTATTTGCGGAAGAATTCATGCCTGGTCCGATCATTGATTATAAGTTTCACTGCTGCGATGGGCAAATTTGCTGGACGCAAGTAATCTATGACAGAAACTCGGGGCATCCTCGAGAAGTTAACGTAGACGAAAACTTTTCTTCTCTCGGCATACATTTTGACGATAATTTCATTCCAGACCAAGAGCCACCCGAGATACCTATCTCTTGGAACGAAATGAAGGAACTAGCGCGTAAATTGAGTAAAGGGTTTAGGTACGTTAGAGTTGACTTGTACGAATACCACTCCAAACCGAGTTTTGGAGAATTAACCTTTTGGCCGAGAGCAGGAAATTACAAATCAGAAGGCGAACAACTACTTGGAGAGCTATTAAAATTTGATACAAGTTTCCGGCGCCCGATGATTCACGATTTCTTCGCCAAAGTTTCTATGTAATCAGCAAGTAATTTTTTTTGGTAGAAATTCAGATCGGAGTAAGTTGAACATATCAGTGAACTGCCAATCAAATTACGTTGATTCAAGTATCTTTATTTCAGATTGTGCACCCCTCCTGCCCCCCGCTGGCGCCCCCAAGGGGGTTCGAACCCCTGTTTCCGGCGTGAGAGGCCGGCGTCCTGGGCCACTAGACGATGGGGGCGCGGCGCGGCGCGGACGGGTTGGCGACCGGGCTGGCGACCGGGTTGGCGACCGGGCTGGCGAACGAACCGGCGCCCCACCGTTTATGGCCGTGGCTGCGCCGTCCCGCGGACAGAGGCCGGAGCGATAGCGCAGCCGGCGCCGCGCGGCAAGCCCCTCCGCCCTTCGACAGGCTCAGGACAGGCTCCCTTCGACGCCCTTCAGGCCCTTCTACGCCCTTCGATACGCCGCCGGCTACTCGATCCGGGGCTAGGCTCAGGGCAGGGTCCTTCGATACGCCCTTCGATACGCCGCAGTGCGGCTACTCGGGACAGGCCCTTCGACAGGCATCCGAAGCGGCGATTCCGGGCTGGAACGCCGGCCGCTTGCCCCTACCGCACCGCCAGCATCGCCGCGCCGTCGTCGTGCGCGGCGTGGGCTGCCTTCGCCCGGCCGCGGTCGGCGACGGCATAGCAGTAGGCGCAGCCGTGCGGGCAGGTGTCGTAGGCGCCGATGTCGCGGGATCTGGCGCACAGGCAGCCGGGCCGGTTGCCCCCAGTGGGCGTATTCCGGACGGGCGTATTCCGGACGGGCGTATTCCGGACGGGCGTATTCCGGACGGGCGTATTCCGGACGGGCGCGGCGATGGGGCGGTCGGCGACATCGCCCAATCGCCCGGCATCGATACATCGCGCCGGCGCGGCGACTCCCGCCACCGTCTCCGCCAGCGCCGGCTGGGTGCACAGGGTAAGCGCCATGCCGGCATCCCCGGCAATGCCGGCGAGATCGCGCACCAGGGCGGCTTTCTCCGCCGGCTCCGGCAGGCGCCAGTCCAGCCCGGCCTCCCGCGCCAGCCGGTCCAGATTGCGCCGGGTCTTGCGGTAGGGCTCGACGAAAGAGAGGACGGCCTCGTCGACATGGCCGTGCAGCAGCTTCGCCAGCCGGGCGAAGGTCTCGCGGTGCCAGTCCGGACCGGTGAGCGAGGTCAGCAGGACCGGATCGTAGCGCCAGACGACGGCGCGCGGCCCGAACCGCCGCGCAAGCTGCGCAATCTGGGCCGCCGCGTCGGCCGCGCGGATCACCGAGGGCTCCAGCAGCCGCGGATAGCCGGTGACGGTGTAGTGCACGACAAAGGGCCAGCCGCGCGCCGCGACCGGCCCGAGCCGGTCTATCAACGGCGCGAAATTCCGCGTCCAGAACACGATGCCGTCGACATCCGCGGGCTTGAGCGGGACGATCACGATGCCGCCGCCGAACGGATTGCGGAACCGGGCCTCGCCCGCCGCGATCCGGTTCAGGAACCAGTCGCTGTAGAAGGCCGGAATATCCGTGCGGTAGGAGGCGGAAATAATCACGGCGGCAGGCTAGCCCGGATTCCCCGCCATTGTCATGGGCCGCTGTCATGGGCCGCTGTCATGGGCCGCCCCCTCTCCCCGGCCCGCTCCCCCGACCTCTTCCGGCCTGGGGGAGGGGCGGCGCCGGCCTGCCGGGCGAATTTGTCCGCGCTGCGGGCTTCTTGCGACGGTCCCGCCGCCTTCCTATATGCAGGAACGAAGCGGGGATGACCCGCAATCCTGCAATTTGCGGCCGGCATTCCCCGCCCCGCCGGGCGGCCGGCCGGCCCGGAAACGGTAATAGCGGGGGTCTCGCACCGGCGCCTGAACGGGCTTGTGCGGACCTGCTGCCGAAGGAGAGACCCGACCATGGCCAAAATTATCGGCATCGACCTTGGCACCACAAATTCCTGCATCGCCGTGATGGACGGCGGGAACGCCAAGGTGATCGAGAATTCGGAAGGCGGCCGCACGACGCCTTCGATGGTGGCGTTTACCGAAGACGGCGAGCGGCTGGTCGGCCAGTCCGCGAAACGCCAGGCGGTCACCAATCCCGAGAGCACGATCTTCGCGGTCAAACGCCTGATCGGCCGGCGTTTCGACGATCCGATGACGAAGAAGGATGTCGGACTCGTGCCCTACGAGATCGTCAAGTCCGACGGCGGCGACGCCTGGGTCGGCGCGCGCGGCGAGAAATACAGCCCGAGCCAGATCAGCGCCTTCATCCTGCAGAAGATGAAGGAAACCGCGGAGGCCTATCTGGGCGAGCCGGTCGACCAGGCCGTCATCACCGTCCCGGCCTATTTCGACGATTCCCAGCGCCAGGCGACCAAGGATGCCGGCCGGATCGCCGGCCTCGAGGTCAACCGCATCATCAACGAGCCGACCGCGGCGGCCCTGGCCTACGGGCTGGAGAAGAACGAGAGCGGCACCATCGCGGTCTACGATCTGGGCGGCGGCACCTTCGACGTGTCGATCCTCGAGATCGGCGACGGCCTGTTCCAGGTGAAGTCGACCAACGGCGATACCTTCCTGGGCGGCGAGGATTTCGACGCCAAGATCATCGACTATCTGGCCGGCGAGTTCAAAAAGGACCAGGGCATCGACCTGCGCAATGACAAGCTGGCGCTCCAGCGCCTCAAGGAGGCGGCGGAAAAGGCCAAGATCGAACTGTCCAGCGCCACCCAGACGGACATCAACCTGCCCTTCATCACCGCCGACGCCAGCGGCCCGAAACATCTGAACGTCAAGCTGACCCGCGCCAAGCTGGAGACCCTGGTCGAGGAGCTGATCCAGCGCACGGTCGGCCCGTGCAAGGCCGCCCTCAAGGATGCCGGCCTGAAGGCCAGCGAGATCGACGAGGTCATCCTGGTCGGCGGCATGACGCGGATGCCGATGGTGCAGGAGACGGTCCAGCAGATTTTCGGCCGCGAGCCGCACAAGGGCGTCAACCCGGACGAGGTCGTCGCGCTCGGCGCGGCGATCCAGGGCGGCGTTCTGAGCAAGGATGTCAAGGATGTCCTGCTGCTCGACGTGACGCCATTGTCGCTCGGCATCGAAACGCTGGGCGGCGTGTTCACCCGGCTGATCGACCGCAACACCACGATCCCGACCAAGAAGAGCCAGGTCTTCTCGACCGCCGAGGACAACCAGGGCGCCGTCACCATCCGGGTCAGCCAGGGCGAGCGCGAAATGGCGGCGGACAACAAGATACTCGGCCAGTTCGACCTGGTCGGCCTTCCGCCGGCGCCGCGCGGCGTGCCCCAGGTCGAGGTCGCGTTCGATATCGACGCCAACGGCATCGTCAGCGTCACGGCGACGGACAAGGCGACCGGCAAGGAGCAGCAGATCCGCATCCAGGCCTCCGGCGGCCTCAGCGACGACGAGATCGAGCGCATGGTGCAGGAAGCCGAAGCCAACGCCGAGGAGGACCGGCAGCGCCGCGAACTTGCCGATGCCCGCAACGCCGCCGACGCCATGATCCATCAGACCGGGAAATCCCTGTCGGAGCATGGCGACAAGATCGAGGCCGCCGAGAAGGAGGCGATCGAAAAGGCGATGGAGGATCTGAAGGCGGTCAAGGACGAGGACGATCTCGGCGCGATCCAGGAAAAGACCCAGGCGCTCATGCAGGCCTCGATGAAACTGGGCGAGGCCATGTATGCCGCACAGCAGGCCGAGGCCGAAGCGGCCGGGCCCGGCGCGGCCGGGGATGAGGATTCCGCCGAAGCGACGTCCGGGGAAGGCGTTGTCGATGCCGACTTCGAGGAAGTCGACGACGACGAGCAGAAAAAAGCGTCCTGACGGCCGGCGGCCCTTCGATACGCCGCTTCGCGGCTACTCAGGGTGAGGGAATACATTGGTATGGCCTCTTTCTCCCCTCATCCCGAGTAGCCCCGGACGTGGTCCGGGGCGTATCGAGGGAGCCTCCGGCCGAGGCGACACCCTTCATGACAGCTTCGGCCTGACAGGCGGGATCGGCGATGGCGCAACCGGATTTTTACGATGTGCTCGGCGTCGGCCGCGACGCCGACGAGGCGCAGATCAAATCCGCCTTCCGCAAGAAGGCGATGCAGTATCATCCCGACCGCAATCCGGGCGACGGCGAGGCGGAGCGCAATTTCAAGCAGGTCAACGAGGCCTATGAGATCCTGAAAGACGGCGAGAAGCGTGCGGCCTACGACCGCTTCGGCCATGCCGCTTTCCAACAGGGCGGCGGGCCCGGGGCGGGCGGATTCGGGCCGGGCGGCTCCGGCGGTTTCGAGTTCAATTTCGGCGGCGGCAGCTTCGGCGATATCTTCGAGGATATATTCGGCGACATCGCCGGCATGAACCAGGGCGGCCGCCGGCGTCAGCCGACCCGCGGCCAGGATCTGCGCTACAATATGGAAGTGAGCCTGGAAGACGCCTTTGCCGGCAAGCAGGCGACGATCCGCGTGCCCAGCGCCGACCAGTGCACGTCGTGCGGCGGCAGCGGCTCGGAGGGCGGCGCCGCCAGGGCAACCTGCGGCCATTGCGGCGGGCGCGGACGGGTGCGCGCCAGCCAGGGCTTCTTCACGGTCGAGCGCACCTGCGTCCAGTGCCAGGGCGAAGGCGATGTCATCGAAAAACCCTGCCGCGTGTGCAACGGCGCCGGCCGCGTGCGGCGCGAGAAGACGCTTTCGGTCAACATTCCCGCCGGTGTCGACGACGGCACCCGGATCCGGCTCGCCGGCGAAGGCGAACCCGGCATGCGCGGCGCGCCGGCGGGAGACCTCTACATTTTCGTGTCGGTGGCGCCCCACGACGTGTTCCGCCGCGACGGCGCCAGCATCTATTGCCAGGTGCCCCTGCCCATGACGACGGCCGCGCTCGGCGGCACGCTCGAGGTGCCGACCGTCGATGGCGTCCGCGCCCGGGTCACCGTTCCGGAGGGCGCGCAGAGCGGCGACCAGTTCCGGCTGCGCGGCAAGGGCATGTCCCAGCTCCGCTCCCGGGCGCGCGGCGACATGTATATCGAGATCGAGGTCGAGACGCCGAGGAACCTCACCGCGCGGCAGCGCGAGATCCTGCGGGAATTCCGCGAGGCCGGCGGCGAAAACAACAGCCCGAAATCGAACGATTTCTTCGACAAGGTGAAGACTCTCTGGGAAGGGCTGAAGAACTGACTGCCCGGCAAGGTCGCAACTTCCCGTGACGGCAAGGCGGATCGCGACGTATCCTTGAGCGATCATGACTGTCGCCGACCATGTCCTCTACGCGCTCGCCTGGCTGAGTTTCGGGATCGTGCACAGCCTGCTGGCGCGGCAGAAGGCCAACCGGGCGTTCGAGGCCGCGCTCGGCGGGTTTGCCCGGATCGCCTACAACCTGATTGCGGCCGTCCATCTGGCGGCGATCCTCACCCTGGAATGGCGCGGCTTTCCCGGCAAGACCGCCTTCGATCCGCCGCTCTGGCTGCACGCGCCGATGGTCGCGGTCCAGGTCGCCGGCTGGTTCCTGCTGTTCGTCGCCCTGGTGCAGTACGATCTCGGCCGCTTCGGCGGCCTGACCCAGGCGAAGGTCATCGTCCATCGGCGCAATAATCGCCGGAGCGCCGGCCGTGCTCCGATGGGCGGCGCTCCGATGGGCCGGGCGCCCCTCGAAGAGTTCGCGCCGCCACCCGACATCCCGCACGCACGGCTGGAGCCGCTGACGACCCGGGGCGTCAACAGCTATGTCCGCCATCCGCTCTATACCGCCATGTTCCTGATGTTCTGGGGCCGCGCGTTCGACGAGGCGGCGCTGATGACCGCGGTGTGGGCGACGCTCTATCTGGTGATCGGCACGCGCTTCGAGGAACGCAAGTTGCTGCAGATCTACGGCGAGGGCTATGCCCGCTACAGCGCGGCCGTGCCACGCTTCTTCCCCGTGCGCGGCAAGGCCTGGAATCGCTAGAGCGTTTCCGTTTCACACGGAAACGCTCCAGCTCCTATTTCGCTCGCGGCAGCCGGCCTCCGGCCGGCGCCTCTGCGAGGGCGCCGCAGGAGCGGCGGGCCGCAGTCGCGGCCTGTCGCGAGTCCGTCGCAGACGGACTCGCTCAAGATCAGGAGCGGCCGTTCCAGCGTTCGGCCGGGGCCGGGTCCAGAACCTGTTGCAGCCGCTGCCCGGCGGCGAGCGCGAATTTCAGGATCTGGGTCCGGCGGCGGGTCGCATTCATCGGCCGGACCGGCGCCTCGCGGATGACGGCGGCGTCGAAAGCGTCGGCGACCAGCAGGCCCTGGTCAGCCGGGAGGATATCGGCGGGAAAATCGGCCGGTACGGCAAAATAGTAGGCGTCGCACCAGAGCAGATAGTCCGGCCATTTCGCATCGCTGCGGAAGTCGGCCAGCGACGTCTTGATCTCGACGATCGCGAACTGCCGGTCGCGGTTCAGGCCGATGACATCGACCCGCCGGCCCTTGCCGACCGGAAACTCGGTCAATGTGCTGTAGCCCTGCGCCGCCAGGAAACGGCAGACGCCGCGCGCCATGCGCAGCGCCCGGCCGCCGGGCAGGCCCAATCCGGAGACCGGGCCGCCGGCTTCCGCTACGGCGGAGTCTGCCGGATTCGCAATGCCGGATTCGGGGGTGCGGGAATCCATCGTGACGTTATCGAGCGTCAATCGGGAACGGCCGCCAGCTTACAGGAAATGAACAATAAGGGTACAAATATTCGATTGGCGCCCGGAATCGGTCACCTCTTCGCACGGCCGGCCCGGCCGTCCGTTCGAGGCGCGTCGGCCTTCGGCTCGTCGGCCGGGAACTCCCACGCCCGTCATTTCGACCGGAGCCGCCCACAGGGCGGCGAAGCGGAGAAATCCGGCTGGCGACGGGCGCCGGCCGCACGCGCCGCGCTTCGGCGGCGGCACAGCGCCGTGCAGATTTCTCCCCTTCGACTTTCGCTCAGAGCCTGCCCTGAGCCTGTCGAAGGAGCCTGCCCTGAGCCTGTCGAAGGGGCCGGTGCGCGCAGGGTCAGGCCGCCGCGGCCTCCGCGCCGAGCAGGGGCAGCACGTCCCGGCTCAGCCGTTCGACGGTCTCGTGCTCCCGTTCGGCGCTTATGCTGGTGAAGCGGGCGATGAAGCCGATTTCGGTGAAGCCGAGGTCGCGATAGCCCGCGATCTTCTCCGCCGCCCGGTCGGCGGTCGTCATCAGGCAGCGTTCGCGGAACAGGGTGGTCAGATCGTCGATCCCGGTGCTGCCGGTCAAGGCCGCCTCGCTGGCGGCGAAATCCCGGTTCCAGGTGTCGCCGGCCAGCACCTTGCCGAAGGCGGCGACATGCTCCTGCACCGCCGGCCGGCCGATGGCGACGGCTTCCTCCTCGGTATCGGCGATCACCGTCAGCAGCGCGACCATGGCCTTGCGGCCGCCCGGCCCGCCGGAAAATCCGATGTCGCCCTTCCGGGCGCCGACATCCGGATGGCCCGCGCCGGTCAGCGCGTCGCGGTACCAGGCCATCTTCCGGGCCAGGCTCTCCAGGCTCATCGGATACTGGTTCATCATCAGGTTGTAGCCGCGCCGGCCGGCCGCCTCGAAACTGTTGCGGTCGTTGGAGGCCGCGACCCAGACCGACGGGTGCGGCTGCACCGGCGCCGGCCAGGGCTCGACCCGGTCGAACGACCAGAAGCGGCCGTTATGGGCAAAGGGCGCGCCGGCCCAGAATTTCTCGATCACGTCGAGGCCCTCATACATCCGCTCGGCGCTGTCCTCCCGGGTCACGCCGAACGCGGCGAATTCGTGCGGCACGAAACCGCGGGAGATGCCGATTTCGGCCCGGCCGCCGGAAAACTGGTCGAGCGACGCCAGGTCTTCCGCCACCTGCAACGGGTGGCGCAACGGCAATAGCGACACCGCGGTGCCGAGCCGGATCTGCCGCGTCTCCCGGGCCAGCGCCGTCAGATAGAGCGCCGGGTTGGGCACCGCCCCGCCGTAATAGTGGAAGTGGTGTTCGGTCGTCCGGTAGCAGCGCCAGCCCAGATCGTCCGCCAGCTTCACCGAGGCGATCAGCTCCTCGTAGAACCGGTTCAGCGACACCGGATAGGCGCTGCGCCAGGTCGGCAGGTGGAACAGGCAGAAGTCCAAGGCTCCGGTCTCCGGAAAGGCCGCAATCGGCGAACCGCCATCGCCGCCGACCATGCCCGCTGGCGGTGCGGCCGGTCAAATCCGCATTTCATATCGGTATTTCCCTTGGGCGCCGGCCGCCCCGGCGCTATCGTGGCCCGAAATTTCGATGGTCGGTTCGATTCGAGGGGGGAGAGCGCCGGATGGTGACGGTTTGGGGCCGCAGGAATTCGCTCAACGTGCAGAAGGCGGTGTGGGCGCTGGACGAGGCCGGCGTGCCGTTCGAGAGGCTGGACGCCGGCGGCGAATTCGGCCTGCTCGATACCGAGAGCTACGGCAGGCTCAACCCGAACCGCCGCATTCCGACCCTGATCGACGGCGATACCGTGGTCTGGGAATCGAACGCGGTCACCCGCTATGTCGCCGCCAAATGGAGCGACGGCGATCTGTGGCCGGCCGATCCGGCCGTGCGCGCGCTCGCCGACATGTGGATGGACTGGGTCCAGACCACCGTTATCGGGCCGCTGATCCCCGTCTTCGTGGGCCTGGTGCGCACGCCGCCGGACCGGCGCGACATGAACCTGATCTCGGAAATGGCCAACGAGTGCGGGCATGTCTTCCAGATTCTCGACGCCGCCCTGGCGCACCGCGACTATGTCGGCGGCGATAGCTTCACGATGGGGGATATTCCCGTCGGCGCGGCGGCCTGGCGCTATCTGAACCTGCCCATCGAACGGCCGGAACTGCTGCATATTCACGACTGGATGGACCGGCTGGAGAAGCGCCCGGCGTTCGAGAAAAACGTCATGCTGCCGCTCTCCTGAGCGCCGTCGACGCCCGCTCAGTCAGAGGTCGGCCCGGTCAGGAGAATACGCATGTCAAGCACCTATCCCGATAGCCGCAGCCTCGCGCTGACGGCCGAATCGCCCGAAGCCGCCGAGGCCTGGGACCGCACCGTCCGCAGCTATCTCGGCATGCGGCGCGACACCGGCGACCGGCTGAAAGAGGCCTACGCCGCCGATGCCGACATGCCGATGGCGCACTGCCTGCGCGGCTATTTCATGCTGCTGTTCAGCGAAGCCAAGCGCTGGGCGAGCGGGCGCAAGTCGCTGGCGGCGGCGCAGCAGGCCGCTGCCGCCCGGCCGGTGACGGCGCGCGAGGCCGCGCATATCGCGGCGCTGGAGCGCTGGGTCGAGGGCGACATGAAAGGCGCGACCGCGCTGTGGGACGGCATCCTCACCGACCATCCGCACGACATTCTCGCCATGCGGCTGGCGCATTACACGCACTTCTACAGCGGCGATGCGCCGGCCATGCGCGATTCGCTGGCCCGGATCATGCATGCCTGGGATCCGACGGTGCCGGACTACGGTTTCGTCGCCGGCTGCTATGCCTTTGCGCTGGAGGAGGATGGCGACTATGCCCGCGCCGAACAGCGCGGCCGGGAAGCGGTCGGTATCAACCCGAACGACCCCTGGGGCACGCATGCCGTCGCCCATGTCATGGAGATGCAGGGCCGGCAGGCGGAGGGCATCGCCTGGCTGTCCGGCCTCGAGCCGCACTGGACCCAGGTCCAGAATTTCCGCTTCCATCTGTGGTGGCACCGGTCGCTGTTTCATATCGAACTCGGCGACTGCGACGCGGTGCTCGATCTCTACGACCGCGGCGTGCGCGAGGAGGAGACCGGCGATTATCTCGACCTGACCAATGCGATCGCCCTGTTGTGGCGCCTGGAATCGGAGGGCGTCGATGTCGGCGACCGCTGGCAGGAAGTCGCCGGCCACTGCGCCGAACACACCGCCGACCTGCTTCTCGCCTTCGTCGATGCCCACTATGCCATCGCGCTCGCCCGGACCGGCGACAGCGCGGCGCTGGCTACTCTGCAGGCAGGCGTCGAACGGGCGGCACAGGCCGATGGAACCCAGGCAGCGGTCTACCGGGACGTCGCGATTCCCGTATGCGATGCGGCGGCCGCCTACGGCAATGGCGACTACGGCCGGGCCGCCGACCTGCTGGGTGACGTCCGCTACGACCTGCGCCGGCTCGGCGGCAGCCACGCCCAGCGCGACCTGTTCGTGCAGATGCTGGTCGAGGCCAACATCCGGGCCGGGCGGACCGCGCGGGCCAAAGCGCTGATCGCCGAACGCGCCGAACGCCGCCCCTCCAGCCTCTGGACCCGCCGCCGCTTCGCCGCCCTGTTCGGCGATGCTGAAGGCCCGGCCGGACAGAAAGCGGCGGCGCTGGCGTAGGGGCGTCTACAGAGTCGTCGCAAATTCACCGAGGGTGTGGGGCCAGAACAGGGTATCGAGGACCAGTTGGCCGAGGCCGCGGTCGGCGCTCAGCAGCAGCAGGATGAAGGTGACCGCGGCGCCGAACAGGTAGCAGCGGATCAGCAGCTTCAGCGCCTTGCGGGCGCGGAGGCGCGCCTCGACCATTTCGGGCGCCCGCTCTTCGGCGCCGCCGTCGTCGCTGTTATTGGGGTGCCCGGCCATCGCCCGGCATCATCCGGCAAAGTCGAAGCGGGCCGCAAGCTCCAGATGCGCCGACCAGGTGAACTGGTCGACCGGCTGCAGGCGGGTCAGCCGGTAGCTGCCGCCGGTCAGGATGCGCGCGTCGCGCATGAAGCTACCGGGGTCGCAGGACACCGCGACGACGACCGGCACCCGCGACGCCGCGATCTCGATGGCCTGGTCTTTCGCCCCGGCGCGCGGCGGATCGAAGACCGCGAAGTCCGCGCCGGCCAGATCGCCCGCCGGGACCGGCCGGCGCATCAGGTTGCGCGTTTCGGTACGGAGCGCCGCAAGCCCGGCCTGCCGGCCTGCCGCGCCGAGGTTGGCGATGGCGGCCTTGTCGATATCGGCGGCGTAAACGGCACAGCCCCGCTTTGCCAGCGGCAGCGCGAACGCGCCCGAACCGCAGAACAGGTCGGCGGCCCGCGCCGCGCCTTCCGCCGCTTCGAGAACGAAGCCGGTGAGCACCGCTTCGCCATCCGCAGTTGCCTGGGCGAAGCCGCCGGGCGCCAGCGCGACGGGGACACCGCCATGGACCGCGCGCACCGGCCGGGCCTCCGCCAGCACCTCCGCGCCCTCCTGCTTCGGATGGGCGCGCGCCACCCGGGCGAGCCCCTCGCGGGCCAGCAGATCCATCAACGCGTCCCGGCCCGCGCCGCCGAGCCGGGCAACGGTGCGGATCAGCAGGTCGATGCCGCTGTCGGTCATGGCGACATGGGCGTCCGCCCGGTCGCCGGCCTGCAGCGCCGTTTCCGCCCACCCGCGCAACGGCGCGATCAGCGCCGCGATCTGCGGCAGCACCACCGGACAGGCGCCGAGATCGACGACGCGATGGCTGTGGCGCTCGTTGAAACCGACGATGGCGTCCTCGCGCCGCCGCCGGATGGCGAAGGTTGCGCGCCGCCGGCTGCCGGGCGGGCTGAAGTGCAGCGGTTCGACCGTCGCGTCGTCCAGCCCGTTGCGGGCAAGCAAGTCGCGCAGCAGGTCCGTTTTCCACGCGCTGTAGGCCGCCGGTGCCAGATGCTGCAGGGCGCAGCCGCCGCACTCGCCGAAATGGGCGCAGGGCGGCTCCCTTCTATCCGGCCCGGCCTCCAGCAACTCCAGCAGCCGGCCGCGGAACCGGCCGGGGCCGGTCCCGGTCAGCGCGACGGTCGCCCGGTCGCCCGGCGCGGTGGCCGGCACATGGACGGTCCCGCCCGCCACTGCGGCCACGCCGTCGCCGCGCCGGCCGAGGGACTCGATGATCACGTCGGCCCGGAAAGCGGTCATATTTCGCCGCCTGCCACGGCGCGATAATCGGCGCAGATCAGGAACTCCCGGTTGCCGTCCGGCCCCGTGACCGGGCTCTCGGCAATCCCGCGCACCGACCATCCCGGCTGCGCCTCCAGCCAGGTCCGCACGTCGTGGCACACCGCCTCATGGACCGCCGGGTCGCGCACCACGCCGCCCTTGCCGACCTGCTCCCGCCCGGCCTGGAACTGCGGCTTGATCAGCGCGATCAGCCAGGCGCCGGGCGCGGCAAGCCCCAGCCCGGCAGGCAGGACGGTTTCGAGGCCGATGAAACTGGCGTCGCAGACGATGGCGCCGGGCGGGTCCGGGATCAGGTCGCGGTTCAGATGCCGGGCATTGGTTTTTTCCAGCACGCTCACGCGCGGATCGGTGCGCAGTTTCCAGGCGAGCTGGCCGTGGCCGACATCGACGGCATAGACCCCCGCTGCGCCATGGTGGAGCAGGACATCGGTGAAGCCGCCGGTCGAGGCGCCGATATCGAGGCAGATCCGCCCGGCCGGATCGACGCCGAAACGCTCGATGCCGTGGGCCAGCTTCAGGCCGCCGCGCGAGACCCAGGGATGGTCGCGCCCGCGCACCGCCAGCGCGCCGTCGTCCGGCACCGTGGCGCCCGGCTTGTCGATCCGCCGCTCGCCGTGGAACACCGCGCCGGCCATGACCAGCGCCTGGGCCTTGCTGCGCGAGTCTGCCATGCCGCGATCCACCAGCAATTGGTCCACGCGCTTCCGGGAGATCCTGGCAGCCGTTTTCGCCATGCGCCATTCTAGCCCGGATTTTTCGCCACGGTCATGGTCTGCGCGGCGCTGTCGGGCCGGCAGGGCAGGAAAGCCGCGCCGCGCGATGCGGGGACATCGGGCCAGCGGCTTGACGCACCCTGCCGGCCCGACAGCGCCGTCCTCCGGGTCGGGTCCGGACGCCCGCCCGCGGCGTCGCGGGCCTCGACCGTAGTCCCCGCTACGCTCTTCGGCCCGCTCCTGGCGGAGCGAACGTCCGGACCCGACGCAGACCGTGACTGTGGTGAAAAATCCGGGCTAGGCCCGGCGCGCCGGCTCTGGCGAGGGCAGGCCGGACCGGGTCATCCGCTCGAAGCGGACGAAGAAGAAGGTTCCGGTCGCCGCCAGGCCGAGCGCGAGGCCGATCCAGATGCCGATGGCGCCCCAGCCAACAGCGAAGCCGAGCGTCCAGCCGACGCCGAACCCTATCATCCAGTAGCCGACGGCAGCGGCCGCCATCGGAATCCTTGTATCGTTCAGCCCGCGCAACGCGCCGGCGCAGATGGCCTGCATGCCGTCAACGATCTGGAAGGCAGCGGCGACGTAGAGCAGGCTCGCCGCCAGTGCCAGCACTTCGGCCGAGCCGGCCATGCCCCGGTCCAGGAACAGGCCGGCCAAAAAGGCGGGAAACAGCGCGATCAGCAGGCTCATGGCCGACATGAACGCGACGCCGATTGCGAGGGCGGCAAAACCGGCCCGGCGCATCCCGGCAGGATCTCCGCGGCCGAGCGCCTGGCCGACCCGCACGGTCGCCGCCTGGCCGATCCCCATCGGCACCATGAAGGTGACGGCGGCGATCTGGATCGCGATGTGGTGGGCGGCGATGGATGTGGCGTCGATCCAGCCCATCATCACCACGGCGAAGGAGAAGACGCCCATCTCGATCAGATAGATGCCGGCGATCGGCAGGCCGATGGCGAAAATCCGTCGGAAGACGATCCAGTCCGGCCGCCAGAAGTGCATCAGGATGCGATAGTCGCGCAGCCCTGCGTTGCGGGTGCTGAACCCCAGCAGCCCCAGAAACATAAGCGTCTGGACGATGGTCGTCGCCAGCCCGGCCCCGGCCAGTTCGAGCCGCGGCGCGCCCAGTTCGCCGAAGATCAGCGCGTAATCCAGCAGCGCGTTGAGCGGAATGCCGCCCAGCATCATCCACAGCGCCGGCCGCGGCCGGTTGAGCGCCGCGCCGAAACAGCGCAGCACGACAAAGCCGACGATCATCGGCAGGCTCCAGGCGACCGTGGCGATATATTCCATGGCGCCGCTGATCGCGATGGCCGGCTGGTCCATCCAGCGCAGCACCGGCTCCATCGCCAGCAGGGCGAACAGGCCGGGGACGCTCACCAATGCCGCCACCCACAGGCCCTGGCGCGTCGCCCGGCGCACTTGGGCGCTGTCCTTCGCGCCGAAGGCCTGGGACGCCAGCGGCGCGACCGCCGTGACCAGCCCCATCCCGGTGACGGACCACAGGAAGAGCAGCGTGCCGCCCAGCGCCGCCCCGGCCAGCGCCTCCTTGCCCAGCCGCCCGATCATCAGGACGTCGACGGTGGTCATGACGATCTGGCTGAGCTGCATCAGGGCCAGCGGCGCGGCGAGGTGGATCGTCTGCCGTATTTCCCGCTTCCAGATGCTCCCCAACAGGGTGTCGTGCCGTGCCGCCGTCAAGGTCCGTCGCTTCCCGTTCGGAACGTGTCGCAGAACTGGCCGATATGGGTCCGCCAGGGGCCGGCCTTCAAGGTCTGGCAGCGGATGGCTTCTGTGCTATGACCCCGTGGTCATCGCCCGCCGCCACCGCACCAAATGCTTCAGGCCACCGATATGTTGAGCGAACCCGCCGCCCGGACCGCCGCCGAACTATTGCTGAAAGCACGCGGCGATCATCGGCGATTGGATCGCCTGCCACCGGAGTGCACGCCGGAGAGCGTCGATGACGGCATGGCGATCCAGAACGCGCTCGCGGAGCTTTGGGGCCTGGAGGTCGCCGGCTGGAAGGTCGGTGCGGCGAGTGCGGCGGCCATGCAGATGCTGCGCACCGACGCGCCCTTTCCCGGCCGGGTCTTCGCGCCCTATTTGCTGGACAGTCCGGCGAGCGTTGCTGCGAGTGCCCTGCACAAATGCGCCGTCGAATGCGAGTTCGCCTTCCGGCTCGGCCGCGGCCTCCCGCCGCGCGACGCCGACTATGGGAAGGACGACATCCGCGATGCCGTCGCCTCGGCCTATCCGGCGATAGAGCTGGTCAACGACTATTGGGTCGACGGTCTGGCGCTCGGCGTCGCCCACATCGTCGCCGACAACGGCTCGAACGGCGCGCTGGTGCTGGGCGAACCGATCGGCGACTGGCGCGAACGCGACCTCACCGCCGCGGCGGTCACGCTCACGATAGACGGCGAGCCGGCCGCCAGCGGAACCGGCGCGAACGTACTCGGCCATCCGCTGAACACGCTGGTCTGGCTGGCCAACGACCTCTCCCGGCGCGGCATCGGGCTGCGCGCGGGCGAGGTCGTCACCACCGGCTCGATGACCGGCATGACGCCCTGCGCCCCCGGCGCGACGGCGATCGGAGATTTCGGGCCGATGGGCACGGTCCGGGTGACATTCGATGAATAGAGCCGCGCCATGACGCCCGACGCTATCAAATTGGCCGCACAAGCACTGATCGACGCCCGCAACGAAGCGGCGGCACTGGAAGACTTGCCCGAAGGCAGTATGCCCGCGACGGCCGATGACAGTTGCGCCATTCAGGAAGCCATGGTCGATCTCTGCGGCTGGCCGCTCGCCGGCTACAAGATCGGCTGTACCTCAGCTGCCGCGCAGGAAATGCTGCGGACCGACCGGCCGTTTCCCGGCCGCGTGTTCCGCCCCTTCCTGTTCCGGTCGCCGGCGGAGCTCCCGTCCCACCGCTTTATCCGGCACGGCGTCGAAGGAGAGTTCGCCTTCGAACTGGCGGCAGACATTCCGGCGCGTCCGGAGCCCTGGACCCGCGAGGAAGTCGCGCATCGAGTCGCCTGCCTTTTCCCGGCCATCGAGATCATCGATACGCGCTTCACCCGGTTTGCCGAAGCCGGCATTCTCAGGCTGACGGCGGACACCGGCGCCAATGGCGGACTGGTTCTGGGCAACGCCGTTTCCGACTGGGCGGCGGTCGATCTCGAAGATGCCGGAATCGTCATGTCCATCGAGGGCACAGAAAGCGGCAGGGGCCGCGGCCGAGATGCGCTCGGCCACCCGCTCGAGGCGCTGGCCTGGCTGGCCAACGACCTCTCTCGGCGAGGCTTTGGCTTGCTGGCCGGACAGGTCGTGACGACCGGCACTTGCACCGGCATGCAATATGTGCCGGGTGGCGGCACGGCGACCGCCGATTTCGGCGCGTTGGGCACGGTCAGCGTAACCTTCGCCGCATGACCGAGCGCAAGAAGCGATCCTCCTCGGCCCGGGCGGCGCCGGCCCGGGAGTCGCTGCAGGCGGTCTGGCGGGTCCGGCAGGGCGCGCTGGACCGGGCGCGGCCGGAGGCGACCGCCAAGAGGCACGCGCGCGGGCAGATGACGGCGAGAGAGAGCATTGCGGCGTTTCTCGACGCCGGCAGCTTCGTCGAATACGGCCGGGTTTCCAAGCCGGTGCGCGAGGACATGGCGGGCGCGGCCGACGGCGTCGTGATGGGCCACGGCCTCGCCAATGGCGGGCCGGTCGCCGTCATGGCCTACGACTATACCGTCCATGCCGGCACCCAGAGCTTCACCAACCATCGCAAGACCGACCGGATCTTTGCCTTGGCGGAAGCGCAGCGCTGGCCGATGGTGAGTTGGCTGGAGGGCGGCGGCGCCCGGCCGCACGACATGATCTCCTCGACCCGCGGCGACACGAAAACCTTCGTCAACTTCGCCCGCCTGTCCGGCCTGGTGCCGACCGTCGGCATCGTCGCCGGGCGCTGCTTCGCCGGCAACGCCAACCTCGCCGGCATGTGCGATATCCTGATCGCGACGGAGCAGGCGGTGATCGGCATGGCCGGGCCGGCGCTGGTCCAGCAGGCGCTGGGTTACACGCCGACGCCGGAGGAGATCGGGCCGGTCGATGTCCATGTCCGGGCCGGCGCCGTCGATATCCTGTGCAAGGACGATACCGAAGCGGCGGCGATGGCGCGGCGGGTGCTCGGCTATTTCCAGGGCGCGGCCGATCCGGGCCGGCTGCCGGACGTGGCGAAGCTGCGCGATATCGTGCCGGACGACCCCATGCAGGCCTACAATGTGCGCCGGGTGCTGGACCATCTGTTCGATATCGGCTCGGTCCAGGAGCTGCGCCCGAAATTCGGCGGCGCGGCGCTCACCGCCTTCGCCCGGCTGGAAGGCCTGCCGGTCGGTGTCATCGCCAGCCAGCCGACCTTCCTCGGCGGCGCCATCGACAGCCCGACCTCGGACAAGATCGCCCGCTTCATCCAGCTTTGCGACGCCCACGACATCCCGATCGTCATACTTTGCGATACGCCCGGCCTGATGGTCGGCCCGGAGGTCGAGACGACCGGCCTGGTCCGCCACAGCGCGCGGATCCTCGTGGCGCTCGCCAACGCGACGATTCCCTGCCTCACCGTGGTGATGCGCAAGGCCTACGGCCTCGGCTACTATGTCATGGGCTCGAAGGCGCTGGACCCGGCGCTGCTGGTCGCCTGGCCGACCGCGGAATTCGGCGGGATGGGGCTGGAGGGCGCTGCCCGTATCATCTGGAAGAAAGACTTCGAAGCGATTGCGGACGAGGCCGGGCGCGAAGCCGCGATCCGGGAGAAGACGGCCTGGCTGATGGAACAGAACACGGCGCTGGAAGTCGGCGGCCGTTTCGAATACGACGATGTGATCGATCCCGCGGACACCCGCGACATCCTCACGAAAACCCTGCGCGCCCTGCCCGCGCCGCCACCCCGCGCCGGCCGCAAGCGCACTGTCGATGCCTGGTGAACGCCCAATTTGTACCGTTACACTATACCATAGAATGCTATAGTGCATTTGCTGCACGACAACGATGAATGCACTAGTTGGATCTCTAAGGACGAAGATCGAACATGGTCAGTGATGCTGAACATTCTGAAATGGACCGATCCAATGGCTGGATTGCCGAAATGCTGCGAGTATCGGTATTTCCTGTCACCGGATACGACATTGCAACACATTATTGGCACGATATTGTTGGTCGAGAACCCGACGAAACACGTACAAAGAATGATCCTTATGAAGCAGTATCTCAAGGTCTCTATGAAGGCGGAAACTTAGTATTTTCGGTAAAGAAGGATAGAGCTGATTGGCTCTTTGTTCCAACCAAGAAAAATATCGCGCCGGGATTTAATAATATTGGCGATGCAAAGGACGCGATAGAAAAATTCTTTCCAATGTTGGAGCATTGGATCAAAGCAGATTTGAAATTAAAAAGAATTGCATTAGGTGGTATATTTTTAGATATTCAAGATAATATGAATGCAGTGAATGAAATTCTTGGAGAGCGGATAAAAGTTATTAGATTGCCGCGCGATCATAAAGTTAATGACTTTTCTTTGCGGATGAACTTTAGTAAGAATATGAAATTAAATCAAAGATTCGAGTTAGAAATTAATGAAATTTTTAATTGGTCAGGAGTAGAATTGAAAATGGTTAAGGTATCCACTCTTGGTGGCTCCCAAGATATATTAGATAGTCACACGTTTTGTGCAGCGCGATTGGAACTAGATTTCAATAGCGACGGCGCTAACGCGAAAGAATTTACGAGACAAATTAGTCGTAAAGTGTATTCTGAGTGTATAAAGAGGATTAAGGAATTTGTAGGATGAGTAATTTAGAACAGACACTAACTGAGTCTTCTTGGGTAGCGATTCACAATAGAAGAAATGCGAGCCACGGAAGGCCGCAGTTTTTACCAATGTACGAGAATCGTATAAGTTCGTTAAGCCATGATATAGGGTCATCGACCGGACCAAATGAAGAAGAAGCAATTCAAGCATCTTCATATATGGAAGTCATTGGGTTTAGCGGAGTAGCATTAGACGCTGCCGTTCTCAAATCTCCTGAGAGTTCAGAGATTTTAGATTTAGATATAGTCGATGGCGTTTTCAAGCCATATCTAACAGCGGAAGTCAATTTAGATCCAATAAGCGCAATTAAGAAGAACGTTAACTATGTCGAATACGAGTATAAATCAGTTAATTTACTCAGAAAAACTATCGAAAGCATTAATCAATTTTCTAACTTGGAAAATTGGGAAATTCGTGATGCCATTAGTTCGTTAATCTTGAATCGGTTACGTCAGTTGAATGAATATATTGGAAAAGGAGACCAAGAGCAACAAGAAATATCTCTAACGTCATTAAAATTTTTTCTTGATGCGGTTGGTAGAAATGAGATAAATGTGGTGCCAAGTATTACTGTCACACTGGACGGTGAGATTTTGGCTGAATGGAAACAGGGAGCGGAGAATCGTATATCTATCCTTTTCCGAAAAATAGGCGAACATTTTGTTTTCTTCAATACTGGGTTTCACTCTGGAAGAGTTTCAGTCCTTCATGAAGTATTAGGCACGTCGGATTGTTTCTTGAAATTTCCAGTGTACTTGATGGAAAATGAATAATTTTGCTGTAATACTCGGCGAGATTTCTCGATTTGTGCGATTTAATCATTTGGATGAAAATGGGCACGCGACTGCGGCGGCGTTTATTCCTCGGGAAATTGAGAATGGCTACCTCTCTTTTGATTGGGTGCGATGCGCCAATGCGCCTGAAAATGAAAGAGATAGAAACGGTTCAATAGACAGACTAAGCAAGAGACTGCAATTTCGCACAGGTGATAAGGTGGCGTTCGTAAACGCGAGTGATTCTTTCGGGAAGGTATCCTCGCTGTCAAAATTGGTTGCCGAATTGGACAATCCTAAGCGTTGCCATGTGCGTGTTGGGAAATTTCCGGGCGATGCAGTCGATTTGGAGATTGCGACTGCATTGGCTCAACAAGTGGAGTTGGACTCCGCGTGACAGCTTGATCATGACCCGCACCAACCACGATATCCGCTCGCTGCTCGCCCAGGCCGGTCATTACCTCGACCCGGCGACCGGCGCCGTTGTGCCGCCGATCCATGCCTCGGTGACCTACGCGCGGGACTCCGACTACGAAGCCATTGGCGAGTATTTCTATACGCGCTACGGCAATCCGAATTTCACGCCGGTCGAAGACCTGCTGGCGAAGCTGGACGGCGGGGCGGACGCCCTGCTGTTCGCCTCCGGCCTCGCCGGCGTGGCGGCGCTGGTCGAACTGGTCGGGACCGGCCAGCATATCGTCGCGCCGCAGATGATGTATTTCGGCGCCCAGGCCTGGATGCAACGCATCGCCCGGACTCGCGGCATCGGCCTCACCCTGTTCGATCAGGCGCAGCCCGGTGCCCTCGAAGCCGCCGTCCGGCCCGGCGAGACCGCCTTGGTCTGGATCGAGACGCCGGCCAACCCGACCTGGGATATCATCGACATCGCCGCGGCGGCGGAGGTCGCGCACGGCGCGGGCGCCGTGCTCGCCGTCGACAGCACCGTCGCGCCCGGCCTGACGCAGCGACCGATCGATCTCGGCGCCGACTATGTCTTCCATTCCTCGACCAAATATCTGAACGGCCATTCCGACGCCACCGGCGGCGTGGTGGTGACACGGGCGAAGGACGACCGCTGGGCGGAGCTGGACATCGTGCGCAAATATTCCGGCGGCGTGATGGGGCCGTTCGAGGCCTGGCTATTGCTGAGGGGCCTGCGCACGCTGGCCCTGCGCTGGGACAAGGCGTGCGAGAACGCCATGGCCGTCGCCCGGCATTTCCGCGGCCATCCGAAGATCGAGCGCGTCGCTTATCCCGGGCTGGAGGACCATCCCGGCCACGCCATCGCGAAAAAGCAGATGACCGGCGGTTTCAGCGGCATGCTCTCGCTGCTGGTCGCCGGCGGCTACGATGCGGCCAACATGCTCGCCCGCTCGACGCGCCTGTTCATCCCGGCGACCTCTCTGGGCGGGGTCGAGAGCCTGATCGAGCACCGCGCCGTCGTCGAATCGCCGGAGTCGCCGACGCCGAAAAACCTGGTCCGCCTGTCCTGCGGCATCGAGACCGCCGGCGACCTGATCGCCGATCTGGAACAGGCGTTGGAGAAAGTGTAGCCGCCGGCGCGACCGCAACGGACGGGGAGGAAGCCATGGCGCAACGACTGTCTGCGCAGCGTGTAACGCTGATCGCGCTCGGCGTCGGCGATCTCGAAAAGTCCGCCGCCTTCTACGAGGCCCTCGGCTGGCACGTTGCGCAGGAAATGCCGGGCGTAAAATTCTACCGCCTGAAGGGCCTCATGCTCGGCCTGACCGGGAAGGAGGCGCTGGCGCGGGACCAGGGGAGGCTTGGGGCGGAGCTCGGCACGGGGGCCATGGCATTGGCGCAGAACTACGCCGGGCCGGAAGACGTGGACGCCGCATTCGCCGGGGCGGTTTCGGCCGGCGCCACCGCCCTCAAACGACCGGAGAAGGCCGAGTGGGGCGGCTATTCGGGCTATTACGCCGATCCGGACGGCCATGTCTGGGAAGTCGCGTACAACCCCTTCTGGCCGCTCGACGCCGAGGGATATCTTGCGGAACCGGACAGCGATTGAGCCGGGCCGGCTACGCCGCTCATCGGAAGCCTCGCTTGCTCCCCCGCATTGCGCGCCATAAGTTCCGGTGATGCTGAACGGCAAGACCATCCTGCTGATCGTCACCGGCGGGATCGCGGCCTACAAGAGCCTGATCCTGATCCGCCGCCTGCGCGAGGGCGGCGCGACGGTGCGCACCGTCCTGACCGCGGCCGGCGAAAAGTTCGTCACGCCGCTCAGCGTCTCGGCGCTCAGCCACGAAAAAGTCTACACCGACATGTTCTCGCTGACCGACGAGGCGGAGATGGGCCATCTGCGCCTGTCCCAGGAGGCCGATCTGGTCGTCGTCGCCCCCGCCACCGCCGATATCCTGGCGAAAATGGCGGCCGGGCTGGCGGACGATCTGGCGAGCACCCTCCTGCTCGCCGCCGATGCGCCGATCCTGATCGCGCCGGCGATGAACCATCGCATGTGGCGGCATCCGGCGACTTCGGCGAATATGACGGCGTTGGAAGCCCGCGGCGTGTTGCGCATCGGGCCGAACGACGGGTCGCTGGCCGAAGACGAAAGCGGCCCGGGCCGGATGGCCGAGCCGGAGGAAATCCTCGCCGCCATCGAAGCGGCTTTGGGCAGCGCCGCGCACCGGCCGCTCGCCGGCCGCCGCGCGCTGGTCACCAGCGGACCGACCTGGGAAGCCATCGATCCCGTCCGCTTCATCGGCAACCGCTCGTCCGGCAAGCAGGGCCATGCGATTGCCGCGGCGCTGGCGGCTCTGGGCGCCGAGACGGTGCTGGTCGCCGGCCCGGTGGCAATGCCCGATCCGGCCGGGGTCGAGACCGTCCATGTCGAAAGCGCACGGGATATGCTGGCGGCCTGCGAAGCCGCCCTGCCGGCGGACATCTTGGTCTGCGCCGCCGCCGTTTCGGACTGGCGGGCCGAGCAGGTAGCTGACCGCAAGATGAAGAAGGAAGGCCAGGGCCCGCCCGATCTGGCGCTGACCGAAAACCCGGATATTCTGGCGACTCTCGCCCGATCGGCGCGGCGTCCGGCTCTCGTCGTCGGCTTTGCGGCCGAGACCGAGAATGTCGTCGCCAACGCACAGGCGAAGCGCGCGCGTAAGGGCTGCGACTGGATCGTCGCCAACGATGTCTCACCCGCCGCCGGCACCTTCGGCGGCGACGCCAACCGGGTCCACCTGATCCGCGCGGACGGCGTCGAGGACTGGCCGCGCCTGGCGAAAGACGATGTCGCCCGCCGGCTCGCGGCGCGAATTGCCGAGGCGGTCGAATCCGGTTCCGCGACGCCGCAGAGTCCGGAGACCTCGCGGGCCGAAGCGGCGGAATGACCGGGCCGGCGTCGGGAAATATGCCGGAGCCGGTTACGGTCGCGATCCGCAGGCTGCCTCACGGCGCCGGTCTGCCCCTGCCCGAATACGCCACCGCTGGTAGCGCCGGCGTCGACCTGATGGCCGCGACCGGGGCCGCCCGGATCCTGGCGCCCGGCGCGCGCGACGCGGTGCCGACCGGAATCGCCATTGCGCTGCCGCCCGGCTTCGAGGCCCAGGTGCGGCCCCGTTCCGGCCTCGCCCGGAAGCACGGCATCGGCATCGTCAACGCGCCGGGCACCGTCGATTCGGACTATCGCGGCGAGATCGAGGTGCTGCTCATCAACCTCGGCGACGCCGCCTTCACCGTCGAGCCCGGCATGCGCATCGCCCAGATGGTGATTGCGCCGGTCGTCCGGGCGGCATGGCGCGAGACCGGGGCGCTCGACAGGACCGGGCGCGGCGGCGGCGGTTTCGGCTCCACGGGCACAGCGACAACGTCGGCCTGATCGCGCCATGACCATCACCGACGCCCAGCTCGAGCGCTACGCCCGCCACATCATTCTCGACGAGGTCGGCGAGGAGGGGCAGGAGGCATTGCTCGCCGCCCGGGTGCTGGTCGTCGGCGCCGGCGGCCTCGGCGCGCCGGTGCTCCAGTATCTGGCCGCGGCCGGGGTCGGGACGCTGGGCGTGGTCGACGACGACCGGGTCGACCTGTCGAACCTGCAACGCCAGATCGTCCACACGACCGACCGGGTCGGGCAGCCCAAGGTGGCGAGTGCGGCGGCGAGCCTGGCCGCCATCAATCCCGAGGTCGCGGTCGTCCGGATCGAGGAGCGGTTGACCGCCGCCAACGCCGAAAGGCTGATCGCCGATCACGATATCGTCGTCGACGGCTCGGACAATTTCGCTACCCGCTATCTGCTGAACGACGCCTGCTTCTTCGCCCGGAAGCCGTTGGTCTCCGGCGCCCTGCTGCGCTTCGAAGGCCAGATTGCGACCTTCCGGCCGTGGCGCGCCGGCGACGACAATCCTTGCTACCGCTGCCTGTTTCCGGAGCCGCCGCCGGCCGGCCTGGTGCCGCGCTGCGAGGAGGTCGGCATCTTCGGCGCCGTCGCCGGCGTGATCGGCACCTTGCAGGCCTGCCGTCGCCGGCGTGATCGGCACGCTGCAGGCTGCCGAAGTGCTGAAGCTCGTCCTCGGCCTCGGCGAGCCGCTGACCGGCCGTCTGCTGCTCTACGATGCGCTCGGTAGCGGCTTTCAGGAACTGAAGGCCCGCCGCGACCCGGACTGCGCCCTGTGCGGCGGCGCGGCGACGATTACGGATTTGTCGGGCCACGTCGGTTAGCTGCCGTCGGCCGGCCTACTCCTCCCGGAAACGGCGGGCGATCAGGTTCTCGACCATGGCGTGGACGGTCTCGCCCCGGTGCAGGACGGCGTTCACGCCCTCGCAGATCGGCATTTCGACCTTCAGCTTTTCCGCCAGTGCGGTCACGGCGGCGGCGGTCCAGAAGCCCTCGGCAAGCTTGTTGCGCCCGGCCAGAATTTCGTCCGGCGACCGGCTTCGCTCCGGTTCCGCGCCCAATTCCGCGCCGAGCGACATGTTCCGGCTCTGGAAAGAATTGCAGGTCAGCATCATGTCGCCGATGCCCGACAGGCCGGACAGGGTTAGCGCCTTGCCGCCCTTGGCGACCGCGAGGCGGACGGTTTCGGCCAGGCCGCGGGTGACGATGGCGGCGCGCGCGTTCTCGCCCAGCCCGGCGCCGACGACGATGCCGCCGGCAATCGCAATAACATTCTTGACCGCGCCGCCGATCTCGACGCCGACCGGATCGTCGGAGAGATATATCCGGAAGCGTGGCGCCCCCAGCAGCGCGGCGGCCTTCTCCGCCAGCCATCGCTCCGTGCTGCCGACGGTAACCGCCGCCGGCAATCCCTGCGCCACCTCGCCGGCGAATGTCGGGCCGCTCAGCACGGCTTGCGGATGGCCGGGCAGGGCTTCGGCGACCGCTTCGGTCAGCAGGCGTCCGCTCGCCCGGTCGATGCCTTTGGCGCAGATGACGACCGGCGGACAATCCGGCAAGCCGGCAAGCCGGGCGGCCAGCGCGCCGAGATGCTGGGCCGGCGTTACCAGCAGGGCCAGTTCCGCGCCCGCCACGGCTTCGGCCAGGTCGCCGGTCGGGATGACATTCTCGTCGACCGGATGGTCGGGCAGGAAGAGGGCATTGCGCCGGTCGCGCTGGATCGCTTCTACGACTTCCGGTTCGCGCGCCCACAGGCCGACCGTGCAGCCGCTGCGTGCGCCGACCATGGCGAGCGCCGTGCCCCAGGCGCCGGCGCCGATGACGGCGATCCGGTTCACGCCGGGCTCCCGCCCGGCGCGCCCTGGGCCGTACCGGTCAGCGAGTCGAGCGGCCAGCGCGGCCGCGGCGCGAAATCCAGCGGCGAGGTCAGGCCGAGCGCCAGCCGCTCGGCGCCGGCCCAGGCGATCATGGCGGCGTTGTCGGTGCAATAGCGTTGCGGCGGTACCGACAGATCCAGGCCTTCACGCGCGCACAGGTCTTCGAGCGCGCGCCGCAGACGCCGGTTGGCGGCGACCCCGCCGGCGACCACCAAACGCCGCAACGCCGGTTCATGCTGCCGCGCCATCGCCAGGCCGTTGCGGGTGCGCTCGGCCAGGACATCGGCGACCGCCTCCTGAAACGCCGCCGCCATGTCCACGGCATCGGCCGGCGTTGGGTCGATTTCCAGCGCGCGCAGCCGGTTGAGGACGGCGGTCTTGAGACCGGAAAAGGAGAAGTCGCAGCCCGGCCGGCCGCGCATCGGTCTTGGCAGGACAAAGCGCTCCGGATTTTCCGCCCGCAAGGCGGCGGCTTCGACCGCCGGCCCGCCCGGATAGCCGAGGCCGAGCAGCTTGGCGACCTTGTCGAAGGCCTCGCCGACGGCGTCGTCGACGGTCGTGCCGAGTTGACGGTATTGGCCGACGCCGCGCACCAGCAGCAATTGGCAGTGCCCGCCCGAGACAAGCAGGAGCAGAAAGGGAAAATCTACAGGGCCGGTCAGGCGCGCGCTCAGGGCATGGCCTTCCAGATGGTTGATGGCGAGGAACGGTTTGCCGGCCGCCGCCGCGATGGCCTTGCCCATGGTCGCGCCGACCATGACGCCGCCGATCAGGCCGGGGCCGGCCGTGGCCGCAACGCCGTCGAGATCGCCGAAGCGCAGGCCGGCCGCCGCCATGGCCCGGCCGATCAGCCCGTCCAGATGGTCGAGATGGGCGCGCGCGGCGATCTCCGGCACGACGCCTTCATAGGGCCGGTGGTCCTCGATCTGGGACAGCAGCGTTTCCGCCAGAATTTCCGGCGCGCCGTCCGCGCCACGGCGCACGACCGCTGCCGCGGTCTCGTCGCAACTGGTTTCGATGCCCAGGACCGTGAGCGGGCCGGCGCGTTCACCCGTCATCGATTTCCTTTCGGGTCGTCTTGCGGGCCGACGGGCGCCGGTAGTCCCTGCCGCTTTCCACCCGGTTGCCGCCCAGGGCGCGGCGCAGGCGCCAGAACGGGTCGCGCGACCGCACGATCTTCTTGACCCCTTTCTTGCGCTTGCGCTTGATAGCCATGGACAGGATTCGGCTCGACTTCGGGATTGCAGCCAGCCGGCGCCCCGGCTGGCCGGACAAAAGAATTGGAGGCAAAAAGATAAGCATCCTGCCGCGATGCGCCACCCCGCCGCCTTGCCCCGGCAGTGCGAACCGTTACCTCGCCTGCCATGTCCGGTTCGACACTGCCGCCGCTGCAAGAACGATCTCTGCGCATCGGCACGCGGGGCAGCCCGCTGGCGCTGGTCCAGGCGCGTCTGGTTTCCGGCGCGCTGGCCGCCGCCCATCCCGATGCGCCGCCGGCGGAAATCGTCCCGATCCGCACGACGGGGGACCGGATTACCGACCGGCCGCTGGCCGAGATCGGCGGCAAGGGCCTGTTCGCCAAGGAGATCGAGGCGGCGCTGCTGGCCGGCGAGATCGACTGCGCTGTCCATTCGGCCAAGGATCTCGAAACCGTCCTGCCCGACGGTTTGACCATCGCCGCGGTGCTCCCGCGCGAAGACCCGCGCGATGCCCTCATCTGCCCGGCGGCGCGGACCCTGGCCGGGATTCCCCGCGGCGCGCGTCTCGGCACCGCCTCGGCCCGGCGCCGGGCTTTGGTCCGCGCGCTACGGCCGGACCTGCAGATCGGCTTTATCCGCGGCAATGTCGGCACCCGGCTCGGCAAGGTTGCGCGCGGAGAGTTCGACGCCACGCTGCTCGCCATGGCCGGCCTGATCCGCGCCGGCTGCGTCGGCGACGCGGCCCCGCTCGCTATCGAAGAATTTCTCCCGTCGGCCGGTCAGGGCATCGTTGCGATCCAGTGCCGGGCCGGTGATACCACAGTGCTCGGCCATGTCGCGGCTATCGATCACGCCGAAACGATGGCGGCGCTCCGTGCCGAACGCGCGGTGCTGGCGGTCCTCGACGGCTCGTGCCGCACGCCGATTGCCGCCCATGCCCGGCTTGAGGGCGACCGGATGACGGTGCGCGGCCTCGTGGCCGATCCCGAAGGCGGCGGCATCTGGCGCCACAGCGAGAGCGGCCCGGCGGTCTATCGGGCGGACGATCCAGCAGGCGACCTCGTTGCGCTGGGGCAGGCGGTCGGGCAGGCGCTCAAGGCTGCCGCGCCATCGTCGATTCTGGCGGTGTGAATGACGGCGCTGATCGTCCGCACCGAGCCCGGCGCCGGCGCCTTCGTCCGGCGGCTCGCCGCGCAGGGAATTCCGGCCATCGCCTGCCCGGTCACGACGATCCGTTCGCTCGACACGCCGCTCATTGTACCCGAAACCACCCAGGCCGTGGCGTTTACCAGCGTCAACGCGGTTCGCTGCTACGTTGAGCGCGGCGCGCGGACCGACCTGCCGGCCTACGCCGTCGGCGCATCGACCGCGAAAGCCGCGGCTGCGGCCGGATTCGCAGTCGTATACAATGCCGGTTCGGATGTACGCGGACTGGCCGCGCTCATCGCCGAACAATGCCGCCCCTCCGTCGGCCCGCTGGTCTACCCGGCGGCGCGCGATGTCGCAGGTAGCCTTGGAATCGACCTCGAATCCCGTGGTCTTACGGTTTTGCAGGCAGCCCTGTACGAAGCGTACGGCGCCAATAAGCTGCCGGAATCGGCGGAAAACGCGTTTTGTACGCGTACGATAACGGCCGCTGCCTTGTTTTCAGTGCGAAATGCGATAGAATTTGCTCGTTTGGTCGATATTGCTGGCCATTCGGGTGTGATTTCTGGCATGTACGTCTGTTGCATCAGCGATGCGGTGGCGGCGGCCTTCAAGGATAAGGGCCGCATGCCGGCAGCGCGCCGGATCATGGTCGCTGCGTCGCCGGATGCCGCCGCCATGGCCGCGCTGCTCGGGTCGCTGCCCGGGACGGTGCCCGGGTTGGGGCAGGACCGGTAGCCGACACGGCCCGCAGGAGGCGAAGGATATGGTGGAGCGCCGCCGATGAGCGATCCAATCCCCAACGACGCCGCCCGCGTGATCGAAGCCTTCGGCGGCATCCGCCCCATGGCGAAGAAGCTCGGCGTGGCGGTAACGACGATCCAGGGCTGGAAAGAGCGCAACGCCATCCCGATCCGCCGGCTCGACGAGATTCGCACGGCCGCCGCACGCGAGGGCATCGATCTCGGCGCCCTCGCCGTCGCGACGGAATCCCCAGTGGAAGACAGAGGCGCGGCACCGCCTGCCGGAGACGCGCCATTTTCGGAACGGAGGGCGGGAGCCGGCCCGGCAAGAGCCGAAACGGTGGAAGCCGAACCGCTCCGAGCGGAAAGGCCGGTCCAGACCCCCTCGGGCGTGAAAGAAGCGGAAAGCGCCGCCGCCGGGCCGACTGTGGATGCCGTACCGGCGAAACCGGACGGCCGCCGGCGGGCCTTCGCCTTCGGTCTGGGTTTCGCCGCCATGCTGATCGCCGGCGCCCTGATCGGCTGGGCGATCGCGGACCGCGCCGGCGGACAGGCGGACAACGCCGATCTGGTGGCAGCTCTCGAAAAGCGGTTTGGCGCCGCCGAAAAGACGGCGGCCGATGCCGCTGCCGCCGCGACCGTCGCCCGGTCGGCGGCGGCGGCTGCCGGCCGGGAAGCGGACAAGCTGGCCGGACGCCTCAACGCATCAGAAGCCGCGCAGGCTGCGCTCGCCGGCAAGGTCGCGGCAACGGACAACAGCGCTGCCGTCGAGGTGCTCGGCGCGGCGGTGAAGGCCGTCCGCGCAGATGTGGAACGCCTGCGCCAGGCTGTTGCCGCGTCCCGAGACGACGGGAAAGTCGCGAAGCTCGCCGCCGATCTGGCCGGCCTGCAGGCGACGGCTGCGGCGCTGCAGAAGGCGGTGGTCGAGGCTGCGGAACGGCCGGCCGGGCGCGAGGGCGCGGATGAGGCCACCCGGACGGCGCTGAATGAACTTTCGCAAGGGCTTTCGGCGCTCTCGGAGAAAGTCGCGGCACTCGACGAGGAGCGCACGGCGGACGCGGACCGCGCCCTGTCCGGCCTGACCGAACGGCTCGCTGCCGTCGAGACCCGTCTGAACTCCGTCCGGTCCGGTAGCGGCGCGGCCGGTATCGTCGTTGCGCTGAGCCAGTTGCGCGCTGTCGCAGCCTCGGGCCGGCCCTATTCGGCGGCGCTGGCGGCGGCGCGGGAACTGGCCGGCGGCCATGCCGCGGCGGCGGCGGTGCTCAGCGCTCTGGCGCCGGCGGCAGCCGGCGCGCCGACACTGCCGGTCCTGCGGCGCGATTTCGATGCGCTCTCCCCGGCGTTGATCGCGGCGGCGACACGGACGCAGGGCGAAGGCTGGCTGGACCGCGCCTGGAACAAGCTGAAGTCGACCGTTGTCGTGCGCCGCACCGGCCGCAGCGTCGCGGGCGATTCGCCTTCGGCGCTGGTCGCGCAGGCCGAGACCGAACTGGCGGACGGCGATCTGGGCAGCGCCATCGCGCTGGTGCGCCGCATGCCAACGCCGGCGCAACAGGTTGCGGCGGGCTGGCTGGCCCGCGCAGAGCGCCGGGCCGGCATCGATGCGGCACTCGCGAAGCTCGACGCCCTGATGCCGGCGCTGTCGTCCGGCGGTGGGACCCGGTAAGCGGCGCGGGGAACGTTATGACCCTGTTCATCCGGGTCTTTTTCGCCCTGATTCTCCTCGCTGCGGTGGCCGCGGTCGCGGCGTGGCTGACCGAAACGCCGGGTGCGGTCACGCTCGAATGGCGCGACTGGCGGGTCGATACCTCGGTCGCCATGCTGGTGCTGTTCGTGGCTCTGCTCTTCCTGTTCGGCGCTGGGGTCTACCAGGTCTGGCGGCTGTTTCTCCGCGCGCCCAAAGCCATGATGGAAAACCGCGCGGCCCGGCGGCGCGAGGACGGCTATCTGGCGCTCACCCGCGGCATGGTCGCGGTTGCGGCCGGCGATGCGGCGGAGGCCCGGCGCCAGGCCAAGAAAGCGAGCGAGGTGCTCGGCCGGCCGCCCGGCGCGCTGCTCATCGGCGCCCAGGCGGCCCAGATGGAAGGCCGGTCGGGTGTCGCCCGGAAATTCTACGAAGCGATGCTGGAAACGCCGGAGACCGAACTGCTGGGCGTGCGCGGCCTGATGACTCTGGCCGAGCAGGCCGGAGACGACGAGGCAGCGCTGGAACTGGCCGAGAAAGCCCGCCGGTTGAATCCCCGGGTGCCCTGGGCGCTCACCCGCCTGTTCCAGCTCCAGATCAAGGACCGGCGCTGGGAAGACGCCGAGGCGACCCTGCGCGACGCCATGGCGGCGGAGGCGGTGTCGCCGGCGGAGGGGCAGCCGCGCGATGCGGCGCTGCTCGTCCAGCTCAGCCTGATGGCGGAGCGCGCCGGCAATCGCCGGCTGGCGCTGGAGCGCGCGCGCAAGGCGCAGAAAACGGCGCCGGCCTTCCTGCCCGCCACGTTGCAACTGGTTGCCCTGCTGCACGCCGACGGCAAGAGCCGCGCCGCCCGGAAGGCGGCGGAGCAGGCCTGGCAGGCCGAGCCGCATCCGGACCTTGCGCGCCTCTATCTCGAGGTCGAGGGCGGTGCCGACCCGACCCGCCGGCTGAAAGCCGCCGAGGCGCTGGCCGCGCTCGCCCCCGGAGCGCGGGAAACCCATCTGGCGATGGCGCGGGCGTTGCTGGACGCCAGATTGTGGGGCCAGGCGCGCAAACATCTCGAAACCGGCGGCGGGACGGATCCGGATGCTGCCTTCTGCCGCCTGTTCGCGGAACTGGAGCAGGCCGAGAGCGGCGACGCCGCCCTGGCGCGCGACTGGCTTTCCCGCACGTCCGAAGCGCCGCGCGAGCCGGCCTGGCTGTGCAGCAACTGCAGTGCGACCGCACTGGAATGGTCGGCCCTGTGCGGCCATTGCGGCGCCTTCGAGACCCTGCGCTGGACCACGCCGCCCCGGGTGATGCCGCACAGCGAAGCCGCGCAGCCGGGTGAGGCCGTCGAAGCACCGCAAACCGGCGCGGCCGTATCGGCCGGCCTGGAAGATAGCCCAACCGGCACGCTTGAAGCGCCGCGAGCCTGAGCGGCGCATCGCCCCGAATTGTCGACCCGAACTGTCGACCCGGATTGGCGACCCGGATTGGCGACCCGGATTGGCGACCCGGATTGGGCGACCCGGATTGGCGAAAGGTGCGGCGACGCAACCGGCCGGTCCCGGCGGCGGTTCATTGACCGTTGCCGTCCGGATGGCTAAATGCCAGCGGTTCGTTACCCGGTGCGCCGGAACCGGCGATGCCGGAACAAGGCCGATGTAGCTCAGCTGGTAGAGCAACGCATTCGTAATGCGTGGGTCGGGGGTTCGAGTCCCTCCATCGGCACCATTGCCCCGGTTGTCCGAGCCGCTGCTGTCCGTCGCACCGGCGCCCGTTTCCGGCCGGCCGAGCCGGACCGACTTTCAGGGACAGGACCGCCATGCGCATCTGGTATCAGAGCTTTACCCACGAAGACGAATCCGCGGCCTATCTGGAGCGTCTGAAAGCCCATCTCCGGTCGGTCGCCGATCCGGACACGGAGATCGTCGTCCACACCTTGTATCCGTCGGCCACCAACGTGCATCCGATCACGGAGATGCGGCTGGGTGTGCAGGTGGTGAAGAACGCCGTGCGGGCCGAGGAAGAAGGCTATGACGCTTTCGCCGTCGGCCATTTCCAGGACTCCGGCCTGATGGAGTCGAAATCGGTGGTCGATATTCCGGTGCTCGGGCTGGGCGAAACGACGATGCTCCATGCCTGCACCCTGGCGCGCAAGACCGGCCTGGTGACGATCCACCCGGTGTTCATCCCGTGGCACGAGGAGCAGATTGCGGCCTACGGCCTGGGCAGCCGGATGACCGGCGTGCGGGCGATGACGACCTCGCCGCTCGACTATGTCGCGGCGATATCGGATCGGTCTGTCTATGAAAGCATCCGCGATCAGTTCGTGACCCAGGCCCAGCCCTTTGTCGACGAGGGAGTCGACGCCCTGATTCCGGCCGGCGGCCTGCCGATGCTGTTGCTGGCGTCCGAGCATGGCTTCAATGTCGGCGGCGCGCCGGTTCTTAACGGTCTCAATATTCTGGTGAAACAGATCGAAACGGCGGTGAGACTGAAAGCGATCGACGGCACGGCGGTCAGCCGGCGGTCCAGCTTCGCCCGGCCGAGCGACGGGGCGATGAAGGACTTTCTCGGCCAATGAGGCCGGCAACGGTCTGCGAAATCTTCCGGGGCGCCGCAGCCGAGGCGCCGGAGCGCGCCTTTTTCGTCGTCCCGCCCTCGGCGTCCCGGGCCTATGCGCACGGCGGCGTCACGCTCAGCTATGCCGAAGGGCTGGCGCGCATCGAGGACAAGCGCGCGGCCTACGCGGCGGCGGGATACGGCCACGGCCACCGAGTCGCGATCCTGCTGGAGAACCGGCCCGATTTCATTATCCACTGGCTGGCATTGAACGCCCTGGGCGTCTCGGTGGTCCCGGTCAATCCGTACTATCGCAGCGAGGAGTTGAGCTATCTCCTCGACCACAGCGATTGCGTCCTCGCCGTCGCGGTGCCGGAGCGGGTGGACGATGTCGCGGCGGCGGCCCAGGGGCTCGGCCGCCGCTTGCCCGTGATCGCTACGGAGGAACCTGTTCCCGCAGCGCCCGAGCCGCCGCGCCGCGATGCGCCCGGGCCGGCGAGCGAATGCGCGCTCATGTACACGTCCGGGACGACCGGACGGCCCAAGGGCTGCATGCTGTCGAACGAATATTATGCCGGGGTCGGCCGCTGGTATGTCGACCAGGGCGGGCTGGCGGCGGTCGAACACGGCCGGGAGCGGCTGCTCACGCCGCTGCCATTGTTCCACATGAACGCGATGGCCTGCTCCTTCCTCGCCATGCTGATCGCGCGGGGCACGCTGATCCAGCTCGACCGGTTCCATCCGTCGACCTGGTGGTCGGACGTGCGCGAGTCGGGCGCGACGATCGTCCATTATCTCGGCGTCATGCCGGCGATCCTGCTCAACCTGCCGGAAGATCCGGCGGAGCGGGACAACCGGGTCAGGTTCGGTTTCGGCGCCAATGTCGATCCCGCCCAGCATATCCCGTTCGAGGAACGGTTCGGCTTTCCCCTGGTCGAAGGCTGGGCGATGACCGAAACCGGCGCGGGCGCAACCATCGCCGCCAACCGGCCGCCCCACGAGCCGGGCAAACGCTGCATCGGCCGGCCCTCGGGCTGTGAGGCCCGGGTGGTCGACGGCGACGACAACGACGTGCCCGACGGCACGCCCGGCAACCTGATCGTCCGGCAAGCGGCCGAAGACCCGCGCCGCCTGTTCTTTTCCGGCTATTACAAGGACGAGGCGACGACCGAGCGCGACTGGCGCGGCCGCTGGTTCCACACCGGCGACGTTGTGATGCGCGCGCCGGACGGCCGCTTCTATTTCGTCGACCGGGACAAGAACATCATCCGGCGCTCCGGCGAGAATATCGCAGCGCTCGAAGTCGATACGGTGCTGGTCAAGCACCCTGCCGTCGCGCAGGTCGCCGTCATCGCCGCGCCGGACCGGGTGCGCGGCGAGGAAGTGATGGCCTGCGTCGTCCCGGCCGACGGTGCAGTGCGCGACGAGACGACGGCGCGCGATCTGGTGCAGTGGTGCCTGGACCGCCTTGCCTACTACAAGGCGCCCGGCTGGATCCTGTTCCTGGACGAATTGCCGGTCACGGCGACCAACAAGATCAAGAAGGCCGATCTCAAGGATCTGGGCGGCGACCCGGCGAAAAACCCGGCCGCCTTCGACCTGCGCAGCATGAAGAAAGCGCCCCGGCCCGCGTCGTAGTCCGGCGGGCCGATCCGGATCGGCGCCGGCCCTGGAACGGTCCTACAGCGGCGCCAGATCCAGCAGCGATTTGCCCAGGCGGGTCACGCTTACCAGCACGACGATGCCGAAACAGACGATCGCCAGGCCGGAGATGCGGTTGATGCGCTGCATCCGGGCGTCGTTCAGGCCGGTCCGGAACACGCTGGTCAGGGTGGCGAGGGTCAGCCACCACAGGGTCGATCCGGCGAAAACGCCGAGGATGAGCGTCCAGGCGCGCGGCAGATCGCCTTCGGGCACGATCGCCCCCAAAGCCGGAAACACGACGATAAGGCTGGCGATGGTCGCCGGATTGGTGATTGTCAGCGTGAAGGTGGTGGCGAAATCGCCGAAGCTGCGGGTGAAGGACAGGCGCGGATTCGCGTCCGTCCTGACCGTCTTGATCGCGGTGAGCACGCCCAGCAGGATCAGCAGGATGCCGCCGCCCAGCCGCAGGCTCGGTTCGATCTCGTGCAGGAATGCGGCCACGAAGGTGATGCCGAAGGCGGCGACGGCGCCGAAGACCGTGTCCGCCAGCGCGCCGCCCGCGCCGGTAATCAGGCCGGCGGGAATCCCCTTTGCCAGGGTGCGCTGGGCCACCATGATCCCGACCGGTCCGACCGGCGCCGCGATGACGAAGCCGGCAATCACCCCCTTGGCGAAAAGCACAAAATCCACGAGCGGCCGTCGCAGTTCCGGTTATCCTGCCCGGACGGGCACGGCGGCAAAACGCTCGGTCGGGTCGACGATTTCCTTCTGCGCCGGAACCAGCGCCAGGGAATCCCGCTTGAGCTTTTGCGTCGCCAGGAACACCCCATAAATCGAACTCACCGCGCGGTCGAGGGCGGCGCGCGCGTCCTTCAGGTCGAACCAGGCGCCCAGGAACAGGGCGGCGAACGCGTCGCCGGCGCCGTAGGACGCGATATCGACCAGCGGCGTCGTGACCTGCCAGGTCTGCTCGCCGGCCACCAGCAGCACGCTGATTTCGGATTCGTGCCGCAGGCCGGTCACCACGATCATGGACGGGCCATAGTTGAGCAGGGACGCCGCCGCGCTTGCCGCGGTATCCACGTCCCGGATCGTCCGGCCGGACAGATAGGTCAGCTCGAACAGGTTCGGCATGACGATGTCGGCGCGCTTCAGGGCTTCGTCGCGGAAGAACTCGGCGATGCCGTCGGCAACATAGACGCCGCGCTCGGCGTCGCCGATTACCGGGTCCAGGACGTAGAGCGCCTCGGGGTTGGCGCGCTTGATCCGGTCGACGGCATTGAGCAGGACCGGCCCGGTTGCCGGCGAGCCGAGGAATCCGCTCAGCACCGCATCGCAGCGATGGAAGCCGCCGCGCTGTTCGATCTCGTCCAGGGTCTCCGCAATATCGGTCGCATGATAGACGCCGCCCCGATAGCTCCCGTGGCCCGGGTGGTTGCTATAGTTCACCGTCGCGACCGGCCACACCTCATGGCCCAACCGTTGCAGCGGGAAGGTCGCCGCCGCGTTGCCGACATGGCCGTAGGCTACCGAGGATTGGACCGATAGAACCTGCATTGCGCCCCGTTTGCCCGCGCCGTACCCGCGCCGTACCCGCATCGGCCGCACCGGCCGCACGGCCGATGAGGCGTCCGCGGGGTGCATCGCCGAATCGATCACGCATCCGGCAGTTCCCTCCGGCCGCCGCCTCGACGCGACGCCGCCCGTGACAATAGCGAGAAATCCGGGCTAGATGGGCGCACAATTTCTTCGGGACCTTGCTGTAGTCAATGGATTTCTCAGTCGCTCGCCGCGATGTGAAAAGAGGGAGGCCGCGGCGCTCCGCGCTTTACATGCCGGGCGCCAATGCCCGCGCGCTCGAAAAGGCCCGCGGCATTCCCGCCGACATGCTGCTCCTCGACCTGGAAGACGCCGTTGCGCCGGACGCCAAGGAAGCGGCGCGCGCCCGGGTCTGCGCCGCGGCGGCGGCCGGGCAATACGGCGATCGGGAGGTCGTGGTCCGGATCAACGGCCTCGACACCGGCTGGGGCCATGCCGACCTGCCGCCGGTTGCGACCTGCGGCGCCGACGCCATCCTGCTGCCGAAGGTCGAGAGCGCGGACCAGGTGCAGCATCTCGAAGCGCTGATGGCGGAATGCGGCGCGCCCGGCGATATGGCGATCATGTGCATGATCGAAACGCCGATGGGCGTGCTCCACGCCGAAGAGATCGCCGCGTCCAGCCCGCGCCTCACCTGCCTCGTGATGGGCACCTCGGACCTGGCGAAAGACCTCCAGGCCCGCCATGTGCCGGGTCGCGAGCCGCTGCTGACCGCCCTCGGCCTCGCCCTTCTTGCCGCGCGGGCGCATCGGCTGGCGATCCTCGACGGCGTTTCGCTGGACCTGGACGACGACGACGCCCACGCCGCGGCCTGCCGGCAGGGCCGGGAGATGGGCTTCGACGGCAAGACGCTGATCCACCCGAAGCAGGTCGCCGCCGCCAACGAAGCCTTCGCGCCGGACGCCGGCGAGATCGCATGGTCGCGCCGCATCATCGCCGCCCACGCCGAAGCGCAGGCGCAGGGCGCCGGCGTCGTGCTGGTCGACGGCCGGCTGGTCGAGAATCTTCACGTCGAGGAAGCGCACCGGCTGGTCGCGCTCGCCGAGACGATCGAGCGGCTGGCCGCCTGACGGCCGGGCCGACTACGACACCGGCGCGAAAGGGGGCTGCCATGGCCCTGTCCGAGCGGGCCGCCCCGTTGCTGGGCCAACTGCTGCGCCTTCTGCCGCCGGAAGCGGCGCACCGCTGGACGATCCGGCTGCTGCAAGGGGCGCAGGCACTTCACCTGCCCGGCATTCGTTTCGCGATGGGCCGTTTCGCGATGGGCCGCAATGGGCCGATTCGCAATGGGCCGATTCGCGACGGGCGCCGGGCCGCACCGCGTGGCGCCGCAGCGTGTGTTCGGCCTGGATTTTCCCAACCCGGTCGGCCTTGCCGCCGGATTCGACAAGGACGCCGAGGCGGTGCGCGCCGCCTTCGGGCTCGGCTTCGGCTTCGTCGAGGTCGGCTCGATCGTGCCGCGGCCCCAGCCCGGCAACCCGCGCCCGCGGGTCTTCCGCCTGCCGGAGGACGGCGCGGTCATCAACCGCTACGGCTTCAACAGCAAGGGCCTGGATTATGCCGAGCGCCGGCTCGCGCTGTTACGGCGGCGTCCGCTGCCCGGTCCGCTGGGGGTCAATCTGGGTGCGAACAAGGCGAGCGCGGATCCGGCAGCGGATTATGCCATCGGCGCCCGGCGGCTCGCGCCCTATGCCGACTATCTGGTCGTCAACGTCTCCTCGCCCAACACGCCCGGCCTGCGCGCCCTGCAGGATGCCGCCGCCCTCACCGCCATTCTGGAGCCGGTGCGGGCCGCGATGCCGGTGGCCCGGCCGCTCTTGCTGAAAGTGGCGCCGGACCTCGAACCGGCGGATATCGACGACATCGCCGACGTTGCCGGGATCGCCGGAAGCGCCCGAATCGCAGGGCCGCCCTTGCTCGACGGGCTGATCGTCAGCAACACCACCGTCGCGCGGCCGGCGTCGCTGCGCTCGCCATCGGCGGGCGAGGCCGGTGGCCTGTCCGGCCGGCCGCTGATGGAACCGTCGACCGCCATGCTCCGGGCCTTCCGGCAGCGCGTGGGCCCGGACCTGCCGATCGTCGGCGTCGGCGGCATCGCAACCGGCGCGGACGCCGCCGCCAAGCGGGCCGCCGGCGCGACGCTGATCCAGCTTTATACCGGCCTGATCTACGAAGGCCCGGCCCTGATCCGCGCAGCTGCGGAAGCGTTCCGCGACGCCCGCTGACGGCCCGGCGCAAGGGCGGGTCAGCAGGGTGTCATGCGTGACATTTATTTGTCATGGTGTTCCCCGCGGCCGCCCGGATCCCGGAGAAGCGAGGCGCCGGGGCGTATGGGAGGGTTCAAACCCTCCCCTGCGATGCCGGCCGGATGCCGGCCCAGCGTGACTACATTGAGAATGCGGAGGCAGGCAGCGTGGGTCGGCCAGAACCGCCGGAACCCGGATCTTCCCGCTACCCCGGCACCCCGTTCACGCCGAGGCCGTTCAGCAGGTTGACGACCCAGCGGCCGCCGCGGCCCGGCTCCTCGATCAGGTCCATCTGGGTGAGCGAACTGTTGGCGATGGTGAAGCTGAGGGCCAGCGGCGACGGCAGATCGAGGACGCTGACGAGGACGGCCCGGATCGTGCCGCCGTGGGCGACAGCGACGATGTCCCGGCCTCGATGGCTGGCCGACAGGCGGTCGACCGCTGCGCCGACCCGGTTGCGCAGGTCGCGAAAGCTCTCGCCGTTCGGCGGCGCCTCCTCCAGCAGGTTCATCCAGAAGCCGTGGAAGCTGCCGTACTTCTCGTACGCCGGGGCGCGCGGCCGGCCCTGCCAGTCGCCGAAATGCTGTTCCGCCAGGTCTTCATATTGGGCGACCTCCGGCAGCGCATAGCCGGCGTTGCCGATGGCCGCGGCCGTCTGGTGCGTGCGCTGGAGGTGCGAGGATACCCAGACCGCGTCCGGCGGCAGGGCGGCGGCGAGCGCCCGGTAGACCGGCGTGTCGCCGGTATAGGCCGGCACGTCCTTCTGGCCGTAGAAGCAGCCGCCGTCGTCGGTGACCGGCGCGTGGCGGATCCACCACCACCGGGTTACGGTTACATCCATGCAGGAAGCCTCGTGTGGGGTCAGCCGACGGCGACGACCGTCAGGATGACTGCCAGTTCCGTCTTGACGCGGACGGTGTACAGGAAATTCCGGTCGCGCGGCATCCCGCACAGATCGGCCGAGACCCAGACCGCCGCCACGACGACCAGGCACACGACGGCCGCCACCAGCGCCGTCCAGAAGCCGATGAACAGGATGGCGAGCAGCAATGCCGCGGCGGCGCTGATCCAGAGCGCCACGCTGCCGTCCCCGTCGTACAGTGGGTCGTACAACGGGTCGCCCGGCGGGTCGCCCGGCGGGTCGCCCTCGCCGCCCGCCCACACCGCTCTTGTCAGCGCGGTCAGCGCCATGGTCGCGGCCGACAGAATCTGAGCGGCAATCAGCGCGCCCAGCATGGCGGACAATGGCGCCAGGGCGACGAGGCCGGCAATCCGGGCCAGCAGGATCGCGCCGACACAGCCGGCGATCAGGGCGAAGCGCCGGTCGGATCCGGTCTCGATATCGGCGAGGTCGGCCGCGGCGGCGGCCGCGCCGCCTTCGGCCTGCGCATTGGTCAGGACGACGACCGCAACCGTAGCGAAGACGGCCGCGCCCAGGGCGGTGAGGCCGAGGCCTTCGGCAATCCACGCGACCGGCGCGGCAAACAGGCCGAGCGCCAAGCCGATCAGGACGAAGGCGCGGCGGCTGTCGGCCTGGGCCGCGGGGCCGATCTCGCCGCGCCGGCCGAGCGGCCAGCCGGTCAGCACGATGGCGGCGTTGCGGCAATCCCGAAACCAGCCGGCCCCATCGGGTGGGCCATCGCCGCGGCTCTCGCGGGACAGGCCGAGCCAGGCGTCCGGATCGTCGCCCCGATCGCCCCCGCGATTGTCGGTCTTCATCGCTCCGAAACCTCCTGAGAACCCGCTCCGGTTCCTGCTTGCCGGGGCGGCCGGGCGCTTGCGTCAAGCATATAACCTATCGCGCCGCTTGCCGACAGGACCAGACCGGCAATACGGTCCGGCGCCGGTAATCCCGTCGGCTATTCGCCGATCTGCAGGATCAGGCCGCGTTCCCGCGCCGAGCGGAAGAAGCGCAGGAATACCGCGATAGCCACGCTCAGATAGACGGCGTTCAGGGCGACGGCTTTGAGCAGCAAATCGGTCCGGAAGGTCTTGTCGATCAGGACGGATCGCATCCCCTCGAAGACATGGGTCGACGGCAGGATGCCCGCGATCCATTGCAGCCATTCCGGCATGACGGTCAGAGGATAGTAGATGGCGCTGAAGGGCGCGATGGCGAAGATCGCGAACCAGGCGATACTCTCCGCCCCCAGCCCGTAGCGCATCAGCAGGCCGCACACGATCAGGCCGAACGACCAGCCCATGACCTGGAGATTCGTGAAGAAGGCGATCAGCGGCAGGCCCATATCGAAGATTGAATATTCGTAGAGCCAGATCGCCAGCAGCGCCGCCGGGATCACGCCGATCAGGACGCGCAGCAGCGACATCAGGGTGAGCGCGGCGACGAACTCTCCGGGCCGCAGGGGGCTGACGAAGATATGGCCGAGATTGCGCGACCACATTTCCTCGAGAAAGGACAGGCTGACGCCGAGCGACGAGCGGAACAGCACGTCCCACAGCAGCACGGCGGCGATCAGCACCCCGCCGGCCTGCACGAAGAAGCCGGACTTGCTCGCCAGAAACATCGTGAGGAAGCCCCACATGACCATCTGCAGGGTCGGCCAGTAGGTCAGCTCCAGCAGGCGCGGCCAGGATCCGCGGTAAAGGTAAACGTAGCGCAGGACCATCGCCTGCAATCGCCCCCATGATGCGATCGGGCCGCGGGTGCCGGCAACTTTCCTGTCGATGGCCTTGCCGTCGAGCGCTCTCACGCCGCGGCCTCGCGGTCTCCGCCCCGCCGGTCGCGGGCGATATCGAGAAAGACATCCTCCAGGGTGGCGCGGCCGTAGCGGCCGATCAGCTCGGCCGGACTGCCCTGGTCGACGATGCGGCCGGCGCGCATCATCATCACACGGCTGCACAGGCGCTCGACCTCCGCCATATTGTGCGAGGCCAGAAGGATGGTGGCGCGCCTGGTATCCCGGTAGGCCTCGAGATAGGTCCGGATGCGGTCGCCGGTATCCGGGTCGAGCGAGGCGGTCGGCTCGTCGAGCAACAGGACGTCCGGCTCGTTGAGCAAGGCCTTGGCGAGCGCCAGCCGGGTCCGCTGGCCGGCGGAAAGGGTGCCGCTCGGCCGGTCCATGAAGGCGGTCAGGTCCAGTTCCTCCGCCAGTTGCCCGACCCGCCGGGCCGGCCGGCGCAGGCCGTAGAGCCGGGCATAGACCGTCAGGTTCTCGCGCGCGCTCAGCCGTTTGGGCAGATCGACATAAGGCGAGGAGAAATTCATCCGCGGCAGCACGTCGTAGCGCCGTTTCAGCATGTCGACGCCGAGCACAGACACCGACCCCGCGGTCGGCAGCAGCAATCCCAGCAGGATGGAGATCGTCGTCGTCTTGCCCGCACCGTTGCCGCCGAGCAGCGCCGCCGCCGTTCCCTCCGGCACGCTGAAGGACAGGCGGTCGACGGCAGTCACGTCGTCATAGGATTTGGTCAGGTCCGATACCCGGATGGCCGCCGGCGCATCGCCGACGTGCGGCGCGATCACGATGCTGCGTCCGCTGTCATCATCATTCGTCTTGCGAACATCGCCTGTCTTCGTCAGTACTGAACCCAGTTCCGGGGGGCCGGGCCGGGCCCGGCGGAATGTTTGCCCCGTGGGGCCATATCGATCGGACCATGAGAGCCAGACTCGCCGCGATCCGCCGCTTTGCCGCCCCGAAACCGGGCCGGGTCCGCCTGCGGACGCTGGTCTACATAAGGTGGGTTGCCGTCGGGGGACAGTTGGCGGCGCTGGTCATCGTCAATTTCGGCCTGAACTATCCGCTGCCGATGCTCGCCTGCCTGGCCACAGTTGCCGTGTCGGCGGCCGTCAATATCGGCATCACGCTTACCCGGCCGATGAGCGGAACGCTGTCCGACCGGTCGGCGGCGCTGTGGCTGGCCTACGATATCCTGCAGCTGTCGACGCTGCTCTATCTCACCGGCGGCCTGCAGAATCCGTTCGCCGTGATGCTCCTCGCCTCGGTGGTGGTCTCGGCTTCGGTCCTGTCGCGCATCAGCACGCTCAGCCTCGGTCTGCTCGTCGCCGTCTGCATCAGTGTGCTGGCCTTTCGGCACGAGCCGCTTCCCGGTCCGCCGCCTCTGCTCGACCTGCCGGTATTCTACGTTCTGGGCGTGTGGCAGGCGCTGATCATCGGCGGCCTGTTCATCGCCGCCTTCGTCGGCAGCGTCGCCGAAGAGGGGCGCCGCATGCAGGATGCGCTGAACGCGGCGCAGGTCGCGCTGGAGCACGAGCAGCGGCTGTCGTCGCTGGGCGGGCTGGCAGCGGCGGCGGCGCACGAGCTTGGCACGCCGCTGGCGACCATCGCGGTTACCGCCAGGGAACTGAGCCACGATCTGCCGCCCGGCAGCCCAATGACCGACGATGTCGAACTGATCCTGGAACAGACCGCCCGGTGCCGCGAAATCCTGATGGAGTTGAGCCGCAAGCCCGAGACCGAGGGCGGCGAGCCCTATACCCGGCTTGCTCTCGGCGCCATGCTGGACGAGGCTGCCCGGCCCTACCTGACCGATTCGGTCAACCTGACGCGGGACTTCCGCGCGGTCGGCGAGGCGCCCGGCAGCCCCGAGCCGGTGCTGACCCGCAGCCCGGAATTCCTGCGCGCCGTTGGCACCCTGATCCAGAACGCGATCCAGTTCGCCGAAGCCGAAGTCATCCTGCGAGCGCGCTGGGACGCCGAAACGGTTATCGTCGAGATCATCGACGACGGCCCGGGTTTTTCAGGGCACTTGCTAGACCGCCTGGGCGAACCATATGTATCGACTCGTGCCGGTGCGGACGGCGAAGGCGAGCATATGGGGCTGGGCGTATTCATCGCCCAGAATCTGCTCAATCGCACGGGCGCCACACTGAGTTTCGCCAATCAGGATTGGTGGGACTGGTGGGGGGCCGGCGCCATCGTTCGGATCGCCTGGCCGCGCCGGGAGCTTGAGCACTCAATTTCGGAGACCGGACGTGTCGGAGAACACGCAGGACACTAAAGGAAAACTTCTGGTCGTCGACGACGACCGCCCCTTGCGGCAGCGCCTGATCCTGGCGATGGAACGCCGCGGCTTCACCGTGGTCGCGGCGGAAAGCGCGGCCCAGGGCGTCGCCTGCGCGAAGTCGGAAATGCCGGATTATGCGGTGATCGATCTGCGCCTCGGCGACGGCAGCGGCCTCGACGTCGTGGCCGCCCTGCACGAGGTCAAGCCGGATTGCCGTATCATCATGCTGACCGGCTACGGCAACATCGCCACCGCCGTCGCCGCCGTGAAGGCCGGCGCCGTGGATTACCTGCCCAAGCCGGCCGACGCCGACCAGATCGAGGCGGCGCTGCTCAACACCGACCGGCCATTGCCCGGCCCTCCGGAAAATCCGATGTCGGCCGACCGGGTGCGCTGGGAGCATATCCAGCGCGTCTATGAGCAATGCGACCGCAACGTATCGGAAACCGCGCGCCGGCTGAACATGCACCGGCGCACGCTGCAGCGTATCCTGAACAAATACGCCCCGCGCGAAACGCCGAATAATTAGCCACCGGCCCGGCTTTTCTTGTCGGCTGTGCCATCGTTGTTTCGGGCGCGCGGCCTTCGGCAGGCCCGGACCGCGCCGCTTCCAGCAAAGATTCCGGACCTCCGTCGCACGGATGCGGACTCTTGCCTTGCCCTTTTAATGTAGTTACATAAAATATTCGGATTGAATTCGATCCGGCAAAACGCGCCGCGACCCTTGAAGTCAGAGGGCTCGATCTGGCACAGGCCGGGACGGTGTTCGCGGGCTCGACGCTGACCGTCAAGGACGATCGGCGGGATTATGGCGAGGATCGGTTCATCGCCATCGGATTCCTTAACGGCAGAATGGTTGTCCTGGTGTGGACGCCTCGCGATGGGGCGTATCGCATCATCGGCATGAGGAAGGCCAATGATCGGGAACGAAAACTCTACCGCCCGAGATTTTGACCCGGATACCGCGCCGGACCTGTCCAAGGACGGCTGGCCGGAGAAATTCGCGGGGGCGACCGTCCGCCGGGGCCGTCCGCCGGTTGCCAGGCCGAAAGTGTCGACCACAATCCGGCTGTCCCAGGATGTGATCGATCATTTCAAGGCCGGCGGGCGCGGCTGGCAGACCCGGATCGACGAAGCGCTGCGAGACTGGATTGGCAGGCAGGACGCCGCCTGACCCGAATTTCTACAGCGATGATACCTGCGGACGCCGCCGCCTATTTCCCAGGCGGCTTGATCATGCGGCCGAGCGGCTGGCCGCCGAACAGGTGGACATGGAAGTGCGGCACCTCCTGCAGGCCGTGTTCGCCGATATTGGTGAGCGCGCGGTAGCCGTCGCCGGTGATGCCGAGCATCTGCGCCGTCTCGCCGAGCGCGCGGACGAAGCCGGCGATCTCCCCGGCGCTCGCGTTGGCCGCGAAGTCGGTCAGGTCGAGATAGGCGCCCTTCGGGATCGCCAGCACATGGACCGGCGTCTGCGGGTCGATGTCCCGGAAGGCGAGCGCATGGTCGTTCTCATGGACCTTGTCGCAGGGAATCTCGCCGCGCAGGATTTTGGCGAAGATGTTGTTCGGATCGTAGCTCATCGGCCGGCCGGCCTCCCCTGAAATCTATCCTGCTACGGCGTCCGCGCCGCTTTTTCGGCAAGGCCCGAGATGCCTTCCCGCCGTTCCAGTTCCTGCCAAACCCGCGCCGGGCTCACGCCGCACGCCGCCCACAGCACCATCAGGTGATAGAGCAGGTCGGCGCTTTCGGCGGCCAGCGCGTCCGGGTCTTCCGCCATGGCGGCGAGGATGGTTTCAACCGCTTCCTCGCCGGTCTTTTTCGCGATTGCCGGAACGCCATCGGCGAGTAGCCGGGCGGTCCAGGATGAGTCCGGGTCCGCATCGCGCCGGCTCTCTATCGTGGCGAACAGCGCGTCCAGCACATGCCGGCTTTCGGGGTTGCTCTCGGTCACGCCGCTGCCTCCGCTGTTCCTGTCCCCACAGCCGATCCGGTCTTATGCGGGCGCACCGGCACGCCCGCAGCCGCCATATGGGCCTTGGCCTCGGCGATGGTGTAGGTGCCGAAATGGAAGATGGAGGCCGCCAGGACCGCCGAGGCGCGGCCCTGCACCACTCCCTCGACCAGATGGTCCAGCGTGCCGACGCCGCCGGACGCGATCACCGGCACCGGCACCGCATCGGCGATCGCCCGGGTCAGCTCCAGGTCGAAGCCGGCCTTGGTGCCGTCCCGGTCCATCGAGGTCAGCAGCAGCTCGCCGGCGCCGTATTCCGCCATCCGCCGCGCCCATTCGACGGCCTCCAGCCCGGTCGGGGTCCGCCCGCCATGGGTGTAGATCTCGAAGCCGCCGGCGTTGGGGCCATTTTCCGCCCGCTTGGCGTCGATGGCGACGACGATGCACTGGCTGCCGAACTTGTTGGCGGCCTCCTGCACGAATTCCGGCCGATGCACCGCGGCGGTGTTGATCGAGACTTTGTCCGTCCCGGCGAGCAGCAGTTTGCGGATGTCCTCGACCTCGCGCACGCCGCCGCCGACCGTGACCGGCATGAAGCAGGAGGCGACGGTGCGGTCCACCACATCGTAGATCGTGTCGCGGTTTTCGTGGCTGGCGGTGATGTCCAGGAAGCACAGTTCGTCGGCGCCCTCCCGATCGTACAGCTTCGCCTGCTCGACCGGATCGCCGGCATCGACCAGATCGACGAAGTTCACGCCCTTGACGACGCGGCCGTCCTTGACGTCGAGACAGGGGATGATGCGCGTCTTCAGCATGCCGTTACCGCTCCGGCCCGCCGCCGGAAATTCATGAGCGGCGCAGCCCGGCGATCATGGGCGAGCGCCGGCAAGAAGAAAAGTCCGGCCATCGGAGACGGCCGGACCGAAACAGGCACGGGCGAACGGATTTACGGCTGCGGCACGTAGCGCAGGTACGGCTTTTCCGTGCGCCATCCGTCCGGGTATTTTTCCTTCGCCGCATCGTCCGACACCGCCGGCACGATGATGCATTCCTCGCCGCTCTGCCAGTCGGCCGGGGTGGCCACCTGATGCTGGGCGGTGAGCTGGCAGGAATCGATCAGGCGCAGGATTTCGTTGAAATTCCGGCCCGAACTCATCGGATAGGTCAGCGTCGCCTTCACTTTCTTGTCGGGGCCGACGATGAAGACCGAACGCACAGTGGCGTTGTCCGCCGCCGTCCTTGCCCTGGCCGCGCCGCTCGCGTTCGGGTGCAGCATGTCGTAGAGCTTGGCCACGGTCATCTCGGTGTCGCCGACCAGCGGGTAGCTCACCGCGGCGCCCTGGGTTTCCTCGATGTCCTTTTTCCAGGCGTTGTGATCGTCGACCGAGTCGACCGACAGGCCCATCACCTTGCAGTTCCGCTTGTGGAATTCCGGCATCAGGCGCGCCACGCTGCCCAGTTCGGTGGTGCAGACAGGCGTGAAATCCTTGGGATGGGAGAACAGCACGCACCAGCCGTCGCCGACATAGTCGTGAAACTCGATCTCGCCTTCGGTCGTGTCGGCGGTAAAGTTCGGCGCCTCATCGCCGATTCTGACTGCCATCGTCTTCATCCTCCATGGCTCGGCAGGCGGGGAACACTGCGGCGCAGGGCGCCCCGCCCGGTTTGGCTAACGCCCGGCTTAACTAATATGCGCGGACAGCGGATCAAACGGGGGCCGTCAAAATCAGGGCCGAATCGCCGGCCCGATCTCAGGCGGGGTCCGGCAGGACAGGCTCTCCCGAGACGCCGGCGAAACGCTGGACCACCCGGGGCGAGGGGTCGCCGGTGAAGCCCTGTTCGAAGGCCAGGACGGTCAGGCCGCGCCCGAATGCGGTGAGCAATTCGCCGGGGCGCAGCAGGAAATCCGGGTTGCGCGGCCGGCCCCAGGCCTCGTTGCCGGCCATGAAGGTTTCGTAGATCAGGCGCCCGCCCGGTGTCAGCAGCGCCGGCAGATGGGACAGCAGGGGGCGGTGCAGATAGTTGCAGACGATGACGATATCGAAGGGGCCCGCGGCGGTGAGGGCCTGCGCTGTGCCGGCGGTATCGCCGGCCTCGAGGTCCATCTCCAGGGCGGTAATCCCATCGTCTTCGGCGGCCAGCGCGGCCAGGGCGACGGCTTGCCGGTCCACGCCGGTTGCCCGCCAGCCGCGCGACCGGGCCAGCCGGATATGCCGCCCGCGGCCGGCCGCAAGGTCCAGAACATGGCCTCCGGCCGCGGGGGCTGCCGGCAGGAAGCGCGCCACCCAGCGGCTCGGCGCAACGGCAGGCTTTTCGGGGCCGGCCAATTCGGGGTCGGCCAATTCGGGGCCAGCCAATTCGGGGGTGGCCAATTCGGGGGTGGCCGGTTCAGTCATCGCGTCGAAAGCCCTTCCGTTGACGCACGATAATCCCTAAATGTCCGGTATGACGTTCGTACCCCGCCAGAATACGCCCTGCAGCCCGCGGGGCGCGCGATGATCCGCTACACCGTCCGCTGCCGGGCCGGCCACGAATTCGAAGGCTGGTACAGGGATTCGAAAACCTACGAAACCCTGCAGGCCGCCGGTGCGATTTCGTGCCCCGACTGCGGCTCGACCGAGGTGCGCCGCGCCCCGATGGCGCCGGCGCTCTCCGGCACCAAGGCGACCCGGCGGGACGAGCCTCTCGTGACAAACCGGGACGGCGACAGCGATGCTTCTGCGGCGCCGGAATCCGGGCCGGAATCCGGGTCGGCGGCCGCACCGCTCCCCGGACCGCCGGCACCTGTCTCGGCCGAAGACGCCAAGCGCATCCATGTCATGGGCAAGATCCGCGAGGCGATGGTCGAAATGCGCCGCCATGTCGAGAAGAATGCCGATTACGTTGGCCCGAAATTCGCCGACGAGGCGCGCAAGATCCACTATGGCGAGACCGGGCAGCGCAGCATCTACGGCGAGGCCACGGGCGCCGAATCGGAAGCCCTGCGCGACGAGGGCATCGAATTCGGCCGCATCCCCTGGGTGTCCAAGACCGACGCATAGTCTGGCGCCTGACCCGAAGTACCGCCTGCCTTACAGTCCGCCGCTTGCGTCGCGGTAGCCGTCGCCGTAGACCGGCGCCATGAGCGCGATCCGCGAGCGGGACGGCGAATTCTTCGCGCCCGAACATCGGCAGCCGCAGGACTGGGACCGGCTGGCCGCCTGGCTGGGCGAGCAGGGCCACGATTTTGCGTCCGATCCGCCGCCGCGCCAGTTCGCCGGAGGCTTCGGCAACCTGAATTTCCTGATCGAATTGGATGGCGCGGCCTGCGTGCTGCGCCGGCCGCCGCTCGGCCCGCTGCCGCCGGGCGCCAACGATATGGGCAGGGAATACAAGGTGCTGTCCGGCCTCTGGCGCGCCTTCCCGCTGGCGCCGAAAGCCCATGTCTATGGCGACGATCCGGCCGTGCTGGGCGCGCCCTTCTTCATCATGGAATACCGGCCCGGCCTGGTGGTCCGCGATGTCCTGCCGCCGGCGCTCGCCGGCAAGGGCGTCGCCCTGTCGGGCATGCTGATCGACGTGCTGGCCGAATTCCAGCGGGTCGATCCGGCGGCGGTTGGCCTCGACACCCTGGGCAATCCGGACGGGTTCCTCGCCCGCGCGGTCGCCGGCTGGATCAAGCGGTTCCATGTCGCGGCGCAGGATGTCTACGCCGATAAGCCGGTCCCGGCCGCCGCGACCGAGCTGATCGGCTGGCTGCAGGCGCAGCCCGTGCCCGAAGGCCGGACGACCCTGCTGCACAACGATTACAAGCTGAACAACATCATCCTGAAGCCGGACGCGCCGACCGAACCGCTCGCCCTGCTCGATTGGGACATGTGCACCCGCGGCGACCCGCTGTTCGATCTCGCGACCCTGCTGAGCTACTGGGCCGAGCCGGGCGATCCGCCGGAAATCCGCGATCTCGGTCAGATGCCCTCGACCCAGGGCCGGTGGCTGCGCCGGCGGGAAATCCTCGACCTGTACGCCCGGGCGACCGGCATCGACGTCTCCGCCATCCATTTCCACCGGGTGCTGACCGCCTTCAAGCTGGCCGTCGTCTTCCTGCAGATCTACGCCCGCTACTGCCGCGGCACGACCGCCGACCCGCGCATCGCCGGCATGGGCCCGACCGCCGACGCCCTGTTCGATTTCGCTATAGAGCTGAAGGAAGGCCGGGTTTTTTGATTTTGAGGCTCGCAAGTGAAATGCGAATTCGTCTTGGCTTATAATCTGAAACGGCGATCTCAAATGATCGCTAAGGCAACCAACACGGGAGCGCAGGGGTGACACGCGAGGACATCGAAAAGGCCCTGCTGACGGGGAGCGCCGTCAACATCAGTTCCGAGGATGGAGGCTCCATCGTATTGGGTGCGCCCCGTGACAGACGGCTTGCAGAGGTCGTCTTTAGCCGCCTCCGGTCATCGACCGTCGACGACCTTGTGAGGGAGACAGGGTTCTTTGACGCGCTTGAGGCCACGTTTCGTGAAAGTGCCGACAAGATCGGGCCGGATTCCGCGGCGAGGTTTGAGGCCGACGAGGCGAAGGCAGAACCAGATCCCCGATCCTGGCGGCTAAAGAAGGTTGAGACCCGGGGATTTGGAGGTTTGAACGCGGTGCCCGGCGACGTCTTCGAGTTCGATGCCACGCTTCTAGATTCTTGTATCGAGGGTCAGAACGGCAGCGGCAAGAGCTCGCTGGCCAACGCAGTGCTGTTCGCCATGACTGGCAAGGTCCACCGCGATCAATACGGTATTTGTGACAATCCTGCACGGTCAGAGCCTGTGATGTCCGATGCAGGCACAAAGCTGGGAGATTGGCCCCCAATCGCGGTTTATCCCAGCAGTTGGGGAAATGATCGTCCACCGGTGGACGTCTCAGTCACACTGACGTTTGGGAATGAGAACGACGGTGATGAAGTCGAGGCAAAGCACCGTCTTCATGGCGAGCCCGACTCGCTCGAAGAGGTGGTGTTCATCGACCCAAGACTGGCGGCGGTTCCTACTCTCATCGAGGCGGGACTGCTGATGCCGATGCGGATTCAGCACATTCGGATGCCTGAGCGCGACGATAATGACCAGCTCGTGGGATTGATCCGTCAATTGATCGGCTTGGAACCGCTACTTGATGTGGCCAACCTCGTGGACAAGCTTTCGCACGGAAATCAACGATTCCTGAAATACGCCCGAGACAATGACTCCGACGGCAAAAGAAAAGAAATTTCGGGGCTATTGAAAGAGGCTCAGGAGAAAATCGAAGAGCTGGACACAGGTCTCGATCTGATCGTCGACATCGAAGTCAAGAAGCCGTTTCCCGATGATCGCTTGAAAAACCTTCGTGACGCGAAAGAAGGGTTTGCCCGCAGACAGGCAGAGGGATTCCAAGCACTTACGGGACTCGCGTTCGAAGAATTCGATCCCGATCAAGCTGAACATCGGCAACGTGTCGCGAATGCGGTCAATCAACTGTATTTGGACGCCGTCCGCGCGAGCGACTCGAACAACCTGCCCGCCGTCCTCAAAGGCATAACAAGCCTTGCCAAGCGCGTTGGGGAGCAGGAATTCGAAACTGTGAAAGCTGCTCTGCGTACGGCGGGGAACGATCTAGCCGCTGCCGTCAAGTGGTCGGACCGGCAGAAGGAAGACACTCTACTTCGCCTCAAGGCCGTGGCCGCGGTGCATTTCGAAGATTGTGACGATCCGCTGTGCCCGTTATGCGAGCAGTCGATCACGGGTGCAGAGCATCGAAGTTTGGTTGAGGATCTTCGTAACCTAAAGTCCGAAGCTGAGGCGGCTCAGACCCGTCTTGCCGATGCCTGTCGAAAGATCGAGCAGGACGTCGGGCGAGCCGCCCGGAATGTAGTTCCTGATTTATTCATGCAGATCGAGCGCTTCGCTGTGAAGCGGAACATTCAGGATGAGGTGCGGTCGACCTTTGTCGAAGCTGGCCATGTCGCCCGATCCCTGCCCGGATTCAGCGAGATCGCCCAAAACGCGGTTGATACGGCTTTTACTACGGTCGGGGAGGTCGAGTTTGGGTCAGAGCTGCCGGAGCCGGCCGACGGAGAGGACGTAGCGCGGGTCAGACGGCTTCTCGTTCATATGAACGACACCATCCAAGCGGCCGAAAACTGGCAGCAGTCTTGCCAAGCCTTTCGGGACGGCTGGGCTCTACTGTTCTCGAAGGCAGAAGAACAGTCACTTACCACTCGCATCCTCCAGCTCAAGGGCGTGATCGATGGTGTGGAGCCGTTCCGGTCCGCGAGCGAGAAAGTTGAGCAGGCACTGGAGACCGCGGCCGACTACAACGCGATCGTCAGGCGGCAGGCGTTCCGCGAAGAAATCGCGGATGCACTGAAGCCGCTTCGGAAGCTTCGAGATTTTGTCAATTTGACGACCCTTCAGACAATCGACGATGTTTCCGACGTGGCGAAGGAGATTCACAAACAAATCTACAATCCGGAATCCCTTAGCTACGAAAAAGCTGAGATCTCAGAGTTTCGGGGCCGGCAGACGCTATCATTCCAAGCCAAACTCGGTACCAATCTGAAATGGCGGATCGATGCGTCACTGTTGGCGAATGTTTCGTGGATGCGAGGAATTTTGTGGTCATTCGTTTTCGCGATTCGGGACCGGGCGATCAACCGGGATGGTCACTGCCCGTTTGAACTCGTGGTCTTGGACGATCCGCAGATAACCTTCGATACCCGTAACTTGAAAGGGTGGGCTCAGTTCTTGGGTTCTTCAGAGGGGCTGAGACAGCATCAGGCCTGCCAACTCCTCGTGACGACACACAGCATGCCGTTCTCGTTGGAAATGACGGCAATGCGTGACATTCGGATGCTTGCAATCGAGACCGGCCAACCGTGGTCCGAACCCGCCCAAATGGTCGAAGGCGATTTCGCAAGGGTTCGTTTCGACAAGATGATGGCAGAGAACTCGGATGATCGTGCGCGATCTCTGATCGGTGACATCCGAGTGTTGGCCGAGACACTACTAAAACATGCAATCCAAACCTTCGATCCGGCACTTGTCCGTCAGCCGGAAGCAACACTTGGGCGCATGATCGAGTGGATTGGGAATCGGAATGCTAGCGGACAGCCACCTTATAAGGATCGTGTGTTCGGTGAACTATTAGCTGTAAAGTCGTCATATTCCCGCGAGTTCAGCCTTCTGAGCGAACCGCATCATTCGGTCTCGGAAACCATAACCGTCCGCGAGGCGAAACAAATCTATACATTCTGGTGTGAGATACTGTTTCACGCCGTTCACAAGGTTTGGGAGGAGTATCGGTTTTTGCAGAAGTCCATAGTCGGGGAAGTTGCAGCGATCTCGCTTCCTGCCAATTGCAATCACAAACCGCCTCGTTCCATCGTCCTTGCCGCCGTAAAGCCAGCAATTCTCGGGCAAGTTTCGGCTTACTCGGATGGACGTGCCGCTTCCGCCATCCGTATTGATCTTCTGAGCAAAGGCGATGCAGTCGACCTGAGCGCCCGGGCTGCGTACCGCCTTGAGAAGGACACACTCTCTCCCGTTGCACGTGTTGGAGACATTCTGCTTACCCGCTTGGACCGACAGTGTCGCACTCCCAATTTGGTCGTTGAGGATCGGGGTACGCACCAGGTGGCGCGGCGATGGCTAGAATACGCGGCGGTTCCCGCCCTCGCTGTCCTTGCTGCCTCATCGTCAAACCCGAGAGAGGTTCCGCCGGCGATCATTTCTCGGGCCAAGGGCGCCAATCGGCGCAAGATTGTCGGCGTTCTGTTCGCTGCCGACCAACTGCAACCGGGAGACAGGGTGGATCGTGACACCGAAGCCACAAGTCTGGAGGCTGACAATTGTCAGGTGGCCGATCTCATTGCCAATACTGATGTTTTCGAAGTTCAGGGCAGCAGCGCCGAACCGATCGCATTGGACAAACAGTACCTTCTGGCCAAGTCGGCGAGGGATGATCTAGCGAAAGCGCTGGACGAGTTGGACGGTAAACCCGTTATCGCAGAGGACAGCGAAGACTGCGCATTCTTCAAGCGCTTGCGTGTGCTGGATGCCAAATCGATTATACTCGAAAGCTTGGACAAGACCGGATTCGAAGCGATGGTCCGCCTTTCAACTGATCCGGAACGACCCGAGCCTATGCTGGTCCGTGTTCGAGAGGTGGTCGGTGTCGTATTCGACAAGATGTAAACTTGTTTCCATCGGTGTGAGGGATCGTCGGAATTGCGGCCTCACGAAGTGAGGCCTCCCTTAGAGCCCTGCACCGCCAGTCCAAGGCTATCATGAGGATCCGTGCGGTTCCTTAATCGGATACAACCTGATCACGGGAGCAGGGGTCGACGAAGGGTGTCTCCGGAGCGAGGGTGCTTTCAAAGTGAAAGCAGGTCCATGTAGCTAACCCTCAGCCCCACTATTTGAACGAAACTAGTCTCAAGGTTTGACAGAAAGAGCCCTTGAAACCACCGTCATTCTCTACACCTCCCCTCCCACCAACACCGGCGCCAGCAGCCGGTCCAGTGCCTCCGGATCGCGCCATTCGAGGGCGACCGGGACCGGCGTGACCATGAGGCGGGCGTCCGGCGGCAGGCGCATATAGTCCTTTTCGGTGCAGACCGGGATCGCGCCGCGCTCGTGCGCCAGTTCGCAGATGAACATGATCTCGCTTTCCGGGAACGGGTGATGGTCCGGATAGGCCATCGCCTCGACCGGGTCGGCGCCGATCTCCTTCACCGTATCGAAGAATTTGTCCGGCCGGCCGATGCCGGCGAAGGCCACGACCTTGCGGCCCTGCAACGCCATCGCAGCCGCCGTCGGTGCGAAGCGGGCTTCGAGCAGGGGCAGCCCGCCGGCTTCCTGCCGGCAGCGATGCGCCGCGCCCGTGCTGTCTGCGCCGACGACGATGACCGCATCGGCCCGCGCCAGGCCGCGGCCGACCGGTTCGCGCAACGGGCCGGACGGGATCGGCCGGCCGTTGCCGAAACCGAAGCCGCCGTCGACGACGACCAGCGACAGGGCCTTGGCGATGGCCGGATTCTGGTGGCCGTCGTCGAGCAGCAAAATATCGGCGCCGGCCTCGGTCGCGGCCCGTGCGCCGGCGGCCCGGTCCCGCGCGACGACGGTCGGCAGGGTGCCGGCGAGCAACAGCGGCTCGTCGCCGACCTCCCGGGCCGTGTGCAGCGCCGGATCGACCCGGACCGGGCCGGTCATACGGCCGCCATAGCCCCGGCTGACGGCAAAGGGCTGTCGGCCCCGTTCCAGGAACCATCGGGCGAGCGACAGGACGACCGGCGTCTTGCCCGCGCCGCCGGCGGTGAGGTTGCCGATACAGATCGCCGGCACCGGCGGCAAGTAGCGGGGCGCCCGGCGCACGCGCTGCGCCGTCGCCAGGCCGTAGAGCCACGACACCGGCAGCAGCATGGTCGAGACCGCCCCCTTGCGCGACCAGGCGTCCGGCGTGCGCATCAGGCGCCGTCCCGTCCGTCCGGCGGCGCTTGGGGCAGCGCGGCCGTATAGGGCTCCAGAAGGGCCATCGCCCGGTCCAGGATGCTGGCGCTGTCCTGCACGGCGCGCGCTGCCCTGGCTGCGCGGTCGTCGCGCTCCGCCGGGTCGGCCAGCAGACGGCACACCGCGTGTGCCAGCGCGTCTGCCGATTCGACCGTCTCGCTCGCGCCGGCTGCCCTTAGAGCGTCGGCGATATCGGCAAAATTGCCGAAATGCGGCCCGTGCAGGACCGCGCAATCGAGCTGCGCCGCTTCGATCGGGTTCTGGCCGCCATGGGGTGCCAGCGAGCCGCCGATAAAGGCGACGGTTGCCGCGCGATAGAACAGGCCCAGCTCGCCCAGCGTGTCGGCAGTGTAGATTTCCGTTTCGCGGTCCGGCACGTCGCCGGCGCTGCGCAGGCCGACCGCATGGCCGGCGCCGCGCAGGTCTCCGGCGATGGCGGGTCCGCGCTCCGGATGGCGCGGGACGAGGATCAGCAAGGCGTCGCCGAACTGCCGGCGCACCGCCCGGTGCGTCTCGGCGACCGCCTCTTCCTCGCCCGGATGGGTGCTGGCGGCGAGCCAGACCGGCCGGCCGCCGATGGCCTGCTGCAGTGCGGCGAGCGCGGCGGGATCGGCCGGCAACGCCGCCGCGGCCATCTTGAGATTGCCCGGCGTCTCGACCCGCGCGGCGCCGAGCCGCCGGAAACGGTCGCCGTCGGCTGCGGACTGAGCCATGACCAGATCGAATGTCCCGATCAGCCGCCGCGCCGCGCCCGGAAATCGCCGCCAGCGCCGGAACGACCGCTCCGACATCCGCCCGTTGAGCAGCACCGCCGGGACGCCGCGCCGCGCCGTCTCGGTCAGCAGGGTCGGCCACAATTCGCTTTCCACCCACAAGGCCAGGTCCGGCCGGAATCGGTCCAGGAAGCGCTGCACCCAGGCCGGGCAATCGACCGGGACGAACTGGTGAAAGGCGCGCACGGGCAGGCGCTCCTCCATCAGTTGCGCCGAGGTGACGGTGCCCGACGTGACCATGACATGGGCCGCCGGCAGGCGCGCCAGCAGCCGGCCGATCAGCGGCAGCACGGAATGCGCCTCGCCGACGCTGGCGGCGTGGACCCAGATCAGCGCACCGGCCGGACGCGGCCGGCGCGGCTGGCCCATCCGCTCGCGAATCCGCTCCGGATGCTCCTTGCCATGCAATCGCCGCTGCATGAGCACCAGCCGCGCGACCGGCGGCGCAAGCCGGCCAAGGCCGCGATACAGGCCGAGCAGCATGACTCAGGCCCGCCCGCCGCCGCTCATTTGCCGCCGCTCATTTGCCGCCGCTCATTTGCCGCCGCTCATTTGCCGCCGCTCATTTGTCGCCGCTCATTTGTCGGGCATGCAGGCGGGCGAAGGCGCCGCCGGCCGCCACGAGATCGCCGTGGCTGCCGAACTCCACCACCCGGCCATCGTCCAGCACGTAAACGATGTCGGCGTCGACGATGGTCGACAGCCGGTGCGCGATGACGATGGTCGTCCGGCCCTTGCGCAGGGCATCCAGCGCGGCCTGCACCTGGCGCTCCGAATCCGTGTCCAGCGCCGAGGTCGCCTCGTCGAGCAGCAGGATCGGCGCATCCTTCAGGATGGCGCGGGCAATCGAGATGCGCTGGCGCTGGCCGCCGCTCACCTTCGCGCCGAGGCCGCCGACCTGGGTGTCGTATTGCTGCGGCATCTCCATGATAAAGTCGTGGGCGGCGGCAGCCCGGGCGGCGGCGGCAATCTCCGCCTCGGTCGCACCCTGCTTGCCGTAGGCGATGTTGGCGCGGATCGTGTCGTCGAACAGGGCGGTCTCCTGGCTGACCAGCCCGATCCGGGCGCGCAGCGAGGCCAGGGTCACATCGCGCACATCCTGACCGTCGATCAGCACCGCGCCGCTGTCGACATCGTAGAAACGGGGAATCAGGTTCAGGACCGTCGTCTTGCCGGCACCGGACGGCCCGACCAGCGCGACCGTCTTGCCGGCCGGAACGTCCAGGGTGACGCCGCGCCCGTCCCGCCCCAGGGCAGGCGCCGCCTTGTCGTTCCTCCGGTCGTAGGCGAACACCACATCGTCCAGCCGCACGCCGCCGGATTTGAGCGCCAGTGCTGTCGCGCCCGGCCGGTCGACGATCTCGGGCTCGATATCGAGCTTGGCGAACACCCGTTCCGCCGCCGCCAGGCCTTCCTGCAGGTTGGCGTTGAGGCGCGCCAGCCGGCGTACCGGATCGTAGGCCAGCAGCAGCGCGGCGATGAAACCGCCGAAATCGCCCGGTGTGCGGGCGCCGGCGATCACCTGATAGCCGCCATACACGAGCACGCCGGCAATCGCCACACCGGCGATCGCTTCGAGCAGCGGCTCCGTGATCGCCCGGACTCTCTCCGCCTTGTAGTTCAGCCGGAAGATGCGTCCGACGAGGGAGGAGGCGCGGCCGGCCTCATAATCCTCCATCCCGTAGGCCTTGACATGGCGGATGCCCTGGAAGCTCTCATCCTGCAGGGTGGTGAACTGCGCCATCTCGATCTGGGTATTGGCGGACACTTTGCGCATGCGCTGGCCAATGCCGTAGACCGGCACGACAACCAGCGGGAACACGAAGAAGATGACGCAGGACAGGATCCAGTCGATCCAGAACATCGCCGCCACCAGCCCGATCACCGTGACGATATCGCGGCCGATGCCGGTAATCGTGTTCGAGAACAGGCTCCGCATCTTGGCGGCGTCGTTGGTGAAGGCGGAGATCAGCTGCCCGGTCGGCGTGTTGTGAAAGAACCCGAGATCGGCCCGCATCAGCCGGGCGAACATGCTGTCCTGGATGTCCGCGATCGAGCGATGGCCGACATAGGCCATCATGGTCACCGCCCCGTAGGCCGCACTGCCCTTGACGAGGAAGACCGCGGCTGTCGCCAGTGCAATGAAATAGAGCTGGTTGAAGCGCGGATCGGGCGAGAACATCCCGGCGATGGCGCGGGTCAGCCACGCGTTCTCCGGCGCTGCGCTGCCGCCGAACGCGCTGTCCAGCAACTCCTTCAGTATGAACGGCACCGCCGCCGTGCAGGCCGAGACGATGCCGAGCAGGATGAAGGCCAGGGCGATGCGCCGCCAGTGCCGCACCATGTAGTCCAGGACGATCCGCTTCACCATTGGCAGCGTCCTGGCGTCGAGCGGCAGGCTTTTCGCGGATTTCGGTCTGGCGGCCAAAAGGCGGCTCCGAAGGGTTTCGACTGATATCGACCGGATTCGACCGGGCGAATTTATCATGGCGGCGCTCTCCGGCGCAGAAACGCCGGCGAACGCGCGTCCCTATGTCCCAAAGCGGCGCAATGCAAGGAGTTCGGGGCCGATCCGGGAAATTGCCGGTCGCGCTTATTCCCGGCGCAGGACGAAATCGACCAGGGCGGTCGCGAACGGCCTCGGCCGGAAGCCGGCTTCGAGGGCCGCCGGATCGTATCGTTCCGCGACCCAGGACAGGAATTCGACGCCGCTCTCGGCCTGCGCGTTGCGATAGGCGAGCACAAGCGCTTTGCCGATGCCGGTCGGGCCGGCGCCGATATAGCCGTAGCGCCAGGCAAATTGTTTCAGCGCATCGCCGGGCGGTCCGCCGCGCATCAGGATGTAGAGCGCTCCCATGAGGCCGGTACGGTCGATGCCGGACTTGCAGTGGATCAGGGCCGGATACTCGATCCGGTCGAACATCTCGGCCGCGTCCAACAGCTGCTGGCGCCGCGGCGCGTTCCGCGACGAGAGAAAGAAATCGACCTGGGCGATGCCGGCTTTTGCGGTGGCTTCGCGCTCCAGGAGATAGTGCCCGCTCTCGTTGGCGCGGCGCAGGTTGACGACGGTGCGGATGCCTGATCGGGCAGCGCGGCGGATCTGGAACGGCGCCGGCTGGTTGGAGCGGTACAGGCCGGGCGCAATCTGATGCCAGTGCCGGTAGGCCAACCGCAGGAAGCCGTGGTCGAGGATCAGCATTTCCAGCCAGGCCCGCAGCCGCCCGGACGGGCGGTCCAGCCGGCTCCCGCCGGTATCCGGGGCGGGATCGGCCGATTGGCCGGTCGAGGATTCGGGCGGGCGACGCGCGGTCATCGGCGATTCATCGGCTCGTTCCGACCGCCTGGCAACGCGCAATTCGGGGTCGTCGAACCGGCCGGCCCCGGCGGCAATGCAGGATGGGTATTGCCGCAGGACAGGGCCGGTGTTTCAAGCGCCGCGCCGAAGGCTGCGCATCGCCCGCTCGCCGATCTCGCTGGGCCCGCCTGCGGCCAGCCCGGCGAGGGTTTCCTCGATCCGGGCGGTAATCTTCACCAGGGGCTTCGAGGCCTTGCCCTTCCGAAAGGCGCCGGAATAGTGCTGGCGGATCAGTTCGCGCACATGCCTGGCGTTGTCGGAGTTTTCGGTCTCGGTGCGCGAAGCCGCTTCGGCATCGCGGCGAAAAAAGACGCCGGTGGTGCCCGCCGAACGCTGCGCCGTCTCGGGCGCTTCTGCGAGGCCGGCTAGGCCGGCGCAGGCGCGCAGCGTCCACGGGTTGAAATTGAAGATGTGGGCATAGTGGAACATGCCGCCGCGCGATTTCGTCCGGCAGTAGGTCTCGATATTCGGCACTGCGACATAGAGCGTTCCGCCCGGCGCCAGCCACTCGGCGATCTGGCCAAGATATCTGACCGGGTCGTTCAGATGCTCGAGCACATGGCTCAGCCGGATCAGGTCGAATTCGCCGGGCTGGAACAGATCGGGCGCCAGATGGGCCGTGCGCACGTCCAGGCCCTGCTCCTCCCGGCAATAGGCGGCGTAATGGAAATTGGGCTCGATGCCCGTAACGCTCTTGCCGCGCCGCGCCATCACGAAGGCGATTTCGCCCGAACCGGCGCCGATCTCAAGAACCTGCGTCGCGGCCTTCAGCATATCCCAGTTGGTCCGCACATGCGCCGTCGCCCGGCGGAAATTGCGCAGAATCTGCCGGCGGCGGGGCCTGGCGCTGCCCTTGTAGGCGACGCGGTATTCCTCGCCATAAAACCGTTCCAGCTCCGCATCGCTCGGGACCGGATCGTTGCGGACCAGCCCGGTATCCATGCAGATGACGGTGCGCAGGGGCAGGCCGCGGCGATCGGCCTCCGACACCACTTCATGCGTCCCCTCGCGGCCGAGCGACCACGTCATTGCCCTGTTCCCGACCCTGTTCGCAACCTGGGGCCACTGTACCGGCCCCGCTCCGGTTTATTTGACGCCCGTCGCCTTGAGGTCAACATATTCGGCGCACTACAATTCGCCGCCCGGCGGCCGGCCCCGGCAACAGGTCCGTCGAGCGGCCCATCAGCAGGAGTGCGTGCGAATGGCCCTCGGTGTTCGGCGACCCCAAGATGACCACGGCGCTGCTCGACCGCCTGACCCATCATTGCGAGATCGTCGAAACCGGCAACGAAAGCTGGCGCTTCAAGCACCGCGTATAACCCGGCGCCGGCCGAGCCTGCGGCCCGGTTGACCCGGTGGGTCAACAGGCACCCCCGCATCGAGACTTGGGCGCCTTCGCTCCGCGTACCGCAAAGCGCTACACGAAGCCGCGCGGGTCCCCCCTGTGGACTACCGGGACAACCTCCATCCAGCCCCCCACGAGGGGTCAACTTTGCACGCCGATCGGGGGTCAATATTGAACGCCGATTGACACCGGACCGCCGAACGGTCCGTCGTCGCGGACATAGACCCAGGCTCGGCCGGTATCGGTCTTGCCCTTGGCCAGCACCGGCACGGGAGTGTCGTCGCCGTGCAGCCGCTCCGCCGCCAGCACATGGGCTTCGATCAGGTCGTGCAGCGGCCTCAGCGGCGCCGTGCAGGCGCCGACCTGGTCGGCCAGGGTCGACAGGCTGAGCTCGACGCCTTCGCGGGCGTAGCGGTCGCGCTGCCGGTTGAGCGGCTGATGCTGCCCGAACTTCTCGAACACGATCATCGCCAGCAGGTTGGGACCGGCCCAGCCCCGCGGCAGGGCGTGGAACGGCGCCGGCGGCTGCGAAATCCTCTCGCAGTCCCGGCAGGTGAACTTCTCGCGCACTGTCTGGATGACCTTCCAGCGGCGCGGGACGACCTCAAGGGTCTCGGTGACGTCCTCGCCGACCTTGGACAATCGATCCGATCCGCAACTGGCGCAGGCCTCGGGCGCCGGCACCACCACGCGCTCGCGCGGCAGATCGGCGGGGAAGGGCTTGCGCGCCGGCCTGCGCCGGATCGGTGGCTCTATCTTCGTGCTCCCGGCGACCGCCCGCGCCGCCGCCAGCTCGTCCTCGGCCGCGCTTGCGGTGAGTTCGTCCAGTTCGAGTTCCAGTTGGTTGAGCAGGCGCGCCTTGCGTTCGGAGCGCCGGCCGTACAGTTCGCGCCGGAGCTTCTCGATCAACAACGTCAGGGCGGCGATCCGCGCCTCGGCGTCGGACGCCCGGGCCTCGGCCGCCGCCGACGCCTCTGCCTCCGCTGCCCGCGTCTCCGCTTCCGAAGCCTTGGATTCGGCCTCTGCAGCCCGTGCCGCGGCATCGGCAAGGGCGGCCCCGAGGGCTTCGGTATCGAGGGTGGCGGCGCCGGGAGACTGTCCTTTCATGGCCGGCAGGAATCACATCCGCGGCCACCCGGTCATCCCCAATCCGGACCGTCGAGTCAATCTGGCGCAGGTCAGCCTGCCCGTAAGCCTCCGCCGACGGCCGCCAGGTCAGCACCGGATTCCGTGCTTTCAGCAACGCAATGAGGCCGGAGGCCAGATTGTCTTGCTTCGTCATGATACGTGATTCTAGGTAAGCCTCCGCCGAGGGCCGCCTGTACGGTTGGTCGATATTGCCTGAGTGTCCACGATCTTGAAGTGGGCACTTCGGAAGTGTCCACGAAGACCTGAGTGGACACGATCGTAGATGTCGGTTGATGCGGAGAAGTCGGCTGCGGGAAGCGGCATCCAGGCTCCCAACCCTCGCCCGCGCCGTCGCTGGAGCGCGGCGAAGAAGCGCCGGATCGTGGCGGAGACCTACGAGCCCGGGGCTTCGGTCTCGGTGGTTGCCCGGCGTCATGACGTCAATGCCAATCAGGTGTTCACCTGGCGCCGGCAGTTCCGCGACGGGGCCGGCGGCGGGTTTCTGCCGGTAGTCGCCGCGCCGGCCGGTGCGCCGGAGAGGCTGACGCCTTCCGGGGATACCGGCGCGCCGGATGCGCTGGAGACGGGACGGATCGAGATCGCGCTGTCCGGCGGCTGCCGAGTGATCGTCGACCGGACGGTCGACGCCTCGGCGCTGGCGCGGGTGCTTGCGGTCCTGGAAGGGCGATGATCCCGGTTCCGGGCGGTGTGCGGGTGTGGCTGGCGGCCGGGGTGACGGACATGCGCCGGGGCATGAACACGCTGGCGCTGCAGGTCCAGCAGGAGCTCGGGCGCGATCCCCATGCCGGGGATTTGTACGTCTTTCGCGGACGCAGAGGCGACCTCGTAAAGATCCTATGGCACGACGGCTTGGGCTTCTCGCTCTACGCCAAGCGTTTGGAGCGGGGCCGGTTCGTGTGGCCGGCGCCGGTCGGCGGCGCAGTCCCGATCAGCGCGGCGCAGCTCGCCTACATGCTCGACGGGATCGACTGGCGCAACCTGGAGCACGACCTCAAGGGTTTCGGCACGGACTCGGTACAAAGGATGGGGACATGGTGCGATCTGCACGGGAGGAATTTTCCCGGTTCTCGTATTGCTGCTCGACCAATTGGTGCGATGCCAATGTCGAGCTTTATGGCGCTTGCGACCGAGCTTCAATTTCGGTCACGCGGGTGCCAGAGGATACTGGGTTCTGGGCTCGATACGGACTTGCCGAAGCCTCCGCGCACTCCACGGATTGGACCCAACGCTATCGGATCCAATCCGTTTATGGCGGAAGATTAGCATGCACCATCCATGCCTGTTGGCGGAACCGAACTTCACCGCCAACGCAGGAAGTAGCGTTCCGCCGTCGCAGTGGCCCAGAATACGAGGAGGCCGAGCATCATGCTCACGATGATCGTTGCCCACAAAAGCTCGAGCTCTCTGAGGGAGGCGGAGTCAAGGATGAGGTAACCGAGACCATGGGTGCCTGTCAGCCACTCGGACAACATGGCCCCGAGGACGGCGATCGGAGCGGCCGTGCGCAGGCCTGAAAAGATATACGGAAAGGCGAAAGGAAACCGGAGGAGATAAAGCACCTGCCATCGGCTCGCGCCATAGATGTGCATGAGCTCGACATGGGCCGGGCGCACCCCGAGGAACCCTCTCAGGCTCGTCACCAGAATGGGAAAGAACGACGCAATGACCACAACGGTCACCCCGGTCCAGAAACCGCGACCTACGATCAGTGTGATGATCGGCGCAACGGCCACGACCGGAACGCTGCGCATCGAAATGGCAAAGGGGAAGGTCGCCTGGGCCAGGGCCGGCGAAACGACGAACACGCCGGCTGTGCCCACCGCCAATATCGTGCTGATCGCAAGGCCGCAGACCCCCTCTCCGAGCGTGAACAGCAGGTGGTCGAAGATCATGGAACGATTGAGTATCAGCGACTCGATCGCTGCGTGCGGCAACGGCATCAAATAGGGTTTGATGTCCTGCAGGACCACGAAACCGTGCCAGAAGGACAGGAATAACAGCGCAAAGACAGCGAAGGATACGATGGGACGCGCCGCAGAGTTCGCCCAGACGGACCGCCAGGCAACAGAGTACCAGAGCCTCTCTCTCGCAACGACCATTGAGCTGTGCTCCCGACGACTGACTCGGCTCGTCCTTCTCGCCCAGACCCTATTCCGCGACCATCTCGGCAGGTCGCTCCCAGTAGACGACCCGTTTCTCGACAAGGCCCACGAGCGAGTACGCCAATATGGCGCTGATGATCGAGACGATGAGCGTGAGCCACACCAGCGCCACGTTGAACGAGAAAAGGGCGTATGCCATCATCAGTCCGAGTCCCTTCTCCGCACCCACCCATTCCGAGATGATGGCACCCAGGAGGGCGCTGGCGGCTGAGATCTTTAGGCCGGCGAATAGGTAGGGCAGCGCGCTTGGAAGGGCCAAAAGCCGGAACTCCTGGAACTTGGTGGCCGAGAGGCAATGGAAGAGCTCCGCGGCCTGTCGGTCAACCGCGCGCAGCCCCTGAATCGCCCCGACCAAAACAGGGAAAAAGCCGGCAACTGCAGCGATGATGATCCGAACCGTCGAACCGACGCCGAACCACATGACCAGGATAGGAGCCGACGCGATAAGGGGAATGCTGTAAATGACGACGGCGAAATTGTAGACGATGCTTTCCGAGCGTTTGACGAGAACCGCAAGCATCGCGAGCGCCATCGCTGCCGTGCAGGCGAAGAAATAGCCGACGATAGTCGCCCACAGGGTCGGCTTGAGGTGGAACCACAGATCGTCGTAATGGGCCACAAGGGTCTTGTAGATCTCGCTTGGCGAGGCAATGGAAATGGGAAACAGGCCCCAGGCCCGCATCAGCTCGACGAAGCCGAGAAATGCGATGAAGACTGCGCTAGCAAAGGCGAAACGAAGGAGCGAACGTGCGGAGCTTCGCTTAACCGCCATGGTTCTCAGAAGCGCGCGCATGCTCCGAATCCGCCCGTCTAGCTTGGTGGCGAGTTTGATTCGGACGGCATCTCGTCAGAGTAGAGAGCGTCACGCACGAAGTTGACAGTGTCGAAGAAGGGCTGCGAGCGCATCATGTCGAGCGTTCTCGGACGGTCGAGTGGCACGGGTCTTTCCGCTTTCACTTGCCCAGGCCCCCCGGTTAGCACGAATACCCGGTCCGCCATGAAAACGGCTTCGGCGATGCTGTGCGTCACCAGAAGGGCCGAGGTCTGGCTCTCCGCCCAAATGCGTAGCAGCTCCAGATTCATTCGCTGGCGCGTGATCTCGTCGAGCGCCCCGAAAGGCTCGTCCAGCAACAGCACCTGAGGATTGAGAACCAGAGCCCGCGCGATCGCAACCCGCTGCTGCATGCCTCCGGAAAGCTGGGAAGGCATCGCCTTTTCGAAACCCGTAAGGCCGACCAGATCCACGAGCTCCTGCGGGCTGCGTTCCACCTGCCGGTTGCTGTCGCGCAAGATGATCAACGGCAGCTTTACGTTCTCGATCACGTTGCGCCAGGGGAGCAGCGTGGCGTCTTGAAAAACAAAACCGATGAGCTGATTTAGCCGGATCTCGGCAGGAGGCTGGTCGCCGATCGAAATTGTCCCATGGGTTGGCTGAATGATGTCCGCAACGACACGCAGCAGGGTCGATTTCCCGCAGCCGCTCGGACCGATGATCGCGCCGAACTCCCCCGGCGCCAGCGACAGGCTCACATCCTTGAGCGCGGTAAGCCTTTCCCGGCCGAGACGAAATTCGACGGTCACATTACTGAGCTTGAGATGCTCCGCCATTGTCAGGGCAATGTCACCAGCCAGTCGGTCTCGCGCGAGCGATTCCGATGTCTTTGCTGCCCGCGAGCGGCTTCACGAACTCTCGGCCGGGAGTTCGTGAAGCGTCACCCGGGCGTCCGGGCACGCCCGCGGGTCGACCCCTCAGATCCCGAGCGCTTCCTTGACGAGCGACTGATCGACAAGGTCGGAGACCGGAATCTTTTTCTTGATCAGGCCGGCACTGGCGCCCAGTTCCATTCCCGTTTCGAATATCTCGGTGCCAATCCAGAGCGGCCCCTTGGTCTTTGCGTCACCCCCGAGGATATAGGGCCCGTAAGTCTTGGACTCCACTTTCTGCTGAGCCAGATTGAGGCCCCGCTGCCCGTATTTTTCGACCGTAAACTTGGCCGTTGCCTCGGGGTTCTCGGCGAACCACTTCCAGCCCTGGATCTCCGCTTTCAGCCACCGCACGATCAGATCCCGCTTCTCCTTCAAGGTTTCCTCCAGAGCGAAGAAGACCATCGCATAGGTGACGTCGCCGAGGTCGTTCAAGGAGACGATATGAAGGTCTACCCCCCGCATCCTCAGCATCACGCCCTGGTTGGTCGCCCAGCCGAAATAGGCGTCGACCTGTCCGGTCGGGAGAATTCCGGGATCGGTTCCCGTGGGTACGAACTTGACGCTGTTGACGTCGATGCCGCCCGCCTTGAGGAGAGCCGTCATCGTCGGCCGTCTCTGAGAGGGGATGGCGATCGTCTTGCCGGCCATGTCTTGCAGGTTGCGGACCGGCTTCGACTTGAGGCTCATCATCGAGTAGGGGTTTTTCTGTAGTGCGGCGGCAAAGGCCTTGATTGGAATCCCCTTGCTCCTCGCGAGAATGATGTTGGTCGAATCCCGATCCCCGAGCATCGAATGCTTGGAAGCAACCAGGTTGATCGAATCGATGCCCGGGCCGCCCGATATGATCTCGGCATCGATGCCCTGTCCCTTGAAGTAGCCGTTCTCTTGAGCCGCAAAGTGACCGCCGAACTGGACGCTCTTGACCCAGTTCAGGACCACGGACACCTTCTCGAGCTTGCCGCTCTGGCCCAACGCTGCCGGCGCCAACGCCGATAGACCGAGTGACGTCGCAGCCGCACCGCCAACGATACCAACGCCTGCCTGCAGGGCATCGCGCCGCGAAACGCCTTCGATTGCCGGGGTCCCTGCAGAAAGGGCATGAGGTTTTTTCGCCTGATTCATCGCTAATCCTCCCATTGGCCCGTAAGGTTATGAGCCCGTTGCTGTTCGGCGTGGAATATCGACCCTCTTTCGGGGCCGCGAAGCGAATTGAGGAAGACATCAGCCACGTCTCTTGTCCGCTCACCGTTCGTGACCGCCTTCAGACCTTTCGACCCGGTATCGAGTTCCGGCGCATACGGTCTGAGAAGCAACGCAAGTCCACGACGTACAAGCCTTAGCAGAGTTCAATTATCCCAAAAAGTCAAGTAACTTGACTGATGGGAACGATTTTGGCATGCCCGGCGGACTTGTTGACAATGTTAACCCCGGGAGAAGAATGTGGAGATCAACATTGCCGGAGTGCTGGCCGAACTGACGGAAGCGTTTCGGGGTTACGAAAACGCGTTGTCGTCCAACAAACCGGAGCGCCTCAACGACTTCTTCTGGAAATCGCCGATCGCCGTCCGCTACGGTGTCGCGGAGAATCTCTACGGCCACGACGAGATTGTGGCATACCGTCTGCAAAGGGCGCAGGTTGGCGGCGCGCCGGATAGAAAGGTGATCCGTGAGGTCATCACGAGCTACGGACGGGATTTTGGCACCACCTGCATCGATTATGTGCGCTCGGGATCCGGCCTTGCCGGCCGGCAGTCGCAAACCTGGGCGAGGATGCCCGAAGGCTGGCGCATCGTCGCCGCACACGTCTCGCTGCTGCAGGAGGCCGACTGAGTTCGACGCCTCGATGCCGGGTGCCGGGAGTATATGAATGGGCCGGCTTGATACTGCATATAAGTTCGCAATGTCCGCTCCGGACGACGTCACCGGTCTGGAAGCGCTGCTGGATCACGATACCGTCAATGCCGAGGACGTGGTCTGTGTGATCGGCAAGACCGAGGGCAATGGCCGGGTCAACGACTTCTCCCGGCCATTGGCCCATCGTTGTCTGCGCGATCTCCTCTCCCGGCGCACCGGGCGGTCCGCCGAAGAAACCGACAAGCGCGTCGCGTTCGTCATGTCGGGGGGATGCGAAGGAATCATTTCGCCCCACGCCACCGTCTTCGTCAGCAGCCGGACGTCCTCGAGCGGGGCGCGCGGGCAGAAACGCCTCGCTTTCGCGATAGCGAGCACGCGGGAGCTTCTGCCGGAAGAAATCGGCACGATCGTGCAGGTCGAACTCGTTGCCGAAGCCGTGAAGGCCGCTCTCGAGCGCGCGGAAATCGCCGGCACGGAGGACGTTCATTACGTGCAGGTGAAGTGCCCCCTCCTGACGACAGAGCGGATCAACGCCGCGAAAGCGCGCGGATCCAGGACCGTGACCGAAGACACGCTGAGATCCATGGGCTATTCGAACGGTGCTTCCGGACTCGGTATCGCCGTGGGCCTCGGCGAGGTTGCCGGCGTCGATCCCGCAGACATCTGCACGAACCCGGACATATTTACGACGCGGGGCGGTTCGTCGTCCGGAATCGAACTGATGAATTGCCAGGTTTTCGTCGTCGGAAACTCGGCTCGTTCGGAGAGTCCGTACGTTGCGGCCCACTGCCGCCTCGACGACCTTATCGATGCCGATGGGGTCCGCCAGGCACTCAGGAACGCGGGATTGCAGGTCGAGGGTTCGGTCAGCGAATCCGACCGCTCGCGGGTGCTCAACGTCTTCGCGAAGGGCCAGGTGCCGCTCGATGGCTTGTTGAGGGGCTGGCGCACCACATTGTTGACGGATTCCGACCTCAACACGCGCCCCGCCCGTGCGGTCCTCGGCGCCGTGGTGGCATCCGTCGTCGGCGATCCGGCGATCTACGCCTCGGCCGGCTGGGGATACCACCAGGGGCCGACCGGCGGCGGGGTCGCGGCCGCCATCGTCCGTGCCGCGGACGACTGATATGGCCGTAAAATCTAAGGCTTCTTGACTGCCAGGAGTCGCGCGAGTTCGACCACCCGCTCAAGCGCTTCGAAGTCCCGGCCGCGAGGCGCAACGAGCGACAGGCCGATCGGGCAATCTTCGACCTGTCCGACAGGCATGGTGATCTGCGGCAAGCCGCCGAGAGTGGCCACACAGGTCAGCGGCAGGATGCGCTGGCGGATCGGCTCCAGGGCTTCGGCGTTCAGGCGTGGCGGAAGCGCAATACAGGGAGTCGTTGGCCAGAGCAGAACCCTGTCCTCCCCCAGGATGTCGTCGAGATACGCCCGCGTTTTCCGGCACGCCGACAGCGCGGAACCGTACTGCTTCGCGGTCACCGTGCTGGCCCAGGCGAACCTTTCCTCGATGGCCGTCCCGAAGCTGGGCTGTGCTTCGCGAATCCATTCTCCGTGGGCTTGCCAGGCTTCGAACGCCTGGAGGATGCGCAGCGTGGCCGACCACGCGCCCAGATCGTGCCGCCAAGCGACCGGTTCGACCGGCGAATGCCCGGCGATTCGACCGATCGCGCGCTCGAGGCCGGCCCGGACCGGCCGATCGCAGAGTTCGAACGCCGGTTCGGCGACGAGGAATGTTAACGGAGCCGAACCGGCGGCCTCTGGGGTCAACAGAACCCGACCGACATCGCGCAACAATTCGGGTGAATCCGCGAGCCATCCCACGGTGTCGAAGCCCGGCGCAAGAGGGACGAGACCCTCCTGGGAGAGCCGCCTGTGGGTCGGGCGGATGCCGTACAGCCCGCAATAGCTCGCCGGCAGACGAACGGACGCGGCGGTGTCGGTGCCGATCGCAAAATCGACAACTCCTCCGGCAACGGCGGACGCCGATCCGCTCGACGAGCCGCCGGGGATTCGATTCGCGGCGCGCGGATTGACCGGTGTCCCGAAATGCGCATTCTCGCCGTTCACGCTGTAGGCCAGCTCGTCGGTGTGCGTCTTCCCCACGAGGGTCGCGCCGGCGTCAAGCAGGGTGCGAATGACGGGCGCCGTTCGGGTTGCGGGTGGATGGGTTCGCTCCCAGTCCGGATTGCCGCAACCGGTGACGTAACCCTCAACGTCAAAAAGGTCCTTGGCCGCGAAACGAAGTCCCGAAAGCGGGCCGGAGGACCGGCCGCGAATGGGGGGCTCAAATTTTTTGCGAAAGGCGCCGAGCGGATCCTGGGCTGGCGTGTCGGCAGTTCCTGCGGGTGCCACGACTCTCTTCCAATGCTGACGACACGTTGATCGCGAGCGCAGTCCATCCCTTTCCGGATCGACCCCTGGAAGAAATAAGGCGACGGGTTTCCTCATCAAGTATATTGACTTCTCGACACGTGCCTGTAGTTGAAGCCGGTCAAAACGAGCGACTGAAAAATGAATGCCAGACCAGCGACGAAACGGAAAAATTCGCGCAAGGATTCGCTTTCGGCTCGCGCGAACCCGGTGCCACCCACCGAGATCCGGATCGGCATCCGCCTCAAACACGCAAGGCTGACGAAAGGTCTTAGCCTGCGCCAGCTTGCGGATGAGGTCGGATGCTCGGAAAGCTTCGTCTCGAAGATCGAGAACGACAAGGTGCGCCCGTCCTTCTCCATGCTTCACCGGATTGTCGCCACGCTAGAGATGAACGTCGCACTGCTGTTCGCGGAAGAGACGCCGGAGTGCGACCGCGTATCCATCATGCGACCGGACACGCGGCCCGTGATCCGGGTCGATCCCGTCTGGCAGGGGGAGGGAATCACGCTTGAGCGACTAATTCCAGGCGCCGCCGGAACCTTGCTTCAGGCCAACATTCATCACATCGATCCGGGCGCGAACACAGACGGTCCCATCGAACACGATGGCGAGGAATTCGGGTACGTGCTTGAAGGCACGCTGCAGCTGGTGGTGGACGATGTCTCCTATGTCATCCGCTCCGGCGAATCGTTCTCCTTCGCCTCTCATCTGCCGCACGGCTACAGCAATCCCGGCAAGACCATTGCCAAGGTCCTGTGGGTCAACACACCGCCGACCTTCTGACCTCCGCTCCCGCGGTCACGAAGGCAGTACCCCAGTTCCGAAGTCCACCAACCGGTCGGCCCGGCTGCCAAAGTCCTGCCCGGTGCGTTTTCTTACCCTTCGCACCATTGCCGCCGTCGCCTCGTTGGCCGCCGAGGCCAGTCGGCGCGGGTCCGCTTCGGCGAGCCGTCCACCGCTCACGAGAACGCGGCCGGCCACGATGGTCGTGTCGACCTGACCTGTGTCGCCGACGAACAGGACGCAGGCCAGGGGGTCGTGCAGGCCGCCGGCGTAACAGAGCTGCCCGAGATCGATGAGGACGACGTCAGCCGCGCAGCCCGCGGCCAGGCGGCCGATGTCGTCCCGGCCCAGGATGCGCGCAGCCTCGCGTGTGGCCATCCAGAGCACGTCATGAGCCGTCATCCATTCCTCGGGACCGTAGTCCTCATGGGTGCCCATCAGACGGTGGACGAGGGTCGCCAGGCGCAATTCCGTAAGCATGCTGCCGCCGTCGTTGCTGGACGCACCGTCGACGCCGATGCCGACGGGTACGCCTGCCGCCCGCATCTCCGGCACCGGGCCGACGGGCACACCCAGGCGCATGTTCTGACTTGGGCAATGGGCCATGCCAGCACCCGTGCCGGCGAGCACGGCGATGTCCTCGGCCGTGTGCATCGTACAGTGGATCAAGCAGGTCTTCGGCTTCAGCCAGCCTATGCGCTCCAGGTAGGCGGTGGGTCGGCAACCGTGCATCTCTGTGGAGAGCGCTACGTCGTCGGGCCTGGGGGTCACATGCAGGTGTCGGTCGCAGTCCGTCTCGTCGGCCAAACGGCCCAGTCGATCCATCAGCTCCGGATGGAAATACGCAATCATCGTCGGCCCGATCCCGACGCGCACCATCGATAAGGGAGCGGAGTCGTGGTGGGCCGCCAGCGCACGCTCGCAGGCCTTCAGGATGGCGTCCGGTTCTTCGGTGGTCGAAATTGTCGAGCCGCCACGCATGTTGGCGATGCGTTCGTCGATGGCCCCCTCGAGGCGCGGCACGCAACCGCGAATGGCGTGCTGGCGCAACCCAATCTCTCGCACGGCTCTGATTTCGACGTCCAGGAGGTCGTCCTGGCCGTCGGGGTAGAAATAGGCGTGATCGACACTCGTGGTGACGCCCGACATGAGGAGTTGTGCGGCGGTCAGGCGCGCCGCAGCGTCCATGGCTTCGCCGTCGAGTTCCTGCCACAGCGGATACATGCAGCCCAGCCAGTCCAGGGAGCGGCCCTTTTGACCGGCCGGCACGACCCTTGTCAGCGACTGGCTGTAGTGGTGATGCAGGTTGACGAAACCGGGCAACACAAGATGGTTGCGAGCGTCGATCTCCCGCGCCGCCGGCGGGCCCTCATAAGGTTCCGGCCCGAGACCGGAGACAACATTGTTCTCGATGGCAACCCAGGCGTCGGTGAGCGGCGCCTCGTTGGGTGCCTCGCAGAGATAAAGGCACGCCGCGTGCCGTATCAGGAGAGTCGGTTGCGTCATTTCCTCATCCACGCATGAAATTGTCCGGTCCCTCCGATACTGCGCGATGCAGTGAACTCTCGTTACGCAACATTAATAGATCCGGTCTGGACCGCGGGAAGTTCGGCGCGTGCGATCGGTGATTGTCACCCTCGTGCGCGTATTTTGCCTCATAATCAAGTGACTTGACAAAGCGCGTGAGAAACATTTCAACGGCGTATGCAAGAAAGCTCAGTCTACTCCCCGTCGCCGATGCCGGCGGCCGTCGATGGTCGCCGACTGTGGGAGCGGCACCTTGCCATGGCGAGGATCGGCCAGACGGGACGGGGCGGTGTCAACCGGCAAGCGCTGACACCTGAGGACGCGGAAGCCCGGAATCTCCTTCTTTCATGGGCGGCACAACGAAACTACACGGCATCGATCGATCCCATCGGGAACCTTTTCATCCGTCGTCCGGGACTGGATGCTCAGGCGACTCCCGTCATGACCGGATCGCACCTCGATTCCCAACCGACAGGCGGCAACTTCGACGGCGTCTTCGGCGTGCTGGCCGGGCTGGAGGTTCTCGAAACTCTTGACGATGTTGGCCTGACGACGCTCCGGCCGATCGAACTTGTGGTCTGGATGAACGAGGAGGGTGCCCGTTTCCCGCCGACAACCATGGGCTCCGCCGTCTGCGCGGGAGAGTTGCCGCTGGAGACGGCGCTGGCAACCATCGACAAGGAAGGAATCAACGTTGGCGAAGCCCTCGCCGAGCATCGACGCCTGATCCCGGCGTTGACCGAGCGAGAACTGGGAGAAAACGCGTTTTCGTATGTAGAGGCTCACATAGAACAAGGCCCGGTGCTCGAGGAAAAAGGGTGCCAGATCGGCATCGTCACCGGGATCCAGGGCCTGAGCCTGTTCGAGATCGAAGTGCAAGGTGACGAGGCCCACGCGGGAACGACTCCGCTTGGAAGCCGCCGGGATGCCTTCGTTGCGGCTTCAGAGCTTGCTCAGACGTTGCAAAATCTCGTCCACGACCCCACAGACATATTGCGATTCACGATCGGCCGGTTTGACGTTGCGCCCGGCTCACCCAACACCGTTCCCGGGCGGGTATATTTTACCATTGATCTCCGGCATCCCGATATCGCGGTCCTGGACCGCACGGGACAACGCCTGCTCGACGCCTGTCGACGGCAGGACGGGCCGTGTTCCGTGGATGCGCGCCTGTTGTTCGAATCGAGCCCGGTGACGTTCGACGACAACGTCCTCGACGTCGTGCGGGAAGCCGCAAACGACCTGGGCGTCCCGCACATCGAGATGATCTCGGGAGCGACTCACGATGCCAAGTTCATGGTTGGACGGTGTCCAACCGCCATGATTTTTGTTCCATGCAAGGACGGTATCAGCCACAACGAGGCTGAGAGCGCTCGCCCTGACGATCTGACCGCCGGAGCGCAGGTACTGTGCGCCACGATCCACCATCTCGCGATGGCCGAGTCCGAACTCGATCGGAACTGAACTGCAGCCTCCCCGGAGTCGCCTGTTGTTCGGCCAGCCGGTTGAATGCCGATCAGCGCTAATACATTGAGATTGGATAATTCCGAGTGGTGGTCAGAAAAGACCGAATGACAGTGTGACATTGTGCTGGGGAAGAGGAAATTGCGAAGGTGTCGTTTGGATCGGGGAGTGAGGCGTGACCGTTAACGTTAACGGGAGCATTCCGGGCCTGTCCCTGTTACCACGGGTCAGCCTCGGTTTTTTCCCCACGCCGATTCAAACTCTGCCCCGTCTGAGCCGCCTCGTCGGCCGTGAAATCCTGATTAAGCGGGACGATCTGTCTGGATTGGCGATGGGCGGAAACAAGACTCGCAAGCTCCAGCTACTGGTTGGGGAGGCCATCGCTCAGGAGTGCGATACTCTGATCGCGACGGGTTTTCTCCAGTCGAACAACGTCGTCCAGACGGCCGCGGCGGCGGCGAGGTCCGGGCTGAAGTGCATTCTTGCCCTTGAAGCTCACCGGCCAGGCAACATCCGGGGAAACGTTCTACTTTCGAACCTCCTGGGCGCGGAAATTCGGTATGCGGGCGATCGTCCGATTCGAGAGGTCATCGACGGAATCATCGCAGACGTCTCGGCGCGGGGCGGCAAGGCCTATGCCATGCCCCCTGGAGGTTCCACGGGGATCGGCGTTGCCGGCTTCGTGGAAGCGGCCCTCGAGGCCCGGGCCCAGTTGCGCGAGATGGGGAAGGCTGTCGATGCAATAGTCCTTCCCACCGGAACCGGGGGCACGCACGCCGGCTTGCTGCTCGGGTCGAAAATCCTCGATTGGCCGGTCGCTATTGTCGGTATCAGCACCGGCAAGTCCGAAGGCGAACTGCAAGTCGCCATACCAGCGATGGCAGCCGAATGCGCACGCGCGCTGGCGGTCGACTGTCGGATCGAGTCCCGCGACGTCATTGTCTCTGAGGAATTCATCGGCGAGGGCTACGCTCGGCCCGGAATCGCCGATTTCGAGGCAATCCGAACCGTTGCCCGACAGGAAGGGATTCTGACGGACCCGGTTTACACGGGACGGACGATGCACGGAATGATTGAATTGCTGAAACGGGATCGCGTTTCCGGTTCCGGGCCGATTCTCTTTTGGCATACCGGCGGGTTGCCAGCGGTATTTTCTTTCGAAGAGCCCGGCGCCCCCAAGGAGTGAATCACTCCGACTCCGTTTTTCGCCGGTACAAGGTTCAGATTGTCAAGGGATCGGCGAACGTTTCCAGGGCCGGATCCCATGTCGATCCGCTGAAATGGCTCCGCGCAACGACCCGACCCCGTTTGACCGTGATGCGTTCCGGGCTGAGGAGGGTAAGAGCCTCGAAAATGGAGGAGGCCTTCAGAAATACGAGGTCGGCCCTGCATCCCTCGGTGAGGCCGTAGTTCGGAATTCTGAGTGCTTTCGCGGGATTGCCGGTCAGCATTCGAAAGACGGCTGATAGACCTTTTTCGTCGGAAAGTTTGGCCGTGTAAGCCATCAATTGCCCGGTGAACAAAGGATCGGGAAATCGAAGGTGGCGTGAGAAGACCGATCGATAGGCTTCCTGGGCACAGGCCACGTTTATCCCGAAATCGAGCATCTCCTTCACCATGGTGATGCCGCGGGGAGGGTTTGCCTCACCGTGGCCCCGGAACAGGAGTCCGGAGGTGGGGCTGCTGACGACGGTCGCATCCGCTTCTTTCAGGATCTCGTACACCGACCGCCGGTACTCCGGGCCCTGATGAGCGATCGAGCAGCCGTGGCCGAGATTGGTCCGCCCCTGGTATCCGTACTCGATGGCCTTGCGGGCACACATTTCCAACCACCGGGAGGTCCTGCTGTCGGATTCGTCGACATGGAAGTCGGCATCGATGTCGAAAGCGCGTGCGAGCTGGAACACGAGGTCGATCTGCCGAAGCGTGTCGGCCTTGCCGGTCTCGAGCTCGGAGTGGCCGCCGATGGCGTCGACCCCCATCTCGAGGGCCTTCTCGAGAAGGCCCCGGGTGTTACCGTGTGTGAATATTCCCATCTGGGGGAAAGCCACGAGTTGAACATCGATCAAGCCCTCAAGCCGACGCTTGGCTTCCTTGAGGCCCTCCAGAATTCTCAGGTCCGCGTATTGGTCGATATCCGCGAAACTGCGCACGAGAATCACGCCCCGGCTCGCCAGGATCCTTCCCATCCGATAGGCCCGTTCGGCGACAACCTCGGCGGTAAGGTGAGACTTGGCCTTGCAGAAGGCGTCGAGCTGCTCTGCCAAGGTTCCGTCCGGCAGCGCAACCTCGGCCGCAAGGCACTTGTCGAGGTGGAAGTGCGGTTCGACGAAGCCCGGCGAGACGACGTAGCCCTCCAGGTCCAGCACTTCGGCCGGTTCGAAGGCGCCATTCCCCTCGGAGATCCGGCGGATAAGCCCATCGGCGATCGCGACGTCGACCTTTCTGTTGTCGTCGTAGCGCCGCACATTGCGCACCAGGAGCTGAACGGTTTCCGGCATGACGTATCCCCTTGGTACCAAGCGGGATCTTCAGCCCCGCTGGAAAGAGTGTGCCCCGGTGGCTGGCTCTCGTTCTACAACGAGGAGCGCTTCCACCAGGCGCTCGACTATCGAATGCCGGGCCAGATCTTCGGCGGCCAACATGGCCCGTGGACATGTGGATGATCCGCTGCGGGGAAGCGGAGCCTACATTCCCGCCGGCCTCTCCACGACAAAAGGGTATGAAAATGAAGTAGATTAAGTTAGAGTAGCAATCATCAACGCCGTGCCCGACAGGGTCACGGCCGAGGACGCCAGACAGCCGGGGATTTTCTCTTGGGAGACCCTCGGAGCTGTCCAAACAGGCGAGGCCACCTCACGAACGGGCGATGAAGCGAGTTTTGCGGTTGTCCTGATGATTCGCTAGCGTGCACTTAGAACTCGCTGCACTCTGAAAGAGAATGGGAATCCGGGAACCTTGGATCGGGTTGCGAAAAAGGGTGCGGATCGGAGATTGGTACCGTACCAGGCGGGGTAAGCGCATTTCCCGCAACCGGTGAAACCGGCCCCCTAGGTGTTGCGTGGGCCACGACGGAAAGCAACAGCGAAGAAAGGCGAACCCCCATCGGCGATGCTATTATTTAAGAAATTTTATGGGAGGACAGATGATGACTAGACGTTATTTTGCGCTGCTGTGGGAGGACGATAGACAATTTTGCGCTGCTGCGGTAGCAATCCTGCTGAGCGGGGTACCGGCATCGCAAAGTGTCGCTCTTGAAGATCTCAAGCTGCGAATTCTTGGCAACTACGGCAATCAGCCTCACTCCAACGAAGTCGAGAGGCCGGTTTTCACAAAGCGGATTCCCGAGGCGAGCGGCGGCAAGATCAAAGTCGAGTTCCGGACGGTCGATGAGGTCGGCTTGAAGGGCACGGAGGTCGTACGGCTCCTCAAGCAGGGCGCCTTCCAAATTGTGGCAATGCAGCTTGGCATCGTGAGTGGCGATATCCCCTTCGTCACCGGGATGGACCTGCCGGGCCTTGCGCCCGATATGAAGACAGCGCGCGCCGTCGTCAATGCGACCCGTGAGCCCTTCGACCGGCTCATGCAAGAAAAATACGGTGGCAAGCTTCTGGCGGTCTGGCCCTATCCGTCCCAGGTTTTTTACTGTAACGCCAAGATCGCGGGCATCGACGACCTCAAGGGAAAGAAGGTCCGGGTATTCAGCACGGCTCTGGCGAACCTGGCCAAGGGCCTGGGTGGAATCGGGGTCACGATCCCGTTTCAGGAGGTTTACCAAAGCTTACAACGTGGGGTCGCCGATTGCGCAATCAGTGGGACGACCGGAGGAAACTCCCAGAAGTGGTTCGAGGTCTCAACCCATCTCTACAACCTGTCGGTGGGCTGGGGACTGGTCTCTCATGCCGCTAACCTGGACTTCTGGAACAAGCTGAGCCCCGAGGCGCGGAACTTCCTCACCGATCAAATGACGAGACTGGAGACCGAAATGTGGGATTTGGTCGAACGCCTCGACGGCGACGCGTTGAGATGCAGCACGGGCGGCGCCTGCAAGTTCGGTTACAAGGGCAAGATGGTGCTGGTCAATGCCTCCCCGGCCGACCAAGAGAAGGTCAAGAAGATGGTCGAGACGGAGCTCCTGCCGAGTTGGGCGGCCGCGTGCAACAAGACCCAACCGGGCTGTGCCAAGACGTGGAACGATACGGCCGGGAAGATTCTCGGAATTTCAGTAAAACAGTAGAACTGAAACTCTGAGACCCTGTCAGTCGCTTTGAACGTTGAAGGGCGGCACCGCCCGTGCTGCCTTTCATCAGTTATCTGCCGGCGCTTGGGCCGTGCCCTCAGCCGTGCAGACTTCGGAGGATCGAGCCAGCACCTGTAAGCCGCGGGCCTGCCAGGCATTCGCCCGCAGCTTCGATCCCCCCAATACGACGACAACGCCTTGATTCTTATATCAGAATCTCGCCCCAATATCGCCTAATCGTCGTTTCATCCGGGCAATGGGGTTATAGAGGCTGGGGCGGTATATATCGGCCGTTCGGGTCGGCGAGTGGGAAGTCTCGTGTTGGCTTCGCGCGCGTTGGACACGCGAGGCCCCAGGGGCAGCACCACCCGGCCAGAGGGAACGGCTATTGGTGAAGGGGAAGCCGATTCTGGAACCGCTGAACCGAGCATTGAACGCCTCGAGCGAGCGTCTCGCGATCGCCGCAGGATGGGGGTTGCTCGGCCTTTCGGTGCTCATTGCAGTAGAGGTCGTGGGGCGCAAGTTTTTTGCTTTCTCGACACAAGGTGCCGACGAGACGGGAGGCTACGTGCTGGCGATCACTGCGTCAGCAGGCTTCTCCTATGCGCTTTATCGAAAGGCCCATGTCCGCATCGAGGTGCTCCTTGCCCATCTCCCCTATTCCCTTCAGGGGATGTCGACAATTCTGACCTACGCTCTCATCAACACGTATGCGTGGTTTCTCGCCTGGCGGGCAACGGCGGTTCTTGGCGAATCCTTCATGCTCCAGTCGAAGGCTCCGACTCCCTTGGAGACCCCACTCATCTATCCGCAGGGTCTTTGGACGGCGGCACTTATCTTCTTTGCCGTCTTTGCCGCTTTCCAGCTGCTCCAGGCGGTCGAGCTCGCGGTCCGGCGGCAATGGAGTGAGCTGGCCAGCAAGTTCGGCATCCGGTCAATCGAAGAAGAAGTCCGGGACGAAATGACGGAAACCAGAGCCCGTGTTTCCGGCTCAGGCGAGAGAAACTGAGGAAGGGGGCTATGTCGGAGTTGGTGCTGTATTCCCTACTCTACATCGCCTTTCTGGTGGGGTTGATCCTTGCCGGGCTTCACATAGCCGTCGTGATGTTCGTCCTTGGTTTGACTGGGGGGTTCCTTCTGCTCGGGCCGGAGATCGTCCTCGCCTTCGGCGAGGTTGTGTGGAGCACGCTAAACTCGTTCGTCCTCGTCGCCATCCCTTTGTACATCCTTCTCGGCGAGATTCTGCTCCACTCCGGGGTCAGCGAGCGAATGTATCGAAGCTTGGCAGTGTGGTTGAACCGAGTGCCAGGGGGACTTCTGCACACCAATATTGCGTCATGTGCCTTGTTCGCTGCGACCTCGGGTTCAACGCTCGCCACCGCAGCGACCATCGGGACGGTGGCGCTCCCGGCCTTTGAGGCCCGCCAGTACAACGAACGCCTTGTTCTCGGATCCCTCGCCGCAGGAGGAACGCTCGGCATCCTCATCCCGCCCAGCATCAACTTGGTGATCTATGGCGCCATGACGGACACCTCGATCGGCCAGTTGTTCATTGCCGGGATCCTACCGGGAGCCTTGCTTACCGTCCTGTTCATGGCTCTGATCCTGGTTGTCGTTCTGGTCGCGCCGGGCACCGGGGGCACCCGCGAAGCGCCTACGCCGTTGCCGGTCATGCTGTTTATGATTTTCGATCTCCTTCCGCCTCTCGGCATTTTCTTGGTGATCATGGGCAGCATCTACGCTGGACTCGCGACCCCAACCGAGTCGGCGGCACTGGGAGTCCTGGCGGCCCTTGGGCTTGCCGCCTCCCGAAGGCGGCTCACGATCGCGATGTTGCACGCTGCGTTTAAATCCGCCGTGCGCACCACGGCCATGGCGATGCTGATCATCATCGGGGCCTTCTTCTTGAATTTCGTCCTGAGCCTGGTGGGAATGCCGCAGGCAATTTCCAATTGGGTCAAGGAGCTCGGCGTCTCGCCCATGGCAACGATGTGGATTCTGGTTCTGATGTATGTCTTCCTGGGCTGTATCATGGAGAGCCTGTCCATGATGATCACCACGATTCCGATCGTCACGCCGCTCGTGGTCAGCCTTGGGCTCGATCCGGTCTGGTTCGGGGTGTTTCTGGTTCTTCTGACGGAGTTGGCCCTGATCACCCCGCCGGTGGGCATGAACCTGTACGTCATTCAGGGCATACGCGCGCCGGGTGGCAGCCAGATCGACGTCATGATTGGGGCGCTGCCATTCGCGATGATCGTGTTTCTCGCAATCGTGATGCTGCTCTACTTCCCGCAGATTGCGCTGTGGCTGCCCCAACAGTTGTACGTATAAGAGACCTGCAATGGCAGCCGGTCGCGGCACGCCGCTCGTGCCGCGCGGATCGCATCGTCGATGGGCTCGCAGGTGCGGCGGCGATCACGCTTCCGCTGACAAGGTCTACGAGACCGGCTAGAACTGCAGGCGTTCACGATCGCTGAAATCGCAGCGATCGGCAACGATACCTGCAACACGAGGACGAGCTGCGCCGCTGGTGGGCGGCTTTCCTCGGAATGAAGTCCTATAGTTGCCGGAAATTCGGGAGGGTGACGGGGAGGGACTGCGCATGCCGCAATCGACAGAGACGCTTTTTGCCCGCCGCCTGCTCGCTCACCCTGGAGCCGAGTCCGCGCGCCGCAACGTGCGGATCGAAATCTCGGCGGGCTCGATCGCAGCCGTCGAAGCAGCCGAGGCTCTGACCCCGGCCGAGCGAGCCGCCCCGGACCTTCTCGCCATGCCAGCGCTTGCCGATGCCCACGATCACGGTCGTGGACTGAAATATTTGGCCTACGGGGGGAGCGAACCTCCTCTGGAGGCCTGGCTTCCGTCGATCTATTTCCAGCCCGATGTGGATCCCTATCTGAGCGCGCTCCTTGCCATGGCGCGCCTCGCCCGGGCCGGCGTCGCCGCGGCCGTACACTGCCATATCGTCAGTCGACCCGAGTGCTTCGAGGACGAGATCCGTGCCGTCGCTCGCGCCGCGCACGATCTTGGAATTCGACTCGCGCTGGTGGTCCCGATGCGGGATCGAAACCTGCTCGCCTATGGCGACGACGACGATCTCCTTTCGCTCCTGTTGCCCGAGGATCGCTCCGAAGTCGAGCGCCTGTGGCGGCAGCCACCTCTTTCGGCCAAGGAGCAGGTGGCACGAGTCGAGAGGCTTGCAGCCGAAATCGAGACCGAACTGGTCAAGGTCTTGTACGGTCCTGTTGGAGTGCAGTGGGCCTCAGACGAGTTGCTCGAGCTCGTGGCCGAAGCGTCCGCACGCACGGGCCGCCGCGTTCACATGCACTTTCTCGAGACCCGCTATCAGCGGGAGTGGGCGGATGCGACCTATCCAAAGGGCGTCATCGACTTTCTGGATGAAATAGGACTTATTTCCCCGCGTCTTACCGTTGCTCACGGCGTATGGCTCAGGCCCGACGAAATGACTCGCCTAGCAGAGAGGAAGGTCATCGTCTCGATCAACACCTGCTCCAACCTGAGGCTGCGTTCCGGGATAGCCCCTGTGCGCGATCTGCTGGCGAAGTCGGTTCCCATTGCGTTCGGCGTCGATGCTTTGGCCCTGGACGACGACGACGATGCCCTCCGGGACCTTAAGCTCGCCTACGCGCTCCACAACGGCCCAGGATACGACGAATATCTTTCCAAGGCGGCGCTGTTCCACGCAGCGATAGGCGTCGGCGGACGTGCCGTGACGGGGGAAACGATTTTTGGTGCTCTACGCCCCGGTGCGCCCGCCGATCTCCTGCTTATGGACTACGGCGCCATGGCTCGTGACATCATCGATGGGCTGAGCGACGAGGTCGCCGTCCTGCTCGCGCGCGGCAACAGTCGGTTCGTCCACACCCTTTACGTTGCCGGACGGAAGGTGGTCGACGGGGGCCGCGTTGTTGGCTTGGATGTCGAAGCGCTCGAGGCCGAGCTCACCCGCCAGACGCTCGAGGGCGGCAACCTGCTCCATGGCATCCGGCCGCTGCTGGGGCGATACCAGGACGCCCTCATGCGGTTCTACTTGGATAAGCGCCACATGCGGAGGAAGGGCCCCGGGCGATAGCGGTTTCTGGAGCCCGCCGGCCCTGTGCTCAATGGGTTCTGGCTTGGATCCACCCGCTTAAACTGGCCGAAAGTCAAAAAGATGCTAGATGCGACCCAGGCGCATGAATGGATCAAAAAAACAATCTTATGAATATATTAAATAATATCAATATCTTATGCTCTATTAAATTGAACAACAACGCGTCATTTCAGCGGATCATGATAGTTCAAGCATGTTTCTTTGCTGATCGGCGTCCAATGCACAAGCTGAACGACACCCGGCTAACGCTTGCGGCGACGACGACGGCCATCGAGGGCTGGAAGCCGCCGGTCGGGTCCATCTATTGCTCTGAGAAGGGATCGCAGTACGCCGCCTACGCCTACGGAAGCCTGCTCAGCAAGTGTGGCCTGGTCGGCTCGGTGACGCGACGCGGCGGACCCGTACGACAACGCCGTGATGGAGAGCTTCATGAAGACGCTGAAGGTCGAGAGCGTCTATCCCATGGCGTTCGAAAGCGAGGAGGACGTCGCGCGCCACCTGCCGCGCTTCATCGACAGCTACAACGAGAGGCGCCTACACTCGGCCCTCGGCGACCTGAGCCCCAACCGTTTCGAGGAGGAACAGCCCGGCAAGCCGGTCAATGTCGCCGCCTGAAACTGTCCGGCCACAGGGGCCCACTCCACCGATCTAAACAATGTCAATGGGTTAGCCTGACTTATTCATCGGAGGCGGAGTTTATCGGTTGATTTTGTGTGGCGCGTGGCTTTGCGTTCGGCGCCTTGCGGTGCCGGGATTTGAGGTTGGCGGTGTCTGGGTTTGGGGTTGAACGGGCTCGGGTTCTCGGGGCACGGCGCCCCGGCGATCGGGGGCCCGAGGCCGCGAGACGCCCTGCCAGCAGGCGGAACAGGGCGGCATCCGGACAGGCCGAAGCGAAGTGGATGCGGATGCGGGCGGCCCCTTCGGCAAGCTCAGGGCAGGCTTTCTCGACGACGCGGGCGCCGACCTTGAGCAGGTTCTTTCTGAGGGTTGCGAACTCGGCCCAGGGCGAGCGGCATCCTGCGGGGCACGGCATCCTGCGGGGCACGGCATCCTGCGGGGCACGGCATCCTGCGGGGCACGGCATCGCGCAGGGCACGGCATCGCGCAGGGCGAGCATCAGCCAGTAGGCCGCGGTGTGCAGGACGAGGCGGAACTGGTTGGCGATCGGGCTCTGGCAAGAGGTCCGGTCCGAGGCGAGCTGGCCCTTGTGCAGCTTGATGAGGTTCTCGGCCTGGCCGCGGGCGCAGTAAATATCTTCGCAGTAAATATCTTCATAGGGATGGCGGGCGTCTCCGCCGAGCGAGGTGACGATGTAGCGGGCGTCGAAGCCCCGCGCGCTTGCCTCCAGCCGGGCGACGACCCGGCGCTGGCGGCCCCAGGACCGGGCGGCGTAGGCGAACGCGGCGAAGCCCCGCATCCTGCCCGCGCCGGCCTCGGCGCGGCGCCCCCTGAGGTCGTCGGCGACCTCGTATGAGAGGCGGTGCGACACGCTGTTGCCGGCCAGGCCGAAGATGTAGTCGACGCCGTTGTCCTCGCACCAGGCCATGGCCTCGGTCCGTCCGTAGTGGCTGTCTCCCCGGAAGGTGAGCCGGGTGCGCGGCCAGTGCCGGCGGATGCGGCGCACCAGGTGCTTGAGGAGGGTGCGGATCTCGGCGCCCGACGGCGTCTTGCCCGGGCGCAGGAGCACCGCCACCGGCTTGCCGCTCGCCACATGGTAGACGTGGACCGGCAGGAAGCAGCGGGTGTCGTAGTGGGTGTCGTAGTGGGTGTCGTAGTGGGTGTCGTAGTGGGCGTGGAACAGCGACAGCTGCTGGTGGCCGTGCACCGGATCGCAGGTGTCGTCGATGTCGAGGGTGATGGCCGCGGGAGGGGTCGGGAAGGAGCGGCAGAAGAGATCGACCAGCGCCGCGGTCATGCGCGCCACCTCGATGCGCGAGGGCGCGTTCTCCAGCCGGCTCATGGTCGGTTGCGAGCACAGCGCGCGGCCGCTTTCCGGCGCCCGGCCCACGGCCGGCTTGAACAGGGGATCGGTGCGCAGGGCGTCGCAGTCGTCGGCATCCTCATACCCGCACGCGATCGCGAACATGCGGAAGCGCAGCATCGCCGGCAGCGTGTGGACCACCGTCGCCGGGTCGCGCCGATCCCGCATGCTGCCCGCCAGCGTCTCGGCCAGACGTAAGCGGCGCTCCGCCTCGCGCAACAGAACCACGCCGCCGTCCGACGAGATCAGCCCGCCATCGAAACCGGCGGTCACCTTCTTGCGTCTGACGGCTGGAAGATCGAACGGGAGCAGGCTCTCTTCGGTCATGGCGGCGTGGCGCTTTCGTTGCTCGCGAAGGAACTCGCTTTGACAACGAATTTCTACACGATCACAACGACTTACGCCACGTCCGTCACCACATCATCAGACCCGCGCTGAATAAAGCGGGTTAGCAGGGTGCTGAAAAACCCGCCATTTGCGGTCTATCGGTTGTCTCGTGCGGGTTGTCGCTGGCGCGGTTAGGAGTTCGAGATCCTCTGGCGACGGGGTTGGGGGTGCGTTCGGCGGCTCCCGGGCATCAGGTCGGTGCCTCGGCCAGTAGTTTGGGCAGTCGGACCAGGTTGTATGCGGCGGCGGTGAGTGTGAACATCCAGCCCACCCGGTCGAGCCCGCGATGCCGGGTCTTGGCCAGCCCGCCGGTGGTCTTGATCCAGCCGAAGCCCTCCTCGATGCGCTTGCGCAGGCGCTGGCTCGCGGCGTAGCCCGAATGCCGGGTGGTGCGCCGGTCGATGAGGGTCCTGCGCCGCTTGCCGGTCTTGCTCAGGCGGCCGTCGACGGCGATGTGGGGGGTGACGTCGCGGTCGCGCAACCTCTCGACGAACTCGGCCACGTCAGACGAACTCGGCCACGTCATAGGCCTTGTCGGCGCCGAGCGTGATCCGCCGCCTTGTCCCGCGGCGCCCCAGCATGGCCAGCGCCGCCTCCCGCTCGGCGGTGCCGCTGGCCCGGGTCAGCGCGGCATCGACGATCAGGGCGTTGCCGTTCTCCATCAAGAGATGGCCCATGAAGCACAGACGGCTCGACTGGCCGTCGCCCTTGCGGTAGAGCCGGGCATCGGCATCGCTCGCAGACGCGTGGGTCGCATTCGAGCGCCGCTCGCCGCGGAAGTCGCGCTCGGCGTTGCGCCCGCCGGCGCGGGGCGCGTCATCGTCGCCGCCGTCCTTGGGCCGGAAGCTCTTCATCGACGCCCAGGCCTCGATCAGCGTGCCGTCGACCGAAAAGTGCTCGTCCGACAAAAGCCGCCGAACCCGCTCGCCTTGCAGCACCGCCTGAAGGAAGCGCGCCGCCACCTCGCCTGCCACCAGGCGGTCGCGGTTCTTCGAGTACACCGTCGCGTCCCACACCGGGGCGTCCATCGACAGCCCGACGAACCAGCGGAACAAGAGGTTGTAGTCCAGCTGCTCCATCAGCTGACGCTCCGAACGGATCGTGTAGAACGCCTGCAGCAGAAGCGCCCGTAGCAGCTTCTCCGGCGCGATCGAGGGCCGGCCGGTCCGCGAATAGAGCCGCTCGAAATCCGCCGACAGAACCACCAGCGCCTCGTCCACCAGCGCCCGGATCGGCCGCAACGGATGGTCCGCCGGTACCCGCGCCTCCAAATCCACGTAGCTGAACAGCCCGCCGACGCGTTCGTCCTCGCCCCGCATCCCAACCTCCAGCACCAATCACCGCAGGTTCAGAGAATCACGACACAGAGAATCACTCCAGAGACTTTTTCAGCACCCTGTTAGCGCCGTCGTGCCCGTACCGCTCGTCAGCATGGCGTGCACGTTATGGGAGGGTTACAATCTGTTCAATGCTGCGCCCTATGTACTGACTCTGGCGATCCTGATCTAATAGTTGCACGCCGAAGACTACGCTTGCCCCTGCCCCCGGCGAGCTTACGGTGAGGAGATGATTCGCCTTCGCCAGTGGCGTGTTGATCCGTAAGTCGCGGGATTGGAGCGATGCAGAAGCAAGTTTCGGGCCTCTATCTCTGGCCGTTCGATGCCAGTCTGCGCGCGCCCAACACCGCGCTGATTATCGTCGACATGCAGGTCGATTATTGCGGCTCGGGTGGCTGGCTCGACCAGATCGGCTCCGGCATCGAGAATACCCGGCGGCCGATTAATCCGCTGGCCCGCGTACTCGCCGCGATGCGCGATGCAGGATTTTCCATCCTGTACACACGCGAAGGCTACCGCCGGGATCTGTCAGACCTGAATCAGAACCGGCAATGGCGCAGCCGCCGCCTCGGGCTTGGCATCGGCGACGAAGGCAAAAACGGTCGCATCCTGGTGCGCGACGAGCCCGGCTGGCAGATCATTCCCGAGCTTGCCCCGCGGCCCGGCGAGCCGGTGATCGACAAGCCCGGAATCAGCGGCTTTCACGCGAGCGATTTCGACCAGATCTTGCGCCGCCAAGCTATCCGAAACCTTGTGATCTCCGGCGTTACCACCGACTACAGTGTGCAATCGACGCTCCGCGACGCCAACGATCGCGGCTACGAATGCCTGCTCCTCGAAGACTGTTGCGCAGCCCTCGACATGGCGGAGCACGAAGCGACGTTGAACGTGCTTCGCCTGGTCGGCGGCCACTATGGCTCGATCACTACTTCGCCCGCGCTGCTCGAAGCGCTTCATTGACGGTGGCTGTTATGACCCAAACTCAGATTCCGGCCGAGCCGGCTCCATGGCCCTACGACGGCGACCTGCGGCCTGAGAACACGGCGCTGATCATCATTGATATGCAGACCGATTTCTGCGGGTACGGCGGCTACTGCGACCAGATGGGGCTCGATCTGAGCCTCACACGCAAGCCGATTCAGCCGCTGCAACGCGTGCTCGGAACAATGCGCGACCAGGGCTTCCACATCTTGCACACGCGGGAAGGCCATCGCGCCGATCTCAGCGACCTCAACAATAACAAGCGCTGGCGTTCGGCGCGCTGTGACGCGGAAATCGGCTCGCAAGGACCCAAGGGCCGCATCCTGGTGCGCGGGGAGGAAGGCTGGGACATCGTGCCCGAACTCGCCCCGCTAGCCTCCGAGCCCGTGATTGACAAGCCCGGGAAGGGCGCGTTTTACGCAACGGAGCTCGATCAGATACTACGTCGGCGCGGCGTCAGGAACCTGGTGATCACTGGCGTCACTACAGATTGCTGTGTCCACACGACCATGCGCGATGCGAGCGATCGCGGCTACGAATGCCTGCTCCTGGAAGATTGTTGCGCTGCGACCGAACTCTACAACCACGACGCCATCGTGCGCATCACCAAGTCGAGCTATGGGCAATTCGGCGTTGCGACCGCTTCCCCGAGCTTCCTCGCCGCCTTGTCGTGACCGTCGGGGAGGTAACGCTCGCGGCGGCGCGCAGGATGAGCGCGCGCCGCCGCGCATCGAGATCGACGGTATGAGCAAGCGCCTCGGCTCTCAACAGGAGAGGAGCGGCAATGGTTTGGTCGGAGGCAACGGGTAGCTTAGATCTCCAGACGCTTCGCGCGCTCTACGGCTCGGGGACGCTCACGCCGACGCGGACGGTCGAAATCGTCCACCAGAGGATTGCTGCGCGGGGCGAAGACGAACCGGCATGGATCCATCTCGTGCCGCGCGAGGATGCTTTGCGTCGCGCCGCCGAGGTCGAGCGTCACGCCGATCCATCCGCCCCGCTCCACGGCATACCCTTCGCGCTCAAGGACAACTTCGATGTGCCCGGCTTGCCGACGACGAGCGGCTGTCCGGCCACCCGCTATATTGCCGAGAGCACCGGCCCGGCGGTGCAGCGCCTGTTCGACGCTGGCGGCATCCTGATCGGCAAGACCAACATGGACCAGTTCGGCATCGGCTTGGTCGGCGTGCGTTCGCCTTATGGTATTTGCTCCAGTGTTTTCGATGAGGCCTACATCTCGGGCGGTTCCAGCTCGGGGTCCGCGGTGGTCGTCGCGGCCGGCCTGGTGAGCTTTGCACTTGGCAACGATGCGGCCGGCTCGGGCCGCGTGCCGGCGGCGTTCAACAACATCATCGGCCTGAAGCCGACCCCGGGCCTGGTCAGCAACAGTTCAGTGAGCGGCGGCGGTACGGTGAAACTGATCGAGACGATCTCGGTGCTGGGCCTGACCTGCGCCGACACTCTGGCCGTGTTGGAACTGATCGCCGGATACGATCCGGCGTACGAATTTTCCAGGCCCGAGGCAAACGGTGTCGATCTAACCATGCCGGCGAGCCCGAGCGCCTTCCGCTTCGGCATTCCCGATGCCCAGCATCTCACCTTTCTCGGTGACAGCGAGGCCGAACGCCTGTTCCGCGAGGGTACCGAGCGCATGACCTCGCTCGGCGGTACGCTGGTCGAGGTCGACTTCACACCCTTTGAAGAGGCGCAGCGCATTCTCTACGACGGGCCGTGGATCGCCGAGCGCTCGCTGACACTCGGGCCCGTTCTCGAACAGCACCGTGACCAGCTTCATCCGGTGACGCGCACGATCCTGGAGACCGGCAGGAGCTACACGGCGGAGGATCTTTTTGGCGCCATCCATCGTCTGGCGGAGTTGAAATGCGAGACGCGCCCCGCTTGGGACGCGATGGATTTTATGCTCGTGCCCACCACTCCGAAGATCTACACCATCGCCGAAATCGAGGCCGATCCGATCCGGCTCAATGCGCTGCTGGGCAGCTACACCAACTTTGTGAACCTGATGGGCCTGTGCGGCATCGCGATCCCGAACGGCTTCCGAGAGGACGGCCTGCCCCAAGGGATAACGCTGCTCGGCCAACCGTTCCGCGAGGCCTATTTGTCAGCGGTCGGCGCGGCCTACCACCGCGCCATCGACCTGCCGCTCGGTGCCACGCCGAATCATCTGGCGGAACTCGAAGCCGGCTCTTGAAGCCCTGCAGGTCTCTGGCCGGATGAGCGGGCGATAGGTTGGACTCTATCCATCGGCGATTGGGTCCGACACCGCGCAGTGGCGTGCTCGTCAAGCGCGAGGTCCCCTGTTTCGAGGCGGTCTTCGAACACGACGCCATAGACGTCGTGGGTTTCCAGTTTTGCGATGGCGCGGGAGAGCGCAGGCTGCGTGATAGGGAGCCTGCCCGTCGCGACGAAAATCTTCCCAGCTTTGGCGACCGCGAGGAACCTGATCGGGTCGCTGCGCCTCTCAAACATGGTGCCGCTCCCCGTTTTCAAGGAACCAACCACACGCCCTTCCGGTATCGACCCAAGCGTACAGAACAGTTTGCCCAATAATATTTTCGGATCGGCTCGATAGGATTTTGCGATGCTTGGCGGCGTGATCGGCATCCTGAATACTCCTTACCCCTCCGTCATACGGCAGAATACTCCTTAACCACCTGTCCGATTTTCCGGGGCACTTCAGGTACCCGTGTTTGCCGGCGAGGACGCGGTGCGTGAGCATCAAGATTCTGGTAGTGTTGGGAGAAAGATCCCAACCGCGTTATTCGGCGCGCGCCTTTGACCCCCCAGTCAGTCGCAACGTCAATGGGTTAGCATGCCGATCGGCGTCCAACAGCCATGCCGAACAACACGACAGCTTGATTTGGCCCCGACCCTACAGAATATCCTTCGAGATACTGCCGGCGATCCTTTCCGCCGCTTCGTGGATGGAGTCGCGCGCCAGATGGGCGTATCGCGCCGTCGTTTCGATGTCGCTGTGCCCCAGCAGCTTGCCGATCACCGGGAGAGTTTCGCCAAGCGCTAACCCGCTTTATTCACGCCGGGTCTGATGATGTGGTGGCGGACGTGGCGTAAGTCGTTGTGATCGTGTAGAAATTCGTTGTCAAAGCGAGTTCCTTCGCGAGCAACGAAAGCGCCACGCCGCCATGACCGAAGAGAGCCTGCTCCCGTTCGATCTTCCAGCCGTCAGACGCAAGAAGGTGACCGCCGGTTTCGATGGCGGGCTGATCTCGTCGGACGGCGGCGTGGTTCTGTTGCGCGAGGCGGAGCGCCGCTTACGTCTGGCCGAGACGCTGGCGGGCAGCATGCGGGATCGGCGCGACCCGGCGACGGTGGTCCACACGCTGCCGGCGATGCTGCGCTTCCGCATGTTCGCGATCGCGTGCGGGTATGAGGATGCCGACGACTGCGACGCCCTGCGCACCGATCCCCTGTTCAAGCCGGCCGTGGGCCGGGCGCCGGAAAGCGGCCGCGCGCTGTGCTCGCAACCGACCATGAGCCGGCTGGAGAACGCGCCCTCGCGCATCGAGGTGGCGCGCATGACCGCGGCGCTGGTCGATCTCTTCTGCCGCTCCTTCCCGACCCCTCCCGCGGCCATCACCCTCGACATCGACGACACCTGCGATCCGGTGCACGGCCACCAGCAGCTGTCGCTGTTCCACGCCCACTACGACACCCACTACGACACCCACTACGACACCCACTACGACACCCGCTGCTTCCTGCCGGTCCACGTCTACCATGTGGCGAGCGGCAAGCCGGTGGCGGTGCTCCTGCGCCCGGGCAAGACGCCGTCGGGCGCCGAGATCCGCACCCTCCTCAAGCACCTGGTGCGCCGCATCCGCCGGCACTGGCCGCGCACCCGGCTCACCTTCCGGGGAGACAGCCACTACGGACGGACCGAGGCCATGGCCTGGTGCGAGGACAACGGCGTCGACTACATCTTCGGCCTGGCCGGCAACAGCGTGTCGCACCGCCTCTCATACGAGGTCGCCGACGACCTCAGGGGGCGCCGCGCCGAGGCCGGCGCGGGCAGGATGCGGGGCTTCGCCGCGTTCGCCTACGCCGCCCGGTCCTGGGGCCGCCAGCGCCGGGTCGTCGCCCGGCTGGAGGCAAGCGCGCGGGGCTTCGACGCCCGCTACATCGTCACCTCGCTCGGCGGAGACGCCCGCCATCCCTATGAAGATATTTACTGCGAAGATATTTACTGCGCCCGCGGCCAGGCCGAGAACCTCATCAAGCTGCACAAGGGCCAGCTCGCCTCGGACCGGACCTCTTGCCAGAGCCCGATCGCCAACCAGTTCCGCCTCGTCCTGCACACCGCGGCCTACTGGCTGATGCTCGCCCTGCGCGATGCCGTGCCCTGCGCGATGCCGTGCCCCGCAGGATGCCGTGCCCCGCAGGATGCCGTGCCCCGCAGGATGCCGCTCGCGCCTGGGCCGAGTTCGCAACCCTCAGAAAGAACCTGCTCAAGGTCGGCGCCCGCGTCGTCGAGAAAGCCTGCCCTGAGCTTGCCGAAGGGGCCGCCCGCATCCGCATCCACTTCGCTTCGGCCTGTCCGGATGCCGCCCTGTTCCGCCTGCTGGCCGGGCGTCTCGCGGCCTCGGGCCCCCGATCGCCGGGGCGCCGTGCCCCGAGAACCCGAGCCCGTTCAACCCCAAACCCAGACACCGCCAACCTCAAATCCCGGCACCGCAAGGCGCCGAACGCAAAGCCACGCGCACACAAAATCAACCGATAAACTCCGCCTCCGATGAATAAGTCAGGCTAGCGCCCTGCTGGCAAAGCTGTGCCTCAGGTCATGAATTCGCACATCGTCGAGCCCGGCCCGGGCCCGAACCGTCCGCCAGAGGCCGTCGATGCTGCGCAAGTGCGAGCCGGGTTTGCGTCCCGGCAGAACCCAGGGACTGCCCGCCCGACGCGGCAGGGCTTCGAGAATCCGCACCGCCGAAGGGGACAGCTGAACCGTGCGGGCGCCGGTCTTGGTGTCGGCAAGACGGATCTCGCCGGCATCGAGGTCGACCTCTTCCCAGCGCAGGGTGAGGATCTCGGACTTGCGGCTCCCGGTCAGCATCAGCAGGCTAATCGCCGCCACCGCTTGCGCCGAGACATCGCCTTGCGCTGCCGCCTCGTCCAGCACTCGCCCCAGGCGGGCGAACTCGGCATCGGTCAGGAAGCGTTCCCGCTTGCGCTCGGGATACTTCATGACCGACCGGTAGGGATTGCACCCGTCCCCGACCATGCCCCAGCCTTCGGCCAGGCGGTACATGTGCGACAGGGTCTTGATTACCCTGTTCGCCGTTGCCGGGCTGGCGCTCAGCTGCCGGTGCAGGTCAGCGACCTGAGCGCGGTCCACCGCTTCCAGCGGCTGCTTGCCGAGAGCCGGCACGATATGCCGGTGGATCATGGTGCCGACACCGTTCGCCGTGCTTGGCTTGCAGCGCACGGCGACATGCTCTTCCAGATACCGCGCCGCCAGGTCGCTTACCATCGGGCCGCCGGCCAGCTTCACCGCCAGCGGCAGGGGGACCGGCTCCTCGCCCGCCTTGACGCGCGCGATGATCAGCGCCGCCCGCCGACGCGCCTGCTCGGCGCCGATCACGCCGTGGCGGCAGACCGTCACCCGCTTCGGTCCGTGCGGCCCCCGGGCCTAGGCGACGTAGACCTTGCCGCCGGTCGGATAGATCCGGATCCCGAAGCCGGCCAGCTCTCGGTCCCAGAAGATCGCGTCCTTGCCGTCCACCTGCAGCCCATCCACAATGCGTGTGGTAAGTTGGAGCGTGCTTCTTCTCGGCATGGCCTTCCCTGCATCCGCATCGATGCCGTCCGGCATCAATGCCCGTCATCAAACCGCAAACAGGCGGCATCAATTCGAGGGCCATTAATGACCGTATCTGTCCGCAAAGCAAGGGGCGGAAGGCCGACGTGAGGAAGAAAAGAGACAGGCACGACAATAGGTTAGGGCTTGTTTGACCCTGACTGTCCATCGTTGGTCGAGCTTGGAACCCTGTTTATCATGTTCCTCACCCTGAGTAGCCCCGGACTTGATCCGGGGCGTATCGAAAGGTGGGTCACAAAGTATATTTTGACCGAACCGGCGCAGGTTATGCCGGTGTTACTTGGCCGATTTGCCGTCGGCGGGCTTCAACGCAACGCCGGCTTCCGCGTCTTCGACCGCGGAGATCAGGTGCGCGAGGCGCCGGTTGTCGCTCGGATGGGTCTCCAGGAATCCGACGCGCCTGGCGGCAGCCTCATTCGTGTTCTCCGCTTTGGCCCGGCTCATGCGCAGAAGGGCATTTTGCATCGCCGTGAGCGGCAGCCCGGCATTCCGCAAAATGTAGATAGCGGTCCGGTCGGCCTCGATCTCCATTTCGGGACTGTAGGCGTGTCTGCCGATATCCACGCCCAGCTGCGTCGACTCCTTGACCATCTGGCGGCCGTCCGCTCCCGCGGCGGCCGCGAGGCCGGCTGCGAGACCACCGAGGATCAAGCCGCCGATCAACGCGTTCTCGGTCTTCTTCTCGACATGGCCGTACATGACATGCGCGAATTCGTGGGCCAGCACGCCGGCGATCTCGGCGTCGGTGCCCATATTGCGGACGAGGCCGCCGAGGACGCTGACATTTTCTTTCCCGTCGGCGTATGCGTTGATGTCCTTCTCTTGCGTGTAAACCAGGACCCTGGCCTTCAGCATGAGCTCGCAGCGCTCATCGGGCAGCTTGAGTTCCTTGCACACCTCGTGCGCGGAAGCCCTGACGCGCCACAGAACGCGGTTGACGGCCGGCGTCATCCGGTCGGCGGCGGTATTGCGCGCCGGGCCGACCTGCGCGTGCTTCAGCGCCGCTTCCGCCTCGGCCTTCTGCCGGTCGTTGGGTTCGGCGATATCGAGATAGGGCGTTGCGCAGCCGGCGAGCGCGATCGCACAAAGGGCCGCCGTCAGGAAAGTGGCGCGCACGATGTTTTCTCCGCTGTTTGTTCTCAATCATGCGCGCATAGTGAATGGATTTAAAAATATAAGTCAAGGGACGCATTGCAAAATGGTGTTACATGAGTGCCGATTATCGGAAATAGGCCCTACGCAAGCCGGTGGACGACGCCCTTGAGTGCGTCCGATGCCGGCGGGAAACGCTCGAAGACCAGCGGGTCGTGGCCGGGAATGACCAGGTCCGGCGCGCTCGCCAAGGCCTGTGCCGTATCCAGGGCCGCCAGATATTCCTCGATATTGTAGATAATCCAGAACGGCCGCCGGTCGGTCAGGTTTTCGTAGTAGTGGGCCGCGTCCGACGCCAGCACCATCCAGCCCCTGCCGGTGTGGACCCGCACGATCTGCAAGCCCTTGGTGTGGCCGCCGACCCGGTGGATGGTCAGCCCCGGCGCCAGCTCTTCGTCGCCGTTATGGAACGCGACCCGGCGCTCGAACACCCGGTGGACCATGGCCGCGACATGGTCGGCCTCGAACGCGTGGGCGATCGCCGGTTCGGTCATGCAGCGGCCGGTGGCGAAGGCCATCTCGTCGTCCTGGAGATGGAAGCGCGCGGCGGGAAAATCGGCGAAGCCGCCAGCATGGTCGTAATGCAGATGGGTGATGACGACATCGCCGAGCGCCGCCGCGTCCAGCCCGATCAGGGCCAGCCCCTCCGCCGCGCCGCGCAGATGGGTCCGCTGGCGCTTGGCGGCATCGGCCGCGCTGAAGCCGGTATCGACCGCCCAGGCCCGCTCGCCCGCCGGATCGACCACTGCCCAGATGAAATAATCCATCGCCATCGGCGCATCGTGCGGATCGCCGCCGAGAAACACTTCGGCGCGGCGGCCGATGCGCTCGGCATATTTAATGGCGAAAACCCGGTAGTGCGGGAGGGAGGGCATGTCGATCTTTCCGGCAACTGACGTCAGCGCCAGAATAGCGGAGGCAGCCCGCCCGTTGCGAGGGCCGATTGCCGGGGCGACAACGGCGCCCGCCCGGCCGGAGCTGGCGACGCCGGACATCCAGTTTCACTTCCAGCCGCTCAGCGCCGACAAGCCGGGGCTGGAAATGCACCCCTTCTCGGGGATCACCATGTCGGTCTGTCAACTCCGGCCTGAAAGCCGCGGGCGCATCGCTATCCGGTCGCCGGACGCGGCGGCCCATCCGGCGATCCAGCCGAACTATCTTTCGGCGCCGTTGGACCGGCAGACGGTCGTTGACGGCCTCAAAGTCACCCGGAAGCTGGTCGAATCCCCGGCACTGTCGAATTTCATCCTGCGCGAGCATCTGCCGGGCCAGGACGTCCAGTCCGACGACGAACTGCTCGACGCCGCCCGCAACAATTCGCAAACTATCTATCACCCATCCGGCAGCTGCCGGATGGGCAAGGACAGCATGGCGGTGGACGATCCTGCTCTCCGGGTCCACGGCATTCGCGGCCTACGCGTCGTCGATGCCTCGGCCATGCCGGCGATCATCTTCGGCAACACCAACGCCCCGACCATCATGATGGCGGAAAAGGCCGGCGACCTGATCCTCGGCCGTCCGGGCTGACGGCAGGACGGCTGCTCGCCCGAGCGGTGGCCGGCCCGCCTGGCGGCCACAAGAATAACGACCGGGTTTTCGAGCGTGGGCTATCCCGTCGGGAGCGCTTGCGCGCTTGGATTTTGCGTGTATGGTCCGCCCAGCGTTGCCAAGTCGTTGTTGCTGAACCGATTGCCCGCGCGAGCGGGCGGCCAGGTTTCTTCACCGACATTGTGAACGTTTTTCAAGGGGTGCCGCATGAGGCGGCGCTTCGCCCTACTGTCGTGAAAAGAAGCGATCATGGCTACAGGTACTGTCAAGTGGTTCAACCCTGCCAAGGGTTACGGGTTCATCCAGCCTGAGGATGGCTCCAGAGACGTATTCGTCCATATCAGCGCCGTCGAGAAGGCTGGCCTCGATACGTTGAACGAAGGGCGGAAGGTTTCCTTCGAGGTCGTGCCCGGCCGGGACGGCAAGTCGTCTGCCGAGAACCTCGCTCTCGCCGACTAGCCCCATGTCGGGGCGGACTGTGTCCGCTCAAACCGAACATCGCGGAGAGCGTGTATTGCCCTTTAAGCCGAACTACAGTTTCGAACGGCGCCAGCGGGAGCTCGCGAAAGCCGAGAAGAAGGCGGCACGGCTGGAAGCCCGGGCCAGGAAACCGGAACGGCAAGCGGCCGAAAACCGGTCTGGCGAGAGCGACGGTCAGGCCGACGAAAGTCCTCCAAAGGCCGAGGAGGAGCAGTGAGCGGCACAGACATGAACTGCGAGATCGCGACCTGCAGGGTCGCCAGCAGCCCGGACCGGGCCCACGTGACCCTCTATCTCGGCAGCACCGAGGTGCGAGAATCCTTTGAGTTCACCCTCCCGAAGGATCTGGCCCAGCATTTGGCCACCTGAATCCAGAAACTGGCCCCGCCCCGTACCGGCGGCGGCGCCAAGCGGTAGGGACGGACCCCAAAGGAGCGGCCTGCCGCGATCGCTGTAGCGGTCAGCCGCGGCTGATGGGGATCTCCCGGCCTTCGGCAGCTTGCCGGCGGCGCGGGTCTGGACGACGCCGTTTTTGTGCCCCGACTTGCGAACGCGGATGCCGAAGCCGGTCAGCTGGCTGTCCCAGAATATCGTGTGCTTCCCAGCCTTCAGCGTCTCGACGGTACGCCGCGAGAACGTCTTCCGCTGCAGTCTCATCATCCCGCATCGCTCTCCGGTCCGCGTGCCAACCTATTGATCTTTCTCGGTTGGGAGGGCCAATGTTTGGCGCCGAGCAACACTCGCTGGCGGCATCTCGTCTCCCCCACAAGCCGAAGGAGATTCCAACCGAGTGAAAAGTCGTCGGATCAACTCGGTTTACTGCCACCCCACGGCAAATCGACAGCTCTTGCCATCTCGGTTTCATCAAAAATTTCCGGAACGTTGAGGTAGCCCAATAACATTGAAATAGAGTCTTGACCCCAGAAAATCTGGTTATCGATTACCGATGTAGGCACACCGAATATCCCAAGTTCGACGGCGCGCTCGGTGTTCTGACGAAGTCGATCTTTGACATGCGGAGCACCTATCAGGGCATCGGCGTCCGAAACTTCCAGCTTTTCAGTCAGGCGCGCCCATCCAGAGGGATCGCCGACATCTTCTCCATCGCTCCAAATGTGATCGAAAATAGTTTCGATCGCAGCCGCGTCGCTGTTTAGCGCGATCGCAAGGCGTAAGGGTGGAAATGGTGGGAATGGATGTTTGGGTGTTATTCGGCGCGCCTGTTGGACGCCGGTCAGCGGCTCAACTTGTTGATTTGGCTTGAATCAAGGGGGTCAAAGTTTGACGCCTGACAACATACGCAGTCGGCGATGTGGTGGGGTTCCACCGGCCCTACAGGCGGCTCAGCGTCGAGAAGGGCAGCGAGCGCCATGAGGCGAGGCCGTGCCGGGCGACTCTGGGCCCCGGATTTCCGCTCCCCGGATCGCAGTCCGGGGCAGGCGGTTCCATCCGGCGCGACACCGAGGGGCGGACAACGGTGTCGGCTCTCGGGACAGCGGCGGGACGCAAACGCATAGTCACACATGCAATCCCCAAATAGGGCCGATTTGCTCGCGCTATCGTTTCCATCGTTACCGACTCGTGGAATTATGGCGAGTAGCCCTATCGCAAGAGTACCATCCGCCATGACCGCCAGCCTTGTCCGACTGCCCTCGACAGCGCCGGTCTCCGACTTCATCGCCGCGCTGGACGCCGACGGCGTGGTCATCGTCGAAGGCTTTCTGCCGCCGGCGCAGCGCGAGGCCCTGAACGCCGATTTCGACCGAATCGTGGCCGGCCGGGCGCCCGGGGTGCGCCATCCGGTCATGCCGGTTATGGCGGAATTCTACGGCGCATCGACGATCCGATTCGACGGCCTGCCCGGCAAGTCGGCGGCCTTCGTCGACGTCATGCAGTCGCCGGTTCTGACCGGCCTGGCGGACCACTACCTGCTGCCCCATTGCCTCGACTATCTCTTCAACACCGGCCAGTTCATCGAAATCCGGCCCGGCGAGACCGCCCAGCGCCTGCACCGGGACGAGGACGCCTGGCGCTTCGGGCCCTTGATTGCCGAGGGCCCGCGCGCGTAGCTCGAAGTCGAGGCGATGGTCGCGCTCTCCGACTTCACGGCCGCGAACGGTGCCACCCGAGTCGTGCCCGGCAGCCATCTGTGGCCGGCCGGCCGCGAACCGGCGCCGGAGGAAATCCTGCAGGCCGAGATGCCGGCCGGCGCGGCGCTGTTCTATCTCGGCTCGACCGTGCACGGCGGCGGCGCGAACCGGACGGCGCGCGAGGCCCGGCGCGGCATGTTCGTCGGCTATGTCGTCGGCTGGCTGCGCACCGAGGAAAACCTGTTCCTGACCGTGCCGCTGGAGAAGGTGCGCAATTTCCCGCCGCGGGTGCAGGAAGTGCTCGGCTACAAGGCCCACCGCGCTATCGGCGTCCTCGATGTCGGCGATCCGCGGGTGCTGCTGGAGCGGTAGCGGCATACGCTTGCCGGGCCGTCCCGGCGCGACACGAGAGGATGCAGGGGCCACCACGACGAATCATGACAGGTCATGACATCCGGCAGACCCTTGCCGGCCGTTCTTCCGTGCCCCGCAGAACGGCCGCTGGCCGTTGGCGGAAAATGCAGGGTCACTCCGCCGGCGCGGGGACGGCGGCGACGGGCGCGGTTACGGCCGGGCGGAAGGTTCGGACGACCAGCGCCATGAGCGACGGGATGATCAGCAGGGTGAGGACGGCGGACAGGGCGAGCCCGCCAAGCACGACCGACCCGAGGCCGCGATAGAGCTCCGAGCCGGCGCCGGGGAAAATGACGAGCGGCGCCATGCCGATCACGCTGGTCGTCGTCGACATGAAGATCGGCCGCATCCGGTTGCGGGTCGCCTCGACGATGGCGTCGCGCGGATCCATGCCCTGGTCGCGCGCCAGATGAAGCGTCTGGTCGACCAGCAGGATCGCGTTGTTGACCACCGTACCGATCAGGATGACGAAGCCGAGCAATGTCAGCATGTCGAGCGGCTGCCGTACGTACTCGTTCAGCAGGGCGAGGCCGAGCACGCCGCCGGCGGTCGCCAGCGGCACCGAGAAGATGATGATGAAGGGATAGAGAAAACTCTCGAACAGGATCGCCATCACCAGATAGACGATCACGACCGCCATGAAAAGCTGCCAGACCATGGCGTTCCAAGTGCGTGTCAGTTGATCCGCCTCGCCCGAAAGGTTGATCTTCACGCCCTCCGGCAGCCCCTGTTTCTCGAGCGCCGGAATCACCTGCTGGCGCAGGATGTCCATGGCGGCTTCGAGCGCGATGTCCTTCGACGGACTGATCTCCAGCGTGACCGTACGCGTACGCTCGGTATGGCGGATTTCGGTGGCGCCGGAGGTGACCTCGACCCGCGCCAGCGAGCGGACCGGCACGATCTTGCCGGACGGCGTGACGACGGGAATGCTCTCGATGCCTTGGGTCGTCCGGATGCCGCGCTTCGGCCCGGTCAGGATCAGGTCGGTGCGCCGGCCGCCGACGGTAACCTGGGCGACCCGCAGGCCGTCATTGAAGGCGTCGATGGTCGACGCCAGCTCGCGCGCACTGACCCCGGCTTCGTCGAGCCGGGTCCGGTTCGGGATCACCTTGACCTCGGGCGCGCCGAGGCTGAGGCCGGGCCGCGGCCGGATCTGCGTGCCGCCGCTGCGCGGCAGGAAGCGGTTGATGATGAAGAAGGCCTGCTGCGCCACCTGCAGATTCCGGCCCAGGTCGGGGCCCGAAATGTCGAAATTGATGACCCGGCCGCCGCCGATGCCGCGGCCGAACAGCGAGGGCTGGAAGGTCCGGCCGAAGGTGCCGGGCTCCTTGCGCAGGGTTTTCTGGATGATCGGGATCAGCTCGCCGGCCCGGTTCGGATCGACCGCTGCGGCGCCGACGATGGTCATCGTATTGCGCGCCACGAAAAAGAAGCGCGAAATCTGCGGCGGCCCCCGGGACGCCGCGGGATCCTCTTTCAGCCCGAGTTTGACCATGATCTGGTCCAGCAGGCCGGGCGGCTTGGGCGCCGTGCCGCGCACCACACCCTCCCCGGCGGCGGTATGCGACCGCAATTCCGCTTCCACGGCGCGCGCGATTTCGGTCACCGTGTCCAGATTGTAGCCCGGCGGCGGCATCGAAAGCGCGATCACCAGATTGCGGTTGCCGGTCGGCAGATATTCCAGCTTCGGCAGCAGTTTCCAGGTGGCGAAGGCCGCGCCGCCGCACACCGTCGCCGCCACCAGAACCGCGAGGATACGGTAGGTCACGACCAGCCGGGTAAATTTCAGGACAATCCAGACGAACAGCCGTGCCAGATGATCGATCCCCGGCAAGGGAAGGCGGAAAGCAGCCGGTTCCGGCCTCGTCTGCCCATCGCCGGCCGTCTCTTCTGCCGCTTCACCCGCCGCCGGTCTGCGCCGCCTGCGCGACCGCCGGCCTGACGCCAGCAGCCAGTTGGCCAGCGACGGGATCAGAGTAACGGCGACCAGGAGCGAAAGCATCACGGAAACCGAAATGGCGACCGCGATATCGCGGAAGAGCTGGCCGACTTCCAGTTCCAGCACCAGGATCGGGATGAACACCATCACCGTGGTCAGGGCCGACACCAGGATGGCGCCCCAGACCTGGCTGGCGCCCTCGTAGGCGGCCTGCCGGATCGGTTTGCCCTCTTCCTTCAGGCGGTAGATGTTTTCCAGCACGACAATGGCGGCGTCGACCACCATGCCGACGGCGAACGCGATGCCGGCCAGCGAAATCACGTTGATCGAGCGGCCGAGCGCCGCCATGGCAACGAAAGAGCCGATAACGGACACCGGAATCGCCAGCGAAACCACCAGCGTCGCCCGCGGCGAGCGCAGGAAGAGCAGCAGGATCATCGCCGCGAGCAGGCCGCCGACCCAGATATTCTGCGTCACCAGATCGATGGCGGAGTGGATATAGTCGGTCTCGTCGTAGATCTGTTCAGCGCGCAGGCCGGCCGGATTCAGGACCGTTCGGTTGAGATCGGCCACACGCGCGCGGACGCGGCCCATCACCTCGATCACATTGGCGCCGGTATCGCGCAGCACGTTGAAGACCAGCGCCGGCTGGCCGCTGGCGCGGATGCCCGCGGTCGGATCCTTGTAGCCGAACCGGATGTCGGCAATGTCGCCCAGCGTCACCCGGGCGACCCGCCCGGAGGTCTTGTCCTCGACGGTGCGGAGCAGCACCTGGCGCGCCGCGCTCGCTGCGGTCAGCTCGCCCTCGAAGCGCACGACATAGCGGCGCTTGCCTTCGTTCACCTCACCGGCCGACAGCGCGATGTTGGCGCGCTGCAGGGCCGCAACCACTGCCGGAATGGTCAGCCCGTACTGCGCCATCTCCGACGGCTGTACGACGATGCGCAGCTCCCTTGTGCTGCCGCCGTAGAAATTGGTGCCGGAGACGCCTTCGAGCCGCTCCATCCGTTCGATGACGAAATCCTCGATGAAATCGCCATAGGTGTGGATCGGGCGGTTGTTGCCGTCGAGCCGGGTAACGACGAACCAGGCGATGGGATTGTCTTCGGAGCCCTGGGTCTGGATCTGCGGGCGCTGCACTTCGTCCGGATAACCGACCACCCGGTCGAGCCGGTTGGCGACCAGCAGGATGGCCCGGTCCATGTTCTGGCCGATCTGGAACTCCAGAGTGATCCGCGAACGGCCGGTCCCGGCGCTGGACACGATCCGCTCGACCCCTTCGACGCCTTTCAGGACATCTTCCTGGCGGTTGAGGATCTCGCGCTCGACCTCGGCCGGCGCGGCGCCGGGCCATCGCGTGGTGATGGTGAGGTTCGGCTTGCGGACATCGGGCGTGAGCTGGATCGGAATCTGCTGCAGCGCCACGTAGCCGAACATGACGATCATCAGGACGCCGGCGACGACCGCAACCGGCCGGTCCAGAGCTGCCCGGATCAGGTTCACTTCAGTTCGCCGGACTCTGTTCCGCCGGACTGCGGTTGCCGGATTGGCGGTGTGCGGCGGCGCCCATCAGCGGGCGATGCCGCACCGGCTGGCCCGGGCGCAGCCGCTCGTTGCCGCGCACGACGGCGATGTCACCGGGCGCCAGACCGGCGCGGACGACGAACCGGGAACCGAGCGCATCGCCGAGCTGCACCGGGCGGGGAACGGCGCGGCCGCCCTTGACCACGAAGACCATGCGCATCGGGCCGCGGTTCACGATCGCATCCTTGTGGACCGACACCACGATGCGCGTCGCGCCCAGCGGCACGTTGACGGTGAGCGCCTGGTTGATGGAAAAACGGTCTGTCGGCGGGTTGCCCATCGGCATGAATCGCACCGCCTGGGTGCGTGTCAGCGCGTTCTGCATCGGCAATACGGCGCGCACCTTCGCCCTGCGGGGCACGCCGCCGGCGCGCAACAGGAAGGTGACGACCCTGCCCGGCCGCAATCCTCTCAGGCGATCGGCCGGAACATCGGCCTCGATCTCCACATCGGTATCGTTCACCAGTTCGACAACCGCGGCCCCGTCTTTCAGGTAGGAGCCGAGCTCGGTTGCCTTGCGCACAATAACGCCGTCAAACGGCGCAACCACCACCGCCTTTTCGATCGCCAGCCGGGCGAGCCGGACATTGGCCTTGGCACGGGCGAGACGGTGCACGGCCAGATCGTAGCGCGACCGGGCGAAGGCGGCCGAACGGTTGGTGCGCAAGGATTCGAACCGCTTCAATTGCTGCTCCGCCAGCTTCAACTCGGCGGTATCGTAGGCTAGGCGCGCTTCGGCCGTGCTGGTGTCCTGCCGCGCCAGGATCCGGCCCTTTTTCACATTCTGGCCGACCGCGACATCGATGGCGACGACGGCGCCGGAAACCCGGGCGGCGACGATGCCCATACGGGTGGCGACGACGCGGCCGATCACCGGCTCGGTTTGCGTGAGCGGGCTCTTGCGGACCGGATCGATGCCCACGAACATCGGCGGACGCCCGCCATCCTGCCCGTCGGCGCGCTGGCCGCCGCCCTGGCCCGACCGTGCGCCGGCCCGGCGACGAATTTCCTGCTGGCTTCTGTTGCCCGGTTTGAAGCCTGCCGCTCCCCCCGGTTCCGGGGCGACCGTTGCAGGACGGGGCCGCTGCCAGTTCCGGTTTTCGGGTTTGGCGCCGGGGCTGCGAGTCGCGTCGGCCGGCGGCCGGCCCTGCTTTCCGGCCTGGGGTTCCGCCTTGGCTTCGGCGCCGGCGGCCACGACCTGCGCCGGCGTCGCCGCCATGCAGAGCAGCGTCGCAGCCCATACGAGCAACGAACGCGCCACGCCAGGTTCGCGCGCTCCTGGTGCCGGTCTCACGGCTGTGTTCCGTTCTCCGCCCGCGGGGCGCTCGTTGACGGCCATAAGGCCTTGGCGACGCCCCTTTCGGTCATGATATGGTCTGGAAAGACGATCAATCCACAGGAAAGTTCCTGCGGTAGGCAGTCGCGAGCATGGCATGCCTGAGGCGCCGGGCTCCCGGCGCAGGCGGGTTCCGACTGTATCGAGGACGCGTGACCACAGCCATATACGCCCATCCGGCCTGTCTGGACCATCGGCCCGGCCGCCATCATCCGGAGCGCCCGTCGCGGATCGCCGCCGTGCTTGACGGCCTGAAGGAAGCGGACATCGCCGGGCTGGAGCGGCGAGAGGCGCCCGGGATCGACCCTGCGTTGCTGCACCTGGTGCATCCCTCAGCCCTGGTCGACCATGTACTCGCGCCGATTAAAGAAAACGAGCGCCGCCGGATAGACGGGGATACGGTAATGAGCGCGGGCTCGGCCGAGGCCGCCCTGCGGGCTGCCGGAGCCGTCTGCGCGGCCATCGATTCGGTCATGGCCGGCGAGATCGACAACGCCTTCTGCGCGGTGCGGCCGCCGGGCCATCATGCCGAGCCGGGCCGGGCCATGGGCTTCTGCCTGTTCAACAACGTCGCCGTCGGCGCGCTCTATGCCCGCGAGAAACACGCGCTCGGCCGCATCGCCGTGGTGGATTTCGATGTCCATCACGGCAACGGCACCCAGGCCGCGTTCGAGACCGACGGCGACCTGTTCTATGCCTCGACCCATCAATGGCCGCTCTACCCGGGTACCGGCGCGCCGGGCGAAACCGGCGTCGGCAACATCGTCAACTTGCCCCTGGCGGCAGGCAGCGGCTCTGCCGAATTTCGCCACGCGATGTCGGAAAACGTTTTGCCGGCGCTGGAAGCGTTCCGGCCCGACATGATCCTGGTCAGCGCCGGGTTCGACGCCCATCGGGACGATCCGCTGGCCGGGCTGAAATTCTGCACCGAAGACTATGGCTGGGCGACGGCACGGCTCGCGGAAATCGCGACAGGCCTGTGCCGCGGCCGTCTGGTGTCGGCGCTGGAAGGCGGTTACGACCTGTCGGCGTTGGCCGATAGCGTTGCGGTCCATGTCGGGGCGCTCGCTGGTGCCGGCCGTACGTGAACGCCAGTTGCGATCGACCCCGGTCGGAACAGATTGTCGCAGTTTCGATTGCTTCCGGCGGCGAAAACGCGAATAATGCCTCAATTCGCGAACCCTTCCGGCTGCCGAACTCCGCTTCATGTCCGACGCACCCGATCCGGCCGATTCCGCGGCCCCCGATCTTTCGGCTCTCAGCTTCGAAGAGGCCCTCGCCGAACTGGAGAAGATCGTGCGCGATCTGGAGACCGGGCAGGCGAAACTGGACGATGCCATCGCCGCCTACGAACGGGGCGCGGCCCTGAAGCGGCATTGCGAGGCCAAGCTGCGTGACGCCCAGGCGAAGGTCGACAGGATCGTGGCCGGACCCGACGGCCGCAACCGGCTGGAACCGGCGGAACTCGGCTGAAGCCGCCGACCTTTCCGGACTCTGCGGAAATCCCGACACATGCGCGCGCCCAGAAGCCCGTGACCGACAAGGCCTGCCGCGAAACGGCGATGACCGAGGTCGCCGACCGGATCGAAGAAACCCTTGCCGCGCTGCTGCCGAAGGGCGACGGGCCGGAAGCGCGCGTCTTCGAGGCGATGGCCTATGCCGCGCTCGATGGCGGCAAGCGTCTGCGGCCTTTCCTGACGGTACAGACGGCCCGGCTGTTCGACGTGCCGGACAGCCGCAGCCTGCGCGCCGGCGCGGCGATCGAGTTCGTCCATTGCTACTCGCTCGTCCATGACGATCTGCCGGCGATGGACGACGACGACCTGCGCCGCGGCCGGCCGTCCAACCACATCGAGTTCGACGAAGCGACCGCGATCCTGGCCGGGGATGCCTTGCAGACCCTGGCGTTCGAGGTGCTGGCCGATCCGGCGACCCACCCGGACGGCAACGTGCGCGCCGAGCTTGTGGCGGCGCTCGCCTCAGCCGCCGGGGCGCAGGGCATGGTCGGCGGCCAGATGTTCGACATCGCCGCCGAAACCGCCGGCGCCGGCTTCACCCTGGAACAGATCACCCGGCTGCAGCGGATGAAGACCGGCCGCCTGTTCGAAGTGGCCTGCGAGGCGGGCGCGATCCTGGGCGGGGCGAGCCCGGCGGAACGGGCGGCGCTGGCGGCCTACACCGACGCCCTCGGCCTCGCCTTCCAGATTGCCGACGACATTCTGGACGAGACCGGCGATGCCGCGGAAGTCGGCAAGACGGTCGGCAAGGACGCAGCCGCCGGAAAAGCGACCTTCATTTCTATTCTGGGGCTGGATTCCGCCCGGGAGCGGGCCGATATGCTTGTATTGCAGGCAGTTAAAGTGTTGGATTGCTTCGGGACGCGTGCCGATCTGCTGCGGGCGGCGGCACATTTTGTCGTCGCCCGGAGCGCCTGAGCCAATACGTCTTTCGTCTCGAGGAAATAAGGTTCGACATGTCCGAGATCAGCAAGACGCCCTTGCTCGACAAGATCAAATCGCCGGCCGATCTGCGCAAACTGGATATCAGGGAGCTGCCGCAGTTCGCCGACGAATTGCGGGCCGAGACGGTCGACGCGGTTTCGGTCACCGGCGGCCATCTCGGCGCCGGCCTCGGCGTCGTCGAACTGACGACGGCAATCCATTATCTGTTCAACACCCCGGACGACATCCTGATCTGGGACGTCGGCCATCAGTGCTATCCCCACAAGATCCTCACCGAGCGGCGCGACCGCATCCGCACGATCCGCCAGGGCGGTGGCCTCTACGGCTTCACCAAGCGCTCGGAGAGCGTCTACGACCCGTTCGGCGCGGCGCACAGTTCGACCTCCATCTCCGCCGGCCTGGGCTTCGCCGTCTCCGGCGAGCTGCAGGAGAAAGAGGGCCGTCACGTCATCGCCGTGATCGGCGACGGCGCCATGAGCGCGGGCATGGCCTATGAGGCCATGAACAACGCACAGGTCACCGGTGCGCGCCTGATCGTGATCCTGAACGACAACGACATGTCGATCGCGCCGCCGGTGGGCGGGCTCTCGGCCTATCTCAGCCGGCTGATCTCCTCGCGCAGCTTCCGGTCCGTCCGGCACCTCACCATGATGCTGGCCGAGAAGTTTCCGCGCTCGATCGAGCGGGCGGCGCAGCGGGCGGAGGAATATGCCCGCGGCCTGCTGACTGGCGGCACCCTGTTCGAGGAGCTCGGCTTCTACTATGTCGGCCCGATCGACGGGCACAATCTGGACCACCTGATCCCGGTGCTGAGGAACGTCCGGGACGATCCGCAGGGCGGCCCGATCCTGGTCCACTGCGTCACCCAGAAGGGCAAGGGCTACGAACCGGCCGAATCCTCCGCCGACCGGTATCACGGCGTCGGCAAGTTCGATGTGGTGACCGGCGAGCTTTACAAGGCGCCGCCCAACGCGCCGAGCTACACCAAGGTGTTCGCCAATGCCCTGGTCAAGGAGGCGGAGAAGGACGACAGGATCGTGGCGATCACCGCCGCCATGCCGTCGGGCACCGGCCTCGACCTGTTCGGCAAGGCGTTCCCGGCGCGCACCTTCGACGTCGGCATCGCCGAGCAGCATGCGGTCACTTTCGCCGGCGGTCTCGCCGCCGACGGCATGAAACCCTTCTGCGCGATCTATTCGACCTTCCTCCAGCGCGGCTACGACCAGGTCGTCCACGATGTGGCGATCCAGAAATTGCCGGTGCGCTTCGCCATGGACCGGGCCGGCCAGGTCGGCGCCGACGGCCAGACCCATGCCGGCTCGTTCGACATCGCCTATCTCGGCTGCCTGCCCGGCTTCGTGCTGATGGCCTGTTCCGATGAATCCGAGCTGGTCCACATGGTGGCGTCCGCCGTCGCCATCGACGACCGGCCATGCGCCTTCCGCTATCCGCGCGGCGAGGGCATCGGCCTGGACATGCCGGAAGAGGGCGTGCCGCTGGAGATCGGCAAGGGCCGCATCGTGCGCGAAGGCAATACCGTCGCCATCCTGTCCTACGGCCAGCGGCTGCAGGATTCGCTGACCGCGGCGGACGAGCTGACCGCCCGCGGCTGGAGCACGACCGTGGCCGATGCGCGCTTCGCCAAGCCGCTCGACGAAGACCTGATCCGGCGCCTCGCCCGGGAACACGAGGTGCTGATCACCATTGAGGAAGGTTCGGTCGGCGGCTTCGGTAGTTTCGTCGGCCAGTTCATGAGCCATGACGGCCTGCTCGACCGCGGCACGCTCAGATTCCGCCCGATGGTCCAGGCCGATCGCTTCCTCGATCAGGACAAGCCGGAGAAACAGGTCGACACAGCGGGCCTGAGCACGCGCCATATCGTGCATACCGCACTGACCGCGCTGGGCGAGGCCGCCGACGAACTGGAACTGACGGCGCGGGCATAGCCTGTCCACGGTCTATCCTGCTGGAATTCTGTCATCCGGCTGAAACCATTCGGGAATAAGACCGCGTTACCGTTCCGAACAATTTCAATATAATTTGCAGGGAGACAGTTCCATGAAACGCATAGTCCAAATCATCGCGGTGGCGGCCTTCGCCGCAGCCGTCGCCAACGCGGCGCAGGCCGCGTCCGGCGATCTGATCGTCTACACCAGCCAGCCGGCGAAAGACGCGCAGCAGACCGTCGACGGCTTCGCAAAGAAGCATCCGCAGGTCAAGGTCTCGTGGATCCGCCAGGGCACGACCAAGATGATGGCCAAGGTGCGCGCCGAGATCGCCGCCGGCAGCCTGAAGGCGGACGTGCTGCTGATCGCCGACATGGTGACCATGGAAGGCCTCAAGCAGGAAGGCCGCCTGCTCGCCCACAAGGGCGCGAAGGTCGAGGGCTACGACCCGGCGCTCTATGACAGGGACCGGACCTATTTCAGCACCAAGCTGATCACGACCGGTATCATCTACAACACCAACGGCAAGATGAAGCCGGCCGCCTGGACCGACCTGCTGAAACCGGAAGCCAAGGGCCAGATCGCCATGCCGAGCCCGCTCACCTCGGGCGCCGCGACCATCCACATGCAGGCGATCAAGAACAGCCCGGCCCTGGGCTGGAACTTCTACAAGGGCCTGGCGGCGCAGCAGGCGTCGGCTGCCGGCGGCAACGGCCGGGCGCTGAAGCGCGTCGCCAGCGGCGAGAAGCTGTACGGCATGATCGTCGATTTCATGGCGATCCGCGCCAAAGCGAAGGGCTCGCCGGTCGAGTTCGTCTTCCCCAAGGAAGGCGTCAGCATGGTGACCGAGCCGGTCGCCATCATGAGTACGGCGAAGAATCCGGAGGCCGCCAAGGCATTCGTCGATTTCCTGCTGTCGAAGGAAGGCCAGCAGTTCGCCGCCGCACAGGGTTATCTGCCGGCCCATTCCGGAGTGGCGGGTCCGAAAGGTTTCCCGGCCCGCGCCTCGATCAAGCTGATGACCTTTGAGCCGGCCAAGGCGCTGGCCGACGTCAAGAACAGCCGGAAGGCATTTGCCGACCTTTTCGCAAAGTAAACCGGCTTGAAGACCCCGGGACTCCGGGCGACGGGCGGCGAGCTCCCGTGGCTCGCCGCCCTGGTCTTTTTTGTCGGGGTCATCGCAGTCGTGCCGATCGTCCGGCTGCTCTGGGAGGGCGTCGGGCCGTTTCTCACCGGCGGCAACAGCCCGGCGATCGAGGTTCTCTCGGAACGGAGCACCTGGCGCGCAACCCGGCGGTCGCTCGAAACGGCCCTGGGCGGGGCGGCCCTTTCCCTCGTTCTCGGAACCCTGTTCGCGCTGCTGGTCGCGCTGACGGATCTGCGCGGTAAGCTGGTCCTCACCTTCTGCTTCATGATCCCGCTGATGATCCCGCCGCAGGTAACGGCGCTGAGCTGGATCCAGGTGTTCGGCACATCCAGCACATTGTTGACCATGGTCGATCTCGCCCCGGCGCCGGGGTCGAAACACCCGCTCTATTCCCGCGAGGGCATTGTGCTTCTGCTCGGGATACAGCACGCGCCTCTGGTGTTTCTGACGGTGCGCGCCGGGCTGCGCAGCCTGCCCCGCGAAGCGGTGGAAGCGGCGCGCATGGCCGGCGCCGGGACGCTTACCGTGTTCCGGACCGTAATCCTGCCGCTGATGACGCCGACCCTGACCGTAGGCGTCGCGCTCGCCTTCGTATCGAGCATCGGCAATTTCGGCATCCCGCTGTTTCTCGGGCAGCCGGCCGGGTATCAGACCCTGCCGGTGCTGATCTATTCCCGCCTGTCGGGCTTCGGACCGTCGATCATCTCCGAAGTAGCGGTGCTGGCCATTCTGGTCAGCGCGATTGCCGCTGCCGGTGTCGCCATCCAGTCCTGGCTGATGCGGCGCCGGGATTTCCGGACGATCGGCGTGCCCAGCCAGCCGCTTGCTTTTGCCTTGGGCGCCTGGCGGCTGCCGGCCCAGGCCGGATGCTGGCTGGTCATCCTGCTGATTCTCGTCCTGCCTCTGACGGCGCTGGTGGCAGTAACGCTGGTACCGGCCTTCGGCGTTCCCCTGACCTGGAACAGCCTGACCGTCGACGCCTATATCGAGGTGATGTGGCGCCAGGCTGTCACCGTGCGGGCCTTCCAGAACAGCGGTTTCCTGGCGGCAACAGCCACCATCCTGCTGATGCTCGCCAGCGTACCGCTGGCGTATTTCATCGCCTGGCGGGGCAATCGGCTGGCCGGCGCGCTCAGCACTGTGATCGAGATTCCCTATGCCATGCCGGGCATCGTGCTGGCGATTGCAGCCATTCTGGTCTTCCTCAAGCCCCTGCCGCTGATCGGGGTCGGCCTGTACGGCACCGTCTGGATCATTCTGGTCGCCTATCTTGGCAGGTTTGCGACGCTGGCGGTGCGCCCGGCGATCGCCGGATTGACCCAGATGGATCGCGGCCTCGACGAGGCGGCCCGCATGACCGGCGCCGGCTTCGGCTTTCGTCTCCGCACCGTCATCGGGCCCTTGACCCTGCCGCTCACTGCCGCTGGCGGCATCCTGGTGTTTCTGACCGCGTTCAACGAATTGACCGTCTCGGCCCTGCTCTGGTCCAGCGGGTCGGAGACGCTCGGTGTCGTGCTCTACAATCTTGACGAAAGCGGCAACCACATCCAGGCGGCGGCCATTGCCGTGGCAACGGTTGCGGTGATCGTTGTCCTGATGTTTCTCGCGCATCTCGCCGGGCGCAGGCTGCCCGGCGGCGTGCTGCCCTGGCGCGACTGAAAGCGGCTTCAGGCAATGCCGACGGGCGTGACCGATTCGACCGCCACCCGCACCTTGCCGCCGTCATCCGGCGGCCGCGCGGCGCAATATAGCTGAAGGGTCGCCCCGGTCCGGGCACAGGGTTCGACATCGACCAGCCAGTGGCTGCCGCGATAGGTCGACCGCAGGACCCGCGCCTCGATGGCGGCGGACGGGTCGATCCGGCACCGGTCGGGCCGGATGCAGACCGCCGCGTTGCCATCCGGCGCCACGATCGAACAAGGTATCGGGATTTCCTGCCCAAACAGATCGGCGACAGCGCCATCGCCGGTCCGGCGCAGCACCGGAACCGTCAACACGGCGCCCTCGCCGATAAATTGCGCGACCGTCTCGTTCGCCGGCCGACCGTAGACGCCTTCCGGGCTGTCCGTCTGCTCAATCCGGCCGTCGAACATGACGGCGATCCTGTCGGCCAGCGCCATCGCCTCAGCCTGATCGTGGGTGACATAGATCATCGTGGCGCCGGTTTGGCGGTGAAACGCGCTGAAGACTTTCATCATCGTGACGCGAAGATGGGCGTCCAGATTGGCCAGAGGTTCGTCGAGCACGACGACTTCGGGTCTCATGACCAGACAGCGGGCGAGCGCAACCCGCTGGCGCTGCCCGCCTGAAAGCTGGGCCGGCTGGCGCTCGCCATATCCGGACAGGCCGACGGTCTCCAGTGCCTTACGGACCGCCGCATCGCGATTTGACCGGTTTTCCCGGGCGACCCGCAGAGGATAGCCGACGTTGCCGGCCACAGTGAGATGCGGCCACAGGGCGTAGGACTGGAAAACCACACTGACGCGGCGCTTTTCGGCCGGCACATGGGTGCCGCCGTCCGCATCCGACCATACCGTCCGGCCGTGAACGATGCTGCCGCCCGAAGCCACTTCGAAACCGGCGATCAGGCGCAGGATCGTCGTCTTGCCGCAGCCGGACGGACCGAGCAGGGCGAGGAAACAGCCTTGCGGTGCGTCCAGCGAAATGGAGTCGACCGCAACCGTCGCGCCGAAGGTTTTCCGGATTCGGTTCAGCGTCAGGTCGGCCATATCAGCCTATGGCTGCGCCGCACTCCCTACGCCGGCCCGCCGTTATAGGCCTCGACGACCTGCTCGGCCATCCGGCCGGTCAGTTCCTGGAGGTGATCGAAGCTGTATTCGAACGTGCCGACGCCCTGGGTGAGGGAGCGCAGCTCGATAATCAGGTCCTGCAATTCCGCCTGGGGCAGCTTGGCGCTGATCTCGTCCCAGTTGTTCCAGCCCGCCTTCGAATCGAAGCCCAGGATCTGGCCGCGCCGGCCGCTGATCAGGCCCTGGATGTTGGAGGTGAAGTGCGACGGCGCCGATATCTTCACGTCGTAGATCGGCTCCAGCAGCACCGGTCGCGCCTTCGGCATGCCTTCGCGCATGGCGATCGACCCGGCTGTCTTGAAGGCCTGGTCGGAACTGTCGACCGAATGATACTGGCCGTCGGTCAGCGTCACCGAAACGTCGACCACCGGAAAGCCGAGCGGCCCGGACGACAAATACTCCTTCACCCCGGCTTCGACCGCCGGAATATACTGGCGCGGCACCCGGCCGCCGACGATCGTGTTCTGGAACTCGAAGCCGGCACCGCGCGGCAGCGGCTTGATATCGACATGGACATCGCCGAACTGGCCGTGCCCGCCCGACTGTTTCTTGTGCCGGGCGTGCTGGGACACCGACAGCTTGATCGTCTCCTTGTAGGCGACCTTCGGCCGCCGGCTCGCCACATTCAGATTGTATTTGCTCTTGAGCCGGTCGATCGCGACCTTGAGATGGATATCGCCCTGGCCGGCCAGCACCAGTTCGCGGGTGTCCTGGTTGTGTTCGAGGATGAGCGACGGGTCTTCCTCGGCCATCCGGCCCATGGCGCCGGTGAGCTTGACCTCGTCCTCGCGCTTTTCCGCCTCGACGGCGAGCGCGAACAGCGGCATGGCCGGCGTGGGCCATAGAGTGTCCAGCGCGTCGCCGCCCTCGACCGGGGTCGCGCCGGTCTTCACCGGCTCCATCCGGCCCAATGCCACGACATCGCCCTTGCCGGCCTTCGCGACCTTTTCCTGATCGTAGCCGTTCAGCCGGTTCATGCCGCCGACCCGGGTGCCGCTCAGGACCATGCCGTCCTTGATTTCGCCGTCGAGGATGCGGGCGATGGAGAGCTTGCCCGTGTGGGGCATGTAGAGCGTCTTGAAAACGGTTGCGCCGTTGCCGTTCCACTCGCCCAGTTCCAGCCGGTCCCGGACCGCATCGACGCCAGGCGTTTCGTGACGCAGCATTTTCAGCAGCCGCCGGATTCCGGCATCGTTCTGGGACGAGCCGATGAAGACAGGCACAAGGCTGTCCGCCTGCAGCGTGGCGGTGAGATAGCCGTAGACCTCTTCCTTGGGCGGCACGGCGTCTTCCAGCAATTGCTCCAGCAGGCCGTCGTCGAAGTCGGCCAGGGACTCGAGCATTTCCTGCCGGGCCAGCGCGCCCTCGTCCGCCATATCCGACGGAATCTGGATCAACTTCGAGGCCTTGCCCGGCTGGTATTCGTAGGCGCGTTCGCTCGCCAGATCGACATAGCCGGCGATGGCCTCGTCCTCGACGATCGGCACATGGCGCAGCACCAGCGGCTTGTCCGAGGCGCTTTGCAGCGCTTCCATCATTTCGGGAACGCTCGTGCCCGCCAGATGGTCGATCTTGTTGAGAAACAGGCAGTGCGGGACGTCGTGATCGTCCAGGAACTTGAGGACCGGCGCGGTCATCATCGCCTTGTCGACCGACGGTTCGCACACTACGACGGCAATGTCGGCGACCATCAGCGCATGGCGCGTATCCTGCTGGAATTCCACCGAGCCCGGACAGTCCAGAATCGTCCAGTGATCGCCGAGATAGTCGAAATTCGCAACATTGATCTCGGTGCTCATTTCCCGGTCGCGGGATTCGGGCGAGGCGTCGCCGACCGTATTGCCGGCCGGCACGCTGCCCTTGCGCTGGATTTTGCCGGCCGCCGCCAGCATAGCTTCCATCAGGCTTGTCTTCCCGCTCAGATACGGTCCGACAAGCGCCACACATCTCGGGTCGGTGGTTCCGGCCATGGCGTTGCATCTCCCTGGGTCTGTTCCTGCCATCCAGGACGATGCGCGGCGCCGCTTTCGGGTCAGGCCGTCCAGCCGGCAGGCGCCATGACGTGCCCTGTTTCTTGCGACCGCAAGGTTACAAGACCGAAATCGCGAAGCAAGTCTTTTGGCGCGGGCGTCTTTTGGCGCGGGCGGGCGGTGCGCCGCGTTTTCAGAGCGCCAGCAGCAGCACGGCGGCGGCCAACACGGCGATGGCCGCCCATAACGGCCATAGCCGGTCGGCCGCGGGCGGCGGCGGTTCTGCCGGCCGGTTCACGCGCTCCAGAGCAAGATCCAGGTTGCGGATCGCGGCGGGCAGGCGCTCGGCCGCCTCCGCAACGGCGCGAATCTGCTCGACGACGCGGGCCTGCGGGCCGCGGTGCTCGCGCATCCAGGCTTCGATCAGCGGCCGGGCCAGCGTCCACATGTTGAGGTCCGGGTTGAGCTTGCGGCCGACGCCCTCGGTCACCAGCATCGTCTTCTGCAACAGCAGCAGTTGCGGCTGCGTCTCCATCTCGAACCGTTCGGTGACCTGGAACAGCAGACCGAGCAGCCGGGCGATCGAGATGTCGTGCAGCGGGCGGTCGAAGATCGGTTCGGCAATTGCGCGCAGGGCCTGCGCAAACGCCTCGCGCGACTGGTTCGGCGGAATGTAGCCGGCGCGGAAATGGACATCGGCGACCGCCTTGTAGTCACGGCGCAGGAAGCCCATCAGCATGTCGGCCAGATAGTATCGGGTCTCCCGGTCGAGCCGGCCCATGATGCCGAAATCGACGGCGACGATCCGGCCCTCCGCATCCACGAAGGCATTGCCGGGATGCTGGTCGGCATGGAAGAAGCCGTCGCGGAACACCTGGTTGAAAAACACCGCCGCAGCGTTGCCCAGAATTTCGGTCGGATCGTGGCCGGCGTCGATCAGGCGCTCGCGCTGGTCGACCGGAATGCCGTGGATCCGCTCCAGGGTGAGCACCCGGCGGCCGGTGCGGTCCCAGTCCACGGCCGGTGTGCGGAAGGTCGGGTCATCGGCGAAATTCTCGGCCAGTTCGCGCGCCGCCGCGGCCTCCATGCGCAGATCCATTTCCAGCCGCGTCGAGTCGGCGAAGGTGTTGACCACATCGACCGGCTTGAGCCGGCGCAGGTCGGGCCGCATCCGGTGCACCAGGCCGGCGATCCAGTACAGCAGGTCGAGATCGCGCGCGAAGGCGGCGTCGATTTCCGGCCGCAGCACCTTGATCGCCACCTCCCGGCCTTCGGCGGTGACGGCGAAATGGACCTGGGCGATGGACGCAGCGGCGGCGGCGTTGTCGTCGAACTGCCTGTACAGCTCGCCGACCGGCCGGCCGAGTTCCTCCTCGATCATGCGCCGGGCGGCGGTTCCGTCGAAGGGCGGCAACCGGTCCTGCAACGCTGCCAGATCGCTCGCCACCTGCTCGCCCAGCAGGTCCGGCCGGGTCGAGAGCATCTGGCCCAGCTTGATGAAGGTCGGCCCCAGACGCTGAAGCGCCAGCGCCAGCCGCTCGCCCGGCCGGCCGGCGATCTTACGCTTGCGGAACCGCCGGCCGATCCAGAGCGCGAACGGCGCGATATGAAGCCGCTCGAGCGGAAACAGCGCATCGTGCCGCGCCAGCGTGGCGGCGATGGCGATCAGCCGGGCAACGTTGCGGACGGAACGGAACATCGATGCACGCCGGGGCCTAGAGCCGCCAGCCCGAATGGAGGGCGACGATGCCGCCGGTCAGGTCGCGCCAGCTCACGCGGCCGAACCCGGCCTCGCCCATCATGGCGGCCAGTTCGGCTTGCGGCGGGAACCGGCGGATGCTTTCCACCAGATAGCGGTAGGCGTCGCCGTCGCCGGCCACCATTTCGCCGATGCGCGGCAGCACGGCGAAGGAATAGCGGTCGTACAGGTCGCCCAGCAGCGGCACGGAAACCGCGCTGAATTCGAGGCAAAGGAACCGGCCGCCGGGCCGCAATACCCGGTACATCTCGGCGAGCGCTGCGGACTTGTCCGTCACATTGCGCAGGCCGAAGGCGATGGTAACGGCATCGACGCAGCGGTCCGGCAGGGGAAGCCGCTCGGCATCGCCGCACAGCCAGTCGATGCCGCCCAGCATACCCCGGTCGATTCCCCGGTCGCGCCCGTGTGCGACCATCCCGGGATTGATGTCGCACACGATGGCCGGCCCGCCGCCCTTGCGCCGCCACAGGAAGGCGATATCGCCGGTGCCGCCGGCGACGTCGAGCAGGGTGCGCTCGGCCGACGGGCGCAGCATCGCGATACATTCGCGCTTCCACAGCCGGTGCAGCCCGCCCGACATCAGGTCGTTCATCAGGTCGTAGCGCGCCGCGACGCTGTCGAACACGCCGCGCACCAGATGCTGCTTCTCGTCCGCGTCCACGGTGCGGAAGCCGAAATCGGCGGTCCCGCTGCTGTCGGCCCGGTTCGTCATGGCGCACAGGTAAGCGCGCGCCTGCACCGCTGCCAACCGTTTTGATATCGCATGGGAGGCCGCATGGCCGGCCGCGGATACTCCCGCTGGGCCTGCCGCTTTGCGGGTTGGCCGCACTTTTCATTTGCGCCCTTGGCGGTATGCTGCCGCCATGACGACCGAGACCGCTCCCCCCGCCGCCATTTCCCCGACCGCCGGACGCCTCGCCGGCAAGACCGCGCTGATCACAGGGGCCAGCCGCGGCATCGGCCGTGCGATCGCCGAAGCTTTCGCCCGGGAAGGCGCCGACCTGTTCCTGAGCGCGACGGCGCGGGCGAACCTTGCCGACGTCGAAGCCCGGGTCGCCGCCGCCGGCCGCCGGGTTGCGGCCGGCGCAGCCGATGTCGCCGACGAGGCGGATGTCGAGGCCCTGTTCGCCGCCGCGGTCGAGGCGTTCGGCCGGATCGACATCGTCGTCAACAATGCCGGCGTCTATATCGGCAAACCGCTGGTCGACTATACCTCCGCGGAGTTCGACCGGGTCATGCGGGTCAACGCCTATGGCGTGTTCCACGTCATGCAGCGGGCCTTGCGCCACATGCACTCCCGGGGCCAAGGCAAGATCGTCAACATCGCCTCGACCGCCGGCAAGTGGGAAAGCCCGAACCAGGCGGCCTACAACGCCTCCAAGCACGCGGTGGTCGCGCTGACCCGCTGCGCCGCGCTGGAGCATGCGGCGGCCGGCATTCGGGTGAACGCCATCTGCCCCGGCTTTGTCGAAACCGACATGATCGGCGAATTCGAGAGCCACGCCGAGCGGGCCGGACTCGATTTCGAGAGCTTCAAGGCGGCGATGGCGGCGCGGATACCGACAGGCCGCCTGCTTCAGCCGGAGGAGATCGCCCATATCGCGGTCTATCTGGCCTCGCCGGAATCCGACGGCATGACCGGCCAGACCATCTCCATTTCCGGCGGCATGCGGATGGGGTAGGCGCTAATTTTATGCAGTTTACCCGTTTTATCTGCATCCATGAACAGCCGCGGTGAGGCAAGAACCCGTAAAAATTGCTATTGGGAATCCGAGAATTCAGGTCGGAGTGCCGTCAACTCTGAAATAATCTTGCGAAGACGATCTGCCAGAATATCCTGATGCTTAACTGCGTCCTCGTGGCTAACCGCCCACGCTTTGGTATCTTTACTCGAAACGTTTTCTGCGAATGTGTCTTTGGCAAACTGATCAACCCAAAGATCGAGCGTTTCTCGCAACGCTTTCGGAAAATCATTGTCGTAGATTGCTACCCCGAATGAGAAGTTCCTGGTGCGCATCCACCCCGTTGCGTGTCTCGGATAGAGCCAAGCAACGCTTAGGTGTCGGGGCCAAACCGGGCATATCGCTCGAATACTCACGCCCGACGTTCCGTAATAGACATAGCAGTTAGGTTGTTCTGCCACCTCCAATAGCTGATCCGAAAATTCTCGCACATCGACGCTCGCAAAGCCCTCTAGGAACGCTTCACGAGTGAGTTTCTGTGCGGACGCAGACTGGCGTCGAGCGAGAGCCGCAGAAGTTCTCCCTATGACACGGGGTACAAGTATCTGGGTCGATTCGCCTTGGAACCGTTTGATTTCCACCGCTAGAACCTCAATGCGGGGCATCTGAGCGTTGAGGAAAGTAACGATCCGGGCGAGAGTATCGGGTATTTCGTCTGCGACGAATAGCAAGCGAAGACGCTTTGCTATCAGATTCGTAGCTACATCCTCCCAGAAGCGATTAACAATATCGGGATCTCCATCTTCGTTCAACAAAGTTGCGATCTCGGTAGCGGGATCGAGAGATTGGGCAACACATTTTTCCTCAAATTCTTTGCGCAACTCGTCCGCCGTCCAGCTTTCTGCGGCGTGGGCAGCATATTCCAGCATCTGTCCGACAACCTTGCGCCGAATCTCGGAGTTATCGCCTTTTTTCACTTCTACCAAGGTTGGTATTGCGTCCTGGTCGATAATCAAATGATCGACCAGCCAACGCGCGGCCTCACCCGCAGATGAAGCGATGCCCTTTTCTGGCTTTATGAGAATCCAACGGCGTTCATTTCCGGGGCTAATCTGCTCGCCATCGAGCAATTCCGGGTGCGCGGCGATTAGTGCCTGCAATTTTTTCTCAACATCAAACGGCATCTCTTCCAACGGCTCCAGCCTTCCTTCGCCTGCTTGGTTGTAAATTCGCTCCGGCATGTCCAAGTTCCTCGTCTGGGCTGAACGGCTGTGCAAAATGCCGTGGGCGGTAGCATCAAGTCACCTGAAGGTCCACCGTTCAATCTGGCCCCAGTGGTGTTTGCTTCAAGGTTCGGTCAATAACAGATTCGGCCTTGCTCTTCACTGCATGCTACATATGCAGCATTGGCGCGGCGGCGGCGCGATGCTACCTCCCGGCCGACTCGCGACTCAGCGCGAGACAGCCCGTGCGGGACGCGCAATGACGACGCGCCCCGGCGCTCACCCTTTCCCTCGCGGCCCCGCCCTGATGACCGATTCCCCGACCGACATTGCGCATATCCGCAATTTCTCGATCATCGCCCATATCGATCACGGCAAGTCGACATTGGCGGACCGGCTGATCCAGCATACCGGCGGGCTTTCGAACCGGGAAATGAAGGAGCAGGTCCTCGACAGCATGGACCTGGAGCGCGAACGCGGCATCACCATCAAGGCCCAGACCGTGCGCCTGAAATGGACCGGGCCGGACGGCGAGACCCGGTTCCTGAACCTGATGGACACGCCCGGCCATGTCGATTTCTCCTATGAGGTCAGCCGGTCGCTCGCCGCCTGCGAAGGCGCGCTGCTGGTCGTCGACGCTTCCCAGGGCGTCGAGGCGCAGACGCTGGCCAACGTCTATCTGGCGCTCGACGACGAACTGGAGATCATCCCGGTCCTCAACAAGATCGACCTGCCGGCGGCGGAGCCCGAGCGCGTTCGGCAGCAGATCGAGGATGTGATCGGCCTCGACGCTTCGGGCGCCCTGCCGGTCTCGGCCAAGACCGGCGCCGGAGTCGAAGCCCTGATTGCCGCCGTGGTGGCGCAGGTGCCGCCGCCGCAGGGCGATCCGGACGCGCCGCTCAAGGCGCTGCTGGTCGACAGCTGGTATGACCCCTATCTCGGCGTCATCATCCTGGTGCGGGTGCGCGACGGCCGGCTGCGCAAGGGCCAGCGCATCCGCATGATGGCGACCGGCGGCGTCTACGAGGCCGACCGGGTCGGAGTCTTCACGCCCAAGCGCGCGCCGGTCGCCTCGCTCGGCCCCGGCGAGATCGGCTTCATCACCGCCGGCATCAAGACGGTGGCGGATTGCAAGGTCGGCGACACCATCACTGACGACCGCAACCGCACGCCGGAACCGCTGCCCGGCTTCCAGCCCAGCCTGCCGGTGGTGTTCTGCGGCATCTTCCCGGTCGATAACGGCGATTTCGAGCATTTGCGCGAATCGCTGCAAAAGCTGGCCTTGAACGATTCGAGCTTCCACACCGAGCCGGAAACCTCGGCGGCGCTCGGCTACGGCTTCCGCTGTGGCTTCCTCGGCCTGCTGCATCTGGAGATCGTGCAGGAGCGCCTCGCCCGCGAGTTCGACCTCGAACTCATCGCCACCGCGCCCAGCGTGATCTACCGGCTGGCGATGAGCGACGGTACGCGGCTCGAATTGCACAACCCGGCCGACATGCCGGACGAAACCCGCATCGCCTCGATCGAGGAGCCGTGGATCCGCGCCACCATCCTGACGCCGGACGACTATCTCGGCGCGGTGCTTGCCCTGTGCACCGAACGGCGCGGCGAGCAGATCGACCTCACCTATGCCGGATCGCGCGCCATGCTGGTCTACCGGCTGCCGCTCAACGAGGTGGTCTACGATTTCTACGACCGGCTGAAGTCCGTCACCCGCGGCTATGCCAGCTTCGACTATCGGATGGACGGCTATCGCGAGGGCGATCTGGTCAAGGTGCAGATCCTGGTGAACGCCGAGCCGGTCGATGCGCTCTCGATGATCGTGCCGCGCTCGTCCGCCGAGCAGCGCGGCCGGGCGATCTGCGGCCGGCTCAAGGAGCTGATCCCGCGCCAACTCTTCAAGATCCCGATCCAGGCGGCGATCGGCGGCAAGGTCATCGCGCGCGAGACCATCTCGGCCCTGCGCAAGGACGTGACCGCCAAATGCTATGGCGGCGACATCACCCGCAAGCGCAAGCTGCTGGAGAAGCAGAAGGCCGGCAAGAAGAAGATGCGCCAGTTCGGCAAGGTCGACATCCCCCAAAGCGCCTTCATCGAAGCGCTGCGGATGGGAGAGGATTGAGGGACGGGTCACAGCCCGCTGAAGTCCTTCGGCAGTCTTTCGACTGCGGTTGAGCGAACTTGATAAATTATCAAATTCATGTTGCCTCGTCCAACGCGGCGTGCTATATTCGAATCGTACAGTCAGCAAACCCACCCAAGGAGGGAATCATGATGCTCAATATCGATTTTATCGGAAGAGAGAGGCGTTTCGATGCCAAAATCCGGAGACTTTGGGCATCAATCCAGCACCTTGAGGTCGCTCGCTAGGAATCCCGCGACCGAAATTGCCTTTACGAGGCACGCTGCCGAAAGGATGATGCAACGTCAAGTTACGAAGCTTGACGTCGTGGCGGCGCTTCGAAAAGGCAAGGTCATCGACATCGCGTTGCGGGAAGGCGAGACGTGTTGGTTGACGACCGGCGACGACTTGGATGGGAGAACCCTCGGGATCTTGGTTGTGCCTTATCCGTCAGAGAGCGTCATCAAGGTAATCACGGTCTATGAACCGGACTAGCTCGCTACCCGCTGGCAAATCCAGAATTGTTTGCCGAAGAGCGAGACCATGGAAAACAAACGCCAAATTGTGAGGTCCGAGACTTTGCCGGTCCATGAGGAAAACCTCATGGGCATTCCGGTGATCCTCAAGGACGCTGCGGTCGTCGAATCCGACGCCGCCGGCGACGAAACTGTCACGATCCCGGACATGGATGCCCTGGTTGCCGCGATTGCGGTCAACCGATGCCTCGAACCCGGAAAGCTGGCCGGCGCCGAAATCAGGTTCATGCGCAAGGCCCTCGGGATGACGCAGGCGGAATTCGCCGATATGCTTGAAATCGACCCGGCGACGGTTTCCCGATGGGAGAACGATGGGCAGGTGCTGGGCGGATTTGCTGAGAAATGCCTGCGCCATCTTGTGTGCGACACGTTTCGCGCCGAATTTCCATATTTCGACTACGACCCGAAGCTCATCTCGTACATGAAGATAACGGTGCCGGCCGAAGGGGAGCGGATCGAGCCGATGGTCTTCGTCAGGGTACGGCGTATTTCAGATAAAATGAACATCTGGGGCCGTCAAGCCGTCTGAAATATCCCCTTCGAGGGCGATTTTTTTTGCCGCGACGCAAAGAGTTCTTTCGCCGGCCACTCATTCAAAGGAAGTTCCCGATTTCGGCGTCCTCCCATCGTCAAATCGTCTCCGTCCCCCGGTTTAAAATATCCAGATAGGCGTCATAGACGAACAGGCGACCGCGCCGTTTGCCGGTCGTTTCGCGGAGGATGCCGAGGCTCTCCAGGCGCCGGACCGCGTTGGCGACTGTGGGCGGCGACAGGTGCAGGTCGCGCGCAGCGTCGCCGATGGCAACGAGCGGGTTCCGTTGCAGGCGCCGGTGGACCCGGAGGGCCGAGGTTGCCGGCCGGCCGAGGCGCTCGATCCGGCGCCGGTCCGCCTCGAACAGGTCGTGCAGTTCGCGGGCCGTATCGGCGGCCTGCCGCGATGTTTCGGCGATGCCTTCGAGGAAGAATTCGAGCCAGGCTTCCCAATCGCCGCGGTCGCGCACCCATTGTAGCAGGTCATAGTAGGTCTGCCGATGCGTCTTGAGGTAGAGGCTGAGATAGAGGATCGGTTCTTTCAGAATACCCTGCGTGCAGAGCAGAAAGGCGATCAGGAGCCGGCCGAGCCGGCCGTTGCCGTCGAGGAAGGGATGGATGGTCTCGAACTGGACATGGACGAGGCCCGCCTCGATCAGGGCCGGAATCTCCGGCGTGTCGGCATGGATGAATTTCTCCAGGTCGGACATGAGGTCGGGAACCTGGCCGGGCGGCGGCGGCACGAACACCGCGTTGCCGGGGCGGCTGCCGCCGATCCAGTTCTGCGAGCGCCGGAATTCGCCGGGCTGCCGTTTGCTGCCGCGTCCCTTCGACAGCAGTTTCTCGTGAATCTCGCGGATCAGGCGCAACGAAATCGGGAAGCCCTCCCGTATTCGCGCGAGGCCGTGATCCATGGCCGCGACGTAGTTCGCAACGTCCTGAACGTCGTCGAGCGTCACCCCCGGCAACTCCGCCCTTTCGAACAGCAGGAGCTCGGACAGCGACGACTGCGTGCCCTCGATCTGGGACGAGAGCAGTGCCTCTTTCCGGACATACATGTAGAGGAACAGGTCGGTGTCCGGCAGGACCGAGGTCATGCCATCGAGCCGGCCGAGCGCGAGATTGGCATTATCCAGCAAGCTGTTGAGCCGGTCCATGCGGACCGGCGGCGCCGGCGGCAGGGGCGGCGGAATAATCGCTTCGACCCTCTCCCCGACCGTCGACAGCGCCACCTTTCGGCCAAGGCGCGATGGTCCCCATTCGGACGGCATGGTTAAGAATATTCCTTTCGTTAGCCGCTTCGTAACGAAAGGATAGCACATTATCCTTTCGTTAGCATCCCCGTTAAGAAAGGATAGCGCAATATTCTATCTTTAATGAGACCCTTGGGAAAGGTTCCGCCCGGTCCCGGAGCGGCGGCGCCCTATCCCGACCGCCCTAGTCGCGCGGGCGGGACACCATCCAGAGCAGGATGCCCGGCACCAGGAAGACGGCGTAGGCCGCAGCGCCCCAGAAATAGGGGATGAGCACCGACTGGTGGAAATCGGTCCCCAGGTTCTGTTCGAGGAAATGGTTGGCGCCGAGAAACGAGGACTGGTCGATCCCCAGCCAGAGCCGGGCAAAGGGCACGGGCTCGAACCCGCCGTTCTCAAGCATCCCGACGATGCCGTGGCCCAGAATCCCGATCCCGGCGAGGATCAGCAGGTAGGCCAGGAAGCGGAAAACGATCATTGCGCCTCGCTGATAGTGCCGGCTTTGCGAACCCGTCCGCTGTGCTAGCAGGTTCGGCCGCGCCGCGCCAGTGCAGGCCGGCCGGATGGCTGCAGGCGCCGGCCCCGGCGCCTGCTGCTGTTGTCGATGCCGGCGGGCGGGCGGGGGTCGGCGCAAGGGTCGGCGCAAGGGTTGGCGCGGGGGTTGGCGCGGGGTTGGCGCGGTTGGCGCGGGGGTTGGCGCAGGTGGGACCGGTTGCTACATAACGGGCTTGCGAGCGGATGGGTGGCCGAGCGGTCGAAGGCGCACGCCTGGAAAGTGTGTATACGGTGATCCCGTATCGTGGGTTCGAATCCCACCCCATCCGCCAATTTCCTGTCCCGTCTCTTCCTGAGAAATCCTGAAAAGCCCCGTTTTTTAGGGTTTTCAGCTCCTATTGCGTCTTGCAGTGTCTCTTGATATCCCATGGCATCCTGTTTATTATATGGGGTGTAATATGGGGTAATACAGATGGCCCTCGGTCGAAAGCCTAAAGGAAAGCACCCGGACAAGAGGTTGACGGCGATCTTCGTACGCAAGGTCTCCGCGCCGGGTCGGTACTGCGACGGCAACGGTCTGTACCTCAGGGTCGATCCGTCGGGCGCCCGGCGTTGGGAGCAGCGGCTGGTGATCCGGGGTCGGCAACGGACGCTCGGGCTGGGCGGCGTTTCTCTGGTGCCGCTGGCCGAAGCGCGTGAGAAGGCGCTCGCCAACCGCAAGATTGCACGCGCCGGCGGCGACCCGACAGAGGTCCTGCGGAAGGTCGAAGTGCCGACCTTTGAAGCAGCGGCCGCGGCGGTCATCGACCTGCATCGCCCGACCTGGCGCAATGCGAAGCACGGCGCACAGTGGGAGGCGACCTTGCGCGCCTATGTCTATCCCCGTCTGGGCAAACGCCCTGTGTCGGATATCGACACCGCCGATGTGTTGAACGTGCTTTCGGCCATCTGGCACGACAAGCCGGAAACCGCCCGTCGCGTGCGTCAGCGCCTGTCGACAGTGATGAAATGGGCTGTGGCCCAGGGCTACAGACAGGACAACCCGGCCGGCGACGCCATTGGCGCCGTGCTTCCCAGGCACAAGGGCACGGGCAAGCGTCATCACCGTGCCTTACCTTACGGTAAGGTTGCCGACGCCATTGAGGCGGTCCACATTTCCGGCGCGAGCATGGCCGTCAAGCTGGCTTTCGAGTTCCTGATTCTGACGGCGACCCGGTCCGGCGAAGTTCGGTCAATGACGTGGAATGAAATCAAGATGGAGGCGGCGGTCTGGACGATACCGGCCGAGCGAATGAAAGCCGGGCGCGAACACCGGGTGCCGCTGTGCGCCCGGGCGTTGGAGATCCTGGCCGAAGCGCGTCAGCTCGGCGATGGGAGCGGTCTCGTGTTCCGCGGCACGCGACCCGGCAAGCCGCTATCGGACATGACCCTCTCCAAGTTGATGCGCGATCTCGGCATGGACGCGGTGCCGCACGGTTTCCGGTCGAGCTTTCGAGACTGGGCGGCGGAATGCACCAACGCGCCGCGTGCGGTCATGGAGGCGGCGCTGGCCCATACGGTACGCGACAAGGCGGAAGCGGCCTACGCACGCTCGGACCTGTTCGAGCGCCGGCGGCGTCTGATGAACCAATGGGCCGATTACTTGGCTACCGGCAGAGAGGCCCGGGTTGTTCCTATGGTCCGGCAAGGGAAGCGGGCAAATGCGTGAACGGGAGCGACGCGCCGAGGAGCAGCGGCAAGAGCGGGCGAAACATTTCGCGGTACTCAAGGTATGTATTGCCGAATTTCTTTCGTCACCTGGGTACAAACGAAATCTGGAATTTGCCTTGCTCTATCCTTGGCTCAGGGAAGATCGACAGGCTGCTCTATTTGACGAATTGGTGGAGACAAACGCCGAACTATGCCTTTCCGGAGAGCCGGAATTCCAAATAACTCCTGAATTCCAGTGCCATTTCCTCATAGAGTCGGTCGATCACCTGGCTCATGCCCGGCCGGCGCTGGAGCGTGCTGTTGAACTCTATCGCGATTGCGGCCGGCCGATGCCGCAGAACCTGAAAAGATGGTCCGAGAATTCGGGAATTCCGCAGCCCCGGCGCCAGGGGCCGCACCAGGCAGCGCAGGACTGGAAGGCGTTGCGGGACCAAATCATCGCCTTGGCGGTCGATTGGGCGGCGCAACTACCAGAGGACCCCGGTTGGTCAGTGCGATTGCCGATAAGGCAAGCAGGCTCGTCGGAAGCGTGGAGGAATGGCCATTCGATTTGCCGTGCGGTCGTCGAGGTGATCGAAGAACGCTACAGCGAAGAACATTACCAATGCCCGACCTACCAGATGGTCTGCAAGGCCTGGGAGCGCTTCCGGGATGAAACCGGGTCGAAGGGCAAGCAGCGCCCTGGTCGGCCCCTCCTGCCTCCTGGAGGGCTGAACTCGCTCATCAGGCCTCCCGACATCGATACGGGAGCAATGCAGCAAAAGTATCATGAATTAAAGCAGGACCATGTACGTCGCATGCACCAGCGCGATCGAAACGACGATTAGCGCATAAGGAATCTTTGGTCAGGATTTTACCGCTGCATGCGGCTATCCCGTCTCATCCCGACGCGATTCCTCGCGTTCCACCGCAGACGGGAGCAGAACGATGTCCCATGATCGCATTCTCCGCTTGCCGGAAGTCATTCAGACGACCGGCATCAGCCGGTCGCGAATCTACGTCTACATGGCCCGCGCAATCGATCCGTTTCCGCGGTCGGTGCGGCTCGGCCCCAACATGGTCGGCTGGCGCAGTTCCGAGATCGAGGCATGGCTCGCCGCGAGGGACCGCACCGCCTGATTCGATGACCTGATCACATCGATGCAGGTTCGAGAGCAGCGGGTCGGTGCCGACATGGGCAAGCAAGAAATCAGCGACGGTCATCAGCGCTACGAACATCGCTACGGAGCGCAGGACCAGACCGCCTCGTGTTTTGAAGAGGCGGTCAAAGCGGACGCCTGGACACCCCTCATCGCAGACCCGCCCGCGTTGGCGACGCGGAGCATCCTGGAACGCCTCAACGAGATGGATCACCGTCCGTGGCCGGAATGGACGCGGGGAAACCCGTTGACCGCACACGGATTGGCCAGGCTGCTGACTCCTTTCGGCGTCGTTCCCGGCACAATCCGAACGGTCGGAATCGGTACGGCAGCTGGAACGGCAAAGGGCTACAAGCGCAGTGCCTTTGCCAGGGAGTGGAAGCGCTATTCTATCGGCGATACCCCCGACCCATCCGTCACAAGGTCACAATCCGCGCTGGACCGGGGGTTCGGCGATTCTTCATCCGTCACAAACTCAAAATCTGTGACGGACCCGCAATCGCGAAAACCGAGCAATCGCAACGATTGTGACGGTGTGACGGCTTCGCCATCGCTGTTTCCACACGACAGGGGTCGCTGGTTCGAACCCAGCCGCGCCCATCAATGTTTTCAAAGACTTAGCGGACTTTCGGCTTCCCAAGAATCGCTCGGCTTCTTTGCTTTCGCAATGAAACCCACGAAAAAACCCGGCTGCCATGCCTCGGCTGTCGGGTTTCGCCGTGTGCGTGAGGGGGTGCGGGTCGCGACCTGACCGGCTTGGCCAGCCGCAGCCCGCGCGGGCGCGATGTAGCGCTGTCTATGAGCAGAGACAGTCGTAAGGCACTGGCGTGCGGGATGCAAGTTTCGGCCTACCAGGGGATGCAGCGAAGGCCGGCCCTAGACCGAGACCGCCCAACCCAGAGCGTCAGCGAAAGCGGCGATGGGGGATACCAGCCGGAGCCATGAAAGGCGAGGCGAGGCGGTCAGTGCAGACGGGGTGTTGCCGCCGGGGCGCCGGCGCATGGAACTGCAAGGCATGAAGCGCGCTGTCGGCTGTCATGCCCGCCGCAAGCGATGGCCCGGCTCCAGCCGAGACATCCCCGGCGCAAGGTCTGTCCGGCCGGCGACGGCGGGGGATAGACCTTTGCGCCTTCCGCTCCGACCCTCACCAACCGAGACTCTCCACCAGGAGTACTCCACATAACCGACGCCCCGAACCTGACCGACGACGAAATGGACGCCATCAACGAGCGCGCCCGCGGCCTGGCCGACGAACTGCTGGCCCTGCTCGACCTCGGCGACCGGCAATGCGCCTATATCAGCGCCATGCAGGTGCTCATCGGACGCTGCGGCCTCGACCCGCAGCAGGTACAGTATGCGCAGGCGTCCGTGATCAGCCATAACCTCTGCGGCGACGAGCCGATCCGGCTTGTCGTCGCCCGCCCAGAGGGCAACGCACAACAAGAGCCGGGACCGGAGCGGCCCGCGGCGGTCGGGTCGCCTGTATCAAGAAAGCATGGCGGACGGTTCTGGAAACGTCCGGGATCGAACACTGCACGAAGCACGACTTGCGGCATACCTGCGCGACATGGCTGATGCAGTCCGATGCGGATACATGGGCCGCGGCCGGCTACCTGGGCATGACGGTGCAGGTGCTGGAGCGGGTCTATGGCCACCACCATCCCGATCACCTGCGGGACGCCGTTGAGGCGTTCGACCGGATGAGGGTCGCGCGGTGATCGTTTCTGCCCATTGGGCGGAAACCCGCGCCTCGAACGTGCGCGAACGTGAACGAATTACGCGGAATACCGTGATTCGAAGGGGAACAAACGGCATAGAACTGTTTTCACACGACAGTACCGCATTCGAGCTGAACGAGCGCGCAGACAAGGCTCGTCGGCGTGCTGCCGCACGGGATTCGAACGGATCGTCACCCGACAGCCCGGGTCGACATTGAATTCCCGTTACGCGTGCGAGAGCCCTGCAGCACGGCGTTCACCGGTGATTCGCTCGGTTTTCGCTTGGTGACGTCCCTGATCATGCGACGGTGTAGGTCAGGGTTCAACCTTCCTGACATCAGAAACATTCGAAATTGCGAAAGATCGCGTCGATGGGGCGGTCGGCGCGGGTGACCCGTTCCGGCTCTTGCCGAATATGCTGTCGAGCCAGCCGATGTGCTTACATCTCATCGAGCGGTTGTGGCGCTTGCTCGAATACGAGGCGATCTACCTGCGTGAGATCGCCGAGGCTTCACGGCCCGGCGCCCGATCCGCGATCGGGTCGTCATTTACAACGCCGAGCGGCCGCACACGGCGCTGAACGGAAGGACCCCGGCCGAGGCCTGCCGGAGCGAGACGCGTGTGGATGTGACGGACAAGCCGCTCCGCGCCTTGCCCACACCCCCACAGGCGCAACAGCGGTGACAGGAAGATCGATTCACGGGGATTCTGGCGGCCTGAGAAACAACCGGATCACACCTTACCCGAGCCGCCAGGCTGTCCGAAAGGGCGAGGCCATCTCAAAGAGTCTCGTAAGGCATCCATCCATCGTGACACGCTCCTGTGTTGCGTCACGGCTATAATGGCGGGTCGGCATAGCCTTACCTTACCTTATCCAAAAAACCCTTACGGCAAGGGTGGGTCGTTCGACGCGCTCAGCTGCGTCCCCGGATGCGCCCCCGGCGGTCGTACCGCAGGTCGTCTCTCGTGGTGCCGACCGGGACAAAAGGCGAATGGATGGCGCGCAGCGCGGCCTTGTCGAGGCTCTTGAGCGAAGCCGAATGACCCCGGTTCGCTTTGGGGTACATGATCGTGTCGAGGAACCGGTAGCGGTCGACGTGGCCCCGGCCGAGCGCGTGCAGAAGCTTGTGCAGCAGAATGTAGATCCGGTCGCGTTCCCTGGTGATACGGTTGTGGTCGAGCAGCACGCCGGAGGCCAGTATCATGCCGGACTTGTCGGGGACCGTATCGCAGGGTGGTGCGGTCGCCGGACGCCTTTGCGGTCGAGCACGACGCCGGGTCAGGCGACCTCTATCTCAGGCCCTCGGCTGCTGCGGCCCGGGAAACGGGGGGCCAGGCAGCCGATCCGGTCACGCTGTTCATTGGCACCGAGAAGGGCTTCACTTACCGGCTGACGCTGACGCCTGCGGACCGGGCTCGGCGCAGATCCTGATCCGCAACGCGCAGGCGCAGTCGGTCGCCACGGGAGTCGTCCCGGCGATCGCGGGCGATCCGCGGGTGGCGGCGCTGGTGCGCCTGGTGGGTGCGATCGCCCGGCGCGAGCCGCTGCCGGACTACGCCATCCATGCCGGCGGCGGACCGTCGCTCTCCGGATTCACGTTCATCGAGACCTGGCGGGGCCCGCGTTTCGCGGCGCATGTGCTGGAAGCGGACCGCCTCCCGTCCGCCGAAGCAGACGACGCTTGGCCCCCCGGCTCGGAGGCCGGGGCAGGCTCTCTCCGATCCGGGCCGGCGGGCCTCGCCGGGACCATCGCCGGGACTATCGCCGGGACTATCGCCGGGACCATCGAAGGCCTATCGGGCATCGGCCGCGTCGCAGCCCTCTGGCTGGCGGCGCGGGGCACCGGCCCCTCGGGCAGTCGGCTCGCGGAGGCGGTCGTGGAATCCGCCGCGACGGGAGAACCCCGATGAGCGGCGCGGGGGATGCCCGCCGCGCCCGCGGCAGCGCCGGGTCCGTTGCCGCCGTAACAACGCCCCGCCGGTCCGCGGCGCCGGCCCTCCCGGACGGGTTTCTCTTTCCTCATGGGATCTGTCGCCGGATAATCCCGGCTGGCATGCCGGCAGAATTCCAATACGGGAAGCGGCATGGAAGGTCGGGGAATGATCGAGCGGCACGGCTTCTGGATCCTGGCGCTGCTGTGGCTGCCGGCGGGGATCGCCGCGGCGGCGGCCGTGCGGCTCCCGGCGGGCGGCGAGGCGGCGGCGGAGCCCGGCGCATGGTTCGCCATGGCAGCGCATACCGTGTTCTCGCTGGCCGTCGTCGCCCCCTGCGGCCTGCCGCTGGCGCTGGGCTGCCGGCGGCTGTGGCGGCTCGGCTACCGGCAGGGCGCCTGGTGGGCCGGAATTGCGCTCGGGGCGATTACGGTGGCGGCGTCGGTGTTCGCAGGACTGCTGGGGCCGGTTGCGATCGCTATCTGCGCAGTGGTGCTGAGCCTTCCCATCTGGGCGGCCTGGTACTGGCTCTCCCGGCACGGCTGAGCGGAACCGGTCCGGCGGACGGCGGGCAGGCTGCGCAGCAGGAGGGTTCCGGAGAAGAGAGCGTTCCTGCCGGCGTCGCGGGTCGGCGACGGCAGCCGGTCGGGCGGCGCCGGGCGGTCAGGACCCGTCGCCGAGCAGGCGGTGCCAGGTGCGGGTGCGGACGAGTTCCTTTCGCCCCCTGGCATAGTCGGCGGGACGCCGGCCGGCGTTGTCCCTGGCGGCGGTCTCGGCGCCCGCGTCCAGGAGTAGCTCGACCATCGCGGGATATCCGCCGTGTCTCGCCGCGGCATGCAGGGGTGTCCCGCCGTCGCGGTCCCGCGCGTTCGGATCGGCCCCGGCGCGAAGCAGCAGATCGAGGTTGCCCTTGACTCTAGAGCGCCGCGATCGTTGCTCGCCGGACCGGAGCAGCTGGGCGAGCGGGTTGACGAAGATGGCGACCACGGGATGCAGCGTGCCGCGCGCCGGCGGCAGCCGCGAGGTCGCCGCCGCCAGATGCAGGGGCGTCCGGCGCCGGTCGTTGACGGCATTCGGATCGGCGCCGGCGGCGAGCAGCATCCGGGTGACCGCGGGCGCGTTGTTGCCGGCAACGGCATAATGCAGCAGCGTGAGCCCGCCCTTGCCGCGCCGGTTGGCATCGCCGCCGCCGGCGTCGAGAAGGGCCCGGACCACCGGCGCGTGCCGGTTGTGCAGGACGGCGACAGTCAGTGGCGAAAACCCCCGGCGATCTCTTGCATCGAGGTCCGCACCTGCGGCCAGAAGGGTTCGGATCGAGTTGGGGTCGGATTGCCGTAGCGCCGCGCGGTGCAGTGTCGTGCGCGGCCGTCGCGATCCCGCGCCTTCGGATCGGCGCCGGCGTCGAGCAGCGCCTGAAGGACGGCATGGTTGGCGGCTGCATGCAACGGCGTCCGTTTACGCTCGTCCCGGACCTCCAGTCCGGCGCCGCCGTCGAGGAGCGCCCGAACGGCGCCGCGGCTGCGTGCCCGGTGCAGCGGGGTTCGCCCCTGGTCGTCCTTCGCCGCCGGTTTTGCCCCGGCGGCAATGAGCATCCGCACGGCCGTTGGCCCTGCCTTCTCGGCGGCGACATGGAGCGGGGCGCCGCCGCTGCTGCCGCGCCGGTTCGGGTCGGCTCCTGCCGCGAGGAGCAGTGGGATTACCGACGTAGCGTTCCTGTTGCGCACTGCGTGGTGCAGCGGCGTTTTCCCCGAGCTTCTCGCATCGGGATCGGCGCCGGCCTTGAGCAGCACATCGACGACGCCTGCATTGTTGTAGCGCGCCGCGCGGCCGAAGGGCTTGTCGAGCCAGCCGCGCAACGGCGCGGCGCCGGCGTCGAGCAGCGCACGGACAACCGCCGGGTTCGGGTTGTTCTGCGAAGCCAGGGTCAAGGGGCGCTTGCCGGACGAGTCGGAGCCCCTGGGATCGGCGCCGGCGGCGAGCAGCATGCGTGTCACCGCGGCGTTCCGGTGTCTGGCGCTGGCGAGGTGCAGCGGGGACTGGCCGAATCTGCCCCGCGCATTCGGCTTCGCGCCGGCATCGAGCAATGCCTGGATCGCGGCCGGATCCGCGTTGCGTGTGACCGCCTTGTGCAACGGGGTGTCTGGCCCGCGCTTCGCCGTGTGCGCGGTACAGCCGCCGACGGCCAGCGCCAGCACAGGCAAAGCGCGTAGGATCGCACGGTGTTGCGGCATGATCATGGTCTGTGTCCCGCTCCCTTTTCGCGAGTCTGGATACTCCTGCAATGGATCGGCAACACGCCGATCGCCGCTGCCGGGAATGACCGGCGAGCGCATCGCGGCGTTGGAGGCGGTCGGAGAAGAAAAGGCGACGGCGCTGGAGACAGGGAGGATCTTGAGAGGGTCGGCCGATGTCGGCAGGGAGCCGGGTCAGTCAACGAGCCAGAAATCCTCCGTTACGAAAATACCTCAGCCTGTCCCATAGGCGCTGATGTCAGACAGTCTCAACTCATACAGCTTCATCCTGAGGAGGGGCTGAGGAGCGGTTCGCAGAACCGCGTCTCGAAGCCCCGTCTCGAAGGACGGCAACCTGCCCACGCCCACGCCCTCAGGCGGCGGAATCGAGCGCGTCGCCGGCCAGGTTGGCGTAGACCCGGATTAGCATCTGCTTGAGCGCGGCGGCTTCGTCTGCCGTGAAGCCGGCCAATGCCATCGTCTCGTAGCGTTGGGCGACCGGCACGATGGCCCGGGTTGCCGCCTGTCCAGCCGGTGTCACGACGACCGTGACGACCCGTCCGTCGGCCTCCGGGCTGCGCCGGCGGGTCACGAGGCGACGCTTCTCCATCTTGCCGATCAGCCGCGACAGGGTGGAGATGTCGATCGACGTCAGGCCGGCAAGGTCGCTGATCCGGAGCCCGTCGCGATGGTGGAGCGCCGCCAGCACCCGCCACATCTGCAGGATAACGCCATGATGCGCAATCTCCCGCGAGAACGCGCCCGCCAGTTCGACGCCCGTGCGGTTGATCAGGTAGGGCAGATAGGCGGTGAGGTCGAACGCGGTTCCCGGTCCGTGGCTATGGCGTTCGGTTAAGGCGTTCGATCCTTCATGACGGGCGTCCTTCGAGACGGGCATTTCGAGACGGCGCTGACGCGCCTCCTCAACGCCCTCCTCAGGATGAAGGATCGTATTCGTTTCGCCCCTTACAGCTTCATCCTGAGGAGGGGCTGAGGAGCGGTCCGCAGGACTGCGTCTCGAAGCCCCGTCTCGAAGGACGGTACTACGCTTCGCCGACTCCGGCAGCTGCACCCACTCGCCCCTGATCAGCGCTTCTTTCCTGGCGCGCCGCCAGCCCTTGATCTGCCGCTCGGCAGCGACTGCATCCGAATAGCGGTCGAAATCCTGGCTCCATACGAGCGTAATCGGCCGCCGGCTGGAGGTGTAACGGCCACCTAATCCCGCTCCATGATCTCCGATCCGCTCGGCGAGCGGTCGGTCGGTCTTGCCGACATAGTAGGATCCGTCGGCGCAGCGCAGCATGTAGACGTAGCTGTTCATTTTCCTGTGGCGTTTGTCGAGACGGGCGTCCTTCGAGACGGCCATTTCGTCCTTCGAGACGGCCATTTCGAGACGGCGCTTCGCGCCTCCTCAATGGCCTCCTCAGGATGAAGGGAATAGTAGGGTATCTCCTTTTTCTCTTCATCCTGAGGAGAGGTTGAGGAGCGATCCGCAGGATCGCGTCTCGAAACCTCGTCTCGAAGGACGAAGGACAAACCGCTTACGCCGCCTTGAGCTGCGCGCGGCGGCTGTTGTGCTTGCCGTCGAAATGGGGCGCGACCTCGTCCATGAAGAGGTGCATCTGATTCTCGACGACGGCCTTGTCCTTGTTGCCGACGTTGAAATACAGGATCACCTCGTCGATCCCCGCTTCCTCGACCTCTTTCAGCTTGTCGATCACTTCCTGCGGCCGGCCGAGCAGGATGGATTTGTCGGAAAGATCCTCTTCCTGCATGTTTTCCAGGATCTCGATGATCTTGCGGAAATAGTGCATGGTCGGCGGCGCCTTGGCCGGATCGCCGGTGAAGGCCGGCAGGCAGCAGTATTTGAAATAGTCCATCTGCTTGCGGCGGCCGTAGCTTTCGTCTTCGTCGATATAGATGAAATAGCTGCACATCTTGCGGCCCGGCGCGGTGCCCGCCTTGGCGCAGGTCTCGCGATAGGCCTCGGCGGCCTTGTCCAGCCCGCCATACATCATGCCGGCGGCAAACGGCGCCCAGATGACGTTGGTGCCGTGGCGCGCCGCGATCTCCAGCGAGGTGTTGGAGAAAGACGCGGTGTAGAACGGGATCGGCTTCTGCACCGGCTTGGGCGTGATCTCCATCTCCGGGATGTCGTGGAACGCGCTCTTGTGCGACCACGGCCCGTCGCCCCAGGCCTTCAGGATGATCTCGATCGAATCCTCGAAATATTCCGCCGATTTCATATAGTCGGCGCCGAAGGGAGCATATTCCCGGCGATCGTAGCCGCGCCCGGCCGCGAAGTCGACCCGGCCGCCCGACAGCAGGTCGAGGGTCGCCCAGGTCTCCGCGACATGGACCGGATGGTGCAGCGGCAGCACGGCGACGGCCGGCGCGAGGCGGACGTGCCGCGTTTCCGGGATAATGCTCGCCAGCAGCAAGTCCGGCCGCGAATTCACGCCGAGAGAATCGAAATGATGCTCGCCGATCCAGACCGAATGATAGCCTAGCCGGTCGGCCAGGATCGCCTGCTCCCTTATGTCGAGCACAAAGTCGTTCGGCGAGCGGGAATTATTCGGATAGTGGTTGTCGCTGAGCGTGAAATAGCCGAATTCCATGACCGTCACTCCTGACTGCGCCGAGGTATTTGCATTTGCAAATATCCTGCATTTTAGGGGCGGTGTCAAGGACTCTGGCAGCGCCCTTCGAACCGGCCGTTCCGGGACGGCCCTTCGACAGGATCGGGACAAACTGCTGGTACGCCTCCCCAAAGGCCTCCTCAGGATGAAGCCCTTCGAGACGGCTCAGGCGTTCGCCTTCGCCTCCTCAGGATGAAGCCCTTCGAGACGGCTCAGGCGTTCGCCTTCGCCTCCTCAGGATGAAGCCCTTCGAGACGGCTCAGGCGTTCGCCTTCGCCTCCTCAGGATGAAGCTGTAAATGTTGAGCCAACATGACCCTTCATCCTGAAGAGAGGTTGAGGAGCGATCCGAGAGGATCGCGTCTCGAAACCTCGTCTCGAAGGACGAATCCTCGTCTCAAAGGACCTCATCCGAACAGGCGCGCAACCGCCGAATCGAGGGATCGGCCGGCGGCCCCGCCGCACTAGACGCCCAGATAACGGTGTTGCAATTCTTCGTTGGCGCGCAGTTCGCCGCTGTCGCCGGACCAGACGACCTTGCCCTTTTCGATGATGTAGTGGCGGTCGGCCAGGCGGGTCAGCGCCTCGACATTCTTGTCGACCAGCAGGATCGATTCGCCGTGAGCCTTCAGCATGTCGAGGGTTTTCCAGATATCCTGGCGGACCAGCGGCGCCAGCCCTTCCGTCGCCTCGTCCAGGATCAGCAGTTTCGGGTTGGTCATCAGCGCCCGGCTGATCGCCACCATCTGCTGTTCGCCGCCCGAGAGCTGGTTGCCCATGTTGCGGCGGCGTTCCGCGACGGCGGGAAACAGTTCGTAGACCTTTTCAAGCGTCCAGGGATCGTCGCTGCCGTGCCGGTTCTCGTGGGTCGAGATCAGGTTCTCCTCGACCGTCAGATTGGGGAAGACCTGGCGGCCCTCCGGCACCAGGCCGAGCCCGGCCCGCGCCACCTGATAGGGCAGCCGGTTGCGGATATCCCGGCCATCGAAGGCGATCCGGCCGCGGCGCGGCGGGGTCAGACCCATGATCGAGCGGATTGTGGTTGTCTTGCCCATGCCGTTGCGACCGAGCAGGGTGACGACCTCGCCGTCGTTGACCGCCAGATCCATGCCGAACAGCACCTGGCTCTGGCCGTAGAAGGTTTCGACGCTTTCGAGGCTCAACATCGCGCAGCCCCGTCAGTCTTCGCCGAGATAGGCGGCGCGGACTTCGTCGTTGCCGCGGATCTCGTCCGGCGCGCCGGTCGCGATGGCCTCACCGTAAACCAGCACGGTAATCCGGTCGGCCAGCGCGAAGACGGCGTCCATATCGTGCTCGATCAGCAGGATGGTGTGACTGCGGGCGAAGCTGCGCAATAACTCCACTATGCGGGCCGATTCCTCGGCGCCCATGCCCGCCATCGGTTCGTCCAGCAGCAGCATCGACGGTCCGGTGGCGAGCGCCATGGCAATTTCGAGCTGGCGCTGCTCGCCATGAGACAGGTCGGCGGCCAGCGTGTCCGCACGGTCGTCGAGGCCGACTGTCTCCAGCGCCGCGCGCGCCGGATCGCGCAATCGCCTGTCGGTCTGCGCCGGTTGCCAGAATTTGAAGGAATTGCCGGCATGGGCCTGGACGGCGAGCGCGACATTGTCCTCGGCGGTGAAATCCAGGAATATGCTGGTCACCTGGAACGACCGGGCCAGGCCGAGCATGGAGATCTTGTGGGCCGGCAGCCCGGCGATGTTGTGGCCGTCGAAGACGATCTCGCCGCTGTCCGGCTTGAGCGCGCCGCTCAGTTGGGCGATCAGCGTCGTCTTGCCGGCGCCGTTCGGGCCGATGATGGCGTGAACCTCGCCGCGCTCGACCCCGAGATTGACATTCCGGATCGCGTGGACCTGGCCGAAGCTCTTGGACAAATCGCGGACTTCGAGGTGGAGGTCAGCCATCCCAACGGCCTCCGGTCAGCGCCGCCAGCCGTTTCAGCGGGTTGGGCCAGCCGGCGTAATCCACCCCCAGCTTGACCGCCAACGACAAGAGAATGAACGCCATGACGATGGTGAGCGGAGTCGCCAGGGTAATCAGGAACAGGAAGACCGCGACCGCGATGACCAGCAGGACGAAGCCGATCGCGAATCGCGGCATCCCGGCCCAGTTGTTCGGGATCAGGCCGAACAGGCCGCGCTTGGCGAACAGCACGAGCAGGACCAGCATCGGGCCGAAAACGATCATCCAGTAATCGCGGCCGACCAGTTCCTGGAGAAATTCCTCGATAGACAGGAAAGCGAGCGCGCCGAAGACCGGGCCGAAAATCGTGCCCATGCCGCCCATGATGACCATGATCATGATCTCGCCGGATCGGATCCACATCATGTATTCCGGAGTCAGGAATTCCTGATGGTTGGCGAACAGCGCGCCGGCGACGCCGCAAATCGCGCCGGCAATGACGAAGGCGGTGAGGCGGTAGCGGTAGACCGGATAGCCGAGTGCGGCCATGCGGACCGGGTTGGAATAGCTGCCGCGGATCGCCATGCCGAAGCGCGAGTTCACGAACCGGCGCAGCAGCAGCAGAGATAGCAGCAGGGCGGCAAAACAGAGATAATAGAGTGTCGCGCCGTCGCCGTCGTAGAACACGTCGTCCCCGACGGCGAAAACGGTGAAATCGCTGAATTCGTCGAGCGGCATGCCGTCGTCGCCGCCGAACGGCTCCAGGCTGATGCCCAGAAAGAACAGCATCTGGGTAAAGGCCAGCGTGATCATGATGAAATAGAGGCCGGTGGTGCGCAGCGAAATCGCGCCGATCACCAGGGCGACCAGCGCCGACCCGACGATTGCGACGGCGAACTGGAAATAGCCGCTGGCCAGGAAGCCGTAGGCGCAGGCCTGGCCCTCCTCCACGTCGACGCACAGGTCGCTGAAATAGCGCGCCGAAACGGCGACGGCATAGGCGCCGAGGCCGATATAGGCGGCGTGGCCGAAACTGATCATGCCGCCATAGCCCAGGATCAGATCCAGGCTGGCCGCGGCGATGGCGAAGATCATCATCTTCGCCATGAAGGAAATCATGAACACGTCGTCCGCCATGGCTGCGACGATCGGCAAAACGGCGAGGCCGATCAGGCCCAGGACCATGATGACGAAGCGCGGGTCGGCGAACGACAACCGGATGCGCGGGTTCAGGTTGGATTTGCCGTGTCCGGCCATGGCCTTGCCCCTCCGTCCCCGCTAGCCGGTGCGGGCCGGGAACAGGCCCTCCGGCTTGAAGAACAGGATCGCCGCCATCAGGATGTAGATCATCATCGAGGCGAGCGCCGGGCCCGCCGTCTGGGCAAACTCCTCGTTCAGGCCGGCGCGCAGGATATCGGTCATGAAGACCCGGCCGCCGATCTCGACCAGACCGACGATGATCGAGGCGATAAAGGCGCCGCGGATCGAGCCGATGCCGCCGATCACGATCACCACGATGGCGAGAATCAGCTTCTCCTCGCCCATGCCGCTTTCGACCGATTCGATCGGCCCGATCATGATGCCCGCGAAGCCCGCCAGAGCCGCGCCGATGCCGAACACGATCGTGTAGAGCGCGGTCACGTTGACGCCGAGCGCGCCGACCATGGCGCGGTTCGAGGCGCCAGCGCGAATGCGCATGCCGGTCCGGGTGCGGGTAATGGCGAGGAACAGAGCGATCGCCACCAGAATGCCGGCAAGAATCACGATGAGCCGGTAGAACGGATAGGTGAAGCCGAACATCTGGAAGGGGAAGTTGATCGAGTCGGGCAGTTTGAATTCCTGGCTTTCCGCACCGAACACGACCAGGACCATCTGGTTGAAGAACAGGATGCAGCCGAAGGTGGCGAGCACCTGATCCAGATGGTCGCGGGAGTAGAGCGTCCGGAAAGCGAGATACTCGATTACGATTCCGAGCAACAGAATGACAGGCAGCCCGGCGATCGCGGCGAGCAGGAAGCTGTCGGATTGCTGGAACACCCAGGCCGCCACATAGGCGCCCATCATGAACATCGACCCGTGGGCGAGGTTCACGAAACTCATAATACCCAGGACGAGCGTCAGGCCGCCAGCCACCAGAAACAGGAAGATGCCGAACTGCAGGCCGTTCAGGGCCGTTTGAAAGATAAGCTGCTCCATGAGCGGATCGGCTTCCCCCCGGCTGACGCGACCGGGTCCGCGGCGGGGCCGCTTCGGTCAAACAAAGACGTCGCCCGGCGTGCCGGCCGCCGGGCGTTTCTTCGCTTTCAGCTTGCCTGCATAGAAACGAGGCGGCCGGGCAGTGTCAAGCCGCCTCGCCCTTTGCGGTCCACCGGTCCCGTCAGGTCACCGTGCCCCGGGCGTGGAACTGCGGCCGGTCCCACCGGCCGCTCTTCATAATCTCAGCCAGGACATCGACCGCGTCCCAGACATCGACATATCGGGTGTAGAGCGGCGTGAAGCCGAAACGCAGGATGTCCGGGGCGCGGAAGTCGCCGATGACATGGCCGGCGATCAGCGCCTGCATGATCGGGAAACCGTTCGGATGGGCGAAGCTGACCTGGCTGCCTCGCGTATCGTCCCGCGGCGACGCCAGTGCGAAGCCGTGCCCGGCGCAGCGGCTCTCCACCAGTTCGATGAACAGGTCGCCCAATGCCAGCGATTTGGCCCGAACCTGCGCCATGTCGAGATCTGCCATCGTATCGAGGCTGGCTTCGAGGGCGGCGAGGCTGAGCACCGGCGGCGTGCCGCACAGGTTGCGCGCAATGCCTTCGGCCGGCGCGTAGGACCAGTCGAAATCGAACGGCGAAGCGTGGCCCATCCAGCCCGAGAGCGGCGGCCGGATACTGTCCTGCAGCCGTTCGGCGATGTACAGAAACGCCGGCGCGCCCGGGCCGCCGTTGAGGTATTTGTAACCGCAGCCGACGGCGAGGTCGGCGTCGGCGCCATTGAGATCGACCGGCACGGCACCCGCGCTGTGCGCCAGATCCCACAACACCAGGGCGCCGGCCTCGTGGGCCTGCCGGGTCACCGCTGCCATATCGTGCATCCGGCCGCTGCGATAGTCGATATGGGTCAGCATGACGACCGCGACATCGTCCCGGATCGCGTCGTCGAGCCCGGCATCGCTCTCCACAAGGCGCAGTTCGTGGCCGCGGCCCAGCATGCCGGTCAGACCCTGCGCAATGTAGAGGTCGGTCGGGAAATTGCCCTTTTCCGAGACGATGACCGTGCGGTCCGGCCGTTCGGCCAGTGCCGCCGACAGCAGCTTGAACAGGTTCACCGATGTCGAATCGGTGCAGACGACCTCTTCGGGTTTCGCGCCGATGAAGGGGGCGAGCTTGGCGCCGCAGCGCCGTGGCATGTGGTACCAGTCGTGGGCGTTCCAGCTCTTGATCAGGTCGAGGCCCCACTGGTCTTCGATCAGCTGGCGGATGCGGTCCTTGGTGATATGGGGCAGGGCGCCCAGCGAGTTGCCGTCCAGATAGATCATGCCGTCGGGAAGGTCGAAGCGCTCGCGCATCCGCGCCAGCGGATCGCCGGCGTCGCGCGCCAGCAGGTCGTCTCTTGTCAGGGTCGTCATCGCCGCTTCCGCAGATCGGTGTTCTCCGGGGGTCAGCCGGGCCGGGAGCATAGCGCGGCGGCCCGCCCGCTGGAACTGCGTAAGTCTGGTTGCCGTCCTTCGAGACGAGGTTTCGCGACGCGATCCTGGCGGATCGCTCCTCAACCTCTCCTCAGGATGAAGCTGCAAAAAAATGAAGCCTCGAACGCAATCCTTCATCCTGAGGAGGCCATTGAGGAGCAGTGCGCAGCACTGCGTCTCGAAATGGCCGTCTCGAAGGACGCCCCGCCTGCTTCCGCCGTTGTCGGACATAGCCTAGAAAGAGCCCTCGGTCCCAATGTAGAGCGGCAACGCAGCAATCCATGACAGCCGGAAGCCCCGATCCCGAAACCGTCGGCGTATTGCTCGCCGGCGGCCGGGCGCGCCGCATGGGCGGTGGCGACAAGTGCCTGCGGCCGCTCGCCGGACGGCCCTTGCTCGCCCACGTTATCGACCGCGTCGCACCGCAGGTCGACCGCCTGGTCCTGAATGCGAACGGCGATCCGGGCCGGTTCGGCGATTTCGGCCTGCCGGTCGCCGCCGACCTGCTACCGGGCGCGCTGGGCCCGCTCGCCGGCGTGCTGACGGGCATGGCCTGGGCCGGCGCGAATGCGCCCGGTGCCCGCTGGATCCTGACCGTGGCGACCGATGCGCCCTTCCTGCCCGCAGATCTCGCCGCCCGGCTCCATGCTGCAGTCCGGCGCGAGCGCGCCGACATGGCCTGCGCCGAGTCCGGCGGGCGGCATCATCCGGTCATTGGCCTGTGGCCGGTCGCCCTGCGCGAAGCGCTCGCAAACGCACTCGGCGAGGAAGGCATCGCCAAGGTGGATCGCTGGACGGCGCGCTACGCCCTCGCGGTGGCCGAATTCGACGCCGGCCCGCCAGATCCGTTCTTCAACGCCAATCGCCCGGAAGATCTGGAAACGGCAGAGAGAATCCTGTCGGGCTGCTGAGGCCTTCGCGCCTTTCCTCCAGCGCGGCAATTCAGAATCAGACGAGAGGATTTACCCACCGCAGACCGGGAAACCGCGCCATATCCGCATCGGTTGAGTGCAGCTCGGCCTGATGCTCGATCGCCAGGGCGGCGAGGTGCGCGTCCGTCGTCAGATTGCCGGCCGAACCCGCCGCCTCGAGCAGTTCGAACAGGATGTCCGCATGACGGTCTCCGGGATGAATGAGAATTGTCTGCGGCCTGCCGAGCCAGGACCGGACGCGCGCGCAGGCGCTCCCCACATCAAGCGGATTGTCGAGTATCTTCGGATGCGTGGCGATGCGGACGAAGCCCAGGATGGCCACCCAGGACAGGCCGACGCTGCCAGCGCCGTTCAACAGTGTTTCCCACCACTGCCGTGCCGCGATGTGCCGCCGGGACTGCAAGTCGTGGGCATGTAGCAGCAGGTTGACGTCGGGTACGATCACCGGGCGAGTTGCCGAGCGACTTCTTCTGCCTCCAACTCATCGACAAGTTGATTGAGCCGGTCGACATCGATGCCCGGCCTGAAGCCGAAAGCATGAGGCTCAACCCTGTAGCGAGACGGCCGGGGCGGTTTGCCCCGTATCCCTAGACCGATGCGCAACGCATCGTTCACGACGGCTTTCATGCTCCGTTCGGTGCGCCGCATTTCCCGTTGAAGGAACTGCTCCACATCCGGGTCAATGGTCAGTGTGGTTCGCATACATGGCATCATGATGCCTGATACAAATGATGTCAAGATGTCACAAATTTCGGCGAAGGCATTGTGTACTGCGACCGCCGTCCTTCGAGACAGTGCTTCGGGACGCGGTTCTCCGAACCACTCCTCAGCACCTCCTCAGGATGAAGAGTCTCGTTGGTTCAACAATTTACTCAGCTTCATCCTGAGGAGGACGTTGAGGAAGCCCGAACGCCCGTCGCGAAGGGCGTCCGACCCGCAAGGCCAATCCGGTTCGCTGTCGATCGGGGGCACGGCGGCGACGTTGATGAGCTGCTTGCCGGCATGATCTAAATTCACCGTGACGCGTGCGCCGTCGACGGTCTGGACCTGACCGAGGCCCCAGTCCCGGCGGGTGGGATGGCGGACCCGGTCTCCCGGGGCGAGGGTCGTCTGCATACGCTTCTCCCGCCGGCCGACCGGTAACCGCTGCTAGGGCAGCCGGACCCGCAGCATCTCCAGCGGCCCCGACGCTGCGCTCATGCGGAAGGGCATATCCTTCGGCAGCGTGAAGCAGTCTCCTGCCGCCAGCTCCCGCGGTTCCCCGTCATCGACTGCGAGAGACATGCGGCCTTCGAGCACGAAGTGAAACAGGAACTCGCCGTCATGGTGCAAAGCGGCGTCGATGCCGGCCGCCGCCTGCCGCAGAACCGAGACCTCCGCCAGGCCGTCCGTCGCCGCCGCAATGCCGAGATCGCGGGCTTCGAACCCGGCCAGATCCGACGGAAGCCATCCCGCCTCGGCCGCCCGGTGCAGCACAAAGCGCTGGCCGCCGAAATCCCGCTCCGGCAGGTGCCGGCCGGTCGGCAGGGGCGTCTGGTGATCGAGCAGGGTCATGTGATTGGCCGGACAGCCGATCTCGACGACTTCCAGCCCGTCCGAACATTCCAGCACCCGGTGGCGGATTTCCGGCGGCTGGAGCACGCAATCGCCCGGCCCCATCGTGAAAGGCTCGCCCTGGTCCTCATAAACCAGCCGGACCCAGCCCTTGTAATTGTAGATCATCTGGAAGCGGATCTTGTGGAAATGGACATTGTCCGGCACCGGTCCGCCATCCGGAATGCGGATATGCGAGGCGATGAACCGGCCGCCCTCGCGCTGGGGGATCAGGTCGCGATAGAGCATGCCGGCCCGGCCGACGCCCCAGCCCCCGTCGCTGTCGCCCTCGCCCGCCGATTTCACGATCGTCAGTTTCTGGTCGAGGGGCGGCAGGTCGAGCGGCGGATCGGCATCGACCACCGTGACGGCCGTGCCGTTGGGCGCCGTGACCTCGCGCGTGCCGCCCAGCACCGCGTCCGGCTCGGCGCTGGCGATGCGCAACCGCGGCGGCGGGCCTTCGGCATCGCGGTCCAGCCTGAGCCGCAAGCCATAGCCGGACAGGCTGGCGATCGCCGGATCGTCGGCCGGATGGATGGCGTCCAGGCGGAAGCCGAGGGTCTCGCAGAAGAAGGCGAGCGTGGCGTCGAATTCCGGGCTCGGCAGAATGACTTCGGCGGTCGGTGCGGTCATGGTTTGCCTATTCTCCCAGACCGGCCGCCGCCTGCCGCACCACCCGGACCGCTTTATTCCAGATCATCCGTTTCCATTCCGGTTCGTCGCCGTAGAACGCGTCGCGGATTTGCCGTTTGATCGCACGGCCCTCCTCCGAGGCCGGATCGCCGTGGAGATGCAGCCAGTTGTCAGCGCGCAGGGCTTCCAGAACCTCGTATACGGGCTTGGTGCCGTATTCCAGCGCCACGGTTGTCACCTCGGTCTCCTGTGCGATTTCGTTGAAACCGTTCTCCATGGTGCCGGTCACAACGGCGGACAGACTGTCGTTCCGTTCCGGCGATCTCACGTCGTCGCCATACCACAGGGCCGCCCGCTCGGCGCCGGCCCCGTCGGCGCCCTCGACGCTGATGATCTCGCAGGCGCCATAGTCGCCGAGGCCGGTGTGAAAATCCAGATGGGCGACCCGCTCGGCGCCCCGGCAATGGGCTTCGACGATCTCCCGCCAGGTCTGCGCCGACCAGGAAAGCGCCCGGCCGCCGAAAAACAGGCCGTCCGGATAATCGTACTGGCCGCCGCTCACCGCTTCCTGGAAGGCGAACAGGCCGTGCTCGGCGATAAAAGCCGCGATGGCGGCGTCGGCCGCCTCGCGTCCCGGTCCGTGCCAGTCGCGCGGCGTCAGCCAGTCATGGACCTCGGCATATTTCGGATTGGCCGGATGGCCCGCGCTGTGATCCAGATTGTTGCGGTTGAGGTCGATATTATTCTCGGTCACCCGGCGCAGCCAGGCGAAGCCGTAGGGATTGATGGCGTGGACCAGGACCAGGGCGCAATCCGGCGGCAACAGGCGGATCGCGCCGGACTCCAGCATGCCGACCTGGCAACCGGAGCCGCAGAAGCCCTCCACGCCGTGGGTGCCGGACGAAGCGATCAGCACGGTCGCCGCCGCGCCCGGCGCCGGGCCGAGATGCGCCACGTCGGTCGTCAGGTCGTTGCCGTCGGGTTGCCGGGCATTGAGATTGCGGTAGGTCGAAAGCGCCGCGCCGGCGCGTTCCGCCGCCGCGCGGAATTTCACGCGCGCTTCGGCATAGTCGGCGGAAAACCAGGATTCGGGCTGGTTCATCGCTCTCCCTGTTGTGCTATGATCGGGAAGGTCAGGACGGTGCCATTAGGAACCAGAACCGGCGGGCGCTCAATGCCCGCCCGTGTACCGGACAGGGATCGATGGACGCAGACGGATCGCCGCGCCGGACGCCCGATCATCGCGATGTCGTCGGCCGGCTGGGCCGCGAACAGCGGCGGAGCCTGCTGCAACGCTCCGATCTCAGAGGCCTGCTCCATCTTGCCGGCCATCTGACGGCGCTCGGCGTCACCGGCTGTCTCATCGCCCTGCAGGTGCCGGGCTGGCCGGTCCTGCTGCCGCTCTACGGCATCCTGCTGGTCTTCCTGTTCTGCCTGCAGCACGAGGCCGTGCACAAAACGCCGTTCCGCAGCGCCTGGCTGAATGCAGCGGCGGGCTGGGGCGCCGGGCTCGTCAACCTGCTGCCGCCGGTCTGGTTCCACCATTTCCACATGGACCATCACCGCTACACCCACGATCCGTTGCAAGACCCGGAACTGGCGCGGCCGTTGCCGCGGTCGAAGGCCGGCCTTGCCTGGCTCATTGCCGGCGGCCCGTACTTCACCAGCCAGATCCGCACGCTGCTGGTCAACGCCGCCGGCCGCAACCGCGACGGATTCGTGCCGCCGCCGGCCCGCGCTGCCGTGGTCTGGGAGGCCCGCTCGTTCCTCGCCGTATATCTGGCCGCGGCCGCGGTTTCGATCCTTGCCGGCAGCGCGGCGCTGCTGTGGCTCTGGGTGATTCCGGCGCTCCTGGGCCAACCCTTCCTGCGCCTCTATCTGCTTGCCGAGCACACCGGCTGCCCGCATGTGGCGAACATGCTGGAGAACACGCGCACCACCTTCACCAACCGGCTGGTGCGCTTCATCGCCTGGAACATGCCCTACCATGTCGAGCACCACGTCTATCCGGCCGTGCCGTTCCACAAGCTGCCGGACTTCCACGCGATTCTCCGCAACGATCTGAGCGTGACGGCGGACGGCTACCGCGCGGCGACCCGGGCCACGACCGGCGCAATCCTGCGCGGCGAAGCATGACCGCGGCATAGACAGCCCGGTTCGTTGACAGGTTCGGGTGCCCCCCCTATCTGTCATTGACGCGGTTTCACGCCGCAGCCCACCCGCTTCGAAGGCCTTATCCGCCCGCTTTTCGACCGGCCGGGCGCAACGCCTTACCTGTTTCAGGAATGCCCTTCATGTTCGGCAATCTCGCCCGGAAATTTCTCGGCTCGGCCAACGAACGCTACATCAACCGCGTTCAGCCGTTGGTCGACCGGATCAACGGGCTCGAGCCCGAGATGCAGGCGCTGTCGGACGCGGATCTGGCCGCCCGCACCGGCTGGCTCAAGCAGCGCCACGAGAAGGGCGAAGCGCTGGACGACCTGCTTGTCGACGCCTTCGCCACGGTCCGGGAAGCGGCCTGGCGCACGCTGGGCGAGCGGCATTTCGATGTCCAGCTGGTCGGCGGCGGCATTCTGCACCGGGGCATGATCGCCGAAATGAAGACCGGCGAGGGCAAGACGCTGGTCGCGACGCTGCCGGTCTATCTGAACGCGCTGGAGGGCAAGGGCGTCCATGTCGTCACGGTCAACGACTACCTCGCTCAGCGCGACGCCGAATGGATGGGGCAGGTCTACAAGTTCCTGGGTCTGACCGTCGGCTGCATCACCAACGAGCTGAACGACGACGACCGGCGCGAGGCCTATGGCTGCGACGTCACCTACGGCACCAACAACGAATACGGCTTCGACTATCTCCGGGACAACATGAAGTTCGACCTGGAGGAGATGGTCCAGCGGCCGTTCAATTTCGCGATCGTCGACGAGGTCGATTCGATCCTGATCGACGAGGCGCGCACGCCGCTCATCATTTCCGGCCCGACCGACGACACGTCCGAACTGTATATCTCGGTCAACAAGGTCATCCCGGGCCTGAATCCGGAAGACTATGAGATCGACGAGAAGCAGAAGACCGTGGCGCTGACCGACGGCGGCAACGAGCATCTGGAGGCCTTGCTGGCCGAGGCCGGGCTGCTCGGAGGCCACGACCTTTACGACATGCACAATATCAGCGTCGTGCATCACGCGAACCAGGCGTTGCGGGCGCACGCGCTGTTCCGGCGCGATACCGACTATATCGTCACGAACAACCAGGTCATCATCATCGACGAGTTCACCGGCCGCATGATGGAAGGCCGGCGCTATTCGGACGGCCTGCACCAGGCGCTGGAGGCCAAGGAAGGCGTCGAGATCCAGACGGAAAACCAGACTGTCGCGTCGATCACGTTCCAGAATTACTTCCGCATGTATCCGAAGCTTGCCGGCATGACCGGCACGGCGATGACGGAAGCGTCGGAATTCCTCGATATCTACAAGCTGGAAGTCGTCGACGTGCCGACCAATGTGGCGGTGGAGCGCGTCGACGAGGACGATGAGGTCTACCGCACCGGCGAAGAGCGCGACATCGCGGTGCTCGACCTGATCGAGGATTGCTCGAAGCGCGGCCAGCCTACTTTGGTCGGCACAGTCAGCATCGCGAAATCCGAATTGCTGGCCGAGAAGCTCGGGCAGAGAAATGTTCCGCACCAGGTGCTGAACGCCCGGCACCACGAGCGCGAGGCCTACATCATCGCCCAGGGCGGCGAGCCGGGCGCGGTGACCATCGCCACCAACATGGCCGGCCGCGGCACCGATATCAAACTGGGCGGCAACCCGGAGATGCGCATCGAGCACGAGCTCGGCGACATGCCCGCCGGGCCGGAGCGCGACGCTAGGGAGGCCGAAATCCGCGCCGATGTCGAGGCCAAGAAAAAGCGGGTGATCGAGGCCGGCGGCTTGTTCGTCATCGCGACAGAACGGCATGAGAGCCGGCGTATCGACAACCAGCTGCGCGGCCGTTCCGGCCGTCAGGGCGACCCCGGCAACTCGCGATTCTTCCTGTCCCTGCAAGACGATCTGATGCGCATTTTCGGATCCGACCGCATGGACGGCTGGCTCCAGCGCCTCGGCCTGAAGGAGGGCGAGGCGGTCGTGCACAGCTGGATCAACAAGGCGGTCGAACGCGCCCAGCGCAAGGTGGAAGAACGCAACTACGATATCCGCAAGAACCTGCTGAAATTCGACGATGTGATGAACGATCAGCGCAAGGTGATCTACGCCCAGCGCATCGGCATCATGAGAAAAGACGATGTCTCGGAGCGGATCCGCGAATATCGCGAGGAGACAGTCGAAGCGATCGTCGAGGATGCAATTCCCGAACGCGCCTATGCCGAGCAATGGGATGTCGACGGTCTCTACAACCGCACACTCGGCGTCTTCGGCCTCGACTTGCCGGTCCGGGAGTGGGCGGCCGAGGAGGGCATCGCCGACCAGGAAATCTACGAGCGTATCCTCGAGGCCGTGAACAAGCGCATGGCGGAAAAGACGGCGGATTTTTCGCCGGAGCTGATGCGTCTGGCCGAAAAGAGTATCCTGTTGCAGATTCTCGATCAGCAGTGGAAGGAGCATCTGCTCCAGCTCGACCATCTGCGCCAGGCGGTGAACCTGCGGGCCTACGGCCAGAAGGATCCGCTGATCGAATACAAGCGCGAAGCCTTCGACATGTTCCAAGTTATGTTGTCCGGCCTCAAGGAAACCACTGTGGGCGCTCTCGCCCATCTGGAGATTGAACTGGACGCCGATCCGGACAGCCTGCTGCCCCAGGACGAGAGCCAGTACTGGGAACAGTCGGGGCCCGGCATGGGCGACGATCTGGCGCCGTTCGGCCTGCCCCCTCTGGGATCGCTGGAGGAAATGGCGCGCATGGCCGGGATGGACCTGGAGGCGCTGGAGCCCGAGCCGAAATACACCAACGGCAACGGCGGCGTGATTGCGCCGGTGCGCACCCGGCAGGCCGCCGCCCGGCTCGATCCGGAAAATCCGGCGACCTGGGGCAAGGTCTCGCGCAACACGCCATGCCCCTGCGGTTCGGGCCGGAAATACAAGCACTGCCACGGCAAGGTCTGACGCCTTCCGGTTCGTCCTTCGAGACGGCCATTACGTCCTTCGAGACGGGCGTTTCGAGACGGTCCTGCGGGCCTCCTCAACGCCCTCCTCAGGATGAAGGGTTGTGTCCGCTTCGCAAAACGCAGCTTCATCCTGAGGAGAGGCTGAGGAGCGGTCTGCAAGAGCGCGTCTCGAAGCCTCGTCTCGAAGGGCGAAACCTCGCCTCGAAGGAGGCCATCGCAATCGGCAAGGGCCGCCTGCAGGCTTGCAAAGCAGCGGCCAAGAGTGACAGGGTTCGGGCATCCCTGTGGGAAGGAGCCTGGCCATGATCTCCCGCCGCCGCTTTCTGGCAACCTCCGCCGCGACCGCGCTGCTGCCGTCCGTGGCCGCGGCCGTTGGCGCCCCGCTGCCGATCTTCGATGCCCATATCCACTTCAGCCACGACGCAGCGGAGCGTTATTCCGTGGCGGAAGCTGTCGCCATCTTGCGCCGGGCCGGCCTGAACCGTGCGATGGTGTCGAGTTCCGGCGATGCCGGCACCCGCGCGTTACACACCGCTGCGCCGGATCTCGTCCTGCCCAGCCTGCGTCCCTACCGCCGGCGCGGCGAGATCGGCAACTGGACGAACGACCCGTCGGTGATCGATTTCCTCGAAGACCGGCTGAAGCGCTTCCGCTGGGTTGCAATCGGCGAGTTCCATCTCAACGGCGCAGAGCCGGAAAAGGCCGTGCCGCGGCGCATGATCGAGCTGGCGAAGCAGCATAATCTTCTGCTGCACGCTCATTCCGACAGCAGCGCCATCGACCGGATTTTCCAGCTATCGCCGGAGGCCCGGGTGTTGTGGGCCCATGCCGGCTTCGACGATCCGGAAGATGTCGGCCCCATGCTGGAGAAACACCGGAATCTGTGGACCGACCTCGCCTTCCGCAGCGAACACGCCGTGGGCGGCTCGGTCGAGGACAGTTGGCGCAAACTGTTCATCGCGTTTCCGGACCGCATCATGGTCGGCACCGATACCTTCGCGCCGGAACGCTGGCACTATGTCGTCGAGCACGCCAACTGGACCCGGGAATGGCTGCGCGACCTGCCGGCGGACCTCGCCGAGCGGATCGCCTGGCGCAACGGCGAAGAGATGATCCGGCCCCACGCGGCGCGGCTGCGTTAGCGGGCCGTGGCCCGATGGCGCTTTCGCGGCACAGTATCCGCGGCGGCGTTCGCCGTCGCCGTCGCGACAGGTCCGGTGGAAGCCTGCGATCGGCCCTCCAGTTGGACCGGCGGCGAGAAAGTCGCCGGCAATAGCTGGACTGTATGGTGGCAGCCCCGACCGGCCGCCGTGCGGATCGGCGCTCATTTCTCGATCCGGTTCCATCTGTGCGGACCGCCGGTTCGGCGGGTCAAGGTTCGGGGCTGGATGCCGGATCACCGGCACGGCATGAACTACCGGCCGGCGGTTTCGCTGAAGGGCCGGGCGGGAACCGCCGAGGGCCTCCTGTTTCACATGCCGGGCCGATGGCAGCTCATCCTGGAGATTGCAGGGCCGGCCGGGCGGGAGAAGCTGACCGCCGAAATGGTGCTGGAATGAGTCGGCGGCGCACCGACCGACACCGTCGCGTCCGGAAGACCCGGGATTTGCCCGGAGCGACGTTTGTATCCTGTATACTTGCTGTCGCCGCGGCTATTCCGGCGCAGGCCGTCGACTTCACTGCTGAAGAAAGACGCCGCATCCTGCGCCAGGGGCCGTGGCCGCCGGCGATCGTTGTCGATCCGAGCAGCCGGGTTTCGGGCAAGCCTGCCGCCATTGCTTTCGGGCGGATGCTGTTCATCGACACGCGTTTGTCGGTCACCGGAACGATCTCCTGCGCCGCCTGCCACCGGCCGGCGCAGGGCTGGTCGGACGGACGGGCGCGCAGCCGGGGCCATCGGGCGGTCGACCGCAACGCCCTCAGCCTGTTCAACCTGCGCTTCAACCGCTGGTTCGGCTGGGACGGCGCGCAGGATAATCTGTGGGCTCAGAATCTGCGGCCCCTGCTGGACAAGCGCGAAATGGGTATCGGGCCGGCGGGCGCGGCGCGTCTGGTCCGTTCGGACCCCCGCCTCGCCTGCGCCTACCGGCAGGCATTCGGCGCAGCGCTGGGCACGGACGACGAACGGGTCTTCGTCGATCTCGGCAAGGCGCTGGCGGCGTTTCTCGAAACCCTGGTCACCGGCCGCACGCCGTTCGACGATTTTCGCGACGCCCTGTTGAAGAACGACGCCGTTGGCCGGGCCCGCTACCCGGCCGCAGCCAAGCGTGGCCTGCGCCTGTTCGTCGGCCGGGGCCGCTGCGTCTTCTGCCATTTCGGCCCGGCCTTCACCAACGGCGAGTTCGCCGACGCCGGCGTGCCCTATTTTATCGAGTCCGGCCCCGCGGATGCCAGACGAGTCGACTCCGGCCGATGGAACGGCATCCGCAAACTGCGCCGGAGTCCCTATACCCTGCTCGGCCGCTTCAACGACGACCCGCTGCGATCGACCGCCGCCAAGACCCGCTATGTCCGTCTGACCCACCGGAACTACGGGGAATTCCGCGTGCCCGGCCTGCGCAATGTCGCGCTGACCGCGCCCTACATGCACGCCGGCAGCGCGGCGACGCTGGCCGATGTCGTCCGTCACTATTCGACGATCGACGAGGAGCGGCTGCACGCCGAAGGGGAGAAAATCCTGCGACGGCTGGATCTGACAACCGGGGAACAGGCTGATCTTGTTGCATTTCTGGAGTCGCTGACGGAAATAGAACCGCGTCACAAAACGGCAAAGAAAATCGGGGGGTCGCGGTGTCGTTGACGAATTCGATGTCTCCGCCGATTGAAGTTTCGCCAATAATCGCTATTCTGTGACCCATGCCGTCATTCCTCGAATTCGAAAAACCGATTGCCGAACTCGAAGGCAAGATCGAAGAACTGCGCCATCTGACGGACGGCGGCGCCCTCAATATCGCCGATGAAGTAGGCCGGATGCAGGAGAAGGTGGAGCGCTTGCTGCGCACCACCTATTCCAAGCTGACGCCGTGGCAGAAGGTGCTGGTCGCCCGCCATCCGGAGCGGCCGCACGCCCTCGAATATATTGAAAACCTGTTTGAGGATTACCTCCCGCTGGCCGGCGACCGCGCTTTTGCCGAAGACCCTGCCATCGCAGGCGGCCTGGCCCGGTTCGACGGGCGTTCGGTGATGGTAATCGGCAACGAGAAGGGCCACGACACCGAATCCCGCCTGAAGCACAATTTCGGCATGGCCCGGCCGGAGGGTTATCGCAAGGCGATGCGCCTGATGCGGCTGGCGGAACGGTTCGGCCTGCCGGTCATCACACTGGTCGATACCTCAGGCGCCTATCCGGGAATGGGCGCGGAGGCGCGCGGCCAGGCCGAAGCCATCGCCCGCTCGATCGAAACCTGCCTCGATCTGGAGACGCCGCTGATCAGCATCGTGATCGGCGAGGGCGGTTCGGGCGGCGCGATCGCGCTGGCGGCGGCAAACCGGGTGCTGATGCTGGAACACGCGGTCTATTCGGTGATCTCCCCCGAGGGCTGCGCCTCGATCCTGTGGCGCGATTCCGATGTCGCGCAGGATGCGGCCGAAGCCTTGAAGCTGACGGCGCAGGATCTGCTGGAACTGGAAGTGATCGATGGCATCGTGCCCGAGCCGGTCGGCGGCGCCCACCGGGACCGGGATTTCATCTTTGCCAACATGAAAGCCGCCATCGGCAAGGCGCTCCGCGCGCTCCTCAAGGTCGACGGCCCCGTCCTGCGCAAGCAGCGCCGCGAAAAATTTCTCGCCATGGGCCAGAAGGGCCTTGGATAGGGCTGCTACGCGCGTCGTTCCTGGAAATGGCCGCCCTTCGATTGAGCGCTTCGGCGACAGCGCAGCGCTTGGCCCGGCAGCATCACCCATCCTCAATCGCTTCGACGGAACGGCTTGCCTTGCGGTTGTGGCAGCGCGACCATAGCCGGCGCGCACGACCGGCGGGCCGCACACTAATATTGGAGGACCGACAATGTTCGTATCGGATATCCTGCGCACCAAGGGCAACGTCATCCATTCCGGCACGCCGGAAATGACTGTCGCCAGGGCCGCCAGCGAGATGACCGGTCGCAAGATCGGCTCGTTGCTCGTTCTCGGCCCCGACGCGGGCATTGCCGGCATCCTCTCCGAGCGGGATATCGTCCGGGGCCTCGCGACCTTCGGCGCCGAATGCCTGGACGGGCCGGTCTCGCAACTTATGACCCATGGAGTCACGACGACCGTTCCCGGCGCCACCATCGCGCAGGCCATGGAGATCATGACCCAGGGGCGCTTCCGCCATCTGCCCGTCATGGACGGCGGTAAACTGGCCGGCATGATCTCGATCGGCGATGTCGTCAAATACCGCCTGGCCGAAGCGACGAGAGAGGTCGAGGAAATGCAGAAATACGTCCAGGGCCAGTATGACTGAGGCGCTGAAAGATCGACGGCGGAAGGCGGAAACGACAAGCGCCCGGAAAGCGCGATAACGCCATTGCGGGCGGCTACAGCCCCCGGCGGCCCGGTTTGCGCCGGCCGCGGCTGTGCTTACCTGGTCCGCGCCCGCCCGGCCCGCGTTGCGGCGTCCGTTTCTCACCGCCGGGCCGGCCACCGGTCCGGTCGAGCAGGGCCTTGGCCCGCTGAGCGCGGTTTTCGAGGCTGGCGGACGGGCTGAGTCCGAGGTCTTCGGCTTCGAGCCGGCGCAACTCGTCACGCAGCCGGGCCGCCTCCTCGAATTCCAGATTGGCCGCGTGCTCCTTCATCCGGGTTTCCAGCTCTTCGAGATAGCCCTTGAGATTGTGGCCGATCAGGTTCGATTTGCCGGCATCGCCGGTCCCGACCGTGACCCGGTCGCGCTCGTAGACGCTTTCGAGAATGTCGACGATGTCCTTGCGGATCGATTCCGGTGTGATGCCGTTCTCGGCGTTGAATGTCTGCTGTTTCTCGCGCCGCCGGTTGGTTTCCTCGATCGCCGCCTTCATCGAATCGGTCATGTTGTCGGCATACAGGATCGCCCGGCCGTCGATGTTGCGCGCCGCCCGGCCCATGGTCTGGATCAATGAGGTGCGGCTGCGCAGATAGCCTTCCTTGTCGGCGTCGAGGATGGCGATCAGCGACACCTCGGGAATGTCCAGCCCCTCGCGCAGCAGGTTGATGCCGACCAGCACGTCAAACACGCCGAGGCGCAGGTCGCGGATGATCTCGATCCGCTCCAGCGTATCGACGTCGGAATGCATGTAGCGGGTCTTGACCCCGGACTCGTGGAGATATTCGGTCAGATCCTCGGCCATCCGCTTGGTGAGCGTGGTCACCAGCACCCGTTCGCCGCGCCCGGCCCTCTCCTTCGCCTCGTGGATCAGGTCGTCGACCTGGCTCTCGACCGGCCGGATATCCACGACCGGATCGATCAGGCCGGTCGGGCGGATCACCTGGTCGGCGAAAACGCCGCCGGCCTGTTCCAGTTCCCAATTGCTGGGCGTTGCGGATACGAACACGGTCTCCGGCCGCATCTCGTCCCATTCCTCGAATTTCAGCGGCCGGTTATCGATGCAGGACGGCAGCCGGAAGCCGAATTCCGCGAGGACCGATTTTCGCGCAAAGTCGCCCTTGTACATGCCGTGAAGCTGCGGCACCGTGATGTGGCTCTCGTCGATAAAGACGATGGCGTGCTTGGGCAGGTATTCGAACAGGGTCGGCGGCGGCTCGCCGGGCGCGCGGCCGGTCAGATAGCGCGAATAGTTCTCGATGCCGTTGCAGGAGCCGGTCGCGGCCAGCATCTCGAGATCGTAGGTCGTGCGCTGTTCGAGCCTTTGGGCCTCCAGCAACTTGCCCTCGGCGTTCAACGCCGCCAGCCGCTGCTTCAGTTCGATCTTGATGCTGGCGATGGCCTGGCGCAGCGTCGGCTTGGGCGTCACATAGTGGCTGTTGGCGAAGACGACGATATCGTCCAGCGGCTCCATCTTCTCGCCGGTCAGCGGATCGAATTCCCGGATGCTCTCGATCTCGTCGCCGAACAGCGAGAGACGCCAGGCCCGGTCTTCCAGATGGGCCGGGAATATCTCCACGGTATCGCCCCGGGCCCGGAATGTGCCGCGGTGGAAATCGGTATCGTTGCGCTTGTACTGCAGTTCGACGAGCCGTTTCAGGATATCCTGGCGCGAGACCCGGTCGCCCTCCTGGAAGCGCGAGATCATCTCCGAATAGGCTTCGATCGAACCGATACCGTAGATGCAGGAGACCGAGGCGACGATGATGACATCGTCCCGTTCGAGCAGCGACCGGGTCGCCGAATGGCGCATCCGGTTGATCTGCTCGTTGATGCTCGATTCCTTCTCGATATAGGTGTCCGAGCGCGGCACATAGGCCTCGGGCTGGTAGTAGTCGTAATAGCTGACGAAATATTCGACCGCGTTGTTCGGGAAGAACCCCTTCATCTCGCCATAGATCTGCGCCGCCAGCGTCTTGTTGGGCGCCAGGATCAGCGCCGGACGCTGCATGTTCAGGATGACATGCGCCATGGTGAAGGTCTTGCCCGAGCCGGTGACGCCGAGCAGGACCTGGCTGCGTTCGCCGTCCTGAATGCCCTCCGTGAGATCGGCAATAGCCTGAGGCTGGTCGCCGGCCGGCCGGTAGTCCGACACCACCTCGATCCGGCGGCCGACGCCGCGCTCGCGCAGCATCGCCAGCCGCTCCGCCTTGAGCGGCGGCTCCTCGAGAGAGAGAGGAAGTTCGTCGGGCATGGGCCGATTTATACGGCCCGGCGCGACGGCGCGCCATCGGCAAACCGTTGCGCGGGCGGAGCGGCCGTTTCGCCTTACCCTGCCCGCCGTCCCGGCCGGTGCGAACCGACCCGCCCCGACAGCCGATGGTGTCTTGCTGGCGGAATCGGGCGGCGGTTTACTATTCGGAATTTCCTAGTTTAAGGTCGTCACAAAAGTTTCAAGGCTGCGAATGCTACGATCAAGCAGAAGCCGAGACCGGCCCAAATCCGGTCGATAAGATGCGCTTTCCCCCAAAACGCGAATACAACAGGGCTGACCAGCAAGGCGACGCCAAAGACCGCGTAGGCAATTAGGCCGGGGACGACGAAAGCGTAGAAGAACACGTCAAGCGCGGCACCCGCCCAGCTCGGCAACTCCATCATTCGACTCATGCGTCGTTCACCTTGCGGCCGGTCGGAGGCTCTTCCACTCTTCTATCCGGATGCGACCTTTCCCAAGTGACGCTCCGCCGAAGGCCGCACACGCAGATCGAATTGATCGCTTAGCTGCCGACGGTGAGGCATAGCCTTGACTGCTTCGGGCGATGGCTCCGTGACGGGAGCAGGCTTTGCGCAGTTCCCAATGCCATCGACCGTCTTCTTCCCATCGTTGCAACACGAAATGATCGCCCTTCATTAGGCTATCTCCTGTCCTAACTGTTGTCGTCGAGCGCCAGCGGGATCGTCTCGTTCTTCTTGGGGAAGGCGCGGTTCAGATCGCCTTTGAAGCGGTTCCAGTTGGGTGCGGCCCGCATCAGCGCCATGACGCCGATCAAGTGTTCCTTGAGCTTCGGGTGGCCGACATCCGGTGTGAACCACTGGAAGTACTTGTTGCGCAGGGTGCCGCTCGGAAAGCGCGGTGTCCTAGCCTTCAATTCGTCGAGAACGCCGGGCGCGGCTTGTATCGCCCGACGTTGATTCGGTGTTCTTCCTTGCGGGCTTGCACGAGATCGTAGGTGGTCTGCCGGCGTAGCCAGAACTCCGCATTGGACCAGCCTGCCTTCTCCAGCCGAATAGCCATCTCCGGGGAGATGGCTGCGTGCCCGTTAAGCACCCGCGAGAGGGTGTGACGGGCCACACCCAGTACCTTTGCCGCTTCGGTTACGTTCAGACCGAGCGGCTCCAGGCAGTTCTCCCGGATGCTGCGCCCGGGATGCGGGGGATTGCTCATCGTCATGTTGCCGCTTCCTGCTAATGGTAATCGACCCTAATGGTAATCGACCGGGTCGACGTCGCAGACATCGCCATCTTCGAAACGGAAGATCACCCGCCAGTTGCCGGAAATCGAGAGGCTCCAGTACCCTTTCAGGTCGCCCTTCAGCGGGTGAAGCCGGTATCCGGGCAGGTCGAGGTCCGAGGGCTTGCGGGCATCGTCAAGATCCGCCAAGGCGAGCGCTACGCGGTCCGCCATGTCGGGACCCACTCGGCTCGGATCGCCACGCTCGTACATGCGCTTCAGGCCGCGATGGCGAATCCGTCGGATCATGAAGGTGTGTACCGCATACCGGTACACATATCAATCGGAAATTCCGGTGCGGCCGCAGCGCGCGTCTTCGCCGTCTTTCTCCGGGCGTCCATACCGGGCCAACGTTGATTTGCCCGATCCTGGCCTGTGTCGAGCGAGCACGGGAGATCGGCAATACTCCGCTGTCCTCCTGTGCGAGGCCGCGTGCCTCGTTACGCCGTGAGGAGGCAGATTGCCTGGATGTCGCGGTCTCGGCCCGTGACAGGCGGCCGTTGCGATCCGACGCTCGCCGGGCGGCGCGCATTGCCGGCGCGAGAGGGAATCCCGATCCGGGGGCGTCGGAACCGGCGATTGACATTTATTCCGTTTTCTCTTGTTTTATTTCCTTGACGGGCCGCTTCCCGCACCCTATATCGGGTCCGTCAACGCCCGACGTGCGCCTGAGGCGGCCCGCGGGCGTCTTTCCTGTTCGTTCCGTTCGCCCGGTTCGTCCCGGAGCGCCAACCCCCGATCCGGCGGACCGGGTCCGGGGCAGGCGTCCGACGCGGCGCGGTCGAGGACGCAAGCGCAAAAAAAGACGTTGAACAGACAGGTCTGTTTAATTTGCGTCGGACCGGATAATGGTGGAATTCCGCAGTTTGAGCGGCATATCATAAATGAACGATCATTACATAACAAGGGAATTCGGTCCTATACCGGCCGGACGAAGGCCGTGCGTGCGGCCTCGACGTCCGCGCGGAAGGCACACCCTTCCAGATGGTCGTTGACCAGTCCCATCGCCTGCATGAAGGCGTAGCAGGTGGTCGGCCCGACGAATTTCCAGCCGCGTTTTTTCAGATCCTTGCTGAGCGCCCTCGACCGTTCGGTCTGGGCGAGGGTTGCGAGCGCCGCCCTGTCCAGCCGGCCGGGCCTGTCTGCCGCCGGTGTCTCGAAGCGCCAGAAGTATGCCGCGAGCGAGCCGGCTTCCCCGGCCAGTTCGAGCGCCCGGTTAGCGTTGTCGATCGTCGCCTCGATTTTGCCGCGATGGCGGATAATGCCCGCGTTGCCCAGCAGCCGCTCGACATCCGCCGAGCCATAAGTCGCGACCGTGCGGAAATCGAACCCGTCGAAGGCGGCGCGGAAGTTCTCGCGCTTGCGCAGGATGGTCAACCAGGACAGGCCGGACTGGAACCCCTCAAGGCAGACTTTCTCGAACAGGCGGATATCGCCGGCGACCGGCCGGCCCCATTCCCGGTCGTGATAGTCCCGGTACAGCCCGTCGTCGCCGCACCACCAGCAGCGCCATATGCCGTCGGCACCGGCAATGAGGCCGTCGCGTTCAGCCATCTATCCTCCGCGAAATCCGCTCGCCGCGCCGGGCGATCAGTGGACCACCCGCTCGGCTTCGGCCCCTTCAGCCGGATCGCTGGGATGGGCGGTGAAGACTGCATCTTCCGCCGCCACCGCTTCGCCGTCGATCGCGAGGGCGCCGTTATCGACGGTCACCTTGACCGTGGCGCCGTCGGCGATCCTGCCTTCCAGGATCTGCGCCGCCAACGGATCCTGCAGGTTCTTCTGAATGACTCGCTTGAGCGGCCGGGCGCCGAAGGCGGGATCGTATCCGGCATTGCCCAGCCAGGCGATCGCGCGCTCGTCGAGGTCGATCGCGATACGCCGGTCCGCCAGCAGTTTGCGCAAGCGGCCGAGCTGGATCCCGACGATCGCGGCCATGTGTTCGCGGCTCAGCCGATCGAACAGCAGGATTTCGTCGAGCCGGTTGAGGAATTCCGGGCGGAAGCTGGCCCGCACGACGTCCATCACCTGGCTCCGCGCGGCGTCGACCGACTGGCCCGGAGTCAGGGCGGCCAGCAATTCGCCGCCCAGGTTCGAGGTCATGACGATCACGACGTTGCGGAAATCGACCGTGCGGCCCTGGCCATCGGTCAGCCGGCCATCGTCCAGCACCTGGAGCAGGACATTGAAGACGTCCGGATGGGCTTTCTCGACCTCATCGAACAGCACGACCTGGTAGGGCCGCCGCCGCACGGCCTCGGTGAGCGCGCCGCCTTCCTCGTAGCCGACATAGCCGGGCGGCGCGCCGATCAGGCGGGAAACAGCGTGCTTCTCCATGTATTCTGACATATCGATGCGCACCATCGCGTGCTCGTCGTCGAACAGGAATCCGGCGAGCGCCCGGGTCAACTCCGTCTTGCCGACGCCGGTCGGCCCGAGGAACAGGAAGCTGCCGATCGGCCGTTCCGGATCCTGCAGGCCGGCGCGAGCCCGCCGCACGGCGTTGGCGACGGCCCGGACCGCCTCGTCCTGGCCGATCACGCGGGTCCGGATCGCCGCTTCCATCTTCAGCAGTTTTTCGCGCTCGCCCTCCAGCATCTTGTCGACCGGGATGCCGGTCCAGCGCGACACGACGGCGGCGATGGCTTCGGCGCCGACCTCTTCGTTGAGCATCCGGTTTTCGGCCTCGTCGCGGTCGCGCAGCCCGGCTTCGAGTTCCGGAATGCGGCCGTATTTGATCTCGGACGCCCGGGCGAGGTCGCCCGTCCGCTGCGCCTGCTCCAGTTCGATTCTGGCCTGGTCCAGCGCTTCCTTGATCTTCTGGGAGTCGGCGATCTTTTCTTTCTCGGCCTGCCAGATCGCGGTCAGGTCGGCGCTCTTCTTCTCCAGCCCGTCAAGTTCGCCGGACAGCTTTTCGAGCCGTTTCCGGGAGCCGTCGTCGCTCTCCTTCTTCAAGGCCTCCTGCTCGATCTTGAGCTGGATGATGCGTCGGTCGAGCTCGTCGACCTCGTAGGGCTTGGAATCGACTTCCATGCGCAGGCGCGCCGCCGCCTCGTCCATCAGGTCGATGGCCTTGTCGGGCAGGAAGCGGTCGGTGATGTAGCGTTTGGACAGCGTAGCGGCCGAGACCAGTGCTGAATCGGCGATGCGGACGCCATGATGCAGTTCGTATTTTTCCTTCAGGCCGCGCAGGATGGAGATGGTGTCCTCCACGCTCGGCTCGCCGATGAAGACCGGCTGGAACCGCCGGGCAAGCGCGGCATCCTTCTCGACATGCTTGCGGTATTCGTCGAGAGTCGTCGCGCCGACGCAGTGCAGCGCGCCTCGGGCGAGCGCCGGTTTGAGCATGTTGGAGGCATCCATCGAGCCTTCGGCTGCGCCGGCGCCGACCAGCGTGTGCAACTCATCGATGAACAGGACCACTTCGCCGGCGGCGGCTTCGATCTCGCCGAGTACCGCCTTCAGCCGCTCCTCGAACTCGCCGCGGAACTTCGAACCGGCGACCATGGCGCCGAGGTCGAGCGCCATGATCCGCTTTTCGCGCAGGCTCTCGGGGACGTCGCCTTCGACGATGCGCCGGGCGAGCCCTTCGGCAATCGCCGTCTTGCCGACGCCGGGTTCGCCGATCAGAACCGGATTGTTCTTGGTCCGGCGCGAAAGGACCTGCATCGACCGGCGGATCTCGTCGTCACGGCCGATGATGGGGTCCAACTTGCCGTCGCGCGCGTCCTGCGTAAGGTCGCGGGCATATTTCTTCAGAGCGTCGTATGTGCTCTCGGCTGTCGCACTGTCGGCGGTCCGGCCTTTGCGGATATCGTTGATCGACGCGTTCAGGCCCTGCGGGGTGACGCCGCAGTCCTTGAGCAGGCCGGCGGTCTTTGACCCGGCGGCCATCGTCAGCGCCAGCAGCAAGCGCTCGACCGTCACGAAACTGTCGCCGGCCTTCTCGGCCAACTTCTGGGCGCTTTCCAATACCCGCGCCGTCTCCGGGCCGAGATAGACCTGACCCTGCCCACCCTGGACGCGGGCAAGTTTGCCGAGAGCGGCGTCGGTCGCCTGCAAGGCGCGGGCGGGATCGCCGCCGGCCGCACGAATCAGGTTTGCCGCCAGACCTTCCCTGTCGTCGAGCAGCGCCTTGAGCAGATGTTCGGGGACGAACTGCTGGTGATTTTCCCGGAGCGCGATCGTCTGGGCAGCCTGAACGAAACCGCGCGAACGCTCGGTATAGTTCTCAAAATCCATCATCTCTCTTCCACTATAGCGTCCCCCGATAGCGGCGGGACAGGCAGAGCGGGACCTGCTACAGCAGCACCCCGACGGCTATGTGGTTCGCCCGCCGGCCGTGCACAAGAGACCAGTGTTGCAATAATGCCACAGCAAGGGACGCGCCTTGGATTCGCCGCGATCCCACCGGTACAATCGCGCAGTGTCGAAGGAGCGCGGTATGAAATCTTCGTTGGCTCTGGCGCTTGCCGGCCTGCTTTTTCTGGCGTCGGGAACGGCGGCTCCTGCCCAGTCACGCCTGGTTTTCGACGTCACCACCATCGAAGTCGTGACGGACAAGAAGCGCTATAAGTGGCGTGTCCAGCAGGCCATTTCCGGGCCGCAGATGGCGCAGGGCCTGATGTTCCGCAAGAAACTCGATCCGTGGAAGGGCATGCTGTTCGATTTCGGCGGCCCGGTCCTCGCACGGATTTGGATGAAGAATACCGAGATCCCTCTGGACATCCTGTTCGTCAAGGCCGACGGCACGATCGAAAGTATCGGTTTTGGCGAACCCTTCTCTCTCAGGATCGTCCGGTCGGAAGGGCCGGTCCGGGCCGTTCTGGAAATCCTGCACGGTACGGCGCAGAAATTGGGCATCGGGCCGGGCGACAGGATCCGGCACGAGATTTTCGGCACGCCTTTGAAGAAGCCGCGGAGCTACAAGCCGAAGTCGCTGCGCCGGAAAAGCGGCTGACCGAAATAATCCGACCGGAAGGGCACGATGAGCGATCTTTGGAAGAAGACCGCGACGGAGGCGGTCGCACTGCTGAAAGCCGGCGCGGTTTCGCCCGTCGAGCTTCTCGACATCCTGCGCGCGCGCATCGCGGCCGTGGACGGGGCGGTAAACGCCTTGCCGACAGTGTGCTGGGATCGGGCGACGGCCGCCGCCGAGCGGGTGGACCGGGACAGCGTCCTTGCCGGCCTGCCGGTCGCGATCAAGGATCTGGCGCCGGTCAAGGGCGTGCGCACCACCTTCGGTTCGCCCATTTTCGCCGAAAATGTGCCGGGACATTCGGACTATGTCGTCGAGCGCCTCGAGGCGCGCGGCGGCGTTGTCTATGCCAAGTCCAACACGCCGGAATTCGGCGCCGGGGCAAACACGTTCAATCCGGTATTCGGCATTACCCGTAACCCGTGGGACACGCGGATGAGCGCCGCCGGCTCTTCCGGCGGCTCGGCCGTGGCGCTGGCCACCGGAACCGCGTGGCTGGCCCACGGGTCCGATCTGGGCGGCAGCCTGCGGACACCGGCCGGCTTCAATGCGGTCGTCGGGTTGAGGCCGAGCCCGGGCCTGGTTCCGACCGGGCCCGACCTGTTGACTTTCCAGGGGCTGGGCGTTGAAGGGCCGATGGCGCGGACGGTGGCCGATGTCGCCTTGATGCTGGACGCGATGGCCGGGATCGATCCGCGCGATCCGCGCAGCTTCACGCCGCCGGTCGCGTCCTTCGTCGAGGCGGGGCGCGAGGCGCCCGGAAGGCTGCGGATCGCCTGGACGCCCGACCTGGGGACGACGGTGGTCGATCCCGAACTCAAGGCCGTCTGCGCCGAAGCGGTCGCGGGGTTCAGCAGTCTGGGCGCCATCGTCGTAGAAGCCTGCCCGGATTTCGCCGGCGCCTACGACTGTTTCCAGACCTTGCGCGCGGCCTTCTTCGCCGGACGCGCAGCGCCGCTGCTGAGCGTGCACCGCGACAAGCTGAAGGCGGACGTGATCTGGAATATAGAAAAGGGCCTCGCGCTGACGGCCGACGAGATCGGCCGGGCCGAGCGCGAACGGACGGCGCTCTACCACCGGGTTGCCGCCTTCATGGGCGACTACGACATTCTGGCCTGTCCGGTCATGCAGGCCCGGCCCTATCCGGTGGAACGGACTTATGTCGAGGAAATCGACGGCCGGAAGATGGAGAGCTACATCGACTGGATCGCGATCACCTTCTCGATCACTTTGACCGGGTTGCCGGCGCTGTCGCTGCCGTGCGGCTTTACCGAAGATGGATTGCCGGTGGGGCTGCAACTCGTCGGGCGGCATCGCGGCGAGGCAGCCCTGCTCGCCGCCGCAGCACAACTGGAAGGCCTGCTGGGGCTGGCGTCGCGGGTTCCGGTAGATCCGGTCGTCCGGCACTAGCCCGGATTTTTCGCCACAGCACGGTCTGCCCGGCCCTGTCCGCCCGGCTGGGCGCGGCGGCGGGACGCGTGGAATTGCGACTGCCCTTGCCTATGTTGGAGGCGTGATCAACCCGGTGTCGCCGGGCCGGCGCGCCCGTCCTCCGAAATCTCACATCGTCGATACCACCGAACAAAGAGAGGGTTTGGCATGACTGTCAGTGTTGGAGACAAGATTCCGTCCGCAAAGATCAAGACCATGACGGCCGACGGCATGTCGGAAGTCGATACGGCCGAATATTTCGCCGGCAAGAAAGTGGTGATGTTTGCCGTACCGGGTGCGTTCACCCCCACCTGCTCTGCCAAGCACCTGCCGGGTTTCGTCGAGAACGCAGCGGATTTGAAAGGCAAGGGCGTTGACGAAATCGTCTGCATCTCTGTCAACGATGCGTTCGTGATGGACGCCTGGGGCAAATCGCAGAATGCCGGCAACGACGTGACCATGCTGGCCGACGGCAATGGCGACTTCACCAAGGCCATGGGGCTGGAAATGGACGGTTCGGGCTTCGGGCTCGGCACCCGCAGCCAGCGCTATGCCCTGGTCGCCGACAACGGGACGATTTCGACCTTGAATGTCGAACAGCCCGGCGCCTTCGACGTTTCGCGAGCCGAAGCGATCATCGCGGCCCTGTAGTTTTCTCCGGCGCAGCCGGGATGCCGGTAGGGGAGGGTCTGAGACCTTCCCCTACGGCATTTCCGGAAGCCCGGATCGGTCAAACCTTTCTTTTCCTTCTGTTTTCCAATATGATCGAACGATAAAAAACTATATCGGAGGGCGCGCATGGCTCGACCGCGCGGTTTCGATTCCGACGAAGTGCTGGACAAGGCAAAGGTTGTCTTCTGGGCGAAAGGCTATGAGGGGTCGTCGATCAGTGAGCTGGCAGCGGCCACCGGGCTGAAGACCGGCAGCCTGTACAACGCGTTCGGCGACAAACATTCGCTCTATCTGAAGACTCTGGACCGGTACGGCGAAAACGAGGTCGCCGCCGCGACTGCGTGGATCGAACGGCAGGAATGCCGCGGCGCGGAAGCGGTCGCCGGCTTCCTGAAAATGATCGCTTCGCAGGTCGAATCCGGCGCCTACCGCAACGGTTGCTTCCTGTGTAATGCGGCTGCGGACCAGGCGCTCCATAATCCGGAGATTGCCGCGCGGGTCAGCGCCAACATGGCCCCGCTGCGCCAGGCTTTTCTCGACCGGTTGAAGAGCGATGCCCGCACCGCCGAGGCGGCGGCGATCCTGGCCGATTTCACGCTGGCCGCTTACCTCGGCATGTTCGTCATGATCCGCGGCGGCGCCGACGGGGCTATGGTCCGCCGCGCCGTATCGGTCGCCAGCGCCGCGCTCAGCGTCTGACGGGACCGGGCCGTCGCTGCGGCGAGCCTTGGGGCTACCGCACCGGGCAAACGCCGGCTATAGAACCGCGCCATGGAGACCTCGTTCGACGCCGCTACGCAGACCGCGCCGGAAGCCGCCACGGATGCGGTGCCCATTTCCGTGTTCGACGAAACAGGGCTGAAGACCTGGCTCGCCGGGCAGCCACCGGAAATCGGCGCTTGGGTACAATCGACGGGGTTCGAGGCGAAAGCCGGCTCTTTCTGTCCGGTCCCCGGTGCCGACGGCAAGGTGGGCCGCATCCTCTGCGGCCGCGACAGGGAAACTCCCGACCTCTGGCGCGTCGCGGCGCTGCCGGAGCAATTGCCGGCGGCGGATTATGTGCTCAAGTCCGGCGCCGATCCGGCGCAGGCCGCGCTGGGATGGATGCTCGGCGCCTATCGGTTCGACCGGTACAAGACCGCAGAGCGGAAAAGGCGTCCGATCCTCGGCTTGCCGGGCGGTATCGACCGCGAACGCCTGATCGCGACGGTCGAAGCGATCTATCTCGCGCGGGACCTGATCAACACGCCGGCCGAAGACATGAAGCCGAGCGATCTGGCCGCCGCCGCCCAGGCTGTCGCCGAACGATACGGGGCTGAGATCCGCATCGCAGTGGGCGAAGATCTGCTGAAGCAAAATTACCCCGCCATCCATGCCGTTGGCCGGGCCGCTGCGGATGCGCCGCGCCTGATCGACCTCACCTGGGGCGATCCGGACCGTCCGAAGGTTACGCTGGTCGGCAAGGGCGTGTGTTTCGACAGCGGCGGCCTGGACGTCAAGCCGGCACCCGGCATGAAGCTGATGAAGAAGGATATGGGCGGCGGCGCCACGGTGCTGGGCCTCGCCGGCATGATCATGGCCCTCGACTTGCCGGTGCGCCTGCGCCTGCTGATTCCGGCAGTCGAGAACGCCATCGCCGGCAACGCCTATCGACCCATGGACGTGATTAGGACGCGCAAGGGCCTGACCGTGGAAATCGGCCATACCGATGCGGAGGGCCGGGTTATCCTGTGCGACGCACTGGCCGAGGCGGCGAGCGAGGAGCCGGACCTGCTGCTGGATATCGCGACGCTGACCGGCGCGGCGCGGGTGGCATTGGGGCCGGAACTGCCGGCCCTGTTCTGCAACGATGACGGGCTGGCGCAGGATATCCTGACCCATGGCGAGTCAATGGACGACCCACTGTGGCGGCTGCCGCTGTGGCCGGGTTATCGCAAGATGATCGACGGCGAGGCCGGGGACATCACCAACGCCCCGGAAAGCCCGTTCGGCGGCGCGATTACTGCGGCCCTGTTCCTCCAGCAGTTTGTCGGCGGTGCGGCCCGCTGGGCCCATATCGACACCATGGGGTGGAACATGACCGCCCGGCCCGGCCGGCCGAAGGGCGGCGAAGCGCTGGCCCTGCGCGCCCTGTTCGCCGCGATCGAAGGGCGTTTCGCCTGACGGCTGGCCTTTTACGGCCTGTCAATAGCCGCGCGCCGGATCGACGATGTTGTTCGGCGCCTCGCCGCGCTGCACCCGCCAATAGTTTTCCGCGACCTGCGCCGCCGCCGTGACCGGGTTCGTGATGCCGGCATTGTGCGGCGTGATGCGGATTTTCGGATGGGCCCAGAAGGAATGGTCCTTCGGCAACGGCTCTTCCCGGAACACATCCAGCTTGGCAAAACCCAGTTTGCCGGAATCCAGCGCGGCAATCAGATCTGCGTCGACGACATGGCCGCCGCGCGCTGCATTGATGATGACCCCGCCGCGCGGCATCGGATCGAAGGCCCGGGCACCGAGGATGCCCTCCGTCTCAGCGGTCAGCGGCAGCAGGCAGACGATAATCTCCGAGCGCGCCATGAATTCGCCGAACCCCTCTGCGCCATGGAAGCCCACCACGCCGGGAATGTCCTTCGGCGAGCGGCTCCAGCCGGCGACGTCGAAGTCCAGCAGCTTCAGCTTGCGCGCGGTGTCCGCACCGATCTCGCCCACGCCCATGACGCCGACCCGGCGGGTGCTGGCGGCCGGATAGGGAATCGGGTTCCAGCGCCGTTCGGCCTGGTCGCGATCGTAGCGGTCCGCCTCGCGATGATAGTGCAGCACGCTGTGGACGCAATATTCGCTCATCCGGGCGACGAGATCCGGGTCGACGATCCGCGCCACCGGCACACCGGCCGGCAGGTCGCTATGCTTGAAGATGTGGTCGACGCCCATGCCCAGCGACTGGATCAGCTTCAAGTGCGGCAGGGCGAGGAGCAGGCCCGGCGGCGGATCCCAGACCAGGGCGGCGGTAATGTCTTCGACATCGCCGAGTTCGTCCGGATACAGGCGCACGTCGATCCCGCCCTGCTGCCGGCTCAGCATGTCGCGCCATTTGGCGAAATAGGGGTCCATATCGGCCCAGGAGGACGCTACCAAAAGTGTCATCGCCGAATTGTCCGTTGCCGTGTCCCGCCGCGCGCCTTCATGCCGCGACGATGCCCGTTTCGTCGGCTTTGAAGTCGAAGGCTGCATCCATGAGCGCCCTTGTATAGGCCGCCTGCGGATTGTCGAGCACCTGCGCCGCCGGGCCCTGCTCCACCACCTTGCCGTCGCGCATGACGATGACATGGTGGCTCATCGCCCGGACGACCTTGAGATCGTGGCTGATGAACAGATAGGCGAGGTCGTGGTCGCGCTGGAGCTGGTGCAGCAGATCGATGATCTGGCTCTGGACGGAACGGTCGAGGGCGGAAGTCGGCTCGTCCAGAACCACGACCTTCGGTTTGAGCACGATGGCACGGGCAATCGACACGCGCTGGCGCTGGCCGCCGGAGAATTCGTGCGGGTAGCGGTGACGGGTGTCCGGATCGAGTCCGGTCTCGGCCAGGGCGTCGACGACCGCCTTTTCGCGCTCCTCGGGACTACCCAAGCGGTGAATCTTGAGCCCTTCCTCGACAATCTCGCCGACCGACAGCCGCGGGCTGAGGCTGCCGAACGGATCCTGGAACACAATCTGCATCTCGCGCCGCAACGGGCGCAGCGCCTTCCATCCCAGGCCCTGGATATCCTGCCCCTGATAGACGATGGGACCGCGGCTGGAGATCAGGCGCAGCAGGCCGAGACCGAGGGACGACTTGCCCGAGCCGCTTTCGCCGACGACGCCGACGGTTTCGCCGGCGCGGACGCACAAGGATACATCGTCGACTGCCTTGATGTGGTCGACCGTCCGCCGAAAGACGCCGGCCTTGATCGGGTACCAGACCCGGAAGCCTTCCGCGGCAAGCATTTCGGCAGCGTCATCCGGTACTTCCGGCGGCGTGCCTTCGGGCTCCGAAGCCAGCAGGCGCCGGGTGTATTCGTGCTGCGGCCGGCCGAAGACCCCGGCGACCGTTCCTTCCTCCACAATCTCGCCGAGGCGCATCACGGCAACCCGGTCGGCGAAATTTTCGACAACGCCCAGATCGTGGGTAATGAACAGGATGCCCAGACCCATGTCCTTCTGGAGGTCCTTCAGGAGCTGGAGGATCGTCGCCTGGATCGTGACATCGACGGCAGTGGTCGGTTCGTCGGCGATCAGCAGATCGGGCTCGTTGGCCAGCGCCATGGCGATCATCACCCGCTGGCGCTGGCCGCCCGAGAGTTCGTGCGGGAAGGAGCCGAGCCGCCTCTCCGCTTCCTTGATGCCGACCTTTTCCAGCAGTTCCAGCACCTGCTTGCGGGCGGCGTCTTTCATCATTCCCTTATGGATGCGCAGGATTTCCCCGATCTGCTTTTCGACCGTGTGCAGCGGGTTGAGCGCCGTCAACGGCTCCTGGAAAATCATCGAAATCCGGTTGCCGCGGATTTTGCGCAAGACCGGTTTCGTGGCACCCATCAGTTCTTCGCCGCGGAACCTGATGCTGCCGGCCGGATGGCGTGCCTGCGGATAGGGCAGGAGCTGGAGGACAGACAGCGCCGAAACCGACTTGCCGGAGCCGCTCTCGCCGACGATCGCAAGGGTCTCGCCCTTGTCGACGTGAAAGGACACGCCCTTGACGGCATGGAGCGGACCGTCTTGCGTGCTGAAGTCGACTTTCAGGTGGTCAACGTCGAGCAGGCGTTCGGCGTTCATGTCGTGCGTCCTGCCGCCGCGAGGCCGGCGTCGGCAGCCCCGTAAACGTCAGACCTGGCAGCCGCCGAGTCCGGATCCTGCTCCGGCGGCGGGGTGGCGGCGGCAACGCCTCTGCGCGGGTCGAACGCATCGCGCACTGCCTCGCCGATAAACACCAGCAGGCTCAGCAGAATGCCCAGAACGAAAAACGCCGTAACGCCGAGCCAGGGCGCTTCGAGGTTCGACCGGCCCTGCTTCAACAATTCGCCCAGGGACGGCGAACCGGGCGGCAGGCCGTAGCCCAGGAAGTCGAGCGATGTCAGTGCGACGATCGAACCGGACAGGATGAAGGGCATGAAGGTGAGCGTCGCGACCATCGCGTTGGGCAGCACATGCTTGAACATGATGGTGACGTCGCTCGCGCCCAGCGCCCGGGCCGCCCGGACATAGTCGAAATTGCGCGCCCGCAGGAATTCCGCCCGCACGACGCCGACCAGCGCCATCCAGCTGAACAGCAGCAGGATAATCAGCAGCCACCAGAAGTTCGGCTCGATGATGGCGGACAGGATGATCAGCAGATAGAGGATCGGGACGGATTCCCAGATTTCGATGAAGCGTTGCAGCGACAGGTCGGTCCAGCCGCCGAAATAGCCCTGCACCGCCCCCATCGCGACTCCAATCACGGTGCTGAGCAGCGTCAGAACGAGGCCGAACAGGACGGAAAGCCGGAACCCGTAGATCACCCGCGCCAGCACGTCGCGCGCCTGATCGTCCGTCCCCAGCAGGTTGGCGGACGATGGCGGCGTCGGCGACGGATCGGGCAGGCCGATGACCTGGGAATCGTATCGGTAGGGGATGAGCGGCCAGACCATCCAGCCCTTTTCGCCGATCTTTTTCTGCACGAAACGGTCGGTGTAGTCGGCTTCCGTTTCGAACTCGCCGCCGAACGTGGTTTCGGCATAGCGGTGGATCGACGGCAGATGGAGCCCGCCATCGTACCAGACGACGATCGGCCGGTCGTTGGCGATCAGTTCGGCGAACAGGCTGAGCACGAAGAGAATGGCGAATATCCAGAGGGACCAGTAGCCCCGCCGGTTGGCGGTAAAATTGGCGATGCGCCGCGCCGTAACCGGCGTAACGCGCCACCACAGGAACCTGTCCCTCCGGGCCGCCGCGACGCTCATGCCTGGCGGGCCTCGAAATCGATCCGGGGATCGACCCAGATATAGGTGAGGTCGGTGATCAGCTTCACGAGCAGGCCGATCAGCGAGAAGAAGAACAGGGTGGCGAAAACGACCGGGTAGTCGCGGTTGACGATCGCCTCGAAGCCCAGCAGGCCGAGCCCGTCCAGATTGAAGATGACCTCGATCAACAGCGAGCCGGTAAACAGGATGCCGATGAAGGCGCCCGGGAACCCGGCAATCACGATCAACATCGCATTGCGGAACACATGGCCGTACAGCACCCGCCGCTCGCCCATGCCCTTGGCCCGCGCGGTTACGACATACTGCTTGTTGATCTCTTCCAGGAAGCTGTTCTTGGTGAGCAGCGTGAGCGCGGCGAAGCCGCCGATCACCAGCGCCAGCACCGGCAGCGCGATGTGCCACAGATAGTCGAGCACCTGTTCGACTGTCGATAGCTGGCTGAAGTTCTCCGATACCAGCCCCTTCAGCGGGAACCACTGGACGACCGCGCCGGTCGCGAAAAGGATGACCAGCAGGATCGCGAACAGGAAACCGGGAATTGCGTTGGCGACGACGACAACGCCGCTGGTCCACACATCGAAGGCCGATCCGTCGCGCACCGCCTTGCCGATGCCGAGCGGGATGCAGACCAGATAGATGATGAGCGTCGTCCACAGGCCCAGCGAAACGGAGACCGGCATCTTCTCGAGCACCAGATCGATCACGGGCCGGTTCTTGAAGAAGCTCTGGCCGAAATCGAAGGTTGCATAGCTGCCGATCATCAGAAGAAAACGCTCATGCGGCGGCTTGTCGAGGTTGAGCTGCTTCCGCAGCTTCTCAAGCAGTTCCGGATCCAGCCCGCGGCCGGCGCGCGATTGGGCGCCCTGTTGCGTCCCTCGTTGCGTCTGCTGGCCGATGCCGGCCTCTTGCCCGCGCGAAGAGCCGGTCCGCTCTGCTACCTGATCGCCGCCCTGGCGCAGGTTCGAGATCAGCTGTTCGATCGGCCCGCCCGGCGCCATGTTGATGATGACGAAATTGATCACCATGATCCCGAACAGGGTCGGGATGATCAGCAGCAGGCGGCGGACGATATAGGCCAGCATCTCTCGCCCCGGACCGCCGCTATTTCAGGCTCGCGATCCGGCCGCGCAGCCGGGACGCTTTCGCCGGGTCGAACCACCAGGTCATGATATCGGTGCCGCTGATCGTCGGTTTGTCCGGATAGCCGAACTTGTCCCAGAAAACGATGCGCTCGAACGGAGTGTGCCAGTTCGGGATTCCGAGATGCAGGCTGAGCAGCAGCCGGTCCAGCGCCCGGGTCCGCAGCACGAGTTGCTTCCGGTCGGGGGCGGCGATCAACTGCTCCACCAGATCGTCGACTGCGCGGTTTTGCAGGCCGCTCCAATTGTTGCTGGCCGGCCGTTTGGCGGCGGCCGTCGTCCAGAAGCCGCGCTGCTCGTTACCGGGCGACAACGACTGGCCCCAGCCGAGAACGACGACATCGAAATCGAACTTGCGCACCCGGTTCACATACTGGGAGAAATCGACCAGCCGGATGCGCATGTCGATGCCGAGCCGTTTCAGGTTGCGCCGGACCGGCAGGACGATCCGTTCGAACGCCGGGGACCGCAGCAGGATGGTAAACTGGAATGGCCGGCCGGTCTTTGCGTTGACCAGGCGGAAATCGCGGACGACCCAGCCGGCCTCTTTCAGCAGCCTGAAAGCTTCGCGCAGGCCGGGGCGGATATTGCTGTTCTTGTAGACGGGCAGCGTATAGGGCGTAGTGAACACCCGGTCCGGCACCGCGCCGGGATAGCGCCGTTTCAGATCCTGCAGGAGCGCCAGCACTGCGCCCCGGGGCCGGCCCGGGCGGGAGGCAAGCTCGGAATTGTCGAAGAAGCTGCGGGTGCGCCGATACTGTCCGAAAAACAGGTTGCGGTTGGTCCATTCGAAATCGAACGCGTAGGCCAGCGCCCGGCGAACCCGCCAGTCCGCGAACAGCGGATTGCGCATGTTGTAGATGAAGGCCTGCATGCCGCTCGGCTGGCCGTTCGGGAATTTCTTCTGGATCAGCAGCCCTTCGCGTTTGGCGGCGATATCGTAGGCGCGCGCCCAGGCCGAGGCGGTGTTCTCGGCGCGATAATCGAACTGCCCGGCCTTCAGCGCCTCGCGCATCACCGATACGTCGAAGAAATATTCGTACCGGATCAGGTCGAAATTGTGGTGGCCGACATTGGCCGGTACATCCTTGCCCCAGTAATCCGTGACCCGGACATATTCGATCCGGCGGCCGGGCGACAGCTTGCCCATCCGGTAGGGTCCGCTGCCCAGCGGCGGCTCGAGGGAATATTTCGCGAAGTCCCGCTTCGCCCAATAATGTTTGGGCAGGATGTTGAGGTCGCCGGCGACAATCAGCGGCAATTCCCGGTTCGTCCCGCCGCGAAATATGAATTTCACCGAACGCGGCCCGGTTTTCTCCACCCTGACGATGTCGCGAAAATAGTAGCGATAGAAGGGCCGCCCCTGCGTGCGCAGGATGTTCAGGGAGAAGATCACATCCGCCACGGTAACCGGTTTGCCATCGTGCCAGCGCGCCTTGGGGTTGAGCGTGAACTCGACCCAGGACCGATTTTTCGGGTAGCGGATGCTTTCTGCGAGCAGCGGATAGAGCGTAAAGGCTTCGTCGTCCGCCCGCTTCATCAGCGTGTCGTAGATCAGCCCGGCACCGCTGGCCGCCGTACCCTTGACGATATAGGGGTTCAGGCTGTCGAACGTGCCTTGGGTCGCCAGCCACAGGTTCCCGCCTTTCGGCGCCGTCGGGTTGACATAGTCGAAATGCCGGAAGCCGGCCTTGTATTTCGGCGCGCCGTGCATGGCGATGGCGTGGCGGGCAGAGATGTCGGACGCCGTCGCGCCTTCGTCCGCGCCTCCGGGCGCCGAAGCGGCAAGCAGCAAGACCGGAACGGCCAAAATTTCGACGATCCAACGCATGACGCTATTCGCAGCAAACGGATGGCAAAAGTATGGCGACAGGGGTAAGGCGCGCTCGACGCAGCAGCGCCTCCGTCTTGTCTACCACGGTTCCCGGTGCGGGCGGATTTCGACGTTGAAGCTCCAGGTGCTGCGCGGCTGGTGAGCGATGTGGAACATCTCGCCGGCTATATCCGCCGGCCTGGCGTAGTCTTCATCCGTCCGGCCCTCGCCCATCCGCTCGCGCACCCATGGGATATCGATCATTGCGTCGATGGTGATATGGGCGATGTGGAGCCCGCTGGCCCCCAAGGTCCGCGCCAGCGCTTCGGCCAGGATGCGCTGCCCCGCCTTGGTCGGCGCAAAACCCGTGAAATGCGGCTTGCCGCGCCAGGCGCCTGTATTGCCGGTCACCAGCAGCGCGGCATCGCCACGCTCCACCATAGCCGGCACCAGTTCCTGCGCGACGACCAGCAACGAGGAAACATTGACCCTGAAGGTGCGTTCGAACTGGGCGATATCGATTTCGTCGTAGGCCGCAAAGACCGCAGCGGCACCGTTGTAGATGACCACCTTCGGCACGCCGAGATCGGCGACGATCCGCTTCAGCGTGACCCGCAGCGCGTCATGATCGGTAACGTCGCAGGGATAGGCGCGGCTGTCGGCGACATCGCCGGCAATCCGTTCCAGGCGCGCGGCCTTGCGCGCAATCATGGCCACGGCATAGCCGCCCTGGGCGAACCGCCGGACCAGTGCCTCGCCCGTGCCGGGGCCGACGCCGATGACGATGCAGGCAGGTTTCCGTTCGCTCACGTCGCCGCCCTAAGATTTGGAGTTGAGCCACATGTCGAGGTACCGAATACGGTCGTGGCCCCAGAAAGGCTCGCCGTCGGCGACCATATAGGGCGTGCCGAAAACGCCGGCTTCGGCGGCTTCCCGGCTTGCCGCGGCGCAGGCTTCGGCGGCCGCTTCATCGTCCGCAGCCGCCTCGACATCGGCGGCCGAGACTCCTACTGAAGACGCAGCCTTTTTGAGCACGCGCGGCTCCGTCAGTTCCGCTCCTTCGGCCCAGTAGCCCCGCATCAGCGCGAGGGACAAGCGATTGGCCTGCTCGAGGTTCTTTCCCCGGATGCGCCAGATCAGGTGGCGCGCCTGGCTGAGATCGCCCCTCGGAAAGGATTTGGGAATGTTGAGCGGCAGGCCGAGCAGGCCGGCGGTGCGGGTGAAATCCTTCTTGATGTAGCGGCCCTTGGCGATCGGGTTGCCGATCGGCATGTAGTCGTGGATCTTCCAGACCGCCATCAGGGAGATAGGCACCCAGTCGATCTCCCGGCCGTGTCTGGCCGCAACCTTTTGCAACTCTTCGACGCCCAGATAGGTATGAGCGGAGGGGATATCGAAATAGAGGGTAATCGGGTCGGACATGGCGCGATCTCGTCGGAATTGCAGATGAGGCGCCAAGCAATCAGGTCGGCAGTAATTCCGCAACCCCCCTGATTGCCTCAAACGCGCCAGCGATATCCTCTTCCGCGGCGTCGAATTGCCCGGCAACGAATCGGATCGCCACCCGGCCGTCGTGAACGGTCTGGGTCAGGTAAATCCTGCCGTCGTCATTGATGGCGTTGACCAGCCGCAGGTTGAGGCCGTCCAGCGCATCTTCCGGGACGCTGTCAGGCGCATAGCGAAAGGAAAATAGCGACAGGACCGGCGGCGTGACGATCTCGAAGCCGGGTTCGGCCGCCAGCCGCGCGGCCAGGTCTTCGGTCCAGCGGACATGGTTGCGGATGCGCCGGCGCAACCCTTCCAGACCGTAGGCGCGCAGCAGGAACCAGACCTTGAGGGCGCGAAACCGGCGGCCGAGTGTGACCGACCACTCACTGAAATTCACGATGCCGTCCGCGCCATAGGTCTTGAGATATTCGGGCTGGATCGCCAGCGTGCGCACGAGCGTCTCCGGCGACCGGACAAAATGGGCGGAACATTCGACCGGCGCGCCGAGCCACTTGTGCGGATTGAGCACGATGCTGTCGGCCAGCTCCACGCCATCCCAGAAATGCCGGAACTCCGGGCAGATCATGGCGGAGCCTGCCCAGGCGGCATCGACATGGGTGTAGAGGCCCTCTTCTGCCGCAACGGTGCAGACGGCGCGCACATCGTCCATCGCGCCGACCGAGGTGCCGCCGACGCAGACGACGACCCCGGCCGGGACCATGCCCGCCGCCCGGTCTTCGCGGATGGCCCGTTTCAGTGAGGCAACATCCATGGCGAGCGCCGCATCGGTCGGCAGCTTGACCAGATTGTCCTGACCCAGGCCGGCGATCCAGAGGGCCTTGTCGATCGAGCTGTGGGTCTGGTCCGAAGCATAGATCCGCAATGGCGGCCGTCCGAACAGGCCCTCGCGGTTGCCCTGCCAATCGAGCGCCCTTTCGCGCATGGTCAGGACCGCGCACAGGGTCGCGGTCGAGGCGGTGTCCTGAAAAACGCCGCGGTAGTCGTCCGGCAGGCCGACCGCCTGGCGCAGCCAGTCGACCATTTTCACTTCCAGTTCCGTTGCCGCGGGCGAGGTCTGCCACAGCATGCATTGCGCCGCCATCGCGGTTGCAAGCTGCTCGGCGACAACGGCGGCCGGCGCGGCGTTGGACGGAAAATAGGCGAAGAAGCGCGGATGCTGCCAATGAGTCATGCCACCGGGGATGAGCCGCTCGAAATCGGCGAAGATATCGGCCATGTCGTGGGCGGATTCCGGCGGCGCGTCGGCAATCTCCGCACCGATCTCGCCGGGCGCCGTCTGCGCCCGCACAGGCCGGTCGCGCAGGGTTTCGCGATAGTCGGCGCTCCAGTCCGCCGCCCGGCGCGACCAGTGGCGGAAATCGAACTCGTCCATACCGATATCCTGCTGCTTCGTCGGCCTGCCCGGCCGCAATCGTTGACCGGGTTCAGGTGGTACCGCTTTCGCCGCGCGCCGGAAAGGCGGCTGCGTTCAGGCGATGATGCAAGTCACCATCAGGCCCAGCAGGCAAAACAGCAGGAGCATGAACATCCACGGCATCGGCGCTACTTCACGATTGCGATGATTCAGCTAACTTCTACATCAACTATAGTATAACTTATTGTATTTAAAAAGTATTTAACCGAACACGAGACGCCAAGAAAATATTCGTCGCGTGGCTGAACCACGCCGAAGCCAAATTTATTGACCCCTCAATTATACTATTGGGACGCCAACTTGACAGGGTTTGGACGCCTCGTGAGAATGCCGCCGTTCTTCACCCAGTGTCCAGTTGTCAAGACGGGAGGGAATTCGTGACGATTTGGAGAGGGACTCAAGGAATTTTGGCAGCCGCCGCATTGGTATCCACGGGAATTGCATTCGCAAGTCACACAGCGTCGGCTCAGGAGTTCAAGTTCACCTATGCGGGATATCCGAGCCCGCAGGTCTCGTCCGGCAAAGCAATCAACTTCTTCGCCGCCGAAGTCGAGAAACGGACCAAGGGCCGGGTCAAGTTCAACATTCATCACAGCGGCACCCTCTACCAGGAGGAAAAGGCCATCGAGGCGCTCCTGGCCGGATCGATCGATTTCGCGGCCGCCGGCACTTCCACGATCGGCGTGTTCACCCGGCATTACGACTGGGTCAACCTGCCCTATATCGTCAGCGGCGATCTGAAGGTCGGCCCCCGGCAGATTCTCCAGATGATCAACAGCGACGTCGGCAAGGAAATCCAGGCCAAGGTCGAGAAGGTGATCGGACTCAAGCTGGTCTACATCATGCCGAGCAACGGCGGCGCCCGTGCGATCGCGACCCGGACCACCCGGCTCGTCGTTCCGGCGGACATCAAGAATTCCAAGCAGCGGGTCAGCCTCGCGCCGCTCGACATGGTCATCAACAGCCAATGGGGCGCCAACCCGGTCCCGGTGCCGTGGGGCGACACGTTTACCGGCTTCAGCCAGGGCGCGTTCGAGGGTGTGCAGATTCCGATCCCGCACATCCACAACGTCGGATTCGACGAAGTCGCCAAATACATCACCATGGTGAATTTCCAGTACCTGCCGCAGGTGTTGTGGGTGCGGACGGACTTCTGGGCCAAAATTCCGGCCGATATCCGCAAGGTCATGCTGGAAGTCGGGCAGGAAGCGGCGCTCTATGAGATGCGCGTCGACCAGGAAGCGCATCAGGCCTTCCGCGATGCGATCAAGAAGCGCGGCGCGGAAATTATCGATCTGACGCCGGAGCAGATGGCCATGTGGCAGAAAGCCAGCGAGGGCGTGTACAAGAGCAAGGCCGTGGCAAAATACACGCCGCCGGAACTGCTTGCTCGCCTCCGGAAAGCGGGCGTGCTCGCCAAGTAGCAGGCGCCGCCGGATCGGCCGCCGATCCAGTGAATCCAATATCGCCCGAAGCGGCCGCGTTCGCTTCGGGCGGTTTCATTTGGGCGGACGCCGGCTACCGGCAGGGCAAGTGACATGCTGCGATTCGCGGGAAGTCTGAGTGGAAGTGTCCGGAAGTTCGTCTTCGTGCCGGCGATCTTTGTTGTCATTGCGCTGCTTTTTCTGAACATCGTCGACCGCTTCGTGCAGAACGGCGCCCTCGGGATTTCCTGGGTCGAGGAACTCAGCATCATCATGATCTGGCTCGTGTTCCTGAGCGTTTTTGCCGTCGACCAGGACGACAGCCACATCAAGGTCCAGATCCTGAATTTGCCCGACCGGGTGCAGGAGTACCTGGAGGATATTGCGGTCGTCCAGTTCGTCGGTTTTCTGGTCTGGTCCACCTGGGCCCTGCTGCCGATAATGTTCTCGAAATACGCTGCGCTGGGATGGTCGATCAAGGCCGGCTACTACGCCATTGTGGTCGGCGGAAGCGTGACGATCCTCGCCAAGATCGGCCATCTTCGGCGTACTGATCGTGCGGCTCAACCTCGCCGATGTCGTGGAGAAATTTTTTTGCTTCCGGCGCCTTTACGCCGATGGAATTCATGCTCCTGAATTTCGCGCTGTTCTTTGTGATGGGCTTCTTCATCGAAGCGGTCCCGATCATGTTGATCTTCGTTCCGCTGATGTTGCCGGCCGCCCGCGGCCTCGGTATCGATCCGATTCACTACGGGGTGACGTTCAGCATGATCATCCTGCTGGCGAACCTGACGCCGCCGGTCGGTGTCCAGACCCTTTTTGTGTGCCGCCTGTTGGACACCACCGTTTTCGAATGGTGGAGGCACGGTAAATACTTCTTCTTCGTTATCCTGCTTGTCACCTTCGTCGTCATGTTCGTGCCGGAGATCCCCTTGTGGCTGCCCGGCGCGATCATGAACGGAGGCGCGACTGCAACGGCAGACGCGCAGACCGCCATCGACCGCCGGGCGGAGCAAAGGCTACCGGCAGGAAATTCGATCCGCCGCACTATCCTTAAATTCGGTTCCCGTCGCGATCCGAATAGCGCACCAGCATCTTTCCGATGTGATTGCCGGAAAGCACATTGTGCAGGGCCGCCGGCGTTTCCTGCATCCCGTCGACGATATGGTTGTGCATTTTGAGGCTTCCGGCGCGCAGGAGCGCAACGGGCGGATGCGCGTGCCTTACGGGCCGACGCCGGGACAGACTCTGGACATTTTTCCGGCGAAGGCGCCCGGATCGCCGATCGATATCTTCGTCCATGGCGGATTCTGGCGGTTTCTCGACAGCTTCGATCACACCCTGGTGGCGCCAGCGGTTCTGGACGCCGGCGGCGCCTCCATCCTGCTCAACTACGATCTCTGCCCGAAGGTTCCCCTGACCGAAGTCGTCCGTCAGGTCCGCGCCGCGCTGAAGTGGGTGTGGGACCATGCCGACGAGGCCAACGGCGACCGGGACAAGATCTACATCTCCGGCCATTCGGCCGGCGGCCATCTCGCCTCGATGATGTGCACGGGAGATTTCAACCGCGACTTCGGACTGCCGGACGATCCGGTCAAGGGCGCGACCATCGTGAGCGCTATGCTGGATCTGGAGCCCGTGATGCTGGTGCCGGGCGCCGAGGAACTGCTTGTGCCGGACGATGCGGTGCGGGCCTTGAGCCCGCGCTACAATCCGCCTACGCCGCCTATTCGCCGGTCGTCGCCATCGCCGGTGCCCTGTCTTCGGCACATGTATATCGCGATGCGTTCCAGGAGGTCGACCAGCACGCGACCCTGTCCCCGGTGACCAAGTCGTCGGTGACGGTCCCGAGCGTCCAGCGGATCCCGGAACTGTTCCAGGCCGGGTTCCGCACCGCCCTGACGCCGCGGCGCGGCCCTGTGCTGCTGAACCTGCCCCGCGACGTACAATCCGCCAAAGCGGCCTTTCCGCCATTGCCGGACCCGGAGTCCTGCCGCGTCCGGTTCGCCCCGGCGGCGCCGGCAGCCGCGGTGGCGCAGGCCGCCCGGATGCTGCTCGACGCCGAACGGCCGGTCATCGTCGCCGGCGGCGGGATCAAGAACAGCGGCGGCGCGGCCCAGGTCATCGCCCTCGCCGAACTTCTGGGCGCGCCCATTGCGATGTCGCCGGGCTATGGCGACGCCATCCCCTTCGGGCATCCGCTGAACGCCGGCCAGATGGGGCCGCGCGGCAATCAGGTGGCGTCCCGCCTCGTCCTCGAGGCCGATGTCATCCTGGCCCTCGGCACCCGGCTCGGCTTCAACTCGACCTTCTATTCCTACGACAACATCAGCCGGGACGCGGCCATCATCCAGGTCGAGATCGAGCCGACGGAAATCGGCCGCCATTTCCCGGTCTCCATGGGCATCTGGGCCGATGCTCCGACGGTCGCCGACCAGCTCGCCGAGGCCGTGCGCAAGGCCGCCGCGATCCGCGAGGCTTCGCAATGGACCGAGCAATTCCAGGCGGAGCGCAGGGAATTCCTCGCCCGGCGCGACGCCGAGGCGGTCATGGACGAGACCCCGATCCAGCCCTCCGGCCTGTTCCGGGCCTACCGCCGCGTCCTGCCCCGTAACGCCGCCATTGTGCTGGACGCCGGAACCATGACGCTCCAGGCCACCGACGCGCTCGAATACTGGGAGCCGCCCTGCCTGTTCACGCCGCTGGACTTCGGCCTGGTCGGCTTCTCCTTTGCCTGCGGCCTCGGGGTGAAGGCCGCGCGGCCCGATCGCCCGGTCATCAGTCTGGCCGGAGACGGCGGCTTCGGCATGCAGATTTCGGAACTGAGCACGGCCGTGGACCACGGGCTCAACACCGTGTCGATCATCATGAACAACGGCTGCTGGGGCGCGGAAAAGGCGTACCAGCGGGACTTTTTCGGCGAACGATATATCGGCGCGGACGTCAGCAGCCCGCCGTTCGACGAACTGGCCCGGCTTTATGGCGCCGTAGGCTATCGGGTGGAGCGCCTGTCGGAGGTGGAGGACGCGGTGGCCGCGGCGCTGGACGCCGACAAGCCGGCGGTCGTCGACATCAAGGTCGATCCGGACGCCCTCTACAGCTTCCGCCGCGACAGCTTCGCCCATCGCGCCTGATCCGGGAATGGCGGTCGTACAGCGCCTGAGAAAGTTGCGCGGAAACCGACGCCTACTTCATCACCAGATCGAGGCGGGCCCGGGTCAGCGCCTCGCAACCGGGGGCCGTCACCGCCACTGTCTGTCCGGTCGTCATGGCAAGACCGGCATCCGAATCGAAGATGACGATGTGGATGAAGAAGACCATGCCGGGCGCAGCTTCCACAGGGTTGCCGTGGAAGAACATCGGCCAGTCCATCCAGTTAGGCGCATAGGTGGCGCCCAGGCGTTTGCCGCGGCAGACATGCTCGTCGAGTATGCTGCGCAAGTGCTCCGCCGGGCCGGCGTCGGGCCGGTCGATCCAGATGCGGATATCGCCGATGACAGAGGTCTGTTGCGCCTGTCGCAGGTCCGGCGCACGGGTGAGCAGCGTCATCGTGCCGTCCGCGCCGAGATAGAGGCACTGGAAATAGACGTGGGCCTGTTCACACTAACGCACTGCATCGTAGATGAGTGCGAACAGGACGAAGCCCAGGAACAGCGCATCGAGTTTGTCGAAGCGTGAGAAGATGCGCCGGAAGCCCTTCAGCCGTCGGAACAGACGTTCGATTTCGTTGCGCCGCTTGTATATCTCCCGGTCGTACACCCAGGGTTTCCGCCGGGTCTTGAGTGGCGGAACGACGGGTGTGAAGCCGAGGTCGAGTGCCAGTTGGCGTGTCGCGTCCCCTTCGTAGGCGCGGTCCATCACCAGCGCCGGTCCGGCGCGCTGGTGACCGAGACGGCGCAGCAGCTTGCGCCCCTCCGGCGCGTCGTGCGCCTGTCCGGGGGAGAGCGAGAAGGTCACGGCCGTCCGGGCATCCGCGGCAACCATATGAAGCTTGGTGGTCCAGCCGCCTCGGGATCTTCCGATCGACTGGGGTCCGTTTTTTTTAGCGCCCCCGTCCCATCGGGATGCACCTTGACGATGGTGCTGTCCAGCGACACCGCTTCCAGCTTGAGGCGCACGATTCGTTGCCGTTGCAACTGCTCGAACACCCGGTCGAGCACCCCGCTCTTCGACCAGCGGTTCATGCGCATGTAGATGGTGTGCCAGTTGCCGTACCGGGCCGGCAGCCCCCGCCACTTGCAGCCATGCTCGGCCACGTAGAGGATGGCGTTGAGCACTTGCAGGTTCGACAGGCTGACGTTGCCGCGTTGCACCGGAAGGTACGGGGCAATGCGGGCGTATTGATCTTCCGTGATCTCCATCCGAGAATGATAACACGATTCGCATGATTAGTGTGAACAGGCCCGTATCCGAACGTGTCGTAGCCGGTCAGCCAGAACATCGATTCCTGTCGAAAGCAGAGCAGGCCGTCGAGTCCGGCTTCGGCCATTGCCGCACAGGTCCGCGCGCGCCGGTCGGCCAGTTCGGCTTCGGTAAAATGCAGCGGCATCAGTTGGGCTCTGCCGTCAGGCAGATCGCCGAAACATTGCGGCCGTACTGCCGATGGCCAAGATGGGTGTTGAGCCGGTAGCTGAACAGGCGGCCGGCGTTCGAATAGGTATCCAGCCCCGTGTCGCACACGGTGGCGACGCCAGCGGCTTCCAGTTGCCTGACGATGTAGCCGCCCAGGTCGAACTGGAAATGCCCGGCCCGGTCCGCCGCCACAAAGAACCGCGCGTTGTCCGGATCCTGTTCCAGAAAAGGCGCGGGAAACTCCGGGCCGACTTCGTAGGAGGGCTGGCGGATGCAGGGCCCGAGCGCCGCGACGGTTCTCGACGGATCGGCGCCCAGAATTTCCATCGCCGCAACCGTGTTCTGCAGCACCCCGGCGAGGGCGCCCCTCCATCCGGCATGGGCAGCGCCGACGACCCGCGCCCCGGCGTCCGCCAGCAGGACAGGCCCGCAATCCGCCGCCAGCACCCCGAGCCCGATGCCCGGCCGGTCGGTGACCATGGCGTCGCAGCGCGGACGGGTCTCGCGGGCCCAGGGTTCGGTGACCGTCGCGACCCGGTTGCTGTGGCACTGGTACACCGAGAGGAGAGCGGGCTCTTCGACCCCCAGTTCGCTCGCGACGCGCCGCCGGTTTTCGGTAACGGCGCCCGGATCGTCGCGAGAGCCGTGCCCGCCGTTCAGCGACGCGTAGATGCCGGTGCTGACCCCGCCCCGGCTGCCGAAGAAGCCGTAGCGGATACCGGGCAGTCGATCCAGCGGCTGCGCTGCTGCTGCCGTCAAAGACATGCGGGCAGCGGCGCCTGCGTCAGCAATCGAGGGTGTTGCGCCGCTCCCAGTCCGAGATGGCGCCGGTATAATCGTGCCACTCGCCCGTCTTGAGCTTGACGTAGCTCTTGACGAAACTCTCGCCGAATCCGGCGCGCACGGTCTTGTCGCGCTCGAACAGGCGCAATGCATCGAGCAGATTGAGCGGCAGCTTGCGGGCGCCGCGCAGCTTGTGGCCCTCGGCGTAAAGGTCCAGGTCGGTGCGCTTGCCCGGATTGCGCGCGTTCTCGATTCCGTCGAGTCCGGCAACGGCAATACCCGCCTGCAGCAGGTAGGGGTTCGCAGAGCCGTCCATCAGGCGCAGCTCGAAACGCCCGGCATCGGGGATGCGCACCATGGTCGTCCGGTTGTTGCCGCCATAGGCGACCATGTTGGGCGACCAGGTCGCGCCCGAAAGGGTGACCGGCGCGTTGATCCGCTTGTAGCTGTTCACGGTCGGATTCCAGATCGCGCACAGCGCCGGCGCATTGTGCATGACGCCGCCGAGGAAATTGTAGGCGAGGGCGGACAGGCCGAGATCGCCCGCCGGATCGTGGAACAAATTGTCTCCGCCGTCATTGTCCCAGAACGAAATATGGGCGTGGCAGCCGTTGCCGGTAAGGTTGGGAAACGGCTTGGGCATGAAGGTTGCGCGCAGCCCATGCTTCTCGGCAATCGACTTGACCATGAACTTGAAAAAGACGTGGCGGTCGGCCGTGACGAGGGCGTCGTCGTAGTTCCAGTTCATCTCGAACTGGCCGTTGGCGTCCTCATGGTCGTTCTGGTAGGGCCCCCAGCCGAGACTCAGCATGGCGTCGCAGATTTCCGACACGACGTCGTAGCGGCGCATCAGGGCCGACTGGTCGTAACAGGGCTTGGCCTGGATATCGAGCGGATCGGAAATTGCCGCACCGTCCGGGGTCACGATGAAATACTCCGCCTCGACGCCGGTTTTCACCCGGTAGCCCTGCCTGCCGGCCTGGTCGAGTTTGCTCTTGAGCAACAGCCGGGGCGTGTCCGGCATGGGCGCGCCGTTCATCCAGCAGTCGCCGGCCAGCCAGCCGACTTCCGGCTTCCAGGGAAGCTGGATCAGGCTGTCGGGATCGGGCTTGACCAGCATGTCGGGCTCGGCGGGGGAACTGTCGAGCCAGGCTGCGAAGGCGGCGAAACCGGCGCCGTCTTTCTGCATATCGCCGATGGCCTCGGCAGGTACGAGTTTGGCGCGCAGCACGCCGAACAGGTCCACGAAGCTGATCAGAAAATATTTGATTTTTTTCTGTTTCGCGGCTTCCGCAAGATCGACGGCCATCGCCCCTCACTCCCTTGTTCCGGATCGGCCCGGCGTTCACGCCGCAGGACAGCTCTTTGCCGTGACACCGGCAAAATCGGCCGATCCGCGTTTTTTTGCGCAACATTTCGCGCCTGCGAATTTATCCACAATTCAAAGGGATATGCAAACGAGGGACATGCGAAATTCAGGCATCGTCAGGGCAGAAACCCCGGCAACGAAGCGCAGGCCGGCGGCGCGATCGTCAACGCCTTGAAGCGCATCCCCATCGCGCCGGGATCGACCAGCCTGTCGATCGCTGAATCTATGGCTGCCACTTCGCCGGCCGACGCCGACGCCTTCAGCGCCGTGCGGCGGGCCTCAATACCCAGAGAACGCAGCAGGGCGCCCTGCCCGACTGGGCCGAATACTGCGGCGCCCGCGGCTTCCGCCGCCTCGCGTAGCTGCACGAAATCGACATCGACGCTCAGGTCGGTTTCGCCCACCTCGCCCAACGGATCGACAAGCGCATGTCCCCGGATTCCCCGAAGCGTCGACTGCCCGGCACGAATGTTGCCGCCATAGTCGATCAGCAGCGCAGCGCCGCCGGACGCCACGAGCCGCTGCGCCAGTTCGCCGACAAACGCGAGCGCCGCCGGCTGGAATTCCCCGATATCGCCCTCTTCGGCATTTTCCGGCAGCGACAATCCTGCCGCCATCGGCGCACTGGCCGGATCGTCGCCGGCGGCGAAGACCAGCTTGCCGTCGTCGCCGAGAGCGACCGCCCGCTCGCGCCAGCCATCCGCCGTCATGACGAACTGCTGGACCGGCAGGGCATCGAGAAATTCGTTGGCGATCAGGAACAGCGGGCCTTCCGGCAGCCCGTCCAGACCGTCGATCCAGACCGGTGCGGCGTCGGCCAGGGCGCCGGCTTGGGCGGCGCGCAGCGTTTCATTACTCTCGATCAGGTAGAGGCGCAGGGCGTCTGCAAAGGCCGGGATGACGCGGCGGATCGCTCGCAGGGCATCGGCCATCAGCACGCCCCGTCCCGGGCCGGCCTCGCACAAAACGCAGGGATCCGGCCGCCCTGCCTGTTCCCAGACGCCGGCCAGCCACAGGCCGACCAACTCGCCGAAAACCTGGCTGATTTCCGGTGCGGTGATGAAGTCGCCGCCACGGCCGATCGCTGCGGACCGCCGGTAATAGCCATGTTCGGGATGCTGGAGCGCCAGTGACACGAAGCGGGAGACCGGCAGGGGCCCGGCCTGCGCAATCAGGCGCCGGACCAGCCGGTCGAGCGGAGTCACCCGTGGCCGCCCGCCGCGTTACCGGAGGCGACCGCCTTTTTCCGCGCCCGCAGGATCAGCCAGACGCCCAGCGCGATCAGCGGCAGGGACAGCAACTGCCCCATTGTGACGAAGCCGAGCAGAAAGCCGTCATTGGGCAGAAATGCATCCGGCTGGCGGAAATATTCCACGATGAACCGGGCGAGGCCGTATCCCGTGCAGAACAGACCGGCCAGTTCGCCGGGCCGGTCGAGGGCGCCGGTCCGCCGCCGCCACAGATTGATGACGATGAGCAGCAGCAACCCTTCGAGCAAGGCTTCGTAGAGTTGCGAGGGGTGGCGCGGCAACGGCCCGCCGCCCGGAAAGACCATCGCCCAGGGAACGTCGCTCACCCGGCCCCAGAGTTCGCCGTTGACGAAGTTGGCCAGACGGCCCAGGAGCAATCCCAGAGGCACGGAGCAGGCGGCAAGATCGCCGACCGAGAACATGTCGATGCCCCGTTTCCGGCAGAACAGGACGATGGCCAGGACCACGCCCAACATCCCGCCATGGAACGCCATGCCGCCCTGCCACAAGGCGAAGATCCGTTCCGGGTTCGCCAGATAGAATTCCGGCTTGTAGAAGATCACATAGCCGAGCCGCCCGCCGGCGATGACACCCAGCGTCGCCCAAAACATCAGATCGTCGACCGCCCGATCGTCCATGATCCGCGACCCGGCCGGCCGGTTTCGGACCAGCCGGCGCATGAACCACCAGGCGAAAACCAGCCCGCCGATATAGGCCAGCGCATACCACCGGATCTCGAACGGGCCGAGCCGGACCAGCACCGGGTCGATCGACGGATAGGGAATGGCGAGCAGGATCGGGTCCATCGGCCGTCTGATATAGGGTTCATCGGCTATCGGGCAGCGTGCTGCATAAGCCGTCACGCCATGTAAATGGCCCGCCGCCGCCGACGGGAATCGTGAGCGCGTTATACGTTTGGGCCGGAAAGGCGGCAATGTTCGGGTTTGGGCGATCCGGCATTCCTGCGTATAGAAAGCGCCATGAAGCCGTTATTCGCCCTTTTCGCTGTTGCGCTCAGCTTCGCCGAGCCCGTGCAAGCCAGGATTGCCGGCAACGGCGTAATCTTTGCGGCCGCCAGCCTTAAAGGGCCGATGGACCGCGCGGTGGCCTTGCTGGTGAAACAACGGCGCTGCACGCCACCCGGCACCACAATCCGTGTGTCCTATGCGTCGAGTGGCATCCTCGCCCGGCAGATCCGGTTCGGCGCGCCGGCCGACCTGTTTATCAGCGCCGATCCGCGCTGGGTGGACTACCTGCAACGGCGCGGCAAGATCGACGAATTGCAGGCGGCGCGGCGTGTGCTGTTCACCAACCGGATGGTCGTGATCGCGCATGACGCCGGCAGCGGCATCGCTCCGCTGGCGCCAGGGTCCGCTGTGGCGCGGCGTTTGGGGCAGGAACGACTGGCAATCGGCGACCCGGGGCATGTGCCGGCCGGGCGCTATGCCAAGGCGGCGCTTCAGTCCCTCGGTTTGTGGCCGCAGGTGCAGGGCAACCTGATCCTCGCTGCCAATGTCCGCTTCGCCGCGGCCTATGTCGCCCGCAGGGAGGCGGCGCTGGCGATCGTCTACGAAACGGACGCCGTCGCCGAGCCGCGCGTACGGGTCATCGCACGGATCCCGGAATCCGCCCATCCGCCCATTCGCTACCACGGCGTCGTCGTAAAGGGAGGCGCGGCCGGATGCGCACAACGCTGGCTGGACGCGCTGGACAGCCCGGCCTATCGAAAGCTGTTCAGCGATGCCGGCTACGGCATTCCGGAGAGACGCTAGGGTTCGCCGCCGATGTTGAGCGATGCAGAGACCGACGCACTTCTGCTCAGCCTGAAGGTCGCCTTCTGGAGCCTGCTGATCGCCCTGCCGCTCGCGATTGCACTCGGCTGGCTGCTGGCGCGCAATGAATTCCGCGGCAAGCTTCTCGTCAACGCCTTCCTGACCCTGCCGCTGGTTCTGCCGCCGGTCGTGACGGGATTTGTGTTGCTGATCCTGTTCGGCAAAGAAGGATGGATCGGCGGCTGGCTGCATGGCTGGTTCGGGATTGAAATCGCTTTTCGCTGGACTGGCGCCGCAGTCGCTGCGGGCGTGATGGCCTTTCCGCTGATCGTCCGGCCGATCCGCCTGTCGTTCGAAGCCGTCGACTTGCGGCTGGAGCAAGCCGCGGCAACCCTCGGCGCCGGGCGCTGGCGGCGCTTCGCCACGATCAGCCTGCCTCTCGCGATGCCGGGTGTGCTCGCCGGGGCCGTTCTCGGTTTCGCCAAGGCGCTGGGCGAGTTCGGCGCCACGATCACCCTGGTCTCCAATATTCCCGGCGAAACGCAGACCCTGTCGCTTGCGGTTTATTCCCTGCTCCAGGTGCCGGGCGAGGAGAGCGCTGTGCTGCGCCTGACGATGATCGCGATTGCCGTTTCCATTCTTGCAGTCGTCGCGTCGGAGATATTGGCCCGGCGCGCGCGCCACAGGCTGTCCGTCGAGGAACATACCGCCAATGCTTGATGTCAACGTACGAAAGCGGCTCGGCGAGACGGCACTGGATATCCGGTTCGCGGGCATCGGCGGCGTGACGGCCTTGTTCGGCCGGTCCGGCGCCGGCAAGACAAGCACGGTTCAGATGATTGCCGGCCTGATGAAGCCGGATTCCGGGCGAATTGCAATCGGCGCCCATGTCTTGTTCGATGGTGACAAAGGCCTCGATACGCCAGCGCCGCAACGCCGTGTCGGGGTTGTATTTCAGGAAGGCCGCCTGTTCCCGCACCTGACAGTGCGCCGCAACCTGCTGTATGCGAAGGCGGCACGGGGCACCGGCCGTTTTGACGGCGTGATCGGCATGCTGGGCCTGGAGACTTTGCTGGAACGGAAACCGGCAACCTTGTCCGGCGGCGAGCAGCAACGCGTGGCGATCGGCCGGGCCCTGCTGTCGGATCCCGAAATCCTGCTGATGGACGAGCCCCTGGCATCGCTCGATGCCGCCAGGAAGGCGGAGATCCTGCCCTACATCGAGCGACTGCGCGACGAGGCCGGTCTGCCGATCGTCTACGTCAGCCACCAGATCGAGGAGGTGGCGCGCCTTGCCGACCGGATCGTGCTGCTGTCGGAAGGTTCGGTCGCGGCCACAGGTTCGGTCGACGAGATCTTTTCCCGCCCGGACCTGATGCCATTGACCGGCCGGTTTCAGGCAGGCGCGGTTTTGGACGCCAGGGTTGCCGAACAGGACCTGTCCGGAAAGATGAGCCGACTCGCCATTCCAGGCGCCCGCTTGTGGGTCCCTTCCGTGCCGTTGCCGGTCGATAGCCCGATGCGAATCCGAATCCGCGCGCGGGATGTCTCCATCGCCCTGGAGAAGCCGGAACGGATCAGCATTCGAAACGTGCTGCCGGGCACGGTCCACGCGGTTGCCGAGTCCGACGGACCTTTCAGGACAGTCACCATTGCCGTCGCCGACGAGACCGGAGAAAGCCGGATCGCCGCCACGGTAACGGGCAGCGCGGTCCACGACCTTGGTCTGGCGCCGGGCTTGCCGGTCTTCGCGCTGATCAAGTCCGTGGCCATGGACCGGCGCAGCATGGCGCTACCGCCGCGGGATGAAATTGTCACCTGATCGGTATCGCTTAATCCTCGCGCGACGACGCGGCATTTGCCGTACGGCGGCGGAACGTCCATCTGAGAGCCGTTACGGCAGGAGGGATCGCCATGCCCACCAACAGCAAACTGATCGACGATTTTGCCCGGGTCACGACGGGCATGCTGGGCGTCGCCGCCGGTGTCCGGTCGGAAGCCGAGGCGATGGTCAAGGCCCGGCTGCAGGATCTGTTGGCCGACATGGACCTGGTGACCCGCGAGGAATTCGAGGTCGCCCGGGCCATGGCGGCCAAGGCGCGCGACGAGCAGGAAGCCCTCTCGGCCCGGCTCACCGAACTCGCGGCGCGGCTGGAAAAGCTCGAAAAACCGGCCCGCGGCCGAAGCAAGGGCGGCTGACCCTCGAAGCCGCCCGCGCGGCGCTAAGCCTATTTTCCTTTTCCCTCTCCAGGATTCGTCTTCGAAACCCGGACACCAGGAGAAGAGGCGGCGGGAACGGCCCCGCGGCGAATGGGCGGCGGCCGGGGTTCCGGCGTGTCATGAAATGTCATGATCCGTCGCTCGGCTTTCGCTGCGCCCCCTCCCGTCATTCCGACCGGAGCCGACCGGAGGGCGGCGCAGTGGAGGAATCTCGTCGCCCGCGGCCGGTCCATGTTCTTGGGATCGAGCCGAGATCCCTCCACTCGCTGCGCTCGGTCGGGATGACGGATGGGATAATGGATGATCGAATAGCCAACCGCAGATGTCATGAAATGTCATGATTCGTCGCGATGGCCTCTCCCGTCGCTCTGCTGCGCTGCCGTAAGAAATAGACCGACCATTCTGTATATCGTGTTTTTTTGCACATAGGCCTCTTCGTCCAAAGCCGCGCCGCCGGATCGGACCGAGAGCCAGGACCGCCGCAAACCGCCCGCCGAAGACGCAGTTTTGTTCATATAATGTTCCTATGCGGATGTCAAGCGCTTTTCGGCGGCATTTCCGTTCGGGCTCCGGCGTGGAGAGGCCCCTGCGAAAGGGGAAGGGCCGCGCCGCCGGGCCTTCATTCGCTTTGTCCGGGTTTCGCGGAGCGATCGGTTTTTCGGGAGGCAATGACGATGCCGGCGCGCGGCTTCGTATTGGAAAGCGTGAATCAATATCTGGTGTAATACCCTTCTTTCACGAATAAATCTTGTTGCCAGAAAATTCATGCGGTGGCAGGTTTCACATTAGGTGGTATGCGGCCGTTTCGTATCCACTAGATAAGGGACAGGGATCGGCCGTTTGCGAATCTGCCGGCCGCCATGGGCGGCACCCGTGCCCACGCTCCGGCTCCGCCATTGTCGGGAGCCGCTACAGGAGAGCGAATCATGTCTGGCATCGCGCTCGATACCTGGACAACCCCCAACCCCCTGGACATGCTGGAAGAAATCGTCGCTGCGAATGAATGGACGTTCGAACGCAGCGGCGACGACGAAATGGCCGTTGAGTATCCAGGCCATTGGTGCGGCTACCATATGCATTTCGTGTGGAGTGAGGATCTGAATGCGATTCATCTCTCCTGTTTCATGGATATGCGAATTCCAAAAAAGAAGCTGAGCGAAATCTCGCACTTGTTGTTGAAGATCAACAACAAGCTGTGGCTCGGCACTTTCGTGGTTCCGGAGGAGGATTCGAACCCGGTGTTCCGGCACACGGTGTTGCTGCGCGGCCATCAGGGCGCCAGCGTGGAACAGCTTGAAGACCTGGTTGACATCGCCCTGACGGAATGCGAGCGATTCTATCCCGCCTTCCAGTTCGTGACCTGGGGCGGCAAGACGGCCAGCGAGGCGGTGACCGCTTCCCTGCTGGACACCGTTGGAGAAGCATAAGGGGCAAATTCATGGACCTTGCCGCAGCGCGCCTGTTGCTGGTCGGCTGCGGGAAAATGGGCAGCGCCCTGGCGCGCGGTTGGATTGCGGCGGGCGCCCGCGCTGACCATATCGTCGCTGTGGAACCCGCGCCGGATGCGGCGGCGGCTTTCCCGGACGGTCTTTGCCCTGCCTTCGTCGACAGTCCGGACAACGCCCCGGCAGGCTTTTCCCCCGACGTTATAGTTTTCGCAGTCAAACCGCAGGTGATGGAGGCCGTGGTCCCGGCCTATGCCCGGTACGTCGATTCGGGCGCTGTGTTCCTGTCCATTGCTGCCGGTACGCCGATCGGGTTTTTCGAGGCACATCTGTCGTCTGCTTCGCCGATCGTGCGTTCGATGCCGAATACGCCGGCAGCTGTAGGCCGCGGCGTCACTGCGGCGATCTGCAACGCCAATGTGCCGCCCGAAGGCCGGGTGCTGTGCGAGGCCCTGCTGGGCGCCGTTGGCGAGGTGGTGTGGGTGACGGACGAAGCCGAGATCGACGCCGTTACCGCCGTTTCCGGCAGCGGGCCGGCCTATGTTTTCCATCTGGTCGAAACCATGACTGCCGCCGGGATTGCCGAGGGCTTGTCGCCGGATGCCGCCAGCACCCTGGCACGCGCCACGGTTTCGGGCGCCGGCGAACTGTTGCACCGGTCGCCGGAAGACGCCGCCACTCTGCGCCGCAACGTGACCAGCCCTGGCGGCACCACCGCAGCGGCACTCGAGGTGCTGATGGCGCAGGACGGGCTTGGCGCCCTGATGAAAAAGGCGATTGCCGCGGCCGCCCGACGCTCGCGGGAATTGGGGGCATGAGCGACCCGGCCGCCGGCCCGGGTCACAATGCACCGGCCGTTACCGTCTCGGAATTGTCCGCATCGCTGAAGCGCGTCGTCGAAGGCGAGTTCAGCCGGGTAAGGGTGCGCGGCGAGATTTCCGGCTTCAAGCGGGCCGGCTCCGGCCATCTCTATATGGCGCTGAAAGACGAAAGCGCCGTCCTCGACGCCGTATGCTGGCGCGGCACGGCCGGGCGGCTGGCCGTCGATCCCGAAGACGGCCTCGAGGTCATCGCGACCGGCAAGCTGACGACCTACGCCGGCCGCTCGAAATACCAGATCGTTATCGAGGCGCTGGAAGCCGCCGGCGAAGGCGCGTTGCTGAAGCTGCTGGAAGAACGCCGGCGCAAGCTGGCGGCCGAGGACTTGTTCGACGAGGGCAGGAAAAAGCCGCTGCCCTTCCTGCCGAACGTCATCGGCGTCGTGACCTCGCCGACCGGCGCCGTGATCCGGGACATTCTGCACCGGCTGGAAGACCGGTTTCCGCGCCATGTTCTACTATGGCCGGTCCGGGTGCAGGGCGATACGGCGGCCGCGGAAGTCGCCGACGCGATCGAAGGCTTCAATGCGATCGGGGATGACGGCGCCATCCCGCGGCCCGATCTGCTGATCGTGGCGCGCGGCGGCGGTTCGATCGAGGATCTGTGGCCATTCAATGAGGAGAGCGTCGTACGGGCCGCCGCCGCCTCGGCCATACCGTTGATCAGCGCGATCGGCCACGAAACCGATACGACGCTGATCGACTATGCCGCCGACCGTCGCGCGCCGACGCCGACCGCCGCGGCGGAAATGGCCGTACCGGTGCGCAGCGAGCTGGTCGCGCAGATTCTCGATGACGGCCGCCGCCTCGTTTCGGCGCTCGGGCGGCTGCAGGAAGAATTCCGGCTGCGCGTCGAAAGCGCCGGCCGCGGCCTGCCGGAGCCGCAGTCCCTCCTGGATACGAAAAACCAGCAGCTGGACGACCGGGCCGAGCGTCTCGATCTCGGCCTGCGCGGCCTGATCCGGGACAAGCGGTCTGCCGCCGTCCGCTGCGCCGCCGGAATCCGGCCGGCCGCACTCACACAGATCGTCGTCCGCGGGCGCGACCGGACTGCCGATCTCGGGGCGCGCTTGCACCCGTTGATGGCGCGGCGCTTCGCCGAACTGAACGAACGGCTGGAACAACGCGGAAAATTGCTGGAGTCGTTTTCCTACAATCGCGTGCTGGATCGCGGCTTTGCCCTGGTGCAGGACCGGCGCGGGCAACCCGTTACCGACACCGGCGGGGCCCAACGGGCCGGCCGTGTGCGCATACGCTTCCGGGACGGCAGCGTACCGGCACGGGTCGAAGCGCCGGATGGCAATGCGGCCGGCATTGCGAAAAGCTCGCGGTCCCGCCCGAAATCACCGCCGGACAAGGATCAGGGGTCGCTGTTGTAGGAACCGCATCGGCCCGGCCGAGGCTCCGCCTGTTCCGCTGCCCGATTCGGCTCGACCATGTCACTCCTGTCATTTCCTTGGCCTGTCCTGATCTCGACCTGGCTTGCCGGACCCGAAACGTCGCGGCTCTAGCCGTCGTCCTGTCCGGCGTTGAAGGCAGCGATCGCCTCTTCGCCGGTCAGGCGCGGGGTGTCGTCAGCGAAATCGTAGAAATCCGGTTTCTCCTCGACGAAGATGTGCCGCTCGATGCCGGAGATCGCTTCCGGATCGTCGAGCGTTCCGGCTGTCGGCATCAGATCGTCCGGCGCCTGACGAAGCCGGTAGAACATGACGGTGCCGCAGGCACTGCAGAACCCGCGCTCCGCCCACTCGGAACTGCCGTACCAAGCCAGTGCCTCGGACTTGTCGAGGCGAAGCGGCGTTTTCGGATGGACCGCCATCATCGGCCCGCCGGTCCAGCGCCTGCACATGTCGCAATGGCAGATCGACGTGGCCTGCGGGCCGTCGACAATTGTGAAGCGCACCGCCCGGCAGAGACAGCCGCCGGTTACCGCATATTGCTCCCGGTTCATTGCCCTCATCCTTCTTCAGGCCGCCAGCGCCGAAGTCGGCACACCTGCTTCGCGGGACTCGATGTAAGCGTCGATCGAGGCGGCGGCATCCGGCCGAATACCGGGGCGAACGGGTGGCCGCGCCGGGCGACGCGGCCCGGATTGCAGCCCGGTATGCTACGGATAAAGTGCGGTCTCTTTTGCCACTCATCACCAAATGCATGCCGCTCACAGTCGCATGGCGAGCGGAAAACCGCATTTTAGACAGAATTTATGACTTAATAATCCATCAGATGCGTTGTTGGGCGACAAAAAGCGAGAAGGATACAGGCGGTCGCGCTCTTATAGTACCGTTTCGGTACTAACTGTCCTGTGGCCTCAATATGACGCTGTGTGATAGGCCGCGTTGACTGGCCTGCAATTCCCAGGGGCGGCATTGGAGGGAGGAGTTTGGCGTCACTGTTTCCTATTGTCATTCTGGCGATTGTCCAGGGGATCACGGAGTTTTTGCCGATAAGTTCTTCCGGTCATCTTGTGTTGACCTGGGAAGCGTTCGAGCAGGCCGGCGTTGCTTCGCGCGCCGGCACATCGAGCGAAAGGCTGACCCTGGATGTTGCAGTTCACCTCGGTTCGCTCGGTGCGGTCATCCTGTATTTCCGGCGCGACGTGGCGCGGGTTGCCGGCGGCGCCGGCCGCCTGCTCGCCGGGCGCATGACGCCGGACGGACGGCTTTTCCTCCATCTGGTCATTGCGACCATTCCGTTGATCGTTGCCGGCTTGCTGGTCAAGACTCTGTTCGGCAGTGCCTGGCGCAGTGTGGAAGTTGTCGCCTGGGCGAGCCTGGGCTTCGGTGCGCTGCTGTGGTTCGCCGACAGAACCGGCATGACCATCAGCAAGCTGGAACATACGACTTCGGGGCAGGCGATCGTTGTCGGACTCGCCCAGATCCTTGCATTGATTCCGGGGACCAGCCGGTCCGGGATCGCCATGACCGCCGCGCGGGCCCTGGGGTTCGAACGGTCGGATGCCGCCCGCATTTCGATGCTCCTCGCGATTCCGGCAATCCTCGGGGCGGCGGCGCTGTTCGGTTTCGATATCTACAGGTCGGGCAACGTCGCCCTGCAATCCGACGCCTTGATTGCCGCGGTACTTTCACTGTTCGCCGCGCTGATCGCCATCGCCGGCATGATGGCCTGGTTGCGGTGGGCAACTTTTACGCCCTTTGCGATTTACCGTATCCTGCTCGGGAGCCTGCTGTTGTATCTGATTTACGTCGAAGGGATGACTCTGAAGCTATAATAGAAGGCTTCGCGAGTTCGTATCAGGCCATCTTGGCCCGCCTGAACCGCCCGCGCGGTCGATACTGGTCCAGATAGGTCGGCGCGATCGCCTCGACGGCCACCGGCGTTATCCCCAGCGAATCGAACCCCGCCGCGCCGTCTTCAACAATGTTGTCGTCGCGCAGCAGCGCCAAAGTGTCGTAGGACAGCGGCATGGCGAACGGCAACAGATCGGTGAGCCGCGCTACCAAAGACAGCGGGCCGATCGGCAGGTTGATTCTCGGTCGCCGCCGCTCGCACAGCGCCATCGCTAGATCGATCAAGGCTGCATGACGGTAGACTCGCGGCCCGCCGAGTTGGAATTCGCCGCCTGCCTGACGGTCCAATGCGGCAACGGCTGCTTCCGCAACATCGCCGACAAAGACAGGCTGCATCCTGGTCTCGCCGGCAATGACCGGATAGACCGGCGCGTTCTTCAGGATGCGGCCCATAAGATTGAGAAACCGGTCTTCCTGCCCGAAGATTACCGACGGTTTAAGAATCGCGGCATTGTCGAAGGCGTCGCGAACCGCCTGCTCTCCTCTGGCCCGGGCGACAACATAGCCGGACGGCGAGGATTCCATCGCTCCGATTCCCGACAGGTAGACGAGGTGCCGGACCCCTGCCTCCCGGCTTAGCCGGGCCACCCGCGCCGCGCCCTCGTGATGGACCGCGTCGAAGCCGTTGCGCGAAGCGTCCCAGAACCCGACCGCGTTGATAACCGCGTCGGCACTATCGACCGCCGACCGGACCGATTGTTCGCTGCGGACATCGCCATGCACCGGCGCGATCTGCCCCACAGCTCCCATGGGTTTGAGGAACAACGCCCTTTCCGGGCTGCGGACGGCTGCGCGAACGATCAATCCGCGTGCCGCCAGACGCTTGACAATATAACGGCCAACGAAACCTGAGCCACCGAAGACTGTTACCCGTTCCATTTGCTGTCCGTTGGCTGGCAGGAGACAAGTCGATGCTGGTGAAACCCATCCCTAGCCCCCTGTCCGCTGAAAAACAAGCCGACGAACCCGACAGCGATTTTACCGTGTTCCCGACGCCTGCCAGCCACGCGGGCGCAGGCTGCGCGGCCGGCGGACCACGGCCCGCGACATCGCAGCCTCGCTGGGGTGCCGCCGGTGCAATTGACACGGCGCGGCCCGGCGGTTACCCACTGGCGCCTCGTTTCGAGCACACGATGACCGACCGGAGTGTCGCGCCCACGATAACGCCGCCGAGGCGGCGTATGTTCAGTGCCCAGGTGGCGGAATTTGGTAGACGCGCAGGTTTCAGGTACCTGTGGCCGCAAGGCCGTGGAAGTTCGAGTCTTCTCCTGGGCACCAATTTGATCCGTGGAGCGAACTGCGTAGCGGCGCGGGACGCATAGCCTAAAGCCGGATCGGCGGTCTGCGCTTCAAACTATCGCTTGGTTGCGGCGACCTTGCGCGCAACATTGGGCCGAAGCGCGACCGATGGAACAGCGATTGGCGGCAATGGCGGTGGCACCGGAAATCCATTTGCACAAAGGCGACCTCCCCGACGGATTGCGCTTCAGCGGATCGGTCGCGGTCGATTCGGAGACCATGGGCCTCAATCCCGCGAGGGATCGTCTTTGCCTGGTGCAATTGTCGGCCGGCGACGGCGTCTGCCATCTGGTGAAGATTGCAGGCGGCCAGACCGACGCGCCGAACCTGAGCGCAGTTCTGGCCGACCCGGAAATCCTGAAACTGTTCCATTTCGGCCGGTTCGATATCGCGGTCTTCCTGCACCGGTTCGACGTCCTTACGGCGCCGGTCTACTGCACAAAGATCGCTTCCAATCTGGTGCGCACCATGACGGACCGCCACGGCCTGAAAGATCTCTGCAAGGATCTGCTGGGGATCGAGATCTCCAAGCAGCAGCAAACCTCCGACTGGGGCGCCGACGAACTGAACGAAGGGCAGCTTCGCTACGCGGCAACCGATGTCCTTTACCTGCATCGGCTCAAGGTCGAACTGGACCGGTTGCTTCAGCGCGAAGGCCGCGCCGAACTGGCTCGGGAATGTTTTCGATTTCTGCCCCACCGGGCAACCCTGGACATTGCCGGATGGGCGGAAAAGGACATATTTGAGCACTCATGATCCGGTTTAACGGCCGAATTTACCCGTTGCAGCAATTCTGCTAATATCCGTGCGGGGTTCCAGACAGCCGGATAGGGCTGCGTTACTCCGAGCGTTCGGCGAGACGCAATGGGACAATTACCTTGCCGACGGGACGGATTGGGGGCAAGCCGTCGAAACGAATAGCGTGATCGCCGCCAGATCCGGCAGGGCAGGCCGGTCGATGCGGTTGCGGAGAGGATATGAGACAGGCTGCATCGACTGCCGTGCCGCATAGCCCCGAAGATCGTATCGCTGAATCCGAACAGGCGGTGCATTACCGCGAGGGCAGCGGCGATATCGCGTCTGCACATCGCGTTCTCGCACTGGAAAGCGAAGGCATCGCGGCGCTGGCAGCGGCTTTGGACGGCGACCTGGGCGACGCATTCTGCCGGGCTGTCGATATCATCCAGGGCACGACCGGCCGGCTCGTCGTGACCGGGATGGGCAAGAGCGGCCACATCGGTCGCAAGATCGCCGCGACTCTAACGTCTGTCGGGACGCCGGCCTATTTCGTGCACCCGGGCGAAGCCAGCCACGGCGACATGGGCATGATCCGGTCCGAAGACGTGGTGATGGCCCTTTCTAACTCCGGCGAGACTGCAGAACTGAGCGATATCATCGGCTATTGCAGCCGCTTCGGCATCAGACTCATCGGGATCACCGGCGGGCCGGACAGTGCGCTGGCCGAGGGGTCGACGGTCGCCCTGATGTTGCCGCGGTCAGCCGAGGCCTGCCCGCTCGGGCTGGCGCCGACGACATCGACGACCATGGCGCTGGCGCTGGGCGATGCGATTGCGGTCGCGCTTCTGGAACGCCGCGGTTTTTCTGCCGACGATTTCCAGGTTCTTCATCCCGGGGGCAAGCTTGGCCGCCGGTTGATGAGGGTGGCCGACATCATGCATACCGGCGATGCCATGCCGTTGGTCCGGCCGAACGATCGAATGGCGGAAGTTCTGATTGTCATGACGTCGCGCCGGTTGGGTTGCGCTGGAGTCGTGGACGCCGCAGGCGCCCTCATCGGCATCATCACCGACGGCGACTTGCGGCGGCACATGGGCGCTGAACTGGTGGCGCGCGAAGCATCGGCCGTGATGACGACCGACCCGCTTACGATCCGGCCGGAAGCCCTGGCGGCGGAAGCTCTGGGCCTGATGAACACGCGACAGATTACCGGACTCTTCGCCATCCGCGACGGAGCCCCCGTCGGTTTCGTCCATCTCCATGATTGTCTGCGGGAAGGGGCGGCATGACAGGCGCGCGCCGTTCCCTACAGCACGAAGGATCGCGCGCCCGACCGCAGGACGGGTATACGCGCTTTGTCAATTTGATGAAGTTTGCACTGCCGAGCATGGCCTTCGTGATTATCGTAGCGGTCCTGTTCTGGCCGAACTTCGTCAGTACGGGCAAACAGGCGACGGACGTCGTCCGCGATGCGTTGACGCCAGAGGGCCTGCGCAATTTCGCGATGGAATCGCCGGTATTCGTTTCAACCGACGACCAGAATCGACCGTATCGCCTGACAGCCACCAAGGCGCGCCAGATCGATCAGGACGCAATGATCGTCGCGCTCGACGATCCGAATGCGAAAATCGAGCTGACGGAGGGCGATTATGTGCGAATCAGCGCGCGTCTCGGACAGTTCGATCGTAACAGGAACCGTTTGACGCTGTCCGGCGATGTAAATGTATTCCATAGCCGGCAATACCGTTTCAGAACCGCTAAAGCGACGTTCGACATGAAGACGAATTCTGCCTGGGGCGGGAGCCGGGTCTTCGCCGAAGGACCCAAGGCGACGATTGCCGCCCAGGGATTTCTGGTTATCGACAGGGGTATGACGGTCAAGTTCACCGGCAAGTCCAGAGTGGTGCTGAACCTGGACCGTGAAGACCTGAAGAAGCCGTCGGGCAACCGCGACCCTATATCGGCAGGCATGCTGGAATTGGGCCAATGAGCGGCGACTCCTGCTTTCCAGTCGCATTTACCGTCGTCCTCGCGCAACTGGCATGGGTCGCGGCGCCCCAGCCGGTTATGGCGCAGAGCGGCGGACTGCTCACCCAATCCGGATTGCCGCTGTCGATAGAGGCCGATCAGGGCGTCGAATGGCGCCGCAAGGAACAAATCTATATTGCGAGGGGTAACGCAACTGCCCGGCAGGGCAAGACCAGCATACGCGCCGACGAATTGAAGGCGCACTATCGAAAAAGCGAGAAAAACAAGACGCAGATCTGGAAATTCACTGCGACAGGCAAAGTCGACATCAAGACCGAAAAGGAAACGGCGACCGCCGAATCGGCGGTCTATACTGTCGATACCGGCGTATTCGTGTTGCTCGGACGCAATTTGAAGCTGGCAAACAGATCGCAGACGATTACCGCGACCGACCGGATCGAGTACAGCAGCAAGGACAGGCGCGCCTACGTTGTCGGCAACGCGAAGGTCGTCGATGGCGAAAAGATCATCCGGGCCGGCCGATTCGTTGCCTATTTGAAGGACGGCAAGGACGGCAAGGCCGAACTGCGCAGGGTTGAAGCGCAGGGCCGTGTCATTATCACAACCAAGAGCGAGGTTATTCGCGCCGACCGCGGCGACTACAATAGCGAAACCAGGCTCGCGACCCTTACCGGCAACGTGAAACTGACCCGCGGCGACAATCAGTTGAACGGTCAGAAAGCGATTGTCAATCTCAATACGGGCGTCAGCCGCATGGTCGGCCGGGTAAGCGTTCTCCTGGTTCCCGGCAACCGATCGAAGTCCGGGGACGGCTCGGGTGCTGCGGTGAGGGATGACCCCGGACAGACTCGAGGCATTGATGCCGTACCGCGCCCCCGTGAAAATGTTACCGGCGCGCAATAAGGGGCAATAGCTGCGCCGATGCGTGAGACGGGCCGCAATCGCATGCTGAGACAGGGTTTTGAGAAAGGTATCCGGTTTGGCCGATCAGGTTCATAGCAGATATCCGAGCGAAACATCCGCTGGGCCGCGCCTCGTCGCCGCCAACAGCGGGCTGGTCGCCGTCGGCCTGGGCAAGCGCTTCAGGAATCGGCCTGTGTTGCGCGGCGTCTCCCTCACCGTGCAGCGCGGCGAGGCTGTCGGTCTTCTTGGACCCAACGGCGCCGGCAAGACCACAAGTTTTTATATAATTACCGGCCTGATCCGGCCCGACTCAGGGTCGATCCTGCTCGATGGGCAGGACATTACCAACCTGCCGATGTACCGGCGGGCGCGCCTCGGAATCGGCTATCTGCCGCAGGAACCGTCGATTTTTCGAGGGATGACCGTCGAAAACAATATCCGCGCCGCGCTGGAGGTGGTCGAAGGAGACCGGGAAGCCCGGGAAACCATGCTCGACGATCTGCTGGCGGAATTCTCGATCACCCATCTGCGCCACACGCCTGCGATTGCCCTGTCCGGGGGCGAGCGGAGGCGAGTGGAGATTGCCCGGGCGCTGGCTTCGAAACCCGGCATTATCTTGCTCGATGAGCCCCTGGCAGGCATCGACCCGATTGCCGTCGGCGAAGTTCGGGATCTCGTCTCGCATCTGAAGGATCGTAGAATCGGGGTGCTGATTACCGACCACAATGTCCGCGAGGCTCTCGATATCGTCGACCGCGCCTATATCATGCACGACGGCGTGGTGCTGATGGAGGGCGCGCCGCACGAGATCGTCCGTCACGAGGATGTACGCCGGGTGTATCTGGGCGATACTTTCCGGCTGTAGGGCCGGATCGCCGATAGCGGAATCATGGCCGCACCGGGTGTTTCCCTGAAGCTCCGCCAGCGGCGGAGACTTTCGCAATACCTGTCGCCGGCTCTGCAGCAGTCCATGAAACTGCTGCAGCTTTCCAATGTCGGGCTGGACGCCGTAATCCGCGAGGCGCTCGAGACGAACCCGCTGCTGTCGCTGGACGACCCGCCCGACGACGCGCCGGTCAAAGCGCTGCGGCCGGTAAGACGCGATTTGGCAGCCGGCTATCGGCCGACACCGGCGGCGGCCCGGCTGTTCGGCGCTGCAGCCGGTGCAGCGGCCGAAACGGAAAATTATGGCAAGCAGGCGAACGGGCGGGACATCGAAAGTTTAGGCGTGGCGGCAGCAAGGTCGCTTCACGAATTCCTGTTCGAAGACATCGTATTTTCATTCATCGACCCCGTGGAGCGCAGTATCGCTATCGACTTGAGCGGACTGCTCGACGAGGCGGGATATCTGGCTGGCGATATCGCCGATGTTGCTGCGCTTGCAGGCGTTGGCTCCGCCCGGTCTTTTCGCCCGGAACTTGAGCGAATGCCTGCGCCTGCAGCTTGCCGACGCCGGCCGGCTCGATCCGCCCATGAATGCCGTTCTGGACAATCTGTCCCTGCTGACCGAACGCGGCCTCGACGCCCTGGCCGCCGCCGCCGGCATCGCTCCGAGCGACCTGCCGCTCTTTCTCGACCGCCTCCGTACGCTCGATCCGCGGCCGGGCCTGTCTCTGGCAGACGTCGCGGCGCCGGCGGTCGTCCCGGACCTGATTGTGCAGCCGGCGGATGAAACGCCATTTTACGACAGCGAGCAGACAAGGCGGGTTGGGCGATGGGTTGTGGCGATCAACCCCGATACGGTTCCCCGCCTGTCGCTCGACCGCGCCGGACTGGAAGGGCTGCGCACCCGAACCCGGGACGACACAGAAAGGGCCTACCTCAAGGACCGGTCCCAGGACGCGACGTGGCTGATCCGGGCCGTCGAACAGCGCAGCGCAACGATTCTGCGGGTTGGCGCGGAGATATTTCTCCGGCAGCAGGAATTTCTCGAGCACGGAACGACTGGCCTCAAGCCGATGAGCCAGAAAGATATCGCGCTCGCCTCAAACCTGCACGAAAGCACCATAAGCCGGGCTGCGAACGACAAGTTCGCCGCCACACCCCAGGGAGTCTTTCCACTAAAATTCCTGTTTTCCGCCCGAATTGGCGCCTTGAATGACGATCCCGACTACGCAGCGAGCGCGGTTCGGCACCGGTTGCGCGTGCTGATCGGCCAGGAATCGACGCCGATGTCCGACGAAGCGGTCACACGCCTGTTGCGCGCCGAGGGCTATGACATTGCGCGTCGCACGGTGGCCAAATACAGGGAAATGATGCGAATTCCTTCGTCGGTCGAGCGCCGCCGGCGTCCTTTGGCACGGCGTACGCCGCCGGCAGGACCGGTCGGCAGCGGGCGTGACAAGGCCGGCCTGGGTTGAATGCGCCTGCGGCTCCCCCTGCTTGTTGCCGGCCGTCCGGTTTCAAAAAAAATTTAGGTGTCACCGACTTGACAGAGCGCACTTGAACGGCCGGAATACAGAAATGAATGTCAAGGTCACCGGCCGGCACCTCGATGTCGGTCAAGCTTTGCGCCGACACGCTGAATCCACGCTCGGCGAAACTGTCGGCAAATTTTTCGAACGGGCTCTGGATGCCAACGTGACGTTCGACAAGCGCGGCCACGAATTTTCCGTCGACATCAAGGTTCATGTCATCCGGGGGCTGCATCTTCTTGGCGAAGGCCAGGCGGAGGATCCCTACACGGCGTTTAACAAGGCGGCAGAACACGTCGCAAAACGCTTGCGCCGCAACAAGCGGCGCATCCGGGATCACCACTCGGCGCCGTCAAGAGACCTTGAAACGCTGCCGGCTCAGCAATACATCCTCGCCCAAACCGAAGAGCCTGAGAACGAACAGGCCGATGCAAACGCCACAGGGAACGGCCGTGACGAGCCGGTGGTGGTTGCGGAAATGACTACGGACATCGCCTCGTTGACGGTGGGGGAAGCCGTCATGCGCATAGATCTGGCGGATTTGCCGGCCATGATGTTCCGGAATGTGGCCCATGGAGGGCTGAACATGATCTACCGCCGTGCCGATGGCCATATCGGCTGGGTCGATCCAGAAGGCGCCGCCGAAACTCAATAAGGATAACGACCGCGCCCGTTGTCGGGGTAGGGAAGCTGATGGAGATTATCGATCTTTTGACGCCTGAAAGCGTCGTGCCCGCTATGAAAGCAACGTGCAAGAAGCAGGCGCTTCAGGAATTGTCGCGCCGGGGCGCCAGGGCAACCGGCCTGGACGACCGGCGCATCTTCGATGTGCTGCTGGAGCGCGAACGGCTGGGCACCACCGGAGTCGGCAGCGGTATTGCCATTCCTCACGGCAAGCTTGGCGAACTGGACAGGGTCAAGGGCGTCTTCGCGCGCCTGGAAGAGCCGGTCGATTTCGATGCCGTGGACGACCAGCCGGTCGATCTCCTGTTCCTGCTGCTGGCGCCGGAAGACGCCGGCGCGGATCATCTGAAAGCGCTGGCCCGCGTATCCCGCCTGCTGCGTGACCGGTCCATGTGCGAAAAACTGCGTGGCTCGCCAAGCAAGGACGCGCTTTACGCCCTTTTGACCGATTCCCTGCCGAGCAAGGCGGCGTAATATCTTCAACGGTTGATTGCGAATTTCCGGCAGGGATTCCGGGCTCGCCCTGCCGATAGTGCAGCCATGGTTTCCGCGCCGCGTTGACAGACTATCGCGTCCCGTTACTTTCCGCGAATGGTTCCCCTCAGCCTGGATATCTCCATGAGTCCTGCCGATCTCGCCACCACAATCGACGCCGCATGGGAAGACCGCAACTCGGTCGGGGCAGCCACGACCGGCGCCGTTCGCGATGCTGTCAACGCTGCCCTCGACGCTTTGGACGAAGGCCGGCTCCGCGTCGCGGAGAAAGATGCAAACGGCGCCTGGACCGTCAACCAGTGGGCGAAGAAAGCTGTACTGCTGTCATTCCGGTTGAACGATATGCAACCGATCGGCGGCGGGCCGGGGCACGACACCAACTGGTGGGACAAGGTGCCGTCCAAATTCGAGGGCTGGGGCGACAACCGGTTTCGCGAGGCCGGCTTCCGCGCCGTCCCGAACTGCATTGTCCGCCGTTCGGCCTTTGTCGCGAGAGGCGTCGTGCTGATGCCCTGCTTTGTCAATCTGGGCGCCTATGTCGATGAAGGTACGATGGTCGATACCTGGGCCACCGTCGGTTCCTGCGCCCAGATCGGCAAGAACTGCCATATCTCCGGCGGCGCAGGCATCGGCGGCGTGCTGGAGCCGCTGCAGGCGGATCCGGTCATAATTGAGGACAATTGCTTCATCGGCGCGCGGTCGGAGGTCGCTGAAGGCGTTATCGTCCGCGAAGGCGCGGTGCTCTCGATGGGCGTCTACATCGGTGCGTCGACGAAGATCGTGAACCGGGCGACCGGCGAAATCCACCGCGGCGCAGTGCCGGCATACTCGGTCGTCGTTCCCGGCTCCCTGCCCGATCCCAAGGGCGGGCCGAGCCTCTATTGTGCGGTAATCGTCAAGCAGGTCGACGCGCAGACCCGTTCGAAAACCTCGGTGAACGAACTTCTGCGCGACTAGGCCGGCGGAAGAACATGATCGAAACCCTTCCCCTGGCGCGGGACCTGATCCGCCGGCCTTCCGTCACGCCGAAAGACGAAGGCGCTCTGGATGTCTTGCAGACGGCACTGGAGAGCCTCGGCTTCGCCTGCCGCCGTCTTCCCTTTGGCGACGGCGCACATCGGGTCGACAACCTGTACGCCCGGCTGGGAGCCAGCAGCCCGAATTTCTGTTTCGCCGGCCATACCGATGTCGTGCCGGAAGGCGATCCGGCCGACTGGACCCACGATCCCTTCGCCGCTGAGGTGCGCGACGGCATCCTGCACGGCCGCGGCGCATCCGACATGAAGGGGGCGATTGCCGCCTTCGTGTCCGCCGTCTCGGGTTTCCTGGACGACCGCGGCGCAGACTTCGGCGGCTCGATCAGCCTGCTCATTACGGGCGACGAGGAAGGCGACGCCGTCAACGGCACCAGAAAAGTGCTGGAATGGCTCGACGGAAACGACGAAAGGCTCGACATGTGCCTGGTCGGCGAGCCGACCAACCCGGAAGCGCTGGGCGACATGATCAAGATCGGCCGGCGCGGCAGCCTGACCGGCCAGGTTACGGTCCGGGGGATACAGGGCCATACCGCGTATCCGCATCTGGCCGACAATCCCGTGCACCGGCTGGTCCGTATGCTCACGGCGATAGCGGATATAAAGATCGACGACGGCACCGAGCATTTCCAGGCGACGACCCTGCAGGTCTCGACCATCGATGTCGGCAATCCTGCCGCCAACGTGATACCGGCGCGCGCAAGCGCAACCTTTAACGCGCGCTTCAACGATATCTGGTCCGGGAAACGCCTCGAATCCTGGGTGCGCAAGAGGTTCGATGCCGCTATCGGCGACGGCGGCGCCTACGACCTGTCGATCCGCGTCTCCGGCGAATCCTTCCTGTGTCCGCCCGGGAAATTGTCGGACGCCATCGCCGACGCTGCTTTCGCCGAACTGGGCCGGCGCCCCGGGCTAAGCACCACCGGCGGCACATCCGACGCCCGCTTCATCCACCGTTTTTGTTCCGTCGCCGAGTTCGGCGCCGTCGGCAAGACCATGCACAAGGTCGACGAGCAGGTGCCGGTTGCCGACCTCGAAGCGCTCGCACGGATTTACCGGCGCGTGCTGGACAACCTGTTTCCCGCGTAGTCGGGTACCGCCTGAAAGCGGGCGGTTTGTCCGCTGTCCGCGGCACCGGAAACGCGCGAAAATAAATGTCATGCCCGACCTGACCGAAGGATTTGCCGCGGCTTTCCGGCTGTTGTTCGGCTTCGACGCCGACCTGTGGGAAATCATTGTCCTGTCGCTCGAAGTGAATCTGGCGGCGGTAGTCCTGTCCTGTCTGATCGGCCTGCCGCTGGGCGGCGCGCTGGCGGTGTACCGGTTTCGCGGGCGCCGGACGGTCATCGTTCTGGTCAACGCGTTGATGGGCCTGCCGCCGGTTGTCGTCGGCCTGATGGTCTACTTGATGCTGTCGCGCAGCGGACCGCTGGGCAGCCTGAACATCCTGTTCACGCCTGGGGCGATGGTGATCGCCCAAGCCATCCTCGTGACGCCGATCGTCACTGCCCTGACCCGGCAAATCGTCGAATCGCTGTGGCACGAATACCGGGAGCAGCTCACCTCGCTCGGCAGCAGCCGGACACGCGCAATCCCGACATTGCTGTGGGACGGACGAACGGCTGTCCTCACGGCAATTCTCGCCGGCTTCGGCAGAGCGGCGGCCGAGGTCGGGGCCGTCATCATCGTTGGCGGCAACATCGCCCACCACACCCGCACCATGACAACGGCGATCGCCCTCGAAACCGGACGGGGCAACCTTGCACTGGCAATGGGGCTGGGCATCGTGCTGGTCACCCTCTCCATCGTCCTGAACGCGGCGGCATGGATTGTGCGCGAGCACAGCACGCCCGAAGCGGCGATGCCGGGCGCAACCCGGTAGGATCGGCCGATGGAAGCCCCTAGCATTCTGCCGCTTGCGCTGGAGAATATTTCGCTTCGGCATAGCGGCCTGCAGATCCTGGACCGCATCAACATGCTGGTCGCCCGCCGCCGGACGACCGTTGTTCTGGGACCGAACGGCGCCGGAAAGAGCATGTTGCTGAAGGTCGCCCACGGCCTGATTGCGCCGGATCGCGGAACCGTCCGCTGGTCGGGTATTTCGGGCGCCAAGGCGCAGGCGCGCCAAGCGATGGTGTTCCAGAAGCCGGTCCTGCTGAACCGGTCGGCCCTGGCGAATATCGTGCATGCCGTGCGTTTGCAGGGCGCCGCCAGGGCAACGGCGGTCCATCGGGCGCATGCGGCGCTGGACTATGTCGGCCTGGGCGATATGGCGATCCGCCCGGCGCGCAGCCTGTCCGGCGGCGAGCAGCAACGCCTGTCCTTCGCCCGGGCGTGGGCGCGCGATCCGGAAGTGCTTTTTCTCGACGAACCGACGGCAAGCCTGGATCCGGCAGCAAGTTGGGGTATCGAGCAGATCATTGGCGAACTGCGCCGGGAGGGCCGCACGGCGATCCTGTCGACCCATGACCTTGCCATGGCGCGGCGGCTGGCCGACGATCTGGTGTTCCTGCATCACGGCCGCGCCCTGGAAGCCGGGCCGGCGGCTGCCCTGTTCGGCGATCCGAAGACGCCGGAACTGGCCGCGTTCCTGCAGGGTGAATTGCATTGGTAAGGCTGGTTTACGCAATTCTCGCCGCTGCTGCCGCGACCATTGCCGGACCGGCGCTGGCCGAAACCATCCGGGTCGCCTCCACGACATCCACCGAAGCCTCCGGTTTGTTCGACTATCTGCTTCCCAAAGTTACGGCGGGGACGGGCATTCGGGTCCGCGTGATTGCTGTCGGTACCGGTCAGGCAATCCGGCTGGCCCGGCGCGGCGACGCGGACGTTCTGCTCGTGCATCACCGGCCCTCGGAAGAAATCTTTGTCCGGGAAGGCTACGGCCTGCGCCGCCATCCGCTGATGTACAACGACTTCATCATCGTGGGCCCGGCATCCGATCCGGCAGGCATCGGCGGTCTGACCGATGCGGTTGCAGCGCTGGTGAAAATTCGTGAGCATCGGGATCTATTCCTGTCCCGGGGCGATGACAGCGGCACACACAAGCGCGAGCGCAGGCTTTGGAAAGCGGCGAATTTAGCGCCGTCCGAACGTTCCGGCTGGTATCGCGAGATCGGTGCCGGCATGGGCAGAACCTTGAACACGGCGGCGGCCATGCCGGCCTACACGCTGGTCGACCGCGGCACCTGGCTTTCCTTCAGAAACCGACGGATGTTGAAACTGCTGGTCGAGGGCGATGCGCGACTGCGCAATACTTACGGCGTCATTGCGGTCAATCCGAAGAAGCATCCTCACGTCAAAGTAGAGGCGGCGCAGCGCTTCATCGCCTGGCTGATATCGCCGGCCGGTCAACGCGCGATCGGCAGCTTCCGGATCGGAGGTCGGCTCCTGTTCCATCCTGCAACGCAACCGGCTGGCGGTTAAACGCATACCGCAGCATCGACAGACGCCAACGGACCGCCTAAACCCGGCGGATGAGCATCTGGGACGAAGCGAGACGGTCGGTGCGCGGATCGGTCCGCGTCTTGCGATTCGACCCCGATGCACTGCAGGCCTTCAACCTGACCCTCGAAGGTTACTGGCGGTCGTTCTACGCCGCCTTGATGCTGCTCCCGCTTTATCTTCTGTACCTGATGACCCTGCCGACGCCGCAAGGGGTCGGCGTGGGCCGCTTCTGGCTGATCGAGGCGATCAACTACTCGTTGGTCTGGACGATCTGGCCCCTGATCTCATACTACATCTGCCGCGGCGCCGGCGTTCAGGACAAATACATTACCTACATCACCGTCCACAACTGGGCGCAGGTTCTGCTGTTGGGCGGCCAGATGCTGCTCGTCATTTTCGCTTTCTCGGTCTACCCGACCGGGCCTGCCGCCAGCCTGCTGATTTTGACCTGGATTGTCGTGCTGGCAGCAGAAACCCTGATCGTCCGGTTCACTCTGGGCGTTCCCTGGCCGCACGCCATCATGATCCAGGCCATGGCTTTCGTGATTGCCCTGCTGCTGAGCGTCGTGAAGCAGTTCGTTCTGAAGGGCGGCGGCTGATGCACGCTGAGCCCGTCGAAGAAACCGGCCTGTTACCAGCGCAGGGTCAACCGGTCGCCATTGATCTCGAACGACTGGAACCGCCGCAGGATCGCCACGCCCAACAGCGATAGGCGGCCTTGGCGCAGCACCAGCGCCCTCTGATTGCGGAAGGTCAGCCCGCCGACCTGGATCGTGTCCAGGACAGCCGGGGCGGCCAGCGAAGCGCCGTCGGCGGTCTGCACCGGAACGGTATAGCGAAGACCGTCCACATCGAGCCCGGCAGCGCGGGCGTCCTCAGGCGAAAGGGCCAGGCCGGTCGCGCCGGTATCGACCAGCATCCGCGCCGGCCGGCCGTTCAGGAATACGTCCATGAAGAAGGCGCCGTTGCCGGACGCGCGCACCGTCAGGCTGCGATTGCCGTAGACCGCCGTGCCGGGCGAAAGTTCCCCCACCACCCGCTGCCAAACCATCGTGAGTTCGTGGCGATAGCCGTAGCCGGCGACCGCGACAAGCCCGATGGCAACCCATGCCAGCAGCGACTTGACGATGGAGCCAATCCTGTGGCGCCCCCGCACCAGCAGCCCGCCGCATAGGAAGACCAGAAGGGCAATCAGGAATCCGGCAAAGAGACCGTCTTCGGCCGTGTCGAAGATGCCGAAGGTCTCGCCGAGCAGCCAGCCTGCAACTGCGAGGCCGCCGAGCACCGAGGCGATAATCAGAAAGGTCGGCAACAGATCGCGGAACGTATCGCCGCCTTCAGACCTTCGTTCGCTACGGTGATCCTTCTCGCCGTCGAAGCCCCAAGGATCGAGATCCGTCACGACCGGGCCATCGTCATAACGGCATGAAGCCGGGAATCGTCCCGCCGACGCTTCACGCCGCTTCCGTGCCGCCGACCGTGATGGCGTCGACCCGGACGGTGGGCTGGCCGACGCCGACCGGCACGCCCTGGCCGTTCTTTCCGCAGGTTCCGATGCCGGAGTCGAGCTTGAGATCGTGGCCGATCATCGATATCCGGTTCATCACGTCCGGCCCGTTGCCGATCAGCGTGGCGCCCCTGACCGGGGCAGCGACCTTGCCGCCCTCGATCCGGTACGCTTCGGTGCAGGAGAAGGTGAACTTGCCGCTGGTGATATCGACCTGGCCGCCGCCGAAGTTGACGCAATAGAGCCCCTTGTCGACGGACTTCAAGATGTCTTCGGGCGCCTCCTGGCCCGCCAGCATGAAGGTGTTGGTCATGCGCGGCATCGGATGGTGGGCATAGCTTTCCCGCCGTCCGTTGCCGGTCGGCGCAACGCCCATGAGCCGGGCGTTCAGCCGGTCCTGCATATAGCCCTTCAGAATACCGTCCTCGATCAGGACGGAGCGGCCGGTCGGCGTGCCTTCGTCGTCGATCGTGAGCGAACCGCGGCGGTCGGCCATCGTGCCGTCGTCGACCACCGTCACGCCCTTCGACGCGACCTGCTCGCCGATCCGCCCGGCAAACGTCGAGGTCCGCTTGCGGTTGAAATCGCCTTCCAGCCCGTGGCCGACCGCTTCGTGCAGCAGCACGCCGGTCCAGCCCGGCCCGAGGACGACCGGCATTTCGCCTGCCGGCGCCGGCACCGATTCGAGATTGACCAGGGCCTGGCGCAGGGCTTCGTCGACCTGGCCCTGCCAGCTTGCCGGGTCGAACCATCCGTCGTAGGCGACGCGCCCGCCCGCCCCGTCGGAGCCGGTTTCCATCCTGCCGTCCTGTTCCACGACGACCGAGACATTGAGGCGAACCAGGGGCCGGATATCCGACGCGCGCCGGCCGTCGCCGCGCACGATCAGCACGGCCTGCCATTCGCCGTAGAGCGAGGCCGAGACCTGCCGGATCCGTTCGTCTTTCGAACGGGCGTAGCCGTCGATCTCTTCCAGCAGCTTCACCTTGCGTCCGAACGGCATCTCCACCAGCGGATTGACCGGCGCATAGAGCGCCCGGTTTGTGCTGCGCGGGCCGGCGGCCAGTTTCCCGCCATGGCCGGCCAGAACCGCCCGCACGGTCGCCGAAGCCCGCCGGATGGCGTCTTCGGACAGTTCGGAGGCGTGGGCATAGCCCGTCGCCTCGCCGGCGAGCGCGCGCAGGCCGAAGCCCTGGCTCTCATCGAATGTCGCGCTTTTCAACTGGTTGTCGTCATACACCAGGCTCTCGGACTGGGTGTATTCCAGAAACAGTTCGCCATCGTCGGCGCCGTGCAGGGCGTCGGCCACAAGGCGGTCCACCCGCGCGCGGTCCATGCCGGTGCGGTCGAAAAACAGGCTGTCTGCCGTTGCAATGTCGCTCATGAAGGTGCCGGTTCCCGTGCCTGCCGCAAAGCGCCCGGATGCGGGCGGATCGGCGCGCTGGCGGACAGGCTCCGCATCGCCGCGCGCCGGCAGAAGTGTTTCATAGCAAAGAATGGCGACTGCAGGGCAGCGGGTAAAGGTGCTGCGCCGGAAATATCGTCCGAAACGGCGCGAGGGCCGGCGCTGCGATCGCCGGCCCGCCGCGTGATATGCCGCATTCCCGCGGCTTGCCGGTTCGCGCGGGGCTGGCTATATAGCGCGTCCTGCATCATGGTGCGGGTGGAAGCGCTGCGGCCCTCGGGTTTGCGGCGTTTTGCTATGGCGGCCGGGCTCTGAACGGGCATGCCTTGGGCTGCCGAACCGAACGATCCGGCGCGACGAAAGCATCGAATTCGGCCGCGCGCGCTCAAGAGAGGACCGAAATGCCCAAGCTGAAGACGAAAAGCTCCGTCAAGAAACGGTTCAAGTTGACCGGCAGCGGCAAGATCAAGCGCAACTTCGCGTTCCGTAGCCACAACCTGAGCAAACGAAGCACGACGATGAAGCGGACCAACCGGGGATCGACCATTCTCGACAAGTCGAACGAGAAGCTCATCCGGCCGATGATGCCTTACGCCAAATAAAGGCCCATCGAACAGCGGCCGGGCGCCGGTTGCCATTCCCTTCAGAATCAGGAGTATCGTTTCATGGCGCGAGTCAAACGGGGTGTCACCAAGCACGCCCGCCACAGCAAGATCATCAAGCAGGCCAAGGGCGCGCGGGGCCGCCAGAAAAACACCTTCCGCGCGGCCAACCAGCGGGTCGAGAAGAACCTGCTGTACGCCTATCGCGACCGCAAAGTGCGCAAGCGCAGCTTCCGCGGCCTGTGGATCCAGCGCATCAACGCCGGCGTCCGCGAGCACGGCCTGACCTATAGCCGGTTCATCAACGGCCTGAACAAGGCCGGGATCGAGCTTGACCGCAAGGTACTGGCGGACATGGCCGCCCGCGATGCCGAGGCCTTCAAGGCGGTGGTCGACGCCGCGCAGAAGGCGCTGGACTAACCCGGCGGCCGGCAACGCCGGCTCTGCCCGTCTTTCAAGTCTCTCCGGACCGGTCCGATGAGCGAGATCGATACCCTGCGCGACGAGTTGCTGGCCGCGGTGCAGGCTGCCGCCGACCTGAAGATGCTGGACGCCGCCCGGGTCGACGCGCTGGGCAAGAAAGGGCGCGTCACCGGCCGGATGAAGACGCTGGGCGGGATGGACCCGGAAGCGCGCAAGGCGATGGGCCGCGCGCTCAACGCCCTGAAGGACGAGATTGCCGCCGCTATCGAGGCCCGCAAGGCGGCGCTGGAAGATGCCGAACTGGACGCCCGCCTGGCCGGGGAGCGGGTCGACGTTTCGCTGCCGGCGCGCTCGACGCCAATGGGCCGCATCCATCCGATCAGCCAGACGATGGAAGAGGTCGGCGCCATTTTCGGCGACATGGGTTTTTCCGTGGTCGAAGGCCCCGACATCGAAACCGACTGGCACAACTTCACCGCACTGAATTTCCCGGAAGGCCATCCGGCGCGGGAAATGCAGGACACCTTCTATCTGCCGCCGAAGGACGACGGCGCCAGAATGGTGCTGCGCACCCATACCTCGCCGGTTCAGGTGCGCACGATGATGAGCCGCAAGCCGCCGATCCGGATTCTGGTGCCGGGCCGCACTTATCGGAGCGACTGGGATCAGACCCACACCCCGATGTTCCACCAGTTCGAAGGGCTGGTGATCGACGAGACGACCCATATGGGCCACCTGAAGGGCTGCCTGATCGATTTCTGCAAAGCGTATTTCGAGATCGACGACGTCAAGCTGAACTTCCGCCCGTCCTTCTTCCCCTTCACCGAACCGTCGGCGGAAGTGGATATCGCCTGCAACAAGAAGGACGGCCAGCTGCGCTTCGGCCATTTCGGCGACGGCCACGACGACTGGCTGGAAATTCTCGGCTGCGGCATGGTCCATCCGAACGTGCTCAAGAATTGCGGCCTCGACCCGGCGATTTATCAGGGTTTCGCCTTCGGCATGGGCTGCGAACGGGTGGCGATGCTGAAATACGGCATCCCCGACGGCCGCAGCTTCTTCGAAAACGACGTGCGCTGGATGGCGCATTACGGCTTCCTGCCGCTCGACGTGCCAACGCTCACCGGCGGCCTGTCGCAATAGCGCCGCCCTGCCGGGCGCCCTCAATAGACCACCTTCTCGAGATAGAGCCCGCAGGCCGGGGCGGTGGCGCCGGCCTTTCTGCGGTCGGCGGCGCGCAGCACCGTTGCCAGCCAGGTGACCGGCCTCTTGCCTTCGCCGACCGGCGCCAGGGTGCCGACGATGTTGCGGACCTGGTGGTGCAGGAAGGACGGCGCCCGCAGCGCAATCTCGATCTCCTCGCCATAGCGCGAGACGCGGATATCCGTCAGCGTCTTGACCGGCGAGGCCGCCTGGCACTCCGCCGCGCGGAAGCTGGAAAAATCGTGGTGGCCGATCAGCGGCAGCGCCGCGGCGTGCATGGCCTCGGCGTCGAGCGGCCGGCCGACCTGCCACGCCCGGCCGGCATCGAGAGCAAGCGGCGCGCGCCGGTTGACGATCCGATAGCGGTAGCGCCGCTCGACGGCGGAGAAACGGGCGTGGAAGCTGTCGTCAACGGCTTCGGCATCGGTCACGGCGATGGGCCGGGGTTTCAGATGGTAGTTCAGCGCCTCTCTGACGCGGAACGCTTCGGCGTCGCGCGCGATGTCGAAGTGGACGACCTGCGCCAGCGCATGGACGCCGGAATCGGTCCGGCCGGCCGCGAAGGCGACGACCTGCTCGCCGCAGAATTTCTCGACTGCCTCTTCCAGGCATTGCTGGACCGACAGGCCGTTGTCCTGACGCTGCCAGCCGACGAACGGCCCGCCGTCGTATTCCAGGGTGAGCTTGAAGCGCCGGGTCACGACAGGACCGTGCCGGGAGGAATGGCGAAGCCGCGCAGCAGCTCTGCGGCGGCCATCGGCGCCTTGCCCTGACGCTGCACCAGCGTCGGCCGGAGCGCGCCCTCGCCGCAGGCCACGGTCAGGCGGTCGTCCGACACGGTGCCGGGCGGGCCGGTTTGGCGGCCGGCGACCTCCGCGCCGAGCACGCGGACGCGCTGGCCGCCCGCCTCGAAGAAGGCGCCGGGGACGGGATCGAAGGCGCGCACGGTGCGCTCGATCTGCGCCGCCGGTTGCGACCAGTCGATCCGCGCCTCGGCCTTGTCGACCTTGCGGGCGTAGGTGACGCCCGATTTCGGCTGAAGCCTCGGCGTCAGGCCCTTCGATCCCAAGCCGTCCAGCCAAGCCAGCGCGTCGACAATCGCCTCGCTGCCCAGCACCGCCAGGTCGTCATGCAGCGCCCCGCCGGTCGTGGCGGTGCCGATGGATACCCGCCGCTGCAGCAGGATCGGGCCGGTATCGAGCCCGGCCTCCATCTGCATGATCGTCACCCCGGTCTCCGTATCCCCGGCCTGGATTGCGCGCTGGGTCGGCGCGGCGCCGCGCCAGCGCGGCAGCAGCGACGCATGGACATTCAGACAGCCGTGCACCGGCGCATCCAGGACCGCCTGGGGCAGGATCAGCCCGTAGGCGGCGACGACGGCGGCGTCCGCCTTCAACGCATCGAACCGGGCGACCGTTTCAGGCGCCGCAAATGCCGTGGGCGTGTGCACCGGAATCTCCCGGCTCCCGGCCCAGGCCTGGACCGTCGAGGGCCGCACCGCCCTGCCCCGCCCGGCCCGGCGCGGCGGCTGGGCGTAGACCGCCGCAATATCGTGACCGGCTGCGACCAGCGCCTTCAGCGCCACCAGGGCGAATTCCGGCGTGCCCATGAAGATCAGCCGCATCGCCGTTCCCGGAATTCAGGGCCAGCGCCACGCAGACGGCCGCGCCGCCGGCTCGCCCCGATCACACAGTCACCTCCTCCTTGGCGGCTGCCTTTTTCTCCTTGAGCAGCTTGCGCAGGATCATGTTGCGCTTGAGCGCACTGATGTGATCGATGAACAGGATGCCGTCCAGATGGTCGATTTCGTGCTGGACGCAGGTGGCGAGCATGCCGTCGGCCGCCAGCTCGCGGATCTCGTTCTCGCGGTCGAGATAGCGCACGCGGACCTCGGCCGGACGGACGACATCGGCATAATGCTCCGGCACGCTCAGGCAGCCCTCCTCATGGGTATTGTCATGGTCGGACACCCAGACGACTTCCGGGTCGGCCAGCGCATGCGGCGCGGGCGGGCTGTCCTTGTCCGACACGTCGAGGACGATCACCCGCCTGAGCACGCCGACCTGGGGTGCGGCAAGGCCGATGCCGGGCGCGGCATACATGGTCTCGAGCATGTCGTCCATCAGCCGGCGGACCCCGTCGTCCACCGCCCCGACGGGTTTGGAATTCTTCTTCAGACGCGGATCGGGCGCGGTCAGGATCGGCAGAAGCGCCATCGTTCATTCACCCCGAAAAGGGCCGGTTTCAAGGGTTTCTTATCGGTTTGCAGATAGGTCGGGCGGGCCGGAAGGTCAACGAACCGGCGCGCCCGCGCCGCCCGTCTTCGCCACGGAGAAACGCCGGGAAGCGTGAGAATATCCATGGCCCGCGCACGGGCCTGTGATAGGAAAGCGGCGCCATGACCGGACTGGACGCCAATACGCTGATCGTGCTGGGCGCGGTGGCGGTTCTCGCCCTGCTCGTGCTGTTGATCACCTTCCGCACAGCCCGCGGCCAGACCGAGATCAACACGCGCCTCAGCGGCCTGGCCGAGCGGCAGGACGGCATCCGCGACTCCCTGAACACGCGCTTGCAGGATCAGGAGCGGACCATTTCCGAACGGCTGGAAGGCGTCAGCCGCCGGGTCGGCGCCAGCCTCGAAACCAGCACGGAAAAGACCGGGGAATCGCTGCAGCAGATCCGCGAGCGGCTGGCCGTGATGGACCAGGCGCAGAAGAAGATCACCGACCTGTCGGAACAGATGGTCGGCCTGGAGAATATCCTGGCCAACAAGCAGGCGCGCGGGGCGTTCGGCGAAATCCAGCTGCACGATCTGGTCGAAAGCATCATGCCGCCCGGCGCCTTCGTTTTCCAGGCGACGCTCAGCAACGGCAAGCGGGCGGATTGCCTGCTTAAACTGCCGAACCCGCCCGGCCCGATCGCGATCGACGCCAAGTTTCCGCTGGAGAGCTGGCAGCGCCTGCAGAATGCCGCGGACGAGCAGGAACGCGTGGCGGCGGGCCGCCAGTTCAGCGCCGATGTCCTCAAACACGTCCGCGACATCCGGGAGCGATATATCGTGCCCGGCGAGACCGGGGACGCGGCGCTCATGTTCCTGCCGTCGGAGAGCGTCTATGCCGAACTGCACGCAAACTACGCCAATGCGATCGAGCAGAGCTTCCGGGAAAAGGTCTACATCGTCTCGCCGACGACCCTGTGGGCGACGCTCAACACGGTCCGCGCCGTGTTCCGCGACGTGCGGATGCGCGAACAGGCTCATCTGATCCAGAAAGAAGTCGAGTCGATGATGACGGACGTCGGCCGGCTCGACGACCGGGTCGGCAAGCTGGCGGCGCATTTCGACCAGGCCCGGCGCGACATCGACCAGATCCAGACCTCGTCGCGCAAGATTACCAGCCGCGGCGAAAGGATTTCCGAGCTGGACCTCGAGGAAGAGGACCGCGGCGCCGGCACGGCGCCGGGCCGGATTTCGGCTCCGCCAGAAGGTTGATACGGCAGCGCGCCTGCACAACCGGCAAAACCGGCGCCGGGATGCGGCGGCCTGCGGGGTGTCATGAAATGTCATGATTCGTCATTGGGCCGTCGCTTCACCCCCCTCCCGTCATTCCGACCGGAGTCCACTGGTGTCCGGTTTAGCATGGGGTGAGTTGCATATTTATTTGCCTTGTGTCCGGTGGCGGGATTTGCGGCGTGTCTTTGATGTTCAGGAGGGAGCGCCTGTGCATGATGTTGAGGCGCACGAGTCGGGCGAAGGCTTGGGGCCTTGGGATTGTTTTCTGGGCGTTATGGGCGGCGCGCAGGATGAGGAAGGCGATCAGGGCGACGTAGATCTGGATTTTCACGGCGTTTTCGCTGACGCCGAGGAAGTGTTTGATTTTGAGGTTCTGCTTGATCCATTTGAAGAACAACTCGATCTCCCAGCGCTGTTTGTAGAGCGCGGCGATCTCTTCGGCCGGGGCCTTGAGGTCGTTGGTGACGAACCGCAGGGTTTTGTTCCGATCGACGCTGATCGCGATCTCGCGCACCGGATCGGTGAAGGGGTTGTTACGGCCGCCGCCGATGCGTTTGGGGAGATGGCCGATGCGATCGGACAGGATATCGGTTCCGGCCGGAACCGGCCGCTCGGTCGTGACCGCCAGGGCGGTGTTCTTCTTCAGCCTGCTGACGAAGCGGCAGCGCAGGGCGTGAAGCTCGGCCCACCATTCATAACTATAATACGCCAAATCAAAGACATAGGTTACGCCCGGCTCGATCGGCATGGCCTTGGCCGGGGTGATGTCGTTGACGTTGTCGGGCGTCACGACGGCGCGCAGCGGCACCCCGCCATGCGGTTCGTAGACGACATGAACCTTGGCCGCGCAATGATCCTCGGAGAACCGCGCCCACCCCTCGCTCAACGCCGACAGATTGACTTTCGTCGCATCGAGCAGGCGCACCGCGTCGCGCAGCTTGCGCCGCAGTCCGGGCCTTGCCAGACGCGCCATCTCAGCGAAGACATCGGCGTAGACCTCGAATGACCGCTTCGCGTTCGCATCCGAAAGGGTCGAGCGCGAGACACCCCGCAGCCCCACGTGATAGAGCCGCGCCGCTTGGCTCGCCAGCCCATACTCGATCTCGCGCAGCGATGCGGCGCCCGAGAACTGACCGTAAAGCACCGCCAGAAATCGATCGCGCGTGCGAAGCCGGCGTACCCGGCAGTCCGAACCATGCTTCGACACAGCACGATCGAACACCGACCAAGGAATGTGCTTCGTCAACTGATGAAATACGCTATTTTGATGCCGCATGACATTGATCTCCGTTCGTGTCCTGAACGCCGCTAAACGTCTGGAAACGAATAGAATCAATGTCATGAAACCAGTCCACTATTTTAAACCGGACACCAGTGGGGGTAGGCCGGCGTGTCACAGTTGGAAAGGGTGTATGAGGCACCGGCGGCGGCCTACCTACGGAAGGGCTGAGGAGCAGCAGGCAGCGCCGCGTCTCCAAAAGAGCCTCACCCCTCCTCCACCCGGATGGCGTTGGCGGGGCATTGGCGGGCGGTCTGGCGCGCGGCGTCCCACAGCGCCTCCTCCGGCGTGTCGGTCAGCAGCAGGACGATGCCGTCCGCCTCGTCCTGGTCGAATATCCCGGGCGCGGTGAAGACGCATTCGCCCGAACCGACGCAGCGCTCCCGATCGACGATCACCTTCAGCCTGCCCATCGCAGCCCGCTCCCCCGCATCCTGCCCTACCAGTCGCCGTTCGCCAGCACGCCGCCGTCCACCGCCAGGGTCTGGCCGGTAATGTAGCTCGCCCGGTCGGACAGGAGGAAGGCGACCGCCTCGGCGATCTCCGCCGGTTCGCCGAAGCGGCCCAGCGGGATGCCGCGGCGCAGGCTTTCCGGATCGACGCGCCCCTGCGCGATATTCTCCCGGATCATCCGCGTGTCGACGATGCCCGGCGCGACCGCGTTGACCCGGATGCCGGCGGCCGCCCATTCGACGGCGAGCGTCCGGGTGAGCGCCTCGATGCCGGCCTTGGCCGCGCCGTAGGGCGCGCACCGCGGCCGGCCGATCCGCGCGCCGATCGAGGAGAAATTGACCACCGCGCCGCGGTCTTCCCTGAGCAACGGATGGAAGGCGCGGCAGGCCCGGATGTCGCCGCCGAGATGGACATCGAGCAGCCCCTGCCAGGTCGCGTCGTCGATCTCGCTCAACGGCGCGTGCCGGTTGTAGCCGGCGGCATTGACCAGCCCGCGCACCGGCCCGCCCAGCGCCTGCACCTCGGCGGCGAGGCGGTCTACGGACGCGCTGTCGGCAATATCGGCGCGGATATAGTGGAACGAGTCTCCAACGCTGGGCTCGTCCGCCGATCCGTCCGCTTCGGGCGGATCGAGATCGGCCACCGCAACCCGCCAGCCGTCGCGCAGCAAACACCGCCCGATCGCCAGCCCGATCCCGCGGGACCCGCCGATGACCGCAACAACGGGCGTATCCGATTCTGTATGAGCCATCGAGTCAGCTTTGCCGATCTTGCGATTCCCAACGCCTGCGCCGCACGCAAGCAGAGCGAATCACAATCGCAAGCCTGTGGCCACGAATTTTTCGGCAGGACTCTAGCCGCGATTCGTGCGGTAGGCGCCCGGGGTGGTACCGACGATCCGCTTGAACCACCGGGTGAAATGCGCCTGGGAGGAAAACCCGCAGACATGAGCGATTTCGGCGAGCGGAAGCCGGCCCTCGCCAATCAGCGCCTTGGCGCGTTCGATGCGGCGGTCGGTCAGGTAACGGTGCGGCGTCGTCCCGGTCGCGGCCTTGAAGGCGCGGGCGAAATGGAACGGACTGAGGTAGGCCTGGTTCGCGAGCATCTCGACGGACAGCTCTTCGCTGAGATGGGCTTCGATATATTCCGAAACCCGCCTAAGGCGCCGGGGGTCGAGCGCGCCGCGAACGCTCGGCAGCGACACCGATGCCCGGACCAGGTTGGAATGCCGCCGCAGGATCTGAACGCCGAGGGCGGCGGCCAGGGTCTCGACCAGCATCTTTCCCGCCGGCGCCGGATCGACCATCTCGGCATGGATCGCGCGCGCGATCCTTTCGATCAGGGGATCGCGAAAGCCGCCATCGAAATGCAGCTTGACGGCATCCGGATCGACATCGAGTTCCCGAAGCGCCGTCTCCGACAGCGGCATCGCCGGCAGGTACAGATGAAGCATCTCGGGAATGTCGCCGTAAGCCCTGATCATGTCCTCCCGAATGCCGGCCGGGCACAGCCAGATCATGCCCGGCACCGCATCGCTGTGCTGCAACCGGCCGTCGCCGCGCCTCCGCAGATGGACGCGGCCTTCGAGCATGACAGCGATTTCGGTTTCGCTCGGCAGGAATTCGGCGAGGTCGCCTTCCGCGTGGCTCCAGCGTTCGGCCAACAGGCCGTTCCATCCCCGGTCGCTGCTGCTCCCGAGCAGCGTTCCTGTGGTGTATTTCGCTCGTCCGTGCCCTGCCAGACGGCCCACGCTGCAATACTCCCCTAAACCGCCCTCCCGATGACGCTCTGGGTCGCTTCGAAAGTGGTTCCGCTTCAAGCCATCCGTCAACGGATTCACCTAACTGTGAACCGAAGAAAGCAAGGGAGTGCAAAGAACAGCAGGAATGGACAATAAGGCTGGATTTATTTGTCGATGAATTTGCTTGAACGAAAATCTGTAAACAGCAATTCGGTGCAAAAAAACAGCAAGAATATATAACATAATTCAATCCCAATGGGCGTTAGCATTAATAGAATATATACATTGGCTTCGCAGTGTTCTTCTTGAAAGGTGTGGCATTGGGTTTCTGAGGATTTTTTTTTGCTCACGCTACTTCGCCAGGGAGATCTGGCTCCTGACTTGACTATCATGATCGGGAAAGTGTCAGCGAGAATCCAGCCAAACCCCATGAATGCATTGAAAAACTGAGCGCGGTTAGGAAAACTGTTCATGATCGAAGTCTACCTCGGGACCAACCGAAATCCTATACCCTCTGGGAATCAAAGAAATTTTGGTGTACGGTTAACCAAATTAGGTGCCTCTTTTTGGTTTGGAAAAGCACAGACGGTAGATCATCTCAATCTTATTTCGGGTACTCGTTCCCTGCGACTCCAATCGAGCCTGCGCTGTCGGATGTCCAATTCAAACTGAAGGTTTTGGTGTAGAAGGAAATAGAACATGCCACAAAATCGCACCTTTGCTCTGTTCGCCAGCGCTCTCGTAATTACTGCGTGCTCAAGCACCACGATGAACAATACACCGCAGGGCATCCAGGCGACCACGACGGGATCCGTCCTGCTCAACACCCTCAACGGGATTATCGAAAAAACGCATGATGGCTTCGACCAAGCCTGCAAAAGACCGGCCAGCCAGCCCAAGAGTGATTCCAAAATACAGTCGATTCCCGGTGCCGATCTAGTAGAGGGCGCGCTCGATCTGACAAAAAAGGTATTGGGTGCGTTTCCTGCTCACACCTACACCTTGTCCAAGTGTTGCCCAAACACAATTTGTAAACCGAATACGGCCAAAGACAAGAATCCCAAAAATCACCAATTTGACGCTAGGCCCAACTTCAACAGCACAGATTAAAAGTATTCGACGAAACAGGGGGTTACACCGGCGGTTCCGGTTGTACCCACTACATTTTCGCGATTCTGGAGACGGTCAGGCGGTGTGTTCGCGCCAGTTCGGCGGCAAGGCGACGCCAGCGGCCTGGAAGACCTTCCCGACCTGTCCCTGAACATGTGTTCGGGTAGTGACGCGCTTGCCGTCGTTCTCGATGGAGGCCTCTTGCAGGCGGTCGAGGTCGCGGATGAGGTCGTCCCATTCGACATCGACGCCAGCGGCGCGGCAGCGGTCGGCCAGCTCCTTCTGGAGGACGAGGGCGAGGAAGGAGCAGAAGACATGCCCGCGGATGGCGGCGTCGCAGGAGTGGTAGATCGGGCGGGTGCGCAGCTGGGCCTTCGCGCGGCGGAACAGGTCCTCGACCCGGAGCAGTTCCCTGTACCGCAGCACGGCATTGAGCGGCGTCATTGCGGCGTTCGTGCGCAGCACGAAGATGCCGTCGAAGCGGGCCTCGTCGGCGAGCTTGCCGGCGTCGATTTCGAACGCCTTGCCCGCGCCCGTCCTTCGCAGATAGCGCCGGTAGGCGCTGTTGCCGATCAGCGCCTTCTCGCTGCCCTTGAGCCGCTTCTGCAGGCCCTCGACCACCGCCTGCCGGTCGGCGCGGTCCTTTTCCGCTTCCGCCTCGTTGCGGCACACGATGTAGCGCGCGCCGGCCACCGTGACCTCCTTCACGAACAGCTGCGTCTCGCCGCGCGCGCGTTCGATCAAAAGCGGCACAAACGGCTTCCCGTCCCTCAGCACCACCTCCCGGACCACCGTCGTGCGCCGCTCGCGCGCACCCAGGATGTAGTCCAGACCCCGCTCCTCAAGCGCCGCGATCGTCGCCGCCGAGATCATCCCCCGGTCCGCCACCACGCAGACGCGACCGATCCCGAAGCGCGACCGCAGACGGTCCACGATCGGCAGCAGAACCGTGCTGTCAGCCGTGTTGCCGGGCAGCATCTCCGTGCAGACAGGCCGGCCCTCGCCGTCCAGAACCACCGCCAGCACCATCTGCCGAAGGTCCGGGCGGTGGTCCTTCGAGTGCCCGTGCGCGCCAAGCGTCTCACCGCCCGCGCCATGGAACGACAGCGTCGTGGTATCCATGAACACCAGCGACAGGTCGCTGAACAGGTCGCGGCGGCGAGCGAACAGACGCTCCTCGATGTCGTCCTTCACGCAGCGCGGCGCCAGACCGCCCTCGCCGGTCGGCTCCAGTTCCTCGCCCAGCCACGCCATCGCCCGATAGAGATGGTGAAGACGCAGGCCCTCGATCCCGTCGATGGCGTAGTCGTCCATCCATTTCTCACACGACCGGTCCGAGCCCGACACGAACAGCCGGTGCAGCACGCTCACGAACACCGCCCGCTCGACCGCGAAGCCGAACCCGCGGCCGTCCACAAGCTCCTTCACCACATCGCCAAGGCCCAGCCGGTCCCACAGACGCCCGAACAGCAGCGGACCGCCGATCCGAACGCAGGCAAGAGCGCCGTCCACCATGTCGTTCAGCACCAGGGACCGATCCGAGTGGCGCGCCAGCGAGGCGATCAGGCGGTCCAGTTCCCCGCTCGCCTGCAGCACGTCCTTGCGGCCCAGCGCGCGGATCGTGCGCTGGCGCACCCGCTTGCCCTCGCGCACGCTCTCGACGAGGTAGAGATAACGGTGCCCCCGGGCGGTCGTTTCGCGCACGAACATGACACCGTTGTATGCGGGAACATCTTCAATATCAAGCAAACAAGGTAGAAACCACGAAAATGTTTCACTACATTTTCTCCAACCCTCCCAAACCTGAACCCGACTGTCCAATGATTTCAATAGCTTGCCGAAACCGAAATCGTCAAAAATCACCGCTCACTGTTCAACTCGGGCTAGGCAGAGGCGATCCGACCAAAGGCAACCACGAAAGACTCAGCTCTGACGGGCCTTCTAATCTCCACAATTTGCCCGCCAAGGTGTCGGTCGTAGACTGTGGCGATGTTTTCGGAGGCTTTCAGGAGTATCGATATCGCCAAACCTAGGATGCAGTCGGCAAGGACATCCGAGATTTTCTACGCACCGAGCGTTCCGAACGTATCGCGAACCGAACATATGTTCCTAAGATTTACAACTACCGCCTGGGTGCAAGAACGCCGTAAAGACAATCCGCATTAATTCGGGCAATATCCCGCGTATTTTGTTCGCGCTGGCACCCTTCTTCTATCCGATTGCGTCGAGAAACTTTTCGGGAGAAACTCAGGCGGCCAGCCTCTCTCGCAGCCTTTTTACCGTCTCCTCGAAATCGACACGGTGCCTAACACCAACATAGACATACCGGTCCGGCCGAACGAAGATGGCGGTGCGGCCGGACCGTTCGCACCATCGGGCGAAGCGGCCATCGGTTTCGTGGAACAGTTCGATTCCCGCGTGCGGTTTGGACGGTGCGTCCGATATTTCATTCGATGGAGATGGTGCATCGCCAGCTAGGATGACGAGCTGTCGCCCGCCGATGCCGCGCCAGGTATCCTCCACCTCCTCGATCCACCTCTGCGCCTCCAGCCCTGCCGTAATGTAAACCCACTCCATCGGCACAATATCGTCGAGCAGGCGTTTGCTGCCGTCGGGGGCGTAGACTTCGGGCTGGATCATCAGTTTACCGGCGACCTGGTCGGCCCAGGGCACGCCAGGTTCGGGGTCGAGGATGCCGGTTTCCAGGTCGGGGATGAATTTCTGGCGCCTTGTCTCCATCCGGCCCGATGCAAGCTCCGCGGCCAGCTCCGCGTCGCGCGCCCGGGCCCGATCCATGTCCAGCTCGCCGACGATCTTGCCGAATTCCTTGGCCGCCTCGACGACGGCGACGACATGAGGCCTGCGCTCATCGCGGCAGCTGTCGAGCAGGGCCGTATTGAAGCCGGTGCGCCGGATATGGACCAGCTTCCAGGCGAGGTTGGCGGCGTCGCGGATGCCGGAGCCTAGGCCCTGGCCGAGGAAGGGCGGCGTCTGGTGGATGGCGTCGCCGGCCAGCAGCACCCGCCCCTTGCGCCATTCTGTGCCGACCCGGGCGGCGAAGCGGTAGGTCGCGCTGCGCCAGATCTCCACGGCGCCGGTATCGACATGGTCGGCGAGCACCGCGCGCACCCGCGCCGGGTCGTCGAACTCCGCCGGCGTCTCGCCCGGCATGATCTTGAGCTCCCAGCGGCGCAGCTTGCCCGGCCCGGGAATGAAGCTCGCCGGCCGCCACGGCCAGCAGAATTGCGTGCCCTTGGCCGGGATCGCGGTCTCGCGCCGCTGCAGCGCATCGACCACCAGCCAGTTCTCGTCGAAGCCCAGATCCTCCAGCGGCAGGCCGAGCGCCGCGCGCACCCCGCTGTTCGCGCCGTCGCAGCCGATCAGGAAATCGCCGGTCACCGTGCGCGTCCCGCCGGTGTCGAGATCGAGGATGTCCACGCAGACCCGGTCGCCCTCGTCGCGAAAGCCCTCGACCGAATGCCCGAGCAGCAGGGTGACGGTCTCCCGCCGGACCAGCGCTTCGCGCAGCAGCCGCTCCATCTCCGGTTGGACGAAGGTGAAGGTCGGCGGCCAGCCGAGGTCCCAGGGCGGTGGCAATGGATCGAACAGCTTGATGACCTGGCCGTCCAGGCCGCGGAAATCGGTGCCGGGATGGGGCCGGATGCCCTTGCTGAATTCCTCGGCCACGCCGCAGAACTGGAGGACGCGCATGCCCTCCCAGTCGAAGGTGATGGCGCGCGGCTTGTCGTAGACCGCGCGGTGCTTCTCGGCGATGCACACCGTCAGCCCCCGCGCCGCCAGCAGGTTGGCCAGCGCCGCGCCGACCGGCCCGCAGCCCGCGATGACGGCGTCGTAATGGGTCATGGCCGGGCCGGGGCTCCCGTCGCCTCAGTCATGGTCATGGCCATGCCCGTGCCCGTGCGCACGATCGGCACCGCCGCGGTGCGAGCGGCGGTAATGCTGGCGCAGCAGGTCGATGCCGTAGTCGTTGCCGTTGGGCGTGCGCACGATGGTGTGGACGTGGAATTTCGCCGGCTCCCGGTTGGTCAGGAAGACGCCGCTGTGCATGTCGAACTCGATGAACAGCACCGGGCTCTGGATTCGGTAGTAGAAGGCGTCGGCCTCGCCGGTCCCGCCGATCCAGCAGAAATGCGTCCCGGCCAGATGGCGCTCGAAGTCTTCCAGGCGCGCCTGGCGCGGCCCGTCCGGCAGGGTGGCGAGGTATTCGCCGGCGAGGTCGGTCAGCATTCGGCGCTGCCGGGCGCTCATCGACGCGGCGTCCAGCCCCTCGTAGGGCACGATGCGGTTATCCCGGTGCGCGCCGCCCAGATGCATATGGTCGGCGAAGTGGCGCCGGCCTTCGGGCAGGTCCTCGCCCAGGATCGAGCGGCCGACGATGGCCTGTTCGCGCAGGTCCGGCGGCAGGGCGTTCATCAGCGCCAGGCCGCACCGCTCATGGTCCTGAAACAATCGCAGGCCGGCATGGGCCCCGCTGTCGGCATAGGTGATCTCCGCGCCGAGAAAGCACGGCGTCAGCACCATCTGCCCGTCCCGCGTCAGGCAGTTGAGCGACAGATGATGGCCGAACAGCTGCCAGCCCCAGGGCGCGGCGGTCGAGGGCTCGCCGAACAGGCAGAAGGTGTAGCTCCCTTCGTTCAGCACACCCGGCGCCCGCAGCACCTCGCCGAGGAAGGCGTTGAGGCGCATGACGCCTTCGCCCGCCGCATAGCCGGCCTCGCTCAGGCTCGCCCGCACGACCGCCATGGCAAGCTCGCGCACCGGGGCGGCGGCCTTCTCGAGCCGCAGCCCATGCGCCTCGACCAGCATCTCGGTGTTCTGCCATTGGCGCCACAGGGGCGAGCCGACCGGGTGCAGGGTTCGCGCCCGCTCCGCCGGCGTCAGGGCGTCGAGCAGTTGCCAGGCCGCCGCGGCCATCGCCTCGACCGGCGCGCCCTCCGGCTTCAGGGCGAACAGGCCGTCCCGCTTCGCGCCGTCGGTCGTGAGGCCGACGAAGGGCCTGTCCGCCAGCGCCGCCCATTCCTCGAACAGCTTGCGCGGCCGGGGCGATTCCAGGCGCGCGGCCGTATGCGCCTCGGCGGTCACGCCGGCAATGCGCGTCTCATCGGGACCGGGGATATACGGACGGTAGTCCAGACGCGCCATGCGGCCTTCCTCCAACGCGGACCCGGATTGGCCCGGAGACACCAGCGGGCCGATAGTGCGCCCGAACAAATTTCTCGGTACCTCAGTGATCGATCCCGTATGGCGTGTCCAAGTCTAAAATTGGTGTATGGCTATACTCACTCTCATCGAGAGAGTATTTATGTTCGTGTCAGATTACTCCCACCTAGCCCGCCACGGCGTCGAAAGGGTGGTGAGCCGTGGATTAAACTGTTGGATTCCGTATGATTCTGGGTCTGGCCAAGACCATACGGCGCACGCCGGCCATGGATGAGATTACCGCCTATCTCCCCGGACCGTTGGGCGTCGAGAGGAACTGTGCGTCCGGTTCGCCCTCCGGCTTCAGTCGGACGACGCCGCTGGTGCTGCGCGAATCGAGAAGCGTCTCGGCCTTGCCGCGCGCCTAGCGTCGGTCGCCTGTCCGATGCGCGCGATCCAGCGAGCATACGCCGACAGATCGGGGCGCGCTCGCCATCGCCGGCGATACGAGGATTCGGTCGTGCTGCGCTTCGAGGCGGCGAAGGGCCTGTCCGCAGCCAGGTCGCCGGCATTCCATTCCTCGCGCATGGGGCTGACGATGCCTGTTTGCGACACGAGCTTGCGCGGCCGGGGCGATTCCAGGCGCGCGGCCGTATGCGCCTCGGTACGGTCACGCCGGCGAATGCGCGTCCGGGCTCATCGGGACCGGGGATATACGGACGGTAGTCCGTTGCGTGGCGAGACGCGCCATGCGGCCTTCCTCCAACGCGGACCCGGATTGGCCCCGGAGACACCAGCAGGGGCCGACGCGAGCGCAGGGTCGCGCCCGAACAAATTTCTCGGTACCTCAGTGGCCGGATGGATCGATCCCGTATGGCAGTTCCGGTGTCCTGCCAAGTCAGTTAAAGGCGCACCGGCCGCTTCGGCTGTATGGCATATACTCCAGACTCTCATCGAGAGAGTATTTATGTTCGTGTCAGATTACTCCCACCTAGGATAAGGTTCGCCGCCAATATGCTCATCGAGACACCTTGTGACCGAGTGACGTTGACCGGCATCAAGAATTTCGACTTGGTATGTATCCGGCATGTTTCCGACAAAGTCGGGCTCCAACCACTCAATTTTTTCGAACTTTCCATCTCTCGATACACTAAGGTCCTTTACTTGTCTTGCGTATAACCAGGCATTTGAACCGTGTACGGTTCTCCAGCCTGGGCCACAGCGATAAGGTAGTCCGTACTTTTGCCGACGATTAGCATAATACGTCATACCGTGTGCCGAATAATTTGCTCTAATGTCGAGTACCCATAGGACGTCTCTAATGAATTTTCCGGATCGCCGGCCACTTATTATAGCCATGATACTACGCCAGTCATCGGGTCTCGCCCATTTTTCTGTTCCAGACCAAGTAATCAACCACGCGTATTTCAAATAGATTGGGTCTGAATTACTTCTATATTCTTTTATTGTTCTAGCCCGCATCGAGTTCATCCCTTCTGAATTTCACGTCCCTTCGGACAAGATTCAGCAGCCGCGCGCTCACTCCGCCGCGACGGCCGGGTCCGCCGCCGCTTCGAGCACGCAAACGGCATAGCCGCGCTCGCGCAGCCGGTAGAGCGCATAGAGGCCCGCAAATCCGGCGCCCACGACGATCGCGTCTAAGGCCTTCGGCATCGTTCCTTCCCACCGAACATTTCTCATCGCGACGCGCTTCGGCTAGCAAATTATGGAAACGCTGTCCAAAGGGCTGCCGACGGTTCGCAGCCGGCTGCAGGCCCGGCCGGGCCGGAATCCGTCGTCATTCGGCGCCGAGGCACCTTTCGAACGCGTTTCCGAGGCCGCGCATGATCTCGAACCAGGCATCCGGGCCGGGCCGGGCGGCGACGCCGATCGGATCCAGGGCCCCGGTGCGGACTTTTGTCCCCGCGACGACGGTCCGCACGAGATCCGGCTCGAATTGCGGTTCGGTGAACACGCACAGGACGTTGCGCGCGACGAGCGCCTTGCGCAATTCTGCGAGCCGCCTGGCGCCCGGCGGCCGGGCGGGGTTGATGGCAACCGCCCCGACACCCGTGAGCCCGAACGCATGCTCGAAATACCGGTAGCCGTCGTGAAACACGATGAAAGCGCGCTTGCGCACCGGCGCCAGTTGCTTGCGCAGCGCCGCCACCTGCGCATCGATCCGCTTGCGCATCGCGGCTTCGTTGCGGCGGTAGGCGCCGGCGTTGGCGGGATCGACCCGGATCAGCGCATCCGCGACGACGGAGACGATCCGGCGGGCATTGCCGGGATCGAGCCAGAGGTGCAGGTCGAATTCGCCATGCTCGTGGCCGTGGTCGTCATGCTCGTCCTTATGAACTTCAGCGTCCTCTTTTTCCTTCCAGATCCCGCCCTCGCGATTGGGCAGCAGACGCATCCCGGCCGCTTCATGCAACGTCACGACTGTGGCGCCGCTGCCGAGATTGGAGATCGGACGGTCGAGGAACGTCTCCAGGTTTTCGCCGACCCAGACGATGAGATCGGCATCGCGCAGCTTCTTCGCTTCGGACGGCCGCATCCGGTACATGTGAGGCGACGCCGCACCGGGCACCATCAACCAGGGCTCGCCCACCCCGCGCATCGCACCGGCGACGAGGGAATGGACCGGCTTGATGCTGACGACGACCTCGGGCGCGGCGTTGGCGGCAGGCGTGTGCATGCCGACGACCAGCAAAATCGCCGCACAAATAAACTTTTTCCACATAACGGTCTCCCGCTTCGGCCGGCCGGGCGAAACGCCCAACGGCGACCGGCGACCGGCGACCGGCGACCGGGGAACGCGGCGCCGGTGCCGAATTCGACCATCGTACCGCGTATGTTATCTTAAAAAAAATTTGACCCGACGGCGCAAATGCAAGCGGCGCCTGCCTATCGGTCTTGGCGGCCGGGGCGGCGCCGGGCGGGAACCAGCAGGCCGGCGAAGAATATCGCGCTGGCGACGAGCACGATGGCCGGCCCGGCCGGCAGATCCCATTGCAGCGATCCGAACAGGCCGGCGGCGACCGATACGATCCCGACCAGGGTGGCCGCGCCGACCATCCGTTCGGGCGTCGTCGCCATGCGCCGCGCCGCGGCGGCGGGAACGATGACCAGCGCCACGACCAGCAGCATGCCGACGATCTTCATGCCGACGGCGATCACCGCGGCGAGCAGGAACACGAGCAGCAGGCGCACCCGTTCCACCGGCACGCCCTCGACCGCGGCGAGGTCCCTGTTGACGGTGACCGCAAGGAGATTGCGCCACTGCCAGGCGATCGCCGCGGTCGTGACGACGGCGGTCCCGAATATCAGCCACAGGTCGACCGGGCCGACCGAAAGGATGTCGCCGAAGAGATAGCCGATGAGATCGACCCGCATCCGCTCCATGAAGGCAAGGGCGACCAGGCCCGCCGCAAAGGCCATGTGGGCCAGCACGCCGAGCAGGGTATCGAGCGATACCAGCTGCCGGCGCTCCAGGAGCGCCAGGCATCCCGCAAACAGAAAGCACATCGCAAGGACCGCGAGCGTCGGTTCGATCTCGAGCAGAAAGCCGAGGGCGACCCCGAGCAGCACGGTGTGGGCGAGCGCCGTCCCGAAATACGCCATGCGCCGCCACACCACGAAACAGCCGATCGGACCGGACGCCAGCGCCACGCCGATCCCGCCGGCGAGCGCGCGCAGAAAGAAATCTTCCACTACAGCCCCCCGGCGCGCTCGATCGGCAGCTCGGTCGGCTGCTCGATCGGCACCGGGTCTTCCAGCGCATCGTGATGATGATCGTGCGAATGCGAATAGATCGCCAGCGCATCGGACACATGCGGCCCGAACAGCGAGATGAACTCCGGATGGCGCGCGATCGTCCGCGGATGGCCGGTGCAGCAGACATGCCGGTTGAGGCACACCACGGTGTCCGTCTCGGCCATGACCAGGTGCAGATCGTGCGAGACCAGCAGCACGCCGCAGCCGTGCCGGTCCCGGATCCGCGCCATGAGGCGGTAGAGTTCGCTCTGGCTGGCGATATCGACCCCAGCGAGCGGCTCGTCGAGCACGAGCAGGCCGGGCTCGCGCAACAAGGCCCGCGCCAGCAGAACGCGGTGCAGCTCGCCGCCGGAAATCTCGGCCAGCGGGCGATCGGGAATCGCGCCGGCGCCGACCTCGTCGAGCACCTCCCGGAGCCGGTCCCGCGACGCCGGCCCGCCCAGGGTCAGGAACCGCCGCACCGTCATCGGCAGGATCGGGTCGCGATGCACATGCTGGGGCGAATAGCCGATGCGCAGGCCGGGCGCGCGCACCACCTCCCCGCTGCCCGGTGGAATAATGCCGAGCAGAACCCGGACCAGGGTCGATTTCCCCGCGCCGTTGAGCCCGACCAGCGTGACGATCTCACCGGCATGGACCGCCAGGTCCACCGACTCCAGCACGTTGCGCTGCCCCAGACGCACACTCACACCACGCGCCTCGACCAGAGTTTCGGCCGACGGCCTGTCAGTCGGTGAAGTTTCGATCACGGGGAATCTCCTTCGCGATGCCTGGTTCGAGGCTCGGTTCGACTGCTTCCTTCAGCGCCGTCATGACTGCGCGTCGGCGCGGCTCAGCGCCCGAAATAGGCGCGCATCCGCTTCAGGGCCTCGTCCAGCGTCGCATCCTCCTTGCAGAAGGAGAAGCGGGCGAAATGGCGGGGCGGGTCGTTCTGGTAGAAGGCGCTCACCGGCACGGCGGCGACGCCGGCCTCGGCGGTCAGGGTGCGGCAGAAATCGACATCGTCGCCATTGAAGCCGAGCGGGCGGAAATCGACCGTGATGAAATAGGTGCCGTGGCAGTCGATGACCCCGAAGCCGATCTCTTCCAGGCCGGCCCTGAAACGGTCGCGGCTGCGCTGCAGGTCGCGGGCGAGGCCGGTGAAATAGCTCTCGTCCTTTTCCAGGCCGTAGGCGCTGGCGCGCTGCAGGTTGGGCGGCGTCGTGAAGGTGAGAAACTGGTGCGTCTTGGCGATCGGCGTCATCAGGTCCGGCGGCGCCGTGATGTAACCGACCTTCCAGCCGGTCAGCGCGAAAGTCTTGCCGGCGCTGCCGATGCGCACGGTGCGCTCGCGCATGCCGGGCAGGCTCATCATGGTGATATGGGGGCGGCCGTCGAACACCAGATGCTCGTAGACCTCGTCGGCGACGCAATAGGCGTCGTGCTCGCGGCACAGGCCGGCGATCAACTCGAGCTCGCCGCGGGTGAAGACCTTGGCGGCCGGGTTCATCGGCGTGTTGAGCAGGACCAGCTTGGTGCGGCCGGAAAAGGCCGCGCGCAGCTCGGCTTCGGGCAGGGACCAGTCCGGCGGCTCGATGCGGACCAGCCGCGGCACCGCGCCGGCGCGCCGGATGATCGGCAGGTAGCAATCGTAGAGCGGCTCGATCAGCACGACCTCGTCGCCCGGCTCGATCAGGCCGAAATGCGCCGCCGCCAGCGCCTCGGTCGCCCCGCTGGTCACCAGCGTCTCGGTCTTCCAGTCGATATCGAGATCGTAGAAGCGCCTGTTGTGCTTCGCCACCGCCTGGCGCAATTCGGGCAGGCCGAACATGGGCGGATACTGGTTCGGCCGGTCGTCGAGCGCCGTGTGCGCCATGGCGCGGACATCGTCCGGGCCGTTGCCGTCCGGGAAGCCCTGGCCGAGATTGACCGCCTTGTGCTCGTTGGCGAGCGCCGACATGATCTCGAACACGGTCGTGCCGTAGCCGGAGAGGATAGCGTTCGCAGGTTTCATGGCCCCCTGTTTGCCCGCAAGGGCGCACCCGAATCAAGCGGCGCACGGCGTCGCACGCGCTTTCAGGGGCAGCCCAGCCGGTCCGCCACATCCTCGAAGCTCTCCGCCGCCAGATCGGCGCCGTCCCAGGCTTGCAGATCCTTGGTCTGGCCGCGGTCGGCCACTTCCGTGCGCCGGGCGACGAAAACGGTGCGCAGGCCAGCCGCGGCGGCGGCCCTGAGATCGTCGTTATGGGCCGCGACCAGCGCGACCTCCGCCGGCGCGAGGCCGAGCATGTCGGCAGCCGAGAGATAGGCCTCCGGCATCGGCTTGTAGGCCCGGGCGACCTCGGCGCCGAGGATGGCGTCCCACGGGATGGCGGCCCGGCGCGCCATGTTCATAATCAGCGCCACGTTGCCGTTGGAGAGCGCCGCCAGCGGATACGCAACGCGCAGGCGCTGCATGCCCGGCAGCACGTCCGGCCACGGATCGAGCCGGTGCCAGGCCCGGTTCAGATCGTCGATTTCCGCTTCCGTGAGGCCGGCGACATCGAATTCCGCCAGCACCTCCAGCAGGTTCTCGCGGTGCAGCACGTCGAGCTTGACGAAGCCGCGGCCGCCGCTGCGCACCCGCTCCATCGCCGGCTGGTAGCGCGCGCGCCAGGCCAGCGCGAAGCCGTTCCAGTCCAAATCGAAGCCCCGTGGGCCGAGGATCGCCGCCGCCTCGCGCGCCACGCTGCGCCGCCAGTCGACCACCGTGCCGAACACATCGAACGTCAATGCCTTGACCGGTAGCATGGCCTTTGCCCTCCCCGCTCCTGTCGGCTATCCGTAGGCCGGTGTATCGCACCGGCGCCGTCGGGCGCCAGCGCATCGGGGACAGGAAGCATGACCGCACCGCAGCTTGCCGACCGCATCGGGCGGCTCGGCACCGAATCCGCCTTCGAGGTTCTGGCCCGCGCGACGGCGCTGGCGGCCGAGGGGCGCGACATCGTCAATCTCGGCATCGGCCAGCCGGATTTCAAAACCCCGGACCATATCGTCGAGGCTGGCCGCAAGGCGCTCGCCGACGGCCATCACGGCTATACCCCGGCGGCCGGCATAACCGGCCTGCGCGAAGCGGTGGCGGCGGACATCCTGCGCCATCGCGGGGTCGAGGTCGATCCGGCGCGCGTGCTCATCATGCCGGGCGGCAAGCCGACCATGTTCTTCGCGCTCATGATGTTCGGCGAGCCGGGCACCGAGATCCTCTATCCCAACCCCGGCTTCCCGATCTACGAATCGGTGATCCGCTTCTCCGGCGCCACGCCGGTGCCGATCCCGCTGGAAGAGGAGCGGGATTTCGCCTTCAGCGCCGGCGAGGTGCTGGAAAAGATTACCGGCCGGACCCGTCTGATCGTCCTCAACAGCCCGGCCAACCCGACCGGCGGCGTGACGCCCAAGGCCGAGATCGATGCGCTCGCCGCCGGGCTGGAGCGCTTCCCCCATGTCGCCATCCTGAGCGACGAGATTTATTCCCGGCTGCTGTTCGACGGCGAAGCCCATACCAGCCTGCTCGCCTACGAGCATCTGCGCGACCGCACCATCCTGCTCGACGGCTGGTCCAAGACCTACGCCATGACCGGCTGGCGCCTCGGCTACAGCGTCTGGCCCAAAGCCTGGGTCGATACGGCCGAGCGCTTGTCGATCAACTGCCATTCCTGCGTCAACGCCAGCGCGCAATATGCCGGCATCGCCGCGCTCGAAGGCCCGCAGGACGCCGTGGAGACCATGCGCGCCGCCTTCGAGCGCCGCCGCACCCTGATCGCCGACCGGCTGAACGCCGTGCCCGGCGTGCGCTGCCGGACGCCGGCCGGCGCCTTCTACGCCTTTCCCAATATCGAGGGCACGGGCCGCAGCGCACGGGCGATGCAGGATGGCATGCTGGAGCAAATCGGCGTCGCCGCCATCGCCGGCACCAGCTTCGGCGCCTATGGCGAGGGCTTCCTGCGCTTCTCCTGCGCCAACAGCGCCGCCAACATCGACCGGGCAATCGACCGCATGGCCGACTGGCTGGCTGCCTAATTTTCCATTTCTGTTACCCGCGCACCAATCGACGGATTAGAAGACCGGAGGAACTGTACCGTCCTATACGTTAAGTTGTATGTATTGAGGTTACATGTCTAAAATTGGAAGATGTTTTTCTAATCCAACTGTAGTTAACTATCTCTCAAACGCTCCTAGAATCTGTAGGAAGAGGCCAACTACCAAGAAGAAAACTGTTCCTTGTCTTGCTCATAATGGCTCCACTTTCACAAGAGTTGGAGCCTCCGCCAAACCCGGCGCGGTTCAACTCTATATCTTAAGATAGACTTGAGTATATTTCCTATCTCTATTACGGTTGGAATGGCTGCCACCCAACCATATTCAAGGAAGTATCTTGAAATAGCTGCCACGTTTTCCCGGTAAATGAATCCATCAGAAATGTATGGCGTGCAGCTAAACCTGATGTGAATATAACGAATCTCGGTTTTGTTGGATTAGAAATCTTGGGAGGATCAAATACAACAGTAGTCTGCCAAGCTGGTTGGTCATCTTTAGTTTTCACTAGCTGCCAAACTCGACCAGTGTTTCTGTCCAACCGAAAAGTCCATTTCGCCGCCAACTGAGATTGTACAACTTGATATCGGCCGTACGACGGTTGATTGGTCATCTGGTGCACGTCTGCCGCATATGCGGATGGAAAAAAGTTCGCCAAAATTAAAATGCATGCTGCAGCTAGAAATTTCACAAATCGCATCACCAATCCCCAAGAAACGTGTGGAGCGACATTATACGTCGACAAACTTGCTAGCGACTCTTCGAAATCTAGTCAATGATTGGAGCGCTCTACGTGTTGCGTCATTCTGCACTTTCCCGAACATTGAGGGCACGGGCCACAGCGCCCGCGAAATGCAGGACGGCATGCTGGAGGAGATCGGCGTCGCCGCCATCGCCGGCACCAGTTTCGGCGCCTACGGCGAGGGCTTCCTGCGCTTCTCCTGCGCCAACAGCGCCGCCAACATCGACCGGGCGATCGACCGCATGGCGAACTGGCTGGTGGCTTGAATGGCCGAACTTAGGCGAAGGCGGCGCTCTCCGTTCCGGCGCGGGCGGCGCGCTCGCGGCGCACTTGCGCCAGTTCGTAGCTCGCCTGCATGCGCATCCAGTGCTCCGCGGTTCCCCAGCCGATCTCTTCCAGAGCCAACGCCATATTTGCGGACAAGCCGGCTCTGCCGTTCAGCACGCGCGACAGCGTCCCGCGATCGCAATTCAGGCGGGCCGCCGTCCCGGTCACGTTCCAGCCCATTTCCTCCATGCCTTCGCGGATCAGTTCGCCCAGGTGCGGCGGGTTCAGCATGGGGCCTACCCGTTCGTTGTCGCCATCGTTCATCGGTTGTCGCTCCCTTCCCGGTCAGTGGTAGTCGATCAGGTCCACGTCAACGGCTTCGCCATTCTCGAATCGGAATACCACACGCCAGTTGCCTGAGACGCGCACACTCCACACGCCCGCCCGATCTCCTTTCAGCGGGTGCAGGCGGAAGCCGGGCGCATCCGCGCTGCCCGGATGCGTTGCCTCCTGCAACCGCAGCAAAATGCGCCGTAGCCGCGGCGCCATGCCCGCCGGCAACCGCGCGGCGCTATCCCGTTCATGCAGCGCCCGCAGCCCTTTGTGCCTGATCTTCATGGCCAAATGTAGCGCGTCGCGCCACGCGCCGCAACAGCGCGGCCAAAATCGAGCGGGCGATCGACCGCATGGCGGACTGGCTGGCCGGCTAGCGGGTGCCCGATTGTCCGGCACGTTGCCTGAATTTTAGGCAGTCCGCTTCCGCGTCTCGCCGCCGCGTGGCGCACGCCTTGGGAAATTTGCCGATTCCCCAGGGTTTCTTAGGGGTTCACTTGCCGCATTGCAGTTGGCACGAATGATGCATTAGTCGGGGTGAGTGCGCCGCCACGGCCGGCGGCCCGGCCTCCACCGGGCTGCCGGCCGGCCCTGCGGCAACCCGAACCTGCGCCGGACCTGCCCCGAAGAAAATCCCGCGAAGAAAATCCCCCGACGAGAATCCTCCGACGAGAACCCGATGAAGAAGAGCCCATGAAGAAGATCGAGGCGATCATCAAGCCGTTCAAGCTGGACGAGGTCAAGGAAGCCCTGACCGACCTCGGCATCCAGGGCCTGACCGTGGTCGAAGCCAAGGGCTTCGGCCGCCAGAAGGGTCACACGGAGCTCTACCGGGGCGCCGAATATATCGTCGATTTCCTGCCCAAGGTGAAAATCGAGGTCGTGCTGCACGAGGATATGCTCGAGCGCGCCCTGGAGGCGATCATCCAGAACGCCCACACCGGCCGCATCGGCGACGGCAAGATCTTCGTCACCGAGATCGAGGACGCCATCCGCATCCGCACCGGCGAACGCGGGCGCGAAGCCGTCTAGCCGCCCCGAGCCCGAGAAACCCGAACCCGGAAAACCCGCAACCTTCGAGACCGGCGCCCATCAAAGCCTAACCCGGCCCGTCCCGGCCAAGCCCAACCAGTTCAAGAGAATGGAACCCGACATGTCAGACATGAATTCCGTACTGAAGAAAATCAGCGACGACGACGTTCAGTTCGTCGACCTGCGCTTCACCGATCCGCGGGGCAAATGGCAGCACACCGCCCAGACCCCGCAGACCATCGACGAGGACACCTTCGAGGACGGCATCATGTTCGACGGCTCGTCGATCGCCGGCTGGAAGGCGATCAACGAATCCGACATGGCCCTGCTGCCCGATCCGGCGACCGCGGTGATGGACCCGTTCACCGCCCAGTCGACCATGATCATGGTCTGCGACGTGCTGGAGCCGACCTCCGGCCAGCCCTATGGCCGCGATCCGCGCTCGACCGCCAGGAAGGCGATCAGCTACATGGGCGAGGTCGGCATTGCCGACGAGGCCTTCTTCGGCCCGGAAGCCGAGTTCTTCGTGTTCGACGACGTGCGCTTCGCCACCGACATGAACCACACCTTCTTCCAGATCGATTCGGAGGAAGGCCCCTACAATTCCGGTACCGAATACGAGGATGGCAACCTGGGCCACCGGCCGCGCCTGAAGGGCGGCTATTTCCCGGTCCAGCCGGTCGACCAGGGCGCCGACATGCGCGCCGAAATGCTGACCATGATCCAGCAGATGGGCGTCGAGACCGAGAAGCACCATCACGAGGTCGCGCCCTCGCAGCATGAGCTGGGCATCAAGTTCGGCCCGCTGGTCGCCATGGCCGACGGCCTGCAGATCTACAAATACTGTGTCCACATGATCGCCAACAAATGGGGCAAGACGGCGACCTTCATGCCCAAGCCCGTGGTCGGCGACAACGGCTCCGGCATGCATGTCCACCAGTCGCTGTGGCGGGGTGGCGAGCCGCTGTTCGCCGGCAACCAGTATGCCGACCTGTCGGAGATGTGCCTCTACTATATCGGCGGGGTGATGAAGCACGCCAAGTCTATCAACGCCTTCTCGAACGCCACGACCAACAGCTACAAGCGGCTGATCCCGGGCTTCGAGGCGCCGGTCCTGCTCGCCTATTCGGCGCGCAACCGCTCGGCGTCGTGCCGGATTCCTTATGTCGCCTCGCCCAACGGCAAGCGCGTCGAGGTCCGCTTCCCGGACGCCTCGGGCAACCCCTACTACACCTTCGCCGCCATGCTGATGGCCGGCCTCGACGGCATCCAGAACAAGATCCATCCGGGCGATCCGATGGACAAGGACCTCTACGACCTGCCGCCGGAAGAGCTGACCGACATCCCGACGGTCTGCGGCTCCCTGCGCGAGGCCCTGGGGGCGCTGGACGCCGACCGCGACTTCCTCAAAAAGGGCGAGGTCTTCAACGACGACCTGATCGACGGCTACATCGACCTCAAATGGGAAGAGGTCTACTATCTCGAACACACGACGCACCCGGTCGAGTTCGAAATGTATTACAGCGTGTAGGGGGAGGCGCAGGGGCGGGCGCGCATTCTAGTGCCCGCCTCTTTCCTAATTTTTGAGTCTATTTCTCCTCTATTTCAAACCGACTGCTAAAGAAAAAATTCTCGAGTGAATCTTCGCAAACCGCTCGCGTTTTCATTGGCATTTTTACTCCAGAATTCCGGATCATTTGAATAAGAGAAGTATAGTCAAATGAAATGTCAATACGATCACCATGTTTCAATCGTGTGCTACTAACTTCATATTTATTGTTTGAGTTCTCCTTGCCAGAAAATAAATCCAAGAAACAAGGTGTAATGAGGCCAAAACCTGGTATTTCCAAAGATAAATTTTCTACAACAATTTCGTGCTTACTATGGTTAACTGCATATAACCTTAGTGTTTTTAGTGAACTGCCTATGTTTGATTGATCAAACTCATATTCATATGAGTATCCGTGGCTAATAAACATATTTGCTTTTTCTGATTTTCTTGATTTATAGAAGATATGAGTTGATAGCGCCGCACCATAAAGAGCTACTAGAAATGTGAGTATTCCCCAGAATTTTTCCACGTCGAGCCTCTCAATTCATCTCCTTCACGCGATGCTGATTCCGATTCTATCGGTAGCTTAATCTTAATGTCAATATCGAATCTTCTGAATTGCCGGCAAATATTTTTGTACAACTCACTTTATCAGATTCGCATCGAGGAAACAAATACAAATCGGATGTTCCTATCGGGCTCATTGCTTTACACCAGCAGTTCGCGGTTGATGTAGCTCGCTTTAGAAAATCGACTCAACCGCTCAGCCGAAGTCGATCGCGCCATGGTTTCTGACGACTTCCTTCTCGATCCGCGTGTCCTGCTCGCAGAAGACGATCAGATTGTTCGATGACGGTTCGCGCGCGCTCGGGGCGAGCAGGCCGTCGGCGCCGAGGAAGGCGCAGGCTTCGGCGATTTCCTGCGAGCGCGGATATTCCCGCTGCAGTTCCCGATAGCTGAGCTGGCCGTACTGCCCGGTCTCCAGACCGACGGTCGAAAGGGCCTCCAGATCGGGAAAGCGCATGACCGCTTCGAGAGCGACCCGCAGTTCGTAAAGTTCGTAACGCACCCTGGACGGCGGGATCGGCTGGCCCCGGTAGAGATGAAAGCGCCGTTCGGCAATCGCCGCTTCCCGGGTTTCCGAGGTATAGAGCACGTCCAGGGTGCCGTCGTCCCAGCGACCGCCGGAGCGCCAGCACGCCAACGGATCGCGGCCCTCCCGGACCGAGCGCCACACCGTACCGGCATAGGGCGCCTGCCCGACGGCCTCCAGGGCGTCGAGCAACCGCCGGTCGCGTATCCGGCGACCGGGCCGGAAGCCGTCCTCCCGCGCCATGTTCAGAGACGCGCCATGTTCTAAAGACGCGCCATGTTCAGAGATAGGCGTCGGCGTCGAGGCGATCGAGGATCGCGATCACTTCTACGGCCCGCTCCTCATGGATCAGGTCGATGGCGCGCTCGCCGTCGAGTTGCGGATGCAGGGCGTACAGCCAGGCGCGGATTTCCTCTTGGCTGTAATATTCGCTGAGCCGCAGCACCACATAGGCCAGGTCCGACATGATGAGCTGCGTCCTGGGATGCGGCGTCTTCTGGCCGTTTGCCCATCGGGACACCGTGGCCTTGGAAACGCCGGCGAAATTCGCGATGTCGGTCCCCTTCAGACCGCCGGTCTGGCGCAATCGCTCGATGAACTGGGCGACCGGTTTCGTTTGCATCTGGTTCATGATCGACCCTCATGCGGCTCGGCGGCAAAGGCCAATTAATTTGATTATTAGGTTACAGGAAAATATAAATGGAAACACAAAGATCAAGCTGTGCGAACGACAGCGGTCTGCGCGCCTTACGGTCACGCTGGAGATGAACCGGCGTCCAGGGACGACCCGAACGATGGCGCTCCACGTCTCCGGCCCCCCGGATCGCGGGTCCGGGCGACATTGCAGGGGAGGGTTTGAAACGATACAGACCGGATAGATAGGTAACGGATTGGCCCGGATAGATGGGTGACAGGTTAAAGGGGTTTCCGGGAGGACCGGGACATGCCCTGGAGAGAGACCTGTCGGATGCATGAGAAGCTCGGTTTTGTTTTGGCGTGGCATCGGGGCGAGGGGCCGATGACGGCGCTTTGCGCGGCGTATGGGATCAGCTGGAAGACGGGCTACAAGTGGCTCGGCCGGTATCGGGAAGGCGGCATGGCCGGGCTGCAGGACCGTTCCCGGGCGCCGCGGCGTCACGGTCGGGCGCTGGCGCCTGCGGTTGCGGAGCATCCGTGTTTCCAGTCAACCCCAAATCGGAAGCTGAAGCGGGTCTACCGGTGTTTCATCCAGCGGCGTTCACTGATTTCTCCACAGGCATGACAATCATCCGCCGATCGTTGCGGGAGCAGACGGCGCCCACTCGCGGTCCTCGCGCACAAGCACATTGGCGAGGATGATGAGCTTGCGCATGACGGCGACCACCGCAACCTTGTGCGGCTTGCCCTTTTCCGTCAGGTGCTGGTAGAGCCGGCTCAGGTCGGCGTTGTACATGCTCGCTGACATAGCGGCCATGAAGAGTGCGTTGCGGGGCACGGCGCGTCCGCCCTTGCAGTAACGGACCCCGACCCTCTTTCCACTGTCGTCGGGGAAGGGAGCGATACCCATGAGGGAGGCGGCTTGGCGACGCCCCAGGGTGCCGAGCTCCGGCATCTCGGCACAGAGGATGGCGGCGGTGACGGGGCCGACACCTGGTATCGAGCGCAGAATCCGGTCGCGCCGCGCATGCTCGGGGTCGTCGACGATGACGGCGCGGATCGCGGCCTCGAGTTGGCTGATCTCCCGATTGATATCGCCGACCAGCCGCTTGAATGCCTCGACGGTCTCCGGCGTGTCGTACTCCTTTTTGGAGTTGCCGAGGGCCGTCTTGGTCTTGACCAGCTGTGCTCGCGCCCGGGCGAGGTCGCCGAGGCGGAACTGGGCGCCGCTGCGCGGCGCCGTGACGTCCGGGTCCATCACCTGGCCGAGGCGCGCCAGCATGACCGCATCGATGGGGTCGGTCTTCGCCAGTTGGCCGAGGGCCTGGGCGAAGCGCCGGGCTTGCAGCGGGCTGACCACCGCGACCCGGAAGCCGGCGTCGTGGAGGCTCCGGTGCACATCCCGGTGATAGCGGCCCGTGGCCTCCACAACGACGAGCTCGACCTCCGCCTTGTGCAGCATCTTGCGAAGGCCCCGGCGGCCACCGGCGTCGTTCCTGAACTGTCGCGCCTCGCCCGAAGGGGCGATGCAGACGTCGAGGTTGGCCTTGCCGACATCAATGCCGGCGACTACCTTTTCCTGGTTCATGTCCCGTGACTCCTGTCCTTGCAACTCAATCCGGGTCTTGCACCCACGCATCCGTTCAGGACGCACGAGACGAACAAGGGAGGAGCCGACCAAGCTCCGCTGCGGATCCGTGTCCTTGGCGATAAGGCGGTCCGACTCCTCCCCGCGGGGAAAGCGGGCGCTTTCCCCGCACTGCCTTTCCATCTAGTGACGGAACCGCAGCGTTCCCAACCGTACTCAGGCGAACGGGCCATGACATGGCGTCGGTCGCCGTCGAGACGGCACTTATCCACATAATCCGCAGCCGCAACATCTGTGGATAACCTATTGGTCAATAGGCTGAAGGTGGGGCATACAAGGCGATTGCGGGGCTGCGCCGCGCGCACCGACCGGCAATATCGTCCTGATCCGGGCTAGTGCTTGGCGGCCCGTTTTCCGAGATAGGCCTCGATGACGGCGGGGTGGGTGGAAACCTCGCGAAAGGAGCCTTCGGCGATCTTGGTGCCGTGGTCGAAAGCGAAGACCCGATGGGCCACACCCTCCACCAGCTTCATGTCGTGTTCGATGAGCAGCACCGTGTGGCCCTTCTCGTGGATGCGCTGGATGTCCTCGATGACGCCCCGGGTTTCCGTCGGGTTCATGCCGGCAACGGGCTCGTCCAGGAGGATCAGCCTCGGCCGCGAGGCGACGCAGCGGGCGATCTCCAGGCGCCGGCGGTTGGCGTAGGAGAGCGACGATGCCGGCTCGTTGCACATGCTGATGAGCCGCGCCCCGAACATGGAGAGAGTCTCCAGCGCATCCTCCTCGGCGTCCTTGTCCTGTCGGCGCAGCCATTTGGGTTTCGTCAGCGCCGGGAAGAACCCTGCGTTGACGTGGGAGCTCATGGCCACCAGCACGTTCTCCAACACCGTCAGGTTGGGGAACAGGCGCAGCGTCTGGAAGGTCCGGGCCAAGCCCTGGGCGTTGATCTTGTGGGTCGGCAGTTCGAGGAGGTTGCGGCGTTCGCCGCCGAACAGGATCTGCCCCGAGGTGGCGTCGTAAAGGTGCATGATGAGGTTGAAGAACGTCGTCTTGCCGGACCCGTTGGGCCCGATGATGGCGGTAATCTCGCCCTCGCGGACCTCCAGGCTGAGGTCGTTGACTGCCAGCACGCCGCCAAAGTTCTTGGTCAGGGCCTGGCTGGCCAGGATGGTCGCGGCGGTTTCGTCCGCAGCCATGTCGATCCTCCCCGCCTCCTCAAATCTTTACTTCGTCCGGCAGGCCCGGGGCCTCGGCGTCGTCGCGTCCGGACTCGGCGATGAGCGTATCGATCTTCTCGGCCTGCAGTTCCCGGCGCCGGCGCGAGTTGGGGAACAGGCCCTGGGGCCGGTAGATCATGATCAGCACCAGGGCGCCGCCGAACAGCAGCATGCGCAGGTCCTCGAACTCGCGCAGGCGCTCCGGGATCAGCGTCAGGGCGACGGCGCCGACGACCACGCCGGCGATGTTGCCCATGCCGCCGATGATGACCATGGCCAGGATCATGATTGAGGTCAGCAGGACGAAGTTGTCCGGATGCACGAAACCGATCATGTGGGCGAAGACGGCGCCGCCGATGCCGCCGAAGAAGGCGCCGGTGGAAAAGGCGATGATCTTGAGCCGCGTCACGTTGACCCCGAAGCACCTGGCCGCCACCTCGTCCTCGCGGATGGCCTCCCACTGCCGGCCCAGGTTGGAATCCCGCAGCCGAATGCTGACGAAGATAGTCAGCGCCGTGATGATCAGCGCAAGAAAATAGAAGTTCATCTGGAACGGCAGCTCCAGGTCGCCGATCGCGATGGGGGTGACGAAGTCCCAGCCGAAGATGGCGGGCGGTGGGATGTTGATGACCCCGTCGGTGCCATGGGTCAGGAAGGTTAAGTTGCGGTGCAGGAGGTTCATGATCAGCCCGTAGCCGAGCGTCACCAGAGCCAGATAGTGGTCGTGCACCCGAAGCGCCGGCCAGGCAACCAGGAACCCGAAAAAGGCGGCCGTGAGCCCACCGAGCGGCAGCCCGATCCAGAAACTGACGTCGAAGATCACCGCGAGTTGCGAACTGGCATAGGCGCCGGCGGCGAAGTAGACGGCGAATCCCACGTCCAGGAGGCCGCAGAACCCGAGGGTGATGTTGAGCCCTAGCGCCATGATGGCGAAGATGGCGGCGAGCGCACCCAGGTGGATGAGGTAGGGGTTGTCGAGAAAGATGAACGGGAACAACACCAGTAGCGCGGTCAGGATAAACACGGCGAAGCGCTTGTCTTTCGCCATGAGTTCCCGGGCCCGTCGGTTGAGTTTCGGCATGCGGCCCCAGCCGATGGCTCCGGCGACGGTGAGCAGCAGGAAGCCGGTCACCAGGATAACGTCCTCGAGCGCCAGGCCGACCAGGAAGGCGGCGAACAACGCCACCTGGCAGCCGCCCAGCACCAGGCGGTCCTTGGTCTTTTCAGCCAGCGTTCGCGTGTCCTCGCGGGCGACCTGGGTATCAATGAAATCGACTTCAGGCACGTCGCCGGCTCCCCCGCCTCAACCCATTTTCTGTTCCGGCGCCCGCAAGAGGCCCGAGGGGCGGAACACCAGGACTCCGATCAGGAGCAGGAACACGAAGACGTCCTTGTAACGCGAGCCCTCCGGGATCAGCGCCACCACCAGGACCTCCACCGCGGCGACGATGTAGCCGCCGAACATGGCTCCATAGATGTTGCCGAGGCCGCCGACAACGGCGGCCGTAAACCCCTTGATGGCCATCACCCAGCCCATGTCGAAGCGAATGGAAAGATAGTAGAGGCCGTTCATGACCCCGGCGACGCCGCCCAGCGCCGAGCCCAGAAAGAAGGTATTGCGGATGACGATGTCCACATTGACGCCCATCATTCGCGCTGCTTCGAGATCCTCCGACGTCGCCCGCATGGCGCGGCCGACCCAGGTCTTGGAGACCAGCAGGTAGACCCCGTAAACGAGGACGATGGAGGTGATGATCAGCCCGAGCTGGGTGTAGTCGAGGACCACCGAGCCCAGTTTGAAACTGTCGTACTTGAACGGCGAATAGAAGGCGTGGGGGTTGGCCCCTTCGGGGAAGAACTCCTTGACCGCCTCGCGGACAACCATGCCCACGGCGAGCGACGTCACCAGCATGATCAGCACCGGCATGCCGCGCACTGGGCGGTAGGCGAAGCGTTCCATGAGCGCGCCGACGATGGCGCAGACCCCCATGGCGACGATGAACATCAGGAAGATGATCAGGAGCCCGCTCTCAAGGCCCATATCCTGGGCCAACCAGGCCACGACAAGGCCCGCGAACCCGCCCAGCATGAAAACTTCGCCATGGGCGAAGTTGATCAGCCGCAGAACCCCGAAGAACAGCGTGAAGCCCACAGCCACCAGGGTATACATCCCCCCGATGGTGAGGGCGTTGACCAACTGCTGCATCCAGGTCTCGAACACGGGTCGAGGCTATGCTTTCGTGAGTCGGCGACCGCCCGGGTCGAGCCCGGCCGCCGCCGATTTTAGCCGGGCGCCGGGGGAGGGCGCCATTCCCTCCCCGTGGCCCCGGTCGAATTGTTTAGGCCGCTGCGATGCCCGGCGCCGGTTCCCGGCAGTCGGGTCAATCCGAGATTTTCTGGAATTTCGTGGCCGCCCGGTCCGTCCGGTAGAGCAGCTTCCACTTGGCGTTGTCGACACGGAAGATGCCGATATGCAGGATGTCGAGCATGCCGTTCTTATCGAAGCCGAAGTCCCCGATGGAGGTCTTGTACTGGCCTTTGTTGAGCTCCGCCAGAAGCGCCTTGCGGGTGACCTTGCCGGCCTTGGCGAGGCGCGCCACGGCCTGCACATAGACCTGTCCCGCCGCATGGGCCATGGGCCCGAAGGACTCGTAGGGGTCCTGGAACTTGGCTGCCGCATAGGCCTTTTCGAAAGCCACGCCGCGGCCTTCCGGATAGTGGTCCATCGGCAGTCCCCAGAAGCTGGCGAGCGTCCCCTCGGAGGCCTCGCCGGCGGTCTTGATGTAGGTGTTGGAGAACACGCCGCCGGAGCTCATCATCGGCACCTTGAGGCCGAGCTTCAGCATCTGCTGGCGGAACAACGCCGCCTCCACCATGTGGCCGGCATAGAAGACGCTGTCCGGTTTCATGGCCCTCAGCTTGGTGATCAGGGGCGTGAAGTCCTTCTCGCCCAACTGCACGCTCTCGCGGCCGATGATGCGGCCCTTGCCGTGCAGCTTCACGGCTGCCTTGGTGAACTCGTTAACCTGGGTCACGGAGAACGCCGTGTTGTCGTCGATCGTGAAAATGCGCTTCAGCTTGGCGTAGTTGGTGGCGTAGGTCGCCAGCATCTTCATGTTGATGAGGTCGTAGGGCGAGTTCCGGAAAATGACCGCGCTCTTGTGGAACGGCCGCGTCGAGCGGTGGTCGTTGGACCCGCCGAGGATGGTGGGAACTCCATAGCGGTTGTAGAGGGAGTGGGTGGCGAGCGCCAGGCCGCTGCTCCAGCAGCAGAAGGCACCGATGACTTTGGAATCGGCGCCCGCCTTGGTCGCCAGGCTCGCCGCCTGAGCGCTGTCGCCGGCGTTGTCGCCGCGCACGACCTTGAGCTTGACCTTGCCCATGACGCCGGAGGCATTGCCCTGGTCGATGGCCAACTTGAACGAGTTGAACATGCCCTCGCCGAAGGACGACCAGGGTCCGCTCAGCGGCAGGTTGACGAAGAGTTTGTAGGTTTCCGCCTTGGCTTGAGCACCGAGGAGCAGGCTCAGCGCCAGCACAGTCGAAAAGACCCAAATTGTCCGTTTCAACATGGGTAGTATCCTCCCTTTTTTCAGGCTCCCGACTCTTCAACCCGGCGCGCAATCGCGTCTTCTTGGATTGGCTCGTGCACGTTCGCCCGCGGAATTCCGTGAGGCGGAGCGAGCAGTCATTCTTCGCCGGGAAAAATGATCGTATACACCTAACCGGGACCCGGTCAAGCCGGAGGGGTGCTGGAAACTTGAGCATGGATTGCATCGGCCGAGGGTTCGGTGCCGAGGCCGTTTTGGGCCTCGTATTGCCGATTCGGTTCGCGTCCTGGGGCCGCCTTCCGGCGTTGCTCCACGTCGGCAATGCGCCTTGCGGCGGTGCCGGACCGGCGGCAACCGGCACCGATTTCGCTAATCCCCGGCGAGGATACTCCCCCGGATCGGGGTCCGGGTAACCCGGATAGGGTCCGGCGCGACACAGCGAATTGGGGCAGCCGGGTGCACCGGCGGGCGCCGCATCAAGCGACGCATCGTTACGCCGCCGTCGACAGGCCCGTGCCGAAACCCGGTATCGCGACCCGAGGGGCCGGAGATGAACGCAGGGTCCCGTCGCCCGGAAGCAACTCAGAATTCCTTTAAATTGCGGTTATCGGGGAGGATATCGGCGACATCGGCGTCCACCCGAAAGATTCGCCTCTGCGGTGCGTCGAAAATATCGAATTCCTCGATGCAGCGTGTATTGACCGCCCAGCCGTCGAACGGAACGGACCCCGTATCGATTTCCGCCTGCGTCGGCATGCTGGTTCTGCGGAACGGCAATATCCCGCACACCGGACAGAAATAATCCTTCGCCGTGCAGGAACCCCATTGATAGAGGGTCAATTCGGCGAGCGGCGTCAGGATGTTGAGGGCCTCTTCCGGCACGCGATGAACGAGGGCTCCGCGCGTCCGGCAAATCGAGCAATCGCAAACCCGGACATGATCGATGTCGGCGGTGACCACGAATCGGACCTTTCCGCAGTGGCAGGCGCCTTCGTAGGTTAGTTTCATTGCTGTTTTTCCGGGATGGTTAGCGCGACGGATCGTTTGCCGATCTCCGCTTCCGGCTCAACCAGTAGGCGGTGAACGCCGCGAGAACCAGCAGGGCGATCGCAACCGGATGGTCGAGCATCACGAAGGGGTCGCCGTCGATCAGGGTCAGCGACTGGTTGAGCGACAGCTCGAACCGCGCGCCCAGAAAGAAGGCAATGATGAAGACGACTGCCGAGAAGCCAAGGGCGGTCATCGCGTAACCGAGCCCGGCAAAGACCAGCATGACGACAACCCCGAAAAGGGTGCCGGTCGACAGGTAGACATCGACGATGCACAGCACAATGGCAAGCGAGAAAATCGCGGATTCCGGCGCCCGGATCACGAAGGCCCACAGGCGAAGGCCGACAGGGCCGATCCAGAAATTACAGAAGTTGGCCATGAACTGAGGCGGCGCCGCCTTTTCGGACAGCCTGGCGGCTCGGTCAAGGTATATTCCGCTCGATGCTCAGGCCGCCAGAATCGCCTCGAATCGAGCTTCCTGTTGCTGCTGTTGCGCCTGTGGGGATGTGGGCAAGGCGCGCAGCGGCTTGTCCATCGTATCCACAGAGGCGGCTCGCCTCGGTAGGCCTCGGCCGGGGTTCGTCCGTCCAGCGCGGTTGCCGTCGTTGCTGTGCCCGGGGTTGCTGCGCCCGGGGTTGCTGCGCCCGGGCGCGATGAGCCTTTCGGTGAGCACGGGGCCTCGGTCCGCCTAGCCCGTATGGAGCCGGTCGTCGAGAAAGGGCGCGTCCTTCATCGCCATCGCCGATTACCTGCCCGGCATCCGCTCCGGCTATCGTGTCCGGATCGACGGCGTGGCGCCCCCGGTGGCGGCGTAGCCGCGCGCGCCTGCTGCCGGGCGACTGCGATTTGAAACGAAGCCGGAACGAAGTGCTGACAGCGTGCGGAAGATGTCGTATGATTGGCTTTAAGTCTGTGAAACGATCTAATTTTCCTGCCGTCGAAGCATCGTTGAGTTCGTCCGCTTCAGCGGAAGTTGCGCAACCGGGTCCGAGGCTGGAGAATAACACTCCAACCGCGCCTGCCTTCGGGCCGGAGTGATCGATATGGAAAATATCCCTTCAGCATATATCGACGGTTATGCCAAGGCGCGCGCGGTCGACCGGGAAGCTGCCGACAACTACATCCGGCACACCGCTATGGGCGATGCCGTGCTCGATCCGATCATGGAAGAGCTCGCTTCGATGCCGCCCGCCGACCTGCACCGCTTCATCGGGGCCGGCATAGAACAGCAGCAAGAAGTTCTGCGCGAGGCGCCGCAGATCCTGCGCGATTTCATCGAATCTCTCGACGAGCCTCCGCCCTGGCTCGACTACGACGCCTTTCGCCCGGGGATTCGCACCTTCCACGCAAACCTGGACCTCATGCTCGTCGCATTCGTCGCGGGCGTGCTGGTGGAAGGTTTCTCGACGCTGATCGCCAAGTCGTTCGCATCACCGGGCGCGTGTCCTCGACCACGAGACGTCTCCAGCAGAACAACCGCCATATGATGGACATTTTCTTTCCCGGCGGCTTGTACAGGGAGAACGACGGCTGGAAGCTGTCCACGCGCATTCGCTTCATTCATGCTCGAATAAGGAGCCTGCTGAACAACTCGGAGGAATGGGAGCATGAAACCTGGGGCACGCCGGTAAGCGCGGCGCACCTGGGTTTTGCCATCTCGGTCTTTTCCAAGCGTCTGCTGGAATACTCGCTGCAGGTGGGCGCGCGTTTCAACCAGGAAGAAAGAGAGAGCGTTCTGGCTGTCTGGCGCTATACCGATTATCTCATGGAATACCCGAATCCATTCTCTATACCAACGCCGCGGAGGCGGAAGAAATTTACAAGATCAGCTATTTGTGCGAGCCGGCGGCGGACTCCGATTCGATCGCCGTGGCGAACGGTTTGATCCAGGCCATTCCGTCGGTTGCCGGTGTAACGGATCAGGCGGAAGAGCAGAAGTTGACGTTTTCGGCCTACCGCCTTTCACGGGCGCTCATCGGAAACAAGCTCGCCAAACGCTTCGACTTTCCGAAAACCCGCTCCATTGGAACACTATTCAGATTCCGGATTCAGCAACGCATTCAACGAATGTTAAAGGGCGGACAGCTGGTCAGATCGGACAATTTTACCCAGCTTCTCCAAATCTCGGTTTATGACCAGCATGGATTGAGCTGCAAGATGCCCGATCATGTAAAACACTCGATATCGAGTTCGTGGTAAACGGTGCTTGCGCCGGGGCACGACGTCGTCCGTCGAAATACATCGAGCCAGGGAACCGGCCATCCTGCGCGGCGCTGCCGGCAGCCATTCGCGTCGGTCGTATCGTACACCCGAACCGGTGAATTCGTCGCCGCTGCCCACTGCCGGAAACCGAAACGATGACCGCTCAGTCGCTGGATCGATACACCGCCATCATCGTGCGATTTCGATGGCTGGTCCTTGTACTCGCCACGCTGCTCATGCTGGCCATGACGGCAGGCGCCGGCTTCATCGGCGTCACCAACGATTTCCGCAGCCTGTTCGACGACGACAACCCGCAGTTGGTTGCATTCGACGCATTCGAGGACACCTACAGCGCAACCAATACGGCCCTGATAGCCGTTGCGCCGCGAAAGGGCACCGTATTCACCCGCCGGACGCTGGGGGCCCTTCAGGAACTGACCGAAGCAGCGTGGCGCGCGCCACATTCCACCCGGGTCGACTCGCTCACCAACTATTCCCACAGCGAAGGGCGCGAAGACGAGCTCATCGTCATGCCGCTGGTCGAAGACGCACAGGCGCTCAACGATGCCGATTTGGCGCGGACCGGGACGGTCGCACTCAACGCCGCCGACATAGCCGGCCGCCTGGTCTCGCGCGACGGCAAGGTGGCCGGACTGGTGATCAGTTTCGCCATGCCCGACAACCCGGATGCCGCTGTGATCGAGATCACCGATTATCTCAACGGGATTCTCGAAAAGGCCCGCGCCGGCCATCCCGACATCGCCTATTACCTGACCGGCAAGGTTCCCCTGGACCGCGCATTCGCCGACGCCACAAAGGACGATCTCGAAACCCTCGCGCCGATCGTCTTCTGATCATCGTCCTCGCCGCGGCTGTCCTTCTGCGCTCGGTTTTCGGCACGGTGGCGATCGTTGTGGTGCTCATTTTCGTCATCAACACGACAGTGGGCTTCGCGGGCTGGCTCGGCACGGTCTTCAATCCCGCCAATTCCGGCCTGCCGATCATCGTCATGACCGTCGCCGTTGTGCACTCGATCCACATCGTCGCGACCGCCTTGGCCGGTATGGGTCGGGGCCTGGACCGGAATGCCGCGATTACCGAATCGATCCGCGTCAATGCGTGGCCGGTTTTTCTGACCTCGCTGACCACGGCGATCGGTTTCCTCAGCCTTAACGCCTCGGATTCGCCGCCATTCCGTGTCCTTGGCAGCCTGGTCGCTTTCGGCGTGCTGAGCGCCTTCGTCTACTCGATGGTGTTCCTGCCTGCGGTCCTCTCGATCCTGCCGCTGCGCGGGCGTGCGGCGCGCAGCGGACAGCCTGCTTTCTTCGAGCGCTTCGGCGCCTTTGTCGTCGCGCGCCGCACGGTGCTGCTCTGGTGCACCGCCGTCGTGGCTGTCGCTCTGGTCACCGGCATTCCCCGGATCGAGTTATCCGACAACTGGACGCGGTATCTCGGCGAGCGTTACCAGTTCCGGCAGGATACGGACTTCGTTATCGACAACCTGACCGGTATGGAAACGCTGGAATATTCGCTCAAGTCGGGGCGCGAAGGCGGCATTACCGATCCCGATTATTTGCGCAAGGTCGATGCCTTTGCCCGATGGTTCCGGTCCCAGCCGGAAGCATCCCATGTTCAGGCCTTTGCCGACATTATGAAGCGCCTGAACAAGAATATGCACGACGACGATCCGGCCTATAACCGGCTGCCTGACGATCCCGAACTCTCGGCACAATATTTACTGCTTTACGAACTTTCGCTGCCGCAAGGCGCCGATCTCAACAACCGGATAGACGTCGCCAAATCCGCGACCCGCATGACCGTTGTGCTCCGCAGCCTGACCTCCCGGCAGCAGCGCAAACTCGATGCGCGTGCGCAAGCATGGATCCGCACGGAGGCGCCGGGCCTGACGTCCGAAGCAACGGGAGTCAGCATCGTCTTCGCCCACCTGTCCCAACGAAATATCGAAAGCATGCTGCGCGGCACAATCATCGCCATGGCGCTCATTTCGCTGATCCTGATTTTTGTCTTCAGGAGCGTGCGCCTCGGTCTGGTCAGTCTCGTGCCCAATTTCATTCCCGCGGCCATGGCCTTCGGCCTGTGGGGCTATCTGGTCGGCCGTGTCGGCCTTGCCGGCTCGGTGGTAACCGCCATCGCTTTCGGCATCGTCGTCGACGATACGATCCATTTCCTGACCAAATACCTGAAGGCCCGCCGCGAGGGGCTGGCCGCGGACGATGCCGTGCGCGCCACCTTCCGCACAGTCGGTCATGCGCTGTGGACCACAACCGCTGTCCTGTGCCTCGGTTTCCTGGTGTTCGCCGCCTCCGGATTCGAACTGAGCTGGGCGCTCGGCCTCCTGGTCACGATCACCCTCGCCTTCGCGCTGCTCGCCGACTTCCTGCTTTTGCCGCCGCTGCTGATGGCGATCGACCGGACGAAAGAACGATGACCGATCCTGCTTTCCGCTGCCTGACGCGCCGGCTTCCGGCGATCTGCCTTGCCGTGCTGACCGGCCTCTGCGCAGCGCTGCCGGCAAGCGCCGCCTCACCCGAAGCAGCCGGCCTGAAGATCGCGACCGCGGCCTATGACCGGGACAAGGGCTTCGGCAACTTCACCGCCAGCCAGACCATGGTGCTGCGCAACAAGCAGGGGCGGGAGAGCCGGCGGCAGCTTCGGATCAAGGTTCTCGAGACCGAAGGCGCCGGCAACCGGAGCCTGTTCGTGTTCGACCGGCCGCGCAGCGTCAAGGGCACCGCCTTCCTGATCCACGCCCACAAGAACAAGGCCGACGACCAGTGGCTCTATCTGCCGGCGCTCAAGCGGGTGAAACGCATCAGTTCGTCGAACCGGTCCGGCTCCTTCATGGGCAGCGAGTTCTCCTATGAGGATCTGGGCGCCCAGCAAGTCGCGAAATACACCTACCAGTATCTGCGCGACGAGGCCTGCGGCACGCTCGCCTGCACGGTCGTCGAGCAGGCGCCGACGGCGAAGCGTTCGGCCTACCGCCGCCAGGTCGTGTGGCGCGACAAGACGGAAATGCGCGCCTGGAAGATCGCCTATTACGACCGCAAGAACGCGCATCTGAAGACGCTGACCTTCACCAGGTACACGCGCTATCTGGACCGCTACTGGCGCGCCGGCGAAATGAAGATGGTCAACCACCTGACCGGCAAGAGCACCGTCATGCTGTAGTCGGACTACAGCTTCGGGACCGACCTCGAGGCGCGCGAGTTCACCCGGACCGGCCTGAAACGGGTGCGCTGATGGGGTTGCCCGCCGTATTCCGGTGGGCAGAGGCCTGTAACATCCGGCTGGCGCTCCGGCTGGCGGCTGTGCTCCTCGCCGCCGTTGCCGGGGCGCAGACCGCGGCCGCCCAGCACGAGATTTCCGGGCGCGTGGCGGTCGAGAGCCGCTGGTTCCCGCAGACCGCCGCCTATGACGGCCAGCGCAACTACGCCGGCGGGCTGGTCGCCGAGCCGAAACTCTTTCTCCAGGTCGCCAAGGCGACAAGTTTCACCCTGGTGCCGTTCTTCCGCACCGACGCCGCCGACCCGGCCCGCACCCATGGCGACCTGCGCGAGGCCTATCTGCTGTTGAGCGGCCCGCTGGGCGGCAGCGAATGGGAACTGCGCCTGGGCGTCGACCGGGTGTTCTGGGGCGTCGCCGAAGCGCGCCATCTGGTCGACATCGTCAACCAGACCGACCTGGCCGGCCATCCGAACGAGAAGACCAAGCTGGGCCAGCCGATGGCCCATCTCACGCTGTCCGGCGACTGGGGGGCGGCCGAGCTGTTCGCGATCTCCTACCACCGCCTGCGCCCCTTTCCGGGCCGCGCCGGCCGCCTGCGCCCGGAACTCGAAATCGACAACGGCCGTGCAACCTACGAGAGCGGCGCGAAGGAATGGCATCTCGATGTCGCCGCCCGCTACAGCCACAGCTTCGGGCCGCTCGATCTCGGGCTCAGCCTGTTCGACGGCACCAGTAGGGAACCGGTCATGGGGCTCGTGCCGCTCAGCCCGACCTGTCGCGCCGCACTACGAGCAGATCCGGCAGTTCGGGCTCGACGCCCAGCTCACCGTCGAGGCCTGGCTGCTCAAGCTGGAGGCAATCTTCGCCAAGGCGCCCGCAACGCTGTCCGCAAGCTGACCGATCCGAGTTTTCTGGGCAACAAGGAGGCCTACGCGGCCTTCGTCGTCGGCGGCGAATACACCTTCAACGGCGTGTTCGGGACGGACGCCGACCTCAGCCTGCTCGCCGAATGGATGATCGACGGGCGCCGCCGGCGCGCAACCAACCAGTACCAAAACGACCTGTTCCTCGGCGCGCGCCTTGCATTCAACGACGTCCAGGGTGCGGAGTTCATCGCCGGCGCCTTGCTGGATCTGGACACCCGCACCCGGACCCTGAACCTCGAGTTCAACCGGCGCCTCACCGACTCCGTCTCCGTCAAGGCCGAGGCGGTCCTCCTGCTCCAGGTCGACAAGGCGGACACCATCGTCCACCAGACCCGCCGCGACAGCTTCATAGCGCTCAACCTGACGTATAGTTTCTAGCCCGGATTATTCACGGCACGGCGTGAAAGAGGTGGTGAGCGTGGATTAAACTGTTGAGATTCCGTATGATTCTGGTGTCTGGCCAAGACCATACGGCAACAGGGAAACCCGGCTCACCATGGATGAGATTACCGCCTATCTCCCCGGACTGTCACCCGTCGAGAACAAGGAACTGTGCGTCCGGTTCGACGGCGGCCGGCTGTCGTCGGACGGCGGCGTGCTGGTGCTGCGCGAGATCGAGAAGCGTCTCGGCCTTGCCGCGCGCCTAGCCGGTTGCCTGTCCGATGCGCGCGATCCAGCGAGCACCACCCACTCATACGCCGACATGATCGGGGCGCGCATGTTCGCCATCGCCTGCGGATACGAGGATTGCGACGACCTCGACGTGCTGCGCTTCGATCCGGCGTTCAAGCTGGCCTGTGGTCGCCTGCCCGAGAGCGGTCGCGATCTGATGTCGCAGCCGACCTTGTCCAGGCTCGAGAACGCCCCATCATGGCGCGAACTGGCGCGCATGGGGCTGACGATGATCGATCTGTTTTGCGACAGCTTCGAGCGCGTGCCCCAACGCATCGTGCTCGACATTGACGATACCCCTGATGCCGTCCACGGCGGCCAGCAACTGGCACTGTTCAACGCCCATTACGACGAGTACTGCTTTCAGCCCATCCACATCTTCGACGCGGCGACCGCCAAGCCGGTGCTGTCGCTGCTGCGTCCGGGCAAGCGGCCATCCGGTGACGAGGCGGCGCGGGTCTTGCGCCACGTCATCGGCCGCATCCGGCGCCATTGGCCCCGGGTCGAGATCGCGGTGCGTGGCGACGGCCATTACGGCACGCCCGAGGTCATGGACCTGCTGGAGGATCAGGGCCACGGCTACATTCTCGGGCTTCCCGGCAACGCCCGGCTGAGCGAGATCGGCCAGCCGTGGTGCGAGGACGCGGCGCTGCGCCGGGTGCAATCAGGCAAGGACAAGGTGCGCCGTTTCTTCCAGACCGGCTACCAGGCCAAAAGCTGGTCACGCGAGCGCAAGGTCGTTGCCCGCGTCGAGGCCACCGCAAGGGGGACGGATGTCCGCTTCGTCGTCACCAACCTGCCGGGCCGCGCCAAATTGCTCTACGAGAGGGTCTATTGCGCCCGTGGCCGGATGGAAAACATGATCAAGGAGCACAAGCTCTACACCAAATCCGACCGCACCTCGTGTCACCGATGGGAAGCCAACCAGTTCCGGCTGTTCCTGCACACCGCCGCCTATTGGCTGCTGCATCAGTTGCGCCGGACCGCGCCCCGCCGCTCGCCGTGGCGCACCGCGACGTTCGAGACGCTACGACGGGCATTCCTCAAGATCGCCGTGCGCATCGAGGAGCTCAACACCCGCATCAAGATCGCCCTGCCCTCGGCCTACCCATATCGCAACGCCCTGATCGCGATGGCCGCCTCCATCGCCGCCCAAGGCCCCTGATCCAAGCGGCGCGTGCCGCCGGATGAACCTCGAACGTCAATCTCCAACCCGTAACGAAAACCCGCCCCGAAAGCCGCCGTCAACCCGGCCGATACCGCTCGCCTCGCTCAAATCGGCCGCCAAGCGTGAATAATGCGGGCTAGCTTGCGCCGTCCCGCGCCCTACGCCACCCGCTTCGCCAGTTCGCCCTTCCGGATTTTCCGGGTCGGCGTCATCGGCATTTCGTCGACGATTTCCAGCCGCTCCGGCCAGCGCATCTTCGCGATGCCGTTGCGCTCCAGATATCCCGTCATCTCTTCGAAAGCGAGGCTCGCGCCGGGGGCCAGCGTCACGAACAGGCACATGCGCTCGCCCAGCACCTCGTCCGGCATCGGCACGACCGCCGCCAGCACGATCGCCGGATGGGCCTGCAACAGGTTCTCGACATCGGTCGGGTTGATCTTGATGCCGCCGCGGTTGATGACGTCCTTGACCCGGCCGGTGATAACGACATTGCCGTCGGCATCGACGGTGGCCAGATCGCCGGTCCGGAAAAAGCCGTCCTCGGCAAAGGCCCGGGCATTGGCGTCCGGATTGTTCAGATAGCCCGGGAAGACGCTGTAGCCCTTGAGTTGAAGCTCGCCCTCCGTCCCCGTCGGCACGTCTTTATCGGTTTCCGGATCGGCGATGCGCACGTCGATGCCGACGGTCTTGCGCCCAGTGCTGGTGTGGCGCACTTCCGGCGATGCATCGAGCGGCGTCTGCATGATCAGGATCGTCTCGGTCATGCCGAACAGCTGCCCGGTCCGGCCATTCGGCATGCGGCGCTCCAGCGCGGCGGCAACCTCGGGCGGGCAGACCGACCCGGCGACGATAACGTCCCGGATCGAGGCGAGATCGGCATCGTCGAGCAATCCGGCCTTGATCGTCGCCGCGACATGGGCCGGGGCGGAGAACACTACCGTCGGCCGGCCGCGGATCAGCCGGTCGGCATAGAGCTCCGGCGAGAACAGCGACATCAGGACGTTGGTCGCGCCGTAACACAGGCCGAGCATGCCGCAGGACAGGCCGAAGACGTGGGTGAAGGGCGGCGCGACCAATATCCGGTCGGCGGCGGTCAGCCCGATGGTCTGCGGGTAGATGCGCAGGTTCGACGTGAAGGTCTCGTGGGTCCGCACGACGCCCTTGGGCGACGCCGATGTGCCCGAGGTGAAGCACAGGATGACCGGATCGGCCGCGGCGGGCGGATCGGCGATGGGCCGGTCGTCCGCACCGTCGATCAGGGCATCGAAATCGAGCCCGCCTGAGATCGTGCCAACGGACCCGTCGCCGCCGACGACGATAATATGCTCGAGCGACGGCACCTGCGCCTTCAGGCCTGCCATCGTCGCGGGCGCATCGTAGCGGGCGTTGGCGGCCGTGCAGATGACGGCGCGGGCCCGGCCGTGGTTCATCAGCGGCGCCATCTCGCCGGCGCGGTAGGGCATGTGCAGGGTGCACAGCACGCCGCCCATCATCGCGACGCCGAGAAAGGCGATCGGGAATTCCGGACGGTTGGGATATTGAATCGCGACGACGTCGCCGCGCCGCAGGCCGAGCCCGAGCAGGGCGTTGGCGAAACGGCGCGAGCGGGCCCGCCATTCGGCGAAGGCGATGTCCCGGTCCGGCGCGGCGATGGCGACCTTGTCCGGCGTCTCGTCGGCCCAGCGTTCCAGATAGTCCGCCAGCCTGTCGTCGTTCCAGAAACCCCGGTCCCGGAACTGCTGGGCGAGAGCCGGCGAATGCCGGGGAAAATCGGTCAGCCCGGTCATCGGATCAGTCCGTTGCGGCGGCCTTGCCGTTTTGCGCCGCCTCCTCGCTCAGCAGTTTCGCCACCCAGCGTTGCGCCCGGTCGACGCCCTTGTCGATATGCCAGCGCACCGGGCGCGCCGGCTCGGGCGCCTTGTCGAGCATTTCCTGCTGGGCCTCGATGACGGCAACATCCTCGAAAAAGGTGTCGCGGTTGGCGGTGAACATGGCGTCGGTCAGCGCCTCGTCCTCGAGTTCGGTGTCGCGCTGCAGCGACCAGAAATAGTGCGTCGAGCGATCGGTTTCCGGCGTCATGGCGTTGAGCACACGGTTTTCGAACGCGTGGGCCGGATTTTCGGTCGAATTGACCCGGACGCTGATGACGATATTGGCCGCCGGCGTGAACTCGACCTGCTGGCGGTGGTTGACCTTGCCGTTGAAGCCGCACAGCCGCTTGAAGAAGGGCGAGGGCTCGATGCCGCGCATGTCGCGGATCACGCGCAGGCGCTCGCCGTCGAATTCGGTCCTGACCGGCGCATCGACCACCGCGTCGGTCGCCAGCGTGTTCCGGTGCACGAAGTGGGCGTGGGACAGGTCGAGGAGATTGTCGCGCACCAGCTCGTAGTTGACCGCGACCGGCAGGGTCTCGCCGCGGCCGGCCCAGCCCGGGTCGTCCTTCCAGTGATAGTCGGGAATCTTTGCTTCGTCGGCCAGCGCCGGATCGCCCATCCAGATGAAGATCCGGCCCCAGCGTTCGACGACCGGATAGGCGCGGGTCGAAAGGCCGGCCGGCAATGTCCCGGCGCCCGGCACCGCTGTGCAGCCGCCGTCGCCGCAGAAGGACAGCCCGTGATAGCCGCACTCGATATCGTCGCCAACGATCCGGCCGTTCGACAAGGGCGCGCCCCGATGCGGGCAGCGGTCGGCCAGGGCGGCGGGCGTACCGTCCCGGCGGCGCCACATCGCGAGCGGTTCGTTGAGCAGCCAGCGCTGCAACGGCTTGCGGCCGACCTCTTCGCTCCACGCGGCGACATACCAGTAGTTGCGCAGGAACATGGCCGCGCGTCCCCCCTGTGCAAGACCGACCGCCGGAAGCGGGCATCGCCCCCGATCGGACATCGCGTGGAATGCGCGCGCTTCGCCTGACGAAAGCCTGCCCGGACTTGAACTGCCGGGGCAACCGTATCCCAACCGCCGGGGGCGATCAACGCGCCGCCCGCAGCACTCCCGAGCAGAAGCGCCGCGCAAATTCCTACCGGGTATTTCCGTCGCTGTCGTGCGGCCGGCGGTTGATCGCATAGCCGCCCTTGCCGCGCCGGAAGGGCTGGAGCAGCATCCTGTGCAGATGCAGTTCGCCGGCGTCGCGGAAGGTGTCGAGGCCGATCGTCATGGCCACGTGCCCGAGGCCGGGCTGCGCCCGGTAGGTGCCGAACAAGCGGTCCCACCAGGGCAGGTTGAAGCCGAAATTACTGTTGGTCTCGGCGGGGATGTCGGAATGATGGACCCGGTGCATGTCCGGCGTGACGAGTATCCAGCGCAGCACCCGGTCGAGCGCCAGCGGCAGGCGGATATTGCCGTGATTGAACATCGAGGTGCCGTTCAGCAGGACCTCGAAGATGAGCACGGCCACGGCCGGCGGGCCGAGGACGATCACGGCGGCGAGCTTGAGCAGGACCGACAGGACGATCTCGACCGGATGGAAGCGGGAGCCAGTCGTCACGTCGAAGTCCAGATCGGCGTGGTGCATGCGATGCAGCCGCCAGAGCGCCGGCACGGCATGGAACACGACGTGCTGCAGATAGATGACGAAATCGAGGATGACGACCGAAAGCAGGACTTCCAGCCAGAACGGCAGCTCAACCAAATTCAGGACACCCCAGCCGCGCTCCGCAGCCAGCACGGCCAGCGCGACGGGCGCCAGCGGTACGAGCAGCCGCACGACCACCGTATTGAAGGCCACGATGCCGATATTGCCGTACCAGCGCAGCCAGCGCGGCCGGGTGAGCGCGCGGCGCGGGATCGCGAGTTCCAACAGCGCGACCAGGCCGAAAATGCCGAGGAAGAAACCGACCCTGATCGCCGGTTCGTTTGCGCTGATCAACTCCGACATGTCTTTATCCTGACGGGATCCTGACGAACGCCCCTGACGAACGCCCCTGACGAACGCCCCTGACGAACGCCCCTGACGAACGCCCCTGACGAACGCCCCTGACGAACGCCCCTGACGAACGCCCCTGACGCCGGCGGCGATCAGGCCTTTCCGCCGTCCCGCGCCTGCGGATAGTGCTGTCCTATATAGGCCTCGTCGAACTTTCCGCTCGTCAGATCGTCATCGAGCTCGTCCGCGGACCGTTCGGCCGGATCGCCGTAGCCGCCGGCGCCGGGCGTGCGCACGATCACAGCCTCTTCCGGCGCGATCGTTACGCCGATCGGCTTGTCGGGGAGACGGGCCGTTTTGCCGTCTGCCGTAACGTGGCGGAACTCGCCGGTCGCGCCGGCCCCGCCGCCGAAGATGCCCCAGGGCTGGCGGGCAAAGCGCTCGCCGGCGCCGTTGAAAGTGCAGGCATGGCCGACCGGCGTCACGACCCGTTCCAGACCCATGCCGCCGCGCTGCCGGCCCGGTCCCCCGGAATTGGCGATCAGCCCGTAGGAGAGGACGCGCAGGGGATATTCCATCTCGATGGCTTCGACCGGCAGGTTCGAGGTGTTGGTGATGTGAACCTGCACGCCGTCCTTGCCGTCCCGGGCAGCCCGGCCGCCGAAACCGCCGCCCAGGGTTTCCAGATAGACATAATCGTCGCCCGTGCGCGGGTCGTTGCCGGAGAAGACCGCCGTGGTGTTGGCGCCGTTGGCGGCGCCGACCGCCGCTTCGGGCCGGGCCGGCGCCAGCGCGCCCAGGATGACATCGACGATGCGCTGGCAGGTGTTGGCCCGGGCCGCCACCGGCGCGGGGAAGGCGGCGTCGAGCAGGCTGCCCTTTTCGACCGTCAACCGCGGCAGGTCCAGCACCCCCTGGTTGTTCGGCGCGTCCGGGTCCAGCAAGGCTTTCAGGGCGTAGCAGACCGAGGCCTGGGTGGCGTTGCGGGTGACGTTGATATTGCCCGTGACCTGTTTGGCCGAACCGGAAAAGTCGAAATGGATGTCGCCGCCGTCCACCGTGATCGTCAGCCGGATCGGGATGTCGGTCGCGCCCATGCCGTCATCGTCCATCGCGTCCTCGAAGCGGTAAACGCCGTCCGGCAGGCCGGCGACGGCGGCGCGCATGCGCGCGGCGGTGCGCGTCACGATCTGCCCGAAGCCGTCCCGGACCGCGGCGATCCCATACTGGCCGAGAATCTCGGTCAGCCGGCTGCGGCCGAGCCGGCAGGACGCGATCTGGGCGAAATAGTCGCCGCGCCGTTCGGCCGGCACCCGCACATTGAGCAGGATCAGGTCGAGAAGGTCCTGCTGCAGCACGCCCTCGCGGAACAGGCGCACGACCGGAATGCGCAGGCCTTCCTGGTAGATCTCGGTCAGGCCGCCGGCCATGCTGCCGGGCACGGCGCCGCCGACATCGGCATGGTGGGCGATGTTGCACAAGAAAGCGACCAGATCGCCGTCGAAGAACACCGGCATCGCCATGTTGATGTCCGGCAGATGGGTGCCGCCGGCGACATGCGGATCGTTGGCGACGAACAGGTCGCTGTCGCGGATATCGCCGTCGAACCGGGCGAGCAGGCATTCCATCAGCCCGCCCATGGAGGCGAGATGGATCGGCAGGGAGGCATCGGCCTGCACGATCAGGCGGCCGGCCGGGTCCATGATCGCCGTGGAATGATCGCGCCGCTCCTTGATGTTGGTCGAATAGGCGCTCTTCATCAGGGCGGCGAAGGTTTCGTCGGCGACCGAGCGCAGGCCGTTGGCCATGATTTCCAGGGTGACCGGATCGAGTGGAATCGAAGGGGCGGTCATGTTGCAACTCCCGCAGCAGCAGCGTCCGGGCTGCCGACGGCGATGACAAGATTGCCGGCAGCGTCGACCGCCGCCCGGTCGCCGGGAAAGGCGACGGTCGTCGAATCGAGCTGCTCGACGATGGCGGGACCGGTGAAGGCCATGCCGGCCGCCAGCGACTCGCGCCGGTAGACCGGCGTGTCGACCGCAGCGTCGCCGTCGAACCAGACCGGGCGGCGGCCGGCCGGTTCGGGCACACGATCCGTTCTCCGGTCGGAAGCGGGCGCGTCGGCGGCCGCTGCGATGCGGCCGGTAGCGGCGATCCGGATGTTGACGATCTCGATCGGCTCGCCCGCGCTGTGGAAACCGTAGTGCCGGTCATGCTCGGCGTGGAAGGCCGCGGCGACGGTTTCGGGCCCCGCCGGCCGCGCCAGTGCGCCCGGCGCCTCGGCGGCGAAGGCGACCGGCAGTTCGAAATTCTGGCCGACATAGCGCGCGTCGAAACCAAGCGTCAGGCCACGGGCCTCCGGCGCCACCTCTTCCGCCTCGAACCAAGCGCGGGCCTCGGCTTCCAGGCGGTCCAGCAGCGCACCGATTTGCGACAGGCCGTCCGCCGTCAGCGGGAAACGGCCGCTGCGCACGAATTCCTCCTTCAGGTCGGAAACGATCAGCCCCTGCGCGCACAGGATCCCCGGCGCGCCGGGAACGACGATCTCCCGGATGCCGAGGATCCGCGCCACCGCCACCGCATGGAGCGGCCCGGCGCCGCCGAACGGCATCAAGGCATAGCCGCGCGGGTCGAGGCCGCGCTCGACCGAGATCGTCCGCACCGCGCGCACCATGTTGGCGGCGACGATCCCGAGAATGCCTCGCGCGGTTTTCTCGACCGGGAAGCCGAGACGGTCCGCGATCGGTTCGATGGCGCGCCGGGCCGCCGCCTCGTCCAGCGCGAGGTCGCCTCCCGCCAGCCCGGCGGGGGAGAGGCGGCCGAGTACCAGATTGGCGTCGGTCACCGTCGGCTCGGTGCCGCCGCGGCCGTAGCAGGCCGGTCCGGGCTCGGCGCCCGCGCTGCGCGGCCCGACCTTCAGCAGCCCGTCGCGCTCGAACCAGGCGATCGATCCGCCGCCGGCGCCGACCGTGTGGATATCGACTGTCGGCTGGCGCACCGGATAGCCGGCAACCTCCCGGTTCAGGCCGATTCCGGCGTCGTAGTCGCGGATCAGCGCGACATCGGCGCTGGTGCCGCCCATGTCGAGGGTGATGACGTTCGGCCGGTTTGCGCCCCTGGCGGTGTGGACCGCGCCGACCGCGCCGGCCGCCGGGCCGCTGAGCGCGGTGCGGATCGGATAGGCCCGGGCGGTCCCGACCGACATCAGCCCGCCGCTCGACTGGTAGATGCGGATTGCGGCGTCCGGCGCCAGCGCCGCCGTTTCGGCCTCCAGATAGGCCAGATAACCGGCGATGACCGGCTGCAGATAGGCGTTCAGGACCGTCGTCGAGAACCGCTCATATTCGCGGAACTCGGGCCGGACGCTGGAGGACAGGGACAATGCCAGGTCGGGCAGCCGCCGTTTCAGCGCGTCGGCGATGCGCCGTTCGTGCGCCGGATCGACGAAGGAGAACAGGCAGCAGACGGCGCAGGATTGCGCGCCGCTCGCGGCAACCGCGTCGGCAACATCGGCCAGCCCCGCCTCGTCCAGCGCGGTCAGCACTTCGCCGTCGGGTCCGAGACGTTCGCGGACTTCGAAGCGCCGCCGGCGTGGCACCAGCGGCGCCGGGTGATCGACCTGAAGCGAATACATGTGCGGCCGGGTCTGGCGGCCGATCTCCAGCAGGTCGCGAAACCCTTCGGTCGTCACCAGGGCGACGGTCCCGCCGCGCCGCTGGATCAGCGCATTGGTCGCAACCGTCGTGCCGTGGCACAGGCGGGCGATCGCCGCCGGATCGACATCCAGCGCGGCGGCCATTTCCTGCAGGCCCCGGACGATCGCCTCGCCCGGATTGTGCGGTGTCGACGGCCGCTTGAAGATCCGCGTCGCGCCGTCTTCGAGCCGGCTGGCGAAGAAGTCGGTAAACGTGCCGCCCACATCGACGCCGACAAGCCAGCCCAACGCATTTCCTCCCCGCCTTGCTGAATTCATCCCGCCTTGCTGAATTCATAACGTAGAAAGATTGCCGGCATGTCCATAGCGCCCGGCGCGCAACGCCGTTGCGCCGCGGTGCGGCGGCGGCTATCTCAGGCGCGTCGTCACCCGCGAGATCCGTCAGGAGCCGAATGCCGGACTTTGCCATCCCGGAACAGGTCCGCCCGGAAGACGGTCATGTCGGCCGGCGCGTGCCGCGGATCGAAAACCGCGCCCTGCTGCGCGGCGAGGGCAGCTTCGTCGACGATGTGCCGGTCAGGAAGGGCACCCTGGAGGCCGCCTTCGTCCGCTCGCCGCACGCCCATGCCGAGGTCGTCGCCATCGACGCGTCCGAAGCGCTCGCCATGCCGGGGGTTTTCGCCGTCGTGACCGGCGCGGACATGGCGGCCGAGTCCGATCCGATGATCGTCGGCTTCGAGAACCCGATCGACTATTACGGCCTCGCGGTCGACAAGGTGCGCTATGTCGGCGAGCCGGTGGTCGCGGTCGCCGCGGCCGATCGCTACCGGGCCGAGGACGCCGCCGACCTCATCAAGGTGACCTACAAGGTGCTGCCGGCGGTCGTCGACCCGGTAGCGGCGACGCAGCCCGAGGCGCCGCTCCTGCATCCGCGCAGCGAGTCCAACTGTGTCTCGAAACGCCATTTCGTGCATGGCGAGCCGGACAAGGCCTTCGCCGAGGCGGACGCCACGACGGAACTGACCATCCGCTATCCGCGCAATTCCATCACGCCGATGGAAACCTACGCCGTTGTGGCGGAGGCCAACAGCGAGACCGGCGGCTTCGATGTGCTGTCCAATTTTCAGGGCCCGTTTTCGGTCCACACCGTGATGGCGTTGGCCCTGCGCATCCGCACCTCCGCCCTGCGCCACCGCAGCCCGAAAAATTCCGGCGGCAGCTTCGGCTCCAAGCTCACGATCTTCCCCTATATCGTCGTGCTGTGCGTGCTGGCCCGCAAGGCGCGGCGGCCGGTGAAGTGGATCGAGGACCGGCTGGAGCATCTGTCGGCCTCCAGCGTCGCGCCCAACCGGGTCACCCGGGTCGAGGCCGCCTACATGAAGGACGGCACGGTCACCGGCCTGCGGCTCACCCACTGGGACGATCACGGCGCCTATCTGCGCGCGCCGATGCCGGCGCCGATCTACCGGATGCACGGCGTATCCACCAACGGCTACGGCATCCGGAACCTCGAAGTCACCAACCATATCGTGACGACCAACAAATGCCCGACTGGCGCGGTGCGCGGCTTCGGCGGGCCGCAGCTCTATTTCGCGGTCGAGCGTACGATGCAGCGCATCGCCGTCCTGACCGGGCAGGATCCGCTCGCCGTCATCCGCCGCAACCTGATTACGGCGGACATGTTCCCCTACAAAGCGATCGCCGGCTCCCTGCTCGATTCGGGCGATTACCACCGGACCGTCGACGAGACCGTCGCCGAAGGCGGTCTGGCGGCGCTGAAGCAGAAGCGGGACGCCGCGCGCGCGGCAGGCAAACTCTACGGCATCGGCTACGCCGCCTGCGTCGAGCCGAGCCAGTCGAACATGGGCTATATCTCGACCCTCAAGACCGGCCGGGAGCGCGAGCGCGCCGGGCCGAAGGACGGCGCCGTCGCCTCGGTCACCGTGGCGGTCGACGCCCTGGGCTCGGTCAACGTCATCGGCGATTCGGTGCCCCAGGGCCAGGGCCATCAGACGGCGCTGGCCCAGATCGTCGCCGACCAACTCGGGCTGACCCCGGACGACATCGTCGTGTCGCTGGATACGGACACGGCCAAGGACGGCTGGTCGATCGCGGCCGGCAACTATTCCTGCCGCTTCGCGCCGGCCTCGGCGAGCGCGGCGCACCTGGCCGCCGTGCGGGTGCGCGAGAAAATGGCGCGGATCGCGGCGGCGAACCTTAATGTGGCGGCCGACAATGTCGAATTCACCGACGGCAGGATCCACGCCGCCAACAATCCGGACAACGCCATTCCCTTCTACCGCATCGGCGGGCTGGCCCACTGGTCGCCGTCGAGCCTGCCGGACGATGTCGAGCCCGGCATCCGCGAAACCGCCATGTGGAACGCGCCGGAACTGACGCCGACGAACGCGAAGGACGAGATCAACACCTCGCTCGCCTACGGCTTCGGCTTCGATTTCTGCGGCGTGGAGATCGATCCGGACACCGGCGTCGTGACCATCGACAAATATGTCTCGGCCCACGATTGCGGCACCATCCTGAACCCCGGTCTGGCCGAGGGGCAGATCCGGGGCTCCTGGGCCTCGGCCTTCGGCGCGACCTTCCTGGAGGAGTTCTGCTACGAGGACGACGGCACCTTCCGCTCCGGCACCTTCGCGGAATATCTCGTGCCGACCGCCGCCGAACTGCCGGACATCCAACTCGTCCATCCGACGCCCAGCCCGTCGCCCTACACCCGCCTCGGCGCGAAGGGCATCGCCGAAGGCAACCAGTATACGACGCCGGTCTGCATCGCGAATGCGGTAGCGGACGCGCTGGGCATCGTGGATATCCGATTGCCGCTGCGGCCGGCCCGGGTTCTGGAATGGCTCCAGGCCGCGGAGCCGCCGCCCTCGGCCGCGGTTTCGCCGGACGAATCCGCAGGCCAACCGGCCGGCCCGACCATCGACGGGTCCGGCGAGATGCATGTCCCGGCCGCGCCGGAGGAAGTCTGGGCCCTGCTGCTCGACCCGGAACGGATGGCCCGAATCGTACCGGGTTGCGAGGCTCTGGAGGCTGCCGGCGACAACAGCTTTGCCGGCACGGTCATGCTCGGCGCCGGGCCGGTCAAGGGCCGGTTCGACGCCCGGATCGACCTGACGGATCTTGAAAAGCCGCATCGCGCCCGGCTGGTCGGGACGGCCGACGGCGCGCTCGGCTCGTCGCGCGGCAGCGGCGCTTTCGAACTGGCCGCGCAGGACGGCGGCACCCTGGTGCGCTATCGCTATTCCGTGGAACTGTCCGGCAAGGTGGCGGCGGTCGGCGGACGCCTGATCCGCGGCGCGGCCCGGCAGCTGATCGACCGGTTCCTGCGCGCCCTGGTCCGGGAAGCCGGCGGCGAGGCGGCGCCCGGCCCGGAAGGCGGTCTGGCGGGACGACTCAGGCGGCTGGTCGGAGGCCGGAAATGAAGCCGCCGCCCTTCGACTATGTGCTGGCGGAAAGCGTCGAGGAAGCGGCGGCGGTGCTCGCCGAATATGGCGACGCGGCGCGGGTTCTTGCCGGCGGACAATCGCTGATGCCGATGCTCAACATGCGCCTGCTCCGGCCGGAAATCCTGGTGGATATCAACCGCATCCCGGAACTGGCAGAAATCGCGGACGACGGCGACAGGTTGGCCATCGGCGCGGCCGTCACCCAGGGCGCGCTGGCGGACTGGCCGGGGCTCGAAGCCGCCGTGCCGGTCGTCGCGCAGGCGCTGCCCCATGTCGGCCATTTCCAGACCCGCAACCGCGGCACGGTCTGCGGCTCGCTGTGCCATGCCGACCCGTCTTCGGAGTTGCCGCTGTGCCTCGCCCTGCTCGACGGCGAGATCGAGCTGTACAGCGCCCGCGGCACGCGCACGGTTGCCGCCGGCGAATTTCAGCAGGGCGTATTGTCGACGGCGAAAGAACCGGATGAACTGGCGGTCCGGGCGCGCCTGCCCAAGGCAGGGGAAGGCGAACGCTTTGCGTTCCGGGAATTCCATCTGCGCCACGGCGATTTTGCTGTCGTGGCGGTCGCGGCGCGCCGCGCCGGCGATAGCGTAAGCCTGGCGGTAGGCGGCGTGGCCGACCGGCCGGAAGTCTGCCATTGGGAGGTTCTGCCCGGCGACGCCGTGGACGAGGCGCTGAACGACCTCGCCTGGGCGCTGGGCGGCAATGACGATATCCACGCCACCGCGCGCCACCGCCGGCAACTCGTCCGCCATCTCGGCCGGCAGGCGATCGAGGCGACGGCGCGCAACGGGGACGAGGCATGAAGCGGCTGAACCGCGACGGCCGCCATCCGGTCCGCGTCACCCTGAACGGGATGCCGGAAGAGGGTTTCGCCGAGCCGCGGATGCTGCTGACCGATTTCCTGCGCCACGAGATCGGCGCCACCGGCACCCACGTCGCCTGCGAACATGGCGTATGCGGCGCCTGCACGGTCCGCGTCGACGGCAAGGCGACCCGCGCCTGCCTGATGCTGGCGGTCCAGGCCGACGGCGCCAAGATCGCGACCATCGAGGGCCTGAGCGAACCGGACGGCTCCTTCGGCCCGCTGCAGCAGGCGTTTCACGAGAATTTCGCTTTACAGTGCGGCTTCTGCACGCCCGGCTTCCTGATGTCGCTGAGCGAGGTTCTGGAGAAAAATCCCGACCCGACCGTCGACGAAATAAAGATCGCGTTGAGCGGCAATCTCTGCCGCTGCACCGGCTATCACGAAATCATCAACGCCGGCCTGGACGCCGCAAAGGCGCTGCGGCAACGGCGGCAGCAAGATTGAGAGGCACAATGCGCGCAATTCTGGTCAACGAATTCGGCTCGATAGACAGTCATACCGTCACCGACCTGCCGGACCCGGAAGCCGGATCCGGCGAGGTGCTGATCGAGAACCGCGCCATCGGGATCAACTTCCCGGACGCCCTGATGCTGCAGGGCAGATACCAGAAGCGCCCGCCCCGCCCCTTCGTACCCGGCCGCGACTGCGCCGGAATCGTCCGGGCGGTCGGCGCGGGCGTGACGCGCTGCAAGCCGGGCGACCGGGTTGTCGCCCAGGTCTTCACCGGCGCTTTCGGCCAGCTCGTGCCCGCGCCGCAGGAACGCTGCTTCCTGCTGCCGGACGGCGTGTCCTTCGAAGACGCCGCGGCCATGATCACCGTGTTCAACACCGCCTGGGTCGCCATCGACATGCGCGCCGGCGTGCAGCCGAGCGATACCGTGCTGGTGACCGGGGCAGCCGGCGGGGTCGGCTCGGCCGCGATCCAGTTGTGCAAGGCGCGCGGCGCGACGGTGTTGGCCGCCGTGTCGAGCCCGGAAAAGGCCGACTTCGTGCGGGCCTGCGGCGCCAATGCGGCGATCGATACCAATGCTGCGGACGTCAATGGCCTCAAGGACCATCTGAAGGCCCAGGTCGCCGCCGTAACCGGCGCGGTGGAAGGCCGGGGCTGCGACGCCGTAATCGAGATGGTCGGCGGCGACCTGTTCGAAGCCAGCCTGCGCGTGCTGCGCTTTGCCGGCAAGCTGGTGATCGTCGGGTTTGCCGGCGGCACGATCCCGGCGGCGAAGGCGAACTATCTGCTGTTCAACAACCTCACCGTCATGGGCGCGCCGCTCGATATCCAGTTCGACATGGCCTACGCCGAGATGGAAAAGGGCGTGAACGCCTGGCTCGCCCTGCTCGCCGCCGGCAAGCTGCAATCGTTGATCTCGGAGCGTTATCCGCTGAGCGAATTTGTCGAAGCCTTCGACCGGATCACCGGCCGCGAGGTCATGGGCAAGATCGTCCTCGACCCGAGCGCGGCCTGAGCCATGGATCTCCCCCGGAACAATTTCAAGCATGCCATCGCCGAGGGCCGGCTGCAGATCGGGCTGTGGAGCACATTGGGCAGCACGGTCGGCGCAGAAATTCTCGGCGACAGCGGCTATGACTGGCTGCTGCTGGATACCGAGCATTCGCCCAACGAGCTGCCCGACCTGCTTGCCCAGATGCAGGCGCTCGGCCGGAGCGAAACCTCGACCATCGTCCGGCCGGCCTGGAACGATACCGTGCTGATCAAGCGCATCCTGGATATCGGCGCGCAGAGCCTGCTCCTGCCCTATGTCCAGAACGCGGCCGAAGCGACTGCCGCGGTCGCCGCCACCCGCTATCCGCCGGCCGGCGTGCGCGGCGTCACCGGCAGCGGCCGGGCGGCGCGCTACGGCCGGGTCAGGGACTATGCCAAACGCGCCCATGAGGAGCTCTGCGTCCTCGTGCAGGTCGAGACCCGGCAGGCGCTGGACGAACTGGACGCCATCGCCGGCGTCGACGGAGTCGACGGCGTGTTCATCGGCCCGGGAGACCTGGCGGCCTCGATGGGCTTCGTCGGCCAGCCGGGGCACCCGGAAGTGCAGGCCGCGATCCGGGACGCCGTGAGCCGGCTGAAGGCGAAGGGCAAACCGGCCGGCATCCTGACCGTCAATCCGGACGAAGCCCGGCGTTACATCGACTGGGGCTTCACCTTCGTCGCCGTCGGCATCGATCTGCTATTGCTGGCGAAGGGCGCCGACTCGCTGCGGGCGGCGTTCGCCGGGGGCGGCGAATAGCGCGCGCTGTCACAGGAAACCGGTATTGTCACCCCGGCCGATCGCAGGGAGAGCCGGGGTCCAGAGCCTGCCCTGAGCGTGTCGAAGGGGACGCCGGTAAAGCCTGTGCATACGGCTCTGGACCCCGGATCGGCACTTCGCGCCGTCCGGGGTGACAGGGTCGGTGTTGGAATTTCGGGGCGACGCGGCGCCCACCGCCGCTACTGCCCGACCCCGCGCAGTTTCGGCCATCCGTCCGCGGGCACCGCGCCGGCCTTGATCTTCCTGGCGTGGAAGATGTAGCCGAGGAAATTGACCAGGATCTGGGTGCAGAACAGGCTGGTCGCGCCGCCGGGATCGTATTCCGGCGCCAGTTCGACGAAATCGATGCCGACGACCTCGCCGCGCATCGCCGCCGCCTTCAGGAAATCGCAGGCCTCGTAATAGAGGAAACCGCCGGGGCTGGGCGTGCCGGTGCCGGGGACCAGCGACGGGTCGAAGCCGTCGACATCGATCGTGACGTAGAGCCGGGCGTTTTCCGGGATGCGCTCCACCACCCCGGTGATGCCGAGTTCGCGGAAATCCCGGACCGAAAGGATGTCGGACTTGGCGGCTTTTGCATCGGCGAAATCCGAGGGCGCGCTGGAGCCCATGTTGCGGATGCCCAGATGGGTGATGCCGGTGACATGATCGCACTCCGCCGCGCGGCGCAGCGGATTGCCCTGGCCGTAGCGGACGCCGAAACGCTCGTCGACATAATCGAGATGGGCGTCGAGATGGACGATATGGACCGGCGGTTCGCCATCGAAGGCGCGGATGCAGGGGATATGCACCGAATGGTCGCCGCCGAGGACGACCGGCATTGCCCCGGCCGCCAGAATTTTCCGCACGCCGCATTCGATATTGTCGAAGCATTGCAGGGCGTCGATATGGACCATATCGGCGTCGCCGATATCGACGATGCGGACCTCGTCGCCGGCGAGGAACAGGAGATCGTCCTCGGGATCGTAGGCGCCCTTGCCGATGGCGAAGAGTTGCGAGGCGTCGCGGAACCCCCTGGGGCCGAAACGGGCGCCCGGGCGGACCTGGGTGCCGAGGTCGAAGGGCGCGCCCATGACCGCGACATCGGCATCGATGGCGTCCCAGTCCTGCTGGTACGGCTTCTTCATGAAGGTCGGGATGCCGACGAACGGCAGATCGAGCCGGGCGCGCTTCGGCGTTTCGGGCGGGTCGGTCATGGGCAAGGCTCCCCGGCTGGCCGGCTGGCTACTCCATATCGAGATCGAACAGGCGGATTGCGTTGGTGCGGCCGATCTTCAGGCGGTCGCTGTCGGCGATCGCCGGCGTCGCATCGTACCACGCCGCCGCCGCTTCCATCCGCTCGAAGGGATAGTCGGTCGAAAAATACACACGGTCGGTGCCCATCGTCTCCAGCGTGCATTTGAAGGCGGGATCGTTAAAGAAGCCGCTGGTCGTGACGTGGAAATGCTCGGCGAAATATTCGCCGGGCAGCCGCTTGCCGCGATAGCCGCGGGACGAGAAGCGCATCCGCGCATCGAGCCGCCACAGGGCGAAGGGGATATTCTCGCCCAGATGGCCGACCGCGATCCTGAGGTTGGGATAGTCGTCGAACAGGCCGGAGCCGCACAGCCGCAAGGCATGAATCGAGGTCTCGACGGCGAATCCCCAGGGCGCGCGCATCATCCAGGAATGGCCTTCGTAGTTGCGCGCCTGGGACGGGAGCTGGGTGCGCGGATGCAGATAGAAGGGCACGTCGAGCGCCGACACGGTGGCCCAGAAACTGCGGTATTCGGGAATGTCGTAGTAGATGGCGCTGTCCGGCTCGTCCTTCTGGGTGAAGCCGTTGACGAGCGCGCCCTTGAAGCCGAGTTCGCGGACGCAGCGGGTCAGCTCGGCCGCCGCCGCATCCGGATCCTGCATCGGCAGCGCGGCGAGGCCGGCATAGCGGCGCGGATACCGGGCCACCGCTTCGGCGATCCTGTCGTTGGCTTTCCGGGCGAGCGCGATCGCTTCATCGGTGTCCAGGATGGCCTGGACCGCCGGCACGTTGAGCGACAGGAGCGCAAACCCGATGCCGTTGCGTTCCATGGCCTCGATGCGGCGCTCGCCGGTATCGAGCAGTTCCCGGCTGAACGCCTCCCAGCCCGCCGGATCGCCGGCAAAATTGTCGGCGCCGCTCAGGGTTTCCTCGATCGCCACATGCTCTTCGAATGCGATCTTGCCTTGCATCGGTCCATTCCCGGCATGTTGGCCGCGCGCGCCGGCCGGCGGACTGCGCAGCTCCGTCGGCTATCGGTTTATCCCAGATGGGGCAGGGCGTCGAACGGCGATCTCCTTCCGCGGGGACAAAGAAAAGCGTGGATCGCGCTCCAGCCGGCTCTACGATGCAACGGGACGATGCAAGGGCACAACGACGGCGCGGCCCGCCGGCGAGGCCATCGTGGATCGGGGGGAGACATGGACGGCAAGATCGGGCTGGAAGAGCATTTCGCGATTGCAGACACGCTGCAGGATTCGGCGGGCTTCCTGGCGCCGGAGACCTGGGGGGAACTTTCCGGCCGGCTGACCGACCTGGAAGAGCGGCGATTGCGCGAGATGGACGCCCACGGCATGGAAACGATGATCCTGTCGCTGAACGCGCCGGCGGTGCAGGCGATCCCGGAGGTCGCGCGGGCCGCCGATGTGGCGCGCCGGGCCAACGACGATCTGGCGGAAAAGGTCGCCCGCCGACCGGACCGCTTCCGCGGGCTCGCGGCCCTGCCCTTGCAGAACCCGGAGCTTGCGTCCGCCGAGCTGACGCGCTGCATCCGGGAACTCGGTTTCGTCGGCGCGCTGGCCAACGGATTCTCCCAGATCGAGGGCAGCGATGACCTGCTCTATTACGACCTGCCGCAATACCGGGCGTTCTGGGCGGTCTGTGCCGATCTCGGCGTACCCTTCTACCTCCATCCGCGCAACCCGCTGCCCGGCGATGCCCGGATCTACGACGGCCATCCCTGGCTGATGGGGCCGGGCTGGGCGTTCGGCCAGGAAACCGCCGTCCATGCGCTCCGGCTGATGGGCTCGGGCCTGTTCGACGCCCATCCGGGCTTGCAGATTATCGTCGGCCATATGGGCGAGGGCCTGCCGTTCAACATCTGGCGGGTCGACAACAAGAATGCCTGGACCAAGAAGGAAGGCAACAGCGGCCCGCAGCCGGCGCAAAAGAGCTTTACCGAATATTTCCGCGAAAACTTCCACATTACCGTGTCGGGCAACTACTGTACCGAGGCGCTGCTCTGTTCGATGCAGGTCATCGGCGCGGATCGCATCCTGTTTTCCACCGACTGGCCGTTCGAGAATGTCGACTATTCCGCGGCCTGGATGGACAGCGTCGACATCGACGAGGCCGACCGGCAGAAAATCGGCCGCCTGAACGCGCTCCGGCTGTTCAACCTCGGGACGTAGCGCGGCGGGAGAGGCGATGCAGCTTAGCGAAACGCAAAGACAGATCCGGGAAACCGCCCGCGCTTTCGCGGCGCGCGCGATTGCGCCCTTCGCGGCGGAATGGGACCGGGCGGAAGGCGCGCCGCGGTCGGTGCTGCGCGAGATGGCCGAAATCGGCCTGATGGGCGTGACGATCGATCCGGCGTATGGCGGCGCCGGCGCCGATTTCGTGTCCTACGCCCTGGCGCTGGAGGAGATTTCGGCGGCCGACGGCGGGCTCTCCAACATGATGGCGGCGAACAATTCGCCGGTCGCGGCGGCAATCCAGGAGCACGGCACGGACCGCCAGAAGACCGAATACCTGACCAAGCTCACCTCGGGCGAATGGATCGGCTGCTTCCATCTGACCGAGCCGCACACCGGTTCCGACGCGGCGGCGATCCGCACCCGGGCGGAGAAAGTCGACGGCGGCTGGCGCCTCAACGGCCACAAGGCTTTCATTACCGGCGGCGCGACGGCGGAACTGGCGATGATCGTCGCGGTCACCGATCCGGCGGCCGGCAAGCGCGGCATCTCCACTTTCGTCACGCCGACCGGCAATCCCGGCTACCGGGCGATCGCGCAGGAGCGCAAGCTCGGCCACCGCACCAACGACATGGCGCAGGTCGTATTCGAGGACATGGCGGTGCCGGACGCCGACCTGCTGGGCGCGGAAGGCCGCGGGCTCGGCATCGCGCTCGCCAACCTCTCCGCCGGCCGGATCGGTGTGGCGGCGCAGGCCGTCGGCGGCGCCCGCGCGGCGCTCAAGGCCGCCCATGCATATGCGAAGGAGCGCGAGACTTTCGGGCAGCGGATCGTCGAACATCAGGCGATCGCCTTCAAGCTGGCCGACATGGCGACCCGGATCGAGGCGGCGCGCCAGCTCTATCTCCACGCCGCCGACCTCAAGGACGCCGGGCAGGAGTGCGCCGCCGAGGCGTCGATGGCCAAGCTCTTCGCTTCCGAAATGGCGGAGCGCGTCGCCTCCGAGGCGATCCAGATCCACGGCGGCGCCGGTTATCTCAACGACTTCCCGGTCGAGAAGATCTACCGCGACGTCCGGGTCTACCAGATTTACGAGGGCACGTCGGAGATCCAGAAGATCATGATCGCCCGCTATCTCGATTCGATGGATCTGTAGGGCGGGCCCTTTCGATTTTAGGGGCTGCCCGGCGCGCTGCGGTCGATATTCCGCTCCAGCGCGGCGAACAGCGGGCTCGCCGGGTCGGCCCACTCGGCCATGATCGAGAAATGGTCGGCGTCCGGGCGCTCGACGACGGTCACCTCGGCGCCGGCCCGCGTGCAGACCTCCGCATAGGCTTCCGACTGGCCGCGAAACGCTGCCGGTTCCTCGCCGCCCCAGGCGACGACGACGGGCATGTTGCGGCGCGGCGGCAGATGGATCGGGCTGTTGCGCTGCGCATCCGCTTCGTCGAGGGCGAGCCAGTCGTTCGCGAAGGTGCGGCGCAAGGGCGACAGGTCGAACAGCCCGCTCACCGGCGCGGCTGACGCGATGACGTCTTCCGGCAGAGACCATTCGGCCTGCCAGCCTTCGGCCGCCAGCATGCCGGCCAGATGCCCGCCGGCCGAATTGCCGGCGACCTGGATCGCCGACGGGTCGCAGCCATGATCGGCGGCGTGGGCGTGAAACCAGCTCACGGCGCGGCGGGCGTCGTCCACAATCTCATCGACCGTCGCCGCAGGCGCGAGGCGGTATTCCACGGGAACCCAGGCGATGCCGCGGGCATTCCAGACCGGGCCGGGAAAGCGCCGGCCCTCCTTGGCGCCGGCTTTCCAGTAGCCGCCGTGGAAATAGAGGATGGCGGCGCGCGCACCCTCCGGCGGCGCGAAAATGTCGAGCCGGTGCCGCGGGTCCGGGCCGTAGGCAAGGTCGAGCGCGGCGTCCCGGAGGCCGGTCAGCGCCGCGCTCGCTTCGGCGTAGCGCGCCTGGATCGCCGGCAGGTCGGGCACGGACGCTTCGATATCGTAGGCCGCGTCGAGATCGGAATCGCGCATGGGATCGCGCATGGGACCTCCCATCGTTTGCAATGCAAGCCGATTAGGCCGGAATACACGATAAATCCAGATCCGACCGCTTTGGATTGCACCATAGCGGTGCGCCGGTTGCGGGGAAGTTGCGTGTTGTGGCGGCAGGACAGGCCTCGGCCGGGGCGGCCTTCCGCGCACCGGTGCCGTATATTGCGCGTATTGCGCGTACAGCTATTGGGAAACGGGACAGTCGAGCGAGACGGCTACGCCCTCGGGATCGAACCCGATCGCGACGGTGCGCGGCCTGACCAATGGCACCCGCGATGTCTTTGCCGTTCGTGCGACAAACACTGCAGGAAATAGCGCCTGGACAATGGTGGAAGCAACGGCGGCGGCTCTGCCGGGCTGCGACCGATCGATCCGGCGGCCCGGCATCCTCGACAATCCCGGCAGCCCTGCCTCAGGCTGCGGCGTCGAGGCGGTCCGATTTCGGCAGCGCCGGGGCCGGTGAGACGCGGATCGACGCTTCCGCCTCCGACACAAGCGCCCGACCGGCGTCCCTCGCCGCATCCGCCACGACATCGATCCAGCGTTGGCCCTGGGCGGCGACCCGGTGGACGAGGCCGATGCGCCGGGACGGCTCCGCCGGCGCAAAGCGAAGCAGGCAGAGATCGGGAGAGGCGGCGCGCTCGGCGGCGGCGGCCGTTTCCGGCAGGAGCGTCAGCCCCGCGCCCTTTGCAACGAGACGGGAGAGCGTTGCCAGCGATCCGGCGCCGCGCCGAACCTCCCGCACCCGCCACATCAGGCACGCCCCCATGACCTGGGCGCCCAGGCAATCGCCCTGGCCGAGCGTGAGCAGCGGTCCCATGTCCGCCCGGGCCACATCGGCCGGGCCTACCGTGTCGCCCAGTGTGCGCCGGATTGAGGCGAGCCGCTCGGCGCGGCCGGCCAGCAGGAAGCGGTCCTCGAACAGCTCCCGCTCGGTGAGTTCCAGCAATCCCAGCGGCAGCGAAACGATCGCTGCGTCGAGGCGGCTGGCGAGCAGGTCCGACACCAGCGCCTCGCCCGACGTCTCGACGATGTTCAGGTCGATGCGCGGCGACGATGCTTCCAGCCGCTCCATGATTCCCGGAAGCATATAGGGAGCGAGCGTCGACAGGATGCCCAGCACGATCCGGACCGGGCCGTCCTCGAAACGTTTTCCCATGGTCTCGAGCAACAACGTCTCGTCGAGAATTCGGAGCGTTTGCTCATGCGCGTCGCGGCCGAGACGGGTAAGCACGATGCCGCGGCTTGCCCGCTCAACCAGCGTGACGCCCAGAGAGGCTTCGAGTTCGCGGATCTGGATGGAAAGCGCGGGCTGCGAAATATGGACCTTCTCGGCGGCACGGGAGAAGGTTCCGTGTTCGATCAGCGCCTGGAAATAGCGCAGTTGGCGTAGGGTGACGGGCATTTTTATTGCTCCCCGCGCGAACGTTGCCGCTGCTTCGCCGCGTTGTCCTGCGCGATGTTATGTGGGGCTGTTGCGGAAACCGGTCCGGACGGCAGGGCCGCGGGCATATCGTGCGCAGGGGGCCGGCAGAGGCCCGGCTGCTGTTCGGGCCCTCCGGTCCTCAGCGGCCGGTGCGGTGCGCCGCTCACAGGACGTCGGGGTCGAGGCCGAGATCCCGGCGCAACCAGGCGGGGACGTCGCGCGCGAGCCGCCGGCGAATCTCGGCTTGTGTGGCGCCCGCCGGCACGCCCGCCGACACGCTTGGGAGCTGCGCCGGTCGGCCGGCTTCGGCCAGCCGGACGGCGAGGCGGCGCCAGGCATTTGCGAGCGCTTTGCCGGGGTCAGGAGAGCGGGCGAACCCATAAGCGATACTGTTCATCGGACGTTGCTCTTCGTTCAGGGAGTTGTATTACCCCGACATGGCAACGCACCGGCAGATCGCCCAATATTGTATTACTATTGTATCGATAGGAAAAAATCATAGTCGAATATTTTACATATCGGTAGAATTTTCCAAATTACGCGGTCTAAAAATTGGAATTATTGTGAAGTATTTTGCTATTCCATAAAATTTAATTACCTGCCCGAAGCATTCGCGACCGGTCCGTGGGTTCAGGCCCGAAACCCGCAGGGCTTCGCATCGGTCCTGCAGTATCGACCGGGTTTCCAAATTGCCGGCTATTCGACGGCTCGAACGGCGCGGCGCCGGCTTCTCGGGGCAGCGCGGCAGCCGGAACCTGCGGGATCGAGGCGGTGGTGGGCCCGGCAGGACTCGAACCTGCAACCAGACCGTTATGAGCGGCCGGCTCTAACCGATTGAGCTACGGGCCCACGATGCAGCCGCGCCCCTCGATACGCCCCGGACCGGGGTCCGGGGCTACTCGGGATGAGGGATTTGTGCAATCGCCTTCACCCGGTTCCCCTCATCCTGAGTAGCCGCCGCAGGCGGCATATCGAAGGGCCGCTCCGGAGCCGACCGTTCAGGCAAGGCCGCCTGTGGCGATGCTGCCGTATCGGCCGCGGCGCGGAGGCACTACATAGGCCGAACCGGGAGCGGCTGCAATTGCGGCCTGCGCGCCACCGCCTTCCACCCCGCCCCGCTCGCGGCCGGTGCGGGCTTCTCCGTCCGGCAGTCCGAACCGAACCCTGCCATTTCCCCGCAATGACTCGCGACGCAACGCCCACCTTCGTCACCCATCTGGAATGCTCGCTGACCGGCGAGGCCTATCCGGCCGATACGGTCCACGGCCTGTCGCGCGCCGGCAAGCCGTTGCTCGTGCGCTACGATCTGGACGGGCTGGGCGCGGCCGTCTCCAGGGATGCGCTCGCCGGGCGCACCGAGGGCCTGTGGCGCTATCGCGAGATGCTGCCGGTGCGCCGGGCCGAGAACCGCATTTCCCTCGGTGAGGTGGTGACGCCGCTCATTGACCTGCCGCGCCTCGCGGCTGGCGCGGGCCGGCTGATCGTCAAGGACGAGGGGCGCTTGCCGACCGGCAGCTTCAAGGCGCGCGGCCTGGCGCTGGCGGTTTCGATGGCGCGGGAGTTCGGCCTCCGCCATCTCGCCATGCCGACCAATGGCAACGCCGGCGCGGCGATGGCGGCCTATGCCAGCCGGGCCGGCCTGCGCAGCACGGTGTTCTGCCCGGACGATACGCCGGAGATCAACGTCAACGAAATCGCGCTGCAGGGCGGCGACGTGTGGCGCGTCAACGGCCTGATCAACGATTGCGGCGCCATCGTCGGCGCCGGCAAGGAACCGGTCGGCTGGTTCGACTGCTCGACGCTCAAGGAGCCGTACCGGATCGAAGGCAAGAAGACGATGGGGCTCGAGCTCGCCGAGCAGATGGGATGGACCCTGCCCGACGTCATCTTCTATCCGACCGGCGGTGGCACCGGCCTGATCGGCATGTGGAAGGCCTTCGCCGAACTCAAGGCCATCGGCTGGCTCGCGGAAGACGCTCCCCTGCCCCGCATGGTCGCCGTGCAGGCCGCCGGCTGCGCGCCCATCGTCCGCGCCTGGGAAGCCGGCGAGGAGTTCGCACCGTTGTGGAAGGGGGCGCACACCGTGGCGGCGGGCATCCGCGTGCCGGTCGCGATCGGCGATTTCCTGATTATCCGGGCGGTCAACGACAGCGGCGGCTTCGCGATCGCCGTCGACGACGGCGCCATCCTCGCCGTGGTCGAAGAGGTCGCCCGGACCGAGGGGCTGATGCTGTGTCCGGAAGGCGCGGCGACCTTTGCGGCCTGGCGGCAGGCGCTGGCCGAAGGCCGGATCGGCCCGGACGACAGTGCTGTCCTGTTCAACTGCGCCACCGGCCTGAAATATCCGATGCCGCCGGTCGGTCGCGCGCTCGACCGGCATGGCGAAATCGACTGGGCGCAATTCCGCTAGTTGCGTCCGCTGGCCCGGTTGCCAGCCGGCCGCCGCCATCCAACATTGCGCTGATCGACCCCCTGCCCTTCCAGCCCGTCCGCCGATGACCGTCGCACCCGCCCCGCCCCGCCCTGTTGTCCTGTGCATCCTGGACGGCTGGGGCCATCGCGCCGAAACCGCGAACAACGCCATCGCCCGGGCGCAAACGCCGGTCTGGGACCGGCTGACGGCGACCTGTCCGCACGCGCTCGGCGACGCTTCCGAACATCATGTCGGGCTGCCGGACGGCCAGATGGGCAATTCCGAGGTCGGCCACATGTCGATCGGCGCCGGCCGGGTCGTGCTGCAGGATCTGCCGAAGATCGACGCGGCGGTCGCCGACGGCTCGCTGGCCGAACTGCCGGCCCTCGACAGGTTCGCCGAGGCGCTGATTGCTTCCGGCGGCACCGCCCATGTCATGGGCCTGCTGTCGCCGGGCGGCGTCCATTCCCACCAGAACCATATGGCGGCTGTGGCGAAAGCCCTTGCCTTGCAAGGCGTACCGGTCGCCGTCCACGCCTTTCTCGACGGCCGGGATACCCCGCCGCGAAGCGCGGAAAAATTCGTCGAGGACTTCAAATACGCCGTCGCAGGCGCCAGCCCGATCCGGATTGCGACGGTGACCGGCCGCTACTACGCGATGGACCGGGACAAGCGCTGGGAACGCACCGCAGATGCCTATGCGACGCTGGTGGACGGGAAAGGCAAATTGGGCGCGGGGCAGGATTCGGTCGCTAAGGCCATAGAGTTCGCTTGGCTTGCCGGCGAAACCGACGAATTCGTCCGGCCGACCCCAATCGGTAAATACAGCCGCATGAATGACGGCGACGGTGTGTTCATGGCGAACTTCCGGGCCGACCGGGCGCGCCAGATCCTGACCGCACTGCTCGATCCCGATTTCGACGGCTTCGACCGGCCGCGGGTCGTGAATTTCGCCGCCGCGCTCGGCATGAGCGAATATTCCGAGCGGCATAACCGATGGATGGAAACGCTGTTTCCGCCGGAGATCCCGGCAAACGTTCTGGGCGAAGCGGTTGCCGGCGCAGGCCTGAAACAGCTCCGCATTGCCGAGACCGAGAAATACGCCCACGTCACCTTCTTCCTGAACGGCGGTCGCGAGGCGCCCTTTGCCGGCGAGCAGCGCATTCTGGTCCCGTCGCCCAAAGTCGCGACCTACGACCTGCAACCGCAAATGTCGGCGCGGGAATTGACGGACCGGCTGGTCGAAGCGGTCGCAGACGGCGGCCACGACCTGATCGCGGTCAATTACGCCAACACGGATATGGTCGGCCACACCGGCAACATGGAAGCGGCCGTCAAGGCGGTGGAAACCGTCGATGCCTGCCTTGGAAGGCTGGAAGCGGCGGTCATAGCGGCGGGCGGCGCCCTGCTCATCACGGCGGACCACGGCAACGCCGAACAGATGGCCGACCCGGAGACCCGCCAGAACCATACCGCCCACACGCGCAATCCGGTGCCGATATTGCTGGCGGCCGGCGGCGCCGGGCGCACGCTGCGCAACGGCACGCTGGCCGATATTGCGCCGACGGTGCTCGATTTGATGGGCCTGCCGCGGCCCGCCGAAATGACCGGCGCCTCGCTGCTCGGCGATTGCAACGCCGGCGCGGAGACGATTGCTGCGTAGGCCGGCCAGATCGCTGTTGGCGGCGGCCGTCATCGCCGCGGCACCGGCCTTGCCCGTTTCGCAGGCCGGCGAAGCCGTGGCGCAGAACGAGCGCGACCGGCTGAAGGAAGTCGAGCGCCGGATCGACAAGGGGCGCGGCCGGGACGCTGCGCTCACCCGGCACGCCGGCAAGCTGGCCGAAGAGGTACGCGCCATCCGCAAACAGGTCGTTTCCGTGGCCCGCCGCCTGCAACTGCAGGAAGCCGCCACGATGCGGGTCGAGCTGAGCCTGGTGCGACTGGAGAACGCGATCCGGGCCGACAGCGCCGAATACCGGCGTAATGAGCGGCAGTTCCTGCGCATCGTCGGCGCGCTCCGGCGGATCCGCGCCAATCCACCCGGCGTGCTCGCCATGCATTTCGCCGACGCCCAGGACGCGATCCGCAGCACGATCGTTCTGCGTTCGCTGGTGCCGCGGTTGCGCGTCCGGGCCGACGAGCTTCGCCGCAAGGTCGCCGCCTACAACAAATTGCGCCGGAAGGACACGCAGCAGCGCGGCGAGATCGCCGCCAAGGCAGCCCAACTGCGCCGGACCCGGCAGGAACTGGCGGCCCTGCTCGGCCGGCAGATCCGCCTGCTGGCCGAGACCCGGGAGGAAAAGGCCGAGGTCCGCCAGCGTCTCGCCCGCCTGACCCGTCAGGCCGAGACGCTTCAGGATCTGATGGCGAACCTGAACCGCGAAAACGCCGGCGCCAAACCGCAGCGGCCGGTGCGCGCGGCAGCTTTGACCCGGCCCGACCAACTCCGCCGGTTCCGGGCGGCCCGCGGACAGGTGGTCGCGCCGGTGACCGGCAGCATCGTGGAGCGGTTCAACGAAAAGGACCGCTTCGGCCTGACGGTCAACGGGCTGCGCTTCGCTGCCCGGGCAGGCGCGCAGGCGGTTGCGCCTTATGACGGCCAAATTGTATTCGCAGGATCGTTCCGAAGCTACGGGCCGATCTTGATCGTCGAACATAGCGACGGATATCACTCGCTCATCGCCGGTCTTGCGCGTATCGATGTTGTGAACCGGCAATGGGTGCTGGCCGGCGAGCCCGTGGGTATTGTCGGAACCGAAGAGTCGCCGGGAGCGTGGCTGTATCTCGAACTGAGACTGGATGGCCGCCCAATCGATCCGCTGCCCTGGCTGGCGGCGGACCAACGTAAGGTAGACGGATGAAACGCATCTCGCTCGCCCTCCTTTTCCTGTTTTCGGCGACGCTGGCCGCCCCGGTCGCCGCTCCGGTCCGGGCCGCGAACGAGCAGGAAACCGACACCTACAAATATCTCGACCTGTTCGGCGCCGTGTTCGAACGCGTCCGCTCCGGCTATGTCGAAAAAGTCAGCGACAAGAAGCTGATCGAATCGGCGATCAACGGCATGCTGCAGGCGCTGGACCCGCATTCCAGCTATCTCAACCCCGAATCCTTCAAGGAAATGCAGGTCAATACGGCCGGCAAGTTCGGCGGGCTCGGCATTCAGGTGACGACCGAACGCGGCATCGTGAAAGTGATCTCTCCGATCGACGGCACGCCCGCGGCCAAGGCCGGCATCCGCGCCAACGACCTGATCACCCATATCGACGGCAAGCCGATTATCGGCATTTCCCTGCGCGATGCGGTCACGAAGATGCGCGGGCCGGTCGGCTCCGGCATCACGATCAGGATCCGGCGCAAGGGCGCCGATCCGTTCGACGTGAAAATCGTCCGCGCAGTCATCACCATCAAGTCGGTGCGTTCCCGGTCGATCGGCAAAGTCGGCTACATCCGGATCACCACGTTCACCCAGCAGACCACCGTCGGCCTGCACGCGGCGCTGGCAGAAATCAAGCGCAAGCAAGGCAAGGCCTGGCGCGGCGTCGTGCTCGACCTGCGCAACAATCCGGGCGGCCTGCTGTCCCAGGCGATCGACGTCACCGACAGTTTCCTCGACCGCGGCGAGATCGTTTCGACCCGCGGCCGCGAAGCCAAGATCAGCAGCCGCTACAACGCCAAGAAGGGCGATCTGGCCGAGGGCCTGCCCATCGTCGTGCTGATCAACGGCGGTTCCGCCTCGGCCTCTGAAATCGTCGCGGGCGCGCTCCAGGACCACCGCCGCGCCATCGTCATGGGCACCAAGAGTTTCGGCAAGGGCTCGGTCCAGACGGTCGTGCCGCTGGGCAGCCAGGGCGCCATGCGGCTGACCACCGCGCGCTACTTCACGCCGTCGGGCCGGTCGATCCAGGCCAAGGGCATCGTTCCCGATATCGTCGTCGAGCAGGCGACGCTGACCGCACTCGCGCCGCGCGGCGGCGGCCGGGAGGCCGATCTGCCGAACGCACTGGATGTCCAGAAGAAGGACGGCGCCAGGAAACCGGATGGGAAACCGGATGGCGTTGGGAAAGACCGCGGGGCGGGCGGCGCCAAGGGTCCGGACGCCAAGGATCCGGACGCCAAGGATCCGCCGGCAAAAGACGCCGACGGCAAGAAACCGGCCGAAGCCGGCGCCACGGCCGACGGCGGGAAGGCGCCGGACGATTATCAGCTCGCCCGGGCCGTCGACCTCCTACGCGGCATCGCCCTCTACAAATCGCTGAACACCGGCGAATAACCGTCGCCGTTGCGTTTGCCGTTGCCCCCGGTTCCGAAACCGTGACCGCCGCCGGGCCTTCGGCGCTGCGGACCGCCAAGCCGGGCCCGGAATACCGGCGCGGCGTCGGGATCGTGCTGCTCAACCGCCGCGGCCTTGTTTTCGCAGCGGAACGGATCGACACGCCGGGCGCGTGGCAGATGCCCCAGGGCGGCATCGACCCGGGCGAAGACCCGCCGGCTGCGGCCCGCCGCGAACTGGCGGAAGAAACCGGCGTCGAGCGCGCGACCGTCCTGGCCGAGACCGGCGGCTGGCTTTGCTACGATCTGCCGGCGGACCTGCGGGGCAACCTCTGGGAAGGGCGCTATGTCGGCCAGGCGCAGAAATGGTTCGCCATGCGCTTCGACGGCTCGGACGACGACATCCGCATCGCCGGTGCGCACGCGGAATTCAGCGCCTGGCAGTGGATCGCACCCGAGCGCCTGCCCGCCCTGATCGTCGATTTCAAAAGACCGCTCTACGAGGCCGTGCTGGCCGAATTCGCCCCGATGATCGCGGCAGCGGGGGGACGATAGCGAATCCCGGATCGCGTCGGGAAATCGCCGGACCGGGACCGGCGTCCGGCTACGCCGCTCCGGCCTGGGCCGCGAGCAGTTTCCGCTGGGTCCGGGTCCGTCGTTTCAGAACGGCAAAGATCGCTATGGACAGCCAGGTGCTGACGCGGCCGTGCGGCTTGAGACCGGCCGCCTTGAACACCATCGAGATGGCGCGCTCGACATGGAGATACTCGTAAAAGCCGTAAACCTTGGTGGCATATTCGCGTTTGGCGGCCTTGCGGTCGTATTCCGCGCCGCCACGCCTGTTGGCCGCGAAATAGGCGTAGGCGAGTTCGTCGTCCTCCATCTCGGTCGCGCGGGTCAAGGCGACCCAGAAGCGCCGCAGGCGGCCGACCTTTTCGATTTCCAGATAGCGCTTCTTATGTTCGTAGAAGAGCTTGTAGTGGCGCAGTTCGTCGGCGGCGATATTCAGGCATATCTGCTTGAGCACCGGTTCCTCGGCCGCGCCGGCCAGAGCGGAATACATCGATGACGTACCGCATTCGACCACGCAACGGGCGACCAGTTCCCCGACCCGCGAGCCGCGCACGGATGCGGCGACGCCGGCCGGCAATTTGATCTTCGCGGCAAAATCTTCGAAAGCCGCCGGGAAATCGAAGGACGGATCGGCCATTTCGGCCCAGCGGCCCAGCGCGTCGCCATGCTGGACCTCTTCCCTGGCCCACTGGATCGCGGCCTCGGAAAACTCCGGATCGTCCTTGAACACTTCCTGGAGGTACCGGCCATAGTCATGGCCGTTCTTTTCGACCAGGCTGGCGGCCTTGACCACCTTGACCAGATCGGGGTCAACCTTGCCCGGGTCGAACTTCTCCCAATCGATATCGTCGAGCGTCCAGTGTTTCACCGTCTTGCCTCGAACCCGTCGGCAGGTCGCTGCCTCAATCGATGACTAGGGTGGCCTCCGTCCGCTTGGATCGACCGAAGTCAATATATGCAACGCGCCGGGCCTCGTCCACCCGTCGCAGGTTCGCCGATCGATGCATTTTATGGGGGCGTTTTCCGGCCCGGTCCGGCTGGATGCCGCCCGGCCGGTTCAAGCCGGCTACGGCTCAGGCGGCGGCCGCCAGCATGGCCTCGCGCGCCGCGATACGCGCTTCGACGGCGCTCCGTTCATCGGGCGATTTCGCGTCGGCAGCGTCTTCCTGCAGATTCTTGAGTTCGGCTTCGAGGGCGCTGCGGTCGATGTCGTCGACGCGGATCGCTTCTTCCGCCAGCACCGTGCAGCGCTCGCCGGTGACCTCGCAGAAGCCGCCGGCGACGAAGATGCGGTCGGTTACGGCATTGTCGTTCCAGACCTGGATGACGCCCTGGCGCACCCCGGAAATCAGCAGGGAGTGGCGCGGCAGGACGCCGAAATCGCCCTCGGCGCCGGGCACGACGACCATATCGACGGCTTCGGACGCCAGCAGCCGCTCCGGCGACACCAGTTCGAATTCGACTTTTTCGTCCGCCATCGTGCAGTCCGTTCTCTACCCGGTTCCCGTTCGCCCCTGGCCGGCCGGTCAGGCGGCTTCCGCCGCCATCCTGCGCGCTTTATCGAGCGACTCCTCGATGCCGCCGCACATGTAGAAGGCGCCTTCTGGGAGGTGGTCGTAGTTGCCGTCCACGATGCCCCGGAAACCCTTGATCGTGTCTTCTAGGGGCACCTGCACGCCCGGGAAGCCGGTGAAGACCTGGGCGACGTCGAACGGCTGGGAGAGGAAGCGCTGGATCTTGCGCGCCCGGGCCACGACCAGCTTGTCGTCTTCCGACAGTTCGTCCATGCCGAGAATGGCGATGATGTCCTGCAATGCCTTGTAGGACTGCAGCACCTGCTGCACGTCGCGCGCCGTCCGATAGTGCTCCTCGCCCAGAATGCGCGGATCGAGGATGCGCGAGGTCGAGTCCAGCGGGTCCACGGCCGGGTAGATGCCGAGCTCGGCGATCTGGCGCGACAGCACGGTGGTGGCGTCGAGATGAGCGAAGGAGGTCGCCGGCGCCGGGTCGGTCAGGTCGTCCGCCGGCACGTAGATCGCCTGCACCGAGGTGATCGAGCCCTTCTTGGTGGTTGTGATCCGCTCCTGCAAGGCGCCCATGTCGGTGGCCAGCGTCGGCTGATACCCCACAGCCGAGGGAATGCGGCCGAGCAGCGCCGACACTTCCGAGCCGGCCTGGGTGAAGCGGAAGATGTTGTCGACGAAGAACAGCACGTCCTGCCCTTCCTCGTCGCGGAAATATTCGGCCAGCGTCAGGCCGGACAGGCCGACCCGCGCGCGCGCGCCCGGCGGCTCGTTCATCTGGCCGTAGACCAGCGCGGCTTTCGAACCTTCGGTGGTGCCTTCGCCCAGCTTGATCACGCCGGATTCGATCATCTCGTGATAGAGGTCGTTGCCTTCGCGGGTGCGCTCGCCGACGCCGGCGAACACGGAATAGCCGCCGTGGGTCTTGGCGATATTGTTGATCAGCTCCATGATCAGCACGGTCTTGCCGACGCCGGCGCCGCCGAACAGGCCGATCTTGCCGCCGCGCTGATAGGGCGCCAGCAGGTCGACGACCTTGATGCCCGTGACCAGCATTTCCTGCTCCGTCGACTGTTCGACGAATTCCGGCGCCGGCCTGTGGATCGGCGAAGTCCGCTTGTGGCCGATCGGGCCGCGCTCGTCGATCGGGTCGCCGATGACGTTGATGATCCGGCCGAGGGTTTCCGGCCCGACCGGAACTTCGATCGGTATCCCGGTGTCTTCGACACTCTGGCCGCGCACCATACCTTCGGTCGAGTCCATGGCGATGGTGCGGACAATCGATTCGCCCAGATGCTGCGCAACCTCCAGGACCAGGGTCTCGCCGCTGCGCTCGGTGCGCAGCGCATTCAGGATATTCGGCAACTCGCCTTCGAACTGAACGTCCACAACGGCGCCCAGAACCTGCGAGACTTTGCCGACGTTATTGTTGGCCATCGATAGCTCCCATTCTCTAGAGCGCCTCGGCGCCCGAGATGATTTCGATCAGTTCCCTGGTAATCTGCGCCTGACGCGTGCGGTTGTAGGTCAGCGTCAGGTCCTTGATCATGTCGCCGGCATTGCGCGTCGCGTTGTCCATGGCCGACATGCGCGCGCCGTGCTCGCTGGCGGCGCTTTCGAGCAGCCCGCGAAAGACCTGCACCGCCAGGTTGCGCGGCAGCAGGTCGGCGAGGATTTCGGCTTCGTCCGGCTCATAGGAATAGACGGCTGCCGATGCGCCGTCCCCGGCGCCGCTGTCCACATCGCTTTCCGGTGGCGCGAACGGGATGAGTTGCTGGGCGGTGACGATCTGGCTGATTACGGATTTGAACCGGTTGTAGATCATCGTGCAGACGTCGAACTCGCCGGCCTCGAACATCTCGGTCACTTTGCCGGCGACCGCGTCGGCATCCTCGAAGCCCAGCCTGCGCCGGCCGATATCGGTGTAGGACGCGACGATCGCGTCGCCCCAGTCGCGGCGCAGCAGATCCCGGCCCTTGCGGCCGACGCAGACGATCTTGATCGTCTTGCCGGCGTCCCTCAGCTCGTTCGCCATCTGGCGCGTCCGGCGGACGATGCTGGTGTTGAAGCCACCGCACAGTCCGCGGTCGGAGGTGACCGCGACCAGCAGGTGAACCCGGTCGTCGCCGGTGCCCGCCAGCATGGGCGAGACGCCGGCGCGGCCCTGCAGGCTGGCCGCCAGCGAGCCGAGCATCCGGTCCATCCGCTCGGCATAGGGCCGGGCGGCTTCCGCCTGCTCCTGCGCACGGCGCAGCTTCGCGGCGGCGACCATCTTCATCGCCGACGTGATCTTCTGCGTCGACTTCACGCTCGCAATGCGGTTGCGCAGGTCCTTGAGGCTCGCCATGCCGCCACTCTATCCTTTCGGCCTCATCCGCCGGCCGGCCCGAACGCCCCCGAATCCCTAAGCGAACGTCTTGACGAAATCGTCGAGGAAGGCCCTCAGCTTGGCCCCGGTCTCGTCGCTGACCGCGCCTTCGTCGCGGACGGCGGTCAGAATGTCGGCGCCCCGGCCGCGCACCGCGTCGAGATACTGGGCTTCGAAGCGGGTCACGTCGCGCACCCCGATAGTATCGAGATAGCCGTTCACGCCGGCGAAGATCGACACCACCTGCTCTTCCATCGACAGCGGCGCATACTGGTCCTGCTTGAGCAGTTCGGTGAGCCGCGCCCCGCGCGCGAGCTGGCGCTGGGTGGCCGCGTCCAGATCGGAGGCGAACTGGGAGAAAGCCTCCAGCTCGCGATACTGGGCCAGTTCCAGCTTGATCGAGCCGGCAACCTGGCGCATCGCCTTGACCTGGGCGGCCGAGCCGACGCGCGACACCGACAGGCCGACATTGATGGCCGGGCGGATGCCTTTGTAGAACAGGTTGGTCTCCAGGAAGATCTGGCCGTCGGTGATCGAAATCACGTTGGTCGGGATGTAGGCCGACACGTCGTTAGCCTGGGTCTCGATGATCGGCAGCGCGGTCAGCGAGCCGGCGCCGTGTTTCTCGTTCATCTTCGCAGCCCGCTCGAGCAGGCGGGAATGCAGATAGAACACGTCGCCCGGATAGGCCTCGCGCCCCGGCGGGCGGCGCAGAAGCAGCGACATCTGGCGGTAGGAGACGGCCTGTTTCGACAGGTCGTCGTAGACGATCACGGCGTGCATGCCGTTGTCGCGGAAATACTCGCCCATCGTGCAGCCGGTATAGGGCGCCAGGAACTGCAGCGGCGCCGGGTCCGACGCGGTGGCGGCGACGACGATGGAATAGCCCATCGCGCCGTTTTCCTCGAGTATCTTGACGATCTGCGCCACCGTCGAGCGCTTCTGGCCGATGGCGACATAGATGCAGTGCAGCTTGGTCGCCGGATCCTCGGCGGCGTTGACGCCCTTCTGGTTGATGAAGGTGTCGATCGCCACGGCTGTCTTGCCGGTCTGGCGGTCGCCGATGATCAGTTCGCGCTGGCCGCGGCCGATCGGCACCAGGGCGTCGAGCGCCTTCAGGCCGGTCTGCATCGGCTCGTGCACCGAGCGGCGCGGAATGATGCCCGGCGCCTTGACCTCGACGCGCTTGCGCTCGGCGGCCTCGATCGGGCCCTTGCCGTCGATCGGGTTGCCGAGCCCGTCGACCACGCGGCCGAGCAGGCCGATGCCGACCGGCACGTCGACGATGGCGCCCGTCCGCTTGACGGTGTCGCCTTCCTTGATGTCCCGGTCGTCGCCGAAAATCACGATGCCGACATTGTCGATCTCGAGGTTCAGCGCCATGCCCTTGATGCCGCCGGGGAATTCCACCATTTCGCCGGCCTGGACATTGTCCAGCCCGTAGACCCGGGCGATGCCGTCGCCAACGGACAGCACCTGGCCGACCTCGGCAACGTCGGCTTCCGTATCGAAATCGGCGATCTGCTGCTTGAGGATCGCGGAGATTTCCGCGGCCTGGATGTCCATGCCCTCAGGCTCCCTTCATCGCAAGTTGCATGCGCTGCAGTTTGGACTTAACCGACGAATCGATCATCTGCGATCCGACCCGGACCACCAGTCCGCCGATCAGCGACGGATCGACCGCGGTCTCGACCCGCACCTTCGATCCGACCGCTTTGCGCAGGGACTCGGCAAGCCGCGCCTGCTGGTCGTCGCTGAGCGCCGCGGCGCTCGACACATAGGCCGTCTCTTCGCCGCGGCGCCGGGCCAGCATGGCGAGATAGGCGTCGATCATCCCGCCCAGCGCGAACAGGCGCCGGTGTTGGCCGGCCACACCGACGAAGCGGCGGGTCAGGTCGCCGGCGCCGGCCCGTTCCAGGACGGCCATCATCGCGCCGGTCTGGGCCTGGCGGTCGATCAGCGGGGAACGGATCAGGCGGCGCAGGTCGTCGCTGTCTTCCAGCAAGGTCTTCAGCCCGCGCAGGTCTTCGGCCACGGCGTCCAGCTGTTTCGCCTCGTCCGCCATGCCGTACAGCGCCGTCGCGTACCGCTCGGCGAGGCCGCTGGTATGAGTCGATTCAGACGCCAAAACCCGATGTCCCGCTCCACGGCATGCGACGAACCCTCAGCGCCGGAGCGCGGTAGACTGCCATGGATATTGGTGATTTTTGCTAAGAAAATCCGGGGCGAACGCGCGCCCAGACCCCTACCGGACCCGCGGCCCGTCAGACCGGATTTTGCTAACACACGGGCTTCGGAACCGGCAAGAAACCGGCGCTGCGTAATGTGGACGCAGCGATTTGCCGGCGTATTCCCGACGGCTGCCGCCGCGCGAACCGCAAGCCGGACAACTGCTAGGAAAAACTGTAGGGATCGACATCCACCTTGATGCGGACGCCGCTTGTCTGCGGCGTCCCGGAAAGCCAGCGCCGGATATAGACCTGCAGGTTGACGGTGCGGGTCGCCTTGACCAGCAGGCGGTAGCGGAAATAGCCGCGCAGCAGCGCGAGCGGCGCCGGCGTCGGGCCCAACACCGAGAGGCCGTCCTGCATCGGCGCACGGCGCGCCAGGCTTTCTGCCGTCTGCCGGACCGCCTCGGCGCGCCGGCCCGAGACGATAAGGGCGGCCAGCCGGCCGTAGGGCGGCATGCCGAAGCGTTCGCGCCCCGCTTTCTCCTCGGCGATGAACCCGTCCCGGTCGCCCGCTGCGATCGCCCGCAGCACCGGATGATCCGGCTGCCAGGATTGCAGGATGACGCGGCCCGGCCGCTCGGCCCGGCCGGCCCGGCCGGCAACCTGGTTGAGCATCTGCCAGGTGCGCTCCGCCGCCCGCAGATCGCCCCCGGCGAGGCCCAGGTCCGCATCGACGACCCCGACCAGCGTCAGCTTCGGAAAATGATGCCCCTTGGCGAGGATCTGCGTGCCGATGAGCAGATCGACGGCGCCCTCCTGCACATCGCGCACCAGCGCCGCCGCCGCGGCCGGCCCGCGCACGGTATCGCTGGTCGCCACCATCGCGCGGGCGTTCGGCAGCAGGCCGGCGACTTCTTCGGCCAGCCGCTCGACGCCCGGCCCGCACGGCACGAGACTGTCTTCCGCGCTGCAGTCCGGGCATTGGCGCGGCAACGGCCGGGTATGGCCGCAATGATGGCATTCGAGGCGTCCGGCCAGCCGGTGTTCGACCAGCCAGGCCGCGCATTGCGGGCATTCCAGCCTCAGGCCGCAGCCGCGGCAAAGGGTGAGCGGCGCGTAGCCCCGGCGGTTGAGATAGAGCAGCGCCTGCTCGCCCGCCGCCAGGGTTTCGGCCATCGCCCCGACCAGCCGGTCGGCGAGCCAGCGGCCGCGCGGCGGGCCCTCTTCGCGCAGGTCGAGCAGTTCCACCGCCGGCAGCGCCGCGCCGCCATGACGTTCCGGCAGCGCCAGACGGGCGTAGCGGCCGCGTTCGACATTGGCGATGGTTTCCAGCGCCGGCGTCGCCGAGGCGAGAACCACCACCGCCTCTTCGAGCTTCGCGCGGACCACCGCCATATCCCGGGCGTGATAGACGACGCCGTCTTCCTGCTTGAAGCTCTGATCGTGCTCTTCGTCGACGACGATCAGGCCGAGCGCCGGCATCGGCAGCATGAGGGCGGAGCGCGCGCCGACCACGACCTGCGCCGCTCCGGTCGCCGCCGCGCGCCAGATCTGACGCCGCTGGGCCCGGGTCAGGTCTGAATGCCAGGGCGCCGGGCGGACGCCGAAGCGTTGCTCGAACCGGGCGAGCCATTGCGCGGTAAGCGCGATCTCCGGCAGCAGGACGATGGCCTGCCGGCCCCGGCGCAGCGCCGCGGCAATCGCCTCGAAATAGACCTCCGTCTTGCCCGAGCCGGTCACGCCTTCGAGCAGAAAGGCGGCATAGCCCCGGCCGATTGCATCGGCCAGCCCCCGGGCCGCCGCCTGCTGATCGGATGACAGATCGAGGCCGGGACGATCCGGCTGCGGCGCCGGCCACTCCGGGTTGACGGCGACCGGCGCCAGCGCGATCAGGCCCGCCTTCGCCATGCCCGCGAGAACCGCCGCCGAGACGCCCGCTTCGGCCTTGAGCCGGCCTGCCGCTATTGCTTCCTCCCCCGCAAGCGCCTCAAGCACACGCTGGCGTTGCGGCGTGATCCGCGGCCCGGATGGCGGCGATGCGGCCAGCCGGTAGCCGTTCTCCGGCGCCGGCGGATCGAGCGCCTCGGGCACGGTCATGGACATGCGCAATACCGATCCCGGCGCGGCGACGGCATAGGCGGCGATCCAGTCGATGAAGCGGCGGTGCGCCGGGCTGAGCGGCGGCGCCTCGTGCCGGGCGGCAATCGGCTTGAGCCGGTCGTCCGGCACAGCGCCGTCTGCTGCGCCCCAGACCACGCCGGTCATGTGCCGCGGCCCGAGCGGGACGCGCACGAAATCTCCGGGCGCAACCGCCATGTCCGCCGGCACCCGGTAGTCGTAGCCGCTGCCGACCGGCATCGGCAGCAGAACCTTCACCCGGTCATCGTCAGCCATGCGGACCGCTGCGCAAGCAGGTTTGCCAATCGGTTCGCGGGTGGGCCTGCGGCTTGGCGCGCCGGTATTGCTGGGCTATCATGAGAACGACGGATAACAGAGCCATTGACCGGCGGCCAGTGCGTCGCCGAAAGGATGCCGGAAGGACAGGACGACCCGATGAAATTCTTCATCGACACGGCCGACCTCAACGAGATTCGCGATCTGGCCGCGACCGGCCTGCTCGACGGGGTGACGACCAACCCCTCGCTGATCGCCAAGAGCGGTGGCGATTTCGTCGAGACGATCCGGGAAATCTGCCGGGTCGTGCCCGGCGACGTCAGCGCCGAGGTCACGGCGACCGACTATCACACGATGGTCCGGGAAGGGCAGAAGCTCGCCAGGATCGCCGACAATACGGTGATCAAGGTGCCGCTGACGATGGACGGGCTGAAGGCCTGCCGGACCTTCCGCAGCGAGAATATCAAGGTCAACGTGACCCTGTGCTTCTCGGCCGCCCAGGCGATCCTCGCGGCCAAGGCCGGGGCAACCTACATCTCGCCGTTCGTCGGCCGTCTCGACGACATCGGCAGCAACGGCATGCAATTGATCGCCGATATCGTCGGGATCTACGACAATTATCCAGCTATCGAAACCGAAGTTCTGGTCGCCTCGATCCGCCATCCGATCCATCTCGTCGAAGCCGCCCGCATGGGCGCGCATGTTGCCACCTTGCCGCCCTCTGTCATCCGGCAACTGTTCCAGCACCCGCTGACCGACAAGGGCCTCGCCGCCTTCCTGGCCGACTGGGAAAAGACCGGCCAGGCCATCCTGCCGGACGACATGTTGGACGACATGCCGGCCGAGAAGGCCGGCTAGAGCGGTAACGGAGGACCGGCGCGGTGAGCAAGGCGGAAGTTTCCAGACCCCCGGCGCCGGCGGCCCTTTCGGCCGACCGGATGGCGGACTGGCTGCGCCATCATCCGGACTTCCTGACCGACCGGCCGGAACTGGCCGCCATCCTGACCCCGCCGCCGGTCGCCGGCGCCGATGAGAAAGGCGGCCCGATCGATTTCGGCCGCTTCCTCGTCCAGCGCCTGCAGCGCGATCTGGCCGCGGCGCGCCAGGGCGAGGCGGCGGCGGTCGACGGCGCCCGCCGGCTGGTCAAACAGCAGACGCGGATTCACGAAACCTGCCTCGCCCTGATCGAGGCAAACAGCTTCGAGCGTTTCGTCGAGGCGATCACCACCGATGTTGCCCTGACCCTGGAGCTCGATGCGGTCGGCCTGTGCATCGAGGCCAGCGACGGCCAGCCTAACGGCCGGACGCGCAGCGGCGTCAACCTGCTGCCCTGCGGGGCGGTCAATGCGCTGCTGGGCGGTTCCGGCACCGCCGAGCGGCGCCGCGAAACCAACCGGGCCGAGCGCCGGCTCTACGGCGGCGCCGCCTCGCTGGTGCGCTCCGACCTGCTGATCCGGCTGCACATCGGCGCCGGCACGCCGCCCGGCGTGCTCGCCCTGGGCAGCCGAGACCCGGACACGTTCGGCGACCGCAGCGGGCGCCAACCCTATCTGTTCCTCGCCCGCGTCATCGAAAGCACCGCGCGCGCATGGCTGAACCTGCCGGGGTAGCGGCCGGCGGACCGCCTTCCGCGCCACCTGCGGATGCCGGCCCGGATCTGGAAGGCGCCTTCGATCCCGCCGTCTCCCGGTATCTGTTGGACTGGCTCGGGCAGATGACCCACGAGAAGCGGGCTTCGGACCATACGGTGTCGGCCTACCGGCGCGACCTGACCGCCTTTCTGCTGTTTCTCGGCCATCATCGGGGCGAACGCGCCGACCGCACCACGCTGGAGGGGCTGACGAGCGCGGATTTCCGCTCGTGGCTGGCGTCGCGCTCCGGCATGGCGCGGCGCTCGACGGCGCGGGCGGTCTCCGCCGTTCGCAGTTTCTATAATTTTCTGGATAAACAGAATATACTGCACAATCCATCGGTTGCTGCGCTGCGGGCGCCGAAATTGCCCCATGCCGTGCCCAAGCCGCTGACCGTGGCCGAGACCGGCGACCTCCTGCACATGGCCGAAACCGACAGCCCCGAGCCCTGGATCGCCGCGCGCGACCATGCGGTGCTGACCCTGATCTACGGCTGCGGGCTACGGATTGCCGAGGCGCTCGGCCTCAACCGCAGCGCCGCGCCGTTCGGCTCGACGCTGGTGGTCACCGGCAAGGGCAACAAGCAGCGCCTCCTGCCGATCCTGCCGGTCGTGCGCGAGGCGGTCGACCGCTATCTTTCCCTCTGCCCGTACGCGCTCACGCCGGCCGGGCCGCTCTTCGTCGGCCAGAAGGGCGGGCGCCTCAATCCAAGGATCGTGCAGCTGCTGGTCCGGCGCCTGCGGCCGGCGCTCGGCCTGCCGGACACGGCGACTCCCCACGCGCTCCGCCATTCCTTCGCCACCCACCTGCTCGCCGGCGGCGGCGACCTGCGCTCGATCCAGGAACTGCTGGGCCATGCCAGCCTGTCGACCACCCAGCGCTATACCGAGGTCGACACCGCCCGCCTGCTCGACGTCTACGACGCCGCCCACCCGAAGGCGAAGGGCCCTTCGTGACAGGCGTTTCGAGACCGGCGTCCTTCGAGACGGCCATTTCGAGACGGCGCTGACGCGCCTCCTCAATGCCTCCTCAGGATGAAGGGTTGAGTTTGCTCACCTCATACAGCTTCATCCTGAGGAGGGGCTGAGGAGCGGTGCGCAGCACTGCGTCTCGAAGCCCCGTCTCGAAGGACGAAGCCCCGTCTCGAAGGACGGTGCGGCTAGGCCGCCACTTCCAGCGCGTCGAGGCCGAGTTCCTGGCGCAGGTCGGCGGTTACCTCCCGCTTGGCGTCTTCGAGCGGGATGCCGGTCGCGTCGGCGGCGCGCGGGTAGGCGTTGAAGGCGGCGACGGTGGCCGCCGCATCGACCATGGCGGCCGCGCCCATCGCCTCGACCACAGCGGCGCGGGTGGCCGCGACCGCCGCCGGATCGCGCGCGATGATCGCTTCGACGAAAGCGTTCAACTCGCCGCCATGGGGCATGGCGGCGTCGCCGCCGTTCGTTACGGCGGTGAGATCGTAGTCGTCGCCCGTTTCCGTGCCGCTCAACCTGAGCCGCGCCGCATGGCTGGTGGTTCAGTAGTAGCAGTCCAGCATCATCGAGGCGCGCGCCGCCAGGAATTCTATCTGCGCCCGGCCGATCGCGCGGTCGAGGCCGTCGAGCTCGCGGATGCGCGGATCGGGCATGTAGAGCAGGTCCATGACCGCCCAGAATTTGCGCGCCTCGCCCGGCAGCAGGGTGAGCGACCGGCGGATGTAGAACCCGGAATCGTTGCCGTAGAAATCGGCAAAATCGGCGCTGGCATTCTCCGGCGCGATGGTCGCGACCCAGCCGGGGCCGGGCGCTGCCGTCGGCTCGCGTTGCCTGGCGGGTGGGCCGTCCAGCGCCACCGGCAGGTCCGGCGCCGGCAGCCCGATCGCCAGCGCGAAAGTGTCGATCACCGTCGCGACGGTCGCCACTGTGACGAGCTCGATATATTCGTCCTCGGCGATGCCCCGGCTCTGGACCTCGAGGCACCATCTTTCGGTCAGCCGCCCGGAATCGGTGACGACCCGGTGGATGACGTCGATCCAGGCTTCGGGCAGGTCGGTCGCCGCATCGTGGTCGCCGTCGATGGCGTAGGGCGACAGCGCCCCCTTGCGCTCCCGGCACACGGCGCAGTCCCACGCCGCCCGGGCCTCGCGCACCACCGCCACGCGCTCGGCGCCGGTCAGCCACGCGCCGGTCTCGCCGAGCTGCGCCCAGCCGCGGTCGAGCGCGGCGGCAAGATCGGCCCGGATCGGCAGGGACGCGGCGGCGAAATGGCTCATGGGCAGAGGTTACAGCGGAGACCGCGGGCGATCAAGGCAGCGTCGTCGCTCAGATCGCAACAAGCCGTCATTTCCCAAACGTAATGGGACGCCCGAAGGCGCCCCTAAATAGGTGGCGGGCAGCGTTTTATACTTCCCGCCCGACAGCCAGCAAGTACTACATGAACTTCTGCGAGTCAACCGCCGCCGGTACGACGGCGACGGCGGAATAGCGCCTGGAATCCTGTTTGCGAAGTTCGTAGCATTGAAGAGGCACCACTGCTCTGCGAAACCGACGCCAAGAAAAGCAAACTAGCTTCGGCATCATCACACTAGTATCGTTTCTTATGGATGTCAGCAACAACAAATTTAGGGAACCAAAGCCCTTTTCCGACGCGGTTCATTGCATCCCAGTACATGGCCTGCGCTATAGGCTCGCATATCTGCTCTGGTACTTTGTAGCTGTACGCGTGAAAATCGGGCGTCGCTTCATCAGTCAAATAATATGAACGGTGATACTCCCTCTTAAGGTAACCGAATATCTCCCAGCGGATGTTATTTAGGAATTCAGCAATCTGACTAGAATGATAAAAGAAAACATGATCGAAGAACCATTCGTAAAATTGGTCTACCGCCAGATATGCATCTTGTTCGCTCACAGCGCGGCCGGATGCTTTAAGGAGTCTTTGGATATGACCGACGTTGTGTGAGAGGCGGCCCAAATGATGCTTCGCAATGTCACCGCACATCTGGAGGTATCTGTAGCGCTCTAATTTTAGATCCACCTTCACGTCAATATCCGCCAGATAGGCATCCGGTAAGGGAAAATCTCCTTCGAGCCAGTTTGCGAAGGCTTCGACTTCCCGCCCTAGGTCGCGTGTATCTTCTCCTAACTTCGGTGCCTCGCAAACCTGCCTGATGTGGTAAAGGAATGTACGATCGGACGGGCGAGCGTTCGTGGGCGCTTCTATCAGACCGAGAGGCATAATTCCTTTTTTGGAGGGACTGATCTGTGAGAGGAAGTCCCTAAGCAGAATGACAAAAATCCTTCCATACTCATGATCGTTAAACATTAAGTTTGTAGGCTTTGATAAATCACTTTTGACGAACATCGCCCAGTTCACCATCCCGTCGATCATCTTCCAAGCCGAATTCAGGATGATCGCCTCTCGCTCTATGTCATTCATTCACGATATCCGCACCGCCGTCTTCGTAAAGCCTTTCCACCAGCGCGGCGCGGGCGTTCAGGATGGCGCGCTGGTTGAGATAGCCCTTGTCGGTGATCTCGCCGGCGTCGATGTCGGGCGGGTCGGTCATCAGCAGCGCGCGGGCGACCCGCTGGCTGGAGCCGGGATGGTCCCGGTTGTAGGCGGCGATCTTCGCGCGCAGGGCCTCGTGCACCGCCGGGTGGGCGACCAGTTCGGCCGGCGTCAGGCCCGCCGCCGCCGGCCCGATCGCCGCCTTGCAGGCGTCCAGGTTGGCGAAGCCGAGCAGGCCGACCTGGTCGCGGTTTTCGCCGGTCACCGCGGCGTCGGAAACCAGCGGGCCGATATGGGACAGCACGTCCAGGCGCAGCACGCCGGTGGCGACCCAGGTGCCGGTCAGTAATTTGAAATTCTCCGCGACCCGGCCGTCGAACGACAGGCCCTGCATCGGGTCCGCCTCGTCGACCCATTTCACGGCGTCGCCGATCCTGTAGAAGCCCTCGTCGTCGTAGGCTTCGGCCGTCTTTTCCGGATTGCGGTAGTAGCCCGGCGCGATGTTGGGGCCGCGGAAGCGGATTTCCGTCTTGCCGCCGGCCGGCGCCAGCTTGGCTTCGAGGCCGGGGATCGGCAGGCCGACCGTCCCGGTCAGGTCGCACGGCCAATAGCCCTTGATCGCCGGCGGGCCGGTCTCGGTCGAGCCCAACGAGGTCATCATCGGGATGCGCGCACCGCGGACCCGGATCGACAGCGCCTCGATCCGGTCCCACAGCGCCTGGGGCAGGCCGGCGCCGGCATAGAACAGATACTGGCAGTCGCCCAGAACATGTTCGGCGAAGGCGGGATCGGCTTCCAGCGCCGGGACCAGCATGTCGTAGGCGCGGGTGACGTTCAGATACTGGTTGATCTTCACCTCGCGCAGGTTGCGCAGGGTCGCCTCGAACCGGCCGGGCACCGGCTTGCCCTCGTCCATCCAGTAGGTGCCGCCGAAGCGCAGGATCATGTTGAAACTGAAGTTGGCCGCGAAGGTGTGGTTCCAGGGCAGCCAATCGCAGATCGCCGGCGGTTCGTCGTACAGGAACGGCCAGACCTGCCCGATCTGGGTCACCGACGAACACATCAACCGCTGGGTGTTGATCACGCCCTTGGGCAGGCCGGTGCTGCCCGAGGTCAGCAGGATCTTGCCGATGCTGTCGTTCGTCACCGCCGCATAGGCGCGTTCGACCGCTTCGCCCGGCTCGGCGGCCAGCAGATCGTCGAACGGGATGGCGCCGGCGATGGCGTCGGCATTCTTCGTCGCCACGATCGTCGCGGCCGGCTTCACGGCCGCCAGCGCCGGTTTGAACAGCGCCGCATCCTCGACATAGATCAGGCTCGGCGTGAAGCTGTCGCAGACATAGCGGACCTTGGCGAAATCCTTCGACATCAGCGAATAGGCCGGCGAGACCGGCATCGCCGGGATGCCGACCTGCATCGCGGCAAGCTGCAGGACCGCGAAGTTCAGGCTGTTGTCGCTCAGGATCGCGACCGGGTTGTCGCCGTTATGGCCGTTGTCGAGCAGCCATTGGGAGATCCGGTCGGCCCTGTCCCGCGCTTGGGCATAGGTCAGGTGGATCCAGGCGCGGCCGTCGTCGCGCTGGGCCAGGAAGGTCCGGTCGGGAATGCACGCGGCCTGGCGGCGTAGATCGTCTGACACCTGGACCGGATAGGCCTCGAGCGGCGTCGCGTTGCGCAGGATCGTCTCGCCATTGTCGCGCCGCTCGATCTCCAGCGAGCGCTCGGGGAGCCTGAGCGGCGTGTGCGGCCAGGCCTTGGTCCAGCCGGTCGACGGATCCTCGTCTGGAATCGGGTCTGGAATCGGGTCTGGAATCGGGTCTGGAATCGGGTCGGGAATCGGCCGCCCGTCGTTCGAGTGGCCGCCGTTCATGAGGCCGCCGTTACCTCCAGCACCACGGCCATCCCGGTGTCGCCGGCGGCGCAGCCGGTGAACAGGCCGCGGCCGCCGCCGCGCTGTACCAGCTCCTCGATCAATTCGATCACCAGGCGCATGCCGGTCGGCCCGTTCGGATGGCCGAAGATCAGCGAGCAGCCGTAGTTGTTCATCTTGTTGACGTCGTAGCCGGTCTCGCGGGCGAACACGACATCGTTGACCGCGAACGGGTTGTGGGTCTTGACGGCGTCGATGTCGGCGATGGTCAGGCCGGCCATGTCGAGCGCCTTCTGCGCCGCCGGCACCGGGGCATGGGGCATGTAGTGCGGCCTGGTCCGGGCGGTGCCGAAGCCGCGCACCGAAATTTCGATGGACGGATCCTTCGACAGCTCGCGCGCCCGCTCCGGCGTCGCCAGGATGACCGCCGTGTTGCCGTCGGCCGGATGGGTCTGGCCGCCGAAGGTGACCGTGCCTTCCGGATGGACCGGCTTGAGCTTCGCCAGCCCTTCGCGGGTCGAAGGCCTTACGCCCTCGTCGCCGTCGATGGTCCCGACCGTCTTGCGGAAGCGCGCATCCGGCACCTCGAAGGGCAGCTTCATGTATTTCTTCTGGAAGGCCCGGTCGTTTTCCAGCGCCATCTCATACTGCTCCCACCGGCGGACCACCACATCGTGCTGCTCCTCGGTCGATACCTGCCAGTCGCGGGCGCAGTTTTCGGCCGTGCCGACCATGGCCGGGCCGCCCAGCGGATCGTGCTCGAAAGCATCGAGGATCCAGCGCTCGATCTCCGGCGCGCCGCCCATGTTGGAGCGGCTGGGATAGGTGATGACCGGGCTGTTCGACGTTCGGTCCATCGCCATGCACAGCGAGGCGCTGCCGAGGCCGCGCTCGATCTCGAACGCCGCGGTCTGCATCACGCGCGCGCCGGTGGCGCAGGCCTGGGAGACCTGGGTGCCCGGCACGCTGTCGTTGCCGATCATCTTCAACAACCAGGGCAGGCCGAAGAAACCGGTTTGCTGCGGCGTCGTGATGCCCATGACAGCATGGTCGAAGCCCTTGGGATCGATCTCCCGCTCGGCCAGCGCGTCCCTGGCGACATGGGCGGCGAATTTCACCGAATGCAGGTCGGCGAAGCTGTTCTGCCATTTGGAGAAGGGCGTGCTCCAATAGCCGCCATAGGGTATGCTGACATTCTCGATGGCGGCCATGAGTCGGCTCCCATTTCGGATATTCCGGACAATGGCGTGAGTGTACACAGACCGGCACACCGGTCCAGAGGGGGTGACGTGACGCAGGCCATGCGCAGGACAAACATCGGGCGGGGCGAGGCCCGGCGATGACGTCGATGACCCCCGTTCGCATCCTCGCCGGCGCGGTACTGCTCAACCTGATGACCGGGTCGCTCTATGCCTGGAGCCTGTTCATCGCGCCGGCCCAGGAGGCGCTCGATGTCGGCCGGGCCGCGGTCAGCAGCATTTTCGCCGTCGCGACGGTGGCTTTCGCCGCCACCATGTTCCTCGCGCCGGTATTGGTGCGGCCGGGCACGGCGCTGAAGCCGGCGCTCGCGACGACGGTGCTCGCCGCCGGCGGCCTGCTGCTCTCCGGTGTCACCGAGAGCCTGTGGGGCGTGATCCTGGGCTACGGCGTCCTGTTCGGCTTCGCCAGCGGCATCGGCTACAGCGCGGCATTGCAATCGGCCGTCGGGGCCATGGCGCAGCGGCGCGGCCTGGCGACCGGCATCGTCGTCTCCGCCTATGCGATGGGCGCCGTGCTGTTCGCGCCCTTGTTCCGCTACGGCCCCGACCGCTGGGGCCTGTGGGACACCTTCCTGATCCTGGCGGCGATATTCGCGGCGATGGGCGTTCTCGGCGCGGTCCTGATCGCGCCGGCGGCGATCCCGCGCCCGGAGCGCCACGGCGGCAAGGCGCCTTCGGGCCCGTTCTGGCGCCTGTGGCTCTGCTTTTTCGGCGGCTGCACGGCCGGGCTGATGGCGCTCGGCCATGCCGCCGCCATGGTCAACGCCTACGACCTCGTCGCGCCGGCCGCGGCCCTGGGCGCCGGGCTGATCACGGCGGCGAACGGCGTCGGGCGGCTGTCCTCGGGCTTTGCCACCGACTACTGGCAGCCGCGCACCGTCCTGCTCGCCGCGCAGGTGCTGGCGGCGGTCGTGCTCGCTGCGCTGGCGGCGTTCGGCTCTTCGCCGCTGGTCTATGTCGTGCTGACGCTCATCGGTTTCGCCTACGGCAGCATGGCGAGCGGCTATCCGGCGGCGACCGTGCTGTATTACGGGACGGAGCAGCTCGGCCGGGTCTACGGCCGGCTGTTCAGCGCCTGGGGCGCGGCCGGCCTCACTGCCCCGCTGATCGCCGGCGCCCTGTACGACTGGACCGGCACCTATACCCTCGCCCTCGCCATCGCGTCCGGCGCGGCGCTCATGTCCGTTATCGTCCTGCGAACCTTGCCGAAAGCGCCCGGCGCGGCGCCTCAGAACGCGAAAGCGCAGGTGTCGGACGGGATGTGAACGGTCTGGAAATAGACCGGCTTGTCGTCGTGGGTCACCGCCCGCGCCCTTAGTTCCAGAACCGGCGCGGCAGCGGCGTTGTCACCCCCGTTATCACCCGCGTTATCCTGGGCCTCGACGCAGCGGATTTCGGTGCTGGCGCGGGCGGTCGCGACGCCGAACTCGTCCTGCAGGAAACTGCGGATATTGACCGCGTATAATTCCTCCGGCGCGATTTTGAGCAGGCCGGGCGCAGTCCGGGACCGCAGGATCATGCGCGCCGCTACGTCCGCCCCGTTCGACTGGGTGAGCGTGCGGCGGATGCAGATATAGCTGTCATCCTCGCCCAGGAAGGCGGACCAGACAGGCACCATCGGGTCCGCCGCAGCGGCGGCGCCCTCCAGGTCGGCGCGCGCGATCTCGTCGATGTCGATGCGTTCGGCGACGACCGCCAGGCGCCGGCCGCTCGCCCGGTCGATAATGCGGAAATGCCAGACCGCGCTGGAAAAGCTGTCGCCCAACACGACCCGGCTGCCGTAACCGCTGCGCCGCACGATTTCGCCGCGCTGCTGGAGCTGCTGGAGCGCCGCCTGCACGGTGCCGACGCTGACGCCGAAGATTTCGGCGAGGCGCTTTTCCGGCGGCAGCAGGTCGCCGTCCTTCAGCACGCCGTCGCGCATCGCCCGGGTGATGGCGAGGCGGACCGCGCTGCGCTTGGTCCGGGCCGGTGGCTCCGCCGTGCCTTTCATACAGGCCGAGAGTGCGCGCTCGACCGGGTCGGTGAGGGCCGGCCCGTCAGGCACGGCGCAAGGCCCGGATCAGAACGAAGACCGTGAGCGCCAGGAAGGCCAGCGCGATCGGGCTGCCGAGAAACGCGGTGAGATCCGACTGGTGCAAACGCAGCGACTGGCGCACGGAATTTTCCAGCATGCCGCCGAGCAGGAAGCCGATGACCAGGCAGACGACCGGGAAGCCGAGGCGCTGGCACGCAAGGCCGAGGCAGGCGAAGGCCAGCATCACCCCGACACCGAAGACCGACTGGTTGGGCAGGTAGACGCCGACGATGCACAGCACCAGGACCGGCGGCAGGATAATCGCGCGCGGCGTTCGCGCGATCCGGGCCCAGAGCGGGATACCGATCCGGCCGACGATCAGGTGAACGCCGTTGGCCATCAGCATCGAGGCGAACAGGGCGTAGATCAGCTCGCCATGCTGGGTCAGCATGAAGGGGCCGGGCACGATGCCGTGGATGATGAAGGCGCCGATCAGCAGGGCCGCCGCGATGTTGCCGGGAATGCCGAGCGCGATGGTCGGGATCAGATTGGCGCCGACAACGGCGCTGTTCGCCGCCTCGGTCGCGATGATGCCCTGCGGGTTGCCCTTGCCGAAACTCTGCGGTTCCTTCGAGGCCCGCCGCGCCGCGCCGTAGCTCAGGAACGCCGCGAGCGTGACGCCGAGGCCCGGCAGCATGCCGACGCCGGAGCCGATCAGGGCCGAGCGCCCGATGGTTTTCCAGTGGCCAAAAAATTCCCGCGCCGGCAGGCGGGTCTCGATCCGCGAATATTCCTCCACGCTCAGCCGTTTATCGCCCTTGGCCCGCCACAGATCGAACAGCTGGCCGAGCACCGAGGCCATGGCCAGCGTCCCGACGGCGATCGAAATCAGGGGGAAGCCGTCATACAGCTCGATCTCGTTGAAGACCATGCGCTGGGAGCCGTCGACCGGATCGAGGCCGACGGTCGACAGGAACACGCCGAAGGCGATGGCGATCAGGCCCTTGATCGGCGAATCCCCGGAAATGCCGGACAGCAGCGCGAAGGCGAACAGCAGCACGGCGGTGTATTCCAGCGGGCCGAACTGCAGCGCGATGGCGGCAAACGGCACGACCAGCACGATCAGCAGGACATCGGAAATCGTGTCGCCGGTCACCGACGAGAACAGGGCGAATTTGAGCGCGCGCTGCGCTTCGCCGCGTTTCGCCATCGGGTGGCCGTCCAGCGCCGTCGCCGCGGCTTCGGGCGTGCCGGGCGAATTGAGCAGTATGGCGGGTATGGCGCCGCCGGAGGTGCCGCCCTTGTTGACGCCGACCAGGAAGGCGATGGCGGCGAGGGGCGACATGTAGAAGGTGATCGGGATCAGGACCGCCAATGCCGTCACGCTGCCGAGCCCGGGGATCACGCCGATGACGATGCCGAGCGTGATGCCGGCGACGATGAACAGCAGGTTGGTTACCGTCAGCGCGTTGCCGAAACCGGCGATCAACTGCTCGATCATGCCACCGCCCCTGCCCCTGTCCCCGCCGGGCCGTTACGGCAGCTGGACGCCGAACAGCAGGTCGGCGCCGAAATACGTCGCGGCGGTGACGCCGGCAACCACCAGCGCAATGACCCACCAGCGCCGTTCGCCGCCCGCCAGCAGGCCGGCCAGCATGGCCGCCGGCGCGATGAGTAGATAACCTGCCGCGCCCAACGCCCAGGCGACGAGCAGCCCGCCGGCGGCCAGGACCGCGATTTCGGTGAGAACGGCGCCGCCGCCGGTCTTTGGCCGGATATTGCGCAGCTTCGGAAAGCGGATCAGCCGGTGGCCGACAAACAGGACCGACAGGACCAGCAGGGCCCAGGCCGCGATCTGCGGGAAGAAGCCCGGCGCGACCTCAAGATCCTCGGCGGCTTCCCCGGTGTGGTTCGGGATCAGCCAGAACAGTGCGAACAGCGACAGGGCGATCAGCACCGCCCCGGCGGCGATCTCCTGCCGCGGGCCGGGGCCGGCGGACGGGTCCGCCGCCGATTTCCCGTCCGGCGCCGGATTTGCGTCGGTATCGGGTTCGCTTGGCCGGTCCGTCACTTCTTGGTGGCGGCGATGACCCGTTTCATGCCGGCGATGACCTCCTGAATCTGCGCCGTCAGTGCCTTGTGGCCGGCGAAGGTGGCCGGAAACTTCAATCTCTTGGTCAGAAGGTCCAGGAATGCCTTGTCGGAGGCGGCTTTCTTTGCGGCCGCTTCCAGCTTCGCTACAATCGCCGTATCCATGCCTTTCGGCCCGACGACAACAGCCTGGCTCGGCATCGAAACGCCATAAAGCTCCTGTATCGACGGCACTTCGGGTGAGGCCATCAGTCGGCCGCTGTTGAACGACAGCAGCACTTTCATCTTCTTAGGATACCGGTTGTGAATGCCGCCGCTCCAGGCGAAATCCACTTTCCCGCCGAGCAGGAACGGCACCATTTCGCCGCCGCCCTTGGTCGGAATGCCGGTCCATTTCACGCCGTCCCTGGCGCCGATGAAATCGACGAAGGCGCGCTGCATCGGTCCCTGGTCGGCATAGTTCAGCCGCTTGCCCTTGGCGTGGGCGAGCAGTTCCTTCAGCGTGCTGAACGGGGCGTCCTGCCGCGCGATCAGCGCCATCTGGGAATCTGCAATCTGGGCGATATAGGTGAAGCTGTCGAGGCCGAAACCGACGTTCCGCGTCAGCGGGTGCCAAAGCAGCGAAACGGCCGCCCCGAACAGCAGGGTGTAGCCATCGGGCTTTTTCTTGGAGACTTCCAGTGCGCCGACCGCGCCGCCCGCGCCCGGCCGGGTTCGGAGGACAACGCGGGTGCCGAGTTCCTTACCCAACGCCTTGGAGAAAACGCGGCCCATGGTCTCCATACTGCCGCCGGCCCGGTAGGGAATGACGATGGTCACCGGCTTGTCCGGATAGCCGGCGGCGAGCGCCGGCGCGGCCAGTCCGGCAACGACGACGGCCGGCACGATGGCGGCGCCGACCGCAAGCAGCGCCGGGCGGGACTTAGGTTGATGCGGCATGATACGCCTCCCCGATAAATTCGATCTGCACAAACAGCGCAAAACTATATAGTTTTGCCGGAAGTGTCGAGTCGCTTCGCGGCGGCGCGGGCCGGTTCCGTCCGTGCAGCGCCGGCGCAATCGGCAGGATGAAGGAGGACTGGAAGTATGCTGACCAACAGGCTCGACGGACCGGTTCCCGAACATCTGGTGGGCGAGGCGTGGCCGGCGGTCCAGCCCGGTGCGGATCCGGTGCTGCTCGGCCATGCGAAGCTGGAGCCCTCGGACCCGGTGGCGGTGCGTACGGCGCAGACCTTCACGCTCACCTACACGGTCGGACGCTACGGGTTGGACGATACCGGCGCGATCCGCGTGGCGTTCCGGGCGATGACCGATTTCGGCCGCCTGCAGGTCACCGATCCGGCGGCGCCCGGCTATGTCTCGGCGCGGACCAGCGGCAAGGCGCGCATCCTGCTCGACTATGCCGGCTTCGGCGTCGCTTCCCGGCCGCGCTGGCGGGCCCTGACCGCCCGGGTTTCCGGCGGTTATCTCAGCGAGGGCGACACCATCACGATCGTCTTCGGCGACACATCGGGCGGATCGCCGGGCATGAAGATGCAGACCTTCGTGGAGGGCGCCTTCCAGTTCAAGGTGCTGGCCGATGTCTGCGCCTCCGGCCATTTCACGCCGATCGTCGATACGCCGAGCATCGCAATCGTGCCCGGACCGCCGGCGGTCTGGCGCGCCGTGCTCTCCTCCCTGCGCCGGCCGGGCGAACCCTTCCGCTTCGGCCTCAAGGCCGAGGATGTCTGGGGCAATCCGACGCCGCTGGCCGAGGGCGATTTCGCCTTCGAGACCACGCTGCCGGTGAATGGCCTGCCGGAACGCTTCCGCTATGAGAAGGGCAACCGGTCAGTCGTGTTCGACGGGCTGACGGTCGACCGGCCCGGCCTGCTGCGCATTGCCGTGCGCGATGCATCCGGGGCCGCCGGCGCGACGGTCGCGGAAAGCCATCCGATGGTGGTGCGCGACGGCGCCTATGGCGGCTATTGGGGCGACCTGCACGGCCAGAGCGGCGAGAGCATCGGCGTCACCACCGCCGAGCAGTATTTCGACTTCGCGCGCAACAAGGCGGTGCTCGACGTCACGAGCCACCAGGCTAACGATTTCCAGGTCAACAACGCCTTCTGGGCCCATATCAACCATCTGACCGCGCGCCATGACGAGCCCGGCGTGTTGGTGACCTTCCCGGGCTACGAATGGTCCGGCAACACAGCGGTCGGCGGCGACCGCAACGTCTATTTCCGCGAGGAAGGCCGGCAGATCCGCCGTTCCTCCCACGCGCTATTGGTCGACCGCTCGGACCTCGACACGGATGCGCCGGACGCAAGGCTGCTGTTCGAGGCGCTCAAGGACGAGGACTGCTTCGTCTACGCCCATGTCGGCGGCCGTTATGCCGACACCGCCTTCGCCCACGATCCGCGGCTGGAGACGGCGATGGAGATCCACTCCGCCTGGGGCACCTTCGAATGGCTATTGACCGACGGCTTCGCGCTCGGCCATCGCTGCGGCGTGGTGTGCAACAGCGACGGCCACAAGGGCCGGCCGGGCGCGAGCTATCCCGGCGCGTCCATGTTCGGCGCCTATGGCGGGCTGACCTGTTTCCTCGCCGCGGAGCTGACCCGCGACGACATCATGGACTGCGTGCGCCGGCGCCATACCTACGGCACGACCGGCACCCGGATGCATATGGACGTGCAGGTCGCCTTCGCCGGCGGCGGCGCCTTGTTCGACCGCGATCCCAACGCCTTCCCGGACACGGAGACCCGGCGCGTCGACTCGGTGATGATGGGCGATATCGTGCAGACGGCGGACCGGGAAGCGGCGCTCAGCCTGCACGTCGTCGCCCAGACGCCGATCGAACGAATCGAGGTGCGCAACGGCAAGACGGTGGTCAGGACCCTGCGCCCCTATACGGAAGCCGATCTCGGCGACCGCCTGCGGGTGCTGTGGAGCGGCGCCGAATATCGCGGCCGCGGCCGGGACAGCGCCTGGTCCGGCGAAGCGCGATTCAGCGACGCGAAAATCCGCCGGATCGCCAAGATCAACGTCTGGAACCACGAGCGGCGGCTGGAGGTTGCCGGCGACGACACGGTGGTCTTCGAGGCCATCACCACCGGCAACTATGGCGGCTTCGACGTGTGGCTGGACGGCAGCGACGGCAGGGCGGAGATCGAGACCAACCGCGGCACCCTGGCGGCGGCGCTGGGCGAGGTCGGGCTGGAGGATACGGTCCTCGAGGCCGGCGGCCTGCTGCGGCGGGTGAAGGTCTTCCGGCTGCCGGAGACCCTGAACGTGCGCGAGATGCAAGAGACGGTCACGATCTCGCTCTCGGACAACGGCGACAACCCGCTGTGGATCGGCGTCTACACCGAAGACGGCTTCCAGGCCTGGAGCAGCCCGGTGTTCGCCTTCCGGTAGGGCAAATTTGCCCTCTGGATTTCGGCCGGGGCGTCGCCAGATCTACGGCGAACGCCCAGCATCGCCGGAGCCCGAACATGGACGACGCCACCCGCACCGAACTGGAAGCCGCCGCCTTCCGCCGCCTGGTCGGCCACCTGCGCGCGCGCACCGACGTGCAGAATATCGACCTGATGAACCTGGCCGGCTTCTGCCGCAACTGCCTGAGCAACTGGTACAAGGACGCCGCCGACGAAAAGGGGCTCGACCTCGACAAGTTGGCGGCCCGCGAGATCGTCTACGGCATGCCGTTCGCCGAGTGGAAGGCGAAGCATCAGCAGGAAGCCTCGGCGGGTCAAAAAGCCGCCTTCGACGCCGCCCAGGCCGAAGCCGGCCACTGACCGGCGCTCGGGCGGGCGCGTAGAAGGCGACGCTTGCTGCGTCGCTCCAATATCCCTCCAGTACCTAAAGTGTCACCCCGGACGGAGCGAAGCGAAGATCCGGGGACCAGAGCCGTCCCGACAGGGTTGCGCCTCAAGGCTCTGGACCCCGGATCAGAGTCCACTGGTGTCCGGTTTAGCATGGGGTGAGTTGCATATTTATTTGCCTTGTGTCCGGTGGCGGGATTTGCGGCGTGTCTTTGATGTTCAGGAGGGAGCGCCTGTGCATGATGTTGAGGCGCACGAGTCGGGCGAAGGCTTGGCGGAACCTGTCAACGACTTTGAGACAGTGACGATTGCGATTTACTGAGCAGTTTCTCCTGTTGTGGGTGTCACAGGTGGGTTGATCCAGACGGCTTGGGGAAGGGGATCCGGTTGTGGGATTCCTCGAACGAAGCGTTCGGGATGACGGGTCCAGGCGGCTTGAAGGGTCCGCCCGCGCTGCTCCAGCACGCTCTGGGTTCGATTGTGATGCACGTCGTCCGGGGTGAGCATCGCGATCCCGCCATGGCGATGTTCGGTGTTGTACCAAGGGAAGAACGTTCGGCAGAAGGCGATCGCGGCGGTTATGTCGTGGAAGCGGCCAGGGAAGCCGGGGTGGTACTTCAGGGTCTTGAACTGGGCCTCGGAGAAGGGGTTGTCGTCGGACACCTGAGGGCGGCTCAGTGAACGGGTCACGCCGAGGTCGGCGAGCAGTTGTGCGGTGCACTTGCTCGTCATCGGCGCGCCGCGGTCGGAGTGCAGGGTGAGTACCTGGGGCTGGACGCCCTGTTTGTGGCAGGTCTCTTCGATGAGACGACCGGCCAGCGCCGAGTTCTCCCGGTCTGCGACCATCCAGCCGACCGCGTAGCGGCTGAAGATGTCGAGCACGACGTAGAGGTAGAAGTACGTCCACTTGGTCGGCCCCAACAGCTTGGTGATGTCCCAGGACCAGGTCTGGTTCGGCGCCGCGGCCACCAGCTCGGGCTTGGTGTACTGGGGATGCTCGCGCTGATTGCGCCGCTCTCGGACCGGCTGATCGGCGGCCAGGATCCGATACATCGTCCGCTCCGAGCACAGGTAATGGCCTTCGTCGAGCAGCGTCGCCACGACCTCCGCCGGCGCACGGTCGACGAAGCGCGGGCCGGCGAGCACATCGAGGATCTGCTCGCGCTCGGCTTCACACAGCGCCCGGGCGGGCGTTGGACGGGGCTGCTGGTGCCCGGGAGTTGACCTCTGACGACGGTAGAAGCTCGCCCGTGACACGCCCAGTGCTTGGCAGGCCGGCGCCACGCCGACCTGCGCCGCAAGCGGTTGGACCGCGATCAAGAGCGCGTTCCGTGTTCGAGGTTCAATCCCAGCAGCCCGGCAACTTTTCCCTGCACGTCCAGGATCGTGTGCGCGGTGTGCAACTCATGCTCCAGGCGAGCCACTTGCGCCTCGAGCGCGCGCACCTTCGCATCCAGCGGGTTGCGTTCGGCCGGTTTCGCGCCGCGCTTCTTCGCGGCCAACTCCCGCAGCGAGCCCTTGCGCCGCGCCTTGCGCCAAGCCGTCAGATGCGAGCTGTACAACCCCTCGCGGCGAAGCAGGCGGCCCACCTCGCCGGGCTGTGTGCAGCGATCCGCCTCCTCCAGAATCCGCAGCCGATACTCTGCGGTGAACTGGCGCCGCTTCGGCTTGGCCACAACCTCCGGGTCCGGGGTCGGTCTGGCGCGGCCGGCCCTGGGGGCCTCGTCGCTACGCTCCTCGACCCCCAGGGCCGGAACGGAAACCTCATTCAATGTCATCGAGTCTCTCTCTGCGGTCATCGGTTTTCACCTCCGCCGCCCTACAGAAATTCCAAAGGTTGCTGGTGTCTCAGTGATGTTGGCAGAGAGAGTGGGGCCTTGGGATTGTTTTCTGGGCGTTATGGGCGGCGCGCAGGATGAGGAAGGCGATCAGGGCGACGTAGATCTGGATTTTCACGGCGTTTTCGCTGACGCCGAGGAAGTGTTTGATTTTGAGGTTCTGCTTGATCCATTTGAAGAACAACTCGATCTCCCAGCGCTGTTTGTAGAGCGCGGCGATCTCTTCGGCCGGGGCCTTGAGGTCGTTGGTGACGAACCGCAGGGTTTTGTTCCGATCGACGCTGATCGCGATCTCGCGCACCGGATCGGTGAAGGGGTTGTTACGGCCGCCGCCGATGCGTTTGGGGAGATGGCCGATGCGATCGGACAGGATATCGGTTCCGGCCGGAACCGGCCGCTCGGTCGTGACCGCCAGGGCGGTGTTCTTCTTCAGCCTGCTGACGAAGCGGCAGCGCAGGGCGTGAAGCTCGGCCCACCATTCATAACTATAATACGCCAAATCAAAGACATAGGTTACGCCCGGCTCGATCGGCATGGCCTTGGCCGGGGTGATGTCGTTGACGTTGTCGGGCGTCACGACGGCGCGCAGCGGCACCCCGCCATGCGGTTCGTAGACGACATGAACCTTGGCCGCGCAATGATCCTCGGAGAACCGCGCCCACCCCTCGCTCAACGCCGACAGATTGACTTTCGTCGCATCGAGCAGGCGCACCGCGTCGCGCAGCTTGCGCCGCAGTCCGGGCCTTGCCAGACGCGCCATCTCAGCGAAGACATCGGCGTAGACCTCGAATGACCGCTTCGCGTTCGCATCCGAAAGGGTCGAGCGCGAGACACCCCGCAGCCCCACGTGATAGAGCCGCGCCGCTTGGCTCGCCAGCCCATACTCGATCTCGCGCAGCGATGCGGCGCCCGAGAACTGACCGTAAAGCACCGCCAGAAATCGATCGCGCGTGCGAAGCCGGCGTACCCGGCAGTCCGAACCATGCTTCGACACAGCACGATCGAACACCGACCAAGGAATGTGCTTCGTCAACTGATGAAATACGCTATTTTGATGCCGCATGACATTGATCTCCGTTCGTGTCCTGAACGCCGCTAAACGTCTGGAAACGAATAGAATCAATGTCATGAAACCAGTCCACTATTTTAAACCGGACACCAGTGGGGGTAGGCCGGGGTGACACTATGTTTTTGATAGGGTCGAGAATCAGGGATAGAGCGAGGACAACGGGCCACCGCTTCGGCGTTGTCACCGCTCGTCGGCAGGCGTGAACGATCCCGTGTCCGTCCTTGACACGCTCGCCGCGCGTGCACAGGCGCTTCGCCCGCACATCGTGCTGCCGGAGGGCGAGGATGCACGGATCGTCGAGGGTGCGCGGCGGGCGGCGGCCGACGGGCTGGCGCGGATCACGCTGCTGCGCCCGGCCGGCGCCGGCGGGGCCGGGGAGGGGATCGCGGTCGTCGACCCGGCGGATGCGCCGGACGCGGCGCGGCTGGCCGACGCCTACTGGCAATTGCGCCGCCATCGCGGCGTCGACCTGGCGGTGGCTTGCAAGGCGGTGCGCGATCCGCTGACCTTCGCGGCGCTCATGGTCCGGGAGGGGCTGGCCGACGGCACCCTGGGCGGCGCCGTGGCGACCACGTCCGAGACCGTCCGCACGGCGCTGCGGATGATCGGCACTCATCCCGACAGCACCCTCGTCTCCAGCTTCTTCCTGATGGTCTGGCCGGACCGGGAATTGCTGTTCGCCGATTGCGGCCTGGTCGTCGCGCCGAGCGAGGCGGAGCTCGCCGCCATCGCCCGGGCTTCCGCGCGCAGCTACCGGCATCTGGTCGGCGGCGCGCCGCGCGTCGCCATGCTGTCCTTCTCCACCAAGGGCAGCGCTGAGCACAGCACGGTCGCCGCAGTCCGGCGCGCCACCGCGCTGGTCCGGGAGCAGGAACCGGGCCTCGATATCGATGGCGAATTGCAGGTCGATGCCGCGTTGACGCCCGCCGTGGCGGCGTCCAAGGCGCCGGGCTCGCCGGTCGCCGGGCAGGCCAACGTGCTGATCTTCCCGGACCTCAACGCCGGCAATATCGGCTACAAGATCGCCCAACGGCTGGGCGGCGCTATCGCCCTCGGCCCGGTCCTCCAGGGCCTCGCCAGACCGGCCAACGACCTGTCGCGGGGCTGTACAGCCGACGACGTCTATCACATGATTGCGGTAACGGCGGCGCAGGTAGCGGACGGCACGACATGACGACTATGGAAAATCTGGCGGAAAGATTGCGCACGGCGATGACTGCCCGTCCGGTCCCGGAAGGGGCGGACGATCTGTGCGCGATCGTGAGCGAAGCCCTGAACGACACGCAGTTCACGGCCGCCCTGCTGCCCGACCGGGCGGACGGGGAGCCAGTGCGCGAGATCCTGTACGAAGACCCGGACCTCGGTTTCTGCATCTGCGGCCATGTCAACGGCGGCGCGTCGATCGGCAGCCCGCACGACCACGGCACGACCTGGGCGATCTACGGCCAGGCCGAGGGCATGACCGAGATGACCGACTGGCGCATTGTCGATGAGGGCGGCGACGGCAGGGCGATCCGGGTCGTGCAGGACCGGACCTACACGCTCCGTCCCGGCGACGCGCATTTCTACGGCGTCGGCGCGGTGCATTCGCCGAAGCGGACGGAGTCGACCCGGCTGATCCGGATCGAGGGCGCCAATCAGGACCGCATCCCGCGGTCCCATATCGAGGCGGCGGACTGAGTCAGTCTTCCGGATAGTACCGGGCGACGTTGTCCGGATAGCTGCGGGCGAAATAGTTCCACAGCTGCTCGCCGTAGGTGCCGGGGTGCTTCCTGCTCTGCATGTCGCCGACGCCGGCGGCCGTCTCGTCGCGCTGGGCCATGAAGCCGGCTGCGGCATGGTGCGGGCTGCACGCGACCGCCTCGGCGAAGCGCGGGTCGAGGTCCAGCGGATCGAGCGCCATGTCCAGTGACGGGCCGTGGAAATAGGCTGCCGCGAAGCGCGGCGCGCGGGTCGTGACCCGGTGCGGCGTGGCGACGAAATAGTTGCCGGTCATGGCCTGCAGGATTTCGCCCAGGTTGATCACCAGGGAGCGCGGCTCGATCGGCACCGGGATCCAGTCGCCGTCGGTATTCTCGATTTGCAGGCCGGGCGTCGTGCCGGGCGCGAGGATGGTCAGGAAGCCGGTATCGTGGTGCGCGTTGACGCCGAACTGGCCCGCCGGCGTTTCCGGATAGCTGACCATTTTGGTCAGCGACATGCGCTCCGGCCCGAACAGCGTGTGGAAATGGCTCTCCTCCAGCCCCAGGCTCAGCGCGAGCAGGCGCAGCAGATCGTCGGCCATCGCCTCCATGTCGGCGAACCAGCGGTCGAGCACCGGCCTGAAGCCGGGCGCGACGTTTTCCGGCGGCCACTGGTTCGGTCCGAGGAGGCGCAGGTAGCGGGGCGTTACGTCGGGCGCGCGGGCCGGACGATCGCTCCACATGTCGATCTGCTCGCGGATGTCCGGCCGGTTGTTGGTATATTCCGCGCCGACCGGTTCCCAGCCGCGGAAATGGCGCGAATTCCGTTTGTCGATGCTGCGCTTGTCCGCTTCGGGCAGCGCGAAGAAGCGGGCGCACTGGTCGAAGAGGTCGTCGATCACATGCTGCTCGATGCCGTGGCCGGTGACGATAACGAAACCGACACTGTGGCAGATGTCGCCCAGCCGTTCCGCCAGCGCCCGGCGCGCCGCGGCGCCGGCGGTCCGGCTGCCAATATCGACGACCGATACTTCGGTGAAGGCGGCGGAGACGCCGGAGTCGACTGAGTCGATGATGTCGGGGGCAGGTGTGACGATGTTCATGGCGCTGAACTAAAGCTCCGGGGCCGGGCGGCAAGGGGCGAGGCCGCCGGTGCGCGGACCGAGTATACGGACTGGAGCGCCCACGCCCAAGCCGTTGTCGCAGCAAACGGCGTGACCCAACTTCAACAGCACAGATTAAAAGTATTCGACGAAACAGGGGGTTACACCGGCGGTTCCGGTTGTACCCACTACATTTTCGCGATTCTGGAGACGGTCAGGCGGTGTGTTCGCGCCAGTTCGGCGGCAAGGCGACGCCAGCGGCCTGGAAGACCTTCCCGACCTGTCCCTGAACATGTGTTCGGGTAGTGACGCGCTTGCCGTCGTTCTCGATGGAGGCCTCTTGCAGGCGGTCGAGGTCGCGGATGAGGTCGTCCCATTCGACATCGACGCCAGCGGCGCGGCAGCGGTCGGCCAGCTCCTTCTGGAGGACGAGGGCGAGGAAGGAGCAGAAGACATGCCCGCGGATGGCGGCGTCGCAGGAGTGGTAGATCGGGCGGGTGCGCAGCTGGGCCTTCGCGCGGCGGAACAGGTCCTCGACCCGGAGCAGTTCCCTGTACCGCAGCACGGCATTGAGCGGCGTCATTGCGGCGTTCGTGCGCAGCACGAAGATGCCGTCGAAGCGGGCCTCGTCGGCGAGCTTGCCGGCGTCGATTTCGAACGCCTTGCCCGCGCCCGTCCTTCGCAGATAGCGCCGGTAGGCGCTGTTGCCGATCAGCGCCTTCTCGCTGCCCTTGAGCCGCTTCTGCAGGCCCTCGACCACCGCCTGCCGGTCGGCGCGGTCCTTTTCCGCTTCCGCCTCGTTGCGGCACACGATGTAGCGCGCGCCGGCCACCGTGACCTCCTTCACGAACAGCTGCGTCTCGCCGCGCGCGCGTTCGATCAAAAGCGGCACAAACGGCTTCCCGTCCCTCAGCACCACCTCCCGGACCACCGTCGTGCGCCGCTCGCGCGCACCCAGGATGTAGTCCAGACCCCGCTCCTCAAGCGCCGCGATCGTCGCCGCCGAGATCATCCCCCGGTCCGCCACCACGCAGACGCGACCGATCCCGAAGCGCGACCGCAGACGGTCCACGATCGGCAGCAGAACCGTGCTGTCAGCCGTGTTGCCGGGCAGCATCTCCGTGCAGACAGGCCGGCCCTCGCCGTCCAGAACCACCGCCAGCACCATCTGCCGAAGGTCCGGGCGGTGGTCCTTCGAGTGCCCGTGCGCGCCAAGCGTCTCACCGCCCGCGCCATGGAACGACAGCGTCGTGGTATCCATGAACACCAGCGACAGGTCGCTGAACAGGTCGCGGCGGCGAGCGAACAGACGCTCCTCGATGTCGTCCTTCACGCAGCGCGGCGCCAGACCGCCCTCGCCGGTCGGCTCCAGTTCCTCGCCCAGCCACGCCATCGCCCGATAGAGATGGTGAAGACGCAGGCCCTCGATCCCGTCGATGGCGTAGTCGTCCATCCATTTCTCACACGACCGGTCCGAGCCCGACACGAACAGCCGGTGCAGCACGCTCACGAACACCGCCCGCTCGACCGCGAAGCCGAACCCGCGGCCGTCCACAAGCTCCTTCACCACATCGCCAAGGCCCAGCCGGTCCCACAGACGCCCGAACAGCAGCGGACCGCCGATCCGAACGCAGGCAAGAGCGCCGTCCACCATGTCGTTCAGCACCAGGGACCGATCCGAGTGGCGCGCCAGCGAGGCGATCAGGCGGTCCAGTTCCCCGCTCGCCTGCAGCACGTCCTTGCGGCCCAGCGCGCGGATCGTGCGCTGGCGCACCCGCTTGCCCTCGCGCACGCTCTCGACGAGGTAGAGATAACGGTGCCCCCGGGCGGTCGTTTCGCGCACGAACATGACACCGTTGTATGCGGGAACATCTTCAATATCAAGCAAACAAGGTAGAAACCACGAAAATGTTTCACTACATTTTCTCCAACCCTCCCAAACCTGAACCCGACTGTCCAATGATTTCAATAGCTTGCCGAAACCGAAATCGTCAAAAATCACCGCTCACTGTTCAACTCGGGCGTGACTCTACGGCTCGACTATGTGAGAGAAAAATAGCATAAGAGAACGCTTAATTTCCTTGTATTTCTGTAGTCTGAACATAAATTTCCCATACGGCCCGGCGTTGCTCCGGCGCACCTTGCGGGCCGATCATGATATTCCATTAGATAAATCCAATATCTCGTCTGATAGACTCAGGTGGCCTTGAATGGTCACAGGTATGATAAATGTATGATATAGTTAATATTATTGACATTCGAACGCTTTTCGGGATATCCGTCTCGACGCCTGCGGTGGCCTTCGATACCCAGAGGTGTGAATTCACTCGGTTGCGGTTCGATTACGCATTTCGCAGGAGCAAGATGCGGGACGATAGCCATGCCGAAAGCGTTTGTTCACGCGGTGATGGGTGTGGTGGATTCAACGATTGAGTGTTCGCTTCCAGTCCTTTCGGAGGGGTCGCAACCAGATGTCTTTTTTGGGCTGGGATCGTTTTGTATGCCTGTCATAGCGTCCTCGTCCCTGGGTGGTTCCGACGGGGATCCAGCCCGATGCCCTGTAGACGGCGCCGGTGTAGCGCGGCGTCTCGACGAAGGTCTCGATGAGCACGGGGGTGGTGTTGTAGCGCTCGATCCAGTCCTGAGGCAGGCGCCGGCGCACGATGGCGAGGATGTGGGAGCCGAGGTTCGGGATCTCGATCCACGGCAATATCAGGAATCTCGGATTGTCGACCACGAGCGGGAGGTTCTTCTCACGCAGCCACGGCGTCCATCCAATGAAGTTGTCGCGCGGAGCGAGCTTCCACGCGGCGGTGGAGAAGCCGAGCATGGCGATAGGCCAGCCGTTGCGGTCGTGGACGGCGTAGCGCATCTGGGCACCGACCAGGGGTTTGTAGCCGAGGTAGTGGTAGCGGGCGACGAACTCGTTCCACAGACTGCCCTCCCGGGTGCCGCGCACGACGATGCGCATCTCCAGCGGGCGGATCTCGTCGAGGGTCGTCGGGGGCGGGAACAGCGGCGGTTCGGTATCGGGTCCGAAGACGATCGGCTTGGGCCGGCCCTGCCGTCCCCTCGGCGGCGGCAGCGTGATCACGCCGTCGCGGTGCATGGCCAGCATGGTCACCTTTGCCATCATGTCCTTGAGGCCGCCGTCGGGCTTGAACCAGCCGATGCGCCGGCAGAACTCTCTGGACAAAGCGGCGCGGGTGGGCTGCGGATCGGCGGCGATCAGGGCGCGCAGCAGCGCCATCTCGTCTGCGGTGAAGTCACGGCCGTAATAGCGGCACTCGATAACGCCGGTCACCCCGGCGCCATGAACTCGTGCTTGCGCTCCTCGCTCATCGACCAGGGCAGCCAGGGCGACAGGTCGTCCGGCGGTTTGCGGCCGTTCTTCGCGCAGGCTTCGAGCCACGCCTCCAGCCAGCGCAGGACGTCGATGCCGTGCATCGAGAGGGTGCCCACCACGGAGTACATGATCGCCGTGAAGTCGGCGCCCTTCTCGCTGTCGGAACCGAAGCTCAATCGACGCCCGATTACCGCGCCGCGCAGTCCGCGCTCCGCGGCGTTGTTGTCCATGGGCACCTGTGGCTTGCCGGCAAAGACGCTCAGCCCCTCGCGATGCTTGAGCAGCGAGCGCAGCGCCTTGCCCTCGCGCGCCTTGGCCGGCAGGGCGGCAAGCTCCCGTTCGGCGTGCGCGAACAGGCCGTCGACCGCCTTCTTCAGCTCGCCCTGCGCCGCGTCGAACTCCGGCGTCTGGCGTTCGAGCCCGGGGTCGTAATGCTCCAGACGCGCCTCGTTCAGCCGGTAGACCGACGCGATCCGCTCGATCCATCCCTCGCACCATTGCGTCAGCTTCGCCTGGCCGGCCGCGCACTCGATGAAGTCGCGCCGCTGATGCACCCGGCACCAGCACAGAATCACCTTGCCGTCGAGCTCGCGCGCCATCTTTCCGTAGGCGGCGTAGCGGTCGCAGACCAGGAACACGATGCCTTTGACCGAGCCGAACAGCTCCATCGCGACCTCGGCGCTGCGCGAGGGGTCGATGAGGAAGTAGACCGCCTCGGCGCTGACCGAGATCCACAGCCACGCGCGCCGCGAGCGGCCGGTCTCGCTCAGCGACTGGATGCGCCAGCCGGTCTCGTCGCCGTGGCGCACCGCCATCTCGTTCTGGTGTGCGAGGATCGCCTTGGCGAGGGGTTCGAACAGCGGCAGGAAGCGGGGCACGCTGCCGGCCACCGTCCCCGGCGCGATCGCCAGCCCCTGGTCCGTCAGCCACGCCGCGACTCGGCGCAAGGGCCGGAAGCAGGCAAAACGCTCGAACAGAATGCGCGCCCAGACGCTGATCCCGTAGGGCGTCCTGGGAAACAACCGCGCCGGCGGGGGCGCCGTCACTTCCAGGGGCGAGGACGTGCAGTCGCAACCCCGGCGGTAGCGGGGACGGACGATCCTGCGGATGTGGGCCTTGACCTCGATCTCGATGACGGACGACGATCGCTCGCCGTTGGCGACATAGGGCTTTCCGCAACAGGAGCACACGAGCGCGTCCTCCGGCGGCTTCTGAGGTTCCTCCTTCTCCTCGAGCACGGGCCGCTGGGTGCGGCCGTGCCCGGGAGCGCCGCGTTGCTGGCCGCGCTTGCGCCCCGTGCCCGGCGTGTCCTGCTTCTCGCTCTTGCTGCCGTAGAGCGCCCTCGACAGCACGGCCCGGGTCGTACGAAGCTTGGCAATCCAGGCTTCCAGTCTCGCGTTCCGAGCCCGCAGCACCCTTATCTTCTTGCCCAGCCGTTCGTTCGCCTTGCGCAGCGACGCGATGGTCTTGTCCCGGTCGCGCAATCTCCTGAAGACCGCGGGCAGCAGGGGACGATCGGCAAGCTCGGCCTCCAGCCCCTCCTTCTCGATGGCGGACTTGCTCAGGGCAATTGCCAGATAGTCGACGCGCCTCGTCAGCAAAGCGATGAGGCCCATCTGGTCGTGGTATCCCGCCAGCTCCCCGCGCAGCAGCTTGGCCTCGCCGGACAGCCTGCGTACTGTCTTCTTGAGACCCTGCAACGGCTCCAGCTCGCGGCGCAGCCGGCCATTCTCCCGGTTCAGCCGACGGGTCTCCCGGTTCAGCCGACGGGTCTCCCGGTTCAGCCGACGGGTCTCCCGGTTCAGCCGACGGGTCTCCCGGTTCAGCCGACGGGGTTCAGCCGACGGGTCTCCCGGTTCAGGGAACCGACTTCCCCGCGCAGCGCCTTGATCGTGTCCTTCTGCTTCCGCGTCCGTTCCAGCGCCTTGCGCAGCCGGGCGCTCGCGCGGGGCGGCGAAGCCTGTGCCGCTCGTTTCGATCTGCGAAGCGCCGCGACCTTCCTGCGCAACGCCACGAGCTCGTCCTTCTGCTCCTGCGAGCGCTCCAGCGCCTTGCGCAGCCGGGCGTTCTCCCTCGACAGCGGCCCGGTTGTGTCCTTCCTCGCTGCCGGCGCCGGCGCAGCCTTGAGCGGCCGCGGGCCGCCTCCGGGCGGGGCACGGTCGCATTCTTCCGGGCCTGCGATGCCTGCAAGGCTTCGCGCAACCGGAAGACTTCCATGCGCAGCGACATGATCGTGCTGCGCCTGCTCGACTCGACGCCGGCTTGCAAAAGGAGCTTCTCCAGCCGCGCCACTTCCGCCTGGTAGAACAGCGCGTTCTTCGCCGCGCGGCGGACCTCCTTCACCTCCTCGACGGCCGCCTTGAGCTTGTCCCGGCTCTTGTCGAGCTGCCACTTCAGCGAACCCGCCCGGGAACGGGCGGCCCTCTCCGCCCGGCGCAGCTCCTCCGCGCGGGCATGCGCCGCTTCGTACAGAGACTGCCAGTCGCGCGGCCCGCGCGCCGGCGCCGCCATCGGCGGCCACCAGAGCCCGTCGTCCGCCTCGACCGGCGTCAGGGCCGCCCCGAAATCCTCGTCGCGCATCGCCATGTGCGCGACGGTAGCGAATCGCGGGCGGCGTTACCAGTGTCTTGTATAGGGTGTCCAAAATGACGTCAGCCTGCCCCATCACCGCGTGAACGAACGCTTTCCCTGCGCCTCGGCATCGCCTCTCCCCTGGCCCCGACAGTCAGTCATCAAACCGCATACGCGCGGCATCAAGTCGGGGACGATTTGAGACGATCTGTGGCGGCGATGCAAGGGGCAGGAGGTCGGTGAGGAAAGAAAAATATCAAGTAACGCAACAGCTTATATCGAACACGTCGCCGAACGTCGAAGCGCGTCGTTGTTTGGATAGGGTACCTTGTCACCCCGGATTTGATCCGGGGGCCAGAGCCACAAGGCGAGGCCGTGCCGGACGACTCTGGTCCCCGGATTTCCGCTTCGCTCCATCCGGGGCGACACCGAGGGGCGGATAACGGTGTCGGCTATCGGGCCGGCGGTGAGACGCAGCCGGATAGTCACACATATAATTCCCAAATCTTTCCGCTGCGGTGCTTCCATTTTGGCGCGGTACTGGAAAGATATCTCCACTCCGCGCCCCTTCGGGCCGCTCCGGTCGATATGACGGTCGATCGGGCCTGGCGGCGCTGCCCGCGGAACAGCCCATCCGGCAGGTTCAGGCGAAAACCGCCTGCGCCACCCGCTTCGCCAGTTCGCCCTTCCGGATTTTCCGAGTCGGCGTCGACGGCAATTCATCGACGATTTCCAGCCGCTCCGGCCAGCGCATCTTGGCAATGCCCTTGCGCTTCGGATATGCGGCTAAAGCTCGGTGTACTTCGCGGCGTTCCCGTAGGCCTTGTCGACCGGGTATTTCGCCTCGTTGGCGCGGATCTTGTCGGCGGCGGCGGTTTGAAGGTCGATGCCGGTCCGCTCCGCAATCAGCAGCAGATACAGGAGGATATCGGCGCATTCCTCGGCCAGCCGGGCGCGCATTTCCCCGCTCGCGGCCTCGCGCTCGAAATCGCGCTCGGATTTCCATTGCGTCAGTTCGAGCAGTTCGCCCGCTTCGAGGTTGAGCGAGACGATCAGGTCCTTGAGGGAATGGAACTGGCGCCAGTCGCGCGCGTCGCGAAAGGCGATGAGGCGCGCTGTCAGCGCCTCGAGCGATTGCGAATCCCGTTCCATGCGCGGTGTTCCCCTCTGTCCGCAGCGATCTGACGCACTGCCCCGGCGCGGCGGGTGCTGCTAGCCCGTAGCGCAGCCGGCACGGTTGCGCCCGCCCTTACCTTTTCGATGCAGGCCATGCGGATCGTCCATCTCTCCGACACCCACATCGCCCACGACCGGCCGGAGCGCGCGGCCGATCTCGAAGCCTGCGTCGCCTGGATCAACGGCCTGCAGTCGCAACCCGACGCCGTCGTCCATACCGGCGATATTGCCCACAACGGGCGCATCGAGGAATACCGGACCGTGCGGACGCTGCTCGACGGCTTGTCGGCACCGTATTTCGTTCTGCCCGGCAATCGCGACGACCGGCGGAACCTCGCCGGGGTCTTCGCCGACGGCCGCCATATCCGGCCGGATATGCCCTTCGTGCAATATGCCGTCGAGGATTTCGCAGTCCGGCTGATCGTCGTCGATTCGGTCAATGAGGGCGCCAGCAAGGGCCGGTTGTGCGGGGAACGGCTCGACCATATCCGCCGGATGCTGGAGGCCGATACCTCCCGGCCCGCCTGCCTGTTCCTGCATCATCCGCCGTTCGAGGTCGCGGTCGGGCCCTATCCGCGCCATTTCGATCCCTGGGCCGATGCCGGCTCGCTGATCGCCGAACTGCAGCACCACGACCACGTCACCGGCATCTTCTGTGGCCACGTCCACCGCGCGTTCGACACGGCGGTCGGCGGCGTGAAGGCCAGCGTTGTCTCCTGCCTCGCCGACGATCTGCGCTGGGACAGGCCGAAGCGTGCGAAACGGGGCCTCCCGGTGCTCGGCATACATACGATTGCTGCGGATGTGCCGGTGCCGGCGTAGGTACGTCGTCTGCGGCTAGCGGACAACAATCGGAATTTCGAGCGACGGCGTTTCGAACAGCGCGAAGAACGCGTCTATCGCCGCCGGATTCCCGGCCGCTATGACCTCGCCGGCGGCGATGCCGGCGGGAAAACCGCCGCCGCCGGTGACGGTCGATTCCAGGAAGGCCCGGCTGAAGCGCAGGCGGATATCGGCATTTTCCGGCGGATCGGCGTGAAACTGGCAGACGCCGCGGCGGACTTCCAGCGCACAGGCCTCGTCCGTGTCCGCCGTCTCGAAGGCGACCGTCATGTGCGTGTCCAGCGCCGCTTCCGCGCGCAATCGGACGGTCATCGTTTCGATCATCCGGGACATCGGGAAGGTGCGCACGGTGTCCGGCTGGCCGAACGGCAATCCGCGCGGCGGCTTGAGCTTGTCCTCGAGTTCGAGCGCTGCCGTCAGCGCCCAGTTGCGCCAGTTGGCATTCGCTTGCGCCAGGCCCCAGCGGCGTAGCGCATCGGCACGGAGGGCGCGGGCCTCCCGGTCGCCGGTATCCGCCGCGACCAGCCATCCGGTCAGTTCGGCCGACCATTGGGCGTCACCGTCGTCCAGAGCCTTGCGGGCCTCGCGGAGCAGGGCGTCCCGGCCGCCCATCAGGGCGACATAGCGCGCCGCCCGTTCCTGGCGCGGCGGCGGGTCGAGCTTCGCCGGATCGCCGTCGAACCAGCCGACATAGCCGGCGTAGATCGCCGGCGCCGAGTGCTTGTAGCTGCCGTAGAACTCGCCGAGCCATTCGTGCCCGGCCAGATGCGGCGGCATCGCGACATGCTCCATCAGTTCGTCCGGCGTTGCGCCTTTGTTGATCAAGCGCACCGTCTGGTCGTGCAGATACTGGATGGCGTCGCGATAGGCGGTCAGCACCCCATCCACCGCCGCCGCGCCGCTGACCGGCCGGCCGTGATGCGGGATCAGCGTTTCGGGCCGCAACCGGCGCAGGCGGTCAATGGCGCGCGCCCAGACCATCGGGTTGCGGAAGCCCGTGCCGCGCAAGGCGTAGATGTTCGGGAAGGTCTCGCCCTGAATGACGTCGGCCGACAGCAGCACCCGATCGTCCTCGCTCCAGACGACGACCTGGTCGTCGGTTTCGCTCGGCAGGTGGATCAGCGTGAGCCGGACGCCCGCAACGTCGATCTCCTCCTGCCCGGCGAAGGTGCGCGTCGGCGCGATGAAGCTGCGCCGGCCCGGGATGTTGGGCGGGCCGAGGCCGGAACCGACATTGCCGGTATCGTCGCGCGGGAGCTGGAAACCGAAAGTGTACATGGCCCGGCGCGCCAGCACCGGCGCGAGCAGGCCGCTGTCCCGCGCCAGATGGTCGGTCAGTTCGTCCAGCGCGACGATCTCGACGGCGCCCGACCGGACTTCCTCGTCGGAGACGAACGCCTTGATCCCGCTGATATGGTCCGGATGGACATGGGTGTAGATCACGGCGCGGATCGGCTTGTCCGTGATCCGGCGGAACCCTTCGGCGACCGGCGCGGCGAATTCCACGGTCGGCAGCGTATCGACCAGGACGCAGCCCTCGTCGCCCTCGATCAGCGTGCTGTTCGACGGGCTGAAGCCGTAGGCGACATGGTAGCGGCCGGCGACGGTGCGGATCGACGGTTCGAATTTGGCGTTGTGTCGGGCAAGGCGGGGGTGGACGCTCATAGGGCGGTGCGGTTCCTGCGGTATTTGCCGATTGCGTTGTAACGCCGCGTTCCGGCCGGGTCTGTCAATCAGACCTTGCCCGCGCTGGCGATGGCGGCGACGTTCAGCAGGCCGCGCACGGTGGCGTTCGGCGTCACGATATGGGCGGCGCCGTTATAGCCGAGCAGGATCGGGCCGATCGGCTGGGCATTGCCCAGGGCGGACAGCGCATGGATCGCCGCATTGGCCGCATCCATCCCCGGAAAGATCAGGATGTTGGCCCGGTCGGTGAGGCGCGCGCCGGGCAGGAAGCGGTCGCGCGACGCCTTGTCGAAGGCGAGGTTGAGCTGCATCTCGCCCTCGAATTCGAAGTCGGCCCCCGTTTCGGCCAGGATCTCGGTCGCCCGGCGCATCCGGGCCGCGCTCGGGCTGGCATGGGCGCCGAAATTGGCATGGCTGATCAGGGCGACCCGCGGCGTCAGGCCGAAGGCGCGCACCTGCGCCGCCGCCGCACGGCAGATCCCGGCGATTTCCTCGGCCCCCGGCTCGTAGTTCACATAGCCGTCGGCGATGAAGACGGTGCCGGTATCCATGATCAGCGGCACCAGGGCCGAGACGGTCTCCGCCTCGGTTCCCAATATCTGGTCGATCCGCTCCAGATGGGTCGAGTAGTGGCCGGTCGTGCCGCAGATCAGGCAGGCCGCCCCGCCTTCGCGGACATGCATTGCCGCGGCCAGCGTGTCGCTGGTCCGGAACAGCTTGCGCGCGGCTTCCGGGCCGATCCCGTCGCGGGCGCGCAGCGTGTGGAGCCTGGCGCCGTAACGCTCGATCAGATCCTCCGAATCGTGGTCGAACACCTCGAAATCCCGGCCGGGCGCGATCCGCAGGCCCATTTCCGTGCAGAGCGCGGCAATCCGGCCCGGCCGCCCGGTGGCGATGGGGATTGCAATGCTCTCGTCGAGGATATTGTGGATCGCCCGCAAGACCCGCCGGTCCTCGCCCTCGGCGAAGATCACCTTGCGCCGCGCCACGCGGGCGCTGTCGAAGATCGGCCGCATCAGGAAACTGGTGCGGTAGACGAAGCGGGAAAGCCGGTCGCGGTAGGTATCGAGGTCGGCCAGCGGGCGCGCCGCCACGCCGGTATCCATCGCGGCTTTCGCCACGGCCGGAGCGATGGCGCCGAGCAGTCGCGGATCGAACGGCCGGGGCAACAGATAGTCGCGGCCGAAATGCAATCGCTGTTCGCCGTAGGCGCGGGCGACCTCGTCGGTGATGCCCTCGCGCGCCAGCGCCGCCAGGGCCTCGACGCAGGCGAGCTTCATCTCCGCGTTGATGCCGGTCGCCCCGACATCCAGCGCGCCGCGGAAGATGAAGGGAAAGCACAGGACGTTGTTGACCTGGTTGGGATAATCGGTCCGGCCGGTGCAGATGACGGCGTCCGGGCGCGCCGCGCGGGCCTCTTCCGGCACGATCTCCGGGTCCGGGTTGGCCAGCGCCATGACGAGCGGGTCGGGGCCCATGCGCCGGCAATGGTCCGCGCTCAGCACATTGGGCCCGGACAGCCCGAGGAAGATCTCCGCGCCGTCGATAACCTCGTCCAGCGTGCGTGCCTCGCTGTCCTGGGCGAAGGCGGCCTTGTGCGGCTCCGCCACCCGCCCCTTGCGGACCAGCCCGTCGATATCGAGCAGCCAGACATTCTCGCGCTTCAGCCCCAGCTCCAGCAGGAGGTTCAGGCAGGCGATGCCGGCCGCGCCGCCGCCGGTCGAGACCAGCTTGACCCGGCCGAGGTCCTTGCCCAGCAGGTGCATGGCGTTGACGATGGCGGCGGCGACAACGATGGCGGTGCCGTGCTGGTCGTCGTGAAAGACGGGGATGTTCATCTCCGCCATCAGCCGGTTCTCGACGACAAAGCAGTCCGGCGCCTTGATGTCTTCCAGATTGATCGCGCCGAAGGTCGGCTCCAGGCGCCGGATCGTATCGGCCAGCGCGTCCGGGTCGCTCTCGTCGATCTCGATGTCGAACACGTCGATATCGGCGAATTTCTTGAACAGGACCGCCTTGCCCTCCATGACCGGCTTGGCCGCCAGCGCGCCGATATTGCCGAGGCCGAGCACGGCCGACCCGTTCGAGACCACCGCCACCAGATTGGCCCGCGCCGTGTAGCGCGCGGCATCGCCGGCCGATGCGACGATGGCGTTACAGGCCTCGGCGACGCCCGGCGAATAGGCCAGCGCAAGGTCGCGCTGGTTGGCCAGCGGCTTGGTCGGGCGGATCGCCAGTTTGCCCGGCCGCCCGGCCTCGTGATAGCGCAAGGCTTCCTGTTTCATGTCCTGTCCTCATCCCGCATGGCGTGAGGTTTGCGGTGGCTCGAACGGTAGCACAGCCTGGGGCGCTCCGGCGTCCGGCGTTGCCCGGAAATCGCGCCGGCCGGCGGCCGGACAATTTTTTTTTGGCCGGACCGGTCCGGGGATTGACGCGCCGGGGTGCAGGGAGCACATGCAACCAACCACGCGATCGATTCGGCGCCCGATATAGCCCGGCGCCCAGGACGGACTATCACCCCATGACCCATGTTTTCCACCGCTCGCCCTCGGGCACCATGCCGACGGTGTCCCATGGCGACGGCGTCTATGTCTACGACACCGCCGGCCGCGAATATCTCGACGGCTGCGGCGGGGCGGCGGTCTCCTGCCTGGGGCACTCCGACAGCCGGGTGAAGCAGGCGATTGCCGATCAACTGGAAAAGATCCCCTTCGCCCACACCGGCTATTTCACCAACGATTCGGTCGAACGCCTGGCGGAGAAGCTGGCCGAGCGTGCGCCCGGCACGCTCGATTGGGCGTTCTTCGTCAGCGGCGGTTCGGAGGCCATCGAATCGGCGCTGAAGATGGCGCGCCAGTATTTCGTCGAACGCGGCGAGACCGGGCGCAGCAAGTTCATCACCCGGCGCCAGAGCTTCCACGGCAACACGCTGGGCGCGCTCGCCGCCGGCGGCAACCGTTGGCGCCGCGCCCAGTTCGAGCCGCTGCTGATCGAGACCCATCGCATCGAACCCTGTTACGAGTATCGCGGGCGCAAGCTCGAAGAAACGCCCGAAGTCTACGGATTGCGGGTCGCCGACGAACTGGAGAACAAAATCCTCGAACTCGGCTCCGACACGGTCGCCGCCTTCATCGCCGAAACCGTGATGGGCGCAACCGCCGGCGCGGTGCCGCCGACGCCGGGCTATTTCAAACGGATCCGCGAGATCTGCGACCGCTACGGCGTCCTGCTGATCCTCGACGAGGTGATGTGCGGCATGGGCCGGACCGGCACCATGTTTTCCTGCGAGCAGGACGGAGTCGTGCCCGATCTCATGACCCTCGCCAAGGGGCTGGGCGCCGGCTATCAGCCGATCGGCGCCGTGATGGTGGCCGACCGTGTGTTCCGGGCCATCGCCGACGGCAGCGGCTTTTTCCAGCACAGCCACACCTATATGGGCCATCCGGTGGCCTGCGCCGCCGGCAACGCTGTGATCGACGCCATCGAGGAGGACGATCTGCTCGCCAATGTCCGCACGCGCGGCGAGGAACTGCAGGCCGGTCTCGGCATCACGCTCGGCCAGCACCCCCATGTCGGCGACATCCGCGGGCGCGGCCTGATGATCGGTGTCGAGATCGTCAAGGACCGCGGCACCAAGGAGCCGTTCGAGCCGGAACGCAAGCTGCCCGCGCGCATCAAGGCCGCGGCGATGGACGAAGGGCTGATGGTCTATCCGATGGGCGGCACCATCGACGGCCTGTCGGGCGCCCATGTCCTGCTCGCGCCGCCCTACACGATCGACAGCGGCCATGTCGAAGCCATCGTCGACCGCCTGGGCAAGGCGCTCGATACGGCGCTCGCCGCGTAAGCGGCCGGCCGTTCCGGCCGGTCAGTTGCAGAGCGCCGCCGCGGTCCTTGTCGTGGACAGCAGCACAGCCTGCTGCTCGAACCGTTTGGCGAAGCTTTTCGCGATCCGGGACAGTTTTTTCAGCGCGACCGGGCCCGCCGGGTGGATGATCTTCAGGATCAGGGACATTTCCTGCGCCGTTTGCGTCATGCCCTCGCCGCGCCAGTAGCCCTGCGCCGGGATGACCGTGAACCCGTCGGGGAAGGCGGCCACGACGTCGCTCTTCAGGAAGGCCTGCCAGTCCTGCTTCGCGATGGCCCGCCCGCCGGGGCCGGACAGGCCGAAATAGACCTCCGTGACCATCGCGTCCCCGAACAGCGGCGTACAGCCGGCCGGCGCGGTTTTGACCGACGCGCATCCGGCCATCAGGAGTGGCGCCAGGCACAGAAGGATGAGTGGCGACAGGCGCCGCCTTTGGGGGCTGGATCCTTTCATGAGCGGTCTCAGATGCGCAGGGTCTCGCGGGGCGTCAACAGCCGCCTGCACGTCCCTCGATACGCCCCGGATCAAGTCCGGGGCTACTCGGGATGAGGGAGTTTTTTGCGTTAACTCAAACACCACCCTCTCCCTCACCCTGAGTAGCCCCCGCAGGGGGCGTATCGAAGGGCCGGCGCCAATACCTTTGGTGAGCAACTCGCGCTACGGATTCTGGTCCCAGTCCGGGTCGTCGCTCGGGCTGAGGGGCGTGTCGGACGCCAGCAGGCCCTTGCCCGGAATGTAGTTGATCTCCAGCCGGATGCCGTCCGGATCCTCGAAGACGAAGAAATAATAGCCCGGCGCAAAGTCCCGTTGCATCGGGCCGCGGTCGATTTGGCCGCCCAGTTTGCGCACCTGTTCGGCGGCGGCGTCGACATCCTCCCGGCTGCGGGCGCGCAGGCAGAAATGATGCAGGCCGACCCGGTTCTGCACGAAGCGTTCGTCAGCGTATTCCCCGGCGCAGCGCTGGATGCCGACCGCCGTGCGGCCGCCGACATGGTAGAGGAAGTTGTTGCCGTCATAGACCTTCTTCATGCCGAGGAAGGGCAGCAATCCCGAATAGAATTCCCGCGCCTTTTCCCACTGGCTCACGGTCAGGATGACATGGGCGGCGCCGTTGACTTCGATCATCTGTTTCTCCGCGCGATACTCGATATGCGTCAAGCGGCCGTTCCTTCCGGCCGGTAGCCGGGCAGGAGGTTCTTCTTCGTTTCCTCGTCCCACTCCAGCATCAGCTTGCCGAGTTCCTTGCCGGCATCGTAGCCGCGGCGCAGGGCCGGCCGCTGCTGCAGCGCCTTGTACCAGCGCCTGACGTTCGGGAACATGTCCAGATCGACCTTCTGGCCCTTGTAGGTGATGACCCAGGGCCAGCACGCCATGTCTGCGATGGAGTAATCGCCGGCGATATAGTCGCGGCCGTCGAGCCGGCGGTCGAGCACGCCGTAGAGCCGGAGCATCTCGCTGCGGTAGCGCTCGATGGGGTAGGGCAGGGGCTCCGGGGCGTAGAGCGAGAAATGGCCGGCCTGGCCGAACATCGGGCCGACATTGCCCAGTTGCCACGACAGCCATTCGAGCACGGTCTTGCGCCCGCGCAGGTCCGCGGGCAGGAAGCGGCCGGTCTTCTCGGCGAGGTAGATCAGGATGGCGCCGGATTCGAAGATCGGGAGCGGCGGGCCGCCATCCGCCGGATCGCGGTCGACAATCGCCGGCATCCGGTTGTTCGGGCTGATGGCGAGGAAATCCGGCTCATATTGTTCGCCCTTGTAAATATTGACCGGGACGATCCGGTAATCGAGCTCCATCTCCTCCAGGGCAATGGAGATTTTCCAGCCGTTCGGCGTCGGCCAGTACCAGGCGTCGATCATGGTTTTGTATCCTCCGAAACCGGCGTTCGACTCTTCCCGGCCAAAGTAACCGCACTGCGCCGGAATTCGAGTGTATAGAAAGCCTCATCCGGCGCGCTTGCCAACGGCGCGCGCTGGATCGCAATATTGAATGCCTATCTGGCACGGAGGGGATCATGCCGACAGTGACGAAACAGGCGGCGTTCGAGGCGTCGGCGCCGACCGTGTGGGCGCTGGTGCGCGAATTCGGCAAGCTGGACGAGTGGCTGCCGCCGGTCGTCGGCTGCGAGACCGACGGCGAGGGCATCGGCGCGGTGCGGACGCTCACCCTGGGCGACGGGGCGGTGGTCGTGGAGCGGCTCGAGGCCCATGACGACGACCGCAGGACCCTGACCTATTCGATGGTCGACGCCGGGCCGATGCCACTGGTCGACTATGTCTCGACCATCGAGGTCAGCGCCAACCCGGACGGCACGTCGACCATGAGCTGGTCCGGCAAATTCGGCGTCTCCGGCGCCGACGAGGCGGAAACCGTCGGCGCGATCGAAGGGCTGTACCGGACCGGGCTGGACGCGGTCGCGGAAAAGCTGGCCGGATAGGCCGATTGAGCATCGTCCGGCGCCACCCCAGGAAGCCTCAAGTGTCGCACCGGCCGACCGGAGGGAGAGCCGTGGACCAGAGCCCGCCCTGAGCCTGTCGAAGGGGCCGTCCCGTAAAGTCTGCGCCTGCGGCACTGGACCCCGGATCTGCGCTTCGCTCCGTCCGGGGTGACACGGACGAGGTTTGGGCAAGAAGCCTGCGTTCTCACGGTCTGGCACGGATGGGCGTCAGGAGCCGCGGCGCTCCTTCTCCGCCTTCTTCGCCTCGAAATATTTCTTGGTCGTGAAGCTCAGCCCCCGGTCCGCGTAGCCGCGGCACTGGCGGTCCTTGAACTCGACCGCCTTTTCCCATTCGTCCACGTCATACATCTCGCGCTCGGCGACGCAGCGGATCTCCGATACCGTGCGGGCGTCGAGGCCGAGCTTCTCGGCGATCTCCTCGTCGGAGAAGCCGGGCTTGCGTTTCTCGGCCGGCAAATGCTCGACATAATTGACCTGGATCGACTGGGCCATCTCGACCACCCGGTCGCGGTATTGCCTGTAGACCTCGGGATCGACGAAATAGAAGGGCATGGCCGGCTCCTATCTTAGCTGGCGCTTGTCGGCGCCCACGGGGCACACCCGCATACATTCGAAACACTGGCCCTGGCTGATGTTGGCGTAGGTCATGGACCACAGCGTCCGCGTCATCAGGGTCGAATTGAGGATCATCCGCCGCTGGTCCCGGTCGTCCTCGTCGAACAGTTTTTCCATGGTCTTCTGGAAGCCGGGCACCCAGTAGGTCTGGACCCGGGTGGTGCAGCGCGCCTGGTCGAACTGGCGGCTGGCGACGCGGCCGTCCTCAAGCGTGCCGCCGATGCAGCCGCCGTCCTCGATCGGGCAGACGGCCATGCACGGCGTCTTGCCGATCTCGTCGTACATGTCCACGCATTGCGGCGCCGGGCAGGCCGGCGTCTCCGGCTGCGGGTCGGGGTCCAGCGCCAGGGTGGTGATGACGGCGGAATAATACATGAAGCCGTAGTCCGGGTGCAGCACCGGGCCGGCCAGACTGGCCGAGCCGCAGCCCGCCAGTTCGGCCGCCAGCGACATGCTGAGGAAAGGCTGCCGCCCCTTGTCCAGCGCTTGGGGGACGTTGAGCGCGTAATAGCCGTAGGTGCGCTCGATATGGGTCGCGACCCGGTTGCCGAGGGCGGAGATGCGGTCGGTGGTCGAACTCACCTCCATATGCTCGTATTTCGGGCTCTGCCAGTCGGCCGCGCGCGGCTGGGCGCCGCCCATCACGACGACGGATTTCGCGCCGGGCAGATAGTCGGTCGGCCGCTTGCCTTCCGGCACGGCGGTGAAGGCCTCCGCATCGGCCACGCCCATGACCAGGGCGCCGCTCCGCAGCGCGAAGGCGCGCAGGTCCTCCTTGATGTTGCTGGCTGCGATGTTGCTGGCTGCGCCCACGCCGGCCGCGGTTCCGGTGTCTGCCATGGCGCCTATTTCAGCTTGCGCTCTTTGCGCCCGATCGGGCACACGCGCATGCACTCGAAACACTGGGCGACGCTTTCCTTGTAGAAGCTGACCGCGCCGCACGACCGGGAGAAGAAGTCCGAGTGGATCATCATCCGCCGCTTGTCCTTGTCCTCCTCCTCGACGATCTGGTCGAGCGCCTTCTGGAAGCTCGAAATGCCGAAATTCATCGAGCGCGAGACGCAGCGTTCGCGGTCGTAATAGACGTGCTCGATATTGCCGTCTTCGTCGATGGAGCCGTCGAGGCAGCCGCCGTCGTCCGCCGGGCAGGCCGCCATGCAGGGCGTCTTGCCGATATGGCGGTAGGTCTGCACGCACATGGGCGCCGGGCACACCCCCTCTTCGAGCATGTCGTCGTAGTCGAGCTCCAGCGTCGTGAGGCAGGCCGAGTAGTAGAGCAGCCCGTATTGCGGATTGAGGATGATGTTGGCGGCGAAGGAACGGGTGCCGCAGCCGGCCAGCACCGCCGCCAGCATCATCGACATGCGCGGCTGATAGCCGGCGGTCGGCAGGGCCGGGCCCTGCAAGGCGTAGTAGCCGAGTTTCCGTTCGATATGGTCGGCGACGGCATGGATGGCGCGGTCGTTGGCGAAGTCGTAGCCGTTGACCTCCATGATCCGGTGGTCGGGCGATTGCCATGCCCCCGCGCTCGGCCCGCGCACGCCGACGACGATGACCGATCTGGCATTCGGCAGGATATCGTCGGGGCGATAGCCCTCCGGCACATATTCGTCCCAGCGTTCGACCGGCGCGATGCCGACCACGTCGCCGCCGACCTTGAGCGCAAGCGCCTTGATATCGGCCGTCCATTTGGTCCGGTCGGATATCCGGGGCGCGGTTGCGCTCGCGTCCGATACGCTCGTGCTGCCGGTGGACATGGTTCTCCGCAGGCCGTGCCGCCGCCGCAAGACAGCGCCAATTCCAGATTATCTTACACGTTAGATAATTGCCGTCCCGCGGTCAACATGGTAGGCAGCCGGGATGAAATCGGACCGCGAGCCCTGCCTTTCGGACGCGCGCAATACGAACGCGCGGGGGGAGCCGCCGGCCGCGCCCGACTCGCTCTCCCTCAGCCTGTGGCTGCAGTTGATGAAGTCGTCGAAGGCGGTGGAGGCGGCGGTCTCCGCCCGCTTCCGCGCGGAATTCGAGCAGAGTCTGGCGCGTTTCGATGTGCTCTCGCAGCTCTACCGCATGGACGGCCGCCGGGGGACGGTCGGGCAGATCGCCGGTCAGGTCATGGCGGCGGGCGGCAATATCACGGCGCTGATCCACCGGATGGCGGAAGACGGCCTGGTCGTCCGCAGCACCAGTCCGGTTGACCGGCGCAGCAGCGACGTGACCATGAGCCCCGCGGGGCTCGCCCTGTTCCTGCGCATGGCCGACGCGCATCGCAACTGGATGCAGGAGGCGCTCGAGCCGATGCCCGAGCGGGAAAAGAAACTGCTCGTGGACCTGCTCCGCCAGTTGCGCCAGATTGTCGACGATCGGAACTAGGCGGGCGATAACCGGATCGCGGCGGCGGGCGCCGGGGCCGGACCGGATCGTGGGGGAATAGCGGAATGTCCGACCCATTTCAGTTGCCGGCGTCGCGCGATGAAATCCGAACGATCCAGAGCCGGCGCAAGCGCGCGGCGTTCGACCGGGCGAAGCAGGCACAATGGTATCGCGGCAAGCTGGACCATATCGATCCGGACCGTCTGGACAACCCGGAGGAGTGGGCCCGGATCCCAATTCTCGACAAGGATATCCTGCGCCGGTGGTCCCACCGGGAGTTCATGGACCAGCTCTGCATCGCCGAAAGCAGGGACATTGCCGAATACTGGCGCTCCGGCGGCTCGACCGGCAAGCCGGTCTTCTACCCGCGGACCTTCGCCGATGTGGATTACGGCATGCTGTCGTGGCGCCGGGCCTGGGGCGTCACCGAGACGCCGCCGGGCGAGCTGGCGCATATCTGCTTTCCCATCGGCGTGCACCCGGCCGGGCAGGTCTGGGCGCGCGGCGCCCACGGCGCGGGCGTCGGCGTCCTGTGGGCCGGCGCCGGCAATGCCATGCCCACCAAGGCGCAGCTCGAACTGATCGAAAATATCCGGCCCACCGTGCTGGTCGGCATGCCCAGCTTCGCGCTGCATATGGCGAATATTGCGGATGCCGAAGGCGTGGATCTGCGGGCGAGCAGCATCACCCGGATCATCACCGCCGCCGAGGCATTGTCCGACGCCAAGCGCGAAAAGCTGAGCCGCGACTGGGGCGCCGAGGTGTACGACGTGTTCGGCATGTCCGAGGCCGGGCTGATGGGCGGCGAGGGCCATGCCCATGACGGCATCCACATCTGGACCGACCTGTATTTCATCGAAAGCGTGGACGAGCACACATTGGAGCCGCTGAACGACGAGCGGCCGGGGATGCTGCTGGTCACGCCGCTGGTGACCGGCCACGCCACGCCCTTCCTGCGCTGGAACTCGGGCGACATCGTCTCGCTGCACGATGGCGGCGCGACGGGGCATCGCTATGCCGACCTGTTCCCGATGATCCGCCACGCCCACCGCACCGCCGGCTTCTTCAAGGTGCGCGGGATCAACGTCAACCACACGGATTTCGAGGATTTCATCTTCGCCGACCCGAAGGTGAACGATTTCCAGGTCGTGCTGAAGACCGCGGAGTCCGGGTTGGAGGACGTTCTGTTGCGCCTGGAATTGAAGCGCGGCGCCGACGCCTTGGAAACCGTGTCGGCGCTCCGGAACCGGATTCGTCAGGCCTTCGAACTGGCGGTGGAAACCGAAGTGCTGCCCAACGGCGAGCTGGGCAAGGACTTCGAGAAATTCATGAAAGCGCCCCGCTTCGTCGACCGGCGGGTGTAGGGGCGGGTTTGAAACCCTCCCCTACAGCCCCATCTGTGCCTGGATCAGCCGGCTCAGCGGACTTTCGGGGTCGCGCAGGCAGAAGGCGGCGGCGAAATGGTCGGCGCCGCCCTGGACATACAGGTCCGCATCGATGCCGTTATCCGCCAGGGACCTCAGGTAGGCCTCGGCCTGGGGGCCGAAGTCGGCCGGATCCTTCGTGCCGTAGGAGATGGTGACCGGTGCCCCCTTGCCGTACGGGACCGGCGGCGGGTTGTGGACCGGGCTGACCCGCGGAACATCGGCCGCTTCCAGCTGGATCCATTCGTTGATGTAGGCGAGGCGCAGGGGCTCCAGGTCGAACAGGCCGCTGATCGGCGTGGCGCCCTTGATCGCGTTCGTCGGCAGGCCGTAGCGGGTCCAGTCGGTCGCCAGCATCATGGCGGTGAGATGCCCGCCGGCGGAATGGCCGGAAACGTGGAGCCGGTCCCGGTCCGCGCCGTAATCCGCGGCATGGTTCCAGCACCAGACGACGGCCTGGCGGCATTGCTCGATAATCGTGTCGAGGGTGACCTCGGGGCACAGATCGTAGGAGTTGACCGCAACCGTCGCACCCGCGGGCACCAGCCCGGAAGCGACGAAGCTGTGCTCGTCCTTGGTCAGCGCGCGCCAGTAGCCGCCATGGATGAACAGATGCATCGGCCCGCCCTTGCTGCCGGCCGGGAAGACGTCCAGCACCTCCATGCCGGACGCGCCGAAGGATATGTCCGGGTCGATGTCCAGCGCCTTGCGAGTCGCCGCGGCTTCGGCTTCCCACTCTGCGATCGTGGCGTCGAAATCGACCGTCGCACGGGCGTTGTAGGCGGCGTCGAGCGCCTCCTGGTCGTAGTCGCGATACACCTTGGCGCCCATAGCCCACCCCTTTCTTTTCGAACCTGCCGCGGGGAGATTAACGCCTGGCGTTGAACCGCGAAAGCCGGTCGGTTACGGCTCGGGTGCAGCAACCCGTTCAGGTCCCGAAACAGCGTCGGCCCCGCCCATTGGGCGCAATGCAGGTTCGACGATGAGCCTTCTTGCACTAAAATTCGTGCTCGATTGCCGGTGGACAATATCCGCTTTGTAACTACATAATTGCAACTACTTAAGGGCCTGCGGACGTGGGCTGGATATGGAACGCCAACAAGAGCCGGGAGAACAGGCGAAAACACGGCCTGGGTTTCGAGACCGCTCAACTCGTTTTCGACGATCCTCATGCGGCTTCGCGTCCGGATCCGCACCTGGCCGAGGAGCGCTGGCAAACGATCGGCATGATCGGCAATGTCGTGGCGATCGTAGCGCACACCTGGCCGGAAACGGACCGGCGGACCGGTGCGGACACGGGACGGATCATCAGTGCCCGGAAAGCCACGGCGCATGAGAGGAGAGTTTATGAAGAAGGCCACTTCTAACCCGCTCACCGGCGAGCAGAAAGCGGATCTCGACGCGCTCGCAGAGCTGCCGGACGACCGGATCGATACCAGCGACATCCCCGAACTGCCGGCCTGGACGGACGCAAAGCGCGGCCTCTTCTACCGGCCGATCAAGCAGCAGATCACGCTGCGGCTGGATGCCGATTTAGTGGCCTGGTTCAAGCGGCACGCGCCGGGCGGCCGGGGCTATCAGACCGAGATCAATCGCGCCCTGCGCCAGCATGTGCAACGGCGCGAGACTTCCTGAGTTCACCCGCTTCCGGGGCGATCAGCCGCCCCTCCCCGCCAGCCTGTCGAGCAGCCGTTCGGGGTCGACGGGCGTTTCGCCGCCGCGCCAGGCGACATGCTGGTCGGGGCGCACGATCAGCAGTCGCTCCGTGATCGGGGCGTCCCCGCCGTTTTCGACATCCAGCATCGCCAGCGGGAAGCGCTTTGCGTCCGCCGCCGACATGAGGCTGGATATCCCGACCGACCGGTCGAAACGGACGAGCGTGTATTCCGGCCCCAGGACGTCGTAGAAGCTGCGTCCCTCGCCGAGCCAGAAATACGGCGCCCGGCAGCCGGGCACGGTCGACGGCGTGAAGCCGGCCATGCTGTAGGGCGGATGGGCGCCGCCATCGTAGGCGACGATCGGCGAACGGTCGTAGTAGTAGCCGAAGTTCAGGCCGGCGCAGCAATACTGCTGAACGTTCAGATCGTAGGCGCGCCGGCCGAGGGCGGCGCGGGCGCCCTTATGTAGGTCGATTGGGCGCGCTGGATGACGGGATCGCCTTCGAAGCGCGCGCCGATCGCCTTGCGGACCCGGGAAGAGCCGCCGTCGCAGCCGACCAGATACCGGCAGTCGAAGGCGATAGCCTGTCCGGTCTTCCGGTCTCTCACCCGCGCCCGAGCCCCGTCTTCCCCGTAATCCACCGATTCGAGTTCCGCTTCGCTGACGATGCTGAGCTTCGGCATCTGGGCGGCATGATCGAACAGGATCGGCTCCAGAAAGATCTGGTTGATCCGGTGCGGCGGCTCCGGCGTCGGCCAGTCGGTGTCCGGCCCGACGGTCGCGATGTAGCGGTCGCGCCGGCACGGGATGGGAATGCGGGCGAGCTCCCGCCCGGTGAAACATGTGCGGTAGGAGACATCGTTCGGATAGTCGGCGGGCAGGCCGGCGTTGCGCAGCTTGCCCGCCACGCCCAGGCGGCGGAAAATTTCCATGGTCCGCGCCGAGACATGATTGCATTTGGGCGGCGGCGGCGCGGCCCGCGCGCGCTTTTCGATAACCGTCACCGCGATGCCGCGCCAGGCCAGATCCATCGCCAGGGTCAGGCCGACCGGGCCGGCGCCGGCGATCAGGACGGGCGTTTCATGCGAACGTTTCATGCCGGGCGTTTCATGCGAGCGTTTCAAGCCGGGCTGTCATTCGGGCCTTCAGCGTTCGCCGCTGCAGGGCGCGTTTGAGTAGCAGCAGGATCAGCACGGCCGCCGCGGCGTAGAGGCCGGAGAGGCCCGGATTGTAGCCCAGGCCGAACAGGAAATAGATCAGGATGCCGAGCGGGGCGACGAACACCCAGCCGCCGGCCAGGGTCGGCAGCGCTTTCGGCAGGGTCTCGCGCGGCGCGCCCCGGATGCCGTAGCGGACCGCAAGCCCGTCCACCTGGAGGAACAGGACGGCAAAATAGAGCACAGCCGGGACCAGCGCCGCGACGACGACGTCTTCGTAGGGAACTTCCAGGAACTCGGCGATAATGAAGGCCGTGGCGCCCATGACCGGCGGCGCGATCTGACCGCCGTTCGAGGCCACGGCCTCGATCGCGCCGGCGTGCTGCGGCCGGAAGCCGGCCTTCTTCATCATCGGGATGGTGACGACGCCGGTCGACATGATGTTGCCCACGGTCGAGCCGGAGATCGTGCCGAAGGCGCTGGACGCAATGACCGCGACCTTTGCCGGGCCGCCGCGCCGATGGCCCATCCAGCTCATGGCCATATCGTTGAAGAACGCCGTCGCGCCGCTGACCTGCAGCAGCTTGCCGAAGACGATAAAGGCAAGCACCAGTTCGGTAACGACCCGCAGCACGATGCCGGGCACGCCGTTGTTGTCGGCATAGAGGTAAAGGACGGTCTTGGTCGGCGGGAAGACTTCCGCCTCGAGCACGCCCGGCAGAAAATAGCCGAAATAGGCATAGCCGATCAGCAGCCAGACCAGTCCGGCGATGACCTTGCCGGCGGCCTTGCGCAGGCCTTCCAGCGTGAGAACGAGGGCGACGATGCCCGGCCCCCACATATCGGGCGTCCGGTCCGCCATGCTGACGATCCAGAGTTCGAAATTGACCGCCATCCACGACCAGGCGGCGACGGCGGCGAGCGCCAGGAGCAGGTCGAGGGCCATCGCCTGTTTACCGTAGGGAAATTTCAGCAGCGCCGCCGCCGTGGCGATGCCCAGCACGACCGCGACGACCTGCTGGGAAACCAGCGCCAGGCCGAAATAATTCGGGATCGACAGGATCCAGGCGATGCCTAGAGCCGGCAGGAGAGCGAGACAGCCGTGCAGGAGCCACCGGCAGACGAGGGCCATGCCGATCGCTCCTGCGCCGGGGCGCGGGGCCGGGCCTATTTCAGGCTGGCCTCATGCTTGTCGTTGGCGGCGGTCCAGATGCCGGCTTCCTTGTAGTAACTGACCGCGCCGGAATGGTAGGGCATCGCGTTGGTCGCCGGCACCAGGGCCGACGCCTTGACGCCGCGCAACGGCGGATAGGCCTTCTGCATGGCCTTCCAATTCTGGTGAACCGTCTTCGCCAGCTTGTAGGCGTCGGCCTCCGATACCGAGGTGCCGGCGTTGATATAGGTATCGAACGCCGCGACCTTGGTGATACCAAAAATGTAGGAACGGCGCTTGTTCGGTTTCGCCACGAAGGTTCGCGAGCCGGCGATGCCCGCATTCATCTGCGCGTCGGTCGCCATCTTGCCCAGGGCGACAATGCGCAGTCCGCCGGGCACTGTCGCGTGGGCCTTGCGCATCGCCGGCATGAGAAGCGCGACCGGGGCGGCATCCGCCCGGCCTTCGATCACCATGTTGATGCCTTTGACGACGCCGCCGGAATCGACGGCCTGGACGTCCGATTCCTTCATGCCGGCGGTTGCCAGAATGGCCCGGTTGAGCCGAGCCAGCGAGACATTCGTCTTCACCTTCACCACGACGCGTTTGCCCTTCAGGTCTCCGACGGTCTTGATGCCGGAGTTGGCCTTGACCATGTAGGCGTAGGGCAATACCCAGATCCGGGCGATGACGCGGACCTTTCTGATTGCCTTCCGGTATGGCGCCTGACCGTTGAAGGCGAGCCCCGAATCGAGACTGGAATTCAGGCCCAGTGTAATCTCGCCGGCCTCCATCAGGGGCAGATACACGGATGAGCCGGCGTGCGGCTGGGCCGTCGACCGGATGCCCAATTTCTCCTGGAACAGCTTGGCGAACCCACTGCCCAGCAGGAAATTAGGTCGAGCCGGACGGGTTGGTGCCGATCGTCAATCGCTTCAGTTGCGCGCCGGCGGGCTGGCCGGCGGACGATAGAACGGCGACTGCCGCGATACCGGCAATCGCCGGCCTGGTGAAAGCTGCTTTCCAGTTCATGAGGCGTCCTCCCGAAAAATATTGTCCGACCCTTTTGGCCAGTGCGGGCCGCGCGGTCAACTCAGGTTGCCAAAAATCGCCCGACACGGTGACTAACAGCCGTCGGAAACCCTGCCGAGCAGACGGAACAGGAATGGCGCCGCAGAAGCGGCGGGCCGCCGGATCGATCGGGCGCGGCCTGTCACGTGTCCATCGAAGGCGGACTCGCTCCAATATCGCCGGCCAATATCGCCGGCCAATATCGCCGGAAAGAGCCCGGTTCGCCCGATACCGGCGCCGCTACCAGCGCGAGGACGCGCGGAACATGATCGTGTGGTCCGCCTCATCCCGGCTGCGCGTTTCTTCGCGGCTGCCTTCGAATCCCAGCGTCGTCTGCGGCACGACCCGCCACCGCGCCCCGGCCCGCCAGCGCCTTGTGCCGCGGTCCGACAACGAAAGACCTGCAAGAGGCGTCAGCAGCCCGGCGCCGTGCGGCCCGCGTAACCCATAGCCGATCTCGGCCTCCAGCCGCCCCTCGGGTTTGAAGCCGCGCTCCGGTCCAGCGCCCGGGGTTTCGCGATAGGTCTGCAGGCGCTCGGCGCCGCCCTGTGCCGCGCCCCATCCGGGCGCAACGGTCAGCGACAGCCCCCGGCCGAGGGCGCCCGGATCGATCCGGATGGACCCCGTCGCTCCCCACTCCTTGAAGCCGCGTTCCCCATGGACCATGAGGCCGTTCGCCGACCCGCTAAGGGTATAGCCATGGCCGGCGTAGCGAACGCCGCCGCCGAATTCCAGCCCGACGCCGGTATCGGCATCGCCGCCGTCGTGGCGCAGGCCGGCTTCCGCCGAAACCCTCAGGCTTCCGTCCCACAGCTTGAAGGCGCGGGAACCTTCGAGGAGGAGCCGCATTCGCGTCACCTCGCCTGCAGCGGCGACGAGACGGTCTTTGAGGTCGGACTTGACGTGAACCCACATAGCGTCCGCCTTAAGGGCCACCTCGAAGCCAATCCCTTCCTGGGGGAGGAGCGCTGTGCGCAGGCCCGTCGCCACCATGCGCATTGCGAGGTCGACCTTGATGTCGCGCTCGTCCTCCTCACGGAATTTGAGTTTGCCGGCGCCGTAGCCGAGGAGCCCCCACACGTCGACCGTCTCCGTTACGCTGTAGCGGCCGTAGCCGTAAATGTTCGTCAACTGGCCGCTGGCCTTCCCCGCTTCATCGTCGTCGGGGAGCGAAAACACGCCGCCGCCCTCGCTCAGGGACACCGCAATCCCGGCCAGCCAGCGGTCGCGCGCAACATCGGCCCCCACGACAGCCGTAAGCACATCCCCGTTCAGTCGAACCCGGTTTTTGGTGGCGTCGAAGCGGTCGGCGCCGAACCGCCCCCAGGCGGTCCAGGCGGGCATCCCCTTCTCGCCGCCGACGCTGAACTGGAACGAGCTTCCGAGCAGCAGATCGCGCTGGCTCCGCCCGCCCGGCGTTTCACGCCACCCCGCTGCGTCCCGCCCGGGTCCGATCCCGAGGGCTTCGGGCCGCGCCGAACCGTCGGTGCGGATACCGGCTACGGTAACATGGTTGCCGACATCGTCCGCCAACCGCCCGCTCAACGCCTTCACAACCTGGCTGGCGACCGTGCGCGCGAACCGGGTGATCCAGCTCTTCTGTACGATGTCGCCTTCGAGGAGCCCCGACCCCAAACGGCCCGGCGGCGACCAGGGGCCGTCGCCTTCCTCGTTCTTTGCCCGCACCTGCACCTCGTAGGGCAACTCCTCGTCGAAGTTTGCGATCGAGGTGATGAGCGCAGTCGTATCGGCGACATCCTGGGGGCCGGTCATCCACTCCCCGTCCGGACCTGTCCGGTATTCCAGATCGTAGCCCGTGATGGGCGGGCGGCCCCGGTTCGGCGGCGCGTCCCAGCTCACCGACAGGCCGGGCTCGCCGTCCTTGGCCAGCCTGACCTTCGGCGCGGCCGGCGCGGCCGGCACCTCGGGAAGATCCTCGACGCTGATGGTAACGTCGAGGGTGGCGCTGGCCTTGCCGTCGCTCACTTTCACCGTCACCGTGTAGGTCGGCCGGGTTTCGTGATCGTAGGTAACGCCGGGCCTCGTCTTGATTTGCCCGCTCCACTCACCGTTGGTTTCGATGGTTTCGATGGTGAAGAAGCGCGCGTCCGGACCCAACAGGCTAAAGGTCAGCGGATCGCCGTTGGGATCGCTCGCCTCGATAGGATCGTCGACATTCTGCGCCGATTTCGTGGCCGTGCCGCCGTCGTTTTCCGGAAGGCTGAGCGGACCGGGGTCGGTAATACTGGGCGGGTCGTTGTTGGGCGCATTGGTGCGTCCGCTGCCGTGTGGCGACCAGAGGCTTGTGCCCTCGTCGTTGATCGCCTGAACCTGAACCTGATAGGGGCTGTCCGCGTCGAGCCCGGAAATCGTCGTGCTCGTGCCGCCAACATTTTGCGGTCCGGCAGTCCAGCCTCCGCTCGTGCCCTTCCGGTATTGCAGGTTGTAGCCGGTGATCGCCGGGCGGCGCTCGTTCGCCGGGGCCGTCCAGCTTACTGCGAGGCTTGTCGTACTGCCCCCGTCCGTGGACACGACCGGCGCAGCGGGCCGCAACGGCGGCTCGTCCCGGTCCGTCAGGGTAATGCTCACGGGAACCGTAACGCTTTCGGTGCCGTCGTCCGCCTTTACTGTACCGAATAGCTCGACTCGTCCTCATAGTCGTAGTGTTCGCCGGATTTCGTTCTGAGTTGTCCGCTGCGCGAATCGATGGTGAAGGAGTCGGCGTCCGTGCCCTCGAGCGAGTATTCCAGCGTGTCGTTGTCCTCGTCGGTTGCCCGGATCGGGGCGCCGAGGTTCATCGCGCCGACGGTCGTGTCGCCGAGATTTTCCTGGAAGCTGCGGTCCCCGATGGCTGCGGAAAATTCCGGCGCCGTATTGTCGGTTCGGGCGTCGCCGATGTCCGACCAGGGGCTGTTGCCCTCTTCGTTCTTCGCCTGAACCTGCACCTGGTAGAACGTATTTCCGCTCAGCATGGTCAGCGTCGCACTCGTCCCGTCCACATTTTGCGGGCCGTTGGTCCAGCCGCCGGATGTGCCGGCCCGGTATCGCAGGTTGTAGCCCGAAATATCCGGGCGGCCGGCGTTCGACGGCGGCGTCCAGCCGATCGACAGGGTCGTCGAATCGTTCGAATCCGGCTCGACATCCGGCATCTCCGGCTTGAGTGGCGGCTCGTTCCGGTCGGTCACGCTGACGGTCACGTCGATGGTGTCGCTGCCGGCGCTGTTGGTCGCCCGCACCGTCACCGAGTAGCTCGACTGCGCCTCGTGGTCGTAGTTGCTGCCGACGTTCGTCCTGATCTGCCCGGTGCCCGAATCGATGTCGAACGACGCCGCGTCCGTGCCCGCCAGGCTGTAGGTAATGCCGCTGCCGGTTGCCCGCACGGTGGCGCCGACATTCCTTGCCGACGTCTCCGTCGCGTCGCCGATATTCTCCAGCAGTTCGCGCGTCGCGCTGCTGTCGGAAAACACCGGCGCATTGTTGCCGGTGCCGATCGGCCCGCCGCCGTTCCCGCCAGGGTTAACGGTCACCTTGCCCGTATCGTGCTGGGGGCAGCCGCCTTCGCCGTCCCATACTTCGTGCGCGATTGTCAGCGATGTCGCCGGGGTTCCTTCATAGTCGTCGTCGATCTCGACCCGGACGCTCTTCCATTGGTTCCAGTTGCTTGTATCGATCGACCGGCCGTACGGCGGGCTCCACTTGATGCCCTTGTACCGGCCGCTATGGAACGACATGCCGGCGACGCGTATCATGACATACCAATTGTCCGGTTTGGCGCCCGCCGGTTCCTGGGTCAAACGGAAGTAGTAGGTGAAAGACTTCGTTCCGTTGAAACTCACCCGGAGAGGCGCCGACACCGGCACAATCTCGCCTTGCGCATTTTCCTGCCCCACCTCCACGTCGCCGCTCCATTCCTGCGATCGCGCATGGTCCGCAGACGCCGCGACGACGCACAGGCACGCCGACAGCAGGATCGCAAAGGCGATGAGGCGCCGGCCGTGGAACACCGGGCCGGACATCCGTTTCCGGAGGGTCACAAACACCGGCTTCAATCGATTGGCATGCCAACCGAGACTTCAAGCGCGGGCAGATGGACCCGCGCCGCCGCCTGCGCAAGCGACCCAAAAGACTTCGTGAGGCTTAACCGCATTGCCTGGAGCCCGATATTGCAAGACACAACGATCTGCTCTTAACGCAACAGGGCACCATCTAATCAAATTTTTCCCATATACACAACCTTATTTAGTGGTTTCTAAAACAATTTATACCATTTCTTGATTCCACTAGATTTCATTTATGTGAGTTCTGTGGCAACCGCAGGCGCCGTTTCTTTGGCGCGGCAGACCGGCGGCTGGCGGCGCGCATGGAAAGACCGCGGGATGCGATCCCGGCAGGCTTGAGATTCCGGGGTTTGCGCCGCATTGGCGACTTTGGCCGCAAAGGGCGGCGCCGGGAAGGACCCGGGACCGCTCATGCATTCTTGCGCGCGAACTGGCGGACGACCCCGCCGTCGTTGCGCGCCGCATCGGCGGATCGCCCGGCCTCCGGGACGGTTTCGTCGACCAGGCCGAAGACCGGATCGCCCTTCAGCGTCACCCGTTCCATGGTCCGCCGGTGCGGCAGATAGTCGTGGGTCGCGTAGTGCTGGACCGACCGGTTGTCCCAGAACGCGATAGTGCCGACCGCCCATTCGAGCCGGAACTGGTATTCCGGAACCCGCGCCTGCCGGAGCAGGAAATCGAGGATCGTCCGGCTCTCCTCCTCCTTCATCCCCTTGATCGCAATGGTGAATTGCGGATTGACGAACAGCACCTTTCGGTTCGTTTCGGGATGGATGCGCACGATCGGGTGGGCGGTTTTCGGAAAGTCGTTCTCGAGTTCGAGCAACGCCTCCCGGCCCTCGGGCGTCTCCGGGAACAGCATCGCAATGGTGAATTGCTTGGCGCGGAACGGCTTGAAATCGTGAATGGCTTCCAGGCCGGAAATCAGGCTCTGCATCCGGTCGCTCAGGCCTTCGAAGGCGCTGGTCATGCTGGCGAACAGGGTATCGCCGCCCATTGGCGGCAGCACCTTGGCGCACAGGATCGTCGCCATCGGCGGCGCCTTGCGGAAGGATTCGTCGGTGTGCCAGACGTCGGTCGAGAAAGGCGGATTGTCGCCCGAATTATCGAGCACGATCATCTCCGGCTTGTCCGGCAGGTTGGGCGAGAAGGGATGGATCGAGATCTCGCCGAAATGCCGGGCGAACGACATCTGCCGGTCGGCCGCGATCTGCTGGTCGCGCAGGATCACGACTTCATGGGCATTGAGCGCGGCGCGGATGTTTGCCGCCTGCGCCGCCGTGATGCCGGCGGCCAGGTCGGCGCCCCGGATCTCCGCGCCGATATTGGGCCGCAGCCGGACGACCTGCAACCCGGCGCCTGCGGCATTGCCATCCATCGTTTGCGCCTTTCGTTCGGCCGCACGGTGCCGGCAGCATAATCGATCGCCCGACCGCGCGCGAGACCGGAGCGGGTTCCTGCCGCCGACGGCGCCGCCGACGCCGGTTGCCAGCGGCACTCGCAACGGTATCATCGCCGGCCCCCGCTGCCCGAGGCCTAAACCATGCCCGATACCGTCGCCCAACTCGTCGTCGAAACGCTGATCCAGAACGGCATCGACCGGCTCTATTGCCTGCCCGGCGTCCAGAACGACGATTTTTTCGACGCCCTGTACGACGCGCAGAACCGGCTTACGCCCATCCAGACTCGGCACGAGCAGGGCGCGGCCTACATGGCGCTCGGCGCCGCGCTGGCGACCGGCCGGCCCCAGGCTTTCGCAGTTGTGCCCGGCCCGGGTTTTCTGAACGCCTGTGCGGCGCTGGCGACGGCCTATGCGACCAACGCCCCGGTCATGGCGCTGGTCGGCCAGATTCCCTTGCGCACCATCGGCAAGGGATTCGGGTTGCTGCACGAGCTTCCGGACCAGTTCGGCACGCTGGAAAGCCTGACAAAGCAGGCCGGCAGGATCGAAGGCGGCGCGGGCGCCCACGCCCTGTTGCAATCCGCCTTTACCGCGATGCAGTCCGGCCGGCGCGGGCCGGTCGGGGTCGAAGTCCCGGTCAACGTATGGAAATCGCCGGTGGAAGGCGCACCGGCCAGCCTGGCTGCAACGCAGGAGCCCGCGCCGGAGATCGACGCCGAAACAATCGAGGCCGCTGCGCGCCTGCTCGAATCGGCGCAACGGCCGCTCATCGTCGTTGGCGGCGGCGCCCAGGATTGCAGCGAAGACGTGACGCGGCTGGCGGAGATTCTGACCGGCCCTGCCATCGCCTACAGAGCCGGCCGCGGTGTCGTCTCGAGCGATCACGAACTGAGCATCGGCGCCCCGGTCGGCCACGCGCTCTGGCGCACCTGCGATGTCGTTCTCGGCATCGGCACGCGGCTCAACCAGCAGATGACCTGGGGCGTCGACGACGAAATGAAGGTCGTCCATATCGATATCGACGGCGACGAACTCGGCCGCGTCCGCGAACCCGATATCGGCATCCGCGGCGATGTCCGCACGGCGCTGCCGCTGCTCATCGCGGCGCTGGAAGGCCGGGAGGCGAAACGCGACGACTGGCGGGCGGCGATTGCCGGGGAGAAGGCCCGGGTCGCCAGAGCCTATGCCGACCGGCTCGGCCCGCAGATGGCGTGGCTGGAAGCCATCCGGGCCGAACTGCCGAAAGAGGGTATCTTCACCGACGAGCTGACCCAGGTTGGCTATGTCGCGCGCCTGGCCTTCGCGAGCTACAAGCCGCGGACCCACCTGACGTCCGGTTATCAGGGCACGCTGGGCTGGGGCATCCCGTCGGCGCTCGGCGCGGCCCATGCCCGCCCGGATGTGCCGGTCGTCGCCATTGCCGGCGACGGCGGCGCGCTGTTCGGGATCACCGAATTGGCGACCGCCGTCCACCATTCGATTCCGCTCACCGCGATCGTCTTCAACGACAACGCCTACGGCAACGTCAAACGATTCCAGATCGAGAATTACAACAACCGGCCGATCGCCTCCGATCTCACCAGCCCGGATTTCGTCCGCCTCGCCGAAAGTTTCGGCGCCCGCGGGCTGCGCGCCGAGACGCCGGACGACCTTAGGCAAAGGTTGCGCGAAGCTTTCAGGAGCGGCGGGCCGACGGTCATCGAAGTCCCGGTCGGCGATTTCCCCTCGCCCTGGGAATTCCTCATGCTGCCGAAAGTACGGGGGAATTGAACCGCCCCTCCGTCGCAATTTCAGGGAAGGACAAAACAACATGGATCTCGAACGGCTGCCGCGGGTTCGCCTCGCCCATCTGCCGACGCCGCTGGAACCCCTCGAACGGCTGAGCGCGGCCCTGGGAGGGCCGGAAATCTGGATCAAGCGCGACGACTGCACCGGGCTGGCGACCGGCGGCAACAAGGCGCGCAAGCTGGAATATCTGATGGGCGCGGCGCTGGAACGCGGAGCCGGAGCGGTCGCGACCCAGGGCGCGACACAGTCCAACCACGCCCGCCAGACCGCCGCCGCCGCCGCGCGCCTCGGCCTTGAATGCCATGTCCTGCTGGAAGACCGGACCGGCTATGCCGATGCGGCCTACACCGAGAACGGCAACGTCCTGCTCGACCGGCTATGCGGCGCCGTCGTCCATCGCTGCCCGGCGCGCGACGACATGGATGTCGCCCTCGCCGAACTGGTCGCCAGCCTGCCCGGCGGTGGAGACCGGGTGTTCGCCATTCCCGGCGGCGGATCGAACGCCATCGGGGCGGCCGGCTACGCCAATGCAGCGGCCGAACTGGTCGATCAGGCGGAAGCGGGCGGGCTGGATTTTGACGCCATCGTTCTGGCCAGCGGCAGCGCCGGCACCCATGCCGGGATGGTGACCGGCCTGCTCGGCGTCGGGTCGACGATTCCGGTCTACGGCGTCAGCGTCAGCGCCGCTTCAGCGCAACAGTGCGCCAAAGTGCTGAGGCTGGCGCGCGAAACGGCGGACCATATCGGCCTGCCGGGCCTTGTCGAGGACTCCCACATCCGCGTCGACGACCGCTTCGTCGGTCCGGGCTACGGCATCCCGGCGGAGTCCACGGTCGAGGCGGTCCGGACGATGGCCGAGCTGGAAGGCATCCTGCTCGATCCGGTCTATACCGGCAAATGCTTGGCCGGGCTGCTGGGGATGATCCGCGAGGGCGTCTTCCGGGCAGGCCAGCGCGCGGTTTTCCTGCACACCGGCGGATCGTCGGCCCTGTTCGCCTATCCCGGCTGGTTCGAGGCGAAGCGGGCGCAGGCGGCGTGAGCCACATTTCTCGCCGCCTGTATCGGCAGTACCGAGAAAGCGGCCCGATCCCGCCTGACAGCGCTGCCCGAGAATACCAACGGTGTCACCCCGACCGCCTGCCCCGGACCCGATCCGGGGACCGAAGGTCGAGCCGGGGTCCAGGGCCTGCCCTGAGCCTGTCGAAGGGGCCGACCCGAAAATCGGCGCCTCGAGGCACTGGTCCCCGGATCTCCGCTGCGCTTCGTCCGGGGTGACACAGAAGGGGAGTCACGACTGCACTCTGAGGGCACCGGGGAACTGCATCCGCTGTAGAGGAGGGTTTGAGCAACCGGAAAGATAGGTAACACTATGGACCGGTTATACGGGTGACAGTGTTTGCGGTTCGTTCCGTTTCCCGGCGGCCCGGCCGGGCCGCCGGGAAACGGAGCAGTTTTCTGGACTGCCGGTCGAACAGTCCGAGGTCGATCCCGGCGAAGCGCACGATCCAGGCGCCGTTTTCGGTTTCCGCGACCCCGACCGTTTGGCCGGCCAGCGCCTCGCTCACGAAGACCTCCTCGCCGCCCCACTTGATGCAGCCGTTGCGGCGCACCCGGCGCAGCGCCAGCGGCAGACCGTAGCGCCGGAAGACCGCCTCGACCGCCGCCTCGACCGGACCGGTGCGCGGCGGCACGATCGCCACCGCAAGAAGGTAACGGCTCCACGCGTCGGTGATCGTCAACGGATCGCACCGCCCCCCGTCGCCCGTGCGGAACCAGCCCTTGAAGTCGATGCACCAGACATCGTTCGGACCCGCCGCCGCCCGGAACGGACGCGCCGGAGACGGCAAACGGCGCCGAAGGCGACGCCGCGGCACAAGACCCTCCGAGCGCAGAAGCTCCCCCATCGTGCTCGCCGCAGGCCACACGGTCCCCGGATGCGCCCGCATCAGAACCGCGCGAAGCTTCCGCGGACCCCAGAACGGGTGCGCGCGGCGCAGCCCCACAATCGCGTCTGCAACCGCAGGCGCCAGCGCCCGACCGTGACGCCGCGGCGCCCGGGAACGGTCCTGCAGCCCGGCCATGCCGCCTTCCCGATACCGGCCGAGCCACTTGTAGCCCGTCTTCCGGCTGATCCCATACGCCGCGCAAAGCGCCGTCATCGGCCCCTCGCCGCGATGCCACGCCAAAACAAAACCGAGCTTCTCGTCCATCCGACAGGTCTCTCTCCAGGGCATGTCCCGGTCCTCCCGGAAACCCCTTTAACCTGTCACCCATCTATCCGGTCTAATCCGTTACCTATCTATCCGGTCTGTATCGGCCCCAACCCCCTCCCCCAGGGGGTTGGGGGGGGCAACACCAGAGTGCCGCCTGCGCCCGGATCGCCGTTCCGCTCCGGCCGGCCCCTTCGATACGCCCCGGACCGGTCCGGACTCCCCGGACCTCGATCCGGGGGCCGAGAGCCGCGGCGCGCCATCGTTCGGGTCGGCTCCGGTCCCCGAATCGCTGCTGCGCAGCGTCCGGGGCGCCCATCCGGCATGGCCGAAAGACTACCCCAGACCGGCCGGTTTCGGGCCGCCGGCGGCCCAGTCGAGCAGCTCGACGGTGTGGACCACCGGCGCGCCGGCGTCGCCGGCGAGCTGCATCATGCAGCCGATATTGCCGGTGGCGATCGCATCGGGCCGGGTCTGGCGCAGATTGGCGATCTTGCGCGCCTTCAGGCGGCCGGCGAGGTCCGGCTGCAGCATGTTGTAGGTGCCGGCCGAGCCGCAGCACAGATGGCCTTCCGCCGGCTCCTTCACCGCGAAGCCGGCATTGCGCAGCAGGTCGACCGGCGCTGCCTTGATCTGCTGGCCGTGCTGCATCGAGCAGGCGGAATGGTAGGTCACGGCGATATCCGCCGGCGCGCGCACTTCGCTCATGTCCAGCCCGGCGAGAAACTCCGTGATGTCCTTGGCCAGCGCGGCGACGCGGGCGGCCTTCTCCGCATAGGCCGGATCGCCCCGGAACATGTGGCCGTAGTCCTTGACCGTCGTTCCGCAGCCGGACGCGTTGATCACGATGGCGTCCAGTCTCCCGCCGTCGGCCTCGGCGATCCACGCGTCGATCATCGCCCGGGCCTGGGCGTGGCTGGCTTCGGTCCTGCCCATGTGATGCACCAGGGCGCCGCAGCAGCCGCCCGGACGGGTGACGACGACCTCGACGCCGAGCCGGTTGAGCAGGCGCACGGTGGCTTCATTGACCTGCGGCCCGAGCACCTGTTGCGCGCAGCCGGACAGCATGGCGACGCGCGGCGGGCGGGACGCGCCCTGCCCTGCCCCGTCGGCCGGGAAAACCGCCGCCCGGTCGGCCCAGCCCGGCGACGGCAGCCTGGCCGGCAGCAGGTCGAGCATGGTGCGCAGCCGCTTCGGCATCAGGGCGCGGAACGGCCGCGCCAGCGATCCCGCGATCAGCATCCCGTGGAACAGGCCGGGCCGCGGCAGCACAAGGCCGATGAACCGGCGGGTCAGCCGGTCGATCAAGGGGCGCGTATAGGTCTCCTCGATATGCGCCCGGCCGTGATCGACCAGATGCATGTAGTGGACCGAGGCCGGGCAGGTCGTCATGCAGCTCAGGCACGAAAGACAGCGGTCGATATGCTTGACCTCTTCGGCGGTCGGCGCGCGGTCGTCCTCGAGGAAACTCTTCATCTGGTAGATGCGGCCGCGCGGGCTGTCGAGCTCGTCGCCGAGCAGCACATAGGTCGGGCAGGTCGCGGTGCAGAAGCCGCAATGCACGCAGGACCGCAGGATGCCGTTCACCGTCTCGATGGCCGGATCGGCAAGCTGCGCCAGGGTAAAGTTGGTCTGCATGGCCTAGCCCATCCTGCCCGGATTGAGCACGCCGTTGGGGTCGAACTGCTCGCGCAGCCGCTCGCTGAGCGCGGCGACCGGCGCCGGCTGGGGCTGGAACACCGGGACTGCGGCGCGCAGCACGTCCGGCCCGCGCACCAGCGTGGCATGGCCGCCGCAGCCGTCCGCGGCGGCGCGGATCCGGTTTGCCGCGGCTTCGTCGGGCGATGCAGAGAGCCAGACCAGCCCGCCGCCCCAGTTGCTGAAATAGTCGGCGCCCGTGTCCCGCACCAGGTCGGGGAGAAAGCCGGCGGCAGCGGCCGGCGGCGCGGACAGGCGCCAGATCGCCTTCGCTTGATCTGCGGCGAAAAACGAGATGTCCCGCACTTCGGCCCACAGGGTCGCGGAGTTGTGGCCGTGCAGTTCCTCGGTGGCGCCCCAGGCGCCGAGCAGGTCGCGCAGCGCCGCGCAGCGATGCTCGACCGACGGTCCCGGCCCCTCGACCCGGACCGCCGTGACCGCCGCGCCGGGATCGCGCATATAGCCGACCGCCGACCGCGCCGCGATCCCGGCCGGCAGATGGGCCGCGCCCGAAACCTCGTGGGACGAGTTGAGCGCCGCCGCCATGGCCGCCGCCGCCCGCTCGTCGTCCAGCCCGGCGACCAGCACCGTGCGCGTCTTCTCGCCCGCCGGCAGCACCTTCACCGTCACTTCGCTCAGCACGGCCAGCGTGCCGAACGATCCGGCCATCAGCTTGCACAGGTCGTAGCCGGTGACGTTCTTCATCACCCGGCCGCCGGACTTGAAGGTCTCGCCCCGGCCGCTGACGCCGATGAAGCCGAGGAAATGGTCGCGCGCCGCGCCGGCCTTGATGCGCCGCGGCCCGGCCAGGTTGGCCATGAGGGCGCCGCCCAGCGTCTGCTGCCCCGCCGGACGGCCGAACAATGTCCCGAGGTCCGGCGGCTCGAAGGCAAGCTGCTGGCCGTGTTCCGCCAATGCCGCCTCGACCTCGGCGAGGGGCGTGGCGGCCCGGGCCTGCAGGATCAACTCCTCCGGCTCATAGAGGCGGATGCCGGCGATCGCCGACAGGTCGAGCACATGGTTGGTCCGGAGCGGTTTGCCCCACCCCCGCTTGGTGCCGCCGGCGACGATCTCCAGCGGCGCCATCTCCGCCACCGCCCAGCGGACGGCATCGAGAATATCGTCATGGGATTTTGGCGAGAGGTTTTCGGTCACGACTGCCGATCCGGATATCTCGCCGACTGCCTGATTGGACGGCAAATAGCCACTTCCCAATTCCTCTCCCTCTTCAGAGGGGGAGGTCAGGTGGGGGTGGCGCGTCGTCAGACGCGCTTCGCCGCGAAGACGCCGGGGCCGGCCTCTCAAGGCACCCCCATCGACCTCGCTGCGCTCGGCCACTTCCCCCTCTGAAGAGGGGGAAGGATCGGGTCGGGGCGATCCGGGGCGCTGTGGCGATACTCTCGAAAGACATGGTTATACTCCGATTCCCGATATCCCTGCCCCGTGAGAAATCCCGACTAGAACCGCGGCAGGTCCGGGAAGCGCGTCTGGCCGCCATGAATGTGGACCCGGCCCAGCTCGGCGCAGCGGTGGAGTTGGGGGAAGACCTTGCCGGGGTTGAGCAGCTGGTCCGGATCGAAGGCGCATTTCACGCGCTGCTGCTGCTTGAGATCGTCCTCGCTGAACATCTCGCCCATCAGGTCGCGCTTCTCGACGCCGACGCCGTGCTCGCCGGTCAATACGCCGCCGACCTCGACGCACAGCTTCAGGATATCGGCGCCGAATTCCTCCGCCCGTTCGAGCTCGCCCGGCACGTTGGCGTCGTAGAGGATCAGCGGATGCAGGTTGCCATCGCCGGCGTGGAAGACGTTGGCGACGCGCAGGCCGTAATGCACCGACATCCCGTTCATCCGGTCCAGCACCTCGGGCAGGCGGGCGCGGGGAATCGTGCCGTCCATGCAGTAATAGTCCGGCGAGATGCGGCCGACCGCCGGGAAGGCGTTCTTGCGGCCGGCCCAGAAGGCGACCCGCTCCTCCTCCGTCCGGCTGACGCGGATTTCGGTCGCGCCCCGGCCGCGCGCCAGGCCGTCGACCCGCTCGATCAGATGGTCGACCTCCGCCGCCGGCCCGTCCAGCTCGACGATCAGCAGCGCCTCGACATCGAGCGGATAGCCGGCATGGACGAATTCCTCGGCGGCGTGGATCGCCGGCCGGTCCATCATCTCGATGCCGGCCGGGACGATGCCCGAGCCGATGATCGCGCCGACCGTCGCGCCGGCGGCGGCGCTGGACGGGAAGCCGATCAGCAGGGCGCGCATGGTCTCGGGCGTCTTGAGCAGCCGCACCGTGACCTCGGTCACGACGCCGAGCAGCCCTTCGGAGCCGACGGTGAGGCCGAGCAGGTCGTAGCCCGCCGCGTCCAGATGCTTGCCGCCGAGGCGGATCAGAGTGCCGTCCATCAACGCCATCTGGACGCCCAGGACATTGTTGGTCGTCAGTCCGTATTTCAGGCAATGCACGCCGCCGGAATTCTCCGCCACATTGCCGCCGATGGTGCAGGCGATCTGGGACGACGGATCGGGCGCGTAGTAGAAGCCGTCCTGCTGCACCGCCTGGGTGATGGCAAGGTTGGTGACGCCCGGCTGAACTACAGCGCAGCGGTTGGCATAGTCGATGTCGAGGATCCGGCTAAACTTGCCGAGGCCGAGCAGCACGCCGTCTTCCAACGGCAGCGCGCCGCCGGAAAGCGAGGTCCCCGCGCCGCGCGGCACGACCCGGATACCCTGCCCGTGGCAATAGTGCAGCACGGCCGAGACCTGCTCGACCGTCTCCGGCAGCACGACGACCATCGGCAGTTGCCGGTAGGCCGTAAGCCCGTCGCATTCGTAGGGCCGGCGCCCGCTCTCGTCGTCGATCACCCCTTCGCCGGGCACGATGGCGCGCAAGGCGGCGACGATCTCGTCGCGCCGGCCGAGCACGCCGCGGTTAGGGTCCGGCATGGTAAGCATGATCCGGTTTTACTCCTGTCCCGCGCGGTTGCCTATGAATTTTCGTCACTGAACGCCCGGGATCAGGCGACTGCCCCGAGACCGTTCTTCGCGACCAGTGTCAGGAGCTTAAGGGACGCGCCGCGCGGTCGTTTCTCGCCCCGTTCCCACTGGCTCACCAGACCCGCGGTCACGTTGAGATAGCGTGCGAACACAGCCTGGCTCGCATTCTCCCGCAGCCGGAGTTCCCGGATCCTCTCGGGCGTCATCTCCTCGACCGGCGTCAGGCACATCTCGTCGAACGCCTTCATGGTCCGCTTCGCCATGACGCCCGCTTCCGTCAGGCCCAGCGCGGTCTCGTGCGCCGCCGCCAGCGCTTCGCTCCTGTATTGCTTAGCCATCGCAGATCATCTCCATGATCGTCACGTTCGAAAGCGCCGCCCGAAGGCCAACGGCGTCCATGCCGGGCATCTCGTCCGCCAGCAGCCGGAATGCCTTCAATTCGTCCCGCCGGAGATTGTCACGGACGCGGGCCGTGACAAGGGCGGGAATTCCGGGTTAGCTGCCGGGCCATGTCTTCGGCCCCTGCATTCGACGAAACGACCGATCCGGCGGGCGGGCCGCGGCCGGCCTGGGCCGGCTTGCAGGCCTGGCTGAACGATGCGCCGCTCGACCTGCTGCACCGCAAGCGCGACGAGGCCGAGGCCCTGTTCCGGCGCCTCGGGATAACCTTCTACCTGTATGGCGACGGCGCGAGCGCCGAACGGATGATCCCGTTCGACGTGCTGCCGCGCATCCTCTCGGCCGCCGAGTGGGCGACCGTGGAGCGCGGCTGCATCCAGCGGGTGTGCGCGCTCAACATGTTCCTGCACGATATCTACCACGATCAGGAAATCCTCCAGGCCGGCCGGATTCCGGCGGACCTGGTGATCGACAACATTGCCTACCGCCCGGAAATGGCCGGCGTCGACCTGCCCGGCCGGGTCTATTGCCACATCGCCGGGATCGATATCGTGCGCACCGGGCCGGACGATTTCTTCGTGCTGGAGGACAATCTGCGCACGCCGTCGGGCGTCTCCTACATGCTGGAAAACCGGGAGACAATGATGCGGCTGTTCCCGGACCTGTTTGCCGGGATGAATGTCCGCCCGATCGGCAGTTACCCGGACCAGCTCTTGCAGAATCTGCGCGCCGTCGCGCCCGCCGGCCGGCCCGACCCGGTGGTCGTCGTGCTGACGCCGGGCCGGCTCAACGCCGCCTATTTCGAGCATGTCTTCCTGGCCGAGGAGATGGGCGTCGAACTGGTCGAGGGCCAGGATCTGTTCGTCGACCGCGGCCGGGTCTTCATGCGCACGACCGGGGGGCCGGAGCAGGTCGACGTGATCTACCGCCGAATCGACGACGAATTTCTCGACCCCCTCGCCTTCAACCCGGAGTCCGCGCTCGGCGTGGCCGGGCTGCTCTCGGTCGTGCGCGGCGGCGGCGTGACGCTCGCCAACGCCATCGGCGCCGGCGTGGCCGACGACAAGGCGATCTACAGCTTCGTGCCGGACATCATCCGCTTCTATCTGGGCGAGGAGCCGGTCCTGGCGAATGTGCCGAGCTACCTGCTGCGCAACCCCGACGATTGCCGCTATGTGCTGGAGCATCTGGACGAGCTGGTGGTCAAGGAGGTCCACGGCTCCGGCGGCTACGGCATGCTGATCGGCCCGATGGCGAGCCGGGCGGAACGCGAGGCCTACAGGCAGCGCATCCTTGCCGACCCGGCCGCCTTCATGGCCCAGCCGACGCTGGCGCTCTCGACCTGCCCGACCCTGGTCGAGGCGGGCGTCGCGCCGCGCCATGTCGATCTGCGGCCCTTCGTGTTGGCGGGCGAGACGACATCCCTGGTGCCGGGCGCGTTCACCCGGGTGGCCTTGCGCGAAGGCTCCCTGGTGGTGAATTCCTCCCAGGGCGGCGGCACAAAGGACACCTGGGTGCTGGGCGAATGACCCGCCCAACCCGGATGGCGAGCGACGACCGGCCATGCTGAGCCGCAGCGCCGAGAACCTGTACTGGCTGTCGCGTTATATCGAGCGGGCCGAGAATGCGGCGCGGGTGCTCGACGTGTCCTACCGCATGTCCCTGATGCCGGCCGCGGCGCCGAAAGAATCCCTCTACTGGCAGCCCGCCATCGAGATCGGCACCGATCCAGCCGCCTTCAGGGCGCAGTATGGCGAGGCGAGCCAGAGCAACGTCCTGCACTTTACCGCGCTCGACCGGGCCAATCCGTCGAGCGTCTACAGCTGCATCCGGGCGGCGCGCGAGAACGCCCGGGCCGAACGGACCCGGATCAGCAGCGAGATGTGGGAGGCGCTCAACGAGACCTGGCTCACCGTCGCCGAACTCAATGCAGCGCGGCTCGAAACCTGGGGCCTTCGCGCCTTCTTCGACTGGGTGAAGAGCCGGTCGCACCTGTTCCGCGGCGTGACCGTCGGCACCGCGATGCAGGACGACGCCTTCCATTTCATCCGGATTGGCACCTTCATCGAACGGGCGGACAGCACGGCCCGCATCCTCGACGTGAAATACCATGTCCTGCTGCCGAGCGGCGAGGAGGCCGGCGGCTCCGTCGACTATTACCAGTGGGGCGCGTTGCTCCGCTCGGTCAGCGCCTTCCGCGCCTACCGCAACGTCTACCGGCGCGAGATCGCGCCCTGGCGGGTCGCCGAACTGCTGATCCTGCACCCGGCCTTTCCGCGCTCGCTCAACGCCTGCCTCGCCGGGATCGACCGGACTCTCGGCCTGCTCGCGCCGTCCGAGCATCTGGAATGCGCGCGCCTCGCCGGCGATTTGTATTCCGACCTGCGCTATGGAAGGATCGACGATATCTTCCGCAACGGCCTGCACGAGTTCCTAGAGGATTTCATCGGCCGCAACAGCCGGCTGGCCGGCCGGTTGCAGAGCGATTTCATGATGTCGGCGGTCGTGGAATAACCGGCCGGCCCCTTCGATACGCCCCCTTCGGCAAGCTCAGGGCAAGCTCTTCGGGGCTACTCAGGGTGAGGGAGGGTATAGTATTGGGCAAACAGGGACGTTGCTCAGGCTCGCTTGCGATAACAAACTCCCTTAATCCCGAGTAGCCCCGGATTAAATCCGGGGCGTATCGAGGGACGCGCCACCGGCCCCGAAACAACCCCGAAACCCGTCCATGCACCTGCGGATCGAGAGCGCAACGACCTACTCCTATGACCGGCCCCCGCGGCGCAGCACGCAATATCTGCGCCTGACGCCGCAGTCCGGGCCGGGCCAGACGGTCGGGGACTGGCAGATTTCGGCGCCGGGCGCGCTCACGGCCTGGACCGACATGTTCGGCAACTGCTGCCACACGCTCAGCGTCGAGCGGCCGGGCCCGGCCCTGGAAATTCGCGTCGCCGGCACGGTGCAGACCCGGGATACCGCCGGCGTCCAAACGCCCACCCCGGCCGATGCGCTGCCCGAAGCCGTCTATCTGCGCAACACAGGTTACGCCCGCGCCGACGCGGCGCTTGCCGCTTGGGCCGAAGAGCGGCGCGCGGCCTGCGCCGCCGACCGGCTGGACGGCCTGCACGCCCTGATGACGGCGATCCATGCAGAGGTGGCCTACGACGAGGCGGCGACGACCGTCCTGACCACGGCCAGCGAAGCCTTCGCCAACCGGCGCGGCGTGTGCCAGGACCATGCCCATATCCTGATCGCCGCGGCGCGGTCGCTCGGTATCCCGGCGCGCTATGTCAGCGGCTATCTGTGGACCGGCGCCGCTAACGAGGTGTCCGGCGGCGAGACCTTCAGCGCCAGCCACGCCTGGGCCGAATGCCGGGTCGAGGGGCTGGGCTGGGTTTCCTTCGACGCGGCCAACGGCGTCTGCGCCGGCGACGCCTATGTCCAGGTCGCGGTCGGCTTCGACTACGCCACCGCCTGCCCGGTCCGCGGCGTCCGCACCGGCGGCGGGACGGAGCATATGGCCAACGAAATTCGCCTGTTCCGCCAGGACGATCCCGCCGCCGCACCGGCGGAGCAGGCGCAATAGCCGCGATCCGTCGCCCGAACCGGCCGGCGGCCGGAACGCCGAGGTATTTCAAAGCCGGTTTCTTGCAGAGGCCGTTCGGCGCGGATTTCGCGTTACTCACAATTGGGCTGGCGCTTCCGGCTCCAAACGCCTAGAATCCTTCCGAATACGAGGAAGAATTATGACAATTGCACTTGAAGATTGGGCGCTGTCCGCGAATGAGGCAGCCTGCGTCACGGATATCCCCTTGAAGCAGGTACATCGCTTCATCGATGCGGGATTGCTGGGCGCCGCGGTAAATATTCGGAACGGTGCGCGCATCGTTCCGGCCACGGCGCTTGTCGGACTGAAGTTCGCCGAAGCGACGACCGGGATCCTGACCCTTGAGGGACGGCGGCGGCTGGTCCGGCGACTTCTTGACGACCCCGAAGCGAAAACCGTCCGGGAAGAGGCTGTCTCGGTCGATGTGCGCCCCATGAAACGTGAAATTCAACGGGGGCTTGCGAATTTGGAAACGGCGAAAAAGACGATTGCAATCGACAGGGAAATCCTCGGCGGCGAGCCTTGTTTCAAAGGCACTCGGATCGCCGTTCATGACATCGCCGATTTGCTGGCCAACAGTGGCGATGTTTCTGCAGTTCTGACCGCCTACCCGGCGCTGAACGACCGGCAGGTGGCTGCCGCGGCGATCTATGCCAAAGCGTACCCCCGCCGCGGCCGTCCGCGCCGGGACCCGGCGTGGCGGAAGGCCGGGCAACATGTGTCGAAGGAGGTTAAGCTCGAAAGGCCGGTTCGGGCTTCGTGAGGTTCCTGGTCGATGAATGCTTGAGCCCCGATCTGGTCGCTATTGCGCGGGATCGGGGCTTTTCTCTGTCAACGCACGTCACCTGGCTCGGCCTGTCCGGCGCGATGGCGGACGAACAGGCGGTGGCGCGCCTGACCCGGAAATTCGCGCGGCTATGCGAGGCCTGGGACCGGGCGCGAGGCGAATAGGCGCCGGGTCGCCATGAGCGAAATTCGGCCCCTTGCGGGCGTTCGCGTCGCGCAGGCGAGCGAACGCGGGCAATTCGATCCCGTTCGAATCGACCCGTAGAAATTGCTCATAATTTCTGCAAGTGTCGCTCCGTACGGGGGCGGGTGTAAGGCCGGTGGCGAGGCGATGTAGGGCGAGCATGGAACCGATCAGGGATTTCGACCGGCTTCGCGAGGCGTTTCAGGGGCAGTTCGAAGAATTGAGCCCCCAACTGCAGCGCATTGCACAATACGCGCTGGGGGAACCCAACCGGTTTGCGCTGCAGACCGTGGTCGAGACGGCGCGGGAGGTCGGCGTTCAGCCCTCCGCGCTCATCCGGTTTGCCAAGGCGTTCGGCTATTCGGGTTTTTCCGAGATGCAGCAGGTCTTCCGGCTGCGCCTGATCGAAGGCGCGCCTTCCTACAGGGACCGGATATTCGAGCAGCGAGACAGGCTGGAATCGATCGTAAAGGACGATCCTTCGGCAATCCTGACAGAGTTTGCCGACGCCTCTGTCCTCGCCGTTAACCGCCTGAAGGCAGAAACGGACGGCGCTGCGCTGCGCCAGGCGGTCCGGATGATGGATGAGGCGAACAATATCTTCGTCATCGGGCAGCGCCGGGGGTTTCCGGTCGCGGCCTACCTGGCCTACGGCTTGATCCGGCTGGAATACCGGTGCCAGTTGCTGGATTCGGTCGGCGGCATGCTGGCCCAGCAAGTCGCCACCATGCAGGCGGACGATCTGTTGATCGCCGTTAGTTTTGCCGAATATGCCCGACCCGTGGTCGAGATCGTTTCCCAGGCGCACATCCGGAAAATACCGGTGCTCGCCCTCACCGATTCAGCGGTAAGCCCGCTGGCCCGCAAGGCCGATCTCTATTTCGCGGTTCCCGATTCGGAAGTGCACCGCTTTCGCCCGCTCGCCGCACAGATCGTGCTGGCCCAGTCGCTCATCCTGGCCCTCGGCTACTATCGGGATGCGCGGATCGCCGACAGTATGGACGGATCGGAATGATCACCGGTTTCCTGCTGGAGCAATCTCGGGAGCGCGGCCGGCGCCGGCCGAATCGGGCCGGAAACTGTGCCATGGCACAGTTTCCGGTGAATTTCACGGGTCGCGGATTTCCGGTAACCCATTGAAAATAATGGTCGGAGTGAGTGGATTCGAACCACCGGCCCCTGCCTCCCGAAGACAGTGCTCTACCAGGCTGAGCTACACTCCGGCCGCGCGCGCTATATAAGGGCCAGACCTTGCCGGCGCAAGCCGCGCTGCCGGCCCGCCGTCCGCGTTGTCAGTAAGGCCGCTCGACCGCGAAGGAGACGAGGTCGCCCAGCGCCTCGCGGATCGGGCTGCGCGGAAATCGGTCCAGGGATCGCATGGCCGATTTGGCGTAGTGCCGGGCCCGTTCGATCGTTTCCGTCAGCACGCCGTGCCGGTGCATCAGGTCGATCGCCTGATCGAGGTCGCCGTCCTCCAACCGCTGCTCTTCCAGCGTTCGGCGCCAGAAATCCCGTTCGGCCGGCGCGCCGCGACGGTAGGCGAGGATGACGGGCAGCGTGATCTTGCCTTCGCGGAAATCGTCGCCGACCGCCTTGCCCAGAGTCGCCTGATGGGCCGAATAGTCCAGCACGTCGTCGATCAGCTGGAAGGCCATGCCGATATGCGCGCCGAAGGCGGCGAGACTCCGTTCGGCCGCTTCCGGTTGATCGGCCACGATGGCGCCGACCTGGGCCGCCGCCTCGAACAGTTTTGCCGTCTTGGCGGAGATGACCTCCAGATATTCCTCTTCCGTCGTCGACAGGTCGTTTGTCGTGGCGAGCTGGTGGACCTCGCCTTCGGCAATCGTCGCGGAGGCCGCCGACAGGGTGTGCAGCACTTTCAGCGAGCCGTCGGCGACCATGATCTCGAAAGCGCGCGAGAACAGGAAATCGCCGACGAGGATGCTTGCCTTGTTGTCCCAGACCGCATTCGCGGTCGGCACGCCGCGGCGCAGGTCGCTCTCGTCGACGACATCGTCATGCAGCAGGGTTGCCGTATGGATGAATTCCACGCAGGCCGCCAGTTCGACATGGCGATCGCCCTCATAGCCGCACAGGCGCGCGCAGGAGAGCGTCAGAACCGGGCGCAGCCGCTTGCCGCCGGCGGCGATGATGTGGCCGGCCAGTTCGGGGATCAGCGCGACCGGGCTTTGCATGCGGTCCACGACCACCCGGTTGACCCGTTCGAGATCGTGTCCGACGATCCTGAGGATGCGGTCGAGTCCGGGTGCCGTCGCCAGTCCGGAGCCGGGTAGCGCCGTGCTCTCCTGCAGGGTTGCGACTGACGTCACGGCGTCTCCTTCCCCGAAGGCGTTGGCCCGGAGGCCTTGGCGGGCCGCCGAGCCACGGCAGCTGTGCGCTTGCTATAAACCCTTGATATTCTTATCATAATAGCGAAGAATCGCGCCCGCCGAATGGACCATGAGACACTGGCGCCGAAAGGCCGGTCAAGCGGCAAACAAGCGCAGCAAACCTTCGCCCGAACCGGCGCGGGACCGGACCGGAAGTCCCGCCCGGCCCGGCGGCTTGGCCCGCAGAACCGGCTGGACCAATCAGGAGGAAAGCGTGCGCGAGCTGCTCAGAACGACCGATCCGGTGCTGGTTTCCTGGCTGGAGGCCGCCCTGCGGGCCGAAGGTATCGAACCGTTGGTCCTCGACCGGCACATGAGCATTCTGGAAGGCAGCATCGGCATCCTGCCGCGCCGCGTGATGGTGGCGGACGACGATTTCGCCGCCGCCAGGCATATCCTCAATCAGGCGCAGGACGCCTTCGATGACGGCTGACACCAGCGAGGGCACGCTTCTTGGCGGCCGTGTGCGGTTCCGGCAGCCGGCAACGGGCTATCGCAGCGCGATCGATCCGGTGTTTCTGGCCGCCGCCGTACCGGCGAAACCCGGAGACCGGGTTTGCGAGATGGGGCTCGGCGCCGGCGCCGCCGCGCTGTGCCTGCTCGCGCGCGTTCCGGGATGCACGGTCGTGGGCGCCGAACCCGATCCGGCCCTGCGGCGCCTTGCGCTGGAAAATGCGAAGGCAAACGGCTTCGAGGGGCGGTTGACGGTTGTTCCGGACATCGAGGCGGTCGGCGGCGCAGATACCGCGTTCAATCACCTGATGTCGAACCCGCCTTTCTGGGCCGAAGGATCGGGCAACCGCTCGCCGGACGGGCGGAAAGCCCGGGCCAACCACGAAAGCGATATGTCCGTCGCGCGATGGGCCGAACGGCTTTGCCGTCTGGGCCGGCCGAAAGGGACGGTGACGATGATCTACGCCGCGGAACGGCTCGACGATCTGCTGGCCGCGCTGGCGGTCCGGGCGGGCGGCCCGGCGGTGTTTCCGTTGTGGCCGAAAGCAGGGCGGGAGGCCAAGCGGGTTCTGGTCCGGGCGCGTGTCGGCAGCAAGGGGCCGGCCCGCTTGTTGCCCGGCCTTGTGTTGCATGAGGAGGACGGCCGGTTTACCCCGGCGGCGGAGGCCGTCCTGCGCGGGACCGGCAGCCTCGATTTCGCAGGAAAGTCCGCCACATTGCCTTCCGCGGGCCCTTCCACAAATAAAGGGGCGCCACATTAATACGCGCCATCTCGGGAGACGCGAGGCGCAGGCGCGCCGCAAGCAGGGTCGAGGGACGGAATTGTTCAGGCTCGGAAGACGTAAACCGACGGTATCGGTCCTGCGGTTGGACGGCGTGATCGGCGGCCTCGGCCCGTTGCGCCGCGGCCTGAGCGCCCAGCGCCTGGCCGGCCTGATCCAGCGCGCATTTTCGGTGAAGGGGCTGAAGGCGGTCGCCCTCTCGATCAATTCGCCGGGCGGTTCGCCGGTCCAGTCCGCGCTGATTTACCGGCGGATCCGCGACCTCGCCAACGAGAAAAACGTCCCGGTGCTGGTCTTCGTCGAGGATGTCGCGGCCTCGGGCGGCTACTGGCTGGCTTGCGCCGGCGACGAAATCTATGCCGAGGCCAACTCCATTATCGGGTCGATCGGCGTGGTGAGCGGCGGTTTCGGCTTTGTCGAGGCGATCGGCAAGCTCGGCATCGAACGGCGCGTTTACACCGCCGGCGAACGCAAGGGGATGCTCGACCCGTTCCGGCCGGAGAACGAGGACGATATCGCCCATCTGAAAACCATCCAGAGAGATATGCACGAGAGCTTCATCGATCTGGTCAAGCGCCGGCGCGGCAAGAAGCTGAAAGGCGACCGTCTGTTTACCGGCGAGTTCTGGACCGGCCGCAAGGCCCTGGAACTCGGGCTGGTCGATGCGCTGGGCGACCTGCGGACGGTCTGCCGCGACCGCTTCGGCGAGAAGGTGCGCCTCGTGGTCGTCGGCGAGCGGCGCGGCTGGCTCAAGCGGCGCTTCGGCCTGACAGGCGAGCGAGCGCCGCAGGAATCGTGGGGGCTGGCGCTGGGCACCGGCCTGCTCTCGGCGGTCGAGGAACGGGCGCTCTGGTCCCGCTTCGGGCTTTAGGCTTTTCTTAGTCGGGGGACGGCGGATGTTGGGGCTTTCGGTCAGCAAGATACTGCTCATCCTGGCGGCATTTGCCGTGCTCGTGCTGGCCCCGAAAATCATCCGCCAGATCGGTAGCGGCATCGGGAAACCGTCGCCTGACGCCGATCGGCCTTCCGGTCCGGACCCGTCGTCTGCATCCGGCGACGCGGCGGACCTCATACAGTGCCAGGCCTGCGGCGCCTTCGCCGCCCGGAATTGCGGCAAACCCGGCTGCCCGCTGGCCTGAAGCCGGCCCCATGACAAATCCTGAGATCGGTCCTGAGACCGGTTCTGGGACCGGCGAGGGCCGTGCGGCGGCGTGACCCGTGCGGCTGTCGGGCGGTTTTGCCATAGTGCAGCGCACAATTCTTCCGCCCTCCGCCAAAAGACGACCTGCCGATGGCGCCTGCCGTATCGCGCGAGACCTGCTTTCAACGGCTCATCCTGAAGTTGCAGGATTTCTGGGCGGAACGGGGCTGTGTCATCCTCCAGCCCTACGACATGGAAGTCGGCGCCGGCACCTTCCATCCGGCGACGACGCTGCGCTCGCTCGGGCCGGAGCCCTGGAACGCCGCCTATGTCCAGCCGTCGCGCCGCCCGACCGACGGTCGCTACGGCGAAAACCCGAACCGGCTCCAGCACTATTACCAGTTCCAGGTGCTGCTCAAGCCGTCGCCGGCAAACAGCCAGGAGCTGTATCTTGAAAGCCTGCGCACTCTCGGCATCGATCCGATGGCGCACGACATCCGCTTCGTTGAGGACGATTGGGAAAGCCCGACATTGGGCGCCTGGGGCCTGGGCTGGGAAGTCTGGTGCGACGGGATGGAGGTCACCCAGTTCACCTATTTCCAGCAGGTCGGCGGCATCGACTGCAACCCGGTCTCGGTCGAGCTGACCTACGGGCTGGAGCGCCTCGCCATGTATATCCAGGGCGTCGACAATGTGTACGACCTGGATTGGGACGGCATCCCGAAGGACCGGGGCGGGGTGACCTACGGCGATGTCTTCCTGCAGGCCGAGCGCGAGTTTTCCGCGTTCAACTTCGAATATGCCGATACCGAACGCCTGTTCCGCCATTTCTCCGATGCGGAAAAGGAATGCATGGCGCTGGTCGAGGCCGGGACGTCGCTTCCGGCCTACGATCAGTGCATGAAGGCCAGCCACCTGTTCAATCTGCTGGATGCCCGCGGCGTCATCAGTGTGACCGAACGGCAATCCTACATCCTGCGGGTGCGGGCGCTGGCGCGGGCCTGCTGCCGGGCGTGGCTCGATAGCCGCGCTCCCGCGGCGGTGGATGCGGCCGATGCCTGAACTGCTGCTGGAACTGCTGTGTGAGGAAGTTCCGGCCCGCATGCAGGACCGGGCGCGCGCCGATCTGGAGCGGCTGGTGACCGACGGGCTGAAGGCCGCGGGCCTCGACCGGTCCGGCGTCTGGACTTTCTCGACCCCGCGCCGCCTCGGCCTCAGCGTCGAGGGGCTGCCCGAGCAGCAGCCCGATGTCCGGCAGGAGCGGAAGGGGCCGCGCGTCGGCTCGCCGGACAAGGCGATCGAAGGCTTCCTGCGCTCCGTCGGCTTCGACAGCCTCGACCGTTGCGAGGTCCGCGAGGTCAAGGGTGCGGAGTTCTGGTTTGCCGTGATCGAACGCAAGGGCGCGCCGACGGCGCAGGCGCTGGGCGAAATCGTGACAACCGCCATCCGCTCGATGGGCTGGCCCAAGAGCATGCGCTGGGGCGATTCCGCCTTCCAGTGGGTGCGCCCGCTTCACAATATCCTGTGTATCTTCGACGGCCGGCCGGTGCCGGGCAGCCTGGATATCGGCGGCGGCGTCTCGCTCGGCTTCAACGGCAAAACGGTCGGCCACCGCTTCCTGGCGTCGGGCGAAATTGCGGTCGAGTCGACCGAGGGCTATCGGACGGCGCTGGAAAAGGCCTGTGTGCTGGTCAATCCGGACGAACGCCGGGCCCGGATCGAGGCCGCGGCAACATCCCTTGCCGAGAGTCTCGGCTATACGCTTCGGGAAGATCCGGCGCTTCTGAATGAAGTGACCGGCCTTGTTGAATGGCCTATCGCCGTCGCCGGCCGGATCGACGACGATTTCATGGCCCTGCCGCCCGAAGTCCTCATCACCTCGATGCGCAGCCATCAGAAATATTTCACGCTCGAAGACGCGAGCGGCCGGATGGCCTCGCATTTCATCGCCATCGCCAACATGACGACCGCCGACGGCGGCAAGGCGGTTGCGGCCGGCAACGAGCGGGTGCTGCGCGCCCGGCTCGCCGACGCGCAATTCTTCTGGGACCAGGACCGGGCGAAGCCGCTCGCTGACCGGGTCGACGCGCTCGAAGGCATTACCTTCCATGCCCGGCTCGGCACCGTCGGCGAGAAAGCGCGCCGGATTCGTGACTTGGCGCGCGAGTTAGCGCCGATGGTGGGCGCCGACGAGGAAATGGCGAAACGTGCCGCCGAACTTGCCAAAGCCGACCTGACCACCGGGATGGTCGGCGAGTTTCCCGACCTTCAGGGCGTGATGGGCCGCCATTACGCCCTGCATGATGAAGAGGATGGAGCGGTGGCGAACGCCATCGCCGGCCATTACGCCCCCCAGGGGCCGTCCGAGGCATGCCCGGCCGATCCGGTTTGCATTGCGGTCGCGCTGGCCGACAAGATCGATACGCTCGCTGCTTTCTGGCTTATAGAGGAAACGCCGACCGGGTCGCGCGATCCGTACGGGTTGCGCCGGGCCGCACTCGGCATCGTCCGCTTGATCGTGGAGAACGGCCTTCGGCTACCGTTGATCGAATTGCTCCGACGGGCCGTCGATACCGCGCAGTACCCGCCAACCTACTCCAAATCAGGAATCATCTTTCCGCCGTTAGTGACTAACCGGCCCGGCAATCCGGACGAGGCTGCGCGCCACGCCTTCGGCTTCATCGTCGAACGGCTGAAAGTCCATTTGCGGGACCGCGGTGTGCGCCACGATCACGTTGCCGCCGTATTCGCCGAAGGCGGCGAGGACGATCTCGTCCGTCTCCTGGCGCGGGTCGACGCGCTGGCTGCGTTGCTCGGCTCGGACGATGGCGAGAATTTGCTGATCGCCTATCGCCGCGCCGCCAACATCCTGCGCATCGAGGAGAAGAAGGACGGGCGCCGCTACGATGGCGCGCCGGCGGCCTGTCTGCTCGAAATGCCGGAAGAGTCCGGTCTTGCGGATGCGTTGAACAAAGCCGCCGCCGGAGTTCGGCGCGGCCTGGAGAAGGAAGCGTTCAGCGACGCCATGGCCGCTCTGGCTGCCCTGCGCGAGCCGATGGACCGGTTCTTCGACGCCGTGAAGGTCAACGACGAGGACCCCGACCGTCGCAAGAACCGCCTGCTGCTGCTGTCCAACATCCGCGCGGTCATGGACAGCGTCGCCGATTTCTCGCAGATCGAAGGCTGATGGCAGGCCGGGCGGCGGCACGCCGATGACGCGGTGGGTCTACAGTTTCGGCGACGGCGCCGCCGACGGTTCTGCCGGCATGAAAGACCTGCTGGGCGGCAAGGGCGCGAACCTCGCCGAGATGAGCAGCATCGGCCTGCCGGTGCCGCCTGGATTCACCATCACAACCGAGGTCTGCACCTGGTACTACGATCACGGCAAGACTTACCCGGCCGACCTGGCCGAGCAGGTCCGGACCGGTATCGCCGGGATCGAGGGCATCGTCGGCCGCCGCTTCGGCGATCCGGACGATCCGCTGCTCGTCTCCGTACGTTCGGGCGCGCGCGCCTCGATGCCGGGCATGATGGACACCGTGCTCAATCTCGGGCTGAACGACGAGACGGTGCACGGGCTCGCCAAGGCCGGCGGCGATGCCCGCTTCGCGTGGGACAGCTACCGCCGCTTCATCCAGATGTACGGCACTGTCGTGCTGGACATCGATCACGACGCGTTCGAACGCGAGCTGGAGCACATCAAGGAGCGGCGCGGCGTCTATCTCGATACCGAATTGGGCGCGGACGACCTCGAGGCGCTTGTCGGACTCTACAAGCGGATCGTGCAGGAACAGACCGGGGCGGCCTTCCCGCAGGACCCGCATGCCCAGCTTTGGGGCGCGGTCGGCGCCGTCTTCGGCAGCTGGATGAACGCCCGCGCTGTCACTTACCGGCGTCTGCACGATATCCCGGCGGCCTGGGGCACGGCGGTCAACGTGCAGGCCATGGTGTTCGGCAATATGGGCGGCGATTGCGCCACCGGCGTCGCATTTACCCGCGATCCCTCAACCGGCGACAACCGCTTCTTCGGCGAGTTTCTGGTCAACGCCCAGGGCGAGGACGTGGTTGCCGGCCTCCGGACGCCGCAGAACCTCACCGTGGCCGGGCGCGCGCTGTACGGGCCCGATCTGCCTTCGATGGAGGAGGCGCTGCCCGATGTGTTCGCCGAACTGAACCGGATTCGCGGCGTCCTCGAGCGCCATTACCGGGACATGCAGGATATCGAGTTTACCGTGCAGCGCGGCAAACTCTGGATGCTGCAGACCCGTAGCGGCAAGCGCTCCGTCCAGGCGGCATTGAAGATCGCCGTGGACATGGTCGACGAAGGCATTCTCGATCCAGCCGGCGCCATCGCACGGCTCGATCCGGCACAGCTTGACCAGTTGCTTCATCCGACGCTCGATCCGGCGGCCGATGTCGCCATTTTCGGGCGCGGCCTGGCCGCCTCGCCGGGCGCGGCGACGGGCATCGTCGTCTTCTCGGCCGACGAGGCGGTGGCCCGCTCGCAGGCCGGCGAGGAGGTTATCCTGGTGCGGGTCGAGACCAGCCCGGAAGACATTCACGGCATGCACGCGGCAGCCGGAATCCTGACGACTCGGGGCGGGGCGACCAGCCATGCCGCCGTCGTGGCGCGCGGGATGGGCCGGCCTTGCGTCTGCGGCGCCGGCGATATCCGGGTCGACTACGAAACCGCGGAAATGTTGTGCGCCGGCAAGACGGTCCGGGCCGGCGAGCGGATCACCATCGACGGCGCGTCCGGCCGGGTCATGCTGGGCCGCGTGCCATTGATCAAGCCTGAACTGTCCGCCGATTTCGCGCGCATCATGGCTTGGGCCGACGATCTGCGCCGCATGGCGGTGCGCACGAACGCCGAGACGCCGGCCGACGTGCGCACGGCGCGGGAATTCGGCGCGGAGGGCATCGGCCTGTGCCGCACCGAGCACATGTTCTTCGACGAGGACCGCATTGTCGCCATGCGCGAGATGATTCTGGCCGACGACGCCGCGGGCCGGCGTGCTGCATTGGACAAGCTGCTGCCCATGCAGCGGCAGGATTTCGCCGAACTGTTCGGGATCATGGCCGGCCTGCCGGTGACGATCCGGCTGCTCGATCCGCCCTTGCACGAGTTCCTGCCCCATGGCGAGGCGGAACTGGCCGGCGTCGCCGAAGCGGCCGGGGTGAGCGCGCGGGAGGTCCGGCGCCGCATCCAGCGCCTGAACGAAGCCAATCCCATGCTCGGCCATCGGGGCTGCCGGCTCGCCATTACCTTCCCCGAAATCTGCGAGATGCAGGCGCGCGCGATCTTCGAAGCGGCAGCCGAGGTCCAGCAGAATGCCGGCCGGCCGGTCGTGCCAGAGATCATGATCCCGCTGGCCTTCTCGAAGGAGGAGGTCGCGCTGCTCAAGGCCGTCATCGACCGGGTGGCGGCCGAGGTCGCCGAACGGACCGGCTGCCGCACCGAGTATCTGGTCGGCACGATGATCGAATTGCCGCGCGCCGCGCTGCTGGCTGGCGAGATCGCCGGCGAAGCTGCCTTTTTCAGCTTCGGTACCAACGATCTGACCCAGACGACCTTCGGCCTGTCCCGGGACGATGCCGGTAATTTCCTGCCGGCCTATGTCGAGCAGGGCATCGTGCCGAAAGACCCCTTCGTTTCGCTGGATATCGAGGGGGTGGGAGAACTGGTGCGGATCGCCGCCGAGCGCGGCCGTGCGGCGCGTCCGGATCTCAAGCTCGGCATCTGCGGCGAACATGGCGGCGATCCGGCGTCGATCGCCTTCTGCGAAGAACTCCGCCTGGATTATGTGTCCTGCTCGCCCTACCGCGTGCCGATCGCCCGTCTGGCGGCGGCCCAGGCGCGTTTGCGCAGCGAGTCCTGAGCCGAAAATTTGGTTTGGGCGCCCCCTTGATACGCCCCGGATCTCCCACCGATCGTCCGGGGCGGAAAAACTTTTTTGTTTCGACGGGATACTCGATTACCTGCCCGTCATTTCGACCGGAGCGCCGCGAGGCGCGAAGTGGAGAAATCTGCACCCTGCTGTGCCTTGGCCCGGCGCACCGCCGTTCGGCATCGGCGGAGCGCAGCGTAGATTTCTCCGCTCCGCGAACCTGCGGTTCGCTCCGGTCGAAATGACGTTGAAGGGTACTCCGCCCGGTCGGAATTACGGGCGAGGGTCCGCGGCATTGCTGCTCGCGGCTTCGACTATCTCGCGCCGGACGCCGCACCGCCCTCGCTCAGCGCAGCTTTCAACCAATCCGGCGGCGCGGGTTGCAGGCGCGCTTCGCCGGACCTCAAGCCGGTCTCGGCCTCGTTTATCGCCTCCGTCCGGGCGAGGACCATGACGAGGCCGCCGGCCGACGAGCGGCATTCGCCGACCGCAACGCCGTTGCGCTCGACCGTTGCGCCGGCTGCTGGCATCGGGCCGGCCACGCGCATCGGCGTCAGGCGCCGCTTGGCGAGGCCGCGATAGTGCATCCGGGCCGTGACCTCCTGGCCCATCCAGCAGCCTTTTTCCCAGTCGATGCCGGCCAGCAGGTCCAGGTTGCCCTCGGCCAGCGTCGACCGGCCGACCTCCAGATCGCGGGAGCCGTCCGGCAAGCCCAGCGCCACGCGGCGCCCGTCCCAATCCTGCGGGCCGGCGGTCGCCAGACCGGCGGCGGCCATGGCCCGCTCGATCCCATCGGGGTCGCCGATCGCGCGGAAACCGGCGCGATCGTTCCGGGGGTCCGGAAAACAGGCCGTCAGACCGGAGGCCGGTCCCGGATCCGACGATGCCAGGGCGACGGCCAAGTCTTCCGCCGGTTCGACACGTGCGTCGGAGCGCAGCGTGTAGCGCCGCAGCCGCTTATGCAGGTCGGCCGACCGCTCCTTCTCGCAGTCCAGCAGGATCGTCTCGCCGTCGGAAACCAGAAAGAAATCGTGCACGTATTTGCCCTGGGGGGTGAGGAACGCCGCCCAGACGCCGCGCCCGTTGCCCGCTTTGGCAACGTCGTTCGAAACGATGCCCTGGAGGAAGTCGATCCGGTCGGCGCCGGAAACGCGCAGCACCGCTCTGTCGTCGGCGATATGGTATCCGGTCATACGCGGCGGGCTCATTCGGGTTTCAGGCTCTTGTTATCTAAATGCGACGAAAGGGCGATCAACGCTTTGCCCGGACTGCCCGCCCTGCGTTTGTGGCGCAGCTTCGGTGGCGCAGGCCGGCTGCCTTGTGTATAGCCGGCTGCGCCGCTCTTCGATGCGGCCCTGTATCGTGAGCGGCCGCGGAAACGGATGACGGCATGGACGAGAATTCCTTCGACCTGGCGATTGCCGGCGGCACGGTTATGACGCCGATGGGTCGCGTGGCGGCCGATGTCGGCGTCCGGGACGGGCGGATCGCGGCAATCGGCGATCTGGGCCGGGCCGCCGCCGCCGAGCGTTTCGACGCTTCCGGCCTGCACGTCCTGCCCGGCGCGATCGATACCCAGGTCCACTTCCGCGAGCCGGGGCTGGAGCACAAGGAAGATCTGGAAAGCGGTACCCGCGGCGCCGTCAAGGGCGGCGTTACCGCGATCCTCGAAATGCCGAATACCTCGCCGAACACCGATTCGGCCGAGGCGCTGGCGGAGAAGTTGATCCGCGCGCAGGGGCGGGCCTGGTGCGACCATGCTTTCTTCCTCGGCGCGACGGATGCGAATGCCGGCGAACTGGCTGCGCTTGAACGATTGCCGGGCAGCGCTGGCGTCAAGATTTTCATGGGCAGCTCCACCGGTTCGCTGCTGGTAGCAGACGATGAAACCCTACGGCGGGTGCTGGCCGGCGGCAGCCGCCGGGCCGCCATCCATGCCGAGGACGAAGACCGGCTGAACGCACGCAAGGCGCTGCTGGAAACAGCGGCCGGAGCGGCGCAGCATCCTTATCTGCGCGATGTCGAGGCGGCGGCGCTGGCGACCCGACGGATCCTGGCGCTCGCCCGCGAGACCGGTCGGCGAATTCATGTGCTGCACATCTCGACAGCCGAGGAACTTCCCCTGCTGGCGGCGGCGAAGGATATCGCGACGGTCGAGACGACACCCCAGCACCTCACCCTCTCGGCGCCGGAATGCTATGAGCGGTGGGGCAGCTATGCCCAGATGAACCCGCCGATCCGCGACGCCCGGCACCGGGAGGCGCTGTGGCGCGCCGTGGCCGACGGGGTTATCGACGTGATCGGCTCCGACCATGCGCCGCACACCAGGGAGGAGAAGGACCGGCCCTATCCGGCAAGCCCTTCCGGCATGCCGGGTGTGCAGACGCTGGTTCCCCTGATGCTCGACCATGTCAATGCCGGGCGCCTCAGCCTCGAACGCTTCGTCGACCTGACCAGCGCCGGACCGAACCGGATTTACGGCATCGCCAACAAGGGCCGGATCGCGCTCGGCTACGACGCCGATTTCACCGTCGTCGACCTCAAGGCGCGCCGCACGATCACGAACAGCTGGATGGAGACCCGCTGCGGCTGGACGCCGTTCGACGGCATGGCCGTCACCGGATGGCCCAAGGCCACGGTCGTTCGGGGCAACATCGTCATGCGCGACGACGAATTGCCCGGCCCGCCCGCCGGCGCGCCGGTCGCCTTTCAGGAATGCCTGCCAGCGGCATAGGGGCGGGAACGAGAGCGGGGACATCGAGACGCGCGGTTCGGCGGGAGAAACGCCGGATCGCAATTCGCGAATCGTTGTCCCGGTGCCGCTCCGCCGTTAGTGTGCCGCTCGACCAGCGGCAGACCGGACAGCAACAGATGGCGGACGGCATCCCCTTCGACAGGGAACTGGATTTCGAATACGGCCGGATCGAAGCGGTCTCGCCGACGATCCGCCGGGTGATCGCGCCGAACGGCGGGCCGTTCACCTTCCACGGCACCGGCACCTATATCATCGGGCGCGGCAAGGTCGCCGTTGTCGATCCCGGTCCGTTGCTGTCCGCCCATATCGACGCCTTGAAGCATGCCCTGCGCGGCGAGACGATCACCCATATCCTGATCACCCATACGCATCGGGACCATTCGCCGGCCGCCGCGCCGCTGAAGGGCGAATGGACGGCGCCGACCTACGGCTTCGGCCCGCACGGCGGCGGCCGGATCGAGGCCGGCGCCGTGGTCGAAGCCGGCGGCGACGAGAGCTTCGTGCCGGATATCGTGACGAAAGACGGCGACGTGATCGAGGGCGACGGCTGGACCGTCGAGGCCGTCCTTACACCGGGCCACACCTCGAACCATCTGTGCTTTCACCTCAAGGAGGAGAATGCGCTGTTCAGCGGCGACCATGTCATGGGCTGGTCGACCACCATCGTCTCGCCGCCCGACGGCGACATGGCGAACTATGTCGCCAGCCTGGACAAGCTGATCGCGCGTGGCGAGAGGGGGGACGACGCCATCTACTGGCCAACCCACGGCGCACCGATTCGCGATCCGGGCGCCTTCGTCCCGGCGCTAAAGGGCCACCGGATGGGCCGGGAAGCGCAGGTACTCGCCTGCCTCGGGGATGGTATGACGGCCATCGCGGATATGGTGCCCCGTATGTACGCCAACGACGTTCCGCCCGCCATGTATCCCGCGGCGGCGCGCTCGGTGCTGTCGCATCTCGTCTGGCTGGTCGAGAAGGAACGGGTGCGCGCTGAAGGCGAACTCGGCACCGGCGCGGTATTCCGGCTGGCTTGAGGGCGGTCAAAACCGCGGGCCGGGCCCTTCATCAATCGTAGCGCACGAAGGTTGCCTTTCCGGTATAATGCCAGCCGCGGGCCTCAACGGCCGGGCGCCGGCGATTCCGGCGTTCTTGCCGATACGCGCAGCGGAGAGCCGCCAGGGCGCGGCGCCCGCCGGGACGCGGCGACGCCGGCCCATCCGGGCCTGCGCGCGAAACATGAAGAGATTGCGATGCATCCGCTGATCGAAACCAACCGCGCCGAGATCCTCGCGCTCGCCGCACGCCACGGCGTCGGCGACGTCCGGGTGTTCGGGTCCATGGCGAGGGGCGACGCCGGCGATGCGAGCGATGTCGATTTGCTGGTTTCGCTGCCCCCGGACAAAACGGGCCTCGCGCTCGGCGCCCTTCTGACGGATGTGCAAGATCTCCTGGACCGCCGGGTGGAGGTCGTGACCGAAAACGGTCTCCATCCGGCAATACGCGACCGCATCCTGAGGGAGGCGCAACCGCTGTGACTGCGTGCGCTGAAATCGAATTTTCCAACCGGCATAACCTTAGGATAGCAACACTGGAATCATGAACTGGAGAAACCTGGGGAATGTTGGTTGCATTGCATAACGGAGAAAGAGTTGAAGCGAGACTAGCGGAGAAAGGGCCGGAATATTTTTGCCGGATTGTAGGTATAAAGATCTAATCGGATTGAGAAAGGGTAGAATACGAACGGGTTCATCACTTACGGAAATCCATGGATGTATTATGCAAAATCGAAAATGCTCTATCGGTATGCGGATTGTAGTATAAAGTTAATCTTGAGAAAGGGTAGAATACGAGAAAGCAAAGGAGAAACTCTACAGCACTTAAAAGCGAAAGAATTGTTCCTAAGTGAATTTGTTCGCCGCGGATTAGCTGCGGAAGTGGAACATATTGTTCCTTCACTGCCAAATGATAAGCGAGCTGATGTCTTAGTCTGGTCGCCGATTGGAAATCGTTTCTCAATTGAACTTCAACATTCTTCCGTCGACTACAACGAATTAGAAGAACGTACGAGAAGTTACATTAGAGCACGAGTAGCGGTCATCTGGATTCCATTTCTGCAACCCAAATACCTAGATCGAGCGGAGCCTATTGATTTTGGGCAGGAGGGAAATTTCTTGATAGAGAAATTTTCTGCACGTCCTCTAGAAAAATGGGTGCATGGTTTGTACTTTGGGGAACCGTGGTTGTACGATCCAAAATTCGAGGAGTTATACATGTACAAGCTTAGACCTCATCTGTTGCACAAAGAATATATCGAATGGTATAAGGATGGATGTGAACAATGTGCCGGAGGCTACAATTATTCATCTAGTCGGTGGAGAGATCTTATTCTGTACGGACCTTACCAACTTGACCAAGTTCGTATCGAAGTTTTGAAGAGAAAGAAAACGTCTATCGGGAATCATAATTATCCTGGTGGGCAAATTGGAAGATTAATCCCTTTTGCCGCTGATTGAGAAAATTGACCTAGTCGTAGCGCACGAACGGCTTGTCCAGGCGGTAGGCGAACAATGGCACGGTCTCGGCATTGGGCTCTTCGAGCCGTCGCCGGACTTCGCCGAGCATGAACTGGGTGACGTCGAGAATGGCATAGTCCGCGGCCCGGGCGAGCGGGATCCACTGCAGGTCGGACAGTTCGCCGGAGCCGCCCAGGTCGCCATCTTCCATCCGGTAGAGCGCCATGAAGAAGCGGGCGTGGAAGCGGATCGGGCTGTAGGGCGAGGTGATCGCCCGGGCGATGTAGGTGAGGCGCGACAGGTCCGGCGCCCTGCCCAGCGCGCGCATCTCCCGCCAGGTCTCGTCGTCTGCATCGCCGACATCGCCGTCCGCCGCCAGCAGCAGGCCGGTTTCCTCGAAGGTCTCCCGGACAGCCGCCATGCCCAGGGCGGTTGCCTTGGCGGCCTTGCCGCGCAAGCCCATCTTGGCCGCCGGCGCCGACAGGGACGTCGCCGGCTCCGCTTCCCAATCGTGCGAATCGAGCCGCCCGCCCGGGAAGACGAAAGAGCCGGGAACGAATTTCGCCCGGCGCGAACGCTGGCCCATCAGGATGGCCGGGCCGTCCGGCCCGTGGCGGACCAGGATCAGCGTCGCCGCGTCTCTCGGCGTGATCGGTTTGCCGGAATGGCGCTCGCGCGGATGGCCGAGCTCGCGGGACAGCGTGAAGTTTCTCGTTTTAGACGGCATGGACTCTTTCCGGCGGCCGGCGACCGCTGCACGGGGATCGAGTTTCGCAGTTCGAAAATCGGAGATCAGATGTCATCGAAGGCGCCGCTGCGGCCCTTGCCGCCGGCGAAGCGGCCGGCGCCGGCGAGCGCCTCCTCTTCGAGCGGCGCGACGCCTTCCCGGCCTTCAAAGCGCAGCGCATCCTCAATCGGCAGGCCCCATTGCCGAATGGCGCTCATGCGGTCGGTCTGCATGCAAAGCTGCGGAAAGCGGGCCAGCTCTTCGGCGAGCGCGACAGCCGCCTCCAGGGCAGTGCCTTTCGGGACCAGGCGGTTCGCCAGTCCGAACTCCAGCGCTTCGCGGCCGCGCACCGGGCGGCCGGTCAGGATCATGTCCATCGCCCGGCTGTGGCCGATAAGGCGCGGCAGGCGAACGGTGCCGCCGTCGATCAATGGCACGCCCCAGCGCCGGCAATAGACGCCGAAGAACGCATCCTCCGCCGCGACGCGCATATCGCACCACAGCGCCAGTTCCAGGCCGCCGGCAACGGCCGGCCCCTCGACCGCCCCGATCACCGGCTTGTCGAGCAGCAACCGCGACGGGCCCATCGGGCCGACGCCTTCCGGCTCGTAGGGGATATCGCCTTTCGAACCGGAAAAAGCCTTGAGATCGTAGCCGGCGCAGAAGGCGCCGTCGGTTCCGGTGAAGACGGCGACATCGACCGTGTCATCGGCGCCGAAGGCCGTGAAAGCGTTGCGCAGGGCATCCGCGGTGGCCGGATCGACCGCGTTCCGGACTTCGGGGCGATTGATCGTAACAATGCGAATCCGCCCACGGGTCTCGACGAGGACGGTCGGGGATTCAGCCATGGAGTTTTCTGTTCCTGTTCAACGGCGGCGGGACTGCCGGACCGATTCGGGCTCAGTCTTTGCCCTTTTTCTTCTTCGGCTTCTTGGCCGGCGCCGCAAGTCTGGCCACCTTCGACCCCATTTTCATCAGCGTTTCGAGCTTCGATCGGGGCAGCTCCCGGACATCCTCGTACCAGCCGCTCGCCGCTTCCAGAAAGTCGTGCATCGCCTGGAGACGGGCGACGGCCTCCTTGTCGATCCCGGCGTCCGTGCGCGCGTCCTGCAGGCAATCGCGCAGAGCGGCCAGCGTCGGGTCGATCTCCCGTTTCTTGCGCTCTTCCGCAATTCTCGCCGCCATGGTCCACAGGTCGGCTTCGGCCGCGAAATGGTCGCGGCGATCGCCGATCGCGTGGGTCCGGCCGATCAGGTCCCAGGACTGCAATTCCCGTATGCTGGTGCTGACGTTCGAACGGGCGACCTTCAGGGTATCGGCTATTTCATCTGCCGGCATCGGCCTGCCGGCGACGAATAGCAACGCATGAATCTGCGCGACCGTGCGGTTCAACCCCCATCGCGTGCCCATTTCGCCCCAATGGAGGATGAAGGATTCCATGACCGGCGAGAGTTCCATGGCGACCTCTTATTTCGGTATATTCTGAAATCGATTACCGAAACTGTACCACAAGTCAACGAACTGTTTCAGAATTGGCTGAGGCGACCGACATCAGCGGCCGGAGGCGCGCAGGCGCAGGATGCCCGCGTCGGCTTGCTGCCCCGCCGCGACACGCGTGCGCTGCGGACTGAAACCGATCAGCCACTGCCTGCCGTCGCGCGGCAGGATCGCCGGATAGTAGTCGGCCGGCGGCAACTTTTCGAATGAAACCCGGCCGATCGCGTCGGTTTTCGAAATCCGATGCAACGGTCGCCCATGACAGGGCGAACGGCCGCCGCGCATGACCCTGCCGGGAGGGGCGGCGCACAGGTCGACACGGGCCCGGACGAGGGCGCTGCCGGATTCCGACACCAGGCGGAACGTCAGGCTGCCCTGCGGTCTGGCGAGCGGCGGCGGCAGCGGGGAGCCTGTGCCGAGCACGGCCACTCCCGCCAGATCGTTGGAAGGAAGCCCGGAGTTGGCCATGCGGCGCCAGCGCCACAGCTTGCCGTCATGGACACCCAGTCCGTAGCGTGTCGCAGCCCAGATCCGGCCATCGTCGCCTGCGGCCAGCCCTTTGACATCACCGCTCAGTCGGTACCGGGTCCAGAAGCCGTCCTGGAAACGGGTGACCCGGTCGAGATACCCCAGCCACAGGGCGCCGTCCGGCGCATCGGCAAAGACACGGGCGCTGCCGGGCCCGGCTATGTTTTGCCAACCGCCGCCCCTTTTCAGAGCCAGACCGAGATCGTGCGCCAGCCATAGGTGCCCGCCGCGCCCGACATGGACTCCGGTGAGACGCCACCGTGCCGGCAGGCCGGATTTTGCGGTGAACTGCTTCCAGCCGTTACCGTCGAACCGGGCCGCGACCCGGCCCCCGGCCACGACCCAGAGGTTGCCGTTACGCTCGACTGCTAGGTCGTCGATCCATCCGGCCCGGGCGGCCTTCAGCACCCTGTCGATGTTGTACATGCGCCACGTCCGGCCCGTCCATTTCGCCAGCGTGCGGTTGGCGGTAGTCCAGTACCCGCCCTTGGGATCGCAGGCGATGCGCCTTGCGGGACCGTCGGGGGTCCAGTGCATCGCGCCATGGCCCGCGCGGTCCAACTCATGGAGCCACCGGCCCGCCGAAACCAGGATCCGGCCGTGGCAGGCCGCGATAGCGTAAATGAAATCCGAGGCCAGCTGCGTGCCTTTCCGGGTCCAGCGCACCCAAGCCCCGTTCCGCAGGCAGGCGACACCGTATCCCCGGGTCCCGACGCATACCATGCCGGCGCCGGCTTCGCTCCGCGCTACGGTCGCGGTCTGTGCCGTTGCCCCGCCGAACGGAAGCGGCAAGGCAATTCCGATGGCGGCGCCGGCAATCGCGACAACACCCGCTGGAAACCGGATACGTTTCAATGTCGGGAAACGCTGCACCTGCCGACCGGCGAAGCGGGACGCGCGCGACACGCGAGACCAGCCGCCGGCATCCGGAGTCAGGCGGCGGCGAGCAATGTTTCGGCGGCCTGCCGGGCCCGGACGGCGGTGGAGCGATCCCCGGTGAGCTGGGCGACGACCGTGGCGCCTTCGACCAGCATGTAGATTTCCCCGGCCAGCTGCGCCGGTTCCGCCACGCCGGCGGCTTCCGCCATGTCGCGGATCAAGGCCAGCAATCGGCCCTTGTGCGTCAGCGCCGCCCGATGGATCGGATCGCCCTGATCCTCGAACTCGCCGGAGGCTTTCAGAAAAGGGCAGCCATGAAATTCGTCGCTGGCGAACCACGCGTCCAGCGCATCGAACAGGGCGAGCAACCGGTCTTCCCGCGCGGTCGCGCGGGCGCGGGTTTCGGTAATCAGCCAGGCGATATGCTCTTCGTCCCGCTTCTCCAAGGCCGCCAGGATCAACGCCTCTTTGGAGCCGAAATTGTTGTACAGCGTCATCTTCGCGACACCGGCTTCCGCCAGGATCGTGTCGATACCGGTGGCGTGATAGCCGTGGCGGCAGAACAAACGGATCGCTGTCTCGACCAACTGGTCTTTCTTCTTTGGCCTCATGGTCGGCAGGTCCCTTCGAATGTCCGACGAATCGGGGCTGGTTACCGAACTATTATACCGAATTGTCCAGATCGGGTCATGCGAAGATTCGGTCGGCTGACGGTCCGGCCTGAAAGAACAGGTCCGCTAGTGCAGCCGCCGCGTCGAGGGGGCGATTTCCTGCTCTTCGGCCTCCTCCATCGACACTGCCGTGGGGCTCGCCTGATGGTGGATCATGCGCCATTCGCCTTCCTCGTGCCGGAACATGTTGGTCGCCGCCAGCACATGGCCGCCGAGATGCTCATGGCACAGGACAATGGCGACATCGTCAAAGACGTAGGGGGTGGCGTCCCGGCACTCGATGGCGACATCCTGCTGGTGGGAGAGGATTTGCCGCCAGCTGTTCAGCACTTCCTCCCGGTCGGTCAGGATGTCCCAGCCGGGATGGATGCAGGCGACCGGCGAGCGGACCGCCAGCAAATCCTCCAGCGCGTCGATATCCCGTTCCTGGAAGATGCGGTAGAATTCGCTGTTCGCGGCCAGCACTGCCCGGATGATGTCCTGCATCGGTCCGCCCGTGGCCTTTCTTCTCTCAATCACCGCCTTGAGATGGGGCCTGCCGGATCGCCCTTCAACGACGGTTCCGGATGCCGATTTTGGCGTAGGCGGCGGGGCGGTTCAATGCCAAACGAGCGCACGGCCCCCGATATCGCGCTGCCGGGTTCGGGCGCCATATGGGCATCGGGGCGGAGATCAATCCGGGATCACCGCTGTCGTTTCGATTTCCACCATCGCGCCCGGCTCCATCAGGCCCTTGACCTCGATCACGGCCATCGCGGGATAGTGGCGGCCGATGATGTCGCGCCAGGCCTGGCCGACGGCGCGGGCATCGTCCAGATAGGCCTTCTTGTCGGTGATGAACCAGGTCATCCGGACGATATGATCCGGCCGGGCGTCGGCCTCTTTCAGGATGGCGACCGTATTCTCCAGAGCCTGGCGGAACTGCGCGGTAAAGTCGTCGGCTACGACTTTTTCGGTCGCCGGATCCCAACCGATCTCGCCGGCGACGAAGACCATGGTCCCCCTGGCGGCAACGCCGTTGGAATAGCCTTTGGCGCGCGGCCAGCCGGGAGGCTGCAGGATTTGCATATCGGTCGCTCCTGGTAACAAAGGGGTGGACAGAAATTTTAGGTCTGAATATTTTATATCTAAACTAATTTTCGGCTGTCCAGCCCCCTGTTTCAGCCGCTTTGCCCCGGTTGTCCCTGCCTCCCTCCTGCTTTTGCCACAGTCAACGAGCGCCGCCGCGATGACCGCTCTCCATTCCGATCTGCTCAAAGGACAGCATGCCCTGGTTACCGGCGGCGGCCGGGGCATCGGCGCGGCAATTGCCGATGCGCTGGCGGCCCATGGCGCCTCTCTGACAGTGCTGGGACGGACTGCCGCCACACTGGAGGCCAAGCAAGCCGATCTGGCCGGGCGCTTCGGCGTCGCTGCCGGAATCGTCGCGGCCGATGCGACCGACGAGGCCGCCGTCGAGATGGCTTTCGCGCAGGCCGCTGCCGAACGCGGTCCGATTTCGATTCTGGTCAACAATGCCGGGCGCGGCGACAGCGCGCCCTTCAAGCGCACGACGACCGAATTCTTCATGCGCATGGTGGAAATTAACCTGCTGAGCACCTTCCTGTGCATCCGGCAGGTTCTGCCAGCCATGACAGCGGCTGGTTACGGCCGGATAATCAACATCGCTTCGACGGCCGGTCTGGTCGGTTACCGGTACGTTTCCGCCTATGTCGCGTCGAAACACGGCGTGGTCGGCCTCACGCGATCCCTGGCGCTGGAGACGGCCAGGACCGGCGTTACGGTGAATGCCGTCTGCCCCGGCTATGTCGAGACCGATATGACCGCCGACACCATCGCCAACATCGTCGAGAAGACCGGCATGGATGCCGAAGCGGCACGGGCGCAACTGGCGCAGAGCAATCCCCAGGGGCGCCTGATCGATCCCGCCGAGGTCGCCAGTGCGGTCGTCTGGCTGGCGCGGCCCGGCAGCGGCTCGATCACCGGCCAGTCGATGCCGGTCGCGGGCGGCGAGGTCATGTAATGGACGGCGAAGTCAAACCGGCCGGCGCCGTCGATCGCGAAACGGCAGCAACCGCCGACGACAAGCTGGAATTGCGGGTCTGGCTGCGCCTGCTGTCCTGCGCCAACCGGATCGAGCAGGATGTCCGCCATGAATTGCGCGCCGCCTTCGGCATGACGCTGCCACGCTTCGATCTGCTATCGCAACTGGAGCGTGCGCCGGCGGGCCTGACGATGGGCGAACTCTCCCGCCGGCTCATGGTTACCAGGGGCAACGTCACCGGCCTGATCGACCGGTTGGTCGAAGAAGGCCTGGTCCGGCGCACGCCGATGCCGAGCGACCGGCGCGCTGCAATAGTGAAGCTGACCCCGGAAGGCGCAGCAGCCTTTCGGGAGATGCTGCCGAACCACGAGGCGGTGATTGCGGCAAAGCTGGGCGCCATGAAGCGTTCGGACCTGCGCCAGCTTCAATCCCTGCTTGGCCGCCTGAAGGATCAACTGCAAGACAGGGCGGCGGGCGGCTGAACGCCGTTTGGTCCGCAACACCCCTCGAGGAAGCCGATGCCCGAAACCGACATGCTGAAGCGTCACGGCCGCACTTTCGGCCAGATGCTGGAAGACACCTCGCCATCGCTGGCGGCCGACTACCGGCCGGTTCATTTCAAGTGGGAGGTGGACGGCAAGGTCGCCACGATCACCCTGAACCGGCCGGAAAAGAAAAACCCGCTGACTTTCGAAAGCTATGCCGAACTGCGCGACACTTTCCGGGCGCTGACCTACGCCGAGGATGTGCGGGCGGTGGTCGTTACCGGCGCCGCCGGCAATTTCTGCGCTGGCGGCGATGTCCACGAAATCATCGGCCCATTGCTCGATCTGGACATGCCGGGCCTGCTCAACTTCACCCGCATGACCGGCGACCTCGTGAAGGCGATCCGAACCTGCCCGCAGCCGGTGATCGGCGCGATCGACGGCATCTGCGCCGGCGCCGGCGGCGCGATCGCCATGGCCTGCGATATCCGCTTCGGGACGCCGGAAGCCAAGGTCCTGTATCTGTTCAACCGGGTCGGCCTGGCCGGCTGCGATATGGGCGCCTGCGCGATCCTGCCCCGGATTATCGGCCAGGGCCGGGCGGCGGAACTGCTCTACACCGGCCGCGCCATGGCGGGCGAGGAGGGCGAGCGCTGGGGTTTCTACAACCGGCTGGTTGAGAGCGGCGAACTGCTGGCCACGGCGCAGGCCTTGGCCAGGAGGCTCGCGGACGGGCCGACTTTCGGCAATTCCATGACCAAGAAGATGCTGGACATGGAATGGAACATGAGCCTTGAGCAGTATATCGAGGCCGAAGCCCAGGCCCAGGCCATCTGTATGCAGACCCAGGACTATCACCGCGCCTACCACGCCTTCGTCGCGCGGGAAAAACCGGTGTTCGAGGGCAGCTGATGCCGGATTCGACCTATCTCGACTGGCCATTCCTCGACGACCGTCACCGGCAGCTGGCGGCCGACCTTCGCGCCTGGGCGGAAGCCAACATCCGCCCGATGGAGCATGAGGTCCTCGGCAAGACGGATGTCGACGACATCTGTCTGCGTCTGGTCCGGATGCTGGGCGAGGCCGGCTGGCTGAAACTCACGGTGCCGGCGGCCTATGGCGGCGCGAACGAAGCGCTGGATGTCCGCTCCATCGCGCTCGGCCGCGAAATCCTCGGCTACTATCTGGGGCTCGCCGATTTCAGCTTCGTCATGCAGGGGCTGGGCACCGGGGCGATTACGCTCTACGGCTCGGACGAGCTTAAATCCGAATACCTGCCGCGGGCGGGGACCGGCGAGCGGATTGCCGCCCTGGCGATGTCGGAACCCCAGGGCGGATCGGATGTCGCGGCGATCGAGACGACTGCCGAGCTCGACGGCAACCATTTCGTCCTGAACGGCACCAAGACCTGGATCTCGAACGGCGGCATCGCCGACCATTATGTGGTGATCGCCCGGACGGGCGAGGCGCCGGGCGCCAAGGGGCTGTCGGCCTTTGTTGTGGATGCCGACAATCCGGGATTCAGCGTCGCCGGCCGGATCGATGTCATGGCGCCCCATCCGCTGGCGACACTGGCCTTCGACGATTGCCGCGTCCCGGCCAGCCATCTGCTGGGCAGCCCGGGCGAAGGCTTCAAGATTGCGATGGCCAACCTCGACATTTTCCGGACGACCGTCGGCGCCGCCGCCCTGGGCATGGCGCGCCGGGCGCTGGACGAAGCCGTCGCCTATTCGCAGACCCGCAAGGCGTTCGGCCGGACTATCGGCGAGTTCCAGCTTATCCAGGCCAAGATCGCCGAGATGGCGGTCAAGGTCGATGCCATGGCGCTGCTGGTCTACCGCTCCGGCTGGACCAAGGATGTGAAGAACATCCGCGTCACCCGCGAAAGCTCGATGGCCAAACTATTCGCCACGGAGGCGGCGCAGCAGGTGGTCGACGAAGCCGTCCAGATATTCGGCGGACAGGGCGTGGCGGTCGGCCAGAAGGTGGAGGAACTGTACCGCGAGATCCGCGCCCTGCGCATTTACGAGGGCACCAGCGAAGTGCAGAAACTGGTGATCGCCGGCCAGACGGTGGCCGCCCATGGCTAAGATCCCCGGCGGCGCTACCGGCTACAAGGACACTTTCGCGCAAGATCGTCTGCCGCCGAAGGAGCAGTTGCCGGACTTCGACTTTTCGGGCCTGCCGGAACTGGCGGCCTATCCGGACCGGATGAACGCGGCAGTCGAGTTGCTCGACAAGGCCGTGGCCGATATGGGCTGGGCCGGCCGGCCTTGCATCCACTATGGCGGCGAAATCTGGAGCTACGTCGACCTGAAGGCGAAGGCCGATGCCGTCGCCCGGGTTCTGGTCGAGGATATGGGCCTGGAAACCGGCAACCGCGTGCTGCTGCGCGGCCCGAACAACCCGATGATGGCGGCCTGCTGGATGGCGGTGCTGAAGGCCGGCGGGATCGTCGTTGCGACCATGCCCCTGCTGCGCGCCCGCGAACTGGCCTACATGGCGGAAAAGGCACAAATCCGCCATTTCCTGTGCGATATCAACTTGCGGGCGGAGGGCGACGGCGCCATGGCGCGGGCGCCGATCCTTGAGCAGGTGAAATTCTTCTCGCCGCTCGGCGACGCTTCGGATCCGGCCGCCGATCTCGATACGGCGATGGTCGGCAAACCGGCCGGCTTCGACAATGTCGATTCCGCCGCAGACGATGTCGGGCTGATCGCCTTTACCTCCGGCACGACCGGCCAGCCCAAGGGCACCATGCATTTCCATCGCGATATCGTCGCGATGTGCGACTGCTTCCCGAAACATGTCTACCGGCCGTCGCCGGACGATATCTATGTCGGCACGCCGCCGCTCGCCTTTACCTTCGGCCTCGGCGCGCAGCTGCTGTTTCCCATGCGCACCGGCGCGTCGGTGGTCTTCTATCCCGGACCGCCGGACCCGGACCGCCTGCTGCAGCTGATCGGCGACTACCGCTGCACGACGCTCTACACGGCGCCGACCATGTTCCGCGCGCTCGCCGACCGGATCGCGGAAAGCGGCGGCGCTCCGGAATCTCTCACACAATGTGTGTCGGCCGGCGAAACCTTGCCGCTGCCCACGTTCGAGGCCTTCAGGGCCGCAACCGGCATCCGGATCATCGACGGGCTGGGCTCGACCGAGATGATCCACATTTTCGTTTCGGCGGAGGGCGACGACATACGGCCCGGCGCCACCGGCAAGGCGATCCCCGGCTACGAAGCCTGCATCGTGGACGAGGCCGGCAATATCCTCGAGCCGCCGTGCGAAGGCCTGATGGCGACCCGGGGCCCGACCGGCTGCAAATATCTCGACAACGAAGAACGGCAGCGCGGCTATGTCGTCAACGGCTGGAACCTGCCGGGCGACCGCTACCGCCAGGATGGCGACGGCTATTTCTGGTATGTCGCCCGGGCCGACGACATGATCGTTTCCGCCGGCTACAATATCGGCGGCCCGGAGGTCGAGGATGCGCTGCTGGATCATCCCAAGGTCAAGGATTGCGCCGTGGTCGGCGCGCCTGACGAGCAGCGCGGCCGCATCGTCAAGGCCTTCGTGATTCTGCGGGATCCTGCCGACGCAGGCGCTGCGACCGCGAAAGAACTGCAGGACTTCGCGAAGGCCGAGATCGCGCCCTACAAATATCCGCGCGCCATCGAGTTCGTGGAAAATCTACCGCGCACGGAGACCGGCAAGGTCCAGCGCTTCAAGCTGCGCCAGATGGAAGACGAAAAGGCGCGCGCGAAGGGCATCCGGGTGCAATGATCCGGATCGCCGGGCCCGGCGGCCCCACTGTCGCAGGTATTACAGCACTACCGAAACCGACACCGTCACCCGGACAGGGGCGTTGCCCTTGTCCGGGACAACGCAGGGAAGAGCATGAAGATCAACTGCCTCGGCGGCGGGCCGGGAAGCCTTTATTTCGCGATTCTGATGAAGAAATCCTTCCCGGACGCGCAGATCGCGATCCACGAGCAGAACCGCCACGACGATACATTCGGCTTCGGTGTCGTCTTCTCTGACCGGACCATGGAAGGCTTCCGCGAGGCCGACGCGCCGACCCATGAGGCGATCATGCGGTCGTTCGAGCATTGGGACGATATCGACATCCACATCAAGGGTCAGGTGCTGAAGTCCACCGGCCACGGCTTTGCCGGCATGTCCCGGGTCAAGATGCTGCTGCTGATGCAGGACAGATGCCGGGAACTCGGGATCGAGATGCGGTTCGAGGAGCGGATCGACGATCCGGAAACGCTACGGGACTGCGACCTGCTCTATGCGGCGGACGGCGTCAATTCGGTCGCTCGGGAACGCTGGGCGGACAGATTCGGGCCGAAGCTGGATTTCCCGCCCAACCGCTTCGTCTGGCTCGGCTCGAATTTCAACTTCCCCGCCTTCACCTTCCATTTCATCGAGAGCGACCACGGCCTGTGGCGGACGCACTGCTACCGCTACGTCCAGGACATGTCGACGCTGATCATCGAATGCAGCGACGAGACCTTTGCCAACACCGGTCTGGACGCCACCGACGAGGACGCGACGGTGGCCTATGTGGCCGATCTCATGCGCCCCTATATCGGCGATGCGAAGATCGTCAAGAACCGGTCGCACTGGCGCCAGTTCCCCAACATTTCCTGCGATAACTGGTCGTTCGACAATGTCGTGCTGGCCGGCGATGCCGTCCACACCGCCCATTTCTCCATCGGTTCCGGCACGAAGCTGGCGATGGAGGACTCGATCGCCCTGCACGGGGCGATCCTCGAGACCGGCGATATCGGCAAGGGCCTCGCGCAGTATGAGGAGACCTACAAGCCGCAGGTGGAAAGCCTGCAGCGCTCGGCCCGGGTTTCGCAGCGCTGGTTCGAGGAGACGGAGCGCTATTACGACAATCTGGAGCCGATCCAGTTCGGCTTCTCGTTGCTGACCCGCAGCCTGCGCATCAGCCACGGCAACCTGCGCCTGCGCGACGCGGACTATGTCGAGAGCGTCGACAAGTGGTTCGCCACGGGCGCCGCCAACCGGTCGGGCGTCAATCTGCCGGACGGCCCGCCGCCGCCGCCCATGTTCACGCCCTTCAAGCTGCGCGACATGGTGCTGGACAACCGGGTCGTCGTCTCGCCGATGTGCCAGTATTCCGCGGAAGACGGCATGCCGGACGACTGGCATCTCGTCCATCTCGGCAGCCGCGCCATGGGCGGTGCGGGACTCGTGATCGCGGAGATGACCAATGTCAGCCGCGAGGGGCGGATCAGCCCCGGCTGCACCGGCATCTACAGCGATAGCCATGTCGCCGGCTGGAAGCGGATAACCGATTACGTGCACCGGTATACGCGGGCGAAGATCGGCCTGCAGCTCGGCCATGCCGGGCGCAAGGGATCGACGACCCTCCTGTGGGAAGGGTTCGACGAACCGTTGCCGGACGGCAACTGGCCGATCATGGCGGCCTCGCCCCTGCCCTACAAACCGCACAGCCAGGTGCCGCGGGAGATGGACCGGGCGGACATGGACCGGGTGGTCGAGGAGTATCGCCAGGCGGCGGTGCGGGCCGAGCAGGCGGGTTTCGATATGCTCGAAGTCCATATGGCGCACGGCTATCTGCTCAACACCTTCGTGTCGCCGCTGACCAACATCCGCGCCGACGACTATGGCGGCAGCCTGGAAAACCGGATGCGCTTCCCGCTGGAGGTCTTCCGGGCGGTGCGCGAGGTCTGGCCGGCGGAAAAACCGATCTCGGTGCGGATCTCGGCGCATGACTGGAAAGCCGGGGGCACCACGCCGCCCGATGCTGTGGAGGTCGCCAACCTGCTTTATGCCGCCGGCGCCGACATAATCGATGCCTCCTCCGGCCAGGTAGTGTCGGACGAGGTGCCCGAATACGGCCGGCTGTTCCAGACACCGTTCGCCGAACGCATCCGCCTGGAACTGGACAGGCCGACCATGGCGGTCGGCGCAATCAGCTCCTACGAGGACGCCAACTCCATCCTGGCCGGCGGCCGCGCCGACCTTTGCGTGATCGCCCGGGCCCATCTGTACGATCCCTACTGGACCCGCCATGCGGCCTACGAGATGGACCAGATCGGCTACGGCAAGGTCGAATGGCCGCCGCAATACGACACGCTGAACCGCGGCTATGTCTGGCGCTTCGATACGCCGGAGAATTAATGGCCGGTTGAAGGGATTCCGGGAGCGACTTACTTTCGTTCCGTCCGCAAGCGGACCGGAAAGAAACGATGACGCTCAATATCGAAGATCCGGAGACGGACCGATTTGCCCGCGCGCTCGCCGACGCGACCGGGGAGAGTATTGAGGCTGCCGTAAAGACGGCGATCGAACAGCGGCTGACATGGGAATGTCCCACGGAACGCGAGCGCAAGCTCAAGCCGTTAGGTGTCGCGGCCTTCCCGGTGCGGAAGCGTCAGCAGATGCTCGATCAACTCGCCCGCCTCGTCGATTGTCTGGGGGTCTTCTTCCAGATCCTCCAAATCGACTTCGCGCTCGGCAATCAGGGCGTCGATAAAGTTCAGTTGCCGATCGGTCGGCGGCGGGTTGAGTTCTGCCTCCAATTCGAGGCGGAGCGCTTCTGAGGCCGCAATGTCTTCCTCTGCTTGGTTGGCAATCGCGCTGCAATTATGCCGCCGCCACCAATACGATGACGATTATCACGATGATGATTTCCATGTCGCCCTCCGCCGCAGCGGCCCGGCACCAGGGCCGGGCCGGTCGCCAAACAGTCGTCAGAGCGAGACTCCCGCTCTTTTCCGCGTAGGGTCTTATATGGAGCAGGCGGCCCGACAAAGGCCGTCGCTCTGACATGTTTGCCGATGGGAAAGCGTGCTATCATGGACTCCCGTGAGTCAATGTGAACAAAGCGCGGTGAATTCAAACTGAGTCACTACCCGGTTCGGGAGATTGTGGACCGCGTCTCAAAATTGCCCCGGAAAAATCCGGAAAAGCCGGCTCGGGAGCTGGTTGAAGAACCGTACGACGAAAACAGCCTGCCAAAATAATGGTTATCGATTCGCCGGCTGTCGTTGCGATCCCGATGCAGGAGCGCGAAGGACCGGCGTTCATCGAGGCGCTCGTGTCCGACCGCACTGCGGTCATTGGCGCTCCAAGCCTTTTTGAAGTCCAGACGGCCCTTCTTCGAATTCCTCCGCAAAACCCGGACACCGGGGAAAGCGGCGGCGGGAACGGCCCGGCGGCGGATGGGCGGCGGCCGGGGGTATCCGGCATGTCATGAAATGTCATGTTTCGGCATTGGGCGTTCGCTTCACCCCCTCCCGTCATTCCGACCGGCGCCCCGGATCGAATCCGGGGCGAAGTGGAGGAATCCCGTCGCCGGCATCCGGTGCCTGTTGGACAGGCCGAGCCGGGATCCCTCCGCTCCCTGCGGTCGGTCGGGATGACGGGTGAGGCGTGCGCCCGGTCGGGGTAAGGGCCGGCGGATGTGTCAGGAAATGTCATGTTCTGTCATGGTCCATCGCGATTCGCAGCGATGGCCTCGCTGTTCGCTCTGCGCCGCTGCCCCGTTTTTTCCGCAATTCGCTAAGACTGACCGTTCTATATACAGTGTTTTTTTGCACGCCGGCCTCTCCGTTTGACGGCGCGGCGCCGGACCGGACCACGGCAAACCTCCGGCTGAAGACGCAGTTGTTCATATAATGTTCCTATCCAGGCGTCAAGCACTTTTTGTCGGCGTTTCCGTCCGGGGGACTCCTTTGCGGAAGCAGAAGGACCGGGCCGGCGGCCCTGTTTTCGCGGTTTCTGGGTTTTGCGGGCGAATCCGGAAGACGGAGAAAGCGGCAGCGCATTGCCGGGCCGGAAAATGGGGTCCAGAATGAGCGTCGACCCCCAGCGCGCGGGAACGTCCGTGCGCCGCGCCGACCGCGGAAGGAAATGGCATGACCGGTCGAAACCCTCCGGCCCTTGGCGACGTCTTCCGTACTCTGGATCAATGGCGGCACCTTCCCTTCTATAGGCTTGAGCCGACGCTTGCGCCGTTCTTCGGATTGTTTCTGCCCGATATCTTGTCGGGCTACTCAATTATTCCAGAATTTCCGTTGCAAAAGAAAACATTGTATGAGAAAGGTAAGTGTTACCATCAAAAAGAAACTTACAATAACTTATCGGTAAACGTAGATTATGCAGCATTTCGAAAGGATCATGCGAAGGCGTATCTTGTTGAACTGAAGACGGATCATCGCTCATTCAGAGAAGAGCAGCTCAATTATCTACGCTGCGCCCGGAAGGCCGGCCTTTGTGCTGTCCTGGACGGTATCCTCGATATATGCAGAACAACCGATCACAAAGGAAAATATATTCACCTCATTCATAATCTTGAGAAACTTGGCCTGATATATATACCCGATAGTGGGCGAAATAGATTATATGAAAAGACATTCCCGAAAGGTAAATCGGGCTGGAGTGAGGCATTTAATTGCGTATCTACCGCCGCTATTGAAAATCTTCCATCGGAAATCGAGATCGTTTACATTACGCCCGGCGGGAAGCATCCAAATGGAAACGATGTTACAAATATAAGTTTCGATTGCGTTGCGGATATTGTCGAGGATCGCGGCGATCTCGGCCTCCTGTTCGCAAACTATCTCAGAAAATGGACAAGACAGGCTGGGGAGGAAGACCCCCGGAGGACGTAGAAGGCCGAATGACGCGGGAATCCGCCCTCTCCAAGTCCCGCTACATTTCCGGAACGCAATGCCATCTGCGTCTTTGGTACGACAGCTATCGGCGCGATCTGGCGGCGCCGGCCGATGATGCGCTCCAGGCGGTCTTCGAGGCCGGGCACGAGGTCGGGGAACTGGCGTGCCGGCGCATTCGCGGCGGCCATCTCGTGGCGCACGATCACCGCCATGTCGGGCAGGCGCTCGAGGAAACGCGCCGGGTGCTGGAGGCCGGAACCGCGCCGGCCCTGTTCGAGGCGGCGTTCCGGCATCGGGGCGTCCTGGTCCGCGCCGATATCATCGAGCGCCTGCCCGGCGGCGGCTGGCGCCTGACGGAAGTCAAATCGACAACCCGGCTCAAGGACATCTTCGTCCTCGATACCGCCGTCCAGCTCCGGGTGCTGCGCGGCGCCGGGCTCGACGTGCGCGAGGCGTGTGTGCTTACCCTGGACCGGGAGTATGTTTACGACGGCACGCGGCTCGACCTCGACGCTCTCTTCAGGCTGCACCCGGTGACGGACCGGGCCGAGGCGCTCCTCGACACCGTCGGCGCCCGCATATGCGAGATGCAGGCGATGCTCGCCGCGCCCGCCGCACCGGACATCGCGCCCGGCGGCCATTGCTTCGACCCCTACCCGTGCCCGTACCACGCGCATTGCACCTGCGGCCATATCGCTCCCGACCACGGCATCGACGAGTTGCCCCGGCTGGCGGAGCAAGACCGCGCCCGGCTCGAAGCGGCGGGCGTCCGGGAGATACGCGATATTCCGGCGGAATTCCCGCTCACGCCGCTGCAGCGCATCGTCCGCCGCGCCATCGTCGAAGGCCGCCCCGTCCAGCATGGCGACACCGCCAGGGCGCTGGCCCGGCGGACACGGCCGGTCCGCTATCTCGATTTCGAAACTTTCTCACCGGCAATCCCACGCTTTGCCGGCGCGCGCCCCTACGACGCCATCCCCTTTCTCTTCTCGGTGCATACCGAACGCGAGGGCGCGCCACCGGGCCATGTCGATTATCTGCACGAAGGCAGCGACGATCCGCGCCCGGCGCTGGCCGGACGGTTGATCGAGGCTCTGGGCCGCAGCGGAAGCGTATGCACCTATTCCGGCTACGAAGGCCGCGTCCTGCGCGAACTCGCGGCGGCGCTGCCGGAGCGGGCCGCGGCGCTACGCGCCATCGAAGCCCGGCTGTTCGATCTGTTGCCGCCGGTGCGCGACAGCTACTACCACCCTGCGTTCCGCGGCTCCTTCTCGATCAAGAATGTGCTGCCCGCGCTCGTTCCCGGTATGGGCTACGCCGACTTGCCGATTGCCGACGGGCAGACAGCGGCCGTGCGCTATGTCCGTGCACTGGCGACTGACGACCCGCAAGAGCGCCGGCGCATTTTCGACGATCTGCGCGCTTACTGCGCCCGCGATACGCTGGCGCTGTCCGAACTGTGCAAGTCGCTGACAACGCTCGACCGGAGCGTTCGAGTCGAGGGGCCGATGCCCGGGCCTCCTGTGTGAGACAGCGCTTCAATGCGCCGCGGCCCAGTTGTCGGCGGCGCCGGCGTCTACGACCAGCGGGACCGACAGGTCGACTGCCGGCAAGGCCGCCTTTTCCATCATCGGCTTGAACGCGGCGACCGTCTCTGCCACCCGGTCTTCCGGGACCTCGAACAATAGCTCGTCATGCACCTGCAACAGCATGCGGGCGCCGAGCTTTTCGGCCTCCAACACGGCCGGCACCCGGATCATGGCGCGCTTGATGATATCGGCCGCGCCGCCCTGCAACGGGGCGTTGATCGCCTGGCGCTCGGCAAAATTGCGGTGCGACGGGTTCCTGTCGGCGATCCCGGTAACGTGGATCCTGCGGCCGAACGGCGTCACGACATAGCCGTTGCGGCGGGCGAAATCCTTGGTGGTCTCCATATAGTCGCGGATTCCGGGGAACCTCGCGAAATAGGCGTCGATGAAGGCCTTGGCCTCCCCGCGGTCGATGCGCAGCTGGTTGGCGAGGCCGAAGGCCGAGATGCCGTAGATGATACCGAAATTGATCGCCTTGGCCCGGCGGCGGACCATCGGGTCCATGCCCTCGACCGGCACGCCGAACACTTCCGAGGCGGTCATGGCGTGGATATCGACGCCGTTGCGGAACGCGTCCTTCAGCACCGCCATGTCGGCGACATGGGCGAGCAGGCGCAGTTCGATCTGGGAATAATCCAGCGAGACCAGCTTGCAGCCGTCGTCCGGGACGAAGGCCTCGCGGATGCGCCGGCCTTCCTCCGTGCGCACCGGGATATTCTGCAGGTTCGGATCGTTGGACGACAGGCGCCCGGTCGAGGCCACCGCCATGGCATAGGAAGTGTGGACCCGGCCGGTCTTCGGGTTGATCTCGGCCACCAGCGCATCGGTATAGGTGCTTTTCAGTTTCGAGAGCTGCCGCCAGTCGAGCACCCGGGCCGGCAGGTCGTGGCCCTGGGCGGCCAGGCTTTCCAGCACGTCCGCCCCGGTGCCCCAGGCGCCTTTCTTGGTTTTCCGGCCGCCTTCCAGGCCCATCCGGTCGAACAGGATTTCGCCGAGCTGCTTGGGCGAGCCGATGGCGAAGCGCTCGCCGGCCAGATCGTAAACTTCCGCCTCGTAGCCCGCCATGCGCTGTTCGAAATCGCCGGACAGGCGCCGGAGATGGCCGGCATCGACCCGGATGCCGGTGCGCTCCATCTGCGCCAGCACCGGGATGAGCGACCGCTCCAGGGTTTCGTACACCGTCGTCACCCGTTCGGCGACCAGGCGCGGCTTCAAGAGCCGGTGCAGCCGCAGGGTGATATCGGCATCCTCGGCGGCATAGTCGGTCGCCTGCGCAAGGTCCACCTCGGCGAAGCCGATCTGCGCTTTGCCCTTGCCGCAGACATCGCTGTATTTGATGTTGCTGTGCTCGAAATGGAGCCAGGCCAACTCGTCCATGCCGTGCTTGTGCCGGCCGGCGTCGCAGACATAACTGAGCAGCATCGTATCGTCGACCGGCGCGATCCCGATGCCGTGGCCGGCCATGACGACCGCATCGTATTTGATATTGTGGCCGATCTTGAGGGTCGCCGGGTCTTCCAGCAGTTCCCTGAGCATCGCCAGCGCACGCTCGAACGGAATCTGCTTTGGCGCTTGCGCCTGCTCGAGGTCCAGCGCTTCGCCGCCGCCCGATCCCGGCGCAACATGGGCGAGCGGCACATAGCAGGCGTGCCCCGGCTCGACCGCCAGCGAGAAGCCGACCAGTTCGGCGCGCATCTCGTTCAGGGAGGTGGTTTCGGTATCGAAGGCGACCGTGCCGCGCTCGCGCGCGAACGCGATCCACTCGGCGAGCCGCGCCTGGTCCTGCACCAGCTCGTAGACCGTCGCTTCCGGCGCCGGCGCGGGATCGGCCGCCGCGTCCGGCTGCGCCTCGATCAGCCCGGCCTCGACGAACCCGGCCTCGACCCGGCGGGTCAGCGTGCGGAACTCCTGTTCGCGCAGGAAGCCGAGCAGGGTTTCCGGCTCCGGCGGCTCGAGCCGGAATTCCTCGACCGTCGCATCCGTCGGCACGTCGTCTTTCAGCACGACCAGGGTGCGCGACAGGCGCGCCAGGTCGGCGAATTCGATCAGGTTCTCGCGCCGCTTGGCCTGCTTGATCTCGGAGGCGCGGGCGAGCAGCGTATCCAGATCGCCATAGTCGCCGATCAGCTGCGCCGCCGTCTTCTGGCCGATGCCGGGCACGCCGGGCACGTTATCGGTGCTGTCTCCCATCAGCGACTGGACATCGACCACCTTGTCCGGCGCCACGCCGAATTTTTCGACCACCTCCCCGGCCCCGATCCGCTTGTCCTTCATCGGATCGAGCATGGTGACGCTGTCGTTCACCAATTGCATGAGATCCTTGTCCGACGACACGATGACCGTCTCGAAGCCCTTTGCCGTCGCCTCCTTCGCATAGGTGGCGATCAGGTCGTCGGCCTCGAAGCCCTCCAACTCGATGCTGGGCAGATTGAAGGCGCGGGTGGCGTCGCGCACCAGGGCGAATTGCGGGCGCAATTCCTCCGGCGGCTCGCTGCGGTTGGCCTTGTATTCCGGGTAGAGATCGTTGCGGAAGGTCTTCGAGGAGGCGTCGAAGATCACCGCGACATAGTCCTCGCGCCCGTCATCGTCGTTCGGGGCGGACCGCACCTGCTCGATCAGCTTCATGATCATGTTGCAGAAGCCGTTGACGGCGTTGGTGTGGATGCCGTCGGAGCGCTTGAACGAATCGACCGGAATGGCGTGGAACGCCCGAAAGATATAGGCGGAGCCGTCGATCAGATAGAGCCGCGGGGCGGGCATGGCTGTCCCCTATCCTGTTCCGGGGTCATGGACCCGGCGGAAGGCCGGAGGGTGGGCGCTCCCGGTTCGCCGGCGCGCCTGACGTCTTCCCCCGTTTCATCCCATGTCCGCCCGGCCCGTGTCCATCCGGGACAGGCCGGGCAGGCGCCCCTACCGCCCCGCCTGTTTCGCCCAGCTGTCGCGCAGGGCTACGGTGCGGTTGAAGACCGGGCGGGTGGGTGTGCTGTCGGGATCGGCAGCGAAATAGCCGGTGCGCTCGAATTGCAGGGTTTCGCCGGGGGCGGCTTCGGCCAGGGCTGGCTCCAGCCTGGCGTTGCGGATGACTGTCAGCGAGTCCGGGTTGAGGTCGTCAAGCCAGTCACGGCCGGCGCTGCCGGGGACCTCGGCGCCGAACAGCCGGTCGTACAGGCGCACCTCGGCCTCGACGGCATGGGCCGCCGACACCCAGTGGATGGTGCCCCGCACCTTGCGCCCGTCCGGCGCGGTGCCGCCGCGCGAATCCGGATCGATGGTGCAGCGCAGTTCCGTGACGGTGCCGTCCGCGTCGCGCGCCACGTCGGTGCAGGTCGCGAGCCAGGCGAAGCGCAAACGGACCTCCCGGCCCGGCGCCAGGCGGAAAAATTTCTTCGGCGGGTCTTCCATGAAATCGTCGCGCTCGATCCAGAGTTCGCGTCCGAAGGGGATGTCGCGGATCCCGCGGTCCGGGTCGGCCGGGTGGTTGGCGGCGGGGAGCCAATCGACCTTGCCTTCCGGCCAGTTCTCGATCGTCAGCTTGAGCGGCTTCAGCACCGCCATGCGGCGCGGCGCGGTCTCGTTCAGCACGTCGCGTATGGCGGCGTCGAACTGCGCCGCCTCGACCAGATTGTCGGCCTTGGCGACGCCGATGCGCCGGATGAACTCGCGGACGCCAGCCGCCGGCACGCCGCGCCGGCGCAGGCCGGCGAGCGTCGGCATCCGGGGATCGTCCCAGCCTGCGACATGCCCGTCCTCCACCAGCCGGATCAGCCGGCGTTTCGACAGCACCGTATGGCCGAGATTGAGGCGCGCGAACTCATATTGCAGGGGCCGCGACGGCGCCGGCAGATGCTCGATCAGCCAGTCGTAGAGCGGCCGGTGGTCCTCGAACTCCATGGTGCAGATCGAATGGGTGACATGCTCGATGGCGTCGGACTGGCCGTGGGCGAAATCGTAGGTCGGGTAGATTTTCCAGCGCGCGCCGGTACGCGGATGGGGCGCGTGCAGGATGCGGTAGAGCGTCGGGTCGCGCAGGTTGATGTTGCCGCTCGCCATGTCGATCTTCGCGCGCAGCACCCGGGCGCCTTCCGGGAATTCGCCGGCCTTCATGCGGCGCAGCAGGTCCAGATTCTCGGCGACCGGGCGATCGCGGAAGGGGCTGTTCACACCGGGTTCGGTGAGCGTGCCGCGGCTGGCGCGCATCTCCTCCGCCGTCTGGTCGTCGACATAGGCCAGGCCCCGTTCGACCAGAACTTCGGCCCATTCGTAGAGCCGGTCGAAATGGTCCGAGGCGTGAAAGAGACGATCGCCCCAGTCGAAGCCGAGCCAGCGCACATCCTCCTCGATGGCGTCGATATAGAGCTGTTCTTCCTTCAGCGGGTTGGTGTCGTCGAAGCGCAGATGGCAGCGCCCGCCGAATTCCGCCGCGACGCCGAAATTCAGGCAGATCGATTTGGCGTGCCCGATATGGAGATAGCCGTTGGGCTCCGGCGGGAAGCGGGTGACGACGGCGCTTTCCCTCCCGCTTTCCAGATCGGCGCGGACGATCTCGCGAATGAAGTCGCGCGGGCTGTCGCTGGAAGGGGCGTCGGACATGGCGGGAGCGGGTTCGGGAAGAAAGGGTGCGCCGGAGGATAGGTGCCAGAAGCCGGGCCGCGGCGGAAGCGGCCATATCGCCCGGCTCCGCCGCCGGAAATCGTTCAGGCCGGCCGGTCGCCGGCGATCGAGATGCGGTGCATGAGGCGCCGGTGGCCGTGATAATCGTTCAGCGGATAATGCTGGGACGCCCGGTTGTCCCAGAAGGCGAGCGCGCCGGCCGTCCAGGCGAAGCGGCAGGTGAACTCCGCCCGGGTCTGGTGCCGGAACAGGTAATCGAGGATCGGCGCGCTTTCGGCCTCTGTCATGCCTTCGAAGCGCGTGGTGTGCCCGGCATTGACATAGAGCGCCGGCCGGCCGGTTTCCGGATGGGTGCGCATGACCGGGTGGAGGGCTTCCTTCAGCGTTTTCTCATCCGCGCCCGGTCCGTCGGCGTCGCCGCGGTTGCGGGTGATCTGGGCCGAGGCCTTGGCCGAACTGTTGACCGCGCGGAGCGGCCGGAGCAGCGCCTTCATCCCGTCGGACAGCATCTCCCAGGCCAGATACTGGTTGGCGAACAATGTGTCGCCGCCGACCGGCGGCAATTCCTGCGCCGCCAGCATGGCGCCCATCGGCGGCTCCGGCGTATAGGTCGTGTCCGAATGCCAGACGCCGCCGAAATTAACCCGCTCATGCTCCAGCTTGAGAACCGGCGCGATTTCCGGGAAGCCGTCGATCCCGTCGACCATGGGATAGGGCACTGGCGTGCCGAAGCGGCGGGCGAAGGCGAGCTGCTTTGCCGGCGTTATCTCCTGATCGCGGAAGAAGATCACCAAATGGTCGAGCAGCGCCCGGCGGATCGCCGCGACGGTGGCGTCCGACAGGTCGGCCGCCAGATAGACGCCACGGATTTCGGCGCCGATCGCCGGGGCGATGGGCGTTATTCTTAGTCCGGTTGCGGTGGCGTTGCCGTCCATGTCCGGATTGAAGCGGCGGCCGGGGCGATTGGCAAGCCGAACTTCCGCGCGTGCCGGACGGATGGCCCCGGCGGCCCGGCGGCCCGGCTGCGATGCGCCGCGCGGGCGTGTCCGCTTCCCTTGCCGGCGAACATGACGTAGGCCGGGGCTGCCGCCGGAGATGCCGGGGCTGCCGCCGGAGAGTGCGAATCATGACCATCGTCGAGACTGCCCCGCCCACTGACAACATCGCTGGTAATCCCGCCGCCAACCCCTACGCCCCGGACCCGGAGATCGAGGCGATCCGCGAGTCCGTGCGTGCGCTGTGTGCCGGTTATCCGGGCGAATACTGGCGCGAGAAGGACCGCGAGCGCGCCTATCCGACGGAGTTCGTCCGCGCGCTGACCGAAGCCGGTTTCCTGGCCGTGCTGATCCCGGAGGAATATGGCGGCAGCGGCCTCGGCCTGCGGGCGGCCTCGGCGATCCTCGAGGAGATCCACAAGAGCGGCTGCAATGGCGCGGCCTGCCACGCCCAGATGTACATCATGGGCACGATTCTGCGCCACGGTTCGGCGGAACAGAAGGCGCGCTGGCTGCCCGGCATCGCCTCCGGCGCCCTGCGGTTGCAGGCTTTCGGCGTCACCGAACCGGGCAGCGGCACCGATACGCTCGCCCTGCGCACGGTGGCGGAGAAGAAGGGCAACGACCGCTATGTCGTGAACGGCCAGAAGGTCTGGACCTCGCGCGCCGAACATTCGGACCTGATGCTGCTGCTCGCCCGCACGACGCCGCGCGAACAGGTGAAGAAGCGGACGGAGGGCCTGTCCGTCTTCGTCGTCGACATGCGCGAGGCGCTGGGCAACGGCCTGACGATCCGGCCGATCCGCACCATGATCAACCACGCGACGACCGAGACCTTCTTCGACGATCTGGAAGTGCCGGCGGAAAACCTGATCGGGACCGAAGGCCAAGGGTTCCGCTACATTCTGGACGGCATGAATGCCGAGCGGGTGCTGATCGGCGCGGAGTGCATCGGCGACGCCCGCTGGTTCATCGACAAGGCGGCGGGATACGCCCGGGAGCGCACGGTGTTCGGCCGGCCGATCGGCCAGAACCAGGGCATCCAGTTCCCGATCGCCAAGGCCTATGCCGCGACCGAGGCCGCCGACCTGATGGTGCAGAAGGCTGCGGTCCTGTTCGACGCCGGCGAGCGCCCGGGGCCGGAGGCCAACATGGCCAAGATGCTCGCCGCCGACGCCGCCTGGGAAGCCGCCAACATGTGCCTGCAGTCGCACGGTGGGTTCGGCTTCGCCGAGGAATACGATGTCGAGCGCAAGTTCCGCGAGACCCGGCTCTACCAGGTCGCGCCGATCTCGACCAACCTGATCCTCAGCTACATCGCCGAACATGTGCTGGACCTGCCGCGGTCGTTTTGATGGCGCGGTCGGACGTCGCCGCGGCTTTGTCCATAGCCGGCGATTCAACGGGACTTGCGGCGCAGGTCTGGATTAGTTATATTTCTGTATAACTTTGGAGCGTTCCATGCATACGACAAACCTGCGCAAAGTTGGCGGTTCCATCATGCTCGCCGTTCCCCCCGCCCTTCTCGACTTGCTGAAGCTCGGGGTCGGGGCCAGGGTGGATATCGCCGTGGAGAAAGGTCGCCTGATTGTCGAGCCCAGGGCGCGTCCCCGCTATTCGCTCAATGAGCTTCTGGCGCAATGCGCCGAGACCGACGCCCCCCTTGCCGAGGATCGCGAGTGGATCGATGCCAAGCCGGTCGGCAAAGAGTTGTTGTAGTGCAGCGGGGCGATATCTGGCTCGTCAGCCTCGACCCGACCGCGGGCCACGAACAACAGGGAACCCGGCCGGTCCTGATCGTTTCCCCCGCTCCTTTCAACAGGTTGACCGGGACACCGGTCGTCCTGCCCATCGCTACGGGCGGGGGTTTCGCGCGCAGGCGCGGTTTCGCGGTGTCTCTCGCGGGCGCAGGCACCCGGACGACCGGCGTGATTCGCTGCGACCAGCCCCGCGCCCTCGATCTCGCCGCCCGGAACGGCAAGCGCCTCGAAACCGTCCCTGAGCATATCGCGGAAGATGTGATTGCCCGCCTCGCCGCCATTTTCGAATAGACAATGTCGCCAATTCTCATGTGAAATCCGGGCCGCATCCCCATGAACCCTTTCGCCGATATTCTCGTCATCTCCATCGACCAGGCCGTGGCGGCGCCGCTGTGCGCGGCGAAGCTGGCGGACGCCGGGGCGCGGGTCATCAAGGTCGAGCGGCCGGGCGGCGATTTCGCGCGCTATTACGATACGGTGGTGAACGGCCTCTCGGCCTATTTCGTCTGGCTCAACCGGGGCAAGCAATCCATCGTCCTCGATCTCAAGTATCCGGCTGACGCCGCCCTGCTGCGCCGGATGATCGCCAGGGCCGACGTGTTCATCCAGAATCTCGCGCCCGGCGCGGCGGCGCGGCTGGGCTTCGGGGCCGAAGCGTTGCGGCAGAAGCATCCGCGGCTCATTACCTGCGATATCTCCGGCTACGGCGAGGGCGGCCCCTACGAGCATCTGAAGGCCTACGACCTGCTGATCCAGGCGGAGACCGGCGTCGCGGCAATCACCGGCAGCCCGGACGCGCCGGGCCGGGTCGGCATCTCGGTGGTCGATCTGGCTGCCGGCGTCCATGCCTACGCCGCCATCGCGGAGGCCCTGTTCGCGCGCGAGAAGACGGGCGAGGGGCGGGCCATCGCCGTCTCCCTGTTCCACACGCTGGCGGACTGGATGAATGTGCCGCTATTTCACAACGACCTGGCGGGCAAGGCGCCCGAACGGGTCGGCCTGCGCCATCCGTCGATCGCGCCCTACGGCCTGTTCCATTGCGCCGGCGGCGAGCCCATCGTGATCGCGATCCAGAACGCGCGCGAATGGCCGCGCCTGTGCGAAACGGTGCTGGAGCGGCCGGACATGACGGCCGACCCGCGCTTCGCCGACAACGCGGCGCGGGTGGCAAACCGGCCGGCGCTGGAAGCCGGGATGGGCGCGGTCCTGGGCAGGCTGCCGCGCGAAGAGGCGGTGCGCCGGCTCGAGGCGGCGCAGATCGCCTACGGCCGGGTCAACAGCGTCGCCGATCTATCGGCCCATCCCGAGTTGCGGCGGGTCTCCGTCGACACGCCGAACGGCCCGGCGCGAGTTGGTGCCGCCCGGCGCGCTGGTCCGCGAGCTCGGTCCGCCGCGGTACGGCGCCGTCCCGGGGCTCGACGAGCACGGCCCGGCAATCCGCGCGGAGTTCGGAGGCGGTTAAGCCGCCGGCCGGACCGGCGTCAGGTCGCCAATCCCTTGATGAACAGGCCGATGCCGGCGAGAAACAATAGCGCCAGGATCAGGTTGCGGTAGCGTTCTTCCGGCACCCGGGCGCGGATGCGGCTGCCGACGAACATGCCGAGGCCCGCCGGTATCAGGAGGCCGGCGGAAATCGCGGCGACCTCCCAGGTGACCGCCCCTTTGACCACCAGAGACGCCGCCCAGGGCACCACGACGATGAACAAGACATAGCCGGACGCCTGGACGAATTCGTCCTTCTTCAGGCCCAGCATCTGCCACCAGGCCGCGAGCGGCGCGACGAGCGAGCCGGTCGCGCCCTGTAGCACTCCGAAGAGGAGGCCGGCGGGAATCGCCAGCCGCGCTTCCCAGACCCGCGGCAGGCTGGGCGGGATTCGTATGACGTTGATCGCGACGTAGCCGCACACCAAGACGCCGAGCAGCACCTCGATGATCCGCTGGTCGACGGCGAACAGCAGTTCCGTGCCGCCCCAGACGCCGACCGCTACCGCGAGCGCCAGCAGCGTGTAGCGGCGGGCGACCTCACGGACGCCGCCCATCTGGAGGAACTGGATCAGGTTCAGCACCAGCCCGGAGACCAGGACGAGCGGAACGGCGGCCTTGGGCTCGATCGCGATCGACATGAGCGTAATCGCCACCAGCGGCAGGCCCATGCCGATCAGGCCCTTGACCGTGCCGGCGAGGCAAAAGACGAGCGCGAAGAAATAGAGGATGGGACGGCTCCGGACGGCATTGCGCCCGGCGGGACGGCCGGGCGGATTGGACCTTAGCGCCGGCAACCGCGGCGCGATAGGTTTGGCGCGCCGTACGATCCTGCGCGCATCGATCCGACACCGATGAGCCCTGCCCATGAGCCCGACCCCGTTTACCATCCATGTGCCGCAAGAGAGGCTCGACCGCATCCTGCGCCGGGTGCGCGAATTCCCGTGGCCGGAAGAGAAGGTCGACAGCGGCTGGGCGCTGGGGCCGGACCCGGACTGGCTGCGCGACTTCTGCCGCTATTGGGTGGAGGACTACGACTGGCGCGCCGTCGAGGCCCGGCTGAACGCGCTGCCGCAATTCACGGCCGAGGCGGACGGGCTGGAGTTGCATTATGTTCATTGCCGCTCGCCGCGCCCGGATGCCCGGCCGCTGCTGCTGGTGCACGGCTGGCCCGGCTCCTTCATCGAATTCGAGGAAATGCTCGGGCCGCTCACCGACCCCGCGGCCCACGGCGCGCCGGATGCCCCGGCCTTTCATGTCGTGGCGCCGTCGCTGCCGGGCTACGCCTTTTCGGCCAAGCCGGCCGGTCCCATCGGCCCGCGGCGCATGGCCGGGCATCTCGCGGCGCTGATGGGCGAGGTGCTGGGCTATGACGGCTACATCGCCCAGGGCGGCGATTGGGGCAGCGTGATCTGCGGCTGGATCGGCCACGACCATTCGGGCCAGGAACATTCAGGCCAAGAACATTCAGGCCAGGAACATTCAGGCCAAGAACATTCAGGCCAAGAACATTCAGGCCAAGAACATTCAGGCCAGGAACATTCAGGCCAGGAACATTCAGGCCGGTGCGGCGCAGTCCATCTCAACATGTTCGGCGTCCGCCCCTCGCAGGCGCGGGCAGGCGGCGGCGTCGAACCGGTGCCGCCGCGATCCGAAGAGGAAGAGGCCTGGCGCCGCAAGGGCGAACGCTGGCGCATGAAGGAGGGCGGCTATTTCCACGTCCAGGCGACCAAGCCGGAGGCGCTCGCCTACGCCATGCTGGACAGCCCGGTCGGCGTCGCCGCCTGGATCGGCGAGAAATTCCGCACCTGGATCGACGGGCGCGAGGCCAGCCTGGACCGGGTCATCGGCCGCGAACGGCTGCTCACCAACCTGATGCTCTATATCGTCAACGACGCCTTCGGCAGCGCGTCCTGGACCTATTACGGCTACAGCCAGGACGGCGATTCGCTGTTGCCGCCCGGCAGCCGCGTCACCGTGCCGACCGGCATTGCCAATTTTCCGCGCGAGATCATCCCCTTCCCGCCGCGGCCCTATGTCGAGAAGGCGTTCGACGTGGTTCACTGGACCGACATGCCGCGCGGCGGCCATTTCGCCGCCATGGAGGCGCCGGACCTGCTGCTGGGCGATATCCGCACCTTTGCCGAAACGCTTGAATAATAACCGGTTGACCGCGGGGCCTGCGCGCCGATTCCATCGTGACGCGTGCACCCGGTTCGACTAAGACTGCTGCCCTGCGCGCGGCGCGGCGGACGGCCCGATCCAGAACGGCCGCCGGGCCGCCGGGCGAACGAGACTCTGAAACGTCAAACACCCTGGAGGGGTTACGATGAAACGACTGATGACAGCGGCGGCGCTCGCCGCAGCCGTCGCGGTTACCGCCGCGCCGGCAACAGCCAAGAACGTCCTGAAATGGGCGAGCCAGGGCGACGCGCTGACGGCCGATCCCCATTCGCAGAATGAGGGCCCGACCAACGCGGCGACCCTGCAGATCTACGAATCGCTGGTGTTCCGCGACCCCGGCATGAAGCTGATCCCGGCCTTGGCGACGAGCTGGTCAACCGTCGCCGGCAAGCCGAATGTGTGGGAGTTCAAGCTGCGCAAGGGCGTGAAATACCATGACGGCTCGCCGTTCAGCGCCGACGACGTCGTCTTCACCATCGACCGCATCAAGCTGCCGAGCTCCGACTTCAAGAATTATGTGAAGAGCGTGGTCGAGGCGAAGAAGGTCGACAGCCACACCGTGCAGCTTATCACCAAGGGGCCGAACCCGATCCTGCCGAACCAACTGACGCAGATCGGCATCATGTCGGCGGCGTGGGCGAAGAAGCATAAGGTCGAGAAGCCCCTCGACTTCAAGAACAAGGAAGAGAGCTACGCGGCGCGCCACGCCAACGGCACCGGCCCCTACATGCTGAAATTGCGCGAGCCGGGCGTGCGCACCATCCTGGTGCGCAACAAGGACTGGTGGGGCTGGAAAGACGCCGGCGGCAATGTCGACGAGATCGTCTACACACCGGTCAGGAACGCCGCGACCCGCGTCGCCGCTTTGCTGTCGGGCCAGGTCGATTTCGTGCTCGATCCGCCGTTCCAGGATCTGAACCGGATCAGCCGCAACGCCAAGCTGAAGATCGTCCAGACCCCGCAGATCCGGACCATCTTCCTCGGCCTCGATACCGGCGTAAAGGAACTCCGCACCTCGGACGTCAAGGGCAAGAACCCGTTCGCCGACGTGCGCGTGCGCGAGGCCATGTACCGGGCGATCGATATCGCGGCGATCCGCAAGGTCGTGATGCGCGGCCTTGCCGTGCCGGCCGGCATCATCACCTCGCCGGGCGTCCACGGCTACACCCAGGCCCTGAACGAGCGCCCGGCCTACGATCCGGCCAAGGCCAAGGCCCTGCTCGCCGAGGCGGGCTATCCGAACGGCTTCTCGGTCCGTCTGGACTGCCCGAACAACCGCTACAACAACGACGAGAAGATCTGCATCGCGGTTGTCGGCATGCTCGGCAAGGTCGGCGTCAAGGTCAATCTGGACGCAATTCCGAAGTCGAAGCATTTCCCCAAGATCCAGAAGCGGGTTTCCGACTTCTACATGCTGGGCTGGGGCGTGCCGACGCTGGATAGCCACTATGTGTTCACCTACCTCTACCATTCGAAGGGGCCGTGGAACGCAACGGGCTACAAGAATGCGCGGGTAGACGAACTGACCGACGCCATGCCGGTCACGGTCGACCTCAAGAAGCGCGACGCGATGATCGCCGAGGCCTGGAAGCATGTGAAGGCGGCTTCGGCCTATATCCCGCTGCACCATCAGGTGATCGTGTGGGGCATGTCGAAGAAGCTCGACCTGCCGATCCGGGCCGACGATTCCCCGCACTTCCGCTGGGCCAGGCTGGCCAAGTAACGGGCAGCCAGCCCGGTAGTTCCATCCGCCGGCTTCCGGTTCCGCTTGGTGCGGAATTGGGGGCTGGCGGTCCGTTTTTCCGGCAGCCGCCAGCCGGAAACCCGAGCGGACATGTTCAGCTATCTCGTCAACCGCGTGTTCCAGGCCATCGGCGTTCTGCTGGTGGTCGCGCTGCTGTCGTTCGTGATCTTCAATTACGTCGGCGACCCGATCAACAACATGGTCGGCCAGGAAGCGACGCTGGAAGACCGCGAGGAATTGCGCGAACGGCTCGGCCTGAACGATTCGGTGATCGTGCAGTTCGTCCGTTTCGTCGCCAACGCGGCGGAGGGCGAATTCGGCATTTCCTACCAGTTCCAGCGCAGGGTCTCCGACCTGATCCTGGAGCGCATGCCGGCGACGCTGGAACTGGTCTTCGTCTCGGCGATATTCGCGTTGGCCGCCGGCATCGGCCTTGGCGTCTATACCGGGTTGAGGCGGGATAGCTGGCTCAGCCGTTTCGTATTGACCGTCTCGCTGGTCGGCGTCTCGCTGCCGACCTTCGTGATCGGCATTCTGCTGATTTACATTTTCTCGGTGACGCTGGAATGGCTGCCGTCCTTCGGCCGCGGCGATACCGTGCGCCTCGGCAACTGGAACAGCGGCCTGCTCACCGGCTCGGGCTGGCTCGCCATCATCCTGCCGGCGATTACGCTCGGCCTGTTCCAGCTCACCATCATCCTGCGCCTGGTCCGGGCGGAGATGCTCGAAGTGCTGCGCACCGATTATATCAAGTTCGCGCGCGCCCGCGGCCTGTCGCGCCGCGCCGTCAATTTCGGCCATGCCCTGAAGAATACGATGGTGCCGGTCATCACCATCGCCGGCCTGCAGATCGGCACGCTGATCGCCTTCTCGATCATCACCGAGACCGTGTTCCAGTGGCCGGGCATGGGCCTGCTGTTCATCCAGGGCGTGGAATTCGCCGACGTGCCGATCATGGGCGCCTATCTGCTGCTCGCCGCCATCGCCTTCGTCGCCATCAACCTGGTCGTCGATCTGCTCTACGCCGTCGTCGATCCGCGTTTGCGCGTCTCGGCCCAACGCGGGACGGGAACGGCATGACGGCGGGCCCGGCATCCGGGGCCGGCGGGCGCCTGCTGGGCGCGCTCACCCGCGGCGCCGACAGCGACCTCGCCTACAGCTTCCGCCGCAATCCGGTGGTCGTCACCGCGGCGATCGTGACGCTGCTCTATTTCTTCGGCGCCGCCTTCGCCGACTGGATCGCGCCGCACACCCCCTTCGACCCGTCGACCCTCAGCCTGGGCGATGCTGAAAAACCGCCGGCCTGGATCGAAGGCGGCGAGTGGCGCTATCTCCTCGGCACCGACAATCAGGGCCGGGATATGTTCTCGACCATCCTCTACGGCAGCCGCCTGTCGCTGATCGTCGGGTTCAGCGCGGTCATCTTCTCGGTCGTGCTCGGCGTCGGCCTCGGCGTGACCTCGGGTTATTTCGGCGGCTGGTACGAATCCACCGTTATGCGCGCCGCCGATGTGCAGCTCACCCTGCCCTCGATCCTCGTCGCCCTGATGGTCGATGGCGTCGCGCGCGCGGTCTTCGCCGGCACCGGCGTCAAGACGGATGCGACTTTCGCCATCTATGTACTGATCTTCGCCATCGGCATTTCCGCCTGGCCGCAATATGCAAGAGTCGTGCGCTCGGCGACCCTGGTGGAGAAGTCGAAGGACTATGTCGCCGCGGCGCGGGTGATCGGCATCCCGTCCTGGCGCATCATGCTGCGCCATGTCCTGCCCAACACGATGGGCCCGGTGCTGGTGATCGGCACCATCGACCTGGCGCTCGCCATCATCACCGAGGCGACCCTGTCATTCCTCGGCGTCGGCATCCCGCCGACCCAGCCCTCGCTCGGCACGCTGATCCGGGTCGGCCAGGAATACCTGTTCTCCGGCCAGTGGTGGATTACCCTGTTCCCGGCGCTGGCGCTGGTATTGCTCGTGCTTGCCGTCAACCTGCTGGGCGACTGGCTGCGCGACGCCCTCAACCCGAAGCTGCGCTGATGACCGGCGGCACGGCCCGGACGCTGCCCCCCAAAGCTCTGCTCGAGGTCCGCGACCTCAAGGTCGGCCTGCCGACCCGGCGCGGCCATCTGCCGATCCTCAACGGCGTCGACCTGCACGTGAGAGAAGGCGAGGTGCTGGGCGTTGTCGGCGAATCCGGGGCCGGTAAATCGATCACCGGCCTGGCCGTCATCGGGCTGCTCGAGCCGCCGGCGCGGGTGGATGGCGGCGAGGTCTGGTTCGAGGGCGAGCGGATCGACGGCCTCTCCGGCGACGCACTGCGCCGGATTCGCGGCGCGAGGATCGGCATGATCTTCCAGGATCCGCTGACCAGCCTGAACCCGCTCTACACCATTGGCCGCCAGCTCACCGAAACCATCCGCACCCATATGGATCTGGGCGCGGATGCGGCGGAGAAGCGGGCGGTCGAAATGCTGGACGAGGTCGGTATCCCGGCGGCGGCCTCGCGCCTCGGCGCCTATCCGCACGAATTCAGCGGCGGCATGCGCCAGCGGGTCGTGATCGCGCTAGCCCTGTGCGCCAACCCGCGGCTCATCATCGCCGACGAGCCGACGACCGCGCTCGACGTATCGATCCAGGCCCAGATCATCGGCGTGCTCAAGCGGCTGTGCCGCGACCACGGCACCGCGGTCATGCTGATCACCCACGATATGGGCGTGATCGCCGAAACCGCCGACCGGGTCTCGGTGATGTATGCCGGCCGGGTGATCGAGGAAGGCGCGGTCGCCGAGGTCGTGCGCAAAGCCTCACACCCCTACTCCCACGGCTTGATGGGGTCGATCCCGACGATCGGCGAGCGCATCGGACGGCTGCCGCAGATCCGGGGCGCCATGCCGCGGGTCGGCGCCGTGCCGGAGGGTTGCGCCTTCGCACCGCGCTGCCCGCAGGTCCGCGATCTGTGCCGCGCCGAACGCCCTGTCATAATGGACGGCAAGGCGACCAACGCCGCCTGCTGGCAATATTCGCCGCGCTGGATGGCCGGACTGAAGGGGTCCGTGCCGGAGGGGGCCGGGCCGGAGGCAGCGTCCGATGGCTGAGACGCCGCTCCTGGAGATTGAGGATCTGGCGGTTCATTTCCGCCTGCCGGTGCCGCTCGGCGAACGGGCGATGGGCCGCAAGCCGAAAATCCTGAAGGCGGTCGACGGCGTGAGCTTCGCCATCGGCAAGGGCGTCACCCTGGCGGTGGTCGGCGAATCGGGTTGCGGCAAGTCCACCGTCGCCCGGCTGATCGCCGGCCTCTACCGGCCGACCCGCGGCCGGGTGGCGATCGGCGGCCATGACGTGACGGCGCCGCGGGACCGGACAAGGGCGATCCGCCGGCGCCTCACCATGATCTTCCAGGATCCGCAGGCCTCGCTCAATCCGCGCTGGCGGGTGCGGGACATCATCGCCGAGCCGATCAGGGCGTTCGGCATCGCCGGCGACTCCCGCGAGTCGGTCCGGCAGGTCGACGCGCTGCTCGAACAGGTCGGCCTGAGCAGCGCCGACGGCGAAAAGTACCCGCACGAATTCTCCGGCGGGCAGCGCCAGCGCATTTCCATCGCCCGGGCACTGGCGAGCCGGCCCGACCTGATCCTGTGCGACGAGCCGACCTCGGCGCTCGACGTATCGGTCCAGGCCCAGATCCTCAACCTGATGCGCGACCTGCAGGACGATCTGGGCCTGACCTACCTGTTCATCAGCCACGACCTGGCGGTCGTAAACCATATGTCGGACCGGATCGCGGTCATGTATCTCGGCCGCTTCGTCGAGGTTGCCGACGCCGCCGCCCTGTTCGCCGACCCGCAGCACCCCTACACGCGGCTGCTGCTGGAGACGATCCCCGACCTCAGCATGACCAAACGCGGCCGGGAGGCGGTGGCCGGCGAGGTGCCGAGCCCGATCGACCCGCCCAGCGGCTGCGCCTTCCACCCGCGCTGCCCCTTCGCCAACGAGCGCTGCCGGACCGAGCGCCCCGAACTGCGCGCGGCGGCGGTCGCCACCGCCGTCGCCTGCCACGCGGTGGAGGAAGGGCGCCTCGCGCCGGCGCCGACCGGCGAGGCGGTCGATGGGTGAGACGCGAAGCGGCCAGCGGCGGGAAAATCTACCGCTGGTTGCCCAGGCCGCCGTAGACGGCGCGCTTCGCACTGTCGGCAGAGGCGGTCCTGTCGAACCGGTCGCCGCCGCTCGGCGCGATGCTCTGGCAAGCCGCCAGCAAAGCAACGGCCAGAGCGATGGCAGCGAAACGACCCAGCGGCGCATACCGGCGCGCCGGATCGCGTTCGTATCGGGTTGAAGAGGAGCGCATGAACCTGTCCTCGTCTGGAAGTTCGTTCCTCAAGTTGATATGGCGCTTATCGGAAGCGATACAGCAGGCGGCGCTGCGTACCGGTGTTCACGGTTTCGCGCGGTCGCCGGCGCACGGCATCGCCGAAGCGCAATCACCGAACTGCGGGCACCGGAGGCGGGCGCCGCCGCCGTCGCCTGCTACGCGATCAAGAAAGGGCGGCTGAGCGCGCCGATGTAGGGTAGATTCATTGCGCTGCCGGGAACGGGCAAAACGGCAAAGGCAAGAAATCGGTGAGCTTCGATTTTCGCGCGCTTTCGCTCGACCTTGAGGTCGGCAAGGAGGACGGCCGCATCCACGCCTTCGGGGCGGTGCGGGCGGATACCGGCGAGCGGCTGCTGCATTCGGGTGCGGGGCTGACGGCAGCGCTGAAGAAACTCGACGAACTCGGCGAAGGGGCAGACGTCGTTCTGGGCCACAACCTGATCGAACACGACCTGCCCCATCTCGCTGCCGCGAATCCCGGTCTTCGTCTCCTGAAGCTCCCGCCCTTGGATACTCTGCGGCTCAGCCCGCTCGCCTTTCCGCGCAATCCGTACCACAGCCTGGTCAAACACTATCAGGATGGCGGTCTCCGGCGCGGCCGGATCAACGATCCGGAACTCGATTCACGTCTTGCGCTGGACCTGTTCGACGACGAATGCGAAGCCTTGGCGCCGGCGCCACCGGACCTGCTGACCGCGTGGCACTGGCTGTGCACGCCGGCAGCCGAAGGCACCGACCGCGCCCTCGATGAGCTATTCTCCAAAATTCGCGGCGCGCGCCGCCCTTCGGCAATGGAAGCCCGCGAAGCGGTCGGCAAGCGGCTGGAAGGCGTGGGCTGCGTAACCCACGCGCGCGCAGTTATGGCGGAGCCGAAGGCCGGCTGGGCGCCTGCCTATGCGCTGGCCTGGCTGTCGGTCGCCGGCGGCAATTCGGTGATGCCGCCCTGGGTGCGCCACCAGTTCCCGGAGGCCGGGCAACTGGTGCGCCGACTCAGGGATACGCCCTGCGCCGATCCCGCGTGCGGCTGGTGCCGGGAACGGCACGATGCCCACACCGAACTGAAGCGCTGGTTCGGACTGGAGGGATTTCGCCCCGAACCGGAAACCGACGACGGACGCCCCATGCAGCAGGCCATCGTCGAAGCGGCGATGAGGGGCGAGCGTGTTCTGGGAATCCTGCCCACCGGGACCGGCAAGTCGCTTTGCTATCAGCTTCCGGCCCTGTCGCGGTACGACAAGACCGGCGCGCTGACTGTGGTGATTTCGCCGCTGGTCGCGCTGATGAAGGATCAGGTCGACGGACTGGAGGCCCGCGGCATTGGCGCCTGCGTCGCGGTCAACGGACTGCTCTCGATGCCCGAGCGGGCCGATGCGCTGGACCGGGTCCGGCTCGGCGATGCTGGCATCCTCATCGTCTCGCCGGAGCAGCTTCGCTCCCGCCCCCTGCGGCGCGCGCTCGATCAGCGCGAAATCGGCGCCTGGGTGCTGGACGAAGCGCATTGCCTGTCGCGCTGGGGTCACGACTTCCGGCCCGACTATCTCTATGTCGGCCGGTTTATCCGCGAGAAGGCGGGCGACGGTCTCGCGCCGCCGGTGCTGTGCCTGACCGCGACCGCCAAGCCCGACGTGGTCGAGGACATTGCGCGGCATTTCCGGGACAAGCTCGGCATCGAGCTGACGGTCTTCAACGGCGGCACCGAACGGACGAACCTCAGCTTCGAGGTGATCCCGACTTCCGGCGGCGAGAAGTTTGCACATATCCATCAGGTATTGACGTCGTACCTGCCGCCGGACACGGCCGGGGGCGCCATCGTCTATTGCGCGACGCGGCGGGGAAGCGAGGAGGTTGCCGAATATCTGCAACTGAAGGACATCGAGGCCGAACATTTTCACGCCGGCCTGCCGCCGGAGACCAAGAAGGACGTGCAGCGGCGTTTCATCGGCGGCGACCTGCGCGCGATCGCGGCGACCAATGCCTTCGGCATGGGCATCGACAAGCCGGATGTCCGGCTGGTGATCCATGCCGACATACCGGGCTCGCTGGAGAACTATTTCCAGGAAGCGGGGCGCGCCGGGCGCGACCGGGCGTCGGCGCGCTGCGTGTTGTTCTACACGCCGCGCGATGCGGAGCGTCAGTTCGGCATGTCGGCGCGCTCGCGACTGACCCGCCAGGAGATTCACGCCGTCCTCAGGGCGCTCCGCAACCTGGATCGCAAGAAACGCCTGAACGGCGAGGTGGTGGCCACCGCGGGCGAAATCCTCGGCGAGGACGAGGACAAGGCATTCGAGCGCGACTCGACAACCGACGATACCCGGGTGCGCACTGCCGTGGCCTGGCTGGAAGAAACCGAGCTGCTGACCCGGGAGGAGAACTTCGTCCAGGTATTTCCTTCGTCGCTGCTGGTGGGGTCGATCGAAGAAGCCCGAGCGAGGCTGGAACGCGCGTCCCTCCAGAAGACCTATCGCGGCCAGTTGCTGCGGATCGCCGAAGCGCTGATCGACGCCGACGCCGACGATGGCGTCACCACCGACGAACTCATGGCGATCACGCGGCTGAGCCCCGAAGGCGTCCGCAACGCCCTGTACGATCTCGAACGGCTGGGCATCGCCAGCAACGACACGGTGCTGACGGCCTTCGTCCATACCGGCATCGAGCGCGCCTCCCGCAAGCGCCTCGCGGAGGCAGCGGAACTGGAGACCGCCCTGATCGCCCATATGCGCGAGGCGGCGCCGGAACTGGACAAGGGAGAGACGGCGTCACTGCATCTGCGGGTCGCCGCGCAGGTCCTGCGGGACGAGGGGCTGGCCAACCCCCTGCCGCTGCGGCTGTGGCGCATGCTTCGCAGCCTTTCTCAAGACGGCCGCGGCGAAGACGGGAAGGTCGGCAGCCTTTCCGTTCGGAAACGTGATGCGGAAACGGTGCGGGTGAAGCTGCAACGCCCATGGGGTGCGATCGAAGCGACGGCCCGGATCCGGCGCGAAGCGGCGGCGCGCCTGCTGGATCGTCTCCTCGCCTGCCTGCCGGCCGGCAGCCGCGGTACGGATCTGCTGGCCAGGACCACCGTCGGCAAGCTGACCGAGGCAATCGAATCCGACCTGGTTCTGATGGGCAAGATCAAGAACCCGGTCAAGCTGCTGGACCGCGCCTTGCTGTGGCTGCACGAGCAAGAGGTCATCCGACTCAACAGGGGCCTCGCAGTCTTTCGCCCGGCCATGACGATCCGCCTGCGGGAGAAGGAACGACGCGGTTTCGCCAGGGCCGACTTCGCGCCCCTCGACCTTCACTACAAGGGGCAGGTCCTGCAAATCCATGTGATGACGGAATTTGCCGAGCGCGGCCTCGCTAAGATGCGCGACGCGCTGCGCCTGGCGATGGACTATTTCGGCATGAACGAGGTGGATTTCCTCGCCCGCTGGCTGCCCGGCCGGGACAAGGAAATCGGCCGGCAGACGACCCCCGAATCCTGGCGCGCCATCGTCGAAAGCCTGAGAAACCCGATCCAGCAGCGCATCGTGGCCGACGATCGGGAGCAAAGGAACGTGCTGGTCCTCGCCGGCCCCGGCTCCGGCAAGACGCGCGTATTGGTCCACCGCATCGCCTATCTGATCCGGGCCAGACGGGAGAATCCGCGCGGCATCCTCGCGCTGGCCTACAACCGCCATTCCGCAGTCGATATCCGCCGACGCCTTGCCGATCTCATCGGAGCCGACGCCCGCGGCGTGACCGTGCTCACCTGCCACGCCCTTGCCATGCGGTTGGCCGGCGCGAGCTTCACGGGGCGGGCGGAGCGCCCGGACGACGAAATGTTCCGGGATATCCTGCGGAGCGCCGTCGACCTGCTGCGCGGCAAGGGCATGCCGCCGGACGAGGTGGATGAACAGCGGGAGCGGCTGCTTGCGGGCTTCCGCTGGATACTGGTGGACGAATATCAGGATATCGGCGCCGACCAGTATGCCCTGATATCGGCGCTGGCCGGGCGGACTCTCGAGGACGAGGCTGGCAGGCTAACCCTGTTCGCTGTCGGCGACGACGACCAGAACATCTATGCCTTCAACGGCGCTTCGGTCGAGTTCATCCGCCGCTTCGAGGCCGATTACGGCCCCAAACCGGAGTTTCTTACGGCCAACTATCGGTCCACCGCCCACATCGTGGCGGCGGCCAACGCGATGATCGGGCCGGCACGGCAGCGGATGAAGGCCGCGCATCCCATTCATATCGACCGGGCGCGCGAAAAAGAACCGCCGGGCGGCGCATGGGAGAAGCTGGACCCGGTGACCCGCGGGAAGGTGCGGATCCTGCCGGCCGGCCGCGACCCGGTCGTGCAGGCGCGCGCCGTCATGGCGGAACTGCAGCGCCTTTCGGCCCGGACAGAGGATTGGGACTGGTCGCGCGCGGCGGTCGTTGCACGCGAGTGGAAATATCTCGTACCGGTGCGCGCGTTCTGCGAGGCGCACGATATTCCGGCGCAGATGGGCGACGAGGAAATCCCGGGCTTCTGGCGCCTGCGGGAGACCCGTGCCTTCGTCGAGTGGCTGCGCGGGCGAAGCGCCCGGGTGGTCGACGGCGAAACGCTGGCAGGCTGGGCGGCAGCGCGCCCGGCCGGGCCCTGGCACGACTTACTGCGGCAGGCCATAGAGGAACACGGCCTGGAAACCGGCGGCGCGGAGACGCCGGTCGGCCATTTCATCGAATGGCTGGCGGAATGGGGCCGGGACATCCGCCGGCGCCAGCAGGGGCTTCTGCTGTTGACCGGCCACCGCGCCAAGGGGCTGGAATTCGACCATGTCGCAGTGCTGGACGGCGGCTGGGACCGGGCCGGGCGCGACGAGGATAAGGATGCGCCACGCCGGCTCTATTATGTGGCGATGACGCGCGCCCGGCAGACCCTGACACTAGCTCAATTCGACGGACCGCACCCGCTGCTCGACGCGCTGCACCGCAATCGCTCGGTGATGCACCGCGGCCCGGCCGCACTGCCGCCCGGATCGGCTGCGCTCGAATACCATTACATCCGGCCCGGACTCAATGACATCGACGTGGGCTTTGCCGGTCGCCAGCACATGCACCGTCCGGTCCATCGCGCCATCGCCGCCCTGTCGCCCGGCGACCGGCTGGAGACGCGCATTGCCGAGGGCGGTCGCTGGCAACTGCTGGACCGCAACGGCAGGACGGTCGGGCGCCTCGCCGCGAGATTCAGGCCGCCACCCGGCATGCGGTGCCGCGCCACCGAAGTGCTGGCCATCGTCGGCTGGAACCGCGATGCCTCGGAGCCTCAATACCGCGACAGCGCGAGATGCGATTCCTGGGAAGTGGTGGTCCCGGAACTGGTGTTCGAGCCGGACCAACAGGAAGGGCGCAAGCATGAGGTTTAGGACTGATGCCAGAACTACCCGAGGTTGAAACCGTCGTCCGCGGCCTGCGGCCGGTTCTGGAGGGGGCGACGCTGGTTCATGCCGAGGCGCGGCGGCCGGATTTGCGGATACCGATCCCGCCGGATTTTTCGGCGCGGCTGGTCGGCAAGACCGTCCGGGCGGTGCGGCGGCGGGCCAAGTATATCCTGGCGGAACTGGCCGACGGCGGCCTGTTGATCGTCCATCTGGGCATGTCCGGCCGGCTATATATCGACCGCGGCGACCCCGACCTGCTGCCCCACGACCATATCGTCCTGAAGACCGACCGCGGCGATACCATCCGGCTGAACGATCCGCGCCGCTTCGGCCTGGTCGCCTTCGATCATGTCGATACCATCGACCGGCACCGCCTGTTCGCCGGGGCCGGCCCCGAACCGCTCGGCAACGAATTCAACGGGCCGGCGCTCGCCGCCCGGCTCAAGGGCCGGCGGACGCCGCTCAAAGCCGCCCTGCTCGACCAGAAGACGGTGTCCGGCCTGGGCAATATCTATGTCTGCGAGGCGCTGTTCCTGGCCGGCCTGTCGCCGGTGCGGCTGGCCCGCAACGTCTCGGCACGGCAGGCCGAGGCATTGGTTGCAGCGATCAAGGAGGTGCTGAACCGGGCCATCGCGGCCGGCGGCTCCAGCTTGCGCGACTATGTCCAGCCCTCCGGCGAACTGGGCTATTTCCAGCACCAGTGGGCGGTCTACGGCAAGGAGGGCGAGGCCTGCGCCGGCTGCGACTGCCGGATCGCGGAGACCGGCGGCATCCGGCGGATCGTCCAGTCCAACCGCTCGACTTTCTACTGTCCGCGCCGTCAGCGGTAGGCTAGAACCGGCAGCGCACGAGAACCGGCGCGGCGGCGGCACACGAATTTCAGAGCGGCGGTAATAGCCATGCCGTCCGCGAGACCGGGCGAAGAAACAGGCGCAGCCTTCGCCGAACCGGCACATTCTCCGACGGCGATCAGGCGAAGAAAACGCATGACCTGTCGCGCCTCTTGATAGAGTAGCGGAGCAGTCGAATGGCCTATGAGAACATCATCTACGAGACCCGCGGCCCGGTCGGGCTGATCACGCTCAACCGGCCGAAGGCCCTGAACGCGCTGAATTCGGCATTGGTCGCCGAAATGGGCGATGCGCTGAACAAGGCGCAGAAGGACGACGAGATCGGCGCCATCGTCATTACCGGCAACGAGAAGGCTTTCGCGGCGGGCGCCGACATCAAGGAAATGCAGGAGAAGACGTTCCAGGACGTCTACATGGAGGATTTCATCACCAACGGCTGGGAAGTGGTCACGACGATCCGCAAGCCGGTGATCGCCGCGGTCGCCGGCTATGCGCTGGGCGGCGGCTGCGAGATGGCGATGATGTGCGACTTCATCCTGGCGGCCGAGAATGCGCGCTTCGGCCAGCCGGAGATCAATCTCGGCATCCTGCCCGGCGCCGGCGGCACCCAGCGCCTCACCAGGATCGTCGGCAAGTCCAAGGCGATGGAGATGTCCCTGACCGGCCGGATGATGGACGCCGAGGAAGCCGAGCGCTCGGGCCTGGTCAGCCGTATCGTGCCGCTGGACGAGCTGGTGGACGAAGCGGTCAGGACCGCCGAGGCCATCGCAAGGCAGTCCCGGCCGGCGGTCTACATGACCATCGAAGCGATCGACCGCGCCTACGAAACACCGTTGCGCGAAGGCGTATTGTTCGAGCGCCGCATGTTCCACGCCGCCTTCGCGACCGACGACCGGTCGGAGGGCATGGCCGCCTTCATCGAAAAGCGCGAACCCAAATTCAGGAACCGCTAGGCCGGCGCGCCCGGTTCCGGGGGCCGCCGCAAGAGGAGTTTCACCGATGGCCGATTTGATCCTGCATCACTATGAAGGCTCGCCCTTCGCCCACAAGATCCGCGCGATCTTCGGCTTCAAGGGCCTCGCCTGGCGGTCCGTCGAGATTCCGATGATTATGCCGAAGCCGGACCTGATGCCGCTCAGTGGCGGCTACCGGCGGACGCCGGTCATGCAGGTCGGCGCCGACATCTATCACGACACTCAGTTGATCGCCGCCGAGCTGGAAAGACGGCATCCGGCGCCGACCCTGTACCCGGCGGGCGGCGAAGGCCTGGCCCATGCGCTCACCTTCTGGGCCGACGGCGCCCTGTTCGGCGCCACCACCGGCGCCGCCTTCGCTCATATCGCCGACAAGATGCCGCCGGCCTTTTTCGCCGACCGGGCCGGCATGCGCGGGCAGGAGCCGGCTACGCCGGAGAAGATCATGGCCGCCGCGCCCCGGCTGGTCGCGGAGTTGAACCGCACGCTCCATCTGGTCGAGGGCTGGCTGGCCGACGGCCGGCCCTTCCTGCTCGGCGACGCCGCCGGGCTCGCCGACTTCTCGATCTTCCATCCCTTCTGGATGGTGAACCGGGCGGGCCGGAAGAATGCGGCGATGCTGGAGCCCTTCCCCCATATCCGCGGCTGGGTCGAGCGGATCGAGGCGATCGGGACAGGCTCGCCCACCGACATGGATTCGAAGGAGGCGCTTGAGGCCGCCCGGACCGCCGACCCGGCCGATCCGGGCGAAAGCGAGCCGGACGATGCCGGGCCGGCGCTCGGCCAGACGGTGTCGGTGCTGGCGGCGGACAAGGTGCCGGAAGCGGTGGTCGGCGAGGTCGTCGCCGTGCGGCGCAACGAGGTCGTCGTCCGGCGCGAGGACGCGCGCGTCGGCACGCTCCACAACCATTTCCCGCGCTTCGGCTACATTATCCGCCCGGCCTGACCGGCGGCGGCGATAGGCCAATCCGGAGACGGATCGCGGCAAACGGGCCGCAGGGTCGCAGGCCGTTGCCCCCGGTTATAGTGCGGCCGATCCGCCGGACCGCCCCGTCCGTCCCTGCCCCCGCACCAGGATATCCGAAATGGCCGACTCCGTTTCCGCCGTCGATCCCCACCCGCGCAAGTCCGTCGATCTGCTCGGCTCGACCATGCGCTATGTCGATACCGGATCGGGCGCGCCGGTCGTGTTGATCCACGGCAACCCGACCTCCTCCTATCTGTGGCGCAACGTGATCCCCGAACTGTCCGGCAATTTCCGCTGCCTGGCGCCGGACCTGATCGGCATGGGCGACTCGGGCAAGAACCCGTCCGGCGAATACACATTCGCCGAACACAGCAAATTCATCGATGCGTGGCTGGAAGCCGTGCTGCCGGAAGGCAAGCTGCGCCTGGTCGTCCACGATTGGGGCGGCGCACTCGGCTTCCATTGGGCGGCGCGCCATCCGGACCGGGTCGCCGGCATCGCCTATATGGAAACCGTCGTCTGCCCGGTGCGCTGGGCCGACTGGCCGGAGCAAGCGCGCGGCATCTTCCAGGGCTTCCGCTCGCCCAAGGGCGAAGACCTGATCCTGAAGCGCAACCTGTTCATCGAAGGCGTCCTGCCCAACGCGGTCATGCGCGGGCTCTCGGACGAAGAATTGACCGTCTACCGCAAGCCCTATGTCGACGGCGGCGAGGTGCGGCGGCCGATGCTGACCTGGCCGCGCCAGATCCCGATCGACGGCGAGCCGGCGGAGGTCGTCGCGATCGCCGAGGCCTACGGCGCCGCGATGAAGGAGAGCCCGATCCCGAAACTTTTCGTCAACGGCAAGCCGGGCAGCATCCTGACCGGCCCGGCGCGCGAGTTCTGCCGGAGCTGGGCCAACCAGGAAGAGGTCACGGTGAAGGGACTGCATTTCGTCCAGGAGGATTCGCCCGCCGAAATCGGCGCCGCCTGCAACGATTTCTTTTCCAGACACGCCGGCTGAGGAAACGCAGAAATGACCGAAATACTTGTCGAACTGACAATCGAGGGCGGCGTCGCCTGGGTCACCATGAACCGGCCCAAGGCGCTGAACGCGCTGAACCGCGACATGACCCGCGCGCTGGTCGAGACCATCAACCCGCTGGAGCACGATCCCGATGTGCGCTGCGTCGTCATCCGGGGCGGCGACCATTTCATGGCCGGCGGCGACCTCAAGACCTTCCATGCCATGCTCGGCCGGCCGCGCCAGGACAATCTGGTGGCGATCGAGGCCTTCATTCACGAGGTCCACAGCCTGATCATCGCGGTCCGCCGGATGCCCAAGCCGGTGGTCGCCTCGGTCAACGGGGCCTGCGCCGGGTTCGGACTCAGCTTCATGAGCGCGGCCGATCTCGCCATTGCGGCGGACAACAGCTACTACACGCTGGCCTACACCCTGATCGGGACCAGCCCGGACGGCGGCTCGACCTACGCCCTGCCGCGGCTGGTCGGCCTGAAGAAAGCGACCGAACTGGCGCTGCTGGGCGACCGCTTCGACGCCGCGACGGCGAAGGAATACGGTCTGGTCAACTGGGTGGTTCCGGCGACCGACCTTGCCGCCGAAACGGAGAAGCTGGCGGCCCGTCTGGCGGCCGGCCCGACCGTCGCCTACGGCCGGACGAAAGCGATGCTGCAGCGCTCGCTGGACAATCCGCTGGAACGGCAGTTGCAGCTCGAGGCCGATAATTTCTCGGCCTGCGCCGTCGAGCCGGACTTCGCCGAGGGCGTCACCGCCTTTGTCGAGAAGCGCAAGCCTGCGTTCACCGGCAAGGCCTGATCCCGCCATCCCGGCAGGCGGAACAGCGGAGCGGCGGTGAGCCCGGCCTTTCTCGATGTTCCGCTCTACGGCCTCGCCGCCATCGTTCTGGCCACGCTGGTCGGCGGCGTCCTGCGCGGTTTCACAGGGGGCGCCGGGGCGGTCGTCGTTATCATGCCGGTTCTGAGCGCCTTCGTCGGCGCGCGCGAAGCCGTGCCGGTCGGCGTATGCCTGATGCTGCTGACCGGCTTTCAGCTCGGCCGCCGGGCGATTCGCGACGCCGATATCCGGGAGGCGGTGACGCTCAGCATTTCCTCCGTCCTGCTCGTGCCGGCCGGCATCTGGCTGTTGTTCAGCGTGGACGAAGAGCTGATGCGCCAGGCGGTCGCCGGCATGGCCATCCTGTTCGCCGCCATCCTGCTGTCGGGCTGGCGCCATAGCGGGCCGCGCGGACCCGCCATGGCCGCCGTTGCCGGCGGGCTGAGCGGCCTGATCGGCGGTGCGGTCGGCATGGGCGGGCCGCCGATGTTCCTCTACATCATGTCCGGCCCGGCGCCGGCGCATGTCCAGCGCGGGACGATCGCGCTCTCCAGTTCGATCACCCCGATCTTCACGCTAACCGCGCTCGCCATCGCCGGCGCCTTCATTCCCCGGGTTTTCTGGCTGATCCTGCTTCTGACCCCGGTGTTCGTTTTCGGCACCTGGGCCGGCACGCGCTTTTTCGGCCGGGTAGACGAAACCCTGTTCCGGCGCCTGTCGCTCGGCGCCATGATCGTCGTTTCGACCCTGGTCCTGTTCCTGTAGCCGCCGGCCGCTCAGGCCGGCTGGCCGATCCGGCAGGCGGCGACCCACCATGACGGATGCGCTGCCCCGATGGCTCGCGCCGCTTCCGACGCCGCATCGTCGCGGTTGAACAGGCCGAAGCAGGTAGCGCCGCTGCCCGACATCCGCGCCAGCCGAAGCGCCGGCGCGGTGCCCAGCACCGCCAGCGCCCGGGCGATCTCCGGCGCAAGCGCGATCGCCGGCGCTTCGAGATCGTTGCGGTTGGCCCGGGCAAGCGCCGCAAAATCGCCGGCCCTGACCGCGGCCGGCGGCGAAAAGCGCCCGGCCAGCGCGCCGAACACCTGCCCGGTCGATACCGCCACGCCCGGATTGATCAGAACCGCCGGTATTGGCGGCGGCGGCGGAACCAGAGGGGCCAGCCGTTCGCCGATCCCGGTCATCCGGACGGTTTCGCCGGCCAGACAGACCGGCACGTCCGCGCCCAGAACCAATGCCACTCCCGCAAGAGCCGATTCCTCGATTTCGACCTGCCACAGCCGGGCGCACAGCCGCAGCGCCGCGGCGGCATCCGCCGAACCGCCGCCGATGCCCGAGGCGACCGGCAGGTTCTTCTCCAGGTGCAGCGCGGCTTCGGCGGGAACGCCGCAATGCAACGCCAGGGCCCTTGCGGCGCGCAGGACCAGATTTTCCGCTGCTGTACCGAGAGCGGCGGCAAAGGGGCCGGAAACAGTCAGGCTCAGCCCGTCCGCGGGTGCAATGGACAACCGGTCGCCGACATCGGCGAAGGCCACCAGGCTGTCGAGCTCGTGATAGCCGTCCGCGCGCTGGCCGGTAACGTGGAGCCACAGATTGATCTTAGCCGGCGCGAACGCTTCAAGCAGCCGGTCGGTCGGCGGCATGCCGGTCTCCGGGCGTCCGGCCGGACGCCCTACCGGCGCCGGATGGGCTTGAACGGCGGCATCCCTTCCCGGAGCCGATTTTCGATCGCCGCCCGTTCGTTATTTTCCGGATTGAGCGACAAGGCCCGGCTCCACTGGAAACGCGCTTCGTGGCGCCGGCCGGCGCGCCAGTAGGCGTCGCCCAGATGCCGATTGATGATCGGATCGTGGGGCCGCAGTTCCGCCGCCCGTTCGAGGTGGCGAACCGCCGCTTCGAAACTGCCCAGGCGATATTCGACCCAGCCCACGGAATCGACGATATAGCCGTCGTTCGGCCGTTTGCGCACGGCCTCCTCCAGCATAGGGCGCGCCCGTTCCAGCTTCTCCCCCCGATCGACCCAGGAATAGGCGAGATAGTTCAGCACATAGGGCTGGCCGGGGTTGAGCTTCAGGGCGCGGAGGAAATCCGCCTCGGCGCGCGCCCACTGACCGGACCGCTCCAGCGCGATGCCCCGGACATAGAGCAGGTTCCAGTGGCGCCGCGCGACGCTCGGAATCCGGTTTACCGCCCGGTCGTATACCTTGACGGCCTCGCCGAACGCAGACCGGTTGCGATGCACGTTGCCCAACAGCCACAAGGCATCGAAACGCTTCGGCCTTTCGGCCGCCATTTTCTCCAGGGCAGCGGACGCCGCACCGTATCGTTCGAGCTCGATCATCGACGCAGCGGCCGACTTTCGCGCCTCCCAGCTGTAGATCGTTCCGGTTCCGAGTTTTTCGAACGCAGCGACGGCGTCCCGGTAGCGGTTATCCTGCTCCAGCACGGTGCCGAGGAGGAAAATCGACGCCGCATCGCGCGGCCGCATCCAGACGGCGAGCTGCACCAGGGGCAGGGCCTGGACGACACGGTCCCCTTCGTTGAGGACGCTCGCCACATTTAGCAGCACCTCGGCCACGCCGTCGGCCGGCGAACCGACCAGGGGCCTGACCGGCGCGTCTCCGAGATAGATCGCCCGCAGGGCTCTCATGGTCATCGAATCCGGGTTGACCGCCATATGGCGGTCGATCGTCTCAAGCGCCGCCGCCCGCGCGCCCGATCGGGCCAGGAAGTTGGATGCCGTCTCGGTCAGCCGCAGCGACGTATGGGACAGCGCCTTCGTGATGTCCTCATAGGCTTTCGCGGCGCGTTCCCGCCGGCCGGCGACATCCAGCAGGTATGCCGCGTGCATCATCCGGAACAGGCGAAATTGCCGCTTTCCCTCCAGGTCCCGGTGCTCGTCCAGCGCCAGATCCGGATCCTTGTGACGGCCGAGGGCCACCCAGGCATGCATCAGGGGCAGCAGGAGCTGGCTGACATTATCGTGCCGAATCCGGTCGAGATGCCGCAGGGCGTCGCTGAACCGCTGCTGCTTTGCCGCCTGCACGGCCAACACCAGACGGGCCATCGTCGGGCCCTGGGACAGCGCCACGGTGCGTTCGGCGACGGCCGCCGCCCGCTCGATCCGGCCGGCCAGCACATGGGAGCGCAGAGCCTGGATCAAGACGACGAGGCGATCGTGCGCCTCCGGCGTCACCATCGCAAAATAGGCCGATGCGCGGGCCGAATCCTTTTGGCGGGACGCATGCAGCGCCGAAAGATAGGCGCCCCATGAGGTCAGGGCTTGCGGCGGCGGCGCAGCAGTGGACTGTCCGGCGGCCGATGCCGGAGAAACGCACGACAGAAAGAGCAGCGACGCCAGAGCCGGCAACGCCACCCGGGCCGCGGCGCCGGCCCCGGCCGCGCGCCTCGCCCGCCGCCTACATGTTGGGATAGTTCGGTCCACCGCCGCCTTCCGGCACCGCCCAGTCGATGTTCTGGGTCGGATCCTTGATGTCACAGGTTTTGCAGTGCACGCAGTTCTGGGCGTTGATCTGGAGGCGCGGGTTTGCATCGTCGTCGTCCCGCAGGATCTCGTAGACGCCGGCCGGGCAATAGCGCTGCTCCGGCGCATCGTAGAGCGCCAGATTGTGGTCGACGGCGACGGAACTGTCTTTCAACACCAGGTGAACCGGCTGGTTCTCTTCATGGTTGGTGGCGGAGAAGGACACATTGGTCAGCCGGTCGAACGACAGCACGCCATCGGGCTTCGGGTAGTCGATCGGCCTATGCTTCTCTTTCGGTTCGGTCGCCTCATGGTCCGGCTTCCTGGCCCGCAGGGTCCAGGGCGCCTTGCCGCGGAACAGTTGCTGGTCGATGCCGAACAGCAGGGTGCCGGCGATCAGACCCTTCTTCATCAGCGGCTTGAAATTGCGCGCCCGGTGCAGCTCCTCCTTGATCCAGCTCTTTTCGAACGCGGCGGGATAGGCTGACAGATCGTCGTGGCTTTGCCCGGCCGCCACCGCGTCGAACGCGGCCTCCGCCGCCATCATCCCGGATTTCATCGCCGTGTGGCTGCCCTTGATCCGCGGCGCGTTGAGGAAACCGGCATTGTCGCCGATCAGGCAGCCGCCGGGAAACGCCAGCCGGGGCAGGGACTGCAATCCGCCGGCATAGATGGCGCGGGCGCCATAAGCGATCCGCTTGCCGCCTTCGAGGAATTCGCGCACCTTCGGATGGTGCTTGTAGCGCTGGAATTCCTCATGGGGGCTGAGATAGGGGTTCTTGTAGTCCAGCCCGACGACGAAGCCGACCGACACCAGGTTCTCGTCGAAATGATACAGGAAGGAGCCGCCGTAGGTCGCCCGGTCGAGCGGCCAGCCGGCTGTGTGCATGACCAGGCCCGCCTTGTGCCGCGCCGGATCGATTTCCCACAATTCCTTGATGCCGATACCGTAGGACGGCGGATCGGCGTCGTCCCACAGGCCGAACCGGGCCGTTAACTGTTTGCCGAGGGAGCCGCGGCAGCCTTCGGCGAAGAAGGTGTATTTGGCCAGCAGCTCCATGCCCGGCGTGTAGTTTGCCGTCTGCGCACCGTCGGCGCCGATGCCCATGTCGCCGGTCGCGACGCCGCGGACCCGGCCCTGCTCGTCGTAGAGCACCTCGGCGGCGGCGAAGCCGGGGTAGATCTCCACGCCCATGGCCTCGGCCTGTTCGGCCAGCCAGCGGCACAGGCTGCCCAGGCTGATGATATAGAAGCCATGGTTGGAGAAGCAGGCGGGCAGGAACAGGTTCGGCACCTTGAACCCGCCTTTTTCCGAGAGAAAGAAAAAGCGGTCCTCGCTCACCGGCGTGTTGACCGGGGCGCCCCGGTCCTGCCAGTCCGGCAGCAGTTCGTTCAGCGCCCGCGGGTCGAGCACGGCGCCGGACAGGATATGCGCGCCGACCTCCGAGCCCTTTTCCAGGACGCAAACCTCGATCTCGCTGCCTTTTTCCTCGGCAAGCTGCTTCAGGCGGATCGCGGCGGCCAGGCCGGACGGGCCGGCGCCAACGATTACCACATCGTATTCCATCGCTTCGCGGATCGATTCCTGTTCCGTCATCCTGTCCGATCCCGTCCTGTTCCCGCCTCTCCGCGGCCTGCCTGCCGCCCGTAAGGGCTTGTAACGACAGCGGCTTTCCCCGAAAGTCACAGAGCGCGCGCGAGCGCAGGTGCATCGGGCGCGCGCCAATGACACTTAGCGCAGAGGGCCGTTCGGCGCCATGCCCGATCGTATCGACAGGCCGCCCGCGACAACGGCGGAAGCATTCCGGCTCGCCCTTGCCTGGCAAATCGAGGCCGGTGCTGACGAGGCGATCGGCGACCGCCCGGTCGACCGTTTCGCATTGGCATCGCGGACCCCTGCGCCGGCGGCGCCGACGCAAATCCGGGAGCCGGCCGGCCCCGCTCCGGCACGACTGTCCTCTGCAACACCGGCGCCGCCTGCCCGGCCCGCCGCGATCCGCCTGGAATCGACCGGCGAGACCGTTGCGGCGGCGCGCGAGAGCGCAAGGCGCGCCGAAACGCTTGAGGCGCTGCACGCGGCGGTGAGCGCCTTCGACGGCTGCGCATTGAAAAAGACCGCCATGAATACTGTCTTCGCCGACGGCGCGCCGGGCGGCCGGCTCATGCTGATCGGCGAAGCGCCGGGCGCCGAAGAGGACCGGCAGGGCAAGCCCTTTGTCGGCGCGAGCGGCCAGCTGCTGGACAAGATGCTGGCCGCCATCGGGCTGAGCCGCGCGGCCGACGCCTACATCACCAACATCGTGTTCTGGCGCCCGCCCGGAAACCGCGAACCGTCGCCCGCCGAGACCGCGGTCTGCCGCCCCTTCCTCGAGCGGCATATCGAGTTGAAGAAGCCGGATATCCTGGTCTTTCTGGGCGGGCCGTCGGCCAAGACGCTGCTCAGCCGCAAGGAAGGCATCACCCGCCTGCGCGGGCGCTGGTTCGAATACCGCACGCCCGATATGATCGAGGCCGGTGCAACATCGATCCCGGCCATGCCCCTGTTCCATCCGGCCTATCTGCTGCGCAGCCCGCTCAACAAGCGGGAAGCCTGGCGCGACCTGCTGGCCATCCGGGACAGGCTGGACACTATGGACGGGGAGCGGGGATCGTGACGACCGGCAACGCCGCTGTTGGTGGGACAGCATGACGAAGATCGACGAAAGCCGGCCGTTCCTGCCGGTCAACATCGCGGTGATGACCGTGTCCGACACGCGCAGCGCGGCCGACGACCGGTCCGGCGACACCCTGGTCGCGCGGATCGAGGGCGCCGGCCATGTCGTGGCCGACCGCCGGATCGTGCCGGACGAGATCGCGGCAATCGTCGCTTCCCTCAAGGGCTGGATCGCCGATCCGGCGGTCGACGTCGTCATTTCCACCGGCGGCACCGGTGTGACCGGCCGCGATGTGACGCCGGAAGCCTTCGAGCAGGTCTTCGAGAAGAAGATCGAAGGGTTCGGCGAGCTGTTCCGCTGGGTCAGCTTCCAGAAGATCGCGACCTCGACCGTCCAGTCGCGCGCGGTCGGCGGCGTCGCCGGCGGAACCTATCTGTTCGCCCTGCCGGGCTCGCCGGGCGCCTGCAAGGACGGCTGGGACGAGATCCTGCAATACCAACTCGACAACCGCTACCGGCCCTGCAACTTCGTCGAGCTGATGCCGCGCCTGCAGGAACATACCCGGCGTTAGCCCGCGAATTGCCGCTGCTGCCACGTCCGGAAGGCCGCGCCGTCGTCGACATCCGCCAGCGTCGGGGCGAATGCGGTGCGTTTGTGGCGGGGGATGTTGGCCAGGGTCGCCGCGAGGGTCCGGTCGCTGGACCAGGGCACCCCGTCGAACAGCCCCGAACTGCGCTCCGGTCCTCGCTGACCGACCAGCCAGAAGCCGCCGTCCCGCGCCGGGCCGAACAGGAAATCGGACCGGCGGAGGAGGTCGAATGACTGCGCGATAATCCCGGTCGTGATGCCGGGAATGTCCGCCCCGACGAGCAGACGCGGGCGCGGCGCCAGACGGTCGAGGCAGCGCGCCATGCGCACGCCGATGTCGCCGTCGCCCTGCTCGATGCCGGGCAGGCCGGCAAGGCGCGGCAGCCCGCGCCGCAGATGCCGGGCCGAGCGGCGGGGCGCTACGGCAAGCACGAGATCCCATTCGGGGCGACGGGCCAGCCTTCCAACGACCCGCTGTGCGGTTTCGCAATAGAAGCGCCAGGCGGCAAGCGCGCCGATATCCGCCGCCAGCCGCGTCTTGACCCCGCCGACGAGGGGCGCCTTCAGGAACAGGATTACGACGGGGCGGCCCTTCGGCATATCGGCCGGCCTATCGGTACAACCGAGCCAGCAAGGCTGGCGAAACTCCCAGGAAATACAGCGAGAGCAAGGCCAGATTGGCCGCCGAGCGGCGGCGGTAGCCCGCCCGCAGGTAACGATCCGCGGCAGTCACGGCATCGATATCCAGCGGGACGAGCCGGCTTCTGCCGATCCGCCGGACCAGATCGACATCCTCGAACAATGGGATCGGCCGGTAGCCGCCGAGCGACCGGTAGAACGCGCGGCCGATCAGCAGCCCCTGGTCGCCATAGGGCAGGCCGAAGCGGCGGCAGCGCCACGCCACCCTGGCCTCCAATGTCCGGGCCCGCGGGTGCGGATCGTCGATCCGAAACCGGCCATAGCCGGCGCGCTGGCGGTTGCCCGGATCGGCGATGAAGGCGTCGGCAGCGGCGCGCCAGCCGGCGTCGAGGCGGGTATCGGCATGCAGGAAACACAGCCAGCCGCCCTTTGCCGCCGCGGCGCCCGCCGCCAGTTGCGCGCCACGCCCCCGGTTGCCGGAGACGACGGTGGCTCCGGCCTCCTGCGCCAACGCCCCGGTGCCGTCCTGCGAGCCGCCGTCGCTCACGACGATTTCCATCTCCGGCCCCCCGGCCAGCGCGGCAAGCGTCGCCGGCAGTCGGGCCGCTTCGTTCAGCGTCGGGATCACGATGCTCAGCATGGCCGCCTGTCTCGCCCACCCTGTCCCGCCATTCAAGGCGCAGCGCACCCCGAAGCGGCCGGAACGTCATGTTGTTCTTTTTTTGTTCTTGACTCTCCGGCTGGGCAACACCATGATAAACGGTATGGAGCCCGCCGCACGAATACCGGAGAGCACGCCCTTCGACCGGCTGTCGGACCGGCCGGGCCGCCCGATGGGGCCGGCCTTCCGCGGCCGGGGCGCCGGCTTCAACCCGCCGAATCGGTTCGAGACGATCCGGCGCGATCCCTTCTTCGACGGCTGGGAAGCGCCTGTGTCGCCGGAAGAGGCGGAGGCGGGCGCGCCTGCCGCTACCGTGCCGACCACGGTGACGGTCGACGCCTCGCGCACGGTGATCGCGCGCAACGAATCGCCCGATATCGGCTTCGACCGCTCGATCAACCCGTATCGCGGCTGCGAGCATGGCTGCGTCTATTGCTATGCCCGGCCGAGCCATGCCTGGCTCGGCCTGTCGCCGGGCGTCGATTTCGAAACCAGGCTGTTCGCCAAGCCGGACGCCGCGGCGCTGTTGCGGCGCGAACTGGCCCTGCCGTCTTACCGGTGCGAACCGATCGCGATGGGCACGAACACCGACCCGTACCAGCCGGTCGAGCGGGACCAGCGGATCACGCGGGATATCCTGAAAGTCCTGTCGGACTGCAACCATCCGGTCACCATCGTCACCAAATCGGCATTGATCGAACGGGATATCGATATTCTGGCGCCGATGGCGGAGAAGGGCCTGTGTTCCGCCGGACTTTCGCTGACGACGCTGGAACCGTCGGTGGCGCGGTCTATGGAACCGCGGGCGGCGGTGCCCGCGCGCCGGCTGGCCGCAATCCGCTCTCTCTCCGAGGCGGGTATTCCGGTGCGCGTCATGGTGGCGCCGGTGGTGCCGGGCATCACCGATCACGAGGTGGAAGCCATTCTGGAAGCGGCGCGCGACGCCGGCGCTTCGCTCGCTTCCTATATCGTGCTGCGCCTGCCCGGCGAGGTGAAAGACCTCTTTGTCGATTGGCTCGATACCCACTATCCGGCGCGCCGCAACAAGGTGCTGAACACCATCCGCTCGCTGCGCGACGGCAAGCTGAACAATGCCGAGTGGGGCGAACGCATGGTCGGCAAGGGGGCGTTCGGCAAGGCGCTGGACATCCGCTTCGCCATGGCGAAGCGGCGGCTCGGCCTGAAGCGCGAGGGCAAGGCCCTGCGCACCGACCTGTTCGTCAAACCGGGCCGGGACGAGCGCCAGATGAGCCTGTTCTAGGCCCGATTCGAGGCCGGGCGCGGCGCGCAGCGAGAATCGCGCGCTTGTGAACCGATCCGCCGGCAAGACGGCCGGATTGGCCGATTCTCATAGTGTTGTCGAAATGATAGGCTGGCGCCATGCACGATGGCGTAGAACTGACCGGCCTTGCCCTTGTCGGGCTGATCGCCCTTGCAGGCGGCCTACTAATGGCGCGGATACGCCAGCCCGTCATCGTCGGCTACATCCTCGCGGGGGTCATTCTCGGCCCGTCTGGCTTCCAGCTGGTCGAGGACCGGCAGAGCGTTGCGGTGCTTGCCGAGCTCGGCGTGCTGATGCTGCTGTTTCTGGTCGGCATGGAGCTCAGCCTGCGCGGCTTCAAGGCGATCTGGAAGGTCGCCGTCGGCGCCACGCTGCTCCAGATCGCCATTGCGGTCGGCGCGATGCTGCTGATCGGCTGGATCGGCGGCTGGCCGACACCGGTCGTTGTGGTGCTGGGTTTTGTTGTGGCGCTGTCGAGCACCGCGGTCGTGGTCAAGATGCTGGAGCAGCTCAACCTGCTGCGCCAGCCGGTCGGCCAGCTCACCATCGGCATCCTGATCGCGCAGGATCTTGCCGTGGTGCCGATGCTGCTGACCATCGGCCTGTTCGGCGACCGGGAGCCCGGCCTGCTGGATTTCGCCAAGATCCTGCTGTCGATCGGCCTGCTGGTCGCCTTCATCCTGTATCTCAGCCGCCGCCGGCGCCTTGTGCTGCCCTTCACATCCGCAGCCGGCGCGGCGCCGGAAATCCTGCCATTGGCCGCCCTGTGCTTCTGCTTCGGCGCGGCGGCGCTGACCGGCATCCTCGGCCTGTCGCCGGTGCTCGGCGCCTTTCTCGCCGGCCTGGTGGTCGGCAACAGCACGGCGCGCGCGCCGATGGTCCGCACGACGCGGCCGATCCAAAGCGTGCTGATGGTCGTGTTCTTCCTGTCGATCGGCCTGCTGATCGACCTCAGCTTCATCTGGCAGAATCTCGGCACGGTAATCCTGCTGCTGGTCACCGTCACCCTGGTCAAGACGGCCATCAACATCGGCATCATCAGGCTGCTGCGCGAACCCTGGCCCCATGCCTTCGTCGCGGGCGTGCTGCTGGCACAGATCGGCGAGTTTTCGCTCGTGGTCAGCGAGGTGGCGCAGGAACGCAGCGTCATCACGACCGAGTCCGGGCAGCTGATCGTCGCCGTTATCGCCTTTTCGCTGCTGATGTCGCCGCTGTGGATTATCATCGCCCGGCGGCTGATCCGCGTCATCCTGCTCGGCGTGACCTCCCTGGGCGGCACCCTGGAAGCGATCGAAACCCGCAAGATGGTCACGTTCGTCCATTATCTGCTGGGCCGGTGGGCCGCCCTGATGCGCGTCTGGCGCGCCTCGGGCCTTGCCCGAAGGTTCCGGCGCGCCAAAGCGCAGATCCCGGCGGACACGGCGGCCGAGCCGGCGCTGCTGACGGACCGGCGCGACTCCGCGGCCGCCCCGATCGATGCGGAACGGGCCGACGCGGATCGGGCCGACACGGATCGGGCCGATACGGATCGGGCCGATAGGGGCAATGCCTGATTTTGCCGCCGAGCAGACCGCCGAGCGGGCCCTGGGCGGCCCCTTGGGCGGCTTGATCGCCGGGGTCGACGAAGCCGGCCGCGGGCCATTGGCCGGTCCGGTCGTCGCGGCGGCCGTGTGCTTTCCGGACCTGGCCCTGCCGCCCGCGGTCCGCGGCCTGATCGACGATTCCAAGAAGCTCTCGCCGGCCCGGCGCGAAACGGCCTGTGCGGCCATTCTCGAAACCGGCATTGTCGCCACCGGCGAGGCCAGTGTCGCGGAGATCGACCGGCTCAACATCCTTCAGGCAACCATGGCCGCCATGCAGCGCGCCGTCGCGGCCCTCGCCGTGCCGCCTTCCGCGGTTCTGGTCGACGGCAACCGGGCGCCCGACCTGCCCTGCCCGGCGCATCCGATGGTCAGGGGCGATACGCTTTCGCTCTCCATCGCAGCCGCCTCGATCGTCGCCAAGGTGACTCGCGACCGCATCATGGCGCGGCTCGCCGCCGACTATCCCGGCTACGGCTGGGAGCGCAATGCCGGCTACGGCGTGGCCGCCCATCTGGCGGCGCTCGCCGCCCTTGGCCCGACCCCGCATCACCGGCGGTCCTTCGCCCCGGTGCGGGAAATGCTGGCCAAAGAGAATTGATCGTAGCCTTAGCGCTGATTCAGCCGTCCAACAGTTCGCGCAACCGATTTCGTACGGATGTTATCTTTACTAGCTCGGACAGGAAATATTCGACATTCTCCGGTTCGTCGGCACGTCGAATATCGACAATCTCATCGTAATCAATTTCGAGTAGATCGCTAAATTCACGGCCCGTCATAGCTTCTTTCATGGTTATTCGGTTCTTAAACCCTTCGCATATTACTTGGCGGCTGTTTTGGTTGAAAGCACAGAAGTGTACACAAATATCGTACGGAACATGTTTAGAATTTCGTTTGACAAAGTCGCGAATTAGCAGTTTTTCAGTATTTGCTTTCTTGGTGTCAAAAGCATGACCATCTTTCAGTTCTACAACATGGCAAAATTCCTGATTGTGGTCTTTCTTGAAGATCATAAAATCGGGCTCACCGCCAACAATATGTAAAATTTGGGATTTCTTAATCTGTTGTTTTCGGGCGAGAAAAATACCGTATTCTTTATATTCTTTTTTCAGAAAAACATCCAAATCTACAACATTTGGCACCATATTGTAGATCATGTTCTCCAGTTCGTAACCGGCTGAAATAACTGTGGATTGTATCTTGCTGGCGAGCGCTCCAAGTTCCGCGTCGCCGAACAACCTTTCGTACGCGCCAGATTTATTTTTTGGGTGAGAATTTCGAAGGAGAGCCATGTTTCTACCCGTTCAAGTCGCAGCCGAGAAAGGTTCTACGTCGACTCAGAGCAGCCTCAAGAACCGAAAACGATCCGGCGGCCGGGTCGATCACATAGTCCCCTTCGTGACTCACGGCTGCTATTAACGCGCCCTGTAAATCGACAGGTTTGGCATGAGGATGCTCGCGCTGCGATGCGGTCTCCGGAACGACGTCGGGAATGTTGTGAATCTTCCAAACACCCTTTGCCCTGCGGGGCTGCTTCTGAAGGACAATGCAATATTCCGCGCGACGCCGCGTCCTGTATCCCATCCCGAATGTCCCCTTGTCCCAAGTCAACATATCGACGATGTCGAGACTGGTTCCATCGAACCATTCTGCCACACCTTCGCAAAGGTGGAACTTGTCAACCCACAGGAAAAGGTGCCCGGAAGGGATCAGGGCTCGGTCGACGCCGCAAATGAACTTCCTGATGACGGCTTCCGGCATCTGCTCCAGCGCGCTCCTTCGGCGACCCCGTGATTTGCCCTCATTGCCGTAGCTCAGTTTTTCCAGAACTCCACGATATTGCGGATCGAAAAACGCAACGGGTATAGCGCCTGCCGGAAGCAGGGAAAGAAATTCCAACCCGTCCATCTTGAGACGGGTATTCGGTTTCAGAGCTTCCGGCAATTCGAGGGAGGGCGCCAGCACGGACCTCTCTGCCGAGAATACGGTCCCTGCAGACAGATCCGGTGCGGAAGCGGTCCCCGCAAATAAGTCCTGTGTGGAGTCGGTCGGTGCACTCGTGTGAAGACCTGTATCCGGCATCGCGCCAAGCGTCCTTTCCCATAGAGAGATCAATATCCTGTAGACGAACCTGCCCCGGATGTCACCGATATCTTGATCGAATCTGGTTTCTATCCATGGACGCGCCGAACTGGGCTGACGCTGCCGGCTATTCGGCCGGGTAATTCGGCCCTGGCTATTCCACCAAGGTCTGGCGGACCGGGATCGTTACAACCGTATCGGCGCCCGTCGCGTTCGCGACCCGCGCGGCCAGCCGGTTCAGCGTTTCGCGCTGGCCGCTGACATAGACCAGCCAGTCGCCGGCGAAGGCGCGGGCCGCCGCCATCAGGCGGCCGGCCGTCGCGGCCGCAATGCCGGCGGCAGCCGCCAGGGTATCGCCCCGGCCCTGCGCCGCGGCCGCAACCCGGCGCGCCGCGATCCGGTCCCGCTGGAGCCGGAGGATCAGCGCGTTGAGTTTGGCGATGTCGCTGTCGATATCGTCCAGCGCATTGCGCGCCGCCTTCATGCGCGCCCGGAAACCGGCATTGTCTTCCGGTAGCGGGTCGCCCGCCTGGAGCGTCAGGGCGCCGGCCGCCTCAAGGTAGTTCTTCGCGTAGAGGGCGAGCGAGCGTATCCTGAGCGCGAACTCCTCGTCCCGGTCGGCCAACACCTGCTTCACCCGGCGATGGGCATTCGCCACGGCAGTATCGCCGCCGGGCTGTGGGTCGCGGGCCGCCGCCGGCCGGAACCGCGCCGCCGGAGGCGCCGGCGGCGGCCGGCCCAGCCGCGGCGCGCCGGCGATCTCCACGAACGGCGTGCGCGTGCCCGGCGTCTCGCCGGCGAAGGTCAGAAACAGGGTGCGCTCGGTCGACTTGCAGGCCGTCAGCGCTGCAAGGGCAAACGCGGCCGTCAGGGCGGCCCGAACCGCCCCGAACGAAATTGCAAACGAAATTGCGCGGGCCGTGGCGCCGGCTTCGTCCCGGTTCGACATTTGCTGCACCATGCCCGCAATCGGCCGGTGAGACCAGATCGTTTTCCCGGTCCGCGCGGCCATCGTAACTGGGCGTCGCGACCGGGCATCGCGACCGGGCATCGCGACCGGGCATCGCGACCGGGCATCGCGGCGGGCCGGCGCGGCAAACTTGCGGCCGCGATGTCGCGCCCCTTTCCATCGCGGCGGGCAATGACTAAAAACCATGACCTGACCGGAATTCGCGACCGCGGCGCCAGCCCCGGCCGAGTCTGCACGAACCCCGGTCATCGTGCGCGGCTCCAACGCTTGCGCCGGCAGCGCCCGTAGCTCAACTGGATAGAGCACCTGACTACGGATCAGGAGGTTGGGAGTTCGAATCTTCCCGGGCGCGCCAGACTTCCCCCGCAGGCCCGCAGGACACGCGCATTCCCATCGTACGGGACGCTTTTCCGGACGCTTTTTGGGACGGCTTTCTGGCGACTTGCCGGAAGGCCGGGAGCCGGATTCGATATTGACGTAAACGTAAAATAATCCGACTCTTCGCGCCGCGCCGGGAAATGCCGGCTGCGAGGAGCGCCGCCATGCTGGGTTCGCCCATTACCGGGAAGGCCCCGATCGGGAACGTCGTCGACTATCTCTTCGAGATATCCGGCGCGCCCGGTCATGCCGGCCGGCCGGCGCTTCTCCTCGACGATCCGGACCGGACGGTTGTGACCTACGGCGCGCTCCAGGCCCGGGTCTGCCAGGCCGGCCGCTATCTGCGGTCGCTCGGCATCGGCCCCGGCGACCGGGTCATGTTCAGCGTCATGGACGGTCTCGACTTCGAGGCGCTGTTCCTGGGCGGCATCAAGATCGGCGCGGTGACCCTGCCGATCAACACCTGGCTCAAGCCGCAGGACTACGCCTATTACGTCAACGACAGCGGCTGCCGCGCCGTCGTTATCGACCATTCCCTCGTGCCCCTGTTCGAGGGCATCCGCGGCCGGCTGGAGAGCGTCGGGCATATCGTCGTCTGCGGACGGCGGGTCGAGGGCTATCCGTTTCTGGAGGACGAGCTCGACCGGTTTCCCGCGACCCTCGAGACCTTCCCGCAAAAGCCGCACGATACGGCCTTCTGGCTCTACAGTTCCGGATCGACCGGCGATCCGAAGGGCGTCGTCCACACCCACGAGCATATCTACTGGGCGACCGAACTGTTCGGCATTGCGGCGCAGAAGATCGCCGCCGACGACGTCGTCTTCTGCCCGCCGAAAATGTTCTTCGCCTACGGGCTGGGCAACCAGGTCTATTTCCCGATTCGCGCCGGGGCGGCGAATGTCGTCGGCAGCGGCCCGATCCTGCCGGGCAAATGCTGGGAGCTGTGGCTGGAGCACAAACCGACGATCGTAATGAGCGTGCCGACGCTTTACGCCGCCATGCTGCAGACCGCCGAGAACGAGATCGGCCGGGAAGCGGTCCGCGAGGCCTGCGCGCGCATGCGGTTTTCGGTCAGCGGCGGCGAATTGCTGCCGCCGTCCCTCTTCGACCGCTGGAAAGCGTTTACCGGCGTCGAGATCCTCGACGGCGTCGGCACGACCGAGATGACCCACATGTTCCTGCTGAACCGGCCGGGGGCGGCTGTGCCGAACAGTTGCGGCCGGCTGGTCGAGGGCTTCGGGGCGGAGATCGTCGATGACGGCGGCAATCCCGTGCCGCCGGGCGCGGTCGGCAACCTGCGCGCCTTCGGGCCGTCGGCAGCCCGCGAATACTGGAACAAGCCGGAGCGGACGGCGCAGGTCTTCGGCGCCGGCGGGGTGCTGACCGGCGACAAGTTCCATGTCGACGGGGACGGCAACTTCTTCATCGTCGGACGGTCCGACGACATGCTGCGCGTCGGCGGCATCTGGGTCTCGCCGACCGAGATCGAGGCGGCGATCGCCGAACATACGGGCGTGCTCGAATCCGCGGTGATCGGGCGGCCGGACGGCCAACAGCTCATCAAGCCGCATGCCTATGTCGTCCTGAAGGACGGCGTTGCCCCGGCGGCCGGGGCGGATGGCGCGGCCGGCATGGCGGAGGCGCTGCGCAGCCATGTCCGCGACCGGCTGGCCCACTACAAATGCCCGCGCTGGATCGACTTCGTCGACGAATTGCCGAAAACCACGACCGGCAAGATCCAGCGCTACAAGCTGCGGCAGGAGGCCTGACCCAACCATGACCCAACCATGACCGGGCCATGACGCGCACCCCCCTCGACGCTGCCGAAGTCAAGCAGATGGCAATCGACCTGGGTGCCGACCTGGTCGGGATCGCCTCGGCCGACACGCTGAACGCCTTCCCGCCGGACCCGCGCTGGCCGCAGACGCCGGAGCGGATCACGCCCTACTGCCGCAGCGTGATCGTCATCGCCCTGGCGATTCCGGTCGCCGTGTTCCGCACCAAGCTGTCGATCACCGTCCAGTATATGGACCAGGCGGTGCTGCGCCGGCTCGACAAGGTCTGCCACCGCCTCGCCCGCAAGCTGGAGCAACGCGGCTGGCCGAGCTTCATCACCATGGGGCAGGAGACCGATCTCAGCATGAAGAACGGCAGCTACGGGCGGCTGTCGACCCGCCATCTCGGCGTCGAGGCCGGGATGGGCACGCTGGGCCTCGATGTCAACATCCTGACGCCGGAATACGGCCCGCGAATCTACCTCACCGGCGTCCTGACCGAACTGGAACTGGAGGCCGGCGCGCCGATGACCGAGCAGGTCTGCATCGGCGAATCCTGCTCGCGCTGCCTGCATTCCTGCCCGACCGACGCCGTGCTGCATTTCGGCCTGGACAAGCGCGACTGCGCCCAGGCCGCCCAAGAGTTCGGCTACGGCGTCTCGACGGCCTTCATGCGGAGCTATTTCGAAGCCGATGCCGAAGGCCGGAAGCGGATGATCCGCGACCGCAACATATTCGGCCTGTGGCAGGGCCTGCTGCGCGTTGCTGGATCGTTCGGCGACTGCCCGCGCTGCATGGCGGTCTGCCCGGTCGGCAACGACTATCACGCCTTCCTGGCCGATCCGCAGAAGCGGATTCCGGAGAAGACAGACGAGAAGGTCGAGCGAGGCCGGGAATACCGCCGCATCCGGCGCGACGGCGGCGACGCGCCGGGCCTCGACGACTGGAACATCCGCTGGGTCGGCCCGGACGGCTACAAGGGCATCGTGGCGCGGGAATTGCAGGCCTTCAAGCAGCGCCAGGTCGAGCTGGCGGAAAGCGGAGACTGACGGCATGGTCGAGATCTACCGCACGCCGCTGACCGCCGATCTGGTCAAGCAGAAAGCCCGCGACTTGGGCGCCGACATCGTCGGCATCGCGGATGGCGCGGCCATGAACGAAAACCCGCCGGACCCGGACGATCCGCGCCGGCCGAGCGACATCACGGACTACGATGCCGACCGGGTGATCGTGATCGGCCAGCGCGTCAGCCTCGGCGCGACCCGCATCCCGGCCTGGTCCGACCGGCACAAATACGTCAACGACGAGCTCACCATCGCCGGTCTCGAAGAGGTCGCCCTCGATCTCGTGCGCTGGCTGGAGAAGAACGGCTACCCTGCGCTCATCGTGCCGCCGACCCATGTCGATCCGTGGCGTTACGACGGCGATCCGCGCGCGCATCAGAAGCTGCCGCTGTCGCTGGATCACGCCGCGGTCGAGGCCGGCCTCGGAACCCTCGGGCTGAACCTCCAGCTATTGACGCCGGAATACGGGCCGCGCGTGATTCTGACGGCGATCCTCAGCTCGATCCCGGTCGAGCCCGACCGCCGGATGGAAACGCCCTTGTGCCTGGGGCCGGAGTGCGGGCGCTGCCTGAGCGCCTGTCCGGGCGACGCGATCGGCCACTGGGACCGGGACTGGATCGCCTGCGACACCCACCGCCAGCCGCACGGCTTCAAGCAGGTCACCGAGTTCCTCGACGAGGTCATCGACGAGACCGATCCCGAGATGCAGAAGCGGATGCTGAGGAACGAAAAAAGCTTCTACATCTGGGCCAGCATCCTGCGCGGCGCCGGCGCCGTGACGGGCTGCCGGCGCTGCCAGGATGTCTGCCCGGTCGGCGCGGACTACGAAGCGCTGCTGAAAGACGCCATGGACGCGATTCCGGAGGATACGCCGGAGAAGCGGGCGCGCCTCGCCGGGCTGCGCGAGACCGATACCTCGGGCGACCGCGGCCCGGCCTATCCGGCCCAGAAACGGTGGATCGGTTCGTGACGCAGGCGGCCACCGGGCAAAGCGAAACCCCCAAGGCGGCGCGCCGGGCGACGAAATACGGCGCGCGCCGCGCCGAAATCCTGCAGCGCGCGACCGAATGCTTCGACCGGCTCGGCTACGCCAACACGACGCTCGACGACATTGCGCGCGCCGTCGGCATCAAGCGCGAAGGCATCTACTATTATTTCCGCAACCGCTCGCAGATCCTGCTCGAGATCATCGAGCCGCAGAGCCTCGAGTTGGTCGAAGGCATCGCGGCGATCGTGAACGACACGGCGCCCGGCCCGCGCGACAAGTTCCGCGCCGCGATCCGCAACCATCTGGTCCGGTTCGACCGCTACTGCCTCGAAATGACGGTCAGCCTGCGCGACGGCCGGTTCGACGGCGAACCCGAGGTGCGCGACACCATGGTCCGGATCTGGAAAGAGTATGAGGCGCACTGGGCCCGCCTGATCGCCGAAGGCCAGGACAAGGGCGAGTTCCGGCACATCGGCGATCCGAAGATGCTGGCCTTCGCCGTGCTCGGCGCCTGCAACTGGCTGGCCCGCTGGTACGATCCGAGAAAGCCGGTCACGATCGACGAACTGATCGATTCCTATACGGAGTTGCTGTCGTCCGGTCTGTACGCGTGAACAGTCCTGGGTATCGGGCTGCAACTTGACTTTTTGTTTACGTAAACGTAAAATCGGCAATTCGTTCGGAGGACGCTCATGAATATGGATCGGCAAGGGTATGTCTACCCGCCCTATACCGTGCGGCCCGACAGGGCGCTGGCCGGGAAGCTCCTGCAGGGCCAGGGGGCCGACGTCGATCTGTCGACCGTGCCGCCGACCTACATGATCTTCCTGCGCGGCGAGACCCGGGGCGCCAACCTGTTCGAGGGTCTCGGCATCCACCGGAAACGCGCCCTGCATGGCGGCCAGCGCTACGAATGGTACGAACCGATCGCCTGGGACGAGGAATTGTCGGTCACGGCCACGGTCGAGAAGATTACCGAGAAGCAGGGGCGCAGCGGCAAAATCTGGTTTGCCGATGTCGCCCTCGACTATGCGCGCGCCGACGGGACCAGGGTGCTGCGTGAAATCACCCGATTGATCGAACGGGAGTAGGAAGATGGCGTACGGCGAAGGCGATATCCTGTTCGACGTGACCGTGCCCGGCGCCGACCGCGCCCGGCTCGCCGACTTCTCGGCCGGGACCGAGGATCCGAACCCGATCCATACCGACGAGGAATTTGCCAGGGCCGCCGGCTTCCCAACCGTATTGCAACAGGGGCCGATGACGACGGCCCATTTCGCGCGCCTGCTGGCCGGGCGGGTCGGGCAGGACCGGCTGCGCTGGCTGGACGTGACCTTCACGGCGCCGGTCTTCCCCGAGGAAGATCTCAGGATCGAGGCCGTGGTGACGGCGGTGGACGGCGATGCGGTCACTTGCGCGCTGACCGCCGCCAAGAGCGACGGCACCGTCACCGCAAAGGCCGAAGCGGGCTTCGGCGTCTGACATGCCGCGCGCGCCGGAGCCTGCGATCGTTGCGAGCGGCGCCGTCGGCCCGTTCGGGAGATTTCCCGACCGGTCGCTCCCGGACCTCGCAGGACCGATTCTGACCGCGACCCTCGACCGGGCCGGCATCCGGGCTGAAGACATCGAACAGGCCTTTGTCGGCAACGCCTTCGGCGGCACGCTGCAGGGGCAGGAATCGGTGCTCGCCCAGATTCTGATGAAGACGGCCGGCATTGAAGGCGTGCCTGTGCACACGGTCAAGAATGCCTGCTCCAGCGGCTCCGATGCGGTCCATCTCGCCTGGTCGGCAATCGCCTACGGCCAGGCCGATTGCGTTCTGGCATTGGGCGCCGAGAAGCTGACCCACGAGGACCGGCTTGCAACATTCGCGGCGCTGGCGACGGCGACAGACCGGGTGCCGGCGGCGGGAGGCCGCTCCGTGTTCATGGATGTCAACGCCGAACGGACGAACCGCTACATGGCGGCCCACGGCGCGACGCCCCGGCATTTCGCGCTGTGCGCGGCCAAGAACCGGGCGCACGCGGCGCTCAACCCGCGCGCGGCGGTGCGCGAGCCGATCGACGTCGAGGCCATCCTGGCCGACAAGGTTGTGGTCGCCCCGCTGACCCGCGCCATGTGCAGCGGCATCGCCGACGGCGCGGCGGCGGTGTTGCTGGTGTCACCGTCCTTCGCCCGGTCGAGGGGCCTGAGCGGGCCGCGCCTCGCCGCTTCGGCGGTGGTCAGCGGCCGCTCCGACGGCGGCCCGAACGCCACCGCGCGCGCCGGGATGCGCGCTTACGAACAGGCGGGGATCGATCCTTCGGAAATTTCGGTCGCCGAGGTCCACGACCCGACCGCGCCCCAGGAAATGTTCGATATCGAGGATCTGGGCCTCGCCGAACGCGGCGGGGCTATTGCCATGGTCGAGGCGGGCGAGACCTCGCTGGGCGGCCGGCTGCCGGTCAACACGTCGGGCGGGCTGACCAGCCGCGGCCATCCGGTCGGCGCCACCGGCGTCGCGCAAATCGTCGAGATCGCCGAACAGCTCACCGACCGGGCCGGCCCCCGCCAGGTCGCGGATGCCAGGGTCGGGCTGGCGCAGATGGCGGGCGGCCTGCTCGGCAACGATTCCGCGGTCGCGACCGTCCACATCCTGGTCCGCTAGCAGGCACAGCAATGCCGAGAGACGACAGCTTCAGCATTCCGGCGGCCTACAAGCTTTACATCGGCAACGAATGGGTGGCGCCGAACAGCGACGTCGTGCTGGAGAGCCGCTCCCCGCTTACCGGCGAGTTGCTGTGCACGGTGCCGGACGCCAACGAGGTCGACGTGGCGACGGCCGTTCTTTCCGCCAAGGGCGCGGTCCGGGAATGGTCCGGGATGGGTGCCCGCAAGCGCGCCAACCTTATGCTGAAGATCGCCGACCGGCTGGTCGAGGACATCGAGCGCTTCGCCTGGCTCGAGACGACCGACACCGGCAAGCCGTGGCGCGAGAGCGTCGCCAACGTCCACACGGCGGCCGACCGGCTCCGCTATTTCGCCGGGGCCGTGCGCGCCTTCGAGGGCCACACGCTGCCGGTCGGCAAGCATATTATGAGCATGGATTTCAGGGAGCCGCTCGGCGTCGTCGGCATCATGGGCGCCTGGAACTTCCCGCTCAACATGTTCGCCGGCAAGATCGCGCCGGCCATCGCGGTCGGCAACACGGTGGTCTACAAGGCGCCGGAGCCGACGCCGCTCACGACTCTGGAACTGGCGGCGCTGATCGGCGCCATCCTGCCGGCCGGTGTGGTGAACGTCGTCAGCGGCGCCGGCGACACCGCCGGCCAGGCGCTGGTCGCCCATCCCGATATCCGCAAGATCTCGGTCACCGGATCGTCCGCGACCGGGCGCGTCGTCATGGCGGACGCCGCGAAAAGCCTGAAAAAGGTGACGCTTGAACTGGGCGGCAAGAATGCGCAGATCGTCTATGCCGACGCGGATATGGACGCCGCCGCCCAGGGCGTCATGCTGGGCGCCTTCATGAACCAGGGCCAGGTCTGCACCGCCGGTTCGCGCATCTTCGCCCACCGACCGGTTGCCGACGAACTGGTCGACCGCATCGTCGCGCTGATCCCGAAATTGCGCATCGGCGATCCCTTCGATCGGGAAACCACGATGGGCACGATGGTCTTCCGCGGCCATTACGACAGCGTGCTGGGCTATATCGAACAGGGCCGGGCCGAAGGCGGCGAGATCGTTTCCGGCGGCAATCGCATGCATCTCGACGCCTTCCCGGAAGGCCTGTTCGTCGAGCCGACCCTGTTCGCCGGCGTCGAAGACGACATGACGGTGGCGCGGGAGGAGATTTTCGGCCCGGTCGCGACGGTCCATGTTTTCGACGACGAGGACGAAGCGGTCGGGCGCGCCAATGCGCTCGATTACGGCCTCGCCGCCGGCATCTGGACCGAAGACCTCGGCCGGGCGCACCGCACGGCGCAGGCGGTCGAGGCCGGCCGGGTCTGGGTGAACTGCTACAACCTGTTCCCGTCGGGCGCGGCGTTCGGCGGGGTGAAGGCGAGCGGCTACGGCCGCGAGGACGCGTTCGAATCCATGCTCGATTTCACCCAGACCAAGAATGTCATCATGGATTACGCGCCGGTGCGGCGCAGCTTCTACGACTAGCGGAACCGGAGGGCGCCCCATGCCCGCAACCCATCCAGTCAACCAGTCCGTCACCTATGGGGAGGCCGGGATTCCCGGCGTCACGCCGGAGACCTTCTGGGACCAGGACGAGGAATTCCGCGCCCTGCAGCTCAACCTGATCAAGATCCACGTGGTCAGCGAGGAATATGGCGCGGACTGCTTCGAGGCCTCGATCCTGCGCGCGCCGACACCGGAAGCGAAGATGCGCATGGCGAAGACCGTGATGGAGGAATACGGCCACCATCTGCGGTTCCGGGAGCTGCTGGGCGAGCTCGGCCTCGACTGGCGCGAATTCAGCGCCGACAAGGACCATCTGACCACGTTCGACACGCCGATCGAGAGCTGGGCCGACCAGGTGGTGTTCCTGGCGCTGGTCGACCGCGCCGCGGCGCACCAGTTCCGCCAGTTCGTGCGGTCGCCCTACGCGCCCTTCCGGAAGGCTTCGCAGGACACGCTGAACGAGGAGTACGGCCATGTCGGCTTCGGCATGGACGGCGTGAAGGAGATGCTGGAGACGCCGGAAGGCCGCGCCGCCGTCGAAGCCGCGGTGCCGAAATGGCTCAAGGTCGGTCTGGCCTCGTTCGGGTCCGACCGCTCGCGCACCAACGACCGCTACCGCTACTGGGGCATCAAGACCGAGACCAACGCCGCCATGCGGGCCGCCTATTACAAGCAGATCCGGGCCTTCGTGTCGCGCGACTGGGGGATCGAACTGGCGGAAGACCCCGCGGTCTACATGGACGCCAACCCGGGATCGCCGCAGGCGGTGTCCGCCGCCGCGGGCTGACCGCCTTGGCCGCCTTCACCGTCGCGTTGCAGGACGGCACGGCCGTTGCCTGCGAAGACGGCCAGAGCGTGCTCGAGGCCTGCCTCGCGGCCGGACTGCCGATGCCCTACAACTGCCGGTCGGGCGAATGCGCGGAGTGCCGGGCCGTCCTGTTGAGCGGCAGCGTCGAGGAAAGCCCCGGCGCCGACCCGGCCGTCTTCACCGACGCCGACCGCCGCAAGGGCCGCATCCTGACCTGCCTGTGCGCGCCGACCTCCGACATAGCCCTCGAAATCGTGCTGCGCGACGGCACGAGCGCGCCCCGGATCGAGCATCTGAGCGCGATGGTCGGCCGGATCGAGCGCGTCTCCGCCAGCGTTATCCAGGTCGTGCTCGACTGCCCGCGGGAAATCGCCTACCGGGCCGGCCAGTATTTTGAATGGATCGTTCCGGGCATCGCACCGAACCGCTATTTTTCCGCGGCGACGCGGCCGGGCAGGACGGAACTGGTCTTCGATGTCCGGCTCTATCCGGGCGGCGCCGTCGGCGACCATGTCCGGTCCGCCCTTCGCACAGGGCACACGATGGAAATCGCCGGGCCGTACGGCCACTTCGGCTTCACGGCCAACGATCACCGGCCGGCGATCTGCGTCGCCGGCGGCACCGGCCTCGCCCCGGTCAAGGCGATGATCGAGGACGAACTGGCGAGGAAGTCCGGCCGCCGCATCCGGTTGCTCTACGGCGCACGCAGCCGGGACGATCTTTACGATATCGGCCTGCTGGATGCCTGGGCCGCCCGATCGGGCGATTTCAGCTATGCGATCGCCCTGTCGGCAGAGCCGGAAGGCAGCGATTGGACCGGGCCGCGCGGCACGGTAACCGAACTGTTGGCGGACACGGTTTACGACGGTTTCGGCGCCGAAGCCTTCCTGTGCGGCCCGCCGCCGATGATCGACGCGGCCATGCCGGTCCTGGAGGATATCGGCCTCGAACCCGACGACATCCACGCCGACCGCTTCAGCCCGGCCAAAGTCCCGGCCAAAGTATAGCGGCGCGGTTCCGCCCCGGCCTTGAACCGGGGCGAATCGAAGGATCCGCACCCGCTTCGTCACTACGATAATGTTCTAACCGATTGATGCCTGGGCGAAATTTCCAGCTTCGACACAGCCGTCCAGCGCCTGAAGCAGGGCCGCTTGCGCCGCCGCGCCGTACCGGCCGATCAGCACGACCTGCGGGTCGCCGGCCGCGCCCGGCGATGCTGCAGACAGGTCGAGCCGGCCGCCGCTCCAGTCGATCCGCTGCAGCCCCGTACCGGTGGCGACGACGCCCTTGGCGCGATGGATGTCGGGCCGGGCGGCGAGCAGGCGTTCCAGCGCGTCGGCGTGGACCGGGCCAGCCGGCCGCCAGACGACCGAGGACAGGCCATGGTTCGCGTCGCCCGTCTCTGCCAAGGTTGCCCCGACAGGCAGCACAGCGTCGGCGAGGCCGAGCAGCCGGGCCGGATCGACGCGCCCGAAGCGGCTCTCGACCACCTCTACCAGCCCGGCCTGCTCCTGCGCCCAGGCGCGGACCTGCGCTCCTTCCCCGCCCGGCAGCAAATCGAGCTTGTTCAGTACCAGCAGGTGTGCCGCTTGCATCTGCTGGACGGCCAGCCGACCGACAAACTTGTCCACCGCACGCGCGCGGATCGTCGCCGCGTCGACCAGCACGGCAGTCCCGGCCGGCCGGCAGCCCGGCCAGTTGCCGGCAAGCTGCATGACCCGCGCCGGATCGGCGACGCCGCTGGCCTCGATGACAATGTGGTCCGGTGGCCGGTCCGGCGGCGGTTGCCGCGCGACCTGGGCCTGTAACGCCGCGCCGAGATCGTCGGCAATCGCGCAGCAGACGCAGCCGTTGGTCAGCGCAATGGTTTCGCCGTCATGCCTGGCGATCAGGTTGGCATCGATGTTGACCGCGCCGAAATCGTTGACCAGCACCGCCAGCCGCAACCCGTGGTCCGCCGCCAGCAGCCGGTTGAGGCAGGTCGTCTTCCCCGCGCCCAGATAGCCGCCGATCACGGTGACCGGGATGATGGGGCGGCGGTCGGTCATTCCGATTCCCAGTGCTCGATCGCCCGGGTGAAGTCGGCGTCCGGGCCCAGCGCCGCGTTGGCTTCGGCCCAGCGGTCCTCGATGAACCGGCTGAGCGGCGCGTCGGCGCCGACCGCCTCGGCGAGCCCGGCGGCGATGGCGACATCCTTGGTCATCAGCCCGAGCTTGAACCCGGAGGCGAAGGTCCGCGGCAGGACATGCTGCGTCATCGGCACTTCGGTGTTGAAGTTCCGGCCGGTCGAGTTGTTGACGATGGTGAGCAGGGTTTCCCGCTCCAGCCCAAAAGCCTCGCCGACGATCAGGGCCTCCGACGCGGCGGTAAAGGCCGCCGCCGCAATATAGTTGTTCAGCGATTTTGCAGCGTGGCCGGCGCCCAGCGGACCGGCGCGGAACAGCCGGTCGCCCATGGCGCGCAGGATCGGTCCGGCCCTCTGCGCCGCCGCTTCTCCGTCCGCGCCGATCATGATGGCGAGCGTCCCGTCCTGCGCCTTCGCCGCGCCGCCGCTGACCGCCGCGTCGATCAGGCTCAAACTGTGTTCGGCCAATGTAGCGCCGAGCGCGCGGGTGCCGGCCGGTTCGGACGAACTCATGTCGATGACGAGGCCGCCGGGACCGAGCCCGCGGGCCAGCGCGCCGCCTTCCGCTTCCAGCAACACCTGCCGGACGATGGCCCCGGTCGGCAGCATGGTCACGATGACGGTCGCGGAATCGGCGAGATCGGCCAGCGCCGGCGCGATCCGGCAGCCGGTCGCCGCGGCGAAAGCTTCAGCGGCGTTCGGGTCGGCGTCGAAGCCGATCACCTCGAAGGCGGAGCGGGCCAGGTTGGCGGCTATCGGCCGGCCCATGGTGCCCAGGCCGATAAAGCCGACGGTCTCTGTCGAAGGCGGCATGATTTCGCTCCGTTGGCGGCAGGACCGGGCACCAGGCAATTTCGCCGGGGCCGGCCGCCGCCATGATAGCCGGCGCGGCCAAAGTAAGGCAGGGTCCAATCGCCGGTCGGTGCAGCTGCAGTTCGGCTTTCCCTGCAACACGGGATGTCCTAACACCCCGGCCATGCAGTTCTTCGCCGATACGCCGCTGCCCGACCTGAGCGCATACGCCGGCCTGCGCGCCGAGGTACGCGCCTTTCTGGCCGGGGAGCGGCAGCGGGCGGGAATCGAAAGCTGGGTCGGCTCCTGGGAAGGCTTCGACCGGGGTTTCAGCGCGCGGCTGGCGGAGCGGGGCTGGGTCGGCATGGCCATCCCGCAACGCTATGGCGGCCACGAGAAAGGCCTGCTCGAACGCTTCGTCGTGCTCGAGGAACTGCTCGCCGGCGGCGCGCCGGTTGCGGCGCACTGGATCGCCGACCGGCAGACCGCCCCGCTGATCTTTTCTGCCGCGCATCGCGACGACCGAAATTTGCTTCGCCATCGGCATGAGCGAGCCGGACAGCGGCTCCGACCTCGCCGCGGCCCGGACCCGCGCCGAGCCGGTCGGCAATGGCTGGCGCATCAACGGCGCGAAGGTCTGGTCGTCCAACGCCCACCGCGACGACTGGATGATCGCGCTGTGCCGGACCGGCGACTCGGGCGAGGACCGCCATGGCGGGCTGAGCCAGTTCCTGATCGATCTCAGGGCGCCGGACATCAAGATCCGCCCGATCCACAACCTCGCCGGCGACCACCATTTCAACGAGGTCGTCTTCCAGGATCACGACATCCCGGCCGACCGGATCATCGGCAATCCGGGCGACGGCTGGCGCCAGGTGATGAGCGAACTGGCCTTCGAGCGCAGCGCGCCGGACCGCTTCCTCTCCACCTTCCGCCTGATCGTCGAGCTGGTGCGCGCCGCCGGACCGGCGCCGGCGCCGGTGCCTGCCGGCGAGATCGGCACATTGGTGGCGCGTCTGGCGGCGGTAAGGCTGCTGTCGATCCAGGTCGCCGGCGCGCTCGACCGGGGCGAGACGCCGAACACCGAGGCGGCATTGGTCAAGGAAGTCGGCACCGCCCTGGAACAGGACACGCCGGAGGCGGCGCGGCGGATCCTGGCGGAAACGCCGTCCGGCGACCGCGCGGCGCTGCTCGAAGAGCTGTTGGCCTACGATATCCTGCACACGCCGTCCTTCACCCTGCGCGGCGGCGCGCGCGAGGTCGTGCGCGGCATCATCGCCCGCGGGCTGGGCCTGCGATGAGCGGGGCATCGATGATGCAGGCTGGCGATACCGCCGCCGCCGCGATGGCCGATGCCGTGCGGCAGGCGCTGACGCCGCACCGGACCGCCTACGACGGCCCGGCGGGCAGGGCGCTCGCCTGGTCGGACGATCATTGGCAGGCGGTCGCCGATCTCGGCCTGCCGAAGTTGCTGCTCCCGGAAGCAGAAGGCGGGGCCGGCGCGTCGCTGGCCGAAGCCGCGGCGGCGATCGAAGCGCTGGGCGGGCTGGGCGATCCGTCGCCCGCCGCCGACACCGCGGTGCTGGCCTGGCTGGTGTCGCGGCAGGGCGCGACCGTGCCGGACGGTCCAATGGTCCTGGCCGAAGCGGGCTGCCGCGTCGCCTGGCCGGGCCGGGCGCACGCTATCGATTCCGACAGCAAGTCGGTCGCGGCGCCGGATACGGATAGTGTCGCACTGCTGAACGGCGTGCCGGCCTCGGCGGCACTGCCGGGCGCGACAAGCGATGTCACACCATTCCGGCAGGCGCTGGCGGCGGCACGGGCGTTGCAGATCGCCGGCGCGGCAGCGGCGGCGCTGGAGCTGACCGTCGGCTATGTCCGGGAGCGCAGCCAGTTCGGCCGGCCGCTGGCCCGTTTCCAGGCGATCCAGCAGCATATCGCGGTCGCCGCGGCCGAGGTCGCCGCCGCCGCCCAGATGGCGCGCGCCGCCTTCGCGGCGCTCGACCGGGACGATGCGTTTCTCGCCGCTTCCGCCAAAATTACCGCCGGCCGGGCCGGCACTGCCGCCGCCAGGGCCGCCCACCAGTTCCACGGCGCCATGGGCTTTACCGCGGAATACCCGCTGCACCGGCTGACCCGGGCGATCTGGAAATGGCGCGAGGATTTCGGCAACGAAGCCTGGTGGAGCCGCCGCCTCGGCACGCAGGTCTGCGAAGCCGGCGCCGACGCATTGTGGCCGAGGCTGGCTGCCGGGTGAGCCGGATCGCAGCGCCGGACGCTGCGCGGTGGTAGCCCGCAGCTAACCTGCGATGCCGAGGAAAACGAGAAGAGCCCGGTCGATCCGCCGCATGTCTTCAGCGGTGAGCTGTCCGATCCGCCGGCTCAGGCGCTCGCGGCGGACAGTGGTGATTTTGTCGACCATAGCACGACAATCTTCGTTAAGACCGTTTTCCGGGCTGGCAGAGAATTCGATGCGAAACAGGGGGGCGTCGGTCGGCTCGCTGGTCAATGCGCAGATCGTAACGGAATTTGTGTATTCAAACCGGTCGTCCTGTACGATGAGCACAGGCCTCGGTTTACCCGTGTAATCGCCGCCGCCCGCCGCGATCCACAGCTCGCCCCGCTTCACCCGGCGTTGAACTCGCTCACGGCGTCAATGAACGCCTGATCGGCCTCGGCACGCTCGCTCGTGGCCACCGCGAGCGATTGCCGGCGCGCTTCCGCCGCGAAGTCAGGCACACGGGTATCCGGCACCCAGACCTGCAATGGGCGCAGGCCTTCCCGGCGCAGCCGGGCGCGATGCCGGCTCACCTTGTCGTTCGATGTCTCGGAGCGCTTGGGAATGCTGGCCACGGATTTTCTCCATCGGGTTACATGTAACCTAAGCCGTTCGGTCCTCTATGGCAAGTGCGCAGGGTCGGGGCCGGAATCCAGCCGTCGCGTCAACTCTGTCCCTTCGGGATGACCTCGTAGCCCGGCTCTTCCGGCTCGTCGTCGACCATCTCGGCCGGGAAGCCCGGCGCGAGAATGTCGATGCCGCAGGCTTCCTCCAGCCGCCTGACGATGTTGGGCGACCATTCGCGCCGGCCGTAGCGCGCCTCGCCGTCCCGGAAGATATCGATCAGCAGCGGCGCGATTTCCAGCGGCACGCCGGCGCGTTCGGCGGTGGCGCCGAAGATGCCGATATCCTTCGAGAACAGGTCCATCGTGAAGGCGATGTCGCGGCTGCCGTTGAGGATGACCTGGCTCTCGGTCTCGTGCACGAACGAGTTGCCCGAGGAGACCCGGATCGCCTCATAGGCGGTGTTAAGGTCCATGCCGGCCATTTTGGCGGTCGCCAGCGCCTCGCACAGGGAAACCAGATTTGCCGTCGCGAGATAGTTGGTCACCACCTTGAGAATCGAGGCCGAGCCGAGCGCGCCGGTGTGGAGGATGCGCCGGCCCATCGCCTTGAGCACGGGCAGCAGCCGTTCGAAGGTCGCGCGCTCGCCGCCCGCGAAGATCGCGATGTTGCCGGTCGCCGCCCGGTGGCATCCGCCCGAGACCGGGCAGTCGGCGGGTTCGCCGCCTTTCTTCCGCACCAGGGCGCCGAGCCGCCGCACCTCGGCCTCGTCCGTGGTGCTCATCTCCGCCCAGATCGTACCCGCGGTCAGACCGGCCAGCACGCCGTCCTCCGCCTCCAGGACCGCGCAGCTGGCGGCCGGGGACGGCAGGCAGGTAATGACGATATCGCAGGATGCGGCCATTTCAGCGGGGCTTGCCGCCGTGCGCGCGCCATGCTCGACCAACGGCCGGACCGCCGCCGTGTCGAGATCGCGGACCGTGAGGTCGAAGCCGTCGCGCAGCAGGCTGCCGGCGAGCTTGCCGCCGACATTGCCGAGGCCGATAAATCCGATCTTCATGTTGCGCGCTTTGTTGCGGATGTAAAATGACAGCGGTTTGTGCCGAGCTCCGGGTTCGACTTCAAGCGCCTTGTGCCTGCGCCCTTGACCGCCGGCGCGGAACGGGTTTGCCTGCCGGCGCCGCGAAAGGAAAGGCCGCATCGTGAAAGAGCATATCGCCCGGATCGAGACGCCCGAGGGCGTTATGGACACCTTTGTGACCCAGCCGGACGAGGGCGGGCCGCACCCGATCGTGCTGTTCTATATGGACGCCATCGGCGTGCGCGAGGAACTGAAGGATATGGCGCGGCGCATCGGTACGGCCGGCTATTGCGTGCTGTTGCCCAACCTGTTCTATCGCGTCGCCGGGATCGACGAGGTGCTTCTCGATGCCAAACAGATCGAGGTGAAAGGCTCCGACGAACGCAAGCGCTTCTGGGGGCTGGTGAGAAGCGTGAGCAACGAACGGGTGGCGTCGGATACCCGCCCGCTGCTCGACTATGCGCAGGCGCTGGACGGCGCGGCGCCGCGGCCGGCCGGCTGCGTCGGCTACTGCCTGTCCGGCCAGTTCGTCTACACGGTCGCGGCGCACTATCCGGGCGAGATCGCGGCGGCGGCGAGCTATTACGGCGCCGGCATCGTCACCGACCGGCCGGATTCGCCCCACCTCCGGACCGGCGACATTGCAGCCGAACTGTACCTCGCTTTTGCCGAGGACGACCCCTGGGTGCCGGACCCGACGGTCGAGGCGCTGGCGCAGTGCCTCGAAGGCTCGGCCGTGCGGCACCGGATCGAGCGTTATGCCGGCGCCCATCACGGCTTCGCCTTCCCCGACCGGCACTGCTACGACAAGGCGGCAGCGGAACGCCACTGGGAGCGCATGTTCGCCCTGTTCCGCCGGAACCTCGGCTGACCGCCCGCGCAAACCCGCACTGTAGCGGGATTCCCTTGAAACGCCGCACCGGCGAACCAAGTTGGATGCATGACCGAAGGAACCGACAAGATCGTCAAGACGGCTGCCGCGTGGCGGTCGCAGCTCACGGATATCCAGTTTCATGTCGCCCGCGAGCACGGCACCGAGCGCGCCTTCACCGGCGACTACTGGGACACCAAGACGCCCGGCACTTATCGCTGCGTCTGCTGCGGCCAGCCATTGTTTTCGTCCAACTCCAAATACGATTCCGGCACCGGCTGGCCGAGCTTCTCGACGCCGGTCAACGAGAGCGTCGTGGCATTGCACGAGGACAGCAGCCTGTTCATGCAGCGGACCGAGGTGCTGTGCAGCAAGTGCGACGCCCATCTGGGTCATGTCTTCCCCGACGGCCCGGCGCCGACCGGCCACCGCTTCTGCATGAATTCAGCGGCGCTCAATCTCGAACCCAAGACCGGCAACTGAGCGGATTCTGCTCCAACGCCGGCCCAGACAATTGCCGTTTGAGCCGGCTGTCCTTCGAGACGGCCATTTCGAGACGGCCCTTCGGCAAGCTCAGGACAGGCTGCTGACGCGCCTCCTCAATGGCCTCCCCAGGATGAAGGGATCTGGTCGGTAGTCTCCTTAATTTTTGCTTCATCCTGAGGAGAGGTTGAGGAGCGATCCGCAGGATCGCGTCACGAAACCTCGTCTCGAAGGACCGGTTAGGTCTCGCCATGACGCGAAATGCTCACCGCCGCTCGGCAAAGAACTCCCGAAGCAGCGCGGCGGCCTCGCTCTCGCCCAGCCCGTCGTAGATTTCCGGGCGGTGATGGCAGGTCGGCCGGTCGAACAGCCGGCCGCCGTGAAACACCGCGCCACCCTTCGGATCGGCCACGCCGAAATAGAGCCGGTCGAGGCGGGCATGGGCGATGGCGCCGGCGCACATGGCGCAGGGCTCGAGCGTGACATAGAGGTCGCAGCCGGTGAGGCGGGTCCGGCCCAATGCTTCGGCGGCGCGCCGGATTGCCAGCATCTCGGCATGGGCGGTCGGATCGAGGCGTGCCTCGGTCTCGTTGCCGGCGCGGGCGACGATCCTGCGGCCATCGCGCAGCACGATCACCGCGCCGACCGGCACTTCGTTGCGCCCGGCCGCCAGGCGCGCCTCTTCCAGCGCCAGGTCCATCGGGCTGGCGCCGGGCGGGACGGTCTTTTCCGGGTTCGCGCTCATGCACCTTTCGTGGCGTCGCTTGCGGCCCGGGGTCAACCCCCCTTCGCACGGCGGCACGGGGGGCGATGCGCCAATTGATCTGTGGTTCGGATCGCCGGCCGGGTGCTAGGGGGTTATTCGACTTAAACGGGACAGGTTGAGTTCTGCCCGTATCATGCGTCCCTCGATACGGCGCTCGCGCGCCTACTCGGGATGAGGAGATTCATTTGAATCCCTCACCCTGAGTAGCCCCGGACTCGATCCGGGGCGTATCGAAGGGCCGAACAGCACAGCTAGCGGAGTGCCGATATGGCGCTGGATACCGATACGGTGCGCCGGATCGCGCATCTCGCCCGGGTGCGCGTTCCCGAGGCCGAGCTTGAGCCGCTGGCCGGGGAACTGTCCAACATCCTGACGTGGGTGGAACAACTCGGCGAGGTCGATACCGAGAATGTCGCGCCGATGACCAGCGTCGTCGCCGTCCAACTGCCAATGCGCGAGGATCGCGTGGACGACGGCGGCAAGGCGGAAGCGATCCTGGCAAATGCGCCGGCGGGCGCGCCGGGCTTCTTCGCGGTGCCGAAGGTGGTCGAGTGATGGCCGGTCTGACAGATCTCACCCTGGCCGAGGGGCGTGCCGGGCTCGCCAACGGCGATTTTTCCTCGGAGGAGTTGACCCGTGCGCATCTTGACGCCCTCGAAGCGTCCCGGTCGCTCAATGCCTTCGTCACCGAAACGCCGGAGCGGGCGCTGGACATGGCGCGCGCCTCGGACGCGCGGCGGGCGAGAGGGCAGGCCGGGCTGCTCGAAGGCCTGCCCATCGCGGTCAAGGACCTGTTCTGCACCGAAGGCGTCCAGACCACTGCCGGCTCGCGCATCCTCGGCGGCTTCGCGCCGCCCTACGAATCGACGGTGACCGCCAACCTGTGGGCCGAGGGCGCGGTCATGCTGGGCAAGACCAACATGGACGAATTCGCCATGGGTTCGTCCAACATCACGTCGCATTACGGCCGGGTCGAGAATCCGTGGCGCGCCGCCGGCAGCAACCGGGCGCTGGCGCCGGGCGGCTCCTCCGGCGGCTCGGCGGCGGCCGTGGCGGCGCGCGCCGCCCCGGCGGCGACCGGCACCGATACCGGCGGCTCGATCCGCCAGCCGGCGGCGTTCTGCGGCATCGTCGGCATGAAGCCGACCTACGGCCGCTGTTCGCGCTGGGGCATCGTCGCCTTCGCCTCGTCCCTCGACCAGGCCGGCCCGATCGCGCGGACGGTGCGCGACTCGGCGATCGTGCTGCGCGCCATGGCCGGGCACGATCCGAAGGACTCGACCTCCGTGCCCACACCGGTGCCGGATTACGAGGCCGCGCTGACCGGCGACATTCGCGGCCTGCGCATCGGCATCCCGGCGGAATACCGGCTGGACGGCACCCCGGCGGCGATCGTCGCCCTGTGGGAACGGGGCATCGAGTGGCTGAAGGCGGCGGGCGCGGAGACCGTGGAAATAAGCCTGCCGCACACGAAATATGCCCTGCCGGCCTATTATATCGTGGCGCCGGCCGAGGCCTCGTCCAATCTCGCGCGCTACGACGGGGTGCGCTTCGGCTTGCGCGAGGCCGGCGACGCCGCGGACCTGACGGAGATGTACGAAGCGACGCGCGGCGCCGGCTTCGGCGCTGAGGTCCGCCGGCGCATCCTGATCGGCGCCTACGTCCTCTCCGCCGGCTATTACGACGCCTATTATATCAAGGCGCAGCGCGTGCGCAGCCTGATCGCGCGGGACTTCGCCGACGCCTTCGGCCGGGTCGACGCCATCCTGACGCCGACCACCCCGACGGCGGCCTTCGCGCTGGGCGAGAAGATGGACGATCCCATCGCCATGTATCTGAACGATGTGTTCACCGTCCCGGCCAGCATGGCCGGCCTGCCGGCGATTTCCGTTCCGGCCGGGCTGGACGATGACGGCCTGCCGCTCGGCCTCCACCTGATCGCGAACGCCTTCGAGGAAGAAATGCTGTTCCGGGTTGCCGGGGTGCTCGAAGAAGCGGCGGAATTCACGGCGCGGCCGGGCGATGCGGATTGAGCCGTGCAGGTGGACTCCTTCGAGACAGCCATTTCGCGCCATCCCTTCCCGTCATTTCGACCGAAGCCGCCCGGAGGGCGGCGCAGTGGAGAAATCTGTACTACGCTCCGTCGACGCCGAAACGCGGTGCGTTCGGCCGGCAGCCGTCAGCAGCCAGATTTCTCCGCTCCGCGGCTTCGCCGCTCCGGTCGAAATGACGGGAGGGGAGGCGCCCCGCGTCTACTGCGCCAACCGGATGCGGATCACGCCCTTGACCGGGGCGTGGGGATCGACCGGCTTGCCCTTGCGCAGGATCGTCACCTGGCCGGCCCGGGCGAGGCCGATGGCCTCCTCGCGGACGATGCGCGACCAGCGATGCGCCGATTGCGCCGGCGTGCCGGGCTTGCGCCGTTCCCCGGCAAAAATCTTCGCCACGTCGCCCGGCCCGATCGAACTGTCGCCGGCTGCGGCGGCAAGCTCCAGGATGATCTCGCGGACGGTTCGTTTCTTCGGCCGGTCGCCGGAAGCCGGCGGGTTTGGACGGTCAGTCAAGTCATTGATCCTGTTGGCAGCACTTGTCCGCCCCCTTGTTGACCGGGGCGCATCGGGAATAGGGTGTTTCCGCCATTTTGCCAAAGCCGCGAGACGCCGCGGCCGGCCAAACGCCGGAGCATTGCATGACGGAACCCGCCAGCATCGGCAGCTTCGACTATGTCATCGTCGGCGCCGGCTCGGCCGGCTGCGTGCTGGCGAACCGGCTGTCGGAGGACCGGCGCAACCGGGTGCTGCTGCTCGAGGCCGGCGGCAAGGACAACTATATCTGGATCCGGGTGCCGGTCGGCTATCTCTACACCCAGAACAACCCGCGCACCGACTGGTGCTTCAAGACCGAGGCCGAAGACGGCCTGAACGGACGGGCGCTCAACTACCCGCGCGGCCGGGTGCTGGGCGGCTGTTCTTCGATCAACGGCATGATCTACATGCGCGGCCAGATGCGCGACTATGACGGCTGGGCCCAGATGGGCAACCGCGGCTGGAGCTGGGACGATGTGCTGCCCTGGTTCACGAAGTCCGAGCATCATTTCGGCCCGGCAAACGAATTCCACGGCGTCGGCGGCGAGTGGCGGGTCGAGCGGCCGCGGGTCGGCTGGGAGATCCTCGACGCCTTCGAGCGCGCCTGCAACGATATCGGCATCGCGCCAACGCCGGATTTCAACGACGGCGACAACGAAGGCACCGGCAAATTCATGGTCAACCAGCGCCGGGGCACGCGCTGGAACACCGTCAGCGCCTTCCTGAAACCGGTACGGAACCGGCCCAACCTGACCGTGCTGACCCACGCCCAGGCCAAGCGCATCCTGTTCGACGGAAAACGCGTCACCGGCCTCGAATTCTGGCGCAAAGGTGCAGAGACGAGGGTCGAGGTTGCCGGCGATCTGATTCTGGCGGCGGGTTCCATCGGCTCGCCGCACCTGCTGCAGGTCTCCGGCGTCGGGCCGGGCGCGCTGTTGCAGGAGAAGGGCGTGCCGGTGCGGCACGACCTGCCCGGCGTCGGCGGCAATCTGCAGGACCATCTGCAACTGCGCATGATCTACCGGGTCGCCAACGTGGAGACGCTCAACCAGCGGGCCAACAGCCTGTGGGGCAAGCTGGCGATGGGGATCGAGTTCGCCCTGTTCCGGCGCGGACCGCTGACCATGGCGCCGAGCCAGCTCGGCGTGTTCGCAAAATCCGATCCGTCGCGCGAGACCGCCAACCTGCAATATCACGTCCAGCCGCTGTCGCTGGACAAGTTCGGCGAGCCGCTGCACCGCTTCCCGGGCCTCACGGCCTCGGTGTGCAACCTGCGGCCGGAGAGCCGGGGCGCGGTGACGCTGAAATCGCCGGACCCGAAGGAGCCGCCGGCGATCGCGCCCAACTATCTCTCGACGCCCGGCGACCGGCAGACCGCGGTCGATGCGATCCGGCTGACCCGGCGCATCGCCAACGCGCCTTCCCTCGAACCCTATACGCCGGAGGAGGTACTGCCCGGCGAGCGGTTGCAGTCGGACGACGAACTGGCCAGGGGCGCCGGCGAAGTCGGCACGACGATCTTCCACCCGGTCGGCACCTGCAAGATGGGCAGCGATCCGCAGGCCGTGGTCAGCGACCGGCTGAAGGTTCACGGGATCGAAAACCTGCGCGTGATCGACGCCTCGATCATGCCGACCGTGACCTCGGGCAACACCAACAGCCCGACCATCATGATCGCCGAGAAAGGCGCCGCCATGGCGCTGGAGGATGCGCGGGGGTGAAGCCGCGGGGGCGTCCTTCGAGACGAGGTTTCGAGACGCGATCCTGCGGATCGCTCCTCAACCTCTCCTCAGGATGAAGGGTGAGAAAAACGATCCAACATCCACCTTCATCCTGAGGAGGGCGTTGAGGAGCAGTGCAAGGCACTGCGTCTCGAAACGCCCGTCTCGAAGGGGGCCTCACGCCGCGTCTGCGGCGGCCTCCCCGGTCCGGTAAGGCGCGCTCCAGGCGGCGAGGCGGGCCTTGGCGGCGGCGTATTCGCGCTGGAGCTGGGCGACCACCTCGACGGTCGAGCGGATGTCCTTGACCATGCCGGCGCTCTGGCCGGCGCTCCAGATATCGCGCCAGACCTTGCGGCTTTCGGTGCCGCCGGAGCCGAAATTCATCTTCGACTTGTCGGCTTCGGGCAGGTTGGCCGGGTCGAGGCCGGCCGCCGCGACGCTCTTCGCCAGATAGTTGCCTTTCACGCCGCTGAACAGGTTGGTGTAGACGATGTCCTCGGCCGCGCTGTCGACGATCATTTCCTTCTGCCGGTCCAGCGCGTTCGCCTCGGTCGTCGCGATGAAGCGGGTGCCGAGATAGGCGAGGTCGGCGCCCATGGCCTGGGCGGCGAGGATCTGGTCGCCGGTCGCCATGCTGCCGGAGAGGATGACCGGGCCGTCGAAGAACTCGCGCACTTCGGCGACCAGCGCGAAGGGGCTGAGCGCCCCGGCATGGCCGCCCGCGCCGGCGCACACCAGGATCAGGCCGTCGGCGCCTTCGGCGAGCGCCTTTTTCGAATGCCTGATGTTGGTGACATCGTGGAACACCAGCCCGCCATAGCTGTGCGCTGCCGGTGCCACATGGGTCGGCGCCTGCAGGCTGGTGATCATGATCGGCGCCTTGTACTTCACGCACAGTTCGACATCGTGTTCCAGCCGGTCGTTGGACTTGTGGACGATCTGGTTGACCGCGAAGGGCGCCACCGGCCGGTCCGGATAGCGCGCCGCATACTCGCCCAATTCGGTGGTGATCCGGTCGAGCCACTCGTCCAGCACTTCCTTGGGCCGCGCGTTGAGCGCCGGGAAGGCGCCGATGATGCCGGCCTTGCACTGTTCGATCACCAGGTCCGGGTTGGAGACGATGAAGAGCGGCGCGCCGATCAGCGGCAGGGAAAGCCGGCCCTTGAGGGATTCCGGTATGGCCATGAGATGCGGTCTCGCAATGGTGTCAGATCATGCGGTCCTTGCCGGCCCAATACGGGTCGCGCAGGCGGCGCTTGAAAATTTTGCCCGAATCCTCCCGCGGCAGCGCCTCGTGGAAGGTGACGACGCGCGGCACCTTGTATCCGGCCAGCCGCCCTGCGACATGGGCGCGGATGGCCTCACCCGTGGCCTCCCCGCTCAGTTCGACGGCGGCGGCGACCGCTTCGCCGAAATCCTCGTCGGGAATGCCGAAGACGGCGCAATCGCGCACCGCCGGGTGGTCGCAGACGACGCCCTCGATTTCCGACGGGTAGATGTTGACGCCGCCTGAGATGATCATGTCCTTCTTGCGGTCGCACAGGAAGATGTAGCCGTCCTCATCCATGAATCCGACATCGCCGTTGGTGAACCAGGCGCCGTCGCGCGTGCCGTCGTTCAATTCCGGCCGGTTGCGATAGATGAATCCGGTCCCGGGATTGAGCCGCATATAGAGTTCGCCTTCCTGCCCCGGCGGCAGAATCGCGCCATCCGCGTCGCGAACCTGTACCGGCGTCGCCTCGCGCGGCTTGCCGACCGTGCCCGGCCGGGCCAGCCATTCCTCGCTCGACGCGACCGAGACGATGGCCGCCTCGGTCGAGCCGTAATATTCGTGGATCACCGGCCCCCACCACTCGATCATCGCCCGCTTGACGCCCGGCGGGCAGGGCGCCGCGCCGTGAATGACATATTCGAGGGAAGAGACGTCGTATTTCTCCCGTACAGCCGCCGGCAGGCGCAGCAGGCGGCTGAACATGGTCGGCACCATGTGCATCGCCTCCGCCCTTCGCTGCTCGATCAGGCGCAGCAGTTCCGCGGCGTCGAAGCGCGGCATCAGGAAAATGTCGCTGTCGAGGGCCAGGCAGCCGAAGGAGTAGGCGAAGGTTGCGCTGTGATACATCGGGCCGGTCATGACCGCGTTCATGCCGCTCCACAGGCCGAACGCCTCCGCCATCATGGCATTGCCGCGCTCGATCGACGCCGCGCCGGTGGACTCGCGGGTCACGCCCTTGGGCTGCGCGGTGGTGCCGGAGGTGTAGATCATGTTGAAGCGGCCCATCGGCGGATCGGCAACCGGCTCGAAGCCGCCGACCCAGTCCTCCCAGCGGTCAAGATCGTCCGGCGCGCGCGCGGCATCGTCGGCGATCCGGTAGGCTGCGATCGTGGACGGCGACGGTTCGACCGCCAGGATTCGGACATTCTCGGGCAGGAAGGGCCGCACTTCTGCCAGCAGATCGGTGTGGATGACCAGCGCGCCTGCGCCGCTGTCGGTGAGGATGGTGCGCACCTCCTCGCCGCGCAGATGCCAGTTGACCGGCACGATGAAGGCGCCGATCCAGTTTGCCGCAAGCGTACACTCGACAAACGGAATGTCGTTGCGCAGCATCATGGCGACCGCGCCGCCCGGCCCGAGGCCGAGGGACCGGAAACCGGCTGCGGCCCGGCGGACGCCGTCGTAGAGCGCCGCCTTGTCCAGCATGCGGTCAGGCGTCGCGATGGTGCCGCTTGCGGGGGTGAACGTCATGGCGGTTCCTGCGGGATCGGCCGTCCTTCGAGACGAGGCTTCGAGACGCGGTTCTGCGAACCGCTCCTCAGCCCCTCCTCAGGATGAAGAGAGGAAAGGTAGTTGGCACCACTCTTTTCTTCATCCTGAGGAGGCCATTGAGGAGGCGCGAAGCGCCGTCTCGAAATGGCCGTCTCGAAGGACGAAGCGCCGCCGGCGCCGGGCTACTCAGCGGCGATGGCGATGTCGCCGATGCTGTTGTCGACGACCACCGGCGTCTCGAAGTAGCGCACATCCGGATCGGCGCCGTAGCGGTCGGCGATGAAGGCGCGCCACTCGTCGTTGAAGGTCGCCTCGGCCGAGGCGCGGTCCTCGAAAAGGTAGCAGCCGCCGCCGACCCCGGTTTCCGGGTTGAACAGATAGTATTTGCGGACCAGCCCCTCGATCGACTGGTAGCGCGGCGCGGTGCCGGAGAACAGCTCCCGGGCCTTTTCCAGGGTGGTGCCGGCCGGCAGCGGGAAATTGACGACTGTTGTAATCATGGTTCTCTCTCCTGTGTTGGCAGTGCCGGGGGAGGCTCTAGGGCCCGCGCCGGCGCAATCGGGGTTCATTCTACCGCCGGGCCACCATCAGCTTCTTGGTTTCGGCGATCGCCTTGGCCGGGTTGAGGTTTTTCGGGCAGGTGTTGGTGCAGTTCATGATCGTATGGCAGCGGTACAGGCGGAACGGGTCTTCCAGATCGTCCAGCCGCTCGCCGGTATATTCGTCGCGGCTGTCGGCGATCCAGCGATAGGCCTGGAGCAGCACGGCCGGCCCCAGATAGCGGTCGCCGTTCCACCAGTAGGACGGGCAGCTCGTGGTGCAGCAGAAGCACAGCACGCATTCCCACAGGCCGTCCAGCTTCTCCCGGTCCTCCGGCGATTGCAGCCGCTCGCGCTCCGGCGCCGGCGTCTTGGTCTTGAGCCAGGGCTCGACGGCGGCGAGCTGCGCATAAGCCTGGGTCAGGTCCGGCACCAGATCCTTGACCACCGGCATGTGGGGCAGCGGGTAGATCGCGATGTCGCCCTTGTAGTCCGCGATGAAGCTGGTGCAGGCCAGCGTGTTGGTGCCGCCGACGTTGAAGGCGCAGGAGCCGCACACGCCCTCGCGGCAGGAGCGGCGGAAGGCGAGCGTCGAATCGATCTCGTTCTTGATCTTGATGATCGCGTCCAGAACCATCGGCCCGCAATCGTCCAGGTCGATCGTGTAGGTATCGAGCCGCGGATTGCTCTCGCCGTCCGGATCGTAGCGGTAGATTTTGAACCGCCGGGGACGCTTCGCCCCGTCCGGCGCCGGCCAGGTCTTGCCCTTTTCGATCCGGGAGTTCGGCGGCAGTCTGAATTGGGCCATTTGGATCCCTATTTCCTGGAACGTGCAGAAGAAACGCCCGGTCGCTCAGGCCGCATATTTGAGAATTTCGACTTCAGCGCCGTTTTCCACCGCCTTGTCGGCCCGGCGGGACACTTCGTCGGCGACTTCGACCGACAAGAACGCTTCGCCGCATTGCTGGCAGACGTCCGCAGGAACGTCCCGAACGACGACTACGGTGCCGTGCCGGTCCAGGGTTACGGTCGTCGCGCCGGGCGCCGTTTCTCCCGTCTTGCAGAAATAGCACGTCATCTGGCCTTCCTCGTCATTCGATCCGGACCCCACACCGCGTCATCCGGCTCATAGGCAGTCACGACCCGGCAGAATTTCGATTCCTCGTCTCTGGCCACGACAATGTGGACATAGCGTTCCCCGATTATGCCAAGGACCAGGCAACTCGGCCAAGGCGTGTCATCCGGATATTCTTCGATGATCTTCCGGTCCGAATGGCCTTCTGGATATCCGATGCAATAAATCCCCGATCATCGAACCGATTGAGCGCATGTACGCTGATCTGGACCTCCGCACAGTCCATCCAGAAACCTAATACACCCGTTCCTTAGGCGGGATCGGCGCCACGTCGTTGGTCAGGGTGTTCATGTGGACGGGGCGGTAGTCGATCTTCACGTCGCCGGCCTCGTCGCACCACGAGATCGTGTGCTTCATCCAGTTTTCGTCGTCGCGGTCGGGGAAGTCCTCGCGGGCGTGAGCGCCGCGGCTTTCCTCGCGGTTGGCGGCCGAGACGATGGTGACCAGCGCCTGGTAGATCAGATTGTCGAACTCCAGTGTCTCGACCAGATCGGTGTTCCAGATCATCGAGCGGTCGGCGACCTTGAGATCGTCGCGCAATGCCCAGACTTCGCGCATCCGGGCGACGCCCTCGTCGAGAACGCCGCCGTCGCGGAAAACCGCGCAGTTGGCCTGCATCGCCTTCTGCATTTCCAGCCGGGCCGCGGCCGTCGTCGTGCCGCCATCGGCATGGCGCATCCTGTCGAGCCGGTCCAGCGCCAGATCGTCGGCGCCGTTCTTGAGCGGCCGGTGGCGCTCGCCCGGCGTGACGGTCTCGGCGCAATGGTCGGCGGCGGCCCGCCCGAAGACGACCAGATCGAGCAGCGAGTTCGAGCCCAGCCGGTTGGCGCCGTGCACCGAGACGCAGGCCGCCTCGCCGATCGCCATCAGGCCGGGCACGGTGGCGTCGGCGTCCTCGCCCTTCCGGGTGACGGCCTCGCCTTTGTAGTTCGTCGGCACGCCGCCCATATTGTAGTGGCAGGTCGGCAGCACCGGCATCGGGTCTTTGGTGACGTCGACGCCGGCGAAGATCCGCGCGGTTTCCGAAATGCCCGGCAACCGCTTGGCGATGGCTTCCGGGTCCAGATGCTCGATATGCAGATGGATATGGTCGCCGTTCGGGCCGACGCCGCGGCCCTCGCGGATCTCCAACGTCATCGACCGGCTGACGACATCGCGCGAGGCGAGATCCTTGGCCGACGGCGCATAGCGCTCCATGAAGCGCTCGCCCTCCGAATTGGTGAGATAGCCGCCCTCGCCGCGCACCCCCTCGGTGATCAGGCAGCCGGCGCCGTAGATGCCGGTCGGGTGGAACTGCACGAATTCCATATCCTGGCACGGCACGCCGGCGCGCAGGGCCATGGCGTTGCCGTCGCCGGTCTGGGTGTGGGCGCCGGTGCAGGAGAAATAGATCCGGCCGTAGCCGCCGGTCGCCAGCACGGTCTGGTGCGCGCGGAAGCGGTGGATGGTGCCGTCGTCCAGGTTCCAGGCGATCACGCCCAGCACCTCGCCGTCCTCGACCAGCAGGTCGATGGCGAAATATTCGATGAAGAACTCGGCGTTGTGGCGCAGGCTCTGCTGATACAGCGTGTGCAGGATGGCGTGGCCGGTCCGGTCGGCGGCGGCGCAGGTTCGCTGCGCGATGCCCTCGCCGAAATTGGTCGTCATGCCGCCGAAGGCGCGCTGGTAGATCTTGCCGTCCGGCGTCCGGCTGAAGGGCACGCCGTGATGCTCCAGTTCGATGATCGCCGGGATCGCTTCCTTGCACATATATTCGATGGCGTCCTGGTCGCCCAGCCAGTCGGCGCCCTTGACGGTGTCGTACATGTGCCAGCGCCAGTCGTCGTCGCCCATATTGCCGAGCGCCGCGGAGATGCCGCCCTGGGCCGCAACGGTGTGGGAGCGGGTCGGGAAGACCTTGGTGATGCAGGCGGTGCGCAAGCCCTTTTCGGCCATGCCGAAGGTGGCGCGCAGGCCGGCGCCGCCGGCGCCGATGACCACGACGTCATACTGGTGTTCGACGATCTCGTAGGCTTTGGCCATTCTTCTTCTTTCCTCTCGCCCCGGTCGCCGCCCTAGGCGCCAAAAGCGAGCTTGAGGACGGAAATAACGGCAATTCCGCCGAACAGGAGTGCTGCGAACTTCGCGAAGAGGATCAGGCCGATCTTCCAGGCTTCGGTGTGGACATAATCCTCGATGACGACCTGAAGGCCGAGCTGGGCATGGTGAAACGCCGCCAGGATCAGCATGACCAGCAGCCCGGCCGTCACCGGATTGCCGAGCCACTCGGCGATGGCCACGCGGTCGGCGCCGACCAGCATCAGGATGCTCACCACGAACCACACCGTCAGCGGCACGAGCGCGATGGCGGTCAGGCGCTGGGCCCACCAATGATGCGTCCCTTCCTTCGCGCTGCCGAGGCCGCGGACCCGGCCGAGCGGCGTTCGAAAGCTCATGGCGGACCCCCTACGGCGCCAGCGCGATGACGGCGGACAGCACCGTCAGCGCCGCGGCGGCGACGACGACGACCATGCCGCTCATCCGCGCCGGCCCCAGTTCGAGGCCGATCCCGGCGTCCCAGAACAGGTGCCGGATGCCGTTGCACAGATGGTAGAACAGGGCGAAGGCCCAGCCGATCAGCAGCACAATGCCGACCCGGCTCGCCATGAAGCCCTGGACGTAAGCGAAATACCCGGCGCTCGACGCCGCGGCGGCGAGCCACCAGACCAGCAGCAATGTCCCGACCGCCAGCGCCACGCCGGTGATCCGGTGGACGATGGACAGGACCGATGTCCATTGCGGCTTGTAGACCTGGAGGTGGGGAGACAGCGGCCGGTCGCGCCGGGCCGGGGGGTCGGAAGCCATGAGCCATCCGTATGGGTCTGAAACCAGGTTGCTGTTATTGCGCCCCTGCCGGTGAGAGGCAAGGTGCAAGGCCCCGGATTGCGGCGATATTGCGTTGCCGCCCTATCGCGGGATCAGCGCGGTGTAATCCAGATCGAGCACGACGCTTTCAGGATAGCGGCCGTCCGCGCTCCTGTCCGGGAAAGCAGCGCAGGGCTCGTCCTTGGTCGCCATCGTGCGCAGCCTGAGCGCGCCCAGCGCCGTGCTGCCCGGCACTTCCAGGCGTTCGACGATTTCCGACCAGGCATAGATCGTATCGCCGGCGAACACCGGATTGACATGCCGTCCGCCGTTGATCGCGGCGATCCGGAAGGCGTTGGCGAGGCCGTTGAAGCTGAGCGCTCGGGCGAGACTGATGACATGGCCGCCGTAAACCAGCCGCCGGCCGAACCGGCCCTGCGCTTCGGTATGCCGGTTGAAATGGACCTTGGCGGTATTCTGGTAGAGGCGGGTGGCGGTGGCGTGCTCGGCCTCCTCGATCGTCATGCCGTCGATATGGTCGATCTTCTCGCCCGGCGCATAATCGCCCCAGCGCCAGGGTTCGCCGGAAAGGGCATCGTCCCAGCGGCTTGCGTCGAACCCGGCCAGCGGCGCGAGTTTCCCGGCCGCGACTGATTTGGGCAGGTCCGGCGCTGCCGGTTCGGGCGCCGGCGCGTCCGGGTCTCTCTTGCGCACCATCACCCAGCGCACATAGCCGAGGACCGTCTTGCCATGCTGGTTCTCCCCGGTCGTGCGGACATAGACGATGCCGGTTTTCCCATTGGCGTTCTCGCGCAGGCCGATCACCTCGGACCGGGCCGTGAGGCTGTCGCCGGGAAACACCGGCGCGCCGAAGACGCAATCGGCATAGCCCAGGTTGGCGACGGCGTTGAGCGAGATATCCGGCACCGTCTTGCCGAACACCGTGTGAAAGACCAGCAGGTCGTCGAGCGGCGCGCGTTCGAACCCCACCGCCTGCGCGAAGGCATCCGACGACTGCACTGCGAACCGGCTGCCGCAGAGCGCGGTGTAGAGCGACGCATCGCCTTCCGTCAGCGTGCGCGGCGTGGCGTGGCGGATTTCCTGCCCGACGCGGAAGTCCTCGAAGAAGTTGCCGGGGTTGGTCTTGCTCATGGATCGTCGTCCTTCGAGACGAGGTTTCGAGACGCGGTCTTGCCGACCGCTCCTCAACCTCTCCTCAGGATGAAGGAATAAATCGGCACTCCATCGACACAACCCTTCATCCTGAGGAGGGCGTTGAGGAGGCGCGAAGCGCCGTCTCGAAACGCCCGTCTCGAAGGACGAAACGCCCGTCTCGAAGGACCTCACCCGCCGGGCCGCGCAATATAGAAGCGCAGGAAGGCCTTCGCCTGCGGCGAATCCCACTCGGCCGGGCCGATCAGGTAGCCGACGATCCTGCCGGTGTGATCGAGCAGGAAGGATGCCGGCAGGCTGTCGACGCCGAGGCGGCGGGCGGTTTTCCAGCGGGAATCGAGGAGAATCGGCAGGTGCCTGTAGCCCTGCTCTTCCCAGAACGGCCCGACCGCCGCCATGCCCTTGCGGTCCAGCGACACCGTCAGCACCGCGAACTTCGGTCCGCCCAGCGCCCCTTGCAGCCGGTCCAGCGTCGGCATTTCGTGGACGCAGGGGCCGCACCAGGTCGCCCAGAAATTGACCAGCAGAACCTTGCCCCAGTGGCGCTCCAGGGTGACCGGCTTGCCCTCTGCGTTCGCGAACGGGCCGATCTGTACGGCCAGCGGCTCCTTCAGGAAAATGAACGGGCGGGACGTCCCGCCGAAGACCGGCGGTTCGGCGGCGCGCTTCGGCCCCGGCGCCGCGTTGACGGCCGGCATCGGCGCAGCGACAAGAAGAGCCAGCAGCGCGGCGGCAAGAACCCCGACTATCCGCTCCCCGATATTCCGCTCCCCGATATTCCGCTCCGTTGTCCCGTTCCGCTTCACGCCTACCTCCCGCTCATGTCCGAATCGAACACCAACGCGCTGTGGGGCGGCCGCTTCGCCGCCGGACCCGACGCCCTGATGGAGGCGATCAACGCCTCGATCGGCTTCGACCGGCGCCTCTATGCCTGCGATATCGCCGGATCGAAAGCCCATGCCGCGATGCTGGCCGATTGCGGCATCATAACGGCCGAAGATGCAGCGGCGATACAGCAGGGCCTCGACACGATCCTTCAAGAGATCGAGAGCGGCGCCTTCGCCTTCAAGACCGCACTGGAAGACATCCACATGAATGTCGAGGCGCGGCTTGCCGAACTGATCGGTCCGGCCGCCGGCCGGCTGCATACGGCACGGTCGCGCAACGACCAGGTGGCCACGGATTTCCGCCTCTGGGTCCGGGACTGCATCGACGGCTTCGACGCCGCCCTGAAAGATCTGCAATCGGCCCTGCTCGACAAGGCCGAAGCCCATGCCGATACGGTCATGCCGGGCTTCACCCATCTGCAGTCGGCGCAGCCGGTGACCTTCGGCCACCACATGCTGGCCTATGTCGCCATGTTCGGGCGCGACCGGGCGCGCCTGCTGGACGCGCGCAAGCGGGTCAACGAATCGCCCCTGGGCGCCGCGGCGCTGGCCGGCACCTCCTTTCCAATCGATCGCGCCCAGACCGCTGCGGCGCTCGGTTTCGACCGGCCGATGGCCAATTCTCTGGACGCGGTCTCGGCGCGCGATTTCGCGCTCGAATTCCTCGCCGCCTGCGCGATCTGCGCCACCCATCTCTCGCGACTCGCCGAGGAGATCGTGATCTGGTCGAGCGCGCAGTTCCGCTTCGTCAGCCTGTCGGAGAGCTTTTCGACCGGCAGCTCGATCATGCCGCAAAAGCGCAATCCGGACGCTGCCGAGCTTGTACGCGCCAAGGCCGGAAGGATCATCGGCGCGCTGACCGGCCTGTCGGTCGTCATGAAAGGCCTGCCGCTCGCCTATTCCAAGGATATGCAGGAGGACAAGGAACCGGTGTTCGACGCCGCGGACAGCCTTTCCCTCTGCGTCCGGGCCATGACGGGCATGATCGGCGAAATGACGGTGAACGCCGGCAATCTGCTGGCCGCCGCTTCTGCCGGCTTCGCGACCGCGACCGACCTGGCGGACTGGCTGGTCCGCGAACTCGGCATGCCGTTCCGCGACGCCCACCGCGTCACCGGCGCGCTGGTGAAGCTGGCCGAGAATCGCGGCGGCGGTCTCGCCGATTTGTCCCTGGAAGAAATGCAAACTGTGGAGCCGCGGCTGACCGGGGCTGTCTTCGACGTGCTCACGGTGCAATATTCGGTTGCCAGCCGGACCTCGTTCGGCGGCACGGCGCCGGACAATGTCAGGGCGGCAGTCGCTGCCGCGCGCGAGCGGCTGTAGAGCGCCGCCGCGACGCACCGGGAGACTATCGGATGGCCCGAATGTTGACAATTCTGCTGGCGGTCGGTGCGCTCGGTCTGGGTCTGGCGGCGTGCGGCAAGAAAGACGATCCGCGCGCCGCCGGCGGCTCGGACAAATACCCCGCGGGATACCCCTACGGCGCGCCTGCAAAGCCACCCGTAATTTTCCGAAAACCGGATCCCGAATAGACCCGAATAGACCCGAATAGACCCGAATAGACCCGAATAGAACAGCCGTTCGACGCCGTCTCCGCACTTGTTCCGCCCCTGCCTCATCGGCGCGCGGCCGGGCGCCAATCTCGGATTTCGTCCCATGACCGACCGACTGCCGTCGCCAGATTTTTCCTACGCCGGCGGGACCCTGTGCGCCGAAGCCATACCGCTTTCCCGGATTGCGGCGGAGGTCGGCACGCCCTTCTACTGCTATTCGCTGGCCGGCCTTAGGCGCAACTACCGGGCGCTGGAAGCGGCGCTGGACGGGCTGCCCGCCACCGTCTGTTATGCTTTGAAGGCCAATTCAAACCAGGCCGTCATTGCGGCGTTTGCAAAGCTGGGCGCGGGCGCCGATGTCGTGTCGGCCGGCGAATTGCGCCGGGCGCTCGCCGCCGGAATTCCAGCGCCTCGGATCGTGTTTTCAGGTGTCGGTAAAACGCGGGAGGAGATCGCCCTGGCGCTGCGCTCGGGCATCCGCCAGCTCAATGTCGAATCGGAAGCGGAACTGGACCTGATCTCCGCCGTGGCCGGCGAGGCCGGCGTCACGGCGCGCATTTCCCTGCGCATCAATCCCGATGTCGACGCCCGGACGCACGACAAGATTTCGACCGGCCGCAAGCAGGACAAGTTCGGCATCCCCATCGACCGCACGCTGCCGGCCTATGCCCGCGCAGCGGATTTGCCAAACCTGGAACCGGCCGGCCTCGCCATGCATATCGGGTCGCAACTCCTGAGCGTGGCGCCGTACCGGGCAGCGTTCGGCCGCCTGGCCGGGCAGGTTCGCGCCCTGCGCGCAGCCGGGCACACCGTCCACAGCCTGGATCTCGGCGGCGGTATCGGCATCATCTACCGGGACGAAGCGCCGCCGCGGTTCGAGGACTATGCAGAAGTCGTGCGCGAGACGGTCGGCGGTCTCGATTGCGATCTGCTGTTCGAGCCCGGCCGCTCGATGGTCGGCAACGCCGGCATCCTCGCGGCGCGCGTCCTGTATGTGAAGCAGGGCGGCATCCGGCCGATTGCGGTCGTCGACGCCGCGATGAACGATCTGGCCCGGGCGGCGATGTACGATGCCTATCACGCGATAGTGCCGGCGTCCGAGCCTCAAAATGGCCTAGATTGTGTGGAAATGGATGTGGTCGGGCCGATTTGCGAAAGTGGCGACACTTTCGCCGTCGCTCGCAGCCTGCCGCCGCTGGCGCCCGGCGATCTGGTGGCGTTCGGGTCGGCAGGGGCGTATGGTTCGGTGATGTCGTCGGCCTACAACAGCCGCCCGCCCGCGCCGGAAGTGATGGTGAGCGGAGACCGGTTCGCCGTGGTGCGGGCCCGGCTGACGATTGAGGAGCTGATCCGGCCGGAGGCCGTGCCGGACTGGCTGGAGGCGCCGCCGACGATCCGCGGTGCCGCCTGAAGGAGAGCGTATGAGCGCTTCGGGCAAAGGATGGAAACGGCCGGACGGGAATGCGGAGAGCGTCCCCGGCTATGCTGTCCGGACCGGGCTGTCCTGGCTGGCGCTGATCTGGGAGCGGCTGTGGCCGCGTTTCTGGATAGCCGCGGCAATCGCCATCCTCTTTGCCGCCATCGTCCTGCTCGATGTATTGCCGCTGTTGCCCGGCTGGCTCCATGTGGCCGTTCTGGCCTTACTCGCCCTCGCCCTCGCCCTTGCCCTTTTCCACGGTTTCCGGCGCCTGCGCCTGCCCGGCGCCCAGGCTGCCCGGCGGCGCCTGGAGCGGACCAGCGGCCTCGCGCACCGGCCGCTCACCACGAGCCGGGACAGGCTTGCCGTCGGGTCCGGCGACGCCTTCGCCGAAGCGATCTGGCAGCGTCACCGGGGCCGGGCGAGGGCGGCGCTCAAGCATCTCCGCGTCGGCCCGCCGCAACCGCGGGTCGCCCGGCGCGATCCCTTTGCCTTGCGGGGCCTCGCCGTCATTCTGCTTGTTCTGGGTCTCACCGTCGGCTGGAACGATGCGCCCGACCGTTTCGTTCGGGCATTCCTGCCGGACTTCGAGGGCGGCCCGGCCGAACCGGTGTCTGTCGAAGCCTGGTTTACCCCGCCGGACTATACCGGCCAGCCGCCGCGTATGTTCACGCTGGCGCATGACGGTGAACCGATCGTGGCGCCCCAGCACACGAAAATCCTCTTGCAGTTCCACGGCGGCAGGGGCCAGCCGACCTTGAAGCTGGGCCGGCAGCGCCTCGGGCTGCGGGCGCTCGACCGGTCGAGCTGGCAGGGCGAACTCCTGTTGCAGGAGGGGGGCGAACTGGTCGTCCGCCAGCGCGCGCGCGACACGTTGCGGTGGAAGATATCCGTCACGCCGGACCTCGCGCCCAAAATCGCCTGGACCGACGATCCGGAAGTCACCCGGCGCCAGAATGTCCGCATGGCCTACAAGGCAGAAGACGACCACAGCGTCAGGGAAGTTCGCGTCCATATTGCCCGGGCCGGCGAAGTGGACGTGATCACGATCAAGGCGCCGGTCGGCGGCGGCAAAACGCTCGCCGGACGCGTCTACAGGGATCTCACGCCCCACCGCTGGGCCGGCCTCGACGTCTCGATGCTGTTCGAGACGGTAGACGATCCCGGCCAGCGCGGCCGCAGCGCTTTCAAGGACATGACGCTGCCGGAACGGATCTTCCGCCATCCGGTCGCCCGCGCGATCGTCGCCCAGCGCAAGCAACTGACGCTGGAGCCGGAAAAGGTCGACCAGGTGGTCCGGGTGCTCGGCTATATCGCCGGCCAGCGCGGCGCGTTCAACAGCGACCCGGTGGTGTATCTCGCGCTGCGCACGACGCAGAGCCGGCTGATCCTCGCCTCCCGGCATAACGGCCGCGACGACACCTCGATCCATAAGAGCCGCGCCGCGGCGATTCGGGCGGCTCAGAAGATCCTGTGGCAAACGGCCTTGCGGATCGAAGAGGGCGACACCTCGGAGGCCGAACAGGAACTGGCGCGCATCCAGAAAAAGCTGATGGAGTTGCTGACCCGCAAGGACATCAAGGACCGCGAGCTGAAGCGGTTGCTCGACGAATTGCGCCGCTCCATGAAGGAGTATATGGATGCCCTGCGCCGCGAAATGGAACGCAATCCGGAGCGGTTCAGCCAGCGGTGGCCGCGCGATCCGGAACGCCGGCTGACCGAACAGGACATCAAGCGGTTGCTTGAGCGCATGCAGGACATGATGCGCAACGGAGACAAGGAAGCCCTGCGCCGGATGCTCTCGCGGCTGCGCGATATGATGCAGAACATGCGGCCCGGACAGCAGCAGCGGCGCGCCGATCCGAACAACCCGGCCCGGCGGATGATGCGCCAGCTCGACGATCTGATCCGCCGGCAACAGGAACTGATGGACGAAAGCTTCCGGCGCGGCCAGGAACGCCGGAACGACAGCGAGCGCGACGGCGATGCGGACCGCGACGCCGCCCGCCGCCAGGGCGAGCTGCGCAATCGGCTGGGCGAACTGATGCGGCGGCTGGGCGAGATGACCGGCAAGGTGCCGCAGAATTTCGGCAACGCCGAACGTGAAATGCGCCGGGCGCAGCGCGATCTGGACCGCGGCCGGCCGGGCCGCGCGGTCGGACCGCAGGGCCGGGCCCTGCGCGAGCTCAGCCGGGGCAGGGGCCAGGCGATGCGCCAGATGGCCCGGCGTTTCGGTTTCGGGCCCGGGCAGGGCCGTTACCGGGGCGAACGGAACCAGCGCCGGGGCCTCGACCGCGATCCGCTGGGCCGTCGGCAGGACGGAATGGGTCCGCTCGACCAGAACAACGTGAAGGTGCCGACGGAAGCCGAACGCAAGAAGGCCCGGGAAATCCTGCGCGAACTGCGCAAGCGGTCGGGCGAGGCCGAGCGGCCGAAGCTGGAACGTGACTATATCGAGCGGTTGCTGAAGCGCTTCTGATACGGTCTGCGCCGCGCCGGCGTGGTCGCGCCTGCATGGCCGCGGTGGCTCAGGCGCTAGCTTTTCGGCGCCGCCGGTCGGATATCCCTGATCGGCGTTGCGGCGATGCCAAGCGATTCGTAGAACCGGGCAGTCTCCGGCCAGCGGTACACGATAACGCCGCGAAACTGGTAGCTGCCGAGCAGGATCACAGCAATGACTGCGAGCAAGAGGAACCAGAACAGCAGGGGAGGCTGGCGCGGCCGGCGTCGCGCCGCCGGCACGCGCCGCGCCGCGGTCAGTTCTTCCGGATCGTCCCGGCCGGCCGCTTCCTCCCCCGTCACGCGCCCGACCTCGCCGGGATCGAACGACGGCGCTGCAAAGGTCCGTACCGCCGGCATTTCAGGCTCCTGGCGCCATTCATGGCTGCAGGCGCCGCAGCGCACGGTGCGGCCGGCCGGTTCCAACGCGGCCGGATCGACCAGAAACCGCGTCGAACAAATCGGGCAGCTGAGGATCATCGCTGGGGTTTCGGTCCGACGCTTTTGTCCATCCCGATTGACCGGGTTGCAGCGCCGCTGATACGCGTCGGCGCGATACGCGTTACATGGGATGCAGGTCAAGGTATGGAAGGCCGGCTTTGCCGTAGCCGGACCGGAGGGTCAAGCGCCAAGCCGTCTGCGCTGAAGTTTCGGCCGTCCGGCCGAAGCGGCTATGATGTCGGCGCCCGCCCTGCTGCGGCCCGCCCGGCGACGGTGGATCCGGCGGCGGATCGAGGGGCGGATCGGGGGGCGTATGCAATGGCGGCGCGCGGCAACAGACGGGGAATTCGTTGAAAGTCGATCTCTTCGATGGCGATAAACCGATCGTGCGGTTCGACCAGGTGGGCGTGCGCTACGGCGCCTGCCCGGAGGTGCTCAGCGACATCGCCTTCAGCCTCGATCCCGGCAGTTTCTATTTTCTGACCGGCGAAAGCGGCGCCGGCAAATCCACGCTGATGCGCCTGATGCATCTGTCGCTGCGGCCAACGCGGGGGCTGGTGCATCTGTTCGGCCGCGATATTTCGACCCTGCCGCGCGAATCCGTTCCGGGCCTGCGCCGCCGTATTGGCGTCGTCTATCAGGATTTCCGGCTGCTCGATCATCTGAACGCAGTCGACAATGTCGCCCTGCCATTGCGGGTGGCCGGCGCGCGCGGCCCGGATGTCAGGACGCATGTTTCCGAACTGCTGCGATGGGTGGGCCTCGGCGAACGGCTGACGGCGAAACCGCCGACGCTTTCCGGCGGCGAGCAGCAGCGCGTCGCCATCGCCCGGGCGGTCATCAACCAGCCCGATCTGCTGCTTGCGGATGAGCCGACCGGCAATGTCGACGACAATATCGGCGTGCGCCTGATCCAGTTGTTCGAAGAGTTGAACCGGATGGGCACCACGGTCATCATCGCAACGCATAATTTCGGGCTGGTCGACCGGTTCCGCTATCCGCGCCTGGATTTGACGGACGGCGCCCTCAAGGTTGTCCGGGGCTAGGTTCGCGCCGTGCTGATCCGCCGCCAGACCGACATCCCCTTCGAACAGGATTCCGCCGGCCGGCTGCTGCCCTGGATTGTGGCGATCATGATCTACCTGTCCGGGGTCGCGATCGCCGGCGCCATCGCCCTGAACGGCCTGGTGTCGACCTGGTCGACGGGCCTGAGCGGCGCGTTGACCATCCAGATACCGGCCGGGGCGGGTTCCCCGAGGGCGCGGCAACAGGCCGATGCCGTGCTGGCCCTGGTCCGGAAAACACCCGGGGTCGAGCAGGCCCGGCCCCTGCCGCGGCAGGAGGTTCTTCGCCTCGTGCGTCCCTGGCTGGGCGACGATGTAGGGGCCGGGGATTTGCCCCTGCCGATTCTGATCGATGTCAGGGCTGCGGCCGGAGCCGCGATCGATACGGCGGCCCTGGCGGCTAAAGTGGCGGCCGCCGCTCCCGGCGCGGTCACGGAAAATCATGCCCGCTGGGCCGGCCGGCTGATCGGCCTGGCGCGGTCGATCTGGCTGGTCGCGCTGCTGGTCGTTGCCCTTATCGGGCTGGCAACGGTTATCACCGTCGTCTTCGCCACGCGAACCGGCCTGCGCATCCATCGCCGGGTCATCGGCCTGCTGCATCTGATCGGCGCCCATGACCGATATATCGCGCGCCAGTTCGAACGGCAGGCGCTGTGGCTCAGCCTGCAAGGCGCGATAGTCGGCATCGCCTTTGCAATCGGCACGGTCTTCGGGGTCGCCCATCTGGCGGGCAAGGTCGAACTCGAGCCCGCCGCCGGCGCCATCTTCACGCCGGTGCAGTGGGGTATTTTCGCCTGTGTGCCAGTCGTCGCGGCGCTGGTCGCGCTGGTGACCGCGCGCATTACGGTGCTGCGTACGCTCAGGCGCATGACCTGAACCGATGAACCGGCACGCCATGACACCCGTGGACCGGCGCCGGGCATTTTCCCGCAATCGGCGCCGCCGCCGCCGCCGCGGTCTGCGCCTGTTCGTTGCCGTTTGCGGCCTGTTGGCCCTGCTATGGCTGGCAGTGTTGGCCTGGTTCGGTTTCACCATGCCGCATACACCCGCCGACGGGCGGACGAAGACGGACGCCATCGTCGTGCTGACGGGCGGCTCGCGGCGGCTGGCGGAAGGCATCCGGCTGCTCAACGCCGGCGCAGCGACGACTTTGTTCGTGTCCGGCGTCGATCCGAGGGTCGGAAAACAAGCGGTATTGCGCGTCGCCGGCGGCGCGCCGAAATCGTTGTGGCCCAGTATCGTTCTCGGCTTCCGCGCCGAACACACCAGAGGCAATGCCGAGGAAACCGCCCTGTGGGCGCGGTCGGAGAAGCTGAAATCGCTGCGCCTCGTCACGGCCAACTACCATATGCGCCGCAGCCTGCTCGAACTGCGCAGCGCCCTCCCGGACACCCGCATCATTGCCCACCCGGTATTTCCTCGGGCGGTGTCGGGCGGGCGCTGGTGGCGCAATTTTCGCGGCATCGCCATCGTAAACGCCGAGTTGTACAAATATACGGCAGCCCTGATCCGCCTGACCCTGACGCCTGCCCGATCGGGGCAGCCGGAAACATGAACCCGTTCCGCTCGGCCCTGTTTGCCCTCGGCTTGTCGCTTTCCATCCTGGCCGCGGGCATCGCGTGCCTGCCGCTTCTGGCGGCGCCGCGCCGGGCGGTCTACGCCCTGGCGACCGTTTGGGCCCGTGTCGTCCTATGGCTGCTGCGCACTACGGCCGGCGTTCGGCACAGGGTGGTCGGAACCGTGCTGCCGGACCCCGATGCCCGGTATATCTACGCCCTGAAGCATCAGTCTGCCTGGGAAACCATCGCCTTTCTCGCGATCGCGCCGGCGTTTGCCGCCGTTCTCAAGGAAGAATTGAAACGGATCCCGATCTACGGCTGGTTCCTCGACCGCGCCGGCATGGTGCCGATCCGGCGGGCCGCGCGCGGCGCAGCCCTGAAGCACATGCTGCGCAGCGCCCGCGTGCTGGTCGATGCAGGCCGGCACCTGATGATCATGCCGGAAGGCACCCGGATGCCGCCGGGCCGGACCGGCCGCTATCATCCGGGGGTCTATGCACTCTACAAGTATCTCGACATGCCGGTCGTGCCGGTCGCGCACAATGCCGGATTGTTCTGGCCGCGGCGCGGCTTCCTGAAACGGCCGGGGACCGTCACGATCGAGTTTCTCGAACCGATCGCGCCCGGCCTGGGCAAGGATAGCTTCATGGCGACACTGGAAGAGCGGATCGAGACCGCGGCGCAACGGCTTTACGAGGCAGGCCTTTCCGAAGTGCGGCAAACGTAACGGCGCCTGCGCGGGGAAAATATCTCAACCCCGCGCCCGTCTTGGGGCGCCGGTCGATAGGATAGGCAGGGCTGAAGAGAACGCCGCACGGCGAGTTATGACACAACGTGCCATTTCATTACGGCCCGCAACGGGTCATTACGGACCGCAAGGGGCGGCAGTTCGAAGCGACATGACGAATCACGACATTGAAAACGGGCAAAACGGGCAAAACGGGCAAAACGGGTTCCCGGCACGCTTAGCGCGGCCGGCCGGATCGACGACCGCGGAGAGGCCCGGGCCGGATTCCGGAAGCGTTGCCGACCGGCCGCCACCGGCGAAAAGCGGTAGGGCCAAATGAAACCGCCAGTCTTCAGGTATGTTGTCCCCGAGACGGTCGAAGAGGCGGCGGCCCAGCTCGCGGAATACGGCAGCGACGCCAGGTTGATCGCAGGCGGTCAGAGCCTTGTGCCGATGATGAATTTCCGTCTGGTCAATCCATCGGTGTTGATCGACATCCGCAAGATTGCGCCGCCCGACGCGATCGCAGAGGCCGAAGGCCATGTCCGCGTCGGCGCCCTGACCCGGCACCGCGCTCTGGAGACTTCCGCGCTGATCGCCGGCCGGTTCCCGGTTCTCGCCGCGGCCATGAAGCATGTTGCGCATCTGGCGATCCGCAACCGCGGGACGATCGGGGGCAGCCTGTGCCATGCCGATCCGGCGGCGGAATTGCCGACGATCGCCGTGCTGCTGGACGCGCGAATCCATGTGGCGCGCCGGGGCGGCGAACGAACCATTCCTGCTGGCGCGTTCTTCGAAGGCGCGCTCTGGACCGCTCTCGAAGACGATGAAATCGTCACCCGCATCGATATCCCGCTGCTGCCGCCGGGCGCCGGATGGGGATTCCACGAGTTCGCGCGCCGGCATGGCGACTTCGGCCTGGCCGGCGCCGCGGTAACGGTGACCGGATCCGCCGGCCGGGCCGGGGAGGTCAGGATCGCCCTGCTCGGCGTATCGGAGACGCCGGTACGGGCAGACGCGGCCGAACGGATTTTGACTGGAACCGGATTCGGGCCCGATGAAATCGCGGCGGCGGTCGATGCCGTCCGCGCCGGTATCGATCCTGGCGACGACCTACACGCCTCGGCGGATTATCGGCGCCATCTGGCCGGCGTCCTGGCCGAACGGGCCCTGTTCGACGCCTGGGGCCGCGCCGGAAACGGAGCATCGTAATGGAACGGATCGACATAACCCTGACCGTGAACGATGTGCGCTATGAGCGGCAGGTCGAACCCCGGCGACTGCTCTCGGATTTTCTGCGCGACGATCTGCGATTGACCGGCACGCATGTCGGTTGCGAACACGGCGTCTGCGGCGCCTGCACGGTTCTGGTCGACGGCGACAGCATCCGGTCCTGCCTGACTTTTGCGGGCCAGTGCGACGGGGCTTCTGTCCGGACTGTCGAGGGGCTGGGCGAGATCGGGGCGCTCGATCCGCTGCAGGAGAGCTTCCGGAAACACCATGCTCTTCAATGCGGGTTCTGCACGCCGGGCATGCTCATGACCGCGGTCGATCTTCTGGCCAAGTATCCCCTGGCCACGGATGCGGAGATTCGCGAGGGGCTGTCCGGCAACATCTGCCGTTGCACGGGCTATGTGAACATCGTCCGCGCCGTGCGTGAGGCTGTTGCCGCGCGGGACGGACATACGGCATGAACCGGCGCGAAAGCCATGGTTGACGCTTCGGGGATCGCGCGGCCCAAAATCATCGGCGCCCGGGTGCAGCGGCGCGAAGATCCGCGTCTGCTGACCGGCCGGGGCCAGTATGTGGACGACCGCAAGATCGACGGAACCGTCCATGTGGCCTTCTACCGGAGCGACCGGGCCCATGCCCGTATCCGGCGGATCGATGTCGCGGAAGCCCGGCAGGCGCCCGGCGTTCTGGGCGTCTTTGTCGCCGAGGACATAGACGCAATTGCGGGCCCGATCCGCGCGACTTCCAATATGCCGGACTACCGCGCCACCGATTTCGTGCCGCTGGCGCGCAGCAAGGTGCGCTATGTCGGCGAGCCTGTCGTGGCGGTGGTCGCGGAAAACCGCTATCTCGCCGAAGACGCCGCCGGCCTGATCTCCTTGGATCTGGACCCGCTGCCGGACGTGGCGAACCCGGAAGCGGCTCTCGAGGATCGCACGTTGCTCCATGAGGAGGCCGGCACCAACATCATCGCGGCGCGGGAGTTCGTCAGAGGCGATCCCGAGGCGGCCTTGGCGGATGCGGCGGTTGTGGTCGAAGATCGCTTCCGCATCCGCCGGAAGACGCCTGCGGCCGTGGAGAACCGCTGCTATCTGGCCGAGTTCGACGCCGGCCGGCGGGCGCTGACCCTCCACGCGTCGACACAGGTGCCGGGCCTGCTGCGCGATGCCCTGGCCGAGATCTTCGATATGCCGGGCCACCGCCTGCGGGTGGTCGCGCCGGATGTCGGCGGCGGTTTCGGCGGCAAGGCCTCGCTCTATCCGGAAGAAGTCGTCGTCTGTGCGCTCGCAATGCGTCTCGGCCGCCCGGTCAAATGGACGAGCGACCGCATGGAGGACCTGACGGCAACCAGCCAGGCCTTCGACGAAATCGTCCGCGCTCGGCTGGCGCTCGCATCGGATGGCCGGATCGTGGCTCTGGACGCCGATGTGATCGGCGATATCGGCGCCTATTCGATCTATCCCTGGACGGCGTCACTGGAACCGGTGCAGGTGGTCAGCTTCCTGCCGGGCCCCTACCGGGTCCAGAACTACCGCGGACGGGTCCGGGCGGTCGCGACCTCGAAGGCACCGACCGGGCCGTATCGCGGCGTCGGCCGGCCGATCTCGACCTTCGTCATGGAACGGCTGGTCGACATGGCGGCGAAACGGCTGGGCCTGGATCCCGCGGAAATCCGGGCGCTGAATCTGGTACGCGACGACGAGTTTCCCTACAAGTCCGGTTCCGGAATCGTCTGGGACCGCTCTGGATTTCAGGAATGCCTCAAGGCGGCGCTGGACCGGTTCGGCTATCCGCAGCGGCGCGCCGAACAGGCAGCGGCGCGCGGCACGGGCAAACTGGTCGGCATCGGGATCTCTTCCTATGCCGAGCTGACCGGGATCGGCTCCCGTATTTCGGCGGCGCCGGGCATGCCCATCAACACCGGGACCGAGCGCGCCACGATTAATATCGATTCGACCGGCGCCGTGACGGCGGCTTTCGGCATCGCCTCGCACGGACAGGGCCTTGAGACGACGCTCGCCCAGATCGTCGCCGAGGAACTCGGCGCGCGCGTCGAGGATGTCGAGATCGTCCATGGCGACAGCAACGCGGTGGCACACAGCACGGGGACCTATGCGAGCCGCAGCACGGTTCTGGCCGGCGGTGCGGCCACGCTTTCGGCACGGGCCCTCAGGAAACAGGCGATCGAGGCGGCGTCCTACCTTCTGGAGGCTGCCGAAGCCGACATCGAGGTGCAGGACGGTGTCATTTCGGTGGCCGGGACCGATTCCTCGATCACGTTCCGCGAACTGGCGCGGGCTTTCTATACGGAAATGCGCCGTATTCCCAGGGAAGCGCGCGAGTCGCTCGACCTGTCCGCCAGCGCGACCTACGACCCGTTTTTCGGTACGACGACAGCGGCCACGCATATCGCCGAGGTCGAAGTCGATCCGCAGACCTTCGGGGTGACGGTGCGCAACTACGTCGTGGCCGAAGATTGCGGCCGCATCGTCAATCCGATGATCGTGGACGGGCAGGTCCATGGCGGCGTTGCGCAGGGCATCGGCGCGGCGCTGTACGAAGAGATCGTCCACGACGAGAGCGGCCAGATCCTGACGGGCAGCTTCGTCGACTATATTGTCCCGTCTGCGGCCGAGATTCCCGATATGGAGGCGGTTCATCTGGAGACGGAATCGCCGTCGACCCTGGGGGGATACCGGGGCATGGGCGAGGGCGGCACAATCGGTGCGCCGGCCGCCGTCGCCAACGCCGTCGCCGACGCCCTGGCGGTCATGGACATCCAAATCAACGAGCTGCCGATCACGCCGGAACGGCTTTTCCGGATGATCCACAATGTCAATCCAAGCAAGAGAGAGCCCGGAAATGAATCTTGATCTGGACGGGAAAGTCGCCCTGGTCACCGGCAGCGCCCGGGACGTCGGGCGCGAAATCGCGCTGGCGTTCGCCGCCGAAGGCGCGGCGGTCGCCGTGAACTACAACAAGTCGGCAAATGCCGCCGGCAGCGTCGTGGGCGAAATAACCGAGAGTGGAGGAACGGCGAAGGCCTACCGGGCGGATGTCAGCGACCTCCAGGCTGTCCGGACAATGGTCGACGCGATTATCGGCGACTATGGCCGGATCGATGTCCTGGTGAACAACGCCGGGTTCGTCGAGCCGAAACAGTTTCTCAAATCCGGCCCGGAGGACTGGAAGCGCCAGATCGACATCGGCCTTTACGGCGCGATTCACTGCTGCCACGCGGTCGGCGCTCACATGGTCGAGCGGGGCGGGGGAAGTATCGTCAACCTGACCGGCGATTCGGCCCGGGTCGGCGAGAAATATCTCTCCGTCACGGCGTCCGCGCGCGGCGGCGTCCTGTCGCTCACCAAATCGCTGGCGCGGGAATTCGGTCCGACCGGCATCACGGTCAATGCGGTTGCGCTCGGCCTGGTCGAAACCGCGCACACCGATCGCGACTGGCTGGAAAAGAACCGCGAGCGCATCCTCAGCCAGTATCCGCTGCGACGGATCGGGAAGCCGGAGGACGTCGCTCCGACCATCGTCTTCCTGGCGTCGGGCGCCGCGGGATGGATTACCGGGCAGGTGCTCAGCATCAGCGGCGGCTACAGCATGGTGGGTTAGCGGTCTTTCTTTGCCCGGCCGGGGACCACGCGATGCAGGCCGGTTCGATCGAAGCGAAACCGGGGCTTCTGCGCAACCGGCCTCGATTGCGGCGGAGAGTGCCGCGTTCCGAACCTTTCCGCGTTCGGCAGAATTTGGGGATAACCGCGTATTTCCGCGCAACTTCAGAGGGTTGACCCAGGGCTTTTTGTGGCTTGTTCTGTGGAAACAAACAAAGAACAAAGTATTGCCGAATCGACCGGGCGGTGCTAGATTAATAGGCTGCGGCCGTATGGCCGCACGGCCGGGGACTGACCATCGATGACCAACATCGCCGCCATATCCCACCAGATCTGGGACATGAAATACCGGCTGAAAGGGCCGGACGGCGCGCCGGTCGACCGGACGATCGACGATACCTGGCGGCGGGTCGCGAAGGCGCTGGCGGAGGTCGAGCGCGAACCGGCGGTATGGGAAGAGCGGTTCGTCGAAGCGCAGCAGGATTTCCGCTTCATGCCGGCCGGGCGCATCCTTGCCGGCGCCGGCGCGGCGCGCAACGTCACCCTGTTCAACTGCTTCGTCATGGGCGCGATCCCGGACGATATGGCCGGCATCTTCCGCCAGTTGCAGGAGGCGGCGCTGACCATGCAGCAGGGCGGCGGCATCGGCTACGATTTCTCCTCGCTCAGGCCGCGCGGCGCGCCGGTGAAGGGCGTCGGCGCCGACGCCTCCGGGCCGCTCTCCTTCATGGACGTCTGGGATTCCATGTGCCGGACGATCATGAGCGCCGGCCATCGCCGCGGCGCGATGATGGCGACGATGCGCTGCGACCATCCGGATATCGAGGCCTTCATCGAGGCCAAGCGCGAGCCCGGCCGGCTGCGCATGTTCAACCTCTCGGTGCTGGTCACCGACGCCTTCATGGAGGCCGTCCGGCAGGACGATCCGTGGGATCTCGTGTTCGACGGCGCGGTCTACCGCACCGCCCAGGCCCGGGCGCTGTGGGACACGATCATGCGCTCGACCTACGCCTTCGCCGAGCCGGGCGTCATCTTCATCGACCGCATCAACCGGCAGAACCCGCTCAGCTATGCCGAGACAATCCACGCAACCAACCCCTGTGTAACTGCCGATACCTGGGTGCACACCGGCGATGGGCCGCGGCAAGTGCGTGATTTGGTTGGCTACCGATTCAGGGCGCGGGTCGACGGGCGGGATGTCGAGACCGGTCCGTCCGGTTTCTTCCCGACGGGCTGCAAACCGGTGCTCGCGGTGCGGACGCGGGAGGGTCATTGCCTGCGCCTGACCGCCGATCATCGGGTGCTGACTGCCGGCTCCTGCACCCGGTACCGGATCGGCAAGGCGTGGAAGCCGGCCGGCGATCTTGCAACGGGCGACATGATCGTCCTGCACGACCATTGCGCCGCGCCATCCTGGCCCGGCCCGTATTCGCAGGAGCAAGGCTATTTGATCGGCCTGCTGGTCGGCGACGGCGCGCTGAAGGCCGACAAGGCCATATTGAGCATCTGGAAGCGCCGCGCGGCTGGCAACGGGGACGTGGCGCCGGACGGCGCGGACGGAGTGATGGCGGCGGCGCTGGCCGCGGCGAAGACGCTGCCGCATCGCGCCGACTTCGCAGGTTGGATTCCGGTCCTGGGTCGCAGCGAGCACCGCCTGTCGCTCGCTGCCGTCAAGGCGCTGGCGCTCGATCTCGGCATGGCGCCGGGGTGCAAGGTCCTGACGCCGAAGATCGAAGCCGCTTCCTCCGACTTCACTATCGGCTTCCTGCGCGGCTTCTTTGACGCCGATGGCAGCGTGCAGGGCGTGCAGGAAAAGGGAGTCAGCATCCGCTTGGCGCAGAGCGACCTGGAGCGGCTGCGAGTCGTCCAACGCATGCTGGCCCGGCTCGGCATTATCACCACGATCTACGCCGACCGCCGCCCGGCCCAAACGCGATCCCTGCCCGACGGCAAGGGCGGCCATAAGGCGTACCGCACTGGCGCGCAGCATGAACTCGTCATCGCCAACAAGAATGTCGGCCGCTATGCGGAGCTGATCGGGTTCGCCGACACAGAGAAGCAGGCGAAGCTCGAATTTGCCCTCGGGAATTACAAGCGCCGGCCCAATCGGGAGCGGTTCCTGGCAGTGGTCGATACGGTCGAGCCGGTTGGCGAAGAAGAGGTCTTCGACGTCCAGGTGCCGGGCGTCAACGCCTTCGACGCCAACGGCCTCTATGTCCATAATTGCGGCGAGCAGCCCCTGCCGCCCTACGGCGCTTGCCTGCTCGGCTCGATCAATCTGGCGCGGCTGATCAGGCAGCCCTTCGACGCCGATGCGGCGCTCGATCTCGGCGAACTGCAGCGGCTCACCGCCGTCGCCGTGCGCATGATGGACAATGTCACCGACATCTCGAACTTTCCGCTGCCGGAACAGCAGGCGGAGGCGCTGGCCAAACGGCGCATCGGGCTGGGCGTGACCGGGCTGGCCGACGCGCTCATCATGTGCCGGGCGCGCTATGGCGGCGCCGATGCCGTGCGGCTGGCCGAGCAGTGGCTGGCGGCGATCCAGAAGGCGGCGTATCTGGCCTCGGCCGATCTCGCTGCCGAAAAGGGCGCCTTCCCGCTGTTCGACGCCGACAAGTATCTTGCGACGCCGGCGATGGCGGCAGCGGACGGGGAGGTGCGCGCGGCGATCCGTGCGAAAGGACTGCGCAACGCCCTGCTGACCTCGATCGCGCCGACCGGCACGATCTCCCTGCTCGCCGATAACGTGTCGTCCGGCGTCGAGCCGGTCTTCACCTGGTCCTACACCCGCAATGTCCTGATGCCGGACGGGACGCGGCGCGAGGAGGAAGTCGCGGACTATGCCTGGCGGCTTTACCGCCGGCTGAAGGGAGCCGATGCGCCGTTGCCGGACTGGTTCGTCGATGCCCGGGGCTTGAGTCCGCGCGACCATGTCGTGATGCAGGCGGCGGTCCAGAAATATGTCGACAGCTCGATCTCCAAGACGATCAACTGCCCGGAGGATATCGGCTTCGACGCCTTCAAGGACGTCTACGCGATGGCGTTCGACATGGGCTGCAAGGGCTGCACGACCTACCGGCCGAACGATGTCACCGGCGCCGTCCTGACCGCCGGGAACGGCAAGGCGAAGGCCGATACCGGCCAGCAGGAACTGCCGCTCGCCCCGCCCGAGAAAACCGAGACGGCCAAGCCGGCGGACGATCTGGACGCGGGCGGAGTCGTCTATATGACGAAGCCGCTCGACCGGCCGGAGGCATTGCCCGGCCAGACCTACAAGATCCGCTGGCCGGAGAGCGATCACGCCATCTACATCACGCTCAACGACATCGTCCAGGACGGCCGCCGCCGCCCCTTCGAGATCTTCATCAACTCGAAGAATATGGAGCACTACGCCTGGACGGTCGGCCTGACCCGCATGATCAGCGCCGTGTTTCGGCGCGGCGGCGACGTGTCCTTCGTGGTCGAGGAGCTGAAGGCGGTGTTCGATCCGCGCGGCGGCCAGTGGGTCGGCCCCAGATACGTCCCCAGCCTGCTCGCCGCGATCGGCGACGTGATCGAGCAGCATATGATCGATATCGGCTTCCTGCCCAACCCGAAGGAAGCCCGGGAAGGCCGGCGGGACTTGAAGGTCGTCGGCGGCACAGAGGCGATGGTGGCTGGCGGCAGGTCCGGCGGCAGGACCGGTGGGGGCGGTCAGATCGTTGCCGGGCAGGGCGCCGGTATGCAAAACGTCGGCGGCGCCGGCCTCGCCATGCGCGGCTGCCCCAAATGCGGCCAGCGCGCCCTGATCCGCCAGGAAGGCTGCGATATCTGCACCGGCTGCACCTACAGCAAGTGCGGGTGAGGGCTAACCCAGCGTCGCCTCCAGCGCGAAGATCCCCGACCCTTCCGGTCCTTTGACGGTCTCCGTCCTCAGGCCAGTCCCATCTGCTGATAAGACCGCACGACCTTCTCCAGCCCGACGGCGAAGGCGGCCGTGCGCAGGTCGTCTATCGCTTCGGTTTCGCGCATCCGTTCGCGAAGGGCACTGTATCCGTCGCGCATGACGCCTTCGAGGCCGGATTCGACCAGATCGAGTTCGTCCGTGCCGCGCAGCAGCGGCGCCTTCAGTTCGTCCGGCACCTGCCGGCCGGACGCCGTTTCGATCATGTCGATGATGCGCAGGCCGCGCTGGATGTCGAGCTGGCGCGACAGGCGGCCGAAACGCATGTGCGAAACATTCTTGACCCACTCGAAATAGCTGACGGTCACGCCGCCGGCGTTGACCAGGAGGTCCGGCAGGATGACCCTGCCGCGGGTGAGCAGCTCGCGCTCGGCGTCGAGGGTGACCGGGCCGTTGGCGGCTTCGACGATCAGCTTCGCCCGGATGCGCGCGGCGTTGGCGGCGGTGATCTGGCTCTCGAGAGCGGCGGGCACGAGAATATCGCAGTCCGCCTCGAGGACCGACGCGCCGTCCTCGACGAAACGCGCGCCGGGAAAATCCCTGAAGCCGCCGGCGCGGGCGCGGTGCTCGGCGAGCGCCTCGGGATCGAGGCCGTCATCGGAAAGAAGGGCGCCGTCATACTCGATGACCCCGACGAGGCGCACGCCTTCTTCCTCGACAAAGAATTTCGCTGCGTTGAAGCCGACATTGCCGAAGCCCTGGACGATCATCCGCTTGCCTTCGAGGCCGCCGTCCAGGCCGGCCCGGGCGACGTCGTCCGGGTGGCGGAAAAATTCGCGGACGACATACTGGACCCCGCGGCCGGTCGCTTCCGTGCGGCCCGGAATGCCGCCCTGGGTCACCGGCTTCCCGGTAACGCAGGCCAGCGCGTCGATGTCCGAGGGGTAGAGCTTCCGGTATTCGTCCGCCATCCAGGCCATCTCGCGCGCGCCGGTGCCCATGTCCGGCGCCGGCACATCGCGGCTCGGGCTGATATAGCCGCGGTCGGCGAGCTCCTGGGTGAAGCGCCGGGTGATCCGCTCGAGCTCTTCCTCGGTGTAGTCATTCGGGCGGATTGCCAGCCCGCCCTTGGCGCCGCCGAACGGCACGTCGACGAGCGCGCACTTGAAGGTCATCAGCGACGCCAGCGCCTCGACCTCCTGCTGGTCGACATGGGGCGCGTAGCGAATGCCGCCCTTCACGGGGAGACGGTGCTCGCTGTGCACCGCGCGCCAGCCGCAGAATGTGTGGTAGCGCCCCCGGAGACGCACCGGGAAACGCAACTGAATGACGGAATTGCACTCGCGGATGGTTTCCACCAGATCGTCCGGAACGCCGAGCGCATCGGCGGCCCGGTTGAACATGCCGCGTACGCTGGCCTGGAAATTGGGTTCGGTCGGGGAAGTCACGCGGGCCTCCGGTGGCGGTCGAAACGGGTCTGGCGCGGATTTCTCGTCATTGTCATGATCTGTGCGGCGTTGTCGATAGTATCTTCGCCCGTTGTTTCAGCGCCGATTCCAGCGCGATGATCGCCGGCTCGTCGATGCCCAGGTCGCGCAGGGCCTGGGCGGCGTGGCGGACATAGTCGATGTTGCTGCCGCTGACGCCGCTGGCCTGCCGGATAATGGCAAGCTGCGCGTCGAGGCTGAGATCCGGCAGGAAATCCGGATGGTCCGGGCGCGGCAGATAGGTCGTCGCTGACACCGTCCGGCCGTCCTGCAAGGCGATGTCGACCGTGCATTCCCGGTAGACCGGATAGTGGTCCAGCTCGCGTTCGCGCAGGTAGGCGGCGACCGTTTCCGCGTCCTCCGCCGCGACCCGGTAGGCCATGCCGACGCAGGAACCCCCGGGCTTCAGACCCATCACGAGACCCGGCTGCCCCGGCGCGCCGCGATGGTGGACCGTGCGCACGCACAGGGCGCGCTGCCGGCCGCGGAGCGTGGCGCGCTGCCGTTCGGCATGGTCGAAGCCGGGCCGCCACATCAGCGAGCCGTAGCCGAACAGCCACATGACGTCAGGCGCCGGCCGGCATATCCAGCCGTTTCAGCGCCGGCGCGACGACGAACGCCATCGCGAGTGCGGCAAGCGAAATCTGCACCGCCATCTGGATGCCGAGATTGAGCCCGGCCGGATCGACCAGGGCGACCGCGACGGTGCCCATCACTGCGCCGGAAACGAACTGGAAGACCCCCATCAACGACGAAACCGAGCCGGCGATGGTCGGGAAGGGAGCGAGCACGCCGGCATAGACGCTGGGCGACGTGATGCCGAACCCGAGCATGAAGCCGAACAGCGGGCCGACATAGACGGCGAAGCCGGCGGCGCCCGACAGGATGGCGGCGATCATTGCGGCGAGCGACAGCAGCATGATCGCCGCACCGGTCAGCACCAGCGCCACGGTGCCGAAACGCCGGGAAAGCCGGGCCGAAATCACCGTTCCGATGCTGTTCCCGACCATCAGGGCGGCGAAGGACAGGCCGATTTCCGGCGGCGTCGCGGCCAGCCGGTCCCGGAGCGCGAACGGCAGCGCGGACAGCATGGCGAACAGCGAACCGTGCAGGCCGAAGGCCATCACGGCATAGCCGAGAAACAGCCGGTTGCGGCACAGCATGCGGAATTTCTGCACGATCGGCCGCGCCCGCGTGGCGTCCGGATTCAGCCGTGTGTTGGTCTCTTCGAGAAACAGCAGGACGATCAGCCAGATGCCCGCACCGATGCCGAGCAGCCACAGGAACAGGCTTTGCCAGCCGCCGATGCCGACGATCACGCCGCCGAGCAGCGGCGCAACGACCGGCCCGAAGCCCATCCACATCATCAGCCACGACATCGGCGTGGCCGCTTTCGGTCCGTAGACGTCGCGGATACAGGCCCGCCCGACCGCCATCGAGGCGGCCGCGCCGGCGCCCTGGCAGAAGCGGCCGAGCAGGAGCAGATCGATCGAGGCGGCGAACGCGCAAAGCGCCGTGGCGGCCACGAAAATCGCCAGCGACGACAGGAGCACCGGCCGCCGGCCGAAGCGGTCCGACAGCGGCCCGTACACCAGTTGCGCGCCGGCATAGGAAATCAGGAAGGCCGAGATGGTGAGCTGCGCATCGGTTGCGCTCACCCGGAACGACCGTGCAATGTCCGGCAAGGCGGGCACCGTCATGTCGACGGCCAGCGGCGTGATCGCGCCGGCCGCGCCGAGAATGGCGATGACCAGCCAGGAGGTCGCAGCCGGCCGCTTCACGGCGCCGGGTCTTTGCATTCCGGAGGCAGGATCGATCCGGTCATGAGGCCCTTGACGGCAGTTCGCCGCCGCCACCCGGTCGATGGTGTTGCGTTGACGGCGAAGCAGGACGCCTAATCTAAAGCAGCACCGATATCAAACCGAAACGAGGGCCGGGGGCCGCATGGCCGGGTTGCGTCCGGAAGACTGGCTGAAAGCGACGGACCGCGGCCTGTGGTGCGCGCCGGCCGATCTCTATATCGATCCGGTCCGCGCCGTCGGTCGGGCCGTCGTCACCCACGGCCATGCCGATCATGCCCGGCCCGGCAACGGCCGGGTGCTCGCCACGCCGGAGACGCTGGCGATCATGCAGGCGCGCTACGGCGAGGCCGCCGCCGGACAGGCGCAACCGCTTCGTTATGGCGAAACGGTCGATCTGGGCGACGTTACGCTCCGGCTCGCGCCGGCCGGCCATGTGCTCGGCTCGGCCCAGGTCGTGCTGGAGCATGCCGGCCAGCGCATCGTCGTCTCGGGCGACTACAAGCGCCGCCGCGACCCGACCTGCCCGGCCTTCGAGCCGGTCGCCTGCGACGTCTTCGTGACCGAGGCGACCTTCGCGCTGCCGGTGTTCCGCCACCCGGACGATGCCGGCGAGATCGCGTCCCTGCTCGCCTCCGTCGCCCTGTTCCCGGAGCGCGCCCATCTGGTCGGCGCCTACGGGCTGGGCAAGGCGCAGCGCACGATCCGGCTGATCCGCGAGGCCGGCTGGGACCGGCCGCTTTTCCTGCACGGCGCGCTTCAGGCCCTGTGCGGCCTGTACCGGGATCACGGCGTCGAGCTCGGCGCGCTCGAACCGGTCGCCGGCACGGACAAGGCCGCGCTGGCCGGGGAGATCGTCCTCGCTCCGCCGGGCGCGCTCACCGACCGCTGGTCGCGCCGCCTGCCCGACCCGGTGACAGCCATGGCGTCCGGCTGGATGCGGGTGCGCCAGCGGGCCAGGCAGCGCGGCGTCGAACTGCCGCTCATTATCTCCGACCATGCGGACTGGGACGAACTCACCGCCACATTGGACGATGTCGGCGCGCCGGAAGTCTGGGTCACCCACGGCCGGGAGGAGGCGCTGGTCCACTGGGCGGCGCAGCGCGGCATTCGCGCGCGCGCCCTCTCCCTGATCGGGCGGGAGGATGAGGATGAATAGGGCGGGGATGACTGGGTCCGTGCGGTCATGAAGAGCTTCGCTGCGCTGCTCGACCGGCTGGTTTACACGCCCTCGCGCAACGGCAAGCTGCGCCTGCTGGCGGACTATTTCCGGCGCACGCCGGACCCGGACCGCGGTTGGGCATTGGCGGCGCTCACCGGCAATCTGGCATTCCCCAACGCCAAAGCCGGCGCGATCCGCGACCTGGCCCGCGAGCAGACCGACGAGGTGCTGTTCGCGCTGTCCTACGACTATGTCGGCGATCTGGCGGAAACGACGGCGCTGCTGTGGCAGACCCAGAGCGATGCCGAACCGCCCCGGCTCGCCGATGTCGTCGAGGCCCTGCGCTGCGCCGGCAGGACGGAGGTGCGCGGCCTGGTCTCCGGCTGGCTCGACGGGCTCGACGCAACGGGGCGCTGGGCGCTGCTCAAGCTGATCACCGGCGGCCTGCGCATCGGCGTCTCGGCGCGGCTCGCCCGGGTCGCGCTGGCCCAGGCCTTCGATGCGGCGGTCGGAGAGATCGAGGAACTGTGGCACGCCGTCGAGCCGCCCTACGCCGATCTTTTCGCGTGGCTGGCCGGCGGCGCGGACCGGCCCGACCTCACCGACCGCCCGGTCTTCCGGCCCTTCATGCTTGCCCATCCGCTGGAGGACCGGGCGAACCTCGACCCCGCCGACTGGCTGGTCGAATGGAAGTGGGACGGCATCCGGGTGCAGCTTGCCGCGCGCGGCGGCGAACGGCGGCTCTATTCGCGCACGGGGGACGATATCTCGGCGGCCTTCCCGGACGTGCTGGAAGCGATGCAGTTCGACGGCGTGCTGGACGGCGAACTGCTGGTGCGGGACACCGCCGATCCCGGCTCGGCCGATCCGGCCTCCTTCAACGCCCTGCAGCAGCGGCTCAACCGCAAGACCGTGTCGAAGAAGATGCTGGCCGCGCACCCGGCCTATGTCATCGCCTACGACATATTGTTCGACGGCGCGTCGGACCTGCGCGGCCTGTCGCTCGAAGAACGCCGCCCCCGGCTGGAGACCTTCGTGGCGCGGCACGATCATCCGGATATCGAACTGTCCGCGCTGCTCGACGCGCCGGACTGGTCCCGCATCGCCGCGCTCCAGGCCGAGGCGCGCCGGCTGGGCCGCGAAGGCCTGATGCTCAAGCGGCGCGACAGCCGCTACGAAGCGGGCCGCAAGACCGGCCTGTGGTTCAAGTGGAAGCGCGATCCGCTGGTGGCCGACGCCGTGCTCATGTACGCCCAGCGCGGCCACGGCAGGCGCAGCTCCTTCTATTCCGACTATACCTTCGGCGTCTGGCGGGATGGCGAACTCGTGCCGGTCGGCAAGGCCTATTTCGGCTTTACCGACGAGGAGCTGGCCCGGCTCGACAAATGGGTGCGCAACAACACGGTGAACCGCTTCGGCCCGGTGCGCGAGGTCGAGAAGCGGCTGGTCTTCGAGGTCGCCTTCGACAGCATCCACGCCAGCCCGCGCCACAAATCCGGCCTCGCCATGCGCTTCCCCCGTATCGGCCGCATCCGCTGGGACAAGCCGGCCGAAGAGGCCGACCGGATCGCCGCGCTTGAGGCGATGCTGTGAGGGGCGACGCGGCCCTTCCCCTTTCGCAGAGGAATCCCCAAGCCGGAACTCGAACGGAGACGGCGCAAAAAAAGCTTGACGCACGCACAGGAACATTATATGAACAAAACACTTTCCCGGCGGGCGGCGGTTTGCGCCGGCCCGGGCCGGCGGTGTGGCTTCGGGCAGAAAGGCCGGTGTGCAAAAAAACATGGTTTACAGAATAGTCTGTCTATTCCGGACGGCGGCGCAGCAGAGCGAAGGGAGAGGCCATCGCGACGAATCATGACATTTCATGACACGTGCGAAACCGCGGCCGCCGCGGCGCCGTTCCCGCCGCTTCTTTCCCCGGCGTCCGGGTTTCGCAGAGGAATCCTCTTCAGCGGGGGAAGTATCGGACCGGGACGGCCCATCCGAACCCTCAGATCATCTCGTCGCGGCGGTCGTCGGTTTCGCCGAAGCGCTTCATGACGGGCGGGCGGGTGCCCTCGTAGACCTTGTCGAGCCCGGCGGCGATTTTCGCGTTCTCGCGCTCGAACAGGCTGTTGCCCTCCAGGTCGCTCTCGACCAGGAAGGGGCCGAAATTCTCGACCTCGATCACCCAGATGGCCTGGGCGAGGCCGAGTTCCCGGCGCCAGTGCACGTCCTTCACCCGCCGGACGCCGCGGCCGAGCAGCGCGCCGGTGCCGTAGCCGACAGTGGTGAGATAGACCGCGCCGTTGCGCACGAAATGGCTGCGATAGTCCTCCGGCCTCATGCCGCCCTTGCCGAGGATCAGCTTCGCGCCGGACCGCTCCAGCCAGGGGCCGATCCATTTGGTGAAGCGGAAGGACGCAGTGGCGCTCACCGCGCCCACCCGGTAGCTGCCGTCGGCCTCGATCGTCGCGGCGGGCGAGCAATGGAAGTTGGTCGCGCTTTCGGCCGGCAGGTCCAGCGGCAGGTCTTCGCCGTCTTCGACGACGCGCTGGTAGACGCCCTCGCGGGCGGTATAGACCGTGCCGTCGAGATAGACGACATCGCCCAGGCGGAGCGCCGCCAGCGCCGCCCGGTCCGGCTGCGTGCTCAGGCGGACCTTCTTCATGTGACGTCGTTCATGCGACCGCCGCCGTTTCCATAGCGGGCGGCCAATCGACCGTCTCGCGGCGCTGGTAGGGCGTGAACCACGTCGGGTCGGTGCGGTATTCGACCCGGCCGTCGCCATGCAGGCGGGCGCAGGCCCGGCGCGACGACAGGCAGAAGGCGTGCACGCTCATCTGCATGCCGCCGGTATGGCAGTAGCCGACCTCGATATGGCAGTCGACCACCATGGATTTGCCGACGAAGCCCATGGCGCCCATGCCGATGCTGTTGCCGAGGTCGATGAATTCCTTCTCCAGCGCGGCAATCTTCGGGTCCGGGTTGCGGTCGCCGACGGTGCGCAGGCAGGCCGCCCGTTTGCCCAGCACCATACAGGTGTCCTTGGAGCCGCCCAGGCCGATGCCCATGATCGCCGGCTGGCAGGCGAGGCCGCGTTTGCCGAAGGCGACCAGCGAATCGAGATAGAAGCGCCTGATGCCCTCGATCCCGTCCGAGGGGAACAGCATCCGGTAGTCGGTGCCGAACAGGCCGCCCTTGTGGACGGTCGTCAGGTCGATCCAGTCGCCATCCGGCTCGAAGGCGACCTCGATCTCCGGCGCGTTGATGCCGACATTGTTGTCGTGATCCGTGCGCCACAGCGGATGGACCCGGTTGGGGCGCAGGGGGATGCCGCTCGTCGCGTCGGCGGTCGCCCGGCGCAGGGCGGTTTCGAGCCCGACCGGGCCGCCCTCGATCCGCGCTTCGTTCGCCAGCTTGACATACCAGCGCGGGCAGCCGGTATCGCCGCACATGGCGCGGCCGTCTTCCTTGGCGGCGTCGTAATTCTCCAGCATCGCCTCAAGCACGAAGGACGAAAGATCGCCGTCTTCTGCCGCCGCGGCCCGGCGCAGGCCGTCCAGATAGTCGTCCGGGATCTCGATCGCCGCCTTGCTCATCAAAGTGAGCGCGGTGCGATGGATGGTGTCGAGGGAGATCATCGCCGTTTCCCGTTCAGCCCGGCTCTCGTTCAAACCGCGGCGAGTGTCGCATGGTCTTCGCCGAGCAGCGACTCGCCCGGCTTCACGATAGAGAAATTGACCGGCTCGGCCGAAACATCAAGGCCGTCACCGGTTTGGCGGACGACGGTGAACCGGGAAGCGGCGAGGTCGCCCTCGTCCGGACAGTCCTCCCGGTAATGGGCGCCGCGCGAGTTTTCCCGTCGCAGGGCGGCGCGTGCGATGGTTCCCGAGACCTCGATCAGGCTGCGCAGGTTGAGCCAGTCGTGCCAGGTGAGGTTGAAGACCCGGTCGCCGTCCGCAAGGCCGGTTTCGAGCAGTTCGGCTTTCAGATCGCCCAGCCCCGCCAGCGCGCGCTCAAGGCTATCGGCGGTGCGGATCACACCGGCATCGTCCCACATCAGGTCCATGAGGCGTCGGCGCAGGGCGTGGACATCGCCGGCCGGCCGGCCGAACGGATGCAGCGCGCGGCCGATTTCCGCCGCCAGCAGGTCTTCGTTTGCGTCGCGCAACGGCGAGCCCGGGCCCGCCAGGTCCGCGGCCATCGTGTCGCCGGCAACGCCGCCGAACACCGTGGAATTGGCGACCCCGTTGCCGCCCAGCCGGTTGGCGCCGTGGGCGCCGCCGGCATCCTCCCCGGCGACATAGAGGCCGGGCAGTTCCGTCCGCGTCTCGGGATCGCACACCAGGCCGCCCATGAAATAATGCGCCGTCGGCACGACCTCGACCCGCCCGGCCGCGAGATCGAAACCGCAATCGGCGCAGCGCCTGACCATGCCCTTGAACCGGTCGCGCACGGTGTCCGGCCCCAGATGGCTCATCGAGAGGTAGACGCCGCCATGGGGCGTCGTGCTGCCCTTGCGCATCTCGTCGAAGATCGCCCGGCTGACGATGTCCCGGGTCGCGCGCTCGCCCTTGTCGTCATGGTCGAACATGAAGCGCCGGCCGTTGCCGTCGAGCAGATGGCCGCCGGCGCCGCGCAGACCCTCTTCGAGCACCGTGCCGGTCATGCGCGTCTCCGCGCCGGCGAGCAGGCCGGTCGGGTGGAACTGCACCATTTCCATGTCGCGCAAGGGCAGGCCGTAGCGCAGCGCCATGGCCAGCCCGTCCATGCTCTTGTCGCCCGATGGCGTGTGGTAGCGGTACATGGTCGGCCCGCCGCCGGTCGCCAGCAGCACGGCCTTCGCCCGCACGAAGCGGAAGACGCCGCTGCGCATATCGACGAACAGCACGCCGGCGAGCGCTTCGCCCGACCGGTCGGGGATCAGGGCGAGCGCCCGGTGTTCCTCCAGCCGGTCGGCCGGCCGGGCCAGCACCTGCTCCATCAGTCGGTTGACGATCTCGATGCCCGTCAGGTCGCCCTTGTGGACCGTGCGGTCGAACGACTGGCCGGCGAAAGCCTTCTGGTGCAGCGTGCCGTCGGCGTTGCGGTCGAAGAAGCAGCCGATCTCGTTTTCCAGCTCGCGAACGCGGATAACGGCGGTCTCGCACAGCTTCCAGGCCATGTCCTGATGGGGCAGCCATTTGCCGCCGGCGATGGTGTCCATGAAATGCCGCTCGACCGAATCGCCGATTCCGAGCGCCACATTGTAGCCGCCCTGGACCATGCGGGTGCAGCCGCACTTGCCCAGCAGGCCCTTGACGGCAATCGTCACCGACAACTCCGGCGCCGCCCGGCAGGCGTGCAATGCCGCGAACAGGCCGGCGCCGCCCGCGCCGACGATCAGGATGTCGGTATTGTGCCGTTCGACGGCGGCGGCGGTCATGTTGCGTCCGAAGCCGGCACGGGTTAGACCGCGCTCAACAGGAAGCCCGCCGACACGGCGCAGGCCAGCGCAGCGGCGGCGGCGGCGAAGGTCTTCTGGCGCGGCGACCAGGGCAGGAATTCGAGCGCCAGCAGGCGCAGGCCGCCGAACAGGTGCAGGCCGAGCAGCAGCACCAGGCCGGTTTCCGCCGCCTTAGCCCAGGGGCTGTCGGTCCAGCGCAAGGCCTCGTCCAGCGCAGCCGGGCCGGTCAGCGCCAGGCCGAGCATCAGGAAATGGAAGGGCAGGAAAACCGCCAGCGCGAGGCCGGAGAGGCGATGGACCAGCCAGGCGATCCACAGCGGATGGCCGCGATGCGCCCCAGCATGAATCGGGGCACGAATCGGGGCGCGTGGAGAGGACTGTCCGGCCATTACAACACCACCGCCGCGATTGCACGCGCGCCGAGCAACAGTAGCCCGGCAAACACCGCCCAGCCGAACAGGTCGAGCGCCCGCCCTTTCAGTTTCAGCCATTCGAAGGCGACGGTGCGCAGGCCGATGGCGGCATGGACCGACACGGCAGCGACGAACAGGCCGTAGAACAGGCCCCACCACAGGCTGCCCTGGGTCCGGCCCAGAATCTCGCCGGCGCTCAGCCCGTTCTGCACCGCGACGATCATGGTGACGACGTGGCCGAGCACGAGCGGCGCCAGCACGATCGCGCTGATCCGCTGCAACATGTAGAGCCGGATGTCGGTCATCGCCTTACAAGTCGCCGCGCAGCCAGGCCCGTCCGGCGCGGCGCTTCAGCCCGGCGATGGCAGCCGTCGGGTTCAGCTCGTTCGGGCACAGGCTGGTGCAGCTCTGGTGCGAATGGCAGTTGGCGCAGCCGTTATCGCCGGATACGGCCTTCAGACGTTCCCGGTTGTCGCCGTCGCGCGCATCGTTGAGCAGGGTCCAGGCGCGGTTGAGCGCGGCCGGCCCGAGATAATCCGGGTTCATCGCCACCGTATCGCAGGCGGCGTAGCAGATCGCACAGTTGATGCATTCGACGCCGGCGTCCGCAGCGGCCCGCTCCGGCGTTTGCGGCGAAATCTCCGCCACCGGCGCGTCCCGGGTCGCGGTCGGGACAAAGGCGCCGCCGGCCTCCGTCCACTTGTCGAAGAACGGCGCCATGTCGGCGGCCAGATCCCTGATGACCGGCAGGTTGCGCAACGGCGCGATGCGCAGCCGTCCGCCGTCCGCGGCGTGGCGCGCAAGAGTCCGGCAGGTCCAGCGCGGCTTGCCGTTCACGGTCATTGCGCAGGAGCCGCACATGCCGACCCGGCAGGCGAAGCGGTAGGCCAGCGCCGGCTCGGCATTCTGCTGGATCCAGGTCACGACATCGAGGACCGTCTGGCTGTCCCGGCGCGGCACGGCATAGGCGAAAAATCCGCCGCCGCCGGCGTCGCCCCGCCAGACCTCGACCGTCAGGCTGTCTGCATCCGGTTTCACGCCGCTATCTTTACGACGCGGCGTGCCGGCAATTCATCGAAAATGTTATGCCGGCGGGATTTGGTGGAGCCGAGGGGAATCGAACCCCTGACCTTCGCATTGCGAACGCGACGCTCTCCCATCTGAGCTACGGCCCCGCACCAAAGGCATGTCTCGCTGCAGGCGCCGAACGAAAGACCCGGACTGTGAAGGCTTGGGTCGGTGGCTCGGCCTGCGGTGGCCGGATATGGGACGCCACGGGCCGGCGAGTCAAGGCGCGGCCCCGCCGCATCGGTTCGGGGTCGCCGAAACGTCGCGCGCGCGGCTGGCGTCAGGCAGGCGCGGCCCCCATATCCTTGCCTTGCCGCGACCGCCCCGATAGGGTCGCCGCCTTCGTCGATCCTTTCAGAGCCGGCTTTCGTCCATGTGCACTCTGGTCCAACTCATCGACATGATCCTGGGGATCTTCACCTGGATCCTGGTGATCTACATCGTGCTGAGCCTGTTGATGTCGTTCGGCGTGATCAACGCCTACAACCGCTTCGTCAACATCGTCTTCGATGGGCTCCAGCGGCTGATCGAACCGATCCTCGGCCCGATCCGCCGCTTCCTGCCGAGTGCCGGCGCGCTGGATTTCTCGCCCATCGTCGTCTTCATCGCCATCTGGGCGATCCGCAGCCTGCTCGCCGAATATGCCTTCGTGCCTGCTTGCAGCGGTGCGTTAGGCTGATCCGGCCGCCCTGCCGAAATCTTTGGCAGCCGCGCCGGCAAACGCGGCAAAACGATATCCCCGACCTACTGCAACGGAACTTCCCGACCATGGACGAGTCCAACATCATCGACGGCAAGGCCTTTGCCGCCAGGGTCCGCGAGACCGTCGGCCGGCAGGTCGCCACCCTGAAGGCGGACCACGGCCTGACGCCCGGCCTCGCCGTTGTGCTGGTCGGCGAGGATCCGGCGAGCCAGGTCTATGTTCGCAACAAGGGCAAGGCGACCGTCGAAGCCGGATTGAACTCGTTCGAGCACAAGCTGCCGGCGGAAACCGGCCAGGAGACGCTGCTCGCCCTTGTGCAGCAACTGAACGACGACCCGGCCGTCCACGGCATTCTGGTGCAGCTTCCGCTGCCGGCGCATGTTTCCGAAGCCGCCGTGCTCGACGCCATCGATCCGGACAAGGATGTCGACGGGTTTCACGTCATCAACGCCGGCCGGCTGGCGACCGGCGGCAAGGGGCTGGTGCCGTGCACGCCGCGCGGCTGCCTGATGATGCTGAAGGACCGGCTGGGCGACCTGAAGGGCCTGCGCGCCCTCGTCCTCGGCCGCTCCAACATCGTCGGCAAGCCGATGGCCCAACTGCTGCTGGCCGAGCATTGCACGGTGACGATCGCCCATTCGCGCACCCGCGACCTGGCCGGGGAATGCCGGCGTGCCGATATCGTCGTCGCCGCGGTCGGCCGCCCGCGCATGGTGCCGGGCGACTGGATCGCGCCGGGCGCCACAGTGATCGATGTCGGCATCAACCGGATCGCGGACGACCGGCCCGGCGCCTCGGAAGGCAAGATGCGGCTGGTCGGCGATGTCGATTTCGACTCGGCGGTCAGGGTCGCCGACGCGATCACGCCGGTGCCCGGCGGCGTCGGGCCCATGACCATCGCCTGCCTGCTCGCCAACACGGTCACCGCGGCCTGCCAGCAGGCCGGCATCGACGAGCCGGAGGGGTAGCGGGGCGCAGAAACGTACAGCGTCGCCCCTGGCCGGTCCCTCGATGCGCCCCGGATTTCATCCGGGGCTACTCGGGATGAGGGCCCCTGGATACGGCGCTGATGCGCCTACTCGGGATGCGGCGTTTTTCTAATTGTGTCACCATCCGAGCAACACCCTCGCCCTCACCCTGAGTAGCCCCGAAGGGGCGTATCGAAGGGCGCGCCGGCAGAATAGCTACCGCTCCCCTTGCCGGCCCAGCAGCTGCAGGCGCAGGGCGTTCAGGCGGATGAAGCCTTCGGCGTCGCGCTGGTCGTAGGCGCCGGCGTCTTCCTCGAAGGTCACGATGGCCTCATCGTACAGGCTGTTCGGCGATTTGCGGCCGGTGACCATGACGTTGCCCTTGTAGAGCTTGAGACGCACCGTGCCGCTGACCCTTTGGCTGGCATGGTCGATGGCGGCCTGCAGCATCTCGCGCTCCGGCGCGAACCAGAAGCCGTTATAGACCAGCTCGGCATAGCGCGGCATCAGCTCGTCCTTGAGATGGGCCGCACCGCGCTCCAGCGTGATCGATTCCATCGCGCGGCGGGCGTGGAACAGGATCGTGCCGCCCGGCGTCTCGTAGACGCCGCGGGATTTCATGCCGATGAAGCGGTTCTCGACGATGTCGAGGGCGCCGACGCCGTTCTCGCCGCCCAGTTCGTTGAGCCGGGTCAGCAGGGCCGCCGGGCTCATCGCTTCGCCGTCGATCGCCGTCGGATCGCCCTGCTCGAAATCGATGGTGATCTCGGTCGGCCGGTCCGGCGCGTCCATCGGCGAGACCATGCGCGTCAGGATCAGGTCGTAGTCTGCCGCCTGCCACGGATCCTCCAGCATTTTGCCTTCCGAGGAGATGTGCAGCAGGTTGGCGTCCTGGCTGAACGGCGGCTCGCCGCGCTTGTCCCGCGGCACCGGGATCTGGTGCTTCTCGGCATAGTCGACCAGGCGGGTCCGGCTGGTCAGGTCCCATTCGCGCCACGGGGCGATGATCCTGATGTCCGGCTTGAGGGCGAGATAGGACAGCTCGAAGCGGACCTGGTCGTTGCCCTTGCCGGTCGCGCCGTGGGCGACCGCGTCGGCGCCGGTCTCGTTCGCGATCTCGATCTGGCGTTTGGCGATCAGCGGCCGGGCGATCGAGGTGCCGAGCAGGTAGGTCCCCTCATAGACCGCGTTGGCCCGGAACATCGGGAAGACATAGTCGCGGGTGAATTCCTCGCGCAGGTCCTCGATATAGATTTCGCGGATGCCGAGCATCTCGGCCTTGCGCCGCGCCGGCTCAAGCTCCTCGCCCTGGCCCAGATCGGCGGTGAAGGTCACCACCTCGCAGCGGTAGGTGTCCTGCAGCCAGCGCAGGATGACGGAGGTGTCCAGCCCGCCGGAGTAGGCCAGCACCACTTTCCTGACATCGCCCTTCTCGGTCATCGTATCGGTCTCGGCTGCTTGAGGGCCTCGGCTGCCCGGGATCGTGCCGGGACAGGGGTTATAGGGTCGGCGCCGCCAACGTCCATGCGGCGGGTGCGCCGGGGGCGGGATCGATTTCCGATATTCCGTACGTACGTGTCGTGTACGTATCGGGTCGGAAGAGCACGCATTCTTCAAGTTTACAACGGACTGCCCACCAGTTCGGCCACCCGGCTGCGCAAGGCGGGCAGCAGTTCAGCCTCGAACCAGGGGTTGCGCGAGACCCAGCCGCGGGTGCGCCAGCTCGGGTGCGGGGTCGGCAGGTAGTCGGGCAGCAACTCCCGCCAGCGGGCGACGGTTTCGGTCAGGGTCCGGCTGCGCCGATCCCCCAGGTAATGCGCCTGCGCATATTGCCCGACCAGCAGGGTCAGCTCCACCGCCGGCATCAGGGCCAGCAGCGCCGCGTGCCATTGCGGCGCGCATTCCGGCCGGGGCGGCGCGTCGCCGCCGCGCGGCAGCGCGCCGGGATAGCAGAAGCCCATCGGCATAATGGCAATGCGTCGCCGGTCGTAGAAGGTCTCCCGCCCGATTCCCAGCCAGTCGCGCAGCCGGTCGCCGCTCGGGTCGTTCCACGGCACGCCGGTTTCGTGGACCTTCGTGCCCGGCGCCTGGCCGACGATCAGCAGGCGCGCCGTTGCCGACGGCCGGAGCACCGGGCGCGGCCCGCGCGGCAGATGTTCCGCGCACAGGGTGCAGCCGCGCACCTCCTGCCACAGCGCGTCGAGTGCGGGGGCGTCGAGTGCGGGGGCGTCCAGCGCGCCCTCGGCCGATCCGGTCAAAAACCCCCCTCAAAATCCTTCTGCGAGGATGCGCTCGACATAGGCCAGCACGACCTCGGTCGCCGGGCCGTAGACCGTCTCGGCGAACATCGTCGCGCCTTCGCTCGGCTCCATATTGAGTTCGACCGTGTGGGCGCGGGCGGAAAAGATCGCCTCCTGCACGAAGCCGGCAGCAGGATAGACGTTGCCGGACGTGCCGATGGAGAGGAACAGGCTGCATCTCGAAAGGGCGCCGGATATCCGCTCCATCTCGAACGGCATTTCACCGAACCACACGACATGGGGGCGCATGCCGCCGGCGCCGTCGCAGGCCGGGCACAGGGTCTCGATTTCCATGTCGCCGGTCCAGCCGCGGACGTCGCCGCACAGGGCGCAGCGCGCCTTCAGCATCTCGCCATGCATGTGGATCAGGTTCTTCGAGCCACCATCCTCGTGCAGGGCGTCGATATTCTGGGTGACGACCAGCACATTGTCCGGCCATTCGGCCTCCAGCCGGCCCAGGGCATGGTGCGCCGCATTGGCCCGGACGTTGCCCGACTGCAGTTCGCGGCGGCGGTGGTTGTAGAAATCGTGCACCATCTTCGGGTTGCGGGCGAAACCCTCCGGCGTCGCGACATCCTCCAGGTTCACCCGCGACCACAGCCCATCGACATCGCGGAAGGTGTCGAGCCCCGATTCCTTCGAGATGCCCGCCCCGGTCAGCACGACGATATTGCCGGATTTTCTGCCTGCCATGGCCGGGTGCGCTCCCTCCAGCTTGGCGCCGCTGCTTACGCCCGGCGATTATCGTGGCCCAGGGCGGCCCGCGCCACCTTCTTCATCACGGTCGGCAGGGCCTGCCGGTCGAGCCGGGCCGGATCCTCCCAGACCGCTTCGGCGTTGCCGGCGGCGGCGCGCGCCGTCCGCACCGCGAGTTCCAGCCGGAAATGGGTAAAGACATGGCTGACCGAGCCGGCGCGGCGTTCCTCGGTAATGGCAATTGGCGGCCCGCCAGTGGGCGCAGCTTCAGTCCAGTCGGTGCCCGGGAACTCCATCATGCCGCCGAGCAGGCCGCTTGCGGGCCGGCGGCGCAGCATGACCCGCCCGTCCGGCCCCTCGATCCACCACACGATGCCGCGGCGCAGCGGTCTCGCCTTCTTCGCCGCCCGGCGCGGCAGCTCGGCCGCCAAACCGCGGCGATGCGCGGTGCAGCCGGCCGACCACGGGCACAACAGGCATTTCGGCGACCGCGCCGTACAGACTGTCGCCCCCAGGTCCATCGTCGCCTGGGCATAGTCGCCCGGCCGGTCGTCCGGCGCGGTCAGCGCCGCCAGCCGCGCGAGCAGCGGCTTGGCGTCCGGGAGCGGCGTCTCGACGGCGTGCAGCCGGGCCATCACCCGCTCGACGTTGCCGTCGACGACCGTCGCCGGGCGGCCGAAGGCGATGGCGGCGATCGCCGCAGCGGTGTAGGCGCCAATGCCGGGCAGCGCGCGCAACCCGTCCTCGGTATCCGGAAATGCGCCGCCGTGATCCTGCACCACCGCCCGGGCGCAGCGGTGCAGGTTGCGCGCCCGGGCGTAGTAACCCAGGCCCTGCCAGCCGTGCAGCACATCCTCCAGCGGGGCGGCGGCCAGATCGCCCACGGCCGGCCAGCACGCGACGAAGCGTTCGAAATAATCCTTCACCGTCGCGACCGTTGTCTGCTGCAGCATGATCTCGCTCAGCCACACCCTGTAGGGGTCCGGCCGCGCGGCGGCGCCGGGCGGAACGCGCCACGGCAGGTCGCGGGCGTGGCGGTCGTACCAGTCCAGCAGCGCGTGCGACGCCTGCGCCGGGCCGCCGAAGGCCGCGGTCAGCCGCGCCCGGGCATCGTAGAGTATGGCGGCGGTGTCGCTTGAAGCAGGCATCGGAGGATTTGTGCAGCAGGCGCTGGCGAAAGGCGGAACGGTCGGCTACGCTATCGCCGTCTTATGGCAAAGGCCAGATTCCGCTCCCGTTCATGGCGAAACGCCGAACCTCCTCCAAATCCTCTGCCGCCGAAGCCACGAAACCCGTCACGCGGCGCGGCATGGGCATGCGCCATATTGCGCCGGTTGCGGCCGCGGCCGCCCGCCCGGCCCTGCGCAAGCGCGGGCTGGCGGCGGCCGGGGTGCTGGCGGACTGGCACAAGATTGTCGGCCCCTTCCTGGCCGGGGCCACCGCACCGGAAAAACTGACGCCGGGCCGGGCGTTTCCGGACGGCGGCCGCGATGCCGGGGTGCTGCATCTCAGGGTCGGCAGCCCGGCGCTGGCGCCGGAAATCGCCCATCTCGCACCGCAGATTATCGAAAAAGTGAACGGCTATTTCGGCTATAGGGCGGTCGCCCGGTTGCATATCCTGCATGCACCGGTCAGCCGGGCGGATACCGGGCCGGAATCCGCCGCACCGCGCGACGCCACCCCGGTTGCCAAAGAAGCCGTGCATCGCGAAACCGCCGGGATCGAGGACGACACGCTTCGGAACGCGCTGCAGCGGCTCGGCGAGGCGATCGCGGCGCGGCAGGATCGCCGCTGACGCGCGCCGGCGTTTGCATGCTTGCCACAAATCCGGCGCAATCGGTCGCCAGTGACAGCCCTTCGCCGCACAAAAACACAAAGCCGTCATTCGGCAGTTGCCGTTCGGCAGAAATTCGCGCATCATCCAGATATAGTGTCGAGGTGTAGATGAACCGCAATCCCTTGTTGGCTATCGTTCCCGTTTTGCTGGTCGCCGTCATGGCGTTCGCCGCGTCCGCGCGCGCGGAAATCGCGTCGGTCAAGGACGCCCTGAAAGAGATCAGCTACGGCAAGGCCGATGCGCCGGTCGTGATCTACGGGTTCGAATCCCTGTCCTGCCCGCACTGCCGCGAGTTCCATGTCGGCGCCTGGCCGCGCATCAAGAAGGCCTATGTCGATACCGGCAAGGCCCGCTTCGTGCTGCGCGATTTCCCGCACAACGGGCAGGGATATCTCGGCATTCTGACCGCCCGTTGCCTGGGCCCGGCCCGCGCCAAGGGCATGGTCGAGATCCTGTTCGCCAACCAGGCGCAATGGGCGTTTCTGGGCCAGGAGAAGTTCTACAAGGCGCTGAGCCGCTATGCCCGCCTCGGCGGCCTGAGCGAAGCCGATTTCAAGGCCTGCCTGGAAAGCGAGGAGATCGTCAAGGGCATCAAGAACAGTCTCGACGAGGCGACGTCCAAATACAAGATCAACAGCGTGCCGACCTTCCTGATCGGCACCGGGAAGCAGATCGAGAGCGGCGGCGGCAAGCGGATCGACGGCGCCCAGCCGTTCGAAACCTTCGACAGCGCGATCAAGGAAGCGCTGGCAGCGGCCGGCAAGAAATAGGCTGCCTGCGCCGGCGGCGGGGAAGGAGTCGATTGGTCCAGTTCAACAAGATTCGTCTGACGGGATTCAAATCCTTTGTCGATCCGACGGAACTGGAGCTTTCGCCGGGCCTGACCGGCATCGTCGGCCCCAACGGTTGCGGCAAATCGAATATTCTCGAGGCCTTCCGCTGGTGCATGGGCGAAGGTTCCGCCCGGCAACTACGCGGCGGTGGCATGGACGATGTCATATTCAACGGCACCGCAGACCGCCCCGCGCGCAACATCGCCGAAGTTTCCATCGACCTGGACAACAGCGCGCACGACGCGCCGGCCGGAGTCAACGGATTCGAGCAGATCGGCGTTACCCGGCGGATCGAGCGGGAAAGCGGCTCCAGCTACCGGATCAACGGCAATGAGACGCGCGCCCGCGACGTCCAGTTGCTGTTTGCCGACCTGCAGACCGGGGCGCGGTCCACCGCCATCGTGAGCCAGGGCAGGGTGGCCGCCATGATCGCCGCCAAGCCGGCGGAGCGGCGCACGGTGCTGGAGGAAGCGGCCGGCATCACCGGCCTGCATTCCCGACGCCACGAGGCCGAGCTGCGTCTGAAGGGGGCCGAGACCAACCTGGACCGTCTGGAAGACGTCCTCACCGCGCTCGCCGACCAGATGCAGCGGCTCAGGCGCCAGGTGCGCCAGGCGACCCGCTATCGCAACATCAGCGGGCACATCCGGCGGACCGAGGCCATCCTCCTGCATCTGCGCTGGACCGAGGCGGAGGCTGTGCTGGCCGAGGCCCGGCGCGATCGCGACGCAATCGCCGGGCAGGTCGAAGCGCTGACCCGCACGGCGGCGGCGCTGTCGCGGCGCTCGGCCGAAGCTGGCGCCGCGTTGCCCGGCCTGCGCCGGTCCGAGGCGGAAGCAGCGGCGGCGCTGCAGCGGCATCTCGTGGAACGCGACGGCCTGATTGCGGAAGGCGTGCGCCTGGCGGCGCGGCGCGAAGAACTCGCCCAACGCCTGGAACAGATCGACCGCGATCTCGAACGGGAACAGGCGCAACGCGCCGATGCCCGCGCCGCGCTGAGCCGGCTGGAGGCGGAAATCCGGCAACTGGAAAGCGACGACGCCGGCAACGAAGCCGTGAGCGCCGCCGCGGCCCGGGCGGTCCGGGAAGCCCGCGCGACGGTTGCGGCATTCGAGAATGAAGTGACCGGAATGACGGAGCAGGCGGCTGCCCGCGATGCGCGCCGGCTCGCGGCCCGGGATCGGGTCGCGGCGCTGGAGCAGACGATCGAAGGCCTCGGCCGACGGATCCTCACCGCCGAAACCGAGCGCGATGCGCTGGGCGCCGGCGAAGCGGGGTCTGGCCTTACGGCCGCGCAACGGATGGCGGATGCTGCCGACGAGGATATTGCCCAGGTCCGGGCGGCGGCGGACCGGGCCGAAGCCGAGCGCGACAATACGGCGGAATCGGTCGAGCAGGCGCGCGGCATCCTGCAGGCCCACAACGAATCGCTGACCCGCCTGAGTGCCGAGGCGGATACGCTGAAAGCCTTGCTGGAGCGCCGGGCCGCCGGCGATACAAGGCCAGTGATCGAAGATATCCGGGTGACCGCCGGCTACGAGGCCGCGCTCGGCGCTGCGCTTGGCGACGATCTCGATGCCCCGGTCGGCGAGGCGGCGGCGATCCGCTGGCAGCCGGGCACCGACGCCGACGAGGAAGGCCCGGATCTGCCGCGCGCCGCCAGACCGCTGAGCTGGTTCGTCGAGGCGCCGGCCGCTTTGACGCGCCGGCTCGACCAGATCGCCGTTGTCGGCGATTCCGATCTGCTCGAAGCGATTGCGCCGCTGCTCGCCCAGGGGCAGCGCGCGGTGTCGCGCGACGGCGGCATGGTGCGGTGGGACGGGTTTGTCGCCGCCGCCGGCGCGCCGACCGCAGCGGCGCAGCGTCTGGCGCAACAGAACCGTCTCGACGCCATCGGCCGCGAGGTTCTTGCCGTCGAAAAACAGGTTGCCGCGGCAAGCGCCGATCTGGACGCTGCCCGGACGCAGGCGGAGGCCGCTACCGAAGCCCTGCGCAGCGCCAACGCCGCGGTTCGCGAGGCGTTCGATCTGCTCAACGCGCGCCGCGCCGCACTGGCCTCGCTCAAGGAGACCGTGGTTTCGCGGCGCAGCCGGCGGGAAGCGGTCGCCGAAACGCTGGCGGCGCTGGAAGGCGAAAGGGCAGAGGCCGCCGTTGCCCTGGCCGAGGCGCAGGCCGCGCTCGACGCCATCCCGGAAGACAGCGCCGCGCAGGCGCAGCTCACCGACATGCGCGAAAGGCTTGCCGCCTTGCGGCAGGATCTCGCCGGCAAGGAGCAGACCGGCAACCGCCTGGAAGCCGAAGCGGCGGGACGCGCGCGGCGCCGGGCCGCCGCCGTCGAAGACGCGGCACGATGGCGTCGGCGCATCGAGGGCGGCGACACCCAGGTTACGGCGCTGGAGGAACGCCATCGCGAGATTACCGTCGAAGCGGAGCGGATCGAGGGCGCACCCGACGATCTGGCCGCCCGCCAGGCCGCCGCCGACGCCCTGGTCGCCGAGAGCGAGACAGGCCGGTCGTCCGCGGCAGCGGCGCTGGCCGAAGCCGAGTCGTCGCTGGCCGGCATCGACCGGGAGTTGCGCGAAACGGAACAGGCGTTGGCGGAGGCCCGCGAAAGCCGCGGCCTCGCCGAAGGCCTGGTCAACCAATCGGAACAGGCGGCGGCGCAGATTGCCGATCGCTGCCGCGAGCGCCTCAACAGCAGTCCGGAGGCACTTCTGGGGATTGCGGAACACGATTCGGACAAGCCGCTTCCGTCTGCGGCCGACACGGAAAGGCGGCTGGAGCGGCTGCTGCGCGAGCGCGACGGCATGGGGCCGGTCAATCATCGCGCCGAACAGGAATCGAAAGAGCTCGGGCAGCGGATCGAAGAATACGAGACGGAGCGCGACGATCTGACCGGCGCCATCGAAAGGCTGCGCCGGGCGATCGCCACGTTGAACCGCGAGGGCCGGGAACGGCTTCTGTCGTCCTTCGACACCGTCAACGGCCACTTCCAGGCTCTGTTTACCCGCCTCTATGGCGGCGGCCGGGCCCATCTGGCCTTGACCGAGGCGGACGACCCGCTCGACGCCGGGCTGGAAATCATGGCCAGCCCGCCGGGCAAGCGGCTGCAAAGCCTGTCGCTGTTGTCCGGCGGCGAGCAGGCGCTCACGGCCATCGCCCTGCTCTTCGCGGTGTTCCTGACCAATCCGGCGCCGATCTGTATCCTGGACGAGGTCGATGCGCCGCTCGACGACAACAATGTCGACCGGTTCTGCACTCTGGTCGAGGGTATTGCCGAGCAGAGCGGCACCCGGTTCCTGATCGTGACGCACAACCGGCTGACCATGGCCCGGATGGACCGGCTGTACGGCGTGACGATGGCCGAGCGCGGCGTCTCGCAGCTGGTGTCCGTCGACCTGCGTCGGGCGGAGGCGCTGCGGGAAACTGCTTAAATAATGTCGCATCGCTGCCTTTATCCCGAAAAATCAGCAGGTTAAGCGGCCTCCGGACGCTAATTCGCGCCGGCGTTCCGATTGACTCCCTTCGCAGTCTCCCCCTAGTTTGCCGCCGTTCCCGGCCGGGTTTCGCCCGGCTGTCCCGCGGCTCTTTCGGAGGGCAATCCCGCTGATAGAGGCCGTGCCGCCTGGAGGCGGCGCCATGGCGCAACCGGACCGTCCTCCGTCCCCCGACCAGTTCGATGCCCGTTTGCGCAAAGCGCAGGAAAGGCGCGACAAAAATCGGGCCGGCCGCGGCGGTAAGCGGGACGCCGAAGACCGGACGGACCGGGGCAAAGGGATTGGCCTGGCGCTGCGCATCGGCACCGAACTGGTGGCGGGCCTGGTTGTCGGGGTTGCCATCGGGCTCGGGCTCGACTGGTGGCTGGGGACGAAACCCTGGCTGATGATTGTCTTTTTCTTCCTCGGCGCGGCCGCCGGGATCGTGAACGTCTACCGGACGATGAGCGGTTTGGGCCACGCCGTGGGCTATGCCGAACCGGGCGGCGCGGATGCCGAGGGCGCGCCGAAACCGGACGAACGCGAAAGGGGATGACCGGTGGCTGGCGAAAAACACGGTCCGCTCGATCAGTTCACGATCAAGCCGCTGGTCAGGCTCGACGTCGGCGGCGCCGATCTGTCGTTCACCAACTCCTCGTTGGCGATGCTGATCACCGTCCTGTCGGTCAGCCTGTTTCTGGTCGTCGGCATGAGGCGAGGTCGGCTGGTGCCGGGCCGGTGGCAGTCCATGGCGGAAATGAGCTACGAGTTCGTCGCCGGGTTGCTGAAGGAAACGGTCGGCAATGAAGGCCGCCGGTATTTCCCGTGGATCTTCACCCTGTTCATGTTCATCCTGTTCGGCAACCTGCTGGGCATGATCCCCAGCGCGTTCACCTTCACCAGCCATATCGTCGTGACCTTCGCCATGGCGCTGTTGGTGTTCCTGTTCGTCACCCTGCTGGCGATCTTCAAACACGGCATCCGCTTTTTCAGCTTCTTCGTGCCGCCGGGCGCGCCGAAACTGATGTGGCCATTGCTGATCCCCATCGAGGTGATCTCCTATCTCTCGCGTCCCGTCAGCCTTTCTGTGCGACTCTTCGCCAATATGTTGGCCGGACACACGCTGCTTAAGGTTTTTGCCGGTTTCGTGGTCGCGCTGGGCGCCGCAGGCGTCGTGCCCCTGCTGTTCATTGTTGCGCTGACCGGGCTGGAAATCCTGATCGCCTTCCTGCAGGCCTACGTCTTCACAATTCTGACCTGCCTGTACATCAACGACGCGATCCACCTCCACTAGAGGCGGGCGCGACGGGCCTTAACGTTTCAGGGAAAGGACCTGAGAATGGATGTTGAAGCTGCAAAGTTCCTGGGCGCCGGCCTGGCCGTGATCGGCGTCATCGGCGCCGGCATCGGCATCGGCAACGTGTTCGCCGCCTTCATTCAGGCAGTGGGCCGCAACCCGGCCGCCCGCGGCGAAGTCTTCACAATGACGATGCTGGGCTTCGCGCTGGTCGAAGCCATTGCGCTGTTCGCCCTGGTGATCGCGCTCGTCATCCTGTTCGGATAGCAGGCCGTTCGGATAGCAGGCCGCCGGGGCTCGGCGGGCGCCCGGCGCCCGTACGGCCCCCGGCCTGCACAGCCCGAACGGATGCCCCGCTCGATCCTTTGAAGGTTTTCTCCTGAAGAGGCCGGGGCGCGGAGAACGGCAATGCCGCAACTGCAACAGATCGATACCTTTCTCTCGCAGGTCGTCTGGCTTGCGATCGCCTTTGCGGTTCTGTTTGTCGTGCTGCGTACGATCGCGCTGCCAAGAATCCAGGCGACCCTGGAGGCCCGGCGCGACAGGATCGAGGGCGATCTGGACCGGGCGCAGACCCTGCGCCGGGAAGCCGAGCAGGTTCTGGCGGACTATGAAGCGGCGATGGCCGACGGCCGCAACAAGGCCCAGTCGGTGATTCGCGATGCGGTCGAAGACGCCAAGGCGCAGGCCGCCGCGGCGCACCAGGCTACGGCCGGACGGCTCGCGGCTGACATAAACAGCGCCGAAGCGCGCATCGAGGCCGCCCGCAACGAAGCTGTCGGCAACATCAAGGATGTGGCTGTAGACGTTGTTCTCGTCGCGGCCCAGCGTCTGATCGGCGGCAGGATCGCCAGGAAATCGGCGGCCGACGCTGTCGATGCGGTTTCGGGCCAGTAGGGAACGGGCGCGATGACCCCTTCCGCGATGACCCAATCGGCCGTTCTGCTCGCCGGCGGCAAATCCGCTTCCGTGGGCGGCTGGCTCGGCGAGCTGTTCGATTTCGGCGGCGCGACATTCTGGGTGCTGATCGCCTTTGCGATTTTTGTGGCGCTGATCGTCTGGAAGGCCCGTGGGGCCGTAACCGGCGCCCTCGACGCCCGGGCCGAGGCGATCCGCACCGAAATCGATGAAGCCAAGCGCCTGCGCGAGGAAGCGCAGAGCCTGCTGGCAGACTATCAGCGCAAGCAGCGCGACGCCCTGCAGGAAGCCGAAGGCATGTTGCGCGCGGCCGAGGAAGAGACCGCGCGCCTGCGGGTCAGGGCCGAGGAAGACCTGGCTGCCTCCCTGAAGCGGCGCGAGCAACAGGCGCTGGATCGCATCGCCCAGGCCGAGGCGGTGGCCCAGGCGGAGGTGCGCAACACGGCGGTCGATCTGGCGGTATCCGCGACCCGCAAGCTGCTTGAAGACCGGATCGACGAAAAGAAAGCCGCCGGCCTGGTCGATCAGGCGATCAAGGAACTGCCCGCCAAGCTGCACTGAGCGTTGCCTGCTCTGCCGGCTTTCGCCCCGTCGGCGCTATTGCCGATCCCGCTGTCACCGGTTCCGAAGCGACAGGAAGGCATCGAGGCCAGATGACCACTCCGAACCGTGCCTATTTCCGCTTCCGTCATCCCCTGCGCGTCCGCTATGCGGAAATCGACGGCCAGGGGGTGGCATATAACTCCCACTACCTCACCTGGTACGATATCGGGATCACCGAATATCTCCGCGCCATCGGTTATGACTATCCGCTGGGCGGCGATCCGGAGACCGGCTGCGATTTCCATCTGGTCAAGGCGGTGGTCGAATTCCGCGCGCCGATCCTCTACGACGAGGAAATCGACATCTGCATCCGCACCCGCCGGATCGGCAGGACCAGTGTCACGTTCGATCCGGCGATCTATCTCGCGGGCGCCGACGATGACCTGCGTGCCACCGGCGAAATCGTCTGGGTCAACACCCATCAGCAGACCCACAAGACCGAGCCGGTGCCCGGCAAGCTCATCGACGCCGTCGCCGCGTTCGAAGGCTACGACCCGCGGGCGCGGTAAGCCGTCCGTCCGTCCGATTGCCCGCGCCGGCCGCCTGTGCCACTAAACGCCCATGCCCGACCGCCTGCGCCTTTCCCGTTCCGACGATAATTTCTACGCTTGGAACACGCTGAATCGCGCCTCGGTCCGGCGCGCCGACCGGCAATGGCTGGAGGCGCAGTTGCGCGGACCGCAGGGCCGCCTCGTGCCGGTCTGGCGCTCGCGCAACCTGGTCGATCCCGGCGCGCCGCCGGAGGATCCGCCGGAGGCGATCCGTCTGCCGGCCGAGGGGTTTGGCGCCCTGCTCGAACGGGGCGACGAGCCGCTGTTCCTCGGCCTGCATGACGGGCTGGCCTATTTCGCCAGCGATCTCTCCGGCCTGGAGCAGAAAGAGGCCGAGGCGATCTGCGGCGTCGAGGCCGACCGGGCGGAGTTCCTCGACCTGCGCTTCGTCGGCCCGATGATGAACCGGGAGCACGGCAACCTGCTGGCCTACGCCCGCGGTATGCTGACCTGGCGGCGGCGGCACATGTATTGCGGCGTCTGCGGCGCGGAAACCCGGCCTAGGGACGGCGGCCATCTGCGGGTCTGCGCGGGTCCGGATTGCAATACAAGCCATTTCCCCCGCACCGACCCGGCTGTCATCATGCTGGTGACCTATGGCGACAAGTGCCTCCTGGGGCGCCAGAAAGCCTGGCCGCCGGGCATGCATTCGACCCTCGCCGGCTTCGTCGAGCCGGGCGAGACGCTGGAAATGGCTGTGGCGCGCGAAGTCTTCGAGGAATCCGGCGTGCGGGTCCATGACGTGCGCTATCATTCCTCCCAGCCCTGGCCGTTTCCGACCTCGCTCATGCTCGGCTTCCACGCCACGGCGCTGTCCGACGAGCTCGATGTCAACACCGACGAGCTCGAAACGGCCGCTTGGTTCGAGCGCGACTGGGTGATCGAGCAGATCCGCCGGCGCAGCGAGGAATTCAAACTGCCGCGCCGGGATTCGATCGCCCGGCAATTGTGCGAATACTGGCTCGCCGGCGGGGCCGGTTGACCGGTGTGAGTATCCCGCAGACCCGCCAGCCGGCCATCTTGCGGGAGGGCTACGCCCGGTTCCGCAGCGACCACTATCCGCGCCATCTGAAAACCTATCGGGCGCTGGAGGAAGGTCAGGAACCGCCGGTCATGGTCATCAGCTGTTGCGACAGCCGGGTCGATCCGGCGGCGATATTCGATGCCGCGCCGGGCCAGCTCTTCGTCGTGCGCAATGTCGCCAATCTGGTGCCGCCCTACGAGCCGGCCGGCAACAATCACGGCACCAGCGCGGCCATCGAGTTCGCGATAACGGCACTCGGCGTCAGCGACATCGTCGTCATGGGGCACGGCCGGTGCGGCGGCATCCGGGCGTTTATCGAGGGCCGGTTCGCCGAACCGGGCAAGCCGACCTTCATCGGCAGATGGATCTCGATCGTCCGGGGCGCCCACGCCTACCTGCCGGCCGACGCGCCGAAGGAAGGGCCGGGTTTGCAGACGGCGTTCGAATACGCCTCCATCCTGAATTCGCTCGATAACCTGCTAACCTTCCCGTTCGTGCGGCAGGCCATCAACGAGAACCGGCTCGACCTGCACGGCGCCCATTTCTCCATCGCCGAGGGGCTGCTCGCCGTACTCGATCCCGAGACCGACAAGGCCACCGTGCTGGAATAGGCGGGCAGGCAGACCATGGCCGCGGTGAGAAATCCGGGCTAGCTTGTGCGCCCGTTCGATCAGCCGCCGAGACAAATGTGACCGGACCGGCCTTTCCCTATATCAGCACCCGCGGCAAGGCGCCGCCGGCGGGCTTCGACGATATCCTGCTGTCGGGCCTGGCGCGGGACGGCGGCCTTTATGTGCCCGAGGCCTGGCCCGCCTGGACGGTCGATACCTTGGCGCGATGGCGGGGCCTATCCCAGGTATCTTATGCGGAACTGGCGGCGGAAATCTGCGCGCCCTTCATGGTTGGCTCGGTAGCGGCGACGAAACTGCCGGCACTCGCCAAGAACGCTTACGATCTTCGGTTCAACCATCCTGCCGTGGCGTGGCTGGCGACCCTCGGTGACGGGTTGTATTTGCTCGAACTGTTCCACGGCCCGACCCTGGCCTTCAAGGATTATGCCCTGCAACTGCTCGGCCTGCTGTTCGACACCGTACTGTTAGAGCGCGGCGAGCGGATTACGGTGGTCGGCGCAACGTCCGGCGACACCGGCCCGGCCGGCATCGCCGCCTGCGCAGGGCGCAAGGCCATCGACATCTTCATGCTGCATCCCAAGGGCCGCACCTCCGAAGTCCAGCGCCGGCAGATGACAACTGTCCATGACAGGAATGTCTATAACATCGCCATTGAAGGCACCTTCGACGATTGCCAGGACCTCGTGAAGGCCCTGTTCGCCGACGACGGATTACGCGATCGGGCCAACCTGTCGGCGGTGAACTCGATCAACTGGGCCCGCGTAATGGGCCAGATCGTCTACTATGTCTTTGCCGCTATGCAAGCCGGCGCTCCGGAGCGGCCCGTCTCCTTCGCCGTGCCGACCGGCAATTTCGGCAACGTGTTCGCCGGCTACGCCGCCCGGCAATGCGGCCTACCGGTGGGCCGGCTGATCGTCGGCAGCAACGCCAACGACATCCTCACCCGCTTTTTCCGGCACAACGCGATGGAAATCCGCGGCGTGACGCCAACCCTGTCGCCGAGCATGGATATCCAGGTGTCGAGCAATTTCGAGCGGCTGTTGTTCGACCTGCTGGACCGGGACGGCGCGGCCGTGGCCTCGACCATCCGGGCCTTCCGGGACGGCGGCCGCCTGCCGCTCGACGAGCCGCGCTGGCGCCGCGCGACGGCGCTGTTCGACGGCGCCAGCCTGGACGACGAGGGCACCATCGAGGTCATGCGGGCGGTATACGAGCGCACCGGCCGGCAGATCGATCCGCACACCGCGGTCGGCCTGGCGGCGGCGCGGGAATGCCGGCGCGGCGACGAGCCGGTCGTCGTGCTGGCGACCGCCCATCCGGCCAAGTTCCCCGACGCGGTCGAGCGGGCGACCGGCCGGCGCCCGGCGCTGCCGGCCCATCTCGCCGACCTGCACGAGCGCCCGGAGCGTTGCGTCACCATGCCGAACGACGCCGCCCGGCTGACCGACTATGTGCTCGCCAACGCCAGGGCGGTGAAGGCATGATGCACACGGCGCAGGTCACGACGCTCGACAACGGTCTCAGGATTGCGACCGATGCGATGCCACAGGTCGAATCGGTATCCTGCGGTATCTGGATCGACGCCGGCGCGCGGCACGAGCCGGCCGAGGTCAACGGCGTGTCCCATTTGCTCGAACATATGATGTTCAAGGGCACGGCGCGCCGGAGCGCGCAGGACATCGCCGACGAAATCGAGGCCGTCGGGGGCCATATCAACGCCTGGACCTCGCGCGAGGCGACGGCGTTTTTCTGCAAGACGCTCAAGGGCGACCTGCCGCTCGCCATCGAAATCCTCAGCGACATTGTCCAGCACAGCGCGTTTGACGAGGCTGAACTGGCGCGCGAACGCGATGTCGTGTTGCAGGAAATCGGCCAGGCGCTGGACACGCCGGACGATATCATCTTCGATCATTTCCAGCGCGCCGCCTATCCCGACCAGGCGCTCGGCCGGCCCGTGCTGGGCGACCCGGCCATTGTCGGCGCGTTCCCACGCGACCGGCTCGATCGATACCACAAGGCGAATTACACCGCACCGCGGGCGGTCGTGGCGGCAGCCGGCAATCTGGAGCACGACGTCTTCGCGGCGATGGTCGAAGAGCGGGTCGCGGCGCTGGCCGGCGGCGGCAGTCCGGCGGCGGAAGCGGCGTGTTACAGCGGCGGCGACTATCGCGAAGAGCGCGATCTGGAGCAGCTGCATCTGCTGCTCGGCTTCCGCGGCGCGGCGCAGATGGACGACGATTATTTCGCCGCCATGCTGCATTCCACAATCCTGGGCGGCGGCATGTCGTCCCGCCTGTTCCAGGAAGTGCGGGAGAAGCGCGGATTGGTTTATTCGGTTAGCAGCCACAATACCGCCTACGCCGATACCGGCCTCTACGGCATCTATGCCGGGACCGGGCCGGACCAGGCGGCGGAACTGGTGCCGGTCGTTTTCGACCAGCTGGCCGATCTTGCCGGCAAAGTCGGGCCGGAAGAGCTCGCCCGGGCGAAGGCCCAGGCACGGGCGGGCCTCCTGATGTCGCGGGAAAGCACCGGCGCGCGCTGCGAACAGCTTGCCCATCACATGCTGGTCTACGGCCGGCCGCTCACGCCGACGGAAATCCTGCGGAAGATCGACGCCGTCGACGAAGCGGCGGTCAGCGCCTTTGGCGGGAAACTGCTGGCCGGCCCGTTGACCTGCGCGGCACTGGGGCCGGCCGCTGCTCTGGAATCCTACGATGCGATGGCGGCGCGCCTTGCCGCCTGAGGCGCTAACCCGGATTTCTCGCCGCGCAGACCATGACCGCGGCGAGAAATCCGGGTTAGGCGTGGCCGGCGGTGCTGGAGAGCATGCTGGGATCGATTCCCAGCGTGCCGATGGCGGTGCGCCAGCGGTCTTCGTCCAGGTCGGCGCCGAAGACCAGCGATTCGTCGGCTTCTGCGGTCAGCCAGCCGTTCTGCTGGATCTCCTGTTCGAGCTGCCCGGCGCCCCAGCCCGAATAGCCCAGCGCCAGAAGGCAATGTTCCGGACCGCCGCCGGTGGCAACCTCGCGCAGGATATCCACCGATGCCGTGAGCCCGATGCCGTCCTGCACGGCCTTCGTGCCGTCATGCCGGTAGTCGCCGCCGTGCAGCACAAACCCGCGGGCAGTCTCCACCGGGCCGCCGATATGGACCGGGATATTCCGCCGGATCGTGCAGTCGTCGACACCGACCTGCTCCAGCAGCTCCTTGAAGACGATGCTGTCGGACAGCTTGTTGACGACGAGGCCCATGGCGCCGTCGTCGGAATGGGCGCACATATAGATGACGGTGTGGGCGAAGCGGGGGTCCGCCATGCCGGGCATGGCGATCAGCAATCGTCCGGTGAGCCAGGGACTCTCGCTTGCGGTCGAATCCGGAATAGTCGGTCTCCGTCAGGGGCTGCCGGCCTTTTGCATCGCCGGCCTTTCCCGAAGATAGGCCCGCCGACGCGCCGCGCAAGCGAAACCGGTTCGTCGACGGCCGATCGCCGCCATCGGCCAATCAGGCTCAAGGGCAGGACAGGGTGGGTTTGCACCGTCCTGCTGGCGCTGGGCTTCTGGGCGGGGGCGGCCGCACCCACAGCCGCGGCGCCGCGTTTCGAGACGCCGTGGTTCGACGGGCCGGAAGGCCGGCTACGGCTGCTCGCCGGCGGCGGCGCGAAGGACAGCCGTTGGCTGGGCCTGAGCTTCGATCTCGAACCGGGCTGGAAAATCTTCTGGCGCTCGCCGGGCGCGCCGGGATTGCCGCCGATGCTTGACTGGCAGGGCTCCCAGAACCTGAATTCGGTGCGCATCGCCTGGCCGGCGCCGGAGATATTCACCAGTTTCGGTTTCAAGGCCCGTGGCTATGGCGGCCGGTTTACCCTGCCGATGCAGGCGGCTGTCCGGAATCCGGCCCGGCCGCTCAGGGCCCGTGTGCATGTGCGTTATCAGGTCTGCAAGGATGTTTGCATCCCCGGCGAAGCGCGGCTCGCGCTCACCGTTCCGGCGGGCGCGCCGCCGCATCCGGCGATCGTCGCGGCGCGTGCCCGCGTGCCGAGACCGGCCGGCAACGATTTCGCGGTCTGGCAGGCCGAGCGGCGCGAACGCCGGTTGATCGTCCGGATCGGCCATCGCAGCCGGACCTTCGCAGCGCCGGTCGTTCTGATCGAAGCGCCGGGATCGGTGCGGCTGGGGCGGTCGAGCCCGTTGCCGCCGGACCGGGCCGGACGGTTCGGCGTTGCCGTTCCGATCCTGGGGAAACGTCCGGTTCCGAAAGCCTTCTGGGTCCACATCACCCTGATCGGCGATGGGCAGTCCTGGGAAAAGTCCGTGCCCGTCCTACCGGTTGTCGATCGGTGAAACGGCGGTCCGGTCCGGCATCGGCGCGCGCCTTCGGATCATCGGCAACAGTATCAGAACCGCACCGGCGCACAGGGCCATGATTGCGATCATCGGCCAGACGCTGTCCCGGACCAGCGTACCGGTCACCTGCGCGGCAACGGCGCTGATCGTCATGTTGGTAAAGCCGAGAAGGCCCGAGGCGGCGCCGAAAGCCGCCGGACTGGCGTTGATCGCGCCGGCGACGCCATTGGCGATCACGAGCCCCTGGAAGAAGGAAATCGCGTAGGCCGGCACGAACAGGAGGGCCGGAGTCAGGGGCAGCGTGCCGAACAGCCCTGCCGCGAACGCCAGCGTAATCGCACACAGGATGGCTCCCAGAACGATCGAGCGGTCGAGACCCAACGTGTTCAGCAGCCGTGAGGCAGCGAAATTGCCGACGACAAACAGGGCCGGAACGCCCATAAACCACAGCCCGTATTCGCTGGCCGGGCGCTGGAGCAGGCCGTTCGTCAGGTACGGCGCGCCCGAAACGAAGGCGAAGAAAATCGCCGTGCTGAAGGACGAAATCAGCGCGTATCCCCAGAATGTCCGCGACTGCGCGACCTGGCGCAGCCCGTCGACCGCCATACGGGCGACCGATCCGCCCCGGTCGCCGGCGCGGCTGGCTGCCGGCAGCGTTTCGCGCAGCAGGCCGGCGACCAGCGCCGCGATCAGCACCGCGATCGCTGTCGTAACGGCGAAATTCGCCCGCCAGCCGAAGCCGTCGGTGAGGAAACCGCCGGCGACGGGAGCGATCATCGGGGCGGTCACTGTCGCCATGGTCAGATAGTGAATCGCCTTCGGCGCACCGGCAGCGCCGTAGGCGTCCCGGACGATGGCGCGGCTCAGCACCATACCGGCAGCGGCGCCCGCCGCCTGCACGACACGCCCCAGGATCAGCAGGGCAACCGAAGGCGCCACCGTAGACAGCACGCTGCCGGCCAGGAACAGGAGCATGCCGCCGACCAGCACCGGCTTGCGGCCGAACCGGTCGGAGAGCGGACCGTACAGCAGCGTCGAGAAAGCGATCGCCACCATCGACAGGGTGAGCGTCAACTGGACGACCGACTGGCTGACCCCGAATGAGCGCTGGATGGCCGGCAGCGCCGGCAGGAACACCTGCATCGAAAAGGGGCCGGCCATCGCCGACAGCATGAGCACCAGGAATGAGGCCGCGTTGGCTTTGACGGTCATGTACCGGTCTGTGGCAGGTGACGCAGCGAACGGGGCCGGCCGGGGAAGAGCGGAGCGCCGCCGGATGCAGAATTCCATTCGCCCGGCGCCGGGACAGCCTTACACGGATACCGGCGAAACCGGAAGCGCGCCCAAACAGCGCCGGCCGGTCAGCCGTTGCCACCCTTGCCGTCTCTCAGGAGCCAGCCGAACGTCAGAGTCGCGGCAACCGCGCCGGCCAACTGGGCCAGGATGAAACCCGGCGCATGGGCCGGCATGATGCCGGAGAAGCTGTCGGTCAGGCTGCGGGCGATGGTGACCGCCGGATTGGCGAAAGAGGTCGACGAGGTGAACCAGTAGCCCGCCGTAATGAACAGGCCGACGGCATAGGCCGTCGCCTCCGGCCGGAACCGGACCGTGCCCAGGATCGTCGCCACCAGCCCGAAGGTCGCCACAAATTCGCCGGTCCATTGCGGGATGCCGGTCCGGCTCTTGACCGAGGCGGCGAAGGCCGGTTCGCCGAACATCAGATGCGCGATCAGGACGCCGGCCAGCCCGGCAGCGATCTGGACGAGGACGTAAATTACCGCATCGCGCGGGCCGATCTCCCTGCGGATCAGGAAGCTGAGCGTGACCGCCGGGTTGAAATGGGCGCCCGAAACCGGCCCGAAGATCAGGATCAGCACGACCAGGATGGCGCCGGTCGCGACGGTGTTGCCCAGCAGCGCGAGCGCCACGTTGCCGCCGGCCAGCGTCTCCGCCATAATTCCGGAGCCGACGACCGTCGCGAGCAGGAAGGCCGTGCCGAGGGCTTCGGCGGCGAGCTTACGGGCGAAAGAATAGGTCACGGGGAAAAGGTCACGGTTCCAGACAGCGCCGTGGCCGACCGCTCTCAGCCCGTCTTGCCGTGCGCAATCGTCCCGGGGGTCGGCTATACCGTGGTGCGTTCGTGCAGGGCGTCGATCCCGGCGTCGCGGGCAGCATCCTCTCCCATCGTGTCGGAATGGTCGAGCCGATGGAAGGTCTCCCACACCACGCCGTCCGGGTCGGACGCCCAGGTCTTGTTGCCCTTGGCGTAGCAGCACTGATTTTCCTTCTCTTCGAAGATCGCCTGCTCGGCGTCGGTCAGCGCTCGGGTGATGTCGGCCAGGCTATCGTCGTCGTCGACCTGGATGCCGAGATGGGAGACGCCGCCGCCCTGGCCGTCGCAGCATTCCTGCGTCGAGAGGGCGAAGTTGACCGCCGGCTCGTCGAGCAGCCACTGGGCATAGTCGTCTTTCAGCTTGGACGGCGCGGCGCCGAACAGCGTCCGGTAAAAGCGGACGGACTGCTCCAGATCCTCGACATTCAGGTGAATATGCATTCGTTTCACGGTCGTTTCTCCTCCTTGAAGCCGGTCAGGCCGCGTCGTCCTCGATCGCCGCCTGGACGGCCGGGTGGCCCTTGCAGCAGTCCTTCATCAGAAACCTTATCAGCGCGCCGACGCCCTCGAAATCCGCCCGATAGACGATCTGGCGCGAGCGCCGCTCCGCCGACACCAGGCCGGCCCGTTGCAGCAGGCCGAGATGGGTCGACAGGGTGGACGGCGCCGTGCCCAGCGTCCGGGCGATTTCCCCCGCCGGCAGCCCCGCCGGTCCGGCCCGCACCAGCAGCCGGAAGGCGGCTAGGCGGGTCTCCTGCGACAGGGCGGCAAAAGAACCAGTAGCCGATGAAATTTCCATATTTCGACAATTATAGAATAATAGATGAATGTCAAGGATTTCTTGCGACTGCGACGCGGCCGCTTTCCGACGTTGCGAGTTCCAACATCGCCACCTCTCTATGAAAAGGCGGCGTGTCCTTTCTCCGGGTCGAATTCCCGGCTGCCCAGCGCGTCGGCGAGGCGGGCGGTGGCGCTGCCCGGGCGCAGCGGCCGGGGCTGGCCTTCGGCCGGCGCCCAGCCGGTCAGGAAGATCGTATCGAAGGTGGCGTGCAGCCGGCCGCTGTTGTCGGCGAACCGGCGCAGATAAACCTCCGCCGCATCGACCAGGGTCTGCCGCCGGGTGAAGCGGCGGCGGCGCTCGGCCATGGCATTGGTCTCGCCCATATTGCGCAGGTCGATCATCAGGCTGAAGGCGTGCTCGTAGGTCGCGCCGATCCGCTCGCGGTCGACCACCGGCAGGGCGAAACCCGCCCGTTGCAGCAGGTCGCCGCCGTCGCGCACATCGGCGAAGGGCGAGACCCGCGGCGAAACCCCGCCTTCGCCGGCCAGTTCGGCCTCGCCCAGCGCCTCGCGCAACTCGGCCAGCGCGCTGCCGCCGAACAGCGCCGCCAGCAGCAGGCCGCCTGGCCGGAGCAGGCGGTTGAGCTGGATCAGCGTCCCCGGCAGATCGTTCACCCAGTGCAGCGAAAGCGGCGCAAAGACGAGGTCGAAGCTGCCCTCGGCGAAGGGCAGGCATTCCTCGTCGAGGCACAGCGTGGGGAAGAAGCGGTTGCCGGCCCGGGCGGCGGCGGCCATCGCCTGGCTCAGATCGGCCTGGACGATCCGCTGCATCCCGGCCCGCGCCGCCAGACGCCGCGTCGCCGGGCCGCGCCGGCAACCCAGATAGAGGCAGTCCGCGAAAGGCTCGCGCACCTCGCCCAGCCGTTCGAGCAGCCGGTCGGTGATTTCCTCGTGCAGGAATTCCGGGTTGCGCGCCCCGGCGAGCGCCGGATAGCGGCGGGCCGCCCGGTCGCGGTGCCGGCGGACAGCGCAGCGGTCGAATATCCGGACCGGCCCGCTCACACCGCTAACGCAAGGCCCGGCGGCCGGCCGGGCAGCGCCAGGCCCGCTGAAGTATGTGCAGGACGACCGCCGCAACGCCGGTGTTCGGCGGCCAGGGTTCGCCGCCCGGCCGCGACGGCGATTTCAGTTCCGCATCGAGCCGCTTGCGCAGGGCGCCGCTCGTCATGCCGCCGTCCGTCATGCCGCCGTCCGGGGCATCGGCGGGAAGGCAGAAGAGCACCGGGCTGCCGGCCCGGCCGAGCCGGCGGTTGGCCAGCAGCAGCCCGCTGAGGATTCCGCCGAGGCGCACCTCGACCAGGCCGGTCGGGGTCGCCCGGACCGTGCGCGTCGCATGTCGCCATTTCTGATAGTCCGCCACCGTGACCGCCCGCGCCGGACCGGCCATTGCCGCGAGGGCGAGGCCGAGCGCAGCGCCATTCAGGAGGCGGCGGCCCGTCACAGATAGACCGTGCCGCCGTCGACCATGATCGTCTGACCGGTCACGAACTTGCTGGCGTCGCCGGCGAGATAGAGCACGGTGCCGACCAGGTCGTCGGGCTCGAGATTTTTCTGCAGGCTCTGCGACGCGGCGATCACCTGCATGCCCTTTTCCTTCTTCTCGCCGAAGAACTCGTCGGTCCCTTCGGTGAGCACGGCCGAGGGGGCGATCGCATTCACGCGGATCCAGTCCCGGCCCAGTTCCCGCGCCATAGCCCGGGTCATGCCGATAACTGCGCCTTTCGACGTGGAATAATGCAGCGCATAGGGCAGGCCGTAGACCGCCGCCAGCGACGAGATATTGATGATGCTGCCGCCGCCGCGTTCGCGCATCGACGGGATGACAGCCTTGGCGCAGAGCCACAGGCCTTTCACATTGACCGCCATGCAGGCGTCCCAATCCGCCTCGCCGATCGCTTCGATCCGGCCGCCTGTCAGCGAGCCGTAGAGGGCGGCATTGTTCACCAGAATGTCGATGCCGCCGAATTTCTCGCAGGCGAGCGCGGCCATCGCCTCGGCGCTGTCGAAGCTGGCGACGTCGACCTGCGTGCCGACGATCTTGCCGGGCCCGTAGGCGCCGGCCACTGTCTCGCCGCAGTCTGCGATGTCGGCGGCGACGACGTTGACGCCCATGACCACCATCTTGTGCGCATAGGCGCGGCCGAGGCCGCGCGCGGCGCCGGTCACAATTGCGGTTTTTCCCGTCAGGTTCATGCTACTATCCATTGCGAAGGGCCGTTTCGGAAGGGCAGCGGCGCGCTGAAGAATCGCATCCGGCAGCGGGGTGCGACACCTGTCGGTTTTCCCGCCAGCCGGCGCATCGCCGCGTCAGGCTCGACGATACTCTAGGGAGGTCGGCAGTCATGAGCAACGCTGAACGGAGCGGCCGCGGCAAGCGGGCCGCCGCTGCCGGCGCCGACGCCGAACCGCTGCCCGAACTGATCGAAGATTCGGCGCCGGGCAAACTGTCCGCAGCGGAAATGCGCCGGGACCGGGAGGCCATCCGCCAGATCTTCGAATCGGGGGAATACCCCTACAAGCAGAAGATCCGCCGCAAGGACTATGAGAACCGCAAGGCGGAGCTGCAGATCGAATTGCTTAAGGTTCAGGAATGGGTGCGGGAGACCGGGCAGAAAATCGTTTGTCTGTTCGAGGGCCGGGACGCCGCCGGCAAGGGCGGCACGATCAAGCGTTTCACGGAGCATCTCAACCCGCGCGGCGCGCGCGTGGTCGCGCTCGACAAACCGACCGAGAAGGAACGGGGCCAGTGGTATTTCCAGCGCTATATCGCGCATCTGCCGTCGGCCGGGGAAATCGTCCTGTTCGACCGATCCTGGTATAATCGGGCCGGCGTTGAGCGGGTCATGGGCTTTTGCACCGCCAATGAATATCTCGAATTCATGCGCGAGGCGCCGGAGTTCGAACGCATGCTGGCGCGCAGCGGCATCAGGCTGTTCAAATACTGGTTTTCGGTGACCCGGGACGAACAGTTGCGCCGCTTTAAATCGCGCGAGAACGAACCGCTGAAGCACTGGAAGCTGTCGCCCATCGACCGGAAATCGCTCAACATGTGGGACGATTACACCGAGGCCAAGGAGGCGATGTATTTCTACACCGACACTGCCGACGCGCCTTGGACCATCATCAAGTCGGACGACAAGAAACGGGCGCGGCTGAACTGCATGAGGCATTTCCTGAGCAGCCTGCCCTATCCGGGCAAGGACAAACTGAACATCGGCGAGCCGGATCCCCTGATCGCCGGCGGCACCGCCCACGCCATCGGGGATGACGCCCATATCCTGGGCCGCTCCCTGCACCCGGAACAACGCCGTGGCGCCGAACGCAGCGATGGCGACTGACGCCGGCAGCGACGCAGCACAGACCCGGAGCGGGCCGGGCCGGGCGCTCGGTCTTCTGCGCAAAGCCGGGCTTTGGGCAGCAGACGGGTTGCTGCCGCCGCGCTGTCTGGCCTGCGGCGTGATCGCGCCGCGCGACGGTGCCGTTTGCGGTGCGTGCTGGGGCGCCCTCGCCTTCATCGACCGGCCTTTCTGCGCCTGCTGCGGGCTGCCGTTCGAGTTCGACATTGCGGACGGTTCGCTGTGCGGCGCCTGCGCCGCCCGGCAGCCGGCCTTCGATTCTGCGCGCGCCGCGTTGCGCTACGACGATTCCAGCCGGCCGCTGATCCTGTCCTTCAAGCATGGCGACCGGATCCAGGCCGGCCGCCATTTCGGCGGCTGGATGGCGCGCGCCGGCGGCGACCTGGCGGCTCACGCCGATCTGGTCGCGCCGGTCCCGCTGCACTGGCGGCGGCTGGTGGCGCGCCGCTACAACCAATCCGCCGAACTGGCGCGCGGCGTGGCGGCGGCGAGCGGCGTTGAGTTGTGCGTCGATCTCCTGCGCCGGACCCGGGCGACGCCGATCCAGGGCGGAATGAACCGCCGGGCCCGGCGCCTGAATGTCCGCGGGGCCTTCGCCGTGACGCCGCGCCGGCAACCGGCGGTCGAGGACGCCCGTATCCTGCTGGTCGACGATGTCCTGACAACCGGCGCCACGGTCGAAGCCTGCGCCCGCACGCTAAAGCGCGCCGGCGCGGCTCGGGTCGATGTGCTGGTGCTGGCGCGGGTCGTCCGCGCTGCGTTGCCGGAATGATGGCGGTGGCGGGGCGGGTATCGCGCCGGCCGGGCATCCAGCCAGAGATCGGGCGGCGCGCAACCGCCCGGCGCTGGACTCCGGCGCAGCGGGGAACCATAGTTCCGAAACACGACGAACAGTCCGACGAACGATGGCGACGGTAGAAATCTACACGACCCTGATGTGCCCGTTCTGCAGCAGGGCCCTGTCGCTGCTGAAACGCAAGGGCATGGCCTATACGGAAAAGGACGTCACCTTCCGTCCCAAGGCGCGTCGGGCCATGGCCGAGCGGGCCGGCGCCACATCCGTGCCGCAAATCTGGATCGACGGCCGGCATATCGGCGGCTGCGGCGAGCTTCATGCCCTGGACGCGGCCGGCACGCTGGACGCGATGCTGGCCCAAGGCGCGTGATGACGGCCGAATCGGCCGTTGGCAAGAGCGTCAAGGTCGCCTGCCTGCAGGTGACGGCGGAGCGCGAGTTCGAGCCCAACATCAGGAAGCTGACCCGGATGATCCGCACCGTAGCGGAGGAAGGCGCGAAATTCGTCCTGACGCCGGAAAACGCGACGATGATCGAGCCGGTCGCCGCCGCGGCGTTGCGCAAGGCGCAGCCGGAAGAGGCCCACCCGGCCCTGCCGGCCCTTTCGGACGCGGCGGCAAGGGCCGGCGTCTGGCTGCTGATCGGCTCCCTGTCGATCAAGCTGCCCGGCGGCAAGCTCGCCAACCGCTCTTTCCTGATCGACGACAGCGGCGCGATCGTGGCGCGCTACGACAAGCTCCACTGTTTCGACGTCAACCTGCGCGACGATGAATGGTATCGCGAATCCGATACCATCCGGGCCGGCGCGGAGGCCGTTCTGGCGCCCTCGCCCTGGGGCCGGATCGGCATGACGGTATGCTACGACCTGCGCTTTCCCGGCCTGTATCGCGCGCTGGCCCAGGCGGGCGCCGATATCCTCACCGTCCCGTCGGCCTTCACCCGGACCACGGGCCAGGCCCACTGGCACACGCTGCTGCGCGCCCGGGCGATCGAGACCGGTTGTTTCGTCATCGCGCCGGCGCAATGGGGCGACCATGCCGAAGGCCGCAAGACCTACGGCTATTCGCTGATCGTCGATCCGTGGGGCGAGGTGATCGCCGATGGCGGCGAGGGCGAGAATCTGGTGTTTGGCACGCTGGACCTGGATCTGGTCGAAAAGAGCCGCCGGCGCATTCCGTCCCTACATGCGGAGCAGACATTCACTCTCAACGATCTGAGCGAACAGCGCAGCGCAGCGGAATAGCGATCGCCCGGTCCGTCCGGGCGGCGGCGGCGCGGTTCGGCGGCAGCGACGTCAATGTGCGCCAATGGCGTGCTCCGGCCCGCAAACGGGGCGAAAGCTGAGCAAGGGACGGGTAGCGAGATGGTGACAGGCAAACAGCTTGTGTTTTAACGTTCCGGTCGCCGCTTGAGCCAGTCCCGGGCGGCCGGGGAAAGTCCGATGAAGTTGACGAATTCACAGATCGCACAGTTCCGGGACGACGGGTTCCTCATCCTGCCGTCGCTGTTCTCGCCCGACGAGATCGAAATCCTGAGGGCGGACCTGCCGCGCCTGTTTGCCGAGCGCCGGCCGGAGAACTTCCGGGAGAAGCGGAGCGATGCCGTGCGGACCGCCATGGCCCTGCACCGGCGCAGCGACGTCTATGCCCGCCTCGTCCGCCATCCGCGTCTGGTGGAGCCCGCCCGGCAGATCCTCGGCGATGACCTCTACATTCAGCAGGTCAAGGTGAATGCCAAGGAGGCGTTCTCGGGCGACGTCTGGCAATGGCACTACGATTTCGCCACCCATCGCGGCGAGGACGGCGTGCCGGAGCCCCTAGCGCTCAATCTTCATGTGCTGCTCGACGAGGCGACGGAGTTCAACGGTCCGATCGTCTTCATCCGCGGCTCGCACAAGCGCGGGGCGGCACCGGCAACGCTGGATACCGAGACGACGAGCTATCCGCTCTGGGTGGTCGACAACGAGACCGTGACCGGCCTGGTGGCCGAAGGCGGTCTGGTCGCCGCCAAGGGGCCGCCCGGCACGGTGCTGATCTTCGGCGACACGCTGGTTCACGGCTCGTCCATCAACATGACGCCGTGGCCGCGCACGATCTTCTCGCTGATCCTCAATCCGGTCTCCAACGCGCTGACACGCCATCAGCGGCCGGAATACCAGCACCACCGCGACCTGAGCCCGGTCGTGCCTCTTGCCGATTCGTGCCTGCTTGCCGAAGCGGCCGGGTGACGGAACGCGGCAACCGTTACGCGGAGCGGGGGCGCAGGGCCGGTAACAGCAGCGTCTCCGCTCGGGACGGCGCAGGACGCGATCGGGGCGAAAATCCGGGTCAGGGCTGCATGGTCAGGGCCGCAAGGTCAGGTGCGCGATCATCGCGACCGCGCCGCCATTGTCGAGCGACCACAGGGTGAAGTCGTCGCCTTCGCGGAATCCTTTGACCGGGAACGGGCCGGTATCGAAGGTCGGCCGCAGGCCGCGGAACCGGAACTGCGCGACGTCGGCATCCGGCACGTTGCGGCGCGCCAGATCGACCAGCAGGGTCGCGATCAGCGGCCCGTGGACGATCAGGCCCGGATAGCCCTCGACGCCGGTGACATAGGGCTGGTCGTAATGGATGCGGTGGCCGTTGAAGGTGAGCGCCGAATAGCGGAACAGCATCACCGGATCGGCGACGATCTCGCGCTCGATCTCGGCCGCGCCCGGCGGTTCCTGGGGCGGCGGGGCGACGTTGCCGCCGGCCGGCGGCTCCCGGTAGACGATATCCTGCTCCTCGGTAATCGCCGGCCCGTCGCCGCCGGCATAGATATGCCGGACGGTAACGAAGCCCAGCTTGCCGGTCCGGCCCTCCTTGAAGGCGATATCGGCGATTTCCGACGTCCGGGTGGCGCGGTCGCCGACGCGCAGCGGCTTGTCGAACCGGATGCGGCTGCCGGCCCACATGCGCCGCGGATAGGGGATCGGCGGCAGGAACCCGCCTTTGGCCGGATGGCCGTCATGCCCGATATCGGCCGGCATCGCCGCCGGCGCAAAATACAGCCAGTGCCAGCACGGCGGCAGCGGATCGCCCTCTGCGGGTTCCGGATCGTCGCGGTCCAGCGTCCGGCTCATGCGGAAGACGGAGGTCGCGGTAATCGTTTCGGAAGCCGTTTCCGTCCGGCCGATCCAGTCGCGCGGGTCCGGGGCGCCATCCATCATCGGTCTCTGCCTTTATTCATTTCTTGTCGGGCAAGGCCGGCCGGTAGATCGTGACCGTCGTCCGGCGGCCCCGCGAATAGTTCAGGCCCGAGACCGTGCCGACCGCGCGGACCGCGATCCCGCGTTCGGTCACCGCCTGTTGGAACTTGCGGACGCCGTCGTCGTGGATCACGGCCAGCCAGCCCCGCTCCGGCACAATCTTGCCGATGCGCGACGGCGGCATCAGCCGCAGTCCGCTGCCCAGATAGAAGGCCAGGCTCGGCTCGGTATAGCCGCCGGCGAACAGCCGTGTGCCCGCTGGCAGGTCGAGCGCCGCCACCTTGCGGCCGATCTCGCGGCCGATCCAGACATGGCTCGCCGCGGGCAGCACGGCGCTCAGGATCGGCGCGAAGACCAGCGGCGCGGCGAAGGCTGAGGCCAGGAGCGCCGGCCTGATTTCGCCGCGCCACAGTCGCGGGACGGTGTAGACGCTCACGGCCGCGACGGTCAGGATCGCGATGAGGCCGGCCCAGGCGACACCGTCCCCGGTCGCGACCGGCAGCAGGAAGGCGACGACGGCAAAGCCGCCGATCAGCACGAGGCTGAGAATATAGAGCGCCCGCGACGCCCAGTGATGCAGCCCGCGCAATTCGCCGGCCTCAGCCGCCTGCACCGCCAGCGCGACGAGCAGGGCGAGCGCCGGATAGGCCGGCAGGATATAGTGGGGCAGCTTGGTCGGCGTCAGCTCCAGCACCAGCCAGAACGGCAATGCCCAGCACAGGCAGAAGCGCACGGCCGCTTCGCGCCGCCAGGTCCAGCCCCAGCGCAGGGCCTGCCAGACAAAGACCGAGGCGGGGGCGAAAGTGCCGATCAGCAGCAGGGTATAGGCGCCCGGCGGCCCGCCATGCTGTTCCTGGGCGGCGATCAGCTTGCCGAGAAAATCCTTGCCGCCGGCCTGGCTCAGGAAGGTGTCGTCCGCCAGGACGATGGCGAGATACCAGGGCGCGGCGATCAGCAGGAGCAACGGCACCCCGACCAGCGGCCGCAGGCCGCGCCAGAACCGGGCCTGCCGGTCGGTGACGAGCAGCGCGATCAGGGTCAGGAATATCACCGCGACCGGGACCGGCCCCTTGATCATGATGCCGACGGCGAGCGCGGCCCAGAACAGGATGGCGATGCGCCAGCCGGTGACAATGCCGTCGCGCCCGTCCAGATAGATGCGCGCCAGGGCATATTGCGCGGCCATGATCGCACCGAGCAGCGCAGCGTCGGTCTTGGCGGTATGGGCCTCGAAGACCAGCACGAAGGAGGACGCCAGCAGCGCGGCGGCCAGAAAGGCGCCGCGCCGGTTGAGGAACAGCAGCCCGAGGGCGAAGGTGAACAGGACCGCGATGGTCGCGCCCAGCACCGACGGCAGCCGATAGGGCCACAGCGCCGTGCTCTCCGGCGTGCTGAAGGTTTTGACCGCCGCCGCCTGCATCCAGTGGATGCCGGCCGGCTTCTTGTTTCGCGCCCGGTCCAGGAAGCGGATGCGAACCGTGTCGCCGGTCTGCGCCATCTGGCGCGACGCCTGCATGAAGCGGGACTCGTCCCGGTCCATGGCCGGCAGGGAGGCGATACCCGGCAGGTAGAGCGCCGCGCACAGCAGCGTCAGCCATAACCATGCACGATACCCTGTCAGCACCCGTGCGCGTCCTTTCCGCATGATCCGGCGACCGATACCGCGCGTGGGCGCTCGCTTGGCCCGCACCACCGTGCCGCCGAGTCGCCGCAGGGTGACGCTGCGCCGTCCGGCGTGCTAATCGATCCCCGATTGAGGTGCCCGGCTAGGTACGACAATCGTTTCCGCCGGTCAAACCGGCGGCGGCCCAAACCGGGACCAGGCAACCGGTTCCGCCGCGGGCTCCCGGAATGCAATCGGGAAAAGACAGTCAGCGCCCATGTCCGTTCCAGACCTCTCCATCGTCATTCCGGTCTACAACGAGGCCGGCAACATCGCCGGGGTGGTGCGCGAAGTGCGTTTGGCGTTCGACGGGCTGGTCGGTTACGAAATCCTCCTCGTCGACGACGGCAGTGACGACGGCACGGCCGGCGAGATCGCCGCGCAAGTCGCGGCGGCGGCCGGGATCGTGCGGGCTGTCACACACGCCGCGCGCGGCGGCAAAAGCCGGGCGCTGATCAACGGCGCGAAGGCGGCGCGGGGCCGCTTCATGGCGACGATGGACGGCGACGGCCAGGACGATCCGGCCAACCTGGTCAGGATGTGGCAGAAACTGTGCGAGAGCGGTGAACCCGATCCGCGACTTCTGGTCTGCGGCTGGCGCACGGAGCGCAAGGACGGTTTCTGGCGCAAGTTCGTCTCGGCCATCGCCAACCGGGTCCGGCGCTGGCTGCTCGGCGACGGCACGCCGGATACCGCCTGCGGCCTGAAACTGATGAACCGGGAAGCGTTTCTGGAACTGCCCCATTTCGAGAATATGCATCGCTTCTTCCCCGCCCTGTTCGCCAGGCGCGGGCACCGCGTGGTCTCGGTTCCGGTGACGCATCGGCCGCGCAACAAGGGCGTCAGCAAATACGGCACTGTCGACCGCCTGTGGGCCGGCCTGTGGGACCTGATCGGCGTGATGTGGGTGATGCGCCGGATGCGCTATCCCGAGGTGCGCGAGGATCGGGAATAACGGGCAGCCGCTGCCTCACTCGGCGGCGCTGCGCAGGGCCAGGGTCACGGCGGGCGGGGCGATGACGAGCCCGGCGAGCAGGGCGGCGGCGAGCAGCAGGATGTGCGGCCACGGATCGGCGGCGTGGATCGTGGCATCGACGCTGAGCACGCCGAAGATCAGCACCGGGATATAGAGCGGCAGCACCAGGACGGCGATCAGCACGCCGCCGCGCCGCGCGCCGAGAACGAGCGCCGCGCCGATGGCGCCGATCAATGTCAGCACGGGCGTGCCGAACATCAGGCCGAGGGCGAGCATGAGATAGCCCCCGGCCGGCAGGTGCAGCATCGTGGCCAGGACCGGCGACAGGACGACCAGCGGCAGGCCGGTCGTGAGCCAGTGGGCGGCGCATTTCGCCAGCACAATCAGGATCAGGCTGTTGCGGCCGGTCAGGAACAGATCGACCGTGCCATCCTCGAAGTCCGCGGCGAACAGCCGGTCGAGGGACAATAGCGTCGCCAGCAGGGCCGCGACCCAGACGACGCCGGGCGCGATGACGGCGAGCGTCGCCGCGGCCGGCCCGATGCCGAGCGGGAACAGGACCACCGTCACCACGAAAAACGCCAGGACGACGGCGGTGTCGGCGCCGTGCCGGATGGCGAAGCGCAGATCGCGCCGGAAGGTCGCGAGATAGGGGCGCATCATACGCCCTCCGCACCGTCTGGGGCCGCACCGTCTGGGGCCGCCCCGTCGGGGGCCGCGCCGCCGGAGGCCGCCCCGGCGAGGGTGACCGTCCGGGCGTCCGGCAGGCCGAGCGGCCGGTGCGTCGCCGCAACGACCATACCGCCTTGCGACCGGTGCCGGCCGATCATGGCCTCGATCAGCGCTGTGCCCTCTTCGTCGAGGGAGACCGTAGGCTCGTCGAGGAGCCAGACCGGCGCGTCGGCCAGCGCCAGCCGCGCCAGCGCCAGCCGCCGCCGCTGGCCGGCCGACAAGAGCCCGCCGGCGACCTCCAGCAGCGGAACGATGCCCATGGCCTCGGCGGCCTCTTCGATCTTGCCGCCGCCTCCCAGATCGCGCCACCAGTCGAGTTGTTCGCGGACCGACAGCCACGCCTTGACCGGATCCCGGTGGCCGCAATAGGCCAGCACCGGCCGTGCCTCGATATCGTCGCCGGACCAGACGATGGCGCCGGCCGCCGGATGCAGCAGGCCGGCCAGCAGCCGCAAGAGCGAGGATTTGCCCGCGCCGTTCGGCCCGCGCAGCTCGATGATGTCGCCGCCGGCCGCCTCAAAGCTCAGTCCGCCGAACACGGCGCGCCCGCCGCGCACGCAGGCGAGGCCCTCGACGCTCAGCGAGATGGCTGGATGGCGGCCCGGATCGTTCATGAAGTCGCGCAATGGCCTACAGGACTGCCGACACTCTGCAATCTGCCGCCGCGTGCGCAAGGGGACAAAAGATTTACCAAGAATTCTCGCAGTCGGAATTTGGCCGGACCGGCCGCGACCTCCCGGTTCTCAATTCCCAACAAATTCATATTGCCACCCCGGCCGACCGTAGGGAGCGCCGGGGTCCAGAGCCATCCCGAAAAGCGGCGCCGATGGCTCTGGACCCCGGACCTCCGCTTCGCTCCGTCCGGGGTGACACTGTGGGCGTAGAAGGTATGCCGGAGCGAGGCTCCAACGGCCCTGTCTTGCGCTGGAAGCTACCGGCACCGCCGCCCCGCCCCTATTCGTAGACCCGCACGTCCTCGATCACCTTGCCGTCGTTGGGCAGCGTGCCCGGTTCGACGATTTCGACCGTCGCGCGCAGCTTGCAGACGGTCTGGAAGCTCTGCGCCGCGGCCTCGGCCAGAGCCGGATCGGCGCTCGCCGCTTCGATCCGGAGGTGGGGCGCATCCTTGCCGTCGACGGCGTCGACGACGAGGCGGGCTTTCAGGATTTCCGGGTGACGCTTGACGATATCGGCGATCTGTTCGGGATGGACGAACATGCCCCGGACCTTGGTCGTCTGGTCGGCGCGGCCCATCCAGCCGAGCATCCGTACGTTCGTGCGGCCGCACGGGCTGGGCGCATCGGTCAGCGCGGTCAGGTCGCCGGTGGCGAAGCGGATCAACGGCACTTCCGGCGACAGCAGCGTCACCACCAGCTCGCCGACATCGCCGGTCCTGGCGACCGGTTCGCCAGTGCCCGGCACGACGACTTCCGCGATCTTGTCTTCGGCGATGATCATGCCGTTCTGCACACTCGTCTCGTAAGCGACGATGCCGAGCTCCGCGGTGCCGAAGGTGTTGAAGACCTGAATGCCCCGTGCGCCGTACCAGTCGCGCAAAGGCGGGAAGAGCGGGCCGGCGCCGACGATGGCGCATTTTACCGAGCTCATGTCGAGCCCCAGTTCGTCGCCTTTCTCCAGGATCGCCTTCAGATAGTCCGGCGTGCCGGCATGGCCCTTGGGCCGGTACTGGGCCATCACCTGGGCCTGCTGTTCGGTATTGCCGATCCCGGCCGGGATCACCGGGCAGCCGAGGGCGCGGGCCGAATCGTGAAAGATCCAGCCGCCGGGCGTGAGATGGTAGGAGAAGGAATTCTGGACGATATCGCCCCTGCGCAACCCGGCGGCGTAGAGCGACCGCGCGCCGCCGTAAAAATCTGCGCGCGTGCCCATGACCTCGAAGATCGGCCCCGGCGAGGTGAAGGCGACGGCGGCGTCGCCCAGCGCCATTGCGTTGAGCCCGGCGAGCGGCGGCGCGGCCTTCTGCGCTTCGATCAGGCTGTGCTTGCGGGTGACCGGCAAGGCGGCCAGTGCCTCGCGGGAGGTCAGCGACGCCGGATCGATATCGGCCAGGCTCCGCGCGTACCAGTCCGCCGCGGATTTTGCGTGCGCGATCTGCGCGGGCAGCGCCTGCATGAGCGCAATCTCGCGCTCAGCCGGATCGCGGGTTTCGAGGGCGTCGTAATGGTCGGACATGGCCGTTTCCCCGAACTGAAAAGCCGCCACCCCGGTTCTGGGATGACGACCCGTTTGACGAGACCGCGGCGCAGCCCGGGACCGTAAACCGGTCGGCCGCTTCCCCATTCATCCGGCGGTGGGCCCGCTCTCAGGCGAGCCAGCGCTTGCGGCGCTTGTAGTGCTTCACATCCCGGAAGGACTTGCGGTTTTCGCCGGCAGCGCCAAGGTAGAATTCCTTCACGTCCTCGTTCTCCGCGAGGTCCTTGGCTTCGCCGTCCATCACCACGCGCCCGTTTTCCAGGATATAGCCGTAATCGGCATAGCGCAGCGCCATGTTGGTATTCTGCTCGGCGAGCAGGATGCTGACGCCTTCCTGCACGTTGAGGCTCTTGACGATTTCGAAAATCTCCTCCACCAGCTGGGGCGCCAGGCCCATGGAGGGCTCGTCCAGCAGCATGGTCGAGGGATTGGACATCAGCGCCCGCCCGATGGCGCACATCTGCTGTTCGCCGCCGGAAATGTATCCGGCGAGCGCCGAGCGGCGGTCTTTCAGGCGGGGGAAATATTCGTACACCTTGTCGACGGAGTTGCGGATCGCCGCGCCGCCGTCCCGGCGGGTGTAGGCGCCGGTCAGGAGATTTTCGTCCACCGTGAGGTGGGGGAAACAGTGACGGCCTTCCATCACCTGGATCACGCCGCGCCGCACCAGATCGTTGGGATCCAGGCTTTCCACGGGCGTCCCTTCATAGAGGATCGATCCCTTCGTCACGTCGCCGCGTTCGGCGCCGAGCAGGTTGGAGATCGATTTCAGCGTCGTCGTCTTGCCGGCGCCGTTGGCCCCAAGGAGGGCGACGATGCCCCCCTTGGGAACCTCGAGCGAAACCCCCTTCAACACGAGGATCACATGGTCGTAGATCACCTCGATGTTGTTGACGCTGAGCAGCGCTGGCGCAGCGCCGTTCGCACCATTGGTTGCGGGGGTTTCGCTCACGGCGGGTCTCCCTGGCTACAGGCGCGAAAACGCCTGCAACTGACCTAGCATTTGCGCGGTGTGATGTTGTTTTTCTTGGCGTAGGCGGCTGCGGATTTCTCGATCAGCGGACGGATCACCTCGCGCATCGGCGTGATGAAGTCGCTGACGATATTCCACTTCTTGCCGTCCCACTGCTGAATCAGCACCGGGCCGTTGCCTTCGTGGTCCGCGCAGGTGTTCCTGACCGGCTGCATGAAGCCTTTCAGGCCCAGCTCCGCCCAGCGTTCTGCGGTGATGTTGAGGTTTTCCATACCCCAGCGCATCTGGTCGCCGTTGACTGCCTTGACGCCGAACTTCTTCTGCGCGGCGCGCATGGCTTCGGTCGCGAAGATGGCGTTCACCATGCCGCGGTTCCACAGCACCTGACCGACATACTTGTCGCCGCCCTTGATGCCCTTGCCGGCATCGTAGACGACTTTCTTGATGTCCTTGATCAGCGGGAAATCGCCACCCGCAGCGTGGAACGTGCCGGCCTTGTAGCCCTTTGCGGCATCGCCGGTCGGGACCACATCCTGCTCAGCGCCGGACCACCAGACACCGATCATCCGGTCCATCTTGAAGCCGATATTGGTGGCTTCCTTGATGGCGACCTGGTTCATCACGCCCCAGCCCCACAGCAGGACCCAGTCCGGGCGGTCGCGGCGAATCTGCAGCCAGGTGGCTTTCTGTTCCTGGCCGGGATGGTTCACGGCGAGCAAAGTGAGTTTGTAGCCCAGCTTGCGCGCCAGCAGATTCAGCGTGCGGATCGGTTCCTTACCATAGGCGCTGTTGTGGTAGATCAGGGCGATCTTCTTGCCCTTCAGCTTGTCCATTCCGCCTTCCTGGGCGCCGATATACTTGATGAACGCCGATGCCTGGCTCCAGTAGGTCGTCGGCGTCGTGAAGGTCCACGGGAAGACCCGGCCGTCCGAGGCGGACGTGTTGCCATACCCAACGGACAGGATCACGACCTTATCCTTGTCGGCGTTCGGGATGAGCTTGTAGGTGAGGCCCGTCGAGTAGGGGAATACGATCGTCGCGCCCTTGCCCTTCAGGCGCTCGTAGCACTCAACGCCTTTCTTGGTGTTGTAGCCGAATTCGCACTCTTCCCAAACCAGCTTCACGCCGTTGACGCCACCGTTCTTCAGGTTGACGTAGTTCATATAGTCGATGATGCCGTTGGCCGACGGGATACCGTTCGGCGCATACGCACCGGTGCGGTAGGTGAACAGCGGGAAATACTGAGTATCCGCCGCCTGGAGAGCCGGCGCCGCAATGCCTGTCACGGCGACTGCAGCGGCCAGCCCCAAAGTGAGCCCTTTTAGCCTCATACCATTATCCTCCCTGGATCGGATTTGCCCTTGCCGGGGCTGTGAGGGTTGGATGGTTAGCCTGCAGGCCACCATGACCTGCAGGTTGCCTAAACCTTAGCATGCGCCAGAGGCCTCGGCAAAGGCCGCAACATGCGGCCGGTGACAGCCGTTTCCCGCCCGCCGCCACGCTTTCGCAGCGATCCGCTAATAGGGAAACGGCCATTGTCTCAGCTTCTCCTTGCCGATCTGCCACAGGCGGGCCAGGCCGAGCGGCTCCATGATCAGGAAAATGATGATTAGCGCGCCGAAGATCATGAACTGGAAGTGTTCGACGATCGCCGCATCGATGGGGATGCTGAACTGGCCGCCGGCCCAGGGCAGAAAAATGATCAGGAAAATTGGGACCAGCGTGATAAAGGCGGCGCCGAGGAAAGATCCGGTGATGCTGCCCAACCCGCCGATGATGACCATGAACAGGACGGAGAAAGATTCGTTGATGTTGAAGGCCTCCGCCCCCTCGAGCGCACCGAGATAGAAGATGAACAGCATCGCGCCAGCCACGCCGCAATAGAAGGAACTGACGGCAAAGGCGAGCAGCTTGGTCGCCAGCGGCCGAATCCCGATCAGTTGGGCGGCGATATCCATGTCGCGGATCGCCATCCAGGCCCTGCCGACGCGACCGCGCGCCATATTCTTGGCGAGGAAGGCGAAGAACACGACGGTCGCAAGACAGATCAGATATTTCGTCTCCGCCGCCGGATAGATCGTTACCTTCTGGCCGTCGCGCATCACCGTTTCCGAACCGGTGACCACGAGGCCGAACAGCTTCAGCGGTGGAACCTGGATGGTCGACGAAGACACATAATCGTACAGCCACTCGAAACGCGAGAAGCACCAGACCAGGAAGAACTGCGCCGCCAGCGTCGCAACCGCCAGATAGAAGCCCTTGATGCGCAGGCTGGGCAAGCCGAAGATCACCCCGACGACCGCGGTCACCGCGCCGGCCAGAAGCATCAAGATGAGGGGATTGTCGATCGGCGGCAGCATCGGCACGAGTTGCGAGATCAGTTCTCCGGCTTCGTCCTCCTTCTGGATGCGGTAGTTCATGCCGGTCGAGAATTTGAAGGCGGCGAAGGCGCCGACCCCCATGAACGCCGCCGTCCCCAGCGAGATCTGGCCGCAATAGCCGGTCAGGATATTCAGGCCGAGCGCGGCCATGCTGTTGACCAGCAGCAGCAGCAGGATGGAGTTGTACAGATAGTCCTTGGTCGTCGCGGCCATGAGTCCGCCCTGCACCATCAGATACAGGCCGACCGGAATGACGACGAAGGCGATGAACAGGATGCCCCAGAGGCCGTACTTGTCCTGCCGGAGCTGGAAGATGCCCTGGTCTTTGGCGTAGCTCGTGTAGAACTGCCCGGCTTCGCGATAGAACATATCGTCAGACTCTTTCGATGATCTTTTCGCCGAACAGGCCCTGCGGACGGAACACCAGGAAGACCAGCGCCAGGATGTAGGCGAACCAGTCTTCGATCGCGCCGCCGACATACGGGCCCCAGCCGACCTCGGCCAGCTTCTCGCCCAGGCCGATGATCAGGCCGCCGATGATCGCGCCCGGGATCGATTCGAACCCGCCCAGGATCAGCACCGGCAGCGCCTTCAGGGCGATTTCCGACAGGCTGAATTGGACGCCGGATTTCGCGCCCCACATGGTGCCGGCGACCAGCGCGACGATGCCGGAGACGGACCAGACGATGATCCAGATGGTGCGCAGGTTGATGCCGACCGAGAGCGCCGCCTGATGATCGTCGGCCACCGCGCGCAGCGCCCGGCCGATCTTGGTCTTGCTGAAGAAAATGGCGAGCACTGTCACCAGCGCCGCCGCAACCGCGCCGGCGGTGAGTTCGAGATACTGGATCTGGATGCCGAAGGGTTCGAAACGGCCCTGCGGGATGCCGATGTCCAGCTTTTTGACGTCCGAGCCCCAGATGGTCTCGCCGAAGGCGGACAGGAAAAAGGCCAGGCCGATGGTCGCCATGAACAGGATGATCTGCTCCTGGTTCACAAGATGGCGCAGGATTAGATATTCCACCACGATCGCGAACAGGATCATGATCCCGATCGTCAGCAGGATGGCGAGCGGGATCGGAACGCCGAGGCCGATTAACCCGGCGAGGTTGAGCGCCGCGAACAGGACCAGCACGCCCTGGGCGAAGTTGAACATGCCCGAGGCCTTGTAGATCAGCACGAAGCCGAGCGCGACGAGCGAGTACATCACCCCCGCCAGCAGGCCGCTGATCACGACCTCCATGCCGAATTGCCAGTTCTCGAAAATGAGCACTGGCGCCAGGATGAATTCCAAGATCTCTCCCATGCCTTCCCCCTGAAACGGGCTCCCCGAACCGGATTATCCGAACCGGACTATCGGAACCGGACTATCGGAACCGGGCGCGGCCGTTGCGGTGTGGCGGCGCTATCGCGAAGCCGGGCACAGCCACCCCGGCGCGCGCGCCTTCCTAACCCGTTCCTACTCCTCGATCAGGTCCTCTTCGTGCGCGACACCCAGATAGGCATCGATCACGTCCTGGTCCGCCTGGACTTCCGCCGGCGTGCCTTCGGATATCTTGCGGCCGTAGTTGAGCACGACGACGTGATCCGAAATATCCATCACCACGCCCATATCGTGTTCGATGAGCGCGATGGTGGTGCCGAATTCGTCGTTCACGTCGATGACGAAGCGGCACATATCCTCTTTCTCCTCGAGGTTCATGCCCGCCATCGGCTCGTCGAGCAGCAGCAGATCCGGCTCCATGGCCAGCGCCCGGCCCAGTTCCACCCGCTTCTGCAATCCATAGGGCAGGCGGCCGACCGGCGTCCGGCGGATCGACTGGATTTCGAGGAAGTCGATCACCTCCTCCGCGGCTTTGCGGTGCGCCACCTCTTCCTTCTGGTACGGCCCCCAATAGATCGAATCGAGCAGAAAATCGCCGAACCACATTGCCGGATAGGTCAGGTAGTTGATCACCGGCATATTGGCGAGTTTGCTGTGATAGTAGCGCATGGACGGGCCGCTCATCTTCAGCAGCCGCCCGGTCATCACATTGTCCAGCGTGCTCATGCCCCGGAACAGGGCGACATTCTGGAATGTCCGCGCGATCCCGGTCTCGGCCGCCTCGTGCGGCTTCATCTGATGGCGCTGGTTGCCCTTGTAGGTGATCGTGCCGTCCTGCGGATGATAGAAGCCGTTGATCACGTTCAGCATCGAGGTTTTGCCGGCGCCGTTCGGTCCGATGATCGCGAAGATCTGCTTCTCGTGAATTTCGAAGCTGACATCGGTGATGGCCTTCACGCCGCCGAAGCGCAGCGTGATGTTATCCACCTTCAGGATGACGTCGCCGAATGTGCGTTCCGAGCTCTTCATGGACGGCTAGCTCGCTTTGCGCAGCGCGGCGGCGCCGGATGTCCCAACGGTTGTCCCAATGGTTGTCCCAATGGTTGCCTGGGCGTCCATAATTACCAGGTCGGCGGCGCTGACGCCCTTGCGTCCGTCCTCGAAGGTCGTTTCGACCTCGCAATGCACCTCGCTCTCGCTGCCATACAGGGCGTCGATCACAGCGTCGTAGCGTTCGTTGATGAATTTGCGGCGGACCTTGCGCGTCCGGGTCAACTCGCCATCGTCCGCATCCAGCTCCTTGTGCAGCAGGGTGAAGCGCGCGATCTGGGCGCCGGCCAGTTCGGGATCCTCGGCCAGATCCGCGTTGACCTGTTCGATATTATTGCGGATTTCCTCGTAGACATCCGGCTTGGCCGCCAGTTCCTTGTAGCTGGCGTAGGAGACGCTGTTGCGCTCCGCCCAGTTGCCGACCGCGTTGATATCGATGGAAATCATCGCCGCCGCGTGGTCGCGCCCGGCTCCGAAGGTGACCGCTTCCTGGATGAAGGGGAAGAACTTCAGCTTGTTCTCGAGATATTTCGGCGCGAACATCGAACCGTTGTTCAGCACGCCGACATCCTTGGCCCGGTCGATGATCTTCAGGTGCCCGTTCTGGTCGATGAAGCCGGCGTCCCCGGTGTGGACCCAGCCGTCCTCGGTCTTGGTCTTCCGGGTCTCTTCCTCGTTCTTGTAATACTCCCGGAACACGCCCTCGCTGCGATAAAGCACCTCGCGCGAGTCCGGATCGACCTTCAGTTCGACGCCGGGGCAGGCCTTGCCCACGGTATCGGCATAGACCTCGTTATCCGGCTGCAGCGTGACGAACACCGACGCTTCGGTCTGGCCGTAGAGTTGCTTCATGTTCAGGCCGATCGACCGGTAGAAGTCGAAAATGTCCGGGCCGATCGCCTCGCCGGCCGTGTAGACCCGCCGCACCCGGCTGAGGCCGAGCGTGTTCTTCAGCGGCCCGTAGACGAAAAGCTCGCCCAGCCAGTATTTGAACCGGGCGCCCGGTCCGACCTTTTCCTTCTGGAGGATTTTCACGCCGACCTTGCTGGCGTGATCCATGAAATAGCGGAACAGGCGGCGTTTGATCCGGCCGGAATCCTGCATCCGCACATTCACGGAGGTCAGGATGTTCTCGAAGATGCGCGGCGGCGCGAAGAAATAGGTCGGCCCGATCTCCTTGAGGTCGGTCAGGAAGGTTTCCTGGCTCTCCGGGCAGTTGGCGCAGAAGCCCGCGACATAGCTCTGGCCGATCGAAAACACACAGTCGCCGACCCAGGCCATGGGCAGATAGGCCAGCGTTTCCTCGTCGTCGCGGATCCGTTCCAGTTCGACCGACATCTCCGACATCGAGATCAGGTTGTCGAAGGTCAACACGACGCCCTTCGGATTGCCCGTGGTGCCGGAGGTGTAGAGGAAAGTCGCCGTGTCGCTGCCCTGGCCCTTCGCGACCTCGGCATCGTAGAAGCCGCTGTTGGCGGCCCTGTGGGTCTCGCCGGCCTGCTTCACCTCGTCGAGCGAATGAATGAAATCCTGCTCGTATTCGCGCATGCCGCGCGGATCGCAATAGATGATCGTCTTCAGCAGCAGCGCCGAAGCCTGCACCTCAATCAGCTTGTCGACCTGCTCCTGGTTCTCGGCAACGGCGAACGACACTTCCGCGTGCTCGAGAACATAAGCCAGTTCGTTCGCCACGCTGTCCTGGTAGACCGGCACCGGAATCGCGCCGAGCGCCTGCGCCGCCACCGTCGACCAGTAAAGATAGGGCCGGTTGTCGCCGATGATGGCGACACGGTCGCCGCGCTGCATGCCGGATGCGGCAAGGCCGTGGGCGATGGTTTCCACCCCGGCGCGCGTCTCGGCCCACGAAAAGGTCTGCCAGATCCCCAGATATTTTTCGCGAATCGCCGGCCGCTTCCCGCGCTCCCGGGCGTTCCGGTCCAACAGTTTCGGGAATGTGTCTGCCGCCATCAGCGTCTCCACTCGATCCCTTCGGCAAGCCGCGCCGCGGCCGGGCGCGGCGCACTGGCGCGCACCGCGCTGGGGTGCTCCGCGCGCGGTCCCCAACAAAGATTTGAGACTTGCTGGCGTCAGGCGGGATGCAGCCCGCCTTTTGCACCGCCGGTGCAAACCTCCCTGGAACTCCGCAGCGTTATTTGTTTTTCTATGCGCGCCGGTTTGCTAACCAATAGATACCACAGGGTCAAGACGCAATGACCGCACGTTTCACTTTGGCCCGCGATCCGGCCGCTTCTCGCCTAACCTTTTGACCTGAAATAATTTTTGCAGACATCCCAACCAGCGCCGGATGGCTGCCTCAGGTTCGTTCGAATCGGTGGATGCCGTCCGGATCGAGGCGGCCGGCCAATGTTCCCTCGCCTTCCAGATAGGCGAGATGGGCCAGGCACTCGCCCATCGCAAATCCCATCTGGTCGAAGTCCAACTCGCGGCGGAACATCAGCGGCATCGCATCCGCCGCCGACAGGCGTGCGCCCCCGGAACTGTCGGCGAAACCGACGGACAGCCGCTCCAGCCGCACCCGGTGATGGTCGACGATCTGGCCGATCCGGGTCTGCACGCCGCAGAACGGCAGATTGTGGCTCGGCAGGACCAGCGCCGTGTCCGGCAGGTGGCTGAAATTGGCGAACGATCCCAGATAGTCCTCCAGCGGGCTGGCGTCCGGTTCGCTCGCCCACACGCTGATGTTCGGTGTGATCTTGGGCAGGATCTGGTCGCCGGAAATCAGGATGCCGCCGTCGGCGGTCCACAGGCAGGCATGTTCCGGCGCGTGGCCGGTGCCGACGATGATCTCCCAGCGCCGGCCGCCGATTTCCAGGATATCGCCGGCGCACAGGCGCCGGTGATGATAGGGCGCCTCGGCGACCCGCTTGCGATAGGTGTTGCCGCCGGAGAACATCTTGTCCGCCAGCGCTTGCGCCATCCCGTGTTTGGCGAAGAATTCCGCCATGCTCCGGTGGTTCACCGAATCCGAATCCAGATAAAGCATCCGGGCCATCAGCCATTCGGTCCGGGTGATCCAGAGTTCGGTATCGAGCAATTCGGTCAGCCAGCCGCGCCAGGCCGATATGGTCGGGATGGAAATGGGTCACGATCAGCCGGGTCACCGGCCTGCCGGGCCTGCCGCCGTGGGCGATGCCGAACCGGTCGAAGATGGCGAGCCAGTGCTGCTTGGTCTCGTCCAGCAGCATGCCGGTATCGACGATGGCGAAGCCGTCGCCATCTTCCAGCAGCCACAGGTTGATATGGTTGAGCTGGAAGGGCAGCGGCATGCGCAGCCAGTGGACGCCGGGCGCGATCTCAATCGTCTCGGCGGCGTCGGGCTTGCTCTCGCCGAGCGGGAATTCCAGGCCGTTGGCCTCTCGGCTCATGTCCTTGCGGTTGTCCGGGCGGCGCCCGTTGGCGGTGCTCATGCGGCGCCGTCCCCCCTGATGTGCCGGACGATGGCGGCCAGCGTTTCTTCCGGCCGGTCGCGATGCGGCGAGTGTCCGCAGCCGGGCAGCATGACCGTCCTCACCGGCCCGCCGGCGCGCCGCTCGACGGCCTGCGGCTGAAGCAGCGAGCCGTATTCGTCGTCCAGCCCCTGAACGATGGTGATCGGCGTGCGGATGTTCGGCAGATACTCTTCGATATTCCAGTCGCGGAATTCCGGCATCATCCAGGACAGGTTCCAGGCGTAGAAGGCGCCGTCCGGATCGTCGTGATAGCGGGCGAGCCGACCCCGCAGGTCGGTCTCCTCCCACAGCACCCGGGCCTTGGCGATCGACGTGATGGTGCAGGGCTCGATCATCACATGCGGCGCCATGACGATGACGCTGTCCGCCGCCGGCTCGAGGCCGCTGCCGGCGTAGATCAGCGCAATCGAGGCGCCGTCGCTGTGGCCGAGCAGAACGGGCCGGCGCACGTCCAGCCGGCGCAGCAGATCGGCCAGCACCTCCTGCGCTTCGCGATGCATGTAATCGAAAGGCAGGGGCAGGTCGGCAACCGGATCGGATTTGCCGTAGCCACGCCGGCTGTAGACCAGCACCCGCAATCCGGTCGCCCGGGCGACCTGCATCGGGAAGTCCCGCCACATGGCGACCGAGCCGAGGCCTTCGTGCAGCATGACGACGGTCGGCCCGTCCGCCGGGCCGACCCCCACCCACTCAAATTCAAGCCGGCTTCCGCCGGCTTCCACAAAGGCCATTGCCGCCCCGATTCTTGCTACGGCGCCAACCTGCGGCCGGCCCTGCGTGGCGGCAAGGGACGGAAAGTCGCCGGACGGGGCGCAGACAGCCCGTTTACGGGTATGGAGCCAAGCTGCTCTCGATCTGTCATTTCGACCGCGCGAAGCGAGCGGAGAAATCTTTGGGGATTATATAGAAAAGTGCCGAAAGTTCCTTGAAGCCTCCGCTTTTCCGCATATTCCCGGACGACGTGGCGGCCGAAAAGTGGTTTGCTGAACAACGCTGGCCGGAAGGCCCGCACTGCCCGTATTGCGGCTCGGTCAACGTGCAGTCAGGCGCGAAACACAAGACCATGCCATACCGCTGCCGAGAAAAGAAGTGCGCAAAGCGGTTTAGCGTACGCACCAAAACCCCCATGGAATCGTCGAAACTCGGCTTCCATGTTTGGGCGATTGCGCTTTACCAGCTAACGACCAATCTCAAAAGCGTGTCCAGCATGAAGCTGCACCGTGGTTTGGGGATCACGCAAAAATCCGCATGGTTCTTGGCGCATCGTCTCCGTGAGGCTTGGAAGGAACATGGTGCGCAATTTGCCGGCCCTGTAGCGGCAGATGAGACGTACATCGGCGGTCGCCGAGAGAAATGCGAAGCGGAAGCGTCTGACGGGCCGTGGCCCGGTCGGCAAGGCGATTGTGGCGGGCGCGAAGGACCGCGCGACCAACCGGATCAGTGCCGCGGTTGTCGAAACTGCCGACAAGAATACGCTACATCAGTTTCTCACGGATCGTGCTGCACCGGGCGCGAAAGTCTGCACCGACGATTATATCGTCTATCGCGGCATCCCCTTTGACCATCACGCGGTCCGGCACGTCGATGGCGAGTATGTCCGGGGCGATGCCCATACCAACGGTATCGAGTCGTTCTGGTCCATGCTCAAGCGTGCACACAAATGTACGTTTCATCATTTGAGCGCGAAACATTTGGGCCGCTATATAACCGAATTTGCAGGTCGGCATAATGATCGAGATTCCGACACCCTAGATAAAATGTCCCAGATCGAGTCCCAGATGGCCGGCAAGCGTCTACTGCATAAAGATTTGGTGGCCAATTGAAATTGAACGGGTCGTTGACCAAGTTACTCGCGACTCGATAGCTGCTCATCGAGCAGATCCAACAAAAGGTTGGTTATTAGCGATAAATCGACATTCCCCGCCTGCACGGTCTTGTCCGCATGACGAAGACCGGAAACATAACGAGTGTTATTGTCTGGATGACGAAGAAGTTGTGGAAGAATAGTTGTCCCGGGCAGCCATCCTCCTAATTTTATGCACAAAACGAAGTAGCATGCCGCACGGGCGGTTCTTCCATTTCCATTGATAAACGGGTGGATCCAGTTAAGTCGCCACAGAACATAAGCGGCTAATTTCACTTCATCTGTATCAGTCCAATAGCGATTTACCTGATTAACAAAATCATCCATCAGCGCATTAACGCGATAGTGCTCCGGCGGAACATATCCTCCGACCGTTACCGGACATGGCCGGTATTCGCCGGCATAAGGGTGTAGGCAGGCAATAGCGTGATAGTTCAACGACTTGATAACAGTTTGAGAAAGAAAAGGCGCATCTACCTTTAAGGCGGCATTTACAGCGGATTCTATAAATCCATAATGTCGCCCAGCGTTTGCAACTGCCATAGATTGGTATATTGGGTCATTCTCATTCTGCCGAACCAACTCGAACAGAATCATTGTTCTTGCCTATGCATCTTGTTTTTTTAGAATTTCCTCTACCTCTTCCATCGTGATGGTGCTGTCGCTGCTCATTGTCCCCATCACAAAAGACACCATCTGTTTACGCCGTTGTTCCGCGGTCATTGGCTGGCCAGCCGCTTGTCGCAGAGCTTCCAGCACTTTCTGGTTGGTGGGCTGAATAGCAGCAGAAGTAAGGTTTGGCATGTCGTCCTCCTTGCGCACACGAGAATCCAAAACCGTTGCCCTCAACCGCCAAAGATCGAGAGGTTCGCATTCTTCTATTGGTCTCAACGATTAAGGGGTGCGGTGCTTGGTATCGTCCCGCCGTTCGGCGCCGCCACGGGTAGTCGCCCACGCCAACGCTTCAGGCGTGGATTCTATACGCACGTCTTCTTCAAGTTCGGCTTTGCTGGGCTGGTGGGCGGCCGGGTCGCGAACACTCTTGCCGCCAGTATCCATGATGATCCTCCCTTTCTATCCCATGATGTTACATAATGTGCCACAGATTCCCATGGATACCAGTAAATTCTGCTTACTCCTCTGACGCAGTCGCGGCACTTTTCTATATAATTCCCAAATCTTTCCGCAGGGTGCCTCGGACCCTGGCACCTCACAGGAAAGATATCTCCGCTTCGCGGCCAGTAGGGCCGCTACGGTCGATATGACGGTGAGGAATGGACGAGGGCAGTATGGAGGATTGGGTCTAGGAAGACGTTGAACTTCCTCAATTTGACGCCTGTTCTCAATATCGGTCGCCTGTCTGTCGCTCTTGTCGTCGGCGGCCCGTCGCTGCCTTCCGCCCGCTCAATGCGGACCCGAAACCGGGCCGTTGCCGCGCTGCTCGCGCCAGATGCCGAGTTTGCGCTGGGCGGCGCGGTCGGAGAAGCTGAACAGCACGGCCTCGCCGTCGCATTCGTGATGGTGGCTCATCCAGCTCGGCACGATGAAGACATCCTTCGGGCCCCACGCCAGCGTAAGGTCGCCGTCCAGCGTCCGCACGACGGTCCGGCCCGTGCCCTCGACCGCCGAATAGACCGTCCCGTCGGTCGAGCGGTAGGGCGTCGTCGTGATGCCCTTGGGCAATAGCTGCATGAAGGTGGCGATGGTCGGCATGGCATAGCCGCCGTCGACCGGGTTCGTGTACTGCAGCTTCAGCCCGTGGCACGGGTCCCATTCCTGGTAGGCCGCCATCCGGTGCAGCGTCTCGCGGGTCCGGGCGTAGGGATAGTTGAAGATGGGCGAATAGTTCTTGGTGTTCTCGTAGCCGACCGGCAGCAGGTTGTGGGAATAATGGTCCGGCGAATACTCGGCCGGCCGGGAAAGCTGCTGCTCGTCCTCCGCCAGATTCTCCGCGAACGACGTGTCGAAACTGTTGACCATCGGCACGTCCAGCCCGTCGAGCCAGATCATCGGCCGGTCGCTGTCGTTGCCGTGGTCGTGCCAGGCCCAGGGCGGGGTGATGACGAAATCGCCCTCTTCCATGATGGTCTTCTCGCCGTTCACGGCGGTGTAGGCGCCGCTGCCCTCGACGATGAAGCGCAGGGCCGAGGCCGTATGCCGGTGCGCCCGGGCGATCTCGCCGGGCAGGATGAGCTGGAGGCCGGCATAGAGCGACTGGGTGATGCGCGATTCGCCGCGCAGGCCCGGATTTTCCAGCACCAGCACCCGGCGCTCGGCCTCCTCGGCGGTAATCAGGCTGCCAGCTTTCAGCACATGGGGCCGGACCTCGGCGAATTTCCACAGATGCGGCTTCGCCTGGCTGACCGGCTCCTTGGTCACCAGCCCGGCCAGCACTTCCCACAGCGGGGTCAGGCTCTGCCGGTCTATGGTGTTGTAGAAATCCTGCCGGGCTTCGCGTTCGGCAGGACTGATCTGCGGCGCTTCCATGGGCGGCCTCGAAGCTTGGGGTGCTGTCGGCGCAGGATAGCAGCCGGATTGCCCGGTTTGAATTGCGATTAGTGCCTATCTCGTCGCGCCCTTCGAGACGGCTCAGGCGTTCGCCTTCGCCTCCTCAGGATGAAGCTGAAAGTGTTGAGCAATATAACCCTTCATCCTGAGGAGGGGCTGAGGAGCAGTGCGCAGCACTGCGTCTCGAAGCCCCGTCTCGAAGGACGGCCCCTAGCGCGCAACCACCTCCCGCTCGGTGCCGGGATCGCTGTAGGTTTCGCGCAGGGCGGTCTTGAGGATCTTGCCCATGGCGCTTTTCGGCAGCTCGGGCAGGAAGGCGTACTGGCGCGGGATCTTGTAGCCGCCGATCCGCTCCCGGCAATGGGCGACCAGTTCCTCCGCGCTCACGCTCTGCCCCGGCTGCGGCACGACGGCGGCGAACAGGGCCTCGCCGTATTTGCTGTCCGGAATGCCGATCACCGCGCATTCGCCGACCGCGGGATGCTGATAGAGCGCGGCCTCGACCTCGAGCGAATAGACGTTTTCGCTGCCGGTGATGATCATGTCCTTCTTGCGGTCGACCAGATACATGAAGCCGTCGTCGTCCATCCGGCCGACATCGCCGGTGTGGAACCAGCCGTCGCGGAAGGCCCGGGCATTCTCCCCGGGCAGGTTGAGATAGCCCGCGGTCACGTTGGGCGCGCGCACGACGACTTCGCCGGACTCGCCGTTCGGCATCTCGCTTCCGTCGTCGCCGACTATCCGCATGTCGACGCCGACGATCGGCCGGCCCGCGGCCTTGAGGCGGTCGCGGTTGCCCGCCTCGATCGCCTCGACATGCTCGCGATGGGACATGAGGGTCAGGATCGGCGAGGTTTCGGTCAGGCCGTAGCCCTGGATCAGGTCGACGCCGTCGAACGCCTTCAATGTCCGCTCGACCCATTCCGCCGCCATCGGCGCGCTGCCGTAGAGGAATGCCCGAAGGCTGGAGAGATCGTATTGCGTCAGATCCTCCTGCTGCAGCGTCATGATGATCATGGTCGGCGCCAGCATGGTCCAGGTCACGCCCCGGTCCTGGATCGCGCCCAGCAGATTGGCCGGGGTGAAGGCCGGCAGGAAGGCATGGCCGCTGCCCATCAGCGTAAAGCCGGTGCCGAGCAGGTCGGCCGAATGGAACATCGGCGCGACATGCAGATAGACATCGTCGGAATAGACACCGACCGTGTGGCCGACCTGCATGCCGTTCGCGACGGCGTTCCTGTGGCTGAGCGGCACGCCTTTCGACCGGCCGGTCGTGCCGCCGGTGTAGAACAGGATCGCCGTGTCCTCTTCCCCGGCGTCGTGCAGGGCGGCCGGGTCGGCGCCGGCGATCAGGGCCTCATAGTCGTGCCTTGCCCATTCGCTGCCGGTGCGGTCCGCGCCGCCGGCGGTGTCGTCCGGGCCGGCCACGCGGATCGCGCGGTCGCGCCAACGGGCCAGCGCCTCGTGCTCGAGCAGGCCGAGAAACGGCGCATCGACTGCCACGACGCCGGCCCCGGCATTGTCGACGATGTAGGCGATCTCCGGCGCCGCCAGGCGGATGTTCACCGGCGCCGGCACCGCGCCCATCCAGTAGCCGGCGTGCAAAAGCTCGAAATTCCGGAAAGTGTTACGGGAGAGCGTTGCGAAGCTGTCGCCCCGTTTCACGCCCAGCGCCTGCAGCGCGCCCGCCAGCCGCGCCACCCGGTCGAGATGTTCGGTCCAGGTCCATTGCCCTTCCGCATCGACCACGGCGGGGTTGTTGGCATAGTAGCGCCGGCAGCGGTCCAGCGCGGATGACATCGTCAGCATGGTCGGGCCTGCCCCCTTCGACAGCAACCGCCCGTTCTTGCCGCGACCGCCTCTAATGCGCAAGGGAAGGGAGGCTGCTCCGCCCCGGATTAAATCCGGGGCTCCGGTCGGCATGACGTCAAAGTATGAGGACTATTGTACCGAGTCCTTCAACAAAACGCCCGATTGCGCGAGAAATCCTGCATAAACAGGAACTCTTCGACATGCCCTCTCGACAACCCGTGACGCACTGCCTGCTCAATCGTCCCGCACCTGAACGCCGATGAACGCCGATGAGCGACGCTGCGCCCGGCGAACGTAAAGGCGCCGACGGGCGGCCCTGGCCGTCCCTTCGCGAGGCTTTGGCCGTATGGGCGCGGGTCGCGCTGCTGAGTTTCGGCGGGCCGGCCGGGCAGATCGCCGTGATGCACCGCATCCTGGTCGAGGAAAAGCGCTGGCTGGGCGAGGCGCGGTTTTTGCATGCGCTGAATTTCTGCATGCTGCTACCCGGCCCGGAGGCCCAGCAGCTCGCCACCTATACCGGCTGGCTGATGCACGGCGTCCGCGGCGGCTTCATGGCCGGGCTGCTGTTCGTCCTGCCGGGCGCCGTCGCGATCATGGCGCTGAGCGTCGTTTATGCGCTCTACGGCAATGTCGGAACGGTGGCGGCCCTTTTCTTCGGGCTCAAGGCCGCCGTGCTCGCCATCGTGGTCCAGGCGGTGGTGCGGATCGGCAGCCGGGCGCTGCGCAACCGGGCCATGATGGCGCTGGCCGCGGCCTCCTTCATCGCGATCTTTTTCTTCGCCGCGCCCTTTCCGCTGATTGTGCTGGCCGCGGCGGTCACCGGCTATGCGGGCGGGCGCAGCGGCATGGCGGCCTTCGCCCCCGGCGGCGGGCACGGCGCAGCGGGCGGGCAGCCGGTTGCCGATGCCGCGACGATATTGGGCGAAGCCGCACCGACCCACGACCGGCGCAGCAAGCGCCGGCTGTTTCTCACCGCGACCCTGCTGCTGATCGCATGGCTTGGACCGATCGGCGTGCTGTGGGCGGCGCTGGGCGGCGACCATGTCTTCGCCGAGATCGCTTTCTTCTTCAGCAAGATGGCGGTGGTCACCTTCGGCGGCGCCTATGCCGTGCTGGCCTGGGTCGCCCAGGCGGGCGTCGAGACCTATGGCTGGCTGCAGCCCGGCGAGATGCTGGACGGCCTGGGCATGGCCGAGACGACCCCCGGCCCGCTCATCATGGTGACCCAGTTCGTCGGCTTCATGGCGGCGTGGCGCGAACCGGGCGTGCTGGCGGCCCTGCCCGCCGGCGTGCTGGGCGGGGCGCTGACGACCTGGGTGACCTTCGCGCCCTGTTTCCTGTGGATCTTCCTGTTTGCGCCCTTTGTCGAACGGCTGCGCGAAAACAGGGCCCTGTCGGCCGGCTTGACCGCGATTACCGCCGCCGTGGTCGGGGTCGTGCTGAATCTGGCGCTGTGGTTCGCCCTCCATACGGTGTTCGGCACGGTCGAACGCTTCGAGGCCTGGGGCCTGTCGGTCGCCGTGCCGCAGCCGGAAACGCTGAATCTCTGGGCGCTAGGCCTGTCGGCCGCCGCGCTGGTTGGGGCTTTCGGCTTCCGGATCGGCCCGGCCACGCTGCTCGCCGGCGCGGCGGCGCTCGGCCTGTTGCTCGGCGCTGCCGGGGCGGTCTGAGGGTACTGTGCCCGAACCCATTTGCCTGCCCTGTCGGCAGGTCGCCGCCGCGGCGACCGCGACCGGGGCGGGAAAGCCGGGCCAGCCGGCGGCGCGACAAAACACACGATGCCGCCGGCCCGGCGGCGCGACTATGGTTTTAGCGTCTGCGAACCCCTGATTTGCCCGTGCGCTAACCGGTTGACATTTCATTCTTTTCCACCCGGTTAACCGTCTAACGACTTTCGGCTCCCAGCCGTGTACCGCGTTGCGAGCGGAGACCTCGATGACCGCATTCAGCCAGGAGACCTTCGATTCGGTCGCCGATATCATCGCCGACATCTGCTCGATCGACCGGGCGGAGATCGCGCCGGATTCCCATGCCGTGAACGACCTCGGCATCGACAGCCTGGATTTCCTGGACGTCACCTTCGACATCGACAAGAAGTTCGGCATCAAGATGCCGGTCGAACAGTGGATGGAGGAAGTCAATCAGGGCGACGCCGACGCCGACGAATTTTTCGTCATGAAAAATCTGGTCGTCCGGATCGAGGAACTGCGGGCCGCCAAGGCCGCCTGACCGGGCTGCCCGTCGGCGCGCAAAAAATCCGGCCCGGCGATCGATCGTGCATCTCGAATATTTCCAGATGGTGGACCGGGTCGAGGCCATCGACCTGGAACGGCAAACCATCCGCTGCCTGGCGCATGTTCCGGAAAAATCGACCGTCTTCGAGGGTCATTTCCCCGGCTATCCCATCATGCCCGGCACGCTGCTGGTCGAGGCGGTCGCGCAGGCCGGCGGCTTCCTGCTGATGGCGCTCGACGGCTACCGGCACATGCCGATCCTGATCCAGGTGGTCAAGGCGCGTATCCGCGAGGCGGTTGAACCGGGGTCGGTCTTGCAGATCGAGGCGAATGTCCAGCAGATCAGCTCCGGCATCGCCGCCATCGAAGGCCGGATATTCCTGGAAGACCGGCGTGCGGCGGAATGCGAAATCCGCTATAGAACCATGCCGTTTCCGAAGCCGGAATTGCGCGACATGGTGATTGCGCGGGCCCGGGAAATCGGCGCGCCGGTGACACCGGCGGGGCGGCGCGGAGGATCTACGTGACGGATCGCGAGGTATGCATCACCGGCTACGGCCTGCTTTCGCCGCTCGGCGAAACGCCTGAGGCCTGGTGGGCGGCGCTCAACGATCCGGCCGCCAGCCAAGCCCGGGTCGATGAGGCGGCGACCGCGCCTTTCCCGGTCCACACCATCGGCGACCACGATCTTGCGGCCCAGGTGCCGCGGCCCGGCGACCGGCGCGCTATGGGGCCGATGATGCAGTACGGCGCCTACGCCGCCGGGCTCGCGCTCGACATGGCCGGCCTCAAGGGCGACGGGGAACTGCTCCGGCAGACCCATATGATCGTCGCCTCCGGCGGCGGCGAGCGCGATCTCGATCTGGACCGCCAGATTCTCGAAGGCGCGCCCAAGCATACCGATGGCAGAGAGCGCGAGGATTGGGTCACCGCGCAACTGGCCGACGGCCTGCGGCCAACCCTGTTCCTGGCGCAATTGCCCAATCTGTTCGCCGGCAACATCTCGATCGTTCACAAGGTCTCCGGTTCGAGCCGGACCTTCATGGGCGAAGAGGCCGCCGGCGTCGATGCCCTGCGCATCGCCCATCGCCGCCTCGCCGCTGGCCAGGGCGACATTTTCCTGGTCGGCGCCGCTTTCGCTGCGGCGCGCCCGGATATCCATATTTCCTACAATGCCGGCGGCTTCCTGCTGCGCGGCGGGTTCGCCGATCTCTGGACCCGGCCCGATGCCGGCATCTGCTTCGGCGCGGCGGGCGCCTTCCTGGTGCTCGAATCGCGCGAGAGCGCTACAGCCCGCGGCGCCGCCGTCCGGGCCGTGCTGCGCGGCGTGGAGAGCGACCGCACCGACCGCCGCACCGGCGACCCGGTGCAGACCGCCCGCCGGCAGATCGACAGGCTCGGTATCGGCACGCCCGGGCCGGAAACCGCAGTGCTGAGCGGCGCCAGCGGCGCCGGGGCGGCGACCGGCATTACCGCGGCCGAACGGACGATGCTCGAAGCTCTGGGCGAAGGCGTGCCGGTGCGCGGCATGGCCCAGGCGGTCGGCCATGCGGTCGAGGCGGCGTTCCTGCAGAATGTCATAGTCGCGGCAGCCTGCGTCGAACGTGGCGAGATCTTCGCCCCGCTGTCGCCCGATGCCGCGGTCGAAGCCGCCGGCGCCGGGCCTGTCGGCCGGGCGTTCGTCACCGGTTGGGGACATGTCAAGGGCGAGGCCCTGGCTCTCGTGGAGGCAACAGGATGACAGGTTCCCACGATCCCTATGCCCGCGCGGTCGCCGTCACCGGCGTCGGCGCGATCACGTCGCTCGGCTGCGGCGCGGACGAGAACTGGCGGCGGCTGGCCGGCGGCGAGTCCGGCATCCGCAGGATTACCCGTTTCTCGACCGAAGGCCTGCGCACGCAGATCGCCGGCTGCGTCGATTTCATGGCGGTCGATCCGGTGACCATTCCGTCGCTCAGCCATGCCATGGCGGACGCCGTGGTCGACGAGGCGGTCACCGCCAGCGGCATCGCGGCGGGCGGGGCCGTCGACGGCGACCTGTTCGTGGCCGCGCCGCCGATCGAGCACGATTGGGAATCCCGGTTCGACCTGCTCGATGCGGTGGATCCGGGCGGCGGACCCTATGGGCGCGGCGAAGGCGAGGGCGGAAGCGAAGTAACGCTGCCCTGGCATCGCAAGTTCCTGAACGGCACGCTGGCGGACCGGCTGGCGGAGAAATACGGCTGCACCGGCTCGCCGATCACGCTCACCACTGCCTGCGCCTCCGGCGCCTCGGCGATCCAGCTCGGCGTCGAATCGATCCGCCGCGGCGAGCGGCCGGCGGCGCTGTGCGTCGGCACCGACGGCAGCATCAACAGCGAATCGCTGATCCGCTTCGCCCTGCTCTCGGCGCTCTCGACCAAGAACGATCCGCCGGAGGAGGCCGCCAAGCCCTTCTCGCGCAACCGCGACGGCTTCGTCATGGCCGAGGGCGCGGCCGCCCTCGTGCTCGAACATCCCGACCGTGCGAAGGCCCGCGGCGCGCCGATCCTCGGCTATATCCTGGGCTGCGGCGAGGCCGCGGACACCTTCCACCGCACCCGCTCGAACCCGGACGGGCAGGCCATTATCCGCTCCATGTCCGGGGCCATCGCCGATGCCGGGCTGCAGCCGCAGGATATCGGCTATATCAACGCCCACGGCACCGGCACGCCGGAGAACGACAAGATGGAATGTCTCGGCATCGCCGAGGTCTTCGGCGCGGCGCGGGAGCGGCTGGCCGTGAGCTCCAACAAGTCGATGATCGGCCATACGCTGACCGCCGCCGGCGCGGTCGAGGCCGTGGCGACGGTGAAGAGCCTGCAGACCGGCCTGCTGCCGCCGACCATCAACTATCGCGAGCCGGACCCGAACATCGAACTGGATGTCGTGCCCAACGAAGCGCGCGCGCAGTCGGTCGAATTCGCGCTGTCCAACAGCTTCGGCTTCGGCGGCCAGAATGTCAGCCTGGTGCTGGCGGCGGCGGGGTGAGAAGGGGGCGGTGTTCCCGTCGGAGCGGAACAGCGGTCCGGGCTTGATTCCCATTAACCAGGCATGCTAGTTCACTGTATGTTCCAACCCGGTGCGGAGCGATGGCAGCGGCGGAGAAATCCCTGTGGGTCCAGGTTATGGAGGCGGGCTTCGGCGCGACGCTGGAGGCGCACGGCTTCCGCAGGGTCTCGCCCCGGCTCTACCGGCTGGAAGGCGACGGGATTACCTGGGAGCAGTTCACCTATCGGGGCTCAAAGGGAAACTCGAGCTGCCTGTGCGAGGGCCACGGCGCCGTCATCCCCGGCTCGGTAGAGCTTTACCGGAAGGCCTTCGGCGACAACCCGAAGGAATTCGGCCTGCGGCCGCTCCGCCACCATCAGGGCGGGCGCTACTACGATCTGGTCGGTACAATCGAATCGTTGCACGACTGGAAGGAATTAGAAGACAGCCGGGCGCGGCGGCCGAAGACATGGTTGGGGAAACTCCGGCGGACGTTTCGCCCCCGTCCCAACGTTCAGCTCTACAGCAAGGAACCGCATTATTTTAAGCACTTTAATGCCGACGGCGGCAGCTGGCATCTGCGTGAACTGTCGGTGGAGGAACTGGCCGGCCTGATGAGCCGGTATTGGGTCGAATATGTCTGGGAATGGAATCTCTCAAGAGAGCTTGCGTTCCAGGATGTCGTTGACCGAAATTTCAGCAGTGAAAACGTGAGTCTGAACCGTTGCCTCGAGTGGGCTCTGTACAATCATCTGGCGGGGCGGCGCGATAAAGCCCGGATTTATTTCATGAAACTTGTCCGGCAGGGCGAAATGACGATTGCCGACCTCCGGGGTAATTTCGACGCGTCGCCGCCTCGCGCTCTCGACGTTTATTCGGAAGACGATCCCGAACGAGAAACGAGGCTGCTCGAAATTTGCAAGTTGCATAAACGGAGCAACGAACGGGCCGCAATTCAGGCGCGCCGCTTGGCCGCCGCCATCGACCTTGAAGTGTAGCCGGCGCCGACTGACGGATGTCCGGTGGCGCGGTTCGGGAAGGCGCCGCAGGGGCGGGCGCGGCTGATAAACCTTGAGCCTATCCCTTCCCACGTGCTAGTTCCCGTAATGTTCTAGAGTAGTGCAGGGCGATGGCGGCGGCGGAGAAATCTCTTTGGGTCCAGGTGATGGAAGCGGGCTTCGGCGCGACGCTGGAGGCGCACGGCTTCCGCAAGGTGTCGCCCCGGCTACCGGCTGGAAGGCGACGGGATACCTGGGAGCAGTTCACCTACCGCGGGAACCTGGCGATCCGGGAGGGCCACGGAGCGGTCGTTACTATTCCGGCGGGCCTGGCGACCGGCCGCAGGACAGCTATTTACGCCCCGCACCTTTCGGGGTCCCAGGGGCTTCCTGAACACGATCCGGGAGGGGAACGGCGCGGTGGTCGCCGGCTTGGACGAGATATTCCGGCGGGCCTATGGCGACCGGCCGCAGGACTACCGCCTGTTGCCGATCCGCAACAATTTTTGCGGACGACCATATCACTCATGGGGGACCATCGGCTACGACTACCAATTTATGGACACCCTCGCAGACGAGGAGCGGCAACGGGAAGTGGACGCGTTGCGCCGCCGGTTCGACGAGGCGCGTCCCTGGACCCGGCGCGAGCGGTTCCTGCGATTTTTCGGCCACGAGCGGCGCCCTGCCAGGGACCTTGTGAAGATCACGCCCCATTACCGACGCCACGACTATGCCTATGACGTGGACTACTGGATCGTCGGCGACACAGAGTTATTCCGTTGGCCCGACTCCGAAGAATACGTGCCGTCCCCGTCCGATCTCGAGGAACTGGTCGGATTGCTGAGCCTGTATTGGGCCGAGATCACCTGGACCTTCGGGATCGGGAAACGGCTGTCGATATATGACTACGCGGTCGAACGATACAGCAGGCCGCCGCACGCTTCGGGATACTTCGATGAAGATAGCGCCCTGTTCAATCATCTTGCAGGCCGCCACGATCTGGTGCGTGCAAATATCGAATGGCCGATAGAGAGAAGCCTGATGACACTGGCGCAGGTTCGCGACTATCTGGAGGCGGACGATCCGGGTTTTCTGGAGCGGCGACCCATGGACTACGGCACACCGGAATGGCATATGGACTCCGAAGAACGTGCGGCCCTGCGATGCGAGCAATGGTTCAGAACCAGCCAAGAAAATGCGGAACGGGCACGCCGCCTTGCCGCCGCCATCGGCCTCAAGGTGTAACCGGATAAGGGGCGTCGCTGTCGTCCTGCCCGGTATCGCTGTGCGCCGCCATGACGGCGGCCGAGATCATGACGAAGGCCATGACCGACCCGAACTTGATTGCCCGCGACGGCATGCTGGCTTTGTGCAATTCGGTGACATTCCGCATCACCCGGTCGATCTGTCTCGGAGTGAGATATTTCCCTATTCCCAGATCTTCGACGATAATTTTCTCGATCTGGCGCAGGTTGTATTCATGGAAGTCGCTCTTGGCGATACGAACGTCCTTGGCCTTGGCACCCCAGTGTTTGTCCATCGCCTTTGCCGGTTTACCCTCCTTCATCCGGGCTTGCGCTTCATCCTGCGCCTTGGTGGTCCGCGCGCCGCCGCCGGCCTTGTGGTCGAAAATTGTCCCGCCGTCCGTATTCCTGACCGGCGCCAGCCGGTTCCTGCGGGTAACGCCGTATTTGTAGGTCGTATGGGCATCGGCGCCGAATCTTACGCCGCCGGCCTTGAAGTGCTTATTCGTGTGCTGGACCGTGTCGTCGCTGGCGGTCTTCATCAGCCATACCAGATGGCGTTCGCCGGCCGGGCCGAACATTCTGCGGTACTTCTTTCGAATATTTCTTCGTTGCCTTCTCGTGAGTTCCGGGAGCACCCCGTCGAAGACTTGTGCCACGTTGGGATTTCTGCCGAGTCCTTTGCGCGGCCGCGTGATCCGGAACAGCATCTTTTGCGCGGTATCCTGCTTGAGACTTGGAACGTCGATCAATCGTTGCTCCAGCCACAGCTTCCACGGACCGGGGACCGGAACCTTGCCGTCGTCTTCGGTGTTTTTCTTCCTGCGTGAAGCTGGGGAGCGCGGTCGGTCGCGCCCCGCCTTCCCCTGCGCGCGCATCTGCACCCGCTCGGCGAGGGCCGTCAGGGAGCGGCCGGTTTTTGCGCCGAGAGATTTGGCGGCCTTGTGGAGCAGTCTGACGGCGCGCCCGGCGCCCGGGATCGCCGTGACGAGGAGAATGGCGGCCTCGACCCGGAGTTTTTCCGCCTCTCCGGCCTTGCCGGCGGCTGCGGCCCGCTCGCCGTCGAGGAAGGCGTCGATGCCCTGGACGAGAGCGATCGCCTCGCCGGGGCCGGGGACGAAACTCATAAATTCGCCGATCAGCCGCAGAGAGTCGCCGCGGGATTGCCGGAAATTCTCGTCGATGCGCCGCCCGGCCCGGACCATGAGCGCGACCCGCTCGTCCTCGGTCTTCGGGCTTTCGCCTTTCTCCAGGGACTCGACGACGCCGGCGAGCGCCCGCCAGCGCGGCGTCACGCCCAGCCAGTTGTGCGGCTTCGCCTCCACGAGGGCGCGGACCCGCTCCAGATAGGCATAGCCTTCGAGAAGCGTCCGGCGGTCCTGCGCGCTGTGCGCGGTGTCGCCGTTGCCGGTCAGGCTGCGCCCCTGGGCCCGTTCGACGTCCTGACCGAGTTCGTCGAACCAGCCGGTTGATGCCGAGGGCAGGGAACCGGCCTCGCCCGCCACTTCCAGGGCAAGCTTTCTTTCCCGTTCCGGCGTGAGCGACAGGGCGTCTGTGCCAATCCGGTCCCGGAGAAGGTCGTTGCTTTTCTCTTGATCCGCGTCGTAGGCGGCCTTCTGTGCAGCTTCCTTCGCCCGCTGTGCCGCCCGTTCCCGCGCCTCGGCAAGTTGTTCGGCGCGGCGCATTCTGGCGCGGACGATCGGGTGGGCGGCGATTCCCTGGGGTCGGTTTTTCTCGGCGCCGGCGGTTGCGTCGGCCGGCTTTCCGGGGCTCGCGGGCGTGTCCGCCGTGTGCTGGTCGCGCCCGGCAGCGGATCGGTTCCCGCCCGTTCCGGCCTTTGCCTCCACCGGCGTCCCGTTTGCGGGGACCGGCGCGGTTCCGGCGCCGGGGAATTCGTCGATCCGGATCTCGCCGTCTGCCTTCGCAACGGACCCTGTGGCGGCCGTCGCCGGCGCCCCGGCTTCCGCGCCGCTGCGCGCGGTTGCGTCGGCCATCCCGCGCTTCATGCGGTCGAGGGCTTCGGCGTAGGCCTGTTTCTGGGCCGTCTCGACCTTCGCGCCGGTCATGCGGGCGCCGAGGGTTCTGGCGGCGGTGCTTTCGGCGCCGCCGGGCGCGCCGCCCCCGGCCAGATCGTTCGCTGCCCGTTTGGCGTCGGCCACCATCTGCGATTTGAGGATTTTCTGCTGAGCCTGGATCTGTCGATGCAGTTGGCGCTCGGTCGCGCCGTCAGGGTCCATACGCCCGTCGGTCTTCAGGCCCTTGGCCTCCTGGTAGGCGCGCAGGCCGGCCTGCACTGCGGCGCTTCGGGCCGCCAGCGTCTCCCCGATCCCGGCGACGGGCGGCGCATAGCCGAGCCGGGCGAGATTGCGCTGGGCCTGCAGCAGGTCGTCATGCGTATTGACCCCGCCCTCGCCGACCGGCTGCCGGATGCGCGGCGGCGGCACCGTGGCGACCGGCTGGCGGCTGGCGCCCGCGCCGCCATTGCTGCTGCTCTTGCCGCCGTCCCGGCTGTTAGGCGCTCCGGCTGCTGCTGCGCGCTGCGCCAGTTTCCGCAATTCCGCAGCCGCCTTCACGCCGCCGTCCGCCGGTCGCCCGGTCGGCATGGTTGTCGTGCCGGGCGGGGCGCCGCGATAAACCTCGTCGGCCGAAATCGACCTGCCGCCCCGATCCGGATCGAGCGCCGCCGCGAGGGCGCGTTCGGTCGGGCCGCCGGGCCGGGCGACGCCGTCGGGATAGAGGCCGGCGTCAATCTGGAAGCCGCGCAGGGCGCCGCCGAAGCCGGGCATGTAGCCGTCGGACGTGTGCGCTTCGGGGAAGGCCGCCATCGGCCAGGCGTGGGGCAGCCAGGGATCGAGCCGGGTCGCCCGTTCGAGCCCCCGGCCGAACCCGGCCAGGTCGTCCTTGTCATTCCATTCCCCGGGGCCGATACCGTGGGCGAGAGGGTAATTATACATGTTTTGTTCTTTCTAAAGGCGAGGCGACTACGGGCGGAAGGGGCAGCGAGCGCAGCGGCGACGCTATTTCTTCTCTCTCTTGATCTCTTTCAGACCGTCGACGATGTTGCCGGCCAGGCCGAAGGTTGCGTTGAACCCGGCTTTTTCGCCGGCAAAGGCCGCGTTCTGGAGCGCCCGGCGGTTGCTGTTTTCGACGCTCAGCAAATTGGATTGCAGGCCGAGCCGCTTTTCGTCCGCTGCTTCGGCGCCGGCCTTGGCGCTCTTGCGCCGGAGGCCGGCGAGCAGCGCCGCGGAGGAGCCGCCGGCGGCGGCGATCCCCGCGCCGCCATAGCGCGCGCGCCGGGTGGCTGCGGCTTCTTTCAGCTCCTGCTTGCGCCGGCGTTCCTCGATCTCGTGCTGCAATTTCATCTGGCGTCCCCGCATCTCGTATTCGCGGTTCTGCGCTTCGATCTGCTGTCGCGCCGCCCGATCGGCCTGGGAAGCGGAGATGGCGGCGCCGGCGAGGGTGCTGACGGCGGAGAGCGCCGTCGACAGGGCGGTAAGGGAGGCCATGGTCGGTTCTTTCGATGGTTGCAATTTCGGGGCGGTGGGCAGTGCGGCGGGAACGCCGTCGATCAGTCGCCGACCTTCAGTTCGGTCGAGACGGCGAGGATGGTGAAGGGCAGGGGATCGGCCTGTTCGAGCGACCAGGGCGGCTCGGCGCCGGTCAGCCAGCCCAGGGCGCGGATGGCGACGTCGCCGGTGAAGGTCGGCGGCGCGGCGTCGAGCAGGCCGGAGGCGCCGAGCGCCCGGAACGGGATCGTCCGGGGGCCGGCGCCGGTGTCGATGCGCAGCATCCGGGTCTCGAGCAGGCGGAACACGGCCTCGATCAGGCGTATGGGCGAGCCGTGGCTCGCGCCGCGCGGCGTCGCGACGACCGGCGGCAGGGCGCGGATCCGGCTGGTAAAGGGCAGGCCGGCCTCGATGGTCTTGGCGGGCCGGGTAAGCGCGACGGCGCCGCCACTCACGGCGAGCGGCTGTCGCACCGCATCGTCGGCGACCAGGGCAACCGTCTCGCCCTCAAGATGATCGAGCCCGCTCCAGACCTGTTTGGCGGCTTCGTCCGTTCCGGTGAGCGCCGCATCGGTGGCGAGCGCAGCATCGAACCGTTCGATGAACCGGCCGCCGGCCCGGTCGATAAGTGTATAGACCGTGTTGTCCACAACCGCGATGGCGAGAAATTTTCCGGCGGTTTCCTGACGGCTCCAGCCGGTCACCTTTTCGGCGCGGTAGACCGTGACCGTCGCCAGTGCGCCGTCGGCCATGACGATGTGGAACAGGCGGCCCAGCGGGTCGTAATCCTGATCGACCGGGGTGTCGATCAGGTGCCGCGCCAGCAGGGCGAGGTCGTTGGCCCGGTAGGCCTGCTCGACATCGGCGAACAGGAACTCGCGCAGTTCACGGCCGTTGCGCGCGACGAACATGGTGGCGCCGTCGACATCGCGCGGCGGGACGTAGCGGTCGACCGGCGAGCCGGTGCGGGTCTGGCGCTTGAGCTGGATGTTGCCGGGCGTGAGCGGATCGCCGGTCACCATCCATTCGGCGCCGGAGGTCAGAACCTGCAGGTGCCGGCCGGAGAAGACGGCGCGCACCGCGTTCACCTGGTCGCTCAGGATGGCGAACTCGATGCCGTTGTCGTCCAGCCCTTCGCCAAGATCGAAGTTGAACAGGTCGCCGGACCTGGACAGCCAGATCCGGTTCGGCAGATCGCGCGAGCCGCCGATCACCAGCCGGTCCTGATGGAAGGCGACCGTGGCCGGCCAGCCGCGGCGGGCGGAAAAAGCGGGCTCTTCCCAATCCCTGGTCGCATCTCGGGATAGAAGGGTTTGTTTGATTGTGGCGGATGCCAGAGTCGGCGAATGGATCTGCGTCACCTCGACCTGCCGCCCGCCGAGGCGCAGGCGCTGGCCGGCATGGCCGCTGTCGAACACGGCCTCGGAGGCTGTCAGCGTGATATTGGCATCGCGATCGGTGCCGGACGGTTTGAGCGTAATCTCGGGATCGGCGAACTTATGGTAGGGCTGGCGCAGCGCCGTGCCGATGTCTTCGCCGTCTTCGTCCTTGCTGTCTTCCTCGAGAAAGCGCCAGGCGCCGACGCGCCAGTCCTCGACCGCCGCAGGGCCGTCGCCGATCAGCGTGCGGGCGACCTTGAGCGGCGGCGTCTCCGGATGGGTCATCAACAGTGTGTCGGCGCTCTGGGCCCAGACCACCTGGTTGACCTGGGCCGCCGTCCAGGGCGTCGGCAGGTTGGCGATCCGGACATCGCCGGCGTAGACCGCGATATTCCGCTCGGTCAGCGTCAGCAGCTAGCCCGCATTATTCACGCTTGGCGGCCGATTTGAGCGAGGCGAGCGGTATCGGCCGGGTTGACGGCGGCTTTCGGGGCGGGTTTTCGTTACGGGTTGGAGATTGACGTTCGAGGTTCATCCGGCGGCACGCGCCGCTTGGATCAGGGGCCTTGGGCGGCGATGGAGGCGGCCATCGCGATCAGGGCGTTGCGATATGGGTAGGCCGAGGGCAGGGCGATCTTGATGCGGGTGTTGAGCTCCTCGATGCGCACGGCGATCTTGAGGAATGCCCGTCGTAGCGTCTCGAACGTCGCGGTGCGCCACGGCGAGCGGCGGGGCGCGGTCCGGCGCAACTGATGCAGCAGCCAATAGGCGGCGGTGTGCAGGAACAGCCGGAACTGGTTGGCTTCCCATCGGTGACACGAGGTGCGGTCGGATTTGGTGTAGAGCTTGTGCTCCTTGATCATGTTTTCCATCCGGCCACGGGCGCAATAGACCCTCTCGTAGAGCAATTTGGCGCGGCCCGGCAGGTTGGTGACGACGAAGCGGACATCCGTCCCCCTTGCGGTGGCCTCGACGCGGGCAACGACCTTGCGCTCGCGTGACCAGCTTTTGGCCTGGTAGCCGGTCTGGAAGAAACGGCGCACCTTGTCCTTGCCTGATTGCACCCGGCGCAGCGCCGCGTCCTCGCACCACGGCTGGCCGATCTCGCTCAGCCGGGCGTTGCCGGGAAGCCCGAGAATGTAGCCGTGGCCCTGATCCTCCAGCAGGTCCATGACCTCGGGCGTGCCGTAATGGCCGTCGCCACGCACCGCGATCTCGACCCGGGGCCAATGGCGCCGGATGCGGCCGATGACGTGGCGCAAGACCCGCGCCGCCTCGTCACCGGATGGCCGCTTGCCCGGACGCAGCAGCGACAGCACCGGCTTGGCGGTCGCCGCGTCGAAGATGTGGATGGGCTGAAAGCAGTACTCGTCGTAATGGGCGTTGAACAGTGCCAGTTGCTGGCCGCCGTGGACGGCATCAGGGGTATCGTCAATGTCGAGCACGATGCGTTGGGGCACGCGCTCGAAGCTGTCGCAAAACAGATCGATCATCGTCAGCCCCATGCGCGCCAGTTCGCGCCATGATGGGGCGTTCTCGAGCCTGGACAAGGTCGGCTGCGACATCAGATCGCGACCGCTCTCGGGCAGGCGACCACAGGCCAGCTTGAACGCCGGATCGAAGCGCAGCACGTCGAGGTCGTCGCAATCCTCGTATCCGCAGGCGATGGCGAACATGCGCGCCCCGATCATGTCGGCGTATGAGTGGGTGGTGCTCGCTGGATCGCGCGCATCGGACAGGCAACCGGCTAGGCGCGCGGCAAGGCCGAGACGCTTCTCGATCTCGCGCAGCACCAGCACGCCGCCGTCCGACGACAGCCGGCCGCCGTCGAACCGGACGCACAGTTCCTTGTTCTCGACGGGTGACAGTCCGGGGAGATAGGCGGTAATCTCATCCATGGTGAGCCGGGTTTCCCTGTTGCCGTATGGTCTTGGCCAGACACCAGAATCATACGGAATCTCAACAGTTTAATCCACGCTCACCACCTCTTTCACGCCGTGCCGTGAATAATCCGGGATAGGTCTGCTCGGTGTTGAACGCGAAGGCGATCAGCCGCCCGGCCGAAGCGGCGCCGGAATCGGTCCAGAGATCGAAAGCGGCGAGGGAAACGGTTGCGGCCGAAAGGTCGGTCGAGCCGACGCGCGCGACCCGCCAGTAGCGGGCCGTGACCGCGGTGTTTCCGGGCCCGGTCCGGCGCACCGACTCGGCCCGTCCGCTCACGCCGAAGGCCGGGCCGAAATCCGACCAGGCGGAGGCGTCGGCCGAGTATTGGATGCGGAACTCGTCGGAGGCCGCGCCATCGCTCAGCGCGATATCGGCCGCATCGGCAAACAGGATCGCGCGCGGCTGGCCGAGGTCCAACCGAACTGCGACATAGGGGTTGGCCGTGCCGATCCGGGCCGTCGTTTCCAGGAAGGTCGCCGGATCGCCGTCATGGGCGTCGGCGGCGTCGGCGGCGTCGCCGCCTTTCGGCGCGCTTGCGGCGATGCCGTCCGCGACGCGGGCGATGGCGTTCTGCAGCCGGCCGACGAAGCGCAGGCCCGGCCGCCGCGTCACCCCGCCGGTCGGCAGAATGAACACGTTGCGCAGCAGGGCGGCGCCGTTGTCATAGGCCGTCAGGTCGCCGCGGCCGAGCAGCTCGGCGGAAATCTCGCCGGATGTGAAGTTGGTCTTGCTGAGACGCTGCCGGGTCATGGCAGCCTCCGCGGCGGAACTTCGGCCGGGGCGGCGGTGAGGGCGGCGGCCGGGGCGCACGGGCGCGCCTGCCGTCCGCGGGGGAGCGGAAGCATGCTGGATTTCCTTTCGGCTATTTCAGTTGGATCGGGGTCGGCAGAGGCCGGTGCGGCGCACGCCGACGATGGGCGCGAAGTCGGTGAGCAGGTCGAAGCCGTCCCGGACGGTCCTGCGGACAGCTTTCCAGTGCTGCGCCCCGCCGACGTCGCGCAGGGCGCGGTCGGCCTGCATCAGGATGGCGCGGGCGCGGTCGTCGGGAGAGGCGGCGGCGTCTATCGGAGCGCCAAACTCCGCGCCGGCTTGCACCGCGCGGATAGCCGCCGCCTTGCGCCTCACCGAGGCGGGCAGCCGGGCCCGGATCTCCGGATGCTCCCGGCGCAGCCGCTCAACCTCGGCCGCCGCCGCAACCGTCAGGCCGGGCCAGCTGTCGGATGCATAGTCCTCCGGCGCCCAGTCAGAACTGGATTCGCCCGGATGCTCTCGCTACTTTGCTGAAGTCGAACCCGATTTGCCGTATAAATCTGTCGAAGCGAAACGCCCGAACCCCCTCACGCAGAATGCACCGCCGCAAAAAATCCGTATCCTCGTGTCGTTTCAGGAATTGATATACCGTTCACATCTTCGACACGAATAAGTCACCAATCGGAATCGCTGACTCTACCAATTATAAAATGCCTGATGTGAAGCTCTGGCCCGATATTGCCATGAACCGTTCCATGTATGTCTATCTTTGGAGCAATTTCCTCATGAAAATATTCGAGCGGAATAATTCTCTCCAGAAATTCAGAAAAAGAATCGGCTACCGGAACAAACAATGGTTCCTCAGGATTATCCTGCGATCGGTTTCTGCGATCGACTTCGACAATTACTGGCTGTGTAGTCGATTGTCTGAAATCAAAACAAATTTCAAAAGGTTCGCTAACGCCGGAAGTGCAGAAAGGAAGAAAGGGGGGATAGTGATTTTCGGAACGAAATTCGTGAAGATGCATCTGGATCGCATACCCGGTATCCCTTTCTATATCATAGTGAAGAAAAATGCCGATTTCATTCCACATAGGGTGGAACGTGCCGTCCAACGCTTCTTCGATCGCCGCATAACCGAAATTGCCACGAAGCACACGCCCGGCGCGCTTGACGATAAGCGAAACATATTCCTCCGGGAAGGTAACTCCCAAGCTGTCGGCAAACGCCTGGACCTCGGTTACGGTAGGTCGGCGAATCGGCAATCGAAAGCGGCGACGGTTATAGTAGAACGCGTTATCTTCCAGTTTCATCTTTATTCTCCCTCATAAGTTGCCATTTTGTTCACCAACCCGAACCGCCACCTTAATGAGCGAACCGTCTATGAATTCGGGACTCGACGAGAATCATCCTGCCCAACTGATAGTCTTGGTGTATAACCACACCGAATTGCTCTTCCTTCCAGCCAGCCAGCGCTAAATTCCTGATTTGTTTTCGCGAAAACCCCATCTTTCGAAGTTCCGGCCATGCCTCCTTATTGCGAGCCATTTCAGTCATTTTCTCTTTTATGAGAAACTTTTTAGTCGAAGAGCTCATCATCATTTTCTCCGGAGGCAGCCAAAACGATCCTCTGGCTGGGAACTCCGGAATCCCATACCGGTTATAATAGACGGATTCCCGAAATTCTTCTACCTCCTTTTTTGTATCCCGAACGACGATCGTGATTGTGCGACCGCCGTTGCGCGGTTCGCCGTAAATCACATCTTTCATGAGGTCAGGTCGGTCGCGAACGGGCAGGTTCAGGCCTTCCTTCGGCAGGCGCCCGACCTGCTTGACGTTCCCGTCGAGCCGGCGGGAATAGACCTTTCCATTGTCCTCGAAATATCGCACATCGCCGATCCTGGCGACATTGCCGTTCTTGAGTCCTCGGATCGGTTGGTTTTTGTTTTCGATGCCGCGTTCGACACTCCCGCGTGTCCTGGCCCGATGCTTCTGCCATTCGGCGTCCGCCTCGAATTTGGCGCGGAAGTCCAGGGTCGTCGGCGAATGGGCGAAATCGCCCTTGAAACGGTCGAGATCGGGATGGTTGTCGGGAACCGCCGGCGTGCGCCTGTTCGGTAACCGGTCGCGGATGCGGCCGGGGGCCAGCGCGTCCAGCCGGACGAGGACCGGGTCGGCTTCGGCTTTCAGCTTGCGCGAGACTTTCACAATCCGCGCGACGGCTTTCCCGGCCCTGAGCGCGCGCATCCAGGGCAGGATGGAGGCGATAGAGATGCCGGCCAGACCGCGCAGCTTCGCCGCCTTGTCGCTGTCGCCGGCTTTCTCCGCCGCTTCGGCCTGGCGGAGATAGTCGCGCGCCTCGACGACCGCCTTGATATCGCCGACGATGGGCGCGAAGTCGGTCAGCAGGTCGAAGCCCTCGCGGATGGCCTGCCGGGCCGCTTTCCGGTGCAGTTCCCCGCCGATCTCGCGCAGCGCCCGGTCGGCCTGCATCAGGATGGCGCGGGCGCGGTCGTCGGGAGAGGCGGCGGCGTCTATCGGAGCGCCAAACTCCGCGCCGGCTTGCACCGCGCGGATCGCCGCCGCCTTGCGCCGCACCGAGGCGGGCAGCCGGGCCCAGATCTCCGGATGCTCCCGGCGCAGCCGCTCGACCTCGGCCGCCGCCGCAACCGTCAGGCCGGGCCGGCTGTCGGACGCATAGTCCTTCGGTGCCCAGCCCGAGGCCGGTTCGGTGACCTAATTCTGCAAACGGGCCGTAACGTATCAGACCATCATGGAGCCGTACTTGGCCTCGAACTCTTCCTCAGTCATCAATTTGTCGATGAATTCCGGAAAAGAATCGGCAATAGGGACAGGTGTTGGGTTCCCCAAATGGTCCAATGTTTCGTTATCGTAGTCCAACTCGATAATCATTGGATGTATTCGCGAGTTCCGGTAATCAAAAGCAATTTCAGAGTATTCGTTGACATCTGAGGTACAGATCGGAACAATAAATTGCGTTCCATATTTTTCGCTGAGTCCCCTGTGTCGAATTTGAATTGAATACTCAAAATCTCGTTCAACATCAAAGTGAAATAAAATCCCAGGTTCGCGCAGGTAAGCATATCTTTCTCCATGTAGCGTCAACTCGACAATAGGATAACCAATTTTTGTAGGAAAAATGTGCCCGGCACGTTCCACAATAAGGGAGACATACTGTTCTGGAAAACGCGCGCCAATGCGGTCTGCAAATGCTTGAACCTCGTTAGTCGTCGGCATGCGAATCGGTTTTCCAAAACGATCCGGGTTGTAATAAAACGGAATATCTTTCGGCCTCATTTCAGTCACTCCTCACTTGTTTTTGATTTGTTCCCCACAACGTACCACCACCGCGGTGGGCGAAGCGGGTATGTGTTTCAGATTTGACAAGTATCATCCTCCCCAGTTGATAGTCATGATGTATCCTTATACCAAAATCTTCTTCCTTCCAGCCATCTATTTCCATCTTTTTGATTTGCTTTCGAGTGAATCCCATTCGCCGAAGCTCCGACCAGAGATTTCGATCTTTGGCCATTCTGCTCAGTTCATTGCGAACCCATAATCTCTGGTTTGCCTCGCTCGTCTTCATCTTTGTCGACGGCAGCCAGAAGGAGCCCTTGGCCTCGAACTCCGGAAGTCCATACCGGTTGTAGTAGACGCTTTGCCGAAAAGTTTCCTTGCGCGTTTTTCTGTCGCGCACGACGATCGTGACCAAGCGTCCGCCATCTCTTGAGTCGCTGTAGATCACATCCTTTTCGAGATGAGGTTGGTTGTCAACCGGCAGGCCTTTGCCTGCTTTCGGCTTCCGGTCGATCTTCCGCTCGATGCCGTCGAGGCCGCGGGCATAGGACCCGCCGTCGCGTTCGAAGAGCCGCACATCGCCGATCTTTGCGACGTCGCCTTCGTCGGCCGTCCTTATATTGGTGCCCTTGTACTTGATTCCCTGTTCGTCGCGCCCCTTTGTCCGCGCCCGATGCTTCTGCCATTCGGCGTCCGCCTCGAATTTGGCGCGGAAGTCCAGGGTCGTCGGCGAATGGGCGAAATCGCCCTTGAAACGGTCGAGATCGGGATGGTTGTCGGGAACCGCCGGCGTGCGCCTGTTCGGTAACCGGTCGCGGATGCGGCCGGGGGCCAGCGCGTCCAGCCGGACGAGGACCGGGTCGGCTTCGGCTTTCAGCTTGCGCGAGACTTTCACAATCCGCGCGACGGCTTTCCCGGCCCTGAGCGCGCGCATCCAGGGCAGGATGGAGGCGATGGAGATGCCGGCCAGACCGCGCAGCTTCGCCGCCTTGTCGCTGTCGCCGGCTTTCTCCGCCGCTTCGGCCTGGCGGAGAAAGTCGCGCGCCTCGACGATTGCTTTGATATCGCCGACGATGGGCGCGAAGTCGGTCAGCAGGTCGAAGCCCTCGCGGATGGCCTGCCGGGCCGCTTTCCGGTGCAGTTCCCCGCCGATCTCGCGCAATGCCCGGTCGGCCTGCATCAGGATGGCGCGGGCGCGGTCGTCGGGAGAGGCGGCGGCGTCTATCGGAGCGCCAAACTCCGCGCCGGCTTGCACCGCGCGGATCGCCGCCGCCTTGCGCCGCACCGAGGCGGGCAGCCGGGCCCAGATCTCCGGATGCTCCCGGCGCAGCCGCTCGACCTCGGCCGCCGCCGCAACCGTCAGGCCGGGCCGGCTGTCGGACGCATAGTCCTTCGGTGCCCAGCCCGATCCGGGTTCCGTCAGGCGCGTCTACAGGCGAGGCGGGACTGCTTCAGTTGTTGGAACCGTATCTGGCTACGAAATCTTTTCTGGTCATCAACTTGTCCACAAATTCGTCGAACGAGGCGGCGACCGGCATGAGTATCAGATCGTCATCGTCCGGCACGCCGCCATAGATGTTCGAAGTGACAATTTTCGGCTGTACCCGCGACTCGCTAAAGTCGAACCCGATTTCGCCTCCGACATCCGTTGAAGTGAACGGTACGAAATCCGGCACGCCAAATTCTTCGGCGTAGAATAAATGTTTATTCTGGACGGAGTATTTGTAATCCCGTTCGTCGTCGTAGTGGAGGAATAGGCCGATATCATGCAGGTACGCGTCAAGAGTGCCGTCAAAAAGCTGGTCGATCACCGCATAGCCGACATCTTGTGCAACCTGATGACCGGCATATTGGACAACGAAGGAGACATACTTTTCGGGAAAGCGGACTCCCAATGTGCCTGCATACTCGTTGACCTCCGATACGGTCGGCATTCGAAGCGGGTTTCCGAAAAGCTCCTGCGTCAAATAAAGAGGCATTTCCTCGAGTTTCATTTCGCTTCTCCAGCCAAAAGTTGTTGTTTTGTTCCCCACAGCTTTCCGCCGCCGACGTGGGCAAAACGGGTATGCGTTTCCGAGTCTACCAGTATCATCCTTCCCAACTGGTAGTCGTGGTGTATTTCGACGCCCAAATCCTTCTTGTAGCCCTTTACTCTGAGAATCTCGATTTGCCGTGCAGTAAAACCCATTCTTCTGAGTTCCCGATGTCGTTTCCTGTCTTGAGCCATTTCACGCAACCGGTCCTGAATCCATATTCTCTGGCCATCCGGCTTCGACGCCATCTTCTCCGGCGGCAGCCAGAAGGATCCCTTGGCCTCGAATTCCGGCACGCCGTAGCGGCTATAGTAGACAGAGTTGCGGAATAACTCCTTGCCGGTATTCTTGTCGCGCACCGCGATCTCGATCACCCGGCCGCCGTCCCGCGACTCGCCGTAGATCACATCCTTTTCGAGATGGGGTTTATTGTCAACCGGCAGGCCCTTGCCCTCCTTCGGCTTCCGGCCGATCTTCCGCTCGATGTCGTCAAGGCCGCGGGCATAAGACTCGCCGTTGCGTTCGAAGAGCCGGACATCGCCGATCCTGGCGACATCGCCGTTCTTGAGCCCTCGGATCGGCTGGCATTTGTTTTCGATGCCGCGTTCGACTCGCCCGCGGGTCCTGGCCCGATGCTTCTGCCATCCGGCGTCCGCCTCGAATTTGGCGCGGAAGTCCAGGGTCATCGGCGAATGGGAGAAGTCGCCCTTGAAGCGATCGAGATCGGGATGGTTGTCGGGAACCGCCGGCGGCCGCTTGTTCCTGAGCCGGTCGCGGATGCGGCCGGGGGCCAGCGCGTCCAGCCGGACGAGGACCGGGTCGGCTTCGGCTTTCAGCTTGCGCGAGACCCGGACGATCCGCGCGACAGCCTTTACCGCCCTCAGCCCGCGCATCCACGGCAGGATTGTGGCGATAGAGATGCCGGCCAGACCGCGCAGCTTCGCCGCCTTGTCGCTGTCGCCGGCTTTCTCCGCCGCTTCGGCCTGGCGGAGATAGTCGCGCGCCTCGACGACCGCCTTGATATCGCCGACGATGGGCGCGAAGTCGGTCAGCAGGTCGAAGCCCTCGCGGATGGCCTGCCGGGCCGCTTTCCGGTGCAGTTCCCCGCCGATCTCGCGCAGCGCCCGGTCGGCCTGCATCAGGATGGCGCGGGCGCGGTCGTCGGGAGAGGCGGCGGCGTCTATCGGAGCGCCAAACTCCGCGCCGGCTTGCACCGCGCGGATCGCCGCCGCCTTGCGCCGCACCGAGGCGGGCAGCCGGGCCCAGATCTCCGGATGCTCCCGGCGCAGCCGCTCGACCTCGGCCGCCGCCGCAACCGTCAGGCCGGGCCGGCTGTCGGACGCATAGTCCTTCGGTGCCCAGCCCGAGGCCGGTTCGGCAAGCCGCTTTTCGAGCCAGACCGCGAGTTGCAGGGGCATCGCGCCCTGTTTCCGGGCAATGGCGAAGCCCTGGCGCAACGCATCCTGACGTTTGGCCGGGTCTTTCAATGAAGCGGCGATCGGCGCGAACTGCTTTGTCGCTTCGGTCCGTTGCGCCTTGAGGCGAGCCTTCGCCGCTGCTGCCCTGGCCTGGCGTTCTGCTTCCAGCGCGCGGTTCCGCCTTTCGCGCTGTTCCCGTTCGGCCGCGGCTTTCGGGGTCGAGCCGGTCAGCGCCCGAAAGACGAGGTCGCCGGCCGGCACCTCGCCCGAGGCGAAGGCGGGGTCGCGGACCAGCGGTGTAAGGGCCACGGCCGCGTGACGGCCGGCGCCGATGGTTTGCAGCTTCGATTCGAAGGCTGCCAGCGCCGCTTTGCGCGCAATTGGATCGTCGCCCGCCTGCTTCAGGGCGGTCCGCACGTCGGCGACGGCCGCAATCAACGCCTGAGGGTCGCGGACATGCAGGCGGCGTTTCAGGTCGGCGGTCTTTTCGGTGCGCTGCCGCTCGATCAGTTGTTGCCGGAGCGCGCTCTCGTCGCCGCCGTTCCAGTCCGCCGTTCCGGAATTTTTCGGTCCGGTCTGGCCTCCTATTGGGTCATTTGCGGCAACGTCCGTGAATTCACCGGTCGGGTCGCCATTGCCGGCGGCGCTGCCTTCGTTCTCCGGTGCGCCGGCATCGGGGCTGCCGTCGCCGGAGCCTGCATGCTCCGCCTTGACCTGCTGCGGATCGATCCCGGCGTTCCGGGCGTCGTCGAGGGTCGCCTCGGCGGCATTGCGATAGCCCTCGGCGTCGCGTTCGTAGCGGCGGGCGGCAAGGTCGTCGCCGGCGAAGCGCGCGCGCAGGGCCTTGTTGCGCGCATGGGCGGCTTCGCGCTGGAATGTCAGGTAGCGGTTGCGGTAAGCCGCGAGGGGCGCTGCGGTTTCGTTTTCCTTCGCCCTGGCGGCCCGGTTCTGCCGGTATTTGGCGCCCGCCAGAAGCGCGCTGTTGACGGTGGCGCGTTCCGTATTGCCGGGGAGCTTGGTGTCGGCGCCCTGGGCCGTGGCGATAACGCCGGCGTCGTGGGCATTCGCATCGTCGCCGACCTGTTGTTCCAGATCGATGCTCGATTGCTTGATCCGGTCCCGGGCGTCGAGAAGCCGGCTGCCGATTTCGCGCCAGAGCGCGGCCGGCAGGCCGGCGGCCGGGCCGTCGACCAGGTCTTCCGGCTCGCCCAGCGCCCGGCCCCTGGCAGGAATCGTCGGCGCCGGGGTCGACGCCGGGGCGGATACGCCGAGGCCGCCCGCTCCTTTACCCGCCGTCTTGCCATTGGCCGGCTTCTTCGGGCGCGCCGGGCGGGATAGCGCCGCCCGGGCACGGATCGTCTTCGCCGCACGGACCTGCCCGGCCGCGCTGCGCCCGCCGTCCGGGCTGTGCGCATCGACTCCGGCCGCAGCGGCGAGGGGCGGCGCGGCCGGTCGGTCTCCATCGGGCGAGCCGGCTTTGGCGGCGTTGTCGAGGGCGGCGCGGCCGAGGTTTTTCAGATCCCAGTCGCCCGGCACCTGCCATCCGGCCAGGACTTCGTAACGATCCGGATCGCCGGCAGCTGTGGCGCCGGGTGGGTTGGCCTGCCTCGCATTCAGGGTTTCAGGGGCAGGGTCCGGAAATTTCAGCCAGCGGCGCACGAAGGGCGAACGCAGGGTTTCCGGGCTTGCCAGGGCTTTTCGGTCCTCCGGGTGCAGCCGGTCGAACGGACTGTTCGAAACTGCCTTGGCCGGTTTGCGGGCAGCGTTCGGCCCGAAGGCGTTGGAATGGCCGAACAGGTCTTGCAGATCATCGAACATGCGGGCGCAGATTTCCTTCAGAAGCGCGTGCGAACCGCACGCCCGGCCGGTCGTGCGAATGACCGGCCGGATTTGCAGTGCGAACTGTCGAAAAGTCGGGGAGGGGCGGGGCCGCGAGGCGGAATTGCGCGGTCGGGAAGGGTGGGGGCAGTAAGCCCCGGCGGACGGTTTGGGCGAAGCGGCCCGGCGAACCTCCGCTTCAGCCGGCCGGACCCGTGCCGCCGCCATGGGCGGCGATGAGGGCGAAGTCCTCGATGGCCCGGGGCGTTTCCTCCTGGGCGTCGATCAGGCGGGCGTGCCGCCAGCTTGCCTCGGCGATCTTCTCGAGCAGCTCGGCGCGGCTGGTGCTCTCGGTCAGCGGCAGGCAGAAGTCCGCGGCGAGGCGGTGGATCAGCGTCTGGTCGAAGAAGGGCGGGAAGGTGCTTTCGTCCGGCCGGAAAATGTAGGTGAGGGTGACGCTCTCCGCGTTGGCGTGTAGCCGGCGCTCGTGGATGCGGTAGGCCAGGCCGCGGCCCCGGCCGCCGCCGCCGCCGGACAGCACGCGCAGGAAATCGCCCGGCAGCTGGAAAGCGTGGCTGAAATCGGCGACCGGCACGGCGCTGAGCCGCGCCAGCCGGGCCTGGCCGGTCGCGAAGTTCCACGGATGGGCGCTCAGCAGGGCGTCGCGGGCGACGGGATACAGGTTGGCGCAGACCTCGGCTTCGGCCGTGCCTTCGTCGAACGAGGCGATGGACCGGGCGCCGAGGCGCAGCAGGGCGCGCGAACACAGCGCAATGGCGGACAGGGCCATTGTCGAAACTCCTTGTTGGTTAGCGGGTTTGGGTTGCAGGGTCAGGGGGTGTGGCAGCGCGGCCGGTTGTACGCCGGGGCGCGCGGCCGATATTCGCGCCAGAGCCTTATCGAGAGGCTGTCGAGACCGGAGACCGCCGATGCGCGCCCTGCGCCTGATCGAAGAAGAGAATCTGGCGTTCGACGAGATCGCCGATCCGCCGCCGCCCGGCGACGGCGAGGTGCTGCTACGCATGCGGGCGCTGTCGCTCAACCATATCGACCTGTTCGGCCTGCGCGGCATGGCCTTCGCCAAGCGCAGCCTGCCGCTGATCGTCGGCGTCGAAGGGTCCGGCGTCGTCGAGGCGGTCGGGCCGGGCGTCAATCATGTGGCGCCGGGCGATCTCGTAATCGTCTATCCAGGCCTGTTCTGTGGCGCCTGCCGGAGCTGCGCGGCCGGGCAGGAAAATCTGTGCGCGGATATCGGCGGCATCATGGGCTTCCATGTCGACGGGCTGGCGCGCGAACGGCTGCTCGCCCCGGCGGCGCGTGTCCTGCCGGTGCCGGCGGGGGTGAGCGCGGTCCGGGCGGCCTGCACGACCGTCACCTTCGCCACGGTCCAGCACATGCTGTTCGACAACGCGAAGCTGGAGCCGGGGGAGACGATCCTGGTCCACGCCGGCGGCAGCGGCATCGGCTCGACGGCGATCCGGATGGCGAAGGCCATCGGCTGCACCGTCATCACGACGGTTGGTAGCGCGGAGAAGGCGGCAAAGGCCGCCGCGCTGGGCGCCGACCATGTCATCGACTATCGCGAGGAACGCTTCGAGGGCCGGGTAAGGCGGCTGACCGGGCGGCAGGGCGTCGATGTGGTTTTCGAACATGTCGGGCCGGACACCTGGCCCGGCAGCCTGCTTTCGCTCAAGCGCGGCGGCCGGCTGGTGACCTGCGGCTCGACCAGCGGCATCTCTGCACCGACCAACCTCTATGCGCTGTTCCAGCAGCAGCTACGGATCATCGGGTCGTTCGGCTCCAGCGTCCGCAACTGCCGGGAAAGCTTGGACAAGATGGCGGCCGGCATCGCGCCGGTCATCGACAGCGAGATCGCCCTGGCGGACTTCCCCGTCGCCCTGGAGCGCCTGCGCGCCCGCGACGTCTTCGGCAAGATCGTCGCGACATTCTGAGGGGGCAGGGCGAATGCCGGCTTGCCCCTGATCTTTCGCCTCTCCTGAGCGCCGGCTTCGTTGATCCCGAAATGCTGCAATACCAACTAAGCGTCCTGGAACCGGCGACCGATATCGATCGGTTCGACTTCGCTATGCCGGTGAGAACCGGAATGCCCGCTCGATACGATCTGCGTGGAGAAGCCGACCATGGCCCTGGAAAACCTCAACCACTTTCTCGTGGTTGCCGACGATCTTGAGGCAACCCGCGACTTTTATGTCGATGTTCTGGGCCTCGCGGATGGCCACCGGCCGCCCTTCGATTTCGCCGGCTACTGGATCTATCTGGGCGACCGTGCGGTGGTCCATCTGGCCGAGCACAGGGACTATCTCGACAAGGTCGATCACGTCCGCGACGGCTCCGCGGACACCGCCACGGGCTCGATCGATCACATCGCCTTCGAGGCCACGGGCCTGCAGGACATGATTGAGACGCTGGCAAAACACGGAGTTCCCGCCCGCCATCGCAAGGTGCCGGATGTCAACCTGCACCAGGTATTCGTCCACGACCCGAACGGCGTTCTCATCGAATTGAACTACCCGGCGGATGAAGGGGCGGACGTGGACCTTTCCAGCTAGCATCGAGCGCCTGGCAGGTTCAATTTGGGTCGGGACCGGGGGCAAGCTGGCCCGTGGCTCTGGGCCCCGGATCGACCTGCGGTCGTCCGGGGCGGCACGGAGGGGGATCGGGGAAGAGCGCCCTTCGAGACGGGTGTTTCGTCCTTCGAGACGGCCATTTCGCGACGCAGTGCTGCGCACTGCTCCTCAATGGCCTCCTCAGGATGAAGGCTAGTGTTTGTTTCGCACCTTGCAGCTTCATCCTGAGGAGGGGCTGAGGAGCGGTTCGGAGAACCGCGTCTCGAAGCCCCGTCTCGAAGGACGGATGACGCTGCCGGGTTTGCACTTCACCCCCGCCTACGCCCGGCCGGGCAGTCGCCTTCGCAGATGCAGACCCATTTGCTGTTGTGGGCCTTGACCTGGCGTACGGTTTCCGGCGTGTCGTTGCGGGCCGAGAAGAAGATCGGCCGGAAGATCCGGCAGCTCGTGTCAGTCCCGGTCGAAGCGGTCGTGCAGGCGGCGGTCGCGAGCAGAACCGGAATTAGCATCGGTTTCAGCACGGTTCGCATGGTCGATTTTCTCCAGGGTGTGGCGGTCGATCTCGGCTTGGCGGGTGCGTGCGCCGCGCTGCTCGGCCGAGCGCAGGGCGCGCCACAGGACGAAGCCGGCGGCGGCGAGGGCGGAAAGGACGGCGAGCGCCCGGCGGACAGGGCCTGAACGCCCCACGACGCGCCAGAGGGTGGCGGCCAGGCCGGCGGCGAGGGCGATCATCGCCGCCCGCCCCGCCAGTCGTTCTGGCGGCCGTTCTGCCAGCCGGTCCGCTGCACGCCCTGCCAGACATAGATGCCGGTCGCGGCGGCCGCGACGCTGCCCAGCGGCCACATGACGGACGCGGCGTTCGGGTCGATCGGCCGGCCGCCGGCCATGTTGACGATGGCGGCGATGCCGACGCCGAGAAAGGTCGCGAGACTGCTGCCGAACATGATGTTGAGCTTGCGTCGCCGCCGCACCCATTGCGGATGGTCCGGATCGGTGGGCGCAAGCGCAGGCGGGGGCGCAGGCGGGGGCGCTATCGGGGGATCGAGCGCGCTGCATTGCGGACAGGGCGCGCTCGCGGCGTTTTCGGCAGAGGCTTCGACAGTCATGCCGTTTCTCCTTCTTGCGCGATTTCCCGGGCGCCGGCCGGAAGCGTCAGCACGGCGCCCGGATGGATGGGGCGGGCGGGATCGAGGTCGTTCCATTCGCAAAGCTGTGCGAGCGACAGGCCGTGGCGGCCGGCGATCGACCACAGCGTGTCGCCGGTGCGGACCTCGTAGAGCCGGGCGGTTGCAACCGGCAGATCGGCAACTGTCGCGTCAGACGGCGCTCGACTGACATCCCGGTCGACATCCCGGTCGCTATCCCGGTCCGGATCCCAGGCTTCGACGTCGGCGATCCAGGCGTCCTTGCCGATCAGGTTGCCGGGGCAGGATTTCCAGCGTTCGCCCAGCTCGCGGTGGAATTTCACGGCGTCGCCGGGCCTGAGGCCGAAGCGTTGGCAGACCAGGGCGCAGATGCCGGTGGCGGCGTCGCGCTGCGGCCCGGTCAGCCGGTCGTGCACCGCGTCCTCGACGGTTTCGAAATCGCCTATCATCTCGAACATGAAGGGATGGCGCCGGGGCGTGCCGTTATAGCCGCGCGAGCTGGCCGGCGGCCGTTGCCAGTCGCGCCCGGACCAGATCGAGCCGTCCGGCCCGACCGATTCGTGCTGGGCGATGTCGGACCAGCCGAGCGCGCCGGTGTGGTAGCGGTGCATGCCCGCGACGCAGCGCCGGCCGCCGAGCTGCCGGAAGGTTTCGTGATCGGGCCGGTAGGTGTGATGGACATGGACGCCGGTCAGGCGCAGTTCGCCGAAGTCGAAGGCGTCCAGCTCGTCGGCGAAGGCCCCGGCGGTGCGGGAGCGGAAGGGCGGGGGCATCGGGGTCTCCTCGTCGGAAAAACAGATAGGTCTATCCATAAAGGGCGGAATCCGAGTGAAAGGTTCGGCGCCCGGATCGGCCGCGGTCAAAACGCCGCCCGGCCCTGCAGGGCGACGGCCAGCAGCGCGGCGACGACGGCGGCGACGATCATCCAGCGGACCTTGCGGACGTCGCCGATCACGTCGGTCGCCTCGGCCCTGGTGACGAATTTCTTCTCCGCCTTCTCGTCCCGCCCCTTGAGCTCGCCGGCCAGCGCGTCGATCTTGACCTCGATGGCCTTGACCCGCTGCTCGACCGTGCGGTGGCGTTCTTCCATGCGGATCAGCCGCTCCCGGTCGCCGTTGCCGAGCAGGCCGAGCGCCCGGGCCTCGTCGCGCACGGCGGCGCGGACCGCGTCGGCGACGCTGTTGCGGCCAGTCATTGCGAATGCCGCCGGTCTGCCGGTTGAACCTGCGGCTGCAGGACTCCGGCCAGAGCCGGCGCATCGGCGCCGCATTGCGCCAGTGCGGTGAACAGGCCGGCGGTCAGCAGCGCCAGAGCGAGGACAACCGCCGCCCGGCGCGACGACGGCAAGCAGGCGAAATCGATCACGTTAAACTCCGGTTGGCCGCCGGCCGGACACGAAGCCGGCCGGCGGCGTTGAGGGAATGACGGGGCAGGACTGCGGTCCGGTCAGTCGGAGTCGGTGCCGCCGACACGGAGCATGTCCGCGACATCGACGCTGCCGCCGGAGGCGCTGTTGACGAGGAACAGGCCGGCCCTGGCGCTGCCGCCGGTTTCGGTATTGGCGAGCACCATGTCGCCGGTGCGCAGCATGTCCGCGGCGTCGTCGAAGTAGCCGGCGGTGTCGACCGTGCCCGCGGCGTCCGGCGTCGTGTAATGCCAGAGGGTGAAGCCGTTGGCGTAGGCGAGAACGCTCAGATTGTCGCTTTTGTAGGCCATAGTTTCGATCCTTTCAGAGGGTTCGGAAAAAAATGCCCCGGACCGGGATCCAGGGCAGGGAAACGGGCCGGAAGGGCGCGTTGCAATATCGTCGGCCGACGCGCATCGCCTTCCGGCCCGGCGCCGCCGCCGCCCGTCGGGAGGCATCGGGCGGCAGCGCGGGCGCTCGGTTGTAGGCAGGGTCGAAGTCGAAAAACGGCATGGCAATTCCTTCGCGCGGCCGGCAGCGGCGCGGGGTTCGGTGGTGTATTCGGGAGCGGTCCTTCGAGACGAGGCTTCGAGACGCGATCCTTCGGACCGCTCCTCAGCCTCTCCTCAGGATGAAGAGTTGTATTGACTCAACACTTTCAGCTTTATCCTGAGGAGGGCGTTGAGGAGGCCCGTAGGGCCGTCTCGAAACGCCCGTCTCGAAGGAGGGCCGCGCGCCTAGCTCTCCAGGCAGCGCAGGGTGATGACGCCGGCGGCGTCGATCAGGGCGGCGCCCTGGCTCATGCAGTTGGAGACAAACCAGGCGGCGCGGTCGCCGTGCCAGGAGACGTCGGACTTGACGTTCTGGCCGCTGGCGTGGCCGACCGCGGTGCGGTGGTACCAGTGGCAGGCGCGCACGTTGTCGGCGTCCCTGGTCAGGCCCGAATGGGGCATCCACAGGGCGCCCAGCCATTTCTTGGCCTGCGCGCCGCGCCACGGCAGCTCGTCCGCGCCGGCATAGTCGGAGTCGGCGAACTCCTGGATGCCGAGCAGGTCCGACCACTGCTTCCAGCCGACGATGGCGAAGCGCTCGCCGTCGTCCGGCACGTCGGCCTCGCCCAGCTTCTCGAAGGCCGCCAGGACCTTCGCCCTGGTCAGGCCGTCCGTCTTGTCGCCGGCATAGTTGGCCGAGCCGTCGAGCGCATCGATGATCTGCTCGTCGGTCTTGCGGCCGAGCGCATAGGCGCCGGCGTTGACCACGACCTGGCGCTCGCCGTGGGCCGTCTTCAGCTCGTCGAACTTGTCGACCCAGTCGCCGGCGTAATAGTCGGCCAGCGTCACCTCGATCGGCGTGTGGTCGACATTCATCACCGGCACCTGGCCGTGGCGCGCCTTGGTCGAGGCCGTACCCTTGCCGACCTTCTGGAACACCACGGAGGCGCCTTTCACGCCGTCGCGGGTGCGCACGGTCTTGCGCAGCTTGGAGCCCATCCGCTGATAGGCGGCGTGGACCTCGGCCTCGTATTGCTTGGAGAAGGAAGTGTTGACGTCTGTCGCCATGACAGCAGTCTCCTTTGTTCCGGTTTACAGGGTGTGTGAAAGCGTCCCTGCAGGCCGGTTGTCAGCCCGTTGCGCCGGTCGCGCTGGTGAGGCGCGCATAAGCGGCGGGGCAGGCCGGGAAAGGGGGACAGTCGGGTGAGCGGTAGTGGTATAGGGGCGATGCCGGCCCTGCCGGGCGGGCCCATGAGGGACATGCCGGCGGAGTTGCCGGCGGGCACGGCCGAACGCTGCCGCGCCGTCGCAGGGCGTGCGGATCAGGATGTGACAGATGTCGAAAGCGGATCCCGTTGCCCGGAGGCGGCGCGCTGGCCGCGCTGGCGCTATCGGTGCGTCAGTCGGTCGTGCTTTGTCCGTAGCGGGGTTGTCCGGCCTGGCAAAGGCCGGCATCGCGAAATGGCCGGTGCGGCACGCCCCGAAAGTCCGGAGCCGCCCGCCGGCCAGCCGTCAACGCCGTTCGCTCACCCGGGTCGATTGCATCTGCAGAACCGCAGACGCACCGGTGGCGTTGACGGGGGAAAGATAGGGCGGCTGAAAAGAGGTGTCAAGGAAAAAAATAGTAAATTAGTAAATAATTCGCAATTCCTGACGCCAATTTGCAGGAACGCCTGAACCCTTGACCGTCATATCGACCGGAGCCGTCCGGAGGACGGCGGAGCGGAGATATCTTTCACCCGCGGTGCAAGGTACGTGGCTCGGTGTCGGAAAGATTTCTCCACTCCGCGGCTGCGCCGCTTCGGTCGAATTGACGGTGGAGGGGATTGGCCGATCCGGTACGCCCTGGGGGAAGCGCCCGGCGCCGGTCAGCTGCCGGGCGTGTACGACACCAGTTCCCAGGTCCGGTCCGGCCGGTTCGGATGCCGAAACTCTTTCCGATAGGTCTTGACGACCGTTCCGAGCTTGGGAGCCATGTAATAGCCGCGCCGCCGGTGTTCTGTGTCGCAAATGATATGGAAGGTGTCGAACTCCCCGGCCGGCACCTCGATCCGGGCCTGCTCATGGACGACGCAGTCCATTTTCACCTGCCAGTTTCGGCCGCCGGTATTGCCGCCGGTCACATCGTAGTTGAACTTGCGGCCGACCTTCAAAGGCCGGATCTTGCCGTCGATCAGCGTGACTTTCTGCTGGCCGGTGGTGTTGTTGCACGCTTCCCAGGTCAGGCTCTGGGAAAACTCTTCGTGCGAGCGCGTAAACCGGCAGCCGTCGCCCCGCGCATAGGAGATTGTCTTCGCATCCGCGTCCATGACCATCTCCATCATGTCCTGCCCCGCGCGGCGCCAGACCTTGGTGGCGCCGGCCTTGAACGCGGGCCTGGCCATCGGCTTGAGCGGTTTGCCGTCCGCCGCCACGGCGGCGGGCGCGGCCATCGCCGCCGGAACCAGAACTGCCGCAACCAATGCGGCGCAGATTCGGAACATCATTTCCCTCCCGTGCAACCGGTTTGCACATTCTTGCGCCGGCAACCCTAACGGCACCGGCGACGGCGATGCAACGGTGTCATCGATAAGTCATATGCAGCTGCCGCTCCGCGCGATTACGCGGCATCAGTTTCGCGGCAGATGTCGATGACACCCGGAATTAGATCCGCCGCTTTGCCTGCATCGGTAATACGCGTGGTGACTGCAACCTTTTCTTCAAGTAGGATACCATTTGCTCCTCGCGGGGGGACGACGGACGAAAAGACCTACAACACGCATTTCCGAGTTCGCTGGTCGCTGCAAGAATTTCTTGCACGACATCCGAGCACTTCTTCCTCGCAAAACGAGATTCCGTACATCGAAGTACACTTACGCCACGCTCTAGACGCCGCGCTAAATCGGGATCCAGCAGCCTTGCATCGGTTCCAGGCAGCGGCCAGAGCAGGATTCGTCCGGCCACTACCGGGCGCCTTCCGTCCGGCAGATTGCCCGCGCTGCCCCTGCCCCGCGACCCCGACCATAAACTGCCCATGCACGAAGGCCGTGCCGCCCGATACGGCGATGCGCAGCCAGTCGCCGGCCCGGCCGGTGACCTGCACCTCCTGGCCGCTCGAAAGCGCCCCGACGACCGGATGGTTCGTGCCCGGCCCGGCGCGCAGGTTGACCAGCGTGCGCGCCTTCATCCGGCGATCGACCGGCGCGATGTCGGGACCGCGCTCCGGCGCGCCGCCCTCCTCGACGACCGTCGCCGTCGCCGTGCAGCTGAAGCCGGTGAAGTCCGGGACGCTCACCCGGCCCGAACCGTGGCACCGGCTTTGCATGCGCGTGAAATGCTCGACGCAGCCCTGCGCCTGCTGCCTGAAGATCGGCAGGCAGCCGGCGTATTTCCGGTTCTTCGTGTTGCTCTCGAAATTCGTGTTTTCCCGGCACAGATAGATCTTGCGCCGGAGCGCCGAGAGGCAGGCCTCCCTGTTTCCGGAGACGTCCGAATAGTAAATCCCGTCTATATTGCCGAATTTCGGCTTCAGTTCCTTGCCCTGCGCCGCCGCAAGGGGCGCGAGGACGAGCGCAAGGCCCACGGTCCAGAATCGCAGCACGGTCCCTCTCCCTCCCATCGTTCGCGCCGTCCTCCGCCGGCGCAGGCCCGCACTTTAGCCCCGCTTGCCGGCAGCCTGCAACGCGCCGCTCAGATCTTCTGGATCAACTCCACCGCGTCGCGGGTCCGGGTCACCTTGCCGTCCCAGTGGCGGCTGAACTCGGCGATCATGCCCTTGAGCGCGTCGGACGCCATCATCCGTTTCACCGCCGCCATATCCGCGAACTCGTAGAAGGCGATATGGACGTTCTCCTCGACGCCGCTCCAGCCGCGCGAGGCGCTCGCCGCGCCCAGCGCCGCGACGGCGTCCGGCAGGTGCTCGGTCTCGTACCATTTGTCGAACGCGTCCCGCGCCGCCGGGTCGACCTCGGCGCGCACGATGAAATAGGCGGTCATTGTCTCACCTCTGTCTGACTGTGCGGCGCGACATTAGCGGATCGGGCGCAGCATCGGCAGCGCACAGCGACACATGGCGCGCCCTTCGAGACGGGGCTTCGAGACGCGGCTCTCCGAGCCGCTCCTCAGCCCCTCCTCAGGATGAAGCTGGAATTGGGAGACAACAAAACCCTTCATCCTGAGGAGGGCGTTGAGGAGGCCCGAAGGGCCGTCTCGAAACGCCCGTCTCGAAGGACGAAGCCCCGTCTCGAAGGACGGCCACGCGTTCCCCTCATCCCGAGTAGCCCCGGATTGAATCCGGGGCGTATCGAGGGACGCACCCCCTCACTCCATCGTCACCCGGTGAATCCCCGCCGTGCCGCGCCAGTTGGTGCGCGGCGGGCGGTACGGTGTGGTTTTGCGGATGATGGTGGGTTCCGCCTCGAGGCAGCCGGCGACGGCGTCGAGCGCGTCGTCCTGCCCGGCGCGGCGCCCTTCCACGGGCCGCCAGGACTGTATCTCGGCGCCGAACGGGCCGGCCAGCACGTCCCTGTGGGCGTGCACGATGCGGGCCGCCAGCCGGGCGTCGAACGCCTTGAGGATGCGGGCCGCCTTCTGGTCGTGGTTATGCCTCTTCAGGACAGCGATTCCCGACTCACGCAGCACGCTGTTCAAAAGGCCCGGCAGAAACATGCCGATGCCGTTCTTCTCGACCGTGACGGCGGTAAGCAGGTTGCGCCTGGCAAATTCGAGAACCTGGCGGCACTGGGCGGTCGCCTCGTCGACGCCGTCGGGCGCGGGATCGTGGCGGAGATAGCGGACATCGTGGATGAAATGATGGCCGTCGACATCGGTGAAGACGCAGGCGATCGCGTTGGCGTCGCGCCGCTCGGTGCCGCCATAGGCCGGGTCCCACCAGCAGGACGCCGAGCGGATTTTCCGGCCGCCGAGGAACAGAATCTGCTCGCCGTTGGCGACGCGCAGGTCGAGCCCGGCCTCATAGGGATGGATCAGGCCAATATCGAGGCGGGTCTCCTCGGCGTCGGCCGGCTGGAGCATCATCTGGCTGGCGAAGCGCACCGGCCCGGCGCGCCGGCGCAGCATCTCGATATGCGGCCGGTCGAACTTCTCCGGCCAGAGCGGTTCGCCGGCCGCGTCCATCACCGGCAGGTCGAGCCGCTCGTAACCGTCCAGGAAGGCGCCGCGGTCCGGCTCGGCAATGTCGTCTTCGGCGGTATCGGGATGCGGGGTTCCGTAAATCGAATCCCAGGCATGGGGCGTGCCGGCGAAGAGCTGCAACCCGCCGGGTGTCAGGACGAATTCGAGCTCATTCAGCCGCTCCCGGAGTTTTTCGCGCAGGGCGCGCGTCGCGCAGGTCTTCGGCACCTCGACATCGTCGCAGACGATCACGTCGGCGCGGGCGCCGGTGATGTTGCTGTCGAGGCCGGCGGCCAGCATCGAGGGGTCGCGGCTGTGCGGCGCGCCGGCGACGGAGAAGCGGTGCGCCGACCATTGCTCCGGCCGGGCCGGCCGGACGTGCTCGGATTGCTTATGCTGCTCGATCGCCTTGCGCGCGCTACGCAGCATGCGCCGCGCGAGCGCCTCGTCAGCGGACAGGGTCAGCAGCCGCAGGTGCGGCCGGATCGTCAGCAGCCAGGCGCAGAACAGGCCGACGACGGTCGATTTGCCGGCGCCGCGAAACGCCATCAGCAGAAGACGCTGCCGCTTCCCGCGCCACATCCGGTCGAGCCATCGGGCAATCTTCCGGTGATGCTCAGGCGTATCCTGGAAGCGCTGCCAGTTCCAGTCGAACAAATACGAATCGAAGGTGCACTGCACAGCGTCGGCGCCGGACTCCGTCATGCGCGCGGCCGGGCGAGGGCGGCCGCCCGGCCGGCCCGCTGGCGAAAGGTCTCCAGGTCGTTGTCCATCCTGTTTTCCCAACTGTCCTTCCAGGCCGCCGCCGGCCGGTCCGGTTCAAAAAAGACCGGTCTGTTTCCACTGTTTTTTTGCACACCGGGAAAGGGGACGACGCGCGCCGGCGCCTCGGCCCCGGCCAGTTTCCGGGTTTCTTCCACCAGAATAAAGGCGTGCCTGGTGGCCTGGCGCAGCGCCGCGGCCGTCCGTTCGCCGGCCGGCAACGGCTCGTTGCGCAGCCGGTCGAGCAGCCGGGCGGCATCGTCGGCCAGTGCCGGGTCCGTTTCGCGCCGGGAACGGCCGGCGCGGCTTGTGTCGGTCATGCATTTTCCTCGGGGTTGCGCTCCGGCGGTTTGGTCAGCCGGCGCGCGTGGGCCAGGATTGCGAAGGCGGCCTGGGTAGCCCGGCGCAGGGCGGCGGCCGTCCGCGGCTCCGCCGGCAGCGGCTCGGCCCGCAACCGGTCGAGCAGTTGGGCGGCGGCGTCGGCAAGCGGAACTGCTTCGTCGCGGCTGTTGTCGATCATGCGCGCCCCGTCAAACCGCAGGAAGCGCATCGATCGCGACCACCAGCGCGTCGTCTTCAGCCGCCAGATGAAACGCGGTTTCCCGGTTCGTCAGGTCGATCAGCGTCTCGGGCGGGAGCAGGCCGTTGCCGTCGCGCACATGGCCGTCGGCGACCAGCAGCCAGTCGTGGCCGGACAGGTCGGCGCTGCGCGCGCCGGCCGCCAGCATTACGGCGGATTTCGCATAGGCGGCCTCGTCCCGCGGGTGGGTGCAGACAGTGCGGCAGCCCTCCCGCCCGGCTGTGAAGCGCCACAGGCCGGTCGGGATCGAGGCCGGGCTGACGAAGCCGCGGCGGCGCGTTTCCACCCGGCCGTCCGGCCGCTCGACGGTCAGGCTGCCGGCCAGCACGACCATGCCGTACGGATGATCGATCGCCGCGCTGCCGGCGTCGTCCGATACGGTCGCCTCATAGGCATGGCCCGGCGGGTCCTGATTGAAGGCGAAGATGAACCGCTCGGCCCGGAAGGTTTCGACCGCGGTCATGCGCTCGCCCTCCCCGAATTGTCCCTTTGGGCGCTGACTCTATGGCCGCCGTCGACCGTGCGCATCTTGAAATGACGCGCTTCCCGGTCCGGACGGGCGTTCATGGTCTCGCAATAGGCGGCATAGTCCGCCGACACGTCGATCTCGCCGGCCAGGACGGCGAGTTCCGCCGCCGCCGTCTCGCAAACCGAGGCCCGGCAGCGGGCATCCTCCGCCCGCGCCGTGTGGTGGCAGGCAAGCGCCTGGTCGATGACTTCGTTGCGCAGCGCGACGCCGCGCAGCGGTTCGTAGTTCCGGTCGAGCGGCAGCGGAAAGCCATGAGCCGTCTCGTTGATCGTGACGTTGACCGTGCCGGTTTCCCGGTCCAGGCCGTCGATCCGGATGAGTACCTGTTCAGCCATAGCGGCAATCCTCGCAGCGATAGTGACGTTGGATGGAAGGGGCGATATCGATCCTGCGGCCTTGCAGGGTTTTGAGCCGGCTGTAGTCCGGCGGCCCGGCGCCGGCCAGTTCGCGCCGCACGGTCGGGATGACTTCGGCGACCATCGACTCGATCAGCGTTTCGGGATCGACCGGCCGGCCCTGCCAGTCGACCGGAATATCCAGGCCGAGGCGATAGCCGTCTTCCTGCCGGTCGTTCAGCCGGAAAGTCGCGGTGCCGTTGACGGTGTCGATATGTTCGACGACCAGGAAGTAGCGGCCGAAATCCGGCGCCGTCGTCTCAACGGTATCCTTGCCGTCCCGGAAGCGCTTCCACATCGACAGCAGCGTCGCGCGGCGCCGGCGGCAGCTGTCGCAGCCGGCCAGGCGCTTCCGCAATTCAGAGAACAGAGCCATTGCGTACTCCCGTAGCGGTCCATGAGATGTTGGCGTTGCCGACAACGGCCGCCCCGGCGGCCCCGCCACTGCCACCGCCGCGCTGCCCCTTGCCGCCGCCGCTGCTGCCGCTTCTGCCCCGGCAGCTGCCGCAGCCGGAGCAGGAGCGCGACTCGCCGCTCGATCCGCCGGTCGCGGCGTTCGGCCCGTAGCCGGTGCCGCCGGCGCCGCCGGAGCAGTAGACGGTGGGACCCGAGCACGAATTGTGTTTGTCGGAAGTATTCAGGCTCTGGCAGGAACCGCCGGACCCGCGCGCGCCGCCGCCCCCGCCGCCGTTGATCTCGCCGCGGTTGTCGATGGTGATCGTTGCGCCGTCGCCGGCCCGGACCTCCAGCGCGCTGCCGCCGGCGGTGTTGGACGCGCCGCCCCGGCCGCAGACTTCGCCGTGGATCGTCAGGTCGATCCGGCAGTTGCGCGGAAAATAGGAGAGATCGACAAGCAGGCCCGGCGCGGCTGTCGTCGTGCTATGGACCTGGACGCCAGCACGAATGTCGACGGCGATCTCCGGCTCGTTGCGATAGCCGCGCGCGGTCAGAAATGAGTGAAGGTCGACATCTGCTGCACTGGCGTCGATCGACAGGTCGAAATCGGTCGGGCGGCTCGATCCGCCGAAGCCGGATAGCTGCGTGAGCTTCAACATGCCGCCGGCCTCAATCGTCGTTGGCCGAGTCGATGCCGAAGCGGATCCGGACACCGAGCAGCTGCGCCCCGGCTGTCAGCGTGTCGTTCGCATGCGTGGCGTCCCGGTAGATGCGCAGTTGCACCAGGCTGGCGTTCGCCCGGTCGCCGGCCGGCGCGACGGCGGCGCTTTCGGGCGTTTCGTGCAGGTCGTCGGCAGCGAGCAGCGTATCTTCCACGGCGACGGCGGCCGAAAAGGCGGCATCGAGCGCGTCGTCGTTGCCGAGCGCTGCCGCCTGGACGCCCCAGCGCACCATGCCGGCGCCCCCTTCGGCGGTCCACAACAGGCGCACCGTCAAATCGCCCTCATCCCATCCCTTTGGCATGGCGAGCGCAAACTGGGCGTGCTGCGGCGCGGCGATGGCGAATTCCAGCGTAGCCAGCATCAATCCGCCGGCGAGCTTGCGCGCGACGGCCGCCGGTTCGCTGCCGGTCTCGCCGGTCATCGCGCTGGCCGGCGCCCACACGGTGTGCCGGCCCAGCGGGTTGATGCGGGCCGCCAGATTGTCTTTGTCGATCGACGACAGGGAAGCGAGAGGTCCCAGGCCCAGGGTCTGCCGCATGGCCGCCGCATCGGCATCGTCCAGCAGGCCGGCGGCGAACGGCGTAACCGGCGTGGCCGGCGGGCCGCCGCCCGATGCAATGGCGTTGCCGTCGGCGTCGAAGGCCAGATAGCGGCCGGCGCGCATGTCCTTGGGCGGCAGCGACAGGGCGACGGTCGGGTCGGTCGGCGCCGCCGTCAGCGCCCGCGCCGTCTCGTCGGCGATCTGCTGGATCATCGCGGTCTGGCGGTCCAGCTCGTCGTTGATCGTATCGGCCCGGAAGGCGCCGCCTTCCTGGAAATCGGTGGTGCGTTCGACGGCGAGAACCCGCTGCAGCGTGACGCGGACGCCGTTCGCCGGGGCGGTCTCGAAGGCGACCGAACCGCCGCGCGTCTGGCCCGCGCCGTGCACGGTGTAGCCGGCGCGCTGCTCGGCCTCGTTCAGGAAGACCGTGAGGTCCTCGTCGTCGAAGATGGGAAAGGGAAAGTCGAACGCGCTCAGCGCGCCATCCGCAACATACTGCACGCGCGGGCTGACATCGCCGATCCGGATATGGTCGGGCATGGGGAGCTCCTGGGTTTTGGGGAGAGGGCTGGAGGCGGTCCAAAATAGACCGATAAGTCTTCATTAAGTTAATAAACAGAACGCCCTGTCCATTTTAGCGTGCCCTGGCCGCGCCGGCAGATTCAGAGCAGGCCCTTCGATACGCCCCGGACTCGATCCGGGGCACGCGCCGGTTTTCCGGCCGGGCGCTCCTCCCTGTCGTCATTTCGACCGGAGCGGCCCCGCAAAGGGCCGCGGAGCGGAGAAATCCGGCTGGCGACGGGAGTCTGCCGCACCTGCTGCGTTTCGGCGTCGATGGAGCACAGTGCAGATTTCTCCCCTTCGACTTCGCTCAGGGCAGGCTGCTGCGCTCGGTCGATATGACGGTTGTCGGTAGGGACCGCAAAAAGCCCCTTCGATACGCGCCCTTCGATACGCGGCTTCGCCGCTACTCAGGGTGAGGAGAGGTTGATGATTCTCCTCCTCATCCCGAGTAGGCCCCGCAGGGGCCGTATCGAGGGGCGGGCCGCATCGCGATCGCGCCATCAGCGCGGGTCGTCCATCGGGCTGCCCCGAGGCAGTGGCGGACGAAACGGGCGCTGCCGGTCAGCTTCTGCGTCATGGCCGAGGACCAGATGGTGGACCGGATATTCGCGCTCACCGCCCTGGAGCCCGGTCATGGTCATTGGAGGATCCGATTGGCATTCCGGATTCAGGCCGGGATCGCGTTATGACGGGCCGGCGCGGCGGCCGGAACCGCCGGGCGGACCGGACATTTGCGCTCACCGCCCCGGAGTCCGGCCATGACTATTAGGGAAAGTTGCTCGTATATCGAATCCACCGAAGTTCGATTATGCCGGCGCCGATCAGGGCGACGCTTCCCGCGGGCTGTCTCCCGGCCGCCCCGGTCCGTACGGGCCCCTCAGTCCGGATAGAGGCGCTGGAAGCCGTCCTGGACTTTGGCGATCACGGACGGATCGTGGTCGCGCCAGTAGCGCGGGTCGTTCATCAGGCTGCGCAGCGCCGCCTCGTCGACCGCCGGGCCGGCCGGGCCGTTGCGGGAGAGGAAGCCGGGCTCGCCATGCTGCATCATCCGGTGCATGGCGGCGACGCCGGCCGGGGTGGCGGCAAGGGTCTCGTAAAGGTCTTCGGGCAGGGCGCCGGCGCCCCATTGCTGTGTCTGCTCGGCCCGGGCCTCCCAGTCGTCGCCGGGAAAGACCTCGCGCAGCTGGCGCTCGCCGCGCAGGCCGGCGATCTCGCCGGCCAACTTGTCGAGCAAGGGCAGGACATATTCGTGCGCGATATCGTAGACGAGCTGCGCCTGGCCCTGGGAGAATCCGTTCTCGTGCAGGATGCCGTTCAGCTCGGCATCGTTGGCGAGCCAGGGATGATCCGAGTCGATCCGGTAGTCCTCCGGGCTGTCCGGGACGGTGTCATCGTAGGCATCGTCCGAATCCGCGTCCCCTGCCGGGTCGTCCCCTGCCGGGTCGTCCCCTGCCGGGTCGTCCCTTGCCGGGTCGTCCCTTGCCGGGTCGTCGGGGTCCGCCCCCGCCAGCGGATCGTCCGCGTCTTCGAGGTCCGATCCGTCCCCGAACGGCGAGTCCGGGCCGCCGCCGCGGTTCAGATGCTCGCCGGCGCCCATGCGCCTTTCCAATTCGGTATAGGATTTCATCAGCGCCTCGACCCGCAGTTCGCCGGTCTCCGGATCGAGGAACTTGGCGGGCGCCGAGGGCGTGGCGGGGCCGGCTGCCGTCGCTTCGCTTCCCGGAACGCCGGCCGTCGCATCGGCTTCGGCGATATTTTCGGTAAATTCTGTCATGTTCGTCTCCGTGGAAAAAATCAGGGGAAAAAAATCAGTCGCCGCGTCGGCCGCGGTCGATCAGGGCGTAGAGCCGGTGGACCAGGCGGCGCTGCCCTTCGAGGTCGCGCAAGGCCGGGTCGGAAACCTGCGGGCCACAGACCCGCTCGATGGTGATCGCCCGCAGATGTGCCAGCAGCTTCCTGCCGTCGTCCGTGCCGAAACAGCGGGCGGCGGCGCGGGCGACATCGCGCAGATCGTCGCCGCGAGAATCGCCGTCGGCGGTCAGGGGTTCCGTTTCCTGCATCACGACGCTCCTCCGGGATCGGCCGCGGCCGATCCCAGGGCGGCGAGCGATTGCAGCAGGGCGTTGTTGGGGTTAGGGCCGGCCTCCGGACCGGGATTCGGATCGGCAGGAAGGGCCGCAATTCGGCTTTGTTGCGGCGCCGGTTCCGCCGGCTGCGGTTCCGGCGTGATCAGGGCCGAGGGCACGCCCAGGATCCGGCCGGCCCAGCGGGCGGCCCTGGCGGAATCGACCGCGGCCATGCCGGCCGGGCCGAGCCGGGAGACCAGGTCGGCCCAGCCGGTGACGGTCTTGATGTCCCGGTGCGCCTGTTCCTGGGCCAGCGGCGAGGCGTAGGCGAGCGCGATCGTCCGCCCGTCGATCCTGACCGGCGGAACCTCGCGCCGCCGGCGCAGGATGCCGAGCCCGCGCTCGACCAGCGGCGTCAGCAGTTCGGATTGCAGCCGCCCGAAGGTGGCGCCCAGCAGGCGCGCCATTTCCGCCTTGCGCTCCAGCACTTCGGTCGCGGTCATTTTCGGGCTGTCGATCTGGCCGAGCTTGTCGACCAGCAGGGCGCGGCGGATGCGCTGGCGCAGGTCGTTCAGCACCAGTTCCGAAACGTCGAAGCGGCCCGGCGCGCTGAGCGGCTTCAGGCCTTCAGAGCCGACGGCCTTGGGGATCACGACGCCGGGCGACAGCTTGATGTTGGCCGGGTTGATCACGCCGTCGTCGTCGGCCTGCCACATGCCGGTGACGGCGATCGAGGCGTTCTTCAGGACCAGCTCGACGACTTTGTTCGCGGTGCGGATGTCGGGCAGCGCCTTCATCACCGGCGACCGGCCCCAGGCCTCGCCCGGCGCCTTCATCCAGCGGAACGCGATCACCGGATGGTCGGCGAACGTGCCGGCCGCCAGCGGCTTCTCCGCGTCGTCGCGCCCGGCGCCCCCAGTTACGGATCGGGCTTCCGGCGGGTCCTGGCGGAAGGCGGTGTAGCGGACCTTGCCGTCCTGCTTCCGTGTCGCCTCGATCGCGGCGATCCGGATGTCGTCGCCTTTCTCGCGCGCCCGCGCCTCGTCGGGCGTCAGCGGCGCGTCGGGAAAGCGCCGCACGAACAGGTCGAGCGGCAGGTCGGTGCGCCGGAACACGGTTTCGAGCCGGCCGGTTTCGCCCTCCTCGAGCCAGACATCCGGCAAGGGCAGGGCGCGGAAGCGGAAAGCGCTGGTGCCGCCGGGCGCGCTCTCTTCGAACAGGAGCGCGGCGGTGCCGCCGGTCACCAGGTCGAGGTAGCACTGGTGCATTTCGACGAGGAAGTTCGAGCGGTCGAAATGGCCCTGCAGCGTCGCGCCGATATCTTCCAGCACCGGCCCGGCCGCAGTGGCTTCGTCGGGCGGCAGCTCGGCGCCGGCGGTCAGGTTGAACCAGCGCGACCAGGGCGGCGTCAGTTCGGCGAGCAGGCTGGCGGCGAGCTGGTCGACCGCATCCGGCGCGGTGCCGTCGAACAGCGGATCGGCGGTGCGCGTCGCCGTGGTGCCGAAGGCGCTGCGCAGCGGCAGGGCGTGGGCATAGCAGTCGCGCCACACCGGCTCCCAGTCGCGCCGCGCCTCTTTCAGCCGCTCGAACTGCTTGCGCAGCCGGGGAATCGACTCGATATTCTTCGTTTGTTCTTCCACCGGCTATTCTCCGAACAGCTTTTTTCCGCGCGATCCGCCGGTCCGCTGGCCGGCGAGGCCGTTGGACAAACCGCCCGATAAACCGCGGTCGGTCGTGTGGATCGTGCCCAGCCGGCCGCGCCGGCGCCGGCGCAGCGCTTCGAGCCGCGCCTTGCGCTTCTCCTCGCCGGGGTCGGGCGCTGCCAGAACCGGCGCCGGCGGGGGCGGCGGCGGTGGGGACGGGGAACCGAACAGACCGGACATGGGCATTCTCCATAGGCAATGGCCCGCCGCCGGTCCCTGGACCGGAGCGGTGCGCGGCTTTGCAAACACGGCGATTGAGGGGGCGCCCGTGCGCCGCGGCAGGCGCACTTCGGGCGTTGATAGGCCGGATATAGGAGACAGAATTCGGCGTGTCAAGGAAAAAAGACAGAAAAAAGGAAATAATTTTATGAATTCAGGTGCCGGTAGAGCTGCCGCGGCGTCCAGACCAGGGGCGCGCGCAGGCCGAGCGCCCGCTTGACCGCTTCGACGCAAGTGAACGGGCCCGGCGGCGCGCAGCGCAGCGGGGTCGGCGCCAGGGCCGCCGTCACGCAGCGCATGCCCCGCTCTTCGTAGAAAACCCGCAGGTCGAAATCGGCCGGGACTTCCTGGACCATAACCTCGGTGCGGTGCGAGAGCGGATCGAGCGTGATCCAGTGCCGTCCGTCGTTGAAGGCGATGAAGCAGTGGCGGAAGCCGCTCTTGAGCCCGCCCAGCCACCAGATGTCCGAATTGCCGGCGAAGACGACCAGCGCCTCCCGGTAGAGCGGCGGGGCGCTGCCGCCCCCGGTCGCCGTTACCCCGGTCGCCGTTCCGCCGGCCGGCCGGTTGCAAGGGATCTTCACGCGACGATGCCCTTGCGCCGCCATACGGTGATCAACAGGTCGAGCGCCTCGTCCCACAGCCGCGCCGCGCGTTGTTCGTCGCGTGCGCGGCAGTCGGGCGCCAGCAGGCGGCGGCCATAGCCGGCGAGGACTTGCAGGTGGGATGGCTTCAGCCGGCCGGCGACGCCCATCCGCTCGGCCGAGACGATCAGGTCGTCCGGCGAGCAGGGCCGTTCGTGCAGCGCCAGCCCGGCGACGAAGCGGGCGCCGTCCTCCCGGGCAACGAGGCAGTTCATCGCCCAGAACCAGGCCTCTTCCGCCGTGCCGAACGGTTCGGCCGCGTCCAGGCTTTGTGCCTTGTGGGCAAATTTTGTCTTTTTCATCGGTCGGTCTCCTCCAGCGACCGGGCCCATATATTCTCTATTTGTTCTCTTTACAAGGGTAATTTTCTCACAATTTCGTACCGCTCGCTTAAAATATCCGGTCTATATCCAAATTTGCTTGCCTTTCCGGTATTCCAACCAAGATTAAATAATATTTCCTACACAGGACGGTCCGGCGGGTACCGGCCCGGGATTGCGGTTCGCAAGAGCGGATCGGGCCGGGCGTCGCGGTCCCCGGCGGAATGGCCATCGGGAGGCAGCAGCATGTTGAGTCATAGCGAAGTCTGGGACGCGATCGATCGGCTCGCGAAAAAATACGGCATGTCGGCGTCCGGTCTGGCGCGCCGCGCCGGGCTCGATCCGACGACCTTCAACAAGAGCAAGCGGATCATGCCGAACGGACGGCAGCGCTGGCCGTCGACCGAGAGCGTCTCAAAGGTCCTCAAGGCGACGGGCGCGCCCCTGGAGGAGTTCGTCGCGTTGCTGTCGGGCGCGGACGGGGCCTGGTCCCTGCGGCGCATCCCGCTGATCGGTCACGCCCAGGCCGGCGACGAGGGCTATTTCGACGATGCCGGTTTCCCGACCGGCAGCGGCTGGGACGAGGTGGATTTCCCCGATCTCGGCGACCCGAATGCCTACGCCCTGGAGATTGCCGGCGACAGCATGGTGCCGGTTTACCGCGACGGCGACCGCATCGTCGTCTCGCCCGACGCCAGCGTGCGGCGCGGTGACCGCGTCGTTGCCCGAACGGTCGGCGGCGAAGTGATGGCCAAGGAAGTCCAGCGCATGACGGCGAGCCGGGTCGAGCTGCTGTCGATCAACCGCGCGCATGAGGACCGTCAACTGGCGCGCGAAGAGATCGAGTTCATCCACCGGATCGTCTGGGCGAGCCAGTAGCCAGGGCTTCGAAACGCACGCTCCGGACCGCTCCGGGCGCGGCGGCGATCGGACTCGCAAAGCGCCGACGCCGGGTGCTAGGGTGCGCGCTTTCCCGGCCGGGCGAAGCGCCTCCGGCCGGCGATGATTTTCGGATACGACATGCCCCAGACAATTCAGAAGGACCCGAGCGGGACGGCGTGGACCTGGTATGACGGCGCGTGGCACGACAAGCCGGTCAAGATCATGGATGCCATCGGTCCGGCGTCCTGGCTGTCCTCCAGTGTCTTCGACGGCGCCCGGTATTTCGACGGCGTCGCGCCCGATCTGGACCTGCATTGCCGGCGCGTCGTGGCTTCCGCCCGGTTGATGGGCCTCGAGCCGACCAGATCGGCAGAGGAAATCGCCGCCCTGGCGTGGCAGGGCATCGCGCAGTTCGCGGCGGACCGCTCGCTCTACGTCCGGCCGATGTTTTTTGCCGGCGCCGGCTTCATTATCCCCGAGCCCGGCAGCACCGAATTCGCGCTGGTGCTGGAGGTCATGGAATTGCCGGAGCCGACCGGCTTTTCAGCCTGTCTCACGCGGTTCCGCCGGCCGAGCCCGGAATCGGCGGTGACGGAGGCCAAGGCCGGCGCGCTCTATCCGAATGTTGCGCGCTGCGTCCGCGACGCGCTGGAACAGGGCTTCGACAACGCCGTGGTGCTCGACGGCAACGGCAATGTCGCCGAATTCGCCACCGCCAACCTGTTCCTGGTGCGCGACGGCGTGGCGGTGACGCCGATCGCCAACGGTACCTTCCTTGCCGGCATCACCCGGTCGCGCGTGATCGACCTGTTGCGCGGGGCCGGGGTCGGCGTCGAGGAACGGCGGGTCACCTTCGAGGAGGTGAAGGCCGCCGACGAGGTCTTCTCGACCGGGAACTACGGCAAGGTGCTGCCCTGTACCCAGGTCGAGGACCGGGATCTGCAGCCGGGCCCGGTCTACCGGAAGGCCCGCGAGCTCTATTTCGATTGGGCGCGCAGCCAGCCGTCGCCATTGCGCTCCGCGGCCTGAACCGCCTGATTCACTGGCGTACGCATGAAAAAGGCCCGGAGCGATGCTCCGGGCCTCGTTTCGCGTGTCCGGGGAGGACGGAAGGTCAGGCTGCCCCCTTCGACAAGCTCAGGGCAGGCTTTCGGTACGCCGCGGAGCCTGTCCCGAGCAAAGTCGAGGGGCCGCTACTCTGGGTGAGGGGAGGTTGTCGATGTCAGCGACAGAAGCACTAAACTCCCCTCATCCCGAGTAGGCGCGAAGCGCCGTATCGAGGGACGGAAGGTCAGGCGGCGGGACGGAAAATCTCGCTCACCTTCGCCCAGCGCGCCTGCAGCGGCTCGGACATCTCGGTCGCCAGGGAGGCGGACATTTCCGAGATCCTGGTCGTTTCGGCGACCATCTTGTCGAATGCCGTGCGGACCGATTCGGTCTGCTTCTGCAGGAGTTCCGGGTAGGACTTGACGGCGATCAGATCCTTGGCGGCGGCGGCGGCTTCAGCCATGGCGGCCTGGTTGAAGGCGACAATTTCCCCGGTCATCGTCTCGGCGCCCTTCTTGGCGATCTCGCCGGCGGCGAACAGCGCATCCAGGTTGCCTTTGCTCCACTCGGCAACCTCGTCGATCTTCGGGGCCATCGTCGGCCACGCCTTGGCGTACTGATCCTTGGCAGCGGCGTAGAACTTGTCGGCATTCTCGGTCAGCGCATCGGCGCCGGCCTTGTAGGCCTTGTCGACATTCTCCTTGCCGGTCTTGAACGCCTTCTCGGCGCTTTCCTGGCCGGTCTTGACTGCGGCTTCGAACTGCTCGACGCCGGCTTTGGCGAACTCGTTGGCCTCGGCTTTCCTGGTGGTCCTGGCGGTCATGGTTTCGTCTTTCTGTTCGGGGCTCATTGCAGTGCAGCATCAATTGTGCGCTGCGTCATGATCGGCTATATATGCTGCGGTGCAACCGTGTCAAGGAAATTTTTGTGCATTGCACAAAATAGCGGACTGCAAAGGTTTTCAGGCGCGAGCGCCCGCTCCCAGGAAATCCTCGGGCATCGCACCGACCGGTTCATCGGATCGGGACGGACAAACAGGACATGGCAGACAGCCCAGCGCATGGCCGTAGGCCTTGTCCCGTATCTTGTGCAATCAGCGGGATGGCCCAACGCAGTTCTTTCGGCGCATCCTCGCGGATCGTGATGTCCCGTTCGTCGGCATGGCAGTCCTGGCGATCCGAAAACCGCTCTGCAATATTTCTCAGTCCCCTTTGATCCCGGCAACATCATCGGGCCGCAGCCGGTAGCGGATCGCATTGCCTTCATGCAGTCCGCGGAACTCATTCCCGATATAAACGACGACCGGTTCGCGGTCGGCTTCGGGGATGCCGGCCTCTGCCGCCATGTTCCTGATTTCATCCGGCCGGAAGCCCTTCCATTCGAGCACGCTGCGCCGGACGGCCTTGCGCACGAATTCCCGATAGACGAGCGCCGCCTTGTCGGGCGATTCCAACTCGGCGCGCAGCACCCTGTAATTCTCGGCCGAGGCGAGATAAGAGTCGATATATGCCTCGCGCAAGAGCGAGACATTGCCAAGCTCGTATATGCCGATCAGGCCGTCGATATACGCAATATCATCCATGGTCAGAAAAGACATGGGCACGAGATCGGCCTTCAAGAGCGGGATGTTTGAAGCGATTCTCGAGGTTCGCTTATTGATGTCATCAAAAGCTTGCAAATAGGGAATGTGAACGAGAAGGAAGAAAGACTGCTCGAAGGGGTCGGTGATCGCCGCCGCCTTATCGACAAGCACGCCAAACTCTTCCTCGATCGCAAAGGGATCGTCGATCGGCCGGTAGCTCGAATGAGAGATTCCAACGGGCATGCGCCGAAGCCGTCCTGCCATGGCCGGATCGGCAAGAAGGCCGTCTGCCAGCAAGGCGTGAATGCCAAAAATGTCCGGCCGGCAGATCGTAATCTCGGCGAGATGATCGACGACGTACTGGATCGCCTCCTTGTGGTTGAGAATCATGACCGCTTCTTTGCGGTCCTTGCCGAAGGCTTCTTCCCCGAAGCGGATCAGCCGCTCGGTTTCGAGGATATTGTAGGTATTCCCCTCCATGCGCGATGATGCCCAGGACAGATCGACAAGAAGCCGTTCCAGGATGCGCCGCGCATAAGTCCCGGCCGGCAGCGTCGGCGGAACCGGTCGCCCTGCCTCATGCAGGCGCTGCCGATCGGCCTCGCCAAGATAGAAGCTCTTGTCCGGGACGTAGCAATCGATAAACGCCTTCCTGTAGACGGCAGGCTGCCGCCGGTTGTACGGCGTTTGCAGATGCGCACGCACCACGGCCGCGCCCGCGAGGCTGTAGCCCGTGGCCCGGGCTTTGCCGGAAACCTCAAGCCGGCCCTCATCGACAAGCCGTTTCAGAGCGCGCCAGACCGTCGTCGGACTGACTTCGGACGCAATGTTACGCCGGATATCTTCCCGCCCGGCGCCAGGATGGCCTGCGATGTAATCGAGTAGGGCCCGGTCGGTGAGCGGCATGAAACGAATTCGTCAAAGCTGTGAACCGATTATGTGCTTAATATATATAGGATTTTCCGACTCATCAAGATATCGTTTCACGAAAAATGAAACGATACTCCAAATCTCCCGACCGCAACGTTAAGCGGGCAGGATGAAACGTTTAAGTGCTTGATATTATTTGGACAACATTAACATCGGCCTTATCGTTTCAGGGTAGGTGAAACGATAAGGCCGATATTCGGACGAGATGGCCGCATACGCCAGCTCACCCCTGCCCCGGCCCGCCCGGAGCGCCACGCCGGTCAGGCCGTGCGCAGTCCGCCTTCGTCCAGCGCCTTGTGCAGGAGCGAGATGAACGCCGGCAGGCCGTAGAGCGCCACGAAGGAGCCCATGCGCGGGCCCTGGCTCTGGCCGAGCAGGATTTCGTAGAGCGCCCGGAACCAGTCGCGCAGGTTCTCGAATTTGTGGCGCTTGCCGACCTCGTAGATCTGCGTCTGGATGTCCTCGCCCGAGGCTTCGGCCGGCATGGCCGCCAGTACTGCCGCCAGATCCTCCAGCGCCGCCCGTTCTCCGTCTTGCGGCGCCCGATAGGCTTTCGCCGGTTTCACGAAATCCCGATAGTAGGCGATCGCATGGTCCGCCAGCCGGTCGAGCAAGGGATGGGACGCCGGCGTCGCCTCCGGCGCGTAGCGCGAGATGAAGCCCCACAGGACGCCCTTTTCCTCCGCGTTCGCGACGCTCGCCAGATTGAGCAGCAGGGAGAAGGACAGCGGCGTCGCCTGCGCCGGCGGCCGGCCCTCGTGAATGTGCCAGACCGGGTTTTCCGCTAGCTCCGCCGCCGCCTGTTCGCCGGCCTTGCCCAGGAAGGTCAGATATTCGTCGGTCGCCTTCGGGATCGCATCGAAGAACAGCCGCCTGGCGCGCTTCGGCTGCTGGTACATGAACAGCGCCAGGCTCTCGTGCGGCGCATAGCGCAGCCATTCCTCGACCGCCAGGCCGTTGCCCCTGGACTTGGAGATTTTTTCGCCGTTCTCGTCGAGGAACAATTCGTAGGTAAAGCCGGCCGGCGGCCTGCCGCCGATGGTCCGGCAGATGCGGCCGCCCAGCCGCACCGAATCGATCAGGTCCTTGCCGGACATTTCATAGTCGACGTCCAGCGCGGTCCAGCGCAGCGCCCAGTCGACGCGCCACTGCATCTTGCAGCCGCCGTCCAGCACGGACTGTTCGAACCGGTCGCCGATCCGGTCGCCGGCGTCGTCGACGCACTGGAACACCGCCGTGCCCACAGCCGGCCTGGCTTCGACGACGACGGCGTTGTGGATTACCTGGCGCCGCTCGCCGCCGACCGCCTCGTCATAAGCGGTCACAACCGGGAACAGGGGCGAATAGCTCTTGCGCCGCGCCGCGCCCAGCTCGGGCAGGACGATGTTGCGCACCGGCTCGTATTTTTCCAGCACCCGCAGGATGGTTTCGTTGAACCGTCCCGCGCCGTAGGCGTCGGTTGCGCTGACGAACTCGTAGTCGAAACCGAACCGGTCCAGAAATTGGCGCAGCCGGCCGTTGTTCGCCGCCGCGAAGCTCTCGCTTTCGCCGAACGGATCGGGCGTCGAGGTCAGGGGCGATCCGTGGCGGAGGACCCGGCCGTCGCCGTCCCGCGCTTCGGCATAGGGCGTCAGCCGCTCCCGGTTCGGCACATTGTCCGGCACCTTGCGCAGGCCGTCCATATCGTCGGAGAAGGCGATCAGCCGGGTCGGCATGCCCGTTAGGACTTCGAACGCGCGCCGGACCATCGTGGTCCGCACCACCTCGCCGAAGGTGCCGATATGGGGCAGGCCGGACGGGCCGTAGCCGGTCTCGAACAATATATAGCCCTTGTCGGGCATATTGCCGTTCAGCCGCTTGGCGAGCGCCCGCGCTTCCTGGAACGGCCAGGCCTTCGCGGTTTCGGCAATGTCGGGCCCGATGCGCATGGGCCGTACCTATGCCGCACCGCACAAATGGTCAACGCGCGAGCCGCGGCGGGCGCGGTTTCGGGACAAGCGACCGCATGGACGGGCGCCGCTGGTCCGCTCCGTCCCTCGATACGGCCCTGCGGGCCTACTCGGGATGAGGGAGATATTGGTAACTTTCCCTACCCATCCCTCATCCTGAGTAGCCCCGGATAAAATCCGGGGCGTATCGAAGGAGCCTGTCCTGAGCCCGTCGAAGGGGCGGCTGCCGGACGCTTCGGCCGGTATGACGGCCGATATCGCGGAAGAGCGAAAAGAAGCGAAACCGCTGTGGCCATTGACCGTGCGGAAGCGGCACAATCGGGCATGATCGAGAATGACCGGTTTCCGGCTGAACGGGCTGCGCCTGACGACCTGCAACGAATGCCCGCGGGAACCGTGCTGGTCGTCGGATCGCGCAAGGCCTTGTGGCGCAGGCCCGACGGCGCGGACGAGGATTTGTCCCTTACCGCGCTTGCCGACAGGCTGGCGAGCGTGGCCGAGCGCGATGCCCCGCTTCATTGCTACGGCGCCGGGATTGCGCGGCGGCTCGGGATCCGGCGTTTTGCGGGCCGCGATATTCTGGACCTCTACGCCTTCGCCCGCCCGGGCGCCTTCTGCCTGCCGACGCCGGCCGGCGTTGCGCTGGCGTTGGGTCTCGCCAAACCGCAAACGCCGGCCGAAGAAGCCGATTGCCTCATCGAAGCCGCGGCGCTGCTGCTGGCGGAAATTGCCGATCTCGCCGACGACCCGGCGGCCCAGGCCCGCCCGATCGCCCGCGCCATGGCGGCCGGCGGCTGGAGCTGGGCAGGCGCGGTATCGGTTTCGCTGAAGATTGCGGCGGCAGATCGCGACCGGCCCGGCGTCATGGCCGGCCTCGAAGTGTGGCGCGATCTGCCGGAGTGGGCGGAACGGGCGCCCGAACCGCCGCCGGGCGACCGTCCGGTCTCGGCGGAGGAAGCGCGCGCGCAACTCGCCAGCCTGCTGCCGCGCGGCGCCGAACAACGGCCGGAACAGGCAAGCTATGCCGCCGCGACCGTCGGCGCCTTCGCACCGCGCCAGACCGAGGACCGGCCGAATGTCGTCCTCGCCGAAGCCGGCACCGGTGTGGGCAAGACCGTCGGCTATGTCGCGCCGGCCAGCCTGTGGGCCGAGAAGAACGGCGGGACGGTCTGGCTGTCGACCTTCACGCGGAACCTGCAAAACCAGCTCGATCGGGAATCGGACCGTCTGTATGCGGATCCGGCGGAGAAGGCGCGCAAGATCGTGCTGCGCAAGGGCCGCGAGAATTATCTCTGCCTGCTCAATCTGGACGACGCCGTGGCCGTTGCGCGGACGCGCCGGGAGGAAGCCGTCAACCTCGGCCTGGTGGCGCGGTGGATTCTGGCGACTCGCGACGGCGCGCTGGTCGCCGGCGACATGCCGGGCTGGCTGGCGGACCGGATCGGCCGCGGCCGGATCGACGCGCTCACCGACCATCGCGGCGAATGCGTCTACGCCGCCTGCCGCCACTACAGCCGCTGCTTTGTCGAACACAATGTGCGCCGCGCGCGCCGCGCCCGCATCGTCATCGCCAACCATGCGCTGGTCATGGCGCAGACCGCCATGGCGGCGATCCATCCCGGCGATCCCCATGCGCCGGCCCGGCTGGTCTTCGACGAAGGCCACCATCTGTTCGGTGCGGCCGATTCCGCCTTCGCCGCCCATCTTAGCGGGCAGGAGACGTCCGATCTGCGGCGCTGGCTGCGCGGGCCGGAAGCGGCGGCGGGCCGGACGGCGCGGGTCCGCGGCCTGAAATCCCGGATCGCCGACCTGATCGTCGACGACGGCGGCGCCCTCGAAGCCCTGGAGCAGATCCTCCGGCACGCGGCACAACTGCCGGCGCCGGGCTGGCTGCAGCGGCTCGCGGCCGGCAACCCGCAGGGCGTTGCGGAGCGATTTCTCGCCATCGTTCGCGAACAGGTCTATGCGCGGACGCCCCAGCGCGACAGCCCCTACGGACTCGAATCCGATATCCGGCCCGTCCCCGATGCCTTGCTCGAAACGGCCGCCGAACTGGATGCGGTTCTGCGCAATCTCGGCAATCCGCTGAAACGCCTCCGCCTGGCGCTGGAAGACATTCTCGATACGGACGCCGAAACGCTGGACACGGCGACCCGGCAGCGGCTCGACGGCGCTGCGCGCAGCATCCTGCGCCGCGCCTCGATGCCGCTCGCCGCTTGGCGCGCCATGCTGGAAACGTTGAACAGCGACCCGCCGGAGGAATTTGTCGACTGGTTCGGCGTCGACCGCCAGTTCGGCCGGGACGTCGATATCGGCATGCACCGGCACTGGGTCGATCCGATGGAACCGCTCGCCGCCGTCCTGTCGCGGCAGGCCCACGGCCTGCTGGTGACATCGGCGACCATGAAGGATCGGACACCCGACGGGGACGAAGGCTGGGCGTCCGCGGATCTGCGCTTCGGCGTCCGTCATCTGGACGGACCGACCGAACGATTTTCCGTCACATCGCCCTTCGACTATGCCGCCCAGACGCGGTTATTCGTGGTGCGCGATGTCGACGGCGGCAATGCCGACCGGGTCGCCGCGGCCTACCGCGAGCTGTTTATCGCGGCGGGCGGCGGCGCCCTCGGCCTGTTCACGGCCATCGCGCGCCTCCGCGCGGCCCACGAGCGTCTCGCCGATCCGTTGAACGAGGCCGGCCTGCCGCTGCTGGCCCAGCATGTCGACGGGTTCGACGTGGCAACGCTGATCGACCTGTTTCGCGCCGAGCGCAACGCCTGCCTGCTCGGCACCGACGCCGTGCGCGACGGCGTGGACGTGCCCGGCGACGCCCTGCGCCTGATCGTCTTCGACCGGGTGCCCTGGCCGCGGCCGGATCGCCTCCACAAGGCGCGGCGCGAACGGTTCGGCGGCCCGGCTTGGGACGATATGCAGACGCGATTGAAGCTGAAACAGGCGTTCGGCCGGCTGATCCGCCGCAAGGACGACCGCGGCGTGTTCGTCCTGCTCGATTCGCGCCTGCCGACCCGATTGACGACGGCCTTTCCCGACGGTGCGGATGTCCGGCGCGTCGGCCTCGCCGAAGCCGTCCGCGGAACGCGCGCGTTTCTGGCCGGTTGACCGTCCTTTGCCGGCCCCCTAAGTGCCGGCTGGCCGCGCAACCCGCGCCGGCGCCTCGGCGGAGCCTTCATCCATGAGCCAGCATCACGACGCCCTGATCTACACCATGGTTATCGTTTCGGCAGCGGACCGTGAAATGACCGACGCCGAACTGCGCCGCATGGGCCAGCTCGTGACCATCCTGCCGGTTTTCCGCGACTTCGACGTCGACGACCTGCCGACCGCCGCCAGGGATTGCGCTGCCTTGCTGAACGATGAGGAGGGTCTGGAGAAGACCCTGGCCCTGATCGCCGACGGCACGCCGCCGAAGCTGCGGGAAACCGTCTATGCGGTGGCCTGCGACATCGCCGCGGCGGACGGCAAGGTCGAAGAGGAAGAGGCCTATATCCTGCAGATGCTGCGCCACGCGCTCAGCGTAGACCGCCTCGCCGCGGCCGCGATAGAACGCGGCGCCCGGGCAAGACACGCGACGCTGTAGCGGATTATCCGCCGGTCGGCAGACGACCCTAACTCTTGAAAAAGGATTCTGCGCCGGACTTGTGGTCCTGTTTGGCGGCGATGGCGGCGCGGGCGCGCTCGATCTCAGCCTGCAGGCTGGCGATATAGTCGTTCAACTCGCCGATGGCCATCAGGTCCAGGTCCGGCTTGCCGGCCGGCCGCACAACGGGTTCGAGTTCGTCGGTGTCCAAGGGTCGGCCCTCCACTTGCCGTGCCGATCCGGGGCCTGCTTCCCGGCGTCGCTGGCGCCCGCCCCTGTCTGGACGCGCCTGTCTGGACGCGCCTGTCTGGACGCGCCTGTCTGGACGCGCCTGTCTGGACGCGCCTGTCTGGACGCGGGCGCTCCGGTCGCCTATATCACGGCTTCCTCCGGCCGCCAAAGAATCGCACCGCGACGACGCGGGTTAAACCCCTGCGCTGCGGACGCCTGACGGCCGATCCATCCATCCGCAGGAGGATTGTCATGAACCGGCCGATGATGCCGAAAGCGACCGCCGTCTGGCTGGTCGAGAACACGGCGCTCACCTTCCGGCAGATTGCCGACTTCTGCGAACTGCACGAACTGGAAGTGCAGGCCATTGCGGACGAGGATATCGTCGTCGGCATGGCGGGGATCGACCCGATCCTGGCCGAGCAGCTGACCCAGGAAGAGATCGATCGCTGCCAGGCCGATACCGAAGCCCGCCTGGTGCTGAAAGAAACCGACATACCGTTGCCGGTGCAGCGCTCGAAAGGCGCGCGCTACACCCCGATCGCCAAGCGTCAGGACAAGCCCGACGGGATCTCCTGGCTTCTGCGGCACCATCCCGAACTGAGCGACGCGCAGATTTCGAAGCTGCTGGGCACGACCAAGAATACGATCAACGCGGTCCGCGACCGGACCCATTGGAACAGCTCCAACATCCGCGGCCGCGATCCTATGGATCTCGGCCTGTGCAGCTATGCCGATTACAACGCCGCCGTCGAAGCGGGGCGCGCCAAGCTCAGGAAAGACGGCGAGAAAAAGGAACCGGCGCCGAAGCCCGCGATCGATTTCGGCATTTCCGCGCTGGTCGCCGACATTCCGGGCAGTGGGGAAGCCTGAGCCGGCGTCTAAATCGGCCCATTCCAGCCCCTTCAGCGGACTTCTACAAGAACCTCCCTTGCCTCCAGGGCGGATTCGATTTCCCGAAGGTTCGGCGCCAGCCGGGCCTGAAGGGCGGCGTTGGTCGTATTCCCCCAACGGAGCCAGACCACTTGCAGACCGGGCTGGCGCCGCGCCCGATCCGCGAAGTCCGCGTCCTTGGTCCAAATAATGGCCTGCGCGTCGCGCGCCCACGCTTCGATTCGGTCGTCCGAGGCCGCGCCCAGACCGATGTCGTTCACATGATCGCAGACATGGCCTCTGGCCGCGAGCCACCGCGATAGGCCTGGCGGCAACTGCGCATCGACAAGGAAGCGCATGGATCAGGCGGCGACTACGATGCGATGGTCGATTGCCGTCGCTCCATAGGCGAGGGCCGCGCTCAGATCCGCTTCTTCGAGATAGGGGTAGTCGTCGAGAATTTCGGCCGCCGCCGCGCCGGACGCCAGAAGCTGCAAGATGTCGGAGACCCGGACCCGGGTTCCCCGGATATGCGGGCGGCCGGCGCAGATCGCCGGATCGATGGCGATCCGGGCAGAGGATTCGGGCGCGTCGGCAATAGGGCCCAAAATCTCCGCCGGGACGGAGATTCTGGCGCCCTTGCGCGGCGCCGGATGGCCGTAGCCGCTCAGGAAGTTTCGCAGCTCCCGATCCAGCAGGTCGGCCTGGCGCGTGCCCGGCTCGACGGCATGGAACCATTGCCGGAGAACGCGTTCGGTCTGCCGGCCGTCACGGACTTGCTTTTCGCTGAAATAGGCTTTCGCCGAATTGTCCGGGTAGCCGACGAATTTGGACGGCGCGAAATGCCATTGTCCGCCGTCCGGCCGCGCGGCGTACCAGGCATGCACGCGCGACATCAGCTTGCGCAGACCGGCGCCGCGCCGGGGATCGTCGATCTCGGTCCGGTAGCGCAGGATGTTGGCGATCGCCTGATCCCGGTCGGTCACCAGGACGCCGGACGGCATAGCGAATTCTCCCGATCCGGTTTTACCCACGTTAGACCAAATATAACGCGGGTAACTTCACGAAACAACCGGAGCGGGCCTCGCGGACGGGCGCCGGAGCAGGCTAGGCCCCCTTCGCGTAGCCCGCCGATTGCAGCGCCACGGTGATTTCGTCGAGGATCGCGGGGTCGTCGATGGTCGCGGGCAATTTCCATTCCTGATCGTCGGCGATCTTCTGCATCGTGCCGCGCAGCATCTTGCCCGAGCGTGTCTTCGGCAGGCGCTGGACCACGACGGCCGACTTGAACGCCGCCACCGGGCCGATGCGCTGGCGCACCATGCCGACGACTTCCCGGATAATTTCGGTGTCGTCGCGCGCCACGCCGGCATTGAGCACCAGGAAGCCCATCGGCACCTGCCCCTTCATGGCGTCCGCCACCCCGATCACGGCGCATTCGGCAACGTCCGGATGATCGGCCAGAACCTCCTCCATCCCGCCGGTGGACAGCCGGTGCCCGGCGACATTGATCACGTCGTCGGTCCGGGTCATCACGAAGACATAACCGTCCTCGTCGATGAAGCCGGCATCCCCGGTCTTGTAGTAGCCGGGGTAATCTTCCAGGTAGGATTCCAGGAAGCGCGCCTCGGCGTTCCACAGGTTCGGCAGGCAGCTCGGCGGCAGCGGCAATTTTGCGACCAGCGCGCCGACCTCGCCCGGCGCAACTTCCTTCTGGTTCTCGTCCAGAACGCGCATGTCCCAGCCCGGCATCGGCAGCGTCGGCGAACCCAGCTTGACCGGCAACATTTCGATCCCGGCCGGGTTGGCGCAGATCGACCAGCCGGTTTCCGTCTGCCACCAATGGTCGATCACCGGCACGTTGAGCTGCCGCGCCGCCCACTGGATCGTGTCCGGGTCGGCGCGCTCGCCGGCCAGGAACAGGTAGCGCATGCCGCTCAGGTCGTAGCCCTTGATCAGATCGCCGTTCGGATCCTGCTGCTTGATCGCCCGGAACGCGGTCGGCGCCGTGAACAAAACCTTCACGTCATGCTCGGCGATCACGCGCCAGAACACCCCGGCGTCCGGCGTGCCGACCGGTTTGCCCTCGAACAGGATGGTCGTGTTGCCGTGCAATAGCGGGGCGTAGACGATGTAGGAGTGGCCGACCACCCAGCCGACGTCCGACGCCGCCCAATAGGTTTCGCCGGGCTCGACGCCGTAGATGTTCTTCATCGACCAGTGCAGCGCGACCATATGGCCGCCATTGTCCCGGATCACGCCTTTCGGCTGGCCGGTCGTGCCCGAGGTGTAGAGGATGTAGAGCGGATCGGTCGCCGCGACCGGCACGCAATCGGCCGGCGCAGCGCTGGCGACCGCCTCATTCCAATCCTCGTCGCGGCCGGCCACCAGGCCGGCGGTCACCTGTTCGCGCTGGTAGACGATGCAGAAATCCGGTTTGTGGCTGGATATCTCGATCGCCTGGTCCAGCAGCGGCTTGTAGGCCACGACCCGCCCCGGTTCGAGGCCGCAGGAGGCCGAGACGATCGCTTTCGGCGTGGCGTCGTCGATCCGGATCGCCAGTTCGTTGGCGGCGAACCCGCCGAACACGACGGAATGGATGGCGCCCAGCCTTGCAATCGCAAGCATGGCGATCGCCGCTTCGGGGATCATCGGCATATAGACGATCACCCGGTCGCCCTTGCCGACGCCGCGGGCCTTCAGGACGCCGGCGAAGGCCGCCACGGCGTCGCGCAGTTCGCCATAGGTGAATTTGCGCTGCGTTCCGGTGATCGGGCTGTCGTAGATCAGCGCAAGCTGGTCGGCCCGGCCGCCTTCGACATGGCGGTCCACGGCGTTGTAGCAGGTGTTGCATTCCGCCCCGACGAACCAGCGGTAGAAGGGTGGGTTGCTGCTATCCAGCACCTTTTCCCACGGCTTGTGCCAGTGCAGGCCGGCGGCGGCCTCGCCCCAGAAGCCCTCGGGGTCTTCCAGAGAGCGCTTGTGAATGTCGGCGTAGGACTGGGTCATAATGCGGCCTCGGGCTGACTTCCGGCGCAAAGCTGTAGCGCCAAGCCTATCCGTTTGGCGTTGCCGCGCAATCGCGCTCGATGCCGCGTGTTTGAAATTACCGCGCCGGGCGTTAGAACACGCGCAGGATATTGCCTAGCGGACCCCGAGAGCCATGCCGAATATTTACGAACAGCATCTGGACCGAAACCCGGCCAACTACGCGCCGCTGTCACCGATCCCTCTGTTGGAACGGGCGGCGTCGGTTTTTCCCGATCGTCCGTCCGTGGTCCACGGCGCGCGGCGCTATACCTGGTCCGAAACATGGACGAGGGCGCGCCGGCTGGGCTCGGCGCTGGCGCAGCGCGGCATCGGCAAGGGCGACACGGTGGCGGCGATGCTGCCGAACATCCCGGAGATGTTCGAATGCCATTTCGGCGTTCCCCTGACCGGCGCCATATTCAATGCGCTGAACACCCGGCTGGACGCCGCGACGATTGCCTTCGTCCTGAATCACGGCGAAGCGAAGATCCTCATCGCCGATCGCGAGTACGCCCCGATCGTGGAAAGCGCGCTGGAACGGATCGGGCGCACGATAACCGTGATCGATGTCGACGATCCGGAGTATGACGGCGCCGGCGCGCTGCTGGGCGAGACGACCTACGACGACTTCATCGCCGGCGGCGACCCCGCTTACGAAGGCCGGGAGCCGGACGACGAGTGGGACGCCATCTCGCTGAACTACACCAGCGGGACGACGGGCAATCCGAAAGGCGTCGTCTATTCCCATCGCGGCGCCTATATCGGCGCCATCGGCAACCCGATGACCTGGTCCATGCCGCAGCACCCGGTCTATCTGTGGACATTGCCGATGTTCCATTGCAACGGCTGGACCTTCCCCTGGGCCCTGCCGGCGGTGGCGGGCACCAGCGTCTGCCTGCGCAACGTCAGCGCCGCCGCCATCTACGAGGCTATTGCCGAAGAAGGCGTCACCCATTTCTGCGGCGCGCCGGTGGTGCTCAACCTGGTCGTCAACGCGCTGGAGGAAGAGCGCCGGCCCCTTGCGCATCGGGTCGAGATCATGACCGCCGCCGCGCCGCCGCCCCCGGCGGTGCTGGAGCGGATCGAAGCCATGGGCTTCCGCGTCACGCATGTCTACGGTCTGACCGAGGTTTACGGCCCGGCGACCGTCTGCGCCTGGCATCCGGAATGGGATGCGCTCGAACCGCTGGAACGCGCCAGGATCAAGTCCCGCCAGGGTGTCCGCCTGCCGGTCGAAGAGGGCCTGATGGTCGCCGATCCGGAATCGATGGCGCCGGTGCCGATGGACGGCGAAACCATGGGCGAGGTCTTCCTGCGCGGCAATCTGGTCATGAAGGGCTATCTCAAGAACGCCGCCGCCACCGACGAAGCCTTCCGCGGCGGCTGGTTCCATTCCGGCGACCTCGGCGTCTGGCATCCGGACGGCTATATCGAACTGCGCGACCGGTCGAAGGACATCATCATTTCCGGCGGCGAGAATATTTCGACCATCGAGGTCGAAGGCGTGATCTTCGGTCATCCCAAGGTGCTGGAAGCCGCCGTGGTCGCCCGCCCGGACGAAAAGTGGGGCGAAACCCCCTGCGCCTTCGTCACCCTCAAGCCGGGCGAAACCGCGACGGCCGAGGAGATCATCGGCCATTGCCGGGACAATCTCGCCCATTTCAAGGCGCCGAGAACCGTCATCTTCACCGACCTGCCCAAGACGTCGACCGGCAAGGTGCAGAAGTTCAAGCTGCGCGACCGGGCGTCCGCCATTTAGGCGGACGATAGGCTTCCGATGACCGCGCCGGGCCCGTCTATCGGCGACTTCTGCGCCGGGTCGGCGACGCAGATCTCGTTCCGCGGCGGGACGGTCGGCCTGGCCGATCTGGCCCGGCAGGCCGAAGACGCCGCCCGGGCGCTGACGGCTCTGGGCATCGGCCGGGGCGACCGGGTCGCGCTCTGGCTGCCGAACTGCCCGGAATGGTTCACCCTGTTCATCGCCGCGGCCCGCATCGGCGCCATCGCGGTCATGGTCAACACGCGCTACCGCAGCGCCGAAGTGGCCGATATCGTCAGCCGGTCCGGCGCGAAGGCGCTGTTCCTGTGGCCGGATTTCCGCGGCATCGATTTTCCGGCGATCCTCCGGGACATCGATCCGGGCGATCTGGCCTCCCTGAAGGCGCTGGTCTCGGTGTTTCCGGCCGGCGAGGCCGGCGAGGACAGCGACGCTGCGCGCCTGGGCGGCATTCCCGCGATACGGTTCGGCGAATTCCTGGCCGACGGCGCGGCGTCCGGCCTGCGCCCGCCCGCGGCGGACGGTTTGCCGGCGGCCGGCGTCGCCATCTTCACGACGTCGGGGACGACCAGCAAACCCAAATTCGTGCTGCACAACCAGCAGAACGTGACCCGCCATGCAATGGACGCGATCCGCGCGTTCGGCATGACGGAGAACGCGTCGCCGCTGATCCAGACGCTGCCGCTGTGCGGCGTCTTCGGCTTCTGCTGGGCCATGGCCACGATCGGCGCGGGACGACCGATGCTGTTGGAGGAAAGCTTCTCGGCCGCGGCCACGGTCCGGGTCGATCCGGGATCAGTCGCGTCACCCACCTGATCGCGACCGACGACATGCTCCACGCCATGCTCGATCTCGATGCAGACGGTAAGGCGCTGCGCAGCCTCCGGATGGCCGGCTTCGCCGCCTTCAACGGCGATCCCGGCGCATTGATGGAGCGGTGCGAAGCGCACGGCGTTCCGCTGGTCGGCCTCTACGGCATGAGCGAGGTCATGGCCCTGTTCGCGCGCCAGTCGCCCGATGCGCCCCGCAGCCAGCGCATCAAGGCGGCGGGAATTCCGGTCTGTCCGGAAACCGTCGTCCGCGTGCGCGATCCGGCGTCCGGCGCGCTGTTGACGAAGGGCGGGACCGGCGCCCTCGAGATTCGCACGCCGAACCGGATGCTGTGCTATTTCGGAAACCCGGAGGCGACGGCGGAAGCGATCGACGGCGAAGGCTTCCTGCGCACCGGCGATGCCGGCTATCTGGACGAGGCCGGTTTCGTGTTTCTCGCGCGGATGGGCGATGCCCTGCGGCTCGGCGGATTTCTGGTCGCGCCGGAAGAGATTATCGCCCGGATCGACGAACTGCCGGGAGTCGCGGCGTCACAGGCTGTCGGCGTGACACTCGACGGCAAACCCCGCTGCGCCGCCTTCGTCATTCCGGAAGCCGGCGCGACGGTCTCGGAATCCGCGGTGATCGATCATTGCCGGGCCGGGCTCGCCGTTTACAAGGCTCCGGTCGCGGTCTGGCAGATCGACGCGTTCCCGACGACTCCCAGTCCGAACGGCACCAAGGTGCAGCGGCGGAAACTTCAGGAATTGGCCCAGCGGCGGCTGGATGCAAATGCGCGCGCCGGCCGCTGACCGGGAGAAATGTTGACTGTGCGAGCCCGGCCGAGGCCGGCCATTTTTCGGGCAATAAAACAGCGCCGTCAGGCGCTATTCAACATGGCGATTTCGTCCTTGATGCGGAGCTTCTGTTTTTTCAGCTCGGCGAGGTGCAGTTCGTTCGGCAGGGGACGGGATTCTTCGTCCGCGATGGACTGCTCAAGGGAATGATGACGGGCTTTCAAGGCTTCGATCCGGGGATCGACGGACATGGGCTCCTCCATGTGACAGCCAAGTGACATCGGCAACCGATTCCTATCAGACGCCGCCGATGTAATCCAGCGGTTCGGCCGGCAGATTCGCTATCGCGTCGCCAGGGTGCTGCACACAGCCGCCGCGATGGTGTCGATTGCATCTCGGGTCTCCGCTGCCATGTCGGCTTCAATGACAGAAAGATAGGTTTTCATATTGGTACGCGCTGCGGCTTCGTCCAGCGTTGTCGCGCCGGTGTCGACATCGTCGGCGAGCGCGGCCAGCCGCAACTGCTCGATATGTTCGGCGTCGATTTCGACTTTCTGGATCCGGGTGCGCAGGGCCGGTTGCAGGTCGCCGGGCGGGCAATCGTCCAGGGCTGTTTTCAGACGCTGGCGCACCGACCGCAACGGCCGGACAATTTCGCGATGCCACCCATTGACCGCGGCGCACGCCGCTTCGACCTGTTCGCGGTCGAGACTCGCACCGTTGCAGCCGGCCCAGGCGCAGAAAAGCAGGATGTTCACGTCCGCGCCGTGCGCCTCCTGCAGCGCCAGGCAGGCTTCCGAAACGCCGTTGCGGCCATAGGTTGCGAGGGAGAAGTCCCAGAAGGGATGTTTGGGGAACTGCATGCTCTTGCCCGCTGTCTCGCCGTTCTCGTCTGCTTCACAACCGGAGTGCGAAAGGGTAGTCTGTTCCAAGGAGACAGGCCATGGCCGACGACTCGAATTCGGGCGACTCGAATACCGGCGACGCGAAAGCTGAAGAACGGGCAGCGATCCGGCGCAAGCTGGAAGCGCTGCGCGTCGAGCACCGCGACCTCGACGACGTGATCGCCCGGGTGAACGAGGAAGCGCCCTTCGACCAGCTCCGCATGCAGCGCCTGAAGAAGCGCAAGCTGGCGTTGCGCGACCAGATCAACCGGCTGGAAAGCGAACTGGTGCCCGACATTATCGCCTGACGACAGCCGAACCGCTGTTCCGGTATTGCCTAAACGCCGAATTCGGCTCCCAGGCCGGCACGGTCATGAACCCGTGTCGGGGCGCGACCAGTCCTCGCATTCCAGGCCGTCCACCCGCTGGAACTCCCGGCTGTTTGCGGTCACCAGCACCAGCGCGCGGGCGCGCGCCTGTCCCGCGATCAACAGGTCGTACGGCCCGATCGGATGACCCGCCGCTTCGAGCTCGGCGCGGATCGCGCCCGCCACACGGGCGTCGCCAGCGTCGAACGGCACAATCTCGAACGCCATCCGATCGAGCAATTCGAGATTGCGGGCGCGCTTGCCGGCTCTTGCAGGCGCCGTAATAGAGTTCGTAAGCCACCGGCGCCGGCAGGCCGATATCCGCCGGGGCGTGACGGCGCAGGCGGGCGACGAGCGGCGGCGAGGTGTCGTTGAGCAGCGCGATGCAGGCGTTGGTGTCGAGGAGGTAGCGCATCACTCGAACGCGCTATCGAGCTCGGGACGGTGCGGTAGCTCGGGCTGGCTGCGTCCGTGGGCGAAGAAATCGGAAGAGAACTCGCCGGAAATGGCGTCGAGCCATGCCCAGTCCGACTCGAGGGGTTCCAGGATAACTGCCGCGCCCTGCCTGCGGATGCGCACTTCCGCGCCCGGCATCCGGAACCGTTTCGGCAATCGCACAGCCTGCGACCGGCCGGACCAGAAGAGTTTCGCCGTTTCGGACACTGGAATGCCTCCTATAATATATCTCAATGAGATATAGCATTTGCCGCCGGGGACGGTCCAGCACGAAACCGGGCCGCCGCTACGCCCGCGACGGCGGATGCTGCCTCGTCTTCCCTCCGTATCGCCCCGACCGGACCCTTCGGCGGTTATGATCGGTTGCTCCCGCCCCGCCCCGGCCTATAATCCGCCGCTTCCTGCTAGCCAGCACGTCGGAAAACCAGGGAAAGCATGTCGCCGCCGATTGCCATCGTCATGGGCAGCCAGTCCGACTGGGAGACGATGAAGGAAGCCCGGGACGTTCTGGCCGAACTCGGCGTCGAAACGGATACCCGCATCGTCTCCGCCCACCGGACGCCCGATCGTCTCTACCGCTTCGCGCGCACCGCAAAGGCTGCGGGCCTGAAGGTCATCGTCGCCGGCGCTGGCGGCGCGGCGCATCTGCCCGGCATGATCGCGTCGCTCACCACGCTGCCCGTGCTCGGTGTGCCCGTTTCGTCGGCCGCCCTGTCCGGTGTGGATTCGCTGCATTCCATCGTGCAGATGCCGGGCGGTGTGCCGGTCGGAACCCTGGCCATCGGCAAGGCCGGCGCGAAGAATGCCGGATTGCTGGCGGCTTCCATTCTTGCGTTGAGCGACGCCCGGATCGATGCGGCGCTGACGGCGTGGCGGCAGGCGCAGACCGACGCCGTCGCCGAAACGCCGGTTTGACGGCAGCGGCCGGGCCCGACGCGCCGATGCCGCCGGGCAGCGTCATCGGCATCCTCGGCGGCGGTCAGCTCGGCCGCATGATCGCGCTGGCCGCAGCGCCGATGGGCTACCGCTGCGCGGTGCTGACGCCGGAAGCGGACAGCCCGGCCTCGCAGGTCGCCTGGCAGACCGTCGTCGCTCCCTACGACGATGCCGAAGCGCTGGCCCGTTTCGCAGGCCTGTCCGACGTCGTCACGCTCGAATTCGAGAATGTGCCCGCGGCAACGGTGACGGCTTTGGCGGCACGGGTGCGGACCGCTCCCCAGGATCGTGTCCTCGCCGTGACCCAGGACAGATTGAAGGAGAAGACCCTCGCCCGCGACGCCGGACTGGCGACGGTCGCCTTCGCCGCCGTCCACAATGGCGACCTCTCCGCCATGACGGAAACCATCGGGTTCCCGGCCATCCTGAAGACCCGGCGCATGGGGTATGACGGGAAGGGCCAACGCCGCGTCGAGAGCCTTGAGGCAGGCCGGGAGGCCTGCCGCGCGCTCGGCGACTCCCTGATCGCCGAAGCGGTGTGCCCGTTCGACAAGGAGTTGTCCGTGATCGTGGCTCGATCCGCGCGCGGCGAAATCCGCGCGTTCGACGCGGTCGAGAACGAGCACGAGAACCCACATCCTGCGGACGACCTGGGCGCCGGCGCGTGTCCCCGATGCCGTGCGGCAAGAGGCCGGGGCAGCGGCCTGCCGGCTCGCCGAACGGCTGTCGCTCGTCGGCTTGCTGGCCGTCGAGTTCTTCTGGTCGCCGGAAGCGGGGCTGTCGGTCAACGAAATGGCGCCGCGCCCGCACAATTCCGGCCACTGGACGATCGAGGCCTGCCGCACCAGCCAGTTCGAGCAGCTTGTCCGGGCGATCTGCGGCCTGCCGCTGGGCGACCCCGGCCGCCGTTTCGACGCGGTGATGACGAATATTCTGGGCTCAGAAGCGGAAAGCTGGACGAATTCGATCGCCGACCCGGCCGCGCATATTCACCTGTACGGGAAGGCCGAAACCCGTTCGGGGCGTAAAATGGGGCATGTCACCCGCCTGCTGCCGCGGCGCAAAGCGCCGGCCGGAAGGGCTTGAGTCCAGAAAGGGGGCGGATACACCAGCACGCTCGGCCTGCGCGGCGTGCCCGAATCCGTGCGCGAAGCCGCCATCGCCTACGGCGCGAAGAGCTGACTTTGCAGTTCGAGACGGGGCTTCGTCCTTCGAGACGAGGTTTCGTCCTTCGAGACGGGGCTTCGAGACGCGGTTCTCCGAACCGCTCCTCAGCCCCTCCTCAGGATGAAGAGTTCTGTTGGCCCAATATTCTCAGCTTCATCCTGAGGAGGTCATTGAGGAGGCGCGAAGCGCCGTCGCGAAATGGCCGTCTCGAAGGACGAAGCCCCGTCTCGAAGGACGAAAATTGGGCTAGCGCCGGGCCCGGCCCGGCTGTGCCTGTTTCAGGAAATTGCGCAGGCCCAACGGGTCGGGCAGGCGCTCGAGGGTCTTTTTCAGGCGCTGCGTGATCTTGGGAATCTGCATCGTTTCGTCGATGCGCCGGTCGAGAAAACGCCAGGTCCGGGAAAAATCCTCGGAACTGTCGTTCAGCCAGAAGACGACCGTGGCGCTGTAGACGCCGGCCAGCAGGCCCCGCTTGGTGTAGAAGTTGAAGTCGGTCGCGGTATCGCCGGCGGCGCGCCAGATCGTGTCGACGGTCCGGTAGAGGCAGCGCAGGCCGACCGGCCCGTTGGGCGGAAAGGACAGCACCGTCAAACCCCGGCGAATGGCGTCGCGACGCCCGGCATTCTGCTCCAGCCGGAGCCGGACGGCGCGGGCGATCCGCTCCCGCACGCGCATGGCTTCGAGATCCTCTTCCGCCAGCGCGGCGGCCATGTCTTCGTCGGCGACCCGGTTGAAATACTCGATCGCGTCGATGGCGCCGCGGGGAAAGGCGCGATAGGCGAAGTCGGCATCGAGGCCGGCCTGTTCCGCCGCCGCCGCCATGGCCTTTCCGGTCCAGCCGTCGAACGGAACATGGTCGAGCAGCGCGGCGAGCAGAGCCCGGCGCTCCAATTCGAACCGATCCGTTTCCGGCGAGCCGTTATCCATAGGCCAATGCTTTTTCGGGAAAATGTTTCGTTAAATTAGGGACCGGCAGTCAAATTGTCATCGTCTTTTGCTTTTGTCGCGGGATGTGATAGATAATGGCCGACTGCATGGGCGTCTCGTCTGTACAGACGGGCGCTCGTTTTTGCATCCAAAGCTCATTCCAGACCGAAGGAGACCCTGACCATCGTTCAGGTCGTTGTCCGAGACAATAATGTCGATCAGGCCCTGAAGGCGCTGAAGAAGAAAATGCAGCGCGAGGGCGTGTTCCGCGAAATGAAGCTGCGCCGAAGCTATGAGAAGCCCTCCGAGCGCAAGGCGCGCGAAAAGGCAGAGGCGGTGCGCCGCGCCCGCAAGCTGGCGCGCAAGCGCATGGAGCGCGAAGGCTACTAGCCTCGCCGGGCCGCAGCGGCCCGGCTCCCCGATACCAAGGCAGCAAAGCGTCCGGACCGGCGTTCGGGCGCGTTGCGTCGTCCTGAACGCAGCGCATCTGCGCGGAGCGCCGCCAGCCCGGCTTTCTCACCACAGTCATGGTCTGCGCGGCGCTGTCGAACCGGCAGGGCGAGAAATCCGGGTCAAGCGGCGGCCGGAACTTCGGCCTTGTCCAGCGCCTTGGCCTGGCGCGCGGCCAGCGCGTTGACATCGAAATCGTCGATCATGCCGTGGAACAGGCGGTGCCAGTTCACCTCGGCGCGCAGCCGCATGAAGACGGAGCCCAGGCCGATCGCGGCCCGGTCCATCAGGACGAATTCGCGCGGCGGTTTCACGCCGCCGACCCGTTTCAGCTCCTCGTGCACCTTGCCGACCGTCCGGGCGCCGTATTGGACGCTGTTGTCCTGCTGGATCGCCTGGGCCCGGTCTTCCATCAGCGGCTTGTAGAGGAAGCGCGCCCAGATATTCAGGATATCGATCGTCTCCCGGTCCAGCCCGGTGAAGCCCCAGGTCTCGTAGGCGTGGACCGCCAGGTCCTCTTCGTCGTGCTTCAGCGCGTTGTAGAGGTCGATCACGCCCTTCACGAAGAGCGGCGGAAAGACCCGGATACAGCCGAAGTCCAGCAGATTGATCGAATGGTCCTCCCGGGCCGAGTAGTTGCCGAGGTGCGGATCGCCGTGGATGACGCCGTAATCGTAGAACGGCACATACCAGGCGCGGAACATGTTGCGCGCCAGGGCGTTGCGGGTCTCGACCGGCGCGTCCTCGAAGGCTGACAGCTTCCGGCCTTCGAGCCAGCCCATGGTCAGCAGGCGGCGGGTCGAAAGCTCCGGTACGACCGGCGGGACGTGGATGGCCGGCTCGTCCCTCAGCATGTGCCGGTAGAGCGCCATATGCGCGGCTTCCCGCTCGTAATCGAGTTCTTCGAGCAGGCGGGCGGAGAGTTCCTTGTGGACGTTGCCGGTGTCGATCGCCCGGTCGTAGCGGGCGTACAGGCCGAAAATCACCCGTAACTGCGTGAGGTCGGCGGCAACGACGGAGGCCATGTCCGGATATTGCAGCTTGCAGGCGACAGCCGTGCCGTCTTCCAGAGTCGCGCGGTGGACCTGCCCCAGCGAGGCGGCGGCTGCAGCCTTGCGCTCGAAACGGTCGAACCGGCCCTGCCAGTCGGGTCCCAGCTCCGTCGCCATGCGCCGGCGCACGAAAGGCCAGCCCATCGCCGGCGCATCGCTTTGCAGTTGCGCGAGTTCCCTTGCGTATTCGCGCGGCAGCGCCTCCGGAACCGTCGACAGAAGCTGCGCCACCTTCATCAGCGGCCCCTTCAGGCCGCCCAGCGCCGCACGCAACTCGGCGGCGTGCCGCTCCCGGTCGACCTTGACGCCGAGATAGCGTTCGCCGGCCACGCGGGCGGCCAGCCCGCCGACGGCCCGGCCCGCCTTCACATAGCGCCGGACGCGGCCGCCCAGATTGCTGGTTTCGCTCATGCGAAAAAAGTGGGGGCCGCCGGCGATGCGGCAACCCCCGGATTGTGTCGCTGCGGTAACCTGCGCCGTGGCGCGTGCGGAAGCCTCCGCGGCGCCACGGGCAAGGCGGTTACCGGATTGCGATCGGGTTGATGATCATCTGGACCGTGCCCCTGACGCGGGCCGCGCCCAGCACGAACATGAACTCGTAGGCTTTTTCCGCTGCCAGCGCCCGGGTGTCCATGTTCTCCAGGATATAGATGCCGTTCTTCGGAATCAGGATCTGGTGCACCTCGAACACGCCGACGCCCTTCTCGAAGGGCACGGCTTCCACGCCCCAGGTGTCGGCGCCGACGGCCACGACGCCGACTTCGACGAGATACTCGGCGCCGGTCTTGCCGAGGCCCGGTTCGGTCGAAACGTAGCGCTTCAGGTCCTTCTTGGTGCCGTCAGCGCCGTCGAGCAGGTTGAGCCAGCCGGAATGGAACAGGACGACATCGCCCTTGCGCAGCTCGACGCCCTGCTTCTTGGCGGCGCCCATAATGTCTTCCCGGGTATAGGGCGTGCCTTCCTTCAGCAGCTTCTTGCCGAAATAGGCCGCCATATCGAGCAGCACGCCGCGCGCCACGATGGGCGGCACTTTCTCGATGCCGAGCTTCTTGAGACCGTCGGCCTTGGCGAAATCCTTCGCCTTGTAGCCGTTGTAATAGACATGATCGACGCCGATATGGCCCAGCCCGTCGATCTGCGGTCCGATGCCCAGCCAGCCCATGAAGATATCGTCATTGTAGCTGGTCTTGGTCGGCCCGAGGCCGGAGGTGGTGATCTGGTTCGGCTGCAGGATGGTTACCGAAAGGCTGCGCGGCGGGAACGCCGGCGTCTTGGAATCGACGACGATACCCAGGTGATAGGTCTTGCCGAGCTTTACCAGCTTGGCGGCCATTTTCACCAGGTCCGGCGTGATGTGGTTGGCCGCGCCGGCCTCGTCCTTCGGGCCCCACTTGGACTTGGTCCAGTCCTGCGCCGCCGCAGGGTTCGCCAGGCCGAGCGCCAGTGCGCCGGCGGCAAGAATACCCAGTTTCTTCATGTCACACTCCCTGAAATGTTCGATCGGTTCGTGAAAGGCGCTTCGATCCGCGCCTGCGGTCGCGGACCTTAACGGGTACGGATCGGGTCCGCCATAGCCCTGCGCCGGATTGCATCAGGACGATTCCAGCTCGTCGATAAAACCTTCGATAACAGACAATCCCCGTTCCCAGAACGCCGGATCGCGGGCGTCCAGGCCGAACGGGGCGAGCAGGTCGCGATGGCGCAGGGTGCCGCCGGCGCGCAGCAGGTCGAGATACTTGTCGGCGAAACCCTCCGGCTGTTCCCGGTAGACGGCGTAAAGGGCATTAACCAGGCAGTCGCCGAACGCGTAGGCGTAGACGTAGAACGGCACATGGATGAAGTGCGGGACGTAGCACCAGAACACGGCATAGTCCTCGTCCAGGTCGAAGGCCGGCCCCAGGCTTTCGCGGGAACTCTCCATCCAGATTTCGCCGATCCGATCCGGCAGCAGCTCGCCCGCGCGGCGCCGGTCGTGCAGCCGGCGTTCGAATTCGTAGAAGGAAATCTGGCGCACGACCGTATTCAGCATGTCCTCCACCTTGCCGGCCAGCAGCGCCCGCCGCCGGGCCGGGTCGGTCTCGGCGTCGAGCAGGGCGCGGAAGGTCAGCATCTCGCCGAACACCGACGCCGTTTCCGCCAGAGTGAGCGGCGTCCGGGACCGCAAATGACCGCGCCCGCCGGCCAGAACCTGGTGCACGCCGTGGCCCAGCTCGTGCGCCAGGGTCATCACGTCCCGCACCTTCCCCTGGAAGTTCATCAGGATGTAGGGGTGGACCGACGGCACGCAGGGGTGGGAGAAGGCGCCGGAAGACTTGCCCGGGCGGACCGGCGCATCGATCCATTGCCCGTCGAAGAAGTGCCCGCCGATATCGGCGAGTTCCGGCGCGAAAGCGCGATAGGCCGATAGCACCATATCTTCGGCGTCTCGCCAGTCGATCGGCGGCTCCTCAAAGTCCGGCAGGGGCGCGTTGCGGTCCCAGTATTTCAGCTTGTCGAGGCCGAGCCATGCGGCCTTCATCGAATAGTAGCGATGCGAGAGCCGTGGATAGGCCGCCTGAACCGCTGCGGCCAAGGCATCGACAACTTCATCCTCGATATGGTTGGCCCGGTTGCGGGCCGAGACGGGCCGGTCGTACCGCCGCCAGCGGTCCTCAATCTCCTTGTCTTTCGCCAGCGTGTTAGTGATGTGGCCGAACAGCCTGATATTGTCGCGAAACACCGTGGCGAGCGCGCGGCCGGCGGCTTCGCGCACCGCCCGGTCCGGGCTCGAGAGCCGGTGCAGCGCTTCGGCTTCGGTCAAATCTTCGCCGTCGAGCGGGAACCGGAGAGCCGCAATCGTTTCGTCGAACAGGCGGTTCCAGGCGCTGCGTCCCGCCACCTGCTTGTCGTGCAGCAGGCGTTCCAGATCGTCGGAAAGCTGATGGTTGCGGAAGGTGCGGATATCGCGCAGCCAGGGCTGCCAGCTTCTTAGCCGCGCGCTGTCGTTATAGAGCGCAGCCAGCCTCTCTTCTTCGATCCGGTTGAGCTCCAGGGCGAAGAACACCAGCTCGGCCGAGGCGTCGTTCAGTTTCTCCGTAACCGTCTGGAAGAAGCGGCCGATTTCAGGATCGGTCTGGTCGCCGGCGTGGAGAAGCTGGGCGTAGCTCGACAGGCGGCCCATCCGCTCGTCGATCCGCTCGTAGGCTTCGATGGCGTCGGCGAGACGGATCGCCGAGAGACCGGCGATCTTTCCGGCCCAGCGTTCGGCGAATCGGCGTGCATCGGCCGCAACCCCGGTGAGATCCTTCTGGAGCGCCTCGTCGTCCGGCGACCTGTAGAGGTCGTTGAGGTTCCAGACCGGGAGCGATTCGCCGGCCGCCGTGCTGTCTCCGGATCTGCTGTTCGAGTCCCGGGCCGGATCTGTCATAGTCCCTCCGTCTGCACCCTGTTCTGCCGGATGCGCGAACCCGGCGACGGCAACGCGCGGCCGTCAGATGCCATGATAATCGCGGAACCAGGCAACGAAGCGCGGCACGCCTTCGGCGATCGTCGTTTTCGGAGCGAACCCGAGGTCGCGGACGCTGGCGTCGATATCGGCGCAGGTTTCCTTCACGTCGCCGGGCTGCATGGGCTTCATCTCAAGGGTCGCCTTGCGGCCGCAGGCCTGCTCGATCGCCCGAATGAAATCCATCAGGGCTTCCGGCCGGTTGTTGCCCAGATTGTAGAGCCGATGCGGCGGTTCTCCGCCGTCCGCCGGCCCTTCTGTCCCGGGCGGCCGGTCGAGCGCCGCCAGTGTGCCGGCGACGATATCGTCGATGAAGGTGAAGTCCCTTCGCATGTCGCCGTGGTTGAACACATTGATGGGCTCGTCGTTCAGGATCGCCTTGGTGAACAAAAAGGCGGACATGTCCGGCCGGCCCCACGGTCCGTAGACGGTAAAGTAACGCAAGCCGGTTTGCGGCAGGCCGTAGAGATGGGCGTAGCACCAGCTCATCATCTCGGCGGAACGCTTGGTCGCCGCGTAGAGCGAAATCGGCCTGTCGACCCGGTCCTCGACCGCAAAGGGAATTTTCGTATTGCCGCCATAGACGGATGAAGAGCTGGCATAGGTCAGGTGCCGGATGCCGCCGTGATGGCGCGCCGCCTCCAGGATCGAAAGCTGTCCCCGGACATTCGTTTCCAGATAGGCGCCCGGATTTTCCAGTGAGTAGCGGACGCCGGCCTGCGCCGCGAGATGCAGGATTTTGGCCCCGTCTGGCAGCGTGTTGACGATCCGGGCAACGCTGCCCGGGTCGGCGACATCGATCTTTTCAAACCGGAACCGGCTGTATTCCGCCAGCCGGGCCAGCCGGTTCTTTTTGAGTTCGGGATCGTAGTAATCGTTCAGATTGTCGATCCCGAGAACCTCATCGCCCCGTTCGAGCACGGCGGCGGCGCAGCTCATGCCGATAAAGCCGGCGACGCCGGTGATCAGGACGGTCATGGCGGAATGGAATCCAGGTTAAGGCGCCGGCAGAATAGTCGGCCGGCGTCCGCCTGCCAGCGCCAATTGCGCCGCAGAGGCAATACCTGCATCTCAACCGGTCACTCGCCCTCGCGGCGCCAGCCGATCAGCATCGGCAGCAAGGCCAGCAGCAGGGCCAGGAAGCCCGCCAGCAATGGAATGTCGTGAATGCCGGTGACGACATAGTCGCCGTTGCGCCGCAGGCCTATCCAGCGTCCGGCAACGCCGCCTGCGCCGCTGACCCGCCGCTCGGGTTCGACGCGGCGGATATCCGGCACACCGGATTCGCCCAGCCAGACTGCGCTGCCGCCGTTGGCCTCGATGACCGGCCTGACTTTGGTATCCGTGGTGCGCACATCGGCCATCTCTTTCGGGTTCAGCGAGCCGATCGCCACCATCGCGGTCAGCTTGCCGTCGGCGATCCGGTACAGGCCGGGCAGCTTGACCGGAAGCGAACCGATGGCTGTCCCGTCGCCGCGATCCTTCAGCGGTACGGCGGCGATTTGGCCGTCGGGTGCCGTCATAAGCGCCGCCCGGTTGGTGGGCTTGAGACTCTGGCGCAAGATTTCCAGCCGGCGGTTGCGGATGCGGGCCAGCAGGTATTCCTCCTCCAGATCCGGTTCCTTCATCAGCCAGTGCGAAACCCGGCGCAGCATTTCCGCCTGCGGCCCGCCGCCTTCGAAACCGCGGTCCCACAGCCAGGCCTGGTCGGACAGGAGCTGGGCGACACGGCCCTTGCCGACCCGATCCAGAATAAGCAGCGGTTTGCCCTCCAGCCCGCTCAACAGAACGTGGCCGCGCATTCTTTCGGCTTCGATCTGACGGAACCAGCGGCCCCAGGGCTTCGGCCCGACGCCGGCGCCGGGGAGCCTGGCTGTTACCGGGTGGCGCTTGCCCAGTCCTGACCGCGTGGCGCGGAAGCCCTGTCGATACACCTCTCCGGTCGCCCGCCCGGGCAGCAGCGGGCCGATCGCCGTATGTGCCAGACTGAGCGGGCCGGCATAGGCCGGCCCGGCGGCCACCATCAGGGCGCCGCCCCGCCGGATATAGTCGGCGATGTTCTGGAGATAGTGGGCGCGGATCACGCCGCGCCGGCGGTAGCGGTCGAAGATAATCAGGTGGAACTGGTGGAGTTTTTCCTGGAACAGCTCCCGCACCGGGAACGAAATCAACGCCAGCTCGTTGACCGGCGTCATGTCCCGCTTCTCCGGCGGCCGCAGGATGGTGAAGTGGACCAGATCGACTCCCGGATCGGACTTCAGGATGTTGCGCCAGGCGCGCTCGCCCGGATGCGGCTCGCCGGAGATCAGCAATACGCGCAACCGGTCCCGAATGCCGTTGATGGTCACCACCTTCCGGTTGTTCTCCAGCGTCATTTCCTGCCGTCCGGGGCCGGCCTCCAGTTCGAAAACGGTCTGGCCGCGATGGTCCAGCTTTATCTCCAGCGGCGTGCTGATATTCGGCCGGACCGCGAAACGCCGCCACGCCTTGCCGTCGCGCTTGATCCGGACCATGGCGCTGGCGCCGGGCTGGGCTGCATTGTCGTCGAGCCGGATTTTCATGGTCAGCGGCTTGCCGAGCAGGCCGTAGGACGGCGCCGATTCAACGACCAGTCTCCGGTCGACCTCCCCCTTCCTGCCGGTCAGCAGAAAATGGACCGGGCCGAGGTTCCGGGCCTGCGGTTTCCCACCGGGCGCATCGTGAATCTGGCCATCGGTGATGGCGACGATGCCGGCCAGGCGCTTGCGCGGCACGTCGGCGAGTGCGCGCTCGAGCGGTCCGAAAAACAGGGTGCCGTCTTCCGCACGGTCCAGACCGACCCGGACGACCCTGACCTCGAGATTGCCCAGCGCACGCAATTTTTCCCGAACCGCTGCCAAAGTCCGGGCATTCAGTTCCCGGCGCCGGTCCAGTTCCTGGCTGGGTGATTCGTCGACGACGACAACGGCAATGTCGGTCAGCGGCTCGCGATTTTCGACAACCACCGAAGGGTTCGCCAGAACCGCCAAAAGCAGCGCCGCCGCCAGGGCGCGAAACAGGATCCCGCGGGCTTTGAGGTAAAGTCCCGCCAGGATCAGGGCTGCGGCGGCGACGGCGAAGGCCGACAACGCCCACCAGGGCAAGAGCGGCGAGAAGGCGACCGTGGCGCCGAGATCGTTCATCGCCGCGCCGCCGTCACTGGCCGAGCCGCCCTCACTGGCCGAGCCGGCGGATGATCGTAGGGATATGCACCTGGTCCGCCTTGTAGTTGCCGGTCAGGGCATACATCACGATGTTGACGCCGACCCGGTAGGCAAGCTCACGCTGATACTCGCCGCCCGGCTGCACCGGGTACATCGGCCGGCCCGCGTCGTCGGTCGCCCATGCAGCCGCCCAGTCATTGGCGCCGATGACGACGGGCGAGACGCCATCCTTGGCTGTCTGCTCGCCCCGCGCGACCCAGATCGCCGCCCCTGTCCGCCGACCCGGAAAGCGCTGCAGCAGGTAATAGGATCGCGTCAGGACGTGGTCGGCCGGCGCCCGCTGGAGGCTCGGCACATTCACGCCGGCAATCAGGTTTTTCAGGGTGTCGCTCTGAAAACCGCCCGGCATCCGGATATCGAAAACGATCATGCCGCCGTTCCGGAGGTAGGCCTGCACCTTCGTCTTACCTTGCTTTCCCGGCGCAGACTGTCCCGCAGTCACAGGCCAGTAGAGCAGGGAATAGAAGGCGAGCGTATCGGCATCTATATCCACGGCGCGCGGCGGCCCGGGCTCCACAGAGGTCCGCGACGCCAAAATGTTGCCGAGCCCGATCAGGCCGCGGCGGCTGATGCGATCGGCCTCGCGGTCGCCGGTCCTGACATAGGCGAAGACGATTTCCCGGGTCGCGCGAATTGCGTCCTCGTCCGGGTCTTCGGCCTGGGCCAGGGCCGGTGACGGCGGCACCGGGAAGCCGGCCGGCAAGGCCAGCAGGCAGAGGATCGCCGCAGTGGCCGCCGCACGGCGCGGCACAAGCCCCCGCAAGAAAAAGCTGATCGACAGGTCGAGCAGGAACAGGATGAGCGCAGCCATCAGGAACCAGGGCCGCAGATCGATCTCCTCCGCCTTCCGATACCCGAGTTTCGCAATACCGGCCGGAAGCGCGCCCAAAGGCACCAGTCTGCGCACGGTGGCGGAGAGGTTCAGGCTGCGGCGGTTGGCCGTGGGCCCATACAGGCCCGGCGGGTTCGCCGGTCCGACCACCGTCTGCTCCAAACGCGCCGTTTCGATCGGCCGGACCCATTCCGGCGCCTCGACCAGCCGGCCGAAGCCATCGAGTATCCGGTAGGGCGCCAGCGTTGTCCGCTGCGCATCCGATTCGGTGACGCCCCGGCCGAGCGCCACCGTGCGTTGCAGCATTTCGACGAACAGGCCGGAGAGCGGCAGGCTCGACCAGTCCGGATTCGCCATGGTGTGGAACAGCACCAACAGACCCTTGCCGCGCCTGTCCGCGGTCACCAGCGGTGTGCCGTCCTGCAGCCGCGCCCAGGTCTTGCGCTCGAGTTCGATGCCGGGTTCGGCGAGCACCTGCCGCTTTACGGTGGCGTCGCCGGGAATCGTCAGGCCTGCAAACGGGCTTTCTGCATCGAATGGCGCCAGGGCGAGCGGCTGCGACCAGGTCATGGCGCCGCCGAAAGACCGATTCCCGCCGCGCAGCCGCACCGGCAGGAGGGCATCAGGATTCCGGGCCAGAACCGGCCCTGCGAAGCGCACCAGCAGACCGCCTTCGGCGATCCAACGCGCCAGCCGGGTGCGTTCCTGCCGGGTCAGCGGCGCGCGGTCCGGCAGGACAATGACGGAGAGCGGCCGTTGCAGGAGCTGGTCGACCGGACCCTTGCGGATCTCGCTGAACGGCGACAGCGCCCGTTCGATATAATACAGATCCGACATCAGCGGCTGATTGTCGTTCAGCCGCGCCGCCGAGATCACGCCGACGGGCCGCCGCCGCAGGCGCTCGTCGAGCAACAGGGTCGCGCCGGCGCTGCGATGACGGTCGACCGATACCCGGGCCAGCCGGTTGCGCAGTTCGGACGGCAGCGAAAGCGCGACATCGACCTTCTTTTCGCGCTCCTTGAACGTCACCGTGCGCCGGCCGATCGCGCGCCCGTTTTCGTCGCTCAACGATAGTTCGTAGCGGGCCGGCCGGCCGGCCTCGGCGCGTTCCATGGCGAACACGATCCCGCCGCCCGCCAGGCGCGCAGGGTGGAGCAGAACCGGCAGTTTGCCGGCCGCATCCGTTACCGCGACGACGCGGCCGACCTTTTTCAGCGCGACCGCAAAAGTCTCGGTTTCCCGATGCATCAATCCGTCGGAGAGCCAAACGACGTTGCCGTTCGTCACCCGTTTGGCGAGTTCGTCGAGCGCCGGCGCCGCCGCCATGTGATCGGACGGCCAGGCTTGAGGGCTCAAGGCCTGAATTTTGGCCCGGGCATCTTCGGCCCGCATCAATCTCGAAGCGGCGATCGGCTCGCCCGGCGTCCGGCGTGCCGTTGCGAGCAGGATCACCTTCCGGTCCTCGCGCGCCGCTGTATCGAGCAGTTCCGAAACCCTGTTCTGGCGTGTCTGCCAGTTCGGCGCGGCGCTCCATCCGTTGTCGATTGCGATGACCAGCGGGCCGTCCTGCTCGAAGCCCTTTTCCGGGTTCATCAGCGGATGGGCGAGGCCGACGACGACGAGCAGCACGATGAGGATGCGCAGCAACAGAAGCCACCAGGGTGTCCGCGCCGGGGTGTCCTCCTTCTCCTGCAGGCGCAGCAGCAGGCGAATTGCCGGAAACCGCACCAGTTTGGGCGATGGCGGCGTCACGCGCAGCAGCCACCACAGGATCGGCAGGCCGGCCAGCGCCGCCAGCACCCAGGGCGCCGCGAAGGCAAAGGCGCCGAGCGTCAGCACCCGTCTGTCTCCGGCCCGATCGTGAGCCCGATCGTGAGCCCGATCGTGAGCCCGATCCTGAGCCCGGTCATGAGCCCGATCCTGGGTCTACGGTCATGCGGCGTCCGCCATGCGTACATAGAGCGCAAGCAGCGCTTGCTCAGGCGTCTGGTCTGTCGTGTGGCCGATAAAGGTCCAGCCGATGCTCCGGGCGATATCCCGAAGACCGGCCTGATGGACCGTCATCCGGTCGATATATTCGTCGCGAATATTTTCCACGCGCTTGATGAGGATCCGGCCCTCGTCCTCCAGGCCTTCGAACCGCGTCCGGCCGTCGAAGGGCAGCGCGGTTTCGGCCGGATCGAGCACCTGGACGATGTAACCGCCGACCCGGCTGCCGGCAAACTGGCGCAGCCGCCTGTCGATCTCTTCCAGCGGGCTCAGAAAGTCGCCGAACAGGATCAGATGGCTGTAGCGCGGCAAATGTTCGAAACGGGGCAGTTCCAGCGATTGCCGCTCCAGCGCATCGCCCAGCAGGTTGAAGGCCATGCGGTCCAACGCGACCTGGCTGGCCGAGGGCCGCTCGTCGATGCCGAGCAGTCCGATCCGTTCGCCGGCCCGGGTCAGCAGCGACGCCAGCGCCAGCAGCATCAGGTCCGCCCGGTCGCGCTTTTGCGGCAATCTTTTTGCCGACGACCACTGCATCGATGCCGAGGCGTCGCGCCACAGCCAGACGCTCTGCGCCGCCGCCCATTCGGTTTCGCGAATGTAGAGCTGATCCGATTTGGCCGACTGCCGCCAATCGATGCTGCGCAACGAATCGCCGGGTTCGTACCGTCGAAATTGCCAGAATGTTTCGCCAAGGCCGACGCGCCTGCGGCCGTGGACGCCCTGCTCGACGGTGGAGGCGACTCGCTGCGCCGCCAGCAGCAGGGGCGGCAGCCGCCCGGCGCTGGCCTCGGCGTGGCGCCGGATGCCGAAGCGGAGGGCCGTTATCGCCATCGATCCAGCCAGCGCCTAGCGCAGCGGATCGCACAACTGCCCGATGACGCTTTCCACCGTGACGCCATCGGCGCGCGCCGCAAAGTTCAGCGCCATGCGGTGCCGCAGGACCGGCGGCGCCAGCGCAATGACATCGTCGATCGAAGGAGCGAGCCGGCCGTGCATCACAGCGCGGGCGCGGCATGCCAGCATCAGCGCCTGGCTGGCGCGCGGGCCGGGCGCCCAGGCGACATGCTCCTTCACCGCGTCGAGATCGGTCGATTCCGGCCGGCCGCGGCGGGTCAGGCTCAGGATCGCCTCCAGCACGCTTTCGCCGACGGGAATCTGGCGGATCAGGCGCTGGGCCCGGCGCAGGGAATCGGGCGCGATGACCGGCTCGGGCAATTCCTCGGACACACCGGTGGTCGCCAGCAACATCTGCCGTTCCGATGCGAGTTCCGGATAGCCGACATCGATCTGCAGCAGGAAACGGTCGAGCTGCGCTTCCGGCAGGGGATACGTGCCTTCCTGTTCCAGCGGGTTCTGGGTGGCGAGCACATGGAACGGCTCCGGCAGGGCGTGATATTGACCGGCGATCGAAACGCGATGTTCCTGCATCGCCTGCAACAGCGCCGACTGGGTGCGCGGGCTGGCACGGTTGATTTCGTCGGCCATCAGCAACTGGCAGAAGACCGGCCCTTCGATGAACCGGAAGGCGCGCCGCCCGCCATCGCCTTCTTCGAGGACTTCGGAGCCCAGTATGTCGGCCGGCATCAGGTCCGGCGTGCACTGGATCCGCTTGGTGTTCAGGCCGAGCACGATCGACAGCGTTTCGACCAGCTTGGTCTTGGCCAGGCCCGGCACGCCGATCAGCAGCACATGGCCGCCGGACAGCAGCGTGACCAGGGTTTGCTCGATCACTTCGCGCTGGCCGAATATTATGCGTTCCACGCCGGCCCGGACCCGGTTCAGGATTTCGCCGAGTTGCTCCAGCTCGGCGACGGCCTTGTCAGGCGCATCGCCGGTCACAAGATTTGCGGTGTTGCCGGTCGATGGTTGCGCTGCAGGATCGATGGTCAACGACAGTCTCCGGAATTGGCGCGCGACAAGGACGGAATAGCTGTTTCTTGCCACGGATCGCGAACGGCGGGAGCAACCGAATGACCGGGAACGGACCGGAGAAGTCGACAAATGCCGATCGCCGGAAGTTTCGGGCCATGGTGCGCGATTTGCATATGCGTATCGGGTTCGACGGAACGTGGTACTATCATAACTCCCCGATCCGCCGGCTGCCGTTGGTGAAGCTGTTTGCGACCGTGTTGCAACGCGACGATTCCGGGGAATATTGGCTCATTACACCGGTGGAAAAGGGACGGATCGACGTTGAAGACGTACCGTTCGTGGCGGTCGAGATGACGATTGACGGCGAAGGACGCAACAGAAGCGTGACGCTGCGCACCAATATTGACGACAATGTGACTGTCGGGCCCGGGCATCCGCTGCGCTTCGATCGCGATCCGGCGACCGGCGAACCCCGCCCCTATGTCCACGTCCACCGCGGCCTCGAGGCCCGGCTTTCCCGGCCGGTCTACTACGAGCTTGTCGATCTGGGCGAGGAAACGCCGGCGGATGTCGACTCCGCCGGCGCGGATTTCGGCGGCGCTGATTTCGGCGTGTGGGCCGGCGGCCGTTTCTGGCCGATCGGCGATCTTGAGGGCGCGGCGGTATGAACCGGCCGTTCATTGCCGAACTTCTCGCCGGCTCGCTGCCCCGGCTGCGCGACCCGCTGGATCCGGAGACGGCAGTTTCCCGCCGTCGGTCCCGCCTGCGCGGCGACCATGTCGTGGATGCCCGGGTAGACGTCCCCGAAATACTGCGCAACGCTGCGGTCCTCGTGCCGCTGATCGATCATCCCGGCGGCATGAATGTCCTGCTCACCCTGAGGACCGCCGGTCTGCCGCATCACGCCGGCCAGGTCGCCTTTCCCGGCGGGCGGCTGGACGATACGGACCGGGATCCCGTCCACACCGCTTTGCGCGAAGCCGAAGAGGAGATCGGCCTGCCGCCGGGCAATGTCGATATCGTCGGCCGGCTGGACGACTACATTACCGGGACCGGCTATGCCGTGGCGCCGATCGTCGGATTTGTCGAACCGGGCGAAGACTATGTGCCCGATCCGTCGGAAGTGGACGATGTCTTCGAAGTCCCGCTGAGTTTCTTCATGGACCCGGCGAACCACACGCGCGAAACCATGCGGTGGAACGGTATCGACCGGACCTTCTACGCCATGCACTGGAACGGGCGATACATCTGGGGCGCGACGGCTGCCATGATCGTCAATCTCTACGAAGTCCTCACCCGGAAAGCGGCGGCCTAGATCATGGTGCGCACCATTATTCAGCAACTGGCGATCTTCCTCGTCCCGCTGCTGCTCTATTTCATCTATTTCCAGATCGAGCGGCGGCGCGCCCGGAACAAGGGCCTCGCGGAGCCGCGGTGGGAAGACAGCCCTTGGTTCTGGATCGTCCTGTCGGGTCTGGCGCTGACCGTGGTGGCCTTCGTGCTGTTCGCCGTCTTCAAGGATGCCAACCCGCTCGCACCGGTCATCCCGCCCACCGGGCCGCAGACTTAAGGCTGCCTCCGGGCATGTCGGCGGCACCGGACACCGGCACGGGCGAGACCGAAGTTCGCGTCCTCGAAGACTGGATGAGCGGGCCCGCGGTGGCGCCGGTCATGGCGGCATTGGGCGACGGCGGCGTCGATATCCGCTTTGTCGGCGGCTGCGTGCGCGACGCCCTGCTCGGCCGCCCGGTCAGCGACATCGACATCGGCGTGCCGCTGCCGCCGGACGAGGCGGTGCGGCGGCTGGAAGCGGCCGGACTGCGCGTCGTGCCGACAGGAATTGCGCATGGCACGGTGACCGCCGTCTCGGCCGGCACGGGCTTTGAGGTCACGTCCCTGCGCCGCGATGTCGAGACCGACGGCCGGCGCGCCGCGGTCGCCTTCACCGCCGTCTGGCGCGAGGATGCGCTGCGCCGGGACTTCACGATGAACGCGCTGTCGCTGCGCCCCGACGGCACCGTGTTCGACTATTTCGGCGGCCTGGCCGATCTCGACTATTTCGGCGGCCTGGCCGATCTCGACGCGCGCTGCATCCGTTTTGTCGGCGATCCGGCAGAACGGATCCGGGAAGACACTCTGCGCATCCTGCGTTTCTACCGGTTCGCTGCAATCTTCGGGATCGCTGCGGGCGATCCGGCAAGCCGGGCGGCCTGTTCGGCGCAGGCCGGCCGGATCGAAACGCTGTCCCGCGAGCGGGTCGGGCAGGAATTCCTCAAGACGCTCACGGCGCCGTTCGCCTGCGAGGCGGTGGAAGCCATGGCGTCGGACGGCGTTCTGGAGGCCATAGCGGAAACTGCCTGGAACCCTGGGCGTTTCCGGCGCCTGACCGAGTTGGAGGCGGCGCTGGACCTGCCGCCCGAACCGTGCCGCCGGCTCGCGGCGCTGATCGGCGACCCTGCCCGGGCCGATTCGGTCGGCCGGTCCCTGCGTCTGTCCCGCAAACAGGCGGATCGTTTGCTGGCCATTCTTCAGCTTGCGCCCGACGCAGCGGCGGCCCCCGACGCGCCGGCCCCCGACGCGCCGGGGACGGGTGCGGCCCGGCGCAAGGCGATGCGCGCCGCCTTCTACCGGCACGGCGCCGAACCCTGGCGCGATGCCTCGCTGCTCGCCGCCGCATCGCTGGAGAAGCCTGAATCCGCGCCGCTCCGCGACCTGGTTCAGGGGGCCGCGGGCTGGGAACGGCCGGTGCTGCCGGTGCGCGGCGCCGATCTGGTTGCGCGGGGACTTGCCGGTCCCGCGGTCGGCAAGGCGCTGACATTCGTCGAGCGCTGGTGGATCGCCCAGGATTTCCAGCCGGGCCGCGAAGCCGCCCTGGACAAGCTCGAAGAGGCGATCGCGCTGGTCAGGAGCATGAACTGATGCGCCTGTCGTGGAACGAAGTGCGCGCCCGCGCCGCCGCTTTCGCCCAGGACTGGCGGGATGCGGCATACGAGAAGGGCGAGACGCAGAGCTTCTACAACGATTTCTTTGCGGTATTCGGCGTGCAGCGACGTTCCATTGCCCGCTACGAGGCGCACGTTGCGAAGCTGGACAACCGCTACGACCCCAACCCGATGCCGCCGGACCCGCACCGCGCGCTTGACCGGGCTGTGGATAAGTTATATCGGCGAACTCCCTCCGCCACCGAACGCGAACGCATCGAACACCTGTTCGCCCTCTACAAAAAAATCCGCACACCGCTGGAAGCGGGGACAAAGGGGAAGCGGAGGCGGCGGCGGACGGCGCAACAAGGGATGGCTGAGCGAACGCAGTGAAGCTTCGGCGCGCGCATTGTGCCTGTACCTTCCGATCCACGTGACAATGAACTTGAGACGCTAAGAGAGCAACCCCGATGGATATGGAAATTATCGTCGATCCTACGGAGGCGGTGGTCCAGGTCGACCGGATCCGTAGTCTGGCTGACCAAAATACGGAAGCATTGGGCTTTCTGCCTGAACCTGCTTACACAGAAGCGGCGCTCAAAGGACACCTCTGGATTGCTACCGATAAAACAAAGCAGCGCATTTTAGGTTATCTACTTTTTGGCGGTACGTTTCCGAACCTGAAGGTGTTTCAAGTATATGTATGCCCGAAATTCAGGGGCCAACATATAGCGCCGACATTGATAGAGAAACTAAAAGACTATGGACAAAAACATAATTTTATGAACATCAAAGCAAAAGTTGCATCCGAATTGTCCGCAAATAAATTTTGGCAAAGTATGGGTTTCAGGATCATTGACCAGTCTCCGGGAAAAACAGCTGGAAGGACGAATAACCTTTACTGTCTTGAACTCGATGTTCCGTCTCTCTTTCGCGAATCAACATCGGTTGATGGGAAGTCAACTGCGTTAGATTATCCGTCGCGACCTATCTTGGAAAACCCTACTTTTGCAATCGATGTAAATGTACTATTCGATATAATACAAGATCGTACCACAGATGATGCAGCGCGCGTAATAACATTCGCTATGGATAGTGAAATTAAACTTTGCGTCACCCATGAATTCGTAAGAGAATTAGAAAATCGGTCACTCAGTCTAAAGAGCGATCCCGTTCTGGCACTTGCTAAGCAACTTCCGAGATTGCCCAAATTAAAGAACGAGATAATTTCTCCCATCATCGAAGAGATAAGAAAAATTTTCGTGTCGGGTACGCCAAAGACCGGAAAGCGTTTAGCAAATGATCAATCCGATTTTACACATTTGGCATCGTGCATCCACCATAGAGTACATGGGTTCGTCACTCGCGACGGTGCAATCCTCCGCAATGCCCACAAAATACACGAAAAGTATTCGCTGCGCATATATTCTCCCGCGGACGTTATCGAATCGTACGAAGAGCAGGTCGAAATCGATAAAGCGCCAATTGCGTTTAATGTTGATGAGCGCGAGATTGTCTTCTCATCATTGCGTGAAGATGAACGGGCGGAAGCTGACCAATTTCTTGACCGACCGGGAGTTGAAAAAGACGAAGCGTTGTCGTGCCTTAATTCGGGGACTGTACAATCACCCAGAACACGAATGATAGCGAGATCAACTGGAAATATTGTCGGCGTTTTTTCACGACCGAACAATTTTAGTCTTAACCAAGAAAACACGGTACATTTGTATATTGACGAAGATCATTCTCGTTCTAATCACGCGATAGATTATTTCTTGGAGTCGTTGTCTAATTCGTGCGACAATGATAAACTGATTTATGTCGATTTGTGGATACTGTCAACACAGATGCGGTCTTCGGAAACTGCTATAAAGCGCGGCTTTCGACCAACAAAGGAGCAAAAGGCGAATCGCAGAAAGTTGAGGAAGCTCTATATTCGGGGTTTGATTACAGACAGGCAATGGCGTGAGTTTTCGAGAAGGTTTTTTAAGCTGACAGATTTTAAAATTTCTGACAAGATGCCGAGTTACAATGTAATATCCAATACTGGGATGATTGCGGGAAGAAAGGGCAATCATGGGTTCTTTGTAAGTACTCTCTTCGATTTTGAAACTCTTATTTCACCGGGATACTTGATCGCACCGGGACGGCCTGCGGTGATGATACCAATTAGAGAAAGTTATGCTAACGAGCTTTTGATGCCAGCCATATCGGTAAGGCAGATCTCGTTTCTACCTAATCCGGAGGCGTCATTAAGATTGGAAAGAGCATATTTCTCAAAATCTTCGAATCCCAACATTTCTCGAGGAACTCTTGTATTATTTTACGTCAGCGATCCGAGGAAGGAAGCTGTTGGTATGGCAAGGGTGACATTTTCAGATCGATTGACGAGAACACAAGCTTTATTTAACTTGAGAAGGCAGGGAGTGTTGTCTGAACAAGAGATGAATCTTATGATTGACAATAAGGGGCAAATTTTTGCTTTTACATTTGATAATCTATTGGCATTTCCTCGTTGTGTTCCGTATCGAGAATTGAAAAAATTAGGTTGTGCTGGAGGAGCGAATCTGGTCACCGCACAACCTTTAACGCATGAACAATTTTGTAAGATTATTGAAAAAGCGTTTGAGTAGGTGTACGATGATCCAAGCAATTTTTTCAATAAGGCCGCAATTTGTGAAACTGATTCTTTCCGGTGAAAAAACTGTTGAGATTCGTAGCAGGAAAGTTAGATTGAACCAAGGCACGAATGTTTGGGTTTATGCAACAGCACCGATCAGCGGTATAGTGGCTATCGCGGAAGTTGAATCTGTTACTTACAATGATCCGTCCGAAATATGGGAAAAATTCAAAGACGAGATGTGTGTTGATAAAGAATTTTTTGATTCCTATACAGCGAACAGCCAATCTGTATCGGCTTTAAAATTAATTTCTGTCAGAGAGTGCAATGATTTATTGACATTGGAAAGTATTAGAGAATCTGTGAAGAATTTTCGACCGCCACAATTTTATCTTACATTGTCGCCCGACTGTAAGTTGTTTCGTATCTTGAATCATGGCTCGATAACATAATGATGCTTGATGTGACAACGGAATCCGCTTCTTCGCAGGGCTGGGGCGGTAACCTCCCGGTTTCGATTATTTTCTGCACGGCGAACTGCGGCTTGGCCGCGAGTTCCTTCAACCAGGTGTCCGATCCCCTGAAGTTGGCCGGTCTGCCGGAAACCGGCAAAGGCGGGCTGCCCCGATAGGGCGCGCAATCGTAATAGAGATTGCGCAACAGGCTCTCGTCGCGTGCGATGGAGGCGCGAGCGATTTTCCCGATATAATCGGGATCGTAAGCGCGGCCAGCCTGCCGGGCCAGAACCCGGAGATGTCCGCCGTCGATAAAGAGCGCCGCTTTCAGAGAAAGAACCCCCCGCGGGCTGTGCCGCGGAGGGTCCTGCAACATGCCCGCCTACGGGCGTAGCGGATATTGGACGCCGCATATAGGCGCAGCCGGAGGTTATGTCAACCGGCGCGCCGTCCGCCAGTAGCGCGATCGGCTCCCCGACCTGCGTTCGGCACGCTGCGCGGAACGGGCTTGACATCGGAGCATAGAACATTATATGAACAAAAGAACGGGCGTAGTCGCCGGGCTAGGTGCGAAAAAAGAGGGTATATAGACCGGTATGTCTATTTTACGATCGGCCGGAAAACGGCGCAATTCCAAGGCTTTGGCAGCACGGAGAAAATGAACGATCAAAACAAAACTTGAAAATTGGGACCCGACGGGCGGCGCCGACCGTGACCGTGGGGAGAAACCCGCAGTCAGGGCCAGCGGACCTCCGGCGGCAGCGACATCAGGATGGCCTCGACATTGCCGCCGGTCATCAGGCCGAATTTCGTGCCGCGGTCGTGGAGCAGGTTGAACTCGACATAGCGGCCGCGCCGGACCAGCTGATGTTCCCGCTCGGCCTCGGTCCAGCTTTCGCCGAGATGCCGGCGCACGATCACCGGATAGACCTCCAGAAAGGCCTCGCCGACCGCCCTGGTGAACGAGAAAGTGCGGTCCCAGCCGTCGTTGAGCCGGTCGTAGAAAATGCCGCCGACGCCGCGCGGCTCGTTGCGGTGCGGCAGAAAGAAATAGCGGTCGCACCACGCCTTGAAGCGCTGGTAGTAGGCTGGATCGTGGGCGTCGCACGCCGCCTTCAGCGCGGCATGGAAAGCCGCGGTATCGGCATCGTCCGGCACCATCGGCGTCAGATCGGCGCCGCCGCCGAACCAGCTTTTCGTCGTGACGATATGGCGCGTGTTCATGTGCACCGCCGGTATTTTCGGCGAATGCAGATGCGCGACGAGGCTGATCCCGCTGGCCCAGAATCGCGGATCTTCCGACGCGCCGGGAATCTGGTCGCGGAAGTTCTCGGAGAATTCGCCATGGACGGTCGACACATTGACGCCGACCTTCTCGAACACCCGGCCGCGCATCAGGGACATCACACCGCCGCCGCCATCGCTGTCGGAGTCGGGGCCGGCACCGTCCGCGCCGTTGCGGCTCCAGGCCTTGCGCTCGAACCGCCCGGCCGGCCTGCCGCCAACCAGCTCCAGAGGCGCGCCCGAGAGTTCGTCCTCGATGGCTTCGAAGGCCGCGCAGATGCGGTCGCGCAAGGCCTCGAACCACTGTCGTGCCTCGGCTTTTTGGGAGTCAGTTCCCGCCGCGGTGTCCATGATGCTCCGGTTTCTCTTTCCTGGGGCTTAGGCCGGGGGCCAGCCGTCGGTCTGCCTCAATGCTTCCGCCAGGGCGATGGCGCCGGCCGTGATGACATTCATCGAACGTGCTGCCGGCGCCAGGGGAATCCGCAGCACGGCCTCGGCCTCGGCGAACATGCCAGGCGGAACCCCGCCGCTTTCCCGGCCCAGGACGATCCGGTCGTCTGCCGCGAAGGTGAAATCGACGGTTCGTGTCCGGCCCTTCGTCGACAACAGGATCAGCCGCCCGGCGGGCCGGGTCTCTGCGTAGGCCTGCCACGACGGATAGCGCGCCAGGTCTGCAAGATCGACATAGTCGAGCCCGGCGCGGCGCACACGCCGGTCGTCGAAGACGAAGCCGCAGGGTTCGACAATATCGATGCCGACACCGAGACACGCGCCGAGCCGGATCGCGGCGCCGACATTTTGCGGTATGTCCGGTTGGTAGAGGACCAGCCTCATGAACCTATCTTGCACAGCAGGATAAAGACGCCCAAGCGGCGAATTTTCCCGCGCGAATCTGCGGAAAACCGGCTGTCCGTATGTCTCTGCGTCGCGGTGTCACATTTCGCCTGCGAAAGGCCGGGCCATACCCTTGAATACGCTGTAAATCGACTTGGTATTGCGGCGTAACCATCGGATATTATTTGCTTTTTTGCGCGCTGAATGAGGTAAGGCCAGATGGCGAACTCCGCCAGTACTGAGGGTGCCGGCGCGGCCGGAGCGCATGGCGAAGGTACCGGCCGGCGGGACTTCCTGTTCCTGGCCGGCGGCACGCTTGGCGCATTTGCCACCGGCGCTTCGGTATGGCCGATGCTGGACAGTCTGAACCCGGCGAAGGATACGCTGGCCGCCTCGACGACAAATGTGGATCTCAGCCCGATCGAGGAAGGCCAGGCGATCACGGTCAAATGGCGTGGCTCGCCCGTCTTCATACGCCGCCGCACGAATAAGGAAATTGCCGAAGCCAAAGCCGTCAAACTGGACGACCTGCCCGATCCGCAGACCGACGAACAGCGCTTCGGCGGCGGAGCCCGCGAGCAATGGCTGATCGTGGTCGGGGTCTGCACCCATCTCGGCTGCATCCCGCTGGGCCAGAAGGGCACCGACAACAAGGGCGAGTTCGGCGGATGGTTCTGCCCGTGCCACGGGTCGCACTACGACATTTCGGGGCGGATCCGCAAAGGGCCCGCACCGCGCAATCTGCCGGTGCCGCCCTACACGATCACGGCGGAAAACAAGCTGATCATCGGCAAGGAACAGCCGAAAAGCGGGGATAGCGGCAAGACCGCCTGACGTTTTCGCCGACGATCGACGTCCCCCGCGACGATGAAACGAGGGATGGGCGAGCGAACAGGGTAACGTCACCGATCGCGCGGCGAGGGCCTCCCGAAGTCCTTCAACGCAGCGGCCCGACGGGCCAGGAGCAGGGTTAGAGGATGAGTACAGAAGCGCATGGCGCGCCGCGTAACCGGACATTGAAATGGATCAACGATCGTATGCCGATCGTCTCCATGATTGAGCATACGCTCTATTATCCGGTGCCGCGCAACCTGAACTATTTGTGGAATTTCGGCTCGCTGGCCGGCCTGGCGCTCGTCATCATGATCGTGACCGGCATCGTGTTGTCGATGCACTACACGCCCCACACGGACTACGCCTTCGATTCGGTCGAGCGCATCATGCGCGATGTCAACTACGGCTGGCTGATCCGCTACGTTCACATGAACGGCGGGTCGATGTTCTTCATCGTCGTCTATCTGCACATTTTCCGCGGCCTCTACTACGGCTCCTTCAAGGCGCCGCGCGAACTGCTCTGGTGGCTGGGCGTGATCATCCTGTTCCTCATGATGGCCTCGGCCTTCATGGGCTATGTGCTGCCCTGGGGCCAGATGAGCTTCTGGGCCGCCAAGGTGATCACCAGCATGGTCGGCGCCGTCCCGCTGGTCGGCGAGTCCCTGACCGAGCTGCTGTGGGGCGGATTCACGGTCGACAACCCGACGCTCAACCGCTTCTACAGCCTGCACTATCTGCTGCCCTTCGTCATTTTCGGGGTCGTCATCCTGCACATCTGGGCCCTGCACACCGTGAAGGCGAACAACCCGCTGGGCATCGATATGAAGGGCCCGCAGGATTCGGTGGATTTCCACCCCTACTACACGGTGAAGGACCTGTTCGGCGTCGGCGTGTTCCTGCTGGTCTTCGCCGCTTTCGTCTTCTACGCGCCGAACTATCTGGGCCATCCCGACAATTACATCCAGGCCGATCCGCTGAAGACGCCGCCGCATATCGTGCCGGAATGGTATTTCCTGCCGTTCTACACGATTCTCCGTTCGTTCACCGACGACTGGTGGCTGTTCCAGGTTCTGCTCGGCTGGTGGGGCATGGAGGCGAAACTGGCCGGCGTGCTGGCCATGGGCGGCGCGGTCGCGGTGCTGTTCGTCCTGCCGTGGCTCGACAGTTCGAAAGTGCGCAGCGCCAAATTCCGGCCGCTGTTCCGGGTCTTCTTCTGGCTCTTCGCGATCGACTGCCTGATCCTCGGCTGGATCGGCGCGCAGCCGGCCGAACAGCCCTGGACCGCGATCGGCCAGTGGGCCACGCTCTGGTATTTCGCCTACTTCCTCGTCATGCTGCCGCTGATCTCCCGGATCGAGCGGCCGAAGCCACTGCCGCACAGCATCAGCCAGTCCGTATTGGGCGGCGGTGGCGGCGCAGCCGTTGCAGCCGCCGCTGCGCCGATGGAGAAATCCCGATGATCCGCTTTTCCCGTCGTTTGCTGGCGCCGGCCGCCATCGTTGCCGGTCTGGCAGGAAGCATGGCGTCGGCGACGGCGCCGGCCCATGCCGCCGGCGACGCCGTTGCGCCGAAACAGGTCGCCTGGACCTTCAACGGCGTGTTCGGCCGCTACAACTACCCCCAGTTGCGCCGCGGCCTCCAGGTCTACCGGGAAGTCTGCGCGGCCTGTCACGGGCTGCGCCTCGTCGCCTATCGCGATCTGGCGGCGATCGGCCTGAGCGAGGCGGAAATCAAGGCGGTTGCCGGCGAGAATGAAGTGGCCGGCGAGCCGGACGAAGAGGGCGAACCGACGACCCGCCCGGCCGAACCGAAGGACCGCTTCGTCAGCCCCTTCCCCAATGTCCGGGCGGCCATGGCGTCGAACAACGGCGCGGCCCCGCCCGATTTGTCCCTGATCGTCAAGGCCCGCGCCAACGGTGCGGATTATGTCTATTCGCTGGTGACCGGCTATGTCTCGGAAGCGGCCTGCAAGAAGGAATTCAAGGACAGCCAGGGCAAGCCGCTGGTTCCGGGCGAAGGCCAGTACTGCAACGCCTACATGTCCGGCCACATCATCGCGATGGCGCCGCCGCTGACCGAGGACGGCCAGGTCGAATACGGCGAGAAGGGCGCGCCGCAGGCGACCGTCGACCAGATGGCCAAGGACGCGACCGCCTTCCTCGCCTGGGCCGCCGAGCCCTATATGGTCGAGCGCAAGCGCATGGGCATCAAGGTGATGCTGTTCCTGCTCCTGTTCACCGGCTTCATGTATGCGATCTATCGCCAGGTGAAGAAGGACGTGAAGGGGCACGCGTAGTCAGCATTTCCCGCAAGGGAGGCAGGCGCGGGGTTGCTCTGGACAGGAAAGAGTGCTCTTGCATCAAAGAGTTGTTCGGTAACGGAGTTGTATCGCGTCGCCCGTGGCCGATCCCTCGATACGCCCCGGATCAAGTCCGGGGCTACTCGGGATGAGGGGATTGTCGTTCCTCACCCGAAGCAACTCCCGCCCTCACCCTGAGTAGCCGCGACGCGGCGTATCGAAGGGCGGGGAGCTGCAACATCGTTTCGGCATTCCAGAACTACTGTCGGTGAGAAAAACACGCTCGAAGCGATTCGCAGGACATCGCGCGCGCAACCGCGCGAAGCGATTGCGCCCCGCGCTTACTCCGCCGCTACCTGCACCGCCGCTTTGCGCCGCGCGGCCGGATCGCGGAACAGGCGCATCAGTTCGGTCTGGCGCTCGGCCGCGCAGGCCATGCTGGCATCCTTGATGTGGCCGTAGCCGCGGATGTCGTCCGGAATATCGGCGATCTGGACCGCCAGATCGTGGGTTTCGCCGCTCAGGCCCTCGATCAGCGCCTTCACTGTCACCTCATAGTCGGCGATCAGCTTGCGCTCGGCTTTGCGTTCCGCCGTCTTGCCGAACGGGTCGAGCAATCCGCCGCGCAGGCCCTTGAATTTCGCCAGCACGGCAAAAGCCGTGAAGATCCAGGGGCCGAACTCGCGCTTCTGGAGATGGCCGGTTGCCGGATCCCGACGCGCCAGCAGCGGCGGCGCCAGATGCACGGTCATGCGGTGGTTGCCGTCCTCGAAGGCCTGGGCGACCTGGCGGCGGAATTCGCCGCTGGAATAGAGCCGCGCCACCTCGTACTCGTCCTTGTAGGCCATCAGCTTGTAGAGGTTCCGCGCTACCGAGAGCGCGAAACCGGTGAGGCTCTTCGCCTTGTCGCTTTCGGCCTTCTCCGCCGCGCGCACCGATTTCTCGTAACGGTCGGCGTAGGCGCCGTTCTGATAGGCCGTCAGCTCGCGGCGCCGGACGGCGACGATCTCGTCGACCGTTTCGGCCCGCTTCGGCTTGAATTCGAGGGGCGCCGCCGGGAAGGCAATCTTACGCACGGTATCGGGATCGACGGCCGCGCGGCGACCCCAATCCAACGCCCGCTTGTTCGCCGTCACCGCGACGCCGTTCAGCTCGATCGCTTCCAGGATGGAGGCTTCCTGCAATGGCACCATGCCCTTCTGCAGGGCATAGCCGAGCATGAACATGTTGGTCGCGATCGAATCGCCCATCAGGCGGGTTGCGATGGCGGTCGCTTCCAGCGCCTCGAACTGCGCCGCGCCGACCGTCTGTTCGACAATGTCCATCAAGGCCTGGCTGGGGAATTGCAGATTTTTGTCGCGGATGAAGCCGGCCGTCATCGTCTCCTGGGTGTTGACGATGGCGCGGGTCTTGTCCTTCGACATCTTGGCGAGGGCGTCGTTGCTCGACGTCACCACCATGTCGCAACCGATGACCGCGTCCGCCTCGCCGGCGGCGATCCGCACCGCATGGATATCCTCCGGCCGCTCGGCGATGCGGATATGGCTCATCACCGCGCCGTTCTTCTGGGCGACGCCGGTATGGTCGAGCGTGGTCACGCCCTTGCCCTCGATATGGGCCGCCATCGAGATCAAAGCGCCGATGGTGATGACGCCGGTGCCGCCGATGCCGGTCACGAGGATGCCGTAGGGTTCGGCACAGCCCGGGATGGCCGGATCGGGGATCGCCTCGTCGGGCAGGTCCGCCGGGCGCACAACCGCTGCCGCCCTGCGCGGCGCGGCGCCGTGGACGGTCACGAAGCTCGGGCAGAAGCCCTTTACGCAGGAAAAGTCCTTGTTGCAGTTCGACTGGTCGATCTTGCGCTTGCGGCCGAATTCGGTGTCGACTGGCGTCACCGACATGCAGTTGGACTGGTCCGAACAGTCGCCGCAGCCCTCGCACACCCGTTCGTTGATCAGGACCCGCTTCGGCGGATCGTAGAAGGCGCCGCGCTTGCGGCGGCGGCGTTTCTCGGCGGCGCAGGTCTGATCGTAGATCAGCGCCGATACGCCCTTCCACTCGCGCAGGTCGCGCTGCACCTGGTCGAGATCGTCCCGGTGGTGGAACGTGACGCCCGGCGCGAAAGCCATCGAGGTCGGATATTTGTCCGGTTCGTCGGAGACGACGACGACCTTTTTCACGCCTTCGGCGTAGACCTGCAGGGAAATGTCGGCGACGCTCGGCTGGCCCTCGACCGGCTGGCCGCCGGTCATCGCCACGGCGTCGTTGTAGAGAATCTTGTAGGTGATGTTCACGCCGGCCGCGACGCAGGCCCGGATCGCCAGCAGGCCGCTGTGATAGTAGGTGCCGTCGCCGAGATTGGCGAAGATATGATCGGCATTGGAGAACGGTGCCTGGCCGATCCACGGCGTGCCCTCGCCGCCCATCTGGGTGAAGGTCGCCGTGTTGCGGTCCATCCATTGCGACATGAAGTGGCAGCCGATCCCGGAAACCGCGCGGCTGCCCTCCGGCACCCGGGTCGAGCTGTTGTGCGGACAGCCGGAGCAAAAATAGGGCGTCCGGTCGAATTTGAGGGATTTGCTTGCCAGCGCCTTTTCCTTGCGGTCCAGAAAGTCGAGCCGGCTCCGGATGCCCTCGTCGTCGTGGAATTTCAGGATCCGCTCGCCGATCACACGGGATATCGTGGCGGGCGACAGTTCGTTCGCCGCCGGCAACAGCCACTCGCCGTCTTCGTCGAACTTGCCGACGACGCGCGGGCGCGCCGCCTCGTCCCAGTTATACAGTTGCTCCTTCAGCTGATTCTCGATCAGCGCCCGCTTTTCCTCGACGACAACGATCTCTTCCAGCCCGCTGGCGAACTCCCGCGCGCCGTCCTTCTCGAGCGGCCAGATCATGCCGACCTTGTAGAGCCGGATGCCGATCCCGGCGGCCTTGTCGTCGTCGATGCCCAGATCCTGCAGCGCCTGCCGGACATCGAGATAGGACTTGCCGCAGGTCGCGATGCCGAGGCGAGGCCTGGGGCTGTCGATTATTACCCGGTCGATCCGGTTGGTCCGGGCGAAGGCGAGCGCGGCATAGGATTTGTGCCGCAGCAGCCTGTCTTCCTGCTCGTGGATACCGTCCGGCCAGCGGATGTTCAGCCCGTCCGGCGGCGGTGTGAACGCGTTCGGATAGTCGATACGCACCCGGTCCGGCGAAACCGAGACCGAAGCGGCGCTTTCCACCACCTCGGCGACCGATTTGAAGGCGACCCACGCGCCGGAATAGCGCGACATGGCCCAGCCCATGAGGCCGTAGTCCAGCATCTCTTGGACGTTGGCCGGGTAGAGGACCGGCACCATCGCCGCCATGAACATGTGATCGGACTGGTGGGGCAGCGTGGAGGAACTCGCGCCGTGATCGTCGCCGGCGCAGATCAGCACGCCGCCATATTTCGACGAGCCGGCGGCGTTGCCGTGCTTCAGCACGTCGCCGCAGCGGTCGACGCCCGGGCCCTTGCCGTACCACATGGCGAAGACGCCGTCGCAGGCGGCGTCCGGGAACAGGGGCAGTTGCTGGCTGCCCCAGACGGAGGTCATCGCCAGGTCTTCGTTGACGCCCGGTTCGAACTTGATGCGATGGCGCTCGAGATATTTCTCGGCGCGCCACAGGTTCATGTCCAGCCCGCCGAGGGGCGAGCCGCGATAGCCGCTGATAAAGCCGCCGGTGTTGAGTCCCGCCGCCAGGTCGCGCTGGCGCTGCATCATCGGCAGGCGGACCAGCGCCTGGATGCCGGTCAGAAAAACGCGGCCTTCCTCCAGTTCGTACTTGTCTTCCAGGGTAACTTTTCGCAGCGGCAGGGCGGCCATGGGATCGAGGGTTCCGTCAGGAGTGAAATGCAAGGATCGCCGGTAAACTAAGCGCATCGGCACAGGACGCCAAGCGCGGGTTTGGAATGGCGAAGCGTCAATCCTGCATGCGCCCGCAGGAGAGCGGGAAAGTTCATTTGCCCCGTCCGCCAAGTTTACAGCTTTATTGCAGCTTGTTAGAACCGCGCCATCGGGTGCGGGTTGCCCGGACAACGGGCCCGAACCAAAGTCCCGGGCAAAGGGCGGGTACAGCCCGGTCCGGGCGCGCTGGGGGTTCTTCATGAAACTGATCGCCGGCAACAGCAACCGGCCGCTGGCCGAGGCGGTGTCCGCCTATCTCAACGCGCCGCTCACCCAGGCCAATGTGCGCCGCTTTTCCGACATGGAAGTCTTCGTCGAGATCGAGGAGAACATCCGCGGCGAGGATGTGTTCGTCATCCAGTCGACCTCGTTTCCGGCCAACGACAACCTGATGGAACTGCTGGTGATACTGGATGCGCTGCGCCGCGCCTCGGCGCGCAGGGTCACCGGGGTGGTGCCCTATTACGGCTATGCCCGGCAGGACCGCAAGACCGGCCCGCGAACGCCGATATCCGCGAAACTGGTGTCCAACCTGATCACCACGGCCGGCGCCCACCGGCTGCTCACCATCGATCTCCACGCCGGGCAGATCCAGGGCTTCTTCGATATCCCGGTGGACAACCTGTTCGCCGCGCCGGTCTTCACCGCCGACATCGACCGGCAATACGGCAAGAAGAACGGCGCCAGCGATGTGATGATCGTGTCGCCGGATGTCGGCGGCGTCCTGCGCGCCCGCGGCATCGCCCGCCGCATCGGCGCCGATCTCGCCATCATCGACAAGCGGCGCGAACGGGCCGGGGTCTCGGCAGTCATGAACATTATCGGCGAGGTCGAGAACCGGGTCTGCGTCCTGGTCGACGACATCGTCGATTCGGCCGGCACCCTGTGCAACGCGGCCGACGCGCTGATGAATGCCGGCGCCGAATCGGTGGCGGCGTATGTAACCCACGGGGTTCTTTCCGGCGGGGCGGCGGGGCGGATTGCCGCCTCGCCCATCCGTGAAATGGTCATTACCGATTCGATCCAGGCGACGGAGGCCGTGCGCGTTTCCGGCAAGCTCCGCCCGCTGTCCATTGCGCCGCTGATCGGCGAAGCCATCCGCCGCATCAGCGAAGAGACAAGCGTGAGCAGCCTGTTCAATTGACGCGGGCCGGCCTTGCCGGGTGCCTTTCCGCCATTTCGGCGGACGGCGGAAAGCGGACCGGAACGCCGCGGCCTCCTGTCGCTTGATCCGGGCGCCCCGCTGGACCCATATCGCGGCGTCCGCGCGCGGCACCCTTGGAGGCCGGTCGGGCGGAGTCTTTCGAACAATGGAGACGATCGATGAGCGACTACGCTGTGCTCGAAGCAGCGGCGCGCGACCGGGCCGGTAAGGGGGCCGCCCGGGCAACCCGTCGCGAAGGCCATGTGCCGGGCGTCATCTATGGCGGCGGCCAGGATGTCGTATTGCTGAAAATGGACCCCCGGGTCTTGAACGCCCGGATGCGCAAGAAGGGTTTTTTTGCGACCCAGTTCCAGGTGGAAGTCGGCGGTCAAAGACACCGTGTGTTGCCGAAGGACGTGCAGTTCCATCCGGTAACCGACAATCCGATCCATGTCGATTTCCTGCGGGTGACCGACCGTACCCGGGTCACGGTGGATATCCCGGTGCGCTTCGTGAATGAAGAGGAAGCCCCCGGTCTGACCGAAGGCGGCGTGCTGAACGTCGTACGTCATACAGTTGAAGTTGTGACCGCCGCCGGCAACATTCCGGAGGAAATCACCGTCGATCTCAGCGGCATGGTAATCGGCGATTCCGTGCGGTTCGGCAACATCACCCTGCCGGAAGGCGTGAGGCCTACGATCGCCGAACGCGATTTCATGATCGCTTCCGTCAACGCCCCGATGCAGATCGTCGAAGACGAGGAAGTCGAGGAGGACGAGGACGAGATGGACGTCCCGACCGTCGCCGAAGACGAGGCGGCGGAGGAACCGGAAGAGGAAGATTAGCCCGGCTTTTTCGCCCCGGACGCGACCCGGACAGCGCCGCGCAGACCATGACCGGGGCGAAAAAGCCGGGCCAGCCGCCGGCCGGACCAGGCGCCGCCGAACGACCTGTCGGGCGGCAGCCCAAAGCATAAGGCGAACCCATGTTGCTCCTGGTCGGACTGGGCAATCCGGGGCCGAAATACGCCGGCCATCGCCACAATTTCGGCTTCATGGCGCTGGATGAGATCGTGCGGCGCTACAGCTTCGGGCCGTGGCGCCGCCGCTTTGCCGGCGCGACCGCGGCCGGCGACATCGGCGGCGTTCGTATTCTGGCGCTCAAACCCCTGACCATGATGAATATGTCGGGCCACTCGGTCGGCGAAGCCGTGCGCTTCCACAAACTCGATCCGGCCGATGTCACGGTCCTCTACGACGAGCTCGATCTCGTGCCGGGCAAGATGCGGGTCAAGACCGGCGGCGGTCACGGCGGCCACAACGGCATTCGCGATATCGCCGCTCAAATCGGCCCGGACTTTCGCCGGGTCCGGCTCGGCATCGGTCATCCCGGCGACAAGGACCTGGTTACCGGCTATGTCCTGCGCGATTTCACCAAGGCGGAGCGCAAGACCGCCGACGACCTGATCGCGGCCGTGGCCGAGGCCGCGCCGTTGCTGGTCGGTGGCGACGACAACCGCTTCATGACCCGGGTCAGCCAGACGCTGAACCCGCCGCCGCCCAAGCCGCCGCCCAAGCCGCTCCCCAAGCCGCTTTCCGAGCCAACGGAGCCACCGCCGCCCGGAGATGACGTTGCCGGGCCGGCAGCGGATGGGGATGCCGGATAGATGGGATTCCGCTGCGGCATCGTCGGGCTGCCGAATGTCGGCAAGTCCACGCTATTCAACGCGCTGACGGCGACGGCGGCGGCGGAAGCGTCGAACTATCCCTTCTGCACGATAGAGCCCAACGTCGGCCGCGTCCCGGTGCCCGACGACAGGCCGGCGCAGATCGCTGCCCTTACCGGGTCGGCCGCCGCCATCCCCACGCAGCTGGAATTCGTCGATATTGCCGGGCTCGTGCGCGGTGCAAGCAAGGGGGAGGGGCTGGGCAACCGGTTTCTCGGCAACATCCGCCAGGTCGAGGCCATTGCCCATGTCGTGCGCTGCTTCGAGGGTAACGCGGTGCACCATGTCGAGGGCGCGGTCGATCCGGTCCGGGATATCGAAACCGTCGAGACCGAACTGATGCTGGCCGATCTGGAAAGCCTGGAAAGCCGTGTCGAGAACGCCCGGCGCCGGGTCACCGGGGGCGACAAGGACGCCCGGAACCGGCTGAAGGCGATGGAGCCGGCACTGGCCGCGCTGCAGGCCGGGCGGCCGGCGCGGTTGGCCGAAATTCCCGGCGGTTCGGAAAAGGCCTTTCGGGAGCTGCAGCTTCTCACCGCCAAACCCGTTCTTTATATCGCCAATGTCGACGAAGAGTCGGCATCGGCCGGCAACGATCATTCCAGACGAATTGGGAAATATGCGGCGGAAAACGGGGCGGTCTGCGTGACAATCGCAGCGGCCATCGAGGAAGAACTCGCCCAACTGGAGGATGCCGCCGAGGGCCGGGCGTTCCTCGAATCCCTCGGCCTCAAGGAGCCCGGCCTCGTCCGCGTGATCCGTGCCGGATACGAACTGCTCGACCTCATCACCTTCTTTACGACCGGACCGAAGGAAACCCGTGCCTGGACCGTGCCGCGCGGTTCCACGGCATATTTCGCCGCCGGCGAGATCCACACCGATTTCCAGCGCGGCTTCATCCGGGCGGAAACGATTTCCTGCGACCTGTTTGTCGCGTCCGGCGGCGAACAGGCGGCTCGCGACGCCGGCAAGATGCGCAGCGAAGGCCGCGACTATCCGGTAAGGGACGGCGATATCATGCTGTTCCGTTTCAACGTGTAAGGGAGAAAACGATGGGCGAATGGATCGAAATTACCGCGGACGACGGTCACCGGTGTCAGGCTTGGCTTGCCCGGCCCTCGGGCGAAGCCAAAGGCATCGTCGTCGTCATGCAGGAAATTTTCGGCGTCAACGGCCATATCCGGCGCGACACGGACAAATTCGCCGGCCACGGCTATATCGCCATCGCCCCGGCGGTGTTCGACCGGGTCGAGACCGGCGTCGACCTCGGCTACGATCAGGACGGCATGACAACCGGCCGGCGCATTGTCGGCGAACTGGGCTGGGACGGCCCGCTGCTCGACGTCCAGGCCGCCGCCGAGGCTGCCGCGGCGGCGACGGCATCCGGCGGTCCGATTTTCGGCGTCGGCTACTGCTGGGGCGGTTCGCTGGCCTGGCTGGCGGCGACGCGCCTCGCCATACCTTCGGTCGGCTACTATGGCGGCCGGACGGCCGGGCTGGCCGGTGAACAGCCCAAGGCTCCGGTCATGCTGCATTTCGGCTCCCGGGACGCAGGCATCCCCATGGCCGACGTCAACAGCATCCGCGAGGCCCACGGCGCGGTGCCGATCCATGTCTACGACGCCGGCCACGGCTTCAACTGCGACGCGCGCAAGGATTTCGACCGGGCGGCGGCCGATCTGGCCTTGCGACGGACCCTGGCCTTTTTCGACTCGTTGACCTGACGGAAACCGGGGCGGGCCCTGAGCCCGGAATTCTCGCCACGGTCACGGCCTGCGTCGCGTCCGGACGTTCGCTCCGCCAGGAGCGGGCCGAAGAGCGTAGCGGGGACTACGGTCGAGGCCCGCGACGCCGCGGGCGGGCGTCCCCAAAATAGAATCGGGTCGCGACCCGAAGGGCGGCGCTGTCGAACCGGCAGGGTGCGTCAAGCCGCTTGCCCGATGTCCCCGCATCGCGCGGCGCGGCTTTCCTGCCCTGCCGGTTCGACAGCGCCGCGCAGACCATGACCGTGGTGAGAAATCCGGGCTAATCAGACCGCGCAGAACTCCAGGCTCACGCCGTTGGCCTGAGATCCGCTGACGGCGATGGTTTCGTCGTCTTTTCGCGCGTATTTGACGCCGCCGGCCTCCAGAGCTTTGACCGTCTCCGCCGGGTCGCCGACCGACAGCGCCATACCGGCCAGAAACGGCGGCCGCCATTTCCTTCGCCTGAGATCGGGCAAGGCGGCCTTCGCAGCGGCCTCGGTCAGGAAGCGCAACTCGGTCTGACCGACCATCGCGATGAATTCCTGCTCGCCGATTTCTGTGACAGCGTCCTTGCCCAGAAACGTCCGCCAGCCGGCACGTGGCGTGCTCGTGTTCCTGACCACGACCGTCATCGAATCGATGCCGGTGACGCCATTGGCGTGCCGGGTCCATTCCGGGCGCCAGACCAGGTCGCGCGTCAGGTGCTGGCATACGAAGGACGAGACGCCGGGCGTCGCGCCGTTGAGATAGACCAGCTTGAAGGCCGGTTCGACCTCTCCTTCGGGCAATTCGAGAAGGCGCGACAGATCTGCGGGGCCCTTGTAGCCGATCGAAGCGGCCTCGAGGGCTGCGCTGACGGCCTCGGCCGTTTCCGTCGAAAAGGCGAGGCCCATCAGTCCTTCGCGGATTTTGAGGAAACGGTCGAGCTTGTTGGTAAATCCGGCCGGGTCGACGATGCCGAGAAGCTCGACATAGTCGGTCTCGAACATGATGCAGTAGTTGGCCGTGCCCCAGCCCTTGTGCCGGCCGCGCGGGGTTATCGTGAAGCCAAGCTTCGCCCACTGCCGGCGCGCCGCTTCCAGCTTGTGGACGCCGACGATAGCGTGGTCGATTCCGGTAATCGGAACGGGCATGGCCATCCGTTAAATTGCCTGACACAGTTCAGTTGACGAAAAAGGTTAGACGCCGCACCGGAGCGAAGCTTTGCGGCACCGGGCCTCTGCGACACCTTGCCGATATCGCGAAAAGCGATCAGCTCCGGGGCCCGGGGTTCTGGCCGTAAGTTGCAAATTTCCGCAGAACCCTGCTCATTTCCGCATCGTCCAATTCATCGGGCGGCCCGATTTCCAGGGCCTTGAGATACATGGATGCCAGGGTTTCGACTTCGGCCGCGAGCGCCACCGCATCGTCAAGCGTGCATCCGCACGCAATAATTCCGTGATTTGCCAGCAGGCAGGCCCGCCGGCCGTCGAGCGCCCGAACGGCGTTTGCCGACAGTTCCGCGGTGCCGAAGGTCGCGTAGGGCGCGCACCGGATGTCCCGCCCCCCGGCGGCGGCGACCATGTAATGGAAGGCGGGGATCCCCTTGCCGTGGCAGGCGAGGGCGGTGGCATGGACGGCGTGGGTGTGGACCACGGCGTTCAGGTCCGGCCGTGCGCGCAGGATATCGCAATGGAATTGCCATTCGCTGGACGGCAGCCAATCGCCCTCGAAGCGGCCTTCCGGGTCCATCCACACAATCTGTCCGGGCGTCAACTCGTCGTACGGGATGCCGGAGGGGGTTACCAGCAACCCGTCGCCTGCCCTGACGCTGACATTGCCGGATGTGCCCTGGTTGATGCTGAGCGGACCCAGTCGCCTGGCCGCTGCGACAACCGCCTTGCGCAGGCTCAGATGCCGGAGCCCCGCCATGCCCGCTCAGCGCCCCAGGACGCGCCCGGCGACAGCTTCCAGCTTCGCGGCCATCGCCGGGTCGCGGGCATCGGGCGCGGTGATGACGGCGTGTTCCAGGGCCGTGTGGCACCCCTCGCTGCAGGCGCCGGTCCGGGCGCCGAGTTCTCGGGCGGCTTCCTTGACCAGTGCGCGGCCGTGGCCGGCATTCGCCAGCAGCACGCCGATGATGTTCTCGACCGACACGGAATCGTGGTCCGGATGCCAGCAATCGTAGTCCGTCACCATCGCAACAGTGGCGTAACAAAGCTCCGCTTCCCGGGCGAGCTTGGCTTCCGGCATGTTGGTCATGCCGATCACCGAACAGCCCCAGGACCGGTACAGGTTCGATTCTGCCAGGGTCGAAAACTGCGGCCCCTCCATCGCGAGATAGGCGCCGCCGGTGCTGACCGGAATGTCCAGGGTTTCGCACGACCGGGCGAGGGCGGCGCCGAGCCGGCCGCAGACCGGATGGGCGAAGGCGACATGGGCGACCAGGCCTTCGCCGAAGAAACTCTTCTCCCGCCCGAAGGTGCGGTCGATGAACTGGTCCGGAATCACGAAAGTACCGGGCGCAAGCTCCTCCCTGAACGAGCCGCAGGCGCTGACCGACACGATCTCGGTAACGCCGGCGCGTTTCATGGCGTCGATGTTGGCGCGATAGTCGATGGACGTCGGCGAATGGACATGCCCGCGCCCGTGCCGGGGCAGGAACACCATCGGGATGTCGCCCAGACGCCCGAACAGGAGCTGGTCCGAAGGCGCGCCGAACGGGCTTTCCACAGTCTCCCAGCGCCGTTCGTCCAGCCCGTCGATTTCGTAGATGCCGCTGCCGCCGATAACGCCGATCACGGGCGGACGGCCCGGAGAACGGATATCGGACGAATGGATATCGGGCGAATGGATATCTGAGGCCATGGGACCGGATCAGCCCCTCGCCAGTTTCAGAAGCTTGACGGACGTGTCGGCGAGGGTCGCGGCGTCGAAGGTCCTGCCACTCTGCATCAGCCGCTGGGCCGGCCGCATCTCCCGGCCATTGTTGATGGTGTTGACCGCAACGATCGCGCCGCCGGCGAGATAGAAAACGGTGGCCGGGCCCTCGTCCGGATCGCCGCGCCACACCAGGCTGTCCCACGCCTCCGGCGCGCCGGTCATCTGCAGGTTGACATCGTGCTGGTCGGACCAGACCCAGAGCGAATCTTCGTAGGCGTCGTCCGCGCCGCACAGGTTGCGCGCCACGGCCGCCGCCTGATCCTGGGCATTCTGGTAGCTCTCGAGCCTTAGCCGCCGGCCGGCAAAGGCGTTGGGCTGGTTGGCGACATCGCCGGCAGCGTAGATATCCGGGTGCGAGGTCCGTCCGCGGTCGTCGACCACAATGCCGTTGTCGACCGCGAGGCCGGCGGCCTCGGCAATCTCCACATTCGGCAGGATTCCGATCCCGATGACGGCGACTTCTGCCGGAACGATGCTACCGTCGCCCAGCCGGACACCGTTGACGCCGCCGTTGCCTTCCAGGGCGGCGACCGTCACGCCGAGGCGGAGATCGACGCCGCGGTCCCGATGCATGCGGGCAAACCAATCCGCCACTTTCGGCGCCACGCTGCGGCCCATCAGCCGGTCGGCAGCCTCCAGCACTGTAACATTCGCGCCCAGCTTTGCGGCGCTGCCTGCAATTTCCAGGCCGATGAAGCCGCCGCCGATCACTGCGACCGCGGTTCCGGTCGAGATCCGCGCCTTGATCGCGTCGCTGTCCTCGATTGTCCGCAAGTAGAACACGCCGTCGAGGTCAGACCCCGGAACCGGCAGCCGCCGGACCCGCGCGCCCGTCGTCAGCATGAGTTTGTCGAAGCCTATGGAGCGTCCGTCAGCCAGCTCGACGCGTTTGCCCGCCGCGTCGATCGATGTCGCAGCATTGCCGGCGATCAGGTCGATCCGGTTTTCCGCATACCAGGCGGCCTCGTGCAGCCGGACCTTCTCCAGGCCGGCATCGGTGACGATCAGTTCCTTGGAAAGCGGCGGCCGCTCATAGGGCACGTGCGGTTCTTCGCCGATCAGCAGGATGCGGCCCTCGAACCCGTACTGCCGCATGGCCTGGGCCGCCCGCCCGCCGGCATGGCCGGCCCCGACGATCACATAGGTCCGGTCCGCGCTCATCGGCTGGCAATCCTTCGATTCTCACGGGCGTCGCCGCGGCAGAGCGGACACCAGAATAGTTGGGCAAGTGCGGCCAGAGACTCCCCGAACGGCGGCGGCTTGCCAACCCTCAACAGGCCGCCCGTGGCGATAAACCCGGCGGTTTGCGCTCGGGAAGTGCACCGTCGGTTGGCCGCCGGGCGGCGTTGCGGAAGCCTGTCGGTCCGGCGACGACAGGCCTCGGAGCGTAAAATTTCACTCTTGACGAAACATAACAACATGTTTATATCAATCTATCTATGTTGATTTATGGCCCTTGGAACGGGCCATCTCCTGCGGAGTTGTCCGATCGTGGATCAGTTGCTTCTGGGATTGAAGGCGGCGGCGGAGGGGACGCGTTTGCGTATCCTTTCCCTGTGCGCGCATGTCGAACTCACGGTTTCCGATCTGGTGCGCGTCCTCGGCCAGTCGCAGCCCAGGGTTTCCCGCCATCTCAAATTGCTGGTCGAGGCCGGCCTGCTGGAGCGGCACCAGGAAGGCAACTGGGCCTGGTATCGCCTGGCCGAGGCGAGCAGCGGCGCGCGCAATGCCGAACTCGGCCGGCAGCTCATCGACCTGATCCCGGAGAATGACCAGATCCAGGCCCTGGACCTGAGCCGTCTCGAAGAGATCAAGGCCGAACGGGCGCGGATGGCAGCGGACTATTTCCGGTCCAACGCGGCGAGCTGGTCCGAAGTCCGGGCCCTGCACGTCGATCCGGCGAAAGTCGATGCCGCGCTGCGGCAGGTCGTGCTCCGCCAGCCGATCGAGCACCTGCTGGATATCGGCACGGGAACCGGCCGGGTCTTGGAACTGGTGGCGCCGGAAGTGACGAGCGCCATCGGCGTCGATCTCAGCCGGGAGATGCTCGCCGTCGCGCGGCACAATCTGGACAAGGACGGGCTGCGCCACTGCCAGGTCCGGCATGCCGACATGTACCAACTGCCGTTCGCGCACGAGCGGTTCGATGCCGTGACGCTGCACATGGTCCTGCACTATTCGGAAAAGCCGGCCCAGGTTCTGGCAGAGGCCGCGCGGGTGCTGCGGCCCGGCGGCCGTGTGGTCATCGTCGATTTTGCGCCCCATGGCATGACCGCGCTGCTCGATAAACACGCCCATCGCTGGCCGGGCTTCGAGGAGGCCGATGTCGAGCGCTGGTTCCGCGACGCCGAACTGCTGCCGGAGGAGCCGGTAATGCTGGACGGCGATCCGCTGACGGTCGCCATCTGGGCGGCCGGCCGGCCGGCGAATGACGCAACCCCCGACACAGCGCCCGACCTGGCCCGCGGCGCCGCTTCCGACGCCGAGGGGAAGGCCGCCTCATGAACCCGAAGACAGACACGTCCTTTCGCCCCGCTGCCGCAGCGCTGGCGGCGCTTGCCGGAGCGCGCATCCTGGTCATGGACAGCGCCATGGGCACGATGATCCAGGCGGCGCAGCCGACGGAAGACGATTTTCGCGGCACAGCCTTCGCCCGCCACGACCGGGCCCTGCAGGGCAACAACGATCTGCTGAACCTGACCCGGCCGAACCTCATCCGCGGCATCCACGAAGCCAATCTGGCCGCGGGCGCCGATATCCTGAAGGCCAACACCTTCAATGCGAACGCCATTTCCCAAGCGGATTACGGCCTGGCCTACCACGCCGCGGAAATCGCCCGCGCCGGCGCCCGGATCGCACGAGAAGCGGCGGATGCCGCAATGGCAGCAGCGCCGGATCGCCCGAAGTTCGTTGCCGGCGTTCTCGGCCCGACCAACCGCACCGCGTCCATCTCGCCGGACGTCAACGACCCGGGCTACCGGAATGTGACCTTCGACGAGCTGGTGTCGATCTACCGCGAGAATGCCGACGCCGTCATCGCCGGCGGGGCCGACATCGTTCTGGTCGAAACCGTGTTCGACACGCTGAACGCCAAGGCCGCGCTGTTCGCCGTGGACGAATCCTTCGAAGCGCTGGGATTCCGGTTGCCGGTCATCGTCTCCGGCACGATCACCGACCGGTCCGGCCGGACCCTGTCCGGGCAGACGGTGGAAGCCTTCTGGACCTCGGTCCAGCATATCCGGCCCTTTGCCGTCGGCCTCAACTGCGCGCTCGGCGCCGAACAGCTTGCCCCGTTTGTCGCCGATCTCTCGCGCGCGGCTGCAACCCGCCTCAGCGTCCATCCCAACGCCGGTCTGCCGAACGCTTTCGGCGGCTATGACGAGACCGCGGAACAGACCGCCGGTTTCCTCGGCGCGTGGGCGCGGGACGGGCTGGTCAACATTGTCGGCGGCTGCTGCGGCACCACACCGGCGCATATTGCGGCGATCCGGGCGGCGGTCGGCGGCGTTGCCCCGCGCCCTGTGCCGGAATCGGCCGGCGATCTCATGCTCTCGGGTCTAGAGCCTTTCAATCTGGCTGCCTGACCGGCCCGCCGGCAATCGATGTCCGAGAATTCGACCAGCGCGCCGGGAGACGCCCCGGCTCTGAATGCCGCCCAGCGCTTCGTCATGGTCGGCGAGCGCACGAACGTCACCGGCTCGGCGAAATTCAAGAAGCTGGTCCTGGCCGGCGACTACGAGGCGGCGCTGGGTATCGCCCGGGAGCAGGTCGAAAACGGCGCCCGGATCGTCGACGTCAACATGGACGAGGCGATGCTCGATTCCGAGGCGGCGATGGTCCGCTTCCTCAACCTGATCGCGGCGGAACCGGACATTTGCCGTGTGCCGGTCATGATCGATTCGTCCAAATGGTCGGTCATCGAGGCCGGGCTGAAATGCGTCCAGGGCAAGGCCATCGTCAATTCGATCAGCCTGAAGGAGGGCGAGGCGGCGTTCCTCGAACAGGCCCGGCGCATTCGCCGCTACGGCGCGGCCATGGTGGTCATGGCGTTCGACGAGCAGGGCCAGGCCGATACCGTCGATCGCAAGGTCGACATCTGTGCTCGGGCCTACCGTCTGCTGACCGCTCAGGCCGGGGTTCCGCCGCAGGACATTATCTTCGATCCGAACATTTTCGCCGTCGCCACCGGCATCGAGGAACATGACGCCTATGGCCTCGCCTTTATCGAGGCAACCCGCCGGATCAAGCGGACGCTGCCGCGCAGCCATGTTTCCGGCGGCCTGTCGAACCTGTCCTTCTCGTTCCGCGGCAACGAACCGGTCCGCCGGGCGATGCATTCGGTGTTCCTGTACCACGCCATCCCGGCCGGCCTGGACATGGCCATCGTCAACGCCGGCCAGCTCGAAGTGTATGACGAGATCGCGCCGGCACTGCGCGAACGGGTCGAAGATGTCATCCTCAACAGGCGGCCCGACGCCACCGACCGGCTGCTGGAAATCGCGGAAGAGTATCGCGGCGGCGCGGTGCAGCGGGCGAAGGACGACGGCTGGCGCGATGCCGCCGTCGAGGACCGAATGATCCACGCCCTGGTCCACGGCATCGCCGATCATGCCGAAGAAGACGCCGAAGAGGCGCGCCTGAAGCTCGGCCGGCCGCTGGCGGTGATCGAAGGGCCGCTCATGGATGGCATGTCCATCGTCGGGGACCTGTTCGGCGCCGGCAAGATGTTCCTGCCCCAGGTCGTGAAGAGCGCGCGGGTCATGAAGAAAGCCGTCGCCTGGCTCGAGCCTTTCATGGAGGCGGGGCAGGGCCGGCACAGGATCGCCGCCGGCAGGATCGTCATGGCGACGGTGAAGGGCGATGTCCACGATATCGGCAAGAATATCGTCGGCGTCGTCCTGCGCTGCAACGGCTACGAGGTGACCGACCTGGGCGTCATGGCGCCGGCCGATCTGATCCTCGATACGGCCGAAGCGGAGGATGCCGATCTGATCGGCCTCAGCGGCCTGATTACGCCCAGCCTGGAGGAGATGTGCCGGGTCGGCGCGGCGATGGACCGGCGCGGCATGACCCTTCCGCTGCTGATCGGCGGCGCCACGACCAGCCGGATGCACACGGCGGTCAAAATCGAACCGTCCTATAGCGGGCCGGTCGTACATGTCAGCGATGCGTCGCGCGCGGTCGGCGTCACCGGGGCGCTGTTGTCGCCCGGAAAGAAAGCCGGATTCGTCGCCGATACCCGCTCGGCTTATGCGGCGTTACGCGAAAGCCACGCCGCGGGCCGGCGCGACGGCGTGCAGACCGGCCTGGCGGCGGCGCGCGGCAACGGTTTCCGGTTCGACCGGTCGGGCTACGCGCCGCCCGAGCCCGTGCAGCGTGGGCCGGTCGCGCTCGACAACGTGGTGATTGGCGATCTGGTCGAGAAGATCGACTGGACGCCCTTCTTCCGAACCTGGGAGCTTGCCGGCGCCTTCCCCCGCATCCTCGACGACGCCGTCGTCGGCGCGGCGGCGCGGTCGCTTTACGACGATGCCCTGGCGATGCTGGAGAAGATGGCGGCTGAAAGCTGGACACGGCCGAGAGGCGTGGCGGCGTTTTGGCCCGCAGCCCGGGTCGGCGACGATATCGAGCTCTACCGCGACGATGATCGCACCGAGGTCCGCGATACCTTGCGGATGTTGCGCCAGCAAACCGCGAAGACGAACCGGCCGAACTACTGCCTGGCCGATTTCGTGGCGCCGAAAGGGTGCGGCGTGCCGGACTGGGTCGGCGGCTTCTGCGTGACGGCGGGAGCGGGGATCGAGGAGGCCGCCGCCGATTTCGAGGCGAACAACGACGATTACAATGCCATCCTGGTCAAGGCGCTGGGCGACCGGCTGGCCGAGGCCTTCGCCGAATGGCTGCACGAGAGGGTGCGCAAGGACTATTGGGGCTATGCGGCCGATGAAGAGCTTGGCAACGAGGACCTGATCGCCGAACGCTATCGCGGCATCCGCCCGGCGCCCGGCTATCCGGCCTGTCCGGAGCATACCGAAAAGCGCCGCCTGTTCACCCTGCTCGACGCCGAACGGCACACCGGCGTCAGCCTGACCGAGAGTTGCGCCATGCTGCCGGCGTCCGCGGTCAGCGGCTGGTATTTCAGCCATCCGGCAGCGCGCTATTTCGGCGTCGGCAAGATCGGCCGCGACCAGGTGGAAGACTATGCCGCCCGCAAGGGCTGGACCCTGGACCAAGCCGAGCGCTGGCTGGCGCCCAACCTCGGCTACGCAACGGTCCGGCAGGCGGCATAGAGGCGCGCGCTCCGTCCGCTGCCGCCTCCTGCCGGCGCGAATATAATTTTCCCGTTATCGGTCGCACATCGCGCCGATCGCCTGCCATTCGGTTGCCGACATGGCCCAGCCGGTTCCGGTCGCGTGCTCGCTCACGAATTGCGCCCGCCCGCCGGTCGCCGGGTGGGACGCGAAATAGCGGCCGATAGTTTCTTTTCCCGGTTCCGACTTGCGGGCCATCGTCTGGAAGAACGTCTGAAAGCCGCGGCCGGAAATATTTGACCGGTTCAGCATCTCGACGGCGATCCGGTCGGCTTCGCGTTCGGCGTCGCGGCTGAATTTGAGGGTGGCGAGGGTCTGCGCCATGTCGACGGCGATGTTGCCGAAGGCTGACGTGTCGCCGATCAGGGCGCCGATCACGAAGCTCAGTCCCAGCGCCTTGACGAGCTGCTCCAGGCCGTGGCGTTCGATGACATGCCCCATCTCGTGGGCCATGACGCCGGCCAGTCCATTGACATCGGCCGAACTGTCGATCAGGCCGCGGAACACGACGATGTAACCGCCCGGCGCGGCGAAAGCGTTGACCGTCTTTCGATCCACCACGGTGACGCGAAAACGGTAGCGGGAGGGTTTGGCGGCGGCGAGGCGCCGCACCATACGGTCGAGCGCCTGTTGTCCCTCGCCTCCGGTGCAAACACGGGATCGGGGGGCCATAAGGGCGATCGCCTGGCGTTGGACGGTGCGGCCCAGGCCTTCTTCCCAGGACAGCGGCACGAGAGAAGCGACCGGACCGGCGGCGAGCGGCAGCAGGAACCAGAAACCCGCCAGGATCGCAGCCGTCGCGCCGATCCAGCCGGCAGCCCGGACCGGCAGGTTTCGCCGACGCAGGTCTTTCCGGCGCAACCGGCGCGCGTGGGGCAGCAGCTCGTCCAGGAAATCGGAATCGGCAACGGTCAGGCGCTCGTCGCCCGATTTGCGCTTCAGGCGCATCGGCCGGCCGGCATAGACCTCGTCGACCAGCTGCATTTCGGCGAACGGCCAGAACACGGCAACCGCGCCGTCGTCTGACGTCAGGCGCAGGCCGTCCGCCCCGATCGTCGCCCGGACGGTGTAGCGCCGGGCCGTCCGGCCGTCGGTGTAGGTTGCGTCGGTTGACCCGCCGGGGTTCGCCATCGCTCAGATCATGCCGATGCCGAAGAACTCCATGAGCCCTTCGCCATAGCGCGGCGCCTTGACCTCGGTCTGACCGATCGCCGCCGTTTGTATGTCGCCGTGGAACTCCACATGCCGGGCGATGAAGCGCGTGGTCCGCATGACGACATAAGGGTAGGCGAAGCCCAGCGTGAACGCCAACAGCAGGAAATTCGGAATGCGCAGCCTGAACACATCCCCGAAGGTAACTTCCGCGCGGAAGCGGACCGGTCCGTAGGTCAGCGTCCGCGCAATATTGCGCACCAGCGCCGCCTTGTAGGCGCAAATGATCAGCTGATAGGCAATCAGCGGGAACAGTTGGACCAGGAAGACGATCGCCTCAAGCAGCCACGGCGATACAGTTGTCTGATGGTCCTGGACTTTGAACAGGCCGCTTTGCCAGAACGCAGCCATGACAAGACCCGCCACGACGAGCCCGAACAGAATGCCGAACCAGGCGAGCGCATAGCGGACATAAAGGCCTCCGGCGTCGAGTTGCGAGGCGAACGCTCCGTCGCCGAACCAAGTGCGGCCGAGGCGGTATTTGAACACCACCGAGTCGGCCCAGGGCTTGGTCCAGCCCAGCGAAATGACGTTCAGGAAACCGAGACCGAGGCCAAGGACGCCGTAGGACCAGGCCGATCCTTCCATGCCGCCGCGGATACCGAGCCACGATGTTCGGGCGATCCGGTAACGATAGGCCGCGAAAAGGGCGACATAGTAAAAGAGCATCAGGATCGGAGTCGCCGCCAGGACGATCAGCATCAAGATGCCAAAGTCCTCGAACTGTGCGGCCGAAGCTTCTTCGTCGGGCTCCGGAAAATCGATGTCCAGGCCAAAATAGAGGCCGGCAAGCGGCCCGTAGATCAGCACCAGGGCGAACAGGAAACCGAGGAACAGCTCCATCCCGCGCCCGGTATATTCCAGCGGCTCGCCCAGCAGGCTGGAATGGCTCCAGACGTAGCGGCGGATCCGCGTCCGGCCCCAGAAGCGGTAGATGCCCAGCGTGAGCACCGTCAGCGCCAGATTGACCAGAAAGATGACGAACAGTTCGCCGCTCTTCCCGTCGTGCACGAGCCGGTGTACCGGTGCGCCCGCGGCGGCTGCAATTTCCTGTTCCGAACCGTTTGTCATCGCTCCCCCGGCCAATTTCGCCGCGCCCGCCTTGCGTCGCCGCGCAAGACCTGATTTGACAATCGGAAGGGATGGCACGCTGCGTTCGCCCCGTGCCAAGCCCCCAGATATCATAACCCAGTGAGACCGGCATGACTTTCCGCGCCATCCTGCTCGAAGAAAACGACGGCAATGTTGCCGGCGCCGTGACCGACCTTGACGAAGACCGGCTGCCCGAGGGCGACGTCACCGTCCGCATCGATTATTCGGACCTCAACTACAAGGACGGCCTGATCCTGAAAGGGCTGGCGCGGCTCGTGCGCACCTATCCCCATGTGCCCGGCATCGATTTTTCCGGCACGGTGGAGCAATCGGCATCGCCGGATTTCGCGGCGGGAGACCGGGTCGTCCTGACCGGCTGGGGGCTCGGCGAGCGCCATTGGGGCGGGTTCGCCCAGAAGGCCCGGGTCAAGGCCGGCTGGCTGGTCAAGGCGCCGGACGGGCTGAGCAATCTGCAGGCGATGGCGATCGGCACGGCGGGCTTTACGGCCATGATCTCGGTGATGGCGCTGGAGCATGCCGGGCTGCGGAAAGACGCCGGCCCGGTGCTGGTCACCGGCGCGTCGGGCGGGGTCGGCAGCGTGGCGGTCGCGATCCTGGCGGCGCTCGGTTACGAGGTCGCCGCCTCAAGCGGCAAGGCCGATGAAGCGGACTATCTGCGCGACTTGGGCGCCGCCAATGTGATCGGCCGGCTGGAAGCGTCCGGCCGGCCGCTCGAAAAGGGGCAGTGGGCCGGCTGCGTCGATACCGTGGGCGGCGCGACGCTGGCGACCGCCTTCGCCCAGATGAACGTGCACAGCGCCATTGCAGTCTGCGGCAACGCCGGCGGCAACGATCTGGGCACCACCGTGCTGCCCTTCATCCTGCGCGGCGTCAGCCTGCTGGGCATGGATTCGGTGATGTATCCGGCTGCGCCGCGCAAGGAAGCGTGGCAGCGCCTCGCCACCGACCTGCCGATCGAAAAGCTGGAAGCGATGACCGAGGTGATCCCTCTTGAAGAAGCCTTCGCCGCCGGCGCGACCATCCTCAAGGGTGGTGTCCGCGGCCGCACGGTGGTCGACGTCAACGCCTGAGGCGGGCGGACTGTTACGCCTTCGCATTTCTTGCGCGGCGGAGTTTTTCTGCCAGTTCGCACGACGCCGGTGTTTCGATCGTTCGGCGCATTGCCAAGGCTAATGACCAATCTCCGCACAAATTGCGGAGAATAAAGGCATTAATCTCCGCAAAATATGCGGAGAATACGGGCTTTATTCGCCGCAGCCCTCTATTGCCGGACCCGCCGAACGCCGGGGCAGCTTCAGGCGATGGCGGTCGGGAAAGGGCTGCGGTCGACGGTTTCGATCTCGGCCTTGACCAGACGCTCCAGCATCTCGGCCTTTACCGGTGCATGGGCCGGGTCGTCGTACAGGTTGCTGAGTTCGTGGGGGTCGTTTTGGAGATCGTACAGTTCCCCGTGCCCGGCGCCGCTGTAGAGCGATAGCCGCCAGCGGTCCGTGATCAGCGAGTGGACCCGGAAGGCATCGTCGAAGCCCATGATCGAGCGCTGCTGGTCGTCCTCGATCAGCACTGCGCCGCTGCCATGGTCTTCCAGGGTGGCGATTTCCGGTTCCAGGCTGCGGCCCTGGATGCCGTTGTAGGGCACGATGCCGGCGCGGTTCAGCATCGTTTGGGCGATATCGACGGTGCCGGCGATGGCGGAGCAGGTGGCGCCCGCATTGACGCCGCCCGGCTCGGCCCAGAGGAACGGCACCTTCACCAGCCCCTGATAATGCATCGGGCCTTTCAGCATGACCCGGTGATCGCCCAGGAAATCGCCATGATCGGCGGTAAAGACGACGATGGTGTTGTCGGCGAGGGCGAGTGCGTCGAGTTTCGCGAGAATGCGGCCGACGGCATCGTCGATCATCGCGATCATGCCGCAGGTCAGCGCCATCGTTTCGCGCGCTTCCCGTTCGGTGACGGTGTAGGCGACCTGGCCCTGGTTGCGGTTCGGGTTGCCCGGTTCGCGCGCCTGCCAGAACCATTGCAGGGTTGGCGGCGCCTGGTTGCTGAGCCGGTGGAAGCTCTCCGGCAGGTCGAAATCCGCCGGGTCGTACATGTCCCAGTATTTGCCCGGCGGGGTAAAGGGATGATGCGGGTCCGGGAACGAGGCGGTGAGGAAAAACGGTCGCTCGCCATCTTCGCCGGCGTAGGCGTCCAGCCAGCCGATCGTTTCCTCGGCGACATAGCTGGTCGGATAAAGCTCTTCCGGCACGGCGGTGCGCCAGCCCTGGGGCGCAACATAATCGTGCGGCAGGCCGTTTTCGGGCCCGACCATGGTCGCCGGGTCGCCGCCGCGTGCCTTCATCCAGCGGATATAATCGGCGCCGACCTTGTCGCTGTGCATCGTGGCGAGCGAAACCTGCTCGAAGCCGTAGAACGGCGTGCTCACGGTATGGCCCGGGTCTTGCCACGACCACGGCCGTTCCTGATCGTAGGCCGCCTCGGGGACGTTTTCCGGCTTGCTTGCTTCGGCGAAGGCGTCGTCGCGCGGTTCGATCCGCCGCTCCATCGCCGCCGGATTGTCGGTCATGTTCTGGAGATGGCTCTTGCCGATGAGGCCGGTGCGGTAGCCTTCGTGCCGCATCAGGTCGACGAAGGTGTTGGCTTCCAGCGGCAGCGGGATGCCGTTGTGGCGGACGCCGTGCAGCGAGGGCATCCGGCCGGTCATCAGCGTTGCCCGGTTGGGCATGCAGACCGGGTTGGCGACATAGAAGCGGTCGAAGCGGACGCCGCGCGCGGCGATGCCGTCGATATGGGGCGTCTTCAGGACCGTGTGGCCGGCGCAGCCCAGATAATCCGCCCGCTGCTGGTCGGTGACGATCATCAGGAAGTTCGGGCGTTTCGAGGCGGTACGGGTGGCAGCCATTCTATTCTCCGGCTGTGGCGGGAAGGGTCTCGCGCGCCCGGCGCTTTACCACGTCGGCGGCGATCAGCGCCGCGCCGAGGGCGCCGCCGGCCAGATTGAGCCACGGCGCCTGGGCGAAAGCGTCGATAGGCACGATCAGCGCCAGGCCGGCAGCGGCGTAGACGATGCGAAACGCCGGAACGATGGGCGTAAAGAAGAATCCGGTCACCGCGACCGAGACCAGGAACACACCGAACAGCGCGGTCGTGAAGCTCAGCGCCACCTCCAATGCGCCGCCCTGCATGATGAGCGCGGGCGACATGATGAAGACGAAGGGAATCAGATAGGCCGACCAGCCGTATTTCACGGCCTGCCAGCCGGTCTTCATCATCGGCGCGCCGGCCAGGGTCGCGGCGGCGAAGGCGGCGATGGCGACCGGCGGCGTGATCATCGACATCATGCCGAAATACATCACGAACAGATGGGCCGAGAGGTCCGGCACGCCGAGTTCGATGATCGCCGGCGCGACCAGCGTGGCGAGCAGGATGTAGACGCCGAGCGTCGGCATCCCCATGCCGAGCAGGATGCACACGAGCGCCGCCAGGATCAGCAGGACGACCAGGCTGCCGCCGGCGATGCCGACCAGTTCGCTGGTGAGCGCGAAGCCAAGGGCCGAGATGTTCAGGACTCCGATGATCGCGCCGGCGGCGCCGCCGATCATCAGCAGTTCCAGGCCGGCCTTGCCGGTCTTTACGAGGCTCGCGACCAGCGAGCCCAGGGACAGCCGGTCGCCGCCGTAGCCGAGGAGGAAGCCGATCGGCAGCAGCGTGAGCGCGGCGTAGAGCGCCGCGGTTTCCGGCTGCAACGCCCAGCGGAACAGGCACAGGACGATGACGACGAAGGGCGTCATGAAGATGCCGCCGCGGCCGATCACCGGCAGCAGGCGCGGGATCAGCGATTTTTCGATGGGAAGTATGCCGTCGCGCGCCGCTTGCAGGTCGACCTGAATGAACAGCGCCGCATAGTAGAGAATGGCCGGGATCAGGGCGGCAATGACGACCTCGGCGTAGCCGATCTGCAGCAATTCCGCCATGACGAAGGCAGCGACGCCCATCATCGGCGGCATGAGCTGCCCGCCGGTCGACGCCACAGCCTCGATCGCCGCGGCCGAATGGGTCGGATAGCCGCCCTTCTTCATCAGCGGAATCGTGATGATGCCGGTCGAGACGACGTTGGAGACTGCGCTGCCGGAGATCGAGCCGAACAGGCTCGATCCGACGATGGCGATCTTCGACGATCCGCCGCGGAACCGGCCCATCAGGCCGGCCGAAATATCGGTGAAGAAGCGGGCGCCGCCGGCCGGATCGAGCAGGAAGCCGAAGAACATGAAGGCCAGCACGATGGTGGTCGACACCTTCATCGGGAAGCCGAACATGCCGTTGGCGTCGAGCACGACATAGATCGCCAGCCGGTCGACCGGGACATTCTCGCCCTGCAGCCGGCCGGGAATCAGGTGGCCGACCAGCGCGAAGATCAGGAAGAACAGCAGGAAGGCGAACAGGATGGGGCCGGCGGTCCGGCGCAATCCTTCCACGATGGCGGCCAGCAAGATCGCCGCAGCCGCCACGGCGTCCGGCGGGTTGTCGGCGAAATTGTCGAGAATGGCCGGATATTCGACCGTCACATAAAGCGCCGCCGCGGCCGAAACGGCGGCGACGATCAGGTCGTACCAGGGGACATGGGTGCGCGGTGTTCCCTTGCGGGCCGGCACGGTGAGATACAGCGCCGCCAGCCCGATCGCGAGCATGGCGGCGTAGAACTGCTCGTTCATGAAGACGAGGTCGACCGCGCGGTAGAGGTCCGCCGCCCACAGCAGGGCGCCGAGCGTCAGCAGGGCGCACAGGCCGCCGCCCACCCACTTGACCAGAATGTTGCCCGCAGGGGCGGCGGCCTCCGCCTCCGCCTCAACCTCGGCGGCGAAGGACTCCGCGTTTGTAGCGTCGTCCGTCACAACCGCACTCCGGAAGAACCGGGTTTACTTCGCCTGGCCGGTCTCGCGGTAGTATTTCATGGCGCCCGGATGGTAGGGCACGCCGATATCGACATACATCTTCTTCGGATTGAAGCCGGACATACCCTTGAAGGCGGCGACCATCATCGTCTTGTTGGCGGCTATGGCCTTGACCAGCTTGTAGACGATGTCGTCGGACACCTTGGCGTTCGCCGTGACAATGAAGGGGGCGGCCATGATGTTGGTCGGGCCGGTAACGCCGGCATAGGCCGGTGACGGCTCAATTTGCTCGACGATTGAGCCGGGCGCGATCGCCTGCAGCTTCTTCACCGATGCCGGATCGTCCGGCAGCGAGACATATTTGAAGCCGCGCGAGGCGTATGCTTGGCGCATCTTGCCCGAGGTGATGGAGAACATGCCGGCATCGACCTTGCCGCCCATATAGTCTTCGACCCCGCGCACGCCGTTCGGCGCCGGTACGCCCTTGACATCCTTGAAGGACAGGTCCGCCATGTTCAGCAGGGCGCTCCAGAACGTGCCCTGAATGCGCTGCTTGGCGAAGCCGGAGGAAATCTTCCTACCCTTGAGATCGGCGACCGAAGCGATTTTCGAATCCTTCGCCGCAAAGATGCCCAGTCGCAGCGTACGCAACCTGGCGACCACACGGACATCTTTCTGCGGTTTGCCGTTGAACATCGCCTTGCCCTGGTTGGCGAAGGCGGTGACGACGCTGACCGCAATCGAGAATTTCAGCCGGCCGGAATTAACCAGCGGCAGGGTGACGACCGGTCCGCCCTGGGGCACGACTCGGGCGCGCAGGCCGAGCACATCCTTGGCCACTTTGGCGACGGCGGCGCCGGTCGAATAGGCCGACGAGCCCTGCGGGTTGGTGCCGATGCTCCAGGTCTGGGCAAAGGCCGGCGCGGCAACAAGGGCGCCTGCGGCGGCAAGTGCGACAAGTTTCATGGTTTCCTCCCAAATTTCGGTTCGATTCGGTGAACCGCGGCTTTCTTAACGCGCTTTGGCGGTGGCGGCTACCGGGCAATATCGGCCATTTCTCCAGGCCGGACGCCCGCCGCTATTCGTATTGCACCGGGCCGGTGCGGATCGGCCACAGCTCGTCGAGATTGGCGCCGCTGTCGCGTTCCTTGACCGCCTGCTTGAAGCCGACCTCCTCGGCGCGGCGCCTGAAGGCCATGCCTTCCGGCGAATGGCGGGTGATGCCGTCGAAGATCGTGGCGATCATCTGGGTGGTTTCCAGGCCCATATTGGTCATGGCCTGGTTGATCGTCAGTTTCTGCATCATGAGCTGGTTCTTCGGCACGCCGGCGGGCCGCTGCGCCGGTTGCTCGACCGCGCGTTGACATCATTTGCCGTCACGTGTTGACAGAGGTTGCGCCCGCCGCCAGCGTGTATGCCACGCTCGGCCGAAGGGCCGGACGAAAGCCAAGACCAGAACGAACGGCTGAATTGATATGGCAGATGACACCGGATCGACTGTCCGCAAGCCGGACGACTCCGAAGAGGGATCGAACGCCGACTGGTACTACGCCAATCTTGCTACGCTCGAAGCGAAACCGAATCCGACCGAAGCGGATGTAAGCGACAATCTGGTAAGGCCCGTTCTGGAGCGGGTTCTGGGGTTCGGCGTCGCGGAGATCGATGCGCAACCGTCCGGCCAAATCCGCGGAAGCCAAGGTCAGCGTCCCGATTTCGTCTGTCGTCGGGGTGCTTCCCAAATCGCCGCGGCGATCATTGAAGTCAAACGGCTCGGCACAGATTTGGCGAGGCGGGCGTCGCCTTCCGCTCCGTGGACCACATCGCCTTTGGGACAGCTGCAGAACTATCTCAACCGATGGCGGCAGGCGGGAGACGGCACATGGGGCGTCGTGACGAACGGCACGCAATGGATCGTGATCCGTCGCGCCGGCGATCGTGTATCTGCTTACGCCGAAGTCGAGATTGCGGAAGCGCGCTCCTTGGCGGAGGTACGCAATCTGCTCGCCTCTATCGTCGAAGAGCCTCGGGCGGCTCGGCGCGCCAAAGGCTATGCGCCGGATTTCGACTGGTTGTCATTGATCGCCGATTGCGAATCCCCAGAACAATTTATTGAACGCGCCGCGCCGGCCGACCGGCCGATCCTATATTCCGCAAACGACACGGTCGCCGTGCGTATCGGGGAATACGAAACCGGTGAAGAATTGTTTCCGAAGCAGGCGCTGCTTGTCTGTATGCGGCAGGATTTTATCGACGACAATCTGACGCCGCCAGACATCGCTGAAGCGCTATCACCCCTTCGCCGTCTCCCGCCGGGACTCGGCCGTGCGGTCGGTGTCGCCTATACCGGGGATGGACCGCACCGGAAGTGCAGGGGTTTCGTATTCGACAACGAAAAACTGTACACCTCGGCGCTCATCGCTCCCTCGCTGCCCGGCTCAAGGGCTGCACGCCAGTTCGAGGTACTGTCCAAACACTACGCAGACTTGTCGCCGAAAGCCATTCTCGATGCGTTGTCAAGCACGGCGCTCCACCGAAGTTTCCACGAGGAGATCGGCGCCTGGTTCGCCCGCACTGAGCAAGACGCGAACGAATTGCGGCATCTGGTTCGTGTGATGTTTGCATGGATTTTACAGGTGCGCGGCATATTGCCGGATAGCGCACTTTGGAATCAAGGACGAATCCCAAAATGCGAGCACGATATCCATCGACACATCGAATGGCTGTTTGGAGAAGTTCTAGCACGTCCGAAACAGAACCGTATTGACAGGGAAGACGAGTGGGAACAAGCGCTTGTCAAAGACGCTCCGTTTCTTAACGGCTCGCTGTTTACCGTAATGTCAAACGACGAGAGACCGCAGCTTATAGCGAACGGCCTGTATGTGGCCGAAGACGGCCTACTATCCATCCTGAGCCGTTACGACTGGACGCTGTGCGACCGGACCGGCTACGAATCCGAGTCCGCGCTGGATCCCACCATGCTCGGCGAAATGTTCGAACAACTGATATTGCGAATCGAAGGAGTGCGACTGGAAACGGACCCTGAGAGGAAGGGATATATCCATCGAAAAATGCCTGGCGGAACCTACTATACGCCGCAGGATGTTGCCGATGAAATGACCGCCGACGCCATAGCCGGCTGGCTAACTGTGAGAGTGCCTGGTGCGGAATGGGGGCAAATAAGGGAGCTGGTTCACCCTATGCCCGCAGACGAGACTTGGCGGAAGTGGAGTGTAGAAACCAGGCAAAGCGTGTTCGGGTTGATCGACAAGGTCACTGTATTCGATCCGTGCTGCGGCAGCGGTGTGTTCACTCTGGCAATGCTTCATGCCCTGTGGCGCGCCAAGCGCAGGTTGTCGCTTGAAGCGACGCTCGCTAGCGATCTGGAAAACATAATCGAACACCAACTGCACGCCGCCGATATTCATCCGCTGGCCGTGCTCATCGCCCGCCTTCGGCTTTTCATTGCATTGATTGACGCCCGCGTTCGGTCGCATGCAGCCGAAGACGATCCGGGGCGCCCGCTGCCGAATCTGGAAACACGGTGCATGGTCGCCAATACCCTTTGTATCGAGAAGGCCGCGCAATCGAGTTTGAACGGCGACAATTGGGACGATGGCATGAACGAATTGCGGGTGGCGCGGCAATTGTGGACGGAAGCGCACGATCCGGAAGAAAAGCAAAATGCGCTCCTTGCCGAGTTCGAGGCCCGGGATCGGCTCAAGGAAATTGCAGGACATTGGAAAGCCAGTAGCGAATTGGCGTGGCTCGACGTGGACTTTCTGTCATCATCGGGTTCTCCGGCGGAATTCGACGTGCGCAAGCTGTTTCCTGCGCCGGAAGGCGGATGGGATATCGTGATCGGCAATCCTCCTTATCAGGTTCCGGACAGGCGCGACAGGGAACGCGGCAAAAGTCTCGAATACGTCGGAGCGTCCTCAAACCTTTATCTCATGTTTATTGAAGCAGCGCTTGAGATAACTCGCGCAGGCGGGAATGTTACGCTAGTCGTTCCCCATTCCATTATTTTCCGTAGAGAACAGACTTACGCCAAGATTCGCGGAATGATAGAAAGTGCGGCAGACCGGATCGATTTTCGCACATACGATAATATGCCGCAACCTCTCTTTCCGAAATTGCCTTGGCTGAAAGAGTCGAAGCACGGCATCCAGAACAGGCAAAGAGCGACCGTTCTGACCGTACAAAAAAGAAAAAAAGCGAAAACGGATTCTGCTCCGTCTGCTTCCGGCTGCGTTCTGCACAGTCGGGGATTGATACGCTTGGCGGCATCGACAAGGAGCGCAGTTCTCAAGACCGGGACGCTATCCCAGATTCAGCCTAAACTAACAAAACAATGGTCCCAGTCCCCTACTCCTGAACTTGCCGGATTACTCAGAGAAATGCGACTTGATATAACAGCCAGGAATGGGTCGAAACTCCAATCTTTCGAAGTCGTCACATTCCCGCCAACGGCAATGTATTTTGTTAGCTGTTTACCCAAGGGGATACTGGATAATCCTGGACGTAAAGAATATTTCCTTGCCGACGATTCCTTTTTCTGGCCGTGGATCGCCCTGTACAATTCCCATTTGTTCCATGCCTATTGGCTGATGGTCGGCGACGCTTTCCATGTCACTACGCAGGAGACCGGAACGATCCGCCGTCCGCCCGGTTGGGATAGCGAACGTCTTAAAGAAAGAACCGCGCACTTGGCGAAAAACCTCCTGGACCGACGGACAGTGGATGCGTGCCGCGTGATGAAGAAAAACCTCGGCGAGCAGCACAACGTCAATTTCCATAAGACGGACACGCCGGGTCCGACCCTCATCGCCGAGATCGACAGCGCGTTGCTGGACGCCTACGGCTTGCCGCACGATCCACTTATGCAGCAGATGCGCACCATTCGCGAGCACAGCGCCCACATGCTTTAAGCGCGCTGCCCTGAGGGCATTCGCATAATTTTACACGCCCACGCCTACTCGTATTGCACCGGGCCGGTGCGGATCGGCCACAGTTCGTCGAGATTGGCGCCGCTGTCGCGTTCCTGTACCGCCTGCTTGAAGCCGACTTCCTCGGCCCGGCGCTTGAACGCCATGCCCTCCGGCGAATGGCGGGTGATGCCGTCGAAGATCGTGGCGATCATCTGGGTGGTTTCCAGGCCCATATTGGCCATGGCCTGGTTGATCGTCAGCTTCTGCATCATGAGCTGGTTCTTCGGCACGCCGGCCATGCGCCCGGCCAGTTCCTCGACCCGGGCATCCAGCCGGTCGGCGGGGACGGCGTCGGTCACCAGGCCCATGGCCTTCGCTTCGGTCCCGGTCACCAGATCGCCGGTCAGCAGCATGCGCTTGGCGCCCTCCGCGCCCAGGCGGTAGACCCACATGGCCGTGGTCGGGCAGCCCCAGACCCGCGCCGGCGGATAGCCGATCCGCGCGTCCTCCGCCATTACGACGAGATCGCAGCACAGCGCGATGTCGGACCCGCCGGCGACGGCATAGCCCTGCACCTTGCAGATCACCGGCTTGTAGGAGCGCCACAGGCTCATGAACTTCTCGGTGTAGCCCTTCATCAGGGCGTAGTCCTTCATCGGGTCCCAGGGCATACGCTCCTGAATCCCTTCGCTTGCGCCCTCGGCGAAATCCTTGAGGTCGTAGCCCGAACAGAAGGCCGAACCGCGCCCGGAAAGCACGAGGACATGGACCCGGTCGTCGGCATTCGCCTCGGCGACCGCGGCCGCGATATCGTCCGGCGTCCCGGTGGCGATGGCGTTCAGCCGTTCCGGCCGGTTGAAAGTAATTCTGGCAACCCGGCCATCGCGTTCATAGGTGAGTGTCGAATAGGCCATCTTGCCGATTTCCTTCTGCTCCGTTCTATTCTCGCCGGAATGGCTTGCGGCAGCCCCGCAACCGGTGTTTAGGACATTGCCTGCCTGCCGCGTAGCCGATTCCGGTGCCCGCGGACAATAGCGGGACCATCGATAGAAAGGTCATCCGTTGGACGTTGCCGAACTGATCCGCGAGTATGAGAACCTCTTCTACGCCATCACCTTCGGCTGGGCCTTCATCGAAGGCGAGAGCTTCGTCATCTTCGCCGGCGCCGCCGCCTTCAAGGGCGATCTCAACATCTACATCCTGATCCTCGCGGCCTGGTTAGGCAGCTTCTGCGGCGATCAGTGCTGGTTCGCGCTCGGCCGCTTCTTCGGCGCGAAGCTGCTGGTGCGGATGCCCAGGCTGAAGGCCGGCGTCGCCGTGGCCATGGATATGGTCCAGAAATACGATGTCCTGTTCATCCTCAGCTTCCGCTTCATCTACGGCGTGCGCAACGTGGCCTCGCCGGCGCTGGGCATGAACGGCTATCCGTGGGGCCGCTTCGCGCTGTTCAATTTCATCGCCGCCTTCATCTGGGCCAACAGCTTCGCCTGGACCGGCTATATCCTCGCCAAAGCGTTCGAGGAGGTCTTGGGCGATATCAGCGAGAATTTCGGCTTCGTCATGCTCGCCGTCTTCGCGATCGTCTGCTGCATCCTGTTCTTCGTCCACCGCAGCGGCCAGAAACGCTACAAGAAGATGATGGAAAAGGGCGAGGGAGACCCGGCCGACAGCGGCGCGACGGAGTCCGGCACGGCGGGGTCCGGCGCGCCCGGCGCCCCGGCAACGGAGCGCGGCGACTGACGGCCGGGCTGCGATGGCAGGTAAGCAGGAGGGAGACTGGTGCCGCGGGGGAGATTTGAACTCCCGGCCCCACCCTTACCAAGGGTGTGCTCTACCCCTGAGCTACCGCGGCGCGCCATGTGTCGGGCGTGGTTCGGGCGGCCCCCGGAACGGTTCGGGCAGGCCGCGCAAAAGCGGGCGGAATATGCGGACGCGCTCGCCGGGCGTCAATGCCGGGTGGCGCGGCGGTTGCCGGGCGAAGTGAAGCGGGCCGGCCATTGCGCCGGTCGATGCGGGGCCGAAAGGAAGACGCAATGATCGGGCAGAAAGGCAAGCCCGCCCGGCGCGAGGGTGCGGCAGCGCAGCAGAAGGCGAAGGCCGGAAAGGCCGCCGAGGACCGGCAGGCGCGGCTGGCGGCGGCCCTGCGTGAGAACCTGCGCCGCCGAAAGAAGGGCAAACTGGACGGCAAGCCGGGCTGAGCGGTTGCCCGGGCGGGCGATCCGTCCCGTTGAGGCGCGCCGGCAGGTTCGCTAGAACCGGCGCCACAGCAGCAGTAACGAAAGCGGGAACGGTCAACGCCGATGGACAGAATCCGGGTTACCGGCGGCGCCGCACTGAACGGCGAAATCCCGATCGGCGGCGCCAAGAACGCGGCCTTGCCGCTGATGGCGGCGTCCCTGCTGACGGCGGGCACGCTTGAGCTGACCAACGTGCCGCGGCTGCGCGACATCGCTACGCTTATCAAGGTGCTGGAACAACACGGCGTCGAGGTCGAAACCGCGCCCGGCGTCCTCAGGCTGACGGCGGCGGATATCCCGAACACCATGGCGCCCTACGATCTGGTGCGGCAGATGCGGGCATCGGTTCTGGTGCTCGGGCCGCTCGTCGCGCGCTTCGGCAACGCGGCGGTATCGCTGCCCGGCGGCTGCGCCATCGGCTCCCGCCCGGTCGATCTGCATCTCATGGCGCTGGAGCAGCTCGGTGCGGAGATCAGCCTGGGCCGCGGCTATATTCACGCCGAGGCGCCGCAGGGCGGGCTGGTCGGCGGCCGGATCATCTTTCCGAAGGTCTCTGTGGGCGCGAGCGAGAACGCGATCATGGCGGCGACCCTCGCCAGGGGAACGACGGTGATCGAGAACGCCGCCCGGGAGCCGGAAGTGGCCGATCTCGCCCGCTGCCTGAACGCCATGGGCGCGAAGATCGCCGGCATCGGCAGCGAGCGGCTCGTGATCGAGGGCGTCGAGGAACTGCACGGCGCGCAGCATCGGGTCGTCGCCGACCGTATCGAGGCCGGCACCTACGCCATGGCCGCGGCGATCACCGGCGGCTCGGTCACCCTGCAGAATGTCGACGAAGACCTGTTCGGCGCCGCCGCCGCCGCGTTGCGCGAGGCCGGCGTTGCGATGGAGCAGAACGGTGCGGGCGTCCAGGTTTCCTGCGGCGCGGGCGACCTGACCGGCGTCGACGTCATTACCGATCCGTTCCCCGGATTCCCGACCGACCTGCAGGCCCAGTTCATGGCGCTGATGTCGAAGGCCAGCGGCGCGTCGATGATCACCGAGACCATTTTCGAGAACCGCTACATGCATGTACCCGAGCTGAAACGCATGGGCGCGAACGTCAATCTCCACGGCGCCTCGGCGATGGTGCGCGGCGTCGAGCGGCTGCACGGCGCGGAGGTGATGGCGACGGATCTGCGGGCGTCCTCCAGCCTGGTCATCGCGGCGCTCGCTGCAGAAGGCGAAACGACGATAAACCGGGTCTATCACCTCGATCGCGGCTATGAACGGCTGGTCGAAAAGCTGACAGATTGCGGCGCCCGGGTCGAGCGCATCGCAGATTTATAGCCAGGGTGCGGCAACTGCCGATGAGATTCCGGAAACTGCGGCTGCGGGCGGAAAGCCCGGACGATCTCGATGTCATCAGCGGCGTATTGCAGGATGCGCTGATCCCGGTCGCCGATATGGCCTACCTGCCGGAAGAAGGTCGGTTCGCGCTTGTGGCCAACCGGTTTTGCTGGGAAGCGGGGGAAGGCGAGGTGCCGTCCGGGCAGGCCGGAAATCGGCGCGGTGCGGCGGCACACCATCGGGTCAATGCAGGCGTCCTGTTCGGCCGGATACAAGCCGTGCAGACCCGCGGTTTCGACCGCGACGATGCGTCAAACATATTGTCGCTGCTGGCGATCCAGGCCGAGCCTGGGCTTGATGCCACTGAAATCACATTAATTTGTGCCGGTGCCGCTTCCATCCGGCTCCGCGCCACGGGCATCGACTGCCGGCTGGACGATATCGGCGAGCCTTGGCCGACCGCATGGCGGCCGTCTCACGAGGATGCCGAAACGGATTGACCCGTTTCGCGAAGGACGCTTCCGGATATGGACGCCCCCAACCTGCCATATGCCGCCAACGAACCGTTGGTGCTCGCCGTGCCGAACGGGCGCATCCTGGCGGAGGCGATGCCTTTGGTGACGGGCGCCGGAATCCGGCCCGAGCCGGATTTCGACGACTCTTCGTCGCGCAAGCTGCGCTTTGCCACCAATCTGCCGAATCTGGAGATTATCCGGGTCCGGAGCTTCGACGTCGCGACTTTCGTGGCCTTCGGCGCCGCCCAGCTCGGGATCGCCGGGAACGATGTGGTGGACGAGTTCCGCTATGCCGAACTTTACGCGCCGCTGGACCTGAAAATCGGCCGGTGCCGGCTGTCGGTCGCCGCCACGCGCGATCTGATCGATGCCGAAGACCCGTCGCGCTGGAGCCATGTCCGCGTGGCGACCAAATATCCGATAACGACGCGCCGGCATTTCGCTGCCCAGGGCGTACAGGCCGAATGCATCAAGCTGAACGGCGCCATGGAGCTGGCGCCGGCGCTCGGCCTGTGCCGCCGGATCGTCGATCTGGTGTCGACCGGCGCGACCCTGAAGGCGAACGGCCTTGTCGAGGTTGAGAAGATTGCGGACGTTACCTCGCGGCTGATTGTCAATCGACCGGCGATGAAGACCAGACCGGCTGAAATCCGCCATTGGGTCGATGCGTTTACCCAGGCAGTGGAGAAGCGCGATGGCGGTGCGGCGGCTTGACCGATCCGATGCCGGCTTCGAGGCGGCGTTTGCCGAACTGATCGGCGCCAAGCGGGCGGCGGAGGCGAATGTCGATGCGGCGGTGGCGGACATTCTGGCTGCGGTGCACACGGGCGGCGACGCTGCATTGCTCGACTATACCGCACGCTTCGACCGCTTCGAAATCGATGCCGCCGGCCTGAGGATCGCGGCTGAGCGGATCGCGCAGGCCTGCACCGCCGTTCCGGCGCAGCAGCTTTCGGCGCTCGAACATGCCGCCCGGCGCATCCGGGCCTATCACGAGCGGCAAAGGCCCGAAGACTGGCGCTTTACCGACGAGGCCGGTTACGAACTCGGCGCGCGCTGGACCGCGGTGGAATCGGCAGGCCTCTATGTCCCGGGCGGCACGGCGGCCTATCCAAGCTCCGTGCTGATGAACGCCATCCCGGCCAGGGTCGCCGGCGTCGACCGGCTTGTCATGGTGTCGCCGACGCCGGACGGGGTCATCAACGATCTGGTGCTCGCCGCAGCGGACATTGCCGGCGTCGACGAAATTTACCGTGTCGGCGGCGCCCAGGCCATCGCCGCGCTGGCCTACGGCACGGCGAGCATCCGGCCGGTCGACAAAATCGTCGGGCCGGGCAACGCCTGGGTCGCCTCGGCCAAGAAGCAGGTGTTCGGCATTGTCGGCATCGACATGATCGCCGGCCCGTCCGAGATTCTGGTGGTCTCGGACCGGCGCAGCGATCCGGAGTGGATTGCCGCCGATCTGCTGTCGCAGGCGGAACACGATACGTCCGCGCAAGCCATCCTGATCACCGACAGCCCGGCATTCGGGGATCGTGTTTCGGCCGCCGTGGAGCGCCATCTGGAGACCCTGCCCCGGGCGGCCATCGCGCGGGAAAGCTGGGAAAAGCTGGGCGCCATCATTGTGGTCGACGCCCTGTTGGACGCTGCGGCGCTGATCGACCGCATCGCGCCGGAGCATCTCGAACTGGCCATGGACGGGGCCGACGCGCTGGCCGCATCCGTCCGCCATGCCGGGGCCATCTTCATCGGCCGCCACGTCCCCGAAGCCATCGGCGATTATATCGGCGGCCCCAACCATGTGCTGCCGACATCCCGGACGGCGCGGTTCGCTTCCGGCCTTGGCGTGCTCGATTTCATGAAGCGAACCTCTACCGTCAAGGGCGATGCCGCGGCGCTGCGTGCGGTCGGGCCGGACGCCGTGACGCTCGCGACGGCCGAAGGACTGGACGCGCATGCCTTGTCGGTCAGCATCCGGCTCGCCAGGAGCGGGCCGCCCGACGATGGCTGACGGCGACGGCTGACGGCGATGGCTGAGAAGGCCCGTCTCGCCGACATCCGCCTCGACGAGCGGACGGTCGTTCGGCGCAATCCGGATATCGAACACGAGCGGGCCGTCGCGATCTACGATTTGCTTGAGGAAAATACGTTTGCGCCCGATGTCGGCGTGGACGGGCCGTACAACCTCGTCCTGTCTGTGAGCGAAAACCGGCTGCTGTTCGATATCCGCGACGGGAACGACAACGAACTGACGGTCGTTCCCCTGTCCCTGCAGCCGTTCAGGCGCACGGTGAAGGACTATTTCACGGTCTGCGAGAGCTATTTCGCGGCGATCAGGACCGCCAGCCCCAGCAAGATCGAGGCTATCGATATGGGCCGGCGCGGCCTGCACAACGAAGGTTCGGAACTGCTGATGAACCAGCTCAAGGGCCGGATCGGGATCGATTTCGATACCGCCCGGCGGCTGTTTACCCTTTTGTGCGTTCTGCACATCAAAGCGTAATGGCCGGACGGGTGCGCGTCGGATCGTTTCGCCCCGGATCGATTCGCCCCGGATCGATCCGGGTGAGGCGCGCAACGGGATGAGCGATCTGCCGGGCAGCGTCCTGTTCGCCTGTACCATGAACGCCATCCGCTCGCCGATGGCGGAGGGCTTCCTGAAATTCCTGCACGGCACCCGCATCTACGTCGATTCGGTCGGCATGCGGGCGCGGGAAGTGAACGGGTTCGCCATCGCGGTCATGGAAGAAACGGGCATCGATATTTCGCGGCACGCCGCCAAGACCTTCGACGATCTGGAAGACGATCTGTTCGATATCGTCATCACCCTGTCGCCGCAAGCGCACCATCGGGCCCTGGAAATGACCCGGACCAGTTCGGTCGAGGTCGAATTGTGGAACACGTTCGATCCCAGCCTCGTCGAAGGCAGCCGCGAACAGCAACTTGACGCCTACCGGACAGTCCGCGACCAACTCTTCAAGCGCATCCGCACCCGGTTCGCGCCACCGATGAAGCCATAGCCGAAGCGCATTCGGCACAAGCACTCTGTTTCGGAATTTTAGTTTTTCATTCATGAAGTTTGAGAAGCCCGAAAGATAGTCTAAAATTCATCCCGATTTTAAAATCCGGCTCGACATCTTTATTCAACATATCTATATATTTACACAAATTCGCTCCATCGTGGATTGAACCCTGCCGGCGCCCGGAATATTGGCGAAGCCCATGAAAATGAATGCGATCCGCCGCGCCGTTCTTTGGCTGTGTCCGGCCCTTGCCGTTCTGGCCGTTGTCGTGGCGACGTCGCACATGGACTACGCCGTTAATCCGCGCGATCGCAATGGCGAGAAGTGGATCGCCGAACATGGCGGCATGGTCTTCAATATCGCCATTGTCGTGGACCGTTCGGCGCCCTGTGTTCCGGCGGGCCGATTTCTGCTTGCCGGCCTCCCATCCCGTATCCAGTAAGGCCGCCAACCGCCGCGACGGGCCGGCCCGGTACGGGCGAAACGGCGAAATTAGATCGATCTACTTCGACGCCGCTGGCGGCGGGGTCCGGGCAAGCCGCTTGACCTGACCTGCCGCCCCGCCCATGTTCGGCCGCAACGGATAATGGGTTCCAAGGAAATCAGCCGCATGGCGAAAGAGGATCTGCTGGAGTTATCGGGGACGGTCACCGAAATCCTGCCTGACGCGATGTTCCGCGTGACGCTGGAAAACGACCACGAAATCCTGGCGCACACGTCGGGCAAGATGCGCAAAAACCGGATCCGGGTTTTGACGGGCGACAAGGTCAGCGTGGAAATGACACCCTACGACCTGACCAAGGGGCGGATCACCTTTCGCTTCAAATAGGGCCGCTACAAACAGGTGGCCGGACCGATCTGTTGAGCGGTCGTGGATCGTGACGTTCGTTCTCGCCTCCGCGTCGCCGCGGCGCCTCGAACTTCTCGCCCAGATCGGCCTCGTACCGGACAGGGTTGTTCCCGCCGAAATCGACGAAGCGCCGCACCCCGCCGAAAAGCCGGCGGCCTATGCCGCGCGGATGGCGCGGGAAAAATGCGCGCAGGTCGGCCGGCGTTGCAGCGCGGACCGGGTGCTCGCCGCTGACACGGCGGTTGCCGCCGGGCGGCGCATTCTGGGCAAGCCGGCGGATGCGGCCGAGGCGCGCCGCTGCCTGAACCTGCTATCGGGCCGCCGGCACCGGGTGTTCGGGGCGATCACCCTTGCAACGCCCGGCGTTCCCGGGCCGGACTCCGCCGCATCCGCGGGGCGGATAACGGTCCGGGTCGTGCAGTCCATTGTCAGCTTCAAGCGGCTGCATCCCGGCGAAATCGATTGGTATCTCGACAGCGGCGAATGGCAGGACAAGGCCGGCGGCTACGCCATCCAGGGCAAGGCCGCCGTCTTCGTGCGCCATCTCTCCGGCTCCTATTCGAATGTCGTCGGCCTGCCATTGTTCGAGACCCGCGCCCTGCTTCAGGGCGCCGGGTGAGCCGGCTTGCAGAAATGCCGATGGGGAAACGGCCATGCCCAGTACGGCCATACCCGGTGCGGCCATGACCTGCCCGCTCTGCGGCAAGCCGGCCGAAGCGGTCTACCGGCCCTTCTGCTCGCGCCGCTGCGCCGATGTCGATCTCGGAAAATGGTTCAACGAGGCCTACCGCATTCCGGCGGAGTCACCGGATGAGGATCGGGACGAGGATCAGGACGAGGAGCCCGGTGCCGATGCGCCCGAGAACGGACGCGGCGCGCTGGCGCGTTGAGGCGCAGCGGGTAGACTTGGCCAGACGAAATACCTATAAGTCGCGTTCTTCGCGAGCGATCGCCGGCCCGGCGTTCGGCGACCGGCGGCCGAAGCAGCGCCCAGGTAGCTCAGTTGGTAGAGCACGTGACTGAAAATCACGGTGTCGGTGGTTCGATTCCGCCCCTGGGCACCACTTCCGCTTGTTCTTTTCAGCAGTGCAGAGAGTCGGGGGAGGCCTGAGGCATGGGGCGTCGGAGGGCTGCTGCGCGCGCGGCGCGGTTCCTGCCGGTCGTCTGGGCAGTGGAAGCCGCGCCCATTTTGCTTTTCTGGGGCCTGATGCGGCTGATTCCCTCGGCCGCCGCCTCGGCGGTCGGCGGCTCGGTCGGGCGCGCCATCGGTCCCATGCTGCCCTTTTCGCGGCGCGCCCGCCTCAACCTTAAACGGACTTTCCCGGACATGCCGGCGGCGCGGCGACGCCGCATCCTGCGCGAAATGTGGGACAATCTCGGCCGGGTGGTGGCCGAAACGGCGCGTATCGGCGTTCTTTGGGATCCCACACTGCAGGAAGCGCTGTCGGAAGCGGGCGTCGAACGGCTGCGGAAGGCGGCGCAGGCCGGCGACACCCTAACGCTCCGCGGCGGGCGGCTCGAAATCCATGGCGTCGAAAATTTCCTGCGCCTCCTTACTCATCGCGGGCCGGCACTGATTTTCGTGCCGCACATGGGCAACTGGGAATTTCTGGCGGTCGGGGCGGCCAATTTCGGCGTGTTTACCTCCGTCGTTTTCCGCCGCCCGAACAACCCCTATGTCGCCCGGCTGCTCGACCGGAGCCGGGCCGGCCTGTTCGCCCTGCTGCCCAAAGGCTACCAGGGTGGCATCGCGGCCGGCCGGGTTATGGCCGAGGGCGGCCGTCTGGCCCTGCTGGTCGACCAGAAAAACAACCGCGGCATGGCGCTGGATTTCATGGGCCGGCCGGCCATGACCGGCCTCACCCTGGCGCGCCTGGCCCGGCGTTTCGATGCGCCGGTCTTCGGCGCCTGTTGCCGGCGGCTGGGCGGCCGGCGTTTCGCCATCGAAATCACCGATCCGATGCAATTCGAGCGGACCGGCGACGACCGGGCCGACGAAGCGCGCTTCATGCAGAAGGTCAACGACAGGATCGCCGACTGGGTGCGCGAATTCCCGGGACAGTGGTTGTGGCTGCACCGGCGCTGGGGCGCCTGATCCGAAATTTTCGGCCCGAAGCGCGGCGGCGCCCATGACCGTCACGAAAAATCCGGGATAGCCGCTGCGCGGCCTGCCGCCGCTCGAAGCCCGCAGGTTCCGGCTTATTGCACAACGGCCCTTGGCTTCGCCGCACGGAATGTTAAATACTATAACATGCCCCGATCCACGGAAAACAGCCGGTCCGGCGGTCTGCGCAAGAGCGGCTATCATCACGGCAATCTGAAAGAGGCGCTGGTCTCGGCGGCGCGCGTGCTGATCCTGGAAAAGGGGCCGCACGGCTTTTCGCTGATCGAGGCCGCGCGCCTCGCCGGCGTCAGCCCGGCCGCGCCCTACCGGCATTTCAAGGACCGGGAAGCGCTGCTGGCGGAGGTGGCGCGGCGCGGCTATGCCAAATTCTCCGACAATCTGGAGCAAGCATGGGGCGGCGGGGAGCCGGACCGGGTGACGGCGTTCCGGCGCCTCGGCCATGCCTATCTCGATTTCGCCCTGACCGAACGCGCCTATTACGCTGCAATGTTCGAGGCCGACCTGGCCGACGACGCCGACCCGGCGTTCCACGATGCGGCTGACCGGGCCTACCGCACGCTCTCGGCGGTGACCGACCGGCTCGAAGGCGCCGGCCCGGCCGGCCAGCCCGTGCCGCCGGAGGCGGTGTTCTTCCATATCTGGTCGCTCGCCCACGGCGCGGCGACCCTCGGCCGGGGCAGTGCCGCGCCGGCCCTGTCGCGCCATCGCATGCTCGACTTGGGCGTGGAGTTGTATCTGAAGGGCCTGGGCATCACAGCGTGAATCGCCGGCGCGAACCGGGCCATAAATTTTTTTCGACGGCTTTCTTGCATCCGCGCGTACAATCCCCATCTATGTAAAACTGTTTCACATAGACTGTCGTCATCAACCGAGGAGGACTTCAATGACCGCAGCATCGATGGCCCGGGAATATCCCGCCCGCCACAGCCGCGCGTGGACCGCACCCAACCTGCCGAAGCCGGCATGGATTGCGATCATGGTCCTGGGATTTATCGTGTTCTGGCCGATCGGCCTCGCCATTCTGGGCTTCCTGCTGTTCACCGGCCGGCTCGGCGGTTGCAGCGGTTCCGGCGACTGGAGCAGCTTCAAGAACAAGATGCGCCGCGGTCCGTCCACCGGCAACGCTGCCTTCGACGAATATCGCGAAGAAACCCTGCGCCGGCTGGAAGAAGAGCGCCGCGAGTTCGCCATGTTCATGGACCGCCTGCGGCGCGCCAAGGACCAGGCCGAGTTCGACCAGTTCATGTCGGAGCGCAACGGCGGCGGCTATTCCGGCGACGCCAACGACTCCGGCTACGGCCCGGACCGCCCGAACGGAAAACCGTCCCCGGCCTGACCCCCCGACAGCTCACGGCCGAACGCGCGGCCCTTTCTCCCGCTCCCTCCGACTCGCAGGCCCGGTTCCGCACAGACCGGGCCTTTTCTTTGGCCGGCCCTGACGCCGCCCGCCCCGATACCGACGGTCCGGTGCAAGGCAGCCCCGGTTGAGACGGCCCGGTTGAGATGGCCCGGTTGAGACGGCCCGGTTGAGACGGCCCGGTTGAGGCAGGTGGCCGGCCGGCCTATCTTGCGCGCGACATGACCGAGCCCCCCGCAGAGCAATCCGCCGCGCCTCCTGCCGCTCCTCTTGCCGACGCGGCCACCCAGACCCGCCTGAAGAAACAGGCGACGATCGCCTCCGTCATCGTCGCAGCGCTGCTGATCGCCGCCAAGCTGGCCGCCTGGCTGATGACGGACTCCGTCGCTGTCCTCTCTTCCCTGGTCGATTCCTTCCTCGACGCCGCGGCCTCCATCGTGACGCTGCTCGCGGTGCGCTACGCCGTCGAGCCGGCCGACCGCGAACACCGCTTCGGCCACGGCAAGGCGGAGGCGCTGGCCGGCCTCGGCCAGGCCGCCTTCATCTGCGGCTCGGGCGTGCTGCTGCTGATCGAGGCGGTCCGGCGCCTGTTCGATCCCCGCGCCGTGCGCGACGAATCGATCGGCATCGCGGTGATGGTCTTTTCGATTGTGCTGACCCTGGTGCTGGTCGCCTTCCAGCGCCATGTCGTGCGGCGCACCCGGTCGGTCGCGATCGAGGGCGACTCGCTGCACTATGCCGGCGACCTGGCGCTGAACGGCAGCGTCATCGTCGCGCTGGCCGCCCACGCAATGTGGGGCTGGGCTTGGCTCGATCCGCTGTTCGCCGTCGGCATCGTGCTGTGGCTGCTGTGGAACGCGCGCAAGGTCGGCGCGGCGTCGCTCGACATGCTGCTGGATCGCGAACTGCCGGACGACGAGCGCGAGATTGTCCGGCGGATCGCGCTCGGCCACCCGGAAGTTCTGTCCTTGCACGACCTGCGCTCGCGCCGCTCCGGCGCCGCAACCTTCATCCAGTTCCATCTGGAGATGGACCCGGAAATGACGCTGATGCGCGCCCACACCATCGCCGACGAGGTCGAGGACGCCATCTTGGCAGCCTTTCCGAACGCCGAGGTCATCATCCACCAGGATCCCGAAGGCCTGGAGGAAGAGCATCCGACTCTGGCAGGCAGTTAGCGCCGGAATATTCCAGGCTGCTGCAAGGTCAATTCAGCATTCAAAGATAGTCGCCATCCCAGCCGGGACCGGTTGGAAGTTCTTCCTCCCCCTCTGCAGAGGGGGAGGAATCGGGACAGCGGTTTGTTCCGCCGAAAAATGCCACGGGTCAGAATCGTGCCTCAGCTTGCCCGTTCGAGCCGGCGCAGCAGCAGGGCGAAGACGATTGCGGCTGCGGCCAGCCCCACGATCAGCCACGGGCCCTGCGGCCAGCCGCCGGCGGCGACCAGCATCGCGAACAATGGCGGCGTGGCGAGTTGCCCGACATTGGTGCTCTGCTGGATCAGCCCGTTGATGCCGGCGACCCGGGTGCGGTCCGGGGCATGGCGCGTCACGCTGCCGAAGATCGACGACGGCAGCAGGCCGCCGACGCCGGAGAAGACGAAGGCGAAGACCAGGCGCGCCTCGCCGCTGAAGCCGGGCTGGTAGGTCAGCCAGCCGGTGACGCCCATGGTCGCCAGCGCCACGATCATCAACAGCCAGCGCGGCGCCCCGCGATGGCCGAGCCAGCCGCCCGTGAGGTTTCCGGCCGCGTTGGCCCAGATCGCCAGCGCCACCCAGGCAGCCGCTGCCGATTGCGAATAGCCGTGGTGCTCAATGAGGTATTTGGGCAGGAAGCCGAGGATCGGCAGATAGGTCGCGGCATAGAGGCCCATGACCAGCGTGAGCAGCCAGGGCCCGGTGCGGCGCAATACAACGGCCAGTTCGCGCCACGGCCCCGGCCCGGCAGCACCCGGCCCGGCGGGATCCGGCGCAGTCCGGGTAGCGGCCCAGAACAGGCCGGCAAACAGCCAGACCAGGCCGGCATTGACGATCCAGAGGCCGCGCCAGCCGGCGAGCGCGAGCACCAGCGGCGTCAACAGGGTCATGACCGCCATGCCGGTCGGCATGAAGGAGCCCCACATGCCCATGGCAAGGCCCTGGTCGCCCGGCCGGCTCGCCCGCAGCATCAGCGCCGGCGCGGCGACCAGCACGGTAATCGATCCCACGCCTTCGATCAGCCGCGAGAACAACAGCAGGGTCAATCCATCCGAAAGCCCGCCGGCTGCGGCGCCGAAGCCGGTCGCCAGAAGCCCCACGAAGGCGACCCGGCGGAGGCCCCATCGGTCGGCATAGACACCGGCAATCGCGCCGGTCGCCGCGGCCAGGCCGTGGAATACGGCCAGCACCCAGCCGGCTTCGACCAGATCGAGAGCGAGCTCCCGCTGCAGGGTGGGAATCGCTGCCGGCAGCTTGCCGATCTGGAAAGCGACCATGATGCCGGCCAGCACGCCCAGCAGGACGACCGACCAGCGTGTTCGCGCTTCGGCGCTTTTCGGCGGAGGCGCCGGCATGACGGCGCACTCTCTATAGATCGGGGCGGCAGATCGGGGCCGGCAGCCCGGGGCCGGCGGCCTATTCGTCCCTGACCGGATTCGCGAGCACGCCGATCCGGTCGATATCGACCTCGACCGTGTCGCCGTCCTTCATGAAGAGCGGCGGGTTGCGCTTGAAGCCGACGCCGCCCGGCGTGCCGGTGACGATGACATCGCCCGGCTCGAGGGTCGTGAAGCCGGAGATGTATTCGATCAGCACGGGCACGGTGAAGATCAGCAGGTCGGTCTTCGAATTCTGCACTTCCTGGCCGTTCAGCCGGGTCTTGAGATGCAGGGCGGACGGATCGGGAATCTCGTCCGTCGTCACCATCCACGGCCCGAAGCCGCCGCTGCCTTCGAAATTCTTGCCCGGCGTGAACTGGTGGGTGTGGCGCTGCCAGTCGCGGATCGAGCCGTCGTTGTAGCAGCTGTAGCCGGCGACATGGCCGAGCGCGTCGGCCTCGCTCACATGGCGCGCCGCGCTGCCGACGATGACCGCCAGCTCGCCCTCATAATCGTAGGCGGTCGAGTTGACCGGCCGGATCATCGGTGCGCCGTGGCCGACCTGGGCATTGGCCCAGCGGGTGAACAGCACGGGATAGTCGCTGTCGCCCCGGCCGGTCTCCTCGATGTGGGATTTGTAGTTGAGGCCGACGCAGATCACCTTGTCCGGATCGGGAATGACCGGCAGCAGGCCGACATCGGCGAGCGCCGCGGAAGGCCCTTGCCCGGCGGCCCGTTCTGCCGCCGCGCCGAGCAGCCCGCCGGCCAGCGCCTGTTTCAGCGTCGGGGCGAGGCCGCCCAGGTCGATCACCGAGTCGCCGTCCACGGCGCCCCAGGTCGGTGTGTCGTTCAGAAAGAAGGAAGCGAGTTTCATGATGAGGTCCTGTCGGGGTTCTGTATGGCGTTGAAGGCGCCCGCCGCCGGGCGCGGCGGGGAGCTGAAGGAGAGTGCGGCCGGCCTAGCCGGGATTTTGCGCCAGAACGAAGCGGCGGTCGCAATAGGGGCATTCGACGAAAGTGTCGCCGCCCATGTTGAGATAGACCTTGGGATGGCCCAGCGCCCCGCCGCCGCCGTCGCAGGAAACGCTGCGCTCGGTCACTTCGATGATTTCGGGCGCACTATCTGCGCCGGGGGTTTCAGCCATCGGGGTCGGCTCGGTCGGAAGGACAAACTCAGGTTAAGTGAAGCCGCGCGGGCGAAGCCGTCCGGCACTGTCGGGCCGGATATTACCCAACCCCCGATGCCGCGCAACCGGATACAATCGGGCAGGCGCGCCTGTCGCGAAGACGTTCGGCTGAGAGTCCTTCTCCTGTTGAATTGCAGAGCCGGTCAGGCGCCAGCGATTTGCGCTGGAAAACGGTTGCCTTGGATGATTATGTTACCTATTTTGTGAGTAGAACAAAAAATGAACATTTGAAGAGGCCGTCTCTAGGACAAAACATGACATTTCATGACAGTCTCCACCGACTCCGCAACGCCGGTCGACTTGGCCGGCGGCAAGATTAGACAGATCGTTTTATTTTGCTGTACGCGACCGAACTATACCATTCTTTCTATTTTACGGCAGCCGCGCCCGAACGGCCAGCGCCCCGAGGCTGTGGGGGGCGACTTAGGGCCGGGGCGGCAGTCCTGTGTGCTTCGAGGAAATGGCGACCGCCAGGGGTTCGACGCGGCGAATCATGACATTTCCTGACATCGCCGCCATCGCGCCATCGCATGCCGGCCTTTCGCCTTCGCCCTTTCGCCCCGGCGGGCGGGCGACTAACATCCGCGCCAGCCTGAGACCGGCGATGCCAGAGGGGGGGTACAGCATGAAATTCGGCCTGGGACAGAGCGTGCCGCGCTATGAGGATCCGCGATTGCTGCGCGGCGGCGGGCAATATACCGACGATCTCAACCGGCCCGGCCAGGCCCGCGGCCATGTTCTGCGCTCGCCCCATGCCCATGCCCGCATCGCCGGCATCGATTGTACGGCGGCGCGGGCCGCACCCGGCGTGCTGGCGGTGCTGACCCATGACGACTGGCAGGCCGACGGCCTGGGCGGACTGCCCTCGCTGGCGCCGATGCTGGTGCCGCTCAAACGGCCGGACGGTTCGCCGATCCACGAACCTTACCGGCCGCCGCTCGCCGCCGGTGCGGTGAAGTTCGTCGGCGACCCGGTGGCCTTCGTCGTCGCCGAAACCGTGGCGCAGGCCCGCGACGCGGCGGAACTGATCGAGGTCGACTATGAGGAACTGCCGGCGGTGATCGAAACGCCGGACGCGGTCGATCCCGATGCAGCGCTGGTCTGGCCCGATCTGGGCGACAATGTCAGCTTCCGCCAGACCATGGGCGACCTCGAGGCGGTCGAGGCCATCTTCAAGGCAGCCGCCCACGTCGTCTCCGCCGACCTGCAGATCGGCCGGCTGGCCCAGAACCCGATGGAACCGCGGGCGGCGCTCGGCGAATACGATGCCATGGCCGACCGTTACACCCTGTGGACCGGCACCCAGGGGCCGCACGACAACCGCAACCTGCTCGCCCAACATACGCTGAAAGTGCCGATCGCCAGATTGCGCTTGGTCAGCCCCGATATGGGCGGCGGTTTCGGACTGCGCGGCGGCCTGTTCCCTGAGATGGCGCTGGTCGTCTGGGCGGCGAAGAAGGTCGGCCGGCCGGTCAAGTGGAACGGCGACCGCAGCGAACATTTCCTGGTCGACGATCACGGCCGCGACAGCCGCCCGGTCGCCGAACTGGCGCTCAACGAAGACGGCGATTTCCTGGCGGTGCGCGTGAAATCGGTGGCGGCGCTCGGCGCCTATTGCAGCTTTTTCGGCCCGCTGCCGACCTTCGGCAACATGGGCGCCATCGTCGGCATGTACAAAACCGGCGCCGCCTCGGTCGATGTCACGGCGGTGTTCACCAACACCTGCCCGATCGGCCCCTACCGCGGCGCGGGCCGTCCGGAAGCCATCTATATCTGCGAAATGCTGGTCGAGAAGGCCGCGGCCGAACTGGGCTTCGACCGTGTGGAACTCAGGCGGCGCAACCTGATCCCGGAAAGCGCCATGCCCTACAAGACCGGCCTGCAATACACCTACGATTGCGGCCGGTTCGAAGCCAACATGGACAAGGCGCTGGCCGCCGCCGGCTATGCCGGCTTCGAGGCGCGCCGGCAGGAGGCCGCGGACCGCGGCCGGCTGCGCGGCTTCGGCATGACCAACGCCATCGAACAATCCGCCGGCCTGGGCGACGAAGGCGCGGAAATCCGCTTCGACGCCGACGGCGGCGTCACGCTCACCGTCGGCACCTTCTCCCACGGCCAGGGCCACGAGACCGTCTTCCGGCAATTGCTGTACGATACGCTGGGCGTGGCGTTCGAGCAGGTGCGCTTCGTCCAGGGCGATACCGATATCGTGCGCCACGGCCACGGCACCTTCGGCTCGCGCTCGTCGGGCCTGGGCGGCGGCGCGATCCGGCTGGCGAGCGAGCGCGTGATCGAGAAGGGCAAGTCCATCGCCGCGCACCATTTCGAGACCGCCGCGGAGGATATCGCCTTCGACGACGGCGTCTTCTCGGTCGCCGGCACCGACCGCTCGATCCGCATCGCCGAGATTGCCGCAATGGCGCACAATTTCTTCGGCGTGCCCGGCGGCCTCGAATCGGGGCTGGCCGCGAGCGCCAACTTCCGCCATCCCGGGCCGACCTTCCCGAACGGCACCCATTGCTGCGAAGTGGAGATCGATCCCGAGACCGGCGTTACGGAACTGCTCAACTGGGTGGTCGTCGACGATGTCGGCACGGTGATGAACCCAATGCTGCTGAAAGGCCAGTTTCACGGCGGGATCGTGCAGGGCGCCGGCCAAATCCTGCTGGAGGGCATCGCGTGGGACGAAGCCGGCCAGCTCGTCACCGGCTCGTTCATGGACTATGCCCTGCCGCGGGCCGACGACATGCCGTTCATCAAGGTCGAGTCCAGTCCGACGATCACAAAGACCAATCCGCTCGGCATCAAGGGGGCCGGGGAAGCCGGCTGTGTCGGCGGCATGGCCTGCACGATGATTGCCTTGCTGGACGCGGTGCGGCCGGCCGGCGTCTCCGCCCTGCCGATGCCGGCATCGCCCCACGCCGTCTGGCAGGCGCTCCAGGCGGCGAAAGCGGCCTGAGGCGGCGGCGACAAGGAGAAAAAGGGAAGCCTTTCAGCCATTGCCGGCGCCGACCGGGACCGGGACTCCATCTTCGCCAACGTGACGGACGCCATTGACAAGGCGCGGGAAGCGCTGCTGAAGATCGACGGCCCCGTGCTGCGCAAACAGCGCCGCGAGAAATTCCTCGCCATGGGCCAGAAGGGCCCGGGATAGGCCTCACGGGCGCAGATTTCCCGGTCTCGTCTTCGAGAGCGTCGATCCCTTCTACAGGCAGATGACGATCTTTGCGGCCGGCCGGCCCGCGATTTGTCGACTCAGAAATCTCTGGCATCGAGCGGAAGCGCGCTCAGGACTTCGGGCCCGTCTTCCGCGATCAGCACCGGCTGCTCCAGTTTCACGCCGTCGGGCCCGTCGAGCGCGCCGACATAGCTCTCGACGCAGACGATCATATCCGCTTCGAAGCGACCGTCGTACATCCCGTCGTCCGCGTCCTCCGGATACAGCACGAACGGATACTCGACACCCAGGCCGCAGCCGTGGACCAGATCGGCGTATCGGTTGGGGAGGTAGGCGTCGGGCAGGCGATAGGCCCTGGACGCGAATTCCACGAATGACATCCCGGGGCGCAGCAGGTCGATGTTGTGGGCGATCTGTTCACGGGAGAGGTCGAGCAGGTTTGCCTGCGCCGGGGTCGGGCGGCGCTCGCCGATCATCCAGCTTCGCGAGATGTCGTTGTAGAAGCCCAAGGGACCGATCAGATCGGTGTCGAACGCGAGGAGGTCTCCCGCCTGCATGACGCGATCGGAGGTTTCCTGAAACCACGGATTGGTGCGTGGTCCGGCGGTCAGCAAACGGGTTTCCGGGTATTCGCCGCCGCGGGCCAGGCTCTCGCCGACAAGGTGGCCGAAGGCTTCGGACTCTCGTATTCCCGGAACGGCGAATTCGTACAGGGAGCGAACGCTCTGTTCGCAGGTGTCGAGCGATGCCCGGAACGCCGCGATTTCCTCTGCCGATTTGATCGCCCGCGCATGCTCCAACACCGATTTGCCGTCAAGGACCCGGGTGCCCAGCTTCTCCAACGCCCGGACCATCGGGGTATCGGCCCGATCGGCGGCCAGAGTGTCGGCGACGCATCCGTGCTCTCTCAGCGTCTCGTGAATCTGCCTCGCCCAGCGCTGGGCCATCGCTTCGGCGTTGCCGGCGACCAGCATGTAGTCGAACGGAATCGAAGACCTGATATCCGTCACGCTCTCCAGTCCGGCGCTCAGATGGCGTCCGGTTGCAAGATCGAACAGCACCGTCGGACCGTGCGCGAAAACCAGCGCATACCGGACGATGTTGTGCATCGTCCACACCTGCATGTTCCGCGTGCCCGTGGCGTAGCGAAGGTTGACCGGATCCACCACCAGCACCGCCTCGCGATCCTGACGGCGAAGCTCCTGGCGTATCCGCTCTGCCCGGTAGGCGCGGATCGCCGCCTCGTCGATGGAATCGATGCGCGGCGGCGCGTTCGCTGGCGTGCCCTCGTGCGGACGGGAGCCGTCAGCCATTGCAGTCGCCCGCGTCTTCCGCTTCCAGTTCGGCGCGCAGAACGTTCTTGGCGATCTTCTCGACGGTCGAGCGCGGGAAATCGTCGACCAGGCGGACCTCCCGCGGCACCTTGAATTCGGCCAGAGACTGCCGGCAGGCAGCGATGATCCTCTCGCCATAATCCGGCGGCGCGTTGACCGCCCCGCCATCGACCAGGATGTAGGCGACCGGTACCTCGTCGAGCATCGGATGCTTCTTCGCGACGACGGCGACCTCGCGGGCCAGCGGCTGTTCGGCGATCACCCGCTCGACCTCGGACGCGGCGACATTCTCGCCGCCGACCTTGAGCATGTCCTTGGCCCGGTCGGCGAAGCTGCAGAAGCCGTCGTCGTGGACGGTGATCTTGTCGCCGGTCGTAAGGAATCCTTCCTCGTCGAACGCCTCTGCGGTCGCTTTCTCGTTGCCGAGATACTCAGCGAACATGGAAAGGCCGCGCACGCCGCGGATGAACAGGTCGCCGGTCTCGTCCGGGCCGACCGGATCGCCCGCCTCGTCCAGGATGCGGATATCGTATTCGACCGAGGGCTTGCCGATCGAGAGCGGCCGGTTCGGCAGATGGACCTCGCCGACGAAGCCCTGTGTGATGGTCTCGGTCATGCCCCACCAGCCGATCGTCTTGACGCCGAATATCTCGTCGGTCGGCGGGCTGCAGATGCCGTTGCCCATCAGGCGGAAAGTATGGCTCTCGGGCACGTCGCGATCCATCAGCGCCCGGTTCATGAACGGCACCATGCTGGTCCAGGTGCAGCCGTTGCGCGCCGCCACGTCCCAGAACCGGCTGGCCGAAAAGCGCGGCTGGACCACGCACGCCGCGCCCGCCCACAGCGAGGCGAGCACGGAATAGGCCTGCGCGTTGGTGTGGTAGATCGGCAGGTAGGTCAGGTGGCTGTCGGTCTCGCGCAGATCCTCGTGGACGGCATTCATCTTGGCGCCCCACAGGCCGTTGCCGTGCAGCCACAGCACCGCCTTGGGCCGCGATGTCGTGCCGGAGGTGAACTGGACGGAGAGCCGCGCCATCGGGTCGGCCGGCCGGCGCGGCGCATCGGCCGGATCGCCTTCCAGCCGTGCGAAGCTGTCATCGCCCGGCGCGCTGCCGGGAGCCGGCGCCTCGCCATTGTCGGTCTCGGTCACGGCGACCCAGCGCAGATCCTTGCAGGCGCTGCCGATCGTGGCGGCGAATTTCGGCTGGGTGATCGCCGCGACGGCGCCGGAATGGTCGGCGAAATAGGTCATCTCGTCGGCGGCGGAGCGCGCATTGGTGGTCACGCAGATGGCGCCGATCTTGGCGCAGGCGAACCAGGCGAACAGAATCTCCGGGCAATTGTCGAGATGCACCAGCACGCTGTCGCCGGCCCGGATTCCGCGCGCGGCGAGGCCGGCGGCGACGCAGTCGACCTCATGGGCGAATTCGCCGAAGGTCCAGACTTCGCGCGGCCCGTTGAACGGCTCCCAGACCAGCCAGGGCTTGTCGGGATGGCCGGCCGCCCGGGCGGCGACCAGCGCCGGAATATCGAAGCCGGCAAAGGGATGAACGAGAGGCGATTCGATCTGGCGCATGACGGGACCGGTGCGGTGAGCGTCCTTCGAGACGGCCATTTCGAGACGGCGCTTCGCGCCTCCTCAATGGCCTCCTCAGGATGAAGGGGTGTGCAATTTGACCACATCTTCTTCATCATGAGGAGAGGCTGAGGAGCGGTCTGCAAGACCGCGTCTCGAAGCCTCGTCTCGAAGGACGGTCACTCGGCCGCCTTGCGATTCGGCGGGCGCTGACTTCTATTGTGTCGGAACCGCTGAACGAAGGGACCCATGACCGGCTGGCAATTCTGGATCGACCGGGGCGGCACCTTTACCGATGTCGTGGCCAAGGCGCCGGACGGTCGGCTGACGACCCACAAGCTGCTGTCGGAGAACCCCGAGCGCTATCGCGACGCCGCGATCCAGGGCATCCGCGACATGCTCGGCCTGGCGCCCGGTGCGCCGATCCCGGCCGGGCGCATCGACGCCGTGAAGATGGGCACGACCGTCGCCACCAACGCCCTGCTCGAGCGCAAGGGCGAGCCCACCCTGCTGATCGTCACCCGCGGTTTCGCCGACGCCCTGCGCATTGCCTACCAGGTCCGCCCGCGCCTGTTCGCCCGCAACGTCGTGCTGCCGGAACTGCTCTACAGCCGGGTCGTCGAGGTCGACGAGCGGGTGATGGCCGAAGGCACGGTGGAGACACCGCTCGACCTCGCGGCGGCCGAGGCTGAGATCCGCGCCGCCTACGACGCCGGCTACCGCTCGGTCGCCATCCTGTTCATGCACGGCTACCGCTATACGGACCACGAACGCCAGGTCGCCGCCCTGTGCCGCGATATCGGCTTCGCCCAGGTCTCGGTCAGCCACGAGGTCAGCCCGCTGATGAAGCTGGTCGGCCGCGGCGATACGACGGTGGTGGACGCCTATCTGTCGCCGATCCTGCGCCGCTATGTCGACCGGGTCGCCGGGGAGATCGGCGATACCCGGCTGATGTTCATGCAGTCCAACGGCGGCTTGACCGACGCGCGCCGCTTCCAGGGCAAGGATTCGATCCTGTCCGGCCCGGCCGGCGGCATCGTCGGCGCGGTGCGCACGGCCGAAATGGCCGGCTTCGGGAAGCTGATCGGTTTCGACATGGGCGGCACGTCGACCGATGTCTCCCACTATGCCGGCGAGTACGAGCGGGCGTTCGAGACCCTGGTCGCCGGGGTGCGCATGCGCGCGCCGATGATGCAGATCCACACGGTGGCGGCCGGCGGCGGCTCGATCCTGCATTTCGACGGCGCAAAATACCGCGTCGGGCCGGACAGCGCCGGGGCCAATCCCGGCCCGGCCTGCTACCGGCGCGGCGGGCCGCTGACGGTGACCGACGCCAACGTGATGCTCGGCAAGATCCAGCCGGACCATTTCCCCGCTGTGTTCGGCCCGGACGGCGATCTGCCGCTGGACCGCACCGTCGTCGTCGAACGTTTTGCGGCGCTGGCCCGGGAGATCGAGCGCGCGACCGGCGACCGGCGGACGCCGCAGCAGGTCGCCGAAGGCTTCCTCACCATCGCGGTCGAGAATATGGCGAACGCGATCAAGGAAATCTCGATCCAGCGCGGCTACGACGTCACCGAGTATACCCTCGCCTGCTTCGGCGGCGCGGGCGGCCAGCATGCCTGCCGGATCGCCGATACGCTCGGCGTGACGCAGGTCTTCATCCATCCCTTCGCCGGCGTGCTTTCCGCCTACGGCATGGGCCTGGCCGATATCCGCGCCCTGCGCGAGACCGCGGTGGAAGCGACGCTGGATACCGGCCTGGTCGGCTCAATGAACGCCACGCTCGACCGGCTCGCGGACTCGGCAGTCGCGGAACTCGCCGAACAGAATGTCCCGGTGGATAACATCCGCGTCCACCGCCGCGCCCATGTCCGCTACGACGGCACCGATTCGGCGATCGTGGTGGCCGCCGGCACGCTCGACGAAACGGTGGCCGCGTTCGAGGACGCGCACCGCCAGCGCTACGGCTTCACGGTGCCGGACAAGCCAATGGTCGTGGAAGCCGTCTCCGTCGAGGCGGTCGGCGTGACCGAGAGGGTGGAGGATGCGCCGGTCGAGCGTTCCAGCGACGCCGAGCCTGCCGCTATCGACTGCGCGACAATCTTCTCCGGCGGCGACTTCCATGAGGCCGCCATCTTCGACCGCGACTCCCTCCAGCCCGGCGACCGGATCGAAGGCCCGGCCATTGTCCGGGAAACGACTGCCACGACTGTCGTCGAGAACGGCTGGGCCGCGACGGCGACGGCGCTCAACCATCTCGTGCTGCAGCGCGTTGTGGCGCTGGACCGCGGCGTGGCGGTCGGCACGCAGGCCGATCCGGTGATGCTGGAGGTGTTCAACAACCTGTTCATGTCGGTCGCCGAACAGATGGGCTCGGTGCTGGAGAACACCAGCTATTCGGTCAACATCAAGGAGCGGCTGGATTTCTCCTGCGCCATCTTCGGGCCGACCGGCGACCTGATCGCCAACGCGCCGCATATGCCGGTCCATCTCGGCAGCATGAGCGAAAGCGTCCGGGAGATCATCCGCCGCCGCGCCGGCACCATGCGGCCCGGCGAGGTCTACGTCCTCAACGCGCCCTATGCCGGCGGCACCCATCTGCCGGATGTCACCGTCATCACGCCGGTGTTTGCGGAGAACGGGCGGGACATCCTGTTCTTCGTCGGCTCGCGCGGCCACCACGCCGATATCGGCGGCATCACGCCCGGCTCCATGCCGCCGGATTCGAAGGTCGTCGAGGAAGAGGGCGTGCTGTTCGACAACGCCCTGCTGGTCGAGGACGGCCGGTTCCTGGAGCCGGAAACCCGCGCCCGGCTCACCGGCGCGCGCTATCCGGCGCGCAACCCGGACCAGAACATCGCCGACCTCAAGGCCCAGATCGCCGCCAACGAAAAGGGCGTGCAGGAGATCGGCCGGATGATCGGCCAGTTCGGGCTCGACGTCGTCCACGCCTATATGGGCCATGTCCAGGACAATGCGGAAGAACAGGTGCGCCGGGTGCTCGACCGCCTCAGCGACGGCGAATTCGTCAGCCCGATCGACGCCGGCGGCGAGATCCGCGTCGCCATCCGGGTCGACCGGGAGAAGCGCACCGCGGATATCGATTTCACCGGCACGTCGGCCCAGTTGCCGAACAATTTCAACGCGCCCTCGGCGGTGTGCCGTGCCGCCGTGCTCTACGTCTTCCGCACCCTGGTCGACGAGGACATCCCGATGAACGAGGGCGTGCTCAAGCCGCTCAACATCGTCATCCCGGACGGCTCGATGCTCAAGCCGGTCTATCCGGCAGCCGTCGTCGCCGGCAATGTCGAGACCTCGCAGATCGTCACCAATGCGCTCTACGGGGCGATGGGCGTGCTCGGCTCGGCGCAATCGACCATGAACAACGTCACCTTCGGCAACGACCGGCACCAGTATTACGAGACCGTCGCCGGCGGCATGGGGGCGGGCGAGGGCCATGACGGCGCCAGCGCCGTGCAGACCCATATGACCAATGCGCGGCTGACCGATCCGGAAGTGCTGGAATGGCGCTTCCCGGTAATGCTGGAGGATTTCCGCCTGCGCCACGGCTCGGGCGGCGCCGGGCGCTGGCGCGGCGGCGACGGCACGGTGCGCCGCCTGCGCTTCCTGGAGGATATGACGGTCGCCATTCTGTCCTCGCGCCGCATCTACGCGCCGTTCGGGGCGGCCGGCGGCGAGCCCGGCGCCAAGGGCCGCAACTGGGTCGAACGCGCCGACGGCAGCGTCGTCGCCATGACCGGCACCGACAAATGCCAGGTCGGCCCCGGCGATGTATTCGTGGTTGAAACACCGGGCGGAGGCGGCTACGGCGAACCGGCGGCCATGCGCGAAGCGGCGGAATAGGCGGATTGCCGGGCGGCAGCGTCGGACATAGATTCCGGCCATGACCGTTGCCGCACCCACGCAATCCGAGGACAAGCGCCGGGCGAGGCTCGAAGCCGTGCGCGCCATCGTGCTGGGCGCGCTGGGCGGCCGGGAGGCGCGCGTCTGGCTCTACGGATCGTTCGCCGACCGGTCCGAGCGGGTCTACAGCGATATCGACGTCGCGATCGATCCGGCCGCGCCCCTGCCGGCAGGCTTCATTCTGGATCTTCACGAGACGCTGGAACAAAGCACCGTGCCGCGGACGGTCCATGTCGTGGACCTGTTCGAGACGGATGCCGACTTTGCCGAAACCGTCCGGCGGAAAGGCATCCTGTGGAGCGGCTGACCCGGCGGCTTAGCGATGCCGAGTCGGCGTTGGCGCGGCTCGGCGAAGTCCTCGCGATCGACCGGCCGACGGACATTGAGCGCGACGCCGCGATCCAGCGCTTCGAATTCACTTTCGAAGCCGTCTGGAAGGCGGCGCAGCGCTATCTGGCGGTCGTTGAGCAAATCGAGGCGGGGTCGCCCGGCGCCGTGATCCGGAGCTGCCGGGAGGTCGGCATCGGCGACGAAGACTCGGCCGAAGCACGCCTGCGGGCCGCGGAGGACCGGAACCTGACCAGCCACATGTATAACGAGGCGCTGGTGGAGGCGATTTTCGCGCGGCTTCCCGAACATCGCGACTCGCTCGTCGCCTGGCACGCGGAAATCGCCGCGCGGTACAGAGACCGGGAACCGGATTGACCGTCAGGCGATGAGCCGGCCGGCGGCAGCCGGAAGCGCCCGATGCTGGCGCAGATGATGCTCGGCCGCCGGCTGAGCCCGCAGGATCCGCTGGCGCCGCGCGGCGACGATCCGGCGGTTACGGCGGCGCTGTTGGATTTGGCGTGACCCTTTAGGCGGGCGTCCTTCGAGACGAGGTTTCGAGACGCGATCCTGCGGATCGCTCCTCAACCTCTCCTCAGGATGAAGAGAAAAAGGGAGATACCCTACCGTTCCCTTCATCCTGAGGAGGCCATTGAGGAGGCCGGAAGGGCCGTCTCGAAATGGCTGTCTCGAAGGACGAGGGACCGGCCAAGCGCAGATATTGCGAAACCGTCGATAAAGGCCGGCAGCGACTCAGGCGGGCGACAGCATGAAGTTGGCGTTGGCGCCGGCGACCGGCCTGGCCGGATCGTCCTGCCAGGCGAAGACCTTCACGTTGGCGACGCGGGCGCCCAGTTTGGTCACGTTGGCGCGGGCGTAGGTATCCTTCGGCCCGGCCGAGCGCAGGTAGTCGACAGTGATCGTGATCGTCTTGGGAATGCGCACGGTTTCCTGCATCCACAGCAGTTTCAGGATCGCCGTGGTTTCGAGCAGGCCGCCGATCGTGCCGCCGTGGATCGCCGGCAGAAGCGGGTTGCCGATGATGCGCTGGTTGAAGTTCATGCAGGCGACCAGATCGTCGCCGTCGAGCGCCGCGGTGATGTCGAGGAACCGGGCATAGGGAATGGCTTCGGCCATGGCGTTCGGGTCGCCGGCCTCGCGCGCCGCGCCGATGCGCGCCGTCAGCGTGCCGCTCATGGCGTCTTTTCCGATCCGCTCTTGCCGCCATTCTTCCGACGGCGGCCAACGAACATGAAGGTGCCGGTGGCGAGCGCGACCGTATCCTTGGGATCGTCCTGGTAGGCAACGGCGCTCAGGAAAGCGATGGTGCGGGTCATCTTGGTCACCTCGGCCCGCGCGAACAGGTCGAGATTCGGCGTGGCCGGGCGCTGATAGTCGATGCGCAGGTCGAGGGTCACGATGCGCTCCGGCGGCTGCCGGGCGCTCATGGTCGCCATGCCGCACACGCTGTCGAGCAATGTCGTCACGACGCCGCCGTGCATCACCATTTCGTCGGGGTTGCCGACCAGCCGCTCATGCCAGGGCAGGCGCATGATCGCCATGCCCCTGGCGGAGTGCACGACCTCCAGCCCGAGCTCCCGGCTGTGCGGCGTCGTCCCGCTGATCAGCTTGATCAATTCCTCGGTGGTCGGCGGCTTCTTGCCCTCGAGCCCGGGTCGCGGCGGCGTTACGGGTTGTTCTGCCATGCCGGTGTCTTGTCAGCCCGCCCCAAGCCGGTCAAATTGCCTTCATGACGCATAACCCGGCCAGCCCGGCCGGCTCCGGCAGTTCCGGGGACCGGCCGTCCCAGCCCCGATCGGGCAGCCGGTCCGGCACCGGCCAGGATGTGGGGCCCGACGTCTGGAAGGTCCCGGAGGGTGACGAGCGCGAGCGGCTGGTCTGCTCCGACTGCGGTTTCATCCACTACGACAACCCGAAGATCGTCGTCGGTTCCGTGGCCGTGTGGCAGGACAAGGTGTTGCTGTGCCGCCGGGCGATCGCGCCGCGCATCGGCTACTGGACCCTGCCGGCCGGCTTCATGGAACTGCACGAGCGCTCCGAGGCCGCCGCGGCGCGGGAAGCGTGGGAGGAGGCGCGGGCCGACCTCGAAGTGCACGAGTTGTTTGCGCTCTACAACATCCCGCGCATCAGCCAGGTCCAGCTGTTCTATCGCGCAACCCTCAGGACGCCGGCGATCGAGCCGGGGCCGGAGAGCACCGAAGTCCGCCTGTTCGGCTGGGACGAGCTGCCGGAAGACGAGTACGCCTTCCCGTCGGTCCATTGGGCGTTGCAGCACTATCGCGAGATCGCCGGCGAGACCTCCTTCGCCATCCGCACCAACCCGCCGAGCGCAGCCGCGGACGGTACGGCTTATTCATCCCCGAAGCAGGAGCAACCGCGTGGCTGAATTCGTTCAATGCGCCATCGACAACGGCGTCGGCATCATCACCCTCGACCGGCCGGAGGCGAACAACGCGCTCAACGCCGACGCCGCCCGGGAGCTCTGGGAAGCGACGACCGAACTGACCGAGGATCCGAGCGTCCGGGCGATCCTGGTCCGGGCCAACGGCAGGATGTTCTGTTCCGGCGGCGATCTCAAATACATGCTGGCATTGGAAGACGAAGCCGCGCTCGCCAAGGCGCTCAAGGTGACGACGACCTATTTCCACGCGGCGGTGTCGCGGCTCCTGCGCGGCAATGCGCCGGTCGTCATGGCGGTGCAGGGCGCAGCGGCCGGCGGCGGCTTCAGCTTCGCGATTACCGGCGACATCGTGATCGCCGCGGAAAGCGCCAAATTCAAGATGGCGTATACCGCATCGGGCATCAGCCCGGACGGCGGCTCGACCTGGTTCCTGCCCCGGCTGGTCGGCCTGCGGGTGGCGCAGCGGCTGGCCCTGGAGAACCCCACCTTGAGCGCGCAAGAGGCGCTCGACCTCGACCTGGTCACCCAAGTGGTGCCCGACGACGATTTGGCCGGGACCGCGATGGAAAGGGCCCGCCGGTTCGCCGACGGGCCGACCCTGGCGTACGGCCGGGTCAAGCAGCTCTTCGCCGAGACCTGGGCCAACGGGGCGGAGCACCAGATGGAACTGGAAACCCTGGCCCTCGCCGCCAGCGCCCGCCCGCAGGACATGAACGAAGGCCTTGCTGCCTTCTCCGCCAAGCGGGCGCCGCAGTTCAAGGGGGCCTGAGCCCGCCCGGAACCCATCTAGTACATATGCTGGCCGCCGTTGATGCTCAGCGTCGAGCCGGTGATGAAATCGGCGTCGTCGCTGGTCAGGAAGGCCACGCCGCGGGCGATGTCCTTCGCGTTGCCGAGGCGGCCGACCGGGATACGCTGGATGATCCGCTCCAGCACCTTCTGCGGCACGGCGCGCACCATGTCGGTATCGACATAGCCGGGCGCGATGGCGTTGACCGTGATGCCCTGGGCGGCGCCTTCCTGGGCCAGCGCCTTGGTGAAGCCGTGGATGCCGGATTTGGCGGCAGCATAGTTCACCTGGCCGTACTGGCCGCCCTGGCCGTTGATCGAGCCGATGTTGACGATGCGGCCGAACTTGCGCGCCCGCATGCCTTCGATGACGGCCCGGGAGCAGTTGAAGCAGGACGAAAGGTTGGTGCGGATGACATCGTCCCAGTTGTCGTACGACATCCGGTGCATGGTGCCGTCCCGGGTGATGCCGGCGTTGTTGACCAGAATGTCGATCGGGCCGAGATCGGCCTCGACCCGGGCGACGCCTTCCTTGACCGCTTCGAAGTCGCCGACGTCAAACTTGTAGGTCTTGATGCCGGTGCGGTCGGAAAACTCCGTCGCCCGTTCGACGTTGCCGCCGTAGTTGGCCGCGACCGCGCAGCCGGCCTCCTTGAGAGCAATGGAAATCGCTTCTCCGATGCCACGGGTGCCGCCCGTGACCAGTGCTACACGCGCCATGATGTCATTCTCCTGTTGCGCAGCGCGCCATCGGTTTCCAGGCGACGGCGCCCTGCATCCTGCCGGGTTCGTTTTAGGGGTGAGTGTGCGGCGCGGAAAGTCTGGGGCGCCGCACGGTACGATTGTCGATTCGGATCAGTCGCGCGCGACGCACATGGCGATGCCCATGCCGCCGCCGATGCACAGGGTGGCGAGGCCCTTCCTGGCGTCGCGCCGCTTCATCTCGTAGAGCAGCGTGGTCAGGATGCGCGCGCCGGAAGCGCCGATCGGATGGCCGAGCGCGATGGCGCCGCCGTTGACGTTCACCTTGTCCATATCGAAGCCGAGATCCTTGGCGACGGCGCAGGACTGGGCGGCGAAGGCCTCGTTCGATTCGACCAGATCGACGTCGTCGATGCTCCAGCCGGCCTTTTCCAAAGCCTTGCGGCTCGCCGGGATCGGGCCCGAGCCCATCAGCGCCGGATCGACGCCGGTGGTCGCCCAGGACACGATGCGGCCGAGCGGCTCGACACCGCGTTTCTCGGCCTGCTCGCGTGACATCAGGACCAACGCGGCGGCACCGTCATTGATGCCCGATGCGTTGCCCGCCGTGACCGTGCCGTCCTTCGCAAAGGCCGGGCGCAATTTGGCCAGCGTTTCTGCCGTGGTGCCGTGGCGGGGGTATTCATCGGCGTCGACCGTGATGTCGCCCTTGCGGTTCGGCACGACGACCGGTGCAATCTCATCGGTGAATTTGCCCGATGTCTGCGCCGCTTCGGCCTTCGCCTGGCTGGCGGCCGCAAAGACGTCCTGGTCGGCGCGGGTGATCTGCCATTTCTCGGCGACGTTTTCGGCCGTTGTGCCCATATGGTAGCCGTTGAAGGCGTCCCACAGGCCGTCCTTGATCATCGTGTCGGTGAAGCCGACATCGCCCATCTTGTGGCCGGTGCGGAGCCGAGCGGCGTGAGGTGACAGGCTCATGCTCTCCTGCCCGCCGGCAACGACGATCTCGGCATCGCCGGCCTGGATCGCCTGGCCGGCCATCGCGACCGCGCGCAGGCCGGAGCCGCAGACCTGGTTGATGGTGAGCGCCGTCGTCTCCTTCGGCACACCGGCGGCCATCGCGGCCTGCCGGGCCGGGTTCTGGCCGGTATCGGCCGTGAGTACCTGCCCCATGATGACGTCGTCGACATCTTCGCCGGCGACATTCGAGCGTTCCAGCGCAGCCTCGATGGCGACCCTGCCGAGGCTGGAAGCCGGCACCGTGGCAAAGGCGCCGCTGAAGGCGCCGATCGGGGTGCGGGCGGCGCTGGCGATCATCACGTCTGTCATGGAAGAGTCCTCCTGAAGAGCCGGCCTGTTCAGCCGTGTTGGATCGATCTGCGGGATACCGGCGCGTAGCGAATCCGGCCTGGAACCGAACTGGAAGGGTACGGATCGGACTGGCGGCGCGGCAATTCCCGATTGTTGAATCCACTATAATGGTGCAATGCAGCATTTTCAAGTGCACATGCGAAATGCGGTCGCAACGTCGCGGTTCGGACGGTCCCGTGCATGGCCGCCTTGCCCATCACCCTGCAAGCGATTGCTGCCAGGCCAGCAACGGACGCCAGGTCTCGCGCTCGGCGCGCCGGCCGGCCATCATGCCGATGTGGCCGGCCGTTGCGATCCGGATCTCCGCTTCGGGCAGAAGGCGGGCCAGCGCCAAGGCGGACTCCTGCGGCACGATCCGGTCCCGATCCGGAATGATGGCGAGCGCCGGCAGGTCGATCTCTCCCGGCCGGACCGTCATGCCGCCGACCGTCCAGCGCCCGGCGGCGGTGAGATTGTCGCCGTACCAGCCCTGCAGCGTTTCCCGCGCAATCGGCAGAGGCAGCGGAATGCCGTCGTTCAGCCAGTCCTCCAGCGCCACGAAACGCCGTGCCGCATCGGAGTCCGGCGCCATCCGGGCGAAGGCCCGGAATTTCCGGAACGCCACCATCGGGTCGTTGGCGGCGAACAGGGCTTGCAAGGCATCGACGGGAAACAGTCCCAGCGCCTCCAGCGCGGGCAGCCAGGCGCCGGTGAGACCTGCCAACGCCTGGGCCTGTGCCGGCCGTTCGGCATGAAAATCCCAGGGCGTCGCCAGAACGGCAAGGCCGGCCAGGTCCGCCATGCGCTGTTGCGCCAGCACGAGCGCGAGCAGCCCGCCCATGCAGTAGCCCGCCAGTGCGGGCGGCCCGGCGCGCGCCGCAACCGCGTCCAGCGCGGGTATCAGCCGCTCCCGGATCAACCGGTCGAGATCGAATCTGCTTTCTTCGGCGTCGGGCGTGTTCCATTCCAGCAGATAGACCGGCACGCCGGCGGCCGACAGATAGCGGGCGAGGGACACATCCGGCATGAGATCGAGCACATAGCCGCGGTTGACCAGCGACGGCAGCAGCAGAAGGGGCGGCCCCGCATCGCGGCCCACCCGGCCCGGCGCCGAATAATCGAGCAGACGCGCCGTGCCATAGTGTGCGACCGCAGGCGGCTCGGGCATCGACCGCCGGTACGGATGGGCGCGATAGGCGACGATGCCCGCCAGAAAATCCTGAAACGAACGGGCCGATAACTGGCTGACGGCAGCGGCTACGGCGGCGTCATCGTGGAAAGCCAGTCGTGCGCGGAGCGCCGCGGGCTCAGGACCGTTCCAGCCGGGCCAGCCGTTCCTCAATCCGGTCAAGCCGCTCAAGCAGTTCGCGGAAGCGATCGTCGCCATCCACAGATGCAGGCCGTAAGGGCGCGGCGACATCCGGCGGTTGAGGCCGATCCGGTCGGAATTCATCCTGCGCCTCCCCCGGCCGGTTGGCCGACGCGGCCGCCGATTTTTGAGCGGCCGCCGGGGCGGCGGCCTGCGCCCACTTTGCAAAGAATCCGGATATCGCTTCCGAGATGGCCGGGTTGGCCGAGAGCGCTGTCAGTTGATCCTGCCACAGGTCCAGATATTGCCGGGCCAGTTCGTCCAGCGCGTCCGGCGCTTCGCGTTGCGCGCGTTCTTCTTCGGTGCCAGCCATGGCCCAGCATAGCGCGGGGCGCGATCATGCGCCAATTTCTTCGGGCTCCAACGTCCGGATACCAACCCTGCAGACCGAATCCCGCGAGCGGCGAGCAGGCCGCAAAACCGTGCATAACCGCTTTATTGCGCGCCTGCGAAATGAATCTTGCGCATTGCGGCAAAATCCTGCCATTCTTGGAAAAATCGGCATACCAGATCGGCGTCCCGCCCGCCGGCATTGAGCGACAGCGCGGGCGCCGGAAGCTGCAGGAGGGCTGCATCGCCATGCCCAGCAAGAAACAGCCGGGCGATGACGGACGGGTTGTCATCAAGAAATATGCGAACCGCCGCCTCTACAACACGGCGACCAGCAGCTATGTCACGCTGGACGATTTGAGCGGTATGGTCCGCGCCGATATCGATTTCGTGGTCTACGATGCGAAGTCCGGCGACGATATCACCCGCTCGGTGCTGACCCAGATCATCGTCGAGGAGGAATCGAAGGGTCATAACCTGCTGCCCGTCGGTTTCCTGCGCCAATTGATCGGCCTGTACGGCGATTCCCTTCAGGAGCTTGTGCCCAAATATCTGGAGCACAGCATGGAGAGCTTCATCGACAATCAGGAACAGATGCGCGAGTACATGGCCGAGGCCTTCGACGGCATGTTCCCGTTCGGCTCGCTGGAAGACCTGAGCAAGCAGAATATGGCGATGATGAGACAGGCGCTGGCCATGTTCAATCCGTACCAGGCGGCCGGGGCAGACAATGCTGCGGAGAGCAAACCGGCGCCCGGGATCGCCGATCCCTTTGCCCTGATGCAGGCGCAGATCGATGCGTTGCACGAACAGATGCAGACCCTGGCCGGCCTGAACAGGAAGAAATAGAAGCCGCCTTCCAAACGGCCGGTTCGCCAACGATTCCAACCAACGCGTTTGCCCATGGACAAGCCGGAAACAGTTCTGGACCTGCTGCAATCGGGCGCCCCCGACGCGCCCGCCCTTGGCGGCGAACAGCGGGACAGCCTGACCTTTGGCGGATTGCGCGCCCTATGCCGGAAGACGGCGGCCAGCCTCGCCGCACACGGGATCGGCCGCGGCGACCGGGTTGCTCTCGTGCTGCCCAACGGCCCGGAAATGGCAGCCGCCTTTGTCGCCATGGCAGGTTGCGCGACCACTGCGCCGCTTAACCCGGGCTACCGGGCCGAGGAATTCCGCTTCTATCTTACCGATTTGCGCGCCAACGCCCTGATTGTCGAACGGGACATGGAAAGCCCGGCGCGGCAGGTTGCGGCCGATCTTTCCTTGCCGGTTGCCGAACTGTCTCCCGACCCTACGGGTCCGGCCGGCACGTTTACGTTGTCGGAAGGCGACGGCGCTGCGGCGGCGGTCACGGCGGCGCCCGGGCCGGACGACATCGCGCTCATCCTGCACACCTCGGGAACGACCTCGCGGCCGAAAATCGTGCCGCTGACCCAGCGCAATATCTGCACCTCGGCCCGGAACATCGCGCAGACCCTGGAGCTGACGCCGACCGACCGGTGTCTGAACATCATGCCGCTCTTCCATATCCACGGCCTGATCGGCGCGGTGCTGTCGAGCCTGGCGGCCGGCGGCTCGATCTGGTGCGCGCCGGGCTTCAACGCGCTGCGGTTCTTCGCCTGGATGGAGGAGGCCGCGTCGAGCTGGTACAGCGCCGTTCCCACCATGCATCAGGCGATTTTGGCGCGCGCCGGCCGCAACCGGGCCGCGGTCGAGGCAGCCGGCTTCCGCTTCATCCGCTCCTCTTCCTCCTCTCTGCCGCCGCAGGTCATGGGTGCGCTGGAGGAAGCTTTCGGCTGCCCGGTGATCGAGAGTTACGGCATGACGGAAGCGGCCCATCAGATGGCCTCCAATCCGCTACCGCCCGGCGCGCGCAAAGCCGGCTGCGTCGGCATCGCCGCCGGCCCCGAAATCGCGGTTCTCGATGTCGAGAACCGGCCCGTGGCAGCGGCGACAATCGGCGAAGTCTGTATCCGCGGCGCGAACGTTACGCCCGGCTACGAAGCCAATCCGGAGGCCAATGCAGCGGCATTCGCCGGCGGCTGGTTCCATACCGGCGATCAGGGCATGCTGGATGCCGACGGCTACCTGACCATCACCGGGCGCCTCAAGGAGATCATCAATCGCGGCGGCGAAAAGATATCGCCGCGCGAGGTCGATGAAGTTCTGCTGGATCATCCCGACGTGGCACAGGCCGTGACCTTCGCCCTGCCCCACGCCAAACTCGGCGAAGAGGTTGCCGCCGCCATCGTGCCGGCCGGCGAAGCGGGCGTCGACGAGCGCGCGTTGCGGGACTTCGTCGCCGAGCGGCTGGCGGGCTTCAAGGTGCCGCGCCGCATTATCGTGCTCGAAGAGATTCCGAAGGGCGCAACCGGCAAGGTTCAGCGCATCGGTCTGCACGAGAAACTGGCGCACCTTCTATGAAGATCGCCATCTATGGCGCCGGCGCCATCGGCGGCTATCTGGGTTGCGAACTGGCGCGCGCCGGCATTGACGTAACTATGATCGCACGGAACCGGACCCTGGCGGCGATCCGGAAAAACGGTATCGTCCTGCACATCGAGGGCGAAACGCGGACCGGCAGGCCGGCGGCGACCGACAACCCCGCCGAGGCCGGGCCGCAGGATGCGGTGATCGTCGCCGTCAAGGCCAACGCCGCCCCGGTCATCGCCCCGAACATTGAGCCGATGCTGGGGCCGGACACTGCCGTCGTCACCGCCACCAACGGCGTCCCCTGGTGGTATTTTCACGAGCATGGCGGCGCCCTGGCCGGCACACAGCTGGAGACCGTCGATCCGGGCGGGGTCCAATGGCAGACGATCGGGTCCGAACGGGCGATCGGCTGTGTCGTTTACCCGGCGGCGGAAGCCGTCGCGCCGGGGGTCATCCGCCATATCTCGCTCAACCGCTTCTCGCTGGGCGAACCGGACGGCAGCAAATCCGACCGCGTCCGGCGCCTGTCGGAAGCGCTGAGAGCCGCCGGCTTCTCCGCGCCGGTCCGGCCGCGCATCCGCGACGAGATCTGGCTCAAGCTGTGGGGCAATCTGAGCTTCAACCCGGTCAGCGCGCTCACCGGCGCGACCCTGGAGCGGATGGCGTTTGACCCGCTGGTCCGCCCGGTCCTCGCCGCCATGATGGCCGAAGCGCAAGCCGTCGGCGAGGCGCTGGGCGTGTCGTTCGGGGTCACCTTCGACAAGCGGATCGACGGCGCGGGCAAGGTCGGCGCCCATCGAACCTCCATGCTGCAGGATCTCGACGCCGGCCGGAAAATGGAGATCGACGCGCTGGTCTGCGCGGTGCAGGAGCTGGGACGGCTGGTCCGGATCGAAACCCCGGCCATCGATATCGTCGCCGCCATGGTCAAGATGCGGGCGCAGGTAGATGGCTTGTATCCCTAGGGCAGCGGCGCGGAAGCTCCGCCCGATAGCAGCCGGCGCGCTATGACCGTCAAGTCACCGTGCATCCTGGTCTGCGAACTGGACCGGACCACCGGATGGTGCTTCGGCTGCGGGCGCAGCGGCGAGGAAGTGGAGCACTGGCTGGACTACTCCAACGCAAGGCGGGACGCCGTGATGGCGGCCTTGCCCGAGCGTCTTGTCGCCTTGGGCCTGCCGGCCGAAGGCAACCGCCAGATCGCCGAAGACAAGGCCCGCGCCCAGAAGGGCGTCGCCCGGCGGCAGAACCGGCGGCGCAAGCGGCGGGCGTAATCCGGCTATTCTGCGGCAGAGGCCGGATGCCGTTCCACATGGGTTTTAGCGAAATCCGCGCCTTTGAACAGCAACGGCTCTCCCGTCGCCCTGCTCGCCGCATAGGCCATTCAGTCGCCGAAGTTCAGCCGCGCCGGATGCCGCCCCTTGCCGTAGCGCCGGAAAGCGTCGGCGGCATGGCGGTATTCGTCCGGGCCGAACCGTACGACCGTGATGTCGAAGGCAGACAGAAACCGGTCCAATTCGGCCTCAACGGTATCCGGATACCCCCGAAGAGGGATTCCTCTACGAAACCCGGAAAAAAGGCGAAAATAGGGGGCGACGGCGCAGCCCTTGCCCTTTCGCAGGGTGAATCCCCGAGCCGGAGCCCGAACGGAGACGCCGCAAAAAAGCGCTTGACACTCGTACAGGAACATTATATGAACAAATCCGCTTCTTCGGCGGGCGGCGCCGGCCGGCGGTTCGCGGCGGTCCGGGCCGGCGGTGTGGCTTCGGGCGGAAACGCCGGTGCAAAAAAACATGATATATAGAATGGTCTGTCCGAGCCGGCCGGCGGTAAACGGCGAAAGCCCGGCAGCAACGAATCATGACGGAACATGACATTTCATGACAGCGCAAATCCCCGTCCCGGCCCGACCTCTCATCCGTCATCCCGACCGAGCCAGGACGCGATTCGGGGGAGTGGAGGGACCTCGGCCCGGCCCGGACAACAAGCGCGGGACGCCGGCGACGGGATTCCTCCACTTCGCCCCGGATTCGATCCGGGGCGCCGGTCGGAATGACGGGAGGGGGTGAAGCGAACGCCCAATGCCGAAACATAACATTTCATGTTGTATGTTTTTTCTGGAATCGCCAACGGTACTCCAAGACAGTCAGTGATAGGTATAGGTATGATAACGTATTGATATAAATTCTGTTTTCGAGACCCCCCTTCTTCATTTCCCACTTGCAGCGCCGTCATCGATACACCAGAATGGACCACATCTGGAAGCCAGTCGCTTGCTTGGTGCTTACGGAATGAGCCGGGCGGGCAGACTGGAAGCAACCGCGGGGGCGCCCATGCCGAAACGCCAGGAACGGGTCATCTCCAAGCGCACCGTCGACGCCTTGTCGGTCGAGGGCCGCGATGCCGTCTTTTGGGACCGGGACCTGCCGGGCTTCGGCATCAGGGTCTATCCCTCGGGCCTGAAGAAATACGTGGTCCAGAGCCGGGGTCCCGGCGGCTCGCGGCGGGCGACGCTCGGACGCCATGGCAAGACTTCCGCCGAGCAAGCGCGCCGTTTGGCGGCGGTTGCCATCGACCGCATCAAGCGGGGCGAGGACCCGCTGCCGCCCGCGCCGGCGCCCGAGCCGACAATGGCCGGCTTGGCGGAACGCTATATGCGCGATCGGGTGGCGGCGCGCTGCACGGCATCGACCGCCGCAGTCTACCGGCGGGCGCTCGACAAGCATATTCTGCCGGCGCTGGGGGAGATGCCGGTCGGCGCGGTCGGGCGCGAGCATGTGACGGAGTTGCACCATGCGATGCGCGGCGAGCCGCATGCGGCGAACGCGGTGCTCAAGATCGTCGGCAAGATGCTGTCCCTGGCCGTGGAGTGGGGCCTGCGCGAGGCCGGGCCGAACCCGTGCCGGGCGGTGCGCAAGTACCGGACGCGGCCTCGTGAGCGGTTCCTGACGGACGCCGAGTACCGCCGGCTCGGTGGGGCGCTCGACGTGCTGGAAGCCAAGGGGAAGGTATCGCGGCATGCGGCGGCGGCAATTCGGCTGCTGGTGCTCACAGGTTGCCGGCGCAACGAGGTACTGGAGCTGCGCTGGGACGATGTCGACCGGACGACGGGCGAACTGCGGCTGCGCGACGGCAAGACCGGCGCGCGCATGGTGCCGCTGACGCCCGCGGCGGCGGACGTTCTGGATGCCATACCCTGGGTTCAGGACAACCCGTACGCGATCGCCGGGCGGCGGTCGGGCGCCCGCCTCAAGAACATCAACGATCCGTGGGCGCTCGTACGCGCCGAGGCCGGGCTGGACGACGTGCGCCTCCACGATTTGCGGCACTCCTGGGCGAGCCGTGCGCTGGCGCTTGGCGAGAGCCTGAGCACGATCGGCAAGCTGCTGGGCCACAGCCATATCCAGACCACCGCGCGCTACGCGCATCTGGCGCGCGACATGGAGAAGACCTCGGCGGCGAAGGTCGGCGGCAGCATCGGCGCCGACCTTCTGCCGGCGGACGGCGCGGAGGGTCCGGCATGGCCAAGCTGAACGGGCGCTCGATCTCCCGGCGCACGGTCGAGGCGCTGTCGGTCGAGAAGGACACGGTGTTCTGGGACCGGGACGTCCCGGGGTTCGGGGTCAGGGTCTATGCCTCGGGCACGAAGATGTATGTCGTGCAAAGCCGGGCGGACGGGAAATCGGTGCGGGTGACGGTGGGCCGGCACGGGGTGATCACCGCCGACGAGGCGCGCCGCCGGGCGGCACGGATCGTCAACCGAATCAAGGCTGGGGAGGATCCGGTTGCCGAGCCGCTACCCGCCCGGCTTGCGGGCGGGCCGACGGTGGCCGATCTGGCGGCGCAATATCTTGAGGAGCATCTCAAGGTGCGCTGCAAGGGGTCGACGGTCGCGAGCATCCGGGCGTTGATCGACCGGCACATCCTGCCCGAGTTCGGCCGGCTTCCGCTGCTTGCGGTCGAGCGCGAGCGGGTGGCAACGTTCCACGCCCGGCTCAGCGGCATGCCCTGTACCGCGAACCGGGCGGTAGCGCTGCTCTCGCGCTTTTACGGGATGGCCGCGTCCTGGGAGATGGTGCCTGACGGCATTAACCCGTGCCGGGGGATCGGCCGGCATCGGGAGCGCCGGCGCGAGCGGTTCTTGACCGACACGGAGTTCCGCCGCCTCGGCGAGGTTCTCGACCGGGGCCACGCGGACGGCGGGGTGTCGGTCCATGCGGTGGCGGCGATTCGGCTTCTGCTGCTGACAGGCTGCCGCAAGAGCGAGATCCTGTCTCTGCAATGGCAGGACGTGGACCTGGAGGCAGGGGATCTGCGGCTCAGGGACAGCAAGACAGGTCCGCGCGCGGTGCCGCTGTCGCCGCCGGCGGTCCGGGTGCTGGCGGAACTGCCGCGGGTTCCCGGCAATCCCTGGGTGATCCCCGGGCGGAAACCCGGCACGCACATGACAAACCTTGACGGTCCATGGCGGATCGTGCGGAAACGGGCGGGGCTCGACGATGTCCGTATCCACGACTGCCGTCACAGCTTCGCCTCGAGGGCGCTGGCGCTGGGCGAGAGCCTGCCCGTGATCGCGAAGCTGCTCGGACATAGCCAGATCCGGACCACGGCGCGCTATGCGCATCTGGAGCGGGATTCGGTCAAGGCCTCGGCGACGCGGGTCGCCGACAGCATCGCCGGAGATTTCCTGCACGGCATCGGTTCGGCAACGGCGAAACAGGCGGAACGGTAGAGAGACTGCAGCAGATTCACGAGCAGAGTGTTGTCGTTCGGGCAGTCCCGGCCAATGATCGGCAAACTGCTCGGCCACAGCGACATCGAGACGACGGCGCGCTACGCCCATCTGGCGCGCGACTCGATCCATCAGGCGGCAGAGCGTATCGTCGGCAGCATTGCTGCCGATGTCATCAAGGGGTATCCGGGCCGAGCTGTTATCTCGCAACCGGCCTCAATGTGATGTGGGTTGCGGGCGTATTCGGTGGCAGGAACCGGCCAGTTCTCGGCCTTGTTCGAATGGTCGTCGGGCGATGTGCTATCCGGTTGTTATTCAGCGCGCACATTGGTCGCCGATAAGCATGTAAGGTTGTTGATTTCGCATATTTCAAAGGGGTCAAACACCGTCGCTGAACAACGCCGAGAATGTCAAAATTCGGCATCCGACCATCTTGGCTTCTCGGGTCAAGTCATCGATTCGGCCTTGATCGACCACGGCAACCAGATCTTCTGGACTTGTTGGACAATCTGGTAGAGCACCACGCTCATCAGCGCCAACACCACAACCGAAGCGATTGCCTGAGCCAGATCGAAATTCGTGGTCGCGGACACGATAAGAAAGCCGAGACCTCTTTGCGATGTAATGAACTCTCCGACAACGGCACCGATTACGGACAATGAAATTCCGATCTTGAGGCCGCTGAATATGAAAGGCGCCGCATGCGGCATGCGGATGGTCAGAAGTTCCGTCCCGAACGACGCGCCTGTCGATTTGCTGAGGTCGAGATATTCGCGCGGTGTGTCGAGAATTCCGGTTGCAGTGGCAACCATGATGGGGAAGAAACAGACCATCAGGGTGATCACCAGGCGCGATTCCAGACCGGTTCCGAACATGACGACGATGATCGGCGCGACTGCGATCACCGGCACGGCATTGGCAAATACCAGGAGCGGATAAAGAGCTTCGGAGACGGTCTTGTTGATCGAGAGGCCAACGCCCAAGGGTATGGAAATTGCTGTAGAGAGCGCAAAGCCCGACAATACCGTGACCAGCGTAGCCAGGATGTGACGCGGCAGCACCGCCGCGATATCGACCGCCGCCGACCAGACGCGGCTCGGCGCCGGTAGGAGATAGGCAGGTATTTCCAGGACAAAGACCGCGAGCTCCCACAGCGCCAACATGGCGGCGAGGCTTGCTGTCGGCAATACGATCAGCCGGAGGTTCATTCCTGTCCCCGGTTCTGTCCGTAGATCAGTTCCCGTATTCTGACATCGAGTTCCTGGGCCCTGTTTCGCCTCAAGGTGTCGAGCGTGCGCGGATAGGGCATGCCGGTTTCGAGCGTCTCGGCGATCCGTCCCGGCGAGGTCGTCATGACGATGATCTTCGACGACATCAGGACAGCTTCCGGGATCGAGTGGGTCACGAAGATAATTGTCTTGCCGCTATCGGCATGGATGCGGAGCAATTCGAACTGCAGCTCTTCGCGCGTCATGGCATCGAGCGCGCTGAACGGCTCGTCCATCAAAAGGAGTTCGGGATCGAGGATCAACGAACGGCAGATCGCGGCGCGCTGTTGCATGCCTCCCGACAGGCTGCTCGGCGGCTGGTCGGCGACCCGCGTCAGGCCGACCATTTCCAGGAGGCGCAGGGCCTCGCCCCGTTTTTCGTCCGCCAGTCTGCGCGAAAGCACCCGCGCCGGGTAGACGACGTTTTCGACGATGGACAGCCACGGCAACAGCGTGGGCTGCTGAAAGACCATGCCAATGCGATCGAACCCGGCGCTGATCCGGTCTCCGCTGACCCGGATATCGCCTCTCGTGGGTCTGTCCAGGCCGGCAATCAGGCGCAGAAGAGTAGACTTGCCGCAACCCGACGGCCCCAGCAGAAGCACGAATTCGCCCTGATCGATTGTCAGGTCGATGTCGTCGAGGGCCACGAAGCGATCCGTGGCCCCCGTTTCGAATTCCTTCGCAACTTTGGATACAACGACGTGGGCCCTGTCGTCGCTCTCTGTCATCCGCCGCACCGAAAGTCCCTGAAGGTAGGACGGGTTATTCGAACTGGTGCACGTAGGCGGCGCCCGCGGCGCCTTCCACCTTCTCCCCTTGTGCGGTCAGGGCCAACTGGAAAGTCCGGGCGACACGGTCCATGTCCCAATCGAAACCGTTCTTCTTATAGGTTTCGGCTCCGAAGGTCAGAATGATCCCGCCCCTGATACTGGCGAGCTCGGCGCCTCTCTTCTTCGACGGGTACTCGGCGAGCAGAGCATCCGCCGCTGCATCGGGATTGGCCCGCGCAGCCTCGTAGGCGCATTTCATGCCGGCTACGAGCCGCTTTGCCACATCCGGGCGCTCCTTGAGGAACTTGTCGGTCGCGAAGATGACCGAGCCGTAGATCTTCAGGTCCCTGCCGTAGTGGTAGAACGCAACGTCCTTGCCGGCGCTCTTTGAAACGGCCTTCAGAATTTGTGCGGTTGTCAGAAAGGTGGTGAACGCCTCGACCCTTTCCCGCAGAAGCAATCCCAGCAAAGCCGAGAAATCCGCCCGCTCGGCTTTCACTTTCTTGAAGTCCGCCCCGGCAAGCTGCATCGCATACGGCAGCATCTGGATGTTTGAATCGCCCGGACCGGCCGCCAGCTTCAGCCCTTCCAGATCCTTCAGGGATGTGATTTTGGTGGATTTCAGCGACAGGATCCCGAACGGATTGTCCATGTAGACTGGAAAGATCGCTTTCACGCCGGCTTTGTTCTTGTGAGCACCGATCATCATCGTTCCAAGATCTGCCATGCCGACGTCCGCAAGCCCGGAGGCTACCTTCACTACGGTATCGACGCCTCCCGAGCCGCGCTGCAACGAGACTTTCAATTTTCGGTCGCCAAAACAGCCGTTCACTCGGCCGGCGTACCAGGCGGCGTGCCAGCCACCGGGAATCCAATCGAACATTACCTTGACGCTGTCTGCAGCAGACGACGGAGACGCCGCCGAAGCTGTCAACACAGCAGCAGCGAGGCCCAAATTCAAAAGCTTTAGCGGTTTCATGTCACTCACCCTTCCTCTTTGATCACGCTCTCCACGAGCTGCATGCGTTTGTCCGAAGCTACCAGCCCCTTGTTGGTGAAGCCATAGTCCGGAATATTGGGCAACGAGAGAAAGTTCAGGTTGATCAGCGCTTTGTCGCTTAGATCCGCGCCAAGGACGCCGCTCAACGCCTCCTCTAGCGACCTCAGATCGGAAGCCACTTCCTCGATGCTCGCTTCCGACATGAGCCCGGCAATGGGCAATGCGAGTTCGGCGACAATTTCGCCATCGCATGCCAGGACGTATCCGCCGCCGATTTCGGCAAGGCGATTGCCGGCCAGCGCCATGTCGCTGTGGTTGGCCCCCAGAAGCATCACATTGTGCGCATCATGGTTGACGGAACAGGCGATGGCGCCGCGCCGGAGCTTCAGATTGCTGGCGAAGCCGCGCCCGATTTCGCCGCTGGCCTTGTGCCGCTCGACCACGGCGAGCGCGTTGATGCCGCGTTCGGGCGCCGGAACGATGACCCCATCCCGGACCGGAAGTTCGACTTCCGTAGCCGTCTTCTTTCCTCTGCCGGCTGCTGCCGCCGCGATGCAACGGACCTTCGCGGTATCGATGTTGCTCGGCGAACGGAGCGCAAGATCGGTCGCCCTGAGCGGTTTCAAGTAGCGGATCGACGATTTGGTCCAGTCGGGGTAACGCATGCGTCGGCCGGGTCCGCGATATTCTCCGTCGGCATAGACGATCTGACCTGCGATGATGGTGGTCGAGACCGTTACCGCCCGAAGATCGTCGAGGAGAACGATGTCGGCGATCTTGCCGGGACCGATACTGCCATAGTCGTGGTCGATGCGAAGACCCTGCGCCACATTCACGGTGGCGAACTGAAAGGCCTCGACAGGATCGAAGCCTGCTTCGATCAGGACGCGCAGGCGATGATCCAAGTGGCCTTCGTAAAGAAGATCGTGGGCATGGATGTCGTCCGTGCACAGCTGAAACAGCCTGGTGTCCAGTCTCGCCTCGGCAACCCGCCGGGCCAGTTCCGCCATGTGGGCAGCCTCAAGCCTTCGGGCCGGGCGCAACGCCAGAACCGATCGCATCCCGACCCGGGTGTTTTCCACGATTTCGTCGACCGAGCTTGCAACGTGCGAGTCTTCGGGCCCGGCAGCGACGAACGCCGATAACGCGCGCCCGCTCAGACCGGGCGATTGGCCGGAGATCGGCACGCCCAGTTCTTCGGCCAGATCGAATTTGTCGAGCTGTTCCCGGTCTCGGCGAAGGACGAGATTCGGATTGATGTCGCCGGCGAGGCACAGAGCCTCCGGCCATTCGAACATAGCGCGCGTGTCATCGAGGCTCAGCTCACCGTTGGAGGTCTCCATCCAATCTGGCACGGCGGGGATACGTCCGGGCACCCGCAGCATGACACGAAGCGGCACCGTGCCCGCTTCGTCGAAGAGGGTTTTCATGCCGGGAAGCCCCAGCACGTTGCCGATTTCGTGCGGATCCGCCGCGACCATTGTGGTGCCGCGCGGAATCACAGCCCGTGCGTATTCCGCCACGGTGATCATGGAACTTTCCAGATGGACGTGCGGGTCGATGAAGCCCGGCGCCGCGAACCGGCCGTCGGCCTCGATGACACGAACGCTTCGGTCGTAGGCGCCGCCGGGTTCGAGAACGGCCGCAATCCGGCTGTCTTTGATCAGAATGTCCGCGGGATGCAGTTCGCGGCTGATCACGTTGACCAGCATCGCCGATCGAACGACCAGATCGGGCGGGTCGCCGCCCAAAGCAACGTCGATCAGGTCTCGTCGCCTCATCTTGCTGCACTCGGCCCTTGTCAATAAAGCGTAGAAACGATCCTATACCCTATAGGATATTGTCAACGGGATTCATTTGCGGAAGTGATAGACCTAAAGTTTGCACGATTTCGCCGGCAGTGGCGTCGGCCAGCTAACGGCCAGGGAAGGTCTGGACGACATGGCTGAAGGAATGCAGGATGAAAAGGTCTTTCGATGTACTGCGGCGCTGCCAGGCAGAGCGACTGTCAGCGCGGAAGGCAGCGGACTTATCATGCGGACCCGCGCGCTACGTCGCCTGACGATTTTTCGGTTTTCTCGGTATAGATCGATGGGCATGAATTAAAAAAATCTCGAAAGGAAGGAAGGAACAATGGAACCAAGCGGACCGTTGTTTATTCGTTCGACAGCAGACGCCTGTACCGACCTACTTCGTAGAGAGATACTTAACGGCCGATACAACGAAAATTCGTTCGTTATCGATCGAGTCGCGCTGAGATTGGGAGTGTCTCATACACCAGTTCGTGAAGCAGTCCGTAGGTTGGAAGCAGAGGGGTTTCTTCGATACGAACCGAGAAAATGTGTAAAAGTAAGACCGCTAAATTTGAATGAATTTGAAGAGCTAGTCACGCTTCGAAAAGCACTCGAACCGATCGTATTGAAACATTCGATCGAAGCTAGCGACCTGTCCGTCGCCGATGCGGCCGAGGCTCGATTGCAAACGTGGATCGGGGCATCCGGCTCTTCCGAAATGCTCGACGCCCAGTGGGAGTTTTTCAGGACAATGTACGAGGCCTCCCGTCTGGTACGGACCATGGAAGTTATTGAAATTAATTGGTGCTTTATTGAACGTTTTCACAGGCATTCCTGGGAAAATTCGGATGAAGTCAAAAGAATAGACTTCGAGCACAAACTGAGAATACTTGACCTGTTCTTGAAAAAAGATGCTGAGGAAGCTGCAGTAGCATTGGATGAATACATTGATTGGGGTGCATCTATTGTGCGCAACAAGCTGTCGGCCTCAAGCCTGATCGATTGAAATTCGGATCGGATGCAGCGATGACCGGTCAGTATTCCGCAGGGTTGATCGAATTTCACAGACCCGCAAACAGAGGCTCAAGGATGCAAGGCCCGACGCGGAGATCGGGTCTAGGATACTGTATATACTGATACTTCGAGATTGTTGCCAAGGCGACGAACCGGGCCGACGCGGTGGTTCGTCATACGCATGGCAAACAGATTTTTTCCAAGTCGCGACGCAAAAAGGCGCCGCATGCGTTCACTTCCGGGGTCTCGCAGTTGCACCGGCGGGCCGGGTAGGAGGGGTCGTCGCCGGCATGCCTTATCCGCCGAACCGATAGACGATCCCCAGGCGGAGGACGCCCAGCCTGTTCCTGACGGTGTAGCGGCAGGCCGTCATGACGCCGCCGGGCCCGCATGAATTGTTGCCGGACAGGTTGACGCGATAGGTCTCGCTGCCGAAGTCCAGATACGAACCGTCGACCCGGAGCGCCCAGCGCGCGGCCAGCGGCATCTCGAAACCGGCGCCGATCGCCCATCCGATTTCCGTCGAACTGCGGCGGAACGAGTCGTCGGCGTCCAGGCGCAGATCCGTTTCCAGGCATGTGCTCCCGCTGTAGTCGGTATCGGTGACCGAATTGACGATCCGGGCCAGCGCCGGCCCGCCGGACACGAACACACCGACATCGCCTATTGTCTCTTCCACCCCGACTCGCACCGTGGCGATCCATCGAAACCGCGTTGCCGCCGCTTCGTCGGTGCATCCCGGATCGAGCCGGTTCGTACCCGCCGCCAAGTCGCCGAACATCGCGTCGGCCTTGACCCGGAACCGGACGCCGCCGATGCCGAACCGCTTGCCCACGAGCATACCGCCGACAGCGCCTGCCCCGGCGTAACCCGTCCTGGACCCGGGATTGCCCCAGTCCGCGAACCCGTCGACATCGACGATCCGGCTGTCCGGGCGCCCGGCGCCGGCAAACGCCCCGGCATAGGTTCCCGCCCAGCCGGACGTCCGGCCCTCGCTCCCTGCGAACGCGGGCACGGCAGTCACGGCCATGACGATAGACGCCAGACCGGCGGCCCCGCCGCGGGCTGCGCGGCGCAATCCTGAAACGCGTTTCACGGCAGACGAATTTCCGGACACCGGCCACGCCGATCCGGGTCCTCTCCGCGGGCAGCGAAGGCCAAGCGGTCGAACAAACAGGCCGTCAGGGCAGCGGCCTCGATGTGGTCGGTCGAACGATGCATGATGCTCCTGTATCACCAGATTTTGCCGACGTATCGATCCTGCGGGCGGACCGCGCCCCGATCGCCGGGCGGCCGTGGTCGGCGCCTCGCCCCTCCGGCGCCGGTGTCGCTGCGGCGGTCGTCGCGCGCAAGGAAGCCCGTCAACGACTGTCAGGTTGCGCATGGCGCTGCTGTCGTCCTGCACTCTTGGTCCCGCGGCGGCCAGGCCGGCCGGGAGGAGGCGTGACGCGGGGACCCGCCGCCGGCACCCGGTGCGCTCCGGCAATTACGAGAAGTCCCACCCTTCCGCCGACAATGATCCTGTTTCAGAAATAGAACGGATAAGTCCGTTATGCTATTGACCAAGCGTTTGGCGGCCCATCGAATCACCGGCGAATGGATCGCCTTCTACAACACCGATGTGACCCACTCGGCGGGACAACGCCCGCCGAGGCTTACCGCCGCGAGCCGCCCGTGGATATGCTGGACAAGCGGCCGATATGATTTGCAAGACCCCCCAGGGAGCATCTCCATGACTCTTCTCGTCGCCGGCCTGGTGCTGTTCTTTGCCATTCATGCGGTCCCGAGCATTGCACCCCTGCGCGCCGCCCTGGTGGCGGGCATGGGCGAGCGGCCCTACCGCGGCGTCTTCTCGCTGATCGCACTCGCGAGCATCGCGCTGGTGGTGTGGGGGTTTTCCGAGGCGCCTTCCGAGCCGGTCTACGCCCCTGCGCCCTGGGGGCGCCATGCGGCGATGATCGCGGTGCCGGCCGCGCTGGTGCTTTTCGCGGCGGCCAACATGGCGACCCACATCCGAGCCGTGCTCCGCCACCCGATGCTGCTCGGGCTGCTCGTGTGGGCACTCGCTCACCTCGCCGCGAACGGCGACCTGGGCTCGGTCGTCCTGTTCGGCAGTTTCGCGGCGTTCGCGGTGCTGGCGGCGCTGAGCGCAGCGGCGCGCGGGAAACATCCGCCGACCGTCAAGACGCCCCGGCTGGCGATGGACGCGGCCGCGGTGGTCGGCGGCCTGATCGCGGCCGGCCTGTTGATGCACTTTCACGGCGTGCTTTTCGGCATGCCGGTCTGAACCTTCCGCCCGAACCGCCTATGGCCCGGCCAGGTCGGAGCCACAGGCCGCGCATCCGGTTGCATTCGCGACCAATCACGACTGCAAACGATGATCGGCAATCATCAATGGATGTCGTGACAAGTCGGCGCATGTCATACGATAGTTGCGATATTTCATGGTGTTATGGTCTTTTCGACCTGACAGTCGCCGACTATAATACACTCCGATTTGCATCCTGTGGGTACCCATGCGGTTCCCAACAGGCAAAGAGAAACGGAGTGTGCAATGGCCAAGATCACCAAACGAACCGTCAACGCCCTCGAACCCCGGGACCGTGAGCATCTCCTCTGGGATGACGAGATAAAGGGCTTCGGTGTCCGCGTCCGTCCCTCGGGGCGCAAGACCTATATCGTCAAGTACCGCGACCGCGGGCGGGCCGTGAAGGTCTCCATCGGGCCGCACGGAGCGATCTCCCCGGCCGCCGCCAGGGCCAGGGCCGCCGAGATCGTCACCGCCGCCAGGACTGGCAAGGACCTGTCGGGACGCGACCTGCGGGACGCCAAGGCGCCGACCGTCGCCGAACTGGGCCGGCGCTTTCTCGACGAATACGTGACCGACCACTGCAAGCCCAATACGAAGCGGCAATACCGCAAGATGGTCGAGGGCTACATCCTGCCCCGGCTGGGCGCGCGCCGGGTACCGGATGTCCAGCGCATCGATGTCGCGTCGCTGCACCACGACATGCGTGCGACCCCGACGAACGCCAACCGGATGCTGGCGACGCTGTCGCGCATGTTCGCAGTGGCGGAGCTCTGGCAGATGCGTCCCGACGGCTCCAACCCGTGCCGGAACATCAAGCATTTCCGGGAAGAGCGGCGGGAGCGGTTTCTCTCGGACGAGGAATACCGCCGCCTGGGCGAGGTCCTGAGGGAGGTCGAGCGGGAGGGATCGGAGCGGGCGTCGGCGATCGCCGCGATCCGCCTGCTGATGCTGACGGGATGCCGGAAGGGGGAAATCCTGACGCTGCGCTGGGAACACGTCGACCTGGACCGGGGCGAGCTGCGCTTGCCGGATTCCAAAACTGGGGCCAAGATCGTTCATCTGGGCGATCCTGCGATCGCGGTGCTGCGGGGCCTGGTGCGCGAGGAAGGCAATCCGTGGGTACACGAAGCCGCGCGGGTCCCCCCTGTTGACTACTGGGACAACCTCCGCCGTGCCACTCAGGGGGGTCAATATTGCACGCCGATCGGGGGTCAAACTTCAAAGCCGATTGACAATCCAGATCTCCTGGAGAGCACGCTTTGCCTTCGAGTGCTGGCTCTTGGGCAGCTTGTTGAGCACGTTGGCGGTCTTGTGCACCCAACAGCGCTGGCTGCGGGTCCGGGGCCACACTTCCTCGATCGCCTTCCAGAAGCCGAGCGCGCCGTCGGCGATGGCGAGTTCGGGCGCGACCGCGAGCCCGCGCCGTTTGAGGTCAAGTAGCAGCTCGCGCCACGATTGGGCGCTCTCGCGCACCCCGTCGATGAGGCCTACGAGTTCCTTCTTACCCTCCGGCGTCGCGCCGATGATGACCAGCAGGCATTGCGCATCGTCCTCGAGCCGGGCCTGCACATGGATGCCGTCGGCCCAGAAGTAGACATAGTGCCTGGCCGACAGATCCCGCTTCAGCCAGTGCGCGTGCTCGTCCGCCCAAACCTCGGTGAGCCGCGCCACGGTCGAGGCCGACAGGCCGCCGGCGTCCGGCCCGAGCAAGGCCGCCAGCGCCTCGGCGAAGTCGCCCGTGGAGATACCCTTGAGGTAGAGGACGGGGATCAGGACTTCGAGGCTCTTCGAGCGCCGCGCATAAGGCGGCAGGAGCGCGGAGCTGAACCGGATGCGGTCGGCGCCCTGGCCCGTGCGGTCGCGAACGCGTGGCGCGCGAACCGCAACCGGGCCGATGCCGGTCATGATCTCGCGTTCGGGCAGGTGGCCGTGGCGCACCAGCCGTCGGCGGCCTTCTTCGGTGCGCGCCTCGGAGTGGCCATCAAGGAACGCGGCAACCTCCGCCTCGACCGCCCGCGCCAGCAGGGACCGGGCGCCGCTGCGCAGCACCTCGGTCAACGGATCGGAAAACGTCGATGGCTGGGAAAGCTTCAAAACGTTATTGTCACTCACGGCGTATCACTCCTTCGTTGGAGAAGTGGAGGCTCGATCACCCCCACGATACGCCGCCTTAACCCTTCACCCCGTCACCAACTTCTGGCCATAGCTCGTAGGGTGGGCATGATAGTCGTTTTTTTGGGCCAGCCCGCCGGTGACGAACGGCTCCCTTCCGACGCTTGATTTTTCATCCTGTCAGTCGGCTTGCGGGTTCGGTGCCAATCGGCGCACTTCGCTGTTAGCTCGGAGGAACCGAGAAACGAGGCATCTTCTTCGCACTTTCGTGCGAAATCCCACATTCACGCGCCGTGGCGGGCTCGCTCATCCCGTTCCGACACTCAAGACGGACATTCCGATACAGTTCACGGTACGCATCCTCCCGCCCTCCCCGTCGCCGGAAAGTGCTTAAGTGGCACAACTTTGCTCCGCCGGCAGCGAGACTATCCCGCCGCTACCGTGGACTAATTTCTCACCGCTGTTCCCACTTCGATGCGAAGTACTACCGAGGGGCGTTTGTCCTTGGCCCCTTCTGGATCGACTTTGTGGAACGAACCCAATGCAATGATTTCGTCGGCGCGTCGGAACAACCTGCAGCGCACTATGAATCTTTCGCCGACAAAGCTCGGCTTGCGGAAGATCACCCGCGATATTTTTGCGACGAAGCACTCCAGTGGCTGCCCCGTCTCGGCGAACAGGGCGGTCATGCGGTTCTCCATGGCGAATATGTACTCAAGGGCATTGACGTGCTGAAAGACGTCGGAATTAGGCAAACCCCAGATGCCGATTGGCCCGTCTATGTCCTCCAGTTCCATTTCCTCGAATTCGTCATCGACATGCTGCAATCGCTCGACGGTCGGAAATATCTCCTCGAAGTCATGCAGGCTGAGAAACTCGAGTTCTTCCGGCACGTCTCGCACCTGTCTTTTCCCGGGCGCCGCAGAGGGGCGGGTCAGAACGTGCAAGACTCGGCCGCGGCCCGCTGGGACCATGTCCCCAAGAGGGGGCTCGAAGCCAACGGACGGAGGATCGCCCAAGGCCTCCCGGGCGTAGAGATCAGCGCGGGTTTCGAGGATCAGACGTTCGACGCGCCGCGGCTCGCGGTTGTCGCCGCCTCCCTCGTGGGTAACGCACCGGCTGAGGCCGATGCGATGTACCCTCTCGAAGACGCTGCCATAACCGTAGGGCCGGGGAATGTTCCGGAAATCCTGGAAATACTGACCCGGCGTCACCCCCCGAAGGCCCATTTTCCTGAACCCGAATTTCGCCTCGAGGTCGTCGAAGACCGGCCTCAGCACCAGCTGGACAAAGGCACGGAACTTCAGATTTCGGCGCTGATCGAGACCTCCGACCTCAACACTGATCCGGTCTTTGCGCGTCACGTAATCGAGCTTTTGCAACAAACTTATCCCCGGCTTCCCCGTCGAGTCGCCGGTCCCCCGCTGGTATTACATGCCCGGCATCCGTTCATCGCGCCGACGGATATTCCGGCACTCTCTTGTCGCGAAATGCAGCCCTTGCCTCCAGGACGTCCGGATAGAAGAAATCGGCGATTTCCAGGGCTGCGCCATGCTCGAATATGGGCAAGGCGCGCCGCAGCCAGCCATTGAGAGCCCGTTTGGTCCCTCGAATGCCCACTTGCGAAATCCCGCACATACGTTCCGCGATCTCCAGTGCGGTCGTCAGCACCTGTTCCCGAGGAACGGCCTTGGTCACCAAGCCAAGTCGTTCCGCCTCCTGGCCGGAAAGCGATTTCAAATTGAAAAAATAGTATTTTGACTGGGGCATGCTGCAAAGTAAGGGCCAGATCAGAGGAGCGTGATCGCCGGAGGTCACGCCGACATTCACCAGCCCATCGACGATGCGGGCGTCTTCCGCCGCAATACTGATATCGGCGACCAGCGCCAGCATCGCTCCGGCGCCCACGGCCACGCCGTTGATGGCGGATATTACGGGTTTGGAGCACTCGACCATGCCTCGGACGACACGACCGACATCATCCATGATCCGCCGCGCCATTTCCGCGTCGGGATCGGGGTTGTTGAGGTCGTTGCCCGTACGGAAAGCCCTGCCCGCGCCCGTGATGACCACGACGTTAATGTCGGCATCCCGGTCAGCCTCGTCCCAAAATCGCGCCAGACGTGACAGCATGTCGTAGGTCATGGCGTTCAGGACCTGCGGTCGATTCAAAGTGATCAAGAGAACGCCGAACACCGCCTCCTCGCACAGCAAATTGGCGGGTTTGGTAGTCGCGGCATCGCTCATGGACGACGATTCTAGCTTGCCGCCGGAGCGGACTGCACCGGCTTCTTCGGCAACTCGACGTAAACCCCTTGCTGCTTTGCCTGCTCACGCATCGCGCGAATGTCGTCGAGCACATCTTGCGGCGGTCGCACGATATTTTCCGAATGCTTGAAGTGCGGGATTACATAGCGTCCGAAATACTCGATGGATTTCATGATCTTGTCGTGCGGAACACTGTCGATCCGAAGCAGCACTTCGTCTGCGCCTGCCTTCTGGAATTGTTCGATTTGCTCAATGCAACTTTCGGGGGAGCCGATTACCGCGGCTGCCGAGTCATTTATGAAATAGTCGATATCGTTGATTTTCGCGCCGACTTTTGCAAGCGCCCCCATGTAATTGTAGGACTCATCCAACTTCGCCAAGCGCGGGTAACCCGTATAGGCGACGTGCACATAGTCCAGGTTGGCGTCTCCAGCAACCTGGCGCGCCATTTCGTCCGTCTCGTCGCAATAAGCGTGGATAAGGACGCCCACAGACTCATTCACGTAGCCGCCCTTGGCACGTGTTTTCTTTATACCGTCACGGTATTGAGCGATATTTCCCGCGAGGAAATCCCAGCCAAGGAAGTTCGATAGCGAGAGTACCCCGATTCCCAGATCGGCACAGTGAAGGTGGCTGTCAACGCTCGACGCTGCCATGTAGATTTTCGGGTGCGGTTTATGGATCGGTTTAGGGACAAGTGAACGCGGCGGAATCTTGTAGTGCTCGCCGTAAAACATGAAGGGACCTTCCGTGAAGGCCTTCTTCAGGATCTCGATTCCTTCGAGCGCCTTGTCCCGATTGGTGCTGAGATCGACCTCGAACGCACGCAGCGAGAGCGTGGTGTTGCCGCGACCGATTCCAACTTCGATGCGACCGCCGGACAAAATGTCGGCAACGGCGACATTCGCCGCGACCTTGAGAGGATGATTGACCGGAATCAGCGAGATCGCGTGCCGAAATCGTATACGGCTCGTCTTGCCGTAAAGATAACCGTACAACACCTCCGGCGACGCCGTCGTCGCCGCGCCCACGGCCATGTGCTGCTCCGACACGCCAAACAGATCGAAGCCCCATTTTTCAGCGTGGATAACCTCTTCCACCAAATCCCAATACCGCGCTTGATGTGTCTGTCCGGGGGCGGCGTCCCCTTCCGACAAGTACATGAACCGCATCAAATTTCTTCCTTCTTCGGGCCGATTAATTCGGTCCGCTCGGAATGTGCGACTTGCCTGCAGATGGCACTGTCGCTCCTAAGGGACTCAGTCCACGACTCTCGAAGTGGCAATAACCGCGTCGAGACGCGCCCAAGACCAAAAACGGCCGGTGAGGCGTCAAATATCCAAATTTCAACCTATTGGATTCAGAGACGCAAGATCTTCCAGGTATTGAATCCATGGCGCCGACGGTCGCAAACATTGTGCCCACCCACATAATTCGATAAACTGAAACGACGATACGAGTGAGCGCTCAATCATTGTGCGAGAGGTCGCTGCCCCGGTCAATGGCTCTTGTTTCAATCTGCTATTGATGCGACCCGGAGAATCAAGTTCCAATGAGCAGATCCTATCGATATGAGCGGACAGTCATGTGGGGCGATACGGATCCCGCCAGCACGCTATATTCGGTAAACGCCTTCGCTCTCGGGATCGAGGCCATGGAAGCCTTCTACCGGGACGTCGTCGGCATCACCTTCAGAGATCTTCAGGAGGTCCGCGGCTTGGGCGCGCCGATGGTTCACGCGAGCTGCGATTACGTCGGTTACGCCTGGCTCAGCGACAAGCTTTGCCTGGATGTCGCTATCGAACGTCTCGGCCAGAGTTCGATCACCTGGAAGATCGACGCGTTGAAGCTGCCCACGAGCGAACCCGCATTTCACCTGAAGCTCGTATCCGCGAGCATCAGCCTCGAGACCAGGCGGGCAACTGCGTTGCCGGCCGATTTCCGCGACGCTATGGAGCCCTATCTCCTGGAGAGCTAACTCATCAAATGCGCCCGGCGCCCCAACTTATCCCGCGCACCGTCAGACCGTCCGTGGTGGGAAAGCGAAACGCCCGTTGATTATTGCTCATCCGCGATATTCATACGCAACTTGGCAGCATTGTTGCGGGATTCAGCCCTTGGCCACGACGATCAGCTCCACCTCAGTCGCGATATTCATGGGCAGGACGGATGTACCGACCGCGGCCCGGGCGTGACGGCCGGCTTCGCCAAAAACTTCAACCATCAGATCGGAAGCCCCGTTCACGACTTGGGCCTGATTGAAAAAATCCTCTGCCGAATTGACGAATCCGCGCAGACTGACGACGCGTTTCAAGGCATCCAGCGTGCCAAGCGCCTCGCGGATCTGCGCAAGGCAATTGAGGCCGCAGCATCGCGCAGATCGATAACCGTCCTCTTCGCTCAGATCGCTCCCGACTCTGCCCACATAAGCGATCTTGCCGTCCAGGCCGATAGGTCCCTGGCCCGCGATAAACACGAGATTGCCCTCGCGCACAAAGGGCACATAGTTGGCAAACGGCGCGGCCGGCGACGGCAATTCGATTCCGGCGGCCAGGATTTTCTGCTCGACGCTCATTGCGATGTCCTCGTTCTACACGGCCGCCATGGCCGACGATCCGGCTCAGCCCCCGATGCTTGGGCGATGCTGCGTCCAGGGTCTTGCCGTCTCGTAGGCCGCGGACGCCTGAAGTACCCGAATGTCCGCCAGGCGCGGACCCACGATTTGAAGTCCGACGGGAAGCCCCTCGGCAGAGAAGCCGGCCGGGACCGAAGCGGCTGGCACCTGGGTCAAATTGAAGGGAAAGCTGAACGGCGCCCAGGCGATCCAATTCTCGCCATGACCGTGCTCAGGCTCGGGCGAGGGCGCTCCGGCGCGGAACGGCGGCACGGCCACCGATGGTGTCAGCAGCAGGTCATACTTCTCGAAAAAACGCCTGACCCGATCGTAGAGCTGGTGGCGCTGCACCTGAGCCTTGCCGACATCGACCGCGCTCAGCTCCAGCCCGGCACGCCCGATATTGACCAGGCCCGGATCCAACTCGTCTTCCCGTTCGTCCAGAAATCCCCTTATGGAGGTCGCGACGCCGGTCCGAAAGAAGGTCCGATATACTTCGGTGAAATCCCCGAAATCCGGAGTTGCCTCCTCGACATGGCAACCCAGTTCCGCGAACACCCGGGCCGCCGCGGACGTCAGGTCCTTTACCTGTCCGTCGACCGTCGCATAGCCGAGATCCCGGCTCCAACAGACACGCAAACCGGCGATACCTGCCTTGAGCGCTTCAGTGTGATCGGCGGCCGGGCCTTCGAGCGACAGCCGATCGGCCGGGTGCGGTCCGCTGGCAACAGCAAGAGCCAGCGCCGCGTCCGCTACGGTGCGGGTCATCGGCCCCGTGTGAGAAAGCGCGTCGAAGGCGCTCGAGGGATAAACCGGAATCCTCCCGAAACTGGGTTTGATGCCGTAAATGCCTGCAAACGAAGAGGGAATTCGAATAGAGCCGCCGCCATCCGTGCCCATCGCGAGCGGCCCCATGCCGGCCGCGATCTGAGCGCTGGCGCCACCGCTCGAGCCGCCCGGCGTGTAATCGAGATTCCATGGATTCCGGGTAATGCCCTGGAGCGGCGAATCGGTCATCGCCTTCCAGGCGAACTCGGGCATGGTGGTTTTCCCGAGCATTATTGCACCCGCGGACAATACCCGTTCCACCACCGGTGCATTCTGGTCGGGAACGTTATGTTCCAATATTTTCGAGCCCAGGGTTGTCCGCACACCCTTGGTATGCATGGAATCCTTGAAAGACACCGGGACGCCGTGGAGCGCGCCGAGCGGCCCGCCCGTTGCGACCGCCGCTTCGGCCCGTTTCGCCGCTTCCATTGCAAGCTCGGCCGTTACGGTGAAGAACGCATTGATCTTGGGGTTCAGTTCTTCGATCCGCTCCAGCACAGCTTCCGTGATCTCGACGGGCGAGAGCTGCTTGTCGCGAACCGCTTTCGCCATCTCTGTCGCCGACAGGTAGCAGAGGTCTTCCTTGTTCATATTTTCTGCTTCGTAAGTCGGAGGTAGTAGCCGACGACCTTCAACCGTCACCGGCGGTTTGGCCTAGAAAAACGCGTTGAACAGACGGGTCGTGCAGCACTTCGTCTGGGGATCCCTGGGCCACGACGCGCCCGTAGTCCAGGACCGTGACCGCATCCGCCAATTCCGAGACCATGCGTACGTCGTGTTCCACCCACACCATCGTGATCTGACGCGTATGCTTGATCCGTAGCATGAAGCGGGAAAGATCCTGTTTTTCCTGGCTGTTGAGGCCCGAGGCGACCTCGTCGAGCAGCAGCAGGCGCGGCTCCGAGCAGATAGCCCGGGCGACCCCGACCAGTTTCTGAACCCCGAAAGGCAGCATGCCGACGGGACTTCTGCGGTAGCGCTCCAGCTCGAAGAACTCGATGATCTCCTCGACCGCCTCACGATGGAGCATCTCCTCTTTGCGAGCTGCTCCGAAAAACAGACCGCCGGCGATCACGCCGGTTGTCATTAAGTGGTGGCGGCCAATGAGCATGTTTTCAAGGACCGACAGTTCCGCGATCAGTTCGACGCCTTGGAACGTCCGACCGATGCCCACATCAACGCGCTGGTGCAGGGGAATATCGGAGATTTCCCGACCGTCGAAATAGACCTGACCTTCCGATTGGGGAATAACGCCGCTGACCACATTGAGCAGGCAGGTCTTGCCGGCGCCGTTGGGCCCGACAAGGCCGAAAATGATCCCCTCTGGCACGTCGAGCGACACGCTGTCCAGGGCAACCAGCCCTTTGAAGCGCAAAGAAACATTATTCACGCTGAGGATCGAGCCGGCTTCCGCCATCAACCGAACCACCGCCGCTTGCGCCGATACTGCTTGACGTCCCGATAATGTTTATGTCCGCCCTCCCGCTCCATGCCGAGATAAAATTCCTGGAAGTCCTCGTGCCGAAGGAGCCGTTCGGGCGGGCCGTCGAAGGCGATGCGGCCGTTTTCCATGACGTAGATATAGTCGGCCATCTCGATCCCGATGCTCGCATTCTGCTCGACCACCAGGACGGTGACATTGTGCTCGTCGCGAAGCCTGGTCACGGTCTCGACGAGCGATTGGACGATGATCGGCGCCAGTCCTAGGGTCATTTCGTCGATCAACAACAGCCGCGGCCCACCGAGCAGCGCCATCGATATGGCAAGCATCTGCCGCTCGCCTCCGGAGAGATAGCCTGCGATCGTGTTCGGTCGCTCCGCCAATCGCGGGAACAGGTCGAACACTTGCTCGATGCTCATTGCACGATCAGATCCGCCGCGAGACCGGCAAGCGGTCAGATTCTCTCGCACCGACAGCGTCGGAAATATCTTCTCGCGCTCGGGCACGTAACCGATGCCCAAGGCGCTGATCTGGTCGTTTCGCCGGCCCTTGATCGAGGTGCCACCGAAGCGCACATCGCCCTCGGTGATGCGGACGTCTTCGGCGCGCATGAAGCCGGCGATCGCCGATAACGTCGTCGACTTGCCGGCCCCGTTGGTGCCGACAAGCGCCGTAATCGATCCCTCTTCGGCAGTCAGCGACACGCCCTGGACCGCGGTAACGGCCCGGTGGTAGACCACTTCCAGACCGATGACTTCTAGCAACGGCGAGCGGGCCGAAACATTCTCCATGCCTTCAATCCCTTCGAACGGCAAGGATGGACCTGCTCAAGGGCCAAAGCTCGAAATACACCCGTATTCGCCGCCAGATGCCGATCAGGCCGCGCGGCTCGAAGATGAGGAAGCCGATCATCGCCAGGCCGAAAACGATGACCTGGCTCGGCACCAGAAGCTGCACTTGTATTCGAGGGCTAGCCTCGAAAAGCTCGAACAGCCAGGTAATAAAGAACGGCATGAGGGCGATGAAGCACGCGCCCAGGTACGATCCGAATATCGAACCGTAGCCGCCGATCACGACCATGGCCAGGTACGAAACGGCCAAATCCAGCGTGTAATATTCCGCTGAGACCGATCCCAGATAGTAGACAAGGAGGGACCCGGCCATGCAGGCGAGGGCAGAGCTGACAACGAATGCCTTGAGTTTGTAGACCGCCAGATTGATGCCAAGAGCCGCAGCTGTAAGGTCCCGTTCCCGCAAGGCAATCCATGCCCGGGCGACGCGCGTCCTGGCCAAGTTTAGGCAAAAAGCGGTCGTGAGGATCAGGACCGCACCGAGAAAGTAGAACCACCGCACCGTCGAATCCAAGACGACAAAGCCCAGATCGGCAGTCGGCATCAAGAAACCGGTCAGCGCCAGAATGCTTTCTTCGCCGCTCGATTGGTACACATGAATCAAATAGAGGACGATGTAGTGGAAGCCCACCGTGACGAGGACGATGTAGAGGCCTCGCAGGCGCAGGGCCGGGGCCCCGACGATGAAGCCGAGGGCGGCGCCGAAAGCCATCGCAGCGAGCACAACCAAGGGGAAGGGGATGCCGGCCTGCGATACGAAGTGGCTGACATAGCCACCGACGCCGAGAAATGCGGCGTGGGCCAGGGAAAGCTGACCGGCGAAGCCCGTCAGCAGATTTAGCGCCAGCGCACCTACAATCGCCAGCATTGTCAGGTTGAAGATGTGAAGGATTTGGTTGCCCGCAATCAGCGGCAATATCAAGCCCGCGACGAGCAGCATCGCCACCCCCGCCTTGCGGTAAGGCGTATCGAACAGCGCCATGTCCCTAGCGTAGTCCGTCTTGTAATAACCCGATCTGCGCGTGGCGATGGCTCTACACCCTATCGATCATCTCTTTGGTGCCGAGAAGGCCCCAGGGACGCAAGAGCAGGATAATAACAAGCGCGATGAAAGGAATGACTTCCGACAGTGCAGGATCGATGAATCGCTGCACCAGAATCTCCATCGTGGCGACAATCAGGGCGGCCGGGATAAGGCCGGTCAGGCTGTCCATCCCGCCGACCAGCGCCACCACGAGCGCCTTGATCCCCACAGCGGAGATGGCAATGCCGATCTGGTAGTTCATGCCGTAGAGTGCGCCGGCGAACGCGCCGATGCCCAGCGAGATGCCCCAGGCGAGTGCGAACAGCAAGTGGATGTTCATGCCGCGGTAAGCAGCGAGCTTTGGGTCGAAAGACGCCGCACGCATCTGCATACCAAGCCTGGAATAGCGGAAGAACAGCAGCAGGCCCGTGATGATTACCAATGACAACACGGCCATCACCAGACCGTAGCGGGTAATGCTCAAGCCTTCAAAAACCTCGACGGTCGAATTATCGACCCCAAGCACGCTGCCCGGAAATATACTCTGTCCGGTGAATCTTATGTAAACCAGGCCGCGCAGAATAATGCCCAGGCCGATGGTGACCAACACGGCGGCGAAAACCGGCTGGCCGGCCATCGGAGCCATCAGGAACAGGTAGATCAAAACTCCGGCGACGATGCCGATGACGATCCCCAGGGGAAAGATCATATGGGCATGGAGTTGTAGGCTCGCCACGATGGTGAAGCACAGATAGGCGCCCACCATGAAGATTTCGGGATAGGCAAAGTTGAGAACCCGGCTGGAGCGGTAAACGATGACGTAGCCCGCTCCAAGCAGCGCATAGATCGACAGCAAGACCAGAATGTCAGCGAGCATGGTTAATGCGCCGAACGCATGCGCCACCCCGGCCAAACCCTTCGGTCAGACCCGGCAAATGGCGCTCTTGAGCGCAACTCAGTCGCTGGCCAACGGCTCACCCCGGCCAACCGCCTTGATGTTCCCTAGCCGCGATTTTTCGGCTACTTCTTCCTGGCGACCCAGTCCATCTCTGGCTTGACGAACCAGTCGACCGAAGTCGACAAGGCATTCTTCGACTTGCTCCAGGAATAGACTCGATAGGCCTTCGACGGGCTGGTGTGGTTGGTCTTCGTGAAAGTCACCGGACCGCCATTGAGGTCGATCATATCCTGGTCGTCCACCACCAGCGTGTTCAGGACCTCGACGAGTTTCTTGCGGCTGCACGGCCAACCGCAGGCCTTGAGAGCTGCCCCGGTGACCATAGCGGCGCGCCAGCCGAAGCGAATATCGGATACCGGATAATCGTAACCGTATTTCTTCGCCGCGGGGATGATGCCCTTGTGGACGGGTTTGCCTTCGCTCACCAGCGAGAAATGATCCATGGCGAATATTTTTGGATTCTTGAGCTGCGCCATCTGGGTCAATGCGCCCGGTATGTTGGCGGCCATCAGGTACGTGACATCGTAGTTCAGCTTGCCGACCGCTTCTGCGGTCGCCAGCATATGATGCGTGTAAGTGTAGCTGATGATCGCGTTGACCCCCTTGTTCTTGAATCCGCGAGTAATTGGGACGAGGTCCATCATCGTCACGGGCGCCACGGCGACTCCGACCACCTTGGCCCCTTTCTTCTTGGCATAGGGTGCCATGAGCTTTTGCGCCGCAATCCGCGCGCCCGGAACGTCCGAGGTCACGAAGCCCAGGGTGATGTCCTTGCCCTTCATGAGTTCGAACAACAGGTCGACTAGAGTGAAAGCATCGACCAGCGTGCTGATGCCCGGGCAGAAGAATTCGGGGTTGGGTTTCGGTGGCGTTGCCGGCGGATAGCAGGCGTTGACGTAGATCGTCGGCATCGATATCCGGCGGCTCTCCTTGGTGTAAGCGCCTACGGTTCCCGAGGTCGACGCGAAGATGACCCCATTGAGGCCATCCACGTCGGCAAAGGACTTGAGATCGGCCACCGCGCGGAGCGGATCGTTGGCGTTATCGCGAATGATGAGCTTGACCTTGCGGCCATTGATTCCGCCGTCATCGTTGACCTTTTCGAAGTAGACCCTGACCGCCTCCACCATCGGCAGATAGCTGCTGCCGCCGGGGCCGCTCATTACGCCGGAAATACCTAGCACATATTCGTCGGCGGCGCGCGCCGCGTTTCTATCGGATCCCAACGCGGAAAAAAACACCGCGACTGTCAGGATCAGGAAGCATTGAATATACCGCATAACATTTCCTCCCTTGGCTGCATGATTTGGCTAGTTGCCCTTCTACACCGCATTGATGCAAGCGACATTGCTCAGCCGGCCGCCGCTTTCTCAAACAGTTCCTCTGTCTTCATTTCATACATTGATTCGATTTGCTCAGAGAACATCTTCGATATCAACGCACGTTTGATCTTGAAATTTGGCGTTGTTTCCCCTTCTTCCGGATCCAGTTCCTGTGGAATAATTCGAAAATACTTTACCTGTTCGACTCTCGCGAGGAACTGGTTGGCCTTGCTCATTTCTTCGTCCATCAGCGATTCGACCTCGGGCCGGGTCACGAGATTCGTATAGGACGTGTACGAAATTTTATGAGATTGGGCCCATTCCGAAACCGTCGTATAGTCCAGCATGAGCAGGGCGGTCACGTAGCGCCTGCTCTCGCCGATAGCGATGGCCTCGGACACATACGGACTGCCTTTGAGCACTTTTTCGATCTGTTGCGGGCTCACGTTTTTTCCGCCCGCCGTGATCATGATATCCTTGCGGCGGTCGACCAGACGGATCGCACCCGACTCCGTTCGTTCGGCGATGTCGCCTGTATGCAACCATCCGTCGGACGTCATCAACTCGCTCCAGAGATCCGGCCGGTTCCAGTAGCCCGCGCACACTGCCGGTGAGCGCAACATCATTTCGCCGTCTTCCGCGAGCTTGAACTCGAAGGTTTCCAGGGTCGTCGGCGCACCGATATCGCCGGGCTCGGGAAACGGATGGAACTGAGCGATGGTGACTCCGAAACACTCGGTAAGCCCGTACATCTCCCGCAGATCCACACCCCACAGGTGCCAGACCTGGGTCACATGCGGCGGCATTGGTGCCGAGCCGGTGAATGCGACCTCCATCCGGCCCATGCCCACTTTCTCGAGTATCTGCTTGAAGACCAGCTGGCGGGCGAACCAATAGAGGAGCCGCAGGTGAAGGGGGATGGATTCATTGGCGTAGCGGTGCTTGACCACTTTCTTGCCGATTGCCGCGGCGACCAGGTAGGCACGACGCTTGAAGCGGGAGCCGGTGTCCACGCTCACCAGGAGCTGGGCGGCCATCTTCTCCCAGAACCGGGGCGGCAACAACGCGAAATTGGGCGCCACCTCGCGGATGGTCTCGGCAAACTCGTCAATCTCCTCGCAGAAAAACGGCACCAAGGCGGTCTGCAGGGGAAGAATCGAGGCGATAACCCGACCAACCCCGTGCGCCAGCGGCAGGTGGGCCACCACCCTGTGCCGCTGCTCGCGCATCTCGGGCTTGCAGTACAGAAAACTTTCGCCGGACAACAGCAGGTTCTGGTGGGTAGTCATGACGCCCTTGGGATTGGACGTCGTGCCCGACGTATAGATGATCGTCGCCAGGTCGGCCGGACCCACCCGACCGATCGTCTCCTCGAATTCGCCCGGGTTCCGCCGAATTCGCCGTGAACCCAGTTCCCGAAGTTCGTCGAAGGTCATGTACATCGGGTGTTCGAACATGAACAGGGCCCGGGTGTCGATGACCACGAACCGCGAGACATCCGGCAGCTGATCCAGGACCGGCAGCAGCTTGTCAAGGTGCTCCTGGGTTTCGAGGATGACGATGTTAGCCCCGCAGTCGGACAGGATGAACGCGACCTCGCTGGGTGCGCAGGTGGCGTAGATGCCGACCGTGACGGCGCCCGCCGCCATGATGGCGTAATCCGCGACGACCCATTCGATACAAGCGTCGCCCATGACGACGACGCGATCTCCGCTCTTTACGCCCAGCTCCTTCAGACCGAGGGTCACCTGCTCGACCTCTGCGCCGAGCTGGGACCATGTGTAGCCCTTGTAGACGCCCAAGTGCTTCTCGCGGAACGCTACCTCATCCGGTCCGGCGCGTATGCGTTCGAGCAGGAGGCCGGGCAGGCTCCGTTCGGTCCGTTCGTGCAAGCTGGATTGCGGCCGTCCCAATGCTCCCTCGTCGTCAATCGGGTTTCCTGTCAACCCAACAAGTTACGGTCTTCCGATCCACATTCCGGCATCATTGCGCCGAAGGGAACCGCGGTTCCCGCTTTTCGCGGAACGCCGCGCGAGCTTCATGGACGTCGGGGTGGAAGAAATCCGCCATTTCCAGCGCGGCGGAGTGCTCAAGGATGGGCAACGCCATCCGCAGCCAACCGTTCATCGCGCTCTTGGTGCCGCGAATGCCGATTTGGGACATGTTCGCAATGCGGTCGGCCCATTCCAGTGCCGTGGCCAATACCTCTTCCTTCGGTACAGCGCTGGTCACGACCCCGATGCGCTCGGCCTCTGCCCCTGTCAGGGGTTCGAGATTGAAGAGATAGTATTTTGCCTTCGAAATGCCGCACAAGAGCGGCCAGATCAGCGCCCCGTGGTCGCCCGCAGTTACGCCCACTGTCGTGTGGCCGTCGATGATCTTGGCGTCCTCGGCAGCGACGCTGAGATCGGCGAGCAGCCCGACCTGGGCTCCGCCACCGACCGCGACGCCGTTTATGGCGGAGATGATCGGCTTACTGCAATCGATCATGCCACGAACGATCTTCAGCGCGTCCGACATGATCTCTCGTACCATGTCCGCGTCCGGGTCGGGATTGTTCAAATCGTTGCCGGCTGAGAAGGCCCGGCCGGCGCCTGTGATCACGGCCACCTTGGCCGCACTGTCTTCGTCGACGGTGTCCCAGATCCTGGCCAACTCCGAATGCATTTCGTAGGTCATAGCGTTCAGCTTCTCGGGCCGGTTCATGGTGATCAGAATGACGCCGTTACCCTTGCGCTCGATCAACAGGCTCTCGAATTTGTCGTAAACGTCGCCGGGCATGAAATTTCCTCCGCTATTTTTTGGCGATCAAGCGTGACTTTATGGCGATCAAGTGTGACGGCCGAACTTGCCCTCGAATTCAAACACCTCCACCGTGACTCCGAAGAACGAACTCGGGCGCACCCAGTTCGCCCACAGCAGATCGGGTGCGTAGCCCACGACGGGCGAGTTGGGAGGAAGAAGGGCCTGGGGCTCCGGGAAGCTCCACTTGAGGCCAGCCTTGCTCCATTCGTCCATAACTTGGCGCAGATTCTCGACACGAACCGTGAGCGAGTTGAGGCCTGGGCCCCGTTTTTCCAACAAATCGTTGATCTGCGATTTCTCGCTGTTCGGCGTGATCAGCGAGATATGGCTGTTGGTACCGAAAGGAACCGAGACATCGTCTATGTATGCCGGCGGGCCCGGCATATGCGATAGCGGTAAGGGCTCCAGCCCCATCGCTTGAACCTTGGCGACAGCCTCCGCCATGTCGCGCACCTGCACATTGACTGTCAGCATCTCAATTATGCGGCTCATGGTGAAACCTTTCTCGCTGGTATCTTCGGGCTAAGCTTGCGCTGCTTTCCCCTCTTGTTTGGTTGGCAGGGTCACGTACACGCCCTCCTGTTTTGCCTGTTCGCGCATTGTCCGAATGTCGTCGAGAATTTCATTCGGCGGCCGCACGATGTTTTCAGGGTGCCGGAAGTGGGGAATCACATGCCGCCCGAAGAGCTCGATCGACTTCATGATCTTGTCGTGGGGGACGCTGTCAATCCTGAGCAGAACCTCTTCGGCGCCCGCCTGCTGGAACCGCTCGATCTGCTTGATGCAGGTCTCGGGCGAACCGATTACCGCCGCGCCCGAGTCGTTGATGAAGTAATCGACGTCGTTGAGCTTTTCGCCCACTTGGGCCAGGGCGCCCATGTATTTGTAGGTCTTCTCCATCTTGGCGAGCCGCGGGTATCCCGAGGCCGCCACGAAAACGTAGTTCAAGTTGGCCTCTCCGGCCACCTCGCGGGCCATATCGTCCGTTTCGTCGCAATAAGCGTGCAGCAGCACGCCCACCGATTCGTTGACGTGGCCTCCCTTCTTACGGGTCTGCTTTATTCTTTGCCGGTACTCGGCGATGCTCTTTTCGATGAAATCGAAACCCAAATAGCTGGAGAACGTTAGTGCGCCGATTCCCAAATCCGCACAAAGGTGATGACTCTCGGGGCTGGTGGCTGCCATATAAATGTTGGGAAAGGGCTTTTGAATCGGCTTCGGAACCAGCGAACGGGGCGGGATCTTGTAATGCTCCCCGTAATGCATGAAGACGTTTTCCGAGAACGCCTTTTTCAAGATCTCGATACCCTCGATCGCCATCTCGCGGTTTGTAGACAGATCGACTTCGAACGCGCGCAACGACAGGGTCGTATTGCCCCGTCCGACACCGAGTTCGATGCGTCCATTGGACAGAATATCGGCAACCGCGATGTTCGCGGCGATCTTCAGGGGATGGTTGACCGGAATCAGCGTAATGGCGTGTCTAAACCGGATGCGGCTGGTTTTTCCATACAGGTAACCGTAAAGGACTTCGGGCGATGAGGTCGTCGCGGAACCTATTGCCAAATGCTGTTCCGAGACTCCGAACAGGTCGAATCCCCATTTCTCGGCGTGGATAACCTGCTCGACCAGGTCCCGGTATCGCGCCTGATGGGTCTGCCCGGGATGGGTATCGCCCTCCGACATATACATGAATCGCATTGTTGGGTGCCTCCTCCGCTGTATCCCGAGCCTCAAACGGCTTCGGAATCTCTGGGCCGGGCCCTGCGCTGCTGAACTCGGACCATGGCGCTCCACCTAGCGGCGAGCGTGATCGGGAATCTGTTTGAGCGATCGCTTAGAGTGGTCCGGCTGCCTCGGCAAAGTCAAGGACAATTGGCGCATAGGCGCTCGACGTGCGCCGAAGACGGTGCGATATGGGCATACGGCGGATGTATTGGAGCCGCGTCGCGATATTGCCTGAGGCCCTCCCGGTTTACCATCCTGGCCGGGGTCAGCGGCATTTCATCGATCAGGTACACCTGCCGGGGATGCAAATGGGCAATCCCTCGCCTCAGGAAGAATTTCTTGGGCTGCTGCGCCGTAACTTCTCCCGGCTGCTTCTCGATGGCGAAGGCGGTGGGCATTTGGCCCTTGAGTTCGTCCGGGCGGGCCGCAACCGCATCCTCAGGCAGACTCGGCAACACGCCTTTGCCCGAATTCATGTCTTGGAGAAGTCGGGTTGGCGCTTTTCCGTAAATGCGTCGATTGCCTCGCGATATTCCGGCGTGGTATGGGCGATCGCCTGGAGCGCCGCGGAAAGCTCGAGCACGCCATCCAGATTGGCATGCCGAGCCTCCCGCATCAGGCGCTTTGCCATTCTCAGCGCGTATCCGGGATTGGCGGCAATACGCTCGGCTAGATCTTTCGCTGCAGCCATCAGTTCCGCGTCCGGTACCACCCTCGAAACCAGACCCCAGGCAAGCGCCTGCCGGGCGTCGATCGCGGCGCCGGTAAAGATCATCTCGGCGGCGCGCGAGCCGCCGACCGCACGCGGCAGGAAGTAGGCGCCTCCGTCCCCCGGAATGATGCCGAGGCGGATAAAGCTCGACGCGAACCTGGCCGATTCGCCGGCGATGCGAATATCCGCCATGCAAGCCAGGTCGCAGCCGCCGCCGACCGCGGGGCCGTTGACGGCGGCGATCAGCGGCACTCGCAGCTCATCGATCGCGTTGGGGATACGCTGCACGCCCTCGATATACCAGTCGCGCACCTCCACGGGCGGGAGCTATAGCCGAATCTTGACGGGGCGGTAAAAAGTCGATTCCTCATGAGAGTCGGCTGGGTTATAATTGTGCATGTTTACTTTACGCGACCGACGGACCGGAGAATTGTTTGATCGCTGGTCCTATTTCGGGGACAAACGTCGGCGCCTGATGGAGCAATCCTGGGCCGGGGTTTTTCGGAACCATCTGCTTGTCGAACTTCCGGTTGACGATCTTTGCCGTCACCTTGATGAACGCATGGGCCGACCATCGAAGGATCTACACGTTGTCATCGGGGTCTTGCTTTTGCAGCAGCTGCACGATCTGAGCGATGCAGAGACCGTCGAGGCCCTGGCCTTCAATATGGCGTGGCACTATGCCTTGGACGTGCGCAGCGAAGCGGACAGCTATTTCTGTGAGAAAACCCTGCGCAACTATCGCCGTCTGTTTATCGAACAAGGTCTCGATGAATTGCTGTTTCGGTGTTTGACGGATCGGATGGTGCAGGGATTCTCTGTCGATACCAGCCACCAACGCATGGATTCGACGGCCCTTCGTTCGGCGATGCGGGCGCTGACACGACTTGGTATCGTTGTTGAGAGCATCTCGAAGTTTGCCCGTGAGCTTGAGCGATATCATCCCGGTCTGCACGAGCAGATCAGCAAGGAGGTGATCCGCCGCTATGTCGATCGCGAGGGCAATGGCGCGTTCGCGAATACGGCGCCGAGTGTTTCAAAACGCCGCCTCGGCGAAGCGGGTCAGGATCTCCTGGCCCTGGTGCTGCAATTCCGTGACACGGCGGCGGCAAAGCTTTCCAGTTTTGCGATCCTGGAGAGGGTTCTGCGCGATCAGTTCGAGATCGTTGATGATGAGTGTGGCGATCGTGACGCAAAGCGCGCCGCGATTCGAGATCCAAAGGATGTGCCGTGCGATACCGTCGGCAATCCGGCCGACCCGGACGCGAGCTACAACGCGCACAAGGGTCAGGGATACATGGCGCAGATCGTCGAAACCTATTGTGAAGATGACAGTAACGAGGCGGTTGCCGCGACACCGGACCTCATCACCCACGTGGAGGTCCACAAGATGACGGTGCATGACGGCCATCGCTTGGCCGATGCGCTGGATGATCTGAGCGAGCGCGCGCTGACGCCGGCGGTGATGCTGGGTGATTCACATTACGGTTCCAGTGACAACATGGCTCTGACGCGCGAACAGAACATCAATCTCGTGGCGCCCGCGCGACCGCCGAAAGGCGCCGTCTCGGGACGGTTGACGTTGGAGGATTTCACTCTCAACGAAGAAGGCTTGGTCTTGCGCTGTCCCAATAACGTCGAACCGGTTTCAGCCTCGCTCGCCAAAGCCAAGCTGCAGGCGTTTCGACCTTTCCATCTGCCAAAAATGTCCCGATATACTGCGATGTCCCGTGCAGGCGGCCAAGCGTGACGGCCAATTTTCCCGCTTTCAATATACCCCGGCCAGGGCTGCCAACCAAAAGCGCCGGCTTTATGAACAAAGCGATGCCTTCCGCGACGTCTACAGATGGCGGGCCGGCATAGAAGCGACCATGTCGCGATTAAAGTACCAGATGAACCTGGCTCACCTACGCATTCGCGGCATGCCGGCCATGCGCTACGTGGTCAATCTGCGTGCCCTCGGCCTCAATATCCGACGCTGCGCGGCAATCGCACCATAAAAAACGAAGCCAAGGAGAAGCCAAGGATAGGTAATATCAGGTTTTATCCACCAGCAACGCGGAGACAGGCAAATATTCTTCACCGAACCGCAAAGACCTGTACAAGCACGCCATCGGCCAACAACTTTTTACCGCCCCGTCGAGATTCGACGGGGCGGTAAAAAGTCGATTCCTCATGAGAGTCGGCTGGGTTATAATTGTGCATGTTTACTTTACGCGACCGACGGACCGGAGAATTGTTTGATCGCTGGTCCTATTTCGGGGACAAACGTCGGCGCCTGATGGAGCAATCCTGGGCCGGGGTTTTTCGGAACCATCTGCTTGTCGAACTTCCGGTTGACGATCTTTGCCGTCACCTTGATGAACGCATGGGCCGACCATCGAAGGATCTACACGTTGTCATCGGGGTCTTGCTTTTGCAGCAGCTGCACGATCTGAGCGATGCAGAGACCGTCGAGGCCCTGGCCTTCAATATGGCGTGGCACTATGCCTTGGACGTGCGCAGCGAAGCGGACAGCTATTTCTGTGAGAAAACCCTGCGCAACTATCGCCGTCTGTTTATCGAACAAGGTCTCGATGAATTGCTGTTTCGGTGTTTGACGGATCGGATGGTGCAGGGATTCTCTGTCGATACCAGCCACCAACGCATGGATTCGACGGCCCTTCGTTCGGCGATGCGGGCGCTGACACGACTTGGTATCGTTGTTGAGAGCATCTCGAAGTTTGCCCGTGAGCTTGAGCGATATCATCCCGGTCTGCACGAGCAGATCAGCAAGGAGGTGATCCGCCGCTATGTCGATCGCGAGGGCAATGGCGCGTTCGCGAATACGGCGCCGAGTGTTTCAAAACGCCGCCTCGGCGAAGCGGGTCAGGATCTCCTGGCCCTGGTGCTGCAATTCCGTGACACGGCGGCGGCAAAGCTTTCCAGTTTTGCGATCCTGGAGAGGGTTCTGCGCGATCAGTTCGAGATCGTTGATGATGAGTGTGGCGATCGTGACGCAAAGCGCGCCGCGATTCGAGATCCAAAGGATGTGCCGTGCGATACCGTCGGCAATCCGGCCGACCCGGACGCGAGCTACAACGCGCACAAGGGTCAGGGATACATGGCGCAGATCGTCGAAACCTATTGTGAAGATGACAGTAACGAGGCGGTTGCCGCGACACCGGACCTCATCACCCACGTGGAGGTCCACAAGATGACGGTGCATGACGGCCATCGCTTGGCCGATGCGCTGGATGATCTGAGCGAGCGCGCGCTGACGCCGGCGGTGATGCTGGGTGATTCACATTACGGTTCCAGTGACAACATGGCTCTGACGCGCGAACAGAACATCAATCTCGTGGCGCCCGCGCGACCGCCGAAAGGCGCCGTCTCGGGACGGTTGACGTTGGAGGATTTCACTCTCAACGAAGAAGGCTTGGTCTTGCGCTGTCCCAATAACGTCGAACCGGTTTCAGCCTCGCTCGCCAAAGCCAAGCTGCAGGCCCGTTTCGACCTTTCCATCTGCCAAAAATGTCCCGATATACTGCGATGTCCCGTGCAGGCGGCCAAGCGTGACGGCCAATTTTCCCGCTTTCAATATACCCCGGCCAGGGCTGCCAACCAAAAGCGCCGGCTTTATGAACAAAGCGATGCCTTCCGCGACGTCTACAGATGGCGGGCCGGCATAGAAGCGACCATGTCGCGATTAAAGTACCAGATGAACCTGGCTCACCTACGCATTCGCGGCATGCCGGCCATGCGCTACGTGGTCAATCTGCGTGCCCTCGGCCTCAATATCCGACGCTGCGCGGCAATCGCACCATAAAAAACGAAGCCAAGGAGAAGCCAAGGATAGGTAATATCAGGTTTTATCCACCAGCAACGCGGAGACAGGCAAATATTCTTCACCGAACCGCAAAGACCTGTACAAGCACGCCATCGGCCAACAACTTTTTACCGCCCCGTCAACTTCTGGCCATAGCTCACGGGCGGCCGGTACGCGGGACTGTCCGGCGCCGCCATCCGCTTCAAGTCGCCACCGGCGGAAAACGCTTTCCCGGCGCCCGTGATGATCGCCACGCGAACGCTGCTATCCATGTTGATGTCGTGTATTGCGGCGACGATCGCATCGACCATTCCCGGCGCTGTTATCGGATTGAGTTTCTCGGGAAGGTTGATCGTAACGGTGCAGATAGCGCCGTCGCGCTCCACCAACAGTTGGTCGGACATAGACAGGTCTCTCCGATTTCGGCTAGGTCTTTCGGTGCCGGATAATGCACGAACGGGCCGCGACGCACCACGCCGCATGGCGGCAGGCTGCGTGGCACGAACGGACGCTGCGATACGACTATCAGGGCTGTGCACGAGTGATCCGGGGATTCTCAGCCCGATGCGGAAAAGCGATTGCACATGAACGCCCAGGCGATTTCGACCGAGGACATGATCCGCCGGCTTGTCGGCTTCGATACCACCAGCAGGAACTCCAATCTGGACCTGATCCACTTCGTCCAGGACTATTTGGCGGGGTTTGGCGTCGAGAGCCGACTCATCCACGACGAAAGCGGGCACAAAGCCAATCTCTATGCCACCATCGGCCCAGATGACCGCCCGGGCATCACTCTCTCGGGCCACACCGATGTGGTCCCGGTAGATGGCCAGGACTGGTCGAGCGATCCGTTCACAGTAGAGCAGCGAGACGACCGCATTTACGGCCGCGGCACCGCCGACATGAAGGGCTTCGTCGCCGTAGCCCTTGCCTTGGTGCCCGAATTCGTCGCCCGGCCCCTCAAGACGCCGATCAACTTTGCCTTCTCCTACGACGAGGAGGTGGGATGCTTCGGCGTTCACGGCATCATTCGCCACCTGCGCAGCGAGGGCGTGCCGCCGAGGCTGGTGATCGTCGGCGAGCCCACCGGCATGAAGGTGGTGAACGCCCATAAGGGCTTTCGCTCTTTTACTACCACGGTGACCGGGCTCGAGGCCCATTCGAGCGCGACCGACCGGGGCGTCAACGCGATTGTCTTTGGCGCCCGGCTGATCGCATTCCTCGACGCTCTGGCCGCCGAACTCCGGGACCGTGGCGATGCCAGCGGCCGCTTCGATCCCCCTTACACGACGATCAACGTAGGCCTCATGAATGGCGGCACTGCGCTAAACATCATTCCCGGAACCTGCCGCTTCGTCTGGGAGTGCCGACTATTGCCGGATCAGGATGCGGACGAGATCGTCAACCGCTTCGAGGCCTTCGCTGCCGAAACACTCCTGCCCGAGATGCGCCGCACTTTCGACCGGGCCTCCATCGTCACCGAAGACCGTGTCATGGTGCCCGGGCTCCGACCCGAGGCGGGCTCGGACGCCGAGACATTTGTGATGGCGCTAGTCGAGACCAATCAGACCCACGCAGTTTCCTACGCCACGGAAGCAGGGCTGTTCCAGGAGGCCGAGATTCCAACAGTGATCGCCGGCCCGGGCGACATCGCCCAGGCCCACAGGCCCGATGAGTTCATCGCCCTTGAACAAGTGCAGGCCTGCGAAGCGTTTTTGCGGCGGCTGCTGGACCGGGTCCGCACCGCATAAGGGCGCGAACTATTTTCCCATAGTGTGCATGCTGGCGGCGCTCAGGCATCGGAGCTGGTTCGTGAACTACCAGAAGATCAAACGACCGGTGGGCGCGTATGCCATGCATCCGCCGCGCCGCTGGCGCTTCGCCGCCGTGACAGACAGCGGTCATGGCGAGCCCGTCCTCCCTGGACCGTTCCGGGGACCGCGATGTCGATGGCTCGCTTCCACCCGCCGGATGTCGCTCGGCGTCATCTCGTGACCCATCGGAGTTGTCCAAGATGAAATTGTTGTCTTGCTGATCGGTATCCAACCGCCGCGCCGAACAAAAGTAGTAGACCGGCGCCGAACAACATACCCCGTCGCCGGCGGTCGCAGGCCTCGTCGACAGCAGGAGATCGCGTAATGGCTGATTACGGCATGGGCGGACTGGCGTACCGGCCGGGATCACGATATTCCGCCTCTCGACGTTTAAGAGCCGATGGAGGATATTGTCGCGCGGATAGAGCAATGGCGCACGGCTGTTATTCGGCGCAGAACTTTGACCCCTCCGTATCGAACAAATTCAAAAGCTTGGCATGCTGATCGGCGTTCAATCCGCACGCCGATCAATGATCGTGAGCCGGAGGGCGGCCCGTCGTTGGGTATTTCTCTGTATTTGCGGCGCTCGGTGCGACCCCGTAGCGGTTTCGAAACGCCCGCGAGAAATGGCTCAGGCTGTCGAGGCCAATCCGGGCTGCGGTTTCACAGATTGGCCGTTCCCGATCCGTCGTGAGTTGCCGGTCCGCCATGCCAAGCCTTTGTTCCATTGGAACAACAGGCAGTCTCCCGGCGTGCCCCGTTGTTTCTCAGGCCGTAGGAATTTCCGTGAATCGATTTTGCTCTACCGCAGACCGCCGAGGTGTGGTTGGCTCTTGTTCCCAAGTCGAGGTTCGGTTCCGGCGCCAATCAGCGGAACAGAAGCATCAGCGGCAGCACCAGCAGAGCCTTCGCCAGGCCGGTCAGGGCAAGAGCGATGGCGGCGAAGGTGCCGGCTATTTCGTCGATCTGGAAGGCGCGCGCCGTGCCAATGCCGTGCGAGGTCAGCCCGAGGGCGAAGCCGGCCGCTCGGCGGTCGGTTAAGCCGAAAGTGCCGAAGAGCGGCGCCGCGATGACCGCACCCAGGATGCCGGTCAGGATGACCAGCCCAGCGGTCAACGACGGCAGGCCACCAATCTGTTCGGCAATGCCCATGGCGATCGGCGCGGTCGCCGATTTGGGCGCCAGCGAGGCCAGGGTTTCGGTGGAGCCGCCCAGCGCATGGGCGATGGCGCGCGCCGAGACAATCGCGGTGAGCGCGCCCGCGGCGAGTGCGGCGGCGATCGGCACGATCGACTGCCGGATCGCCCGGCGGTTGCGGTACAGCGGTACGGCAAGCGCGACCACAGCGGGTCCGAGCATGAAGTGGACGAACTGCGCGCCCGAGAGATACTGCCGGTATCCGGTCCCGGTCAGTTCGAGCAGTCCGATCAGCAGCGCGATCGCGATGGCCACGGCGTTGACGGCCGCCCGTTCGCCGCTCCGGCGGTACAGCCAGTCGCCCAGGACATAGGCCGCGAGGGTCGCCGACAACCACAGCAGCGGCTGGGCCGACAGGTAGACCCAGATGTCTTCGAGCGCGGCCGGCATGCCGGGCCTCACCGGGCGCCGCGCGCCTGCCGGCGGGCGAACAGCCGGAAGACGGCGGCCGTCACGACCAGGGTCAGAGCGGTGCTGGCGACCAGCGCGCCGGCGATCGCCTCCCATTCGGTCCGGATGCGCGTGACCTGGATGACCAGCCCGACCCCGGCCGGGACGAAAAAGGAGCGACAGGTGGCGCAGGATGACCAAGGACACGGCATGCAGCGCCTCTGACACGCCGCCCCGGGCGGTGAAAACGAGAAGCAGCAAAACCATGCCAAGCACCGGCCCTGGGACCGGCAGCACGACAAGCCGGACGAGAGACGCGCCGACAAGTTGAAAAAGCAGGAGCGTTGCGAACGCATGAAGCATCTCTGGAACCCTGCAAGAATGCGAAATGAATGGGGTGCCGCTACAGTGGGCTGACCTATGGCGCCTTCGCCGACCAGCAGGACGCGGCCTTCATAGCGCCGCGCCTGTACGAAGTCATGTCGGACATCGTCACCTCGCTGAGCCGATAGCCTTGCGCCGGTCGACGGCGCCCAGCCCGGCACTGTGCCCCGGCGCCGATGCGTCAGGCACATCGCAGGCCGGCCACACCGGCGTCGAGCAGATGCCGGCGGACGAGAGCCGGTCACGATCGGGCGGCGGTATCCCGGCTGCGTTGCGCGCGCCGGTCTCCGTCGGCCCATCGCATCGCAGCGAGGGCGCCCGCTCCGGCGACCGCGAAAGCGGCGATGAGGGCGTACATGGTTCCATCGAAACTCTGGCCGACGATGCCCTCGGAAATCATGCGGCTCGAGAACCTGCACGGCTATCTCAAGTTCCCCGGCCCCTTACCGGTCGCCTCGATCCGGCTCAAATACGTCGCGCGCAAGGAAGCGGCGGCGCGGTTCGTGCCGCGCGAGGAAGATGGCGCGGCACCGGCGCCGGACGATGGCGGCATGCCCATTTCCGAAAAGGGAACCGGAATCGACGTCGTCGAGGACGGCGCCGCGGAGCCGGAGGAAAGGGCGCCGGAGCCGCTCCCCCTGCAGGGCGAGCTCGATCTTGCGCTGGGGGAGGCGAGCCCGACGGCGGAACGACGGATGGCGGCACCGAGGAAACCGATATTCCGCGGTTGCCGGAATTCGAGACGGTGAGGGAACCGCCACCCGGCCCGGAACCGTTGCCGGAGGATGCCGGGAGCGAACCCCCCGCCGCCCAACCGCCCGCCGCACCAGCTGACTGGGGCTGACATGCTCTCGATCGGGGCGCTCACCTCGGCGGCCCAGGGCGCGAGCTATTACGAGCGCGACGGCTATTACGCGAAGGACGATCCCGAGCACAAGGCGGCGAGCGGCTGGTGCGGCAAGGGCGCGGAAGACCTCGAGCTGAAGGGGCCGGTCGATCCGGAAGCGTTTCGGCAGGTCCTCGAAGGCAAGGTGCCGGACGGTTCGGCCACCGAGCTCGGGCGCCGCGGCAAGGACGGCGAAATCCTCCACCGTCCCGGCCGCGACCTGACCTTCTCCGCGCCCAAGTCGGTCTCCCTTGCGGCCTTGGTCGGCGGCGACGCCCGCATCGTCGAGGCTCACGACCGGGCGGTGAAGGCGACGCTCGACTGGGTCGAGAAGAACGTCGCCGAGACCCGCATGAAGGATCCTGCGACCGACCAGATGGTCCGGGCCGGCGGGCAGAAGATCGTCGCCGCCACCTTCCGGCACGACACCTCGCGCAATCTCGACCCGCAGCTCCACACCCATGCCGTGGTCGCCAACATGGTCCGGGGCGAGGACGAAAAGTGGCGCAGCATGGCCAACGAAAAGCTCTACGGATCGAAGATGCTGCTCGGCGCGCTCTACCGGAGCGAATTGGCCGCCTCGCTGACCCGGCTCGGCTACGACATCGAGAAGACCCATGCCGACAGCCGCTTCGAGATCGCGGGCGTTTCCCGCGACACGATCGAGGCGTTCTCGACGCGGCGCGCCGAGATCGAGGCGGCGATGGCGGAACGCGGGCTCGGCACGTCGGCGGACAACCCCCGCCTTGCCGAACGCGCCTCGCTGATGACGCGGGCGAAGAAGCGCGATATCGACCGGGGCGAACTCCGGGGCGTCTGGGAACGCCAAGCCGCCGATCTCGGCCTCGACGCCCGCGCGCTCGTTGCCGAGGCGAAGCGCCAGGCGATCGAGGGTCTGGTCGAGGTGTTCTCGAAGGGCGCCGAGCGGCGGGTCCGGGACCATGAGAGCGAGGTCCGCGATCTTCACGCCAAGATCGGGGAGTTGATCGTGGAGCGGGATTTTTTATCGCGCGGGTCCGGTCGATGTAAGACCGAAGTTTGTCCGTCACGACCCTGCTTGGCGCGAAGCCGTGCTTCTAGAGCAGCTTCTTCATCAGCTTTTTGGCGGCTTTCGCATCTCGCTTGCTCTGAACGAGGAAGTCCAGAACCTCGCCTTCATTGTCCACAGCCCGCCAAAGCCAATAACGCTTCCTCTGGATGACGATCACCATTTCATCGAGGTGCCAGTGATCGCTGGGCCTGGGACGGGTGCGGCGCAGGTTAGCGGCGATGACGGATCCAAACTTCAGGAACCAGCGGCGAATGGTCTCGTAGGAGACGTCCAAGCCTCTTTCGGCGAGCTTCTCCTCTACATCGCGGAAACTCAGTGTGAACCTGGCATACAGCCAGATCGAATGGTGGATAACTTCAGGTGGAAAGCGGTGACGCTTGAAGGAAAGCTGGCGCATCGGGCCAGCCTAATGCCGGTCGCACCTCCCTGCCACCCCACTTTATGTGACAAAGCCCCGGACAGTCTCATAGGAGACATCAATGTCGTGTTCGGCGAGCATATCCTCCACATCGCGGCAACTGAGCGGAAACCGGAAATTCAGCCAGACGACATGTTGAATGATCTCTGGCGGAAATCGATGCCGGGCATACGAGATTTTCTGCATCACTCGACACTATCGCGCCAACTACACCATGGTCACGACATTAATGTGACAACACCCAACATCAGCTATTTGCTAATTCGGCCAAAGCTTCCGCAAGCACTCTGGCGCCGGCCGCGAGGTCCGGCGGCTTCGCGTTCTCGGCCTCGTTGTGGCTTATGCCACCTTCGCAAGGCACGAAGATCATGCCTGTCGGGCATACCTTGGCAAGGTTCAGCGCGTCGTGGGTTGCGCCCGAATAAATTTCCATCCAGGAGAGATCCAGACGCTCCGCCACCGACCGAATCGTCGCCGGCACCGCACCATCGAACCCGACTGGAGACTCCTTCGAGATCTCCTTGACCGTCACTGTGCAGGGTTCCGCATATTCATGGCATGCGCGCTCTATTCGGTCGCCGCGCCTCGTCAAAACCTCATCATTCGGATGACGAAAATCGATCGTGAACTCCACATGGCCCGGTATAGCACCCGGCGAATTGGGCGAGACATTGAACCGTCCTACCGTTAATCGAACGAGATCTTCGGGATCGTGCAGGAGCTCCTTGAGGCCGCTGACGATAGCGCAGGCCGAAACCAAGGCGTCCTTGCGAAATTTGTGGGGCATCGTGCCCGCGTGTCCTTGTTCGCCCTGAACGCCGACGACGAAGCGCCGCCATCCCTGAATGCCGGTAACGACGCCGATTGTCTTGTTCTTCGCTTCGAGAAAGGGACCTTGCTCGATGTGCGCCTCGACATAAGCGGCGGCGTCGCGACCAAGCGGGCGGGACCGCAGATCGGAAAGAGCCGCTCGCGTGTCGACCAGCGCTTGCTCTACTGTGATGCCCGCCGCGTCTTGTGCGCCGACGAGGCCCTCGAGTTGCGCCGGATTGGCGAACGCCGCCGAACCCATCAAAGAGGGCTGGAACCGCGTGCCTTCTTCATTGGTCCAAACAACGGCCTCGATCGGCCGGCGGATTTTTGTGGCCGCCTCCCCAATCGCCTGCAGGGCTTCCAAGGCCGCGAGAACGCCGTAGATCCCGTCAAACCGCCCGCCGAGGGGCTGCGTATCGAGGTGAGAACCGGACAGCACCGGGGCCGCCTCAGGGTCCGTGCCCGGTCGCCGCACGAACATGTTGCCGATTGAGTCAATTTCGCACGCCAAGCCGAGCTCATCGGCCCATTTCGCGAAAAGGACCCGCGCACGATTGTCCTCTTCCGTCAACGCCTGACGGTCGAGGCCGCCCTTCGGCGTGGCCCCGATCTCCGCCATCGCCATGTGACGGTCCCAAAGGCGCCGTTCGTTCACACACTTCGCAACGCTGCCGGGGTTTTCGATCCGCGTCTCGTCCATTGGCATCATGGTCTGCGCAGACTCCAATTTATTGCGCCCAAAAATGACCCATCCGCAGCCTAACCGCCGAGCTGGCGGTTCAAAACTAGAAACGCGGTATCGCCCGTGTTTCTTTTCACCGCAGGCTCGGACTATGGGGGTTTCCGGCCCTCCGGTACCACCTTCGCTTGACCGTGGCCTCCCGAGCCGGCGTGCGCTTCTCCATTTCCCGATTGAAAGTCAACGCGTTTTATGCTAAACCTGAGCATAATATATGGCTCAATTAGTGAATCGTATGCGTCATCTTGTTATGGTGGCGGCGAGGCAGGCTCGGTCATTGGCGCAGGGGGCGAGGTCGACGAGGTGGAACCAGCTCAGGTAGTTGTCCAGATAGCGGGTGGCGATACCGCGGCGAGGACGGAGGAAGTCCTTCAACCTACTGTGGCGGCTGTTCACCGTCTGCACATGCAGATCGCCCCGAACCCGTTCCCCCATCGAGCGGTTGAGTGCTTCGTGGCTCACCCCGAGCGCGGCGGCGCAAGGTGGGTAGCTCGCGCCACTGTCGGAGACCAGCAGGGCGTCCTTCGCGACCACCGGGTCGAGGGCAGCCGTGAGCGCCGCCGCATCGACCCGGGGCAGCACCGCGCTGACCGTCGTCCCGCTCCGGTCCGCCGCCATGAGAACCGGCACCTGCTCGCGCGAGAGGCCGCGCTTCTTCGCCTTGCCGCCCCGCCGCCGTGCCTTGCGTCCCAGCCCGCGCGCGCCCTTCCAGCTCTCCAGGACGTAGGTCTCGTCCGCTTCCACTATCCCCTTGAGCACCTCCAGATCGCTCCGCGCCGCCGCCAGAAACCGGTGACGCCAGCGGAACGCCGTGCTCACCGCCACGTCGCAGCGCGCCGCCGAGGCCTTCACCGTCTCCCCCTTCGCCAGCGACGCCCCGAACGACAGCCAACGCTCCTTGTGGTGCAAGCCCGACAGCGGCGTACCGGTCAGTGCGTTGAAGATCCTGCCGCAGCCTTTGCACCGGTAGCGCCGCAGACCCCCGCCATACCGCGCGAGACCGCCCCCTCGCGCGCGCAATGCGGACAGCGCCGGGCCTCGTCCACACCAAGCTCGATCGCGGTCTTCGATGCCTCGCCCTCGCTCCGGCCCGACAGAACCGCGAGCGCCTCGCGCCGCTGCGCGCGCGTCAGCCCGCGCGCCGCCGTAAAGCCACGCTTGGAAACCCTTACCGTCCATAACTCAACCTCCTGCCGTTCCAGGCAGTCTATCACGAATGCATACATTGCACGAATTGAGCCTAATATATTATGAGGTAAATTTCGTCGGTGGTAGGGATTCTGAATGGAACGCGCTGACGCCCTCACAAGCCGGGAGAGAACTTTGAATTTCGGAACGAGCGCATGTCCGGCTAAGTCATGCGAATTTCGGCAGCGAAAGCCTGGCGTGCTTTGTCCATGCCAAAAATTGGAGCGGTCGCCGATCGTAGAACTTGGGATCAAGTCAAGCGGGGCCATCAAGTGCGCGGCACCATACGGACTTGGTCGCGATAAAGGCGGATTGAGGACAAGTGAGCAGTCTTTAGACTGCACGATGTTTTTCGCTGTAAGTATTTCTGTATTGTTTGTTGGTTTCATCTGGCGAACTTGGTAGTTCGCAAAATCAAACACCTACAACAGCTACAGGGAGATAGACCTATGATTTTACAGATTGTACAGTCCGGGTGGCTATCGCGCATTCGATTCATAACAGCTTCGATGGCTGCCGCCATTTGGCTCTTCGCCGCATCGGCGGGGCCGGCTTACGCCGAGACGTTCCGTTGGTCGCATCAGGCCGACGCGTTCAGCCTCGACCCCTACGCTGTCAACGAAACAATGACCTTGGGCTTCGTCGAGAATATCTACGAAGGTCTCGTGCGGCGCGGCAATAACTTTCAGATTGAGCCGGCGCTCGCCACCGAGTGGTCCAATCCGCGGCCCGACTTGTGGCGGTTCAAGCTTCGTAAGGGCGTTGAATTCCACGATGGCTCGCCGTTCACCGCGGACGACGTGATTTTCTCGTTCCAGCGAATCAGCAGTGAGCGCTCCGACCTCAAGGCAGATGTCGCGGGAATCAAGGAGGTCAATAAGGTCGATGATTACACGATTGACATCGTTACGAAGGGCCCGCGCCCCATCCTGATGAACGAGATCTCGCGCTGGTACATCATGTCGGAAGAATGGTCGACGGAACATGACACGATCGCCGTGGGCAGTTTGAGTGCCGGCGTGGAAACTTTTGCCACGCGTCACGCGAGCGGCACAGGGCCCTTCATGCTGAAGACCCGGGAGCCGGACGTGAAGACGGTCCTTGTGCCCAACCCCAACTGGTGGGACACGGCTCGCCACAACGTAACGGAAGCGATCTTCAAGCCGATCAAATCTGACGCAACGCGCGTCGCGGCCCTGCTCTCGGGCGAGCTTGATATGATGTACCCCGTGCCCTTGCAGGACGTGAGCCGCGTGAACAGCAAGCCGGGACTAAAGGTCCTACAGGGACCGGAGTTGCGGTCCGTGTTCTTCGGCCTCGACGTTCACCGCGACGAGCTTCTCTATTCCAACGTCAAGGGGAAGAACCCATTGAAGGACGTGCGAGTCCGAAAGGCTATGTACCAAGCCATCGACGTGGAAACCATCAAGAAGAAGGTCATGCGAGGCGGCGCCTATATCACCGCGTTCTTGATCGGGCCGGGGGTCACCGGGTTTGACGAGAAGATCAACGTCAGATTTCCATTCGATCTCGAGGAGGCACGGGCTCTCCTTGCCGAGGCAGGCTATCCCGATGGTTTCGAGATTTCGCTGGACTGCTTCAACGACCGAGTCGTGAATGACGAGGAGATTTGCCAAGCGGTCACGGTCATGCTTGCCAAGGTGGGCATAAAGGTAACGTTCAATTCCATGCCTAAGGCCAAATACATCCCGAAGATCAAGTCGCTCGACACAAGCTTTTATATGCTCAGCTGGACCCCCCCGTCGGTCGACATGTACCACACATACTTCTACAACGCCTTGACGCCGGAATGGGCGGGCAAGGCTGAAGGCTTCCAGCCTGGCCAGGGCCAATGGAATTTCGGGGGTTACTCCAATCCAGAAATTGACTCACTCATGAGCAGAATTTCTGTGGAGGTTGACAAGGAAAAGCGAAATGAGCTAATCAGGAAGGTCCTGCTCCTTCACAAGGAAGAGGTCGGGCACATCCCGATCCATCAGCAAACCTTATCCTGGGGCATCAAGGATCGGATCGGTCTTGTCCAGAATCCCGACAACTCCTTCAGTCTACGTTACGTAAAGATAAAGTGAGCACGGTTTCGTCAAACCTGGGCCCGAGCCGATTCGCTCGGGCCAAATTTTCGAGTAGGCCAAGGAGTTGTTAGCTTACATCGCAAGACGCATTCTGCAATCGGCTGTGGTGATGATTGCAGTCTCGCTCATCGCGTTCTCGCTATTCCAATATGTCGGCGATCCCGTCGAAGCAATGGTCGGACGGGAGACGACGAAGGAGCAACGGGAACAGCTGCGCGAAGACCTCGGACTCAACGACCCCGCGATCATTCAGTTCGCACGCTTTGTTCGGAACGCGGCCACAGGCGAGTTCGGTCTTTCCTACTATCAGAAGCGGCCTGTCGCCGATATGTTCGCGGAGCGCATCCCCGCCACGCTCGAGCTTACCCTATGGTCGGCAGTTATCGCCCTGGTGATTGGCGTGCCGATGGGGGTCTACAGTGGACTGCGCCGCGACACCTGGCTCAGCAAGTTTTTTCAGACGGTCTCTCTGGTCGGGATATCGTTGCCCCCGTTCCTCGTGGGCATCCTGCTTATTTTCGCCTTTTCCGTGATCCTCAGTTGGCTGCCGTCTTCGGGGCGCGGCGAGGTCGTCTCCATTGGCTGGTGGACGACTGGACTTCTGACGGTGAGCGGGCTCAAGTCCCTGATCTTGCCTTCGGTCACGCTTGGGCTCTTCCAGTTGACCCTGATTATGAGGCTGGTTCGCGCCGAGATGCTCGAGGTGTTGCGAACTGACTACATCAAGTTCGCGCGCGGACGGGGCCTGAGGAACAGGAGTGTCAATTTCGGGCACGCGTTGAAAAATACGCTTGTGCCGGTGATCACGGTTACCGGGCTTCAACTCGGATCTATCATAGCGTTTGCGATCATCGTCGAGACGGTCTTTCAATGGCCCGGTATGGGCTTTCTCTTCCTACAAGCGGTCGTCAATGTCGATCTGCCGGTCATGGCGGCATATCTGATACTCGTGGCGTTCTTATTCGTAGTCATAAACCTGATCGTCGATTTGCTTTACTACGCAGTTGATCCACGCTTGCGGGTCGATCGTGCTGTGGCGGTCGGACATCCCGGGTGAGGTAGAGGCTCATGAACGGCGTTCGCTCGCTCGCGGCCCGCTGGCAGCGATTCTCCGACACCGACATCCTTTACAGCTTTCGACGGTCCTGGATCACGGTGGGCGCGGCGATCGTGACTGCGATGTTCTTCGTCGCGGCGCTCTTCGCCCCCGTCCTGGCACCCCACAACCCTTACGACCTCGCCAGCCTGTTGCTGATCGACGCTTTCACACCTCCGGCCTGGCATGAGGACGGTTCATCCAAGTTTCTACTGGGCACAGACAACCAGGGGCGCGACGTCCTCTCCACGATCATTTTCGGTTCGCGTACGTCGCTTCTGGTGGGATTTGCATCCGTGCTGCTGGCGGGAGTTCTCGGTGTCCTTCTCGGGCTCATTAGCGGCTACGTTGGGGGGATGGTGGATACAGCCATCATGCGCGTGACCGAAGTCCAGCTCAGCTTCCCTCCGATTCTCACCGCGCTCCTGATTGACGGAGTACTGCGCGGTATTCTGCCTCGCGAAGCCCATGACGAGCTCGCCGTCTATGTCATCGTGCTCGCGATCGGATTTTCGGGCTGGCCGATGTACGCACGCACTGTTCGCGCCGTAACCATGGTCGAAAAGTCGAAGGAGTATGTTAAGGCGGCCCGCATCACCCTGGTACCGTCGTCCGTCATCATGGTGCGGCATGTGTTGCCCAATGCGATGGGACCTGTCCTTGTGATCGCGACGATTTACCTCGCGATGGCCATAATCCTCGAGGCCACGCTGTCGTTTCTGGGCGTCGGGATTCCGCCGACTGAGCCATCTCTGGGCACGCTGATCCGGGTCGGTAACGACTTTCTTTTTTCGGGCGAGTGGTGGATTACCATCTTTCCGGGCATGGTGCTGGCCATTCTCGTCCTTGCCGTCAATCTACTTGGCGACTGGCTACGCGACGCCCTCAACCCCAAGCTGCGTTGATGGCCGCGCCCCTGCTTGAGGTCGAAAAGCTGAGGGTGGAGATTCCCACCCGGCGGGGAACGCTCGTCGCCGTGGACGATATCTCGTTCAGCATTGAGGAGGGAGAGGTACTTGGCGTGGTGGGGGAGTCGGGCGCGGGCAAGTCGATGACAGGAAACGCGATCGTCGGCCTGCTGGAACCACCGTGCAGAATAACTGGCGGTGCGGTGCGTCTCGAGGGCCGACGCATAGACAACCTCCTGCAAGAGCCACTCCGACGTGTCAGGGGGAAGAAGATCGGCGTCGTATTTCAGGATCCCTTGACCAGCTTGAATCCGCTCTACACGATCGGCCGGCAGCTGATAGAGACAATCATAACCCACACCGAGTTGACGGGAATCCAGGCGCGGAGGCGGGCGATCGAAATCCTCACCGAGGTGGGCATGCCAGCCGCGGAGGAGCGCATAGATTCGTATCCCCATGTGTTCTCAGGCGGGATGCGTCAGAGGGTGGTTATCGCGCTTGCGCTCTGCGCCAATCCCAGACTGGTTATCGCCGACGAGCCGACGACGGCACTCGACGTGTCGATCCAGGCACAAATCATTGCCCTGCTCAAACGACTTTGCCGGGAGTATGGCACCGCCGTCATGTTGATTACGCATGACATGGGTGTGATTGCGGAGACGGCGCTCCGCGTCGCCGTGATGTATGCTGGCCGCATCGTCGAAGTCGGTCCCGTGCAGGACGTAATCCGGAACGCGAAGCACCCCTATACGGCAGGCCTAATGGCTTCGATCCCGCAGATCGGACGCGATGTCGAGAACTTGGACCAGATCGAGGGCGCCATGCCGCGGCTACATGAAATCCCTACCGGATGCGCTTTCCATCCCCGGTGTCCGCGTGCGTTCACGGTATGTGAATTGGAACGGCCTGAAATGTTGCCTACGCAGGGGTCGAACGAGGCTGCTTGTTGGCTATACGACATCGGGAGGTTCAATGCGTGACACGGAGGCGAGGAGTACCCCGCCGCTCCTCGTCATCGAAAATCTCGCCAAGTATTTCGACGTTTCAAAGCCGCTGATCACCCGCCTAATAGAACATGAGCCGCGGTGGGTTCTCAAAGCGGTTGACGGCGTGAGCTTCGTCGTCAAGAGAGGCGAGACGTTCAGCCTTGTCGGCGAGTCGGGTTGCGGCAAGTCCACGGTCGCACAACTGATTGTCGGGCTCCACGAGCCGACGCGGGGCTCGATCATTTTTGAGGGCGTCAATATCGCTAACAATCGCGAGCCCCGTCAAATCGCCCCGATTCGCCGCCGAATGCAGATGATATTTCAAGATCCCTATGCGAGCCTCAATCCGCGCTGGCGCGTTGCCGACATAATCGCCGAGCCACTGCGCGCCCACAGGCTCATGAAAGAAAAGTCGGAGGTTCGAAGACGCGTCGATGAGCTGCTCCGCCAAGTGGGATTGAGCGATTCAGACGGCAACAAGTACCCCCATGAGTTCTCAGGCGGGCAGCGGCAGCGCATCTCGATCGCCCGTGCCTTATCGGCGAATCCGGACTTCATCGTCTGCGACGAGCCGACCTCGGCCCTCGACGTCTCGGTCCAGGCCCAGATCCTCAACCTTATGAAGAACTTGCAACGTCGGTTCGGGCTTACATACCTGTTCATCAGCCACGACTTGTCGGTGATCTATCATATATCCGACCAGGTCGGGGTGATGTATCTGGGCACACTTGTGGAGGTGGCCGATAAACGGCGGTTGTTTCACCACCCGTTTCACCCGTATACGTGGATGCTTCTAGACGCGATCCCCGATCTGGATATGACGGGGCGTAGGCGCGTCCCCGTGGCGGGTGAACTCCCGAATCCCATCGATCCCCCGTCCGGCTGTAGCTTTCACCCGCGTTGCCCCTTTGCGAACCTGCGTTGCTGGAACGAGGTGCCGATCTTAAAGGCAATTGACGGCGGCGGCATGGTAGCCTGCCATGCCGTTGAGGAAAGGCGGCTTCCGCATTTTGACCCGGGATACGCAAGAGACGTCTGGAACCCATAAAGGTTGCTGGTAACTGGGTTTCGTCTTTGACGCCTAGGGAGCACGTACCTGGCGCCAATGGAGTGGGTTCGAATCAGCCACAATAATCTGCCCTCTGTGCGAACTGGCCGCGAGCGCGGAAACCTGCCCATGTCAGAAATTCTATCCGGTGTAGAAAGCTTGTATTTTGTCTGTTCGATTCGGGGTGCTGTCGGCGCTGGCGGTGTTGTCAGACAAACGCGAACGGGTCTGCACAACCCCGTAATCGGTAAGTTTTACGCCGCCGTTGACAGCTCACACTGAACCGACGACAGGTCGCGGCAAACGATTCCTCACCCGCCTCAATCGCCATCACAAAACGCATCCGTTCATCCACAGCACAGGTCTCCTTCCAAACCATCGGCAAGCTCCTCCTCGCCGATCATCAGACCTGTTACCCATGTCTCCGGTCCAGACTGTTACCTATGTATCCGGTTTGCACCGATCGGACACCCCCCCCTGGGGGCCGCCGTCCCGCTGGTCCCATGCCGGATGTTCGGCAACACGACTCCGGAATAAATGCGGTGGAACGGTATCGGAGAACCGAAGCCGATGGTCTGGCCGATCGCGGAAGACAGCTACGGCCCGGAAGAATTGGAGGACCTTCGCGCCGAAACCTTAGTGCGCACCCTCGACAGGCGCGCCGGCCGTGGCGGCAAGTTATCAAGGCTGGAAAAAGACGGCGCTACAGCCGTTCGACCACCTCCAATATTCCGACGATGCGGTCTATGGCGGCGCGACACCTGCCTGGACCGAGATCGGCGGCTACGACATTGCCGGCGACAAGGTGATCGAGGGCAAGGACGGTTTCGACGAACCGGCCGTCGCCGCGGGCGTCACGCTGCAATGGGATACGCTGGTCCGCGCCGCCTCCGACTTCGACGCTGAAATTATCCAGATCGTCTCCTACGACGGCGACCGCCTGGCGGCGCAAATCGATCTGTACGCCATCCCGCCGTCGCTCGCATCGGAGGCGACCGCGATTGCAGTGCAGGAACGGAAATATCTGCAGACGTTGCTCGTGGCCCGCGACCGGGCGGCCGGGACTGGCGGGATCAAGCAGCGCCAACGCGGTGAGGGCAGCGGCGAGGAATTCGAGTCCCTGGCCGTGCTGGACCGGCGGATAGCGAAAGTGCGGGCGCGAATTGCCTGGTTCGAGAGTGCGACGGCCGGTAACATTGCGCCGCGGCAGGAGCATTGGAAATACTCCCGTACTTTCCCGCCGCGAGTGTTGGGCAAAATGTTGGTAAAGAACCGCGATCTACTAGGAAAAACAAGCAATAACAAACGGTTATGACCCTGTTTCGAATCCCGTTGGGGTCACCACCGCTTGCTCCGGCTCCGGGCAGCCGAAAACCTGTCGCCCTGGCTGATTCCTGAATGGGTGCGCCGGTTCTGCGCCGCCGGTCGAACTTCGTCCTTCGAAAACTGCCCAACCGACAGATGAACCGGTTTCCGGCGTTTCGGAGACAGTGCGATGCCGTATCGAGGCAAACTCGGATGCGGTACGGTCTCTATCTTCAGATCGGGCAATGTTAACCGCCATGTCACCCAAATCCGAACCAGGGCAGGCCTCTTCGTCGGGACGCTGGAACGGGCGGTTCTCGATCACGATAACACTGGCGACGGCGATTTCGCTCCTCGTGCTTGTGTCGGTCGGCAGCGTGCTCGGTGTCGGCGTCTGGCTCGCCGGCAAGAACACCCTGGCGCTGATGAGCCTCAACGCCAACCAGGGCCTTGCCAACACGGTCGACCGGATCGAACAGCATCTGCTGCCCGCCGAAGACCAGGCCCGTTTCATCGCCCGGCAAATCGCGAAAGGCGAGATCGATCCGAACGACCGCGCGGCGTTCGGCCGCCTGCTCACCGGCGCCTTGGCTGGCGTCCGCCAGATCGCTGCCGTGTCCTTCGTCGACACGGGTCTGAAATCCTTCACCGCAGCGCGGCGCGAGGGCGATGACGCCGAGGTGTCCGAGTTCGACTTGTCGCGCGATCCGGAGATACGCCGCAACCGGGGGATGATGTCGGGCGACCCGCAATGGGCGGCCCCGGTTTGGCGCGGCCGGCACGGGAAGACCTTCTTCAATCTGGTTCATCCGGTGCAGCGCGGCGGCCGGTTTATCGGGGCTGTGGTTGCCATCGTCTCGATCCGGGAACTCTCCGCCTTCGTTCGCAAGGTCGGCAAGGCCGATCCCGGCACCCGGTTTATTCTGTATGGGCGCGATCGCGTGCTGGCGCACCCGGTCATGACGCGCGGTTATCCCGGCCTCTCGGCCGATAATCCATTGCCGCGTCTGGCGGGCTTTCGCGATCCCGTTCTGGCGGCGATCTGGCAGGAAAAAGACCGCTTCGATCTGGCCATAACCCTGGCGCAAGGCACCGACGGCCATGCTATCCGGGTCGGCGGCGAGGACTATGTGTTCATGTTCCGCCGCCTCCACGGCTTCGGTCCCAAACCGCTGATCGTCGGCGCATATTTTCTGATTGCCGACGTTGGCACCGAACTGCGCCGGATGGTGATCTCTGTTGTGGTCGGCATTGGGGCCCTGGTACTGGCGCTCCTGGCCGCCGTTGTCCTCGGCCGCCGCATCGCCCGGCCCATCGTGCGGTTCTCGGCGGCGGCCGGCCAGGTCCGGGATCTGAATATCGGCGACATCCAGGATCTTCCGGGCAGTGTCTTTCGCGAACTCGACCGGCAGTCCAAGGCGTTCAACGCCATGCTGCGCGCCCTGCGCTGGTTCGAACTCTACATCCCCAGGAAGGTCGTCGAGCGATTGGTGAAGCGGGGCGAAATCGGCGATACGACTTCTTCGGAGCAGGAAATCACCGTCATGTTTACCGACATCGCGGGATTTTCTTCGGTCGCCGAGAACCTGTCCGCGCCGGAGGTTGCCGCCGTCGTCAACCGCCATTTCGAGATCGTCGCGGGCTGTATCGAGGCGGAGGACGGCACGGTCGACAAGTTCATCGGCGACTCGGTGATGGCGTTCTGGGGCGCGCCGGACGCGCAGGCCGATGCTGCCGAACGGGCCTGCCGCGCCGCGCTGGCCATCGCCGATGCTATCCGGGCGGAAAATGACCGGCGCCGGTCCGAAGGCGACGCGCCGCTGGGCATACGCATCGGCATCCATACGGGCAGCGCGACGGTCGGGAATATCGGCTCGCCGGGCCGGATCAACTACACGATCATCGGCGATGCGGTAAATGTTGGCCAGCGCCTCGAACAGCTCGGCAAGTGCCTGTTCCCGGAGGGCAGCGAGACGGCGATTCTGGTCAGCGGCGCGACGGCGGCGGCCCTGGGACCGGACCTCCATCCGACCTCGGCCGGCAAGCACCTCGTCAAAGGGCGCGCCGGCGAGATCGACGTCTTCAAGCTGGGTGAGTAGGAGAGGCCGGGCAGATTTCGCGGCGGCCGGTCTGCTGGCCTTCTCCTGCGCCTCAGGCCGCCTTGTCGCCGATCTTGTCCTGCGTCTTCGTGTCGAAGTCACTGGCGTCGTGGCGTTCGAGGAGCTGGCTCGCCGGGTCGCCGGCGGTGCGGTTGACCATGCGGCCGCGCTTGACCGCCGGGCGCGCCGCGATGGTGTCGCTCCAGCGGTTGACGTGCTCGTACTCCTGGACCTGCAGAAATTCGCCGGCCTCGTAGATCCGGCCCTTGGCCAGCGCGCCGTACCACGGCCAGATCGCCATGTCGGCGATGCTGTATTCGTCGCCGGCAATATATTCGTGCCCGGCCAGATGGCGGTCCAGTACATCGAGCTGGCGCTTGGCCTCCATGGCGAAGCGGTCGATGGCATATTCGATCTTGACCGGCGCGTAAGCGTAGAAATGGCCGAAACCGCCGCCGAGATAGGGCGCGCTGCCCATCTGCCAGAACAGCCAGTTGAGCGCCTCGGTGCGTTTCGCCGGGTCTTGCGGCAGGAAGGCGCCGAATTTCCCGGCGAGATAGAGCAGGATCGAGCCGCTTTCGAACACGCGCCGCGGCGGCGAGCCCTGCGGTTCCGGGTTATGGTCGATCAATGCCGGAATCTTGGAATTCGGGTTAGCCCCTACGAAGCCGCTGCCGAACTGTTCGCCGTCCCGGATGCGGACGAGCCAAGCATCGTATTCCGCACTGCTGTGACCGGTGGCCAGCAGCTCTTCCAGCATCACTGTCACCTTCACCCCGTTGGGCGTGCCCAGCGAATAGAGCTGGAGCGGATGTTTGCCGACCGGCAATTGCTTGTCGTGGGTCGCGCCGGCGACCGGCCGGTTGATGGTGGCGAAGTTGCCGCCGCTGGCCTGTTCCCAGGTCCAGATTTTCGGCGGGGCGTATTCGGCGGGCGCATCTGAAGGCATGGGGCAGAGTCCGGGTTGGGGCTTGGATCGGGATCGTGCTGGATTTGGTTCACGGCGCCGAAGAAGGGAAGCGCAGGCGGCAAAAAGGACGAATGCGACGCCTGTTCCTGCAACTTTAAAGTGCCTGCTGCGCGCAGTTCATCGACGACCGCCGGTACTTTGAGGGGCAAGCCCTTTCGCGGACGGACCGTTAGTGGCGGAAATTGCCCGGCGTCATGCCGTATCGGCGTCTGAAGGCCCGGTAGAAAGTCGAGAGATCGCGATAGCCGCAGGAATGGGCCACTTCTTCGACGCTCGGTCGGTTCAATCTTCCCTGCAGCCGATGAGCCGCCATTTCGAGACGGCGATCGCGCAGATAGCCGGAAAAAGTGCAGTCTTGTGCGGCGCAGACTTTCTGAACATAGCGTGGGGAAACACCGAGGCGCCCGGCCAGTACTTCCAGTGTGAATTCCTGATCGCCGATATGGCGGTCTATCTCCGCGCGAATCAGCCGCCAGGCCTCGCCGGATCGCGACGGCACCGTCTCGATGCTGTCGTCGGTCAAAATCAGGTCGACCAGCCGCGCGACGGTCTGGCCGAAATAGCCGATTTCGGCATCGCTGGCGGCATCGCCGGTGCGCGCCAGCAGGGCGAGGTTCATGCGCAACAACGGCATCAGCCGGTGCCCGGCGTGCCGATGGCCGAAGGCGAGGGGAGCCGCTCTTCTGTCTTCGAGAGACGGTGTTCGGCGCAAACGAACGACGTGGGAATCGAACAAATCCTGTGATTTCAAATTAAGTTCGAACGGTATCGCATTGTCCAAAATAAATAAATCGCCGCAGTTTATTGCCTCGCTTTGACTGCCCTGAATCCCCTGAATTGCGCCGGAAACCATGAAATTGAGATAGAAAGCGTGATCCTCCGACCGGGCAATTCCGGCTGGCAGACGGCGGCTGATATATCGCGAACTGCTTAAGTGCGTGACGGCGGAATCGGCGATCTCACGATGATGGATGCGCGCAAAAAAGGGGGCATCCGGGTCCGACAATTCGGGGTCCAGATGGGTGAACGCGCGGCAGATTCCCTCGACGAAATAGGCGAACCGCTCGTCCGGCCGGACGGCGCTCGTATCCCAGCAAAGATCGACTGGCGCGCCCATTTCGCAGGCTCCCGGTCTTTCCGTTACAATTGTAGCGTTCTGCCGGGCGTGCGGCAAATGCCGGACGTACAGCAGCGCCGCCGCGGGGCATGGCATTGTACCGGCATGGCGCCTGCTGCCGCTTCCCCGTTCGCTTCCTGCAAGTCCGGTGCGCCTGAGGCTAAAGACCGATCCCCTGAGTTGACGCTAGAGTGGCGCACACACTTTGGAGGGAGGGTTCCATGAAACGCCGCGATATCCTTAAAGCTGCCACGTTCGGTCCGGCCGCTGCCGCTGTCCTTGCAACATCGGCCCGTCCGGCCTCTGCCGCCGGCAGCGATCGGCCGGCATTTGTGCTGATCCACGGCTCCTGGCATGGCGCCTGGACCTGGAACGAGATGACGCCGCTGCTCGCCAAGGCCGGCTACGCATCGATTGCAATCGATCTGCCCGGCGCCGGCACGCGCACCCGTTTCCCGCAATCCTTTCTGAAGCGGCCTCTCGACAAGGCGGCATTCGGGACCGAGAAATCGCCGGTTGCCGGCGTCACCCAAGCCGACCGGACCGCGGCGGCCGTGGCTGCGGTCAACGCTGCAGCCGGGCTGGGCAACGGCAAGGTGGTGATCGTCGGCCATTCCTGGGGCGGCCTGACGATCTCCCACGTTGCGGAAGCGGTGCCGGACAAAATCCACGCCGTGGTTTATCTGACAGCCTTCCTGCTGCCCAACGGTATGCCGGCCGGCGCCATGCTCGGCGATCCGGCCTTCAAGGCCGGGCAGGTCGCGCCGCTCTTCATGGCAGACCCGGCCAAGACCGGGAGTCTCCGCATCGATCCGCGATCGTCGGATCCGGCTTATGTCGCAAAGGCCAAACAGGCATTTTATCACGATGTGTCGGACGGCCATTTTGCGGCCATCGCCAATCTGCTGCATTGCGATGAGGTCGCCTCGACGGCCGGCGTGCCGATGGCCGTCACGCCCGGCCGGTACGGCAAAGTCGCCAGGCACTTTATTCACCTTGCCGACGACAAGGCGATCCCGGCCGTCGCGCAGGACCGGATGGTAGAATTGGTCGATAAGTCCGGTATCGGCGGCAAGACAACGGTGCATCGGATGCCGGGCAGCCATTCGCCCTTCTTTGCCCAGCCGAAAGCGTTGATGGCTGTCTTCGACAAGATTGCCGGGTAACGGACGGACCGAACCGCTGTCTGCGGCGCGCCGGCGTCGGTGTCCGGTACGCAGATAGATCGGCAGGCCGCAATACCGGGGTGTTTGCAGCCGGAATTGTCGTCGGAATCCAGACGGGACAGGGAGCGGCGCCGGTCCGCACCGCGCCATGCCGTCCCTATGCCTGCCGGCCAGCCTGTCCTACATTCGGCGACGGTGCCGGTGCGCCCTGGCGCGCGCCGCATCGGGACACCGCCCCGGGAGGAGACCGTTCGCCATGCCGGATGACAGTCGCCAGGCGCTTGCCGCGGCCGATAAACGCCCCGCGCTGAAGAATCCCGTCCGTTTCGTCACGGCGGCGTCGCTGTTCGACGGCCATGACGCCTCCATCAACATCATGCGGCGCATCCTGCAGGCGCAGGGCGCCGAAGTCATTCATCTGGGTCACAACCGTTCGGTCGACGAGATCGTCAAGGCGGCGATCGAGGAGGACGCCCACGGCATCGCCGTGTCGTCCTACCAGGGCGGCCATGTCGAGTTCTTCAAATATATGGTCGACCGGCTGAACGCGCTCCGGGCCGGCCATATCGAGGTGTTCGGCGGCGGCGGCGGCACCATCGTGCCGGAGGAAATCCGCGCGCTCCACGACCATGGCGTCGCCCGCATCTACAGCCCCTATGACGGGCAGAAACTCGGCCTGCCGGGCATGATCGCTGACATGCTGGCCAGCGCGGATGTCGATCTTGCCGCCACGCCGCCGCCGAACCTGAACGCGCTGGATGCGGCCCATAGCGGTGTCGTCGCCCGGCTGATCACCTGCCTCGAAAGCGGATCCCTGCCGCAGACGATGGCTGCGGAGATTGCAGAGCGGGCGGCACAAATCGGTGCGCCGGTTCTCGGCATCACCGGCACCGGCGGCGCGGGCAAGAGCTCGCTGACCGACGAGATCGTCCAGCGCTTCCGCCAGGACCAGCCCGATCTGCGCATTGCGCTGATCGCGATCGACCCGACCCGCCGGCGCAGCGGCGGCGCGCTGCTCGGCGACCGCATCCGCATGAATGCGATCGACAGCGACCGCGTCTACATGCGCTCCATCGCCACCCGCGGCGCCGAGGGCGAGATCCCGCCGGTCACGCCCCGCGCGATCGAGGTATGCAAGGCCGCCGGCTTCGACCTGGTGATCGTCGAGACGCCGGGTATCGGCCAGGGCGACGCCGGCATCGTGCCCTATGTCGACCTCTCCCTCTATGTCATGACGCCGGAGTTCGGCGCTGCCAGCCAACTCGAAAAGATCGACATGCTCGACTTCGCCGACCTGGTGGCGATCAACAAGTTCGACCGCAAGGGCGGCAAGGATGCGCTGCGCGATGTTGCCAAGCAGGTCCAGCGCAACCGCGAAGCCTTTGGCAAGCGGCCGGAGGAGATGCCGGTTTACGGCACCATTGCCAGCCGCTTCAACGACGACGGCGTAACGGCACTCTATCTCGGCCTGCTGGCCCGCCTGCGCGGCAAAGGCCTCGCCGGCCGCGACAGCAAATGGCCGGCGACGGATGTCCGCCATTCCTCCGACAACCGCGCCATTATTCCGGGCGACCGGACGCGCTACCTGTCCGAGATTTCGGCGACCGTGCGGGGCTACCACGAATGGTCCCGCACGCAGGCGCAAATCGCCCGGGAACGCCAGCACCTGACCGCCGCCCGCGCCATGCTGGGCAAGAAGGCCAGCCCGAAAGCACTCAATGCGCTGATCGCCGAAAAGGATGCGGCGCTCGACGCGCGAGCCCGCAAGCTGCTCGACATCTGGCCGCAGGTACAAGCCGACTACAGCGGCGATGAATACAAGGTGAAAATCCGCGGCCGGGAACTGACCTACAGCCTGAAAACGAAGAGCCTGAGCGGCACGCCGGTGCCCCGGGTCGCGCTGCCGAAATGGCAGGACGAGGGCGAAATCCTGCAATGGCTGCTGCGCGAGAATGTGCCGGGCAGCTACCCCTATACGGCCGGCGTCTTCGCCTTCAAGCGCGAGGGCGAGGACCCGACGCGCATGTTCGCCGGGGAGGGCGACGCCGCGCGCACCAACCGCCGTTTCCACTATCTCTCCGCCAATTCGGACGCCAAGCGCCTCTCCACGGCCTTTGACAGCGTGACCCTGTACGGCCAGAATCCCGCAATGCAGCCGGATATCTACGGCAAGGTCGGCACGTCCGGCGTCTCGATTTCGACACTGGAGGACATGAAGGTCCTCTACAGCGGCTTCGACCTGTGCGCGCCGACGACCTCGGTCTCCATGACCATCAACGGCCCGGCGCCGACCATCCTGGCGATGTTCCTGAACACCGCCATCGACCGGCAGGTCGACAAGTTCCGCCAGGACAACGGCCGCGCGCCGACAGACGAGGAGATCGCCAAGATCCGCGCCTGGACGCTCTCGACCGTGCGCGGCACGGTCCAGGCCGACATCCTGAAAGAGGACCAGGGCCAGAATACCTGCCTGTTCTCGACGGAATTCTCGCTCAAGGTGATGGGCGACATCGCGCACTATTTCGTCCAGCACGATGTGCGCAATTTCTATTCGGTCTCGATCAGCGGCTATCACATCGCCGAAGCCGGCGCGAACCCGATCACCCAGCTTGCGCTCACGCTCTCCAATGGCTTCACCTATGTCGAAAGCTACCTCGCGCGCGGCATGAATATCGACGATTTCGCACCGAACCTGTCCTTCTTCTTCTCCTATGGCATGGACCCGGAATACAGCGTCATCGGGCGGGTGGCGCGGCGCATCTGGGCGACCGTCATGCGCGAGAAATACGGCGCCAGCGAACGCAGCCAGAAGCTCAAATTCCACAGCCAGACATCGGGCCGCTCGCTGCACGCCCAGGAATACAGCTTCAACGACATCCGCACGACGCTGCAGGCGCTGATCTCGACCTACGACAACACCAACAGCCTGCACACCAACGCCTATGACGAGGCGATCACCACGCCAACCGAGGAGAGCGTGCGCCGCGCCATGGCGATCCAGCTCATCATCAACAAGGAGTGGGGCCTGGCGAAGAACGAGAACCCGAACCAGGGCAGCTTCATCATCGACGAGCTGACCGACCTTGTGGAGGAGGCGGTGCTCGCCGAATTCGACCGGATCGGCGAGCGCGGCGGCGTGCTGGGGGCGATGGAGCTGGGCTATCAACGCGGCCTGATCCAAGAGGAAAGTCTCTATTACGAGACCCTCAAGCACGATGGCGACCTGCCGATCGTCGGCGTCAACACCTTCCGCAATCCGGCTGCGGAAGAGTGGGAGGAGACAACCCTCGAGCTGATGCGCGGCACGGAACAAGAGAAGCAGGGGGCGCTAGAGGCGCTGGAGCGCTTCCACGACACGCACGCGGCCGAGACGCCGGCAATGCTCGAACGCCTGCGCGAGGCGGTGCGCCGGGACGACAACGTGTTCGCCGTGCTGATGGACGCCGTGCGCGTCTGCTCTCTCGGCCAGATCACCCAGACCCTGTTCGAGGTCGGCGGGAAATACCGGCGGAATATGTGACCGTCGTTCGCGTGGGGCCGGTGCCGCGGCTACAGAGCTTTCTCGCGCCCTTGAAATAATTATTAAAATCATTAATCTATTTGGGAATCATTGAGTCGATTTAATGGGTTTCGAATGGGGCGAGGCGAAAAACCGGCAGAATATCCAAAAGCACGGTATCGGTTTTGCCCGGGCGTCGAAGATTTTCGACGGGCCTACTCTGGAAGCGGTGGATGATCGAGCGGACTATGGCGAGCTGCGAATTAAGTCTCTCGGGTTACTGGACGGCCTGCTCCTCTTGGCTGTGATCCATACCGACCGGAATGGCGTGAAGCGCCTGATTTCCGCACGCGTGGCCAATCGCAAGGAAAGGCACCGTTATGACGAAGCGTTACGACAGGGAACTGACGACTGAAGAACTGCTTCGGCTCAGGGACGAAGATATCGACTACTCCGACATCCCGGAACTGGACGATAACTTCTGGGCCAAGGCCCGTGTCGTGATGCCGGATCGGCCCGACAAGACCCAGATTACTGCCAAATTCGACGCCGACATCGTGGCTTGGTTCAAGGCGCAGGGCCGGGGCTACCAGGCGCGCATGAATACCGTACTGCGTTCGTACTACGAAGCGGCGCGGCGGGCCGGAGATTAGCGCTGCCTCTCGGGGAACATTCGCGCAGTTTATTCGGCGGCGACGGCGGGCGCCGGGCGTTTCTCTTTCGCCTGTCGCGCAAACGCCACCAGCGCCCTGTGGGCGCCGGCGACGCCGGCGTCGTGATCGCGAAGGAGTAGGGAGCGTTCCGGATCGCGCAGGATCGACTGCTGCTGCGCCTCCAGGACCACCTTGTCCTCCAGGAAGGTCGGGTAGATGTCGTCGTAAAGATCCTGCGCCGCGTGCGGGTCGTCCTGACGGTAGCCGTTCGCCACCGACCAGAAATAGTGGCAGCGCGTTTCCGTCGCCGGTGTCGCGTGATGGAACAGGCGAATGCGGAACGTCCCCGGCTGGTCGGGGTTTTCGACCGCGCCCCGGCCGATATCCATGGCGGTCGCGAACTGGCGGACGGATGCCGGCGCGACATAGTTGAACTCGGCGATCCGGTCGATGTTGCCCTTGAACGGCATGCCTTTCGTGAAGGTCGGCGGCGGCGGATGGTCCAGGACATGGCGGACGATCTTGACGCCGTTCTCCGTCCGGGTCGTGATCTGCCCGGCGGCGTTGTGGAATTCAGGCGTACCGCCGATCGTCCTGGCGTGAACGTAGCCCAGATGGGTCTGGTCCATCAGGGCGTCCATCACGAGCATGAAGTTGCAGTCCAGATCGAACCGTTCGTAGCGGAACGGCCATTCGTCGGGCGTGTTGTGCCACGGATAGTCGACGATTTCCGACGGATCGGCGCGTTCCGGCTCGCCCATCCAGATCCACACCATCCGTTGCCGCTCGACCAGCGGAAAGCTCCTGACCGAGTGGCCGGCGGGGTCTTCGCCCGGATTGACGGTGCAGGCGCCGTCCGCGCCGAAGGTCATCCCGTGATAGCCGCATCGCAGGCCTTCGCTCACGATCTGCCCGAGGCGCAGGGGCGCGGCCCGGTGGCAGCATCGGTCCTCCAGGGCCGCGGCGGTTCCGGCGGCATCGCGAAACAGGACCAGCGGCTGGTTCAGGATCGTGCGGGCGACGGGCTGCCGGCCCGGCTCGAATTCCGGCAATTCGGCAGACCAGGCCGCGAGATACCAGGCGTTCGGCACCAAAGGTTCGATCGCGCGACTTGCCATTTTGCCCCTCCGAATGACCCCGGCGCCCGGACGCAACGCGAATGCCGACATTGTCCGGCCGGAGTTTCTATACCGCTATTCTTTCGTCGCGACGAATCTCAACGATCCTTGCAGTACCAGCTCGAATGGTCCGGGCGGCGAAGGCAGGAAGGCGCGCCCGTTCCGCCGGTGCATATTGGCCTTGCGTTGCCGTCACCCAGGGTATAGGCACGCCCGGCAATTTTCCCCGCTCGGAATTCGGGGACGGGCGCGACGCAACAGGCGGCCATGGCAGATGCATCATCGTCGATAGACCGGCCGGCACGGGCCGGCGCACGGGAACGCGGCCGCCGCAGGCGAGGACGCGGTGAGGCCGGCGCTACGTCTGCCGCGAACCGGGGCGCCGTCAGGACCGAGGGCCGGCCGACCCGCAAGGTCGACTATCGCCGACTGATCAATCCCTTCGAGCCCGTCCGGCTTTATTCCGGCGACCGGATCGCTGCAATTCACGACATGGCGCTCAAAGTGCTCGAGGAACTGGGCATGCGTCTGCTGCTGCCGGAGGCCCTCGACCTGTTGCGCACAAAGGCGCCGGACGGCGTGTCCATCGACGACGACGCCCGGCATTGCCGGTTCGGCCGCGAGCTGGTGGCCGAGGCGATTGCGACGGCGCCGGCGCAGTGGACTTTGCTTGGCGGCACGCCCGAAACTTCACCGGTCTTCGGCGGGCGGCATGTCGTCTGGTGCGCGGTCGGGGGCGCGCCGCATATTTCGGACCTCGACGGCGGAAAACGGCCCGGGATCCTGGAGGACAGCCGCAACATCATGCGGCTGACCGAGCATTACGATGTCATGCATGTCCAGAGCCCGAATGTCGAAGCCCAGGATATCGATACCGCGTTTCGCCATCTGGAAGTCACCCGCGCGCAGCTTGTCCTCTCGACCAAGCCGCCATTCGTCTATTGCCGCGGCAAGGGTCAGGTCGCCGACGGCATGGAGATGGTGCGGATCGCCCGGGGCCTGTCCGAGGAGGCGTTCCGGGCCACGCCCTGCGTTTACACCGTCATCAACACCAACTCGCCGCTGGTGCTGGACCGGCCGATGCTTCAGGGAATCATGGATTTCGCCGAGCATGGCCAGCCGATCCTCCTGACGCCCTTCACGCTCTCGGGCGCGATGGCGCCGGTCACCATTCCCGGCGCACTGGTCCAGCAGCATGCCGAGTTTCTCGCCGGCCTTGTGGTCAGCCAGCTGACCCGCCCCGGTGCGCCGGTCTGCTACGGTTGCTTCACCTCCAACGTCGCCATGCGCAGCGGGGCGCCGGCCTTCGGCACGCCGGAGAATGTCCGGGCGGCCTTCGCCAGCGGGCAGCTTGCCCGGCTGGTCGGCGTGCCGTGGCGCTCCTCGGGATCGTGCACGGCCAACTGCGTCGACGCCCAGTCGGTCTACGAGACCCAGATGGCGTTGTGGGGTGCGACGCTCGGCGGCGCGAACTTCGTGGCCCACGCCGCCGGCTGGATGGAAGGCGGGCTTACCGGCTCGATGGAAAAATTCATCGTCGATATCGAGATGCTGCAGCAGATGGCGGAACTGATGCAGCCGGTCACTGTGGACGAAGACGATCTGGCCTTCGAGGCGATGCGCGATGTCGGCAGCGGCGGCCATTTCTTCGGCACGCAGCACACGATGGATCGTTACGAGACTGCGTTTTACGAACCCTTCCTGTCCGATTGGAGCAACTTCAACCAGTGGACCGAGAACGGTGCGGTGCAAACGCCGGAACGGGCGAACGCGATCTGGAAACAGGTGCTAAAGGATTTCGAACCGCCGCAGATGGACGTAGGCGTGCGTGAGGCGCTGGACGATTTCGTTGCCCGCCGCACCGTTGAAGGCGGTGCGCCGCCGCTCAGTTGACCGGCGGTTGATCGACGGCTTTGAAGGAGAATGAGTGACGTGAGCGACACCGCAGACATCGTCGTAATCGGCGCCGGGATCATCGGCGCGGCGACGGCGTTCGAACTCGCGAAGGCCGGGCACCGGGTGGTTTCGGTCGATGCCTACGGCGACGCCGGCATGGGATCGACGGCCGGATCCTGCGCCATCATCCGGGTGCACTATTCGACGCTGGACGGTACGGCCTTCGCCTATGAAGGCTATTTCTACTGGCGCGACTGGGCCGACTATCTTGAGGTCGCCGACGAGGCCGGACTGGCCCGGTTCGTCCAGTGCGGCGCTCTGGTGATGGCGGTAGAGGCCAACGGATATCTCTTAAAACACAAAAGGTATTGCGCCGATCTTGACATCCCGCATGAGGATTGGGATGCCGATGCGATCCTCCGCCGCCTGCCGCAATTCGACCTGTCCTGTTTTTCGCCGGCAAAACGCATGGATGCCGACGGTTTCGGCGAGCCGACCGGCGGTGCCGTCAAGGCGGGCGTCTACTGGCCGACCGCCGGCTACATCACCGATCCCCAGCTTGCATCTCATAACTTGCGCCGGGCAGCGGAAGCGAAGGGCGCAGCATTCCGGTTCAACGCGCGCGTGACTGAAATCCTTCGGCAAGGTGGCCGCACGGCAGGCGTTAGGCTGGCGGACGGGTCCGAAATCCACGCGCCGGTGGTGGTCAATGTCGGCGGGCCGGCCTCATCGAAGCTCAACGCCATGGCTGGCGTGACCGGCGACATGACGATTGCGACCCGGGCGCTGAAACAGGAAGTGGTCCATGTTCCGGCGCCCGAGGGGATGGATTTCGAAGCCAACGGCTTCGTCATGTCCGACAGCGATATCAGCGTCTACTCACGGCCGGAGCAGGGCAACCATATCCTGATCGGCAGCGAGGATCCGGAATGCGATCCGCGCGACTGGGTCGATCCCGATGATTATGACACCAATTTTACCGACCAGTGGACGCACCAGGCCTACCGCTATGCACAGCGTCTGCCGACGCTGGGCATTCCCAGCCGGATGAAGGGCGTCGTCGAACTTTATGACGTCTCCGACGACTGGATTCCGATCTACGACAAGTCCGCGCTGCCCGGTTTCTACATGGCGTGCGGCTCGAGCGGGAACCAGTTCAAGAACGCTGCGATCGCCGGCAAGATGATGGCTGCGCTGATCGATTATTGCGAAGCGGGCAACGATCACGATTCCAGCCCGCTGCAATTCACCCTGCCTTATATCGGCCGGGCGATAGATGTGGGATTCTTCTCCCGCAGGCGCGAGATCAATCCCGAGAGCAGCTTCTCGGTGCTGGGCTAGGGACGGGAGATACATCCATGGCCGACCTGCCCACGACAGCGCGTGTCGTCATCATCGGCGGCGGCGCCGTCGGCGCTTCCAGCCTCTACCATCTGGCGCTCAAGGGCTGGACCGATTGCGTCCTGCTGGAAAAGAACGAGCTGACCTCGGGCTCGACCTGGCACGCCGCCGGCAATGTGCCGACCTTCTCGGCAAGCTGGTCGGTCATGAACATGCAGCGCTACTCGACGGAACTTTATCGCGACCTGGGCGAACGGGTCGACTACCCGATGAACTATCACGTCACCGGCTCGCTGCGCCTTGCCCATTCGCGCAACCGGATGATGGAGTTCGAACGGGTTGTCGGCATGGGCCAGTACCAGGGCCTGGATGTCTCGATGGTCTCCGTGGCCGGTTTGAAGGACCGCTATCCGTTTCTGGAGACCCACGATCTGGCCGGCGGCCTTTACGATCCTTATGACGGCGACATCGATCCGGCGCAGTTGACCCAGGCACTGGCGAAGGGTGCGCGCGACCTGGGCGCGAAGATCGTCCGCTTCTGCCCGGCCACGGGCGTCCGGCGCGAGGGCGGCGACTGGGTCGTCGAGACGCCGCAGGGCGAAATCCGTTGCGAATTTATCGTCAATGCTGCGGGCTACCGTGCGCAGGAGGTCGGCGCAATGCTCGGCCGGTTCGTGCCGATGGTGAGCATGTCGCACCAGTATATGCTGACCGATCCGATTCCCGAACTCGAAGCCTGGAGCGCGCAACATAGCGGAAAACTGCCGCTGCTGCGCGATGTCGACAGTTCCTACTATCTGCGCCAGGAGAAATTCGGCCTCAACCTCGGGCCCTACGAGCGCAGCTGCCAGGCGCACTGGACGACGCCGGACGATCCGATGCCGGAGGACTTTTCCTTCCAGCTCTATCCCGACGATCTGGACCGGCTGGAATGGTATATCGAGGATGCGATGGCCCGGGTGCCGATCCTCGGCTCGGCCGGGGTCAACAAGGTGATCAACGGGCCGATTCCCTATACGCCGGACGGCAACCCGCTGATCGGGCCGATGCCGGGCGTGCCCAACGCCTTCGAAGCCTGCGTCTTCACCTTCGGCATCGCCCAGGCCGGCGGCGCCGGCAAGGTGCTGGCCGAATGGGTCGTCGACGGCGGCACGGAATGGGACATGTGGAGCTGCGATCCGCGCCGCTTCACGGCCTATGCCGACCAGGACCATACCAACAAGAAGGGCATGGAGGTCTACGGCCACGAATATGCCATGCACTTCCCGCACCACGCGTGGCCGGCCGGCCGCGACAAGCGCTTGTCTCCGATCCACGACCGGCTGAAAGAGCTCGGCGCGCAGTTCGGCGCCTATGGCGGCTGGGAGCGGGCCAACTGGTTCGTGCAGGCCGGCGACGATACGTCGGAAGAGGCGACCCAGACATGGGAGCGGGACGGTCCCTGGTTCCCGCGCATCCGCGAAGAGTGCGAAGCGGTGCGCGACGCCGCCGGTATCCTCAATTTGTGCGGTTTCTCCCGCTATCTCGTGACCGGCGCGGACGCCGTGGAATGGCTCGACGGTCTGATTACCGGCAGGATCCCGTCAGTGGGGCGCATCGGTCTCGGATATTTTCCGGACGAACGGGGCCGGATCGTCACCGAGATGTCGCTGATTCGCCTGGCGGAGGAAAAGATGCTGCTGATCACCGCGGCGGCGGCGGAATGGCACGATCTGCAATGGCTGGAGAAGCATCTGCCCGACAGTTCGGACATCGTCATTGAGAACCGGACAGAAGAATACGACTGCCAGATTCTGACCGGCCCGAAGACCCCGGAGATTCTCGCCGGCCTGTGCGACGCCGATCTGAACCTGCCTTGGCTGAGCTGGCAGCGGACCGAAATCGCCGGCCGGCCGGTCCTGCTGCTGCGCGTGTCCTATGCCGGTGAACTGGGATGGGAAGTCCATACCGCGGTCGATGATACGGCCGCCGTATTCGACGCGGTCTGGCAGGCTGGCCAAGATCACGGCCTGAAGCCGTTCGGCATGTTCGCCCTGAACAGCCTGCGGCTGGAAAAGGGCTATCGTGCCTGGAAAGGCGATCTTTCGACCGACTACACGGTCCTCGAAGGCGGGCTCGACCGCTTCGTGCGCTGGAGCAAGGAAAGCTTCGTCGGCAAGGCGGCCATGGAGATCGAGCGCCAGGCCGGGCCGGCAAAACGCTTCGTGACCCTGGTGGTCGATGCCGGCGCCTGCGATGCGCCCTATATGTCGACCCTGCGCCATGGCGAGGAGCAGGTCGGCGAGACGACGTCCGGCGGCTGGGGCCACCGGATCGGCAAGTCGATCGCCCTGGGTATGGCGCGGGCCGACCTCGCGGTGGAGGGCACGGAACTCGATGTCGAGATCTTCGGCGAGCGGCGCCGGGCCGTGGTGCAGGCCGACCGGCCGCTCTACGATCCGGACAACGCCCGGATGAGGGCCTGAGCAATGGCGGCGCTACCAGCCCAGGCGCGGGCCGTCATTATCGGCGGCGGGGTTTCGGGCTGTTCGGTCGCCTACCATCTCGCCAAATTGGGCTGGAAGGACATCGTGCTGCTGGAACGCCGGCAGCTCACCTGCGGCACGACCTGGCATGCCGCAGGGCTGATCGGCCAGCTGCGGGCCAGCCAGAACCTGACGCGCCTCGCGAAATATTCCGCGGAACTCTATGTCCGGCTGGAGGAAGAGACCGGCATTGCCACCGGTATGCGCCAGAACGGCTCGATCACCGTGGCCCTGACCGAGGAGCGCAAGGAGGAAATCTACCGGCAGGCCTCTCTGGCGCGCGCCTTCGATGTCGATGTCGCCGAAATCACGCCGTCGGAAACCAGGGCGCTCTATCCCCACCTGAACGTGGAAGATGTCACCGGTGCGGTGCATCTGCCGCTGGATGGGCAGTGCGATCCGGCCAATATCGCGCTCGCGCTCGCCAAAGGCGCCCGGCAGAACGGCGCGCTTCTGGCCGAGGGCGTGAAGGTGACCGGTGTTTCCCAGTCGAACGGCCGCGTCACCGGCGTGTCGTGGGGGCGGGACGGCGAGCGGGGCGAGATTGCCAGCGACATCGTCGTCAACTGCGCCGGCATGTGGGCGCGGGAACTGGGCGCGATGAGCGGCGTCACGATCCCGCTGCACGCCTGCGAACATTTCTACATCGTGACCGAGCCGATCCCCGACCTCGGCGCCCTGCCGGTCCTGCGCGTGCCCGATGAATGCGCCTACTACAAGGAGGACGCCGGCAAGATGCTGCTCGGCGCCTTCGAGCCGGTCGCCAAACCCTGGGGCGTGGACGGCATCCCGGAAGACTTCTGCTTCGACCAATTGCCCGAGGATTTCGACCATTTCGAACCGATTCTCGAACAGGCGGTCGGGCGCATGCCGCTGCTTGCCGAGGCCGGCATCCACACCTTCTTCAACGGTCCGGAAAGCTTTACGCCGGACGACCGCTACTATCTGGGCGAAGCGCCGGAGCTGCGCGGCTACTGGCTCGCGGCGGGCTACAATTCCATCGGGATCGTCTCGTCCGGCGGCGCTGGCATGGCGCTGGCCCAGTGGGTAAACGACGGCGAAGCCCCGTTCGACCTGTGGGAAGTCGATATCAGGCGGATCCAGCCGTTCCAGAAGAACCGCCACTATCTCAAGCATCGCGTGAGCGAGACGCTCGGCCTGCTCTATGCCGACCATTTTCCCTATCGCCAGCCGGCCAGCGCCCGCGGCGTGCGGCGTTCGCCGGTGCACGAGCACTTGAAAGCGCGCGGCGCCTGTTTCGGCGAGACGGCGGGATGGGAGCGCGCCAACTGGTTTGCCCCGGCGGGCGTCACGCCGGAATACCGCTATAGCTGGAAGCGCCAGAACTGGTTCGACCATTCGCGCGACGAGCATATGGCGGTCCGCGAGGGCGTCGGCCTGTTCGACATGACCTCTTTCGGCAAGCTGCGGGTCGAGGGCCGGGACGCCGAAGCCGTGCTGAACCGGATTTGCGGCAACGATATCGCGGTCGCGCCGGGCCGGCTGGTTTACACTCAATGGCTGAATGCCCGCGGCGGGATCGAGGCCGACCTGACGGTCGCGCGCCTGACCGAGACTGCTTTCCTGGTCGTCACGCCGGCGGCGACCGTGCAGCGCGACCTCGCCTGGCTGCGCCGCCGTATCCCGGAGGAGGCCCATGTCGTCGTGACCGACGTTACGGCGGGTGAGGCTGTGCTTTGCCTGATGGGCCCGAAATCCCGCGACGTGCTGAACGCCTGCTCGCCGGCCGACCTGTCGAACGAGGCCTTTCCTTTCGGATCGGTCCGCGAGATCGAAATCGGCATGGGGCTGGGCCGGGCGCACCGGGTCTCCTATGTCGGCGAACTGGGCTGGGAGCTGTATGTCTCCGCCGACATGGCCGCGCATGTCTTCGAGACGCTGGAAGAGGCCGGCGCCGCCCACGGGATGAAACTGTGCGGCCTGCACATGATGGACAGCTGCCGGATCGAAAAGGCGTTCCGCCATTTTGGCCACGACATCACCGACGAGGATCATGTCCTGGAAGCCGGCCTCGGATTCGCCGTGCGTACGAAGAAGCCGGATTTTCTGGGCCGGGATGCGGTTCTTCGCAAACGCGACGAAGGACTTTCCCGCCGTCTGCTGCAATTCCGCTTGCGCGATCCCGAGCCGCTGCTGTTCCATAACGAGCCGATCGTGCGCGACGGAGAGATGGTCGGCTACCTGACCTCCGGCAACTACGGCCACGCGCTCGGCGGGGCGGTCGGCCTGGGCTATGTGCCCTGCCCGGATGGCGAGAGCGTCGACGCGCAACTCGCTTCCGGCTACGAGATCGAAATTGCCGGCGCGCGCGTCGCCGCCGACGTGTCCCTCAAACCCATGTACGACCCGGCTGCAGCACGGATGCGGTTGTGAGTGGCGCCGGTCGCGAACCAGCGGAGAAGCGGGTTATGTCAGCAGACCGGAAACAGAAGGAACGGGCAGGGCGCCGCGCCGGCGGCCGGGAGGCCCGACGCGCCTTGCGGGCCGCGCCTCTGGCCGAGGATATCCGGCCGGTCCGTGCCGGACTTGAGGGCGGACGTTACAAGGCGCTGACCGACGGACAGGTGCAGCAGATTCACCGGGCGGCGTTGCAGATCCTGGAGGAGATCGGCCTTGCGGATGCGCCGGACAGCGGAGTCGCGATGATGACCGCTGCCGGCGCCGTGCTGGGAGACGACGGGCGGCTGCGCTTCTCTCAGGCACTGGTCGAGGACATGCTGGCCAAAGCGGCGCGCGACATCACCTTGCACGGGCAGGATCCGAAACACGATATCCGGCCCGGCGGCACCCGGGTGCACTACGGCACGGCCGGCGCCGCGGTCCATGTCTACGATGTCGAAAAGCGGGTGAACCGCAATCCGACGGTGCAGGATCTTTACGACGCCGCCCGTACGGTGGAAGTGCTGGACAATATCCACTTTTTCCAGCGGCCGCTGACGACTCGGGACACGGAAGACCCGACCGATCTGGACGTCAACACGCTCTACGCCTCGGTCTCCGGGACGACCAAGCATGTCGGCACCTCCTTCACCTCGCCGGAGCGCGCGCAGATGGGGCTGGACATGCTCCATATGGTCGCCGGGTCGGAAGCGGCGTGGCGGGCGCGGCCGTTCGTTTCGAACTCCAACTGTTTCGTCGTCCCGCCATTGAAATTCGCCACGGAATCCTGCCGGGTGATGGAAACCGTGATCGCGGGCGGCATGCCCGTCCTGCTGCTCTCGGCCGGGCAGGCTGGGGCGACCGCGCCGGCCGCGCTCGCGGGCGCGGTGACGCAGGCAACGGCCGAATGCCTGGCCGGCCTAGTCTATGTCAATGCCATGAAACCGGGCCATACGGCGATTTTCGGCACCTGGCCGTTCGTTTCGGACCTGCGCACCGGCGCCATGTCCGGCGGCTCGGGGGAACAGGCGCTGCTCACCGCCGCCTGCGGGCAGATGGCGCGCTTCTACGATCTGCCCGGCGGCTCGGCCTGCGCCATGTCGGACAGCAAGGCGCCGGATATGCAGGCCGGCTACGAGCGCGGCGTCGCCAACGTGATGGCCGGCCTGTCCGGCCTGAACCTGGTCTACGAGAGCGTCGGCATGCACGCCTCGCTGCTCAGCTTCTGTCACGAGAGCCTGCTGATCGACAACGACATGATCGGCCATTGCCTGCGCTGCGTCCGCGGCATCGAGGTCAGCGACGAAACCCTGTCGCTGGATGCCATGCGCAGCGTCTGCCTCGAGGGACCGGGCCACTATCTCGGCCACCCGCAGACCCTGTCGCTGATGCAGTCCGAATATGTCTATCCCGACATCGGCGACCGCAGCAGCCCAAAGGAATGGATCGAACAGGGCAGGCCGGATCTCGTCGAAAAAGCACTGGCCGAGAAGCGGCGCATTCTTGCCACTGTGTTCCCGAACCACATAAGCGAACCGGTCGACGCCGCAATCAGAGACCGGTTCAACATCGTGCTGCCGCGGCGTGGCATGCTGGCCGCAGCCTGATTCTACACAGCGGGGGCGCTGCAGCGCTTCCAGACCTGCTCTACGTTCTTGGCCGAATCCGGCCCGGTGCGCAGGATCACGGTATACTCATCGATCAATTGCATGGTTATCCGCTTGCCGGCGCCCGGCTCGCCGGGCGGAATGATGTAGACGAAGCCGTGGCGGTCGTAGTCGCCGGTCATCTCGTGCCCGCCGGGCGTGACGATGGTCGGCCCGTCGATGGTCAGCCGGCGCCCGTCCGTGTGGCACCAATGCCCGTCGATGGCATCGGCCAGGGCCGCAGAAGGAAAGCCCGCCAGCAAGCAGGCGACGAGGATTGCAGTCGGACGCATGTCCTTCTTCCGGATTGAAGCGGGCGGCGCGTTGCTTAGGTTAGGCCGATTGTAACACGTTTCCCCAGCCGGTTCATGGCCCAAACCGATAGCGGCTCCGCTCCGATCTCTTCGCCCGCCGATCTTCCCGGCGTGGATCGACTGTTGCAGGACGGGCAGCTCGCGAACCTGCCGGCGCAGGTCGGGCGTACATGCGTTGTCGAAGCGGCGCGGGCGGTGCTGGAGGAGGGGCGGCAGACGTTGCTGGCCGGCGGCCGGATCGATCCTGACGGGCTCGCCGATCGGGTCGTTGCCCATGTCGCAGCGGCCACAGCCTCCTCGCTCCGGCCGGTGCTGAACCTGACCGGCACGGTCATCCACACCAATCTCGGCCGCGCGGCGCTGCCGGACGCGGCGATCGAGGCGATGGCGCAGGCCGCGCGGGCGCCGGTCAATCTGGAATACGATTTGGCGGCCGGCCGGCGCGGCGACCGGGACTGCCATCTCGAGGCCCGTATTCGGTCTCTGACCGGGGCCGAGGCGGCGACCGTGGTCAACAATAACGCTGCCGCCGTCATGCTGGTTCTGAACACGCTGGCCAACCGTCGCGCCGTGCCGGTCTCGCGCGGCGAACTGGTCGAGATCGGCGGTTCGTTCCGCCTGCCGGACATCATGAGGCGCGCCGGCGCGCGCCTGGTCGAGGTCGGCGCAACCAACCGGACCCATCTGAAGGACTTCGAGATGGCGATGGCCGGGCGGCCGGCCCTCGTTCTGAAGGCGCACACCAGCAATTTTGCCGTGATCGGCTTCACCAAAACGGTTCCGGAAAAGGAATTGGCCGCACTGTGCCGGCATCATGCCGTGCCCTTCTGCATCGATCTCGGCAGCGGGACGGTGGTCGATCTCGAACGCTTCGGCCTGCCCCACGAGCCGACCGTGCAGGAGGCGCTGGCAAACGGCGCCGACCTGGTGACCTTCAGCGGCGACAAGCTGCTGGGCGGCCCGCAGGCCGGGGTGATTGCCGGCCGCCGGGATCTGGTCGCCCGGATCACGAAGAACCCGATGCACCGGGCGTTCCGGCTCGACAAGCTGCGGGTGGCGGCGCTCGATGCGACGCTTGCCTTGTACAGCCAACCGGAAAAGCTTAGCCAAACCCTCCCGACGCTGCGATGGCTGGCCCGGCCGCTTGCAGATATCCGCGTAGTCGCCGAACAGGTTGCGGCAAGCCTGGAAGCGGCAGCGCCGGCCGGCTGGAACGTCGAGGTCGCCGACTGTTTCGGCCAGATCGGCAGTGGGGCCCTGCCGGCGGAGGCCTTGCCGAGCGCGGCAGTCCGGCTGACGTCGAAGGCCGGCCGTCGGGCCGCAGGCCGGCCGCTCAGAAATTTGGCTGCCGCCTTCCGCGCGCTGCCAACGCCGGCGATCGGCCGGATCGGGGCGGGCGCCTTCTGGCTCGATATCCGCTGCCTTGAGGAGCCGGCGCTGCTGGTCGACCAAATTGGAAACCTCGACTGGCCGGCATCGATCTGATCGCGTGAGCATGATTATCGCCACCGCCGGCCATGTGGACCATGGCAAGACCAGCCTGCTGAAGCATCTGACCGGCGTCGACACCGACCGGCTGCCGGAGGAAAAGAAGCGCCGGCTCACCATCGACCTCGGCTTTGCGTACACGGACAGCCTGCGGCCCGGCGAAACGACAGGTTTCGTCGATGTGCCGGGCCACGAGAAGTTCATCCGCAACATGCTGGCCGGCGTGACAGCGATTGACGCCGCTCTGCTCGTGGTCGCCGCCGATGACGGGCCGATGCCGCAGACCCGCGAACATCTGGCGATCCTCGATCTGGTCGGCGTGCGCACCGGCATCGTTGCCGTCACCAAATCGGACCTGGTGGACGCCGGCCGCCTCGACACGATCATCGCCGCGACCCGCGCCCTGATCGAGTCGACCGGTTTGGCCGATGCGCCGATTGTGCCGGTCTCTTCGGCGACCGGGGCGGGGATCGACCGGCTCAGACAGGCGATCCGGGACGTCCGGCCGGCGCCCAAACCGGCCGGTGGCGGTTTTCGCATGGCGATCGACCGCAGCTTCATCGTCGCTGGCGCCGGGCTGGTCGTCACCGGCCTGGCGCAATCGGGAACGCTGAAGGCCGGCGACCGGCTGGCTGTGAGGCCGGCCGGCCCGAAGGGGATCGAGGCGCGGGTGCGCGGCCTCAAGGTACAGGATGGGCCGGCTGCGCAGGCTTGGGCCGGCGACCGCTGCGCCGTCAATCTGGCCGGCCCCGGCGTGGAGAGGGCCGCGATCGGCCGGGGCCAATGGCTGGTCGCACCCGATTTGCAGTCGGCCGGCCGGCGACTCGACATCGACCTGCGATTGCTGGCTTCCGAAGATCGTCCGTTGCGCCACTGGACTCCGGTCCATGTCCATGCCGGGACAGCCGACATCCCCGGCAGGGTTGCTCTACTGGAGCAGGGAGAACTGGCGCCCGGCGGCCGGGCTCTGGCGCAACTGGTGCTGGACCGCAGCCTGTGCGTCTGCCGCGGCGACGCCGTCATCCTGCGCGACCAGTCGGCGCAACGGACCCTCGGCGGCGGCACAGTGCTGGATTGCGACGGGCCGCGGCGCGGCCGGGCGACGCCGCAGCGCCTTTCCCTTGTCAGGGCGCACCGGCGGGACAGCCATGCCGAAGCGCTGGCCGCGCAGCTGGAAACGGCCGCTGGAGGCGTCGACCTCGTGGCGTTTGCGCGGAACCGCAATATTACCAGCGCCGAATTGGCCGGTCTCGAAGCGCCGGGGCTGGTCCGGACCGGCGCCGCCAACCGGCCGGCGGCGATCCTTGAGCGCCATCTGGCCGGCCTCAACGACGCACTCCGGTCGATCCTGTCCGGGCTCGCCGAAGGGCAGGGTGGGCCTTCGGGCCTGCCTGTTTCGGCGCTGCCCCGGATGCTGCCGGGCCGGCCGCTCGCGGCGGTTGCCGATGCGGCGCTGGACCGGCTGATACGGGACGGGATTGTCGAGCGCCGGGGCGACCGGATCGTCCTCGCCGGCCGGCGGATCGAGCTGGAGCCGCGGGACGCCAAATTATGGAGCCGGATCGAACCCGTGCTCCTGACCTCGGGCCGGCCACGCACGGTGTGGGAAGTCTCGGAAGCGCTCGGCATCGCGCAACAGGAGGTTGCGCGCTTTCTCAAACGGGCCCAGGCCGCCGGGCTGGTAACGCAGGTCTCCAGGAACCGGTTCATGACACCGGCGGCGCTTGCGGCGCTGGCGGCGACCGCCGAAACCGGCCTTGCCGCATCCGGCGGCGACCGGTTTGCCGTGGCGGATTTCCGCGACTGGTCCGGGCTCGGCCGCAACCTGAGCATCGAGATGCTGGAATATTTCGACCGGGCCGGGTTTACCCGCCGCGCCGGCAACGAACGCATCATTCGCCGGCCCGCCGCCGAGGTCTTTGCCGCAGCCCGCGGCGAGACGTGATGCAGACGTTTCCGAACGCTTCCGAACCGTGCTAGCAATCCGGCATCGACGGAGGAGGATCGGCTCCCGGTGGGCCGCGCGGGCTTCAAACCCGTTGAGACGCGCCAGCGCGTGTCTGGTGGGTTCGACTCCCACCCTCTTCCGCCAGAATTTCCCGGTTGAAACCGCAATCCGGAACCGCAGTCTGAAGCGGTGATCCCCTCGTCTCCCATCGAAACCGATATCGTGCTGGTCGGCGGCGGCCATGCCCATGTCGAAGTCGTGCGCCGGTTCGGCATGCGGCCGGAGCCCGGCGTGCGGCTCACGCTGATCTCGGCGCCCGTCGATACGCCCTATTCCGGAATGCTGCCGGGCTTTCTGGCCGGGCACTACGGTTTCGACGATTGCACGGTCGATTTGCGCCACCTGTGCCGCTTCGCCAACGCCCGCCTGATCGTCGACCGGGCGGCCGGGATCGACCGGGACGCGCAGCGCGTGCAGCTCGCCGGACGCCCGCCGGTGCCCTGGGACCTGCTCAGTATCGACATCGGTTCGACGCCCGGCACCGGCAATATCGACGGCGCGGAACACGCCATTCCGCTGAAGCCGGTGCCCGCTTTCCTTGAGCGGTGGTCGGCGGTCGAAGAGCTGGCGCTGGCGCGCGACGGGGCGGTGCGGATTGTCGTCATCGGCGCCGGAGCCGGCGGTGTCGAAGCAGCGATGGCTTTGCAATATCGACTTGGTGCCAGGCTGGAACAGATTGATAATAAAGGGAAATACCCCGCAGAATATCCTCGATTCACCATCTTGTCGGAGACCGCGGAAATCATGCCCGACCATGCCGCTGCCGTGCGTCGCCGGATGACGGCGGCATTGCGGCGCAAAGGCATCCGAATCGAAGCCGGCGAGAAGGCGGTGGCGGTCGAACCGGACCGGGTCCTGTGCATCTCCGGGCGGGCGTTCGAGCATGACGCCGCAATCCTCGTCACGCCCGGCAGCGCAGCGCCCTGGCTGCGCGAAACCGGTTTGGCCACGGACGTCCGCGGTTTTCTGCGGGTTGGCTCGAGCCTGCAATCCGTCACGGACGAGCGGATATTTGCTGCCGGCGACTGCGCCGCCTTCGATGGAGCGTCGTTGCCCAAGTCCGGCGTCTACGCCGTGCGTCAGGGGCCGGTGCTGGCCGATAATCTGCGTTGCGCCGTGCGGGGGGAGCAACCCCGGCCCTTCCGGCCGCAACGCCGGATTCTGGCACTGATTTCTCAGGGCGAGAGACGGGCCGTGGCCTCCAGGGGCGTCTTTGCGGCGCAGGGTGGCTGGGTCTGGCGCTGGAAGGACAGGATCGATCGCCGCTGGATGGCGCGCTACGGCGCCGACCTGCCGGATATGGCGAAACCGTCGGCGCCGGCCAAGGCCGGCGGACACGACGAGGCGATGCGTTGCGGCGGCTGCGGCGCCAAGGTGCCCCAGGCGATCCTGCGCGCGGTGCTGGACCGGCTGCGCAACGACCCCGCGACGGCAACGGCGCTGGCGCTGGACAGCCCGGACGACGCCGCACCGGTGGACACGCCGGAAGGCGCGCAACTGTTCCAGACCGTCGACCAGTTCCGGGCCTTTGTCGACGATCCCTACCTGTTCGGCCGGATCGCCGCCAACCATTGCATCGGCGATATTCATGCCATGAGCGGCGCGCCGCTCTCGGCACTGGTCGCGGCGACGCTGCCGTTCGCTGCACCGCAGATCGTCGAGCGCGATCTCGAACAGCTCCTGCGCGGGGTCCTGCGCGGGCTCGGCGACGCCGGCGCCGTTCTGATCGGCGGCCATACGGCGGAAGGCGCGGAAATGGCGGTCGGCCTGACCGTCAACGGGGCGGTCCGCGACGGCGCGCCCTGGCGCAAGGCCGGCGCGACGCCGGGCGACCGGCTGGTCCTGACCAAGGCGCTGGGCACCGGCGTGTTGATGGCCGCCGAAATGGCCCGCGCCGCGCAAGGCCGCGACGTCGAAGCGGCGCTGAGAGGGATGCTGGTCGGCAATGGCGCGGCGGTCGGCATCCTGCGGCAGCGCGGCGCGACCGCCTGCACCGACGTGACCGGGTTCGGTCTGGGCGGTCATCTGCTGGAAATGCTCGAGGCTTCGGGTTGCAGCGCGGTCCTGGACGAAGCGGCGCTGCCGCTGTTGCCCGGCGCGGCCGATTTGATCGCCGGCGGACACGCCAGCACCCTGCATCCGGCCAACCGGGCGGCGCTGGCCGCCGCCTGCGATGGTACTGTGCCGGACATTCTCGCCGATCCGCAGACCGCCGGCGGCCTGCTCGCCGCCCTGCCGCCGGACGGCGCCGACGCCTGTGTCGCGGATCTGCGCGAGGCCGGGTACGGCGACGCCGCGGTCATCGGGGACGTGGCCGATGGGCCGCCGGGCCCGAACCGGATCGGGTTCACCGAACGCAACCGCCGCAGCTGACCGAACGACGCGGCCCGGTCGGTCGAAGTGCCGGTCGAAGTGCCGGGCGGAGATGGGCAGGCGACCGGCTCTCCGCGACGCCGGTCCCGGATGTCATTTTATGTCATAATTCGTCATGGCGCGTCTGCCCCGTCTGCCGGATGTCATGATTTGTCATGTTGTTCCGGTTCTGCGCCCTGCGCCGCGCGAGGAGCCTGACCCTCGAAAGAAACACCGCCCGCCTGATGGCCGCGGTCACCGTCTACAACCTCAGGCGGGCCAGTCTGCTCGCCGGACCCTGAGCCGGGAAACAGGCCCGAAGACCCCGAACCGTTGCCGGGCCAGGCGGTTGCCGACCCGATCCCACCGAAGGCGACGGGACTGTCAACCCCGCCCGCGCCCAAACCGCACCACACCGGGCTCAGACCCACCTCCAACGCTGGAAATCTTTCGCCGAAGCTCTCTCCCGGCCTTTCGCAGAACAATCCTCTTCAGAGGGGGAGGTGTATAAGGACATGGCCATGTTTCGCACAATTGCGCGATTGGCTCGAAATCCAGACCAACACAGTAAATAACCTTCACTCTGCGGCGGTCTCGAACACGCCGGCCTTGGGCTTCTTCGCCGGGGCGGCGTAGGGGCTGGCCGTCTTCTCCTCGCCCTTCGCGCCGGCCGGCGGGGTGGCGGTGTAGTGGGCCGGCGCCGGTTCGCCCCGCTGTTTGCGCTCCCGCGCCTCGGCCGGGGTTTCCAGCAGGGCCGCAGCGGCCAGCGCCGCCTTGCGGTCGACGGTATGGGGCGTCCCGGCGGCGTCCGGCTCCGGCATCATGCTGGCATGATAGTAGGCGATGCGCTGCTTGGCCGGATCGACCACCCGATCCGGGTCGATGTCGCGCCGGTTGGTGCCGACCCGCGGCTCGACCGCAATATTGTCGATGATCTCGTGGTCGAACCACCATTTCTTGACCGGGTTGCGCGTGCCGTTGCCCAGCTTGTCGTCGATCCAGGTCGCGATCGGCACCATCAGCGGCTTGAGGAACATCGCGTTGACGCCGAGCCAGCTCGCGACCCGCGTCAGGACCGGCCCGTCGATATCGACCACCTTGTTGATCGGGCAGGTCTTCATGCAGCGCCCGCAGGCCGCGCCTTTCATGTTGGTCAGCCGATAGCGCGTGCAGCGCTCGGCGTCCGGCTTCCACATCTCGTAGCCGTTGAACATAACCTTGTCGCCGAAGGGGATGGCGTCGCACGGGCATTCGCGGGCGCACTTCAGGCAGTTGTTGCAGAAATACTGCAGGCCGAAATCGATCGGCTTGTCGGGCTTGAGCGGCATGTCCGTGGTCAGGACGACCGATTTGAACCGCGGGCCGACGAACGGGTTGAGCACCAGTTCGCCGATCCGGCTGAGCTCGCCCAGCCCGGCCCACAGGATCACCGGGATCTGCAGCACGTCGCTGTCGGCGTTGGTCTGGGAGCGGGCGGGGAAGCCCCGGTCGCGCAGGAATTCCGCCATCACGCCGGCGATCTCGGCGCCGCGCAGATAGCCGCGCATGGATTGGGTGCCGGAAATCCAGTCGTCGCCGCTCGCGCCCTCCATGGTGTCGTAACCCTGGTCGATCAGCATCACGACGGCGTATTTGTGATAGGGCTCGATCGGCCGGCCGTCTTCCTTGTGGGAGTACCAGGCGTAGCGTGGGATTTCGCAGATACCGGTCAGGTCCGAGCCGAGATGGTAGGACAGCGCCTTGATCGCCCGGGCGTTGGCTTCCGGATCGTCCGGGCCGTCCGTATCCGCCGCCGTCTCGCCGCCCTGATGCGGCACCAACGAGCGGATCACGCCCAGCAGGCCCTTGGATGTCGGGTGTTTGAAGGAGAAGCGCGAGCGTTCCTTTTGCGATTTTTCGCCCAGGTCGCCCTGGAGCGCCCGCTCGAAGAAGGCCGCGCGCTTCGGCACCCGGGGGACCTCGTCGTCCAGGATCAGCGTGGTCGGCCGGTCAACCTGTTTCACCTGTTCCATCGGATAGCGGCTGAAATGGGACGGCCGGCGGGCCCGCCGGTTGCGCTCCCGGCCCGAAGTCGCGCCGTTCAGCCCCCACCAGTAGCGCAGGCCGCGCCCGTCCGCCGCCGAGGCGGCAAGCGGCTGGTCGGTCGCCAGCGCGTATTCCGTGGTGACGACCGCGAGGGAAAAGGATGAGCCGAGATAGGGATTGATCAGCCGGTCGCCCTGCCGGACCGCCAGCCCGGCCATGACGGCGAGCCGCCCGGCATCGGTCAGCCGATGGCCGGGGACATCGGCGCGGGCGTCGAAACCCATTGCCCGGATATGGCGCGCGACGCAGACCGCGATCTCGGCCGCCCGCATGTCGGACATCTCGCGCACTGCCGGCGCGACCCAGCCGTGGGCGGCATTGTCCGGCTCCGGCACCTTGCCGTCCTCGATCATCAGGACGATGGCGTGGCTGTGGGGCAGGGGATCCGCGTCTTCCAGCCAAGCGTTCGGGGCCATCTCGCAGATGCCGACCGTGGCGGCGTCCATGAAATAGGCCATGCCCTTGACGTCGCCGGTCCGGGCCTTGGGATCGTCCGGCACCGGGGCGCGGGCGGGCGCCGGCTCCTGCTCGGCCGAGGTCTCGAATATGTCCCGGTATTTCAACGCCGCGACCGCCAGCGGCGCATCGCCGGCCGCATCCGCCGGCGCCGGACGGCGGGGTTGGTTCCGCTCCGTGGCGAGGATGGCGTCGTCCCGGGGCAGAGTCTCGAGCGGATAGCTGCCGAGCGAAAAGGCGCGGTCCCTGGAGCGGGCGTGAAGAAACATGGCGAAACTCCCCTGTCGCCGGACGTATCAGCCGCCCGGCGCGATCCTGTCATGCAAGGACCGAAGCCCTAGGCCGCTACGGCGCGTTTCTCGGCGGTCCATGCGTCCAGCTCTGTGCGGGCGCTGGCCCGGGCGGCGGCGATGTAGTCGGCTTCTTCTTCCGCCAGCTCGTGGGTCAGTTCCAGCCGGTAGCCGTTCGGGTCGAAGAAATAGATCGACTTGACGAAGCGGTGGTCGGTCGGCCCGATCACATGAACGCCGTGGGCCTCCAGCCGGCTCTTGGCCTGCAGCACCTCGTCCACCGAATTCATGTGCAGCGCCATATGGTTGCACCAGGAGGGCGAGTTCGGCGACAGGTCCGCCGCCTGGTTGTCGCCCAGGTCGAAAAAGGCGACGGCCGAACCGTCCGGCATGCCGAAGAAGAGATGGACATACGGGTCGCAGGCCCCGGTCGAGGGCACGCTCTCCGCCCGGATGACGTGCGTCAGCGGCAGGCCCAGAATGTCCTCGTAGAAATGGCGGGTCTCCTCGCCGTCGCGGCATTTGTAGGCCCAGTGATGCAGCCGTTCGATCGGCGGCATGTCCGGCACGTTTGTGGTCATGGCAAGGGGCTCCTGCGTTTGTGCAACCAGTATGCCGCAATTGCACGCAAAACGCCAACGGCACCCCGCCGCCCGGCCCCGCATGGGCCGGGTGCGCAGGTGTCATAAAGTGTCATGTTTTGTCATGGCCACTCACGTGGATACGTTAGTAAATAATTCCTTTTGCATATATTACACGTTGTTTTTACTCGTTTTCTTTTTCATGTTTTCGAGCCAAAGATTGTTTCCTGCATTTGCGTAGTCGAATCGCGAGCGGATTCAGTCAAACTCTGGCGTATCCAGGCGCACTTCTGACACCGAATCGGCCTGCAACCCGATTACCGGGAAAAGGCTATAAAGACGAAGCCATTCATGATCCCGGACCGCCGACCCGTGCCGGGCGCCATCCGTTCGCCGGCCGTACCGGCTCTCGGACGGACAGGCTGCGCGCCGGAACATGCGGCAGCGCAAGCCCGCAGGTACAGGATTTGGGATCCTCTCTTGTTCCGCTGGTTCGTCGGGCTGTCGATGGACGCCCCGGTGTGGGACGCGACGGTGTACTCGAAGAACCGCGACCGCCTGGTGGCAGGCGAGGTGGCGGCGCGCTTCCTTCAGGCGGTGCTGCAAGGCGAGCGGGTTCGGCGGCTTTTGTCGGACGAGCACTTTTCGGTCGACGGCACCCTGATCGAGGCCTGGGCGTCGATGAAGAGCTTCCGGCCCAAGGACGGCGGCGGCGATGACGCGCCGCCCGCCGGGCGCAACGCCGAGCGCGACTTCCGCGGCGAGCGGCGCTCGAATGCGACCCACGCGTCTGCGAGCGATGCCGATGCCCGGCTCTACCGCAAGGGCGACGGCCAGTCGAGCCGTCTGTGCTTCATGGGCCATCTCTTGATGGAGAACGGCAACGCCCTGATCGTCGATGCCGCGCTGACCCGGGCCAGCGGCACCGCCGAGCGGGAGGCGGCGCTGGCCATGCTGGGGCGCCGCGGGACAAGGCGGCGGATCACGCTCGGCGCCGACAAGGCCTATGACGTGGCCGAGTTCGTCTGACGTGGCCGAGTTCGTCGAGAGGTTGCGCGACCGCGACGTCACCCCCCACATCGCCGTCGACGGCCGCCTGAGCAAGACCGGCAAGCGGCGCAGGACCCTCATCGACCGGCGCACCACCCGGCATTCGGGCTACGCCGCGAGCCAGCGCCTGCGCAAGCGCATCGAGGAGGGCTTCGGCTGGATCAAGACCACCGGCGGGCTGGCCAAGACCCGGCATCGCGGGCTCGACCGGGTGGGCTGGATGTTCACACTCACCGCCGCCGCATACAACCTGGTCCGACTGCCCAAACTACTGGCCGAGGCACCGACCTGATGCCCGGGAGCCCATGAACGCCCCAGCCGCGCAGCGATCCGATCGCCAACCCCAAAGCAAGCCACCAAAAACCCGCACAAAACAACCGACCCGGCGCCAATTGGCCAGTTTTTCAGCACCCTGCTAGCGCATCAAAGCGACCGGGAACAATGCCAGTCCCGGAAACGCCATGATCAGCGCCATGACTACCGTGTCGCAGGCGAGGAACGGCAAAGCGGCCAAATAGATTTCGCGCATCGTCGTGCCGGCCGGCGCAACGCCCTTCATCACAAACAGCAGCAGGCCGAATGGCGGCGTCGTATTGCCCATCTGCATGTTGATCAGCAGCAACACGCCAAACCACAGCGGATCGATATGCAGTGCCGCCACCAGCGGCAGGAAGATCGGCAACGCGATCATCACCATCGACAAACTGTCCATGAAGCAGCCGAGCACCAGCAACACCAGCATCATACACACCAAAAGCGGGATCGGGCCCAGGTCGAGCCGCTCAATGAGCGAAATGAAACCGGCGGAAGCACCGGAGAAAGCCAGGATCTGGCTGAACGTCATCGATGCGACGATGATGAGGAACATCATCGCCGTTAGTTTGGTGGCACCGAGAATTGCCGCGATCAGAATGCGCCACGACATCGAACGGAGCGCCCACGCCAGCACGATGCTTCCCAGAGCCCCGAGAGCCGCCGATTCGGATGGCGTCGCGACGCCGAGAAAAATCAGGCCGATCACGAGGAACACGATCAGACCGAGCGGCAGGATATGGACGACGAAGGCTCGGAGCTTGACGGTCAGCGGGATGCGGGCCACGTCGTAGGCTGGCGCGATTTCGGGTTGGATCAGGCACCGCAGCACCACGTAAAGACTGTAGAACAGCGCCATTAGCAGACCCGGCACGATACCGGCGATCAGCAGGCCGCCGACCGAGATGTTTGCGACGGCCGCCAGCAGGATGGCCAAAGCCGAGGGCGGAATCATCATCGCCAGACCGCCGCTGCCGAGAATCGGGCCGATCGACATGGCGCGGCTGTAACCGCGCCGTTCCATCTCCGGCACGAGCTGTGAGCCGAGCAGCGCCGTGGTCGCAACCGTCGAGCCGCTCATCGTCGAAAACAGGGATCCGCCGACGATGGTCAGCAGCGACAACCGGCCCGGGATGCGCCCGATCCAGTGTTCGATCGCGTCCACGGCGCGAGCGCCGAGGCGCGACCCGAACATGATTTCGCCCATCAGGATGAACAGCGGCACCGGCAGGATGCTGAAAGTGCTGATGCTCTCTTCGATGTTGAGCACCAACTGCTTGAGGCCGGCCTCGCCGCCGAGGAACAGCCACGCGCCGACCGCGTCGATGGTGAGGAAGGCGAAGGCCACCGGCAGCCCGGCGAGCATCAGCACCGACATTCCGCCAAGCATCAGCAGCAGGACGAGCCACCATTCCATACCCGCGGCGCTCCAGCTAGGTCGGCGCGGTCACAACCGGATTTCCTCGGCTGGCGTGCGATAGATGGTCAGGGCACGGCGGACGAACTGGATCGCCAGCGTGGCGAAACCGATCGGAATGACCATCGTTACCAGGAACGCCGGTATCTTGACCGCCTCCATCCGCGGCACGTCGCGAACGTAGTAGTCCCACGCGACATCGCTTCCGTAGTAGCTCAGCACGCCGCAGACCAGGGTGCCGATCGCCGATGTAACCAGGTTCAGGCGCCGCTGGACCGCCGGTGCAAGCGTGCGGATCAGGATATCGAGCGTGATGTGCTCTTCGCGCCTAAGGACATAGGCCGCGGCCAGGAACGGCAGATACAGCAGAATGTACTCGGTGATCTGAACGGTCCACAGCAGCGTCGTATTGAAGAAGTAACGCAGACAGATTTCGAGCGATACCAGCAGCATGGCGAAGGTCAGCGCGGCCCCCGCCAGCCAGGTCAAAGCCTCCAGCAGGCGGTCGAACAGACCGCCCAGCGCTGACAACGGCGCCCCCGCCGGGCATCCGGATGGCGGCTATTTGCTGATCAGACGGCGCAGTTTGGGCCCAAGCTCCGGCGCATTCTCGATGACCTCGTCCCAATGGGACTTGTAAGCGGTGTCGAGATACCACTTGGTGTCCGGCGGCGAGAATTTGATGACTTCCATGCCGAGGCCCTGCAGCTTCTTGTACTCCTTCTCCGCCACCTGCGTCAGCGCTGCGGTCCACTTGACCTCATGCTCGCGCTGTGCCGCGTCGACCACGGCCTTGAGGTGCGCCGGCAGGCCATCCCAGGTCTTGCCGTTCATGATCACCTCGGCGTTCATGTTGAAGAACCGCGGCTCCAGGATATACTTGCAGACCTCGTGCCAGCCGAAGTTGCTGACCCCTATCATCGCCCAGCCAAAGCCGTCGACGGTACCGCGCTCGAGCGCGGTATAGATATCGCTGCCCGGCATGTTGATGGGGGTTGCTCCGAGCGCCTTGACGAAAGCCTCGTAGGTCCCGGAGACGCGGATTTTCATCCCGGCGATTTCCTTCGGGCTGCTGATCTTCTTCTTGCAGATGAACAGGTTGAACCACGGGCCGAACAGGCCGCGGCCGACATAGCGTATCCCCTGCTTGGCCAGCACCTCCTCGCGCAACTTGTGGGCGCCGCTCTTGCGCTCTCCGACCGGATCGAACTGCGTGAGATGGGTGTAGGCAGCGCCCGTTACCTGCGCGCCATAGTAGGATTCGACGTTGAAGTTGATGTCGATGACGCCGTTCCTGACCGCGTCGTACTGCTTGAATGACGGGATGGCTTCCGGCCCGCCGACATATCTGAATTTGATCTCGCCTTTGCTTTTCTTCTCGATCGCTTCGACCAGCTTCCAGAACGGACCGTTTGCGGGATTGCCCTTGGGCAGGAAGGTGGACGATTTAAGCACGATCTCGGCGTGGGCCGGCGCCGCGAACGCACCGACCAAAGCGGCAACAACGCTGATTGCGAATACCCGAGCGGTCATGAGCTGATTTCTCCTCGTTGCGTGCTCGGGAAATCTCACGCGGCCGTCTTGCGCGGGTCTTACATACGTCCCGGCTACGCTGCAATTCTAGCCCGATCCGATCGCACGGTAAACCGGCCCGGTCGATCGGACGTCTTCACCGTCGCGCCCGAGCGGTGGGTCCGTAATATTAGGAATTTAATCTGATAAATCAAGGAAATAATGCAAAATCCGCCGTCTTGGCGCGGTGGAGCGAATGGCGTAAGTGTCGGATGCATGTGGGGACAAGGGGCGTTGGCCGATGCGGGAGTACCGGAACGAAATCAGGGTCGAGTGGGCGCATTGCGATGCCGCCGGGATCGTCTTCTATCCCTGGTTCTACACTTGGTTCGACCAGGCCACGGAGCGGCTGTTTTCCGCCAACGGCCTGTCTTATGCCGAGATGGCGCGGGACTTCGACGTCTCCGGGATGCCGCTTCTCGAGACCGGCGCGACCTTCCGCAACGCCTGCCGGCTCGGCAACATCCTGTCGATGGCCAGCCATGTCAGCGAGTGGGCCGGCAAGACCTTCACGGTCAGCCACGCGCTCACCCATGCCGACGGCCGACCGGCGCTGGAAGGCTTCGAAAAGCGCGTCTGGGTCACGCTGGCGCCGGACCGCCCGGCCGGCATCCGGGCCGTTCCCGTCCCCGAGGAGGTCAGGGCGCGGTTCGTGGATTAGCCCTTCGAGACGAGGTTTCGCGACGCGATCCTCCGGATCGCTCCTCAACCTCTCCTCAGGATGAAGCTGAGAATGTTGAACCGATAAAATCCTTCATCCTGAGGAGGCCATTGAGGAGCAGTGCGCAGCACTGCGTCGCGAAATGGCCGTCTCGAAGGACGCCCGTCTCGAAGGGCGCTCTCAGTCTTCGAGTTCTCGCACCTTTTCGAGCAGCGCTTCCAGCTCCGCATCCGGCTCGCCGGCTTCGGCGAGATGTTCCACGATATTATCCAGATAGTCCGCGCACGGGCCGAAACTGCCTGAGGCGCCGGCTATGATGTGCGCTTTCTGGGCGTCGTTGAGCGGCGGGCAATATTGCGGATGGCTGGAATCGGCAATGAAAGTGAGAGCGATGAAAGGTGCGGTCTCCTTTTCGCCGCCTATCGCTGCGGTCGGAGTCAGGCTCACCCAGGTCGGCCGGTAGACGCCGGAATACATTTCCCGGCCCCACAGCTTCTCCAGATCCTGCGCTTCCGTCGCCGTATCGATCCTCAGCGCAATGCCGCGGCAACACGCGTCCGCCTTGGCTTCGAGGGCAAGACCGAGGCCCGGGCGCTCCGGCGTCCCGCGCGCGGCCATGGTCCAGAAGCAGAACGCGCGACGATAGCCGCCGAGCACGGCATGGCGGCTTTCCGCCGGCTCGAAGCCGGGATTCCAGATCAGCGACCCGTAGCCGAAGACCCAGACCGGCCCGGCCGGCCGCTGCGCCATTGTTGCAGCGCGGCTGGCAGCGCGGCCGGCATCGGTCAGCACCCGCGGACGGCCGGACGGCCAGGGAATATCGTCGGGGACGGCCCTGCCGTGCATCGGGTTACATCAGCCCCATCATGCCGAGGCAGGAGTGCAGGATCGGGCTCCGGCTGTCGGCGAAGCCGGCCGCCATGTCGAAATGGTTGGCGCCGCCGACTTCCGCAGCCTCGGCCCGGTGACCCCTTGCCCACAGGGCCTCGGCGAAGGCGCGCGACTGGCGGCGGAATTCGTCGAGTTCGCCGCTGCCCCAGAACAGCGCCAGCTTCGGCATCCGGTCCGGAATGTTGTGGATCGGGCTCAGCCGGCGCGCCGCGACTTCGTCGAGATGGATATAGCTGTTGCGCGCCGACAGGCGCACGGGCTCCAGGTCGTACATGCCGCTGACCAGCACCGCGCCCTTGATGACGTCTTCCGGCAAACCGGCCCGATTGCGCCAGCCGCTCTGGACCAGCGTCCCACCGACATGGGCGCCGGAGGAGTGGCCGCAGACATAGAGCCGGTCCGGGTCGCCGCCGAAGGAGCGCGCGTTGCGCCACAGCCAGGCCAGCGCCGCCCGGTTCTGGTCCACCTGTTCGTTCAGGCTGACGTCCGGCAGCAGGGAAAAGTCGATAGCGACCCAGGCGCCGCCGGCGGCGGCAAAGAGGGGCGCCGGATAGCCGAAACTGTCCTTGGAGAGCGCCTTCCAGGCGCCGCCGTGGATGAACAGCATGACCGGGGCGCCGTCCGCGCCGTTTTCCGCCGGGAAGATGTCCAGGGTTTCCGCCGGCCCATCGCTATAGGGCACGGACAAACGGCTTTCCAGCGTAGCGCGCGCGTGTGCGCTCCCCGCGGCCCAGTCCGCAAGGTAGCCGCTGGTGTCGGGCACCAGCGTGGCCTGGTCGTACTGGGCGTCCAGTTCCGCTTGGCTGTAGCCGCGATAGACCGGAGCGGACGGGGCAGGGGGATCGGTCGGACCGTCGGACGGCATGGCGGTTCAGGCGGCCAGGTCGCGGTGCCTGGCCAGAAACGGCAGCAGGGCGGCTTCGAACTCGGCCGGCTTTTCCAGATTGATCAGATGGCCGGCGCCGGGAACGACGACGAATTCCGAGCCCTCGATTTTCTCGTGCAGGCCGCGGCCGATCTCCGGCGTGGTCAGCGAATCGCCCTCGCCGTAGATCAGCAGGGTCGGCGCCCGGATGGTTTCGAGTTCGGCAGTGCGCTCGAACATGGCGGTCGCGCGCACGGTCTTCATGTAGCTTTCCTTGTGCAGCGCCGCCATGCTGGCGATCAGCCGCTGAAATTGCTCCTCGGTTGCGTCCGGCCCGCGCAGGGTGGCGGCGACGACCGGGGCGATATCCTTCGGTTCCTTTCCTTCCTCTGCCAGCGGCTTGAGGCGCAGCGCCACGAAGCGCTCGCGTTCGGCGGGCGAGAAGTTGCTCTGGCCGGCGAAGGTGGCGACCAGGGCGAGCGTCGCGACCCGCTCGGGATAGAGCGCGTGGAAATCCTGGGCGATGCGCCCGCCCATCGACAGGCCGCACAGATGGGCCTTCCCGACGCCGTAATTGTCCAGCAAGCGGGCGAGATCGTGGGAGAAATCGCTGAAATCCAGCGGTCCGTCATAGTCGTCGCTGTCGCCGTAGCCGCGGGCGTCCCACGAGACCGCCCGGAAGCCATGGCCGGCAAAGGCCTCGACCTGTTCGGTCCAGTTGGTTCGGTTGCCGCCGATGCCGTGCATGAAGACGAGCAGGGGGCCGTCTCCGGCCTCGTCGACGGCGAGATCCGGTGGGCCGGGGATTTTTCTGAACTGTAAAGCGCTCATCGCTAGAACCTCTTCTCGGGACGGCAGGCGCTGCACCCGTGGATCAATGGTAACGCACCTTCCGGGCCAGCGGATCGATTACCAGCTTTTCCCCGGCGATGAACAGGATCACGACCGCAAAGCAGGCAGCGAACACCGTGGCGGCGTCCGACAGGGTCTGCGCCCGCAGCATCAGGAAGCCGAGGCCGCTTTCGGTGCCGAACAGTTCGGCGACCAGGGCGATCTTCCAGCCGACGCCGTAGGCAATGCGCAGCGCCGCCACGATATAGGGCATGAGCAGCGGGATGGTGACCAGGAAGAAGGTCTTGCGCCGGGACCGGGTGAAGCTGCGCGCCATTTCCACGGCCTCGGCATCGAGCTCGCGCAGGCCCTGGGCGACGTTGACCAGACAGAAGGGCGTCAGGATCGCGACCTCGACGAAGACGATGGTCTCGTGGGACGGGCCGAACCAGATGCTGGCGACGATCGCCCAGCCGACCGAGGGAAAGGCGTTCAGGAAAGGCTGTATCCGGCCATAGACGATCACGTCGAACGCCGGATAGCGCCGGGGCAGGAAGGCCAGCAGCGTGCCGAGCAGGACGGCGAGAATGACCGACGCGACGACGCGCACCATGCTTGTGAGCGTGTGGGCAAGCTGGTCGGGCTCGGTGAACAGCTCCGCGGTCGTTTTGGCGACGGTCCACGGATCGGGCATCACCGCTTCGGAGAGATCGCGCGCGACCGCCCACCAGCCGACGACGGCGGCGACGATCAGCCCTTCGGCCAGCGCCGCCGACAGCGGCCGTTCCCCGCCAGCCGGCGCAACGGCCGCGGAATTGGGGGCGTCACGTTGCATGATGGCGCGCCAGGCGTTTCTGGACCGGATCGAACACGAACCGCTCCATGCTGTACACGAAGGCAATGATGATCAGGATGATGCCGAAAATCAGCGGCGTATCGAAATCGTTGCGCGCAAGGTTGAGCAGATAACCCAGGCCGCTGTTGCCGCCGAACAGTTCGGCGGTGAGCGCCACCTTCCAGGCGACGCCGAAGCTGATGCGCAGCGTCGCGAAGATGAAGGGGAACAGCGACGGCAGCACGAGCAGCAGCAGGCCCCGCATTCGGCGGCGCGAAAAGCTGCGCGCCATTTCCAGCAGTTCCGGGTCCAGCGCCTCCAGCCCCTCGCGCATGTTGATGATGGCGAAGGGGATCAGCACCATGCTGATAACGAAGACGACGGTGATATCGTTCACGCCGAACCAGATGATCGCCAGCATCGTCCAGCCGATACCGGGGTATGAATTCAGGAATGGCGTCAGGCGACCGTGCATCATCCGCCGGGTGACGCGCAGATACCAGGGCAGCAGCGCCAGCCCGGAGCCGATCAGGAAGGAGATGACCACTGCTGCGAGGATATGCGCGAACGACCAGAACATGTGGCCGATCTCGTGCAGATCGGTGAAGAACAGCCCCAGCCGTTCGGCCACCGCCCACGGCCCCGGCATCAGGTAGCTCTCCACCGAGGCGCCCCAGGCCGCCCAGGCGCCGAGCACGGCGAGCGTAAATAAATGCGCCGCAAGACGCGAATTGCGCCCTGCGGCTGCCCCGGTCGTTTCGGGGACCGTTACCGTTGCCGGAGCGTCCAAGAATCCGGCTCAGGCAGCCTCGCAACTATTCGCGCACGGCGTGCTGCCAGACCACGTCGGCGGCCTTCGGCACCTTCTCGATGATGCCCATTTCCCTGGCGCCGGCCCAGATCGTTTCCATCGCTTTCATGTCGGCGTCGGAAACCGCGCCCGGGAAGTAGGAATAGTCCGCCATCCAGGCCTTGAAATAGGCCGCGCTGATCTTGCCGCCCTTGGCAATCGCGGCGCCGACCTTGTCGGCATTCTTCACGGCATACTGCACCGATTCGTACAGCATGCGGTTGAATTCCCTGAACGCCTCCGGCCGCTTGGCCAGCTTCTCCGGATAGGTGACGTTGACCGCGGCGACGGTCTCGACGCCGTAGAGCGCCCTGATGTCCTGGCTGGTCCAGGCCAGCACCCGGTATTTGCCCGTCCCGCGCGCCTTGAACGCCTGGGCATGGATCAGCGTGGCGGCGTCGACCCGCCCCGTCTCCAGGGCGGTCAGCAGTGCCGGCGCCGGGATCTGCACCCAGCGCAGGTCGCCGCCCTTGTAGGACACGTTCAGCTTGTACTTCTTCAGCAGGGCCAGGCGGATCCAGGTCGTGCCGGTCGAGCGCAGGGCGTAGTTGCCGAGGGTCTTGCCCTTGAGGTCCGCCATGGTCTTGTACGGGCTTTCCTTCTTGACCCAGATGCCGGCGCCCAGTCCGCCCTTGGCGGCGCGCAGCGCCGTGGAAAGCACAGTCAGTTTCAGGCCGCGCTTGGCCGCCAGCGGGATCGCCATGACGGCATTCATGATGACGTCGAAACGCTTGGTCGGCGTCGACTGGATCAGTGCCGGAATCGCCAGCGCCTTGCCGTCGATCTCGATCTTGTCGGATTTCACGATGCCCTGCCTGATGGCATAGAGCACGCCGTCGAGCGCCGGGTCGATCAGATAGGCGTAGGTAATTTTCTCTTTCGCCGCGGCCGGCGCGGCGCTCAGGCCAAGCGCCAGCGCGCCGGCGCACAGGCCGGCGCCCAAACGGATAGGCGTGCGGTGGCCGGAAAACGGTTTGTTACAAACGGTCATGCAGTTTCTCCCTCCAGATTTGCGTCGCCCGGCTCCAGACGGCGGAACAGGGTCACCAGTCGGTCCCGCTGCTCGCGCAGGCTGGGCGTGCTGCCGATATCGCGCGGTCGCGGTTGGTCGATCGCCAGTATATCCAGGACCGATGTCGGCTTGTTCGATAATAGCAGGATGCGGTCGGCAAGCACCAAGGCTTCGTCGATATCGTGGGTGACGAAGACGATGGTCTTGCCGGTTTCCCGCCAGATTCGGATGATCTCCTGCCGCATGCGCCGCCGCGTGTTGAGGTCGAGGGCGGAAAACGGTTCGTCCATCAGGATAATGTCCGGCTCGACCGAGAGCGCCCGGGCGATTGCGACGCGCTGGCGCTCGCCGCCGGACAGCATGGCCGGGTATTTCCCGGCGTCGGCGGCGAGGCCGACCAGGTCGAGCAGCTGTTCGGCCCGCGCCGCCTTTTCGGCTTTCGCCATGCCGTCGAAGCGCAGGTCCATGCCCAGAATGACGTTGCCGAGCGCGGTCCGCCAGGGCACCAGGCGGGGCGACTGGAAGACGTAGGCCAGCCGGTCCCAGGCGGCGTCCGGCGTCCGGCCCTCGATCTCGACCCGGCCGCCCTGGATGGCCAGCAGGTCGCCCATCAGCCTCAGCGAGGTGGACTTGCCGCAGCCGCTCGGCCCCAGGATGCACAGGAACTCGCCGTCCTCGACATCGAAAGACAGCCGGTCGTAGATCGTTTCGTTGCCGAAGCGGACGGTGACCTCGTCGAAACGGACGACCGGCCCGGCTGCCTCGGCCACGGCCCCGGCTCCGGCCATCGCTATTTCGCCGGCTGCGCGGCCGCCACCGCACGGTTCGAATCGATCCTGCCGTTGGCGGACAGCATGACGGCGAGCGGCCGGGTCGATTCGAATTTGGCCAGCACGATGTTCAGGATCACCATGATCGGCACGCACAGGAACATGCCGATGATGCCCCAGATACTGCCCCACAGGATCAGGGACATGATGATGACCAGCGAGCTCAGGTTGAGCGACCGGCCCATCATGCGCGGTTCGATGAAATTGTTGATCACGGTCGGGATCGCGATCAGCACGGCGATAACGGTAACGATCAATGGCACGCTGGTGAACTGCACGATCATCAGGATGGCGGGAAAGGCCACGCCCAGGATCGCGCCGATGGTCGGGATATAGTTGAACAGGAAGAACAGGACCGCCCAGAACTCGGCGAAATCGACGCCGGCCAGCTTCATCGCCGCATAGCACAGCACCGCCACCGCCGCCGACAGCCAGGTCTTGATCCGCATGTAGGTGTTGATGTCCTCGCCGATCTCCCGGATCGTCGAGCGCAGGTTCTCGCGGTGGCTGTCGGACCGGGCCAGCGCGTTCAGCTTGCGCCGGAAGGTCCAGGTTTCGAGCAGCAGGAACAGCACATAGACGATGATCAGGCCCATATCCTGGACCAGGCCGCCGATCGCGCCGGCCGCGCGCGAGACATATTCCTGCGGTCGCAGGTTGGCGATGAACTCGCGCAAGGGGTTCTCGCCCTCGTAGCCGACCAGCTTCAGCGAATTGCCGATAATGTCGTTGATCCGGTCCTGGTATTTCGGGATCGAGGCGATGACCCCGTTGATGCTGGAGTTGACCAGCACCACGATCAGCGTGATCGCCAGGACGGTCGTCGCGATGGCGAGGACCGTGGCGATCGCGTCCGGCACCGGGACACGGGTGTATTTCCGGCTCTGCTTGAAGGATTCCTTGAGCGCGATCATCAGGTACCAGATCGCCACGGCGACGATGAAGGGCACCAGGAAATCCCGGCCCACCACAAGCACGAAGAACAGCAGGGCCACCAGGCCGAGCGCGGCAGCAATATTGAGGAAGCGCAGCCGCGCCGGCGCTTCGGCGAGGAAATGCCGGCGCGGGGGCGCGCTTTCCCCGGACGCTCCGTCCGGAACGGCGGCGCCGGTTTCGCCCGCTGGAGGTGCGCCGTCCGGCCGGGGGTCGTCGGTCATTCGGCCGCCCTGTAAAACGGGTTTAACATTCTGCCATTTTCCTGCGCCTTGCCGGCGAAGCCAAGGAGATCGGCGATCAATCCTGCGTTATGCCGGAACGCGGTTCCGGTCGACGGTAAGGCCGGACGCAGCCTCGCCCGTCGGCGGAGAGAATGCGGGGCGTCGGCCTGCGGATCAAGCGTTGCGGGTCCCCGCGTCGCGCTTGCTTTTGCCGCCTCCGGTACGGGTCGCGCGAGCCGCCATATCGGCCCCGCGGTTGACGTGGGCCGGCCCAGCGGCGATCATAATGGCGGAAGTCTCGACGGTTTACCGAGGCGCAATGGAGAGGAATACTGATGAATCGGATTTTTTCAGCGGGCGTTCTGGCGGCAGGCGCCGCTGCACTCGGCTTGGCAGCCACGCCGGCGCAGGCCAAGACCAAATTGTTGTTCTGCAGTTTCGTGACACCGAAGCATGTGATCAATCATGGCGCGCTTGTGCCGTGGCTGAAGGATATCCAGAAAGCGACCGAAGGCCAGGTTTCCATCCGCATCGTCCAGGCCTGCCACATGGGGCCACCGCCGCTGCAGATGGTGATGGTGCAGAAGGGCACCGCCGACGGCGCGTACGTGTTCAACGCCTTTCTGCGCAAGCTGGTGCCGTCCACCCAGATCAGCATCCATCCGTAGATGGCCGAGACCGGCGTCGGCCGCGCGGTTGCCTTGTGGCGGATGTACCAGAAATTCTTCAAGGATAAGGCGAACTACAAAGATCTCGAAATGGTCGGCTATTTCGGCGCGCCGGACGGGTCCTGGTTCTCCATGTCCGACACGCCGCTGCTGTCGATGGCGTCGCTGAAGACGATCAAGACCTGGACCCTGCCGTCGGTCCCGGCGCAGGCGCTCAAGCTGTCCGGCGCGAACATCGTTCCCGGCCCGGCGGTGCGCATCTATCCGATCGTCTCGAAAGGCGTGGTCGACGCCTTTGTCGGCCTGACCTACGGCGACCTGCACGCCTTCAAGATCGACAAATACGCCAAGTCCGGTACCGTTATTCCGGGCGGCTGGTTCGGCGCCTCTTTCTCGACCTTCTGGAACAAGAAGAAGTGGGACACGATCCCGGAGAAAGACCAGAAGATCATCTGGAGCCTGTCCGGAGAAAAGCTGGCCCGGCGCAGCATTGCCTGGGACATGCTGAAGGAAGAGAAGCGTCGGCTATTCGTGAAAACCCGCAAAGTCCACACCATGCCGGAAGCGGAAATGGTGAAGTTGCGGGCCGCTTGGGCGCCGCTCTATGCCGATTGGATCGAGTCGATCAACGCCATGGGCGTCGACGGCAAGGCGGCGATGGCCTATTATAAGTCTCAGACCGCGGCGGTCGACGCCGAGGTCGAGAAGCAGCTGGCCGGAAAATAGCGGCCGGCAGAACCGGCCCCGCATCCGGCGATTGCCGGGGATCGCAGGGCCAAGGCGGCTGAAAGGCGCGAGCCGGCTGCGCAAGCGGCAGTCCGCGTCTCTCGCCGGGGCCTGCAACGACGGGTTCCGCAGCGCCGCCGGTATCACGCGAAAGTTTCGTGCGATCGAAGAGGTTCCGGAAACCGTGCCGGAACCGATCGGGTCCGTATGACATGGACCGGAGACGCCCGGCGCCTTCCGGTTCGGCTCCGGCCCGCCCGTCCCGAAGCCCGCGATGGAGGACGGACGGTTTCCCCGGATCGAGCCGATCCGGGGTTGGCTGCGGGTAAAGCGAATCCCGGCTCGTTGGAGCCGGTCTTGGAAGTGAGTAGGCCACGGCCCCCGATTTTGGGCCGGGACAAGATGTTTGGAAAAGGGAAACGAGACGATGAATGTTCAAGTTATTCCGAGTTCGACCGCAACGCGCGAGTGGCCGGGAACCGCCCGCCCGCTTGGCTTGAAAGGCATCGAACACCCGAACGGCAGATATCAGGCCTTAACCCGCAAGAATTTGGACACGATCACCCAGTTCGGGAATGTGACCGCCGACGATCTGTTCGACATGCGCGTTGTCAGCGCGGTGTTGCCGTTCCGGACCAACCGCTACGTGATCGAACATCTGATCGACTGGGACAGGGTGCCCGACGATCCGCTCTACCAGCTGGTTTTCCCGCAAAGGGGGATGTTGGGAGAGGACGACTACCGGCGCGTTGCGGACCTTCTGGTCCGCGATGCTCCACGGGATGAAATCGACCGCGCGGCCGCCGAAATCCGCGCCGGCCTCAATCCCCATCCGGCCGGGCAGCGCGAATTCAACATTCCCAGCGACGAAGCCGAAATCTTCGAAGGACTGCAGCACAAATACCGCGAGACCGTCCTGTTCTTTCCCAGCCAGGGCCAGACCTGCCATGCCTATTGCACCTTCTGCTTCCGCTGGGCCCAGTTCGTCGGCGACAAGGAGCTGAAGATTTCGTCCAAGGACGCCGAGGGTCTGCACCGCTATCTCGCTGCCCATCCGCCTATTTCGGACCTGCTGGTCACCGGCGGCGATCCGATGATTATGAAAACAAGGGTGATGGAAGGCTATCTCCGGCCCCTCATCGACGACCCGGCGCTCGAGCATGTGCAGAATATCCGGATCGGCACCAAATCGCTGACCTTCTGGCCGCACCGCTTCGTCCATGACGAGGATGCCGACGACATGCTGCGCCTGCTCGAAGCCGTTGTCCGTTCGGGCCGCCACGTCGCGATCATGGCCCATCTCAACCATTGGCAGGAATTGCAGACCGGCGTGGTGCGCGAAGCGATCCGCCGTATCCGCGATACCGGCGCGGTCATCCGCAGCCAGGCGCCGTTGCTCGACCACATCAACAACGATCCGGATGTCTGGGCCCGCATGTGGCGCGAGCAGGTCGGCCTCGGCATCGTCCCCTATTACATGTTCGTGGAGCGGGACACCGGCGCCAAACAGTATTTCGAGGTGCCCCTGGTGCGCTGCTGGGAGGTCTTCCAGGGCGCGGTGCAGCAGGTATCCGGGCTTGCCCGGACCGTGCGCGGCCCGAGCATGAGCGCGACGCCCGGCAAGGTCGAGGTTCTCGGCGTTCAGGAAGTCGCCGGCGAGAAGGTCTTTGTGCTGCGCTTCCTGCAGGGCCGCGATCCCGACTGGATCGGCCGGCCCTTCTTTGCGAAATTCGATCCGCAGGCAACGTGGCTCGACGGGCTGGAACCGGCCTTCGGCGCGGAGTCCTTCTTCTTCGAGGAAGGGCTGCGGTCGATGACGGGATAGTTTCGCGGCATCGTCGACGCCCGAAAACCGGGTGTCGCCCCGGACCTTAGTTGATGAATCCTCTTGTGTTTCTCATAAATCGTTGTTGTAAAAGAGAAATAAGAATTAACGCCACGTCGGACACACCGCAACGTGAGTTCTGTAATCAAAACGAATGCAGATTTTTTCAATACTAAGACCGTCTCTGAGCGCATTTGGCGGTGTCATGCCAATATCGGCATAATGCCGCGGTAAATGTTTCGTCAGCCCGTGACAGGTTTGTCCAATTCCGCAGATTCTAGCGATCGAGGGTGTTAGCGACGGCCCAATCATGCTCCACGCGAGGCGTCTGTTGTTCGGCGTCGCTGCTTGAACCCTCTGAATTCAGTGGAATCAATGTGTTGGCGTGCTGATTGGCGTCGAAACAACGCGCCGAACAACAGACGCCAGAGACTCCAGTCGGGCTACGCCATCCCACCCTCTCTGGCACCCGGCACCGTCTCACCCAGATCGACGCGAAATCTCACCGTGAACAACGCGCTGCAGGCTGACCCGGCATCCGCGCTGGTATCTCCACTTCACTCCAACCGGCGCCTCCTGCCTCAACCTGTTTGAACGCTTCTTCGCCTTGTTGACAGAAAAGCAACTCCGGCGCAGTGCCCATCGCTCGACTGAATATCAATCGGCGTTCAATATTGACCCCCGATCGGCGCGTCGGCCACCTACCAGATTTCCACGCCGGGGCCTTTTTGCGTATCCGCGCTGAGCTCTCCGGGCCGGCCCGGGATCCTCTTCCGTCGATAGGAGATTCCGCTGCCAGCGGCGTCGATAACGTGCAGGTCGACATCGTGCCTGCTCGTCAGCCACTGGATTACAAATACGAGAAAAGTCTTCGTGAGCTTCATCTAGCAGGCCTGTAAATCAGCCTGGAAGCACTGCAAAGACGCTGCGCCCAGCCGCAGCCCTTCGGGCTCCTGCCGGAACCGAAATCCATGTCGTTCTGTTCGGCGGGGCCAAAGCTGCTGCCGAAGCCGCTCCACCGGGCGGCGCGTGGAGGCTGCCGCCGTTTCCGTATACGATTCAGAACCTTATGTGGATCATGTTTTTCCTCGGCTGCGGCGAGATCTGGGTGCGGGTCCGCCAGTCGGGTCGCGATATGGAGCCGATGAGGGATAGGCTGTTGCCGGAAGATCCCGAGACGATGTTGCGGGCCAGCGATCTCGGTCCGATCTATCGCCGCGTCCAGGAGGGGAGCTATGCCGAGGATTCCTTTTTGCCCCGTCTGATCACACGCACGATCCTGCAGTTTCAGGGCAGCCGCTCCATCGAACAGTCCAATTCGCTGCTCAATTCGACGCTGGAACTGTGCCAGCACGAAGTCGAATTGCGCTACAACATGCTACGCTATCTTGTGTGGCTTTTGCCGACCCTGGGTTTCCTCGGAACTGTGGTTGGGATTGCGAGCGCCCTGGGCGAAGTGAGCGGGGTCGATTTCAACAATCAGAGTCAGATGCAAAAAATGTTGCCGTCCATGACCGCGTCGCTCGGCGTAGCTTTCTACACAACTCTCCTCGCCCTGCTTCAGTCGGCGGTGCTGGTTTTTGCACTTCAGCTTACTCAAGCGCGCGAGGAGCGGGTGCTAAACCGGGCCGGGCAGTACTGCCTCGACAACCTGATCAACCGCCTTTACGATAAATAGGAGGGTACGATGGCCTTAAGACGGAACAAGAATACGGGCGAGGCTGTCGAGGTGCCGACGGACTTGATCAAACCCAAGAAGCGCGGGACCGACCGAAGAACCCCCGCCGAAAAACCCACTGACTTTACGCGCGATCCCGATACCAAACCGCTCGGGCGGATGGGCTCGACCGTTCCCGGCCGGGACGCGGCCGGCGCTGCGCCGCCGCCCAAGCCGACCGACGATGAACTGACCCGACCTTACCGCCCCCGGGGCCGGGCAGCCGAGGCCGTGCGAGCGGATGCCGGCGCCGACGATCAGATGGCGGATCCCGTCGTCGGCTGGCTGGTCGTGATCGCGGGTCCGGGCAAAGGAAGGTTTTGTCCGCTCGGCCATGGGACCAACTCCATCGGACGCGAGGAAGGCTCGCGGGTCAGACTCGACTTCGGGGATAAACTGATCTCGCGGCAGAATCATACGACCGTGACCTACGATCCGCGCGGCCGGAAATTCTATCTGCAGCACGGTGGCGGAACCAACCTGACCTACCTGGCCGACGAGCCCGTCCTCGTCCCGACTCTTCTCGAGACCATGCAAGACTTCACCGTCGGGGAAACGACCTTGCGATTCGTGCCATTGTGCGGCGCGGAATTCGATTGGCAGGATACCGAAGCCGAATGACGGCAGGAGGCACACACAGTACAACGGGCGCTTCCGACCGAAGTATTTCATGGCCGGCTACCCGGCGCTGGCAGGGCGCGCGACCCTATCAGGAAGACAATTACGGAATACTGAATTTCGACATCGCCGGGCAGGCGCCAGCGCTCCTCATGGTCCTCGCCGACGGTATGGGTGGCGCCGCGGGCGGGGCGACGGCGAGCCGCACCGTGGTAGAAGCGTTCACGGCACATTTCCCGCACTTCGACGGGACGGTCGACGACCGGTTACGGCAATGCCTGGACGCGGCGGTTGCCAGCCTGCAAGAACAAGTGACGGCCGATCCTGCGTTGGACGGCATGGGCAGCACCGTTGTCGCGGCCCAATACGACGGGCTGGGCGTATCGTGGCTGAGCGTGGGCGATTCGCCGATGTGGCTGTTCACCGACGGCAGTCTCGAACGGTTGAACGCCGATCATTCCATGGTGCCCGTCCTGGACCAACTTGTCGAATCGGGCGAAATGTCCGCCGAGGAGGCTCTGCGCGACCGGCGGCGCAATATGCTTCGCTCTGCGGTGACCAATATGACGGCCGAACTGATCGATTGCGCCGATCGCTCGTGCCGTCTCCGGCCGGGGGACTACCTGCTGATTGCCAGCGACGGGCTCGAGACGATTTCCGTCGAAGAGATCGGGCAACTGCTCGGCGGCGCTGACGGCGATGCGGAAAAGGCCGCCGACGCCCTGATTTCTGCAGTGCGGGCGGCTGCCGGCCCCGCCCAGGACAACGTGACAATCCTGCTGTTGTCCGGAAATGCCGATCCGGCCGGTTCGGCCGCATCGCGGACGAACTGGGCCCCGCCGCCGATCGATAAACCGGCCGGCCGCGGCACGGCGGCAACGCACGGCGGCACTTCGCGGCAATGGGCCGGAGTCGCGTTGGGCTTGGTGTTAGGCATCCTGCTGTTTGCGCTCGGCCTACGGTTGCTGGGAACGCCGCCCTGGCTTGGACCGGACGCAGGAAGAGACCAGCCGGAACAGAGCGCAGGCGAAGAAACGGGGCCGGCGGCGAAACCGACAGGGCCGGCTGCCAAAGACGCCAAGAAGCAACGCGCCAAGACGACCCCGGGCAAGAAACAGTCCGAAAAGGCCGGCGCGAATCGTCAGGGCTCTGACAAGAGCGGGCGGAAGGAGGCGGAAAGCCAACAGCCGAAGCGAGGCGACAAGAAAACGTCGCCCGATACCCCGGTTCAGGGCCAGCCGACGCAGCGACCGGACGATGTCGAGAAAAAGGAGAAAGATCGGTCTGCGCCCGATCCATCCCAAGACCCGGTCGACCGTAGCGAGGCCGACCAGTGAACGAGCCGTTTACCCATCTCGGCGCCCTGACGCCGGGTACTCGCTTGGGGGAATTCGAATTCCAGCATGTGCTCGGCCATGGCGGCTTCGGGGTCACCTATTTGGGCTGGGACACGGTGCTTCAGAGCAATGTCGCCATCAAGGAATATATGCCGGCGCACATCGCAATTCGCGGCGGCGATCTGACCATTCTACCCAAGACGCGCGAGGACGAGCAGGACTATCGGTGGGGGCTTGACCGGTTCCTGGACGAGGCTCGAATGCTGGCGCGATTCGATCATCCGGGCATCGTCCGGGTCCGACGGTTTTTCGAAGCCCACGGCACAGCCTACATCGTGATGGAACATCTCGAAGGGCAAACCCTGTATGCACTTTACAAATCCAAGAAGGTTTTGAGCGAATCCCAGTTGCGCTCGGTCGTGACACCGATCCTGGACGCATTGGAGCAGATCCACGCCGCGGATTTCTTGCACCGAGACATTAAGCCCGGAAACATCATGTTCCGCGCCGACGGTATGCCCACGCTGATCGACTTCGGCGCCGCCCGGACCTCTGTCGCCATGCGAAGCCAGACCATGACGGCGATCGTGACGCCGGGATATTCGCCGATCGAGCAGTACAGCACCAGCAAAAACGTCAAGCAGGGGCCCTGGACGGATATCTATTCGGTGGGCGCAGTATTGTATCGCGGCATAACCGGCACGGTGCCGGACGACGCGACTGCGCGTGTCATGGACGACGGTCTTGTCCCGGCCGCTCAGGCAAAAGCCGGCAAATTCAGCAAGACCTTCACGGATGCGGTCGATTGGGCGCTGCAATTGCGAAGCGACGACCGACCTCAATCCGTCCAGGAATGGCGGGGGCTTCTGGAGGGGGGTGCGTCCAGGCGGCGGCAGCTTGCCGCGAGTGTCCGCGCCGACAAGCCGCCGGCCCCGGTCAGAAAGCGCGGCAAGGGGCCGTGGCTTGCCGTACTCGGCGTGGTTGCCGTGCTGGCGGTGGGGAGCGCGGCATATTGGTGGGACGAGATTGCCGACCTGTTCGGTAACGGCCTTTCGTCGAAGGTTTCCGAAGTTCACGCCTTGCTTGTCAATCGGCTTTGAAGTTTGACCCCCGATCGACGTGCAATATTGACCCCCCTGAGTGGCACGGCGGAGGTTGTCCCGGTGGGCCACTCAGGGGGGTCAATATTGCACGTCGATCGGGGGTCAAACTTCAAAGCCGATTGACACTGATCGCCAACTATTACGGCCAGATCTCGCTGATCGACCATCATGTCGGCCGCATCCTGATCGCGCTGGCGGAGAGCGGGCAGGCAGACAACACGATCGTTGTCTACTCGTCAGACCATGGCGACTGGCTCGGCGACCACGGCCTGATCCTGAAAGGCCCGATGCACTACGAGGGCCTGCTGCGCGTCGGCTTGATCCTGCGCGGGCCGGGCATTCCGGCCGGCGGGATCGTCGACGACCCGGTCTCGACCATCGACCTGCCGGCAACCTTTGCCGACTGGGCCGGCGCACCCGGCCTCGACGCCCGCCATTCGACCAGCCTGCGACCGCTGATCGAAAGCAACGGCGGGGCGAATGGCAAGACGAACGATTCGGGCCGCGACTACGCCTACAACGAGTGGGAGCTGCATCCGAACCGCGCCGGCGTGCAGCTTTCGCTGCGCTGCGTGCGCACCAAGACCCACAAGCTGACTTACGAGGCCCTGTCGGACGCCGGCGAACTCTACGATCTCACGAACGACCCGCAGGAGATGGACAACCGCTGGAACGACCCCGGCGCTGCCGCGGTCCAGCGCAACCTCATGGACATGATCCGCGCCCGCCCGGATGACGCGATCCCGGAGTTGAACCAACCGGACGGGGCGGCGTAGGGCGCGGGGAATATACGATCTAAGCCGGCCTTATGCCCCGTTAATCAGTTCCACTACCAATTCCTCCATACGCGCGGCGATGCCGTGTTCGGCGAGGACGGTGCGGATGCGCTTGCGCGTCGTGACGAAATATTCGCTTTCGGTTACCCGGACGTCGCCCGCAACCCGCTCCGCCGTCCGGGCCGCGTTGGCGATTCCCCGATGGAGCGTGTCGTCCCTGTCGAAGCGCGGGATCGGCAGGTTGAACACATACTTGTCGAAATCCCGCGCGCCCCACTGGCCCTGCGCCTGATACGGCTCCACTGCCGCGCGCAGAGCCTCGCTGTTGAGAATCCCGCAAAGAAAACGGCCTTCTTCCAGATTCCGCACCTGCGCCCAATAGAGCTTGTGATCGACCAACACTCTTCTGTCGCGGACTATCGCTGCTGCAAGGTTGGTGCCGGCCTTTGTGTAAACGACGCGAATGGGCGCGATTGGAAATTGTGCCGAAAGTTGGCCGAAATAGTCGTATTGCTCAAGGAACGATCTTCGCCCTTTACCTTTCTCCTCCCACAGCGCCTCTGCAATATCGAGCCATTCCGCCAACCTCGGGTAGCCCCGCTGACCGGCCATGCGCGCATTCATCAATTTGCGGCTTTCGTCGTCCCAAGGAATGACAGCCCGCAGCGGCCTAATCAGGCGGAACGGGGCGACGGATTCGCCGAGCAAAGCCGGCCGCAGGAATCGCCTTTCGACCGTGCCTTGCGGCGGGGCGAGCGTCTTCCATGGTTTCTTGTCCTGATTGCCGACGCGCCCGCGAACAAGAGGCACCTCCGGGTTCGGGGGTAACGCTCCGGAAACCGGGACCGGTTCGACAAGCACAAGGCGCCGGGGCACCAGAATCGCACCCTGTCGGAACACGCCGCGATAGGGCGACCCAGCCTCGTCGACGGCTTCCGCCGGCCAAGGCTCCACCGTTTCGGTAAGGTGGGCATCCGCTTCCGTTTCGTCGGCATTGCGCCGCGGCAGTGTCCCTTCGAAAGCCCGGACCTCGGAGGGCAGCAGCGCGGGCGATACCCCGTCGTGACGGTGGGCAAACAGCACGCAACTCGGCACGAGAAATAGTGGCCGCACCTCCGGTCCGAAGGTCCAGGCTGCGGTGAACCGAAGCCAGAACTCGAAATAACCGGCCTGCGCAACTTCTCCGGTGCGAAATTTCCTGTAGGCGCGCCGGGATAGTGCAGCGTAAGGCATCACCAATGCGATACGGCCGTCCCGGCGCATGTACAGAAGCGCAGAGCGGAGAAAAAAGTAGGCCGAGAGGTCGTTTGCCGAAGTCCCTCGTCCCGACCACCAGACGTTAGCCGCGCCGGCTTCTTTCCTGAACCTTTCCTGGTAATCGCTTCGCATATGTCTGTATGCCAACCATGGTGGGTTGCCGATCACGACATCGGCCTTCTGGTCCTCGCTCGACAGCCAGACCGGCCGGGCCAGATTGCGCGCGACGTAGCCCCAGATGTGGTTGCGGCCCTCGTTTTGCAGGACGCGCATTATTTCGTAAGTCTCCCCCAGTTCCTCCCGGTCGGCCGCTAGGACCGAACCTTGGCGGTTCATCCACGCGTTGAAGTTGCTCGCCGGCTCCGACCGGGAGCCGAGTTGGATCATCGTGTTCAGAACAAGATCGAAGAGACCGGCGTTGCCAGCGACTGTGGCTGGAAACCGGAGGGTTTTGGGAGGTAGGTCATCGGATTCTACGTCTGTTGCCTTCACTGCCGGGACGAAGATTTCTAGCATTTCGTCGCCGGCGAGTAGATCAGGTTGACCGCCGTTGTCGCCCGGCCGCGTCAGATTCCATTGCAGCGCATCGCCGAGATAGACCGGGAGCGTCACGTTGCCCGGATGCCTTTCGCGCAACGTAGGCATCAGCGCGAGTAGAAAAGTCACGCGCGCGAAGATGACAGCGACAGGGTGAATGTCGACCCCGGCAACCTTCTCGGCGGCGAGCCGTACCGAATCTGCGGGTGCCATGCCGGCTACTGTCGCCGCTTCGAGCACCGCCCTAACAGCGTGAAACAGGAAAGTTCCCGAACCGCAGGCTGGGTCCATCACCCGCTGTTCGAGCGGCCGGTCGACAGATTCAGCGACCATGTGGGAGGCGAGCCAGTCGGGCGTATAGTATTCGCCGAGAAGTTGGCGCGCCTCTGGGTCGATCAGGCTCTCGTAGAGCGCCTTGAGGATATCCGCCCGAATATCGCGGAGCCTGAAGCGGTTCACTTGGCGCGCGATCCGCATGACAAGGTCCGAGCCGCCCTCGACCTTCAGCACCCAATCGAAAAAATCCGGCTCGCTTTGTCCGGTGACGCCGAGGTCCGAAAATGCCGCGCCGTGAAGAATCGCGGTCGCGTCCGGCGGCGGAGTCTCGATCATCGCCGCCCACGCCACCGCCTTGGCGACAATCACGAGATAGGTGTGTTGGAGAAAAAGCGAATCGGCATGCCGGAGGAACACGGGTTGGTCGCCGACCTCCGCCCCGTAGGCGAGGCTCAAAAGACGGTTCCAGAGCTCGCGTTTCAACCCGGCGCCGGGCGTCTGCGCCACCTGCGCCCAGAGGTCGCCGAACTCATCCAAGGCGCGCTGCGCCACCAGACTCTCGCGCCCGAACTCGCGTTTGATCGTTTCCGGCTCGGGCAACAGGTCTTCGCCTATAGCGACCGTGCTGCGCAACCAAGCCAGCAAATTCCATGAACTTTCCAGGTCGGTGCGGTAGGCGCCGACCTCCACGACCGAGTCGCCGCGGAGGAAAAAGGCGACGAAATCGGCGCCGTCGGTCGCGATGCCGACATATTTCTCGCCGGTCTGCCCCTCGCGTTCCGACAGATAACGCGCCAATCCGTCTTCGGCATCCGTGCGCTCGCGCCGCAGGTCGGACTTTAATTCGAACACAGTCCGGCCGAGCAGGGCGTCGATCCGGCCCCGCACCTCGGGCGCGGGCTTCTCGAAATCGATGTCCCGGCTATCCGCGCCGAGCCCTTCGACCAGAAGTCGGTACAACAACGCGCGGACCTTTTCGTGGCCGGGCCGCCCCGCAAGTTCCGAGACCAGTTCGTCCCGTTGTTCCGCGGTCAGCATTCGCGGCGGCCTGCCGCCGGGCAATACGGTCCTGTCATTTAGATTCCCTTGGCGCTTCCGCGAACCGGGTCAGCAAATATACTAATCTTGGAACGAAGAGGCAACAAACGACTCTCGCGGCGCCCGTGCGCAACACGAAAGCGCCTTCGGAGAAACAGGTGCGCGCTCCCGCCCAGCCAACGCAGCCGGAGCGAAGAAGATCGCTATCATCAGGTGAACAGCAGGCCGACGGACGGGGCGGCGTAGAAGAGCGCCCGATCAGTAGTAGCATTCAGAGGTGTCGCCGGCGTGATATTGCTGGAGCGCGGCCTGCAGCATGTTCTTGGTCGTCGTCAATAGGCCGCGCATGGCTTTGGCCGCCTCTTCGGCGCTGCGCAACCGGACCGCTTCGAGGATCCGTTCCTGCGCCGTGATCAGTGCGGTTCGTGTTTTCCAGTCGTCGAAAGTCTCGGTCCGGACGAACTGGACATGGCCCTCGATCTGGGAGATCGCCGTGGCCAGGCGACGGTTCCCGGTCATCGCAAACAGCCGGTTGCGGAAATCCTGGCTGGCTTCCACGAAGGCGATATTGTCGGAATCGATCAGGCACTGCTTCTCGGTCTGAATCGCTTCGTGCATACCCGTTACGCCTTCGTGATAGGCGTTGCGGGCCGCGAGCCCGGCGGCGTAAGGCTCGAGCAGATAGCGCAGTTCGAAGATATCGTTCAGATCGTCGATCTGCAGGTCCGGCACCTTGAACCCGCCATGGGGCATCGGCGACAGCAATCCTTCGCGGCCGAGCAGGCCGAGCGCCTCGCGCACCGGTGTGCGCGATACCCCCAGGGCAGAGGCGATACCGATTTCGGTCAGGCGCTGGTTGGGCCGGTACTCGCCGGCGCGCAGCGCAGTGCGCAGGCGCTCATAAACTTGTTGGCGTAAGGACAAAGGCCGTTGCAAAGCTTCGATCAGCATCTGTTGAGTACAGTATGCAATAGCCGAATCCGTCAATGGGTTTTTTGAAATTAATCGATTAATTGTTGTTTTGTTCCCGCTATCCACACCCCCTGTGGACAGCGCTGGGGAAAACAGTTCGCGCCGGTCGGACGGGCAAATCCGGAATATGCCGCTCCCGCCGAACGCTCATCCGGCAAGAAACGACCGTCCTGTCGATCGAAGCCGCTCGAAGATTCCGCTGCTCGGCCCTCCAGCCAGGTTGACCGACATTCCGCGCTCGTGCAAGGCGCGGCGATCAACCCGGAACGGCGCGCCAATCGGCATCGCGGCATTCGTCAGGCGTGATCGACGCTGTAATGCCGTGTCGCACGACAACGGCTTCGCGGTCCGGTCGTTGAGGCCGCAGCCGGGCCGGCCGCGCGATCGGTTGCCGTCCGCTTTGCGATGCCGGGAGCGCATACCGCCTGCCCGGACGGCGGGCGGCCGGGACACAGAGGAGAATTGCCCGCCGGCCGTTCACGGTTATGTTGCGCCCATGCGGCGGCCGTCCGGGACGGCGCGGCCCTTCAATGGTGAATTCTGCTTCATGTCGAAATCCTTCGCGCTCAGCGTTCCCCTGTGGGTTCTGCTCACCTGCGGCTTCCTGATCGGGTCCATCAGCTTCGGCGCGCGCGCCGGCATGGGCCTGTTTCTCAACGAAATCAGCGTGTCGTTTTTCGACAACAAGACCGCGATCCTCAGCCTGTCGCTCGCCATCCAGAACCTGGTCTGGGGCGCCGTCGCGCCCTTCGCCGGCACGTTCGCCGATAAATACGGCTCCGGCAAATCGCTGGTTATCGGCGCAATCGTCTACGCCGCCGGCATGGCCATGATCCCCCATTCCACGGCGCCGATCCTGATGCACGTCACGGCCGGCGTGGTCGTCGGCGTCGGCGTGGCCTTTGCCTCCTTCTCCATCGTTATCGCCACGTTCGGCCGCAAGGTCAGCCCTGAGAAACGCTCGCTCGCCTTCGGCATTGGCGTCGCCTCGGGCTCGATCGGCCAGCTCACGCTGGTCCCGCTCGCCACATACCTGATCGCCGCCTACAGCTGGCAGGTCTCCCTTTACGTCATGGCCGGCTCCCTATTGTTGATCGTGCCGCTGGCGCTTGCCGTGACCGGCAAAGGGGAGCCGGAAGCCGGACAGCCGGACCAAAGCGTCCGGGACGCGTTTGCCGAAGCCCTCGCCCATCGCAGCTATCTGTTGCTGACTTTCGGCTTCTTCGTGTGCGGCTTCCATATCGCCTTCATCCAGATCCACCTGCCCAAGCATATCGTGGATGCGAACCTGCCTGCCTCGCTGGGCGGGATATCGCTCGCGCTGATCGGCGGGTTCAATCTGATCGGTGTCGTTGGCGCCGGCTGGCTGGGCGACAAGTTCAGCAAACGCAGCACGCTGTCCGGCATCTATTTCCTGCGCGCCGCCGCCATTGCCGCCTTCGTCCTGGCGCCGATGTCGGTCTGGTCGGTTTATGTGTTCTCCGCTGCGTTGGGTATTTTGTGGTTGTCGACGGTGCCGCTGACCACGGGCCTCGTCGCCCAATTCTTTGGCATGCGCTATATGGCCGGCCTGTTCGGCATCGTGTTTTTCGGGCACCAGGTCGGCGCGTTTCTGGGCGCATGGCTGGGCGGTACGCTCTATGATGCCTCCGGCAGTTACGAAGTCGTCTGGTGGATGGCCGTGGCGCTGGGCGTCTTCGCCGGCCTGATCCATATGCCGATCCGGGAAGCGCCGGTGCGCCGATTGGCACAGGCCGCTGCATCCTGATTGACGGCTTCGAAGGAAGAACAAAGGAAGCGACGAAGACGGCATTGTTCCGGCGCGTTGCCGAGGCGCCTGTACAGCCCGCTGAAGGCAAAAGTAAAGCCCCGGTTCCGGAGAACCGGGGCTTCGTATTTCCGGGTAGAACCCCGCCTATTTGGCCAGGCCCAGATTGACGGCCTTGCCGCCCTTGATCTCCCACTTGTTGTAGGAGCCGGCAATGTCGCCGTCCTTGTCGAAATCGATATCGCCGGTGGCGCCGGCATAGTCGATCTCCTTGCCGGCCTTGATCGCCGCCATTGCTTCCTTCCACTGGCCGGGCATGATCTTCATGCCCTTGCCGTTGCCGACGGCGCGCAGGGCGTCGCGCACCTTGGTGCGGTCGGTGGAGCCGGCCTTGGCGATCGCCAGCGCGAGGACGAAGGCGGCGTCATAGGTCTGGGCCGCAAACAACGCGCCGTAGCTCTTGGGATAGGTCTTCTTGATCTCGGCGTTATAGGCATCCAGCGCCGGACCGGCCGGCGAAGCCGGGCGCGTGTAGAACAGGCCTTCGAGATTCTCGATCCCGACGGTCTTCCACATTTTCGCATCGTAGATGGCTTCGGGGCCGATGAACTTGCTGAACAGACCGCCTTCCAGCGATTGCCGGATGATGATCGGCGCCGACGACTGCGGATAGGCGACGAGAACGAGATATTCCGCGCCGCCTTTCTTCAGGGTCGCCAGTTCGGAGCGGTAGGAGCTCTTCTTGTCTTCATGCGCCTGGTCGCCGGCGATGGTGCCACCGCCCGCCTTGAACGCATCGCGGAAATTGTCGGCCAGGCCCTTGCCGTAGTCGTTCTTCACATAGGTGAGCGCGACCTTCTTGATCCCGCGGGCCAGGACGGCGCGCGCCAGCACCTTGCCCTGGAAGCTGTCGGACGGCGCGACCCGGAAGAGAAAATCCTTGTCCTTCAGCGTCGTGATCGCCGGTGAGGTCGAAGCCGGCGAGATCATGACGACACCGGCCGGAACCGCCGCCGCGTTGGCCGCGCCGATGGTGGCGCCGGAGCACATGGCGCCGACGATGCCGGCGACGTTCTCGATATTCACCAGCTTGTTGGCGGCGCCGACCGAACTCTGGGGATCGCATTTGGAATCGCCGAGCGTCATGCTCAGCTTGCCGCCCAGGATGCCGCCCTGCTCGTTGACATGTTTCACCGCCATGCGCGCTGCATCTATGATCGGTGGCATCGCGCCCTGGATCGGGCCGGTGATACCGCCGAGCAGGCCGATCTTGGCCCCGGCGGCCATCGCCGGGGACGCCAGAACGGCCGCCGCGACGCCGGCGAGCACCAGACTCCGGCTTGTCTGTTTGATCGTCATTTCACTTCCTCCGATTCGGAATTCTCCCAAAGGTGCCGGCCGTCGGACGTGAAGCCATGCCCGCGACGGACGTTGCCGCACCCGCCGCGCACTTTAGCCGGGAATGGCGCGGCGGTGCAATTGCAGCCGTACTGCAGACCGGAGCGAAGTCAGCGCAATAAAAACGGCGGTTCAGTCGACCAGGGGGGATGCGGTTCGGGCCAGCGCGGAGGACAGGTCGTCCAGGTCCAGTTCGGCGAAGCGCGCCGTGAGAAGCTGCTGCATATCCGCCACGATTTCGGCCGCTTCGGCGGCGCAGGCGTCTCCGGCATCGGTAAGATGCAGCCGGACCCGGCGGCGGTCGTGCGGGTCCGGGGCGCGATAGACCAGATTTTCGCTGACCAGTCGATCCGCCATCCGGGTCAGCGTCGGCCCGCCGATGACGAGGGAATCCGACAACTCGGTCATGCTCAACCCGCCGGCGGCGCTCAACGCATAGAGCACCCGCATTTCATCGACCTGGACTCCGAGCGGTTTCAGGCGAATCCCGAGCGAACTGCTGACCTGGGCGCCGGCCCGCAGGATCAGTTCTGTGAGGGTATCCGGCGCCGAAGGGGGGATATCGGGTGGTCGGTCCATACGGCGGTGCTTGCCTTTTTAATATTTTACTTTTCAAGGAAATTATGATTGCATCGCCCTGTGTTCAAGCAAAAAGTTCCATGCCGTGTATCGGCGATGCGGCTACGCGCGCCGTGGCGGCAGACACGGTCGAGCGTTGCAGGGAGGAGGAGACGCCTTGGACCGGTCGGTCGACACATTGGACAGACCGATAGACGACGTTCCGGTGACCGACCGGGCGCCGTCATGTCCCGACAGCCGGCGGGGCCAGCGGTTGCCGTCGGGCACAGGCCGCGCCGCCCACGAACAGCGGCTGATTCGCATTGGCCTCCTGCTGCCCGTTAGCGGATCGAGCGGTCTGCACGGGCCGTCCGGCCGCTATTGCGCCCAGTTGGCCGCGGAGGAGATCAACGCCCTCGGCGGATTGCTTGGCCGGCGGGTCCAGATCGTCGTCGCAGACGGCGGCATGTCCTTCGCCGCTTCAGCCCGCGAAGGCGAGCGTCTGATCGAGGAAGACGGCGTCGCCGCCCTGATCGGCACCCATCCGAGCGGCGTCCGCGAGATTCTGGCGCCGAAGATCGGCCGCCGGCTGCCCTATGTCTATACGCCGATCTTCGAGGGCGACGCCTACGAGCCCGGTGTTTTCTATCTTGGCGAAACCGCCTATCAGCAGCTCGCGCCTGTGCTGCCCTGGATGAGGGCGCACCGCGGCGTCCGGCGCTGGTATCTGATCGGCAACGACTATCGCTGGCCGCGCGACGTGCATCGCATGGCGCACCGGTTGCTTGCCGAGCAGCAGGCCGATATTGCCGGCGAGCGGATGGTGCCGTTGGAAACCGAGGATTTCGACGACATTATCGCCGAGATCCGCAGCCTTCGGCCCGACGCGCTGATCGTGACCCTGATCGGCAGCGACGCCGTCATCTTTCATCGCGCCTTTGCCCGCGCCGGCCTGGACGGCCGGATCTGGCGGCTGGGATTGCTGACCGAAGAAAATACGCTGCTCGGCGTCGGGGCCGAGTGCAGCCGCCGGTTGCTCGCCAGCGCGGCCTATTTCGCCAATCTGCCGTCCCGGGAGAACCGCAACTTCGTGCGGCGCTACCGGTCCCGCTTCGGTCGGCACGCGCCGGTGCTGAATTCGATCGGCCAGTCCTGTTACGAAGGACTGATGTTCCTGCACCGGATCGTGTCGGCCGCCGGCAGCATGGACGTCGGGAAATTGTGCCGGATCGCGGACGGCCTAGAGATGAATGGACCGCGCGGCCGCATGCGCATGGTCGGCCGGCATTTCGTCAAGGACATGCATCTCGCCGAGGCCGAGGGCGTCGAATTCGCCATCCGGCAATCCTTTCCGCAGGTCAATCCGAACAGAGGGAAGCCAACGTGAGCCAGCCGACGGAGTGGACCGCATCGGAGGCATTGCGCGAGATCGGCGCGGGACGCCTTTCGCCGCGCGAATATGCCGAAGCCCTGCTGGCGCAATGCGAGGCCGCCAACGGGCTGAACGCCTTCATCCATCTCGACCCGCAGCAGGTGCTCGATGCCGCCGGGCGCGCGGCGCCCGGAACCGGCGGTCGCCTTTCGGGGCTGCCGGTGCCGGTGAAGGACAATTTCGATACCGCCGACATGCCGACGACCGGCGGCACGCCCGACCTGTCCGATCACCGTCCGGCCCGCAACGCGCCCGTCGTCCAGCGGCTCATCGACGAAGGCGCCTTTGTCATGGGCAAGCTCAACATGCATGAGCTGGCCTACGGCATCACCTCGAACAACGGCGCCTTCGGGCCCGTCCGCAACCCCTACGATCCCTCGCGGATTCCGGGCGGCAGCAGCGGCGGCTCCGGCGCCGCCGTCGGGGCCCGGATGGCGCCGGTCGCGCTGGGCTCGGACACCGGCGGCTCGGTGCGCATCCCGGCTGCCCTGTGCGGCGTGGCCGGGCTGCGCCCGACGACCGGGCGGTACAGCCAGGCCGGCATCGTGCCGATCTCCAACACGCGGGACACGGCCGGCCCGCTCGCCCGTTCGGTCGAGGACCTCGCCCTGTTCGACAGCGTCATCGTCGGGGCGGCCGGCGATCTGCCGGCGATGTCCCTGAAAGGCGCCCGGATCGGCGTGCCGCGCGGCCACTATTTCGAGAACCTGCATCCCGAAACCGCGCGCGTCGCCGAAGAGGTGCTGGCCGCGCTCGCGGCAGCGGGCGCCGTGCTGGTCGAGGCGGACATGCCAGAATTACCCAAACTCGATGAGGCGGCGGGTTTTCCGATCGCGCTCTACGAAACCGTCGTCGAACTGAACCGCTATCTGTCGGAACACAACCTGCCGCTCGACTTCGCCGGTCTGGCACATGCCGCCGCCAGCCCGGATGTCGCGGACCTGCTGCAAAGCCTGCTGACCGAGGAAGGCGCGATTCCGGAGCCGGTCTACCGCAAGGCAATGACCCAGACGCGCCCGGCGCTTCAGGCCGGCTATGCCGACTATTTCACCTCGAACGACGTCCTTGCGGCGATCTTCCCGACGACGCCGTTGCCCGCCGCGCCGATCGGCGATGACGAAACGGTCGAACTGAACGGCGAACAGGTGCCGACCTTCCCGACTTTCATCCGCAATTCCGCCCCGTCGAGTCTCGCCGGCATCCCCGGCGTGACGCTGCCGGCCGGCCTGTCCGCCGACGGCCTGCCGATCGGCATGGAACTCGACGGTCCCGCAGGCAGCGACCGTGCGTTGCTGGCGCTCTGCGCCGCCGTCGAAGCGATTCTGCCGGCCACCCCGGCCCCGCCTTCCATGCTGGCCGGGCAGGCCGACGACAGAAACCACCAACAGGGAGTGAACCCCATGCCAATTACCTTCAATCCGATTTCGCGCCGCCGCTTCGTCGCCGGCGCCCTCGGCTCGGGCGCAGCGGTTGCCGCACCGGCCGTCTTGACCGGCGCGCGTGCCGCCGGCGAGTTGAAGATGGCGACCTTCTATGCGCTCAGCGGCCCGGGCTCGCTGTTCGGCCCGACCCAGACGGCCGTTACCAAGCTCGCCGTCGACGAGATCAACGCCGGCGGCGGCATCGGCGGCCGCAAGGTGATAGTCGTCCCGTCCGACGGCGGCGCGCCGCCGGCCGAAGCCGCCAAGTCGGCGATCCGCCTGATGCTGCGCGACAAGGTCGATATCGTGGTCGGCTCCCATGACAGCGCGGTGCGCGAAGCCATCGTCGCCGCATTGAAAGGCCGGGTGCCCTATGTCTACACGCCGCTCTACGAGGGCGGGGAATGCAACCCCAACGTCTATGTGACGGCCGATACGCCCCAGCAGCAGGTCCAGCCCTCGATCACCTGGCTGGCAAAGACGCTTGGTGCGAAGAGCTACTATCTCATCGGCAACGACTATGTCTGGCCGCGCAAGACCAACGAGCAGGCGAAGAAATACATCGCGGCGGCCGGCGGCAAGGTGGTCGGCGAGGAGTATGTGCCCCTCGGCGCGCCCAACAAATTCGAGGATGCCGTCACCCGCATCAAGGCGAAGAAGCCCGATCTCGTGGTCATCACCCTGGTCGGCGGCGACAATATCAACTTCAACCGGACCTTCGCCGGCTTCGGCCTCGACAAGTCGATCAAGCGGATATCCTACCTGCTGGAAGAGCAGACCCTGCTCGGCATCGGCGACAAGAGTAGCAGCGGCCTGTACAGCGCCATGTCCTATTTCGAGAACGAGAAGAGCGCAGCCAACGCCAAGTTCAAGGCGGGCTACCGGAAGGCTGCCGGCGCCAAGGCGCCGCAACTCGGCATGATCGGCGTGGACACCTATGGCGGCGTCAACTGCGCCAAGGCGCTGATCGAGAAAGCCGGCGGCACGGATGCCGCCAAGCTGATGGCAGCGGCCAACAACCTCGAATACCGGACACCCACCGGGACGGGCGTGATGACCAACCGCCATGTCGTCAAGGACATGTTCCTTGCGGAATGCAAGGGCACGAGCTTCGAAATCGTCCAGACCTTCAAGGCGGTGGCGCACGGCCAGACCTGCAGCTGATCCCGCATCCGGTCTCGCGTCGGGGCGGCAGCCGGATATAATCCGGCTGCCGCCCTTGATTCTGCCGCGGCCGTAGCCGCGCCGGGAGCCATGACGCCGATGGATCCGATCCTCACCACCAACATCCTGAATGTGGTGTATGAGGTCTCGACGCTGGCGGTCGTCGTTCTCGGCCTCGCCGTCGTGTTCGGCCTGCTCGGCGTGATGAATCTCGCCCATGGCGAGTTCGTCATGATCGGCGCCTACTGCGCCTTTTTCGTCCAGACCCAGAACCTGCCCTTCCTGGCCGCGGTGCCCGTGGCGCTGCTCGTCTGCGGCTTTCTCGGCCTGGTAGTCGAGCGGCTCCTGGTGCGGCCGCTCTATGCCCGCCCGTTCGATACGCTGCTCGCGACCTGGGGCCTCAGCATGCTGCTGCGCGAGGGCATCGAGGCGGTGTACGGCCGGGGATTCAAGAGCGTCGCGGTGCCTTTGACCGACAGCATCGACGTTCTGGGGGCGGACTATCCGTCCTATCGGCTGCTCCTTGCGGTCGTCTCGATTGCGATGGTCGCCGGCTTGGTCTGGTGGTTCGTGCGCAGCGCCACGGGGCGGCGCATCCGCGCCGTGGTCAACAATCGGGAACTCGCCGGCTCGGTCGGCATTCCGGTGACGGCGCTGGCGCGCAACACCTTCATCTTCGGATGCTGTCTGGCGGCGATTGCCGGCGTGATGCTGGCGCCGCTGCTGCCGGTCCAGCCGATGCTGGGGCTGGACTTCATCCTCAAATCCTTCTTCGTTCTGGTCGTCGGCGGGCTCGGCAGCCTGGTCGGCCTGATTTCCGGCTCGGGCGTCATCGGCGGCGTGGAGAGCATCGTCAGCGCGTTCTCCGACCGGACCTACGGTTACTCGACCGTCCTCATCATCGCGATCCTGTTCCTCTGGCTGCGCCCCAATGGCCTCTTTCCTCGGACATAGCGCGGCCCTGATCGCAGCGCTCGCCGTGCTGCCGCAGCTGGTCGGCGAATTCTGGGCCTACACGCTGGCGCTCTACTTTCTGTACGCGATCGCGTCGCTCGGCATCGGCCTGTGCTGGGGCCAGGCCGGCTTCCTGCCGCTGGGACAGGCCATGTTCTTCGGGCTGGCGGCCTATCTCTCCGGCCTGTCGCTGATCCATTTCAAGGAGAGCTGGCTATTGCTGCTCCTGCTGCCGGCGGCGGCGCTGGCCCCGGGCCTGCTCGCCTACGGCATCGGCCTGCTTGTGTTCCGCGGGCGGACCCTGAGCGGGCCGTTCTTCGCCATGATCACGCTTGCGCTCACCCTGCTCGCCTTTCAGATCGCCAACAGCTGGAACGACGTCACCGGCGGCTTCAACGGCCTCAAGAACATCCCGAGCCTGCCGGGGCTGAGCGATTTCACCGACCTGTACTATATCTCGGCGGTGGCGCTGGCGGTCTGTCTGCTGGCTATAGCATGGCTCCGGCGCGCGCCGGCCGGCGTCCTGTGGCGGGCGGTTGCCCAGAACGAGCAGCGGGTCCGCTTCTGCGGCTTCGCGGTGCAGAATGTAAAGGCCGCCGTGTTCGGCCTGAGCGGCGTGCTCGCCGGCGTCGGCGGCGCCCTCTATGCGCCGCAGCAGAATCTCGTCACCCCGCAACTGTGCGGCTTCATCCTCTCGGCCGATCTGGTGATCTGGGCCGCCGTCGGCGGCCGGGCGACGCTGTACGGCCCGGTTGCCGGTGCCGTCCTGATCGGCATCCTGACCGCCGATCTGCGCGACGAGATCAGCTATTGGGAGGTCATCCTCGCCGTCATTTTCATCGTGGTGGTGCTGTACTTCCGGCAGGGGCTGATGGGTTTCGTCGAGCCCCTGTTCGAGGGGCTGTGGCGCCGCCACGCCGGGCGCTCGCTCGAAAGCCCGGACCGGCCGGCCGGCCCTCGTGACGCCACGGGGCCGGACATGGGGGCCGATACGGGATTCGCGCTCGACGATGTCCGCATCCGCATGGGATCGGTGAGCATCCTGGAAGGGCTCGACCTGGCGATCGACAAGCCCGGCATCTATTGCCTGATCGGGCCGAACGGCGCCGGCAAAACCTCCTGCTTCAACGCCATGACCGGGGAACTGCCGGTGCGCAGCGGCCATATTCGCATCTTCGGCCGAACGCGCACCGGGACGGCGGCCGACCTGCTGAGCCGGATCGGCGTCGGCCGCAAGTTCCAGGCGCCCAGCCTGTTCCCGGACCTGACCGTGGCCGAGAATTTCAACATCGGCCTGTGGGGCGGCCGCGCCCGGCTGCGCGATCTGCTGCGCATGGGCAGCCACGGCTGGACCAGCGCGATCCTGCGTGAAGCGCAGGCCCGCTTCCCGTTTCTTGCCGAGGAGGACCGGCGCGCCGGCGACCTCTCCCACGGTCAGCGCCAGATCCTCGAACTCGCCATGGTGCTGATCGCCGAACCGCGGCTCATCCTGCTCGACGAACCGTCCGCCGGCCTGTCGCAAATCGAAACCCAGGAGGTGATCGATGCGATCCGCTGGGTCAGCGGGCGGCTCAACGCCTGCACGGTGATCGTCGAGCACGACATGACCTTCGTGCGCGAACTGGCCGACCGGATTTTCGTGCTGCATCAGGGCCGGCTGCTGGCCTCGGGAACGGTCGCGGAAATCCAGGCGGACGAACGGGTCCGGGCCGTCTATGTCGGAGCTTCGGCATGACCGGGGGCATGAACGCGCCGCTGTTTTCCTTCGACGGCGTGACCGGCGGCTACGGTGCGACGACCGTCGTGCGCACGGTCGGCGGCGCGGTGGCGGCGGGCGAGGCCTGCTGCGTGCTGGGCCGCAACGGCGTCGGCAAGACGACCCTGATGCGGCTGCTGACCGGCCATCTGCCGCTTCAGTCCGGCACGGTGACGTTCCGCGGGCAATCGCTGGACGGCCTTGCGCCCGACCAACGGCACGGTCTGGGCCTGATCTACTGCCCGCAGGACCGGCCGGTGTTCGACAATCTCTCGGTCCGGGAAAATCTGACGCTGATGGCGTCCGCCGACACGGACCGCTACGCCCCGCTGCTCGCCGCCTTCCCGATCCTCGACGCGCGCAGGACCCAGTCGGCGGGCACATTGAGCGGCGGCGAACGGAAAATCCTCTCCTTCGTCCGCGGCGTCGCCGAACCGGGGCAACTGCTGCTGCTCGACGAGCCCAGCGAAGGCGTGCAGCAGGAAAATGTCGAGCGCATGGCCGCGTTTCTCCAGCAGGCCAAGGCCGCGGGGCGCGCGTTACTGATCGTCGAGCAGAATCTCGCCTTCGCCCTCGAGATCGCCGACCGGGTGATCGTGATGGATCACGGCGAGGTCATGCTCGCCGGCGCCGCGGCCGAAATGACCGAAGCGACGCTGGCCGCGCACATGCATGTGTGAGGGGATTCGAATTCAGGCGCCGGCGATGGGCGGCGAAGCCGCCGCCTCAAAATTCATCCTCTCATCGGCCGCCCCTCCCCAAAATCGTGTGACCCCGGACGGCGTGAAGCGGCGATCCGGGGTCCAGGGACGACCCGAAAGGGGTACAGACCGGATAGATAGGTAACGGTGTTGTTCGGCGTGCTTGCTCGACGCCAATCAGCGCGCAAACCTATCGTTCTTCATAGACTATTAGGGGTCAGACTTGCACGCCGAACAACAGGCATCGCCTCATTCCCGATCTCGACTGGCCCTCAAATCAGTCATCAAACCGCATACGAGCGGCATCAAATCGGGGACGATTTGAGACGATCATTGGCGGCGATGCAAGGGGCAGGAGGCCGGCGAAGGAAAGAAAACGTTAGAAAATGCAGTAGGTTATCAACACCCGGACGGCAAACGGCGAACTTTGTCGTGGCTTGGACGGGTCACCTTGTCTCTCCGCCGTTGACAAATACGACAGCTCCAATTTCTTGAGACAGGCCCGCGCCTCCGCGACATGCCGGCCCTTGGGAAATTTTTCGAGGTACACTCTCACTTCATCGACGTTAGTGCATGACTTCACGGCGTTCCAGAATGCGTCGTCCGCCAACTGCAATTTCTTGAGACAGTCCAGCGCCGCCTCCAAGCGGCCGGCTGCCTCGTGCGCGGCGCACGACTTCACGGTGTTCCAGAATGCGTCGTCCGTTACCGCCCGGTCGTCCGCCAACTGCAACTTCTTGAGACAGGCCCGCGCCTTTGCAACATGCCGGCCCCCGGGGAAGTGACTGAGATACATTCGTACCTCATCCGCGTCCCTGCACGACTTCACGGTGTTCCAGAATGCGTCGTCCACTGCCCGGTCGTTCGCCTGCGCCGATACGGCACCCGCCAGCAGCACAGCGACGCACAGCGTCGGCGCTGTAAACCGGCCGTATACCCTTCGTGCCTTCCGCATATCTGCCTCCTCAGTTCGCGCGCTCCGACAGCCGCTTCTTCGCAATGCCGGCAAAGGTTCCGTTCGGATAGATTTTGAGAAAACGCGTGTAGGCAGCCCGCGTATTCGCCGCTTTGGCCACCCTCCAATTCGGTATTTCCAAGTCCTCCAGACGCTGCCGCGCGGCGCCCGCAAATGCCGAACCGGAATGCGCCTGCAGGAATGCATGATAGGCCTCGGCGGTATTCTTCGCCTGCGCCGCCGACCATGCGACCCTGGGAACGAGCGCGTGCACCTCGGCTTTCGCGACGGCATCGTCCGGTTTTTGCGCCAGCACCTTGCGGTAACAGTCCAGCGCCGCCGCCAGGCGGCCGGCTGCCTCGTGCGCGGCGCACGAACCGGCGGAACGCTGGAGATCCTCCGCCTTGCGCTTATCGATCGCGGCCAGATGCGTCCGGTGCGCCGCCTCCGGCAGCCCCAGGGCCCGCGCGCGATCCAGCGCCGCGCGGGCCGCTGCATAGTCCCGGCGCGCCAGAGCGCCCCGGAACGCCGCCAGCGCCGCCGTGCGCTTCACGGATTTCTCTATAGCCGCCTTGAGATTCCGATACTTCTGCGCGTCCAGCCCCAAACGGCGCGCTTCCTCGAGCGCCCGCTGCGCCCCCCCAATTCGCCCTTTGCCAGCAAGTGTTGATCGGCGTGGAATATTGACCCCCGATTGGGGGTCAATATTCCACGCCGATCAACACACCGGATGACCGAACGAACACGGTTTCCACCCGACAACCAAACGAAAACCGCCAAACGCACTCAGCGACGGTCTTGGCATTGAGAAAATCTGCATTCGTTTTGATTACAGAATTAACATTGCCGTGTTTCGGGCGCGCCGAAAGTACTTATTATTATTATAGAACAACGGTTTATCAGAAACTCCAAAATATGCATAAACTAACAGCAGGAAAGATATCTCCCCTTCGACTTCGCTCAGGGCAGGCTACTCCGCGGTCCTGCGGACCGCTTCGGTCGATATGACGGTTGATGGTCGTAGACGCGCCAATTCGAGCGACAAACGCAGGATCGATTAGGGCGCGGTGTCAGTCGAGCGCGCGACGCCTCAAATCCCCACCGTTACCGCGTTGTATTCGAACAGCCAGTCGTGGCGGGCGGCGACGTCGGCGGGGTTGAACTCCTCGCGGGCGATGCGCGCCGTCTCGGCCGGGTCGGCCAGCTTCGGGTTGTGGAAGCGCGCGGTGTTGGCGGCCGATCCGCGCACCATGCGCGCCGTGCGTTCCAGCCGCGCCGCTTCGTAGCGCTTCAGCGCGGTTTCGACCTCATCGAAAGCTTCGAGCGCACGGGCCAGGATCAGACCGTCCTCAATGGCGTGATTGGCGCCCTGGGCGAGGAAGGGCAGGGTGGCGTGGCACGCATCGCCGAGCAGCGTGATCCGTCCCTCCGACCAGGCGTCCATCGGCTCGCGGACATGCAGCGCCCATTTGTACGGCGTCGGGATGGCCCGGATCAGGCTACGAAGCGTGTCGTTCCAGCCCGTGAAGTCGCGCAGGCATTCGGCGACCGAGCCCGGCGTGTTCCAGCTTTCGATCCGCCAGTCGCTGCGCTCGATAGCGCCGACGAAATTCATCAGCGCGCCATTGCGCAACTGGTAGTGCACGCAATGGCCGCCGGGTCCGATCCAGATCGCGCTGTGCGGTTCCAGCAATTCGGCGGGCAGAACCGCGGTCGGGACCACCCCGCGCCAGGCCACGATGCCGGTGAACTGCGGATCGTCCGCGCCGAACAGGGCTTCGCGTGTAACGGAATGGATGCCGTCGGCGCCGATCAGCGCCGCGCCGGCAACCCGCTCACCGCTTTCCAGAACGGCGATGGCGCGTGCGCCGTCCTGATCGACCTCGGCGAGCTTCGCATTGAGCCGGATCGCGTCCGGTTGCGCGGCGGCGACGGCGGCGGCCAGTACCGTGTGCAGGTCGGCCCGGTGGAACATGCAGTAGGGAAAGCCATAACGCTCGACCGAGTCGGCGCCGAGATCGTAGAGCGGCCAGCTTTCGCCGGTGCGGAAGTGGTGGATGCGCTTGCCTTCGGGCTGCCAGGCGAGCGGTTCGAGGGCCGGCCACAGGCCGAGATGATCGAGCACGCACATGCCGTTGGCGCCGATCTGCACCCCGGCGCCGACCTCGCCCAGCGCCGGCGCCTGTTCGAGGACGAGCACCCGGAAGCCGCGCCGGATCAGGGCGAGCGCGGCGGTCAGCCCGCCCAGGCCGGCGCCCGCAATCAGGATGGGATCGCCGCCGCCCGTCACGGTTCCAGCCGTTTGAGCAGGTCGCGGGCGAAATCCGTCAGCGTGTCGTCGCGCGCGCCCATGACGACGATGCGGTCGCCGGGCCGGGCCAGTTCGAGCAGCCGCTTGCCGCAGGCCGCCCGATCTTCGAACGCTTCGGCGCGACGCCCGGCCGCGGCGACGGCCTGCACGATATCGCGGCTGGAAATGTCCCGGGTCACGGTGCCGCCGTAGTAGACCGGTTCGGGCATCAGCAACACGTCTTCGGCATCCAGCTTTTCGACGAACATGTCGATGAATCCCTGCCGCATCTTGCGCAGCGGGCCGAATCCGTGCGGCTGGAACATGACGAGCAGCCGGCCCGGGAAGGCGTGCAGCGTGTCCAGGGTGGCGGCGATCTTGTCCGGGTTGTGGCCGAAATCGTCGATCACGGTGACGCCGCCGACTGTCCCGACCGTCTCCAGCCGGCGCCGCAGGCCCGCGAAGCTGCCCAGATGCCGTGCCGCCTCCGCCGGCGGGACGCCGCACGCCATCGCCGCCCCGGTTGCCGCCAGCGCATTGGCGACATTGTGGGCGCCGGGCACCTGGAGTTCCACCTGTTCCCTGACCGATTTTCCGTCGGCAAACAGCCGGAAGCCGATGCCGTCCGGCGCCGGCGCCAGCTTATCGGCGAACAGCCCGGCACTCCGGTCCTTGAGGCTGAACCAGACTGTTTTTTCTGTCGGTCGGTTCTGGCCGACGGTCACAGTTTCGGGATCGTCGAGATTCAGGACAGACCGGTCTGCTTTGCCGACAAAATCGCCGAACAACCGCCGCAACTCGTCGATCGGCTTGTGGTCTTCGGAGACGTTGGTCAGCACCGCGACCGACGGTTCGAACAGGGCGATCGAGCCATCGCTCTCGTCAACTTCGCTGACAAATACCTCGCCCGCCCCGACCAGTGCGCTGGCGAAGGGATCGCCGGTGTCGGCGAAATTCTTCATCACCGCGCCGTTCATGACCGTCGGGTTGCGCCCGGCCCGGTGCAGGATCCAGGCGGCCATGCCGGTGACCGTGGATTTTCCGCTGGTCCCCGCGACGCCGATGCTGTGCGGGGCGGCATTGAACAGATCGGCCAGCACGGCGGCCCGGCTCATGCGCCGGGCGCCGGCCGCCCGGGCCGCAACGACATCCGGCACAGTGTCCTCCACAGCGGCGGAGGCGACAAGAATTTGCTCCGGACCCGCGATCCCGCTGCCGTCCTGCGGGTGCAGCCGGATGCCACGCCCGCGCAGATAGTCGAACTTGGCGCCGGTGCGGCCCCCGTCGAGTGTCGCGTCGAGTGTCGCGTCGAGCGAACGGTCAGACCCTTCCACCCGATGGCCCTGGGCCTGTAGGATCAGCGCGAGGGGCAGCATGCCGCTGCCGCCGATGCCGCACAGGAAATAGGATCGGGGCCTGATCATTTGGGTATGAGAATCGCCATCGTCGCACCGAGCAACCGCATAGACCAGTCCCTGGCCGAGCGGGTCAAGGCCGTCGCCGCCGCGCAGTTCGCCGACCGGCCGGCCGAGCGGCGGCCCGAGCTGCTGTTCCATCCGCAGTGTTACCTGTCGTCGGGCCATTTCGCCGGGACGGACCGGCAACGCGCCGCCGCCTTCCTGGAGGCCGCCAACGATCCGGCGCTGGACGCGGTCTGGTTCGCGCGGGGCGGCTACGGCGCCGGCCGGCTGCTGCCCCGCATCGAGGGTGCGCTCGCGCCGGCGGCGCGGGACAAGACCTATCTCGGCTACAGCGATGCCGGCAACATTCTGGCGCTGCTGATGAAGGCCGGCGTCTCCGATCTGGCGCATGGGCCGATGCCGACGGATCTCAAGCGGGACGGCGGCGAAGCGGCGGTGCGGCGCGCGCTCGCCTGGCTGGTCGACCTCGATCCCGAGACCCTCGAATCTTCGACGCTGAACGGCGCCCCTGTTACGGCCTTCAACCTGACCGTCCTGAGCCATCTGATCGGCACGCCCTGGCAGCCCGATCTCGCCGGCCGGGTGCTGATGGTCGAGGATATCGACGAACATATGTACCGGCTGGACCGCGCCCTGTGGCAGGTTCTGTCGGCGCGCGGCATGGACCGGATCGCCGGCCTCCGCCTCGGCCGCTGCGGCGAGATTTCGGAGAACGAGCCCGACTTCGTCCTCACCGAAGAGGAAATGGCGCGGGAACGCTGCGCCGCCGCCGGCATCCCCTGGCTCGGCCGCGCCGATATCGGCCACGACGCCGGGAACAAGGTGGTTCCGGCGATCTGCTGAGGCGGGAAGGAACGGCTCTGGCCCTTCGATACGCCCCGGATCAAGTCCGGGTCTACTCAGGGTGAGGGGCGGGGTTGGCAATGGCTCAAATCTCCCTCATCCCGAGTAGCCCCGGATTAAATCCGGGGCGTATCGAGGGACGACCTCACCGAACAATGACACCCATCGTCCCCCGATTTTGCGCAGCTAAACGATCCGGCTGTCCCGGCTGCCCCAGTAGCGGTCCTTGAGCAGGCGCTTGTAGAGCTTGCCGGTCGGGTGGCGCGGCAGGGCTTCCATGAAGTCGATGCTGCGGGGAATCTTGATGGCGTTCAGATGCCGGCGGGCGAAGGCGGTGAGGTCGTCGGCCAGGGAGTCGCCGGCGTCCGCCATCGAAAGCGGCTGGACGACGGCCTTGACCTCCTCGCCGAAGTCCGCGCTCGGCACGCCGATCACCGCCACGTCCGCCACCTTCGGGTGGGTTATCAGCAGATTCTCGATCTCCTGCGGATAGATGTTCACGCCGCCGGAGATGATCATGAACGACTGGCGGTCCGTGAGATAGAGATAGCCGTCTTCGTCCAGGTAGCCGATATCGCCGAGGGTGGACCAGCCGCGGTCGTCATAGGCCTCGGCCGTGCGTTCCGGATCGTTGAAATATTCGAAAGCCGGCCCGTCCGAAAAATAGATCGTCCCGATCTCGCCGGGCGGGCATTCGTTGCCGTCGTCGTCGACGACATGGGTCATGCCGACGCCCGGCCGGCCGACCGACCCGCGATGTTTGAGCCATTCTTCGGTGCGGATCAGGGTCAGCCCGTTGCTCTCTGTGCCGCCGTAATATTCCATCAGGATCGGCCCCCACCAGTCGATCATCGCCTCCTTGACCGGAACCGGGCAGGGCGCGGCGGCGTGGACCGCGGTGATATGGCTCGACAGGTCGTGTCGCGTCCGTTCGGCCTCCGGCAGCTTCAGCATGCGCACGAACATGCTCGGCACCCACTGGCTGTGGGTGACCCGGTGGCGCTCGATCAGCTCCAGGCTGTGGGTTGCATCGAAGCGCTCCATGACGATGCTGGTCGCGCCGCGCCCGACCGACGCCATGTTGTAGCGCAGCGGCGCGGCGTGATAGAGCGGCGCCGGCGACAGGTAGACCATGTCCCGGTGCAGGCCGACCGCATCGGCGAGCATGGCAAGCGCCGGTTCGTGTGTGCCGAACGGCATGCCCTGGAGCGGTCGCTTGACCGCCTTCGGCCGGCCGGTGGTGCCGGACGAATAGAGCATGTCGGTGCCCTCGACCTCGTCGGCGATCCGGCTTTCCGGCTGGGCCGCAACGGCGTCTTCGTAGGAGGCGAAGCCGTCCGCCGCGCCGTCGATCAGCAGGCAATGCTCCAGTTTCGGGCACAGCGGCGGCACGACGACCGCGACATCCCGCTTGTATGCCGTCGAGACGAACAGCCGGGCGCCGCAATCGTTGACGATATAAGCGACCTCTTCGGCGGTGAGGTACGAGCTGATCGCCGTGTAGTAGAGCCCGGCCCGCTTGGCGCCCCAGCACAGGTCGAAGAAGCGCGGATGGTTTTCGACGAAGAAGGCGATGTGGTCGCCGGCGCGGATGCCGAGGGCCCGGAGAAGCTGCGCGAACCGGTTCGAGCCTGCCTCCAGCTCGGCATAGGTCACGACCTCGCCGCTGCCGGCCATGATCAGCGCGGCCTTGTCGGGCGTCCGTTCGGCGAAATCGGGCAGGGTCGGCATGATCGGGCTTCCGGCGGGGCAATCGGCCGGAAGTTTCATACGGCAAGCGCTGTCCGATACGGAAGCCCGATGGCGAAGTCCGATGGGAAAGACTGCCGCGCGGCTTGCCGCGTCGGCGGCGGTGGCTTAATCAAGTGGGAAGGGGATACGGGTTCGCCGGAACCTGGATAGCGCGAGGAGCCCCAGGATGGGCCTGCAGATACACCGGACGGTCGAGCATCGGCCGGAATCGCGGATCGACGAGGCGCTCGGCGTCCTCAAGCAGCGCTTCGGCGACCGTCTCTCGACCGCCGAATCCGTGCGCGACCAGCACGGCAAGGGCGAAGACCATCACCCGGTCGTGCCGCCGGACGGCGTGTTCTTCGCCGAATCGACGGAGGAGGTGGCCGAGGCGGTCAAAATCTGCGCCGAATACAAGATGCCGGTCATCCCCTTCGGCACCGGCACCTCGCTGGAAGGCCATGTCGCGGCCCTGAACGGCGGGCTGACCATCGACCTGACGCGCATGAACGAGGTGCTGCAGGTCAATTCCGAGGACCTGGACTGCCGCGTCCAGCCCGGCGTGACGCGCAAGCAACTCAACGAATATCTGCGCGACACCGGCCTGTTCTTCCCGATCGACCCCGGCGCCGACGCCTCGATCGGCGGCATGACCGCCACGCGCGCCAGCGGCACCAACGCGGTGCGCTACGGTACCATGCGGGAGAATGTGCTCGGCCTCACCGTCGTCACCGCCGACGGCCGCATCATCAAGACGGCGCAGCGCGCCCGCAAGTCCTCGGCCGGCTACGATCTCACCCGCCTGTTCGTCGGCTCCGAGGGGACGCTGGGCGTCATTACCGAAATCACGCTCAGGCTCTATGGCATTCCGGAATCCATCGTCTCGGCCCTGTGCGCCTACCCGTCGCTGGAAGCGGCGGTCAACACGGTGATCGAGACCATCCAGATCGGCATCCCGGTGTCGCGCATCGAGATCGCCGACGAAATCCAGATGAAGGCGATCAACGACTATTCGGGCACCGATCTGCCGGTTGCGCCGATGTTGTGGTTCGAGTTCCACGGCACCGAGGCCGGCACGACCGAGCAGGCCGAAATGGTCAAGGCGATTTCCGACGAATGGGGCGGCGGAGAATTCGAGTGGACCGCGAGCCCCGAAGAACGGGCGAAACTGTGGCAGGCCCGCCACGACGCCGCCTATGCCGCCAAGAATATCCGCAAGGGCGCGGAAGTGTGGGCGACCGATGTCTGCGTGCCGATCAGCCGGCTCGCCGAATGCATCGTCGAGACCCAGAAGGATATCCGGGAGAATAATCTGATTGCGCCCATCGTCGGCCATGTCGGCGACGGCAATTTCCATCTGGTCCTGATCGCCGACCAGGACGACGAGGACGAGATGGCCCGGGCCAACGCGGTCAACGAACGCCTGGTCCACCGCGCCATCGCCATGGAGGGCACCTGCACTGGCGAGCACGGCATCGGCATGGGCAAGATGGACTTCCTGATCGCCGAGCACGGCGAGGCCGTCTCGCTCATGCGTATGATCAAGAAGGCGCTCGACCCGGAAAACATCATGAATCCGGGCAAGATATTGCGGGTGTAGAATACGCGCCGGGTTGCGGGAGCGCTTCCTTGAGCCGGTTCGAGCGTTTGCTGGAGAAGATTCTCCGCGGGCGGTCGGATGCAAACATTCGCTTCGCCGACCTTCGGGCGCTGCTGTCCCATCTCGGCTTTTCTGAGAGGATTCGGGGCAGCCATCATCTTTTCGACAAGGAAGGCATTATGGAAATCGTCAACCTGCAGAGCCAAGGCGGACAGGCAAAACCTTATCAGGTGAGACAGGTTCGGCAGTTGATCCTGAAGTATAAATTGGGGGATGAAGGCTGATGCACAAATATGAGATCATTCTCTATTGGAGCAACGAGGATCAGGCATACGTTGCGGAAGCGCCTGAGTTGCCCGGATGCGTGGCGCACGGCGACGACCAGGAAATTGCTTTGCGGAACATCAACGACGCGATCCGGTTTTGGATCGACAGGGCCCGGGAGTTGGGACGTGCCGTTCCGGAACCCAAGGGCGAACGCCTGATGCTTGCGTAATCGCACCGCCGCGAAACGAAAAAGGCTCCGATACCGCCCCTGGGAGGGCAGACCATGACCCCCGACAAGGTTCTCGAACATCCGGCGAAGGTGCTGAGCGACGACCAGCGCCGTTTCTATTTCGAGCACGGCTATCTGCATCTGGACGGCTTCGTCGGCAGCGACTGGCTCGACCGGCTGTGGGCCGTGACGGACCGCTTCATCGACGACAGCCGGAGCCGCAGCGCGTCGGACGATGCGTTCGACCTGGAACCGGCGCATTCGGCGGACAGCCCCCGGCTGCGCCGGCTCAACCATCCGGTCACCCAGGATCCGGTTCTGGAGGAATTCGGCCTGCGCGGGCCGGTCGTCGATCTCGCCGAAGACCTGCTCGGCCCGCACGTCAAGTTCCATCACTCCAAGCTGAACTTCAAATGGGCCGACGGCGGCGAGGAGGTGAAATGGCACCAGGACATCCAGTTCTGGCCCCATTCCAACTATTCGCCGCTCACCATCGGCGTCTACATGGACGATGTCGACGACGAGATGGGGCCGATGGGCGTCATCCCCGGCAGCCATGACGAGCAGCTGTTCGATCTCTACGGCGACGACGGCCAGTGGGTCGGCGCCATCCACGACCGCGACCTGCCGAAGGTGCGGCTCGACGACGTCGTCTGGCTGAAAGGGCCGCGCGGCTCTGTCACCGTCCACAACTGCCGGATGGTCCACGGCTCGATGCCGAACAATTCCAAGCGCTCGCGCCCGCTCCTCCTGCACACCTACGCCGCAGCTGACGCCGTCACCCTGTTCCCCGGCATCGTCGACAACATCGCGCTGTCCAACAGCGTCATCCGCGGCAAGCCCGCCCGTTGGGCCGAGTTCGATCCGCGGCCCTGCCTGCTTCCGCCCGACTGGTCGAAGGGCTACACCTCCATCTTCGCCCTGCAGCAGGAGGAGGAGAAGGCGGCCTGAATTCGGTCGCAAGGCCTCACCGTCATTTCGACCGGAGCCGCACGGAGGGCCTACAACCGCCGTCATTTCGACCGGAATGGTCCGCAGGACCACGGAGTGGAGAAATCTGCATGGAGGTGTGCCGACGCCAAAGCGCGGCGCGTGGGGTGGAGCACAGAAAGGTGCAGATTTCTCCGCTCGCTACGCTCGGTCGAAATGACGATTGGGGGTAGTGATTGGTCGATATGACGGATCGGGAGTGGGCAAGAGGCACGCCAACCGTGCTATAACCGCCGCTTCACAGCGCGGAGGGCGCCATGAACAAACCCGTCGATCCTGCCGTCGCCGGCCTTGCCGCGGCGGCGTCGGCCCGCGGCTCCGGGCCGGCCCGGGAGGCCCGGCCGTCGCTGCGCTCCTGGCTAGAAATCCTGGAAGCCAACAACCAGTTGCGCCGGATCGACGTTCCCGTGGATTGGGACGAGGAGATCGGCGCGATCGCCCGGGTAAACATCGCCGTCCAGGGCCCCGGCCTGTTCTTCCGCAACATCCGCGACTACCGGAGCACGACGAGCACCAAATTCGTCACCTGCGGCCTCTCGAACAAGGCCCAGGTCCGCCTGTTGCTCGGCCTGCCGGACGATGCCGACGACAAGGCGACGGTGCGCCATCTGAAGGACGCCTACCGCAACCCGGTCCGCCCGGTGACGGTCGATCACGGTCCGTGCAAGGAGAATATCCTCACCGGGGACGCCATCGACCTCAACCAATTCCCGGCGCCGCGCTGGCACGCGACCGACGGCGGCAAGTTCATCGACACCTTCTGCGGCGTCATCACCCACGATCCGGCGACCGACCGGCCCAATATCGGCCTCTATCGCGGCCAGGTGCTCGGGCCGGCCAAGATCGGAAAATTGCTGATCCCGACCCAGGGCTGGGGCGACCATTTCCTGAAATACCGCGACGCCAAGGGCCGGATGCCGGTCGCCATCGCCTATGGCTGGCACGACGTCATGCCCTTCTGCGCCGGCTCGCCCTTCCCCAAGCATGTCTGCGAATGGGACATGATGGGCGCGATCCTCGGCCGGCCGGTCGAGCTGATCGACTGCGAAACCGTGCCGCTCCAGGTTCCCGCGACGTCGGAAATCGTCGTCGAGGGCTGGATCGATCCGGACCCCTCGACCTGGGAGATGGAAGGGCCGTTCGCCGACTATCCCGGCTATCTCGGCGGCAAGCCGTCGCCCAAGCCGGTCGTCGAGGTCTCCTGCGTCAGCCACCGCAACGATCCGATCATGCGCGGCGCGCTCGAAGGCGCGCGGCCCGGCCTGCCGTCGGAGGATTCGCTGCTCTGCGCCTACTCCTGGTCGGCGATCGCCTGGAACATGCTGGAAGACGCCGGCGTCAGCGGCATCGCCGATGTCTGGATGCCGCCGGTCGTGACCGGGGCCAACATCGTCGTGCAGGTGCGCAAGCAGTATCGCGGCCACGCCCAGCAGATCGGCATGGCGCTGTGGGGCACCAGCGCGGGCCAGTGGTTCTTCAAGAATGTGACGGTCGTGGAGGAGGACATCGATATCCGCGACCCCGAGGCGCTGGAATGGGCATTCGCCTTCCGGGTCAATGCCGGGCGCGGCGATGTCTGGCTGGTCGGGCCGACCTACGGCTCGGTGCTCGATCCCTCGACCCTGCGCGCCGACCGGGACGTCAAGGCCTACGGCACCGGCAAGTGGACCCGTACGCTGATCGACGCAACCCGGAGCTGGGAGCATCCACCGAACCCGGACTGGGACGGCAACCGCTGGCCGCCGGTCAACACCATCGATCCGGACCTGGAACGGAAGATCGCCGCCCGCTGGCGCGACTACGGCATCGGCGTGCCCTATCCCGACGATGCAATGCGCGAGCAACTGACGCTCGAAGAAACCCGCAAGGTGCTGAAGGATCTGTAGGGGCAAACCCTTCGATAGGCGCCCTTCAATTCATGGCGCAACACTGCCGGTTACGGCAGTCCGATACTCCTGAACCGGCCGAGCCGGAGCCGGCGGTCTATTCGGCCGCTTCGGCGTGCCCGGCATCGTCGCCGAACCGGGCAAACACGCCGGTAAACGCCTTGCGCTCGGGGAACCGGTAGGTCTTGCTCTTGCTGGTGGTCTTGCCCAGCTCGACCACAGCCTCGGCCAGCTTGACCGCGCATACGACGCCGTCGAGCACCGGAAGGCCGAGCTCGTCCTCAAGCTCGTTGGCGAACTCGGCGAAACCGGCACAGCCGAGCAGAATGGCCTCGGCATCGTCCTCTGCCACCGCCCGGCGCGCCTCTTCCCGCAGCGTTTCCAATGCACCCGCCGGGTCTCTTTCGATGTCGAGCACATAGAGCGGCGTGGTCCGCACACTGACCACTTTGTGGCTGAACCCGTAGTTCGCGACCATTTCCTCAAGCATGGTCTTGATGCGCGGGATGACGGTGACGATCGAGAACCGCGCCGCCAGGATTGACGCGGTGTAGAGCGAAGCCTCGGCGATCCCGATCACCGGCTTGACCGTGACCTCGCGCGCGGCCTGCAGGCCGGGGTCGCCGTAGCAGGCGATGATGTAGGCGTCGCAACCGCTCAGATCGCCCGAGCGCACCTCGTCGATCACCCCCGGCGCGCACAGGAACTCGTCGTAATAGGATTCGATCGACGCCGGGCCGAACGACGGGCTGACCGCAACGATTTCGGTCCCCTGCCGCGCGACCGACCGGCCGGCGGCGCCAATCGATTCGGTCATTTCCCAGGTCGTATTGGGGTTGATGATCTTGATCTTCATGACGGTTTTCCTTCCAGTCCGGCCTGTCGCGCGGTCCCGGTTGCCGCCGCGTCGACGGTCATGGAATCGGTAATCGCGACGCCATAGTCGCGCTGCGCGGTCCCGACCGAGATCAGTCCATCGCGCACGTCCTCCAGCACCTGAGCCGGATCGCGCGCCATCGGATCGCCATAGCCGCCGCCGCACGGCCCGATCATGACGATTCGATCGCCCGCCCTGGCAGTCATGTTGGGAAGCTTCGACGGCAGGTCCCGGTTGGTCCCGTCCCTGCGTTTGAACGTCAGGCCGGCGGTCCTGCCCTCGCTGCCGCCGTCAAAACCCCACGGCGCGTATTTGTGGCCTTCGCCCTCGACCGACACGCCGCCGTCCTCGAGATATTCGACCTCGCGAACCGAACCGATTCCGCCGCGCCACCGGCCCGGCGGGCAGGCGTCGTCACGGAGTTCGTAACGATGGACCCTGAGCGGCAGGTGCGATTCGACGTCCTCGATCGGATTGTTGCGGGTATTGGCATAGAGCGTGTCGACCGCGTCCATGCCGTCCTTGCCGTAGCGTCCGCCATAGCAGCCTTCGTGGATCTCCATGTGCACCCAGTGGGTCTCGCCGCGAAGCCCGCTGAACGCAACCACGTGCAGATTGCCGACGCCGGCGCTGACCTGGCGCGGCACCGCCTCGGCCAGCGCCTTCATCAACGTGTCCGCCGCCTGGTTGCCCGTGCAGAAACGGGCAATGGTCGGCGCGGGGAAGATCGGATTGACCAGCGTGCCGGCCGGCGCGACGATCTCGATCGGACGGGTCAGACCGCTGTTCTGCGGAATATGGCCGTGGACTGCGGAATCCAGGAGGATCGACCGGATCGTCAGCCACACGGCGCAGTCGGTGGTGCCCTTGAGCGGCATGTTGATGGGCCGGTCCGGCACCTGCGCCGCCGTGCCGGTGAAGTCGACCGTGATGTCGCTGCCCCGGACCGTCACCGCGACCTCGATCGGCAGATCGCCGCGGCTCGGATCGTCGCCGTCGAGAAAACCGTCGAGGATGGTCCTGGCCCGATAGACACCGTCCGGCAAGGCCTCGATCGCCATGCGCATGATCCGCTCGGAATGATCCATCAGCTCGTCGCAGGCCGCTTCGACCGTGTCCAGCCCATATCGCTCGATCAACTCGATGAAGCGGTCGGCGCCGATGCGGGCGGCGGCGATCTGGGCCTCCATGTCGCCGACCACCAGGTCCGAGGCGCGGATATTGTCGCGCAGCATCTGCCACAGCGGCTGGTTCAGGCTGCCGCGGTCATAGACCTTGAGCGCCTTGAATTGCAGTCCCTCGGCGTAGGCATCCATGGCGTCGACAATGCCGCAGCTGCCCGGACTCAAGGCGCCGATATCCAGATGATGGGCGGTGGTCACGGAAAATCCGACCAGGCCGCGCTCACGGAACACCGGAATGCAGAAGGCGACGTCGGGGCCGTGCGAGGCGCCGTGATAGGCTGAGTTGTGGATGATCACGTCGCCGGCTTCGAAGCTGTCGCCGCGTTCCGCGAAGATCTGCTGAATGCCGCTGACATAGCCCGGGATCGGCCCCGATTGCAGGGGCGTGCTTTGCGGCGTCTCGCACAGCTGGCGCCCCTGGGGGTCGATCAGTGCCGCACCGAAGTCTTCGGATTCGCGGATGATACTGGAATAGGACATGCGCATCAGCTTGTGTCCCATCTCGATCGCGATGTTTTCCAGCCCGCCCTGGATCACGCTGGCGGTGACCGGGTCGATCCGCCTGACGTTGTGAAGGCTGGCAGGGTCGGTATCGGCCATCGTTCAAGCTCCGCGTTTCAAGATCAGATTGCCATCGGTTTCGGCTGCCGCGGTCCAGCCCGGCGGCACCACCGTGGTCGTGTCGCGCTGCACCACCACCGCCGGCCCCTCGATCGGCTGGCCGGCCGGGATTGCATCGCGCCGGTAATACGGCGTGTCGAAGCGCACCAGGCCGCCATCGACCCGGAAGCTGCACGAGCCGATGCGCAGCCTGGCCGCGTCGAGTGAGCCGGCGCCGGTTGGCGCCGGTCGCCCGATCTTGGGCATGTTCGCGGTGCCGGTGAGGCGGATGTTGACGATCTCGATCGGACTGTCGGCAAAGACGTGGCCGTATTCGGTCCGGTGTTGCCGCTCGAACGCCTGCCACACGCCTGCCAGCGCCGCCTCGTCAATGGGTCCGGCGGGGAATTCGACCCGGAGCTCGTAGCCCTGGCCGACAAATCGCAGGTCGCCGGCGCGGATCAGGCCGATCCGGTCGCGGTCGAAGCCGTCGGCGGTGAACTGCGCGATCAGATTGTCCTCGAGCCAGGCAAAATCGGCGTTCAGTTTCGCGGCATCGACCGAGTCGCTGGTCTGGAACGCCGTCTTCACAGCGTCGTATTTGAGATCGGTGGTGAGCAGCCCGGCGGCCGAGGTAATGCCGGGATGCGGCGGTACGATCACCGTGGGGATATCGAGCATGGCGGCGACCTCGGCAGCATGGAGCGGGCCGGCGCCGCCCAGGGCGACCAGCGAAAAGCCGCGCGGGTCGAGGCCTCTCTGGACGGTCTGAGACCGGATGGCATTGGCCATATTGCTGTTGAGGATGGTCACCACGCCCTCGGCCGCCTCCAGTTCGTCGAGCCGGACCTGTTCGGCGACACGGCCGATGACGCGCCGGGCGGCGTCCACGTCGAGCGTCATCTCGCCGCCCAGAAAATTAGCCGGATCGAGCCGGCCGAGCACCAGGTTGGCGTCGGTCACGGTCGGGCGTTCGCCCCCCAGACCGTAGGCCGCCGGCCCGGGACGCGAACCGGCGCTTTGGGGCCCCACCCGGTAGGCGCCGCCGCGGTCGACATGGGCGATGCTGCCACCGCCGGCGCCGATGGTGGTGATGTCCAGCATCGGCACCAACACCGGATAGCCGCCGATCCAGGTGTCGCGCGCGGTGGCTTCGCTGACCCGGCCGTCGACCACGATGCCGATATCGGCGCTGGTGCCGCCGACATCGAATGTGATCAGCCGGTCGCGGGCGCCCGGCGCGGCCGCCCACAGGCCGCCCAGCACGCCTGCCGCTGGCCCCGACAACAGCGTCAGGACCGGCCGTTCGGCGATCGTGGCGGCGGTAGCGATGCCGCCGTTGGAGCCCATGATGTGGAGGTCGGCACGGCATTGTGCCTGGTTGAGCCCGGCGGCAAAGTTCCGGACATAGCCCCGCACCTTGGGGCCGATGAAGGCGTTCATGGCCGCCGTGGTGAAGCGCTCGAATTCGCGGAACTGGGGCGCTACGGCTGCCGAGTTGGTGACGAACGCTTCGGGGAACTCTTCGAGCACGATCTGGCGGGCGCGCTCTTCGTGGCGCGGATCGATGTAGGAAAACAGGAAACACACGCAGATCGCCTCGATCCCCCGGGCCTTGAAGGCGCGTGCGGCCTCGCGCACGGCGTTCTCGTCCAGTGGCTCCAGCACCTCGCCGCGCGGCGGCGCCAGGCGTTCGCGCACCACTGCGCGGTCCCGCCGGCGCACCAGCGGGCGGTTCTGCCACGGAATGTCTTGCATGATCGAATAGTTCTGCGGGCGCTGGTGGCGGCCGATATGCAGGATGTCGCGATAGCCGCGGTTGGTGATCATGCCGGTCCTGGCGCCGTCATGCTCGAGCACAGCGTTGGTCGCGATGGTGGTGCCGTGGAAGACGTGATCGATGGCGGCGGGGTCGAGATGGTAGCGCGCGCACAATTCGCGCAGTCCATCGATCGCGCCGATCGAGGGATCGTCGGGCGTGGTCGGCACTTTGTGAATCAGGGTGATGTTCCGGTCGGTGTCGGTGAATACCAGATCGGTAAAGGTGCCGCCGACATCGACCCCGATCAGCTGCATATCGCCCTTCTCCCGGTACTTTCCGCGCGGCGCCGGCCGACCGCGCCCGACAAAGTTAGCAGTCGCACCCCAAGGCCGCCATCCGAAAGTGCTCGAATACGCCCTCGTTCGCGGTCACGGCCCGGTCCGGCAGGATTGCCGGGCCGCGGGCACGATCGCAGAGGGAGCTTGCGTCCGGCTTCTTGTCGCCCCGGACCAAGTCCGGGGCCTATCGAAGGGCCTGTCCCGAGCTTGTCGAAGGGGCCTGCCCCGGGTCCGCGGAAGAAGCCGGCACTGACGCCGCGCCGTCCGTCAGGACCGGTTCGGTCACCGCTTCTTGCGGAAGGAATCCAGGCTGACGATTTCGCCCGTCTGTGCCGCGTCGCCGCCCGCCTCTTCCCCTGCTGTCCCGTCACCTGCAGACTCGTCTCCGGAGGAGCCGCCATCGGCGTCTTCGTTGCTCGCGGCGGGCGCGGCTTCGCCCGTATCGAGGACAGCGCCGGTCTGCGCATCGCCGTCCGCTTCCGGTTCCCCGGTTTCGGCGCCGGCCGTCAGTTCGAATTTCAGGCCGAAGGGGACGGACGGGTCGGCAAAGGAGGTGACGCAGTCGAACGGCACTTCCAGCCGCTCCTGCCGCCGGTTGAAGCTGAGTTCGACCGAAAACCGGTCGTCCTCGACATTGAGGTTCCAGAACTGGTGCTCCAGAACGATGGTCATCTCCTCGGGATAGGTCCTGGTCAGCCGTTCGGGAATGTCGACGCCCGGCCCGGCGGTGAGAAAGGTGATGTAGAGGCCGTGGCCCTCGGGCAGGCCGAAGGTCGCCACCTGCTCCAGCGCGGTGCGCACGACGCTGCGCAGGGCGTCTTCGACAATCTTCTCGTAGTGGAGGAGGTCCGGCTCCATCGCCTCGGCTGTCCTGCTATGCCGCGCGCCGCGGCTCCCGTCACATTATGAAGCGCCGGGGGGCAGCCGCAACCGCCGATTCGCAAAATGTCGATCCGATAAAGTGGGGGGCTTCTGTTGCCCGGCGCCCCCCGGGCCGCGCTTGCCTAGAATCTAGGCAGCGAGTGCCATACGATCGTTGTCGTTAGCATTTGTAATGACAGCCCGATAACGGTGGTACAATGCCGGGCAAAAAGCGGGCCTTTTACTGCACGTCGATCCTGGTTCGCCCCCATGGGATGCCGGGCCGCCGGCGGTGGGACGCCGACCGGGCCCGGCGAAACTGGTGGAGGCGCCGGGTACTGCCCCCGGGTCCGCAACAGCTATTACGCACGCCGTTTATCGCCATAGTCGCCCGAAGACGACGAAGCGAATATAGAGCCGGCGCGCCCGGAATGAAAGTGGCGGAAAGCCCGACGGTGAGGCAAGACCCGATCTTCGGCTAGCGTCGAGAGATGATCGCTGGCAGGATCGCAACAACCTAAGCGCCCCGCAATGAACACAATATTTGGTGATGTCTTAGGCAAGATTCGCTATATATGGTAATAAGTCAGGATGCCCCAAGCGCCGCTTCATATGCCGACCGAGTCCGAAGAGTCGCCGTCGCGAAAAGCTAAACTTGCGCCGGAGCAACTCGCCGAGATCGAAGAGGCGCGCGCCCGCTCGGCCGAAACGCGGCGCGTCACGGCGCCGGGGCTTGAGGAAATTCTCTACACCGCCTTCCCGGTGCTCGATCACGGCTTCGTCCGGGTGGTCGACTATATGGGCGACGACGCCGCGATCGTGCAGGCGGCGCGGGTTTCCTACGGCCGGGGCACCAAATCGGTGCGCAACGACGCCGGGCTGATCCGCTATCTGCTGCGCCACCGCCACACCACGCCGTTCGAGATGTGCGAGATCAAGCTCCATGTGAAGCTGCCGATCTTTGTCGCGCGCCAGTGGATCCGCCACCGCACCGCGAACGTGAACGAATATTCGGCACGCTATTCGCGACTAGATCGCGAGTTCTACGTGCCGGATGTTGCCCATCTCCAGCCGATCCTTGAGCAGCAGGTGAAGAAACAACGAAAGAGCCGCAGTGGCATGGAGGAATTGTTCGAGACGGAGCCGGTAACGGATGAACGCATGGGCCTTGCGGCGCAATCCGAGGTCAACAAGCAGGGTCGCGATGGTGCTTTGGCAGACCTAGAGGCGGAGAAAGCGCTTTCGCGAATAAATTCGATTTCGAAGACTGCCTACGGCGTCTACGAAAACTTGCTCAACGAGAATGACAGGGGGAAACCGAAAGACCCCGATCAGGTAGGGCTCGCTAGGGAACTCGCCCGGGCTGTACTACCTGTCAACTACTACACTCAGTTCTATTGGAAGACCGATCTTCACAATCTTATGCATTTCTTGTCGCTGCGAGCAGACGCGCACGCGCAGTACGAAATTCGCGCCTATGCGGAGGTGATCCTAGGTGAGATCATGAAGCGTTGGGTGCCGCTGACCTACCAAGCTTTTCAAGACTATCGAGTGGGCGCGGTCAGCCTGTCCGCCCCGGCGCTCACCGTCGTCCGGCGGATGCTCGCCGGCGAGGACGTCACGCAGGCCGACAGCGGCCTCAGCGCCCGCGAATGGCGCGAACTGATGGAAGCGCTGGAGGGGTAGGGGCGCGACCCAGCGAAGCGCAGCCTGCCGCGTCCCGGTTCCGGCTGTTCCGGAAAACTCCTGTGTGCCGCCCCGGACAGAAGCTGGAGCAATTTCCATTCTGACTTCATAGCGCATTGTAATAGTTCAATTAATTAACTTATTCTCGGGGCGCCAAAGCGTAATGTGCAAGATCGGTCATCAAATCGAATGCAGATTTTTTCAATACTGGGGCGGTCGCTGGCCGAGACTGGCAACGGATTACCATTTTCGGGCCTCCAAGCGGGTAAACCTTCGGTTGTCGGGTGATGGGTTGGGCGAAGTCTTTTTGGAGACCGTTTACAACCCTCTGATAACATCTTCTGCAATCGCTTATCGTCGCGCGCATGGCGATGCGCGACGAGGATTTCGGTTCGGCACCGACTTTGACCGAGGCGGGTGGCGGGAGTTGGTTGCCTGGCATGTCGGCTCCGGTGCTGGAGCACCGCGACTGGCAGTCGTTGTACGAGCAGGCGCATGCCCGCGCGGAGCGGGAACAAGCGCGGGCGGACGCGGCCGAAGCGCGCTGTGAGGAGTTGCGCCGGGCGGAGGTGGATTCGCGTGCCCGTGCGGGTTCCCTGAAGTGGCATCTCGACAAGAGCCGGGCCAAGCTGAAGGCGGCCGTCGAAGAGACGAAGGAAGTCCGCCGCGCGTCAAAGAAGGCGCTTTCCCTGCAAGCGGAAGTCGCGCGGCTGCGGAAGCGCCTTTCGGAATCCGCCGAGGGCCGGACGATCGCGTTGCTGCGGGAGGACAATGCCCGGCTGAAGCAGCAACTGCGCTCGGCTTCGCCGAAGGGCTTTGAGCGCCGGCTCAAGCTCCTGGAAGACGAGGTCGCCGATCTTCGCGTTTCGCTGCGGCGATCCCAATAGCACAAGGAGCGGATCGAGGTCCGGCACCGGGACGAGATCGACTGGCTGAACAAGGACATCGCCTGGCTTCGCGGGGCGCTCGTGCGGTCGGCGGACAGGCACCGCGATGAGATCGCGTCGCTGCGCAGGCAGCTCGACCGCCGGCGTGTGGCGGCCGGGCGGCTGGTGGAGGCCCGGGAGCGCACTATCGGATGACGTTCGGCTCCAACAGCGAGGACGGTGCGAAGTTCACCGCGATCATGCACTCGGTCGTGGGCACGCTCTCGATGAACGGCATCGATGTCCTGCGCTGGCTGGAGGCATGGTTGAAGGCCTGTGCAAGGAATGGCGGCAAGCCGCCCGACGATCTGACGTCCTGGCTGCCATGGTCGATGAACGAGGAGCGCAGGCGCGAGTTCATGGCGCCGCGATGAGCGGCGCGATCGAGTGCCGCAATTACGGACGCGACTTCACCGCCGATGAGATCGCGCTGCTGCGCGCCCTGATCGCGGCCGATCCGCAGCCCACCCGCGCCGCATTGTCGAGAGAGTTCTGCCGGCGCATCGGCTGGTTCAAGCCCGACGGCGGCCTCAAGGACATGATGGCCAGGGTCACCATGCTCGCCATGCACCGCGACGGCGTGATCGCCCTGCCCCCGCCCAGAGGGCGGCAGTACCGGCCGAAGCCGATCGTCTTCGGACCCGACATCGAGCCGCCGCTGCTCCCGGCCCCGACCACCCTCGACGAGGTCCGACCGCTGGACATGCGCATCGTCGTGCGCGGCAGCCGCGAAGGCCGGCTCTGGAACGAGTTCGTCGCCCGCTACCACTACCTCGGATACAAGACCCTGGTCGGCGCGCAGATGCGCTACGCGGTCCACGACCGCAACGGCTGGCCACTGGCCATGCTCGGCTTCTCCACCGCCGCCTGGAAGCTCGCCCCGCGCGACAGCTTCATCGGATGGACGCTCGAGAAGCGCGAGAAGAACCTTCCCCTCGTGGTCGACAATCCGAGATTCCTGATCCTGCCCTGGATCCATATCCCCAACCTCGGCTCGCACATCCTCGCTCTCGTGCGCCGCCGCCTGCCCCAGGACTGGACCGAGCGCTACAACACCACCCCGGTGCTCATCGAGACCTTCGTCGAAACCCCGCGCTACACCGGCGCTGTCTACAAGGCATCGGGCTGGACCCGGATCGGGACCACCCAGGGACGCGGGCGATACGACACGCATATGAAGTGCGCCCAGCCGAAAAAGGACATCTGGCTCCGGCCGCTCCGACGGGACTGGAAGCGAACACTCAATCGCTGAAATCTCCTACCATCACCCGACAACCGAAGGCTTACCCGAGCGGAAAAGGGTTCGGTTGTGCTGTGGCGGGTTTGTCCGATCCCGCAGATTCTAGCGATTGAGGGCGTGTTTCCGGTCTTTGCGCAGGGGCCGGGGTCAGACCGAACTCCAAATTCGCGAATGCTAGGGAAAGGTCTAGCTCGGGCTCGTGGATGTACTTCCTGACCAGTTGCGCGCCCGTCGTGCCTGGGTGGCGACACCGGTCATTCGAAGCCGCCATTTCAGCATGTCCACGCTGACCCCGAACCGGTTCGCCAGGATTCCGGGATCGTGGGTTGATCGATACGCGGTCATGAGGCCAGTGCGTGGTACCAAGAGTGTCCCTGTTAACGGCGGAGGAATAATGCACCACGCGGAGCGTCCGGGCGGTCCAGGCTGGACGGGTTCACCGGCATCGTCGACGCGATCCTGGAGGCGGACACGGATCCGGACGTGCCGCGCAAGCAGCGCCACACGGCGCATCGGATCTTCGAGCGGCTGCGGGACGAGCACGGGTTCACCGGCGGCAATCGACGCGCGAGGCCTTCGTTCCACTGCATCACCCGCCGGGCCATGCCCAGGTCGACTTCGGCGAGGCGACGGTTGGCCGTTCAGTTGTGCAAGCATCTGGGTGCGGAAGTCGCCGGCACCTGCAGCGAACGGAATCGCGACCATGTCGCCGCGCTGGGCTGCGACCGGATTATCCCCTACGACAAGGTTGCGTTCGAGTCGGCAGTCTCCGCCCAGGATGTCGTCATCGACCTGGTCGGCGGGGAGGTCCACACCCGCTCCTACGGCGTCTTGCGGCCCGGCGGCATGCTGGTCTGGCTGATCGCCCAGCCCTTCGAGGACCGCTCGGCCGGGCTGGATATCGAGGTCCGCCAGGCGATGATCGTGGACAATCCCCGAATTCTGAATGCCGTGGTCAACCTGGCGAGCGCCGGCCGTCTGCGGCCGCTGGTCAGCCGGGTCCTGCCGCTCGACCGGGCGGCCGAAGCCCACCGCATTCTCGAGGCCGGCGGGAACAGCCGCGGCCGGCTGGTGCTGGACACGCAGCGCTTCGCGTCCTGACCGGGCGCTTGCGGGCTGCGGCGGGCGTCGCGGCTCCGGAACCTGAATTCCTGACACGATAACCGTCGGGGCGTTTGCGCCAGGGCGCCGGATCCGGCCGGAATGGCCGTCCGAGCCGTTGCTCGCGCCGCGGCCGGCCCGAGCGCCCCTTCTCCCGGCGCAGGCCTTCTACGCGTCCGGACACGTCCCTCGGATCGGCCTCATCTGTCCGGTCGATCCGGGCACTTTCGACAAATACTGTACCGGTTGAATCGCCGATACAGTGTATTTGAAATGACCTATCATGTATTTGTAAAAATCACGAACTAGTAATGGTGTAACAAAATACACTGTATTTAAATAACTTTGCCAATTGTACATGCCGTTCAGCCGATTTTCTGCCTATCGTCCCGGTCGGTACTCGGAGCGAAGGGTCAACGACCCCGCTCCACTGACAAGGGACAAGGAATCGAGCAGTGTACAAACTTCTTTCCCAGCGGTCTGCGACCGTATCGAATTCGATGGATTTCGACCCGTCTGGCGGGCCCCGAGCCGCAATCCGTTCATCCTCGACAGTGCAGCGCGTGGCAGTGTGCCGGCCTGAATCGGGTAAAGCCGCCGCCCCGGAAACCGCCCGGCGCGCGCCTCGTTCGCGCCCTGGCCGCTGTGTGCCTGATCCTGCTCGGAACTTTTGCAAACGCGCTGCCCGCGCAGTCGCAGGCGCCGGCGACGAAGCCGTCCGCACCGCAGGAATTGACGGCCATTGCCTCTGCCGGGCAGGTCGATCTCGCGTGGTCGGCGCCGGCGAATAACGGCAGCTCCGCCATCCTGCGCTACGAGGTGCGCGGTGGTAGAGGTACAACTGTACCCGATGATAGAACATGGCGTTCGACAGGCCTCGGCCGGACTCACGTTTACGGCGCTCTGACCAACGGCGCGCTTTACACGTTCGAGGTACGTGCGGTGAACGGAGAGGGGGACGGATCTGTGGCGCAGATCCAGGCGACGCCGGCGACGGTGCCGGCCGCTCCTCATACACTCAGCGCCACGCCGGCGGCGTCTCGTCTCGTCCTGCGGTGGTCGGCGCCGGCGAATGCCAGCACCTCGGCCATCGTGCGCTACGAGGTGCGCCACGCCGAAGGCGCCACTGTGCCCGCGAACGCGGCATGGACCTCGGCAGGACTCGCGACGACGTACAACTTCACGAATCTGTCCAACGGAAAATCGCACACCTTCCAGGTGCGCGCGGCGAGCGAACATAGGCAAGGACCTGCAGCGCAGATCCAGGGGACGCCCGTCGGTGAGCCGGCCGCGCCTCAGCGTCTGTCCGCCAGGGCGGGCAACGCCCGGACGACGCTGTCCTGGAGAGCGCCGGCGGACAACGGCGGCTCCGACATCCTGCGCTACGAGGTGCGCCATGCCCGGGGTTCCAGCGTGCCTGCGAATAAGGCGTGGACCGAGGTGGGTCTTGCCAAATGGCGTCTCGTTACCAGCCTGACCAACGGCGCGCTGCACAGCTTCGAGGTGCGGGCGGCGAACGGATATGGCGCCCATTTTACGGCGCGGATCCAGGCGACGCCGGGATTCCCGCCGACGGTGCCGCAGGGCCTCTCCGCCATGCCGAGCGATCGACAGGTCGTCCTGCGGTGGTCGGCGCCGGGGACAGTCGGCACCTCGGCCATCGTGCGCTACGAGATGCGCCACGCCGAAAGCGCCACTGTGCCCGCGAACACGGCATGGACCTCGGTGGGGCTCGTCACGACGCACACCGTCACCGGCCTGTCCAACCGCGCGTCGCACAGCTTCGAGGTGCGCGCGGTGAACGGGCAGGGCGGCGGCCCGGCGGCGCAGATCCAGGCGACGCCGGCAACGAAGCCGTCCGCACCGCAAGAATTGACGGCCAGAGCCTCTGCCGGGCGGGTCAGCCTCGCGTGGTCGGTGCCGACGGATGACGGCGGCTCAGAACTCCTGCGCTACGAGATACGGCACGCCAAAGGCGCGATCGTGCCGGAAAACGAGAGGTGGACCGAGCTGGAACTCTACAGGACGTATTACTTCGCGGGCCTGGACAACGGCGAGCAGTACAGCTTCGAAGTGCGCGCGGTGAACACAATTGGCCCCGGCTCCGTGGCGCCGATCCAGGCAACGCCCGGCGGCCCGCCGACCGCACCGGAAGACCTTTCCGCCGCGCCGGGCGACAGGCAGGCCGTGCTGAGTTGGTCGGCGCCGGAGAACGATGGCGGTTCTGCCGTCACGGGTTACGAGGTTCGCCATGCCTTGGGCACGAGCGTGCCGAAGGACACGGCGTGGACTTCGGTCGGGCTCGTCACGACCCACACGGTCATCCGCCTGGACAACGGCAAGCTGCACAGCTTCGAAGTGCGCGCGGTGAGCGGGCGGGGCGCCGGCCGGGCGGCGCGGATCCAGGCGACGCCGGTAACGGTACCGTCCGCACCGCAAGAATTGACGGCCGTTGCCTCTGCCGGGCGGGTCGACCTCGCGTGGTCGGTGCCGACGGATGACGGCGGCTCAGAACTCCTGCGCTACGAGATACGGCACGCCAAAGGCGCGAGCGTGCCCAACGACACGGCGTGGACCGAGCTGGAACTCTACAGGACGTATAACTTCTCGGGCCTTGACAACGGCGAGCAGTACAGCTTCGAAGTGCGCGCGGTGAGCGTACAGGGCCCCGGTCCCGCGGCGCCGATCCAGGCAACGCCCGGCGGACCGCCGACCGCACCGGAAAGCCTTTCTGCCACGCCGGGCGACCGTCAGGTCGTGCTGCAGTGGGAACGGCCGGCGAGCGCCGGCCCCTCCGATGTCATGAACTACGAGGTGCGCCGTGCCGAGGGCGCGAGCGTGCCCGAGAACGAGCAATGGTTTTTGGTGGGAATCGGCACCTCGACGACCCAGTACGGCATGACCAACGGCACGCTGTACACCTTCGAGGTGCGTGCGGTGAACGTGAAGGCCGAAACCGGCCCGGCGGCGCAGGTCCAGGTGACGCCGGTAGCGAAGCCGACTGCGCCGCAAGGAGTCGCTGCGACGACGGAAGACGGCGGGATCGTGCTGCGATGGTCTACGCCGGCGGACAATGGCGGCTCCGAAATTCTGCGCTACGAGGTACGGCACGCCGCAGACGTCTCGGTGCCCGAGGATAAGCAATGGTTATCTGTAGGGTCCAGCACTTCGGGCACCTTTTCGCGCCTGACCAACGGCGCGCTGTACACCTTCGAGGTGCGGGCAGTGAATGCTCAGGGAGCCGGGCCGGCAGCGCGGATTCAGGTAACGCCGGGTCTGCCGAACGCTCCCCAGAGCCTGTCTGCCACGCCGGGCAATCTTCGGGTGACGCTGAACTGGGATGCGCCGGCGAATAACGGCGGTTCCGGGTTGTTGCGCTACGAATTGCGCCATGCGAATGGTACGACCGTCCCCACGAATACGGCGTGGACAACGGTGGGTCTCATTACGACGCACACCGTTTCCGGCCTGGCCAACGGCACGCTGCGCACCTTCGAGTTACGAGCGGTGAACCAACGGGGCGCAGGGCCGGCGGCGAAGGTCCAGGCGGCGCCGTCAGCCCGGCCGACCGCTCCGCTTGGCATCTCCGCTACGCCGGTCCGGAATCGTGTCGACCTGCAGTGGTCGGCACCGGCGAGTACCGGTGGTGCCGACATCCTGCGCTACGAGGCGCGCTATGCCCAAGGCGCCACTATACCCGACAATACACGATGGTATTCGATTGCGCTGGACACCACGACCACCTTTATACCTCTGTTGTACAACAGGCTGTACACTTTCCAGGTGCGTGCGGTGAACCGCCACGGCGCCGGACCCGCGGCGCAAACCAGTCACGCGATAGGCGGCCTTTCGACCGTGTCGATCGCGGCCGGGCAAGCTACCGTGACCGAAGGCGACGACGCGAAGTTCCTCCTCAACCGAACCGGTTCGACGGAAAGCAGCATGTCCGTGGGAATCAACATTCGCGGCCACAGGAAGATCATGAGCGCCGCCACGCGCACGCTGGCGGATAACACCGGGCCCTTGCCGGACACCACTGTCTCGTTCGGTGTGGGCGTGAGCGAGGTGACACTGAGACTCACCACCGAAGCCGACAGCGTGAGCGAGGGCGATGGCGAGATCTCGGCAACCATCGCGGGCTCGCCGGACTATGAAGCCGGCAGTGCCGGCAGTGCGACGGTTCTGGTCGAAGACGACGACATTCCGGTGGTAACGCTCCGTTGGATCTCCCCGGCCATGACCCTCCGGAACAACGTCTGGGTCGGCTCGATGGTGGAAGGGCAGGATATCGAATTTGGGGTGGAATGTTCTGGAAATACTCTGGCGCCGGATGGCCGGGCACCAAGAATCCCGTTGCGCCGTCAGGAACTGCTGAATCATCCCACTGTTCCGGAATACGGCGTAGACCAGCTCGTTCGGTTTTCGTGCAATACAAGATGGCAGCGTAGTGGGCAGCAGCGGTACGTCGGACCGAATAACGGCCTGATAGAGATCGATCTCCACCAGCAGGTTCTCAACCTGCACGATCTTTCCGGGTATTTCTCTACACTTCTTAACAAGTGCGCCCCTGCTACCGATGACGTTCGGTTCTGTCCGAAGTTCACCTTCGGCTCTCTCTGCCAACATCACTGAGACACCAGCAACCTTTGGAATTTCTGTAGGGCGGCGGAGGTGAAAACCGATGACCGCAGAGAGAGACTCGATGACATTGAATGAGGTTTCCGTTCCGGCCCTGGGGGTCGAGGAGCGTAGCGACGAGGCCCCCAGGGCCGGCCGCGCCAGACCGACCCCGGACCCGGAGGTTGTGGCCAAGCCGAAGCGGCGCCAGTTCACCGCAGAGTATCGGCTGCGGATTCTGGAGGAGGCGGATCGCTGCACACAGCCCGGCGAGGTGGGCCGCCTGCTTCGCCGCGAGGGGTTGTACAGCTCGCATCTGACGGCTTGGCGCAAGGCGCGGCGCAAGGGCTCGCTGCGGGAGTTGGCCGCGAAGAAGCGCGGCGCGAAACCGGCCGAACGCAACCCGCTGGATGCGAAGGTGCGCGCGCTCGAGGCGCAAGTGGCTCGCCTGGAGCATGAGTTGCACACCGCGCACACGATCCTGGACGTGCAGGGAAAAGTTGCCGGGCTGCTGGGATTGAACCTCGAACACGGAACGCGCTCTTGATCGCGGTCCAACCGCTTGCGGCGCAGGTCGGCGTGGCGCCGGCCTGCCAAGCACTGGGCGTGTCACGGGCGAGCTTCTACCGTCGTCAGAGGTCAACTCCCGGGCACCAGCAGCCCCGTCCAACGCCCGCCCGGGCGCTGTGTGAAGCCGAGCGCGAGCAGATCCTCGATGTGCTCGCCGGCCCGCGCTTCGTCGACCGTGCGCCGGCGGAGGTCGTGGCGACGCTGCTCGACGAAGGCCATTACCTGTGCTCGGAGCGGACGATGTATCGGATCCTGGCCGCCGATCAGCCGGTCCGAGAGCGGCGCAATCAGCGCGAGCATCCCCAGTACACCAAGCCCGAGCTGGTGGCCGCGGCGCCGAACCAGACCTGGTCCTGGGACATCACCAAGCTGTTGGGGCCGACCAAGTGGACGTACTTCTACCTCTACGTCGTGCTCGACATCTTCAGCCGCTACGCGGTCGGCTGGATGGTCGCAGACCGGGAGAACTCGGCGCTGGCCGGTCGTCTCATCGAAGAGACCTGCCACAAACAGGGCGTCCAGCCCCAGGTACTCACCCTGCACTCCGACCGCGGCGCGCCGATGACGAGCAAGTGCACCGCACAACTGCTCGCCGACCTCGGCGTGACCCGTTCACTGAGCCGCCCTCAGGTGTCCGACGACAACCCCTTCTCCGAGGCCCAGTTCAAGACCCTGAAGTACCACCCCGGCTTCCCTGGCCGCTTCCACGACATCACCGCCGCGATCGCCTTCTGCCGAACGTTCTTCCCTTGGTACAACACCGAACATCGCCATGGCGGGATCGCGATGCTCACCCCGGACGACGTGCATCACAATCGAACCCAGAGCGTGCTGGAGCAGCGCGGGCGGACCCTTCAAGCCGCCTGGACCCGTCATCCCGAACGCTTCGTTCGAGGAATCCCACAACCGGATCCCCTTCCCCAAGCCGTCTGGATCAACCCACCTGTGACACCCACAACAGGAGAAACTGCTCAGTAAATCGCAATCGTCACTGTCTCAAAGTCGTTGACAGGTTCCGCGGCGCGGCAACGTCGGCGCGGATCGAGGTCCTCAACCGGAACCCCACCATCACCGTTGAAGCGCTCGACGACGAGGTGAACGAAGGCGAGCCCGCCCGCTTCAGACTGACCCGTATCTGGACATCCGATTGGTTGCAGTCGAGTGAGTTGTTCGGAGCTTCGACAACGTTCGAATACACTACATCTACTGTTGGCGACTACGTCACCTCGCCGCCGAGCGGACAGAAAACCTTCGCTCCGGCCGCAACTGAGATTATCGTCGAAATCCCGACAGTGGGCGACGGCGTGCCCGGCGAAGACGGCCTGGTGACGTTCGAACTTCTCGCCGGAACGGAGGAGGTGCAGTCGGGGAACATAGGCGGTCATTACGAACTGTACGACCATCTCGACGGCATCACCCCGCCGGGCGGGAACTCGCGCGTAGCGTCCGTGCGGATCCTGAACCACGACGAGCCCGGTATCGAGGTTTCGGCGACGGCGCTGACGGTGCCGGAGGGGGACAGCCGGACCTACACGGTGGTGCTCAGGTCGCAGCCGGCGGGCCCGGTGACGGTGACCCCGTCGGTGGCGGGCAGCGCGGACGTGACGGTGTCCGGCGCGCTGACCTTCACCGCGCAGAACTGGAACCGGGCGCAGACGGTGACGGTCTCGGCGGCCCAGGACGCCGACGCGGCGAACGACGCGGCGACGGTGTCGCACGCGGTGTCCGGCGGCGACTACAGCTCGGTGACGGCCCCGGACGTTGAGGTGACGGTCGAGGACCAAGGCAGCGCGTCGGCAGACGTAGTGCTGTCGGTGTCGCCCGGGACGGTCGACGAGGATGGGGGCGCAACGACCGTCACGGTGACGGGCACCCTGGTCGGGGCGCCGCGGACATCCAATACGGCCGTGACTGTGTCGGTGTCGGCCGGAACGGCCTCGATCGGCGATTTCGCGGCGGTTCCGGACTTCACGCTGGCAATTCCGGCCGGCCGAACCTCGGGGACAGCGACCTTCATGCTGACGCCGGTGGACGACAGCATCGACGAGCCGGACGAGACAATCGTCGTGGAAGGGACGAGTCCGGGCCTCGAAGTGACTGCTGCGACGGTCAGTATCGCAAACGAAGATTCGATGCCGAAGGCGTGGATCGCGCGCTTCGGGCGCACCGTGGCGGAGCAGGTGCTGAAAGCGGCGGACATCCGCATGTCGGCACTGCCGAGGCCGGGCGTCGAGGCGCATGTCGCCGGGCATCGGGTCGGCGGCGCGGCGGCCGTTGGACCTGAGAGCGGAACGGACCTTCGCTATGAAAGGCACAGCCGAATTCCGGTCGGCCGGGCGGCAGAGGAGACCGATCCGAATCGCCGGCGCGCCGTTTCGCGGGCTGTGATGGAGCGCGAGCTGCTGACCGGTTCGTCTTTCACACTGACGGCGGAAACGGAGGGTCACGGTCTGATCTCGCTCTGGGGCCGAGGGGCGATGACGCGCTTCAATGGCCGCGAGGACCGGGTCTCTCTGGACGGCGAGGTGACCAACGGCATGCTGGGCGCGGACTGGACCTGGGGCGACGCAACCGCCGGGTTGATCCTTTCGCACAGCCGCGGCACGGGTGCATACCGCGGGACATCGGACAGCGGATCGGTGTCTTCGTACCTCAACGGGTTCTTCCCCTGGGGCCGGTATGCGCTGAACGAGCGTCTCACGGTCTGGGGCGTGGCGGGCTACGGCGTGGGCGAACTCACCCTGACGCCCGACGGCGAAACGCCGGTCCGGACCGATCTCGACCTTGCGATGTTTGCGGCCGGGTTGCGCGGGGCGCTGGCGCAGGCGTCGGAGACGGCCGGAATGGATCTGGCGTGGAAGGCGGACGGGCTTATTGTGCGCACGAGCGCGGCCGGGACGCACCGCTTCGCCGCGGCGAAGGCGGACGTGACGCGGCTGCGCCTGGCGCTGGAGGGCTCGCGGCCGTTCCGCCTGGAAGGCGGCGCCACGCTGACGCCGGGCTTCGAGATCGGGGCACGCCATGACGGCGGCGACGCCGAGACCGGCTTCGGTGTCGACATCGGCGGCGGGCTGTCTTGGGTGCATCCGGCGAGCGGCATCTCGGCCGAGGTGAGCGGGCGCGGCCTGCTGACCCACGATTCCCGCAGCTTCCGCAATTTCGGCATCTCCGGCTCGTTTGCCTGGGATCCGGACCCTGCCTCGAACCGTGGGCCGTCGCTTTCCCTGCGCCAGACCGCGGGCGGTGCGGCGGCCGGCGGCATGGATGCGCTGCTCGGGCGCGAAACCCTGGCCGGGCTGGCGGCGAACGATAACGGCAGCGGGCTGCAGAACCGTCGCCTGGAGCTCAGGATGGGCTACGGCTTCTCCGCCTTCGGCGACCGCTTCACCTCAACCCCGGAGATCGGCTTCGGCCTGTCGAGTGCCGGCCGGGACTACAGGCTCGGCTGGCGCCTGTCGCGGATGCCCGGGGACGGCGGTTCCCTCGAACTCTCCATCGAGGCGCGGCGGCGCGAAAGCGCCGGCGAAAGCGTCCCGCCGGAGCACGAGGTCCGCTTCGGGCTGGCGGCGCGGTTCTAGCCCGGGTGTCGTTCGGCGCAGCACATCGACCGCGGTCGGCATGTCAAAGCATCCAAAATCTTTGGCTTGGCGGGGTCATGCTTCTGCGCCGAACAGCCGCCGGCCGCAACCTACCCGGAGTGTCTCGTCCGGGAGGTTGCGGCCGGCGCGTCCGGCTCGGTCGGCGGGGGACTCCGCAGCGCGGCCCGGATCGCACAATGCACTGCCGCAGGAGGCTGCGCGCCGGTGCGAACCGGCCCTCAACCGGTCATTTCCGTCTAGCCTTTCGTTTCCGCTTCGGTTCGATCAGCTTGGCGACCATCGTTTCGGTCTGCGTCAGATGCTCATTGATGAGTTCAGTTGCGGAAACAACGTCGCGGGCGATGGCCGCTTGCATGATCTTCTCGTGCTCGAGAATGTCGAGTTTGGCTTCGCGAATGCGCGCTTCTTTGGATTGGGAACGGAGCAGCCGCAGCTTGCGATAGCGTTCCGAATGGTCCGCCAGCGTGCTCCAGAACTGCAGGAGCCAGACAGAACCGCAGGCGGCCATCAGCGAGTAGTGGAACTGGCGGTGGTAGCGCTCCCAATTGGCAGCCGCTTCCCTTGCGTCGGAGGAATCTGGAAAGGGCGTCCGCGACAGAAGATGGAAGGACCGCACAATCTCCGCTTCCCAATTCGCATCGCCCAGATCCATGGCCTTGGTCAGGCACAACAGCTCGATTTCCCGGCGGCTTTGCATCATGTCGCGGAATTCTTCGAGATCGGTCTCGGGCACGCGCGCGCCGCGATGGCTTTCCCAGGATACGAGGCCCTCGCTGGTCAAACGCATCAGCGCCTCCCGGATCGGTGTCAGTCCGAGCCGGTAGCGGTCATTCAGATCCGCCACGCGAAGCCGGTCGCCCGGCATCAGTGTGCCGTGCATGAGTTCCTGACGAAGCACCTCATAAGCGTCTGTACCCACACGCTTCTCCGCGGCAGCCAATGTAATTTTCCTATTGATTCCTGATCTTTTATCAAATAATCTTTTTTACATAAAATCAACATCAAGGTGTCGCAGATGCCTCTATCGCCTGATATCAACGCCGATTGGACCCTCGCCGAAGGGGCGCATTCCGGCAGGGTCGTGCCCTGCATCGAGATTGGCGGCACCCCCGGCGGGTTCGACTTGTCCACCCTTCCCTGCCGCACGCTGCTCGAGGCGCGCGCGTAAGTCCCGGCTGACGCGTCTTGCCGGCACTGCCGATACCGTCGCTTCGGCCCGGCCCGGCCGCTGCGGCCCCGTCCAGTGAACTCGACGATTTAGTTCAAGGTAAGTTCATATGTTGCTTCGTTTGGATTCTTCGCAGCCCGAGCCGCTGACCGAGCAAATCGTTAAGAGTATCGAGCGCCTGGTGGGCGACCGCGCGCTTCTCCCCGGCGCGCGCCTGCCCTCCATCCGTCAATTCGCCGCCGCCCACAATGTCAGCAATTTCACGGTAGTCCAGGCCTACGACCAACTCGTTGTGTCCGGCTACATCCAGTCGAGGCTCGGCGCCGGCTTCTTCGTCACGAATCCGGGTCGGTCCGCCCAGACGGCCGAAGCCGGACCGCAGCATGAGCGCGCCCGCGACGTGCTCTGGCTCATGCGGAGCCAGACCGGCCAGAATTGCTTCAAGCACCGGCCCGGCAGCGGCTGGCTGCCGCAAATGTGGTTGGCGGAAGCCGGGCTCGATCGGGCCATGCGCGAACTGGCCCGCCGCGGCGTCGACGCCTTCGACAGCGGTCATGGCGATCTGCTGGGCTACGCCCCGTTGCGCGCGCATGTCAGCCGCCGGCTCGCTGAGCATGGGATCGATGCGTGCCCGAACCAGGTTCTCCTGACCAACGGTGTCACCGGCGGTCTCGACCTCGTGGCCCGTTACCTGATCCGGCCCGATGACGTGGTTCTGGTCGACGATCCCGGCTACTTCCAATGGTTTGGGCATATGCGCGCCCTCGGCGCCACCGTCCACGGGGTGCCATGGAACGACGCCGGTCCCGATCTGGAGCGGCTTGAGACCCTCGCCAGATCGCACCAGCCACGTCTCTACATCACGACTCCGATCATCCATAATCCGACCGGCCGGAGCATCTCTCCGGGGACCGCATTCAGGCTTCTGCAGCTTGCCGAACGTTACGACTTCCACATCGTTGAAGACGGCGTCGACGCGGTGTTCAATCCGGCAGCCCCGCCCCGCCTTGCCGGCCTCGATCAGTTGAACCGGGTGGTCTATCTGAGCAGTTTTTCCAAGATCCTGTCGCCGCGCCTCCGGGTCGGCATGCTGGCCGGCCACAGGGATCTCGTTCGCGATCTGGCCGACTTGAAACTCCTGACCCAGTCGGCGAGCTCGGAGTTTACCGAGCGGCTGGTCTGCGAGGTCATCGACCAGGGGCACTACCGGAAGTTTCGCAGCAGGCTCCTCGCCAAGCTCCAGAAAGCGCGCATCGCGGCAGTCCGCCGTCTGGAATCCTTCGGATTCGGTCCGGCTGCGGACGGCACGCACGGGCTGTACGCATGGCTGGACGTTCCCGGGGTTGCCGACACGACCGCCCTGGCAGAAGCGGCGGTCAAGCGCAAGATACTGCTCGCGCCCGGCGCCCTGTTCCGGCCCAACATGGAAAAGTCGACGAAGATGCGCTTCAACGTGGCGTTCTGCCAGAACGACGGGCTGTTTCGCGAACTCGAGGCATTGCTGAATGCCGAAATTCGCCCATGTAGCCGGTGACTCTCATTCTGCGTCGCCGCCGCAACCCGGTCGGACGGTTCGTCCGACCGCCAGGCCGGCAACCCGGCCGGCCGGGATCGCGCTATGCCGCCTCTCGATGTTGACGATCCGATGGAGGATGTTGTCGCGCCGGATATCTGTCTCAATGCGCTGGACCTGAATCGAATCCGCTTCGGGACTGTTTTTCCGGATTTTATGTTATCTGGATGCAGCGAGGCCAGGTTGACGGGAAAGCATCGGAAAATCCGTTAGCGATATCCGTCGTCAAGACCGGCGCGCGGGTGGTTCAGCTGCCGCCTATGGCGGTGCATCTTCCCGCAGCCCTGCTGCGCCGTAAGCGTCCGGCGTGACTGCCCTTGTGGCGGGCCTGTGCGACGCCGCAGTGTCCGATAGCAATGGTTCAGAGGTCGATGGTGTCCTGAACATGTGCCCGGAATACGGCAAGGTCGTCGCCAAGGTAGACCTGAAATCGGCCAGGGGCCGCACGATCCTCCTCACTGACGGCCTTCCGAGGGACGGTGACACCCGCCACCGGATCCGGGGCATCTCCTGCTGCTCCGACATCGGCGCGCTCTGCAACAGGTCCGACATCGTTACCGACGAGGGGTGCGCTACGCGATTCAATCGGGTGAGTCCTGCGAACGGGAGTTGCGGGTCCGAAATGTTAGCGACGGCAAGACCGGCCCGCGCATGGTGTCGCTGACCGGTCCGGTACTGGCGGTACTCGACGGCATTGAGCGAGTGGAAGACGTTCCCTGGGTGATCCGCGGCAAGTCGGATGCCCGTCTGACCGGCATCTTCTCGCACTGGCAGCGGATCCGGAAGGAAGCCGGTCTGGATGACGTGCGGGTGCACGATCTCAGGCATTCCTTTGCGTCGCGCGCCCTGGCGCTTGGCGAGAGCCTGCCGATGATCGGCAAGATTCTGGGCCACACCCAGATACACACCACGGCGCGCTATGCCCATCTGGCGCGCGACATGGTGGTCACGTCGGTCACCAAGATCGGCGACAGCATCGAGCAGGATCTAGGCCTCCGCAACTGACCGGCCCTCGGCGCAGCGGGCCGCGGCTGTGGTCCTGCGCGGACGGTCGGACCGTCGCAGGGATCGGACTCTTCCGGAAAACGGAAACAGCGTCCTGTCGCCCTGAGGCGGCCTGTGGGATCCGGGGATACGACTCCGTTCTATATCCGGACGTGCGTCGGCGGCAGCTGGCACCATATTCGGTCGGGGATATTCCCGTGGGCTGGGGAAAGAAATCAGCGCCGTTTGGAGGGAAGACGCGCCGAGATCGGTGGAAATGAGCGGGTTCCGCGAATGGCGGTGTCAAGAAAAGTGGCGTCCTGAGAAGGGCGAATAGCGCGATACGTCAGCTGGCTCATCGAGAAATCGTACGGGTCCGCAAACCCGATTGAGTCATCGGCAGTTCGTGGAGCGGGAATGACCGACAACGCAAGACTCGGCGAATTCGCGTCACGTGGCCTCCCTGCTCGACCGTCTGCCCAGGGAGTCCGACTAAACTTTCCGATTCCGCCGATCCCATCGGGCAGACTGATGGCGGTGTGACGCGGGCGAAGCGACGGAGGAGGCGATGATGGCATTCGTTGTGGATCGATCGCTAATGTCATGCCGATCATGCGCACGACTTCTGGTGGCGCCGGGTGGCAATACCCGGCGTCGGGTGCCGCATCGAACGTGGCCGCCGTTTTCGAAACGGAATAGTCCATGCGCTTCTTGAACGAACAATCCAACCCGGGTGCTCTTTCGATTTTTCTCGAGGATAGAATTGACGATTCGGTCGCCAATAAACGCAGCTCGATCAACATCGTAAATCGGCAATGTTGCACCGCCGGCGAGGATGAAGACAAAACAGCCATGTAAAGTCGAAACGGTAATTTCGAACGGAGTTCGGTTCGTATAGCTACATTGCGCAAGGAGAGTTACGCGTTAACCGTCGGAAAGTTCCTCTTTCCGCGTGTCGAAAACGATCTCACTTGACAGTAGAGTGCGCGAGCCGGAATGCCGACCAATGCGGTATCGCTGTCGGGACTAACTTCGCTACGAGCGATCTTGTGCCCGAAAATTGTGACCGCGAAACCCACAGACCCTCAAACTTTCAGTTTCTTGGCGGCCGCCCGGTTCCCGATCCTGCTGCACGATGTTGTATTCATTGATGTTTCCGCGGGTTCCTGAGGCCCCGGAATAGAGCCCTTTGCACAACACGGGAATAATGTGGGAATCGCGGCACTTCAATGACCAGGCCCTGTCGGGTGTTCTGCCTTGCGGTCGCCCGAGAAGCGGTACCACGCCGCCGGCGGCGCTTCGCCCTTCCAGGGCCGCTCGTCCCGCACATAGGCCCAGGCCCGCCCTGTCGACGTCTTCCCCGTCCCGGGCGCGAGCACCTTGACCGGGGTGTCGTCGGCGAACAGGGCTTGCCCTGCCAACACGTGGCGCCCGACGGCGTCGGCCAGGGGCTCCAGCAGCGCCGTCGCCCTTATCGACCTGCGGGGCCGACCCAGCCGGCCAGCGTCGAGCGGTCGAGATCGATCCCCTCGCGGGCGAAGATCCGGGACTGGCGGTAGAGCGGCAGGTGATCGCAATACTTCGAGACCAGCACATGCGCCAGCAGGCCGGGACCCGGGCGGCCGCGCTCGATCGGCCGCGCCGGCAAAGGCGCCTGGTGGAACCTCTCGCAACAGCGACAGGCCAGGCGCGGGCGCACGATGCGCTTCACCACGAAGCGTCCCGGGATGTACTCCAGCTCCTCGGTGACATCCTCGCCCAGCCGCTTGAGACGGCCGCCGCAATCGGCGCAGTTCTCGCCCGGTGTCAGCACCGTCTCTTCGCGCGGCAGATGCTCCGGCAGGGGGCGGCGCTTCGGCTGTCGCTTCGCACCGGGCAGCGGGGCCGGGAGCGCCTCTGCAGCCCGCGCGATCTCTTCGTCCTCCAGTCCGAGCTCGAGCTGGTCCAGGGTCTCCGAACCGACGCCGAAACGCTGCCGGCGCAGACCCGCAAGCTGGTGCTTGAGCTTCTCGATCGGAAGATCGCGGTTACGGAGCTCGGCGTCCCGCGCCGCCAGTTCGGCCCGCGAGGTGAGCACCATCGCCTTGAGCGCGGCGACATCGTCGGGCAGTGCCTGAGCCTCTTCGAGCATGGCGGCACCCTAGCGGAAAAGGCCGCCAAAGGGAAGCCTGAAAAGCCTTCAACCTATTGTTAATAAATAGATTATCATCCCGATACCAGCGGCCGCCAGGTGCGCAGCGGCGCCCGCCAGTCGATCCCCTCCAGCAGCATCGACAGCTGCGCCGGCGTCACCACGATCTTGCCGCCAGACGCCGACGGCCACACGAAACGGCCGCGCTCCAGACGCTTGGCGAACAGGCATGCGCCCTGGCCGTCCCACCAGATCATCTTCACCAGATCGCCACGCCGTCCCCGGAATACGAAGAGATGACCGGAATAGGGATCCGCCTCGAGCACCCGCTCCGCCTGCGCCGCAAGGCCCGGAAACCCCTTGCGCATGTCCGTCACCCCGCACGCCAGCCATACCCGCGTCGAAGACGGAACCGGGATCATCCGCCGAGCACCCGGACCACGCGGCACAGCGCCTCCACGTCGAACGACCCGATCGCGCTCACCCTATGGCCGTTCGACAACGCGATCTCGATCCGACCGTCCGACGTTGCAGGCGGCGAAGCCGGCTCCGGCACCACCTCCACCGGCAGAAAGGACGCTGCGTCATCGCCGTCGGCGCCAGGCTTGTTGTTCGGCGGCGAAATCTGACCCCTGTGCATGAAGAGATATCAATGGGTTAGCGCGCCGATCAGCGTCCAACCCATGCGCCGGCCAACAATCCAGACGAACGCCTCGCGAGGCCGAGCCGCGTTAGAAGTCATCGTCGACCTCGTGCATGGGCTTGCGGATTGCGCGCGGCATCAGGGCGAGCTTGTCGTTGGTCCGCTCTATCTGCGAGGCGAGTGTCGTGGCTTTCTCCATGTCAGGCCAGTCGGAAAGAGCGGGAGGGAGGTGCTGGCTACGTGCCGAGCGAGAGGAAGGCTCCCCAACGATTTTCGCTGGCCTGCGCCACGGCGATTGTTCAGCAGCAATTATTGTGAACGACTATTTCGGCTACCTTCCGATCCTGATCGATCAGAAAAACGATCTGCCAAGTGTCGTCTGCTTTGGTCTTCGCGCGTTCAATCAGATAGGTGGGCTGCGTCTCGGTGTCGTAGTATCCGGTAAAGTCTCCGAAGAGCGGCCCGATCTCCAACCAGCGCATGCCGACATAATCGGCCTGGTTCTTGAGGAGCGAGCAAGCCATGGCAGCGCGTGTAGGTTCGTCGGCTTCCGCGGACCAGAACGCCTCGACGTCGAGTGGCCGATCTCCCCAGCGCTGGCAGACTTCGCTGATACTCAAGAACTCCCTATGCAGGAGATGTCCTGCGCCCGCAAAAAAGTACAAGCCAGCAGCTGCGATCAGAAGCGACAGAGTGAGGGCGCTAAAAATGGTGACCTTTATAACTCTCGCCATGACCGTTTTCATTGTCCGCTCATTGATCCAACCCTATTAGCAATCGACTTGTGGCTCAAGGGGTCATCGGAAAGCATGCTTACGCAGAATTAGGGGGTCGAGTCCGGTAGGGGGCGAAATCCTTCGCTACGGGTTGGTCACGACCAACTAGATGCGCATCCAACGCCACCTTCGCCTTCAACTCCCCTGAAAACCTCCGTCGTTTTCTGCTCATATGCATTCCTCCGTCAGGCGGTGGAATACACCTTAACGACCTGTCCGATTTTCCGGAGCCACCTCACTGGGCGCACGGCTACGACGCCGCGACGTTGCTGCTCTCAGCTATCAAGCAGGTTGCGGTTGTGGACGGAGATGCGCTGTACATCGACCGTGCGGCGCTCCGTGGTGTGTTGGATGGCACCGCGGACTTCCAGGGCATCATCGGCCGGATTACCTGCGATGAGTTCGGGGACTGCGGTACGGGTCGCAGCGTGGTACATCTGCACAAGGATTCCGGCATCACAGACCCTTCACTCCTGCCCATTGTGTACAAGGGGGGGCGTACAACGGGCGCGCGTGATTGATCGTTCTGCGAGAGGTACGGAATGACCAAACTCGACTCCGATGCGATCTTTGACGCACCAGCCCGGAGGATGCTGAACCAATGCCGGCAGGCGTGCTCCAACCCGGCTTCCGCCAGCGGGCTGCACGGGTACGATCGGCCCGCCTCGATGCGCGCGATGATCGGAGCAGCCTCCATGAGTTCCGGGCGCCCGGCGGCGGTTGACGTGGCGATGACCGCGATCCCGCTGGAGACCGGCTGGCGGCGCGCGACGAGTGGCTCGTGGCCGACGGAGCGTCGCAAGGCGACGGCAGCCGGCGATCTATGTCATTCACACTTGGCCGCCGCGTTTACGCTGCCGCGTGATCGTCCTCGATCCCCGCACCGTCTGAGTGCGCTGGCGCACCAGAAGATCGCGTGTCCGGAACAGCATGCCTCGCGCCTGTTGCTCCTCCGTCTTCACCGCCACGAAACTCATGGTCGGCCGCGATGCCGCCTCGCAGCATGCCCCGGACTACGATCCGGGGATCGCCTCCGCGTCCGCCGCATCGTTCTTCTGACGCTTGACGTAGCCTTTGACGTAAGCCGGCGGTATCAGCTGCACCGCATGGCCCAGATGGCCGATCTCCCGGCCCCAGCAATGGGCACTCGCGCACGCCTCCATCGCTACCGCGCAGCGCGGCTGCGAGGCCAGAAATTCCAGCACCTTCGCCCGGCTCAGCTTCCTGCGGAACGCGACCGACCCATCGCTCCGCGCACCGTGCAGCTGAAAGCTGTTCTTCGCCAGATCGATCTCGATCATGCTACCTGTTCCATGGACGCCCCTTTCCTCTCTTGGCGTTGACGACACCGCCAACATGGCACATTGCGATGCCGCCGGAAGGGGGCGTCCACTCCATCAACACCCCAGCAACGTTGCGGAAGGCAAGGGCGGCGATGACCAAGCTCGATCAGTTCGAAGCTACCTTTCGGGCGGCGGCCAAAGAGACCTACGCCTATACACCGCTGAACATCGAGCGCGTGTTGGTCGCAACCGATTTGCCAGCCGACGGCGCCGCGCTAGTTACCGACGCCGTGCGCCAGTTCCTTGCGGTTATCGACCGCGCAGAAACCGTTTGGCAGTCGCTCGCCGGTGATTCGTTCGATAGTGTGCGGGCGCTGCTGGCGCAGGTCGAAGCACACCAGCCGGATCTTGTTGTCACCTATCGGCATCTTCATTCCAACACTTGGCACTGGCCCTACAGTCTCGGTGAGTACGTCGATGTCTTAACCCAGGCGACCGAGGTGCCGATACTGATCTTGCCGCATCCCGAGGCCGATCGCGGCCTGCCACACACCGTTCAAAATACCGACGTCGTCATGGCGATTACCGACCACCTCACCGGCGACGCCCGCCTGGTCGACCAAGCGCTCGGTTTCACGGCCGCAGGCGGGACCTGCTGGCTCACCCATGTTGAGCGCGCGGCGGATTTCGAGCGCTACATCGAGATCATCTCGAAGATCCCGCTCATCGATACCGACACCGCGACGGAGACCATCAAGGCTCAGCTCCTCAAGGAGCCGCACGACTATATCCGCTCCTGCCGCGCCGCCATCGAAACGGCCGGGCTCGACATCGCCATCGAAGAAATCATCGTCATGGGCCGCCGCATAGCGGAGTACCGGCGGCTTATTGAGTCGCATGAGGTCGATCTTCTGGTCATGCGCGCTAAAGACGAGGAACAACTCGCCATGCATGGGCTGGCCTACCCATTGGCGGTAGAGCTCAGGCAAATCCCGCTGTTGATGATCTGACCGCCATGCATCAGGTTCCAACCCACGTCACCGCGATTTTTGCCGTCATGCTGGTGGCGATGATTCTGTGCCTCGCGTTCGAAGAGAAGATCCATGCCAAAAAGTCAGTGATCGTTGGTCTGTTCGCCGTTGCAGCGCTATTCCTGGCCGCGTTCTTCGCGCTGGTGCACCCCGAGACCGTAGAAATCCTCGGCCACGCGGTGCGGCTTCCTGTTTACATCCCCGGCGTCGATTGGGAGGTCATCGCGATCATCCTCGGCTCGTCGATCTTCGTCGACGTCACCAGCAAATCCGGTCTCTTCACCTGGATGGCGATCCGCCTCACCAAGCTCTCAGGCGGCGATCCCCTGCGCTTGTTGATTTATTACGGCGTCATGACCGTGGTGTTCTCGGCCGTGCTCAACAACGTCACCGCGATGATCATCGTCGGCGCGCTTTCGGGAGTTTCGCTCGGCAAGCTCGGGCGGCTGGACAAGTTGCTTGGCTTTCTGCTGATCGAAGGGCTGCTGACCAACGTCGGCGGCTTGCTAACGCTGATCTCCTCGGTCCCCAACATCATCGTTGGCAACGCGGCGGGCATTAGTTTCGTCACGTTCTTCCTCAACGCCAGTCCCTATGTGGTGGTCGCGACCGTGGCAACAATCTGGCTCGGGGTCCGGCTGTTCGATATCCGGCCGCTGGCGAGTGAGGCGGCGCGGGCCGAAGCGCGTGGCTTGGTCGCTGGCCTCGACGAAAACGACGGCGTTGAATCGCGTGGCTTCTTCTGGTTCGGCACGGCGATGACCGTGCTGTTTATCGCCGCCATGGCAAGTGCCTCGGTCATGCCCTACATCAAGGAGCTCGGCCTCGGCTACGTCGCGCTGGCTTTCGCCGCGATCATGCTGGTTCGCTACAAGGCAACCGCGGATCGCTTCTATCAGGCGATCGACTGGGATCTGCTCGCGTTCTTCGGCGGCCTGTTCATCGTGATTAACATGATGGAGCACGCCCTGGTGCTCGAACTGATCGGTGACCTGTTGACACCGATCCTGGCGCTGGGTGATATCGCCGGACCGGCCGCGCTGATGGTTGCCGCGGCGGTGGCAAGTTCGGTCACCGACAACATCCCGCTCGCGGCGATGTTGGCAAAAATCCTCGGCGGAATGGATCTATCCCCGGAGTCGCCGTTCTGGTGGTCGCTCATTTTCGGCGCCAATCTGGGTGGCAACATCACCCCGATCGGTTCGGCCTCAACGCTGGTTGCGGTGACCATCATCCACAAATACGAGCTGAAACTATCGTTCGTCGATTTCGTCAAGGCGGCAATTCCGTTTGCCCTGGTCCAGCTCATCCTCGCTGCGCTCTATGTCCTGTTCGTGCTGTGACTCATCCGGGCCGGTAATATTCCGGCGACCGCACGCCGCGCCGCCCCATAAGGATCCCAACCATGCCGTCTTTCGATATTGTTTCCCGCACCGAGCTGGCCGAGGTCGACAACGCGATCCAGGGCGCCATGCGCGAAATTGGTACCCGTTTCGATTTCAAGGGCAGCCACTGCACTCTCGAGCGAGCCGGCGAAAACATCACTATTCACGCCGACGACGACATGAAATTGCGGCAAATGCAGGAGCTGCTGCGCGTTTATCTGGCACGACGCAAGGTCGAGATCGGTGCCTTCGAGTTTCAGAAAATCGAGTCCGCATCCGGCAACACAGTGCGCCAGAACGTCCTGATCAAGCAGGGCGTCGAGCGCGAATTGGCGCAGAAGATTCTCAAAGCAATCAAAGCGGCCAAGCTTAAGGCGCAGGTTGCGATCCAAGGTTCCGAATTACGCGTTTCAGGAAAGAAGCGCGATGATTTGCAGGCCGTGATCGCGCTGATCAAGAGCCAGCAGATCGCACAGCCCCTGCAATATATCAACTTCAGGGATTAACCTTCTGCCGTTATCACGACCTAATCAGGACTGTTCCCCACGGTACCTATCGAGATCGTGCCACCCCGCGCCGCGCACCGGAGAAATTCTTGGTGTTGGCATCCAGGCTAAAGCCGTTCGGAAATCGATCAGCCAGAAACTCGCCCGCGCCTTGGCGTACTTTCGAAGATGTTCAATCTGGCGGAGATGTGGGGCCTGCGCCCGGACGGATCGAACCCCTGCCTGCACGTCAAGAGATACAAAGAAGAGAAGCGCGAGCAATTCTTTAGCGCCGAAGGGTTTAAGCGGCTCGGACGGGTTCTCGACGAAATCCTTGATGACGGTTCCGAAACCCGCTCGGCTGTGGCCGCGGTGCGTTTGCTGATGCTGACCGGTTGCCGGCCGTCGGAAATCCAGAAGCTACGCCGGGAATATCTCGACCTGGACGCCGGTGAACTGCGGCTTCGGGATGCCAAGACAGGCGTTATCTTTCCTACCCGGCCAGTCGATGCCATTCAGCGACAAGCGTGTCCTACCTGACTGTGATACTTACGAATATTCTTCTCTCCGGCGTTCCTTCCCCCTTGCATTGACGACAGAAGTGTCCTCTGATTGCCACTGAATTGATGCCGCACGTTTGCCGCTTGATTACACGCTTCCGGTCCCTCGGCCCGGGCACGCGTCGGGAAAGCGTTTGTTCACGCGGTGATGGGTGTGGTGGATTCAACGATTGAGTGTTCGCTTCCAGTCCTTTCGGAGGGGTCGCAACCAGATGTCTTTTTTGGGCTGGGATCGTTTTGTATGCCTGTCATAGCGTCCTCGTCCCTGGGTGGTTCCGACGGGGATCCAGCCCGATGCCCTGTAGACGGCGCCGGTGTAGCGCGGCGTCTCGACGAAGGTCTCGATGAGCACGGGGGTGGTGTTGTAGCGCTCGATCCAGTCCTGAGGCAGGCGCCGGCGCACGATGGCGAGGATGTGGGAGCCGAGGTTCGGGATCTCGATCCACGGCAATATCAGGAATCTCGGATTGTCGACCACGAGCGGGAGGTTCTTCTCACGCAGCCACGGCGTCCATCCAATGAAGTTGTCGCGCGGAGCGAGCTTCCACGCGGCGGTGGAGAAGCCGAGCATGGCGATAGGCCAGCCGTTGCGGTCGTGGACGGCGTAGCGCATCTGGGCACCGACCAGGGGTTTGTAGCCGAGGTAGTGGTAGCGGGCGACGAACTCGTTCCACAGACTGCCCTCCCGGGTGCCGCGCACGACGATGCGCATCTCCAGCGGGCGGATCTCGTCGAGGGTCGTCGGGGGCGGGAACAGCGGCGGTTCGGTATCGGGTCCGAAGACGATCGGCTTGGGCCGGCCCTGCCGTCCCCTCGGCGGCGGCAGCGTGATCACGCCGTCGCGGTGCATGGCCAGCATGGTCACCTTTGCCATCATGTCCTTGAGGCCGCCGTCGGGCTTGAACCAGCCGATGCGCCGGCAGAACTCTCTGGACAAAGCGGCGCGGGTGGGCTGCGGATCGGCGGCGATCAGGGCGCGCAGCAGCGCCATCTCGTCTGCGGTGAAGTCACGGCCGTAATAGCGGCACTCGATAACGCCGGTCACCCCGGCGCCATGAACTCGTGCTTGCGCTCCTCGCTCATCGACCAGGGCAGCCAGGGCGACAGGTCGTCCGGCGGTTTGCGGCCGTTCTTCGCGCAGGCTTCGAGCCACGCCTCCAGCCAGCGCAGGACGTCGATGCCGTGCATCGAGAGGGTGCCCACCACGGAGTACATGATCGCCGTGAAGTCGGCGCCCTTCTCGCTGTCGGAGCGTTTTGCCTGCTTCCGGCCCTTGCGCCGAGTCGCGGCGTGGCTGACGGACCAGGGGCTGGCGATCGCGCCGGGGACGGTGGCCGGCAGCGTGCCCCGCTTCCTGCCGCTGTTCGAACCCCTCGCCAAGGCGATCCTCGCACACCAGAACGAGATGGCGGTGCGCCACGGCGACGAGACCGGCTGGCGCATCCAGTCGCTGAGCGAGACCGGCCGCTCGCGGCGCGCGTGGCTGTGGATCTCGGTCAGCGCCGAGGCGGTCTACTTCCTCATCGACCCCTCGCGCAGCGCCGAGGTCGCGATGGAGCTGTTCGGCTCTCCAGCCGCGCCACTTCCGCCTGGTAGAACAGCGCATTCTTCGCCGCGCGGCGGACCTCCTTCACCTCCTCGACGGCCGCCTTGAGCTTGTCCCGGCTCTTGTCGAGCTGCCACTTCAGCGAACCCGCCCGGGAACGGGCGGCCCTCTCCGCCCGGCGCAGCTCCTCCGCGCGGGCATGCGCCGCTTCGTACAGAGACTGCCAGTCGCGCGGCCCGCGCGCCGGCGCCGCCATCGGCGGCCACCAGAGCCCGTCGTCCGCCTCGACCGGCGTCAGGGCCGCCCCGAAATCCTCGTCGCGCATCGCCATGTGCGCGACGGTAGCGAATCGCGGGCGGCGTTACCAGTGTCTTGTATAGGGTGTCCAAAATGACGTCAGCCTGCCCCATCACCGCGTGAACGAACGCTTTCCCTGCGCCTCGGCATCGCCTCTCCCCTGGCCCCGACAGTCAGTCATCAAACCGCATACGCGCGGCATCAAGTCGGGGACGATTTGAGACGATCTGTGGCGGCGATGCAAGGGGCAGGAGGTCGGTGAGGAAAGAAAAATATCAAGTAACGCAACAGCTTATATCGAACACGTCGCCGAACGTCGAAGCGCGTCGTTGTTTGGATAGGGTACCTTGTCACCCCGGATTTGATTCGGGGGCCGGTACCACGGGGCCAAGCCTTTCGGGTCGGCTCCGGCCGCCGGATCGAGTCCGGCGTGACACTGAAGCTATCCGCCGTCCTTCGCCGCCAGTGCAGCCAGCACCCGTTCGGGCGACAGCGGCAGTCCGGTGAGGCGGATGCCGGCGATGCCGTCAATGGCGCCGCGCCAGCGGCGGTCACTCCGGCGAACCGGCGCCAGCCAGGCCGCCGAGTTCCGTGGTGACGGCGTCGCGTCCGCAGGAAGCGATGAAGAGCAGAAGTTCGGCCGGTTTCAGGCCGATGCTCTCGGTGTTGACCAGCGGATGAAAGTTCAGCTGGTCGGCGTCCATCAGGCCGGCCTCGATCACGGCGGTGACCAGACCCCCATCGTCGTTCAGCAGGGCGAGGGGCGTCAGTGCGCCCGGTTCCACGCCGAGCACGCCCGGCACCAGGCCGGCCGGCGCGAACCCCATGCGTCCGTTGGCGCCGATTCGTTTGTGTAGCGTCTTGAAGTCCAGGATCTGGTCCTCGTGCGCGACGATCAGGAACAGGCGGCCCTTCTTGTCCTTCAGCAGCAGGTTCTTCGTGAAGGTTCCCGCCATGTCGCCGCGCAGCGCCTTTCCCTCTTCGACGGTCCGGTGCGCCGGATAGGGCACCGTGGCGGCGTCGATGCCGAGTTCTTCGATTCGGCGGTAGAGGCGCTCGCGCGGGTCGTTCATTCTTCCCAGCTCTCAGTCGTCAGGCGCTTGCTTCAACGGCAAGACCTGCGCCCTGCCATTCCGGATAGCCGTCGTCGGGCCGGCGCCCAGGGACGCCGTACAGGGACGCCGCACAGGGACGCCGCACAGGGACGCCGTACAGGGACGCCGCACAGGGACGCCGCACAGGGACGCCGTACAGGGACGCCGCACAGGGACACCGCATCTCTTCAACCCGGTGGGGGGCTTCGAACGACAGGACGCGGCAGGCATCGCGGCAGCAGCCGGCGATCTCCGGGTCAATGTCGAGTTCCCCCGGTCGCGTGTCAATCGGCATTCAAGATTGACCCTCGGATCGGCCCCCGGATCGGCCCCCGGAGCCGCCGGTTCGGAACGGACCGGCGCCGCATTCCTGCCTGCCGCACCGGTTTACCGTTCCTGAACCCGTCTTCGATACTTGTGCCCGGTCCGGGCTGCTGAAATGATGCCGGGCAACGATCGATCGTAAACGGGGGCATCTGGTCGTGATCGGTTCGAATTCAGGTCGGCCGCCGTTCCGGGCCGAACATGTCGGGAGCTTCGTCCGGCCCGCCCGGCTGCTGGACGCCGCCCGGGCGAACAAGGCGGGCGCGCTCGACGACCGGGCCTATGTCGACATCCAGAACGAGTGCATCGGGGAGATCGTCGCGTTTCAGGACGCGCTCGGCATGCCGTCGATCACCGACGGGGAGTTCCGGCGGCGGGTCTGGTCGGGCGGCCTGACGGAGGCGCTCGACGGGCTGGGGCTCAAACAGGAAGGCATCCTGAGCTTCCATTCGGAAAGCGAGGAATACGGGGTGCCGCCATCGCCCTATGCCGAGGATCGGCTGTCCCGCCGGCGGCCCATCGTTACCGGCGATTATGAGTTTCTCGCCGCGCTCCGGCCGAACGGCATTCCGAAAGTCACCATCGCGTCCCCGGCGGTGCTGCATTTCTGGCTCGGCGACGGCAGCTTCAATCCGGAGGTCTACAACGATCGCGACGCGTTCTTCGCCGACGTCATCGCCATCTTCCGGGAAGAATTCAAGGCGCTCAACGCCGCCGGCTGCCGCTACGTCCAGTTGGACGACACCGCGCTGCCCTGCAATTGCGACGCGACGGCCCGGGCGGCAATCGCGGCCCGCGGCGAGGATCCCGACGAACTGACCGAGGCCTATGTCCGGCTCATCAACGGCTGCATCGCCGCAAGGAGCGACGACACCTTCGTCGGCCTGCACATGTGCCGGGGCAACCTGAAGGACATGTGGATGGCCGAAGGCGGCTACGAACCCATCGCCGAGCGGCTTTTCAATGGCCTCGATGTCGACGCGTTCTTCATGGAGTATGACAGCGAGCGGGCGGGCGACTTCCGGCCGTTGCGCTTCCTGCCGCCGGGCAAGACCGCCGTACTCGGGCTGATCAGCACGAAAACGCCCGAACTGGAAGCGAAGGACGACCTCAAGCGGCGTATCGACGAAGCGGCCGGGTTCGCGCCGCTGGATCAGCTGAGTATCAGCCCGCAGTGCGGTTTTTCGTCGGCCGGCGGCGGCGGCCAGGTCATGGGTCTGGACGAAATCCGGCGCAAACTGGAACGCGTGCAGGAAGTCGCCGCCGAGGTCTGGGGCTAGTCGGGGGACGAATCCGGTGCAGAAGCGAGATCTCCGGCTCCCGAAGTCGCGGCAGGAAATCGCGGATATCCAGCGGACGCGAAAGAAAGTTGCGGTCGAGACGGCGAAGCGCGCCAAATTCTACCGGGGCAGGCTCGACCGTATTGACATCGACCGGCTCGACGACCCGGAGGAATGGGCGAAAATCCCCATCGTCGACAAGGAAACTCTGCGCGAGATCGGCGTCGGGAACTTCGAGGACCAGTTCTGCATCGCGCCGCGCGGCGACATCGCCGAGTACTGGCGCTCCGGCGGGGCGACCGGCGTACCGCTATTCTATCCGCGCACGCACCGCGACATGGAATACACCTACCTGCAGCTCTGCCGGTGCTGGGCGATCGCCGGCGCCCGGGACGGCGACCTGTGCCACATGTCGTTTCCGCTCGGCGTCCATCCGGCGGGACAATTGTGGGCGCGGACGGCCAACCAGAGCGGCGTGGGGGTGATCTGGGCCGGCGCCGGCGCCGGCACCCCGTCGCAGGTTCAGCTCGACCTCATTCTGTCGCTCAAGCCGACGATCTGGATGGGGATGCCGAGCTACGGGCTTCACCTCGCCAATCTTGCCGACTCCCAGGGCATCGATCTGGCGGGCCACACCGTCGAGCGCGTGTTGGTCGGGGCCGAGGCGCTCTCGGACGCCAAGCGCGAAAAGCTGGAGCGGGCCTGGGGCGCGGAGGTCAACGACCTGTTCGGCATGACCGAGATCGGCATCCTCGGCGCCGACAGCCGGCATCATGAGGGGTTTCACGTCTGGACCGATCAGGCGGTGTTCGAGGTCGTCGACGAAGGCACCGGCCTGCCGGTGCCCGAAGGCGAGCAGGGCCTGATGGTGATCACGCCGCTCTTTATCAACAACGCAACGCCGTTCCTGCGCTGGAGTTCGGGCGACATCGTCCGCATGGTCGAAAACTCGAATCTGGACGGGCCGTTTTCCGTCTTTCCGGTGATGCGGCATGCGCATCGCACCGTCGGTTTCTTCAAGGTGCGCGGCGTCAACATCAATCACGCCGAGTTCGAGGATTTCGCCTTTCGCATTCCGGAGATCAACGATTTCCAGGTCGAACTTCGCAACGATGGCGGATCGGATATTTTTCACGTTGCCATCGAAGTGCGGCGCGGCAACGACGCCCGGACCGTCGCAGACGGCCTGTCCGGACAGGTCCGCGAGACGTTCGAGGTCCGCCCGGAGATCGAGGTTCTGGAGAGTGGCGCCCTCGCCAAAGCGTTCGAAAGCAGCGTGAAGGCGCCGCGTTTCGTCGACCGGCGATAGCCGGGTGCGCCCCCGCCCGGCCGGTCGAGATTCGTCCCGGCCCGGCAGACAGCCGCTTTCATCGCGCGCGCTCCCGTTTGCTCCATCGCACGATGTTCGGTGCGGTGCTTCGGCGCCGATCTGCTTACCGACATATCGCTTCAACCGGATGCAGAGAAGCGCAAGTAGCGACGTCGAACGACGCAGTCCGGTCCGCCCCTCGATACGGCGCGCAAGCGCGCCTACTCGGGATGAGGACTTTGTACCTGTCGCTCAATCTGCGCAACTCTACCCCTCATCCTGAGTAGCCCCGGACTTGGTCCGGGGCGTATCGAAGGCCGCCCCTACAACTCCCCCCGTTCCTCCAGCACCTTGCGGGCGACGCGGAAGCATTCCAGCGCCTGGGGCACGCCGCAATAGATGCCGACGACATGGCAGGCCGCCCGGATCTGCTCTTTGGTCACGCCGTTGCCGAGCGCGCCCCGGCAATGGGTTTCCCATTCGGTCATCTTGCCGAGCGCGCCGATCATGGCGAGGTTCATCAACGAGCGGGTCTTCGGGTCGATGGCGTCGTCGCCCCAGCCGAAGCCCCAGCACCAGGCGGTCATCGCCTCCTGGAACGGCCGGGTGAAATCGTCGGCATTGTCGAGCGCCTTCTGGACATAGTCGGCGCCGAGGGTCGCCCGGCGCTGCGCCAGGCCGGTTTCGAACAGATCCTGATCCATGATGTCTCCTGCGGTGGGGGTGTCAGGCGCCGTCCTGCGCCGCCAGCGCGGCGAGCACCCGCTCCGGCGTTAACGGCAATTCGGTGAGGCGGATGCCGACGGCGTCGTGGATGGCGTTGGCGATGGCGCTGGCGACCGGCAGCATGCCGCCTTCGCCCATGCCCTTGGCGCCGAACGGGCCGGGGCCGTGGCCCTGTTCCTGGGTGACGGAGCGGAAATCGGCCGGCAGATCGTCGGCGAGCGGCACCCGGTACATCAGCGCGTCGCCGTTCGCCAGCCGGGCGCCGTCGTAGATCATGTGCTCGAACAGGGCCTGGGACAGGCCCATCATGGCCGCGCCTTCGTCCTGGCCGCGGCAGGCGAGCGGATGGATCGCCCGGCCGGCGTCGCCGGTGACGAACAGCTTCTCGACCGTGACCTTGCCGGTTTCGGTATCGACCGCGACCTGGGCGCCGCCCCAGCCGATCTCCCAGAACACGCAGGGCGCTTCGAGCGGCGCGGCGTGGCTGGTCTGCGCCTTGTGGAAGCCCTCGCCGACGAATTCCCAGCCGGTGCCGCCGAAATGGCCCATGACCATCGGCGCGAGCGGATGGGCCTCGTTGCCCCGGCGGATTTCCCAGTCCACAAGGTCGAGCTCTTCGGCCGGGCAATCCAGCATCCCGGCCGCGAAATCGAGGATCTGCCGGCGCGCGGCCAGCGCCGCCCGGTCGACCGCCTGGCCCATCACCGAGATCGCCGAACTGGCGTTTGTGCCCTGGTCGAAGGGCGAATGGTCGGTATCGACCGGCATGTAGCGGACCTTGGAGCGGTCGGCGCCGAGCCGTTCGGCGACCACCGCGGAGAGCGCCGTGTGCGCGCCCTGGCCGACCTCCGCGGTGCCGCACTGCAGGAAGATATCGCCACCGGTCGAGACCTTGACCCGGGCGAGCGCCGGCTTGTTGACCCCGCCGCCATCCTTGAAGCCGATGGCGAGGCCCATCCCGCGTTTGACAGGACCCTCGTCCTTCAGTTCGCCGCGCCGCCGGTAGCCGAGTTCGCGGACCACCAGGTCGAGGCCCTCGCGCAGGTCGCTGTCCATCCCGCTCTCGCCGGGCACAAAGGCCTCGCCCAGGTCGATCAGGTTCCTGCGGCGCATCTCGTAGGGATCGATGCCGAGCCGGTGCGCGATCATGTCGATCTGGGATTCGCAGGCCCAACTCGTCTGGGTGCCGCCGAAGCCGCGGAACGGGCCGGCCGGCGCCGTGTTGGTCATGACGCAGGAGCAGTCGGTCTTGATATGCCGGTAGCGGTAGGGGCCGGGAATGCGGTAGCCGGCCTTCTCGGCGACCAGCGGGCTGCCGTCGGAATAGGCGCCGGAATCGAGCAGGATCTCGCTTTCCCTTGCGACCAGGGTGCCGTCCTGCATCACGCCGGTCTTCACCTTGAGGATCGCGGCGTGCTGGGTGTTGGTGAGGAAGCCTTCCTCCAGGCTCAGGCAGAAGCGCACCGGCCGGCCGGCGAGGCGCGACAGGGCGAGCGCGATCGGCTCGGTCTTGCAGCCGTTCTTGCTGCCGAAGCCGCCGCCGATATAGGGCACCCGCACCGCAATCCGGTTCTCGGCCAGGCCGAAGATGCGGGCGATCTCCTTGCGCACGGGAAACGGGTTCTGGCAGCTCGTCCACAGCTCGATCCGGTCCTCGCGCGACCAGTCGGCGACGCAGACGAACGGCTCCAGATGGAAATGGTGCATGCGCGAGAAGTGGAACACGTCCTCGAAGACATGGTCGCACTCGTCGAAGGCGTTTGCCGGGCCGGTCTCGTAGGAGAAGCGGTAGCAGACATTCTTGCGCGGCCGCAGTTCGCCCGAGGCGCCTTGCCCGTATTTCGGCACGATGCCGATGGGCGCTTCCTCGAACAGTTCGGCGGCGTCCGGGTTCGAGGCGCTTTGGAGATCGGTGACGATGGGAAGCGGCTCATACTCGACCCGGATCGCGGCGAGCGCCCGGTTGGCCGCACCTTCGTCCTCCGCGGCGACGGCGGCGACGATATCGCCTTCGTAGCGCACCTTGTCGGTCGCGATGACCGGCTGGTCCTTGATGAAATAGCCGTAGACCGGCATCCGAATCGCGGCGGCCTCGTCGCGGGTCAGCACGGCATGAACCCCCGGCATGGCGCGCGCTGCCGCGGCGTCGATCGACCGGATCCGGGCGTGGCCGTGCGGGCTGCGCAACACCTTGGCGTGCAGCATGTCCGGCAGGTCGATATCGACGGTGTAGACCGCCTGCCCGGAAACCTTCTCGCCGGCGTCGGTGCGGCGGTCGGGCCGGCCGACGGTGCGCAATGGCGGCAAATCGGTCATCGTGCGGCCTCCCGCTTGCGCCGCGCCGCGTCGCGCACCGCCTCGAGGATCAGGCTGTAGCCGGTGCAGCGGCAGATGTTGGAGCTTATCCAGTCGCGGATCGCCGCCTCGTCCGGGTTCGGGTCATGGGCAAGCAACGCCTCGGTCAGCAGGATCATGCCGGCGGTGCAGAAGCCGCACTGGAAGGCGGCATTGTCGGCAAAAGCGGCTTGGACGGCGCTCAATTCGCCATCCTGCCCGAGTCCCTCGACGGTGCGGACTGCGCTGCCTTCGACCTCGAAGGCGAAGACGGCGCAGCTTGCCCGCGGCACACCGTCGATCAGCACCGTGCAGGCGCCGCAGACCGAGCGCTCGCAGGACAGTTTGGTACCGCGCCCGCCGCGTTGCTGGCGCAGCAGATCGGCCAGCGTGGTCGAGGTGGTCGTCGGCGCCGCGACCGTTGCATCGTTCAGGGTGAAGGACAGATCGAGGTCCGGGCCAAAGCGGTCAGGCACGGGCTGCCTCCAGCCTTGCTAGCTGTCGGGCCAGGATCGCCGCGCCGGCCCGGCGCAGATAACCGTTGCCGGTCGCCGGGTCGGCGAAATCGCCGGGCAAAGCCTCGAACGCCGCCGCGGCGATGCCCTTGGCGTCCGTGCCCGACAGGTCGAGGTCGATTGCAACCGGCTGCAGATACTCGGTAGCGATGACGGCGCGGCCCCGGGGCTTGCCGGCCCCGTCGGTCCAAAGGGCGAGCGCCTGGGTCGCGAGCGGCCTCAGCGAGCGGTCGTAATCGAGGCGCAGATCGTTGGCGAGCGGGATCGACAGCCGGGTCAGCAGCGCACGCGCCGGCTCGGCCCGGTCCCAGATCTGCGCCGGCGTCAGGTCGGCCTCACCGCCCGGAACACCGGCCGAAGCGAAGCGGGCCGTGCCGCCCAGCGCGGTCAGCAGGATCGACATCTCGTATCTTGTGTGCCGGGCCATCAGGTTGCCGCCGGCGGTGCCGCTGAGCCGGATGCGCATCTTGCCGAGCTTCGACCAGGCCTCGGCGAGGCCCGGAATCGCCCCCGCCGCGTCCGACGCCGCGCCCTCGGCATGGGTGGTGAGCGCCCCGATGCCGAGCGCGCCATCCTCGACCCGCACGCCGCGCAGCGCGTCGAGCCGCTTCAGCCAGATCAGGGTGCCGATCTCCTTGCCCTCGCGCACCGCGCCGCACAGGTCGGTTCCCCCGGCATAGGGCACCGGCGCGTCCGCATCGGCCATCGCCGCGATCGCGTCCGCCACGCTCGCCGGCGCGATCACCGGAAAGGGCGGGATATCCCGGTAGGAGGCGGCGATCAGCCCGGCCTGGGCAACTTCATACATGCGCGGTTCGGACTCTCTTGAAACGATGCCTGTGCAGGCGGCGGCAACGCTATCCGCTCGCCCGCATCCTGTCACCCCGAACTTGGCCCCCAAACTTGGCTCCGGGGTCGATCCGCAGGCAGGAGACGCCGGCAATGCCTTTCGGGCAGTTGGAGCTTCCAGCTTCCGGGCCGGTACGGCCTGCCGTCTCCTGTGACGCGGAGCAAAGCGCCAACTTTAAAGCGCGCTCCTCCGGGGCCATATGATGCCTAAGCCGATCCCGACGGAACAGGCCGGCGATGGCGTTAACGGATAACAGGCGCACGGAACGGGTTTGCGCTCATGTACAGCGAAAGCGATATCGACGATGCGGTGGCAGCCGGCGCCCTGACGCCCGAAGCCGCCGCGGCGCTGCGGGACCATGTTGCCGCGGGCAGGGCCGGGCCGGCGGCGGACGAGGAACATTTCCGCCTCATCACCGGTTTCAACGATGTTTTCGTCGTGGCTGCCGCGGCGCTGGTGCTGGGAGCGGTCGGCTGGATCGGCATGAAGCTGCACCTCGCGCTGGGCGGCGCGGGCGTCGGCGCAGTCTCCTGGGTACTGGCGGAGTATTTTACGCGCCGACGCCGCATGGCGCTGCCGTCGATCTTCTTGCTCCTGGCATTTGTCGGCGGCGTGTACTGGTCGGCTACCGGCTTGCTGCCGGACGACAGTGCCGTGGCGTTCTATAAAGAGAGCACGGCGCCGGTCGCGTTCTTCGTCGCTGCGCTGGCCGCGTGGCTGCATTGGTGGCGATTCCGGGTGCCGATCACGGTGGCGGCCGGCGCCGCTACCGTGGTGGGCATGCTGTTTGTCCTGATTCTCAACCGGGTGGACGATCCTGCGGCCGTTTTGAAACCGCTCATGTTCGTCGCCGGCGTGGCCGTATTCGCTTTTGCCATGCGCTGGGATCTCGCGGATACCGCCCGCGCGACCCGCCGCTCCGATGTCGCGTTCTGGCTGCATCTGCTGGCCGCACCGCTCCTGGTGCATCCTGTCTTTTCCCAGATGGAGATCGGCGCCGAAATCTATCCGGTCATGTCAGCCGCAATTGTTGTGGCGACTTATGCGGTCGTCGGCGTTGTCGCTCTGGCGATCGACCGCCGCGCCTTGCTGGTGTCGGCGCTCAGCTATTTGCTGATTGCCGTTGTCGTCCTGGTTAAGGATTTCGGCGATGACCGTCTCCGCTTCGCCGTCGCGGCGTTGATCGTCGGCGCGGTCCTGTTGTTATTGTCCGCTTTCTGGCGCAGCGTCCGGGCGGTCGTTGTGCTGAGGCTGCCCGCTGCCATGCGCGCCCGGCTTCCCGCAGTAAGCGCCTGAGGCCAGCTTCCTCACGCCGGCAGGAGCAGCCGGCTTTCCTCGCTCTGGATCAGGGGCGCGGCTTCGCGCAGGAAATCCATCCAGCCGGGCGCCTGGAGGAGTTCGGCGCGGCGGGCGTCGCGGGCGGCATGGTCGGGATATTCCCACAGCAGGACGATCTGGTTCATCGGCCCGAACTCGGTCCGGTACAGGCCGAGCAGCCCGCCCTGGATCGGCTCCTGGATCGGCAGGCCCTTCTCCCGGTACAGCGCGACGAAAGCGGCGGCCCGGCCGACATGGGCGGTGTAGGTGCGCATTTCGACAATCGTGGTGTTCTCCGGCATGGCGTTCTCCCGGTTCCTTTCCGTGCTGGGTCCAGCATAGACTAGCGCCATGAGCGAACCCCGCATCCTGGTTTTGTTTCATTCGACCGGCGGCGCGACCTGGAAGATGGCGCAGGCCGTCGCCGCAGGCGCGGCGGAGACCGGCGCGGCCGTGACCCTGAAACAGGTGCCGGAGATCGCCGAAGCGCCGTCGATCCAGGGGCCGGACTTCGAAGCGAAGCGGGCGCCTTTCGCCGATGTGCCGGTCGCCGAGCCGGCCGACCTGCTGGCCTGCGACGGCCTCGCCCTCGGCACGCCGGTCCATTTCGGCACGATGAGCGGGGCGCTGCGGGTCTTCCTCGACCGGACGGCGAAGATGTGGTTCGACGGCGCGCTGATCGGCAAGCCGGCGACCGTCTTTACCGGCGCCGGTTCCGGCGGCGGGCGGGAAAGCGCGATTCTCGCCCTGTGGTCATTGCTCGGCACCCACGGCATGACCCTGGTGCCGCTCGGCCTGCGCAGCGCGGCGGTGATGGACCAGTCGGCAGTGCATGGCGGCAGCCCGCTCGGCGCCGGCACGATCACCCGCGGCGCCGGCGAACGGCCCAGCCCGGCGGAACTGGAGATGGCGCGCACCCAGGGCGCGGCACTGGCCGAAACCGCCGCGGCGCTGGCCAAGGGCGGCTGAAGGCTCGCCGGGGCTGCTCTACCGTTCAGGCCTCCGCCATGCTACGTTCGGCGCCTCGTCTGTCGGGAGACCTCTGAGATGGCCCGGGCCCAAGCTGCCCACAACCGTCCGGCGCGCCGGGCGACTTACCGCGACGTGATCGACGCGCCGGCGCATATGGTGGCCGAGGTCGTCGGCGGGACGCTCTACACCCAGCCGCGACCCGCCATGCCGCATGCGCTGGCGTCGTCGTCCCTTGGCGGCGAACTTTCGAGCCCTTTCCAGAAAGGGCGCGGCGGCCCCGGCGGCTGGTGGATCATCGACGAGCCCGAACTTCACCTTGCCGAGGACATCGTTGTGCCGGACCTTGCCGGCTGGCGGCGCGAGCGCATGCCGGAATTTCCGGAAACGGCCTTCGTCACCCTGGCGCCGGACTGGGTCTGCGAGGTGCTTTCGCCCTCGACCCGCGATCTCGACCGCCACGGCAAGCGGCAAGTCTATGGGCGCGAGGGTGTAGGCCATCTCTGGTTCATCGATCCCACGGCGCGCGATCTGGAGGCCTTCGAACTGCGCGACGGCAAATGGGTTCTGATCGCGACCGCCCGCAACGACGACCCGGTCTCCATTCCGCCCTTCGAAGCGATAACCTTCCCGCTGGACGCGCTCTGGCCGTAAGGCTGGCGGCGCGCGTCCGGTCTTTGCGCTTGCCGGGCCCCGCCGCGTCCGGCATCTATTCTTTCAGGCCGCTGCCGCGAGGGCGGCCCGGCGGCGCATTACGTGGAAGGGAGGGGCCTGTGCGCAACGGCAATCGCGATATTTCCGGCCTGGTGGAGCCCGACCGGGTCCACCGGCTGTGCTACACCGATCCGGATATCTTCGCCGAGGAGATGGAGCGCATCCACGAGACCGCGTGGATCTATGTCGGCCACAAGAGCCAGGTGAAAGCGCCGGGCGACTACTACACCGTGCAGGTCGGCCGCCAGCCGATGTTCATGGTGCGCGGCCACGATGGCGAGGTGCGGGTGTTCTACAACCGCTGCCCGCACCGCGGCGCCATGCTGTGTTCCGACCGCAGCGGCAATCCGGGCCGCCGCTTCCGCTGCTCGTATCACGCCTGGATGTACAATTTCGACGGCACCGTCGCCAGCATCCCGGCGATTAGCGGCTATGACGGCACAAGGATGAATCTGGCCGAAGGCGATGCCGGCCTGAAGCCGGCGGCGCGGGTCGACAACTACCGCGGCTTCTACTTCGCCTCCCTGGCGCCCGGCGGGCCGGACCTGGAGACCTTCCTCGGCGGCGCGACGCTGACCTTCGACCAGCTTGTCGACCGCGCGCCGGACGGCGATGTCGAGGTCGTCGGCGACTGCTTCCGCATGATCCAGAAATCGAACTGGAAGATTTTTCTGGAGAACCAGCTCGACGTTTCGCACCCCTCGGCGACCCACGAATCGACCGGCGTCTCGGCCGGGCAGGTCGAACGCGAGATCGAGAAGCGCGACGGCCGCAAGCCGCCGCTCGCCTACAGCTTCATTTCCGCCTTCAAGACGCCGATCGAGGAATGGGGCAAGTTCGACACGGTCGGCCATCCCCACGGCCATTGTTTCCTCGCCGGCTATATGGGCCTGCGCCCACAGGACCCGGATACGGTGGAATACGAGACCCTGCTCAAACAGGCCCATGGCGAGGAGAAGGGCGAGGCGATCCTCTCGACCGACCTGCACCATGTGCTGGTCTATCCCAGCCTGTCGGTCCAGCCGCCGCTCCAGCAGTTGCGCGTGATCCGGCCGCTCGGCGTCGACCGGACGCTGACCGAAATCTGGCATTTCCGGCTGAAGGGCGCGCCGGAGGCGATCTACCGCCGGGCGCTCGACTATTACTATCTGGTCAACTCGCCCTCGACGATGGTGAACGCCGACGACCTGCACAATTTCTGGAAATGCCACAACGGGCTGGCGAGCGAAGGCGGCGACTGGGTCAGCCTGCACCGCAACTACGGCTCGGACAGCGTGCGCGACGGCGTGACCTACAGCGCGCCGGGCACGATGAGCGAGATGCCGCTGCGCCACATGATGCAGGTCTGGGCCGGCTATATGGGCGCCGGCGATGGGGCTGTGGGCAACGGCGGGGCTGGCGGCAACGGGTCGGGGGGAGGCTGAGCCATGCCGGACGCCGACGTGAAAGCCGCCGCAGTCTTGCCGGTGGCGCAGGTCGATTTCGAGACCCAGCGGTCGGTCGAGGGCTTTCTCTATCGCCAGGCCGAGATCCTGGACGACGCCCTCTGGGACGAGTGGCTCGGCCTGTTTGCAACCGACGGCCGCTACTGGATGCCGGCCCATAAGGACCAGGCGCAGGGCGACGGCGTGCCCAACATCTTCTGGGAAGACATCGACCTGATGACGATCCGCATCCGGCGCAACACCCACCCGCACGCCTGGTCGCAGAGCCCGCCCAACCGGCTGAGCCACGTCGTCTCGAACGTCGTCATCGAAAGCGTGGCCGGGAACGGCGACGTCACGGTGCGCTCGAAATTCCACTGCGCCGAATATCTGCGTTACGAGGTCCGCCATTTCGCCGGCAAATACCGCCACGACCTGGTGCGCGCCGCGGATGAAGACGGGGAGGGCGCCTATCGCATCCGCCTCCAGCGCGTCGACCTGCTCAACGCCGAAGGCCCGTTCGACTATGTGATCCAGTGGTGGCTGTAGGGGGAAATTGATTTATTGAATGACTTATGAACGCCGTTGAAATCGAAGAAGCCGTTTCGAAACTGGCAGAGCAGCCCTTCGACACCGGAGAGTTTCCCTTCGCGTTCCTTGAGGCCTTCGGAAACAAGGCGACGACGATCAAACGGCTGCGCAGCGGTTCCTCGAATTCGTCGGACATCGCCGGCGGCGTCCTTCAGCGCAACAACATCCACATTGCCGTGTGCCATGCCGGTGAGGTCTCGAAAGCCCTCGCCGCGCTAAAGGCGAGCCCGGCGACCGCCAAGGCGAAGGCGAAATTCATTCTGGCGACCGACGGCGTCGATCTGGAGGCCGAAGACCTTACCTCCGGCGAGACCGCCGCCTGCGCCTATCCGGATTTCCCCAATCATTTCGGCTTCTTCCTGCCGCTCGCCGGGATAACGACGGTCCGGCAGATCCGCAACAACCCGATCGATATCCAGGCGACCGGCCGCCTGAACCGGCTCTATGTCGAGCTTCTGAAGGAAAACCCGGACTGGGGCACGGCGGACCGGCGCAACGACATGAACCAGTTCATGGCCCGGCTGATCTTCTGCTTCTTCGCCGAGGATACCGACATATTCAGCCGCCCGAACCTGTTCACCGAAACCGTCGAGCAGATGAGCGACCGGCTTTCGGAGAACACCCATGAGGTGATCGCCGAACTGTTCCGGGCGATGGACACGCGCCATGAGGACCGCGAAGGGACCGGGCTGCCGCGCTGGGCCGATGCCTTCCCCTGGGTGAATGGCGGACTGTTCGACGGCGCCAAAGCGGTGCCGCGCTTCAGCCGCATCGCGCGCTCCTACCTGCTTCATGCCGGGGGGCTGGACTGGCAGTTGATCAATCCCGACATTTTCGGCTCGATGATCCAGGCAGTCGCCGAGGATGAGGAGCGAGGGGAGCTCGGCCTGCACTACACCTCCGTGCCGAACATCCTCAAGGTGCTGAACCCGCTGTTTCTCGACGACCTGCGCGAGCAGCTCGAAAAGGCGGGCGACAGCCCCCGCAAGCTCCTGAACCTGCGCAAACGCATCGCCCGCATCCGGGTGTTCGATCCGGCCTGCGGCTCCGGCAATTTTCTGGTCATCGCCTATATCCACATGCGCGAAATCGAGGCGAAAATCCTCGAACGGCGCGGCGAGGCGGACAGGCGCTCCTGGATCGGGCTGGAGAATTTCTACGGCATCGAGATTAAGGATTTCGCCTGCGAGGTCGCCCGGCTGTCCTTGCTGATCGCCGAGTTCCAGTGCGACGTCCGCCTGATCGGCCAGAAGGAGGCCAAGGAACTGGTCCTGCCGCTCAAGCAGACCGGGCAAATCCATTGCGGCAACGCGCTGCGCATGGATTGGCTGAAGGTCTGCTCGCCGGCCCAGCCGATGATCGAGGAGCACGATCTCGCCGGCCCGACCGGGAAGTTTGCGCTCGGAGACGCGGACGAACCTGAGGTGGAGACGTATATTTGCGGCAATCCGCCTTACTTGGGAAATAAACTACAAAATGCTCATCAAAAAAACGACCTCAAGAGCGTATTCGACAAGCTGACTGATTCGTGGAGGTCATTGGACTATGTATCAGGATGGTTTATGAAAGCAACTGAGCATGCGGTCGATTGTAGAAGCGAAGTAGCATTCGTTACCACAAATTCGATATGCCAAGGACAGCCAGTCCCTATTCTTTGGCCACTCCTGAGGCAACGAAGTATAAACATCAACTTTGCCCATACATCCTTTAGATGGGCTAATCTCGCTAGTCACAGTGCAGGAGTAACGGTAATAGTCGTTGGTTTTTCCACTCGGCAATATAAAAGTGCTAATTTATACTCGAAAGAAAGCGATACTTCGACCACAATGCGCGAAGTGAAATATATTAATTCCTACCTAATTAGCGCTCCGGAAGCAGTTGTCGATCCGACCAGAGTTCCAATAAATGGATTGCCACAAATGTATTTTGGGAATATGCCTCGAGATGGTGGCCATCTGTTACTTAACACTTCAGAAAAGGATATACTGCAGAAAAAATGCCCAAAAGCACACCGTTATATTTTCGGGTTTCTTGGTTCAGAAGATATGATTAACGGCAAAACGCGACATTGCATATGGGTTGAAGATCACGAAAATGAATCAGCTCAACAGGTTGAGGAATTGGAAAAGCGTTTTGAAAAAGTTGCGAGTTTTCGAATTAAGAGTAAAGCTGATTCGACGCAGCTATTTTCTTCTCGCCCATATCGCTTTGTCCAAATCCAGGGTAGGGCAGATCAGCGGTCGATTGTAGTTGGACGACATAGTTCAGAGAGACGACAGTATTTGCCAGTAGATATTGTTGATGCGAGAACAATTGTCGCTGATAGTGCCTTCGCCCTTTACGATACTTCAATATCGAATGTGGCACTGATTGTATCGCGTTTGCATCTGATCTGGATAGCGACTGTCTGCGGTAAACTGGAGACACGATATCGCTACTCCAACACAATCGGTTGGAACACTTTTCCCGTTCCGAAGCTGACCGAGCAGAACAAGGCGGACCTGACCCGCTGCGCCGAAGATATCCTTCTGGCGCGGGAGGCGCATTTTCCGGCGACCATCGCCGATCTCTACGATCCCGAGAAGATGCCGGACGATCTCCGTGCCGCGCACGAGCGCAACGATGAGGTGCTGGAGCGTATCTATATCGGCCGCCGCTTCCGCAACGATACCGAGCGGCTGGAAAAGCTGTTCGAGATGTATACGAAGATGACCGAGGCCGAGAAGAAGAAACCGGCGAAGGCGGCACGCCGGGTCCGGCGTGGAGATTGAGGGCGCGGAGATTGACGGCGCCGGGCCGCCTGGGTATATCTCAATTGCGATACAGGAGGCGGATATGACCGAGCGAAGTTCCATGCTTCATGTCCGGATGGACAACGATTTGAAACGGAAGGCGACCGAGGCGCTTGCGGCCATGGGGCTGACGGCCTCGGAGGCTGTGCGCCTGCTGTTCCACCGCATTGCCACCGATCAGGCGTTTCCGCTGGAACTCAAGGTGCCCAATGCCGAAACCCGGGCGGCCATGGCCGAGGCGGAAGAGATCGTGAAGGCCGGCAAGGCGCGCTTCGCCACGGCCGACGAGATGTTTGCGGAACTTGAAAAGACCGGCCGCCAGTAAGCGGACGAACCTGCCGCGCCGGGTCGATTTCGCCAGATCCTTCCTCAAGGACTGGAAGCGGCTGTCGCGATCCGGGCGCTACGACATGAAACGCCTGAAAAAGGTCATGCTGCTTCTTGCGGCAAACGATGCGCCGCCTGGAGCCGAATGGAAGGATCATGCCCTGAAAGGCGAATGGTCGAAGCATCGCGAATGTCATGTCGGCGGCGACTTTCTGCTGATCTACCGGCTCGACGAAACGGCCGGCCCGGGCGGGACGATCGTTTTCGTCCGCGCGGGCACCCATAGCGAGCTGTTCCAATGACCGGCGCCAGGACCGTTCCTTCCGTTTCCGTCTCCTACGCCGGCGACGGCCGTTCGACCCGGCCGAACGAGCTGGGCATGCGTCCGATGCAGGAGCGCGCCTGGCAGAAGCGCGGCGAACAATATCTGCTGATCAAGTCGCCGCCGGCTTCGGGCAAGAGCCGGGCGCTGATGTTCATTGCGCTCGACAAGCTGGCGAACCAGGGGCTGAAACAGGCGATCATCGTCGTGCCCGAGAGAACCATCGGCGCGAGCTTCAACGACGAGCCGCTGTCGAAGTTCGGCTTCTGGGCCGACTGGACCGTGGCGCCCAGACGGAATCTCTGCAACGCGCCGGGCACCGACGGCGGCATGGTCAATTCGGTCAAGGCATTTCTGGAGAGCGGCGATCCGGTGCTGGTCTGCACCCACGCCACTTTCCGCTTCGCCGTCGAGCGGTTCGGGGTCGAAGCCTTCGACGGACGGCTGATCGCCGTCGACGAGTTCCACCATGTCTCGGCCAATCCCGATAACAGGCTGGGCGCCCATCTCGGCCTGTTGATGGCCCGCGACCGGGCTCATATCGTGGCGATGACCGGTTCTTATTTCCGCGGCGACGCCGAGGCTGTGCTGGCCCCGGAGGACGAGGCGAAATTCGATACCGTTACGTACACCTATTACGAACAGCTCAACGGCTATGAGCATCTGAAACAGCTCGATATCGGCTATTTCTTCTACAGCGGCTCCTATGCCGACGACCTGCTGAAGGTGCTGGACCCGGCGGAGAAGACGATCGTCCATATCCCGAACGTCAATTCCCGCGAGAGCACCAAGGACAAGATCCGGGAGGTCGAACACATCATCGAGGAGCTGGGCGAGTGGGAGGGCGCCGATCCGGCGACCGGCTTCCAGCTTGTCAGGACGCCGGAAGGCCGGGTGCTGCGGATCGCCGACCTGGTCGATGACGATCCCACGAAGCGCGACCGGGTGGCCGCCGCGCTCAAGAACCCGGCGCAGAAGAACAACCGCGACCATGTCGATATCATCATCGCGCTCGGCATGGCCAAGGAGGGCTTCGACTGGCTGTGGTGCGAGCACGCGCTCACCGTCGGCTACCGGGCCAGCCTCACCGAAGTCGTCCAGATCATCGGACGGGCGACGCGGGACGCGCCGGGCAAGATGCGCGCGCGCTTCACCAACCTGATCGCAGAACCGGACGCCTCCGAAGAAGCCGTGACCGAGGCGGTCAACGACACGCTGAAGGCGATCGCGGCGAGCCTGCTGATGGAGCAGGTGTTGGCGCCGCGTTTCAATTTCGTCCCCAAGACGCCGAAGAGCGGGCCCGTCGATGGCGTCGAATACGATCAGGACGGTTACGATCCGAACAAGTGCAATATCGGCTTCAAGGACGATACCGGAGAAATTCAGATCGAGATCAAGGGCCTGGTCGAGCCGAAGAGCGAAGAGGCGACGCGCATCTGCCGGGACGACCTGAACGAGGTCATCACCGCCTTCGTCCAGGACAAGACGACGATCGAGCGCGGCTTGTTCGACCCAGAGACCGTACCGGAAGAACTGACCCAGTTGCGGATGGGCAAGATCGTCAAGGACAAGTATCCCGAACTCGACGAGGAGGATCAGGAGGCCGTCCGCCAGCACGCCATTGCAGCCCTGACATTTACGCAAATGGCAAAGAAAGCCATCCTCGAAGGCGGGGAATCCGAAGGCGGCGGCAATACGGCGCTGATTGAGGGCGTCCGCAGGTTCGCGATGGACGTGTGCGATCTGGATATCGACCTGATCGACCGGATCAACCCGTTCGGCGAGGCCTATGCCATACTCGCCAAGACCATGAGCGAGGACAGCCTGAAGCAGGTCGCCGCGGTGATCGCCGGCAAGCGTGTGAACCTTACCCACGAGGAGGCGCGCGAACTCGCCAAACGCGCCTTGAAGTTCAAGCAGGAACGGGGCCGGCTGCCGTCGGTCACGTCGGCTGACGCCTGGGAAAGGCGCATGGCGGAGGGCGTGGCGTTCCTCCAGCGCGCGGCGGCAGAGTCCGAAAATGGCTGAGCCGTCCGACCGCGAACTGCTGGACGCGCTGGGTGTCGAGCCTGCGCCAAAGAAGAAAGCGGCACGCTCACCGCGCGAGGAACGCATCATCGCCGGCTTTGAGGAAGTCCAGCGCTTTGTCGAGGAACATGGCCGGGCGCCGCTGCACGGCGAGGAACGCGATATCTTCGAGCGGATATATGCCGTGCGGCTGGATCGCCTGCGCGAACTGGAGAAATGCCGAACGCTTCTGGAACCGCTCGATCATCAGGGTCTGCTGGATGCGTCGCGGACGGATTTTGAAACCGAAGCGGCCGATCTGGAGGATTCCGAACTTCTCGCCCAGTTGGGTGTCGCGGCGAAACCCGGTGCAATAAACCAACTTCAGCACGTCAGATCGAGTGCCGAAAAACGCATGGCAGAGGATATTGCTAACCGGCAGAAATGCCTGGATTTCGCCAAGTTCAAGCCGCTGTTCGGCCAGGTGCAGAAGGAGCTGGATTCCGGTCTACGCCGAACCCGCCCTTTCGAACTCAAGGCCGAAATCCGGCCCGGAAGCTTCTTCGTGGTCGGCGGACAGAAAGCCTATGTCGCCGAGATGGGTGAGATGTATTCCAATGCCCAGGGACGGACGGATGCCCGTCTTCGCGTGGTTTTCGATAATGGGACCGAAAGCAACCTGTTGATGCGGTCACTGCAGCGCGCGCTTCACAAGGATGAGGCCGGGCGGCGGATTACCGATCCGACCGCGGGTCCCCTCTTCGCCGATCGGAGCGCCGAAGGCGACGAGGTCAGCGGCACAATCTATGTTTTGCGCAGCAAGTCGGATGTCCCGCTGGTCGCCGGGAACCGGGAACTCGTCCACAAGATCGGTGTAACAGGTGGCAAGGTGGAGCGCCGGATCGCCAACGCCAGAGACGATCCGACCTTCCTGATGGCCGATGTCGAGATTGTGGCGACCTACAAGCTCTTCAACATCAATCGTACTGGCCTCGAAAACCTGATTCACCGCATCTTCGGGCCCGCGCGCCTGGAAATTACCATCAAGGATCGCTTCGGAAAGCCGGCCATGCCACGAGAGTGGTTCCTGGTTCCGCTCTCTGCAGTGGATGAGGCGGTTGCCAGGATCAGGGACGGCACGATCACCCGGTATCGTTACGATACCGGCGCGGCGTCACTGGTTCTTGCGGACGCCGCCTCCAGCGAATAGCGGCGCAGGCTCCGTCGGGCGCTCCGAACCCTTTCTCATTGCCCTGCGCCCGCCGCCCATGCCAGCCTCTTTGGGCCCGCCCATGAAAACCGATTTCACCGCCACACAGCTTGCCGATCCTGCCATTGCGGCGGCGGACGGCATCTTGCGGACCTGCGTGCATTACGGCTTCTGCACGGCGGTGTGCCCGACCTATGTGCTGACGCGGGACGAGAACGAGGCGCCGCGGGGGCGGATCGACCTGATCCGGGCGATGCTGGAGCGGGGCGGGCGGCCCGATGCGAAGACGGTCGGCCATATCGACAGCTGCCTGTCCTGCAACGCCTGCATGACGACCTGCGCGGTCGATGTCGACTATCTGCATCTCGCCGACATCGCGCGCGCCCATATCGAGGAGAACTACCGCCGGCCCCTCGGCGACCGGCTGCTGCGTTGGCTGATCGCCCGGACCATCCCGAACCCGTTGCACTTCGCCCGCACCGTCCGGCTGGCCCGGCTCGCCCGGCCCGTCAGGGGCCTGCTGCCGCGCCGCCTGCACACCCTGATCGATCTCGCGCCGGCCGCTCTGCCGCCCGTGCAGGACCTGACCGGCACCCACCCGGCCGACGGCCGGCGGCGGATGCGCGTCGCCCTGTTGCAGGGCTGCGTTCAGCAGGCGCTCGCGCCGGAGATCAACGCGGCGACGATCCGGCTGCTGACCCGGCACGGCTTCGAGGTTGTCGTCCCGCCTGAAGCGGGCTGTTGCGGCGCCTTCACCCTGCATATGGGCAAGGCCGCGATGGCGGTTGCGGCGGCGGCGCGGAATGTCGACGCCTGGCACAACGAGATGTTGCAGGGTGGGCTCGACGCCGTGGTCGTCAACGCCTCGGGCTGCGGCACCGTCGTCAAGGATTACGCGCGGCTGCTGGCCGGCGATCCGGCCCGTTGCAAGAAGGCCGCCGCCGTCGCGGCCATCGCCCGGGACGTTACCGAACTGCTGAAGCCAGAGGATCTGAAATTGCAGGAAACTGCCGTGCCGCTCAGCGTCGCGTATCACGACGCCTGCTCGCTCCAGCATGCCCAGAAGGTCCGCAAGCAGCCGCGCGCCCTGCTTTGCAACGCCGGCTTCGACGTCCGCGACGTGCCGGAAGCGCATTTCTGCTGCGGCTCGGCCGGCGCCTACAATATGCTCCAGCCCGACATGGCCGAGGCGCTGGGCCATCGCAAGGCCGGCCATATCGAGAGCACCGGCGCGACGGCCGTGGCCGCCGGCAATCTCGGCTGCCTCGCCCAGCTCGCCCGATTCACAGGCCGGCCGATGCTCCACACCGTCGAACTGCTCGACTGGGCGACCGGCGGGCCGCTGCCGGCGGCGCTGCGCACCGTCGATCTGCCGGCCGCGGTCGCGCGGGCAAAGGCGCCGGACCCGGCCGCGGCGCCTCCGGGATCGCCACTCCCGGCTGCATCTTCGGACGGTTCTACCGGCGCGGCCATCTGGTAGAGTGGGGGACCGACGGGGGAGAACGCGATGAGCATGGACGCCTTTCTGAACGACGCCGCGAACGGGCTGGGCGCGGCGCATGTCAACACGGCGGAGGAAACGCTCGTCCGCTACGCCGAGAACACCATGCCGGGCGGCGACCGGCGGCCGGCGGCGGTGCTCTATCCCGGCTCGACCGACGAGGTCGCCGCCTTGGTCCGCCTCGCCAACCTCCACGAGGTGCCGCTGTTCCCGACCTCAACCGGCAACAATATGGGCCTCGGCACCCGTTCCGCACCGGCCGCCGGCATGGCGGTGCTCGATCTCGGCCGGCGCATGAACCGCATCCTGGAAATCGACGACAAGCTCGGCTTCGCCGCCGTCGAGCCCGGCGTCAGCTTCCAGATGCTGGCCGACGAGCTGAAGCGGCTTGGCGGCCAGTGGATGAACTCCACCACCTCCGGCCCGCCCCAGGGCGGCATGATCGGCAACGCGCTCGACAAGGGCGCCGGCTACGGCCCCTATTTCGACCATTTTGGCTTCAGCTGCGGCATGGAGGTCGTGCTCGGCACCGGCGATATCATCCGCACCGGCGACGGCTCGATCGAAAGCGATACGCTCGTCAACTGGCATGTCTCGAAATATTCCTTCGGACCGATCCTGGACGGGCTGTTCGCGCAATCGAACTACGGCATCGTGACCCGGCTGGGGGTCTGGCTATTGCCGCGGCCGCCGGCGATCCGCTCTTTCCACTTCGCCTTCCCGGACGACGACGATCTGGAAGAAATCATCGAGCTGTGCCGGCCGATGAAGATGTCGAACTTCGTGCCGACGCTGTTCCGGGTCGCCAACGACCTCTACACGATCGGCAGCGAGACGCCGAGCCCGGCCTATGCCGCCTCCGGCGGGCGGGCATCGATCAGCGACGATGCGCGCAAGGCGCTGCAGCAGGAGCACGGGCTGGGGGCGTGGACAGTCTCCGGCGCCTTCTACGGTCCGTCGATGGAAGCGATGGAGGCGCAGATCCGGCGCGTCGTCGACCATTTCTGCGCCTCCGGCAAGGCGACCTACATCCCGCACGAGGAGGCGCTGGAGAAGCCGGCGCTGGAATGCGCCGTCGCCTCCTTTTCGGGCGAGCCGACAAATACGGAATTGGGCCTGCTGAAATGGCGGCCGGGCGGCGGCAATGCCTGGTTCACGCCGGGCACGCCGATGGATGGCCGGATCGCCAACGAGTTCCAGAAGCTCGGCCGCGCCATCTACGAGGCCAACGGGCTCGATTATCAGGTCATGAACGTCGCCGGGCCGCGCTTCGCCCGCGGCCTGCACGTCATTTCCTTCAACCGGGAAGACCCGGACGAAGCCGCCCGCGCCGGCGTCGCCTACCGGGCGCTCGCCGACGCCTTCTACGCCCGCGGGGTGGCGGTCGGCCGGGCGCCGATCGACTGGCAGGACTTCCATATGGACAAGCTGATGCCGTCCTTCCGCGACGCCTGCAACGCGATCAAGCGCGCGCTCGACCCCAACGGCGTGATCGCGCCGGGCCGCTACGGCATCTATTAACTTCTGTCAGGGCAAGGCGCCCATGCATATCGGACTGATCGGCGGCATCGGGCCCGCGGCGACCGAGTATTACTACCGGCATCTGGTGCAGCGCCACGAGGCGGCGGGCCGGCGCATGGAGCTCACCATCGTCCATGCTCATGTCCACACGCTGGCGGCCAATGCCATCGCCGGCAACGCCGGGGCGCAGGCCGTGGAGTTCGCGGCGCTGACGGAGCGGCTGAAAGCGGCGGGCGCCGAGGCGGTGGCAATCACGTCGATCGGCGGGCATTTCTGTTTCGACGCCTTCGAGCCGCTCTCGCCGTTGCCGGTTCTCAATGTGGCGCCGGCGATCGCCGCCGGCCTGCGGGCGCGCGGCATCGCAAGAGTCGGCCTGATTGGCACGGCCATGGCGATGACCAGCGGCATCTACGGCGCCCTTTCCGGGAATGGGTCCGGGATCGAGACGGTCATTCCGCAAGGCGACGATCTGCAGACCGCCAGCGACGTCTATATCGCCCTCGCCAGGGCTGGCGCGGTCACCGAGGAGGGGCGCGCGACCCTGTTCCGGATCGGCCGCGACCTCGTCGAGCGGCAGGGGGCGGAAACGGTGCTGCTCGCCGGCACCGACCTGTTCGTCGCCTTCGAGGACCGCGATCCCGGCTATCCGACAATCGACGGCGCGCTGCTCCACGTCGATGCCATCGCCCGCGCCTCGATGGAAGGGCTGGAGGCCTATACGGGGCAGGAGTCCCCGCTAGAGCGAGTCCGTCTTTGATGGACTCGCGACAGGCCGCGACTGCGGCCCGCCGCTCCTGCGGCGCCCTCGCGGAGGCGCCGGCCGGAGGCCGGCTGCCGTGAGCAAAAAAATGGCTAGAGCGTTTCCGTGTGAAACGGAAACGCTCTATGCGAACGGCAGCAGCACGGCCGAGCCGGTCGTGCGCCGTTCCTCGATGGCGCGGTGCGCTTCCGCGGCTTCGCGCAGGGGAAAGCGGTGGCGGACCTGGATCGTCACCGCCCCCGACGTGACGACGTCGAACAGATCCGCGGCCGAAGCCTCCAAATCCTCGCGCTTCTCGACATAGTGCATGAGCGCCGGACGGGTGACGAACAGCGAGCCGCGCGCGCCGAGATTGACGACATCCACCGGGTCGGGCGCGCCCGAGGCATGGCCGTAGCTCGCCATGATGCCGAGCGGGCGCAGGCAATCGAGCGAGCGGGTGAAGGTGTCCTTGCCGATGCTCTCGTAGACCACCGGGCAGCCCTCGCCGTCGGTCACGTCCATGACCAGCGGCACGAAATCCTCGCGCGAATAAATCGCGACATGATCGGCGCCGTTGGCTTTGGCGAGTTCGGCCTTCTCGTCGGTCGAGACCGTGCCGATCACGGTTGCGCCCAGATGCTTGGCCCACTGGCACAGGATCAGCCCCATGCCGCCGGCCGCCGCGTGGATCAGCACCGGATCGCCCGGCTGCACCCGGTAGGTGCGGCGCAGCAGATACTGGGCGGTCAGGCCCTTGAGCGTCATGCCGGCGGCGGTTTCCTCGGAGATGCTGTCGGGCAGCCTGACCATCCGCCTGGCCGGCATCACCCGGCGTTGCGCATAGGCGCCGTGGGGCGGGCTGGCGTAGGCAACCCGGTCGCCGACCGCGCATTCGGTGACGCCGTCGCCGACCGCCTCCACCGTGCCCGCACCCTCGATGCCGACGACGAAGGGCAACTCCGGCACCGGCCAGGGATGCGGCATGCCGCGCCGGTTATAGGTGTCGATATAGTTCACGCCGACGGCGCCGTGCCGGATCAGCACTTCGCCCGGACCCGGCTCGCCGGCCGGCCAGTCCTGCCAGCGGAAAACGTCGGGCGTGCCTTTCTCGTGGATGACGGCAGCCTTGTTGCTCATGGTTGCCCCCGGTGACTTCGCTGTCGGTACGAAACGCCGGGCCGGTGCCGCCGCGGCGCAGTTCCGGAGCGTATTACCATTTCGCCTTGAGCGACAGGTAGAAGGTCCGGCCCCGGACGGCGTCGTACCAGTCGATCGTGCTGGCGGGGTCCGATGTATCGGTGGGCGGCCCTGCGTCGTTCAGGTTGAACACGCCGCCGCGCAGCGTCAGCTCCTCGACGCCGAAGGCATTGCGCCAGTCCAGCCCCATATCGTGGCCGATCCAGGTCTCGAAGCGCCCGCTGCCGTAGTAGTTTGAATATTCGGAGACCGCGCGGATGTTCCAGTCAGCGACCCAGCCACTCCCTTGCAAACCCGGGCCCGCGCTCAGCGTGGCGTGCACGAGGTTGCGCGGGAAATCGCCGGGCTGCACTAAGCCGCCGATCCTGCTCTCGGATTCGAGCAAATGCAGCCAGCGCAGGTCGAAGCCGGTATCGAGTTCGTCGGTCTTCCATCTGACGCCGGCGCGGATGTCCAGTCCCGAGACTTCGGATTCGCCGACATTGGAGATCGGATTGGAGACCCTTGCGAGGCGGCCGCTGGCGTCGAACTGGAGGGCAGCGCCGGGCGGCAGGGCGCGGCCTGCGTCGTAGAGAGCGAACAGCTGCGCACGGGTCAGCTGGCCCGGTGTTTCCGAGGCCTCGATCCGGAACCAGTCCACGGCAACGGAAAGCTTGCCCAGGATCGCTTTCGCGCCGAGGGTGCAGGTCTGCGTGCGGTGGGGCGTCAGCGAAGTGTTGCCGCCGCTGACGATCTCGTACATGCGATCGGTGCATTGCCGCGTTTCCGGGTCGCAATCCTCATAATTTGTATGGTTGATCTCTCTCGGCCGGTGCAGACCCCTGAACCCGGTCGGCGTCCTGCCGGTTTCCCAGGAACCGCGCAGCGACAGGACCCTGTGCAGGCGGTATACGCTGGCGACCTGGTATGACCAGGCCGGGCCGACATCGTCGTAGCGGTCGTGGCGCGCGGCCAGCGCCACCGTCCAGTCACGGTGCAGCGGCAGGCGGATTTCGCCGAATGCCGACCAGCGCAGGCGCTCGCCCGTGTAGGAGGTGCCGCCGGAGCCGAGCACGTCGCTTACATCGTGAGTCCCGCTGCCGCTGCGGTAGGTGCGGATGCTGCGCTCTTCCCGATGGTCGACTTCCATTCCGGCCGCCCAGCGCAGGGGGCCGCCCGGGAGCGCGCGGCCCGGTCCGTTCAGGGCGAACCGCGCGGTCCGGCGCTGGGAAACCGTGTCGCGCTTCAGCCGGACGGCAGCGTTGCGGATCGCCTGCCGGTGCGCTTCGGCCCGGTCGTCCGGCGGATTGAGCGGGTCTTCGAGATAGTAGCTGTTATCGGCAATGGCCGCCTGGATCAGCCGCTTGCTCACAAAGTTTCCGCCGCGTTCCGGGCCAGTGGCACGATGGCTGCGCACATGCATGTCGTAGCCGATTCCGGCCCCGAGACGGCCGCGCAGGCCGGCCGTCACATCGTATTCGACCAGGTCGACAATCCAGTCGCGGTTGCCGTGCGCGGTAAAGCGGTGGGCGACATTCAGTTTGTCCGGAACCGTAGAAATGTCCTGTTCCGCAAGGAGCCGGGTGCGGAGTTCCTGCGACGGCTCGAATTCGAATTCCCCGACGGGCGGCGCAAAGCGATCCGCCGTTTCGCCCTGTGCGAACCGCGCGGCGGCATAAAAGGTCGCGGCATTGTCGAGCGGATGGTCGAAATTGGCGAACAGGCTGTAGCGTCCGACGCGCACGGTTTCCTAGGAGATATCAGCATAGGCGAAACCGCAGCCGGTGCCCGGTATCCCGAATGGATTGGAAAGCGTACCCGTGTAGCCGCCGCCCGAACAGGCGCCCAGCGAGCGGGCCACTGTCGTATCGTCGGCAGGGTCGCCGGGCGTCCCCTCGTCATCCCTGAAGTAGAGCGTGTTGCCGCCCTCGTTGAGGCCGGCCGTGCCGGCGAACGACCCCCCATCGGCCCAGGAGGCACGGCTGTAGGCCCGGTCCTTGCTGCGGATCTCGGCTCGCCGGAAGCCGTTGACGCCGATCGTCAGACGGCCGCGCCCGACCTTGCCGCCCCACAGGGCGCCGGCATTCTCGATTTCGCCGCCCCTCTGGCCCGGTCGCTCGGCGCCGGCCCAGGCCGTCGCACCCTCGAAACCGCGCCGCAGCACGATGTTGATCGCGCCGGTCGCGCCGCCGGCGTACAGGGCCGCGGCGCCGTCGCTCATGAATTCGATCCGCTCGATGGCCGGAACCGGCAGCGATTGCAGGACGAAGGTCGAATTCGAACCGGATATGCGCGGCCGTCTATCATGACGACCGTGGCGCCCAGCTGGGGCCGGTACAGGCCGAAATTGTTGTAGCCGCTACGGCTGACCAGCAGCTCGTGAATGGTCGACATGCCCGAGCGTTCGATATCCTCGCGGCCGATGACATGGACCGGCCGCACGGTGGCCGCGCTGTCCGGTATGCGGCTGCCGACGGAAGGCGCGTCATTTGCCACCGCAGGTTGCACCAGGGTTGCGGCAACCGCCGCAGCCAAGATGCTAACTATCGGCGACAACGAACGTATTCGGAGATGCAATTGGCCGATAACCCGGCACAATGCGATTTCAAATTGGCGCGACCTAATGAATGCCCATTTCATAGTTCACCTTGCTAGAGGCTTTGCGCGTCGCTGCATCGTGGCTATTCGACAGCATTGGCACAACCCGAATTAAAATTCGAGATACGCCAAGAATTTCTTATAAGCAGCGTCGCAGTTACCGGCAGGTATCGAAGGGAACAGCCCCATGCCCCAGGCCTATGGCGGCATCCGCATTCTCGATTTCAGCCAGGTCGTTTCCGGGCCCTATGCGGCGCAGTTGCTGGGCAACCAGGGTGCCGAGGTCATCAAGGTCGAGCCGGCGCGCGGCGACCAGCTCCGGCAGATCTTCAAGACGAGTTCCCAGCCGCCGGACGCCGATTCTGCAGCCTACGAGCTGGTCAACCGGGGCAAGCGGGCGGTCTCGATCGACCTGAAGAACCCGGCGGGCCGCGACGCTATCCTGAAGATCGCTGCCGGCTGCGACGTGTTCCTGGAGAATTTCCGGCCCGGCGCGATGGCCAGGCTCGGCCTGGACTACGAGGCGGTACGCGAGGCGCGGCCGGATATCGTCTACTGTTCGATCTCGGGCTACGGCCAGACCGGCCCGCTGGCGGGAGAGCCGGCCTATGACGGCACGATCCAGGCGATTTCCGGCATGATGTCGAACAACGGCCATCCGGAAACCGGGCCGACCCGCGCCGGCTTCCTGCCGGTCGATGTGCCGACCGCCTTCCTCGCCGCCTATGCCATCGCTACGGCCCTGTTCCGCCGGGCGCGGACCGGCCGCGGGCAATTTATCGATCTCGCCATGATCGATGCGGCGATCCTGATGCAAATGTCGGTGTTCTCCCGAGTCTTCACCGACGGCAGCGGTGGCGGCCTGATCGGCAACCGCTCGACCGCCGCGGTGCTGACGGCGGACGCCTTTCCGTGCAGCGACGGCTATATCGCGGTGAGCGCAGTGACGCGGGCTCAGGGCCGGATTGTGCTGGAACTGGCCGGGCTCGACCCCGGCCTGTGGGACGATTTCGATCCCGAAGACCCGGCCGGCCCACGCTCGCAAGAGGTCGTCGACACCGTCTACGCGGCCTTCCGCACGCGCCCGATGAAGGAGTGGGAAGCCCGGCTGCGCGCGGACGGCCAGTCGGCCTCCTGCGTCCTCGACGCCAAAGCCGTCACCGCCCTCGACCAGATGGCGCATCGGGCGGTGTTCCAGGACGATCCGGCGGAGAAACCTGCGGCCCCGCGCACCATCGGCGGCGCCTTCATGGCGAGCGAGGATGGGCCCGCCATCGCCGGCCGGGCATCCGCGATCGGCGAGGACACCGAAGCGGTATTGGCGGATTTCGGCTTTTCCGAACGAGAGGTCGCGGCCCTGCGCGAAGCCGGCGCTATCCGGCCTGCGCCCGTGATTTGATGATAAAATTCCTTGAAATATCGTAATGCCGGTGTATATTTCCTATGAATTCCTTTTCCCGAACCGGCCCGACCTCCGGTCCGATCATGACATTTCATCACACCTGCCATTCCGCCCATGTCACCCCGGACGAAGCGAAGCGGCGGTCCGTGGGGTCCAAAGACGCCGGGCGGAGCCTGCGCTTGCGGCCCTGGGTGTTATTCGGCGCGCAACTTTGACCCTTCAGAATCAAACAACATCAATGGGTTCGCGCGCTGATCGGCGTCGAACCCCCGCGCCGAATAACAGGCCGCTCCTGCCGGAAGTGAATACTGCATGCCAGTGCACGGCCTCATGGCGAGTCAGTATTTGAGAATGCGTTCTTTTTTCATACATTCTCGCATTTTCTCGGTGTATTTGTTAGATATTCGGTCGCATATGCAATAACTGTTTCCACGGATCGTCACACATGAACGAGCTCAGCCGACGACTGCGCCAGCTTCGGATCGGATCGGGCATGAGCCAGTCCGAAGTGGGAAGGCAGGTGGGGCTGTCACGCTCGGCGGTGACGCAGATCGAGTCCGGAAATCGCCATGTCACCGCTGACGAGGTGGTCCGGTTCTCGGCCATATTCCGGCATAGTCCCACGACGCTGTTAACCGGTGTTGGGCAGGCGGCCGGTGTCGGGCAGGCGGCCGGCGTCTCGGTCGCGGAGAAGGACAGGATACTCGACGAAATTCTCGGCGCTCTGCTGGGGTTGGAAACGGATTTGGCCGGATTGCGTGCGGACATCGAGCGTCTGATCGAGCTTTCCAGGCAGCTCACGAGGATCGAGGCCGAGCTCGGTGTCGACGTCTACGCCCCCCAGGCGTTCGCGTTTCGGGGGACGAACTCGCGAACCCACTGGGAGGCCGCTCATCAAGGCTACACGGTTGCCGAGGACGAGCGACGGCGTCTGGGTCTGGGTTCGGCGCCCATCCGTGACGTCCCTCAAACCCTGGCGACCTTGAGGGTGCGGATCTCGCGCCTCGCGCTACCGGAATCCGCCTTGTGCTTGTATTTGCATACGCCGGAAACAGGACCGCTGGTCATCGTCAACCGGAACTCCAGCCCGGAGGAACGGCGATTCTGGATGGTCCATGGGCTCGCCCATCTGTTTTTCGAATCCGAGCGGCGCTGGCTCATCTGCCGCAGGGACGACATGGGCCATCGCCACGAGGTGCGCGCCAATGCCTTCGCGAGCCGGTTCCTCATGCCTGCAAAGGGAGTAGAGCGCTATCTCCATTCGATTGGCCGGGACACCATGGCGGCGAGCCTCGGGGGCGTGTTGGAGGTCTTCTCCGACCAGGCCGCGGTCCCCAAAGACCAATCGCGGGTCCGAGTGAGCGGTCGATCCCGCCGTGGGAGTTGGGGATTCAACACCTACGAACTGTCTCAGGTTGCTGGTTACTTCGGCGTGACTCGATCCCTCGTCGCGCATGGGCTCAGAAATCTCCGTTTCCTTTCGGATGACGCACGCGACCGATTGATCGACACAGCGCAAGAGGGAGAGAGCGACCGCGCCTTGCACGCGGTGGGACGGCTGGAGGGCGGGCGAGAACGCGAGCACGACGCCTTCGTATCGCGCTTGCTCGCGCTGGCCACCGAGGCCCGGCGTCGCGGAGCTCTCTCGGCCGATCGAATCGAGCCGATCGCCGGGTTGTTGGGCCTGAGCGCAGAGGACCGGACGCGGTTGCTCGGGCCCCCTGATTCCAACTCCGGAGAGGATCATGGCATCGGCCGGGATCGGCGCGGTGAGCCTTTCCATCAGGACAGCGCGGACCCGTGACCCGAGCGCTCGGTCCGCTTTGCCGTAACCACATAACCACAGAAAACAGGAGCCACGTCATGGACAAAATTCGTGTCGCGATTGCCGGTATCGGCAACTGCGCCAGCTCGCTGATTCAAGGCATCGAGTACTACCGCACGGGTAACACATCGCAATCGACAGGACTGATGCACGAGAGCATTGGTGGCTGGCACGCCTCGGACATCGAGATCGTTGCGGCGTTCGACATCGATCAACGCAAAGTCGGCCACTCGCTGGAGGACGCGGTGTTCGCAGCGCCGAACTGCGCTCGGGTTTTTCAACCCGTATTGCCGGCAGGGGGGGTGACCGTTCATATGGGGCCGGTTCTCGACGGGGTCGCGGGCCACATGGGGGACTATCCCGCGGACGAAGCGTTCCGCCCCGCCGACGAAGCCCCTGTGGACGTGACGGCCGCGCTGCGCTCGGCAGGAGCCGATGTGCTCATCTGTTACCTGCCGGTCGGATCGGAGCAGGCCGTCCGTCACTACGCCCGAGCCTGTCTCGATGCCGGCGTCGCACTGGTCAACTGCGTGCCGGTCTTCCTGGCCTCCGACATCGAGTGGGGGGAGCGATTCCGAGCGGCCGGCCTCCCGATCATCGGCGACGACATCAAGAGTCAAGTAGGCGCGACCATCGTCCACCGCACCCTCTGCCGCCTCTTCGTGGACAGGGGGGTCAAGCTCGACCGGACCTACCAGCTCAACACCGGAGGAAATACCGATTTTCTAAACATGTTGGAGCGTGCCCGTCTCCAGTCCAAGAAGCGATCGAAGACGGAGTCGGTTCAGAGCCAGCTCGATGAGCGATTGGACAGTCACGACATCCACATCGGTCCTTCCGATTACGTCCCGTGGCAGGACGACAACAAGATCGCCTTCATTCGTATGGAGGGGCGAGGCTTCGGTGACGTACCGCTCGATCTGGAGCTCAGGCTCTCGGTTCAGGACTCCCCCAACAGCGCGGGTGTGGTGATCGACGCGGTGCGGTGCGCCAAACTCGGTCTCGTGCTGGGACTGGCCGGTCCGCTCGAGGCGCCCAGCGCCTACTACATGAAGAGCCCGCCCCGGCAGATGCGCGACGACGCGGCGCTTCGCGAACTCACGTCTTTCATCGAATCCGGAGGGCTGTGACCGACTCGGGCGCGCAACTCAGGCATGGGCGGAGGTGTTGGAGGATCATCAAGACAGGCCGGCTCTGACCGGCAGACTTCGAACCAGGACTATTCGTGAAATCACTGCCGCGCAACATCGGGACGCCCTCATTATGAGAGCACATGACGAGCAAGGCTTCGTCTTCGCCTCGGACCGACGGGCACGCAGTTGAACGAAGGGTGCCGGGATGGGGATGGACGGGAAGCGTACGAGCGAAACCGGAGCGCTTGGCATTCACTGGTCATCTCACGGCAACAACCAGACTCATTCTTCAGAATATCACAGCCCGGTAGCTGCGGGCGGGCAACCGTCCGCGGCGACCCGGCCACGCGTATTGATGACGAGTTGTAGAGTCGCGGGGGCCGCCCACATTTCTCACCCGTCGTCGTCGCGCACCGCGTGGATGAGGACATTCTCGTCGTACCATTCGACGGGATCGGCAAAACGACGTTCGATGATCGTTCGGAAGGCAGCCAGCGCCTCATCAAAAGCGTCCGGTTCGTAGAGAGAGAACGTCGAATAGTGCCGGTTCCTGGCCTGCTCGAGGAGGCGCTCGAGCGGTGCTTGCCGGCGATACCTCAAACATGTCGCACCGCAGAACCTGAGCCCTGGGGTGTCCTCGATTGCCCCGTGGATGTCGCCGAGTGTCAGCAGTCGTGTTTCCTTTTCGACAAAACCCGGAAAATACCGGCCCCAGACGCTGCGCGAGTTCTGTTCGGGCAGCCGCGTATAGACGAACAGTCGTCCGTCTTCGGCTAGCCCGTCGCGCGATTTCCCGAGGAAGGCCGGAAAGTCGAAATGATGCACGGCGTTGAAGGAGGACACGAAGTCGTACTCGCCAGGCTCAAGATCGAGACGTTCAACGGTCGACTGTCGCGTCTCGAACTTGTCGATTCCGTTGGCCCTGAGCAACCCGTCGACCTGTTTCAGCATTGCAGGGTTGGCATCGACGCAGGCGAGAAAGAGATGCGGTATCGTCTCGAACATCAACAGGACATAGCGCCCGGCGCCGCAGCCGATGTCCGCGCCCCTCGGCTTGGCCAGACCTTCGATCTCCCGTGCGATTCGTTCCACCGGTTCCCGGTCGGTCGTGCGAACGGACCGGTAGACCGGAGAGACCTCGGTGAAATGCCGGGCCATGTCGGGCCGGGTGACCATGACAAGCCTCCGGGAAGTGCGTCGTTCTCGGGCGGAACGATGTGGATGTTTCGGCTTTCCAGTCGCTCATTCCAGCTACGACTGGACGGACTCCATCTTGGAGATCCTCTTCGACACGAGCCTATCATGCGCCAGCATGTTGATGAAATCGGTATTGCCGCCCGTACAGGACCGTTTCACGCTGATCGTACGTCCATTCACGTGGGCGGGAGACCGTAGGGGCGACGCATGCGTCGCCCCTACCCGGGTCATCGGACGCATCAGATCAGCATCATTTTGCTCAGATATCGTCATTGGGGCCTTCGATATCCGGCTGGCACCTTAGCGTGAAATGACCCTGTGGCCGACCGGCGGATCCTTGCCGGCGATACCCTTATCGTGGACCGCTCGCACACGCCGGGCCGGCACTCGATCGTCGTCGCCGCCATCGACGGCGAACTGACCGTTCGCCCCTTCACCGCCTTCGAGGGAGCGGATGCCAGCGTATGGTGTTGTTCGGCGTCGGTGTTCAACGCTGATAGGCATGCTAACCCATTGCCGTTCCAAGAGTCTGGGGGTCAAGCGCCGACGCTTAGCAACAACGACCGCTTTTTCAGAAAACGGGGCGGCTGCACACGCCCACCTCTCCCGCGGGTCGGACGATTGCACGGCTTCGCCGAACGCATACTTGCTCGCTGGATCGAAAATGGCAAACGGTCGCCAAACGCAGCCGGCGACACTCCCGGTATTGAAAAAATCTGCATTCGGTTTGATTACTGATCCTGCGTTCCCGCTTCAGAGCTCTCGAAAAAAGATATTTTCACTAATAATAACAATGTGTTACAGGCATTGTCGGCGATGCACTCCGACTTTCGGCTGGGGCGACAAGCGAATCGGAGAAGGCAAGGACTATGACGAATCATGACATTTCATGACACAACCCGCTCCCGGCCTGCCTTTCCGAATTCCTGTGTAAAACCCGGACAAAGTGAAAAGGCCGCAAGCGCGGCCCTGCCGCTTTCGCCGGGAAATCCCCTGGCCGGAACCCGGACGGAGCCGCCAAAAAAAGCCTTGACATCCGTACAGGAACATTATATGAACAAAGCCGCTTCTTCGGCAGGCGCCGCCGGCCGGCGGTTCGCGGCGGTCCGGGCCGACGGCGCAGCTTCGAACGGAGAGGTCGGCGTGCAAAAACACATGTTTTACAGAATGGTCTGTCTATTCCGGCCGGCGGCGCCCGGGAACGGCGGATCGTGACATTTCGTGACATTTCGTGACATTTCGTGACATTTCGTGACATTTCGTGACAAGGGGCGCGCCGGCTCCCGGCGGTCCGCCGCCGGCTGCCCGCAGCGATCACCCGCCCTTCGGCTTCAGCGCCTCCGCCAGCATCTGCGCCGGCTCATCGCTTTCGAAGGAACGGGCGAAGGCGTCGATGCTGACGGCGACCGCCTCGGTCAGCGGCATTTCCTGCCACTGGTTGAGCAGCGCCTTCTGGGTGCGCACCGCGGCCGGGCCGCAGGCGAGGATGGCGTCCAGCCACCCGTCGACGGCGGCATCCAGATCGGCCGGCGCCGTCACCTTTTGGAGATAGCCGATTTCCGCAGCTTCGGCGGCGCCATACTCGCGGCCGGTCAACAGCATCTCCCGCGCCGCGCCCCAGCCGATCAGGCCCGGCAGCAGCGCCGCCTCGATCACGCTGGGGATGCCGACCCGCACTTCCGGCATGGCGATGACCGTTGTCGCGTCGCCGGCGCGGAAATCGCAGGCCGCCGCCAGTTCGACTGCCGCACCGAGGCAATGGCCGCGGATCGCCGCGATCGCCGGCACCGGCAGAAGGCGCACCGCGTCGATCGCTTCGTGCAGGGACGCGATGAAGGCGCGGGCGCTGTCCGGCGTCAGGCCGGCCATCACGGTGACATCGGCGCCCGCCGCGAAGGTCTCTCCGCCCGCGCCCGCCAGCACCACCGCGCGCAGGCCCCCCTCGTCCGCCACCGCCTCCAGCTCCACGCAGGCGCTCTTCAGGCCGGCGATGACGCCCGGTCCGATGGCGTTGCGCTTGGCCGCGCGGTCGATGAACAGCCGCGCCACCCGTCCGCCCGGCCGCTCTTCATAGTCGATTCTCGCGCCGCCGTCCGACATGCCGCCTCCCTTTCGGAATTGCCGGCGGCGGTAGCACGAAGCGGGCCGGCGAAACAGGCTTTTTGCCCTGCGCCGATCCGGCCGCCGGCCGGCTGTTGGCAAGCCGCGCGGCCAGGCGCTATATCTCCGCGCGAACGGCGCAACGCCAGTGTCACGATCAATCGCGAGGAAGCAGCAGCATGTCGGCCAACAACCTGAAATTCTACATCGACGGCGCATGGGTCGATCCGGTGGAGCCCCGGACGCTGGACGTCATCGACCCGGCGACGGAAGAGCCGTGCGGCCGGATCAGCCTGGGTTCGGCCGCCGATGTCGACAAGGCGGTCGCCGCCGCCCGCGCCGCGTTCGACAGCTATGCCGAGACCAGCCGGGAAGAACGGCTCGACCTGCTGAACCGGATCATCGAGATCTACAAGAGCCGGATCGACGATCTGGGCGAGGCGATCTCCCACGAAATGGGCGCGCCGCTCGGCTTCGCCAAGAAGGTCCAGGCGCCGTCCGGCCTGGCGCATATCAAGACCGCCGCCCGCGTCCTGCAGAATTACGAGTTCGAGGAAGTCAACGGCAGCACGCTGATGCGGCGCGAGCCGATCGGCGTCGTCGGCATGATCACGCCGTGGAACTGGCCGCAGAACCAGATCACCTGCAAGGTCGCGCCGGCGCTGGCCGCGGGCTGCACCATGGTGCTGAAACCGAGCGAGATTGCGCCGCTCGATGCGATCATCTTCGCCGAAATCCTGGATGAGGCCGGCGTGCCGGCGGGGGTGTTCAATCTGGTCAACGGCGACGGGCCGACGGTCGGCGAGGCCATGTCCGCCCATCCGGATATCGATATGATGTCGTTCACCGGCTCGACCCGCGGCGGCATCGCCGTCGCCAGGGGCGCGGCCGATACGGTCAAGCGCGTGACCCAGGAGCTCGGCGGCAAGTCGGCCAATATCCTGCTCGACGATGTCGATATCGCCAAGGCGGTGAAGGGCGGCGTGTTCGGCTGCGCCGGCAACACCGGCCAGTCCTGCAACGCGCCGACCCGGATGCTGGTGCCGATGGACCGGATGGCCGAAGCCGTCGAGGCCGCGCAGGCCGCGGCCGGCAAGATCGCCGTCGGCGATCCGCGCGACCCGGCCACCACGATGGGGCCGCTGTCCAGCGGGATGCAGTTCGACAAGGTCCAGGCCCTGATCGAGAAGGGTGTCGAAGAGGGCGCCGAACTGGTCGCCGGCGGCCCCGGCCGGCCCGACGGACTGGACAAGGGCTACTATGTCCGGCCGACCGTGTTCGCCAACGTCACCAACGACATGACAATCGCGCGCGAGGAAATCTTCGGCCCGGTCCTCTCGATCATCGGCTACGCGAACGAGGACGAAGCCGTCGCCATCGCCAACGATACGCCCTATGGCCTGTCCGGCTATGTCTCGTCGGCCGATCCGCAGCGCGCCGCCGGCGTGGCGCGCCGGCTGCGCACCGGCAACGTCCATATCAACGGCGCGATGCCCGATCTGTCGGCGGCCTTCGGCGGCTACAAGCAGTCCGGCAACGGCCGCGAATGGGGCGCCCACGGCTTCGAGGAATTCCTGGAGGTCAAGGCGATCTTCGGCGCCGACGCCGCCTGACGGCGGCCTGGCCGGGGCAGGTCAGGCGACCGCCGAAACGGTCCAGCAGGCGGCGGCGAGTTTCACGACGCCGCCGTCAACGACATGGGGCCGCAGCTTTTCCGCGAGGGCGGCCTCGGCGCCCGCCAGAACATCGCCGCCGGCTTCGGCGAGCAGTCTCCCTGCCTGCCCCATCTGCAGCAGGTAGTCGGCCGCCGCTTCCGGCCCGCCGGGCACGGCCAGGGCGACATCCAGCGGCTCGAAGCGGCAGTCGCGCCATCCGGCCTCGTTCAGCCAGCCGGTCGCCAATGCAGGATCGGCCCACTGGAACTGGCTGGGCTCGCCCGGCGCCGGCCGGCGCGGCAGCTCGACGAAGGCCTTGGCCGTCGAGACCGGGATCATCACCCAGGGATTTTCCCGCGGCTCGCGCCAGACGATGAAGACGAGCCGTGCGCCCGGCTTGCTCGCCCGGTGCAGGTTAGCGAGGGCTGCTGCAGTATTCCGGAAGAACATGACGCCAAAACGGGAGAACAGGATGTCGAACGTGTCTTCCCGAAACGCGTAGTCCTGGGCGTCGCCTTCCACGAAACACAGGGTCTTGCGCCCGTCGGCGCGTGCGCGCGCGCGTTCGAGCAGGGGCGGGGAAACGTCGATGCCGGCGGCCGATCCGTCATCGCCGGCAGCGTCTGCCAGCGCCAGTGTAGTCCCGGCCGCGCCGCAGCCGATATCGAGGCAATGATTGCCGGCGATATCGCCGAGCGCGGCCAGGCCGGCTTCGCTGAACGGCGTCATCACCCGGTCGATCCTGTCCTGGAGACGAACCCACTTTTCGCCCTGGGCGCCGGACCAGAACTCGATCTGGTCCCGATTCGCGTCCGCCATCGTCAGGCGGCCCGGGCGGCCCGGGCCGCTCTGTCGAGGACAAGGCCGCAGGAATCGAAGGCCGCGCGGGTCGCCGCCTTCTCGGCCTCGGTCAGCGGCAGGCCGGGGCGGCGGACATGGCCGCCGGTCTGGCCGAGCAGGTCCTGCCAGTATTTCTGATGGCTGTGGGGTTTGCCCGGCGGGCGGGTACCTTTCAGGGCCTTGCGCACCGGATCGAGGCTGTCGCGCACCTGCCGCGCCCGTTCGATTTCCCCGGCGAAGGCGAGGTCGGTATACCGGCGCATGCGTTTGTCGGCGGCGGTCTGGATCAGGTAGGGCGGCGACGAGCAGAGATAGAGCTGCCAGCCCAGTTCGACGATATTGTCGAACCATTCGTCTTCCGACGCCGTGCTGACCAGGATGCGGTCGCCGGCGAGCTCGGTCAGCCGGGCGTACATCTCCCGCGGCACACTGTATTTGATCGCGACGATGTTGGGCAGGTCGGCGACTCGATTGCACAGTTCCGGGCTCATCAGATAGCCGCTGTCCGGATGGCTCCACATGGCGACGGCGATATCCACCCGCTCGCAGATGTAGCGGTAATACTCGTAGACCGTATCGTCGGGATCGTTGTTGAAATGCAGCACCGGCGCATGGACGACGATATAGGGGCTGCCGACCGCCTCGGCGTGTTTGGCCAGATCGATCACGACGTCCAGATTCTGGTCCGAGCAGGACATTATCGTGCTGGCCGGGCCGCCGGCCGTCTCCTCGACGGCGATTTCCAGGCAGCGCTTGCGCTCTTCCAGCGACATGGCGAAGAACTCGCCCTGCTTGCCGGAGATGAAGAACCCGTCGATTTCCAGATCGTCGATCCAGTGGCGCAGGTTGCGGCGCACCGCGGCCTCGTCGACCGTGCCGTCTTCGGCAAACGGCGTCAGCGCCGCCGCCCAGATGCCCTTCATATGCGCGCGGGCATAGTCCTTGGCTTCGGATTTCCGGTAGGGGAGGGCCATGCTTCTCGCTCCGCCTTTCCTGTCATCTGTTTCCGGCGCCGTCTTCGGCGCTCCGGATCGCGTGCCATAGTCGCGCAGGCGAATAGGGCATGTCGAGATGCTTCACGCCCAGCGGGCGTAGGGCATCCATGACGGCGCAGGCGATCGCCGCCGGCGCGCCGATGGCGCCGGCCTCGCCGATGCCCTTGGCGCCGAGCAGGTTTGCCGGGCTCGGCGTTTCCATCCGTTCCAGCGTCACCGGCGGCATGTCGGCGGCGCGCGGGATGCCGTAATCCATGAAAGAACCTGTGAGTAATTGTCCGTCGTCGTCGTAGACGATCCGCTCGAGCACCGCTTCGCCGATCCCTTGCGCGATGCCGCCGAGCAACTGCCCTTCGGCCAGCATGGGATTGACGACCGTTCCGGCGTCGTCGACCCAGACCAGGCGCTCGACGGTCAGCACGCCGGTTTCCGGATCGATGGCGACCGCGCAGCCGACCGCGCCATAGCCCCAGGCCTCTCCGGCGGCGGTATAGGTCGCGTCAGCCGCCAGTCCGCCGGTCTGGCGTGCGATGGCTGTCCAGTCCGGCGTGTCTCCGACGGACTCGCGCAGCCGCGCCTCCGCCTGTCGCCGGAGCGTATTGCAGGCCTCGACCAGCGCGCTGCCGCCGATCGGCGTGCTGCGGCTCGCCAGCGCCCCGATGGCCGTGGCCGGGGCGCGGCTGTCGCCGTGAACGACGGCGACCGTGTTCGGGTCGACGCCGAGGCGGTCGCCGACGATCTGCTGCACGGCGGTGGTCCGGCCCTGGCCCTGGGCGGTCGACCCGGTGGCCGCGACGATAGAACCGTCGGGATCGAGGGTCAGCCGCGCGGTCTCCCAGCCGAGGCCGGAAGGTTCGATATAGGCGACCGTGGCCTTGCCGCGCAGCAAGCCGTCCGCTTCGGGCTCCGACGCATTCGGAGCCGCCATCAGGGCGGCGGCGCGGTCGTAGGCGGCGCGATAGTCGCCGCTGTCCAGCCGCTGTCCGGTCGGCGTCGTCCACGGCATGTCGGCCGCAGCCACAAAGTTGCGCCGGCGCACGTCCTCGGCCGGCAGGTCGAGCGCCTCGGCCAGCCGTTCGATCAGCAGTTCCATCGCTAGCGCGGCTTCCGGCCGGCCGGCGCCGCGATAGATGCCGACCGCCGCGCGGCGGGTCTCGACGCCGGCCGCCTCGATCCCGGCCGACGCCACCTTGTAGGGGCCGGGCAGGATGCGCCCGGCATTGCGCGCCGGCACCACGGCACTGTAGGGCATCCAGGAGCCGAGCGGCGCCCGGACCGTGGCTTCGAGATGAAGCAGGGCGCCATCGGCGGCGGCGCTCAGGCTGGCCTCGATGCTCTGGCCGCGGCCCTGGGTGGCGGCGAGAAAGTCCTCGCTGCGCGTGGCGACCCACTTCACGCAGCGGCCGAGCGACAGCGCGGCGAAGGCGACCGCGATGTCTTCGGGATAGAGCGAGGCCTTCATGCCGAAGGCGCCGCCGACATCGGGTGCGACGACCCGGACCCGGTCCGCGTCCATCCCGAGCACTGCCGCCAGTTCCGCGCGCGCCCGGTGCGGCGACTGGCTGCCGAGCCAGACAGTCAGGCGTCCCGGCTCGGTCGCGGCGTCGGCGACCAGCCCGCGCGGCTCGAGCGCCGCCGGGGCGAGCAGAGGCTGGCGCAGCGAGACGCTGGCTTGTGCCGCCGCGTTGCGGGTGTCCGGCGCCAGCGTGCGCCAAATCTCGCGCGCCCGAACCGCCTCTGTCCCGCCCGGTGCGGTGTTCGCGGGGACGGGTTCGATTTCGACCCAAACGGACTCTGCGGCATCCGCCGCCGCCGCGGCGGTTTCCGCCACGACCAGCGCGACCGGCGCGCCGACCGACTTGACGACATCCATCGCCAGCGCCGCCGGCGGCAGGGGCCGGATTTCCGGCATCAGCGGATTGACCGAGGTTCGTCCGAGGCCGGCAAGGTCCGCGCCGGTGAACACAGCCGCAACGCCGGGCAGGGCGGCCGCTTCCGCTGTCTCGATCCGGGCGATCCGGCCGTGCGACTCCGGGCTGCGCACGAAGGCTGCGTGGAGGCAGCCGGCGATGCGGATGTCGTCGGTGAACCGGCCCCGCCCGGTCAGGAGCGCCCGGTCCTCGACGCGCAGGCGGGCCTGTCCGACGCCGCCGGACGATGCGGTTGGATTTTCCGACAAGCCGGACCCTGCCCTGAAGAAATTGACCTGGGGAATTTAACCTGAATTTTCAGGCTAGCATGGGGCGGATGCCCGGTGTAGGGGTGCCGCCGGCTCGGCCGCCCCTTCTGCCGCTGCGGATGCGGCGGGCGGCTCCAGGTCACGCGGCGTACGGCGGACGATGCGCCGGACCGATCGACCGTGCGGCACCGGTTGAAGGAGGTTGCCATGGCCCGACGCGCCCGGGTTGCCCGCGGACGACCGCCCGCCCGCGAGGGGGCGCCGGCCTCGCCCTATATCAGGCGCCGCCTGCCGGTCCTCGACTTTCTGGACGAGGAAGGGCTCCAACGCATCGAAGCCCAGGTCGACTGGATCTTCCAGGATGTCGGCATCGCCTTCCGCGGCGATCCCGACGCGCTGCGGATGTGGCGCGAGGCCGGCGCCACGGTCGAGGACGACATGGTGCGCGGCGCGGCGGACTGGATCCGCGATCTTTGCGCAAAGGCGCCGCGGCAGTTCACCCAGCTAGCCCGCAATCCCGAACGCTCGGTCGTCATCGGCGGCGACAATCAGGTCTATGCCGCGGTTTACGGACCGCCTTTCGTGCGCGACCTCGAAGGCGGGCGGCGCTACGGCGATATCGAAAGCTTCCGGAATCTCGTGCAGCTCATTTACATGCACCCCAACCTGCACCACGGCAGCTTCGTGGTCTGCGAGCCCTGCGACGTGCCGGTGAGCAAGCGCCACCTCGACATGCTCCACGCCCATATGACGCTGAGCGACAAGCCCCATTTCGGCGCCATCACCGAAAAGAGCCGGGCGCAGGACAGCGTCGACATGGCCGAGATCGTGTTCGGGCGCGAGACGATGGACGAACACTGCGTCATCCTCGGCAACGTCAACACCAACTCGCCCCTGCTGGTGGACAAGGTCGTGACCGAGTCGATCCGGGTCTATTGCGGGCGGGGGCAGGGCATCGCCGTGGCGCCCTTCATCCTGTCCGGCGCGATGGGGCCGGTCTCGACTGCCGCCTCGGTTGCCCAGGCCCTCGCCGAGGCGATGATGGTCTGTGCCTTCGCCCAGCTCGTGCGGCCGGGCGCGCCCTTCATTCTGGGCAACTTCCTGACCTCGATGTCGCTGAAATCCGGCGCACCGACCTTCGGGATGCCCGAAGCGGTGATGTCGAACTATGTGATCGGCCAGCTCGCCCGGCGGGTCGGCTTGCCGCTGCGTTGCGGCGGCTCGCTCACGGCCTCCAAGATCGAAGACGCCCAGGCGGCCTACGAATCGGCCGATTCGATGCATTCGACCATGCTGGCCGGCGCCAACTATGTCCTCCAGGCGGCCGGCTGGCTCGAGGGCGGGCTGTGCACCGGGTTCGAGAAGTTGATCATGGATGCCGACCGGCTCGGCGGTTACCAGAAGCTGCTCGGCGAAGGCTTCGACACCAGCGACGAGGCCCTGGCCCGCGACGCCTATGGCGAGGTCGGGCCGGGCGGTCATTTCCTCGGCTGCGGCCACACGATGCGGAACTACCGGACGGCATTTTACGAGCCGGCGCTTTCCGACAGCGAGAATATCGAAAGCTGGACCGAGGCCGGGTCGACGGACATGCGCCGCCGCGCCTATGAACGCTGGACCGGGATGCTGAAGGAATACACGCCGCCGCCCATGGACGACGCTGTGCGCGAGGAACTCGACGCCTTCGTCGCCAAACGAAAAGAGGAACTGCCCGACGCCTGGTACTAGAGCGTATCCGTCATTGAATGAATCCGGGGGATTCGTAGAGTGGGGCTGTCGACGGCCGAAAGGAATCGAGAGGTTTGGATAAAACCGAAACGCTCCGGAATGACGAGCCGACCTGCCTGATCGTCTCGTGCCATCCGGTGGCGGACAGTCTCTGCCATTATCTGGTCGGCCGGGTCGAGACGGGACTCAAGGCGAACGGCGTCGTTTACGAGCATTTGGACCTCTACAAGCGGGGCTTCGAGGCCGCCCTCTCCACCAGAGAGCGGCAGACCTATTTCAGCGAGCGCTTCGACGACAGCGGAATAAGCGCGGAAACGGCGCAATTGAAGCGGGCGGAGACGCTGATCCTGGTTTTTCCGACCTGGTGGTTTGGTATGCCCGCGTTGCTCAAGGGCTGGTTCGACCGGGTTTGGGCGCCCGATGTCGCATTCGCCAATGTGCCGGAAACGGGCGGGATCGAGCCGGCGCTGGCCAATCTCAGATACTGCCTCGCGATCACGACGATGACATCGCCGTGGAAGGTCGATCGCCTGTTCCTTCGCCAGCCGGTCAAACGCGTCCTCAAGGGCGCCATTCTCAAGGGATGCGCGCCGCAGGCGACCTTCGAGATACTGAGCCTCTACGAAGTGGCCGTTCTCGACGAAGCGCGGCTCGAGGCATTCCGCAGCAAGATCGACCGGGCCGTAGCGAAGATCCGCCGATCGCAGGTGAAGGCTGAACCGGCGTAGCGAAGATGGGCCGCGCCACGTCGGTTCCGAAAACGAGGTGGCGGCTGGCCGTCATTCGCTCCGCGCCGTCCGGTGTGACACGGAATTTGGGGTTTCCCGGGGGTGTTGGAACGCTTTGCGGCCTGCCTAACCAATCCCCTCCAGCACCGCCTTGAACCGCCGCAGCGGGGCGGGGTTGCGCAGCATGGTCAGCGGGACGGTGAAATGCCCGCGCCGCCAGATGAACCGGTTTTCCTCCGGCAGGCGCCACCGGTCGATCAGCGTCCGGGCGCTGGCAAAGGGCGTGACATCGTCCTGGCTCCCGAGAACGGTGACGATCCGCGCCGGCGGGATCACGGGGTCGCCGACCGGATCGAGCAGCGGCATGAAACGCTGGATCAGGTCTTCGGTCCAGCCGTGCGCCATCGTGCTTTCGGCGATGCCCCAGGCCCCGGCCAGCGATCCGCGCACGGCGGTGTCCTCGATCCGCCCGGTATGGGTGATCAGCAGCATGGCGTCGGGCTGCAGCCGCTCCGGCCAGTAGCGCGCCTTGTCGGCGACGATCTGGGCCGTCATGGCGCCGAGGCTGCTGCCGCCGACCGCGACCGGCCCGGCGCTCGTTCGCCGGCACCAGTCGATCAGCACGGCCCATTCGCGCGCGGCGGCAGTAAAGAGGTCGAGCGCGCCGCGCGGCGCGGTCGCGATAAACATCTCGCCGCCGTAGCGGCCGTCCGGCACCCGCCTTCCGTGCCACGGCGCTTCCGGCCGGACTACGCGAATGCCCATTGCGACCAGCGCCTCGATCTCGTCGACGAGCCCGCGCCAGTGATCGAACTCGACGCAGATGCCGTGGCCGAAGACCAGCGTCGGCGGGTCGGCAACCCCTTCGGGCTCGTAGACCCGGACCGTGACGTCATCCTTCATGCGGGCCGAAGGGGAGGCGAAGCGCAGCCAGAAGTCCTGCCGGCCGGCAGCGGCGGGAAAGCGGCGCGATTCCGCGACCGGCGGCAGCGGTTCGGGTAGGGCAAAGGCAAGTGCCGGATCGGCGATCAGATCATCGTAGGCCGCCGCAACCTCGGCCGGCGCCGGAATTTCCCACCGGATCGGCGCGGCCTGGCCGGTAGCCAGGTAGGGTGCAAACAGGCGGCGCGCCGCATTGTAGCCGTTACGATGGAGCAGCCGCGCCCGCTCTACCCGTGCGAGTTCTGCAGGCGCAGGGTCGCCGGCGCCGAAAAAGGCTGCTTCCCAGGGATGTTCGGCGGTCAGGGCGGCGGCGCGCACGCTTTCGAATTTGCGCAGCCGTTGCTCCAGTCCGCGTGTGTTGCGCATTGCCGCCCCGGCGGGCAGTTCGGCAAGAAACCGGTCGACCGAGCGCTCGGCAGCGCGCGCCGTAGCCCAGAGGCGGGACAGCGGAAAGAACCACCGGGTCAACAGATGCATGGCGGCGCGGTCGAACCAGGGCCGCGCGATCAGGTCGCCGAGCGGCGACCGCAAGCCGGCGCGCAGTATCTCCGGTGCGGGCAAACGTTGCGGTGCGCGGCTATTCAGGGCCGGACAGCTTCCGCTGGAGTTCCGCGCGCAGCTGCACGATAGAGGCGGCATAGTAGGTCAGGAGCGGGCGTTCGCGCGCGACCGGGGCAAACCCGCCGCCGCCCTGCTCTGCGATCAACCTGCGCCTGCGCATCTGCCGCACCGCCGCCTCGATTTCCGCCGCCTCTGCGCCTTCCTCAAGCCCGATATGGGCGCCCATGCTGCGGGATTCATCGAGCCAGCGGATCGCGCGGCGTTTTATCTCCTCGGAATCGAGCGGCCCGTCGGCTTCGGTCAGGACCAGCGAAACCAGCGGCACGGCGAGAACCGGAACGACATCGAGGATGCGCCGGGTCAACTCCGTGCCGAGTTCCTGGACGGCCGGGAAGAAATCTTCCTTGTCCAGCCCGGACAGATCGATCCCGCGGTCGTTCGACCAGGCCCTGAGCGACAGCGGTTCTCCGAAATTGGCGCAGGCGACGCCGAACCCGGCCGAGCGCCCCTGCAACTTGCGCCAGGCCAGCCGAAGCACGAATTTGGCCGTCCCGCCCATCAGGAATTTGCGCCCCCGGCCGCGGAAATCGGCATCGGGATTGGTGACGAAGGTCCGTTCCTCGGCCACCCGGTCGAAGTTGGTGGCGACGGGGATGAACATGATGTCGTAGGGGCCGGCCGGATCGAAGGTCTTGGTGATATAGCCGAGCATACCGAGCTTGGGCGGATGGATGGCGCCGTCGCGGGAGAGCTTGCCCTCGGCGAAAATGGCGTGGGGCACGCAGGCTTCCGTCGCCATCTGGACGTAGCGCTCCAGCACCTTGCGATAGAGCGGATCGCCGCTGTCGCGGCGCAGGATGTAAGCGCCGGCAAGGCGCAGCAGGCTGCGGAACGGCCAGACCCGCGCCCATTCGCCGGCGCCGTAGGACAGCGCGACCGTGTCGGAAGCGAGATAGGTCACCAGCAGGTAATCGGCGTTGCTGCGGTGGTTGATGAAGAAGACGACGGCGGTGTCCGGCGGGATTTCGGCGAGCGCCTGCTCGTGGGCGAAGCCGAGCCGGACCCGGTAGAAGGCGCGCAGCAGCCAGCGCGCGACCCGGTATCCCAGCTTGAAATAGAAATAGGCGTTGAAAGCCGGCACCATTTCCCGGGCGATCGAGGATATGTCGGCCATCAGGCTGTCCCGCGATACGCCGCGTTCGACGGCAACCGCGCCGACGGTTTTCATGACCTCGGGGTCGTAGACCAGCCGGTCGATCAGCACCCGGCGCTTGGTGATCTGGAAGGTCGGCAGTTCCAGCTTCAGCCGGTCGTTGACCTCGTCGATCACCTTGTTGACGCGCCGGCGCAGATACCAGCGCATGGTGGGCAGCAGGACATCGTCGAGCGCCGCGAACACAGCGAGCGCCCCGATGATCAGCAGCAGCCAGACCGGTATCGTGACCGTTCCCGTCATCTCTCCTCGTTCCGGGCCGTCTTTCCCCGACCGGAAAATAGCACGGATTGGAACCGATGGAGACAGGTCGACGGGCGCAAGGGCGAAATGGACCGGCCGCCGCCCGCGCCAATGTCGCGGAATTAAATCTTTTCAAAATCATCCGCTTCGGGGATTTTGCCGGCGCAGCGGTCTTCGGGGGATTGCAGAAGGATGACATCGGTGCCCGACATCATCCGCGTCGGCGGGGCGAGCGGCTATTGGGGCGAGTCGGCGATGGCGACGCCCCAGTTGCTGGCCGACCGCTCGGTCGATTTTCTGGTCTACGACTATCTCGCCGAGATCACCATGTCGATCCTGGCCCGGGCCCGGACCAAGGATTCGGCCATGGGCTACGCCACCGATTTCATCTCGGCGGTCCTGAAGCCGAATATCCGCGAGATCGCCGGCCAGGGCGTGAAGCTCGTCAGCAACGCCGGCGGGGTGAACCCGGACGCCTGCGCCGAGGCCGCCCGCGCAGTCATCGCCGAAGCCGGGCTGGACCTCAAGGTCGGCGTTGTGCGCGGCGACGACCTGATGGCCGACAGGGAGAGTTTCGCCGAAGCCGCGCCGGTGGAAATGTTCAGCGGCGAGCCCTTTCCGCCGGCCGACCGGGTCGCCAGCATCAACGCCTATATCGGCGCCTTTCCCATCGCCGCGGCGCTCGACGCCGGCGCCGATATCGTCATTACCGGCCGCTGCGTCGACAGTGCGGTCACGCTCGGCGCCTGCATCCACGCCTTCGGCTGGCGGCCCGGCGAGTGGGACCGGCTGGCGGCGGGCAGCCTGGCCGGGCATATTCTGGAATGCGGCCCGCAGGCGACCGGCGGCAACCATACCGACTGGGAAGACATCGCCGCGACCATCCACAATATCGGCTATCCGATCGGCGATATCGAAGCCGACGGCAGCTTTACTCTGCGCAAGCCGGCGGAGACCGGCGGCATGGTCACGGTCGGCACGGTCGCGGAGCAGATGGTCTACGAGATCGGCGATCCCCAGGCCTATCTGGTGCCCGATGTCTGCTGCGATTTTTCTGGCGTGGAGATTACCCGGGCCGGCAAAGACCGGGTGCGCGTGACGGGGGCGGCGGGCCGCCCGGCGCCGCCCGACTACAAGGTCAGCGCGACCTGGGCCGACGGTTTCCGCGCCGGCGGCTACTACACATTCACCGGCCGCAATGCCTGCGGTAAGGCGCAGGTCTTCGCCGACGCGGCGATCGCCCGGGCGCGGGCCGCCCTGCGCGGCTGCAACCTGGGCGACTTCACCGAGACCAGCATCGAGGTGATCGGGGCCGGGAGCCAGTACGGGTCGGCCGGCGACGGCAGCGTTGCAAGGGAAGTCGTGCTCAAGCTGGCGGCCAGGCATCCGGAATCGGCCGGCGTCGGCTTGCTGCTGCGCGAAGCTTCCGGCCTCGGGCTGGCGACGCCGGCGGCGCTTTCCGGCTTTTCCGGCACCCGGCCGAGGCCGTCGCCGGTGGTGCGGCTGTTTTCCTTCCTGGCGCCGAAGGCGGAGGTTGCGTTGAGCGTCGAGGTCGACGGCACGCCCGTGCCCTACGCCGAACCCGTCACCGCGGGAGCGCCCGGCGAGCCGGTCCGGCCGCCGCCGCCCACCGATCCCGGCGCCGATGCAGCGCCCGGCGATCTGGTCGAGGTCCGGCTCGAAGAGCTTGCCTGGGGGCGCAGCGGCGACAAGGGCAACAAGGCCAATATCGGCATTGTCCCCCGGCGCGCCGATTTTCTGCCCTGGATCTGGCGCTGCCTGACGGAGGAGGCTGTCGCCGAATCTTTCGCCCATTTCCTCGACAGTCCGGTCCGGAATCCGGCGGCCAGGCCGGTCGAGCGCTTCCTGATGCCCGGAACGAACGCCATCAATTTCCTGCTCCACGACGTGCTGGGCGGCGGCGGCGTCGCCAGCCTGCGCAACGACAACCAGGGTAAGGGCTACGCGCAGATCCTGCTGGATACCCCGATCGCGGTGCCCAGGGCGCTGGCCGGGCAGGCGGCGGCGGACGCGGAGGCTCGCGCCGCATGACGGTCTTTCAAAGCCGGATCAGCCCGGCGAGCGAGAGCTTCAAGGCCAACCGCGCCGACATGCTGGCGCTGATCGGGCGGATGGAAGAACTGAACGGCCGCGGCGCGATCCGTTCCGAAGCGCGCAAGCCGCGTTTCGTGCAGCGCAACCAGCTGACACCGCGCGAACGGCTGGCCCGCCTGCTCGATCCCGGCCTGCCCTTCCTCGTCATGGGCAACATGGCGGGCTATCTGCTCGACGCCGAGGAAGAGGAGAAATCGCTGCCCGGCGGCAACATGATCGCCGGCGTCGGCTTCATCCGCGGCGTGCGCTGCGCCATTGCGGTCGACGACAGCGGCATCCAGGCCGGCTCGCTGACCCAGGGAACCGCCTACCGCATCCGGCGCATGCAGGAGATCGCGCTCGCCCAGAAGCTGCCCTTCGTCCATCTGGTCGAAAGCGCCGGCGCCAACCTGATGCAATACAAGGTCGAGGGCTTCCTGCTCGGCGGCACCCTGTTCGCCAACCAGGCGCGCCTCTCCAAGGCCGGGGTGCCGGTCATCACCATCCTGCACGGCTCCTCGACCGCCGGCGGCGCCTACATGCCGGGGATGAGCGACTATGTCATCGGGGTGAAGGGCCGGGGCCGGGCTTTCCTCGCCGGGCCGCCACTGCTCATGGCCGCGACCGGCGAGATCGCGACGGAGGAGGAGCTCGGCGGCGTTGAAATGCACGCCAGCGTCTCCGGCCTGGTCGAATATCTGGCGGAGAACGACGGCGAGGGCATCGACATGTGCCGCGAAGTCGTGCAGCGGCTGCAATGGAACGTCGGCGAGGCGTCCGGCGCCTGCACCGGGCCGGCGCCGCTCTACGATCCGGACGAGATCGCCGGCATCGTCCCGGTCGATTACCGCAAGCCCTACGAGGTCCGGGAGGTCGTCGCTCGCATTGTCGACGGCTCGGATTTCCTCGATTTCAAGCCCCGTTTCGGCGTCTCGACCCTGTGCCTGCAGGCCGAGGTCATGGGCCGGGCCTGCGGCATGATCGGCAACAACGGCCCGATCGACCCGGACGGGGCGGCCAAGGCGACCCAGTTTCTTCAGCTCTGCGACCAGGCCGGCATCCCGATGGTCTTCCTGCAGAACACCACGGGCTACATCGTCGGCAAGGAATACGAGCGCGCCGGCATGATCAAGCACGGCTCGAAGATGATCCAGTCGGTCACCAATATCGAGGTGCCGCGGCTGACCTTCATGACGGGCGCCAGCTTCGGCGCCGGCAACTACGGCATGTGCGGCCGCGGCTACAACCCGGATTTCCTCTATACCTGGCCCAACGCGACGACCGGCGTGATGGGCGGCGACCAGGCCGCCAAGACCATGACGATGGTTGCAGAAGGCGTCGCCCGCTCGAAAGGGCAGGAAATTGACGAAGACCGGCTCAGGAAGCAGGAAGCGATGCTGGTCCGGCATTTCGACAGCCAGTCGAGCGCCTTCTACACCTCCGGCCATATGCAGGACGACGGCATGATCGATCCGCGCGAGACGCGCCTGACCCTTGGCTTCCTGCTGGCAACGGTCGAAGAGGCGCGGCGCCGCACCGTGCGGCCCAACAGCTTCGGCGTGGCCCGGATCTGACCGGATGGATGCCGCCTCCGCGCCAGGAACGGGAACCGAAGAATGTCCGATGAGCTGATTGTCGAGCGTAGCGATGGCTGGCTGACCCTGTGGATGAACCGGCCGGCGGTGCGCAACGCGCTGGGCGCGGAGATGGTGGCCGCCATGCGTACGGCGCTGGAAGCGGTGCGCGACGACCGCACGGTGCGCGGCATTACCCTGCGCGGCAAGGGTGGCGTGTTCTGCGCCGGCGGCGACCTGAAGAATTTCCGCAGCAATTTCCAGGGCGGCGCGTCCCACGCCGAGATCGCCGCGGCGAACTCGAGCGCCGGGGATTTCTTCACCTATCTCAATACCATGCCGCAGGTCGTTGTCATGCTGATCGAAGGCGCGGCGATCGCCGCCGGCCTCGGCATGGCCTGCACCGGCGATGTCGTCGCCGTCACCGCGGATGCGAAGTTCGCCATTACCGAAACCTCGCTCGGCATCCCGCCGGCCCAGATCGCACCGTTCGTGGTGCAGCGGATCGGGCTCACGGCGGCGCGCCGGCTGATGCTGACCGGCGCGCGCTTCGACGGCGCCGAGGCCGGCCGGCTCGGTCTGGCCGATTTCGTCGCCGAAGACCCCGCCGGGCTGGATGCGATCGAGGCCGATATCCGCAAGAGCGTCAGGCGCTGCGCTCCGGGGGCCAACGCCGTCACCAAGGAGATCGTTCTGAAGGCAACGCGGCTGCCGAGAAACGAGATGGTCGCTTTCGCCGGCGAACGGTTTGCCGATTGCATGCTGGGCGACGAGGCGCGCGAAGGCATCGCCGCCTTCCTCGAAAAACGCAAGCCGTCCTGGGCCGAACCTCCGGCGTCCGCGCGCGCGGACGCCGGATAGGGACGATGCGCCGCTTCGACACCATCCTCGTCGCCAACCGGGGCGAGATCGCCGTCCGCGTCATGCGCACGGCGCGCGCCCTGGGCTACCGCACCGCCGCCGTCTATTCCGAGGCCGATGCCGAGGCGCCTCACGTCCGGATGGCGGATGCCGCCGCCCCGGTCGGCCCGGCGCCGGTCAGCGAGAGCTATCTGGTTATCGACAATATTCTCCGCGCGGCCCGGGAAACCGGCGCCGATGCGGTCCATCCCGGCTACGGCTTCCTGTCGGAGAATGCCGAATTCGCCAGGGCCTGCGAATCGGCCGGCCTGACCTTCATCGGGCCGGACGCCGACGCTATCGCGGTCATGGGCGACAAGGCGGAAGCCCGGCGCCGGATGGCCGCGGCCGGCGTGTCCTGCGTGCCCGGCTACGACGATGCGGACCAGAGCGAGGCTGCGTTCATCGCGGCAGCGGCGAACATCGGCTTTCCGGTCATGGTCAAGGCGGCGGCCGGCGGCGGCGGGCGCGGCATGCGCCTGGTCGGGGATGCCGCGGGTTTCCCGGACGCGCTGGCCGCCGCCCGCTCGGAAGCCGAAAGCGCCTTCGGCTCCGGCATTCTGATCCTGGAAAAAGCCATCGTCCGGCCGCGCCATGTCGAAATTCAGATCTTTGCCGACCGGCACGGGACGACGATCCATCTCGGCGAGCGCGACTGCTCCGTGCAGCGCAGGCACCAGAAAGTCATCGAGGAAGCGCCGTGCCCGGTCATGACCGAAGATCTGCGCAGCGCTATGGGGGCCGCCGCCGTCGAGGCGGCGCGGAGCATCGGCTATTGCGGCGCCGGCACCGTCGAGTTCCTGCTGGATGCGGGCGGCAGTTTCTACTTCCTCGAAATGAACACGCGATTGCAGGTCGAGCATCCGGTGACCGAGGCGATTACCGGGCTCGATCTGGTCGCGCTGCAGATCCGGGTCGCCGAAGGCCGGCCGCTCGGCCTTGCCCAAGCGGATGTCCGCCCGGCCGGCCATGCCATCGAGGCGCGCCTCTACGCCGAAGATGCAGCGCAGGATTTCCTGCCGGCCGCCGGGGACATAGCCCTGTGGCAGCCGGCCGCCGGCGAGGGCGTGCGCGTCGACAGCGGCGTGGCCAGCGGCCAGACCGTCTCGCCCTTCTACGATCCGATGATCGCCAAGGTGGTCGCCCATGGCGACTCGCGGGAGATCGCCCGCCGCCGGCTGATCCGGGCGCTGGCCGAAACGGTAGCGTTCGGGCTGACGACCAACAAGCGTTTCCTGATCGACTGTCTGGAGAAGGACGCTTTCGCCCGGGGCGAAGCGACCACGGCTTTCATCGAAGAGCAGTTTAGCGAAACGGATCTGGCGCCGTCCGAGCCGGATTTTGCCATTGCCGCGGCGGCGGCCGTCCTGAAATTCCTCGCCGGCCGGGACGATGCTCTTGGACACAGCCTGAACGTGTCTCCGGAACTGCTCAACTGGGCCAGCGCCGGAACGCTGGAAAGTCGATGCGGCCTGACCGCCGGCGAGACGGCCTTCGGCCTGTCGGTCTCGCCATCAGGCGCGCACGACTACACGGTCCGGGAAGACGGAAATTCCGTGTCCGTCCATGTCGTCTCGGTCGAGGAAGGCCGGGCGATCCTCGGGGTCGACGGCGTGCACCGGCATCTGTTGTTCCACGCCGAAGGCGACGCGCTCTATCTGAGCGAGGCCGGCCGGGATTTCCGCTTCGATTCGGGCCGTTCGGCCGCTTCGTTGCCGGACGAACAGGGCGGCGGCCGGGTCGTTGCGCCGATGCACGGTAAAATCCTTGAGATCGCGGTCGAACCCGGCGATACCGTGGCCCGGGGTGACCGGCTGCTGGTCATCGAGGCGATGAAGATGCAGCACGATATCTTTGCGCCGGCGGCCGGCGCCGTTACGGGCGTCCTGCAACAGGCCGGCGTCCAGGTTGCCGCCGGCGATCCGCTCGTCGATATCGAAGTTGCGGAACCGGACCGGAAATAAGGGGAGGGGACCATGCTGACCGAAGCCGCCGATTTCAGGGCCGAGAGCGACGCGCTCCATGCGCTGTTGCAGGACAAGGACGACGCCGATTTCGAGCGTCCGACCCTGTTCAAGGACTGGTCGGTCAACGACGTGATGGGCCATCTCCATATCTGGAACCACGCCGTGAACCTGTCGGTGACCGATGAGGCGGCCTTCGACGACTTCGTGCAGGCGTTCCGGGACGCCGGCAGCAGGCATTTTCCCTACACCCACGAATGGTCGGGCGGCCTGAAGGGACCGGCGCTGCTCGGCGCATGGTACGGGCTGTGCCAAGACATGGAACCGCTGTGGCGGGGCCTGGACCCGGAAACGCGGGTGAAGTGGGTCGGCCCGCCGATGACCGTGCGCATGAGCATCGTCGCGCGCCAGATGGAAACCTGGGCTCACGGCCAGGAGGTCTTCGATGCGTTCGGCGTCGCCCGGCACGACGAGGACCGCATCCGCAACATCGCCGAGCTCGGCGTGCGCACCTTTGGCTTTACCTTCGCCAACCGCAAGATCGAGCGGCCGGCGGTCAAGCCTTATGTCCGGCTGACCGGGCCGTCCGGCGCGGTCTGGACCTGGAACGAGGAGAGCGACACCGACTATGTTGCCGGCGCGGCGACGGACTTCTGTCAGGTGGTGACCCAGACGCGCAATATCGCCGATGTCGGCCTGGAAGCGCGCGGCGACGCGGCCACGCGATGGATGGCGATCGCGCAATGCTTCGCCGGCGGCCCCAACGACCCGCCGCCGCCCGGCGCGCGGCACACGGTATCGTAACGCCGGGTCGCAGCACCGTGTTGTAGTACGGGGTCGTAGCTCCAGACCGTTTGGCAGAGCCCGGCCGAATTCTGCGGCCGGCCGCAGGTCGCTGCTCAGGCCGGCGCGGGTTCGGCGGACTTTGCCGTCTCTTCTGCCGCCAGCACCTGCTCGAAGGCTTTCAGGAACACCTCCGGATCCTGCGCGCCGGAGACGGCGTATTGCCGGTTGACGATGAAGCAGGGCACGCCCTGAATGCCCATCTGCCGGGCCATCGTGTCTTCCTGGCGGATGCGTTCGACATCCTCGTCGCTCTCGAGATAGGCGCGGGTCTCTTCCGCATCCATCCCGGCATCGGCGGCGAGCGCAACCAGGGTTTCGCGATCGCCGATATTCCGGCCTTCCATGAAACAGGCCCGGAACAGCCGTTCCACGACCGCATCCTGCAGGCCGCGCCGGCCCTCCGAACCCTCGGCCGCCCGGCCCGCCCGGTCGATCAGCCTGTGCGAATCGAGAGTGTTGGGCTGGCGCGCCATGCCGGCGAAATCGAAGTCGAGGCCGGTCGACGCCCCGGCCTCCCGGATCGCGGAATAGACATGCTCGGCCCGGTCGTCGCCGCCGAACTTGGCCGCCAGATAAGCGCGGCGGTCCATGCCTTCGGCCGGCATGTCCGGGTTGAGCTGGAACGGCCGCCAGCCGACATAGACATCGAGGTCCGGCGGCAGGTTCGCGAGCGCCTCTTCGAAGCGCCGCTTGCCGACATAGCACCACGGGCAGACGGTGTCGGAGACGATATCGACGGTGATTTCCCGGGTCATGGGCGTTCCGCGGGCTGGATGTTCGACAGTTTCCCGGCCGCGCCCTGCGCGGCAGCGGCTCCGCCCGACAATAGAGCCGCGCCCGGCAAAGTCAAAACGCTCTGGCCGGTACTACCCTTCGTCGAGATGGATGGTTTCGACGCCGCCGTTGCGGATCGCCAGCGCGAGCCGGCCCTGCTTCAGGGCGACGGCGTCGTCGCCGAACAGGGCGCGGCGCCAGCCGGTCAGCGCCGGCACGTCGGCCGCGTCGTCGACCGCGATCCGCTCCAGATCGGCAACCGACGCGACGAGTTTTTGGGCGACCCGGCTTTTCTCGCAGCGGTCCTTGAGCAGCACCTTGAGGAATTCCACGACCGGACCGGCGCCGGCCGGCAGTTCCGGTCGGGCGGCCAGCGCCGGCGCTTCGGAGGCCGGCTCTTCGAGGCCGCGTTCGACCGCCTTCAGGATCGCCGGGCCGGCAGGGCCTTCCGCCAGCCCCTTGGAGACGCCGCGCGTGCGCGCCAGCGTGGCCACGGTGCCCGGTGCGTTGGCGGCGATGTCGAGCAGGGTTTCGTCCCGGAACACCCGGTTTCGGGGGATATTCTTCTGTTGCGCGAAGGATTCGCGCCACGCCGCCACCTGTTTCAGGACACCGATATATTTCGGCTTTACGGAGCGGGAACGGAGGCGCTTCCACGCGTCCTCCGGCTCGGTAATGTAGGTTGCCGCATCCTCCAGGGCCGCCATATCGCCGGCGATCCAGTCTTCGCGTTTATCCGAGCGGATGCGTGTGCACAGCTTGCGGTAGGCGGTGCGCAGATGGGTGACATCCGAGAGGGCGTAGGAAAGCTGCTTTGCGGTCAGCGGGCGCACTGCCCAGTCGGTAAAGCGCGCGCCCTTGTCGATCCGGGCGTTGGCCAGCTTGCGCACGAGCTGTTCGTAGCCGACCTGGTCGCCGAAGCCGCAGACCATGGCCGCGACCTGCGTGTCGTAGACCGGTGCCGGAGTCTTCCCGGTCAAGTTCACGAAGATTTCGATATCCTGCCGGGCGGCGTGAAACACTTTCACGACATTTGGATTCTGCATCAGCTCCCAGACCGGCGTAAGGTCCATCTCCGGCGCCAGGGGGTCGATGGCGGCCGCTTCATCCTCGCCGGCGAGCTGAATCAGGCACAGAACCGGCCAGTAGGTCTTTTCGCGGATGAATTCGGTATCGACGGTGACGAAGTCTTCGCCTTCCAGACGGGCGCACAGCGCGGCGACCTGCGCCGGATCGGTCAGAAGCGTCATATCGGCGGTATACCGGATGGCGCGCGGAAGCGGAACGGCGCGCTTTGGCCTGTTGCTCGGCAGCCTCGCCACTGCCGTCCTTTGCGGCGGCACCGTCCGGGCGGACGGCTGGTTGCAGTTGACCCGGCCCTGGCCGGCCGGTTCGGATCTTGAGGGTTTCGACGGACAAGCGATCCGCTTTCCGACGACCAGCCCGTTCGCACCGACCGTTGTGGACGGCGCCGGGAAAGCGACCGGTGTCGGCACGCTGTATCTGCCGAAGTCGCCGGACGCGGAACGGCGCCCGGCGCGCAGCGTGCCGGTCGTCATCCTGTTGCATGGCGCGAGCGGGGTGCGCTATGCGCGCGAGCACGTCTACGGCCGGCAGTTCGCGGCGATGGGGCTGGCCGCCGTCGCCGTCGATGTCTTCGCCGCGCGCAAGAGCGGTTCGGGCGGCTTCGTGCGCCGGCTGATCGACATTACCGAGACCATGATGATCGCCGACGCCTTCGCCGCGTTGCGCTGGGTCGCCGGCCGGCATCCCGCCGTCGATCCGGGCCGGGCCTTCGTCATGGGTTTCTCCTATGGCGGCATGGCGGCGGCCTATGCGCTGGACCGGCGCATTACCCGAAAGCTGGGCCGGGGCCTGCGTTTCGCCGGCCATATCGCCTTCTACGGCCCGTGCATCGCCCGCTTTGCCAAACCGCGGACGACCGGCGCGCCGATCCTGATGATGTACGGCACCGCCGACGAACTGATCGATCCCGCGCGCTGCCAGGCCTATCTGGACGATATGAAACGCGGCGGCAGCGCCGGCCGGCTGATCGCCATCGAGGGTGCGCCGCACCAGTGGGACGGCGGCTGGTCCCAGTTCCGCATCGGTCGGCAAATGCACGGCTGCCGCCTGCGCGTCGAGCCGGACGGCAAGATCCGCGACATGAACACCGGGCTGGTCATGGCCTCGCCGGTGCTGCGCATGACCATCCTCGGCCTGTGCGTCGGCGGGCCGCCCTACCTGATCGGCCGGGATGACCGGGCCCGGCGCATCTCCAACCGCGCCGTCGGCCGCTTCCTGCGCGCGATTTTGACGGGCAGGAAACCGTTTGGGGGGTAGGGCGGATTCGCTGCTGTCGTCGCGGCCTGCGGCCGAGACACCCAATCGGCGGCCCGTCTTCCAGGGGACAGGGCCTTCTGCGTACGCCGTTCGCCGACGGGGACGGCGGGACAAGACGGTGCGGGTGTCATGGAATGTCATGTTCTGTCATGCTGCTTCCGTTCCAACGTCTTTGCCGCCCTGGACCCCGAGCCGCGGCCCGGTGAGCTGCCACGCGCCGGCCAGACCGGGTGCCCCTTCGGCATCGACAGGGCAAGCCCTGGACCCCGGATCGTCGCTGCGCTCCGTCCGGGGTGACACGGAGCGAGTTTCGACAAGGGGGCGAACCTGTCGGGAAATGTCATGATTCGTCATTCCGCCTTCTCTCCGCCTCTCCCGTCATTCCGACCGGAGTGGGCCGCAGGCCCGCGGAGTGGAGGAATCCCGTCGCCGTACTCCGGGCTTGTTCGATAGACCGAACTGAGATCCCTCCACTCCCTCCGGTCGGTCGAGATGACGGTCCGGGTTCGGTCGGTCGTCGCGGCTTCCCCGGGTGTCAGGAAATGTCATGTCTCGTCATACGTCGCACGTAAATCGCTGCATCGCTGCCCGTCATATCGACCGGAGCATCCCGAAGGGCCTGCGCTGAGCGAAGTCGAGGGGGATGCGTAGCGGAGATATCTTTCCCGCGCAGAGCCGGGACCGAAGCACGGCAGAGGAAAAATTTCTCCGCTCCGCCCCGGATCAGGGCCGGAGCTCCGGTCGAAATGACGAATGGGGATGTCAGGAAATGTCATGTTTTGTCATGCTGCGGGCCTTTTCGCCTTGCGTTGCCTGGCCGATACCTTTTCGGACAGACCGGTCTATCCTTACAAAAAAATCGCTGAGACGCTCCAGCGCTTCCCGGCAGAGCGTACCGGCGCCGGACGCAGCCCCTTCGCCGCCGTGCGATAGCCGCGCAAGGCTGCCCGGCCCTTCAAGCCGGATCGGTTTTGTTCATATAATGTTCTGGTAGCCCATATCAAGGGCTGTTGCGCGCTGCACTTGCGCGGCTAGCCGCGCGCCCTTGCATTTCGTCGAATGGTCAGGGGCGCTATGGCGCCTGCGGCGAGAAATCCGTCATGCTACCCCTCCCACACCAGCGCCAGCACCCTGAGCGGGGAGCCGCTGCCCTGTTTGATCTTGAGCGGTGCCGTGAAGATCACGCTGCCGGTCGGCGGCAGCAGGTCCAGATTGGTCAGGCATTGCAGGCCGTAGCGGCCGGCGCCGTGGACATAGTAGTGGCACGGGTAGGGCGGCCGGAGGTGCTGGGCCTGGCCGGCGTCGGTGCCGATACACTCGCTGCCGAAGCCCATGACGTCGCGCTCCTCGACCAGGAAGCGCACGGCGTCGGTGTCCGGCCCCGGCGTATGCTGCCCTTCCTCGTCGAAATTCTGGTACAATTCCGGATCCTGCCGCTTCGACCAGTCGGTCCGCATCAGGACCCAGGAGCGCGGCGGGATCTTGCCGTGTTCCTTCTCCCAGTTGCGCAGGAAATCGGCGGAAAGCAGGAAATCGGCGTTTTGCTCGACATGCTTCGCGCAGTCGACCACGCAGGCCGGCGCCACCATGTTTTCTATCGGCACCGTATCGGTGCTGTTGTTCGGCAGGTTGCGGCCGGAAACCCAGTGGATCGGCGCGTCGAAATGGGTGCCGGTATGCTCGCCGCAGGAAAAATTGTTCCAGTAGGCCGCCGCGCCGCGATCGTCGTAACGCGATACTTCTTCCAGGCGGAACGGCCAGCACTGGCCCATCTCCGGCGGCAGTTCGATCTGCGGGAAATCGGGCGAGAGGGTCTGGGTCAGGTCGATCACGCGGATTTTGCGCTCGGCGATGCCCCGGACCAGCTCCAGGAGGGGGTTGGCGTTCATCTCGGTTCCCTTTTCCTGCTATTCGCCAAGCGCCAGTTCGCGCTCCAGCACCTTGGGGTCGGCGCGCCAGCGTTCGTACCGGTCCTTGGCGACATCGCCGGGATAAACATCCTCCGCGCCGCCCTGCAAAGCCGCGACGATGGCGCGGGCGAGCGCCGCCGGCGTCACCTTTGGCGGGCGCAGTTCCTGGTTCCATTCCACATCCAGCGGCCCCGGAAACAGGTTGATCACGCGCACGCCGGCGCGCTGCATGCCCGCGCGCATCGCCTGGGCCAGCGACAGGGCCGCTGCCTTGGAGGCGGAGAAGGTGCTCTGGTCCGGATTGTTGGAGAGCGCGAAGATCGACAGGATGTTGACCCAGGCGACCGCGTTGGTCTCGGTATCCGCGCCGCGTGCCTGCATGACCGGGCCGAATTCCTGGGCTAGTCGCAGCAGGCCGAAATAGTTGATTTCCATTTCGGCGCGGGCGTTCTCGGTGCCGTAGCGGCCGCCGATCCCGTAGGCCCGGTGCTGCTCGGCCGTGTTGACCAGAATATCGACTTTCTGGCCGATCTGCCCGGCGCAGCGCTTGACCGAATCCGGATTGGTCACGTCCAAGTCGACCATCGTGACCTCGGGCAGCGCCCTTATCTCCTCGAAACCGGGGATCTTCTTCCACGGCGCGGCCTCGCCGACCCAGACCAGGTCGGACCCGGCCGCGATCATGGCCCTGACCACGGCCTGGCCGACCGGGTTCTTGCCGTCGGTGACGAGGACCTTGCGGAACTTCGGATCGCAGGTCAGCTCGCGCATCTGGGGATCGTCGCTCATATGGGGCGTATCCTTTTCGGGCAGGGCCAGCAGCACCGCCTGTCCGGCGCGGTCCAGCATGGCGCGGACGCGGACCCGGGCCGGTGGCGCAGCGCAATCGCCATGGAGATAGACGATCAGGGACGGTGCCCCCGTTTCCGATTCCCCGGGCGGGCCTTCGCCGTCCAGCTTCACGATGCCCAGCCGCCAAGGCACGCGCTCGCGGAAATAGTTTTCCATCGCGTGGTGCAGGGTGGTCTGGGCCACCAGTTCGCCGTGGCCGCTCTGGGGCGTCCAGTCGAGCAGGTCCGACAGGCACTCCCGGCAGGCTTCGCGCGGCGGATACTGGACGGCCCGGCAGTCCCGGCAGACCTGGAGCTCGAAGACTCCGCGCGCCGCGCCGGACGTCAGGCCGAGCGAAATCCGGCTGCGCGGCGCCGGCGGCAGCATCGGCGCCCTTGTGCGCAGGACCGGGTTCTTGCGCTTCGGTTTGGTGAGCGGCTTCGCCACGGGTCAGTCTCCCGCCGCCAGGATGGCCGCCGCCGAGCAGAGGCCGCGGTCGTAGTTGATCATGCCGTAGCCGCTGACCAGGCCGATCCTGGCGTCCGGGACCGGTTTGCCGAGGGTCTGGCCGGTGACCTGCCGGATCGCTTCGACCGTGCCCAGGAAACCGCCCGAGGCGCCCGCCTGTCCGACGGAAAGCTGGCCGCCGGAGGTGTTGATCGGGAAACTGCCGTCGGTCGTCAGGCTGTGGCTGCGCACGAAATCCGGCGCCCCGCCCTTGGCGCAGAATCCCAGATCCTCGATTTGCAGCATGTTGATCACGGGATAGTCGTCATAGGTCTCGAAGAAATCGACGTCGTCGGGCGTCACGCCGGCCATGGCGTACAGTTCGTCGCTGTCCATCGCCCAGCCGCCGCGATACTGCACCGGATCGTCGGGAAACGCGTTGTGCCGTTCGATGGTGCCCAGAATACGGGCGAACCTCAAGCCAAGGTCGCGGGCCTGTTCCTCGCGCATGACGAGATAGGCTTCGGCGCCGGCGCAGGGCATGACGCAGTCGAACAGATGCACCGGTTCGGAGATCGGCCGGGCGTTCATATACTGCTCGAGGGTCAGCGGCACCTTGAACAGGGCATGGGGATAGGCCAGCGCATTTTCCCGCTGGGCGACGCACATTTTGCCGAAATCCTCGCGCCGCGCGCCGAAGATGCGCATGTAATAGTCGGTGAGGAAGGCGAAACTGGCGTTCGGCCCGCCGGTGCCGATGGGATAGACGGCGTCCTTGCCGAACTGGCTGAAATTCTCCACGCCCTGGCGGAAACTGTCGATATGGTTGGTGTCGCCTGCGACGCAGGCGACGATATCGGCGTCTCCGCTCTGAACCGCCCGCGCCGCCCGGCGCAGGGCGACGACGCCGGTGACGCCGCCCATCGGAATGAAGTCGAGCCAGCGCGGCGACAGCCCGTGATGCTGGACGATGCCGACGGCGGTATCCGGCGCCAGCGCCATGCTGGCGGCGCAAACGCCGTCGAACCGTTCCTTGGCGAGGCCGGAGTCCCGGACCAGCGCGGCCAGCGCGCGGCCGATCCACCAGTGGGAGCCCCGGGTCGAGAAGCGGGCGTAAGGGATCGAGACCGGAGTCGTGACGACAATACCGTCATAGGGCGCCCGGCGGGTCACGGCCGGCGGTACTCGTTGGCGCCGGCGTCGGCCATGGTTGCCCGCGCCGCGTCGCCGGGCCGGGCCACGCTCCCGGCCTCGGTCAGGGCCGGGATCAGCAGCCAGGCCAATGCCAGGATCGCCGCCGCCCACCAGGGGGCCGGCATCCGTCTGTGCAGCGGCCGGCGTTCGGGCAAGGTCAGGCCGCCCGACGCGCGCCGTTCAGCACCCGGAAGATGGCGAGCGGCGTCGCCGGCATATCGATATGGTCGATGCCGGTCACCGGGCGCAGGGCATCGACCAGCGCATTGATCGCGGCCGGGGGCGCGCCGATCGCGCCGGCCTCGCCCGCGCCCTTGATGCCGAGCGGGTTGGTCGTGCAGCGCACGTTGCGGGTGTCGAAGCTGAAGAACGGAAAAAAGTCCGCCTTGGGCATGTTGTAGTCCATGAACGACCCGGTCTCGAGCTGGCCGCTCGCCGGATCGTACCATGTAAACTCGTGCAACGCCTGGCCCAGCCCCTGCACGATGCCGCCATGCACCTGGCCTTCCAGCAACAGCGGATTGATGATGTCGCCGAAATCGTCGACCACCGTATAGCGCAGGATCTCGATCTCGGCCGTTTCGCTGTCGACCTCCAGTTCGACGATATGGGCGCCGTTGGGATAGGTGCCGGCTTCCGGCGTCCGTTCGAAGGAGTCGTCCAGCGGTTCGCCACTCTCCTTCGCCCGGCGGGCGACGTCGAACAGCGACACTTCCCGGTCGGTGCCGGCGACCCGATAGAAGCCGTCGCCATATTCGATGTCCGCGGCCGCGGCTTCCAGCATGTCGGCGGCGGTCCTGCGGCCCTTATCGACGATGGTTGCGGCCAGGCCCAGCATCGCCGCGCCGCCGACCGGCACGGAGCGGGAACCGCCGGTCATGCCGGGCGGGGCGCGGTCCGAATCGCCCTGGAAGATGCGGATATTCTCGGCGTCGATGCCCAGCTCGCCGGACAGGATCTGGCTGTAGGCGGTCTGGTGGCCCTGGCCGTTGTCCATTGTCCCGATGGCAACGGTGAGGATATCGTCGTCGCCAAAGCTGCCGGCCGCGATTTCGGGCGGACCGCCGCCGCAGCGCTCGATATAAGTGGCGAGGCCGATGCCGCGATATTTGCCGCGCTTCGCCGATTCGGCCCGGCGGGCCTCGAAGCCGGCCCAGTCGGCCTGCATCATCGCCTCGTCCATCAGCGCTTCGAACGCGCCGCTGTCATAGGTGTCGCCCAGGCAGGTCGCGTAGGGCATCTGTTCCGGCCGGATAAAGTTGATCCGGCGGATTTCGTCGACCGGCATTCCGGTTTCCCGGCCCGCCTTGTCGATCAGCCGCTCCACGATATAGGCGGCTTCCGGCCGCCCGGCGCCGCGATAGGCATCGACCGGCACCGTATTGGTCAGCACGCCCTTCACGGTCGCGTAGATGACCGGGGTGTCGTAGAGCCCGACCAGCATGTCCATGCCGTCACAGGCGACCAGCGGGGCGAAAGCCGACAAGTAGGCGCCCTCGTTGGCGAAGGTGTCGGCACGCAGGGCGAGGATCCTGCCGTTCCGGTCCAGGCCCAGTTTGCAGTATGTGATATTGTCCCGCGCCTGGACGTCCGAAAGGAAGCCTTCGGACCGCTCGGAGGTCCATTTGACCGGCCGATTGAGCCGGCGCGCCGCCCAGATTGCCAGCGCCTGTTCCGGGTGCGGAAATACCTTCATGCCGAAACCGCCGCCGACATGGCCGGTGGTTACGCGCAGGTTCGACGGATCGATCCCGAAGACGGGCTCGGCAAGGATGTCGCGGACCAGGCTCGGTCCCTGGGTCGGGGTCGCGAGCGTCGTGCGCCCGCTCGCCTCGTCATGCATGGCGAGCGCGCTGCGCGGCTCCATCGGATTGGCGACCACCCGGTTGTTGACCAGCCGGAGTTCGCAGACATGGTCGGCCCGGGCCAGCGCCGCCTCGACGCTGGCCTCGTCGCCCTTGTGCCAGTCGTAGATCAGATTGTTGGGGATGTGGTCGTAGAGCAGCGGGGCGTCGTCCGCCGTCGAATGCTCGGTATGGACGGTGGCGGGCAGTTCCTCATAATCCACCGCAATCCTTTCGGCGGCGTCGCGCGCCTGTGCCGGGGTCTCCGCCACGACCAGCGCGACCGGATGGCCGACATGGCGCACCCGGTCTTTCGCCAGAATGCCGTAGGGCGTATCGGGGCGCTGCGACCCGTCGCGGTTCTCGACCGGAATCATGCAGGGCAGGTCGCCCAGACCGTCGGCGGTCACGTCGGCCCCGGTCAGGATGCCGACCACGCCCGGCGACACCAGGGCGTCGGCAATATCGATGCCGAGAATGCGGGCGTGGGCATGGGGCGAGCGCAGGACATGGGCCCAGGCTTGGCCGTCGATAGAGGAATCGTCGGTATAGGCGCCTGCGCCGGTCACCAGCACCCGATCCTCGATACGGGCCGCAGCCTGGCCAACTCCGAATTTGGTCATCGCTTTTCATGCCTGTTGGATTGCCGGCGCGCCGATACCGTTCCGGTCAGGAAACGGCACGGCGGCGCCCGGGACGGTGCGCCAAACTTAGCGCGCCGGACAGGGGCGGCAAGCGGATTCCGCGGCACCGGCGCGGACACCGAACCCGGTTGGTCCGACCCGGTTCTGGCCTCGCGAACGTCCGCACACGATGCTGTGATTTCAGCCTGCATTTTTTCGCTTTGCAACGCCAGATAAAGGGCGTAGAGGCCGCTCCCACCCTGCATCGGCCCGTGCAGCGAAGGCTCGTCGGGCCCGGCCGATCGGCACGACCATGAACCGTGATCGTCGCTCCGCAGCTTATCTGCAGAATCCGCAACCGTTATTGCCGCGCCTGCTGTCGCAGGTGTCGACGGAAACCCTGCCGGACCCGGATCAGGTCGACAAGGTCTGCGCGCACGTTCCGGTTGGCACCAGGGTCTTCGTCGCATCCCTGCCGTCGCGCGACCGCGCCGATACGGTAGCCGCCGCGAAGATGCTGAACGACCGCGGCTATATCGCCGTGCCGCACATCGCGGCGCGGGCGTTGCCGAGCCATGCGGCGCTGGAGGATTTTCTTTACCGGTTGACCGGCGAGGCGGGCTGCCGCGAGGCATTGGTGATCGCCGGGGACCGGCCGGACGTTGCCGGGCCTTACGCCGAGACCATGGATGTGCTGCTGACCGGCGCCCTGGAGCGGCACGGCCTGCAGACGATCCATGTCGGCGCCCACCCTGAGGGCAACCGGATCATCGGCAAGGACGCGTTGCGCGAGGCCATGCGCAAGAAGGACTACTACGCCCGCAGCAGCGACGCCGACTTCGATTTCGTCACCCAGTTCGTGTTCGACGGCGCGACGGTGGTCGACTGGGCGCAGAAGCTGCGCGGCCTGGGCATCGGCCTGCCGGTACGCCTCGGCATCGCCGGTCCGGCCGATCTGGCGACGCTGCTGCGCTATGCGAAAATCTGCGGCATCGGCGTGTCCACCCGCGCGCTGATGCGCCACGGCGCCGGCAGCGTAAAGCTGATCCGCCGGACCGTGAAACCGGATAACCTGATCGCCGGCCTGATCGCCGCTGCGGGCGAGGATCCGCTGCCGGAGATCGCCGGTCTTCACATCTTCCCGTTCGGCGGCGTCGGGCGGGCCATGGAGTGGCTGGGCGAGGCGCGACGGGCCGCCGGCCTGTAGGCGACCGGATCTGAGCCGAATTAAGGGGCTGGCAGGCGCGAGAGCAGCCGGTATGGTCGCCCGGTCCGTAAGGGGCCGCCGCGAAACCTTCCCCGGAATGCCGCCATGCCTGCCTTCACCGCCTTCGACTATGCCGTCGCCGACAGTGTGGCGACGATCACCCTGAACCGGCCGGAAAAGCGCAACGCCATGTCGCGCGAATTCTGGGACGAGATGAAGGCGGCGTTCGGGGCGATCGGCGAGGATCCGGCGGTGCGCGCCGTCGTCATCGCCTCGACCGGCCCGCATTTCACGGCAGGCATCGATCTGGCCCTGCTGGGTCAACTGATCGAAACCTCCACCGGGCTCGAAGAATCGCGCAAACGCGAATGGCTGCGCCGGTCGGTTCTGGACTTCCAGGAGAGCTTCACCGTCATGGAACGGGCGCGGGTGCCGGTTCTCGTGGCGGTCCAGGGCGGCTGCATCGGCGGCGGGATGGACATGATCACGGCGGCCGACATGCGCTATTGCACGGCCGACGCCTTCTTCCAGGTCAAGGAGATCGAAGTCGGCATGACGGCCGATGTCGGAACCCTGCAGCGTTTGCCGCGGGTCATGCCGGACGGACTGGCCCGGGAGCTTTGCTACACCGGCCGCCGCATGCGGGCGGACGAAGCGAAGGCCTGCGGCTTCGTCAACGCGGTGTATCCGGACCACGAAACCATGCTGGCGGAGGTTGCAGCCATCGCCGGAAGCATCGCCGCCCATTCGCCGCTCGCCGTGACGGGCACCAAGGAGATGCTGAACTACACCCGCGACCACAGCATCGCCGACGGCCTCAACTATGTCGCCACCTGGAACGCCGGCATGATTATCTCGGAAGATCTGCGCAAGGCGACCGCGGCGATGCAGACGAAGCAGACGCCGGTGTACGACGACATCGCCGTCGGCGGGGTTGCGGCCGGATAGGACTTCAAGCCGGCGGAGGCAGTTCAGTGGCAATAGCGGCGTCCAGCGCCGGCGGGATCGACAGCCGCAGCAACAGCGGCGGCCTGGTCTGGCCCGTGGAAGGCTGGAGCCGCGTACCGTTCGAACTGTTCTGCGACCCGGAAATCCACGTGCTCGAGGATGAGCGGCTCTTTCGCGGGCCGCACTGGAACTATCTCGGGCTTGAGGTCGAACTCCCCGAACCCGGCGACTATACGACCTGCTATGTCGGCGCGACGCCGGTCGTGCTGGTGCGCGACGAGGGCGGGGCGCTGCGGGCTTTCGTCAACCGCTGCGCGCATCGCGGCGCCGAGGTGGTGCGCCGGCCGCGCGGCAACGCCCGCGGCTTTACCTGCATCTACCACAACTGGAGCTATGACCGGGCGGGGCGGGTAACCGGCGTACCTTGGGAAAAGGGCCGCGGCGGCGTCGGCGGATATGACGCGACCTTCGACAGGTCGCAACACCGGATGCAGCCGCTCAGGGTCGCGAGTTGGGCCGGCGTTGTTTTCGGTACCTTCTCCGACGAGGCGCCGCCGCTCAAGGACTATCTCGGCCCGGCCATCCGCGAGCGCCTGTCGGCGGTGTTCGCCCGGCCGATGATGCTCACCGGCTATCAGCGCCACACGATCCGCGCCAACTGGAAGCTGCTTTACGAGAATTCGCGCGACTTCTATCACGCACCCCAGCTGCACAAGTTCTTCGGCGCCTTCGGCATCGTCCAGCCGGATCAGGCGGCGCGCGCCGAGATGTGGCACGAAGGCACCCACTGCCTGTTGACGATCTACCAGAATTCCAACGCCCGGAATCAGCGCATCAAACTGGAGGAGCCGCGCGTCGCCGCCCTGCGAACCGCGCTGCCCGACAACATTGCCATTTCGATCGTCGGAATTTTCCCGAACTGCCTGTTTACGCTGATCGGCAGCGCTTTCAGCATCCGCCAGTTCCGGCCCAAGGCGCCGGACCGCTTCGAGGTGCACTACACCTATTTCACCTATGCCGACGATCCGGAGTGCCTGCGCGATCATCTGTTCCAGAACAACCAGTTCGGGCCGGCGGGTTATGTCGCGATGGAAGACGCCGAGGTGGCGGAAAAGCTGCAGGCGCGGATCGCGCTGGGCAACGACAAGGGCGCGGCGCTGGTGGCGATGGATGGGACCGACAGCACACCCGACCGGGTCGACCATATGGTGACCGAGGCCAACCTGCGCGCCATGTGGAAGGGCTACGCCCGGTTCATGGGCTTCGCCCCGCCGGACGGCGGGGCGGGCGGACAGTGATGGCGCCGGCGCTCCGGTGAGCGGTATCGGGCTCGACGTCGACCGCGACGCGCTGTTCGCCATCGAACAGATGAACAAGGCCTATGCCCGCTGCCTGGACGACGACCGGCTGGAGGAATGGCCGGACTTCTTCCTGGACGACGGCCGCTATCTGATCCAGTCGCGCGAGAATCGCGATGCCGGCCTGTACGGCTATATCCTGTATTTCGAGAACAAGGCGATGATGCGCGACCGGGTTACGTCGCTGCGGGTCGCCAACTATTACAACCTTCACACCGACCGCCATCTGATTACCAATATCGATATCCTGGGCGTGTCGGACGGCGTTTACGACGCCAGGGCCAACTACGCCGTGATCCAGACCGACGCCGAAGGGCATTCGGAACTGTTCTCCGCCGGCGAATATGTCGACCGTATCGAGTTCATGGGTGGGGTGCCGAAATTCCGGGAAAGGCTGGTCCTGCTCGATACGTCGAACATCGTCGGCCTGCTGGCCGTTCCCCTATAATGCGTTGTCCGCGGACTGGCGCTGGGCTATGACATGGCTTTGCAGGCCGGCGGGTGGCGCTCCGCCCAAAACGCCGGCTGGTTGTGAGTTTGGGAGGAAGAATCCATGAAGTTGCACAAATTTGCCGTTCCGGCCGTCGCCGCATTTGCGCTTGCCGCCGGCGCGGCTCCGTCCGCGGTAAGCGCCGCGGAAGTCACGCTGCGCGGCGCCAGCTGTTTTCCGATCGGCGCCCCGCCGGGCCGGCCGTTCGAAGCGGTCGCCAAGGAAATCAACGCCAAGGGCAAAGGCGTTGTTCAGGTCAAGGTGCTGGGCGGCGCGCCGGCGATCGGCAGCCCCTTCACCATGACGCAGCGCATGTCCAAGGGCGCCTACGACATCATCGGTTGCACCGAAGCCTATTTCGGCAACGTCCTGCCCGAAGCGCCGGTGCTGCGGCTGCAGGAAAAGAGCTTTGCCGAGTTGCGCAAGAACGGCGCTGTCGCCTATGTCCAGAAGCTGATGAACGCCAAGGGCATTCACTATGTCGGGCGGCATCATGATTTCGGCAATTTCCATCTGTATCTCAGCAAGCCGATCGCGGGGCCGAATCTGAAGGGCCTGCACCTGCGCGTTGCGCCGGTCTACACGGCCTTCTTCACGAAGCTCGGCGCGACGGTGCAGCGGGCGGCGATGCCGCAAATCTATACGCTGATGGAAAACGGCACGGTGCAGGGCTATGGCTGGCCGCTGCGCGGTTATCCGCCGCCGTGGCACAAGGTGACGAAATACCGGGTCGATCCGGGCTTCTACAACTCGTCGCTGCATACCCTGCTCAACCTGCGCAAGTGGAAATCGCTGAGCAAGAAGGCCCAGGGCATCATCGCCGCCGTCGTGCTGGCACGGGAGGGCCAAGTCGAAGGCAGCAGCGCGACCGCCAAGGCCCTGAACGTCAAGCAGCGCGCCTGGCATGCCAAGGGCGGCATGAAGACGATCACCTTCAATGCGGCCGACACCAAAAAATGGTCGGACGCGGCGCGCGACGCGGCATGGGCAGAAGTGATCGAGCGCAGCCCGGAGCACGGGCCGAAGCTCAAGGTCCTGTTCACCAGCGGCAGCTGACCTGCGAGGCGTGAAGGGGCGGCCGGCCTTCGGAGGCCGGCCGCCTTTATTTTCACCGGGCGCTGAAATTGCCGGCGATGTCTTCCTTTCTCGATTGGTTCGAGTCGGTCTTCGAACAGATAAACCGCCTCATTGCGGCCCTGGTGGCGCTGTCCATCGGCCTGTTCACACTTCTGATTCCCTTCGACCTGTTCCTGCGCAAGATAGGCTGGGGCAACCTGCCCTGGCTCCACGAAGGCGCGGAATACGGCCTGTATGTCGGCGTCTTCCTGTCGGCGGCCTGGGTCCTGAACAAGGGCGCGCACGTGCGGGTCGATATTATCCTCGCCGCTCTGCCGGACCGCCTTTCCCAGCGGCTGGAGAAGCTGCTCGATATCGCCGGCGCGCTGCTCTGCGCGATCCTGTGCTACTGCGGACTTTCCGGCATGCTCGGCGAATTCGAGTTCGGCACGCTGCCGGACAAGGACCTGCGCATCCCCAACTGGTACATGCTGCTGGTCTTCGGCCTTTCCTTCGCTCTGCTGACCGTCGAATTCCTGCTGCGCTTTCGCAGGGCCGGCAAGGAGATCGCGACGGCATCCACCGATGCGGGGTTCTGAGCGATGGAATGGTATTTCGCCATGTCCCTGCTGCTCGGGATCGTGTGCATCTTCCTGTTCCTGGGCATGCCGGTCGCCTTCGCCTTCATGGCGGCGAACATTTTCGGCACCGCCCTCTTCATCGGCAATCTGGCGCAGGGCGGCGACTGGGTACTCGCCAATATTTCGCTGGAAAGCATGCCGATGGAATTCCATCTGGCTGTGCGCTATTCGCTGACGCCGATCGCGCTGTTCCTGCTGATGGGCGAAATCCTGTTGCAGACCGGCGTCGCCTTCAAGGCGATCGGCGCGATCGAGCGCATGATTTCCCGGATTCCGGGCCGCTTGTCGGTCGTCTCGATCATCGGCGGCACGGTCTTTTCCTCGCTGTCCGGGTCGACTATCGCCAACACCGCCATTCTCGGCAATGTCCTGCTGCCGGATATGGTGAAGCGCGGCTACAAGCCGTCCATCTCGATGGGGCCGATCATGGCGGTCGGCGGCATCGCCATGCTGATCCCGCCTTCGGCGCTGGCGGTGCTGCTCGCCAGCATTGCAGAGCAGTCCGTGGCGCTGCTGCTGGTCGCCGGCATCGTGCCGGGCATCCTGATGGCGATCCTGTTCTTCGCCTATGTCATCGGGCGTTGCGTGATGGACCCGAGCCTGGCGCCGGGCTACGATCCGGACCAGAGCCATCTGGACGTGCCGCTCACCGTTGCAATCAACCATCGCGGCACGGCGCTGTGGTCCGCGACCTATAACGGCCAGGCCCTGCGCAACGTCAACCGCATCCTGCCCTTCTTTCTCTACATCCTGCCGCTGTTCACAATTTTCGTCGTGGTCGTCGGCAGCATCTTCATGGATTTCGCCTCGCCGACCGAGGCCGCCGCGCTCGGCTGCCTTGCAGCACTGGGCGCCTGCTATTTCTTCCGGTTGTTCAAGAACAAGATCACCGTCACAGGCGTCGAAGGCGCGGACTTCAACTGGCGCGCCGTGGCCAAGGCGCTGGTCGAGACCGCCAAGATCAACACGATGATCCTGTTCATCATCGCCGGCTCGCTGGTGTTCACCCAGTCGCTGGCGGTGTCGGGCGCGACCAGGGGCCTGCTGGAGAGCCTGACCGCGCTGCAGCTCTCACCGCTCTCCGTCGTCATCATGATGATGGCGGTGCTGCTGTTTCTCGGCGCCTTCATGGACCAGGTGAGCATGCTGCTGCTCACCCTGCCTTTCTTCCTGCTCGGCTCGACCTCGCTGCAGGCGATCTACAATATAGATCCGATCTGGCTGATGGTGCTGATCCTGATCACCATGGAGATCAGCCTGCTGACGCCGCCCTTCGGGCTCTTGCTCTATGTCATGAAGGGCGTGGCGCCGTTCGAGGTGTCGATCGGCGAGGTCATCCGCTCGGCGCTGCCCTTCATCCTGATCGAACTGCTCGTCCTGATCCTGCTGATCTTCGTCCCCGACGTGGCGACCTGGCTGCCTCGACAAATCGGGTGAAGCCCGGGCCCGGCCGCCCGGGCGAGCGCCTTAGAGTTCGGGCCGGACCCTGTCGCCGTAGCGCCGGCGGAACATCGCTGGCATTACCAGCACAACCAGGGTGATCCGGACGATGTGATGGGCGGCGACGAACGCCGCCTCGATGCCGAGCGCCAGCGCGATCAGGCTCATCTCGGCCAGCCCGCCCGGCGCCAGCGCCAGCACGAGCGCCGGAATCGATGCGTCGACGAACGCGGCAGCCGCGATCGCCAGCAGGATCGTCAGCGATATCATCAGGGCCGTCGAGCCGAGCGAATGCAGGACGATATGCAGAATGCGCCGGATCGGCACGCCGGCGAAGCGGGCGCCCAGGGTCGAGCCGACGACGACCTGCGCCGCCGCGATCAGGGGGCCGGGCGGCGCGATCGTGCTCACGCCGACCAGATGGAGAACGGCGCTCACGATCATCGGTCCGGTGAGGGCCGCAGCGGGAATTTTCAAGGCCCTGGCGCCGAAATATCCGGCCACGCCGCCAGCCGTGAGGACAGCGGCTTCGTCCAGCGGTATATCGACGAAGTCGGCGCCGAGCGGCACCCGGGCGCCCGGGTCGTACAGGCCCAAAGCTACAAAGCCGAAGGGCACGATCAGCACCGTCATCAGCACCCGAGAGGCGTGGACGAGGGCAACCGTGAGGTAGTCGCCGCGCATCTCCTGCGCGACCAGAACCATTTCATTGAGGCCGCCCGGCGTGGCGGAGCAATATGAGGTCACCGGGCCGTGCCCAAGACGCCGGAAATAGACGTAGAGCATACTCGTGCTGGCGCCGACATAGACGAGCAGCGCCAGTACGGAAGCCCACCAGTCGGGGATCTGCGCCGCCATTTCCGGCGTGAACTGGGCGCCCAGCATGACGCCGATGATGGCGATCAGCGGCTGGCGCACCTTGTTGGACGCGATCATCGGCAGGCCGGCGACGGCGCCGACGGTCGAAAAGACCAGGGCGCCGATCATCCAGGCGAGCGGCAGGTTGGCAAGGTCGAACAGCCAGCCGCCGATGGCCCCGACGAGGAACGTGATTGCGAGCCGGAACGCCCAGATACGGCGGGGCAGGGCTGCCGCCGCGGCCGCGGCCCCCGCCCCCGCATCGCGTCCGGTCACGGCAGGAACTGTTCGCGCAGGATGCGCTCTTCGAGATTGTGCTCGGGATCGAACAGCAGTGAGAGAGTCATGTCGGCGGCCTGCCGGACGGTCACCGCCGCCACGTCGCGGACCTCGGTCGAATCCGCGACCGCACTGACCGGACGCTTCGCCGGTTCCAGGATCTCGAAGGTGACGGCCGCCGCATCGGGCAACAGGGCGCCGCGCCACCGCCGCGGCCGGAAGGCGCTGATCGGCGTGAGCGCGAGAAGCCGGGCGCCGATCGGGATGATCGGCCCCTGCGCCGACAGATTGTAGGCCGTGCTGCCGGCGGGCGTGGCGACCAGCGCGCCGTCGCACACCAGTTCCGCCAGCCGTTCGACGCCGTCGATCAGGATCCGCAGCTTCGCAGTCTGGTGGGTCTGGCGCAGCAGCGACACATCGTTGATCGCGACGGCTTCGACCGTTTTGCCGTCAACGGTCCGCGCTTCCATCGTCAGCGGATGGATATCGACCCGCTGGGCGTCCTGCAGCCGTTCTGCGAGCCCATCCGGCTCGAATTCGTTCATCAGGAAACCGACGCTGCCCAGATTTATGCCGTAGACGGCGACGTCGCGGCGCAGCGTGGAACGCAGGGTTTCCAGCATGAAGCCGTCGCCACCCAAGGCGACGACGCGATCTGCCTCCGCAATTGGAACAGTGGCATAGCGGGCCGTCAGTTCGGCAAGCGCCACCTGTGCTTCAGGCGTATCGGCGGCGACGATCGAGAAGGACGGAACGGCCATCGGCGGTGCGTATCGGATGTGCGGGTCAGCCGATCGGGAGGGTCGGCTGCGCGGGCGGAAATGGGAGGTGCGCACAAGACATGGCCAATATGCCGGCTGTCGTCAAACGGCGCGTCGCCTGCCTTGCGCCGGGCGCATGGCCCGAGGACGGCTGGCTCACCCGCGCCCGGCGGCCATTCTCTCGTGCTGCCGGCGTCGGCGGTTGTTCAGGGCGATGGCGATCGCCGTCACGGCCATGATGGCAACCAGTCCGGCGGAGTAGGGGCGTTCGACGAAAATCGCCATGTCGCCGCCGGCCGTGCCCAGCGCCTGGCGCAGCCGTGCCTCGAAGATCGGGCCGAGCACGACGCCGAGCACGATCGGCACGATAGGGATGTTGTGGCGCTTGAGGATGAAGCCGATCAGGCCGAAGACCAGCGCCATCAGCGGATCGGTGATGTTGTAGTTCGCGGTGTAGGTGCCGACGAGGGTCAGCGCCAGGATCACCACGCCGATGAACCGCGTGTTGATGCGCGTCAGCGCCACGATCATGGGGGTGGCGAACAGCAGGAAGATCAGGATGACGACATTCATCGCCAGCAGGGAAAGATAAAGGCCGGAGATGAATTCCGGGCGCGAAGCGAACAGTTCGGGCCCCGGGATCACATTGTGGACCATGAACACCGACAGCATCATCGCGGTCAGCGCCTCGCCCGGAATGCCCAGCGCCAGCAGGGGCACCAGCGCAGCGGCCGGCACGGCATTGTTGGCGGCTTCCGACGCGATCAGCCCTTCCGGCGCGCCCTTGCCGAACAGCTCCGGCGTCTTGGACGTTTTCTGCGCCAGCGTGTAGCTGAAGAACTGGGCGAGGAATTCGCCGACCCCCGGCAGGATGCCCATGAACACGCCGAAGCCGGAAGAGGCGAACAGGGTCTTGGGATAGCGGAACACCTCGGTGAGGCCCTGAAAGAAGCGGCCGGTCAGGCGCGGCGGTTCGCCGGCCTGGTCCTCGCCCAGCAGCAGCACGAAGGCCTGGGACATGGCGAACAGGCCCAGGACCAGCGGGATCAGCGGAACACCGCCCTGGAGCCAGACCTGGCCGAAGGTGAAGCGCTGGGTATTGAACGCGGTTTCCAGCCCGACCGTGGCGAGGAACAGCCCGAAGGCCAGCGTGACGGCGGCCGTCACCACCCGGCCGCGATGGGCGACGACGACCAGCACCATCGCCATGAGTGCGGCCATGGCGAATTCCGCCGAGCCGAAGTTCGAGGCGATGTCGGCCAGCGGCTGGGCCAACAGGATCAACACGATCACGCTGACGATGCCGCCGACGAAGCTGGCGCTGTAGGCGAGGGACAGCGCCCGCCGCGCCTGGCCGGCCAGCGTCATCGGATAACCGTCGTAGGTCGTCAGCACATTGACCGGCGTACCCGGCGTGTTGATCAGGATCGCCGGGATCGCGCCGCCGTACCAGGCGCCGGAATAGATGCCGAGGAGCAGGGTGAGTGCGGTCAGCGGCTCCATCGTATAGGTCGCCGGCAACAGCACGGCGATGGCGACCGCCGGGCCCAGCCCCGGAATTGCGCCGATGATGACGCCGCTGACCGCCCCGGCGAACAGGGCGATCAGGACGTTCAACTGTCCGAGCTGGTTCAGTCCGGCGAGGATTGCGTCCATCGGCCTGCCGCGTTCCCGCTAGAAATACAGCTGGAGGAAATTGCCGATGCTTCTCGGCAGGATGTCGTAAAGCGCGGCCGGCGGCACCCAGATTTCGAGACCCAGACGGAACAGCAGCGTCATGGCGATGGTCGCGCCGAGCGCCGCCAGCAGCCATTTCGGATGCCTCAGGCCGATACGAAATCCCAGGCCGGCCACGAATAGAAAGGTCGAAATGCCGTAGCCGACAACGCCGAGCAACCAGATATAGGCGACGTACCAGAAGAAAAACTCGGCCGATCGCAACCACATCCACAATTCGCCGGCAAGCGCTTTCCCGGTATTGGATGCGAGAGTATTTTCCCTGTCACGCCAAATTCTTACGGTATAAATCAGAGAGACCGCTGTAAGCAGGACCAGGGTCAGCAGCGGCATCAGCCAGGGCTGGGTGAACCAACCCTCGTCGCCGGGAGCGAGGCGCGTCTGAAATGGCATCAGCGCCAGCCCGCCGGCGCCGAAGACAAGAAAGAACAGCGCCAGGATCATTCGTCCGGGCGCGCTATCCTGGGCGGTTTCCTCTTCGAACGCGGACATGACTGGCTACAGGAAGTTGTGCTTCCGAGCGGCGGAAAGGCGAGGGAGTGCTGCTTCCGGTTGCCCGCCGGCGTCCGGCAGACGGTGCGGCGCCCCCACGGCCAAAGATTGCCCGGCCGTTCCCCCCGCCGGCAGTGCGGCGAGGGGCCGGCCTTGCAACGGACGCTACTTTTTCAGGTCGCCCATTTCCTTCAGCATGCTGCGGGCGTTTTCGAAGTCGAGATCGACCTGTTTCTGCGATTCGGCCTGGTTCTTCCAGTAGATGACCGCGCCGGTCGTTTTCGCGACCCTTTTCGCGGCGTCGCTGGCGAGCGCCTTCTTCGCGGAAGCGGTGATCTTGTCCTTCACCTCCTGCGGTGTGCCTTTCGGCACGAACAGGCCGTTCCACAGCAAGGGCAGCGTCCGGCCTTTCACCTGTTCGGCCAGCGTCGCCACATTCGGCAGGATCGAGATGCGTTGTTCCGCGAATGCCGCCAGAACCTTGATGCTCTTCAGGCAGGGTAGCACGAGCTGCGCCGTCGTGTTGATGACGTCCGCGTCCTTGGATTTCAGCGTCGCGCAGGTCACCTCATCGAAGGCGGCGTTGGACGAGAATTTGAAGCCCATCTGCTTGGCGGCCAGGATGGTGGCGCGGGTCGGGATCAGGCCGTAGCCGAAGTGGCCCAGCTTCACCTTGTTCTTCTTCGCGTAGGCGGCGAGCTCAGCGATGTTGCTGTAGGGCGCATCGCCCCGGGCCGCCAGGAGGAAGGGATAGGTCAGGAATATGCCGACCGGCTCGAAGGAGTCGCGCTTCCACGGCGCATTCCCCATCAGGACCTGGATCGTCGGAAGGCCGATCACGAAGCTGCCGACGGTGTAGCCGTCGGGCTTGGCGCGCGCGACCGTCGCAGCGCCGACCACGCCGCCGCCGCCGCGGCGGTTCACCACTGCGGCCGGAACGCCGTAGTCCTTTGAAAACTGCTTGGCGATCAGGCGGGTGAACACATCCTCAAGGTCGCCGGGCGGCCACGGCACGACGAACTGGACCGGACGTTCCGGATAGGCGGCCTGGACCGGGGCCGCGGCGATGCCGAGGGCGGCCAGCGCCGTAAGGCCGGCGGCAATTACGTTCTTCATGGTTTTCCTCCCAATTTCAGAGGCCCGCAACATCCGGCGAAATCGGAGGAGGTGCAAGGAAAAATCCGGCAGCGGCGGTGGATCAGGGCTCGAAGCGCAGGAAGCTAAAGTGCGCCGCGCCGTAGCGGCGCCGGTCCAGTGCCTCGAAACCGTCGGGCGCCGCCAGGAGCCGGCCCGCCGCGGCGGTTTCCGCCACGCACAGCGCGCCGGGCGCCAGCCAGCCGGCCGCCGCCAGGGCAGTCAGCGCAGCTGCGGTCAGATCTTCGGCGGCATAGGGCGCGTCGAAAAACACCAGGGTGCAGGCGGCGGTGGTTTGCGGCGGTTTCGTTGCATCGGCCTGCACGACTACTGAGCGGCTGTTCACACCGAGGGCAGCGATGTTCCGGCGCAAACACGCGATGGATGCGGCGTCGTTGTCGATGAAGACCGCGCGTGCCGCGCCGCGCGAAAGCGCCTCCAGCCCCAGCGCGCCGGTGCCGCAAAAGGCATCGAGGACAAGGGCATTGGCGACGCTGGAGGTTCCATCGCCGGAAAAGACACCATGGATCAGCCGGTTGAACAGGGCCTCGCGCGCCCGGTCGGCGGTCGGGCGCACAGCATCGCCCGGCGGCGCGGCGAGCTGCCGGCCCCTAAGGCTTCCGCCGACGATGCGCATTCTTTGCCGGTTTGACGTTTTTGCTGCCGGCAGAACGGGCGCGCGCGCCCGGTTTTCCTCCCGGTTTCCGTCCCGCTTTCCGTCCCGCTTTCCCGCCCGGTTTGAGGCGCAGCACGCTGGTGGACCTGCTGCGTTTCTTCGGCGGCGCCGGCGCCTCTGCCGACGGTCCGTCTTCACGGTTCCGGCCGCGATCGTCCTGCCGCGGGCGCGATTTGGCGGCAGACCGGGCTGGTTTTTCCGTTTTGCCCCGAGACGCTTTCGGCGATTTCGGCTGCAGCTTCCGGGCCGGCTCTGCCGCGTCGCCGGTGTCGGAGAGGCCGGACCAGTGCGCCACCTGCTCGCGCAACACGCGGGCCGGCACCTTTTCAACGGCGCTTGTCTCCAGCTTGCCCAATTGGAACGGCCCATACGCGGTGCGGATCAGCCGGTTCACGGTCAGCCCCAGATGCTCGCAGACCTTCCGGATTTCGCGGTTCTTGCCTTCGCGAATGGTCATGGTGAGCCAGGCATTGGCGCCTTGCTGGCGGTCCAGCCGGGCCTGGACTGGCCCGTAGCGCATGCCGTCGATGGCGACGCCGTCGGCGAGCCGCGCCAGCGCCGCCTCGTCGGGCCAGCCGTTCACCCGCACCCGGTAGCGCCGGGTCCAGCCGGTCGATGGCAGTTCCAGGAAGCGGGCGAGGTCGCCATCGTTGGTCAGCAGCAGCAGGCCCTCGGTCGTCAGGTCGAGCCGGCCAACGGTCATCACCCGCGGCAGCTCGGGCGGCAGCCGGTCGAAGATCGTGTCGCGGCCCTGCGGATCGCGGTTTGTCGTCACAAGGCCGGCCGGTTTGTGATAGCGCCACAGCGCGGTCGGTTCGCGCTCCGGCAGCGGTTTGCCATCCACGACGATCCGGTGATGGGGCAGGACGGCGACGGCGGGCGATTCGAGGACGCGGCCGTCGACCGCGACCCGCCCCGCGGCGATCCAGCGTTCGGCCTCGCGGCGCGAGCACAGACCGGCGCGCGCCAGCCGCTTGGCAATGCGTTCGCCTTTCGGGCCGGTATCGTCGGTCGGTTCCACCATGGCCGAGGGTTCTCACAGGGCGACCGCCGGGGCAAGCCCCGGACCCGGCAATTCCCCTCCCGCCAACCCCGACCCTCAATAGGCGGGGGACATGCACGCTCGACCGGGAAACGCGCCGCCTTGCCGAAGCGCTGCCGGGCGGCTACTTCCGGGGCCATGGACGGCATCGCACCCGAACGGCACGACAATCCCGCGCCGCGCCCAATTCCAGCCGGGGACGGGGCGGGGCGGCCCAACCTGGTCGGCGCGGACAAGGCCCGGCTGATGGAGGTCGTGCGCGATCTCGGCGAGCGGCCCTTCCGGGTCAAACAGCTCTGGCACTGGATCTATCATCGCGGCGTCCGGGACTTCGAGGAGATGACCAGCATCTCCAGGCCGGTGCGCGCGAAGCTTGCCGAGCGCTACTCGCTGGTCCGCCCGGTGCCGGCCGAAGCGCAGGTTTCGACCGACGGCACGCGCAAATGGCTGTTGCGCTTCCCGGACGCCAGCGAGGCGGAGATGGTCTTCATCCCGGAGGAGGATCGCGGCACGCTGTGCCTCTCCTCCCAGGTCGGCTGCACGCTGAACTGCCGCTTCTGCCACACCGGCACCCAGCCCTGGGTGCGCAATCTGGATGCCGGCGAGATCGTCGGCCAGCTCATGCTGGCGCGCGATGCCCTGGAGGACTGGCCGTCGGCCAACGAGGACCGGCACATCACCAACATCGTCATGATGGGCATGGGCGAGCCGCTCTACAATTATGACAATGTCGCCCAGGCAGCCGGCATCCTGATCGACGGCGACGGCATCGCGGTCTCGCGCCGCAAGCTCACCCTGTCGACCGCCGGTGTGGTGCCGGCGATGAAGCGGTGCGGCGACGAACTGGGCGTCAACCTCGCCGTCTCGCTCCATGCCGTGACCGACGCGATCCGCGACGAAATCGTACCGCTCAACCGCCGCTATCCGATCGCGGAACTGCTCGACGCCTGCCGGAACTATGGCGGCATCAACAATGCCCGGCGCATCACTTTCGAATATGTCATGCTCAAGGGCGTCAACGACAGCGACGCCGATGCAAGGGAACTGGTCCGGCTGCTCAGGGACATCCCGGCGAAGATCAACCTGATCCCGTTCAATCCCTGGCCCGGCGCGCCCTATGTCTGCTCCAGCCAGAACCGCATCCGCGCCTTCATGACGATCTGCCTGGACGGCGGCCTGACCTGTACTGTGCGCTCCCCGCGCGGCCGGGACATCATGGCGGCCTGCGGCCAGCTCAAGAGCGCCAGCGAACGCAAGCGGGCCAGCGAGCGGGCGTAACGCCGATGGCGGTGCGGCGGAAGCGGCTTTGTCCGTGTCGGCGGTGTCCATCGTCCGCGCGTCGATCCGAAACGCGCAGCCGCGCAGTTACCAGCGAGTCGACCCGCGCAACATAATGCCGTGCGCTGCGCTTGCGGTCGCCGCCTCGCTGGGCTTGCAGGGTGAAAGTCAGGCCGTGCGCCGGATCGGCATAGCTCAGCCCGCAGCCCAGTTCGGCGCCGAGGCCGGTCTCGGCGTCGCCGCCTTCAGCCGACCAGTTCCCAATCGGTACCGCCGGGACGGTCCTTGATGGCGACGCCGCGGGCCCGCAATTCGTCGCGCAGGGCGTCGGCGGTCGCCCAGTCCTTGTCGGCGCGGGCGGTTTCGCGCCGGGCGATCAGGGCCATCAGATCGTCGGGCAGGGACCGGCTCTGCGTCGAGGCGGCGAGGTCGAGGCCGAAAATGGCGTCGTATTCGAGCATCAGGGCCAGTTTCTCGGCCGGCGCAAGCGCCTGGTCCCGCGCCATTTTCCAGGCCACGGCCAGCGCGTTCGGGACGTGCAGATCGTTGACCAGGGTGGCCCGGAAGCGTTCGCGCCATTCCGCAACCGCCGCGTCGCGCAGCTCGCCTTCACGCGCAGGGCCGCCGTCCCGCGCCGCATAGCTCCAGTCGTGAGCGAGGTTGCACAGCGTGCGGAGCGACTGGCGTGCGCCGTCCAGCGCCTCGAAGCTGAAACTTAGCCGCGCCCGGTAATGCCCGGTCAGCAGCAGATAGCGATAGTCCATCGTGTCGTAGCCGGCCTCGACCAGCCGGTCGAGATGCAGGAAATCGCCGCTCGATTTCGCCATCTTGGCGTCGTCCACCACCAGGAACTCGCCGTGCAGCCAGGTGTTCACCCAGCGGTGGCCGAAGCAGCCCTCGGACTGGGCAATTTCGTTGGTGTGGTGGACCGGCACATGATCGATGCCGCCGCAATGCATGTCGATGGTCTCGCCCAGATACTCGGTCGCCATCGCCGAACATTCGATATGCCAGCCGGGAAAGCCGACGCCCCAGGGCGACTCCCATTTCATGATCTGGTTAGGATATTTCGACTGGCCGAACCAGAGCACGAAATCCGCCGGGTTGCGCTTGCGTTCGTCGGCGTCGATCCGCTCGGTCGCCTCTTGGGCGTCCATCTGGAGGCGCGCGAAATCCGGATAGGCCGGGAAGGTCGCCGTGTCGAAATAGACGTTGCCGTCGACGGCATAGGCATGGCCGCGCGCGACCAGCCGTTCGATCATCGCGATCATCTGCGGGATATGCCCGGTCGCCCGGCAGACGGTGTCGGGCCGGCGGATCTTCATCATGTCGGTGTGGCGGAAGAATTCGTCCTCGTAGAAGCGGGCGATGTCCCAGGGCGATTTTCGCTCGCGCGCCGCCGCCAGCATCATCTTGTCGTCGCCCTGGTCAGCGTCCGATTCGAGATGGCCGACATCGGTAATGTTCATGACATGGTGCAGGTCGTATCCCGCCAGGCGGATCGTGCGCTGCAACAGATCCTCGAACACATAGGTCCGCAGGTTGCCGATATGGGCGTAGTTGTAGACCGTCGGCCCGCAGCAATAGAGCGTCACCTTCGGCGGCGCGATCGGCGCGAAGGGTTCGATCTTGCGTGTTCGCGTGTTGAAGAAGCGGAGCGGGTAGGGCTCGGACATCGCCAGAAGAGCGGCAAGAGATGGGGTCGGCTGCAAAGTGGGCCCGGAAGCGCCGGTTCGGCAAGGGCAAGCCTTGACCCGCGGCATCTTTCAGGCTTGGTGACGCGAAATTTCCAATGGCGGAGCGGAACATGACAGGCAGGTTCGGCAACAGGTTCGAGGGCCGTGCGGCGGTCATCACCGGCGGGGCGAGCGGCATCGGCAGGGCGGCCGTCCTGCGCTTCCTGAGCGAAGGCGCGCGCGTGACTTTCGCCGACCTGAACGACGCCAATGCCGAAGAAACCCTGGCGCTGGCGCGCGCCGCCGGCCATGGCGACCGCATCGCCTATGTCCGTGCCGACGTGACCGACGAGGACGCGGTGAGAGACTGCTTCGAGGGCGCAACCGCGCGATGGGGTCGGCTCGACATCGCCTTCCTCAACGCCGGCGTCGGCGGCGCCATCGGGCCGATTACCGAGACAACGGTGGAGGAGTGGGACACCACATTCTCCTTCCTGGTGCGCAGCGTGTTTCTCGGCGCGAAATTCGCAGCCCCGGCGATGCGCGCCAATCCGGGCGGCCCCGATGGCGGTCCCGACGGCGGTCCCGATGGCGGTCCGGCGGGCGGCGCCATCGTAGCGACCGGCAGCGTCGCCGGCCTCTCCGGCGGCGGCGGGCCGCACGCCTATTCGGCGGCCAAGGCGGCGGTCATCAACCTGGTGCGCAGTCTGGCGCTCGAACTGGCGATGTACCGCATCCGGGTGAACGGCGTGGCGCCCGGCCTGATCGATACGCCGCTGGCCCATGGCGGCGATCCCTCCCGCCTGCCCGATATGAGCCAGCGCCAGCCGTGGCCCGACCGCGGCCGGCCCGAGGATGTCGCCGCCGCAGCCGCCTTCCTCGCCTCCGACGACGCGCGCTTCATCACCGGCGAGACCATCGCGGTCGACGGCGGCGTCATGGCCAACGGCAGCAACATCTGGGGCCTGGGCGAGAACTGCCGGTTCCTGCAGAAAGCGGGCCTGAACAGGGGCACGACCGGGCTGGAAAATGTCGTGCGCGATCTGGGCGAGGCGCCGTAGCGGCGTCCGCCCGTTCCGCCGCGGCCTGTTAGCGCAAGCGGTCACGATCCATATGGATTTTTCTGAGGTCGATGCCTATATGGCGGCAATCCGGCGACCGGCCCGCAATGCGGAATTCCGTCCCGCCACTCGCTACAGAACCGCAGCAGACCGGATATGGAATTCGTCGTTCTGATCGTTCATCTGTTTCTGGCCCTCGCCCTGATCGGCGTGGTGCTCCTGCAGCGCAGCGAAGGCGGCGCGCTGGGCATCGGCGGCGGCGGGGGCGGCGGCATGAGCGGCTTCCTGACCGGCGCCGCGACGGCCAACCTGCTGACCAGGGCGACCGCGGTGATCGCCGCCCTGTTCATCGCGACCAGCATGACGCTCGCAGTCATGTCGGGCAGCAAGCGCGCGCCGACCAGCGTGGTGACCGGAAGCGGCGGCTCGACGCCCGCGGCACAGCAGGGCAGCACAAAGAAACCGGCGGAGAACCAGCCCGCCGTACCCACCGCACCGAAGCAGTAGCGGTGGCGGCGGCGCTCCTTTCCGAAGCCGCCGGCCCGATACTCCCACTGCCTCCGCCACACCGCTCCGGCTCTTACGTGTCGCGGCGCCCGGCCCGACCGCTTTCCCGGATGCGGCGAACCCTGTACGATGCGGTCCCGTCATGGGCATGACGCGCTTCATTTTCATTACCGGCGGGGTGGCATCGTCGCTCGGCAAGGGTCTGGCCTCGGCGGCGCTCGGCGCGCTGCTGCAGGCCCGCGGCTATACCGTCCGCCTGCGCAAGCTCGATCCCTATCTCAACGTCGATCCGGGCACGATGAGCCCGTATCAGCACGGCGAAGTCTATGTGACCGACGACGGGGCGGAGACCGATCTCGACCTCGGCCACTACGAGCGCTTCACCGGCGTGCCGGCGCGCCGGACCGACAGCTTCAGCGCCGGGCAGGTCTACCGGGATGTGCTCGCGCGCGAGCGCCGCGGCGACTATCTGGGCGCGACCGTCCAGGTCATTCCCCATGTCACCGACATGATCAAGGAATTGGTGCTGCGCGATACCGACGGCGTCGATTTCGTTCTGTGCGAGATCGGCGGCACGGTCGGCGATATCGAGGGCCTGCCCTTTCTCGAGGCGATCCGGCAGCTCGGCAACGAGCTCGGCCGGGAACGCTCCATGTTCTGCCATCTGACGCTGGTGCCGTGGATCCCGTCGGCCGGCGAGCTCAAGACCAAGCCGACCCAGCACAGCGTCAAGGAACTGCTCGGCCTCGGCATCCAGCCGGACATCCTGCTGTGCCGCTGCGACCGGGAAATCCCGGAGGCGGCGCGGCGCAAGATCGCGCTGTTCTGCAACATCGCCCCCGACCGGGTGATCCAGGCGCTCGACGCCGAAACCATCTACGATGTGCCGCTGCAACTGCACGGCGAAGGATTCGATACCGCGGTCTGCCGCTATTTCCGGCTCGACGCCGGAGAGCCGGAGCTGCGCCAGTGGGTGCGCATCGTCGACCGGGTGATCCGGCCGGAAGGCAAGGTGGCGATCGCCATCGCCGGCAAATATACCGGCCTGCAGGACGCCTACAAATCGCTCGAGGAGGCGCTGACCCATGGCGGCATCGCCAACGACGCACGGGTCGAGCTGCGCTGGATCGATTCGGAGATATTCGAGCAGGAAGACCCGATCCCGCACCTGACCGGCGTCAACGGCATCCTGGTGCCCGGCGGCTTCGGCGCGCGCGGCGCCGAGGGCAAGATCCTCGCCGCCCGCTTCGCCCGCGAACACGCCGTGCCCTATTTCGGCATCTGTTTCGGCATGCAGATGGCGGTGATCGAGGCCGCCCGCTCGCTCGCCGGCATCGGCACGGCGAGTTCGACCGAATTCGGCCCGACCGACGATCCGGTCGTCGGCACCATGACCGAGTGGATGCGCGGCAACGAGCTGGAGCAACGGCGGGCCGACGGCGACCTCGGCGGCACCATGCGCCTCGGCGCCTATCCGGCCCGGCTGGCGCGCGGCAGCAAGGTCCATGGCATCTACGGCGACATCACGATCAGCGAGCGCCACCGCCACCGCTACGAGGTCAACATCAACTATCGCGAGCGTCTGGAGTCAGCGGGCCTGCGTTTCTCCGGTCTGTCGCCGGACGGCGCGCTGCCGGAGATCGTCGAGCTCGAAGGCCATCCCTGGTTCATCGGCGTCCAGTTCCACCCCGAACTGAAAAGCCGCCCCTTTGCGCCCCATCCGCTGTTCATGTCCTTCATCAAGGCCGCGATCGATCAAAGCCGGCTGGTGTAGGGCTGCCGGGCGGCTGGAGAGGCGGCCGTCCTCGGCGCAACGGCCAACTCCTTACCCGTCATTTCGACCGTGCGAAGCGAGCGGAGAAATCTTTCCCGCGCGGTGCTTCGACGCTGGCTCGGAGCTGAAAAGATGTCTCCCCTTCGACAGGCTCAGAGCCCGCCCTGAGCCTGTCGAAGGGGCAGGCTGCTTCGCGCCTGTCGGCGCTCCGGTCGATATGACGGTGCAAATTGAATTGCACCGTTGGCGTTTACGCTGCTGCCGAGACTGTCCGTTTCGGTGCTGCGCGCCGAGGCGCCAAATTCCTCTTGACAGCCGCACAGAGAGGAAACATAAAACGAACAAAACATAATCATATGAGGAGTACCGGCGATGAAGGATCCGAGGCGTAACTACGTTTACAAGAATCTGCGCCCGCTGGGCAGGGCGGTCGCAATCTTCCTGGGCCTGGGCCTCGCGGTGGCAACTGTCGATCTCTTCTACGACATCCGCCTTCTCGTCCTGCTCAATGCGATCGCCGGCGGCGACAGGCCCGCCGTCGCGGCCTTTGAGTCGGCGCTCGACACCAGCGAATACCTCGCCATTGCCTATATCGGCGTCCTGCTCGTCTCGGCGGTCGTCTTCCTGGTCTGGGTCTACCGCGCCACTTCGAACACGCATGCGCTGGGCTTCGCCGATTTGAATTTCACACCGGGCTGGGCGGTCGGCTGGTGGTTAGTCCCGATCGCCAATCTGGTTCAGCCGGCTCGCGTGATGATCGAGTTATTCCGGGTTGCGCAGGCGCCCGATCCGTCGGCCGGGCGCCGGCATATCGGTGTCGTGCCGGTCATTGTCTGGTGGCTGCTGGTGCTGTTCTCGAACGGGGTTGACCGCTACGCCGCCCGCAGGATGGCTGCGGAGTCGGTCGAGCCGTTCCGGCAGGGGCTGATCGCCACAATTGCCGGCGATATCATGTTCCTGACCGCCGGCGTTTTGGCGTTCTGGCTGGTGCACCGGATCACGGCCGGTATCGACAGGGCGAAAGCGGTGGCGGGGTGATTTTGCAATCGGCGGAGATTGGCCGGTTTGAGGCAAGACACCTGATATGCCACCCCGGCCGACCGGAGGGAGAGCCGGGGTCCAGCGAGGCCGGTAAAGTCTGCGCCTGTGGCTCTGGTCACCGAATCGCCGCGGCGCGGCGCGGCGTACGGGGTGACACCGAGGGGTTTAGAAGACGCAGGATCGACGCTGGAATCGGATGCGCGCCCCGCGCCCGCTCACCCGCCTTCCAGCGCGATCCGGTGGCTGTCGAGCAGGCCGGGCGCGCGGGCCGGGTCGCCGCGGCCCCAGCCGCATTCGGTGGCGATGCCGAAATCGGAGACGGTCTGCGCGGCGGCGGCGATGCGGCGCCGGTCGCCGTCGCGGTCGTCGTGATGGATGACGCCGAGATAGAGCTCGCAGCCCGCGGGCAGACGCAGGTCGGCGAGCGGCGCGTAATAGGCCGCGTCGTCCCGGTGTTTGGGCGCCGGGACGTGGAGAAACTGCATCGAGCGGTCGAGCCCGGCGAGGATGCCGTGGGCGATCTCGACCGAATTGGCGAGGTCCGCCGGCATCACGACATGCTCGTCGTTCGGTGTGCCGTAGCACAGATGATAGCCGAGCTCCGCCGGCTCCGGCACGGCGTTGCCCAGCCGGGCCAGCATGCCGGTAATGTCCTGCTTGTAGCTGTCCGGCCGGTTCGGGAAATAGCCCTCCCAGGCCAGCACCTCCTGGCAGACGTCCCACTGGATCGCCAGGTCGCCGTGGGGGATCGCGTTGCAGATTTTCGCAAGATCGGCCTTGAAGGCGCGCTCGTAGGCGGCGAAGAAATCCGGCCGGGAGGCGGGCGCGACGAACCAGTAGCCGATCGCCATCGGCGTCGGCAGGCAGACCTGGAAGCGGACATCGGCCGGGATCGTCCCGGCGCGGCGCATCTCGAGGAACCGGGCGTAGGAGGCGATGGCGTCGGGCGCATAGCCGGGATCGAACGCGACCGTCGCCGGATCGATACCGGCGCGGAAACGGAACAATTCCCACTCACGGATCAGCTTGCCGTCCCACTGATGGATCTGCGCCTTGTCCTCGTCGGCCGCGACCTCCATTGCCGGATGATCGGCGACCCTGGCGCGCTGCCAGAAAATCCAGCGCGCCCGCTCCCCGGTCTCCCCGTCCGGTATTCGCCTGAGATGCCCGCCGAGCCGGCCGGCGATCTCGGTGAAGGTCGTCTCAGCATCCGGATAAGGCAGGCTGCCGACAAGATGGGCGCAGGTGAGGGGCATGGCGGGGTTCCTTGGAATCGGCGAAAGCGGTTGGCATGGAAACAGCGGTGACGCGGGGTGGCAAGAGGCGTCCGCGCCGGTGGTCGCATGCGGCACCCCCTCGGTCATTTCGATAGAGCGAAGCGAGCGGAAAAATCCGGCTGCCGACAGACTCTGGCAGGTCCAGCCGCTAGGCACGGCGAGCGGTGAGGGTCATGCTAGTAATCTGACGCGTACCGTAGAAAGAAGATTGCGAGCCGATCCGGTGGCTCGTCGAAAAAAAACTTGACGGCGTAACTTTTTTCGTTCACGATCGTGACAGAGAAAAGTTACGCGAGGCAGCATGACCGCAGCGATCACCCGCGACCCTAGGTTCGTTGACCGTAGGCTCCGACACGATTTTGACACCAGCCGAGAGCAGCTAATCGAAATCGTAAAAGCCGCAGTTGCAGCGCGAGGCCAGAGCACAGACGACTCGCCAAGATCGGCCGCCGCCTACTATGCATGGGCGGCGGCTACAACAAGATTGCGCCAAATTTTCCGCCAGAAGGGCTGGGACAAGGGTGATGAGAATGGAATCGAGACTGTTGTTAGCCATGAGCGCAAGATACAAATCGCTATCTTGAGTACAGATCGGTGGACGGCTGACGAAAGTCGCTCCCCTCGAAATCGGACAATAAAAGGTCCTGCTTCAGAGAAGATTGTTGATCTGAATGATCAGTATGAATTTTTTAGTCCCGACGAAATGAGTCCAATTTCAAGCTCACCGAACATCTTGTGGTATCTGTGCATCTACGACAGTGGCAGTAAGGTTCGTGCGGAGATTTCAAGGCCGGTTGAGTTTCTAGGAGGTTACATTACAAAGTATAGCGAGCGTATATTTTTGTTGCAGGAAGGCGACTGGGAGAAGGTGGCTATTGCGCCGCTTGGCGATAACACAACGGACGAAGAAGACTTCGAAGTCAATGTCCGCCGCAAGTAGCCAAAATGTTCAGTCCATCACGCCTCACGCTTGCGAGGAAGCGCCGTCGATTCAGTAAGAAGGAACTGGCCGAATCTATTGGTATTACACCACACTCTATATTACGTTATGAGTCAGGTGCTATAACACCAACGGATGAGGTGGTTGCGCGCCTGTCCAATGCACTGAATTTTCCAGTCGGTTTTTTTTTCGGAGATGATGTAGAAGAACTACATGAAACGGCCGCTAGTTTTCGAAGTCTCAGTTCAATCTCGGCAAAGGAGAGGGATGCGGCGCTGGCAGCCGGAAGCCTGTCTTTCTTGTTTTTGGACTGGGTTGTAGAACGGTTCGACTTACCAGAACCTGACTTGCTCGACCTTGGCGATGACACACCAGAAATCGCTGCGCGATCGTTGCGCGAAAAATGGGGTCTTGGAGAAAAACCGATCAACAATATGGTGCGTCTCCTGGAGGCTAAAGGAGTGCGTCTGTTCTCGATGGCTGAAAATACCATGGCGGTTGATGCGTTTTCAGTGTGGCGAGGGGAAACGCCGTTCATATTCCTCAATACCATGAAAACCGCGGAGCGCAGTCGATTCGACGCTGCGCACGAACTAGGGCATCTCGTGTTGCACAGGGAAGGCGGGTCGAAAGGCCGAGCTGCCGAGCATGAGGCAAATCAATTTGCTTCCTCCTTCCTGCTACCAGAGGCTGATATTTTAGCAATCCTTCCCCGTGTCCATACGCTCAGCCAAGTAATTGAAGCGAAAAAGCGATGGGCCGTGTCGGTCATGGCTCTACTACATCGACTAAGGCGGCTGGAAATTATGTCCGATTGGCAATACCGAATGTTCTGTATAAATTCTACCAACCTCGGATACAGACGAGCAGAGCCGTTTGGAATCTCTAGAGAGCGTTCGATTGTCTGGGAAAAGGTATTAACAGCACTTTGGAATGAGCGGGTTACAAAGTCGGATATTGCAAAAAACCTCAATGTACTACCGGACGAGATCGAAAACCTTCTGTTTGGTCTTGCTAGCGATTTATCAGGAGAACAATTTCCAGACAGCCGTCCGCCTCTGCGTCTAATTTACCCCTAAAAAGTTGACAAAACGTATCGAGGAAAATTTTTCCTCAAGTCATAGAGTAATTCTCTTTTTCCTCCCAGAAAGAAGGGGCGGCTCCTGGGAGCGCGCCCCACAGTTCAGGGAGGAGTAACGGTCAGGCAAACATGCCCGATCAGCTGCACCCGCTTGTGGCGCCGCATGTGTCGCACTTGAGACACGTGCCGTTCCGCACGAGGGTGAAATTCCCGCATTCGCCGCAGTTGTCGCCCTCATAGCCCTTCATCCGCGCTTCGCGGATCCGGTCTAGCTGTTGGTCGACCGCCGCGGCGATCCCGGGAGATACCTTGAGAGCCGCTGATCCGCTCTCAAGGCCCGCAGTCTGCAAGCCGCCGTTACCGCCGCCGGAGGATGCGGCAGTGACGCCGGCGGACTCGCCGACCGAAGCCTGTTGCAGGGAACCGTTGCCGTTGCCGGCGACTTTGGCTGCCCCGTTACCGTTGGATGCCCCGTTGCCGGCGCCGTTGGACACGCCATTGCCGGCCCCGTTTCCGTTAGACGCCCCGTTGCCGGAACCGTTGCTGCCGTTCGCGGCGAGCGACAGGCCGCCTTCCAGGACGGCGAACTTGTTGCGGATGAAGCCCTTGCTGGTCACCCGCTGCATTTCGCCGAGCACCCGGGCGGCGGCGGCCTGGGCGTCCTCGTCGGCGGGCAGGGCGCTTTCGTCGGCGCCGTTGCCGATGATGTCGGGCAGCAGGTCGTTGCCGGTGACGTGGGCGAGGTCGTCCCGGCCGAGATAGGACACCGCCAGCTCGCGGAAGATATAATCGACCACCGAGGTCGCCATCTTGATGGCGTCGTTGCCCTCCACCAGGCCCTGGGGCTCGAAGCGGGTGAAGGTGAAGGCGTCGACGAACTCTTCCAGCGGCACGCCGTATTGCAGGCCCATCGAGACGGCGATGGCGAAGCTGTCCATGATGCTGCGGAAGGCGCTGCCTTCCTTGTGCATGTCGATGAAGATTTCGCCGAGCGCGCCGTCGTCGTACTCGCCGGTGCGCAGATAAACCTTGTGGCCGCCGACGATGGCCTTCTGGGTATAGCCGCGGCGCCGGTCCGGCAGGCGTTCGCGCCAGGCGCGCTGCGCCATCTTCTCGGCGACCTTCATGGCGGCCTGGGCGGCGATCTGGGTCGCCTGATCTGCGGCCGGCGCCCGGAGGACGGCTTCCTTGGCGTCCTCGGCTGCATCCTCGTCGCCGAGATTGTCGAACACGGTGGCGGACAGCGGCTGGCTGAGTTTGGAGCCGTCGCGGTAGAGCGCGTTGGCCTTCACACCCAGCTTCCACGACATCTCATAGGCCTTGCGGCAGTCGGCGACCGTCGCGCTGTTTGGCATGTTGATAGTTTTGGAGATCGCGCCGGAGATGAAGGGCTGCGATGCCGCCATCATGCGGATGTGGCTTTCCCAGCTCAGGAAGCGCTTGCCGGTCCGGCCGCAGGGCGAGGCGCAGTCGAACACCGGCAGATGCGCGTCCTTGAGGTAGGGCGCGCCCTCCAGGGTCATGGCGCCGCAGACCCAGACGTTTGCCGCGTCGATCTCGCTGCGCGAGAAGCCGAGGGTGGCGAGCATGTCGAACTCGGGTTCGTTCACCGCCTTACGGTCGAGGCCGAGCCCGTCGACGCAGAAATCCTCGCCCAGGGTCCACTTGTTGAAGACGAACTTGATGTCGAAGGCCTGGGCGAGCGCCTGCTCGACCCGCTCCAGCATGGCGCCGGTGAAGCCGGCGTCGCGGAGCGCGTCGTGGTCGATCGCAGGCGACCCGTTCAGGGTGCCGCGGCCGACGGCATAGCGGATCATCTCGTCGATCTGCGGCTTGCTGTAGCCCAGGGTCTGCAGGGCGAGCTGCGCCAGCCGGTTGATGATCTTGAAATAGCCGCCGCCGGCGAGCTTCTTGAACTTGACCAGCGCGAAGTCCGGCTCGATCCCGGTGGTATCGCAGTCCATGACCAGGCCGATCGTGCCGGTCGGCGCGATTACCGTCGCCTGGGCGTTGCGGTAGCCCGCGGCCTCGCCCTTCTCCAGCGCCCGGTCCCATGCCGCGCGGGCGGCGTCCAGCACCGCCGTATCGGGACAGGCTTCGCGGGCGAGGGAGACGGGGCGGACGGTGAGATCCTCATACCCCGCCGTCTCGCCATAAGCGGCGCGGCGATGGTTGCGCATCACACGGAGCATGGCGTCCGCGTTGTCGGCATGGCCGGGGAAGGGGCCCAGTTCGGCCGCCATGTCGGCCGAGGTCTCGTAGGCCGCGCCGGTCATCAGCGCGCTGACCGCGCCGCAGAAGGCCCGGCCGGCGTCGCTGTCGTAGGGCAGGCCCGAGGCCATCAGATAGCCGCCGACATTGGCGAAGCCGAGGCCCAGCGTGCGGTAGCGGTAGGACAGTTCGGCGATCCTGCGCGACGGGAACTGCGCCATCAGGACGGAGATTTCGAGCGTGAGCGTCCACAGCCGCACGGCGTGTTCGAAGCCGGCGACGTCGAAGGAGCCGTCGGGCCGGCGGAACGCCAGCAGGTTGAGCGACGCCAGGTTGCACGCCGTGTCGTCGAGGAACATGTATTCCGAGCACGGGTTCGACGCGTTGATCCGCCCGCCGGCCGGGCAGGTGTGCCATTCGTTGATCGTCGAATCGAACTGGATGCCCGGATCGGCCGACTGCCAGGCGGCTTCGGCGATCCGGTCCCACAGCTCGCGGGCGTTCACCGTGTCGGATTTTGCGCCGGTGGTCCGCTTGAACAGGGTCCACTCGCCGTTCGCCAGGACGGTGTCGAGAAATTCGTTGGTAACCCGCACCGAGTTGTTGGAATTCTGGCCGGAGACCGTGAGATAGGCCTCCGAATCCCAGTCGGTGTCGTAGGTCGCGAACTCGATTTCGCGGTAGCCCTGTTCGGCGAACTGGATGACGCGCTGGATATAGTTCTGCGGCAGCATCGCCTTGCGGGCGTCGCGGATCGCCTTCTTAAGACTCGGGTTGGCGCGCGGGTTGAAGGGCTCGGCGCCGTCGAAATTGTGGCAGGCCGCCATGATCTCGTTGAGATGCTTGCGCGCCAGTTTCGAGCCGGCGACCAACGCGGCGACCTTCTGCTCCTCTTTCACCTTCCAGTTGACGAATTCCAGGATGTCCGGATGGTCGACGTCGACGATGACCATCTTGGCGGCGCGCCTTGTGGTGCCGCCGGACTTGATCGCGCCGGCCGCCCGGTCGCCGATCTTCAGGAAGCTCATCAGGCCGCTCGACTTGCCGCCGCCGGACAGCGGCTCGTTGGCGCCGCGCAGGTTCGAGAAGTTGGTGCCGGTGCCCGAGCCGTATTTGAACAGGCGCGCCTCGCGGACCCACAGGTCCATGATGCCGCCGTCGTTCACCAGATCGTCGCCGATCGACTGGATGAAGCAGGCGTGGGGCTGCGGATGTTCGTAGGCCGAACTCGCTTCGGTCACCGCGCCGGTTTCGTGGTCGACATAGTGGTGGCCCTGGCCCGGCCCGTCGATGCCGTAGGCCCAGTGCAGGCCGGTGTTGAACCATTGCGGCGAGTTCGGCGCCGCCATCTGGCGCGCCAGCATGAAGCGCATCTCGTCGGAGTAGGCGTGCGCGTCGGCCTCGCCGTCGAAATAGCCGCCCTTCCAGCCCCAGTAGGTCCAGGTGCCGGCCAGCCGGTCGAAGACCTGCTTGGCGCTGGTCTCGCCGCCGGTCGCCGCGCCGTCGCAGGGGGTGTGCCGGGCCAGCCAGGAGGGCACGTCCTTCTCGGCGACGGGCTCCACGACGGGCTCCAGATCCGCCGCGGCGGCGACGCCGGCCTTGCGGAAATATTTCTGGGCCAGAATGTCGATGGCGACCTGGGACCAGTCTTCCGGCGCTTCCACCCGGTCGTTCCTGAACACGATCGAACCGTCCGGATTGCGGATCTCGCTCGTCGCCTTCCGGAAGGCGATGCCGTCATAGGCATCCTTGCCGTCCACAGTGAAATGGCGCCGAATTCTCATAGGCATGTCCCCTGATCCGCCTGGCGCCCGTCCAGCGCCGACTCCTCAATCCCGTATCTTGTGGCTCACCGTCCACTTGACCCAAGATATTGCGAGGGGTGCCGGGTTGTCAACTAGATGTTGTGTAATTCGTGGATAACTTATGATATCTTGAGAATAATCCAAGATTTAGTAATTTTGGTCGAAGGGCGCATATTACCCCAGGCTGCGGAAAAACCTCGGAAAGTATATGGCTCGCCCGGTATCCGGCGCGACCCGTGAAGCACCTTGGTGCCACCCCGCCCAACCGCAGGGCGAGCCGGGGATCGGAGCCGACCCGAGAGGCTTCTCCTTGCGGCTCTGGTCCCCGGCGCGTCGCTTCGCTTCGTCCGGGGCGGCACCAACGGTGTTTCGGAAATGAGGGGGAGCGACGGGGCCGCCGCCGAACCCTGCTGTCAGGAAGGCCCGCCGGCTAAGCCTTCCGGCCGGCCAGTGCGACGCCGAAAATCGCGAGGACGACGAGCGCGGCGCCCAGCCATTGGGTCGGGCCGAAGCGTTCGCCGAACAGGGCGACGGCCATGACGATGGTGATGATCGGCTCTATGTTCATGATCAGCGCGGTGCGCGATTCGCGCAGGAAATCGAGCGCGGTGTAAAAGGCGACGAAGGCGACGCCGACAAAGAAAACCGAACCCGCAAACGCCCACCAGCCGGTTCCGCTGTTCGGCCATTGAAAGCCGCCCGAAGCCGTCAGGCTGCCGGCGAACAGGACGGACGCGCCGATCATCACCCAGAGCGCCAGCGAGACCGGCGACATGCCGCGGCGGAACAGTTTGCCGCTGATCAGGATGTTGCCGGAAATCGCCAGCGCGGAAACCAGGGCCAGCACGACGCCCAGCAGATCCAGTTCGCCCTCGGTATCGAGCGAGAGGAAGAGGCCGACGAAGGCGACGACGAGGCCGATCAGCATCGCCGGCCTTAGCGACTCGATCCGCAGGGCGGCGGCCAGCAGGCCGACCATGAAGGGGAACAGGTAGAAGATCAGGATCGACAGGCTGACCGACATCCGGTCGAAGGCGGACATCAGCGCCCAGCCGTTCAGCGAGAACAGCACGGTGCCGAACAGCACCCAGGGCGCCATGCCGCGCGGAATCGACGGGCGCACCCGCAACGCGGCGAACCAAAGGCCGAGGATCAGCACCAGGGACCAGGAGCGCGCGACCAGCACCGTATCGACCGACACGCCGTGCTGGTAGCTTTCCTTGGCCAAATTGTTGTTGGCGCTGAAACAGACCGTCGAGAGCAGGATCAGCAGATAGCCGTGCGCGGTCCGGTCGGTCAGCAGGCCGGCAAGTTTTCGGCGGGTAGCATTTTGGTGGGGCGGGGCGGCGGGCGATTTCATGGGCCGCCTCCTATCCCAAGCGGACGGGGCGCGGGCAAGGCTTTTCAGGCGCCTTGCGCCTGCAACGCCCTGCGCCCGCGACGCCCGGCCGGCGCCCTGCGCCCATTCATCGGCGCGGCGGCGCTGGACGCCGGCCGGGCGCTTTGCCATAGTCGGCCCCGACCCTCTCCGCACCCGGCGACAGGAGCGCTACCGCCGTGGCCACACATATCGGCACCTGGATCTACACCGCCCTGAACGGCTTGCAGGTCGGCCGGGACGATCAGGGCAACCGCTATTATTGGGAACGCCACGAACCCGACGGTCGCCGCCGCAAGCGCTGGGTCATCTACAACGGCGAGCGCGAAGCCTCGCGGGTGCCGCCGGAATGGCACGGCTGGCTGCATTACACGGTCGACGAGACGCCGGAAGAGGTGCCGCCGGAGCGCAAACCCTGGCAGACCGATCACCGGCCCAACATGACCGGCACACCCGAAGCCTGGCACCCGCCCGGCAGCGAATACGAAGGCGGCCAGCGCGACGCGGCGACCGGCGACTACGAACCGTGGCGCCCGACCTGAGGTCCAGAGCCTGACTTTCCAGCGCCTGGCGGCCGGCCGGCAACGCCCGATGCCTCGCTGTCGCCGCAATTCTCCGTTCTGAGCGGAATACTGGAACCGGAACAGGCAGACCGCCGATGAAGGAAAACCGTACCGTGCACGCGCTGACCGGCGGGGTGACCATCGCCCTGATCCTGCTCGGCATGGCCTTCGGGCTGTCGGGCGGCGAGGCGGCGCGGCAAGGCTACCTGCTCCATGCAACCTACGATCAGGCCGACGGGCTGGGCGTCGGCGCACCGGTCTATCTCGCTGGCGTCAGGGTCGGCGCCGTCGAGCGCATGAGCCTCGATTCGCAGCAATTCAAGGCGCGGGTCGCCTTCCGGATCGACAACGCCGTCGCCGTCCCGGAAGAAAGCGCCGCCATGATCGTCAGCGACGGCGTGCTCGGCGGTAAATTCGTCAAGATCGAACCGGGCTCCGGCGACGAAATTATGGCGAAGGGCAGCGAATTCGAGCTGGTGCAGGACGCCATTATCGTCGAGAGCCTGCTCGAGCGGATCGTGCAGTCCGCCGCCGCCGCGCGCCGGAAGGCGAAATAACCGGAACGGGTGAGGGAAGCGCTGCGGTGGGACAAAGACTGATCGAATCGGTGATGGGCGCAGTGGTTCTGGCGGTCGCCGGGCTGTTCCTGTTTTTTGCCTGGGACACGGCCGATCTGCGCCCGGTCGAGGGCTACACCCTGAACGCCAGTTTCGCCTCGGTGGGCGGCCTGGCGCCGGGCAGCGACGTCAGGATCGGCGGGGTCAAGATCGGCACGGTGACCGGCCAGCGGATCGATCCGGCGAGCTATCGCGCCGAAATGAGTTTCACGGTCCGCGCCGGCCTTGCGCTGCCGGCGGACACCGAAGCCTCGGTGACCAGCGATGGCCTGCTTGGCGGCAAATATCTGCGGCTGGTTCCGGGAACGTCGAACAAGCGCCTGGGTCCGGGGGAGACGCTGAAGAAAACGCGCGACGCACTGGCGCTGGAAGAATTGCTAGCGCGTGCGATATTCCTGCTCAGCGAGCCCCGGCAGGAGGCGGAAGAAGACGGCACAACGACAAAAGGCGATTCCCGATGACCGACGCGCAGCGCGCCCTCGACTCAGGCTCGCGGCCCGGCGAACAGGGCTGGGATCCCGACCGTTACGCCCGGCAGGCCCGCTTTGTGGCGGATCTGGGCATGCCCGTCGTCGATCTTCTGGCGCCGCAGGCGGGCGAGAAAATCCTCGACCTGGGCTGCGGCGACGGCGCCCTGACGATCAAGTTGCAGGACATGGGCGTCGACGTGATCGGCGTGGATGCCAGCGCCCCGCAGATCGAAGCCGCCCGGGCCCTCGGCCTCGATGCCAGGGTGATGGACGGCCAGCAGCTCGATCTGCCGGCGGAAGCCTTCGACGCCGTCTTTTCGAACGCGGCGCTGCACTGGATGGACGAGGACCCCGATGCCGTGATCCAGGGCGTCTGGCGGGCGCTCCGGCCGGGCGGCCGTTTCGTCGCGGAGATGGGCGGCGGCGACAATGTCGGGCGCATCCGCCGGGCGGTCGAAGCCGCCTTCCGGCGTCGGGAAATCGACCCGGACCTCTACAACCCCTGGTATTTCCCGGAGCCGGACGAATATCGCGCACGGCTGGAAAGCGTCGGCTTCACGGTGCGCGACATCCGCCTGATCGACCGGATGACGCCGCTGCCCGGGGAACTGGGCGGCTGGCTCGACACGTTCGCCGAGAGCTGGTTGGCGGCGCTGAATTCTCAGGACGCCGAGGCGGTCAAGGCCGAAGTGGCGCGGGAAGTCGAACCGGAGCTGCGCGATTCCGACGGCGTCTGGACCGCAGACTATGTCCGGCTGCGCTTCGCTGCCGATAAGCCGCAGTAATCTCCGCTGCGCCGCGGCATTGCCGTTGCCGGTCGTAATGCCGATATGCGCGACATGAACATCCTTTCTTTCCAGGTGCCGAGGCTGTTTCCGCCGCTTTCTCTTGCCTTGGCGCTGGCGCTGGCGCTCGCGCCCGGTTCTGCCGGCGCGCAAAGCGAGCGACAGGAAACCCGAACCGTCCCGAACAACAAGGTTGATGAGGAGCCGGAAGAACCGTTCGACCCCGATGCCGAGTATGTCCAGTTACAGGGTCTGGATAAGGAAACCGCCCGCATACTCACCTTCGGCGGCCGGGTCGGCGATACCGTGCGGTTCCGCAACCTGGATATCGTCATCCGCCGCTGCCAGCGGACGCCCCCGGACCAACCGCCGGAAAAGGCCGCGTTCCTGCAGATCTACGATATCGATCCGGAGACCGGCAAACGGTCGATCGCGTTCAGCGGCTGGATGTTCAAATCCAAGCCGGCCATTTCGGCGATGGACCACCCGATTTACGACGTCTGGGTGAAGGACTGCAAATAGCGCTCGAAGGCGCCTTCCGGCAGATGTTTCGGAAATTCGGCCTCGACCGCCAGAGCCGCGTGAAGCCGGCCCCGGTATTCCTGGCGCGGCACCTCGATTGCGCCGAATTGCGCCAGATGGTCGGTCATAAACTGGGTGTCGAGCAGCCGGTAGCCGCCATAGTCCAGCCGGGCGACAAGATGGACCAGCGCGACCTTGCTGGCGTCGGTCGTCCGGGCGAACATGCTTTCGCCGAAAAACGCGCCGGCGATCGCGACGCCGTATAGCCCGCCGACCAGCGCGCCGCCGCGCCAGCATTCGACCGAATGTGCAAAGCCCGACCGGTGCAGCTCGGCATAGGCGCGCAGGATGTCGTCGTTGATCCAGGTCTCGCGCCGGCCCCGGCGCGGCGCAGCGCAGGCCTGCATGACGCGGGCGAACGCCGTATCGACGCGCACGGCAAAATCTGCCGTGCAAACGGTCCGGCGCAGGCGTCGCGGCAAATGGAATCCGTCCAGCGGGATAACGCCGCGCCATTCCGGATCGACCCACACAATGTCCGAATCGCCGCGCGATTCGCCCATGGGGAACAGGCCTGTCGTGTAGGCGCGGAGCAGCAGTTCAGGCGTCAGACGGTATTCCATGCCGATTCTAAGCGGGCGCTTTCACGCCCCGGCCTGCCGGGCGACATACTCCTCCAGCCAACGGATATCGTAGCGTCCGTTGATGAAATCGTCTTGCGCCATCAGCGCCCGGTGCAGGGGGATCGTCGTGCGCACGCCGGTGATGACGAACTCCTCCAGCGCCCGGCGCAGCCGCATCATGCACTCGTTCCGGGTGGCGCCGTGGACGATCAGCTTGGCGATCATGCTGTCGTAGTAGGGCGGCACGGAATAGCCGGCGTAGAGGCCGGAATCGACCCGGATTCCGAGGCCGCCGGGCGGGTGATATTCGCTGATCCGGCCTGGCCAGGGCGCAAAGGTCACCGGATCCTCGGCATTGATCCGGCATTCGATGGCGTGGCCGTGGAAGACGATGTCTTCCTGTCGGAAGGACAGCGGCGCACCGTCCGCGATGCGGATCTGTTCGCGCACGATGTCGATGCCGCTGATCGCCTCGGAAACCGGGTGCTCGACCTGCAGCCGGGTGTTCATCTCGATGAAATAGAACTCGCCGTGTTCATAGAGGAATTCCAGCGTTCCGGCGTTGCGGTAGCCGAGCTTGCGGATGGCGTTGCAGCCGACCTCACCAAGGCGCCGCCGTTCCTCGGCATTGAGCGCAGGGGAAGGGGCTTCCTCGAGCACTTTCTGGTGCTTGCGCTGCAGGGAACAGTCGCGTTCTCCAAGATGAACGACATTGCCCCTCTCGTCGGCAATGATCTGCAGTTCGATGTGGCGCGGGTTGGCGAGATATTTTTCCAGATAGATGCTATCGTCGCCGAAATTCGCCTTCGCCTCGCGCCGGGCGAGGTTGATCTGCTCGGCCAGCATGTCGGCGTTGTCGGCGACTTTCATGCCTTTGCCACCGCCGCCGCTGGCCGCCTTGATGAGCACGGGATAGCCGAGCCGGTCGGCGATCTCGCGGGCGTCGTCGGTCGAGCCGATGGCGCCGTCGCTGCCGGGAACCACCGGCACGCCGGCTTCGATCATGGTTTTCTTGGCGGCGACCTTGTCGCCCATGGTGTCGATGTGCTGCGGCGACGGACCGATGAAAGCGATGCCGTGGGCCTCGACGATCTCGGCAAAATAGGCGTTCTCCGACAGGAAGCCGTAACCCGGATGGATCGCCTCGGCGCCGGTAATCATCGCCGCGCTGACGATGTTCGGGATGTTGAGATAGGATTCGGCCGACGGCGCGGGACCGATACAGACGCTTTCGTCGGCCAGCCGGACGTGCATGGCGTTCTCGTCGGCCGTGGAATGCACCGCGACCGTGCTGATGCCCATCTCGCGGCAGGCGCGGTGGATGCGCAGGGCGATCTCGCCCCGGTTGGCGATCAGGACCTTTTCAAACACGGCGTGCGGTTTCCGATCGGTCCGGGTGGCAGGGCAGAGGGGCCTCCCGCGCTATTCGATGACGGCCAGGACGTCGCCGAATTCCACCGGGATGCCGTTTTCGACGACGATCTGGCTGACGGTACCGGCGTGCGGCGCCTTGATTTCGTTGAACGTCTTCATGGCCTCGATCAGCATCAGGGTCTGGCCCACGGCCACGCTGTCCCCGACATTGATGAAGGCCGCCGCTCCCGGCTCGGGCGACAGATAAACCGTGCCGACCATGGGCGAGGTCACGGCGCCCGGATGATCGGCCGCAAGGGCCGCCGCCGCTTCCGGTGTGGACAATGCCGCCTGCGCCGACGCGGCGCCGGCGTCCGTCGGCGCGATGGCCGGCGCGGCATAAGCGAGCGAACCGCCGTGGTTGCGGGCGACCCGGATTTTGACGGCGCCGTTGTCGTATTCGATCTCGGTCAGCCCGGTCTCGTCCAGCAATTCCGCGAGGCGGCGCACGCTTTCATCGTCGATTGCTTTTGACATTGAGTGGCTCCCTGCGGAAGGAGAACGGGCGGAAGGAGATCGGGCGGAAGGAGAACGGCGACCGCCGGACTCTTTGTCCCGCGGCACGAACCGACTCATGCGGCCCCGGGCGAGTCCGTTGCCGATAAGTGCAGCGCCAGCGCCTGAAGCGCAAGCCGGTAACTGTCCGTGCCGAAGCCCGCAATCGCCCCTAGGGCCGCCTGGGCGATATAGGAATGCCGGCGAAACGACTCGCGCGCGTGGATATTCGACAGATGCACTTCGACGGTCGGCAGGGCGACGCCGCGAATGGCGTCGAGCAGCGCGACCGAGGTATGGGTAAAGGCGCCGGCATTGATGACAATTCCGCGGTGGCCAGACGCGGCCCCGTGGATGAACTCCACCAGCTCGCCCTCATGGTTGCTCTGGCGGCAATCGACGTCGAGGCCGAGATCGGCGCCCCAGCGGCGGCATTTTTCCTCTAGCTCCGGCAGAGTCGCCGCGCCGTATATCTCCGGCTCCCGGCTGCCGAGAAGATTTAGATTGGGGCCGTTCAGTAAAAGGACGGAATGCATCGAGGTTGCGCCAGGAATCTTTGTTTCTGCAATCTAAACGTTTACCAGATTATTGCAGATTCGCCTAGGCCATCTAGGCTGTGTACTCAATCGGTAATTGTATCTGCAGGTTGTTCGGCGAAATTCGTTATCGTGACATTACCTTGAGGAAACTCAGCGACGATATTTAGCTTTCCGCCCATCGCCTCGATAAAGGCCCGGAGATTCGAGACATACATGTCCGTCCTGCGTTCCAGTTTGGCGACGGCCGGCTGGTTCACGTTCAACGCTTCGCCGACAGCCTCTTGGGTCATCGCGCGCGCCCTACGGAGTTCATGGAGTGGCATGGCCTCCCGAAGCGCCGCCTTCCGCGCTTCCACCCGCGCCCGGCGCTCGGGCGTGAAATCGTCTGTCAGATCGCGAAAGGCGTTTCGTCCGGTCATTCGATCAATCCTTCCTGTCTCAACTCGGCCAGATGCTCGTCATAGAGTATGTCGGCCACAGGAACATATTGCCTGTAAAACCGGTTGTTTCCGGTCTTGTCGCCGCCGATCAGCAAGATTGGCGACCGCCTTGGATCAAAGGCATAAAATAAGCGGATGGGCCTGCCGCCGCCTGTGCGGCAGGCCGCCGCGTGGCCGGAGCCGCCCGGTTGATCCAGCGGACCGTTCGCTCCATCTGTTCCCGGCAAGGATCGGCAGGTGGGCATGAGCGGGTACGATTTCGATTTCTTTGTCATCGGCGCCGGGTCGGGCGGGACGAGGGCAGCCCGGATCGCCGCCGCCCACGGCGCAAAGGTGGGGGTGGCCGAAGAGCGTCATCTCGGCGGCACCTGCGTCAATGTCGGCTGCGTGCCCAAGAAACTGTTCACCTATGCCGCCCATTTCGCCGAGGATTTCGAGGACGCCGAGGGTTTCGGCTGGACGGTCGGGCCGCGCCGCCACGCCTGGCCGAAGCTGATCGCCAACAAGAACCGTGAGATCGCCCGGCTGAACGGCATCTATGAGCGGCTGATCGAAGGGCCGGGGGCTGAAATCTTCGACAGCCGCGCCGTCTTTGTCGACAACCATATGCTGGATGTCGGCGGCAAGCGGGTCACGGCCGGCAAGATCCTGATCGCCGTCGGCGGCCGGCCTTTCGTGCCCGACTTCGACGGCAGCGGGCATGTCATCACCTCCGACGACGCCTTTTTCCTGCCTGAACTGCCCGAGCGCATCGTCATCGCCGGCGGCGGCTATATCGCGGTCGAGTTCGCCGGCATCTTCAGCGGGCTGGGCGCACAAGTGACGCAGCTCTACCGGGGCGAGCGCTTCCTGCGCGGTTTCGACGACGATGTCCGCGACTTCCTGGCCGACGAGATGGTCAAGAAGGGCGTCGACCTGCGCTTCAACACTGATGTCCGGGGCGTGACGCGCAGGTCCGGCGGCAGCTTTTCAGTCGACCTGAATGACGGCGAAACGGTGGAGACCGATCTGGTCATGTACGCGACGGGCCGGGTACCCAACACCGGCGGTCTGGAACTGGACGCGGCCGGAGTCGCAACGGGCAGTTCCGGCGCGGTCAGAGTCGATGCCGACTGGCGCACGAATGTCGACAACATCTATGCCATCGGCGACGTCACCGACCGGATCCAGCTCACCCCCGTGGCGATCCAGGAAGGCCATGCGCTGGCCGACGCCTTGTTCGATCCATCCGGTAAAACCGTCGGCTACGAATTTGTTCCATCGGCAGTTTTCAGCCAGCCGGAAATCGGCACGGTGGGCTATACCGAAGGCGAGGCGCGGGCCCGGTTCGGCGCGCTCGACATTTACCGCTCCAGTTTCAAACCGATGAAGCACACGCTTTCCGGCCGCGACGAACGGGGACTGATGAAGCTGGTCGTCGTGCGCGAGACCCAGCGGGTGGTCGGCCTGCACATCGTCGGGCCGAGCGCCGGGGAAATGACCCAAGGATTTGCCGTGGCGATCAACATGGGGGCCACCAAGCAGGATTTCGACGCCACCATCGGCATCCATCCGACCGCGGCCGAGGAACTGGTCACGATGCGCGAGCCGGCGCCCGATCCGTTGCGCCAGGCGGCCGAATAGCAACAGACCCGATCGACCGGCGCACGAATGATTTGCCGCCGACGCCGCGGCGGTTGAAAGCCGTGCCGAACGCGGCTTTACTGCCGGCGCATATTCAGGAGGAGATTCAGCCCCATGCCGGAAGGATCCATCGTCGTCAGCCCGGAGGGCATCGCCGACAAGGTCGTCGCCATCCGCGAGGAATGGCACACCAAGAAACACCCGTTTTTCCAGGCCATGCTCGACGGCTCGCTGCCGTTGCGCGCCCTCGGCGTCTACATGGCCCAGCATCTGAAATTCGTGAACTACGTCGTGCCGTCCTTCGGCTTCCTTTACTGGCGCGGTCCGTCTGACATCCGGCGCATGATCGCCGAGAATATGGCGGAGGAGGAAGGCCTGATGGCGATTCCGAAGCCGGGCCACGAGCCGCACGATCATTTCGAGATGATCACCGATTTCTGCCGTCACGCCGGGCTGTCGGACGAGGAAATCGAAACCATGAAGCCGACGCCGGGCTGGTGGGCGCGGACCTTGCATTATTGCCACGTCAACCGCGAGGAGCCGCTGGGCGTGGCGCTGGCCATGGCCTCGACCCAGGAGGGCCAGCAGGTCGCGCTCAACAACGAGATCACCATCCCGTCCTTCGCCAAACACTACGGCCTGACGAAGGACGATCCGGAAATCGGTTTCTTCGTCGAACATGCCGAGGCCGATCTGGAGCACTCAACCCGGCAGCTCGATCTGTGTTCGAAATACATCCAGACGCCGGAAGACGCCGCTCGCGCCATCGAGGTTTGCGAGGTCGCCGTGCGCCTGCGCTGGGCCTCGACGAACGATATCTGGCGTCAGGAAGTGCTGGGCGAAACGGATCTGCTGCCGGAGGGCGTCAACGCCTGACCGGGGCAACGAGGAGCGGTCCGTGTCGCTTCGCTGGCGCGCCGGTCCGCTTCGACAAGCTCAGGGCAGGCTTTCGATACGCCCCGGATCAAGTCCGGGGCTGCTAAGGGTGAGGGGAGTTTACCGAATACGCTCATCCCGAGCAGGTGCGTAAGCGCCGTATCGAGGGACCCTTCTCTACACGCAACCGCCATTTTTGACCGAAGCGGCTCGTCGAGTTGGGTCGAATTTACGGCTCAGGCGCCAATCGCTGCGGCGCCTGCTTCCGGCAACGCCGACAGCGCGCCGATCCGGTCGGCCGCTGTCTTGTAGTCCGCCAGAGCGAACAGGGCCGGGTCGACCTCTACGAAATCGGCCATAGCGTCCTGCAATGCCGCGATGGCGTCGCTCAACCGCGGCGGATAGCCGGAATCGGACACCGCCTCGCCGGCGAAGCGCATTTCGGCGGCGCGCCGCCGGCCGTGCCGGAGCACCCGTTCGAACACATAGTCGGCCTTGGCCGCCCAGTCGATTTCCGGGTCGCTCTTCTGAAGCGAGGCGAGCACGGCCCTGTCCGCCCCGTACCGGCGGGCGGCGAGCATGCTCTCCACCAGGATCGCCTCGATCCCCTTGATGACGACGCTGCGGCACAGTTTGACGGCAGCCGCCGCGCCGAAGTCGTCGCCGACAACCTCGAGAATCATGCCGAAAGGGGCGAGTATTTTCCGCGCTTCCGCCGCCGCCGGCCCGGCCAGCAGCACTTCGCTCGCGACGCCGTTTTCGACGACGGGCGCCATGATCGTCGCCTCGACATAGCGGGCGCCGGTCTCCTCGACGATCGCGGCGCCGGTCTTCTTCTCGCGCGGCGAGATCGAGTTCATGTCCATGAAAAGCTGGCCGGCCCGCAAATGTCCGGCCGCTTCCTTCGCAACCGGCCGGGCGGCATCCGCCGGGACCAGCGAGAGGACGATGTCGGCGCCGCCGATGGCCTCCCGGGCAGTCGCGCAAGGAATCACCCCGTCGGCAGCCGCGTTGGTCCGGATGGCCGCGCCTTCGGGTTCCGGTATCAGGATATCGTAGGTCGCTACCGTCGCGCCGGCCGCTGCAAGGCCTGCACCGAACGCGCGGCCGGCTTCGCCGTAACCGATGATACCGATTCGCCTGGCCATGCTATAGTCCTGTCTTCCCGGATACCGTCGGGCGCTACTGTAGGGCCGCCGGGGTGCAGAGGAAACCGGCGGATTTCGCGCTGACGATCCGCTGGAGCATCGGACGACGAAAGGAATGGGGACGTGAGGTTTGTCGGGATCGAGGCGGTCACCTACGGCGTGACCAACCTGCCGAAAGCACGCCAATTCTGGGCCGATTTCGGCCTGGAAGAGCGGGAGTCCGGCACGGCGTCCGCCGTCTTCGCCGCGGCGAACGGGTCGCGGGTCATCCTCAGGCGCCGCGCCGACAAATCGCTGCCGCCTGCGGTGGAAGAGGGCTCGTCCGTCCGGCTGATAACCTGGGGCCTCGAAACCGCCGACGATGTCGTCCGGGTGCGCAAGCGGCTGGCGGAGGCCGGCCATCTGGCTGAAGGGCCCGGCGTGCGGACCGTCGATCCTGCAGGATTCACCGTGGAATTCGTCGTTTCGACCGCAGGTTTGCCGGAGATTGCGCCTTCGCCGGCCAATGCGCCGCAGGACATCAACCGTATCGATGCGCGCGCCGGCTTCTACGAGCGGGCCGAACCTATGAAGATCGGCCATATCGTGCTCAATGTGGCCGACGCCGCCGACACCGGCGCCTTCTATCGCGAGGTGCTCGGATTTCATCTGTCTGACGAATACGTCAACGGCAGCGTTTTCCTGCGCTGCGCCGCGCGGCACAGCCATCACAACCTGTTCCTGCTGCAATCGCCGACCGGCAGGACGGGGATCAACCACTTGGCTTTTGCCGTGCGCGACATCCACGAGATGTTCGCCGGCGGCCAGCGCATGGGCCGCTGCGGTTGGAAAACCGCCGTCGGGCCGGGCCGGCACCGGATTTCGTCCTGCTATTTCTGGTATGTGAAGAATCCCTATGGCGGCCTCGCCGAATATTTCTGGGATGAGGATTACCTTACCGAAAACTGGGAACCCCAGATGTGGACCCCCGGTCCGGAGATTTTCGCCGAATGGATGCTGCCGAAGGGTCTGCCGCTGCGGAAATCGCATTCCGTGCGATGAAAAGCGCGCTGTGCCGCGGGTTCCCGGACTTGCACGGCCCGGCAAATCCCCGTATCGCCCCTTCGCTATGAAACGCCCGATCTTGTCGGTCTTGCTGTTCACCGCGCTGGCTGCGCCGGCGGTCGCAGCGGTGCCGACGGAGCAATTGCCGAGCAACCTCATCTGCCAGCAGGCGCCGAAACGCGGCTGGACGATTTGCGCGACCACCGTCCGGCTGCCAATCGTCGCCAGGAAGCCTGGCGATCAGACAGTTTTCTTCCATCCGCGCCATGTCGCGGATGGCAATCCGAAAACCGCCTGGGCGCCGGGCCAGCGCGGGCTGAACCTGGGCAACACGATCGAGATCCATTTCGCGCGGGTCCGGCGCATCCGCTATCTCACCCTGTGGAACGGCGACAGCCGGTCGCCGAAGGCCTGGTCCGACACCGGGCGGCTGCGCCGGATACTGATCCAGACCTCGGACGGATTGACCGACCGGGTCGACCTGGTGGAGCGCAACGGCGAGCAGATGGTGGTTCTGTCGCGGCCAGTCGATGCAGCCTGGCTCCGGCTGATGGCGATTGCCGTTACGCCCGGCGCGATTCATCGCCCCTTCGCCGTCAGCGAGGTGCAGCCGTCCGACGGGCAGCGCGAGTTGAGCGTACCGGTGGTGGGCACGCTCCGCGTTGACGATTGGCTGCCGGAGCCGGCCGATACCGAGGACTGGGACGATGACAGCACCGCGCCGCGCGGTCATTCCAGTTCGACCGGCAGGCCGTAGCGGCGGCGCCCGAAAAGGACAGGCGCCGATTCCGCGAAGACGGAAAATGTTCTACTCTCGGCGTCGATGACCGAAACAACCGAACCGGGCAACTTCATCGCCCGCCACGGTCTGTGGACCGACGACCAGGCACGCTGTGCCCGGGAGGTTGCAGCGCGCGCCCGCGCCGGGAAGCTCGAGCTGATCCGGCTGGCCTGGTCCGACAGTCACGGCATCGTCCGCGCCAAGGCGCTGACCCTGCCGGCCTTCGAAGCTGCGCTGGCCGATGGGCACAACGTCAACGTCGCCACCTGGACGCTGGACGCCTCCGGCGCGCGCGCGTTCGCCTCCTTCACCCCGGGTGGCGGCATGGACCTGCCGGAGATGACCGGCTCGCCCAACCTGGTGGCGGTACCCGACCCGGCGACCTTCCGGGTTCTGCCCTGGGCGCCGGGCGTGGGCTGGATTCTGTGCGACGAGTATTTCCGGGACGGCACGCCGTTTCATTTCTCGGCCCGGCGGGTGCTGCGGCACATGCTGGATGCGCTGGCGGAGCGCGGCTTGAGCGCGGCCGTCGGTGCGGAGGTCGAGTGGTACCTCCTCAGGCTGGTGCAGGATACGCTCACCGAGGAGAATGTCGCGTCCCTCGGGCAGCGCGCCCGGCCGTTGCGCACTGCCCCGCCCGAATCCGGCTTTTCCTATCACAGCGAAAGCAACATGGATCTGATGCAGCCGGTTCTGAGCGCGCTGACGACCCACTATGCCGGGCTCGATCTGGGCTTGCGCTCGGTCGAGAACGAATGGGGCGCCGGGCAGGTCGAATGCACCTTCGACGCTCGCGACGCGATGCGCGCCGCCGACGACTATGTGCTCTTCCGGTCGGCGACCCGGCAGATCTGCCGGCGCCTCGGCCATATGGCGAGCTTCATGGCGGCGCCGGGGCAGACCGGCCTGTATCCGAGCGGCTGGCACCTGCATCTTTCTTTGCTCGATGCAAAGGGCGCGAATGTCCTGACGCCGAAAGACGATCGCGGGCCGCTGTCGCCGCCCCTGTCGCCGTTGGGGCGGAATTTTCTCGCCGGCCTGCTGGAACATGCTCTGGACGGAGTCGTGTTCGGTGCGCCGACGGTCAACGGTTATCGCCGCTTCCGGCCCTATTCTCTGGCGCCGGACCGGGTGACCTGGGGCTTCGACCACCGCGGCACGATGGTGCGGGTGCTTGGCGGTCCGGGCGATCCGGCGACGCGCTACGAGAACCGGATCGGCGAGCCGGCGGCCAACCCCTATCTGTTCATCGCCGCGCAGATCGCCGCCGGCCTGGACGGCGCGATGCGCGAGGCCGAACCCTGGCCTGCCGACGACGCGCCCTATACGGCCGACCGGCCGATGCTGCCGACCGGCCTGCCGGAAGCATTGGTGGCGCTCGACCGGTCGCCGCTCTATCGGAATGCTTTCGGCAAAGCCTATATCGACTATTATCTGGCGCTGAAACGGGCGGAGATGGCGCGCTTCGACGCCTTCCTCACCGACACCGGGGTCGATCCGGCCGCCGGCGTCACCGAATGGGAAATCAACGAGTATTTCGATGCATTCTAGCGCATTTGCTTTGTGAGGGGTCGGGCTCCGCCCCTTTGAAACGCAAATTGCTGTCCCGGAAGCCTTGGAGGCGCCGATGACGACGCAACGCAAACCGATTTTGCCCGACCGGGTCTACGATTTCGACGCGCTGGTGCGCGAGGACCGGGTGCACCGTTCGCTCTACACCGACCCGGCGATCTTCAACCTGGAGATGACGCGGGTCTTCGGCGCGGTCTGGGTTTATCTGGCGCATGAAAGCCAGGTGCCGCGGCCGAACGATTTCCTGCGGGTCCGGCTCGGCCTGCGCCCGCTTATCCTGGTGCGCGATACGAAAGGCGCCTTGCGCGCGCTTTACAACCGCTGCACCCATCGCGGCGCCACCGTGTGCCGGGAGGCGAGGGGCTCGGCGAAGGCGTTCCAGTGCCCGTATCACGGCTGGACCTACCACAACACCGGCAAGCTCGCCGGCGTGCCCTGGCCGGAAGGCTATAGCTGCGATTTCTCGCGCGCCGAATTCAACCTGATGCAGGTGCCGCGGGTCGAGAGCTATCGGGGCTTCATCTTCGGCACCCTGAACGCCGATGCGCCCGCGCTCGGAGACTATCTCGGACCGGTGCGGCGGCCGCTCGACGAATGGCTCGACCGGCATCCCGGCGGCGCGCTCGAGGTGCGCGAGGCCAACCGGCTCAAATTCAACGGCAACTGGAAACTCGCCTACGACAACTCGGCCGACGGCTATCACGTCGTCTTCTCGCACCGTTCGCTGCTGATGATGGAGAACCGCTTCCTGGATGAGGACGGCAAGGGCATGTCCTATTACAAGAACAGCCCGGACAGCGGCCCGGTGAAGCTCTATTCCTTCCCCAACGCGCATCATTTCAAGGATAAGCGCGACACGGTCGCCAAACGGCCCGGCGCCCTGTGGGAAATCGAGGGGCTGCATCCCGGCATGGAGCACTACGAGGCGAAGCTGCGCCGGGACTATCCCGACCGGGCGGATGCCCTGCTGGATCTGGCGTCGTCGGAGCCGGTCAACATCAACGTGTTTCCGAACCTGCATATCCTGGGCAACCACATCCAAGTCACCCAGCCCCTGTCGGTGACCGAGACCGCGACCACTTGGTACGGCACCGCCGTGGTCGATCCGGATGGCGAGCTCGGCCCGGCGCTGGCGCCGATCAACGCGCTGCGCATGCGCACCCAGGAACAGTTCCCGACCTTCGGCGAGGTCGACGACCTGACCAATTTCGAGGAAATCCAGACCGGACTCGCCGCCGAGGAGGACGAGTGGGTCTACATGCACCGCGGCCTCGGCCTGCCGGAGCGTTACAGCGATGCCGGCGACGGCACGACGATCGGCCCGGCGACCGACGAAGTGTTCATGCGCGACGTTATGCGGGTCTACCGGCGGCTGATGCAGACCGAGCCGAACATCGCGCCGACGCGGGAGGTTTAGCGATGGCATCCGCTGCGGAAAAAGATCCGTCGAAAAGCTCCTGGTATGTCGGCGACGCTTTCTACGAGTCGCTGGTCGCAGCCTTTGCCGACTGGGACCGGGACGAGCGCGCGATCCTCGATCCGGCGCGGCGGGATGCGGTTCGCGCCTTCCTTGAGCGCGAGGCCCGGCTGCTCGATCAGGGCCGGTACGAGGCCTGGCTGGCGCTCTACACGCCCGAATGCGCCTATTGGATCCCCGGCACGCCCGAGCGCGGCGATCCGCGCCGGGAAATCACCTTCGCGTTCCACGACCGCCGCCAGCTTGAGGACAGGATTTACCGGCTGGGCACCGGATTTGCCTGGTCGCAATCCCCGGCGAGCCGGACGGTACGGTCGGTTTCGAATGTCGAGTTGTTTTCCGCGGAAGGCGCCGGCATCGTCATGGCGCGCTCCAATTTCCAGATTGCCGAATTCCGCAACGGCGACCTGCGCCACTGGGCCGGCTGGGCCGGCCACCGGCTGCAAGCTGACGGCGACGGTTTCTCCATCCTCGCCAAGCAGGTCAACCTGATCGACTGCGATCAGAACATCCGCAACCCGAGTATTACGTTGTAGCGAAGCTTCGGTTTATCCGTTCCAGATCCACCATCCCGACCGGAACCTCACCCGCCATTTCGACCGACCGCAAGGGAGCGGAGAAATCTTTCCGCACGGTGCTTTGAACTGGAGTGACCCCCTAAAAGTGGTCCAGATTTGTTAAGAGAGTTTGGCGCATTTTGCCCCCTCGAAAGGAGGACAAAATGAGCCGTAAACGCTACACCCCAGAACAGATTATCAGCATGTTGCGCGAAGCCGAGGTGGCTTTGGCGCAGGGCCAGTCCGTTGGTCAAGCTTGTCGCACGCTCGGCGTATCGGAGCAGAGTTACTATCGCTGGCGCAAGGAATATGGCGGCCTTCGTACTGACCAGGCCAAGCGTCTGAAGGACCTGGAGAAGGAGAATGGCCGTCTCCGGAAGGCGATCTCGGATCTGACGTTGGATAAGCTGATCTTGAAAGAGGCGCTTGAGGGAAATTGCTAAGCCCCGCCCGTCGCCGGCAGTGTGTTGATCATCTCCAGGCCGAATTGGGAATCTCCGAGCGACGTGCCTGTGCTGTTGCAGGCCAACATCGCTCAACCCAGCGCAAGAGACCCCGTGGTCGGGATGATGAAGAGGCACTCACGGCCGCGATCATCCGCTTGGCCAGCCAGTATGGCAGATATGGCTATCGGCGGATCACTGCCTTGCTCAGGACCGAAGGTTGGCACGTGAACGCCAAGCGGGTCCAGCGCATCTGGTGGCGGGAGGGGCTGAAGGTCCCGCAGAAGCAACCGAAACGGGGCAGGCTGTGGCTCAACGACGGATCCTGCATCCGTCTGCGGCCGTGCTGGCCCAATCACGTCTGGTCCTATGACTTCGTCATGGATCGAACACACGATGGGAGGAAGTTCCGCATGCTCACCGTGATCGATGAGTTTACCAGGCGGTGCATGGCCGTTGTCGTCGAGCGAAGATTGAACTCGGACAATGTACTCCATTGTCTGACCGAGCTCTTCGTCCAACATGGCCCGCCGGATCATATCCGTTCCGACAACGGCTCAGAGTTTACCGCTCATGCCGTCCGCGACTGGCTCGGCAGGATCGGCGTCAAGACCCTCTATATCGAGCCCGGGTCACCTTGGGAGAACGGATACAACGAGAGCTTCAACTCAAAGCTCCGGGACGAAATCCTGAACACGGAGATCTTCTATACACTGAAGGAGGCCAAAGTGCTGATCGAACGATGGCGGCATCACTATAATACCATCCGGCCGCATAGCTCGCTCGGATACAGACCGCCGGCCCCAGAAGCCATCTTGCCAAACGTTGAGGGGCCAACCTACGCTGTTGATGGGCTACGGTTGGCCCATCAACTTAACCCACGCCAAACTCTAACTTAAGCGCTGGACCACTAATCGGGGGCAGGCCACCGCCATGGGGACCGTCGAGGTTATCGCTGGGGCAGGACACATAGCGAGATCGGCTACCACGGCGGCAAAGTGAAGGTGGCCCGGCCACGGGTTCGTGACCGGGCGGGCAAAGAGGTGAGCTTGGAGAGTTGGCAGGCGCTACACGATGGCAACCTGCTGCTCGAGTGGGCGCTCAACCTGATGGTGCTGAACGTGTCGACCCGCAAGTACCACCGCGCGGTCCGTCTGCCCGAGGGCGACCTGGCGAAAGCGCGTGGCGACGGCACCTCGAAGTCGGCCGTTTCCCGGCGCTTTGTGGCGCTGTCACGCAAGAAGATGAAGGCCTGGCTCGCCTCGGATCTCTCGGAACTCGACCTGCTAGTCATCCAGATCGACGGTCTGCATGTCGGCGACCATGTCCTGATGGCGGCGATCGGCGTCGATGGCAACGGCGACAAGCATGTCCTGGCCGTGGTCGAGGGGGCGACGGAGAACACGGTCGTCGTCCAGGCCTTGATCGACAATCTCCTCGCCAGGGGGCTCGATCCGACACTGCCGCGGCTGTTCATCGTCGATGGCGCGAAGGCACTCAGCAAAGCGATCCGAAACACCTTCGGTGTGGCCGCCGCCATCCAGCGCTGCCAGGTCCACAAGGGCCGTAACATCATCGAGCGCCTGCCCCAACATTTGCACGCGAGCGTCAAGAAGGCGCTCCGTCAGGCCTGGGACCAGGACGACGCAAACAAGGCCGAGCGGCTCTTGCGCAACCTGGTCCGGCGTCTGGAGCATGAGGAACCGGGCGTCTCGGGCAGCATCCTGGAGGGGCTGGAGGAGATCCTCACCGTCATCCGCCTCGGCCTGCCGCACGAACTCCGGCGCTCGCTCGCCTGCACCAACATCGTCGAGAACGCGCTCGGCACGGTGCGCCAGGTCACCCGCAACGTCAAACGCTGGAGACACGCCGAGATGGCGCTCAGATGGACCGCCGCCGGCCTGCTGGAGGCCCAGAAAACCTTCCGTCGCCTCAAGGCCTATCGCCAGCTGCCCATCCTCCGAAATGCTCTCCAGGAACACTTGAGAAAGGCTCAGGCCGACAGTGCCATTGAAACCATCATGAAGGCAGCATAGCATCATCAACCAGCGACGCCTGCCCCACGAATTTCAACAGAGATAGGGACATCGCCAGAACTGCTGGGAGAGCTGGTAGCGAAGGAGCGAAATGTATGTATTGTTACCAAATTCGGCCTGTACTCCGGACCAAACGGAAAGACATTTCGGAATAGTAATCCTTCTGCCGTTCGCCGGTCCGTTAATTGTTCACTCCGAAGGTTGAGGCGGGACCGCATTGAGCTTCTGCTTCAACATCGTGCGGATGTTAGGATACCGGACGCTGATGTGGCCGGGGTCATCGAGGAGCTGATCTCGGAAGGCAAAGTGAGGGCGTTTGGATTGTCTTCAACAACTGTCGCGCGGACAGCTCAGGTAGATCGAAATGTGCCGGTGCGAGCGGTGCAGAACGAATGGTCCTTACTAAAGCGATCAATAGGAGTTTCTGAGCCAAGGGAGTTTGCTGCAGTCGGCTCGGCGTATATTGCCTATTCACCTCTGGGAAAAGGCGCATTAACTTCCGCTTTCCCAAGAGCGATCTTAGCGAAAGACGATTATAGGTCGCAGATGGATAACTTTAATGGCTCGAAGGCAAGTATTCTTTCGCCTCTTCTAGAGGAAATCGTGCGATGTGCTGAGCGACATCACATTCAACCAGCGTCAGTGTGCTTGGCGTGGGTTGTTGGAAGCGGTGAGAACGTCGTAGCTATACCTGGAGCACGGTCACCGGAACAAGTCACAGTCGCGCTTGCAGCCGCCCAAATTTGTTTGAGTGTGAACGAATTGGAAGCTCTGGAAAAATGCTCCTCCGGAACCTGTCAACGACTTTGAGACAGTGACGATTGCGATTTACTGAGCAGTTTCTCCTGTTGTGGGTGTCACAGGTGGGTTGATCCAGACGGCTTGGGGAAGGGGATCCGGTTGTGGGATCCCTCGAACGAAGCGTTCGGGATGACGGGTCCAGGCGGCTTGAAAGGTCCGCCCGCGCTGCTCCAGCACGCTCTGGGTTCGATTGTGATGCACGTCGTCCGGGGTGAGCATCGCGATCCCGCCATGGCGATGTTCGGTGTTGTACCAAGGGAAGAACGTTCGGCAGAAGGCGATCGCGGCGGTGATGTCGTGGAAGCGGCCAGGGAAGCCGGGGTGGTACTTCAGGGTCTTGAACTGGGCCTCGGAGAAGGGGTTGTCGTCGGACACCTGAGGGCGGCTCAGTGAACGGGTCACGCCGAGGTCGGCGAGCAGTTGTGCGGTGCACTTGCTCGTCATCGGCGCGCCGCGGTCGGAGTGCAGGGTGAGTACCTGGGGCTGGACGCCCTGTTTGTGGCAGGTCTCTTCGATGAGACGACCGGCCAGCGCCGAGTTCTCCCGGTCTGCGACCATCCAGCCGACCGCGTAGCGGCTGAAGATGTCGAGCACGACGTAGAGGTAGAAGTACGTCCACTTGGTCGGCCCCAACAGCTTGGTGATGTCCCAGGACCATGTCTGGTTCGGCGCCGTGGCCACCAGCTCGGGCTTGGTGTACTGGGGATGCTCGCGCTGATTGCGCCGCTCTCGGACCGGCTGATCGGCGGCCAGGATCCGATACATCGTCCGCTCCGAGCACAGGTAATGGCCTTCGTCGAGCAGCGTCGCCACGACCTCCGCCGGCGCACGGTCGACGAAGCGCGGGCCGGCGAGCACATCGAGGATCTGCTCGCGCTCGGCTTCACACAGCGCCCGGGCGGGCGTTGGACGGGGCTGCTGGTGCCCGGGAGTTGACCTCTGACGACGGTAGAAGCTCGCCCGTGACACGCCCAGTGCTTGGCAGGCCGGCGCCACGCCGACCTGCGCCGCAAGCGGTTGGACCGCGATCAAGAGCGCGTTCCGTGTTCGAGGTTCAATCCCAGCAGCCCGGCAACTTTTCCCTGCACGTCCAGGATCGTGTGCGCGGTGTGCAACTCATGCTCCAGGCGAGCCACTTGCGCCTCGAGCGCGCGCACCTTCGCATCCAGCGGGTTGCGTTCGGCCGGTTTCGCGCCGCGCTTCTTCGCGGCCAACTCCCGCAGCGAGCCCTTGCGCCGCGCCTTGCGCCAAGCCGTCAGATGCGAGCTGTACAACCCCTCGCGGCGAAGCAGGCGGCCCACCTCGCCGGGCTGTGTGCAGCGATCCGCCTCCTCCAGAATCCGCAGCCGATACTCTGCGGTGAACTGGCGCCGCTTCGGCTTGGCCACAACCTCCGGGTCCGGGGTCGGTCTGGCGCGGCCGGCCCTGGGGGCCTCGTCGCTACGCTCCTCGACCCCCAGGGCCGGAACGGAAACCTCATTCAATGTCATCGAGTCTCTCTCTGCGGTCATCGGTTTTCACCTCCGCCGCCCTACAGAAATTCCAAAGGTTGCTGGTGTCTCAGTGATGTTGGCAGAGAGAGCTCGACTACGGTACAGAGCCCTTTGGCCTGCCCCCGATTAGTGGTCCAGCGCTTAAGTTAGAGTTTGGCGTGGGTTAAGTTGATGGGCCAACCGTAGCCCATCAACAGCGTAGGTTGGCCCCTCAACGTTTGGCAAGATGGCTTCTGGGGCCGGCGGTCTGTATCCGAGCGAGCTATGCGGCCGGATGGTATTATAGTGATGCCGCCATCGTTCGATCAGCACTTTGGCCTCCTTCAGTGTATAGAAGATCTCCGTGTTCAGGATTTCGTCCCGGAGCTTTGAGTTGAAGCTCTCGTTGTATCCGTTCTCCCAAGGTGACCCGGGCTCGATATAGAGGGTCTTGACGCCGATCCTGCCGAGCCAGTCGCGGACGGCATGAGCGGTAAACTCTGAGCCGTTGTCGGAACGGATATGATCCGGCGGGCCATGTTGGACGAAGAGCTCGGTCAGACAATGGAGTACATTGTCCGAGTTCAATCTTCGCTCGACGACAACGGCCATGCACCGCCTGGTAAACTCATCGATCACGGTGAGCATGCGGAACTTCCTCCCATCGTGTGTTCGATCCATGACGAAGTCATAGGACCAGACGTGATTGGGCCAGCACGGCCGCAGACGGATGCAGGATCCGTCGTTGAGCCACAGCCTGCCCCGTTTCGGTTGCTTCTGCGGGACCTTCAGCCCCTCCCGCCACCAGATGCGCTGGACCCGCTTGGCGTTCACGTGCCAACCTTCGGTCCTGAGCAAGGCAGTGATCCGCCGATAGCCATATCTGCCATACTGGCTGGCCAAGCGGATGATCGCGGCCGTGAGTGCCTCTTCATCATCCCGACCACGGGGTCTCTTGCGCTGGGTTGAGCGATGTTGGCCTGCAACAGCACAGGCACGTCGCTCGGAGATTCCCAATTCGGCCTGGAGATGATCAACACACTGCCGGCGACGGGCGGGGCTTAGCAATTTCCCTCAAGCGCCTCTTTCAAGATCAGCTTATCCAACGTCAGATCCGAGATCGCCTTCCGGAGACGGCCATTCTCCTTCTCCAGGTCCTTCAGACGCTTGGCCTGGTCAGTACGAAGGCCGCCATATTCCTTGCGCCAGCGATAGTAACTCTGCTCCGATACGCCGAGCGTGCGACAAGCTTGACCAACAGACTGGCCCTGCGCCAAAGCCACCTCGGCTTCGCGCAACATGCTGATAATCTGTTCTGGGGTGTAGCGTTTACGGCTCATTTTGTCCTCCTTTCGAGGGGGCAAAATGCGCCAAACTCTCTTAACAAATCTGGACCACTTTTAGGGGGTCACTCCAACTGCTGGTCTCGCACAGCCGCGGTGAGGGCGGCTACCGCGACGGATCGGGAACGGGCGGCGCGGGGAACGGCACGATCTCGGCGACGCTGACCGGGCTGTATCCCTGGCTGCGCCATGCGTTCTCGGAGCGTCTGGAGGCCTGGGGCGCGGCGGGTTACGGCGTGGGCAGCCTGACGCTGGAGCCCGGCGACGGGCCGGCGATCAGGACCGACCTTGACCTGTGGATGGCGGCGGCGGGGCTGCGCGGGACCGTGCTGGACGGCGGCAACGACGGGCTGACGCTGACGGCCAAGACCGACGCGATGATCGTGCAGACCTCCACGGACGCGGTCTCCGGGTCATCGAAGCCCGAGATGGAGTCGAGCGTACTTAGGTCGATCACGTCTTCACCGTCGGTGAAGTCGGTGATCGTGTCGCTTCCATGGCCGGCGAAATAGACGAAGGTGTCGGCCCCGGCGCCACCCGCCAGCGTATCGGTGCCGGTGCCGCCGCTGAGCCAGTCGCTGCCTTCCCCGCCGTCCAGCGTGTCGCGCCCTTCGCCGCCGATCAGGCGGTCGTTGCCGCTGTTGCCGTCGAGCGCATCCTTGCCTTCGCCGCCGAAGATCCGGTCGTTGCCGCCGCCGCCGGCGAGAGAGTCGTCGCCCTCAGCCTCGACAAGACGAAGGCGAAATACGCCGACATCATCCTCGCGCACGGCGGCGGCCCCGGTGTCGAGCGCATCGCCGCGCAGTGGGCCGAGCGGAACGGGGTGCACCAGGTCGTCTGCAAGCCGGACTGGAACGCACACGGGCGGGCCGCCCCGTTCCGGCGCAACGACGAGCTGCTCAACCTCCTGCCCAAGGGCGTCATCGCCTTCCCCGGCAGCGGCATCACCGAGAACCTCGTCGACAAAGCGCGCCAGCTCGGAATCCCGGTACAGCGCATCGCGGCCTGACCGCAGCGCCGCAACGGGCCGCGTCGCGCAACCGCCGCTTCATCACCGGCAGCGCGAGCCTCTTCACCGTCTCGCCACGCTCGACGACAATGTGCGGCGCACGCCGATGACGCTGCCGATGATGGTGACGACGATCGCGCGCACGGTGATGCAGGCGTTGGTGCCGCCCTGGCCTGCCGTCCCCGATGCGGGTCGCGTGACTCGTGCCCGGTCGTTTCGGACCGGCCGACCACCCGACGGTTCTCGATGGGGCCGGCGGTCTACGCCGCGGGTTCGCGCACGGCGCAATGGAATCCGACCTGTCCGACGGACGGCCGCATGCGGTCCTGCTCGTCGACGAAGGCGTCGAGCGTTCCCGCTTCGTCAAGGGCGCGGATCCGGTCGAGGGCCCGTTCCAGCTCCGACTCGGACACCATCGACCACAACGAGTCGCCACGGCGCCATGCGGGATCGAGCGGGCCGCGTCGGTCGAAATATGCACCGCCCTGCATGACTGCATCGCTCGGCACGAATCGGCCCCGCGGTATGAGTCCGGCCTCGGCGAGCAGTCCTTTCAGCACCTCCGTGTCCGCGTGCCGCCGGCGAATCGTCGCGACCGCTTCCGGAACGAGCGACGCGTACCACCAGCCGCGTCGGAGCTGCTCATGGGAGCAGGTGTTGATGACCGCCACACCGCCGGGGCGCAGCACCCGCGCGAACTCGCCGAGCACCCGGCGCAGCATCGGCCAGCCGTCGTTCGGTGAGTCCGGAAGATGGTGGAGCACCTGGTTCACCATCACCGCGTCGAAGCAGGCGTCCTCGAACGGCAGCGCGTCGATGCCGGCCTCGTGCAGGGCGACCGGGCATCCCGGCCTGCCGTCGAGCTTTGCCCGTGCCACACCGAGCATCGACGGGTTCAGGTCCACCGCGTCGATTGCGCCTGCGTACCGACGCAGCGCAGCGCAGTAGCTGCCCGTCCCGCATCCGGCGTCGAGCAGACGAAGCGAAGCGAGCGAGCGTCCGACGGACGCCAGACAACCCAGGATGATCTCCAACCCGACCGGGATGCGGGTGCGGTCGTAGTCTTCCGAAACCGCGGTGTAGTTCTCGTAGGCGCTCATGGCTGTTCTACGGTCGTCTCCCCCGTTGCTCCAACCAAGCCCTTCATCGCCACCGGAATATCTTCAACTGTTATGCCATCGAAAGATCTAAGGCGGCGAGCGGTTTCGGCCACCGACATAACCGACGACTGGCTGGCAGGACTTCCATATCGACTTCGCCAAGCCAGTCGCCGCTACCGAGTGTTAGTCGTCATGGAGGGAGCGTGCTGTCGAGAGGGCCATCTTCACGTTGTGCTCAATGTCCGAGATCGCGCCCGCAAGCTCGCGGCCGATCAAGTCCATCTTGCGCAGCTGCTCGACGCGCGGGCGAAGCTGATCGATGTTCCGGTCCGGAAAGATATCGCCAAGCAGGTCACAGGCGTCGACCAAGCCAATCAGGGCGACGTCGCGAGGATCGGGGATGTCGTCGGAGAGCAGCACGTTGCCAACGCGCAGCTTGATGTCGCGCTCCGTCTCGTGGTGGCGCCGTGCGCCAAAGGCCCAGACGAAACTCCTCTCTCGCCGATCCAGGATGCCGCGCCGGGGGCCGAAGACCCAGATGAAACTACTATCCCGCCGCTCCAGGATGCCGTGTTGGACGAGCCTTACCAGCGCCTGCTCGCGGATATAATCCGCGTCCTCGGCCGCGAGCACCTTGATCCAGGTGCGCGTGTCAGTCGTCTCCTCCCGGGCCCCGATCTTCGCGAGCGCGCGGTCGAGCATGAGATTGCCGGTGGGAGCCCGGTCGGTGACCATCAGGGTCTCCAGGTCGGTGTCGATCCGGTTGGCGAAGGCGAGGTCCATCAGAACGGCGCCGGCCAGCGCGCATTCGATATTGGTGCGCGGGATCGGTATGAGGGTTCCGTGCTCGTCTTCCAGCAGGAAGACCAGAAGCTCTTCGGAGAAGGCGAGCATGGCAGCCTCCAGCGGAATCGTCATCTACGGCCAGCGCGATCGTTGAACGCCGGGCGTTGGCCTGTCAATGGCGGCTGGGCTCTGAGGTGGCTGTCTCACCAGGTCGCCCTCGTGCGAAGGCCGCAGGCTATGCGGCCAGAGCCTGCGGGCGGTGGGCCTTCCAATGCCAGAGCAGGAGTGTCGTTAGGCGTGCACGTTGGGCGCCGATCGGCATCCGAACACATTGATTCCACTTGTTTTCGGGAGGTAAGGCAACGACGCCGAACAACATCCGCGCATCCGGCCCGCCACGGCACCGTCGTCATTGCCGGCGAGCAGCGCGTATTTTGGTGCCAATGGAACCGTCGTGCTGCCATAGTGTTGATTCACACTTTGGAGCTTTCGTATGTATTTCTGTAACATACCTAATACTAATAAATAATTTGGTTTATCGTCTCTCCTGCGACTCAAACGGGCCGGCAGGGCAGGAAAGCCGCGCCGCGCGATGCGGGGACATCGGGCAAGCGGCTTGACGCACCATGCCGGTTCGACAGCGCCGCCCTCCGGGTCGCGTCCGAATTCTGTTTCGGGGACGCCCGCCCGCGGCGTCGCGGGCCTCGACCGTAGGCCCCGCTACGCTCTTCGGCCCGCTCCTGGCGGAGCGAACGTCCGGACGCGACGCAGGCCGTGACCGTGGTGAGAAATCCGGGCTAGACGGCATTTTGCTTGACGCCGCGCGGCTTCGGCCCCATCTGCGGGGGCCGGCCGGCTCGGAAGCCGTCCCGCGGCGCTTCGCCCGCAATCAGATCCCCCCAAACAGATCATTGGGCCGCCATGAACGTCGTCGTCGTCGAATCCCCGGCCAAGGCGAAAACCATCAACAAGTATCTTGGCGAGGACTGGCAAGTGCTCGCCAGCTTCGGCCATGTCCGCGATCTCGCGGAAAAGGAAGGCTCCGTCGATCCTGACGACGGTTTCGCCATGACCTGGCAGGTCGACGCCCGTGCGAAGAAGCGGATCGACGCCATCGCCGGCGCCGCGCGGCAGGCCGGCAGCCTGTTCCTCGCCACCGACCCGGACAGGGAAGGCGAGGCGATTTCCTGGCATGTGCTGGAACTGCTCCGGCAGAAGCACGGGCTGAAAGACCTTGAGGTTCGCAGAGTCGTTTTCCACGAAATCACCCGGGAAGCCGTGCAGCAGGCCATGGCCAACCCGCGCGCCATCGACCGCGATCTGGTCGATGCCTATCTGGCGCGGCGGGCGCTCGACTATCTGGTCGGCTTCCACCTTTCGCCGGTGCTGTGGCGCAAGCTGCCCGGCGCGCGCTCGGCCGGCCGGGTGCAGTCCGTCGCGCTGCGCCTGGTGTGCGAGCGCGAGGACGAGATCGAGCGCTTCCGGGCGCGGGAATACTGGACCGTCGACGCCGATTTTCTGACCCCCCGGCGCGATCGCTTTACCGCCCGGCTGACCCATCTCGACGGCAAGAAGCTGGGTCGGCTCGCCATCGGCAGCGAGGCCCAGGCCGGCGCCGCCGTTGCCGCGATCGAATCGGCCTCGTTTGCCTGCACCGACATCGAGCGCAAGCAGACCAAACGGCACCCGGCGCCGCCCTTCACGACCTCCACTCTGCAGCAGGAAGCATCGCGCAAATTGCGCATGAGCGCGGACCGGACGATGCGCACCGCCCAACGCCTCTACGAAGGCGTCGATATGGGCGGCGAGACCGTCGGCCTGATCAGCTATATGCGCACCGATTCGACTACTCTGTCCGGTGAGGCGCTCGGCGGCTGCCGACGCCTGATCGAGCGCGACTACGGCAGCGCCTATCTGCCGGCCAGCCCGCGCCTTTACAAGACGAAGGCGCGCAACGCACAGGAAGCCCACGAGGCGATCCGGCCGACCGACCTGTTCCGCCGGCCGGCGGATGTGGCGGGCCGGCTCACCGCCGAACAGGCGAAGCTGTACGACCTGATCTGGAAACGTACCGTCGCCTCCCAGATGGAAAGCGCCGTGCTCGACCAGGTGGCGGCCGATATCGTCAGCGGCAACCGGATGACGCGATTGCGCGCCACGGGGTCTACGGTCAAATTCGACGGCTTCCTGAAGCTTTACCGCGAAGGCCGGGACGACCCTTCCGACCACGACCCGAACGGGGATGGCGACGAGAGCCGGATGCTGCCGGAAATCCGCGACGGCGAAGCGGTGGACCGGACGGCGGTGCGCCCGGCGCAGCATTTCACCCAGCCTCCGCCGCGCTACACCGAGGCCAGCCTGGTCAAGAAACTGGAAGAACTCGGCATCGGCCGGCCTTCGACCTATGCCTCGATTATCAGGGTGCTGCAGGACCGCGACTATGTCCGCCTTGAGCGGCGGCGCTTTCATCCCGAAGACCGCGGCCGGGTGGTCACCAGTTTCCTGACCAATTTCTTCGGCCGCTATGTCGAGTACGGTTTTACCGCCAGCCTGGAGGAACAGCTCGACATCGTCTCGGACGGGCGGACGGACTGGAAAAGACTGCTGCAGGAGTTCTGGACCGCTTTCAACGCTGCCATTGCCGAAGCGATGGAACTGGACCGGGCGCGGGTGATCGACGCGCTCGACGAAGCGCTGGGCCCGCACTTCTTTCCGTCGCGCGAGGACGGCGCCGACCCGCGCGACTGCCCGGCCTGCGACGACGGCCGGATCGGCCTGAAGATCGGCCGCAACGGCGGCTTCATCGGCTGCTCCAATTATCCGGCCTGCCGCTTCACCCGCCCGCTCGCCGTTATCGACGACAGCGTCCGGGAAGCCGCCGCCGTCTCCGGCGACCGGCGGCTCGGTACGGATCCGGAAAACGGTTCGGCGATCGACCTGAAGACCGGCCCGTACGGGCCCTATATCCAGCGCGGCGATGCAACCGGATCCGAAAAGCCCGAACGGGCCTCCCTGCCCCGGGGGCTTGAGCCGGACACGGTCGATCTGGCGATCGCGCTCAAACTGCTGTCCCTGCCGCGCGCAATTGCAACCCATCCTACGAACGGCAAACCGATTACCGCTGCCATCGGCCGTTATGGCCCCTATGTCCAGAATGACGGCGTCTACGCCAATCTCGAGTCCTGGGAAGAGTTGTTTGAGATCGGCGCGAACCGGGCGGTTACGCTCCTTGCCGAAGCGCGGGAAAAACGCGGCGGCGAACAACGCGCGCTCGGCGAACATCCGCAGAAGAAAGCGCAGGTTACGGCGGGCGCCGGACGGTACGGCCCCTTCGTCAAGGTCGGGCGCACCTATGCCAGCCTGCCGAAGGACTTGACCGTGGAATCGGTCACCCTCGACCAGGCCATCGCGCTGCTGGCGCCGAAGCTGGCGAAGGCCGGCGCCGGGAAGACGGCCGTCAAGAAAAAGGCGACGGGAAAGAAAGCGCCGGCACGGAAGCGGTCGCAGACGAAGAAGGCGCGTACCCCGAGATCGGCAACCCCGACCGCCGAATAGGCAAAGCCTCGGCGGCGCGGCGATGCGGGGCCCGGCGAACCGACGCGGAAAGATGAGATCGTGACGGGCAGGAAATCCGGCAGGTCAGGAAGGGCCACTCCCTTCCCGACCCGCGATCAGATACTCGAATTCATTCAGGACAGCGCCGGCCCGGTCGGCAAACGCGAGATCGCCCGGGCGTTCAATCTGGCTGGCGCCGACCGGGTCCGCCTGCGCGACCTGCTCAAAGAAATGAAAGAGGACGGACTGTTGCCCAAAGGCAGGCGCCAACGTCCGGCCGGCGCGCTGCCCGAGGTTACGGTGATCGAGGTGACGTCGATTACGGCCGACGGCGACGTCATGGCGGCACCGGTCCGCTGGGACGGCGGAGACGCCCCGCCGCCAATCCGGCTGCTGCCCGAGCGCGGCCGCCCGCCCGGTGTCGGCGACCGGGTGCTGGCGCGCCTGTCCGGGCCGTCGGGGGGTGCATGGACCGCCCGCACAATGAAGCGGCTGGACCGGGCTCCGGCCCGCATCCTTGGGCTGTTTCAGACGGATTCCGACGGCGGTCCGTTCAGCGGCCGGCTCATCCCGACCGACAAGCGGGTCCGGCATGACATCGCCATCCCGCGGGGCATGGAAGGCGACGCCCGGAGCGAAGACCTGGTCGAGGCCGAGATCGTGCCGGGCAAACCGCTCGGCCCGCGGCTCGGCCGGGTGGTCGAAAATTTCGGGTCGGCGACCGGTCCGCAATCGGTGAGCCTGATCTGCATCCACAGCCGTGACATCCCACACAGCTTTCCATCGGAAGCGGTCGAGGAGGCCGCGCTGCTCAAACCGGCGACTGCCGAGGGCCGGCGCGACCTGCGCGCGCTGCCGCTGGTCACCATCGACGGCGCCGATGCACGGGATTTCGACGATGCCGTCTGGGCGGAGCCGGATTCCGCGCCGGACAATCCCGGCGGCTGGAAGCTGGTCGTCGCAATCGCCGATGTCGCCTGGTACGTCCGGCCCGGCCGGCCGCTGGACCGCGAAGCGCTGAATCGCGGCAACTCGGTCTACTTTCCCGACCGGGTGGTGCCGATGCTGCCGGAGCGCCTCTCGAACGACCTGTGTTCGCTGCGCCCGAACGAGGACCGGGCCTGTGTGGCAGCCCACCTGACGATCGACGGCCGGGGCCGAACAGTCCGATACCGTTTTGAGCGCGCCATAATGCGCTCCGCCGCCCGGCTGACCTACGAGCAGGTGCAGCGCGCTCGGGATGGAAATCCGGATAAAGCGACTGAACCGCTGCTCGAACCGGTCATCTCCCCGTTGTACGGCGCGTATGCCGCCCTGGCCGCGGCGCGCGCCGCGCGTCAGACGCTGGAGCTGGATATTCCGGAACGGCAAATCCTGCTGGACGAGGCCGGCCGGGTGACAGGCATCCGCCCGGCGCCGCGCTACGACAGCCATCGCCTGATCGAGGAATTCATGATCGCCGCCAATGTCGCCGCGGCCGATCATCTGGCGCAGCGCGGCAAGCCCTGCATGTACCGAATTCACGAGCCGCCCGCGGCCGACGGGCTCGAAGCGCTGAAACTGGCTCTGCACAGCCTTGGCGTTGCGCTGCCCGCGAGCGGCCTGAGGCCGGCGGACCTCAACCGTATCCTCGCGCAAACCGCCGGCCGGCCCCACGGCCGGACGATCCACGAACTTATCCTGCGCGCGCAGAGCCAGGCGATCTACAGTCCGGAGAACCAAGGACATTTCGGCCTTGCCCTGCCGCGCTACGCCCATTTCACCTCGCCCATCCGCCGCTACGCCGACCTGCTGGTTCATCGCGCCATAGTCGGAGGCAAGAACGATGGCCTGCCCGTCGGCGCCGAGGGCTCGATGCGCGACTGGGGCGAGCGAATTTCCTCCGCCGAGCGCCGCGCCATGGCGGCGGAACGCGACGCGGCCGACCGCTACATGGCCGCGTTTATGCAGGACAAGGTCGGCGCATCGTTCGATGCGGCCGTCTCCGGCGTCACCCGGGCCGGCCTGTTCGTCACCCTGGAGGAAACCGGCGCCAGCGGCCTGATCCCCGCGAGCCTGCTGCCCGATGACGGTTTTCGCGCCGGCGGCAGACGGCGTCGGTCGGCACACGACGAGGCCCGCCACGGCTTCCGCATCGGCCAAACGGTGCAGGTGCGGCTGCGCGATGCCGTGCCGGTGACTGGCGGCCTCCTGTTCGAACTGCTGGACCGCCGGAAAGTGCCAATGCGCAATGCCGGAAAGAATGCCAAATCCGGAAGCAAGAGGGGAAGATATTAACGACAGAATTTAACCAACTCTTTCAACTTGTTGAAATACCGACAAATATTTTGTAACATTGATTGACAACACTCTTGCGCGCAGCGAACCTCGATACCGGTCGGAACCTTGGGCGCCGCAGCGCGCCGGCACAATTGGCTGCGAACCGGCGATACGGAGTTTCGTGTGCCCGATCTGGATCAAGTGCGGAGAAGCGCATGCTGCGATACGATCCGGCCAGAGAGTCCACCGGACGATCGATCGGACGTTTCATGACGCGCTGGAGTTTGCGGTACGCCATCGCGCTTGTCCTGGTCGCCGCCACGGCATGCGCGAGCCGTGGCGACCTGACTTCCGCACCCCTGTCCGAAGCCGGCGAGTCGGTGATCGGTGCGGGCTACCGGTTTATCGGCACCCGCTACATCCGTCCGGTGCCGATCCGGTCGATTGCCCTGCTGGGCCTGCGCGGCGTGTCGACGATCGATCCCCAGGCGCAGGCGTACCCGATGGGCGGCAAGATCGCCATCGAGCACAACGGTAAGATTCTGGCCATTCTGGACCAGCCGCGGGCCGACGACAGCCGCGGCTGGGCCGGGGTCACCGTCCGTTCTTTCGAAAGCGCCGGGAAACGGTCGGCGAAGATCCGCAACGCACAGCCGGAAGAAGTCTACCGCGCTGTCTTCCGCGCGGCCCTGTCGTCGCTCGACCGCTATTCCCGATATTCGACTCCCGCCGAGGCGCGCGAGATTCGCGTCTTGCGCGAAGGTTATGGCGGCATCGGCGTCACCATCCGCGCCGAAAAGGGCGTCACGCGGATTATCTCGGTGATGGCCGGCACACCCGGCCACAAAGCCGGGCTCAAAGACGGCGACATTATCACGGCAATCGCCGGGATACCGACAAAGGGCATGAGCCTGAACAAGGTCGTTCGGCAGCTGCGCGGTCCGCGCGGCAGCCAGGTCCGGCTGACGGTGCGGCGCTCCGCGGGCCAGCGGTTGCTCACGGTCAATGTCACCCGTGCCTTCATCGTGCCGCAAACGGTCATGACGCGCCGCACCGGCAACGCCATCTATCTGCAGATTACCCGTTTCAGCGACGACACCGCCAGCAAGGCGGCGGGGATGGTGGCGCGTTGGCGCACGCGGATCGGCAAGCGAAAATTGAACGGGGCGATCATCGACCTGCGCAACAATCCCGGCGGGCTGCTGGATCAGGCGATCCGAATCTCCGACCTGTTCCTGGACGACGGGGACATCATGGAGACGCGCGGCCGCCATCCCGAAAGCCGGCGCCGCTACGCCGCCCGCTACGGCGATGTCCTGCGCGGCAAGCCGATCGTGGTGCTGGTCAACGGCCGCTCCGCCTCGTCGTCGGAGATCCTCGCCGCCGCGCTGCAGGACAATGGCCGAGCCGTGATTGTCGGCAGCAATTCCTTCGGCAAGGGCACGGTGCAGAGCGTTGCCTCGCTGCCAAACGGCGGCCAAATTCTCCTCACCTGGTCGCGCTTCCATGCGCCTTCCGGCTACAGCCTGCAGAACCTGGGCGTGCGGCCGAATATCTGCACAAGCGCCGGCCGCCGGAATTCAGGCGCTGCACGCCGCGCCATCGACAGCCTGATCGCCGGCGAGACCGCATCGGCCGAAGCGTTCCGCATCTGGCGGCGCCACACGGAGCCGACTGCCCAAAGCGCCCGGAAGCTGCGCGCAGGCTGTCCGGCACGCGCCCTCAGCGGCGGGACCGATGTGGAAATGGAGATCGCGCAGCGCCTGCTGGCGAGCTCCCGCTTGTACCGGCTGGCCCTGGCTGCCTCGGCGCCGGAGCCCGGTCGCGCTCCGAGCGGGGGAGAACGTGCTGAAGACGACCCGACCGACGCGACAATCCTGCGATAGTTGAGCCGCTGGCATCCGGTTGACAGGCGCAAGGGGCCTCTTATGTTCGACGCCTTGCCATTACTCACCCAGGCCGGCGCCGAAACGGCCGGCAGCCGGAGCATCCGGACCATGCCCAAGCGCCCCAACACCCAGCAGATCAAGCTCGTCAGCACGGCCGACACCGGCTATTTCTACGTCACGTTCAAGAATCCCAAGAACACGACGGAGAAATTGGAAAAGAAGAAATACGATCCGGTGGCGCGCAAGCACGTGCTGTTCAAGGAAGCGAAGATCAGATAGCGCTGCGGCGGACCGCCCGGTCCGCCCATTCCCGAATTGCGAGCAGCGCCGCCGGCCCGGGCGGCGCTTTGGCTTTTATGGGCATGGAGCTTCATCGGCCCGGCTGAATTTGTGCTAGTCTGCGCGTCGCGCAACTCGTGACGCTGCATCGCCAATGACCGCCTTCTGTCGCGACTGCGATACCGTGCTCGACGAACCCGGAACCGCCGGCGACCGCGGCGCCCCGGCATCCGGCCGGTGCCCGGCCTGCGGCGGCCGGCGGATTGCCCGCCACGGCGAACTGTTCGACCTCACCATCGCGCATATCGATTGCGATGCTTTTTATGCCAGCGTCGAGAAGCGGGACAATCCGGAACTGCGCGAAAAGCCGGTGATCGTCGGCGGCGGCCGGCGCGGCGTGGTTTCGGCCGCCTGCTATGTCGCGCGCATCCGCGGCGTCCATTCCGCCATGCCGATGTTCAAGGCCCTCAAAGCCTGCCCCGAAGCCGTGACGATCCGCCCGGACATGGCCAAATACAGCGAAGTCGGCAAGCAAATCCGCCGGATGATGGAGGATCTCACCCCGGCGGTCGAGCCGATCTCCATCGACGAAGCCTTTCTCGATCTTTCCGGCACCCGGAGGCTGCACGGCGCGCCACCGGCGGTGGTGCTGGCCGGGCTGGTCCGGCGCATCGAGCGGGAGGCCGGGGTCACCGCGTCGGTCGGGTTGAGCTACAACAAGTTTCTGGCGAAGGTCGCGTCGGATCTCGACAAACCGCGCGGTTTCTCCGTCATCGGCCGGGCCGAAGCCAGGAATTTCCTGGCCGGACAGCCGGTCGGGATCGTCTGGGGCGTCGGCAAGGCCATGCGCGGAAGACTGGCGCGCGACGGCATCCGCACCGTGGGACAGCTCCAGAGCCTGGAGGAGAAGGAGCTGCTGGCCCGCTACGGCAGCCTGGGCAGCCGCCTCTACCGTTTTTCGCGCGGCGAGGACGGCCGCCAGGTCCTTCGCGGCGGCGCGGCGAAAAGCGTTTCTTCGGAAACTACGTTCAATGAAGACCTGTCGGAAGTCGCGGCGCTCGAAGCCAAGCTGTGGCCGCTGTGCGAAGCGGTTTCCCGCCGTATGAAAGCCGCCGATCTGGCCGGCCGGACGCTGACCCTGAAACTGAAATCGGCGACGTTCCGCACCCGGACGCGACGGCGCCAGATGGGTGCGCCGACTCATCTGGCCGAGGACATGTACCGGGCCGCCCGGCCGCTGCTCGCCGGCGAATGCGACGGCACCGCATTCCGGCTGATCGGCATCGGGCTGAGCGACTTGTCTCCGGCCGCGTCCGCGGCGCCGGATCTGCTCGACCCGGACGCCGGCAAACGCGCCGCAGCGGAGCACGCTATCGACGCCGTGCGCGGCAAGCTCGGCCGCAACGCCATCGCCAAGGGACGCAGCCTGCGCGCGCAGAAACGCTGACCCGGTTTAGAGCGGGCCGTCTTCGATGGACTCGCAACAGGCCGCGACCGCGGCCTCTTCGGCGCCCCGGCGGGAGGAGTCGGTCGGAGGCCGGAGGCCGACCGCCGCGGGCGAAAAAAGGGCTGGTGCGTTTCCGTGTGAAAAGGCAACGCTCCAGCCTTGCGGCCTCAGCATTCCGGCCGTTCCAGCGGCTCGACGGCCTTGAGAGTCCCGGTGACAGTGAAGGCGCCGTAATCCAGCAGCATGTCCCGCGCGACTCCATTGTCGGTCATGTGGACACGAAAGGAATAGATCGCCCTGCCGTCCGTTGCATCCGGGGCAAAAAAGGCGACGCGCATCAGCCAGCCGGGCCGGCGCAGGATCGGCCAGGCCTGGGCGGCGCCCGGCGACGGCTTTCGCCCGAGGATCACGACATTGATGCCGCTGTGCCGGCCGTCCTCGTCGGACCCGTCGAAAATATTTGCCCAGACCAACCGCCGGCCGCGCTCGGCAGCGCGAAGGACGGTCAGAAAGTGCCGGGTCGGGAAAAGGGTGCCGGCGGGCAGCACGATCCGGGCCGGCTTCGGTTCGCGCAATTCGACAACGCCCGGCCCGCCGATCCGGCTGAACGTCGCATCGCCGGACAGGCGTTCCGTGACCGTGCCGTCGGTAGAAGTCACGACCGAGAAAGACAGGCTTCGGCCGTCTCTGGCCTCGACCAGGAAGGACTCGGTCTCGGTTTCTATCGCCTGCCGGTCATTGCGGGTGATGCGCAGCCGGTAGCGCTGGCGCATCCGCCATGCCTCACAGGTCTCGCGAATTTCGTAGTAGATGGCGCCGTCGGCATGGGCGAGATTGGAATCTGCCTGTATCCGGTCGAGCGCGAGGGCATAGACCGCCTTGTGCGGCGTCTGCCTGGCGGCGACGTTTTCGAGACCGTCGGCGAATGCCGCGCCCGGAAGGAAGAGCAACCAAGCCGCGCAGAGGCCGGGCCTTATTCTGGTCTTCGGAGAAATTGCGTGCATCGGGCGCCCTGTCCGGGATCCCGGGGTCCCGGCACCAGGCCGTACCGGGGCCTGCGGAATCCCGCGCCTGCAGGATAAGCCGGCCGGAAAGACGGGCAAGCCCATAGTGTTCGACAGGACCGGGAACCCCGGGCAGAGGCGTGCGCCCTACTCCGCCTTCGCTTTCTCCTTCGCCGGCAGTTGCAGCCGGATATGCAGCTCGCGCAGGCGCTCCGCAGGCACTTCGGCCGGGGCGCTCATCATCAGATCCTCGGCCTGCTGGTTCATCGGGAAGGCGATGACCTCGCGGATATTGGGCTCGTCGGCCAGCAGCATAACGATCCGGTCGATGCCGGGCGCCGAGCCGCCATGGGGCGGCGCGCCGAATTTCAGCGCATTCAGCATGCCGGAAAAATGCTCTTCCAGGTCGGCGGCCGAATAGCCGGCGATCTCGAACGCCTTGACCATGATCTCCGGCCGGTGGTTCCGGATCGCGCCGGAGGACAGTTCCACGCCGTTGCATACGATGTCGTACTGGAAGGCCTTGATCGTCAGCGGGTCGTCGCGCTCCAGCGTTTCGAGGCCGCCCTGGGGCATCGAGAAGGGGTTGTGGCTGAAATCGAGCCGGCCGGTCGCGTCGTCGATCTCGTACATCGGAAAATCGACGATCCAGCAGAAGTCGAACCGGTCCTGCGCGATCAGGCCGCGCTCCTCGCCGACCTTCGTGCGCACGATGCCGGCGAACTCGGCCGCCGCCTTCGGTTTGTCGCAGACGAAGAAGACGGCGTCGCCGTCGCCCGCCCCGGTCGCATTGGCAATCTGCGCCACCCGCTCCGGCCCGAGATTATTGGCGATCGGCCCGGCGCCTTCGCCGTCGCGCCAGAAGATATAGCCGAGGCCGGGCTTGCCCTGATCCTGCGCCCAGCCGTTCATGCGGTCGCAGAAGGCGCGGCTGCCGGCGCCCGGGCCCGGCACAGCACGCACGACGCTGCCCTGCTCGATCAGCCGGGCGAAGATGCGGAAGCCGGAGCCGCGGAAGGCTTCGGTCACGTCGGCGATCTCGATCGGGTTGCGCAGGTCCGGCTTGTCGGTGCCGTATTTCAGCATCGCCGCGTCGAACGGGATGCGGGGAAAGGGCGCCGCCGTGACCGCCCGGCCATCGCCGAACTCCTCGAACACGCCGTGCAATACCGGTTCGAGCGCGGCGAACACATCCTCCTGGGTGACGAAGCTCATCTCGAAATCGAGCTGGTAGAACTCGCCGGGCGAACGGTCGGCGCGGGCATCCTCGTCGCGGAAGCAGGGCGCGATCTGGAAATACTTGTCGAAGCCCGCAATCATCAGGAGCTGCTTGAACATCTGCGGCGCCTGGGGCAGCGCATAGAAGCGGCCGGGATGAAGGCGCGACGGCACCAGATAGTCGCGCGCGCCCTCCGGCGAGCCGGCGGTCAGGATCGGCGTCTGGAATTCGCGGAAGCCCTGGTCGATCATGCGCCGCCGGATCGAGGCGATGACGTCCGAGCGCAAGGCGATGTTGCGCTGCATCTTCTCGCGCCGCAGGTCGAGATAGCGGTAGCGGAGGCGGACTTCTTCGCCATAGTCGGTGTCGCTGTTGACCTGGAGCGGCAATGGCGCGGCGGCGGATTCGACGCTGGCCTCGGCGACTTTCACTTCGACATGGCCGGTCGGCAGGTTCGGGTTGACCGTATCGTCGGAGCGTTCGACGACAGGCCCGGTCACGGTCAGCACGCTCTCCAGCCGCACCGCGTCCATCGCCGCGAAGGCCGGATCGCCGGCTTCGGCGACGCACTGGGTCAGACCGTAGCGGTCGCGCAGGTCGAGGAACAGCAGGTTGCCGTGATCGCGCTTGCGATGGACCCAGCCGGACAGGCGGACCGTCTGCCCGGTGTCGTCGGCGCGCAGCGCGCCGCAGGTATGCGTGCGGAAGGGATGCATCGAAAGCGCCCGAAATCGTCGACTCTATTGGGGATTTTCCAAGGGTTTTCCGGCAAACTCTGCGGCAGAACCCGTAGCGGACAAGTAACCGCCGGCGAAAACCTGTCAAGCGCCGCAATCCGCGCGGTATGGTATACAGCCCGCCGGATCCTTCGTGGGCCGAAGGAAGGAAAACGCCAATGGCCGACATGGGCACGACCGACAGAAAATCCTTGATCGCCGATCTGGTGACGGCCAACCGGATCCTGGCGAACGAGGGCGTGGTCGACGGCTTCGGCCATGTCAGCCTGCGCGATCCCGACGATCCTGGCCGCGATCTGATCTCGGTTTCGCGCAGCCCGGAGCTGGTGGACGAAGGCGATATCGTCACCCTCGGCCTGGACGGCACGCCGGCCGGCCCTTCCGTCGGCGACGCCCGCCCGCTCTATATCGAGCGGCCGATCCACGGCGCGATCTATGCCGCGCGCGCCGATGTCGGCTGCATCGTCCACAATCACAGCCTCTCGGTGATCCCGTTCGCTGTGACCGGCGCGCTGCTCCGGCCGATCTTCCACATGGCCTCCGGCATCGGCGATACGGTCCCGGTCTGGGACATCCGCGACCGCTTCGGCGATACCGACATGCTGGTCACCACCATGGACCAAGGCGAAGACCTGGCGCGGACCCTGGCCGGCAACAGCGTCGCCCTGATGCGCGGCCACGGATGCGTCGTCGCCGGCGCCGGCCTGCGCGACACCGTGATGAAGGCGATCTATCTGCAAGTGAACGCCGCGCTGATCCTGGCCGCCCGGCCGCTCGGCGATATCCGCTTCCTGTCCGACGGCGAGATGGCGCGCTCCTGGGCGACCAACACCGGCGCCAACCCGCTCAAACGCGCCTGGGACTACTGGGCCGCCCGCGCCGGCCGGGCGGCCGACTAGGTGTTCCGTGGTCTGAGGGAAACGGCCCGCCCGTCAGCAAGCTGCGGGGGCCTCAGACCGGGGCCAGCACGAAATCGAACCGCGTGCGCCACACGCCGCCGGTCCGGTCGAGGCGCAGCAGCAATTCTTCGCGAAAGATGAAGTCCCGGGCGTTGCGCCGCCGCAGGTCCGGGAAATAGAGCTGGGTGGTCAGCGCGCGCGTCCGCGCGCCCTGCACCTTGACGTGGAAATGCGGCGTCCGGCCGGTGTAGTGGCCGGGGCGGATGGTCTCGAACCGGAACGCGCCGGCCGCGTCGGTGAACTGATGGCCGCGATAGCGGAAGCCGCTGTTGTCGTAACGGCCGCGGGCGTCGCAGTGCCAGAGGTCGACCGCGGCGCCCGCCACGGGCCGGCAATCCGGCGTCAGCACCAGGCCCCGGAGGACCAGCGGCTCGCCGTCCGAGTCCGGCTCGCGCAGGCTGGCGCGGCGCGGCGTCGACGGCGTGTAGAACGGCCCTGCGGTCGACGCCGGCGTTCCGGGCGTACAGGCCAGCGGCGGCGTGAGCCGCAAGCCGCGGTCCGGGATCGCGCCGGGATCGCCATAGCCCAAGCGCGTCGTACCGGCGCGGGCCAGCAAAGGCATTGCCCCCGCGCCTGCGCCGGCTGTCGCCAGACCGGCCAGAACGAATCGTCGTGTCACAATGCGAATCGGCATGGCTTCAGGATAACCCAATTCGAATCGGGCGCCGAAGCGGAATCGGCGCCCGGACAATGGGGATATACGCACCGCCCGGCGGAATCCGGCGGTCGCGGCGGCCGGCCCGCCCTTCGATACGCCCCCTCCGGGGGCTACTCAGGGTGAGGGAAGGTGTTGGGTATTGCTCAATTCTCTCCTCATCCCGAGTAGCCCCGGTGGCCTGCCCCCGATTAGTGGTCCAGCGCTTAAGTTAGAGTTTGGCGTGGGTTAAGTTGATGGGCCAACCGTAGCCCATCAACAGCGTAGGTTGGCCCATCAACGTTTGGCAAGATGGCTTCTGGGGCCGGCGGTCTGTATCCGAGCGAGCTATGCGGCCGGATGGTATTATAGTGATGCCGCCATCGTTCGATCAGCACTTTGGCCTCCTTCAGTGTATAGAAGATCTCCGTGTTCAGGATTTCGTCCCGGAGCTTTGAGTTGAAGCTCTCGTTGTATCCGTTCTCCCAAGGTGACCCGGGCTCGATATAGAGGGTCTTGACGCCGATCCTGCCGAGCCAGTCGCGGACGGCATGAGCGGTAAACTCTGAGCCGTTGTCGGAACGGATATGATCCGGCGGGCCATGTTGGACGAAGAGCTCGGTCAGACAATGGAGTACATTGTCCGAGTTCAATCTTCGCTCGACGACAACGGCCATGCACCGCCTGGTAAACTCATCGATCACGGTGAGCATGCGGAACTTCCTCCCATCGTGTGTTCGATCCATGACGAAGTCATAGGACCAGACGTGATTGGGCCAGCACGGCCGCAGACGGATGCAGGATCCGTCGTTGAGCCACAGCCTGCCCCGTTTCGGTTGCTTCTGCGGGACCTTCAGCCCCTCCCGCCACCAGATGCGCTGGACCCGCTTGGCGTTCACGTGCCAACCTTCGGTCCTGAGCAAGGCAGTGATCCGCCGATAGCCATATCTGCCATACTGGCTGGCCAAGCGGATGATCGCGGCCGTGAGTGCCTCTTCATCATCCCGACCACGGGGTCTCTTGCGCTGGGTTGAGCGATGTTGGCCTGCAACAGCACAGGCACGTCGCTCGGAGATTCCCAATTCGGCCTGGAGATGATCAACACACTGCCGGCGACGGGCGGGGCTTAGCAATTTCCCTCAAGCGCCTCTTTCAAGATCAGCTTATCCAACGTCAGATCCGAGATCGCCTTCCGGAGACGGCCATTCTCCTTCTCCAGGTCCTTCAGACGCTTGGCCTGGTCAGTACGAAGGCCGCCATATTCCTTGCGCCAGCGATAGTAACTCTGCTCCGATACGCCGAGCGTGCGACAAGCTTGACCAACGGACTGGCCCTGCGCCAAAGCCACCTCGGCTTCGCGCAACATGCTGATAATCTGTTCTGGGGTGTAGCGTTTACGGCTCATTTTGTCCTCCTTTCGAGGGGGCAAAATGCGCCAAACTCTCTTAACAAATCTGGACCACTTTTAGGGGGTCACTCCAGCCGAATACTGCTTGCGTGTCTTGCGCCGAATATCCCGTACCGTCCGTTCGGCGCTGCCTCTCGAACTCATCGATTCCTGTCTCATCTTCGTTCCCTTCAGTCACAACGATGAACCAGGAATCCTCCGTTACAAAACCACCTCAGCCTGTCCCATAGGCGCTGATGTCAGACAATTTACCACAACCGTTCGGGGCGAAGATAGCAAGGCAACGCTTCTGACTGAAATCAAACGTCTTCGGCTGAAGAAAGGCACGGAATCCAGCGAGTTCTGACGATCGGAGGAAACAGGGGTCAGTCATTGTCCCGCTCCGAACCGGGGGGATCTGCCCGAACGCTTGCGAGTTTCAGGATGGCATCCTTAGCCTTTGAAACAGCGTCAGCGACCGGCTCAGTAGTAAGCAAATGTGTGGCAAGGATCTCCGCGAGGCCGGCATCAACATCGTCTTGCTTGCGAAGTGCTTGGCCCAGGTTCGCTAGAAACTCGCCGGGACTCTCTGTGCCGTCGGCACCCTCCCCCCTCGAATCTTTCTGATCCATTGGTCCCTCTTTACCCAGATTGTTGGTCAGCACAGGGTATTGACCCCACCCAATCTCGGAAGATCAAGAGGTTGACCAGCGGATCGTCGTTGAAGACATGTGTCGATCAACAATCCTGCAATAGGGACCGCGATCAAAGGTTGCAGAATTCTGAAGCAGTTACGATAGCAACCATCGCTCCGGCTCGTCGAGACGCGGCTTGGCCTTGTGGCCTGGCGAATCGGGACTCGGGCCTCCAGCAGGTGGTCGCCGTTCATGCTTGGTCTTGCTGTCGCCCCGCGCGCGGGTCCTTCCCATGGACTACGGGGACAAGCTGCCACCCAGCCCGCAGTACATTTTTACGCCGCCGTTGTAATCGTTCCGCCAGGCCGTGTCGTCGGCGACCGGTCCGGCTCAAGCTTGCATCGGCCTCATCGCGGCATGGACCTCAAGCGTCGAGCAGTCTCGAATCCCGAAGATGCCGGCGGCCCGGTGCCGGTTCCACCGTGAATGTCTTCGGACAATGGCACGACCGGTCTCTTCGGTGCGGTAGACATCTCCAATCCATAGGCCAGGAACCAGATCAGGACGACGCCCAGACCCCACCACAGGATGCGCCATGCCCAGAGCGACGGCATGGCGAAGTCCCAGTTGTCGTAGCCGGCGTCGGGCGCGCCGAACAGATAATTGCCGATCACGCCGCCCGGCCCGGCACCGAAAAACAGCCAGATCACGATCAGGATCCAGGCGAATGCCTTGACGCCCCGCCGCCCCGCCATCGGCGCGGCGTGGGCGTGCAGGAAATCGTGATACTTCTGCCGGTGCGCCCTTGTCCTGTCGTCCTGCGACATGGCCGAGGCAATGACGCAGATCAGCAGGTTGAAGAATATGCCCCAGCCCGCCGAATGAATGGTCCAGGGCCAGCGTCCCCAGGGCAGGGTGCCGCCGGTCAGCGTCTGGCCGATACTTTCCGTGAGGATGACGGCTAGTATGCCCGCGCCCAGGCCGTAGAGGGCGCCCTGGCGCGTGATCCAGGGGAACCAGGTGGCGCCGAGCAGGGTCGGCCAAAGCTGGAAGGCGATCGGCAGGGCGAGTGCGCCGAGCTGGATCAGCGTCTCCTGGTCGTATGTGGCAAGCGAGAGGGCGAGGCCGGCGACGATCAGGATGGCGAGGCGCGCGAACAGCTTCTGGCTGCCATGGGTGGCGCCGGGCTTCAGGAAACGGCGGAACACGTCGCGGCTGAGCATCGTCCCGGACGCGGCCAGATGCACCGCGCCGGTCGCCTGCATGGCGACCAGGCCGCAGACGGCGAGCAGCGCGGCCAGCCAGGGCAACGCCTGGGTCACCGAATTGATGTAGTAGGGGACGAGGGCCGCCTGCTTGCCGTCCGACAGGTCCGGCAGGACTTGAGCGACCGCGAGGCCGGCGTCGGTCACTGCCTTGTTGGCGCCAAGGAACAGGGCGCTGACGCCCTGGATCGCCGAAAAAATCAAAATTATCGCGCCGATTGCTGCCGCCCCCGCCCAGACCTGTTGCGCCGCGAAGGGCCGGGGCGTTGCGCTGGAAAAGGCCCAGATCGAGAAAGTCGGCGCTGCCAGCACGCCGAGCAGGGCGAACATGAAGCTAAGACACATCACGCCGGTCCAGAGGCCTCCGACCGGCGCCTCCTTGCCGAGCCCGGCCGTCCATTGGGCGACGCCGGACAGGGAGAACAGACCGTTATAGTCGCCGCCGCCGAGGCCGCGCGTCGTGCCCCAGTCGCCGATCCGGGTCGCCGCCAGGTCCGCGAGCTTGCGGTTCAGCATCTCGAAACCGCCGACATGGTCGAGGGCGATGAGGCCGAGGACGATCATGCCCATCGCCATCAGGATGCCCTGCAGCACCGCAACGTTGGCGATACCCGCGATGCCGCCGGCGGTGACGTAGACGACGAGGACCAGGGCGAGGCCCCACATGGCCATGTCGCGCGACACATATCCGTCGGTCACGATGCCGATAAGGAAGCCGGACCCGCCCAGCAGCAGGCCGGTAAAGGGGATCGCGAACAACAAGGCGATCGCCAGGACGATCAGCCGGAGCGCCTCGCTGCCGTAATAGTCCGCCAGCATCTCGCCGGGCGTAAGGTAGCCGAACCGCTTGCTCAGCGCCCATTGCCGCTTGAGCAGGACGACTCCGGAGAGCGGAATCGCAATCGCGCCTGTGGCGGCGAATGCATAGGGGAACCCGTCGCGAAAGATGAGGCCCGGATGGCCGACAAAGCTCCATCCGCCGAACGACGCCGTCGTCACGCCCATGACGAACAGCCAGATCGGCAGCTTCCTGCCGGCGACAAAGTAGTCGGCCGCCGTCGACGCGCGGGACCCGCAGCGTGCGCCCCAGAAGATGCAATATCCCCAGTACAGGACCAGGAAGATGAACAGCCAGAGGATCTTTTCCGACACCGGTCTGCCTCGCTCCAGCGGCGCCCGCGGTCCCGATCAGGCCGGCTTGTCCGGCAGGATCTCCGGCCTTGTGCCACCCGGTGGCGGCCGAGTCGATTTGCGAATGATGATGTCGCCCTTGATCTGCCAGGCGACCCTCTCGCTTTCCGCCCCGATTGCGATTTCCTCAATCAGCTGCATCGTCGCTTCGATCATCTTGTCGAGCGGCTGGGAGTAGGTTGTCAGGGAATGCGACGGCCATCCCGCCATCTCGATATTGTCCAGGCCGGCGACCGACACATCCTCCGGAACGCGCAGGCCGAATTCGGTGCGCAGCGCCTCGATACAGCCGAGCGCAATGATATCGCTGGCGCAGAAAATCGCGTCCGGGCGCGGCGACCGCTTCATCAATGACATCGCGGCGCCGTAGCCGGCCTCGTAGGAGAAGGAATAGCCCTCCTCGCGCCGGACGTCGGCGATGCCGCGTTCGATGCACCGGTCGCGAAAACCGGCCCACCGGTCCAAGGTGGTCGACGCGTTCTGGAAGCCGGCGACATAGGCCAGGCGGCGGCATCCGGTATCGATGAAGTGATCGGCGATCATGCTGCCGCCGTGGGCGTTGTCGCAGACAACGTAGAAGATCGAGGAGCCGGGATCGCGCCGGTTGAAGTAGATCAGCTTCGTCCCGGCCCGTTCCGCCACCTCTTGGGCCCCGGAGGAGATCGTCACCGCCATGACGATGACGAATTCGGGCTGATAGCTGATGGCGAGCGGCAGGATATCGTCCGGCGTTTCGCCGGACGGGACAGTGAACAGCATGACATGCCAACCGGCTTTGCGCAGTGCTTCGCCCAGTCCGCGCAGCGCCTCTGGATAAAACGGATTCTCAAGATGCGATGCGATGATGCTGACGATTCGGCTCTTGCTGGTGATCAGGCTCCGGGCGAACGGATTGGGCCGGTAGCCGAGCCGGTTGGCGTAGTCCAGAACCTTGCTGCGCGTCTCCGGCGCGATCACCGCTTCCTTGTTGAAGGCGCGAGAAATCGTCGAGATGGACACGTCTAGATCCTCGGCCAGGCGCTTGGCGATGATGCGCTTGCCGGGCGGTTCCGATTTGTCGGCGGGCTTTTTGTCCATCGAAACTGGGGCATCCTCGAATTGCGCTGTCGGGCGATCTCGGAGACGGACCGGCCGTCGATCTGCATCGCCGGAGTTGTGACAGATGTGGAAATTACCGCCAATTCCGGAAAAAATGCAAACGATTGCTGCAAACGATTGCAGTCCATTGTGTTTCAGTCTAGTCTGCCCGCGTTCTGACGTTACTTCCGCTTGCGTGCGGTCACGTCATCCCGACCGCACCGGGCGAGAGCGACTAAAGGCGCCGTTCTGTCAGGAACGTGCAACGATTCCAAGCAACCGGGGAGGGTATGATGAGACACTTGGCCAAGCTGGGCGTCCTGTTGGGAGCGCTTCTGCTCCTGCCAGGCCACGCTATTGCCGAGGGCGTGGACGAACTGCCGAAGGACATTCAGGAAAAGCTGTATGCGAAAAAAGTGCTGGACGCGACGCAGCCGGTCGGGCCGAGCGCATACCGCAACTGGAAATCGCCGAGAAAGCCGCCATGGACGATCGGCTACGCCAGTTCCTATGCCGGCAACACCTGGCGCGCGGGCGTCATGGACCGGCTGGTCCAGAAGCTGATCGCCAAATGGCAGAAGCTGGGCCTGCTCAAAGAGGTTCTCGTTACCCAATCGAACCTCAACGACGCGCTGCAGATTCAGCAGATGCGCCAGCTTGTCGACCGCGGCGTCGACGCGCTGATCGTATGCTGCTCGAACCCGACCGCCCTCAACGCGACGGTAAAATACGCGTTCGACAAGGGCGTTCCGACCTTTTCCTTCGTCGGCTATCTGACCTCGCCCTATTCGATCAACTCGTCGTCCAACTACCAGTTGGCCGGCCACCGGATGGGCACCTGGTTAGCGAAGGAACTCGGCGGCAAGGGTAAGGTCCTGGTGGTCGAGGGCATACCGGGGACGTCCGGTTCCGACTCCCAGGATCGCGGCATCAAGTCCGGCCTCAAGGATTTTCCCGGCATCAAGATCGTCGGCAGCATCGCCGGCATGTGGACCGACCAGGTCGCGCAGGCCGAGGTGCAGAAATGGCTCGCGACCCATCCGGGTAAATTGGACGGCATTGTCGTGCAGTCGGCGGCTGAAATGGGCGTTCTCCGGGCGCTGCAGCAGTCCGGCCGTAAGATGATCCCGGTGACGATCGGCGGCGAGCTCGGCGCCATCTGCTATTGGCGCAAGAATATCGACTACATCAGCTCGGCCTATCACGTCTGGCCGCCGGGCGACGATTTCGAACTGATCTGGAACATCATGATGCGGACGCTCCAGGGTCAGGGCCCGAAGCTGCAGTCGGTGCTGGTCGATGTGATCCCGTTCGGCAAGAAAGACGTCAAGGCTATGATGGGAACGGATTGCGACGAGAACAACAAGCTCTGGGCGCATGTCGGCATCGAGACATGGGGTGGAAAGAAATTCCTGGACAATTTCTTCCTGCGTCCCGCCGATCCGGAGAAATATAAGGCGTCGCAGCACTAGACGCCGTACTATCGCAGGCTGGAGCCGTAGGAACGGCTCCGGCCGGGCGGCAGGGCAGGGCATTGGACAGCGCACCGTCGGTAATGGGTGACCCAGCGGGCGGCGCCTCCGACGTCGCACCGGGCAACGGCGGTTCGTCGCGCGACGCCGTATCCGTCGTGGACGTGCACAAGGCGTTCGGCGTTACCAAGGCGCTGGACGGATGCAGCTTCAGCGCCCGTTTGGGCGAAATCCACGCGATCGTCGGCGGCAACGGTTGCGGCAAGAGCACCTTGGCCAAGGTGCTCTCGGGCGTTCAAATCCCGGACAGCGGCCAATTCTCGCTTCTCGGCCACACGCCGAGATCGCCGCTCGAAGCACGGCGCGCCGGGATCGCCACGGTGTTTCAGGAAATTCTCGTCGCGGACGAATGCTCGGTCGCGGACAATCTGTTCGTCGGCGCCGACGGGCTCTGGTCAAAATCGCGCCCGTCGCGCGAAAAATACGAAATCGCCGGTTCCCTGATGCAGGAACTCGCCGGCGTCGAGCTCGATCCCGACATTCTGGTCGGCGGTTTGCCGCTCAGCATCAAGCAATGGATTACCATCGGGCGCGCCCTGCTGACCGAGCCCAGGATCCTGATCCTCGACGAATCTTCGGCCGCGCTCGATCTGGATTCCACCGAACGCCTTTTCGGCAAAATGCGCGAGCTGCGCGACAAGGGATGCGCGGTCATCATCGTGACCCACCGCATTGCCGAGCTGATCCGCATCAGCGACCGGGCGACGGTCATGCGCGACGGCCGCAACGTCGGCGTGCTGGAGAAGGGCGAGATCACCGAGAAAAACCTGCTGGAGCTGATGACCGGCGAGCGCGATTTCGCCGAAGCGCATCACGGCCAGGAGGCGCATCAGGCGTTCAGCGACGAGATTGTCCTGCGCAGCGGTGGGCTGCGCCTGTGGGCAGACGGAGACAGGTTCGCGTTCGATCTGAAGCGGGGCGAAATCCTCGGCGTGGCCGGCCTGGACGGCCAGGGACAGGACGAGTTCGTCCGCGCCCTGGCTGGGGTCGAACCTGCGCTGGAGGGGCTGCCGGAAGCGCGCGACGACTCTGGCGGCTTCGCGCCGGTTGAAGACCTCGACGATGCCGAGGCGTGCCGGATCCACTACGTCTCCGGCGACCGCAAGCGCGAGGGGATTTTCCCGAACCTCAGCATCTTCGAGAACCTGCTCTTCCCGTTGTACCGCAAGTCGACCCAGAAGGGCGGGCTGGGAATCATCGACTGGGCCGACCTTGCGAGCGTGTTCTCCTGGTTCGTCGACCGGCTGTCGATCAAGATCGGGCATCGCTCGAACCTGATCACCTCGCTCAGCGGCGGCAATCAGCAGAAGGTGCTGATCGGGCGGTCCTTCGCGATGCAGCCGAGCATTCTCGTGCTGAACGACCCGGCGCGCGGCGTCGACGTCCAGACCAAACGGGAACTCTACAATCACCTGCGCGACTACGCCTCGCGCGAGAATTCGATCATCTTCCTGTCGAGCGAACTGGAAGAATTCATCGGGCTGTGCGGCCGGGTCGTCGTGTTCCGGCACGGCAGCATCTTCGACAGTTTCATCGGCGCCGAGATCGATCCGGACAGGATCCTCGAAGCCATGTTCGGCCAGACCGAGGGGGGCGGTGCGCATCGCCATCGCCACTCGGACGGCGAAACCGGCGCAGCGGCCGAAATCTACGAATTCGAGGCGAAGAAGCAGGCGCAGCAGCCCCAGGTGCGTATCGGACCCATCAAGATCGTCGAGACGGACGCCGAAACCGGGGAGACCGGCAAGTCTGTGCCGAAGACTGCGTCGGACGACCGGGTCAAGGTGGTCTATTTCGATGATTAGCCGGTATTTCCCGCAGTCGGTATTTCGATTGAGCCGACAAGTTTGTTCGGTGGCCGGCCTCCTTCGACAAGCTCAGGGCAGGCTTTCGATACGCCGCTTCGCGGCTACTCAGGGTGAGGGAGATCAAAATCTTCCCCTCATCCCGAGTAGCTGCGGACCTGATCCGGGGCGTATCGAGGGACACCGCGCCGGAGGGTGAAACGCCGATGAGGAAGGACGGACGCCATGGGGCGTGACGGAATCAAGATCGTCGAATTCGACCGGGACGACGACCTGTCGCCGGCTGCCCGCCCGAACGAGAAAAAGGGCATCAAGATCATCGAATTCGACAACGACCGGGACGACAGCCGGGAAGGGGGCCGCAAGACCGCCGCGACGGCGCGGGATCTCGGCCCGATCAAGATCGTGGAGTTCGATGACGACCGGCCGTCCGGGGGGCCGTCCGGGCCGTCCGGCGTTTCCGAACCGTCGTCGGCGCCCGAGACGCCGCGGCCCGTCGCCAAGGCGATAAAGATCAGGGATTTCGCCGAGGAAGCCGAGGCCGGCCGGCGGAGCGAAACCGGCAAAAGATCGAAAATCAAGGTGATGGAGTTCGACTGATGATCCGGGAAGCGGACTCGTCTGCCGCTTCGCGCCGCGGCGCCCGGTGAGGACGGTGAGGACACCGGCATGAGCGCTGCGGAGCTGAGGCATACGTCGTCGCCGTCGCACACCTATCTGCTGGTGCCGATTCTGCTCTTGTTCGGGCTGCTCGTCATCGCGACGCTCCGCGCGCCGAACCTGATCTCCAACGCCGGCATCGGCAGCGCCATCATCGTTGCCTCGCCGCTGATTCTCGCGACCTACGCGCTCACCGTCACCGCAATGGCGGGCCGGGTGAGCGTCGATCTGTCAATCGGGCCGCTCATCGGCTTTATCAACGTCAGCATGGTCCAGCTCTACGCCGCGAAGATCATCGTGACGCCGGTGGAATTCTTCGCCTATGCGATTGCCGTCGGCGTGCTCTACCAGCTGCTGATGGGGCTGATCATCGTCTATGTGCGGGTCCAGCCGATCATCGTCGCGCTCAGCGGCTTCCTAGCGCTGGTCGGCCTCAATCTGGTCATCCTGCGGCGGCCCGGCGGCGTGGTGCCCGAATGGATGCAGCCCTGGGGCCTGGGCACGGAAATCCTGTCTCCGGTCCTCGCCATTGTGGTCGTTGCAACCCTCGCCTGGTTCGCTCTGACCCGCACTGCCTTTTTCGGCCATCTCCGGCTGATGGGGGCGGACGAGCGCACAGCCTACGCCAACGGCGTGCGCATTAACATCGTCCGCCTGGGCGCCCATATCATTTCAGGCGTCTACGCCGCGATGGCGGCGCTCGTCTTCACCTCCCTGATCAGCTCCGGCGATCCCAACCAGGGAACGACCTACACGCTGATGGCTGTGACCGCGCTCGTGCTGGGCGGCACCAGCCTTGCCGGCGGCCGGGGAAGCATCATCGGCTCGCTGTTCGGCGCCCTGAACATCTACCTGATCACCTATGTGCTCTCGACCTTCAGTTTCGGCCGGGTGCAGAGTTTCGTGACCGAGGCGGCCTACGGCGTCGTCCTCGTGGTGTCGTTGCTGCTCACCCTCGCGCTGCCGAGGCTGCCGAGCCGGGTTTCGCGGGTCTCGCCCTTCGCTTTCTTCGTCCTGCTCGGCGTGATCGGCTTTGGCGTGATCCTGTATTCGAAAGAGGAGTTGAAGCCGCCGCCAGCGCCGGCGCAGGTCTCCGGTCAGACGACAACCGGTGGCTCCGGACTCACGGTGCTCGGCTCCGGCAGTTCCGGCAGTTCCGGCAGTTCCGGCCTCAAGGTGCTCGGCTCGGGCTCCGGCGGTTCCGGGCTGACGGTGCTGGGCGGCAGCAAGGCCAAGGTCGCGCCGCCGGCGCCCAGGGGCACGCCGGTCCTCTACGCCGGGATCATCATCGGCGTCGTCATCTTCCTGATCTATTTGCTCTATCGCGGTATCAGCGCCTCGCTGATCGCCTTCATCGGCGTGCTGGCCCTGCTCGTCCTGGGCCTGTCGCTCTATGGCGGGCCGGGCCCGCCCACGGATCTGCCCCCGGGCGCGGCGGATGCCGGCTCCATGAGCGCGGCCGGCCTGAAGAACTTCCTTCTCGAATGGGCCGGGCCCTCCGGTTCGGCCGACGGGGCTCCGGCGCCGGGCGGTGCGTTTACCTCGCCGACGGTTGCGGTGGCGCTGGTCGTCGCCGGCACGGTGCTGCTCGCCTCGCTGCTGATCCTGATTGCGCAAACCGGGGTCCGCAGCCGGATCGGCAACGTGCCCCTGCTCTTCCTGATCGGCCTGGGCGCGGCGGCGGTAATCTTCGTGGTCTATGCGAACCAGGGTGTGTCCGCGTCCGGGGGCGCCCTGTTCACACCGGCGCTGCGCGCGGTGCTGGTCGGCGCGCTGCTGTTCATCGTCAGCCTGCCACGGGTGCAGCAAAGAATCGGCAATGCGACAATCCTGCCGCTCGTCATCCTTTCGATCGCGGCGTTCGGCGCGATGTTTTTCGCCGCCGGGCCCGGCGCCACGCCGCCGGTCCCGGCTTCGGCGCCGTCGGCGCAGGCAGCTGGCGCAGCAGTTACGGTCGGTCAGCTTCAGCCGTCCGAATCGCTGCTGGGCGCCGTGTTCTGGGTGATCCTGGCGGCGGCGGCCCTATACATCGGAACCCTGCCGCTGGTGCGGAAGAAGATACTGGCCTACGTCGCCGAGAGCGCGGGCGTGCGCGTGTTTTCCTATAGCAGCACGTTCATCGTGCTGACCTCGATCCTGTTCCTCGGGGCGATGTTCTACGCCGCTCAAGCGCCGTTGTGGAAACTCGGGGTGGCGATCGTCGCGGCGGTCATCGTCGCTCGGCACGCGTGGAAATTCCTGCGCCGCTATCGCGGCGGCCGGCTGCTATCGGTCGTCAGGCGCGAACTCGGCGGGCGCGGGCGCGTCCGGATGGTCATGAGGGCCGGTCGATGACCCGGTCGGCGCACCTCTTCTACAAATGGCTGGGCTTCTTCATCGCGGTCCTGATCGCCGGCGCCGGGACGATCCTCGGCGTGGTCGAGGAAGCGCCGCTGCAGCATGTCATCTTCTTCACTGCCGCGACCGTCGTGCTGGTGCTGTGGGGCTGGCACCATTTCTCGATCCGCTGGGTCTACAAACAGGACGAGATCGGCCTGGAAAGCGCCGGGCAGCAGGAGGCGGACACCCGGGAATTTGACGTACCGGAGGAGGAGGCCAACGAAGGCGGCGGCTTCTTGAGGAACCTGGTCTACCGCCTCCGGACCATGCTGATCGGCATCGTCCTGCTGGCCGCCCTGTTCCTGATCCTGACCGCGACGGTCGACGGGTTTTTCACCGCACGCAACGTCTTCGCGTCAATCATTCTGGTCATCCTGCTCGCGCTGGCGGTGGCACTGAACCGGTATGTGACGGCGAACAAGAGCGCCTATATCGGGGTGACCGTGCTGGTCGGCCTGTTCATTGTCGGCTCGCTGATCGTCGACGGGTTTTTCTCGGCGATCAATTTCAGGTCGATGCTGGTGTTTGCGGCGTTTCTGGGCCTGGCCTGCCTGGGCCAGACCCTGGTCGTGCTGCTCGGCGGCCTGGACCTGTCGATTCCCTTTATCATCGGATCGGCCAATATCGCGCTGGCCTATCTGTTCGGGATCGAAGGCCTGCCGAACTGGCTGGCGGTGCTGATCATTCTGGGGCTCGGCGCGTGCATCGGCGCAGCCACCGGGTTCCTCAGTTTCCGGCTGCAAGGGCAAGCGCTGATCGTCTCGCTCGGCGTCGGCTTTGCGGTCGCCGGCGGCACCCAGATCGTGACCAGCATCGGCACACGCTATGCCGGCAATGTGCATGGCGCGGTGCCGGGGTGGCTGACCAATATCGCGGCGATGAACGGCGAAACCTTCGGCCTGAAGATCCCGCCGGTGATCCTGATCTGGATTGTCGTGGCGGTCTTGCTGATCATCGCGATGCGCAACACGGTTTACGGCCGCAACCTCTACGCCCTTGGCGGCAGCCGGACAGCGGCCAGGCGCCTGTCCGTCTCCGAGCGGAAATACTGGGTCGGCGTCTACGCGATCAGCGGCTTCATCGCCGCCATGACCGGCGAACTGCTCCTCGGATGGAGCGGCAGCGGCTTCATCGGCGTCGGCAACCCCTATCTGTTCACGACGCTTGCGGCCGTGGTAATTGGCGGCACGTCGCTGCTCGGCGGCTGGGGCGGCTACGGCTTTACGGTGATCGGCGTCCTGGTCCTCCAGGTGCTGACTTCCTTCCTCGTCGGCATCGGCCTGGACTATGAAGGGCAACAGTTCGTGTTCGGGTTGCTGATCATCCCGCTTGTGGCGCTCTACGCCAGATCGCCGCATATCCGGAACCAGATCTGAGGCGACAATGATTGAGGGATACCGGAAGAGCCGGTGCAAAGGGCAGGTGAATGGCTAAGTTCGCGGACCCAACCGATATCGTCGGCGCGTCGTTCTGGCTGATTTCCATCGCCATGGCGGCAGCGACCGCGTTCTTCTTTCTCGAACGCCGCCGGGTCGCCGACCGGTGGAAGGCGCCGGTCACGGTCATGGGGACAGTAACACTGGTCTCCGCGATCCATTATTTCTATCTGCGCGAGGTCTGGACCGGAACCGGGGCGGTTTCGACGGTCTACCGTTTCATAGACTGGCAGGTGACCGCGCCGCTGCAGACCGTAACCTTCTATCTGGTGCTGACCGCCATCGCGACGATCTCGGCCGCGGTGTTCTGGCGCCTGCTGGTCGCCTCGGTCGTGATGATCGGGTCCGCCTATCTCGGCGCGGCCGGCTATATGAGTCCGACCCTGGGTTTCCTGATTTCGGCGGCCGGCGGGCTTTATATCCTGGGCGAGGTCTATCTGGGCGAGGCCAGCAGGATCAATTCGGCCAGCGGCAACGCGGCGGTACAGAGCGCGTTCAATACGCTCCGCCTGATCGCCACGATCGGCTGGGCGATCTATCCGCTCGGCTATTTCATGGAATTCCTCGGCGGCGGTGTCGATCCGAAGAGCATCAACGTGATCTACAACCTTGCCGATTTTCTCAACAAGATCGCTTTCGGCCTGGTCGTCTACCGAGCCGCGGTGAAGGATACGGGCTGACGCGATGAAATCGGGCGCCTCCATCATATCCGGAAGCGGTATACGTCCGGCGGGAACAGGGAGACTTGAGCCGTGAGCGGAGTAGACATCATCACCGCGATCCTCCTGGCGGGGATCACCATCGCGGTCATCGTCTACCTTCTCTATTGGCTGTACCAGCGGTCCTCGAAGGACATGTCCTTCGTGCGGACCGGTATCGGTGGCGAGAAGGTGGTTCTGACCGGCGGCGCGCTGGTTCTTCCGATCGTGCATACCATCACGCCGGTCGGGATGCGCACGCTGCGCCTTGAGGTCAAGCGCGGCGGCGCGGGTGCCCTGATCACCAAGGACCGCATGCGCGTCGAGGTCGTCGCCGAATTTTACCTGCGGGTCCGGCCGGACAAGGAGTCGGTGGCGCTCGCCGCGCAGTCGCTCGGCGAACGGACGATGGATTCCGAGCGGCTGAAGGATCTGGTCCAGGGCCGTTTCGTCGACGCGCTGAGCATCGTCGCGGCCCAGATGACGATGGACGAAATGCAGGAGCAGCGCGGCACCTATGTGCGGAATGTGAAGGAGCTCGTCGAGGATGTGCTGACCCAGAATGGCCTTGAGCTCGAAGCGGTCTCGCTCACCGGCTTCGACCAGGCCGATATCAGCCTGTTCAATCCGCAGAACGCCTTCGACGCCGAGGGCCTCACCCGCCTCACCGAGCAGATTGAGGCGCGGCGCAAGAAGCGGAACGACATCGAACAGGACACTGCGATTCAGATCCGTAACAAGAATCTGGATGCCGAGAAGCTGACCCTGGAGATCGACAAGGACAGCCATTACGCCCGCCTGGAGCAGGAACAGGAGGTTTCTGTCCGAAAGGCCCGGCAACGCTCGGACATCGCCAAGGAGCGGGCGGAATATGAGCGCGAGGCCGAGGAGGCGGAAATCCGCGCCCGCGAGGAAGTGGAGAAGGCGCGGATCGCCCAGCAGAAGGCGATAGAGGCCGAGCTCTCGCTGCGCGAGACCCGCCTGACCGAAGAGATCGAGGCGCGGCGCAAGCACCGCAACGATGTGGAGCAAGACACCGCGATCCAGATTTGGGAGAAAAATCTGCAGGCCGAGGAGGAGAACCTCCGGATCGAGCGCGAGACCGAGTATCTGCGGCTCGAGCAACAGCGGGACGTTGCAGTGCGCCGCGCCGAACGGGCGGCAGAGATCGCCCGCGAGGAGGCCGAATGCCGGCGCGAGGCGGAGGAAGCCGAGATCCGGGCGGACGGGGAAGTCGAGAAGACGCGGATCGACCGGGAGAAGACCCTGGACGCCGAGCGGATCGCCCACGCCCAGGAAACCGAGCGCCTCGAGGTCCAGCGCCGCCGGATCCTCGCCATCGAGGAAAAGGACCGCGCGATTGCCGTCGCCGAGAAGCAGAAGCAGGAACTGGAGATGCTGGCCGCCGTCGAGGAGGCGCGCGCCAGGGAGACCGCCGCCGCCGAGAAGGTCGCTTCAGTGAAGGAGACCGAAATCGCCGAGCGCAGGAAGAAAGTCGAGACCATCCTGGCCGCCCTGCAGGCCGAGCGCGAGGCCATTCTCCTGACCACGATCGCGGCCGCCGAGAAGACCGCCGCGGAAGACCGCATGGAGGCAGACCGGTTCTCCAGCTTGGCGGTCCAGCTGCGCTACGAGGTCGACGCGGCCGGCAAGCGCGCGCTGAATGAGGCGGAGAACATGCGCAGCGACGAGAATCGCCAGAGCACCCTGCGCATGAAGCTGGTCGAGCACCTGGAAGGGATCATCCGCGAATCCGTCAAGCCGATGGAAAATATCGGCGACATAAAAATTCTTCAGGTCGATGGATTGCCGGGTTTGAGCGGCCTCGCGCCAAACGCGATAGGCGGGGGCGGCTGGGACGATTCCTCAAGCGATCCGGACGGCGGCGGGTCGAACGCTTCGGGCCCGCGCAGCGGCGGCACCCTGGCGGACAATATCGTCAGCGCCGCCCTGCGCTATCGCGCCCAGGCACCGTTCGTCGACACCCTGCTCAAGGAGATCGGCATGTCGCCGAACGAGATCTCCCATATCGGCAACCTTCTGCGCGAGGAGCGCGAGGCGGAAGGCAATGCCGACGCGAAGAAGAGCTAGCGGCGATGGCGGTGGGTACACTGGCGCCGGCGCATCCCCTTTTGAAGACCCGATGAGGACGCAGACATGGCCGTGGACGTGAAGACCTGGGCGTCGAAGTTCAAGAACCTGACGGACAACGACGACACCATACAGTGCATGGGCAAGTACTACACCTGCTCGTTCATGTACGACATGACGGAGCGCAAGGTTATCGTCGAGATGCACGACGGCAAGGTGAAGAACATCAACACCGATCCGGCGCCGCTCGATCCCTACGATTTCGCCTTGCGCGCCAGCGCCCAGACCTGGCGCGAGTTCGCCAAGCCGGTGCCGAAGCCGATGTTCCACGGCATCTGGGCCGCCAGTTTCTGCGAGGACCTGAAGCTGGAAGGCAACCTTCTGGTATTGATGCAGAACCTCAGGAATTTCACCGTTCAGTTCGAACTGCTGCGCAAGTGCGGCGTGCCGGTTTGAGCGGCAGCGCGAACCGGGACCGGACAAATCAAATTCACAGGGAGTAGACGATGGGCCGCCATTCTCCAGTGACAGGCCGCTACGTGACGATCGAAGTCGACGGCAACGAGTACAAGGTGTTCTACCTCCATAACGGCACCGGCCAGCCCTTGATCTGCCAGCACACCGCCGGAGCGCACAATCACCAGTGGCGCGGTTTGCTGGAGGACGAGGAGTTCACCCGCGAATACAACATCATCGCCTACGACCTGCCGCGCCACGGCAAGTCCGATCCGCCGCACAACAAGGAGTGGTGGAAGGAGGAATACAAGCTCACCGCCGAGCACTATGTGAACTTCATCGTCAAGCTGTGCGACGCTCTCGAGCTGAAGGACCCGATCTTCATGGGATCCTCGTTCGGCGGCAATGTCGCGCTCCAACTGGCCCTGCGCCACCCGGACCGCTTCAAGGCCGTCATCCCGGTCGAGGCAGCAGACTATGCGCCGGGCTTCTTCCTGGACTGGTGGCGCCATCCCCACGCCAACGCGGCGCAGGTCTGCGCCAGCGGCGTCTGGGATCTGATGGCGCCGCAGTCGCCCGAAATGGACCGCTGGCTGACCTGGCACTACTACAGCCAGGGCTCCGAGGCGTTCAAAGGCGACCTCTATTTCTATTCGGTCGACCACGACCTGCGCGAGGAGTTGCAGAATATCGACGCGCGCCGCTGCCCCGTCGTGATGATGACCGGAATCTACGATTACCTGACGCCGCCGGAGGCGACCGAAAACACCGCCCGCCAGATCCGCGGCGGCGTCTATATCGAGATGGAGGATATCGGCCACTTCCCGATGAGCGAAAACCACGAGGTGTTCCGCGTCTATCTCCGCGAGGCCCTGCGCATCGTCAAGGAACGGACGAGTTGACCGTTTCCGCGCGGCGTTTTCCCGGACCGCAGTTCGACGCGGCTGTCTGAGCGGCCGTGATGCTGGAGTCGCGTTCCGGAGCCCTGAACGCCAACCAGGCGTGGTGGGACGGCCTGGCGAAGGGCGGCTCCCGGCCGTTGCAACGGCGTGTGCGCGGCGCCGGCATCGGGCTGTACGCCATGACCTGCGGCTGGTTGAGCTGCAATCTCAACGAGATGCTCGCCGGCGGCGAAGGCCGGATCACTTTCCCGATTCCCGCCTACCTGATCGACCATCCAAAGGGCCTCGTCCTGTTCGATACGGGCCTGCATCCGCACAGCATCGACGATCCGCATACCCTTGTCGGCCCGCTCGCTTCCGCCTTCGATGTGCGTTCGCAGCCGGGCGACGAAATCGTATCGCGCCTCGAAAAGCTGGATGTCGATCCGGGCCGGGTTCGCTACATCGTCAATTCCCACCTCCATTTCGACCATACCGGCGGCAACGAATTCGTCCCCAACGCGCGCGTCGTCGTTCAGGAGACCGAATGGGAGGCCGGCCGGATCCCGGAGCTGGTGCACGCCAACTTCTACAACCCGATCAACTACGACCACGGCCATCTGGTGAAGCGGATCGACGGCGAGTTCGACCTGTTCGGCGACGGGACTGTCGTGACAATTCCAACCTTCGGCCACACGCCGGGCCACCAGTCGCTGAAGCTGAAGCTGCCGAGCGGCGAGATCGTGCTCGCCGCCGACGCCTGCTATTTCTGCCAGACCCTGGACAACATGCATCTGCCGTCGCTGGTCTACGACCGCGCCAAAATGGTCAATTCGCTGCTTCTGCTGCGCAAGCTCCGGCGCAACGGTGCCCGGATTTTCTTCGGGCACGATCCGGAATTTTGGCGAAGCATTCCCCAAGTGCCGCTCAACGTGGTTTGAGCGACCTGAGGGCGCGCTGCCTTTTCGGACTGTTATTCGGCGCGCGCCTTCGACACCCGGGATTATGGCAACGTCAATGGGGTAGCGGGCCCGTCGGCGTCTGTTGAGGAACACAAGGTCGGCAACGAGGTCGTCCGGTCCTACTTCTTCACCAAGGAGGCGCTCGTCGTCTGGACCATGCAGAACCGCTGGACCTGGCGCGACCGCAGCATCCGGATGAATTCGGTATCGCCCGGCCCGGTCGACACGCCGATCCTGCCCGATTTCATCGAGACCCTGGGCGAGCGCGCCGAGGAAGACATGCAGGTCATGGACCGTCCGGGGCAGCCGGCCGATATCGCGCCGATCGTCGCCTTCCTGCTGTCGGACGGCGCCGGCTGGATCCGCGGCACGAACATTCCGGCAGACGGCGGCATGTCCTCGTTGTCTGACGTCAGCGCCTATGGGACAGGCTGAGGTATTTTCGTAATGGAGGATTTCTGGCTCATCGTAGTGACCGAAGGGAACGGAGATGAGACGGAAATCCATGGGAGCCAAAGAGCCCGCCGAGCAGGTTGTGCGGGATATTCGGCGCCGGACGCGCAAGCAGTATTCGGCGGAAGAAAAGATCCGGATTGTCCTTGAGGGTTTGCGCGGCGAAGAGAGCATTGCCGCGCTGTGCCGGCGCGAAGGCATTGCCGAGAGTCTGTATTACAGCTGGTCGAAAGAGTTCCTCGAGGCCGGTAAGAGGCGCCTGGCCGGCGACACCGCGCGCCAGGCGAACACGACCGAGGTCCGGGATCTGCGCCGCGAGATGCGGGATATGAAGGAACTGGTCGCCGATCTGACGCTGGAGAACCGGCTTCTCAAAAAAAGCATGATCGGGGATGGGGGCGACGACGCATGAGATACCCCGCCTCAGAGAAGCGCGAGATCATCGGCCTGGTCGAGCGCTCCCACCTGCCCGTGCGCCGCACGCTAGGTAAGCTCGGCATCCCGACCACCACCTTCTACCGCTGGTACGACCGCTATCGGGCGCTATCGGGCTCTGGGTGAGGACGGCCTCAATGACCGAGAACAGCGGCCCGGGCCGGGTGTGGAACCGCATCCCCGACGACATCCGCCTTCAGATCGTCGAACTGGCTCTGGACGAACCAGAGCTGTCGCCGCGGGAGCTGGCCGTCACCTTCACCGACCGGAAGAGCTACTTCGTTTCGGAAGCCAGCGTCTATCGGCTGCTCAAGGCCCACGACCTGATCACCAGCCCGGCCTTCGTCGTCATCAAGGCAGCTGACGCATTCAAGGACAAGACAACGGCGCTCAACCAGCTCTGGCAGACCGACTTCACCTATCTCAAGGTGATCGGCTGGGGCTGGTTCTATCTGTCGACCATCCTCGACGACTACTCGCGCTACGTCATCGCCTGGAAGCTGTGCACAACCATGAAGGCCAGCGATGTCACCGACACGCTGACACGGGCTTTGGCGGCATCAGGATGTGATGATGGCGCCAGGGTCGCCCATCGGCCGCGCCTGCTCAGTGACAACGGCTCCTCCTACATCGCCGGCGACCTGGCCGAGTGGCTCGATGACAGGGATATCGTCCATATCCGCGCCTTGCCCACATCCCCACAGGCGCAACAGCAGCAGGAAGATCGATTCAAGGGGATTCTGGCGGCCTGAGAAACAACCGGAATACACCTTAACTCAGCCGCCAGGCTGTCCGAAAAGGCGAGGCCACCTCAACCTCCGCCGGCGCACGGTCGACGAAGCGCGGGCCGGCGAGCACATCGAGGATCTGCTCGCGCTCGGCTTCACACAGCGCCCGGGCGGGCGTTGGACGGGGCTGCTGGTGCCCGGGAGTTGACCTCTGACGACGGTAGAAGCTCGCCCGTGACACGCCCAGTGCTTGGCAGGCCGGCGCCACGCCGACCTGCGCCGCAAGCGGTTGGACCGCGATCAAGAGCGCGTTCCGTGTTCGAGGTTCAATCCCAGCAGCCCGGCAACTTTTCCCTGCACGTCCAGGATCGTGTGCGCGGTGTGCAACTCATGCTCCAGGCGAGCCACTTGCGCCTCGAGCGCGCGCACCTTCGCATCCAGCGGGTTGCGTTCGGCCGGTTTCGCGCCGCGCTTCTTCGCGGCCAACTCCCGCAGCGAGCCCTTGCGCCGCGCCTTGCGCCAAGCCGTCAGATGCGAGCTGTACAACCCCTCGCGGCGAAGCAGGCGGCCCACCTCGCCGGGCTGTGTGCAGCGATCCGCCTCCTCCAGAATCCGCAGCCGATACTCTGCGGTGAACTGGCGCCGCTTCGGCTTGGCCACAACCTCCGGGTCCGGGGTCGGTCTGGCGCGGCCGGCCCTGGGGGCCTCGTCGCTACGCTCCTCGACCCCCAGGGCCGGAACGGAAACCTCATTCAATGTCATCGAGTCTCTCTCTGCGGTCATCGGTTTTCACCTCCGCCGCCCTACAGAAATTCCAAAGGTTGCTGGTGTCTCAGTGATGTTGGCAGAGAGAGCAGCGACATCCCGTCTCCGGATGTCCGCCGCCTTACGCCTGCCGATCGCGGGAACCACGATCCTCCTCAGCAGCCGGCTGTATTCGCGGACAGTGCCTGGCTTGCAGTGGATCTCGACATATTCCTCCAGAAACCGTTCGCACAGATCCGCCACCGACATCGCCGCTGGACCGTCCGCCTGAATCGCGGCCGGATCGCCCCCGTTCCACACTTCGGCGAGAATGGTCAGGGCGCGCCGGCGCGCCGCCTCGGGGGCCAGCACGCCGTGGGGACCGAGCGTCATCCGGCGCGATCGACCGCCGGCGCGGAACCACACGACATAAGTATTGTGGCCGGTGGGGCGGACGCGCAGCCCGAAGCCCTCCAGGTCGCCGTCCCAGTAGATCCGGTCCCGCCCATCCGCGACTAGATTGTCAACGACGCCTTTGGTGATTCTTGTGCCTGTCGCCAATGCCGCACGCCCGCGTTAACTTGCTGATCCTCAGTATAAAACACCGGATATTATCGGGGAACAGAATCGGGTCTAACTCCTGTCTTACAACGGCGCTGTTTGTTGCCGTTATCAAGAAAAATTGATAGACATCTGAACAATAATTCGTAACTCTACCGTAAGACACCGTGCAATAGCCGTTTCCGCCTGAGAACGATAAATTTCTGACTAAACCAGCTTGAAATTCGGCAATTACGATCTCGACATTGTCTCCACGTGTCGCATTTGGGCGCGCCTTGGCAACCGGCGGCAGGCGAATCTTTCAATAATGCTTTTCTCTCCTGGAATACGGTGAATTGCTCGTCTCTCCGCAATCGGACCCAAGCGTCTAGCAGTGGCATCCACGCCTAGAATCTCCGCCTTACGACGCCACCTGTCGCCGGGCGCCACTCCGCAGGGAGCGGACGGGCGCGCGCGTCCGGCGCCGAGCGGGCGTCGAGATGGCGGTCTCCGTGCTGGATGGGCAGCGGCAGGTGCACGGCGCGGAACGGGTCCTCTCGCGCCGGTCCGCCGGACTGCCCTAGGCCTGCTGTCCAGACTCTTGACGCCGGGAAGCACGGAAAAGAGAGGTGAAATTGAGAGGGCGGTCCTGGCCGAGGCCGAGAAAACGGGACCGAACTCAGAGGGCCGACGCAGAAGGCTCAAGCCGGTAGGCAGCCGGGGATCAGGTCAGGAATAGAGGTTCCACGCGGCGCGTATCGTCGTTAGCGGGCTTGTTGATCATCGTGCTAATCGCATAAACCACGATGGCATTTCTTGAAGGCACCCGCACTGGGTCCGCAGTCGGGGCCCGCACGCGGGTGGAACGCTTGGAGGCGGATTGAAAGAAAGTTGGAATCGGACGGTGGATTAGGCCCAGATTTGACCAACGGCACCAACTCGAAGGAAAGAGTCAGCGGATGTCACACTCATTCGGTCTGGATGCAAACTCCGCATTGGAGGCGCTGGAGGAATCGGTAAAGAGATTCAAGAAGGACGATCTCAACAAGGATTTGGCACGAGACTGCGCAATCAAGGCTTGGCATCTCTGCGAGAATTTTTTCAATACGGCAGCTCCGAAGCTACCCTTCGCCGATTTGCGGGACTTGCAAATTTACGTCAGAGGCGCTTGTCCGGAACTTGCCCATTTGCAGGTTATCTGCAACGCGGCCAAACACGGCGAAGGTCTCAGGAATACGGGAAAAGTTAAGGAAGCCAGGTATCACGGGGGAGCTTTCTCGAGGGATTTCAGCCGCGATTTCGATGTATCGCGTCTCGAAATAGAGCTGACCGACGGCAAAACGATCCCGTTCGATGACGTCGTGAATCGTGCCTTGGCCTTTTGGTCGCATTTCTTCTCTCAGTACGGCCTCAAGTGACTTCAAAAACGACGGTTCGGTCCGGCCAGGCTCGGGAGGTGGGGCAGGGGAAATCGGGCAGGGGAAATCGGGCAGGTCCTGCGCCGATCGGCGCCTCGCGCCGCTACACTGCCACCGCGAACCGTTCGACAAGATCGTGTCCCGGCTGTGCGTTTCCGCCGCGTATCCCCCGCAGATGGCTTCCTTCTCCTGGCCGCGGCTACAATCGCCCTGCCATGCGCCTTGGAGCGCGACCTGTCCGGACAGCGGCGGTCATCGCTCCCGAGGCTGCGGCGGAACCAGCTTTGCTGGACATCCGGGATCAACTGTTGGAGACCGGGCCCAGATCGTCCTTGACAGGGCCGTAGTCACCAACCTGCGCAATCTTTGGCAGCCAAGGAACGCCTATGGAATCAATGAACTCTATTGCATCGAGCGCGCTCGCCGGTGTTATCGCTGCCTTGACGGCTACTGCCATTCTCGGGGCTGCAAGCTACATTCGCCGTCGCGCAGCGAGACGTCAGGCCATCTCGCACCTTCAACGCTTGTTCACCCAAGCAAGAGAAGGCGTGATGCAGGCGGAAGAACGACGTCTCGAACCGACAAACCAGAGAATTTCCGCGAATAGCGTTCGCGCTGCACGGTACAATGTGATGTTGAAGGAGCTTGAAGTGGGGATGTCCCGGTCGATGTTGAAAAGTTGAGGTAGGTGCCGCTCTCCTGGAGCCGTTAGGCTCCGGGTGCTGCAAACCCAAAAGGGAGAACGACACCATGGGAAATAATATCCGTAGTTCCAGCCGCCCGAAAGCCCTTGCCCCCTCGATTCCTATGCCGCCGCTGGCGGACGCGATGGACGCAGTCCATCTCAGCGTGGATCGGTTTTGTCTTCTGGCCGGGGTCGAGGCCTTGGCCGAGATGATGGAGGAGGACGCCACGACCGTGTGCGGGGCCCGACATCGCCGCCATGGGGACCGTCGAGGTTATCGCTGGGGCAGGACACATAGCGAGATCGGCTACCACGGCGGCAAAGTGAAGGTGGCCCGGCCACGGGTTCGTGACCGGGCGGGCAAAGAGGTGAGCTTGGAGAGTTGGCAGGCGCTACACGATGGCAACCTGCTGCTCGAGTGGGCGCTCAACCTGATGGTGCTGAACGTGTCGACCCGCAAGTACCACCGCGCGGTCCGTCTGCCCGAGGGCGACCTGGCGAAAGCGCGTGGCGACGGCACCTCGAAGTCGGCCGTTTCCCGGCGCTTTGTGGCGCTGTCACGCAAGAAGATGAAGGCCTGGCTCGCCTCGGATCTCTCGGAACTCGACCTGCTAGTCATCCAGATCGACGGTCTGCATGTCGGCGACCATGTCCTGATGGCGGCGATCGGCGTCGATGGCAACGGCGACAAGCATGTCCTGGCCGTGGTCGAGGGGGCGACGGAGAACACGGTCGTCGTCCAGGCCTTGATCGACAATCTCCTCGCCAGGGGGCTCGATCCGACACTGCCGCGGCTGTTCATCGTCGATGGCGCGAAGGCACTCAGCAAAGCGATCCGAAACACCTTCGGTGTGGCCGCCGCCATCCAGCGCTGCCAGGTCCACAAGGGCCGTAACATCATCGAGCGCCTGCCCCAACATTTGCACGCGAGCGTCAAGAAGGCGCTCCGTCAGGCCTGGGACCAGGACGACGCAAACAAGGCCGAGCGGCTCTTGCGCAACCTGGTCCGGCGTCTGGAGCATGAGGAACCGGGCGTCTCGGGCAGCATCCTGGAGGGGCTGGAGGAGATCCTCACCGTCATCCGCCTCGGCCTGCCGCACGAACTCCGGCGCTCGCTCGCCTGCACCAACATCGTCGAGAACGCGCTCGGCACGGTGCGCCAGGTCACCCGCAACGTCAAACGCTGGAGACACGCCGAGATGGCGCTCAGATGGACCGCCGCCGGCCTGCTGGAGGCCCAGAAAACCTTCCGTCGCCTCAAGGCCTATCGCCAGCTGCCCATCCTCCGAAATGCTCTCCAGGAACACTTGAGAAAGGCTCAGGCCGACAGTGCCATTGAAACCATCATGAAGGCAGCATAGCATCATCAACCAGCGACGCCTGCCCCACGAATTTCAACAGAGATAGGGACATCGCCCTTGAAGTCGCTCTGGACAAATGGTCGACGGTTCTGTCGTACGATCAAAGGCTGGAAATCATCGAAGCCGTAGACTGGTACAATCTGCGGGCCTTTTCGGTCGAAGAGGATTGGCCTGGACATGTGACAATGGAAAAGATGCCCGATGGGGTCTGGATAGGGGATTTGCGCTCAGAAACCGCTCAGGAAAAATTCCAGAACCTCAGGTCGATAAGGTGGTTGAAACTGACCTACGAATAGTCGATGCCGTCCAAGCGGCGCACGCGCCGCCCTAGGCCGCAACCATCCGATTAGCGCGGAGGCAGCCATGGCGACGCCAAAGAACCACGACATCGCGAAGGTCGCGGACCTGTGCCGAGCCGAAGGGATCGATCCGGACGCCGCCAGGCTGGGCGACGAGTTCTACCCGAACCATCTCTCCATTGCGCTGATCGACGCCGTCTTCAATGCCAACCTCGTTTATGACCGCGTCCTGGATATTGTCAGGCGCTACTGCGACCGGTTCGATTTGCAGCCGGTTCGCCAGCCTTGCGACCCGCTTCCGCCGGTCGGACATCAGGAGACCCTGAGCGACCTTCTCGACCACTACGCCCAGCTCGGTCCGGATGGCTTCCAGACCGAAATTGCGCAATCCGCGTACATTTCGCCCGGGACATGGCGGTGTCCCGTTCTGAAATCGGAAAATGTCAGGCTGGCGGCGATCGAGCTATGCCGCATCGGCATCGAGACGTTGCAGGACGCGGCACCTGGCGCGGGCCGTGCAGAAGATATCAAGTCTGCGCTCCTCCCGTTGCCCGGTGTCGGTCATCGCACGGTCAACATGTTTCTCATGTACGCGGGCCACTACGACATTGTGAAGGGCGATCGCCGCCTGTGTCGCTTCACCGCCCGGGCGCTGGGCCGCAGAAAGGTTTCGGCCGACGAGGCCGAACACCTCGTCCGGGCGGCCGCCAAAACGCTGGGCATTCCACCGTGCCTTCTGGACTACGAAATTTGGAAACTCGGCGCAGATGGCGGATGCAAGCGGTGAGCCGGCAGCATCGAAGATTTCTTTGGCTGCAAAATCCGCTTCGACAGAAGGTTCCAAAGCAGACCGCGTTTGATCGGTTCGGAATGTCCGACCGCGTGCCAGCAGCCTTATCCGCCGGAAGGTCCGCGTAAGACACCGTATCTCAGCTACCGACGCTGACTCCCGAACAGTCCCGATACAGGGCAACCTCGATCCGATCAGAAACCCGCTCTGCGGCCTCATGCACGGAATCCCGCGCCAAATGCGCATAGCGCGCCGTCGTCTGCACCTGGCTGTGGCCGAGCAGGCGGCCGATCATCGGCAGGCTCTCGCCGAGCGCCAGCGCTCGCGACGCGAACGAATGCCGGCAGTCGTGAAGGCGCATGTCCTCCAGCCCGGCACGCTTACGGATTTTCACCCAGTAGCGCTGCAGACCGGTCATGGGATTGCCGTTCAGCGCACCCGGGATGACATGGGGGTTGCCGTCGGCCCGCGGAATCCGCGCCAATACCTCCGCGGCGGCCGGAGAGAGCTGCACCGTCCGGGGTCCCGTCTTCGAATCCGGGAGCCGCATCTCCCGCGCCTCCAGGTCGACATGGTCCCAGTGCAGGTTGAGGACCTCGCTCTTGCGGCAGCCGGTCAGCAGCAACAGCCGGATCGCCATCGCGGCGTACATGGTGGCGCCTCCGCTCTCTTCCGCTCCGTCCAGCACCTGGCCGAGACGGTGAAATTCCTCCTCGGTCAGGAAGCGCTCGTGGCGGCGCTGGCGGTTCATCGCGATCTGGCGGCAGGGATTGCTGTCCTCCGGAAGCATCTCCCGCTCCTCGGCCGCCCGGTAGATCCGGAACAGCATCTCGACCGCCCGGTTGGCCGCGGAAGGCGTCTTGCCGAGCGAATGATGGAACGCCGACACCGCCGAATGGTCCACCGACAGCGCCGGTTTCCGGCCGAGCGCCGGCAGGATGTGCTTTTCGATCGTGTAGCGGTAGGACCTGGCCGACGCGGGCTTCAGGCGAACCGCGACCACCTCCTCCAGATACATCGCCGCCAGGTCGCCAACTGTCGGCCCGTTCGCCTCCGTCACTGCCATCGGCTCCGGGATCGGCTCCTCGCCGGCCTTGATCCGCGCGACGATCAGGGCGGCGCGGCGGCGCGCCTCTTCCGCCGAGATCACGCCGTGACGCCCGACCGTCACCCGCTTGCCGTCCTTGCCGCCCGCGCGGGTCTGCACGACATAGACCTTGCGCCCGGTCGGATAGACCCGCACCCCGAAGCCCAGGAGCTCGCTGTCCCAGAACACCGTGTCCCTGTCGGTCTTCAGCCGATCTACGGTGCGCCGCGAGATCGTCGTCCGCTTCAGTTTCGCCATGTCGTTCGTTTCTGCCCTACGCCGCTTCGGCCTCATCGCCATCGACATTCAGGGACACCAGATCGTTGCCGATGCTGTCCCCGACCTTCGCCGCCGACGCCCTTTCTGTGTCCCGCGCCAGGTGCGCGTACTTGTAAGTCGTCATCACCGTCTTGTGGCCGAGCAGCCGGGCGATCGTCGGCAGTGCCTCGCCGAGCGCAAGCGCCTGCGAGGCGAAGCTGTGCCGGCAGTCGTGAAGCCGCACATCCTCCAGGCCGGCGCGCGCCCGCAGCCGGTACCAGAGCGCGTCGATCCGTTCGAGTCGGCCGCCCGGCTTCCCACCGGCGATGACCCAGGGATTGCCCTCGACGCGCGGTATCCGCGCCAGCACCCGCTCCGCGACCGGCGTCAGCGGCACACGGCGCGGACCGGACTTGGTATCGCGGAGCCGCAGTTCGCCCGCAGTTCGGTCGATGTCGTCCCACCGCAGCATCAGGATTTCGTTCTTGCGGCAGCCGGTGAGCAGCAGCAGGCGGATCGCCGCCACCGCCGAGGCCATGAGCGGTCCCTCGGACTCCGCCTCGAACAGCACCCGGCCGAGCCGGGCGTATTCCTCCCCGGTCAGGAACCGTTCGCGGCTTCGCTCTCCGTAACGCTTTACCGACCGGCAGGGGTTGGGCCTGGCCGGTGTCATGCCCCAGGCCACCGCCAGCTTGAACATCTTCGAGAACACGCCCACCGCCTGGTTCGCCTGGACAGGCTTGTCCCGGAGCTTGTAGTGCAGCCCCGAAACATGCGACCGGTCGACCTCGGACAGCTTGAGACCGCCCAGTTCCGGCAGGATGTGCCGCCCGAGCAGGCGCCGGTAGGTCTCCACCGTCCCCGGCCGGCGGTTCACCTCGACATGCGCCGTCATGAAGCGCGCCGCCAGATCGGCCACTATGGGCTCCGCCGGCTCCGGCGGCGGCACCGGGTCCTCGCCGCGCCGGATCCGGTCGATCATCTCCGCTGCCTTGCGCCGCGCGTCCTCGGCCGTCATGTCCACGGACCGACCGATCGTCGCGCGCTTCGGCAGGCCGCCCGGGGTCCGCGCCTGGGCGACGAAGATCTTGCGCCCGGTCGCGTGGACCCGTATGCCGAAACCGGCAAGTTCGCGGTCCCAGAACACCTTGTCGCCGCGTTCGACGGAAAGGGCGTCTATGGTTCGCTTGCTGAGCTTGACGGCGCCCACGGGAGGAGTCTCCGAATCGAAATGGCCGGCCGGCACCGTAGCAAATCCGTCTTCAAATCGCAACCGACTGAGGGTCAAACCCGTGTCTGCTACTGTCGCTGGCGGTCTGCGATCGACGCACGCCGGAACATTGGATGCATTTGCAACACTATGATTTAGAATGATTTATGATACTTGCGTCTCAATCCGTCGAAGCGTGGCCCCGTATGTCGCGAATATCAGAACTGTGTGTCACGTTTTGTCATGATTCGTCATAGTCCTTGCCTTCTCCGATTCGCTTGTCGCCCCGGCCGAAAGTCGGAGTGCATCGCCGATAATGCCTGTAACACATTGTTATTATTAGTGAAAATATCTTTTTTCGAGAGCTCTGAAGCGGGAACGCAGGATCAGTAATCAAACCGAATGCAGATTTTTTCAATACCGGGAGTGTCGCCGGCTGCGTTTGGCGACCGTTTGCCATTTTCGATCCAGCGAGCAAGTATGCGTTCGGCGAAGCCGTGCAATCGTCCGACCCGCGGGAGAGGTGGGCGTGTGCAGCCGCCCCGTTTTCTGAAAAAGCGGTCGTTGTTGCTAAGCGTCGGCGCTTGACCCCCAGACTCTTGGAACGGCAATGGGTTAGCATGCCTATCAGCGTTGAACACCGACGCCGAACAACACCATACGCTGGCATCCGCTCCCTCGAAGGCGGTGAAGGGGCGAACGGTCAGTTCGCCGTCGATGGCGGCGACGACGATCGAGTGCCGGCCCGGCGTGTGCGAGCGGTCCACGATAAGGGTATCGCCGGCAAGGATCCGCCGGTCGGCCACAGGGTCATTTCACGCTAAGGTGCCAGCCGGATATCGAAGGCCCCAATGACGATATCTGAGCAAAATGATGCTGATCTGATGCGTCCGATGACCCGGGTAGGGGCGACGCATGCGTCGCCCCTACGGTCTCCCGCCCACGTGAATGGACGTACGATCAGCGTGAAACGGTCCTGTACGGGCGGCAATACCGATTTCATCAACATGCTGGCGCATGATAGGCTCGTGTCGAAGAGGATCTCCAAGATGGAGTCCGTCCAGTCGTAGCTGGAATGAGCGACTGGAAAGCCGAAACATCCACGTCGTTTCGCCCGAGAACGACGCACTTCCCGGAGGCTTGTCATGGTCACCCGGCCCGACATGGCCCGGCATTTCACCGAGGTCTCTCCGGTCTACCGGTCCGTTCGCACGACCGACCGGGAACCGGTGGAACGAATCGCACGGGAGATCGAAGGTCTGGCCAAGCCGAGCGGCGCGGACATCGGCTGCGGCGCCGGGCGCTATGTCCTGTTGATGTTCGAGACGATACCGCATCTCTTTCTCGCCTGCGTCGATGCCAACCCTGCAATGCTGAAACAGGTCGACGGGTTGCTCAGGGCCAACGGAATCGACAAGTTCGAGACGCGACAGTCGACCGTTGAACGTCTCGAGCTTGAGCCTGGCGAGTACGACTTCGTGTCCTCCTTCAACGCCGTGCATCATTTCGACTTTCCGGCCTTCCTCGGGAAATCGCGCGACGGGCTAGCCGAAGACGGACGACTGTTCGTCTATACGCGGCTGCCCGAACAGAACTCGCGCAGCGTCTGGGGCCGGTATTTTCCGGGTTTTGTCGAAAAGGAAACACGACTGCTGACACTCGGCGACATCCACGGGGCAATCGAGGACACCCCAGGGCTCAGGTTCTGCGGTGCGACATGTTTGAGGTATCGCCGGCAAGCACCGCTCGAGCGCCTCCTCGAGCAGGCCAGGAACCGGCACTATTCGACGTTCTCTCTCTACGAACCGGACGCTTTTGAAGAGGCGCTGGCTGCCTTCCGAACGATCATCGAACGTCGTTTTGCCGATCCCGTCGAATGGTACGACGAGAATGTCCTCATCCACGCGGTGCGCGACGACGACGGGTGAGAAATGTGGGCGGCCCCCGCGACTCTACAACTCGTCATCAATACGCGTGGCCGGGTCGCCGCGGACTGTTGCCCGCCCGCAGCTACCGGGCTGTGATATTCCATGAAGAATGAGTCTGGTTGTTGCCGTGAGATGACCAGTGAATGCCAAGCGCTCCGGTTTCGCTCGTACGCTTCCCGTCCATCCCCATCCCGGCACCCTTCGTTCAACTGCGTGCCCGTCGGTCCGAGGCGAAGACGAAGCCTTGCTCGTCATGTGCTCTCATAATGAGGGCGTCCCGATGTTGCGCGGCAGTGATTTCACGAATAGTCCTGGTTCGAAGTCTGCCGGTCAGAGCCGGCCTGTCTTGATGATCCTCCAACACCTCCGCCCATGCCTGAGTTGCGCGCCCGAGTCGGTCACAGCCCTCCGGATTCGATGAAAGACGTGAGTTCGCGAAGCGCCGCGTCGTCGCGCATCTGCCGGGGCGGGCTCTTCATGTAGTAGGCGCTGGGCGCCTCGAGCGGACCGGCCAGTCCCAGCACGAGACCGAGTTTGGCGCACCGCACCGCGTCGATCACCACACCCGCGCTGTTGGGGGAGTCCTGAACCGAGAGCCTGAGCTCCAGATCGAGCGGTACGTCACCGAAGCCTCGCCCCTCCATACGAATGAAGGCGATCTTGTTGTCGTCCTGCCACGGGACGTAATCGGAAGGACCGATGTGGATGTCGTGACTGTCCAATCGCTCATCGAGCTGGCTCTGAACCGACTCCGTCTTCGATCGCTTCTTGGACTGGAGACGGGCACGCTCCAGCATGTTTAGAAAATCGGTATTTCCTCCGGTGTTGAGCTGGTAGGTCCGGTCGAGCTTGACCCCCCTGTCCGCGAAGAGGCGGCAGAGGGTGCGGTGGACGATGGTCGCGCCTACTTGACTCTTGATGTCGTCGCCGATGATCGGGAGGCCGGCCGCTCGGAATCGCTCCCCCCACTCGATGTCGGAGGCCAGGAAGACCGGCACGCAGTTGACCAGTGCGACGCCGGCATCGAGGCAGGCTCGGGCGTAGTGACGGACGGCCTGCTCCGATCCGACCGGCAGGTAACAGATGAGCACATCGGCTCCTGCCGAGCGCAGCGCGGCCGTCACGTCCACAGGGGCTTCGTCGGCGGGGCGGAACGCTTCGTCCGCGGGATAGTCCCCCATGTGGCCCGCGACCCCGTCGAGAACCGGCCCCATATGAACGGTCACCCCCCCTGCCGGCAATACGGGTTGAAAAACCCGAGCGCAGTTCGGCGCTGCGAACACCGCGTCCTCCAGCGAGTGGCCGACTTTGCGTTGATCGATGTCGAACGCCGCAACGATCTCGATGTCCGAGGCGTGCCAGCCACCAATGCTCTCGTGCATCAGTCCTGTCGATTGCGATGTGTTACCCGTGCGGTAGTACTCGATGCCTTGAATCAGCGAGCTGGCGCAGTTGCCGATACCGGCAATCGCGACACGAATTTTGTCCATGACGTGGCTCCTGTTTTCTGTGGTTATGTGGTTACGGCAAAGCGGACCGAGCGCTCGGGTCACGGGTCCGCGCTGTCCTGATGGAAAGGCTCACCGCGCCGATCCCGGCCGATGCCATGATCCTCTCCGGAGTTGGAATCAGGGGGCCCGAGCAACCGCGTCCGGTCCTCTGCGCTCAGGCCCAACAACCCGGCGATCGGCTCGATTCGATCGGCCGAGAGAGCTCCGCGACGCCGGGCCTCGGTGGCCAGCGCGAGCAAGCGCGATACGAAGGCGTCGTGCTCGCGTTCTCGCCCGCCCTCCAGCCGTCCCACCGCGTGCAAGGCGCGGTCGCTCTCTCCCTCTTGCGCTGTGTCGATCAATCGGTCGCGTGCGTCATCCGAAAGGAAACGGAGATTTCTGAGCCCATGCGCGACGAGGGATCGAGTCACGCCGAAGTAACCAGCAACCTGAGACAGTTCGTAGGTGTTGAATCCCCAACTCCCACGGCGGGATCGACCGCTCACTCGGACCCGCGATTGGTCTTTGGGGACCGCGGCCTGGTCGGAGAAGACCTCCAACACGCCCCCGAGGCTCGCCGCCATGGTGTCCCGGCCAATCGAATGGAGATAGCGCTCTACTCCCTTTGCAGGCATGAGGAACCGGCTCGCGAAGGCATTGGCGCGCACCTCGTGGCGATGGCCCATGTCGTCCCTGCGGCAGATGAGCCAGCGCCGCTCGGATTCGAAAAACAGATGGGCGAGCCCATGGACCATCCAGAATCGCCGTTCCTCCGGGCTGGAGTTCCGGTTGACGATGACCAGCGGTCCTGTTTCCGGCGTATGCAAATACAAGCACAAGGCGGATTCTGGTAGCGCGAGGCGCGAGATCCGCACCCTCAAGGTCGCCAGGGTTTGAGGGACGTCACGGATGGGCGCCGAACCCAGACCCAGACGCCGTCGCTCGTCCTCGGCAACCGTGTAGCCTTGATGAGCGGCCTCCCAGTGGGTTCGCGAGTTCGTCCCCCGAAACGCGAACGCCTGGGGGGCGTAGACGTCGACACCGAGCTCGGCCTCGATCCTCGTGAGCTGCCTGGAAAGCTCGATCAGACGCTCGATGTCCGCACGCAATCCGGCCAAATCCGTTTCCAACCCCAGCAGAGCGCCGAGAATTTCGTCGAGTATCCTGTCCTTCTCCGCGACCGAGACGCCGGCCGCCTGCCCGACACCGGCCGCCTGCCCAACACCGGTTAACAGCGTCGTGGGACTATGCCGGAATATGGCCGAGAACCGGACCACCTCGTCAGCGGTGACATGGCGATTTCCGGACTCGATCTGCGTCACCGCCGAGCGTGACAGCCCCACCTGCCTTCCCACTTCGGACTGGCTCATGCCCGATCCGATCCGAAGCTGGCGCAGTCGTCGGCTGAGCTCGTTCATGTGTGACGATCCGTGGAAACAGTTATTGCATATGCGACCGAATATCTAACAAATACACCGAGAAAATGCGAGAATGTATGAAAAAAGAACGCATTCTCAAATACTGACTCGCCATGAGGCCGTGCACTGGCATGCAGTATTCACTTCCGGCAGGAGCGGCCTGTTATTCGGCGCGGGGGTTCGACGCCGATCAGCGCGCGAACCCATTGATGTTGTTTGATTCTGAAGGGTCAAAGTTGCGCGCCGAATAACACCCAGGGCCGCAAGCGCAGGCTCCGCCCGGCGTCTTTGGACCCCACGGACCGCCGCTTCGCTTCGTCCGGGGTGACATGGGCGGAATGGCAGGTGTGATGAAATGTCATGATCGGACCGGAGGTCGGGCCGGTTCGGGAAAAGGAATTCATAGGAAATATACACCGGTATTACGATATTTCAAGGAATTTTATCATCAAATCACGGGCGCAGGCCGGATAGCGCCGGCTTCGCGCAGGGCCGCGACCTCTCGTTCGGAAAAGCCGAAATCCGCCAATACCGCTTCGGTGTCCTCGCCGATCGCGGATGCCCGGCCGGCGATGGCGGGCCCATCCTCGCTCGCCATGAAGGCGCCGCCGATGGTGCGCGGGGCCGCAGGTTTCTCCGCCGGATCGTCCTGGAACACCGCCCGATGCGCCATCTGGTCGAGGGCGGTGACGGCTTTGGCGTCGAGGACGCAGGAGGCCGACTGGCCGGCCGCGCGCAGCCGGGCTTCCCACTCCTTCATCGGGCGCGTGCGGAAGGCCGCGTAGACGGTGTCGACGACCTCTTGCGAGCGTGGGCCGGCCGGGTCTTCGGGATCGAAATCGTCCCACAGGCCGGGGTCGAGCCCGGCCAGTTCCAGCACAATCCGGCCCTGAGCCCGCGTCACTGCGCTCACCGCGATATAGCCGTCGCTGCACGGAAAGGCGTCCGCCGTCAGCACCGCGGCGGTCGAGCGGTTGCCGATCAGGCCGCCACCGCTGCCGTCGGTGAAGACTCGGGAGAACACCGACATTTGCATCAGGATCGCCGCATCGATCATGGCGAGATCGATAAATTGCCCGCGGCCGGTCCGCGCCCGGCGGAACAGGGCCGTAGCGATGGCATAGGCGGCGAGGAAGGCGGTCGGCACATCGACCGGCAGGAAGCCGGCGCGGGTCGGCCCGGTTTCCGGATGGCCGTTGTTCGACATCATGCCGGAAATCGCCTGGATCGTGCCGTCATAGGCCGGCTCTCCCGCCAGCGGGCCGGTCTGGCCGTAGCCCGAGATCGAACAGTAGACGATATCCGGCCGCGCCTCGCGTACCGCCTCGTAGTCCAGGCCGAGCCTGGCCATCGCGCCGGGCCGGAAATTCTCCAGGAACACGTCGCAGCCGGCAGCGATCTTCAGGATAGCGTCGCGGCCCGCCGGGTTCTTCAGGTCGATCGAGACCGCCCGCTTGCCCCGGTTGACCAGCTCGTAGGCTGCAGAATCGGCGTCCGGCGGCTGGGAACTCGTCTTGAAGATCTGCCGGAGCTGGTCGCCGCGCGCCGGCTCGACCTTGATGACCTCGGCACCCTGGTTGCCCAGCAACTGCGCCGCATAGGGCCCGGAAACGACCTGGCTGAAATCGAGAATGCGGATGCCGCCATAGGCCTGGGGCATGGGGCTGTTCCCTTCGATACCTGCCGGTAACTGCGACGCTGCTTATAAGAAATTCTTGGCGTATCTCGAATTTTAATTCGGGTTGTGCCAATGCTGTCGAATAGCCACGATGCAGCGACGCGCAAAGCCTCTAGCAAGGTGAACTATGAAATGGGCATTCATTAGGTCGCGCCAATTTGGAATCGCATTGTGCCGGGTTATCGGCCAATTGCATCTCCGAATACGTTCGTTGTCGCCGATAGTTAGCATCTTGGCTGCGGCGGTTGCCGCAACCCTGGTGCAACCTGCGGTGGCAAATGACGCGCCTTCCGTCGGCAGCCGCATACCGGACAGCGCGGCCACCGTGCGGCCGGTCCATGTCATCGGCCGCGAGGATATCGAACGCTCGGGCATGTCGACCATTCACGAGCTGCTGGTCAGCCGTAGCGGCTACAACAATTTCGGCCTGTACCGGCCCCAGCTGGGCGCCACGGTCGTCATGATAGACGGCCGCGCATATCCGGTTCGAATTCGACCTTCGTCCTGCAATCGCTGCCGGTTCCGGCCGTCGAACGGATCGAATTCATAAGCGACGGCGCCACGGCCCTGTACGCCAACAGCCCGACCGGCGCGATCAACATCGTGCTGCGGCGCGGATTCGAGGGCGCGACGGCCTGGGCCGGCGCCGAGCGACCGGGCCAGAGGGGCGGCAAAATCGAGAATACCGGCGCCCTGTGGGGCGGCAAGGTCGGGCGCGGCCGTCTGACGATCGTCGTCAACGGCTTCCGGCGCGCCGAAATCCGCAGCAAGGACCGGGCCTACAGCCGCGCCTCCTGGACCGAAGGGGGGTCTTTCGCCGGCACGGCCGGCCTCAACGAGGGCGGCAACACGCTCTACTTCAGGGATTACGGGGGAACGCCCGGCGACCCTGCCGACGATACGACAGTGGCCCGCTCGCTGGGTGCCTGTTCGGGCGGCGGCTATACGGGTACGCTTTCCAATCCCTTCGGGATACCGGGCACCGGCTGCGGTTTCGCCTATGCTGATATCTCCTGGGAAACCGTGCGCGTCGGACGCTACAGCCTGTTCGCCAATTTCGACCATCCGCTCGACAATGCCGCGACCTTTTATGCCGCCGCGCGGTTCGCACAGGGCGAAACGGCGGATCGCTTTGCGCCGCCCGTCGGGGAATTCGAATTCGAGCCGTCGCAGGAACTCCGCACCCGGCTCCTTGCGGAACAGGACATTTCTACGGTTCCGGACAAACTGAATGTCGCCCACCGCTTCACCGCGCACGGCAACCGTGACTGGATAACCGACCTGCTCGAATACGATGTGACGGCCGGCCTGCGCGGCCGTCTGGGGGCCGGCGTCGGCTACGACATGCATTTGCGCAACAATCGTGTCGCTGCCCTGGAACGCGCCGGCAAATTTGTGAGCGAATCGCTGATCCAGGCAGCCATTGCCGATAACAGCTACTATCTCGAAGACCCGCTCAATCCGCCGGAAAGCAGGGCCGCGGCGCACCGGCAGGCGATCCGCGACACCACCGTCCGGCTGAAGCGCGACACGGTTTCCCAGCGCCGGACCGCGCGGTTCGCCCTGAACGGACCGGGCCGCGCGCTCCCGGGCGGGCCCCTGCGCTGGGCGGCCGGAATGGAAGTCGACCATCGGGAAGAGCGCAGCATCCGCACCTACCGCAGCGGCAGCGGGACTCACGATGTAAGCGACGTGCTCGGCTCCGGCGGCACCTCCTACACGGGCGAGCGCCTGCGCTGGTCGGCATTCGGCGAAATCCGCCTGCCGCTGCACCGTGACTGGACGGTGGCGCTGGCCGCGCGCCACGACCGCTACGACGATGTCGGCCCGGCCTGGTCATACCAGGTCGCCAGCGTATACCGCCTGCACAAGGTCCTGTCGCTGCGCGGTTCCTGGGAAACCGGCCGGACGCCGCCCGGGTTCAGGGGTCTGCACCGGCCGAGAGAGATCAACCATACAAATTATGAGGATTGCGACCCGGAAACGCGGCAATGCACCGATCGCATGTACGAGATCGTCAGCGGCGGCAACACTTCGCTGACGCCCCACCGCACGCAGACCTGCACCCTCGGCGCGAAAGCGATCCTGGGCAAGCTTTCCGTTGCCGTGGACTGGTTCCGGATCGAGGCCTCGGAAACACCGGGCCAGCTGACCCGTGCGCAGCTGTTCGCTCTCTACGACGCAGGCCGCGCCCTGCCGCCCGGCGCTGCCCTCCAGTTCGACGCCAGCGGCCGCCTCGCAAGGGTCTCCAATCCGATCTCCAATGTCGGCGAATCCGAAGTCTCGGGACTGGACATCCGCGCCGGCGTCAGATGGAAGACCGACGAACTCGATACCGGCTTCGACCTGCGCTGGCTGCATTTGCTCGAATCCGAGAGCAGGATCGGCGGCTTAGTGCAGCCCGGCGATTTCCCGCGCAACCTCGTGCACGCCACGCTGAGCGCGGGCCCGGGTTTGCAAGGGAGTGGCTGGGTCGCTGACTGGAACATCCGCGCGGTCTCCGAATATTCAAACTACTACGGCAGCGGGCGCTTCGAGACCTGGATCGGCCACGATATGGGGCTGGACTGGCGCAATGCCTTCGGCGTCGAGGAGCTGACGCTGCGCGGCGGCGTGTTCAACCTGAACGACGCAGGGCCGCCCACCGATACATCGGACCCCGCCAGCACGATCGACTGGTACGACGCCGTCCGGGGCCGGACCTTCTACCTGTCGCTCAAGGCGAAATGGTAATACGCTCCGGAACTGCGCCGCGGCGGCACCGGCCCGGCGTTTCGTACCGACAGCGAAGTCACCGGGGGCAACCATGAGCAACAAGGCTGCCGTCATCCACGAGAAAGGCACGCCCGACGTTTTCCGCTGGCAGGACTGGCCGGCCGGCGAGCCGGGTCCGGGCGAAGTGCTGATCCGGCACGGCGCCGTCGGCGTGAACTATATCGACACCTATAACCGGCGCGGCATGCCGCATCCCTGGCCGGTGCCGGAGTTGCCCTTCGTCGTCGGCATCGAGGGTGCGGGCACGGTGGAGGCGGTCGGCGACGGCGTCACCGAATGCGCGGTCGGCGACCGGGTTGCCTACGCCAGCCCGCCCCACGGCGCCTATGCGCAACGCCGGGTGATGCCGGCCAGGCGGATGGTCAGGCTGCCCGACAGCATCTCCGAGGAAACCGCCGCCGGCATGACGCTCAAGGGCCTGACCGCCCAGTATCTGCTGCGCCGCACCTACCGGGTGCAGCCGGGCGATCCGGTGCTGATCCACGCGGCGGCCGGCGGCATGGGGCTGATCCTGTGCCAGTGGGCCAAGCATCTGGGCGCAACCGTGATCGGCACGGTCTCGACCGACGAGAAGGCCGAACTCGCCAAAGCCAACGGCGCCGATCATGTCGCGATTTATTCGCGCGAGGATTTCGTGCCGCTGGTCATGGACGTGACCGACGGCGAGGGCTGCCCGGTGGTCTACGAGAGCATCGGCAAGGACACCTTCACCCGCTCGCTCGATTGCCTGCGCCCGCTCGGCATCATGGCGAGCTACGGCCATGCCTCGGGCGCGCCCGACCCGGTGGATGTCGTCAATCTCGGCGCGCGCGGCTCGCTGTTCGTCACCCGTCCGGCGCTCATGCACTATGTCGAGAAGCGCGAGGATTTGGAGGCTTCGGCCGCGGATCTGTTCGACGTCGTCACGTCGGGGGCGGTGACGATCCAGGTCCGCCACCGCTTTCCCCTGCGCGAAGCCGCGGAAGCGCACCGCGCCATCGAGGAACGGCGCACGACCGGCTCGGCCGTGCTGCTGCCGTTCGCATAGAGCGTTTCCGTTTCACACGGAAACGCTCTAGCCATTTTTTTGCTCACGGCAGCCGGCCTCCGGCCGGCGCCTCCGCGAGGGCGCCGCAGGAGCGGCGGGCCGCAGTCGCGGCCTGTCGCGAGTCCATCAAAGACGGACTCGCTCTAGCGGGGACTCCTGCCCCGTATAGGCCTCCAGCCCTTCCATCGAGGCGCGGGCGATGGCATCGACGTGGAGCAGCGCGCCGTCGATTGTCGGATAGCCGGGATCGCGGTCCTCGAAGGCGACGAACAGGTCGGTGCCGGCGAGCAGCACCGTTTCCGCCCCCTGCCGCTCGACGAGGTCGCGGCCGATCCGGAACAGGGTCGCGCGCCCCTCCTCGGTGACCGCGCCAGCCCTGGCGAGGGCGATATAGACGTCGCTGGCGGTCTGCAGATCGTCGCCTTGCGGAATGACCGTCTCGATCCCGGACCCATTCCCGGAAAGGGCGCCGTAGATGCCGCTGGTCATCGCCATGGCCGTGCCAATCAGGCCGACTCTTGCGATGCCGCGCGCCCGCAGGCCGGCGGCGATCGCCGGCGCCACATTGAGAACCGGCAACGGCGAGAGCGGCTCAAAGGCGTCGAAACAGAAATGCCCGCCGATCGACGTGATTGCCACCGCCTCGGCGCCCGCCGCTTTCAGCCGCTCCGTCAGCGCCGCGAACTCCACGGCCTGCGCCGCGGCGTTGCCGGCGATGGCATTGGCCGCCAGCGTGTGGACATGAGCATGGACGATGGTGAGCTCCATGCGCCGGCCCGCCGCCTCGTGGCGCTGCACCAGATGCCGGTAGTAATACTCGGTCGCCGCGGGCCCGATGCCGCCGATCAGTCCGATATGCATGGGCGCCTTGCCCTGACAGAAGTTAATAGATGCCGTAGCGGCCCGGCGCGATCACGCCGTTGGGGTCGAGCGCGCGCTTGATCGCGTTGCAGGCGTCGCGGAAGGACGGCATCAGCTTGTCCATATGGAAGTCCTGCCAGTCGATCGGCGCCCGGCCGACCGCCACCCCGCGGGCGTAGAAGGCGTCGGCGAGCGCCCGGTAGGCGACGCCGGCGCGGGCGGCTTCGTCCGGGTCTTCCCGGTTGAAGGAAATGACGTGCAGGCCGCGGGCGAAGCGCGGCCCGGCGACGTTCATGACCTGATAATCGAGCCCGTTGGCCTCGTAGATGGCGCGGCCGAGCTTCTGGAACTCGTTGGCGATCCGGCCATCCATCGGCGTGCCCGGCGTGAACCAGGCATTGCCGCCGCCCGGCCGCCATTTCAGCAGGCCCAATTCCGTATTTGTCGGCTCGCCCGAAAAGGAGGCGACGGCGCATTCCAGCGCCGGCTTCTCCAGCGCCTCCTCGTGCGGGATGTAGGTCGCCTTGCCGGAGGCGCAGAAATGGTCGACGACGCGCCGGATCTGCGCCTCCATCGCTTCCATCGACGGACCGTAGAAGGCGCCGGAGACTGTCCACGCCCCCAGCCCGTGCTCCTGCTGCAGCGCCTTGCGCGCATCGTCGCTGATCGATGCCCGCCCGCCGGAGGTGGCATAGGCCGGGCTCGGCGTCTCGCTGCCGATCGTGTAGAGGTCGTTGGCGACCCGGAACAGCGTCGGCACGAAGTTCGACATCTTCATCGGCCGGCACAGCTCGATGATTTCTTCCAGATCGTCGTCGTCCGGGAAGGCGAAGTGGAAAGAGCGGATCGCCGGCGGCCGCGGCAATAGCCAGACCCCCAGCCGGGTCACGATGCCGTAGTTCGATTGCGCGAACAGCCCGTCCAGGATCGGTCCGAAGGAATATTTCGAGACATGCCAGTTGACGAGCGTATCGCTTTCGATCGAGCCGTCGCCGGTGCGGATGATATCGCCGGTGCCGAGCACGACCTCCATGCCGCAGCTGAAGCCAAAATGGTCGAAATAGGGGCCGTAGCCGGCGCCCTTGTCGAGCGCGTTGCCGATCATGCCGCCCTGGGGCGGGCCGGAGGTGGTGGAGTTCATCCACTGGCCGCCAAGCCGCTTCAGCTCGTCGGCCAGCATCTGGAAGCTGACGCCGGGCTCGACGGCGGCGAAGCCGAGCTTGTCGTCGATTTCCAGGATGCGGTTCATGCGCCGGCCGAGATCGAGCACCGCCATGCCGGCGGCCGGTGCGGAACGGGTGCCGAGGCCCATATTGTTGCCGGTTGAGGTCGGGAACAGCGGCACCTCGTGGAGGTTGGCGAGGCGAACCAAGGCGGCGACCTCGTCGGTCGAGCCGGGATAGAGCACCGCCGCCGGCCGCCGGTCGCCGCCCGGCATGGTGTTCTCGGCGTAGCGGACGAGCGTTTCCTCCGCCGTGTTGACATGCGCCGCGCCCAGCCCGTTCGCGGCGTCGTTCAGAAAGGCGTCCATGCTCATCGCGTTCTCCCCCGTCGGTCCCCCACTCTACCAGATGGCCGCGCCGGTAGAACCGTCCGAAGATGCAGCCGGGAGTGGCGATCCCGGAGGCGCCGCCGCCGGGTCCGGCGCCTTTGCCCGCGCGACCGCGGCCGGCAGATCGACGGTGCGCAGCGCCGCCGGCAGCGGCCCGCCGGTCGCCCAGTCGAGCAGTTCGACGGTGTGGAGCATCGGCCGGCCTGTGAATCGGGCGAGCTGGGCGAGGCAGCCGAGATTGCCGGCGGCCACGGCCGTCGCGCCGGTGCTCTCGATATGGCCGGCCTTGCGATGGCCCAGCGCCTCGGCCATGTCGGGCTGGAGCATATTGTAGGCGCCGGCCGAGCCGCAGCAGAAATGCGCTTCCGGCACGTCGCGGACGTCGAAGCCGGCGTTGCAAAGCAGGGCGCGCGGCTGCTTGCGGACCTTCTGGGCATGCTGGAGCGAGCAGGCGTCGTGATACGCGACGCTGAGCGGCACGGCAGTTTCCTGCAATTTCAGATCCTCTGGCTTCAGCAGTTCGGTAACGTCCCGGGCGATGGCCGCGAAGGCGGCGGCCTTCTTGCAACGGGCCGGATCGCCGGCCAGCAGCCGCGCGTAATCCTTGACGACGGTGCCGCAGCCCGAGGCGTTGACGACCACGGCGTCGAGCCCACCCTGCAACATCTCGTTGTGCCAGGCGTCGACATTCCGCGCCGCCGCCGCAACCGCCATCGCTTGCTTGCCCATATGCAGGGTGAAGGCGCCGCAGCAGCCCGCGGCCGGCGGAACGACGACCTCGACGCCGTGGCGGGTCAGCAGCCGGATCGTCGCCGCGTTTATCTCCGGCGCCAGCGCCTGCTGAACGCAGCCCTGCAACAGGGCGACGCGCATCCGCCGCGCGCCGTCGGCCGGGTGGGTGCCGGTCAGGTCCTGCACGGGCGGCAGGGCGTCCGGCGCCAGATCGACCAGGGTGCGCAGGCGGCGCGGCAGCAGCCCCCGGACCGGCCGGGCGCGCCGGGCCAGCCGGACGGTGTGGGCGAAACGCGCTGGGTCGGTGACTGTCCGCGCGACCAGCCAACGCAATAGCCGGTCGCCGAGGGGCCGGCGGTAGTTCTCCTCGATATAGGCGCGCGCGATGTCGGCGAGATGCAGATAGTCGACATCGACCGCGCAGGTCGTCATGCAGGCGTTGCAGGAGAGGCAGCTGTCGATATGGCCGACCGTCTTCGCATCGGGCCGCCCGCCCCGCTCCAGCATCGCCCGGATCAGGTCGATCCGCCCCCGCGGCGCCTCGTTCTCGTCCCGCGTCAGCACATAGGTCGGGCACACCGCCGTGCAGAAGCCGTAATGCACGCAGGTCCGCAAGATGCCGTCCGCCGCCGCAATGGCAGGATCGGCAAGCTGTGTGGCGGTAAAATCGGTTTTCATGGGCGGGCCCAAAGAGGCTGGCATGGGCGGCGGGCGCAGGGCAATGAGAAAGGGTTCGGAGCGCCCGACGGAGCCTGCGCCGCTATTCGCTGGAGGCGGCGTCCGCAAGAACCAGTGACGCCGCGCCGGTATCGTAACGATACCGGGTGATCGTGCCGTCCCTGATCCTGGCAACCGCCTCATCCACTGCAGAGAGCGGAACCAGGAACCACTCTCGTGGCATGGCCGGCTTTCCGAAGCGATCCTTGATGGTAATTTCCAGGCGCGCGGGCCCGAAGATGCGGTGAATCAGGTTTTCGAGGCCAGTACGATTGATGTTGAAGAGCTTGTAGGTCGCCACAATCTCGACATCGGCCATCAGGAAGGTCGGATCGTCTCTGGCGTTGGCGATCCGGCGCTCCACCTTGCCACCTGTTACACCGATCTTGTGGACGAGTTCCCGGTTCCCGGCGACCAGCGGGACATCCGACTTGCTGCGCAAAACATAGATTGTGCCGCTGACCTCGTCGCCTTCGGCGCTCCGATCGGCGAAGAGGGGACCCGCGGTCGGATCGGTAATCCGCCGCCCGGCCTCATCCTTGTGAAGCGCGCGCTGCAGTGACCGCATCAACAGGTTGCTTTCGGTCCCATTATCGAAAACCACGCGAAGACGGGCATCCGTCCGTCCCTGGGCATTGGAATACATCTCACCCATCTCGGCGACATAGGCTTTCTGTCCGCCGACCACGAAGAAGCTTCCGGGCCGGATTTCGGCCTTGAGTTCGAAAGGGCGGGTTCGGCGTAGACCGGAATCCAGCTCCTTCTGCACCTGGCCGAACAGCGGCTTGAACTTGGCGAAATCCAGGCATTTCTGCCGGTTAGCAATATCCTCTGCCATGCGTTTTTCGGCACTCGATCTGACGTGCTGAAGTTGGTTTATTGCACCGGGTTTCGCCGCGACACCCAACTGGGCGAGAAGTTCGGAATCCTCCAGATCGGCCGCTTCGGTTTCAAAATCCGTCCGCGACGCATCCAGCAGACCCTGATGATCGAGCGGTTCCAGAAGCGTTCGGCATTCCTCCAGTTCGCGCAGGCGATCCAGCCGCACGGCATATATCCGCTCGAAGATATCGCGTTCCTCGCCGTGCAGCGGCGCCCGGCCATGTTCCTCGACAAAGCGCTGGACTTCCTCAAAGCCGGCGATGATGCGTTCCTCGCGCGGTGAGCGTGCCGCTTTCTTCTTTGGCGCAGGCTCGACACCCAGCGCGTCCAGCAGTTCGCGGTCGGACGGCTCAGCCATTTTCGGACTCTGCCGCCGCGCGCTGGAGGAACGCCACGCCCTCCGCCATGCGCCTTTCCCAGGCGTCAGCCGACGTGACCGACGGCAGCCGGCCCCGTTCCTGCTTGAACTTCAAGGCGCGTTTGGCGAGTTCGCGCGCCTCCTCGTGGGTAAGGTTCACACGCTTGCCGGCGATCACCGCGGCGACCTGCTTCAGGCTGTCCTCGCTCATGGTCTTGGCGAGTATGGCATAGGCCTCGCCGAACGGGTTGATCCGGTCGATCAGGTCGATATCCAGATCGCGCACGTCCATCGCGAACTTGCGGACGCCCTCAATGATCGCCGTATTGCCGCCGCCTTCGGAGTCCCCGCCTTCAACGATGGCTTTCTTTGCCATTTGCGTGAATGTCAGGGCTGCAATGGCGTGCTGGCGGACGGCCTCCTGATCCTCCTCGTCGAGTTCGGGATACTTGTCCTTGACGATCTTGCCGATCCGCAACTGGGTCAGTTCTTCCGGTACGGTCTCTGGGTCGAACAAGCCGCGCTCGATCGTCGTCTTGTCCTGGACGAAGGCGGTGATGACCTCGTTCAGGTCGTCCCGGCAGATGCGCGTCGCCTCTTCGCTCTTCGGCTCGACCAGGCCCTTGATCTCGATCTGAATTTCTCCGGTATCGTCCTTGAAGCCGATATTGCACTTGTTCGGATCGTAACCGTCCTGATCGTATTCGACGCCATCGACGGGCCCGCTCTTCGGCGTCTTGGGGACGAAATTGAAACGCGGCGCCAACACCTGCTCCATCAGCAGGCTCGCCGCGATCGCCTTCAGCGTGTCGTTGACCGCCTCGGTCACGGCTTCTTCGGAGGCGTCCGGTTCTGCGATCAGGTTGGTGAAGCGCGCGCGCATCTTGCCCGGCGCGTCCCGCGTCGCCCGTCCGATGATCTGGACGACTTCGGTGAGGCTGGCCCGGTAGCCGACGGTGAGCGCGTGCTCGCACCACAGCCAGTCGAAGCCCTCCTTGGCCATGCCGAGCGCGATGATGATATCGACATGGTCGCGGTTGTTCTTCTGCGCCGGGTTCTTGAGCGCGGCGGCCACCCGGTCGCGCTTCGTGGGATCGTCATCGACCAGGTCGGCGATCCGCAGCACCCGGCCTTCCGGCGTCCTGACAAGCTGGAAGCCGGTCGCCGGATCGGCGCCCTCCCACTCGCCCAGCTCCTCGATGATGTGTTCGACCTCCCGGATCTTGTCCTTGGTGCTCTCGCGGGAATTGACGTTCGGGATATGGACGATCGTCTTCTCCGCCGGGTCCAGCACCTTCAGCAGGTCGTCGGCATAGGAGCCGCTGTAGAAGAAATAGCCGATATCGAGCTGTTTCAGATGCTCATAGCCGTTGAGCTGTTCGTAATAGGTGTACGTAACGGTATCGAATTTCGCCTCGTCCTCCGGGGCCAGCACAGCCTCGGCGTCGCCGCGGAAATAAGAACCGGTCATCGCCACGATATGAGCCCGGTCGCGGGCCATCAACAGGCCGAGATGGGCGCCCAGCCTGTTATCGGGATTGGCCGAGACATGGTGGAACTCGTCGACGGCGATCAGCCGTCCGTCGAAGGCTTCGACCCCGAACCGCTCGACGGCGAAGCGGAAAGTGGCGTGGGTGCAGACCAGCACCGGATCGCCGCTCTCCAGAAATGCCTTGACCGAATTGACCATGCCGCCGTCGGTGCCCGGCGCGTTGCAGAGATTCCGTCTGGGCGCCACGGTCCAGTCGGCCCAGAAGCCGAACTTCGACAGCGGCTCGTCGTTGAAGCTCGCGCCGATGGTTCTCTCGGGCACGACGATGATCGCCTGTTTCAGCCCCTGGTTCGCCAGCTTGTCGAGCGCAATGAACATCAGCGCCCGGCTCTTGCCCGAAGCCGGCGGCGACTTGATCAGCAGATATTGTTCGCCGCGCTTCTGCCAGGCGCGCTCCTGCATCGGACGCATGCCCAGCTCGTTCGGCCGGGTCGAACGGCCGTCGCCGGCGTAGGAGACGGAAACGGAAGGAACGGTCCTGGCGCCGGTCATTGGAACAGCTCGCTATGGGTGCCCGCGCGGACGAAAACGATCGTCCCGCCCGGGCCGGCCGTTTCGTCGAGCCGGTAGATCAGCAGAAAGTCGCCGCCGACATGACATTCGCGATGCTTCGACCATTCGCCTTTCAGGGCATGATCCTTCCATTCGGCTCCAGGCGGCGCATCGTTTGCCGCAAGAAGCAGCATGACCTTTTTCAGGCGTTTCATGTCGTAGCGCCCGGATCGCGACAGCCGCTTCCAGTCCTTGAGGAAGGATCTGGCGAAATCGACCCGGCGCGGCAGGTTCGTCCGCTTACTGGCGGCCGGTCTTTTCAAGTTCCGCAAACATCTCGTCGGCCGTGGCGAAGCGCGCCTTGCCGGCCTTCACGATCTCTTCCGCCTCGGCCATGGCCGCCCGGGTTTCGGCATTGGGCACCTTGAGTTCCAGCGGAAACGCCTGATCGGCCGCAATGCGGTGGAACAGCAGGCGCACGGCCTCCGAGGCCGTCAGCCCCATGGCCGCAAGCGCCTCGGTCGCCTTCCGTTTCAAATCGTTGTCCATCCGGACATGAAGCATGGAGCTTCGCTCGGTCATATCCGCCTCCTGTATCGCAATTGAGATATACGCAGGCGGCCCGGCGCCGTCAATCTCCGCCCCGTTGATCTCTGCGCCGGCCCCGGCGTGCCGCCTTCGCCGGTTTCTTCTTCTCCGCTTCGGTCATCTTCGTATACATCTCGAACAGCTTTTCCAGCCGCTCGGTATCGTTGCGGAAACGGCGGCCGATATAGATGCGCTCCAGCACCTCATCGTTGCGCTCGTGCGCCGCGCGCAGATCGGCCGGCATCCTCTCGGGATCGTAGAGATCGGCAATGGTCGCCGGAAAATGCGCCTCCCGGACCAGAAGGATGTCCTCGGCGCAGCGGGTCAGGTCGGATTTGTTCTGCCCGGTCAGCTTCGGAACAGGAAATGTGTTCCAGCCGAGGGTGTTGGAATACGAAAATCGCATTTCTAAGCGAACGCAAACTGTCCCGATCCAAACCCAGTGTAATCGCGAAGCAATGAGAGACAAGCTCCAAAGCGGGCTGTCGTAAATTGCAAAATTCCTATCGCCAATTATCGTTTCCGCATTAACAAAACCAACCGGAAGAAACTCACGTTTTTCTGATGAAACGCGCGGTACCACAATGCTTGTCCGTTTGGCTTTACCTGCAATTTGTACAAAGCGATACGAACGGGATGCGAATTGCCTTGTGGAGGCGGCAACCGATGACAAGCGAGAACTCCTAACGAACTCAAGCCTTTCTCTCAAATCATCTATTGCTATCGCACTTTTTAAATCATGGTCCTCAACCCATACACAGTAACGCTGTTTGCCATTTATGAATTCTTCCGACCCTAAAAATCTTCTCAAATAATTCTTAGACATCGGTTCGCTCCTTATCAACGCCTGATATTGATCTTGGGAAAGAAATAATCCACCGCCATCCCTCGGCATATTCCCGAATACCATCGAAGCTAGATTACAAATTGACTTGGTATATTTGCGTACTACTTCCATCCGGTCTGGAACAAGATATGGCCCAATTGCCGTACATTGCCGTGATTGCCCATTCTCAAAGATAAATTTCGCATTTTTTCCGGTTTTCCTCAATCCGATAATGATAACTGTAACGCCGGCAGCGTTACTTGCTAAATTGGTCCACTTAATCGGTCGATGAGCGAATTGTATTTCTAAGCCACAGGAAAATATCGCGGGCCAAATTTCGGAAGCTTGCTGTCCTTGGCAAATGCTATTTGTCATCACAAATGCCGCCTGACTGCTAGAGTTGACTGCGAAATAATCTCCATATACCGCAAGCCAACCAGATACATAGTCTGTAGTCTTAGCCAGCCTTGGAAAACGGTGCCAAACTCTCGCCATTTCTTCCTTTTGGTAATTTGTTTGCCACTTGCTGCCTTTATAAGGCGGATTTCCGCAAATATACGTCTCCACCTCGGGTTCATCTGCCTCCCCGAGCGCAAACTTCTCGGTCGGGCCGGCGAGATCGTGCTCTTCGATCACCGGCTGCACCGGCGGGCAGATTTTCAGCCAGTCCATGCGCAGGGCATTGCCACAATGGATTTGCCCGGTCTGCTTGAGCGGCAGGACCAGTTCCTTGGCCTCCTTCTGGCCGATCAGGCGGACGTCGCATTGGAACTCGGCGATCAGCAAGGACAGCCGCGCCACCTCGCACGCAAAGTCCTTGATCTCGATGCCGTAGAAATTCTCCAGCCCGATCCATGAGCGTCGGTCCGCCTCGCCGCGCCGTTCGAGGATTTCTGCCTCGATCCCGCGCATGTGGATATAGGCGATGACCAGAAAATTGCCGGAGCCGCAGGCCGGATCGAACACCCGGATTCGGGCGATGCGCTTGCGCAGGTTCAGGAGCTTGCGGGGGTTGTCGCCCGCCTTTTCGAGCTGCTCGCGCAGGTCGTCGAGAAAGAGCGGGTTCAGCACCTTGAGGATGTTCGGCACGGAGGTGTAGTGCAGGCCGAGCTCGCCGCGCTCCTCATCCTCGGCGACCGCCTGGATCATCGAGCCGAAAATGTCGGGGTTGATCTTCTGCCAGTCCAGCCGCCCGGCATGGAGCAGGTAGGGGCGCGCGATGCGGCTGAAGCGCGGCACCTGTTTTGCGCCGTCGAACAGCCCACCATTGACCCAGGGGAAGGCATCGGCCCAGCGCGGCAGCCCTGCCCCTTCGCGGTCCTCATGGCGCGTGTCCATGGCCCGGAACAGTTCGGCGATCACCTCATGGGTGTTCTCCGAACGCCGGTCGCTCATCTGCTCGACGGTTTCGGTGAACAGGTTCGGGCGGCTGAATATGTCGGTATCCTCGGCGAAGAAGCAGAAGATCAGCCGGGCCATGAACTGGTTCATGTCGTTGCGCCGGTCCGCCGTGCCCCAGTCCGGGTTTTCCTTCAGAAGCTCGACATAGAGCCGGTTCAGGCGGCCGGTCGCCTGGATATCGATCGGGTTGTTGCGGATCTGCCGGACCGTCGTTATCCCGGCGAGCGGCAGGAAGAAGCCGAAATGATTGGGGAAATCCGGATAGGCGCAGGCGGCGGTCTCGCCGGAGGTAAGGTCTTCGGCCTCCAGATCGACGCCGTCGGTCGCCAGGATGAATTTCGCTTTCGCCTTGGCGGTCGCCGGGCTCGCCTTTAGCGCGGCGAGGGCTTTCGAGACCTCACCGGCATGGCACACGGCGATGTGGATGTTGTTGCGCTGAAGGACGCCGCCGGCGATGTCCGACGAATTCGAGGAACCGCTGCGCAGCCGTTTGATCGTCGTCGCCTTGTTTCCGAAGGCCTCAAGGAACGCGAAGGGAAACTCTCCGGTGTCGAAGGGCTGCTCTGCCAGTTTCGAAACGGCTTCTTCGATTTCAACGGCGTTCATAAGTCATTCAATAAATCAATTTCCCCCTACAGCCACCACTGGATCACATAGTCGAACGGGCCTTCGGCGTTGAGCAGGTCGACGCGCTGGAGGCGGATGCGATAGGCGCCCTCCCCGTCTTCATCCGCGGCGCGCACCAGGTCGTGGCGGTATTTGCCGGCGAAATGGCGGACCTCGTAACGCAGATATTCGGCGCAGTGGAATTTCGAGCGCACCGTGACGTCGCCGTTCCCGGCCACGCTTTCGATGACGACGTTCGAGACGACGTGGCTCAGCCGGTTGGGCGGGCTCTGCGACCAGGCGTGCGGGTGGGTGTTGCGCCGGATGCGGATCGTCATCAGGTCGATGTCTTCCCAGAAGATGTTGGGCACGCCGTCGCCCTGCGCCTGGTCCTTATGGGCCGGCATCCAGTAGCGGCCGTCGGTTGCAAACAGGCCGAGCCACTCGTCCCAGAGGGCGTCGTCCAGGATCTCGGCCTGGCGATAGAGAAAGCCCTCGACCGACCGCTGGGTCTCGAAATCGACCTGCGCCACCTGCAAGACTGCGGCGGCTTTCACGTCAGCGTCCGGCATGGCTCAGCCTCCCCCCGACGCGTTGCTGCCAGCGCCGTTGCCCACAGCCCCGTTGCCGGCGCCCATATAATCGGCCCAGACCTGCATCATGTGGCGCAGCGGCATCTCGCTCATCGTGCCCGGCGCGCTGTAGGTCACGCCGTCTTCCACGGTGTCCGAGCCGTAGTTGCGGTGCAGGCTGACCCAGTCGCCGCCTTCGCTCGCCAGCCCGTTGTGGCATTTCCAGAAATTGTGCAGGTCGTCGGCGTTCACCATCGTCGAGGGCGAGTTGACCAGATAGTAATAGTCGAGCGCCCGGCGGTAGATCGCCTCCGGCGCGCCCTTCAGGCGGAAATGCCAGATTTCGGTCAGCGTCCGGTCGACGCCGAGCGGCCGGATCGCGCGCAATTGCTGGAGCGGCGGCTGGACCGACAGGCTGGGATAGACCAGCACATGGTGCAGGTCGGTCGACAGGATCGCCTCACCCTTCTCCTCGCCATGGGCCTGTTTGAGCAGGGTCTCGTATTCCACCGTGTCCGGGTCCTGCGGGCGCAGGCCCATATAGCCGGCGAGGAAACAGTGGCCGTGGGGATGGCCGACCGTATCGAACTTGCCCCATTCCTCGATCGGCGTCTTGAAGGCGGAAATGAAGCTGTAGGCGAGCGGCGGCTTTTGGCCGTCGCGCTTCTCGATCTCGCGTTCGACCTGCCCGGCCGAGACGCCGGTCGATTCGTGGGTCGCCGAGGGGTGCGAAACGTCGAGCTGGTTCTCCAGAAAAATCTTCCAGTTCGATTTCTGGATCATGCGGAAGCAGTCGCCGACGACCTCGACATCGCCGCCCGGCGCGCGGTCGACAAGCTGATCGAAGGTCAGCGTCGCACCGCCGAGAAAAGTCTCCAGGTCCGGCCCGTCGGGCGCCAGGGAGGCGAAGTAGAAGCCGCGGTAGTTGTCGACCCGCGCCGCCGGCTTCAGGCCCGCATCGCCTGCGGCCAGATTCATCCTTGTGCCGTCATAGCCGCTAATCGCCGGGATGCTGGCGACGGTGCCGTCGAAATTGTACATCCAGGCGTGATAGGAGCAGCGGAAGCGGCGGCCGGGATTGCCGCTGCGGTCGGAACACAGCATGGCGCCGCGGTGCGGGCAGCGGTTGTAGAACACCCGCACCTCGCCATCGTGGCCGCGCACCATGAACATCGGCTGGCGGCCGACCTGCACGGTGTAATAGTCGCCCGGCGCTTTCACCTGGCTCTTGTGGCCGACATAGATCCACGCGGTCTCGTGGATGCGCTCCATCTCCTCGGCGAAGATGTCCGGGTCGGTGTAGCACAGCCGGTGCACCCGGTCGGGCTCCACCAGGCCGGAAATATCGCGATTGCCGTTGCGCACAGGACCCTCCCTTCCATGTAACGCGCCGCCGGGCCGCTATTGCGACCGCATCCTGAAAGAATAGATGCCGGACGCGGCGGGGCCCGGCAAGCGCAAAGACCGGACGCGCGCCGCCGGCCTTACGGCTAGAGCGCGTCCAGCGGGAAGGTTATCGCTTCGAAGGGCGGAATGGAGACCGGGTCGTCGTTGCGGGCCGTTGCGACGAGAACCCATTCGCCGTCGCGCAGTTCGAAGGCCTCCAGATCGCGCGCCGCGGGATCGATGAACCAGAGATGGCCTACACCCTCGCGCCCATAGACTTGCCGCTTGCCGTGGCGGTCGAGATCGCGGGTCGAGGGCGAAAGCACTTCGCAGACCCAGTCCGGCGCCAGGATGACGAAGGCCGTTTCCGGAAATTCCGGCATGCGCTCGCGCCGCCAGCCGGCAAGGTCCGGCACAACGATGTCCTCGCCAAGGTGAAGTTCGGGCTCGTCGATGATCCACCAGCCGCCGGGGCCGCCGCGCCCTTTCTGGAAAGGGCTCGAAAGTTCGCCGCCAAGGGACGACGACGCCAGCGCATGCGGCATGGCGGGTCGCGGCTGGGTGTAGAGCGTCCCGCCGATGACCTCGGCCACCATATGCGCCGGCGCGTCGATCACGTCGCGGTAAGTCGCCCGGCGCGCCGGACGGTTGTGGGCAGCTTGGGCCCGGGCCATCTCAGAGGTCTCCCGACAGACGAGGCGCCGAACGTAGCATGGCGGAGGCCTGAACGGTAGAGCAGCCGCGGCGAGCCTTCAGCCGCCCTTGGCCAGCGCCGCCGCCGTTTCGGCCAGCGCCGCGCCCTGGACCCGCGCCATCTCAAGCTCCGCCGGGCTGGGCCGTTCGCCGGCGCCGCGGGTGATCGTGCCGGCGCCGAGCGGGCTGCCGCCATGCACTGCCGACTGGTCCATCACCGCCGCGCTGCGCAGGCCGAGCGGCACCAGGGTCATGCCGTGGGTGCCGAGCAACGACCACAGGGCCAGGATCGCGCTTTCCCGCCCGCCGCCGGAGCCGGCGCCCGTAAAGACGGTCGCCGGCTTGCCGATCAGCGCGCCGTCGAACCACATCTTCGCCGTCCGGTCGAGGAAGACCCGCAGCGCCCCGCTCATCGAGCCGAAATGCACCGGGGTGCCGAGCGCCAGCCCGTCGCAATCCAGCAGGTCGGAGGGCTCGGCGACCGGCACATCGGCGAAGGGCGCGCGCTTCGCCGCGAAGTCCGGGCCCTGGATGGTGGGCGCTTCGGCGATCTCTGGCACCTGTTTCAGGGTCACGGCCGCGCCGGTCTCCGCCGCGCCTGCGGCGACGGCCTGCGCCATCTTCCAGGTCGCGCCGCCGGTCGAATGAAACAAAACCAGGATGCGGGGTTCGCTCATGGCGCTAGTCTATGCCGGACCGAGCAGGCAAAGAAACCGGGAGAACGCCATGATCGTCGAAATGCGCACCTACACCGCCCATGTCGGCCAGGCCGCCGCTTTCGTCGCGCTGTACCGGGAAAAGGGCCTGCCGATCCAGGAGCCGATCCAGGGCGGGCTGCTTGGCATGTACCGGACCGAGTTCGGGCCGATGAACCAGATCGTCCTGCTGTGGGAATATCCCGACCACGCAACGCGCGACGCCCGCCGCGCCGAACTCCTCCAGGCGCCCGGCTGGATGGATTTCCTGCGCGAAGCCGCCCCGCTGATCCAGAGCGAAGAAAGCCGCCTGCTCCTGCCGGCGTGAGGAAGCTGGCCTCAGGCGCTTACTGCGGGAAGCCGGGCGCGCACGGCAGCGGGCAGCCTCAGCACAACGACCGCCCGGACGCTGCGCCAGAAAGCGGACAAGAGCAACAGGACCGCGCCGACGATCAACGCCGCGACGGCGAAGCGGAGACGGTCATCGCCGAAATCCTTAACCAGGACGACGACGGCAATCAGCAAATAGCTGAGCGCCGACACCAGCAGGGCGCGGCGGTCGATTGCCAGAGCGACAACGCCGACGACTGTATAAGTCGCCACAACAATTGCGGCTGACATGACCGGATAGATTTCGGCGCCGATCTCCATCTGGGAAAAGACAGGATGCACCAGGAGCGGTGCGGCCAGCAGATGCAGCCAGAACGCGACATCGGAGCGACGGGTCGCGCGGGCGGTATCCGAAAGGTCCCAGCGCATGGCAAAAGCGAATACAGCCACGCCGACGACGAACATGAGCGGTTTCAAAACGGCCGCAGGATCGTCCACCCGGTTGAGAATCAAGACAAGCAGCATGCCCACCACGGTAGCGGCGCCGGCCGCCACCGTGATCGGCACCCGGAATCGCCACCAGTGCAGCCACGCGGCCAGCGCAGCGACGAAAAACGCGACCGGTGCCGTGCTCTCTTTATAGAACGCCACGGCGCTGTCGTCCGGCAGCAAGCCGGTAGCCGACCAGTACACGCCGCCGACAAATGCCAGGAGCAAGAAGATCGACGGCAGCGCCATGCGGCGCCGGCGCGTAAAATACTCGGCCAGTGTCCAAGAGACTGCGCCGACGCCCGCGCCGCCCAGCGCGAGGTGCAGCTTCATGCCGATCCAGCCGACCGCTCCCAGCACCAGCACCGCGGCAGCCACGACGAAAATGTCGTTGAAACCGGTGATGAGGCGGAAATGTTCTTCGTCCGCCGCCGGCCCGGCCCTGCGCGCGGCAACATGGCCCCGGAGCGCCGCGGCGGCTTCGGGCGTCAGGGCGCCGGCTGCCACTGCATCGTCGATATCGCTTTCACTGTACATGAGCGCAAACCCGTTCCGTGCGCCTGTTATCCGTTAACGCCATCGCCGGCCTGTTCCGGCGATGTCCCTATCTCTGTTGAAATTCGTGGGGCAGGCGTCGCTGGTTGATGATGCTATGCTGCCTTCATGATGGTTTCAATGGCACTGTCGGCCTGAGCCTTTCTCAAGTGTTCCTGGAGAGCATTTCGGAGGATGGGCAGCTGGCGATAGGCCTTGAGGCGACGGAAGGTTTTCTGGGCCTCCAGCAGGCCGGCGGCGGTCCATCTGAGCGCCATCTCGGCGTGTCTCCAGCGTTTGACGTTGCGGGTGACCTGGCGCACCGTGCCGAGCGCGTTCTCGACGATGTTGGTGCAGGCGAGCGAGCGCCGGAGTTCGTGCGGCAGGCCGAGGCGGATGACGGTGAGGATCTCCTCCAGCCCCTCCAGGATGCTGCCCGAGACGCCCGGTTCCTCATGCTCCAGACGCCGGACCAGGTTGCGCAAGAGCCGCTCGGCCTTGTTTGCGTCGTCCTGGTCCCAGGCCTGACGGAGCGCCTTCTTGACGCTCGCGTGCAAATGTTGGGGCAGGCGCTCGATGATGTTACGGCCCTTGTGGACCTGGCAGCGCTGGATGGCGGCGGCCACACCGAAGGTGTTTCGGATCGCTTTGCTGAGTGCCTTCGCGCCATCGACGATGAACAGCCGCGGCAGTGTCGGATCGAGCCCCCTGGCGAGGAGATTGTCGATCAAGGCCTGGACGACGACCGTGTTCTCCGTCGCCCCCTCGACCACGGCCAGGACATGCTTGTCGCCGTTGCCATCGACGCCGATCGCCGCCATCAGGACATGGTCGCCGACATGCAGACCGTCGATCTGGATGACTAGCAGGTCGAGTTCCGAGAGATCCGAGGCGAGCCAGGCCTTCATCTTCTTGCGTGACAGCGCCACAAAGCGCCGGGAAACGGCCGACTTCGAGGTGCCGTCGCCACGCGCTTTCGCCAGGTCGCCCTCGGGCAGACGGACCGCGCGGTGGTACTTGCGGGTCGACACGTTCAGCACCATCAGGTTGAGCGCCCACTCGAGCAGCAGGTTGCCATCGTGTAGCGCCTGCCAACTCTCCAAGCTCACCTCTTTGCCCGCCCGGTCACGAACCCGTGGCCGGGCCACCTTCACTTTGCCGCCGTGGTAGCCGATCTCGCTATGTGTCCTGCCCCAGCGATAACCTCGACGGTCCCCATGGCGGCGATGTCGGGCCCCGCACACGGTCGTGGCGTCCTCCTCCATCATCTCGGCCAAGGCCTCGACCCCGGCCAGAAGACAAAACCGATCCACGCTGAGATGGACTGCGTCCATCGCGTCCGCCAGCGGCGGCATAGGAATCGAGGGGGCAAGGGCTTTCGGGCGGCTGGAACTACGGATATTATTTCCCATGGTGTCGTTCTCCCTTTTGGGTTTGCAGCACCCGGAGCCTAACGGCTCCAGGAGAGCGGCACCTACCTCAACTTTTCAACATCGACCGGGACATCCCCAAGCGGAAAACACAGGGAGGTTTGCCATGAAGCGGATAGCAGGAATTCTGGTTGCAACGGCTTTTGCCGCGGCGGTCGCGCTGCCGGCGCAGGCCGAGCGTTTGCGCGGGCTGGTGCCGTCGACCGTAACCTCGCCCGACGGCCTGTCGATCGCGGTCGTCGAGAGCGGCGAGACGACTGGGCGGCCGATCCTGTTCGTGCACGGTTTTTCGCAGAGCGCCGCCGCTTGGCGCCGCCAGATGCTGAGCGACCTGGGCGACGGCCATCGCCTGGTCGCGTTCGACCTGCGCGGGCACGGCTATTCCTCCAAGCCGGCCGATCCCAAACACTATGTCGCCAGCAAGCTGTGGGCCGACGATATCGCCGCCGTCATCGCCGCCAAGGGCCTGAAGGACGTCGTGCTGGTCGGCTGGTCCTATGGCGGTTACCGATGCTCGACTATGTGAAGGCGCACGGCCAGGGCAAGCTGTCGGCACTGGTCTTCGTCGCCACCGGCTACAATCTCGATCTCAGGCCGCCGGACAAGGGCGGGCCGGAGATGGTCCTGGGGCCGGGCGTGATCGAGAACACCGGCCCGATGGCGGGCATTCCCGCCGGCCCGCCGGGCGCCCATCTAGACGGCTGCGGCACGGCCAGGACCTGCAGCGCATATGCCCGCCAGCTTGCGGGAACCAAACGGTTCCTGGACATGGTTCCGGGCAAGCCGCTGCCCGCGGCCGTGGCGGCCGAAGCGCTGGCCTACAACATGCAAACGCCGCCCTATGTCCGGCGCGCCATGGTGATCGACCGCTTTGTCAAGGGCGGGCCGCTCGACCATTCGCCGACGCTGGGCACGGTCAAGGTGCCGGTGCTCTTCATCCACGGCAGCAAGGACCGGCACGTCCTGCCGCGCTCGACCGAGATCATGAAAGGGCTGGTCGATCGTGGGGGCGGCAAATCCACCCGCATCGTCTATGACGGCATCGGCCACGCGCCCTTCATCGAGGATGCCAAGCGCTTCAACGGCGATCTGAAGACATTCGTATCGGGGCTGTAGGGGCGTAATTCTTACCGACGCTACCGGAAATCCAATTGTGTCACCCCCCCCGGCCAACCGAAGGGCGAGCCGGGGTCCAGAGCCTGCCCTGAGCGTGTTGAAGGGGCCGACCAAAATTCGTCGCCTGTGACTCTGGACCCCGGATCGTCGCTATGCTCCGTCGGGGGTGACAAGATGGGGGCGGGCGACGCTCTGCAGCATCGCCCCCTACTGCCACTGCACGCGGGCTATGGCGAAGGTTGAGCAATAGTAGATGTCGCGGTCGGCGCCGGGGGTCAGGAACATGCCGTTGGCGAGGCGCGAGCCGGTGCTGACGCGGCTGACGATTTCGCCGGCCTTCAGGTCCACGACGATCAGCCCGTCGTCGCCGTCGCGATAATCGTTGATGACGAGTTCGCCGGTCTCGGGAAACACGACCGGCTGCATCGTCGGTCGGGCCTCGACGGTCCAGGCGACGGTCAGCGCGTCTCCGGTCGTCGAAATGCCGGCCAGGCCGCCGTTGATGCTGTCCCAGGCGATGCAGAGCCCCAGTTCGGGAACGTTGACCGGCGGCGCGATGATCCCGCCGCCCGGCGCGGCGAAGGGTGCGATCGCATCGACCCGGCCGTCCTGCAGCGCGACCCGGAGCAATCGCTGCGCGCCGCGCCAGGGCGCCGGGCGGCGCCAGCTCAGCCGCTCGTCGGGGCTGTCGAAGCGGCCGTTCGGCCGGCGCGAAAAAATCGCGCGCAGGGAATCGATGTCGCCGTTGTCCATGATCCAGAGATTGCCGTCGGAGAGGCAGCCGTCCCACGCCAGGCCCTGTTCGCCCGGCTCGGTCCGGTAGCGCGGCGCCCAGTCCCGGTCGAGCGTCAGCCGGCCGGGTTCGACGCGAATCCGCCACAGGTGCTCGATGCCGGGGATGTAAATGAACTCGCCATCCTCGGTCAGATCGCTCGCGATACGCCCCATGGAGCCTTCCGGCAACCGGAACGGCTCGCCCAGCAGCTCCAGGCCGTCGGCCTTGAGCCGGGTCACGGTCGAGGCGCCCTGCCCGGCCAGGCGCAGGTCCTTGGTCACGATGCTGCCGTCGGACAGGATGAGCAGGCCGTTATGCGCGCCGTCGACCGGCAATCGCCGCCCGGTCACGACGCGGCAGTCCGGGTCCAGCCGGTGCATGTAGCTGCCGTTGACCTTGACGATGTCGCCGGATTCGTGCGCCGCGATGGCGCCGCACCAGACATGGTCGCCGCACGGCAGTCGCGGCGACTCGGCGATCGGCTCGAGGCTTTCGGGATCGACGCGCTGGAGCCAGCCATAAGGCGGCGGCCCGTGGAACGCCGGCATCGTGCCGCCGAGATAAAGCTGGCCCGCATCGCGCCGCACGAACATGACGTTCCAGCGGTCGTCGGTCCGGGTCGTTACATGGGCCACGGCATCCCGCGCCCATAGGCCGCCCGCCGCCGCCTTCTGGCGCCGGTTGCCGCCGCATTCCACCGGCCAGGGCGAGGGATGGTAGCCGGGCAGGGGTCCGCCACGGTCGATGGCTGTCGATGATTCGGTCAAGTTCCTGGCCACTTGGAAAAGTCGTTATCGCGCCGCGAACATGGCGCGCAGCACATGTTTCTGGATCTTGCCGGCGCCGTTGCGCGGCAGTTCGTCCACGAGTTCGAGACGCCGCGGGATTTTGAAGCCGGCGAGTTCCCGGCGCGCGAAGGACTGCAATTCCGCCAGCGCCAGATCGCGCCCGGCCGCGGCGACGACGACGGCGCTCACCGCCTCGCCCCAGCGCTCGTCCGGCAGGCCGATCACCGCCGCATCGGCAATCGCCGGGTGCTTGAGGATGACGTTCTCGACTTCTGCCGGATAGACATTCTCGCCGCCCGACTCGATCATGTCCTTGATGCGGTCGGAGAGAAACAGATAGCCCTCGTCGTCGAGATAGCCGGCATCGCCGGTGTGGAACCAGCCGTCCCGGACCGCTTCGGCAGTTGCGTCCGGATTGCGCCAATAGCCTTGCATGGTCTGCGGCCCGCGATAGACCACCTCGCCGACGCTGCCCGCCGGCAACCGCCGCCCCGCCGCATCGACAACCGCGACTTCGCCCGACGGCAGGGCTTTGCCGCAGGACAGCAGCCGCTGCCCGCCCGCAATCTGTTCGGGCGGCAGCCAAGTGACCATGCCGCTGGTCTCGGTCAGCCCGTAGACGTGGATCAGGTCGGCGGCCGGCATGACCCGCCGCGCACGGTCGATGAGTTCTTCGGGCATCGGCGAGGCGCCGAAGATGAGGGTCTCGATGGACGGCAGGGTCGCCTCCGCCTCTTCCAGATGCTCGACCGTCATGCGGATGACCGCCGGCACGAGCAGGGTCCGGTTGACCCGGCGTTCCTTCACTGTCGCGACGACCTGGGCCGGAACCATCTCCGGCAGGATGACCATCGCCGCGCCGCGGACCAGGGCGAACGCGATCAGGTCGATGGCGGCGATGTGGAACATCGGCAAGCAGATCAGCATGACGTCGCCGGCCAGCACGGGGCCGAGATGGGCCGCGCCTTCCTCGGCGATCGCCGCCATGCTGCGCTGGGTGAGCGTCGCGCCCTTGGGATGGCCGGTCGTGCCGGAGGTGTAGAGCTGGAGGAACGGGGCGTCCGGGTCGGCGGCAACCGGGGCAACGGTCCTTGCATCAGGCCCGGCCTGCACGAGCGCTTCCAGATCGTCCGCAACATCGAGCACGGGGACGCGGTTGGCGCCGACCTCGGACAGGACCTGCCGGCGCGCGCCGTCCGCAAAGGCGATCTTCGGGTCTGCGTTATCGAAGATGTAGGCAACTTCCGTTGCAGTCAGGCGGGTGTTAATCGGCACGAGCACAAAGCCGGCGAGCGCGGCGGCCAGCATCAGCTCGATAAACCACGGCCCGTTCGCGGCCAGCACGACCGCCCGGTCGCCCCGCCCGACGCCGCGGTCCTGCAAGGCAGCGGCGAGCGCCCGGGCGCGCCTGCCCAGCGCTTCGAACGAACAATCCGCGCGGCCCTCGAAGCTTATCGCAATGCCGGCGTCCGATGCTGCCACCGTCGCTTCGAACCGCGCCCAGAATCCGCCGCCGGTTCCGTTTGCAGGACGCGCCGCCTCTACCGCCGTTCGATTGTCCATCGATCCTGTCTTTCTCAATTCATTCGGGGATATTTGCTTCCAACGGCCACATATATCGAACTGTCCTGACTGTTCGATCGCCTGTGAGGGCAATCTCGACCACCTCGTTGACGGGTTCCTCTCCGGCCAACTCGTCCAGGGCGTGCTCGAACAGAGCCTTCTGGATCTCCAGGTTCATAAGTCCTGGCGGCACATTCAGACACACAAGACCGGCATGTACATCCTGGCGGCCGACGAGCGGTGTGAAGTCCGTCATGTTGTTAACCTGACTTATTCATCGGAGGCGGAGTTTATCGGTTGATTTTGTGTGGACGCAGGTTTGCGTTCGGCGCCTTGCGGTGCCGGGATTTGAGGGTGGCGGTGTCTGGGTTTGGGGTTGAACGGGCTCGGGTTCGCGGGGCACGGCGCCCCGGCGATCGGGGGCCCGAGGCGGCGAGACGCCCGGCCAGCAGGCGGAACAGGGCGGCATCCGGACAGGCCGAAGCGAAGTGGATGCGGATGCGGGCGGCCCCTTCGGCAAGCTCAGGGCAGGCTTTCTCGACAACGCGGGCGCCGACCTTGAGCAGGTTCTTTCTGAGGGTTGCGAACTCGGCCCAGGCGAGCGGCATCCTGCGGGGCACGGCATCGCGCAGGGCACGGCATCGCGCGGGGCACGGCATCGCGCAGGGCGAGCATCAGCCAGTAGGCCGCGGTGTGCAGGACGAGGCGGAACTGGTTGGCGATCGGGCTCTGGCAAGAGGTCCGGTCCGAGGCGAGCTGGCCCTTGTGCAGCTTGATGAGGTTCTCGGCCTGGCCGCGGGGCAGTAAATATCTTCGCAGTAAATATCTTCATAGGGATGGCGGGCGTCTCCGCCGAGCGAGGTGACGATGTAGCGGGCGTCGAAGCCGCGCGCGCTTGCCTCCAGCCGGGCGACGACCCGGCGCTGGCGGCCCCAGGACCGGGCGGCGTAGGCGAACGCGGCGAAGCCCCGCATCCTGCCCGCGCCGGCCTCGGCGCGGCGCCCCCTGAGGTCGTCGGCGACCTCGTATGAGAGGCGGTGCAACACGCTGTTGCCGGCCAGGCCGAAGATGTAGTCGACGCCGTTGTCCTCGCACCAGGCCATGGCCTCGGTCCGTCCGTAGTGGCTGTCTCCCCGGAAGGTGAGCCGGGTGCGCGGCCAGTGCCGGCGGATGCGGCGCACCAGGTGCTTGAGGAGGGTGCGGATCTCGGCGCCCGACGGCGTCTTGCCCGGGCGCAGGAGCACCGCCACCGGCTTGCCGCTCGCCACATGGTAGACGTGGTTCGATCGGCCATCCCAGCGTCATCACCCTCGATGTCGGCGGCACCTCGGCCGATGTCGGTGTGGCGCACGATGGCAGGATGCATCTGAAACATGTGCTCGACACCCAGATCGGCGACTATGACGCCATGGTGCCGATGGTCGATGTCACCTCTATCGGCGCGGGCGGCGGCTCCATCGCCTGTGTCGACGAGGGCGGCATGTTCCAGGTCGGACCGCGCAGCGCGGGCCGCGTTGCCGGGACCGGCCTGCTACGGTCTTGGCGGGGAAGAGCCGACGGTGACGGACGCCTTGGTCTGCCTCGGCTGGTTTCGTCCCGAAACGCTCGAGAGTTCGGGCATCGCCATCGATCCGGCGCTGGCCGAACGGGCGATCCGCACCCGTATCGCCGAACCGCTCGGCCTTCCAGTCGAAGACGCGGCGCTGGGCATCTACCGGATCGCCTGTAATCACATGATCGACGCCATTCGGCTGGGCAGCATTTCCAAGGGCTACGATCCGGGGGATTTCGTACTTGTCGCGTTCGGCGGCGCCGGGGCGGCCTTCGTCGCCGAGATCGCCCGGGATCTCGGTATTCCCAAATCGGTCGTCCCGCCCCATCCGGGCGTCGGCGCGGCGGCCGGGCTGCTCAGCACCGATATCCGGTACGAGTATATGGCGAGCCACTGGGCCGACCTGCAAGGCGCCGACCTGTCCGCCGTCGCGGCGAAATACCGGACAATGGCCGCCGAAGCGGGCCGCGAACTGGCGCGGGACGGTTTTGCCGACGCGGACGTCTCCGTCGTCTTCGAGGCCGACTGCCGCTACAAGGGACAAGGTTACGAACTCCGCGTCGAAGCGCCAACGGACTTCGCAGATGGCTGGAAGATCGCTGTCGCCGACGCGTTCCACCGGGAGCACGAGCGCCACTATCTCCGCCGTTTTGCCGACACTCCGGTCCAGTTCGTCAATATTCGCGCCGTCGGCGTCGGCCGGGTGCCTTCCGCCGCAGCACAAGGCCAGCGCTGCGGTGGCGAAAAGGAAGGGTCGGATACAGGCCGGGCAGAGGCGCGAATCGAAGGCCGAAGCCGCACTGCCGTCTTCCCTGCCGGCGAGGGCTGGATCCGCAGCGACGCCACTGTCTATCGGCGCGACGGGCTCATGCCCGGTACGGTTCTCGAGGGACCGGCCATCGTTGAGCAGGAAGACACCACGACCGTCGTTCCGCCGGATTTCCGCGCAACGGCGAACGCGCACGGCAACCTGATCATCGAGGAGCGACCCTGACCATGGACGCCATTGCCCCGGCCGGCTTGCCCGATCTCGAAATGCTGCGCCGCGAGGCCGTCAGCATAGCAGCGCCGCCGGCTGAACGCTATTGGCAAACGGTGAAGGTCGATCCCGTCCTCCTGCAGGTCATCGGCGGCGCCATGAAGACGACCGCCTCCGAAATGGCGCAATTGCTTTTCCGTATGGCCTATTCGTCTATCATGCGCGAATCGCAGGATATCGGCGCCGGGATTCTCGACCGCTTCGGCCGCCAGCTTTGCGAAAGCGATTCGACGCCCATGCATTGCGGCTCGCTGCCCGCCTACATCAAGGGGATCGAGAAGAAGCATGCCGGCCGCTACCGGCCGGGCGACATCGTCCTGCACAATCACCCCTATTACGGCGCCTCCCACGCGCCGGATTACGGCGTCCTGATCCCGATTTTCTTCCAGGACGTCCATGTCGGCTTCGCCGGCTGCACCGGCCATATGGTCGATATCGGCGGCGCCCATCCGGGCTTCTCGGTCGACGTGCCGGACGTCTATGCCGAAGGCAAGCTGATCAACGCCGCCAAGATTTACGATGCCGGCAAGCGCAACGACGCGCTTTGGGACCACATTATCGAGAATGTCCGCACGCCCGAAGCCAATGCCGGCGATATCGAGGCGTTGATCTCGTGCTGCCGGCTCGGCGTCCGGCGCTTCACCGAGCTGCTCGACCGCTACGGTCTCGATACTGTCATGAGCGCCTGCGACTCCTGGCTCGACTATGCCGAAACCCGGATGCGGCGGCGCATTCGCGACATTCCCGACGGAGTCTATGAAGCGCCCGGCGGCTGGCTCGAGGACGATGGCAAGAATTTCGGCGTGCCGCTGCCCATCGCGACCCGGGTGATCGTCGACGGCGAAGACATCTATGTCGATCTTTCCGGTTCGTCGCCGGAAGTCGCCACCGGATTCAACTGCCCCTACGAAGGCAGCGTCCTGCCCACCGTCAACTTCGCCATCCGGACGCTGCTGCTCGACGAGGCCGGCGAAGGGGCCGACGTGCCGCAGAATGACTGCATCTTCCGGCCGGTGAAGGTCTATGCGCCGGAAGGGAGTATTTTCAACCCGCGCTTCCCGCGCGGCTGCGAGGCGCGCTTCGCCCAGATCAACCGCATTCCCGACCAGATTCTCCAGGCCTTTGCCGCCGCCATGCCGACCCGGGTGACGGCCGGCAACTCGGCGAGCGTCAGCGCCATCGCCTACGCCGGCAGCAGACTCGACGACCCGTCCCAATATTGGGTGCTGATCGAGGTCAACGAGGGCTCCTACGGCGCGCGCTGGGGCAAGGACGGCATCGACGCCATCGACAATCTGATGGCCAACACGCGCAACAACCCGATCGAGGAAATGGAGCTGAGTGCGCCGGTCGTTTGCGAACGCTACGAGTTGCGGGACGAAGCCCCGGCGGCCGGCCGGTGGCGCGGCGGTCTGGGTCGGTAAAGCGCTGGCGCTTCCTCGCCGCTACATCGATCGGCTCGACCGGCGATCACCGCTCCGGCGATCCGCCCTGCGGCCTGTTCGGCGGCGCAAACGGGCGGCCCGGCGCCATGATCCACAATCCGTGCCGGGCGGACGAGGCCGATCTGCCGGCCAAGGTCAGCGGATTCGCCCTGGCAGCCGGCGATACCCTCGAAATCGTCGGCATCTGCGGCGCCGGGCTGGGCGACCCACTGGAGCGCGATCCGCGCGCGGTGGCGAACGATTTCGCCAACGGGCTGATCGATGGCGCCGAGGCACAATCGGACTACGGCGTTGTCGTGGTGCATGGAACGCTGGACGCGATCGCCACCGAAGCCCTGCGACAGCAGCGTTGCACGGCGGCGGTGGAAACCGGGCGCCGGTAACGGCCCGTCGGCAAACGCCCGCTGCGACCATAACCGATGGCTGACGGATATTGCCCGAGCGCCGCAGGTCGCGCCGGTGGCGTTATCGGACAACAGTGCCGGATTCCACACGGGTCGGTCCAGTTTGAAAAATATCGATACAAAAGGACAGATCTATCCATTTTTGCAAGACCGCCGGTTTGCCCTAGCTGAGGCAGTGAACCTAATGCCACGGCCGCCCAACCACAATTTCTTGACGAATTGACCGCTTTAGATACTATATCTGCTCCATCTGGAGCCCCGTATGGCCGATACCCCCATTGCTGCGGAAGTCCGCGACACGCCGCTGGCGGAGGCGCTGGGGCAGCGCTATCTGTCCTACGCGCTGTCCACGATCATGTCGCGGTCGCTGCCGGATGTGCGCGACGGGCTGAAGCCGGTCCATCGGCGCCTGCTGTACGCCATGCGGGAATTGCGGCTCGACCCGGCGTCCGGCTTCAAGAAATGCGCCCGCATCGTCGGCGACGTGATGGGCAAATACCATCCGCACGGCGACCAGGCGATCTACGACGCCATGGTGCGCCTCGCGCAGGAATTCGCCGTGCGCTATCCGCTGGTCGACGGCCAGGGCAATTTCGGCAGTATCGACGGCGATAACCCGGCGGCCATGCGCTACACCGAAGCGCGGCTGACCGAGGTTGCCGAACTGCTGCTCCAAGGCATCGAAGAAGATGCGGTCGACTTCCGCGAAACCTATGACGGCGAGGGCAGCGAGCCGGTCGTTCTGCCGGCCAATTTCCCCAACCTGCTGGCCAACGGCGCCAGCGGCATCGCCGTCGGCATGGCGACCAACATCCCGCCGCACAATGTTGCCGAGATCTGCGATGCGCTGAAACTGCTGCTGCGCCGGAACCCGGAGAACCGCCACAAGGTGCCGGTCGCCGACCTGATCGGCCTGATGCCCGGGCCGGATTTCCCGACCGGCGGCGTGCTGGTCGAATCCCGGGAAGCCGTGACCGTTGCCTACGAAACCGGCCGCGGCAGCCTGCGCATCCGGGCGCGCTGGCTGGCGGAGCCGCGCAAGGGCGGCGGCAGCACGGTCGTCGTTACCGAGATTCCCTACGGCGTCCAGAAGGGCCGCCTGATGGAGAAGCTCGACGAATTGCTGGCCGCGAGGAAGCTGCCGCTGGTCGCCGATATCGTCGACGAATCGGCCGAGGACATCCGCATCGTCATCCAGCCGCGCAGCCGCAATGTCGAGCCGGCGGTGCTGATGGAATCGCTGTTCCGCACAACCGAACTGGAAAGCCGGTTCGGGCTGAATTTCAATGTTCTGGACGCCGAGCGGACGCCGCGGGTGATGAACCTGCGTGAGGCCCTGTGCGCCTTCCTCGACCACCGCCGCGAAGTCCTTGTGCGGCGGACCGGGCACCGGCTGGGCATTATCGCCCGCCGGATCGAAATCTTGCAGGGTTTCATCGTCGCCTACCTGAATCTCGACGAGGTGATCCGCATCATCCGGTTCGAGGACAGCCCGAAGCAGGAACTGATAGGCCGCTTCGCCCTTAACGACATCCAGGTCGAGGCGATCCTCAACATGCGTCTGCGCGCCCTGCACAAGCTGGAAGAAATAAGCATTCGCGAGGAACTGGCCGGACTGGAGGACGAGCAGGCGGACTTGACCCGATTGCTCGACGACGAGGATCGCCAGTGGACATGTATCGCCTATGAGGTCGACCGGCTGCGCGAGACCTTCGGGCCGGAGACCGTGCTGGGGCGGCGCCGGACCGAGCTGGGCGATGCGCCGGGCGCGGAAATCGTCGATTTCGAGGCCTTGGTCGCGAAGGAGCCGGTGACCGTCCTGTGTTCCGAGAAGGGCTGGATACGGACGGTCGGCGGCCATGTCACCGACACGAGCGGCCACCGCTACAAGGAAGGCGACCGGGAGCGCTTCGTCCTGCACGGCACGACCACCGACCGCCTTGTGCTGTTCGGCACCGACGGGCGCTTCTACACCATACCGGTCGACAGGCTGCCGCGCGGCCGGGGCTTCGGCGAGCCGATCCGCCTGTCCATCGACCTTGGCAACGACAGCGAGATCGTCTCGCTGGCGGTGCACGACCCGGCGCGCAAACTGCTGGTCGCGAGCAGCGATGGCCGCGGCTTTCTCGTGCCGGAGCAGGAGGTTGTGGCGCAGACCAGGGCGGGCAAACATGTGCTCAACGTTGCCGGCGATGTCGAAGCCGCCGTCTGCACCGATGGCGCCGGCGACCATGTCGCTGTGCTCGGCGATAACCGGAAACTGCTGATTTTCCCGGCGGCGGATCTGCCGGAGATGACCCGGGGCAAGGGCGTGATCCTGCAGAAAATCCGCGACGGCGGCCTGTCCGACGTCAGGGTCTTCACGCTGGCCGACGGGCTCGAATGCCGGACCGGCTCGCGGACCCGGACTTTCGCAGCCGCCGAACTGGCCGGCTGGGTCGGCAAACGCGCCCAGGCCGGCCGGTTGCCGCCCAAGGGTTTCCCCCGGGGCAACCGCTTCTGATCCGGGTGCGGCAGGGGCGGAAGGTCCAGCCGCCCTAGAAATTCAGCGAGATATCCCGGTGATGGGCGAGGCAGACCGCAACGTCGCCAGCCTGGTCGCTGTTCAGGCGCGTCTGCAGGCGCAGGCCGATGGTCTGGGCGATCGCCGCGTCATACTCGGCCAGCGGGCCCGTCAGCTTCGCCTGCGCCGCAGTCCGCCAGGCGATCTCGCCGTCGAACCGCTTCAGCGCGTCGCCATAGGCCTTCAGTGCCCGCTCGCGCCGCAGCCGGGTCGGCCGCATGTTGCGGCGGGCATTGGTCAGGCGCGACCGGATCGCGCTGCTGCCGGCGACCGAACGCATCTCGCGCTCCAGCGCCCGAAGCGCGGTCTGCGCCTGGGCCGGGTCGCCCGATTCGATCATCGGCCCGATTGCCGTCAGCTTGGGCTTGAACGCGCTCAGGGCCGCGGCGCCGGCGATCAGCGACCGGGTTTCCTTGATCGGCTCGTAGGCACTGTCGACATTCCGGCGATAGCGCAGCCGGGCCAGCCGTTCTTTCTTGGCGAGATCGAGATATTTCTTGCGCCGGGCTTGCCAGTCGGCCGGCACGCTCGCCAGAAGGGCTTTCTTCTTCGCCTGCAGGTCGGCCATGTCCTTCTGGAGATCGTCGTTCGCCGCGCTGTCCTGCGGCTCGACCCCCTGCAGGCGGCGCAAGTCTTCCGCCTCCTGGTTCAGCTTGCTGTCGATGATGAAAACCTGGCGGTTGATCGCCCGTACCTTCCGGTGCATCGGCCGGAAGACCGGCACATAGTCGGCCAGCGCTTTTTCCGCCGCGCGGACATCGTCGATCCGCGCAAAGGTATCCCGCGCGTTCTTGTAGGCCCGTTTCAGCGTTCCCTGCCGTTCGGACGGCAGATAGGCGATATCGGTCTTCGACACCTTGTCGATCGCCGCCAGAATGGCGTCCCGGTTCTCGGCGAACAGCACGAAGTTCCGCTCTTCGATGCAGCGCTGGAGCCGCGGGTTGCGGGGCGGCGGCGCATTCTCGCCGCTCAGCGAGATGCGGTTCGGCAGATAGTTCACCAGCGACGGGTACAGGCCGACGATGCCGAGGGCGACCAACTGCAGGACGATGAAGGGCACCACGCCCTTGTACATCGAAGTGGTTTTCACGGATGCCGGCGCCACACCGCGCAGATAGAACAGGGCGAACCCGAACGGCGGCGTCAGGAAGGAGGTCTGGATGTTGACGCCGATCATCACGCCGAGCCACACGGCGGTTACGTTGGCCGAAGGATCGGCCAGCAGGATCGGGGAGATGATCGGCACCACCACCACGGCGATCTCGATGAAGTCGAGAAAGAAGCCGAGGATGAAGATCACCGCCATGACCAGGGCGAATTTGGCGAGGAAGCCGCCAGGCAGGCCGAACAGGAATTCGCGCACCAGATCCTCGCCGCCGAAAGCGCGGAAGGCGGCGGTCAGCATCGCGGCGCCGATCAGGATGATGAAGACCAGCGAGGTGGTCTTGGCCGTCTCGACCATGACGTAGCGCAGCGTTTCTTCCGTCCTGAAAACCCGCCAGCCGCTCCAGACCAGCGACACCAGAAGAAAGAAGACGGCGACCGACGCGAGGACGAGGGCGATCACGTCGTCGGCGCCGACGACATTTTTGATGTTGATGTCGTAGATCGCGAGCAGGACCAGGATCGCGACGATCGACAGGACCGCCATCACCGCCGGATAGAAGGCGGATTTCCGGCCCTGGTACAGCCGGTAGCCGGCCATGACCATGGCGCCGGACGCGCCGATGGCGCCGGCCTGGTTCACCGTCGCGATGCCGCTCAGGATCGAGCCGAGTACGGCGAAAATCAGCGCTAGCGGCGGCACCAGAACGATCAGCACCCGTCTGGCGAAGGCGATGTCGAACTTACCTTCGCGGGCGACGGGCGGCGCCAGCTTGGGACGCAGGATCGCTAATACCAGGATGAACAGGATATAGAGCCCGACCAGCACCATGCCGGGCAGGAAGGCGCCGAGGAACATGTCGCCGGCGCTGGCCGATGTCAGGCCGTAGTCGCTGGGCATGGCGCTCGAGCCGGTGCCAGCCTTGAACTCCGCCTTGCGCAGGGTCAGCGCCTGGTCGGTGGCGTTCGAGAGCTGGTCCGCCAGGATGATCAGGACGATCGACGGCGGAATGATCTGGCCCAGGGTGCCCGACGCGCTGATCGTGCCGGTGGCGAGCGCCGGGCTGTATTTGTTGCGCAGCATTACCGGCAGCGAGATCAGCCCCATGGCGACGACCGTCGCGCCGACGATGCCCGTGGTCGCGGCCAGCAACGCGCCGACGAAGACCACCGAAATGCCCAGGCCGCCGGGGATGCGGCCGAAAAGCTGGGCCATGGTAATCAGCAGATCTTCCGCGATCTTCGATCGCTCGAGCATAATGCCCATGAAAATGAAGAGCGGAATCGCAATCAGCGTGTCGCGATCGGGATCCCAATAGACGCCTCTGAAATTGGAAACGCCGGAATTCAGCCATTCGATGGGCCCGCCGGTGTGAAAGAAGCTGCTTTCGTCGCCGGTAAAGATCAGGCCGGAAATCGTCGCCAGCAGGATGCTGAGGACGGCCGAACCGGGAAGCGCGAAGGCGACCGGATAGCCGGACGCCAGAGCGCCGGCCATCAGGAGCACCAGAAGGAGAAGGAAGAAGAATTCCATCAGGCGTCGCCCCGCCGCTCGACCCGGTTGCCGACCGGACTGCCGTCCCTAGAAGTGCGCATCTTCTTCGCGCGTGCTTTTCGGCGCGTCCTCTTCATTGAGCAGGACGCCGGCGTTAGACAGGAGCGATGCCATGAATTCCAGGAGCATGGTGACGGCAAAGACCAGCAGGAAGCCGGCCAGCATGTATTTGACATAGAGGCCGAAGCCGCTTTGCGTGACTTCGAAGCTCAGCAGCGGACCGCTGATGATGCTGAACTTGTTGGCCAGGCCCATCGTCAGCACGATCCAGCAGACCGGCGCGCCCAGGATAACCGCGCCTACCGCATTGACCCAGGCGCGCCGGCGCGGGTTGAAACCGGAATACAGCACATCGACCCGGACATGGCCTTCGTGGAGCAGCGTGTAGGCGCTCGCGAACAGGAACAGGGCGGCGTACCAGAACCGCACCAGATCGGCCATGAAGGCCTGTTCGTAGGAGAAAATGAAGCGCAGAAACACGATCAGGAGTTCGGCGACCACGACCAATAGCGCCAGCCAGGTGAATCCGACCGATCGCGTAAACAGGGAGATCGCTACCGCCACCGCCATCAGGGGCATGTGCAGCACCTGGCTGCGGAAGGACGATTTGCCGAGATCCTGCGCCAGGCTCTTGCCGAGGATCGACTCCAGCAGCCCTTCGACCCGGAGAAACGAGACGACAGCGTCAGCGACTCCGACCAGAAGGACGGTCCAGAAGGCCGCCCGGGCGACGAACGCGCCGATGGCGGTCAGATATTGCGCATCGGAATAGAGGGTCCGCTGCCGCGTCCTCGCAACGTAGACGACGACGGCGATGGCAGCGACGAAGTAGAGGGCAATCTGGATCAGCGCCAGAATAATACTGCCGCCAAGCGGCTCTTTCGGCGCCGCGAAGCTGGCAACACCGGCCGCGCCCATCAGGGTGAAGACGCCGGGCCAATCCAGCCAGAACACCATGTAGGCATTGGCCAGATAGACCAAAGACAGGCCCGCGACACACAGGGCGAAGATGCGCAAGATCGGCTGCATCCGGTCGGACGCCGCCGTCGCTGCAGGGATTTCGGACATGGCGCCGGAACCGGCCGCCGTCGCAATACTCATGCTGATTCGCTCGACAACATGATTTGTCCGCCCGGCGTCCGCTCAGGCGTCACGAAGCAGAATCGTAAGAACAGGGAGCAGCCGATGTTGCCAACGGCTGCTCCCCTGTTCGCCGGGACGACGATCCGGCTAGAGGCCGAGAACGCGGTTGCGCTGGATCAGATAAGCCTGTTCCGATATTCTCGTATAGGCGCCGAGCTCGGCGCGCGCCTTGCGGAAGCCATCGTCGACTTCCTTGGCGAGCGCGCTATGGGAGCGGGTCGCCTCGAAGACTGCCTGGGCGCCTTCGTAGAACGCATCGTAGACATCGTCGTTGAACTCGCGCAGCTTCACGCCGTGGTCCTCGACGAGCTCCTTTAACGCCGGGCCCGATTTGCCGTTGAATTCGGCCATCATGATGTCGTTCTCGGCGGCGGCGAGCGCTTCGACGATCACCTGATCGTTCTTGCTCAGCTTGCCCCACCACGAAGCGTTCATGCCCAATGCCAGCATCGAGCCCGGCTCGTGCATGCCGGGATAGTAGTAGTAGCTGGCCGCTTCGTAGAACTTCATGAACTTGTCGTTATACGGGCCGGCCCATTCGGTGGCGTCGATGGCGCCGGAGACCAGGTTTTCGTAAATCTGGCCGCCCGGCAGGGACACCGGCGAGGCGCCCAGCTTGGCCATGACGTCGCCGCCGAGGCCGGGGATGCGCATCTTCAGGCCCTTGAGATCGTCAGCCGAGTTGATCTCCTTGCGGAACCAGCCGCCCATCTGGACGCCGGTGTTGCCCGCCCGGACGTTCTTGAGGCCGAAATTACCGGCGACCTTGTCCCAGAGATCCTGTCCGCCGCCAAACTGAAGCCAGGCGTTCATTTCGTTACAGGTAAGACCGAACGGCACCGAGGTGAAATAGGCCCAGGCAGGGTGCTTGCCTTTCCAGTAGTAATCGGCGGCGTGATACATCTGGGCCTTGCCCGACGCGACCTCGTCGAACGAGGCGAAGGCGCCGACCTTCTCGCCGGCGGCGTAGTAGGTGATCTTGATCCTGCCGTCGGTGGCATCGTTGATGCGTTTGGCAAGGCGTTGCGCGCCCGTGCCGAGGGCCGGGAAATCGCGCGGCCATGTTGTCACCATGACGGCTTCGATCTTTTTCTGCGCCAGTGCCGGCTTTGGCAGTGCGCTGGCGGCGACGGTAGCGCCGGCCGCAGCCGCGCCCGAAAGGAAAATACGACGTTTCATGGACCGTCCTCTTTAGACTGTTGTTGCTCCCTCGCGCCTCCCGACTATCCCGATTGGGCAGGTTCAGGCGCGCACTTTCTAGTTAGCCGGGGCGACTGAAAACCGGAACCGGCGCTCCTCCGCCCGGCGGCGTGGCAGCATTATATGCGTTTAACACACAGTGGCAACCTATGTGCTTTCGGGCGGCCGACCTGTCGGATTGCAACGGCGCGGGAGTCGTCAGGTCGGCGGTCTCCGCCGCCGGCAGCGGTTCGGACCGCCGCTGGAGCCGGTCAGGCGGCGATACAGCCGCGTTCTTCGGCCGGGCGCAGATCCAGCAGCTGCCATCCTTCCGCCGTCAATCCTTCAAGAGGGCGAAATCGCCATTTGTAGGACATCTTTCGGCTGCCTTCGATCCAGTAGCCGAGATACAGGTAGGGCATGTCGAGCTGCCGCGACTTGGCGATCAGGCGGACGATCGTGAACGTGCCGAGACTGCGCTGATCGAGGGCCGGATCAAAAAAGCTGTAAACCGCGGACAGACCGTCTTCCAGATCCAGCACGGTCGACGATCAGGCGGACGATCACGTGCCGAGACTGCGCTGATCGAGGGCCGGATCGAAAAAGCTGTAAACCGCGACCGCAGACGGTCGACCAGCGCGCAAGCGGCCCTTCGGGCTGCGAAATTCGGTCACGAAAGTGCGCAACGGACTGTCCTGCACCATTGCGGCATAGTCGGCGAAGGCCATACCGGCCATCTCGCCGTGTCACGTAGCGCAGAAACAACTCGTATTGCTCAGCCGTCGCCCGGGCCGGCAGATCCTGGTCGACGAGGTCGGCATTGCGCCGGACGATACGGCGCAGGCTGGCGCCCGGCGCGAACGACGGCGCCACGACGCGGACCGGCACGCAAGCCCGGCAACCGGGGCAGGCCGGCCGGTAGGCGACATTGTGCGACCGGCGAAAGCCCGACAAGGTCAGCGCATCGTAAAGACCGGCCGTGTTGGGGCCGGTCAACTCGGTGAAGATATTTTGTTCCGTCCGCCCCTTCAAATAGGGGCAAGGCCGGGGCGGCATTCGGTAGAAGAAGCGGGGCAGCTTGGCGGTGTGCGCAGTCATCGATGCTTGTCCGGCCAGTCCCTGCCCAAACCGTCAGGCTGCTATGGCGCCGGTATGATGGCCAAGATAGCGGGGCATTGCAAGCCGGTCGCCGTCTGCCGCCAAAAGCAGTTCCGGCCGTACGGAATTACGGCTCAAGCGGTCGCGCTCAGGCCCCGGCCAGCGCCCGGTCGAGATCGGCCAGGATATCGTCGCAATCCTCGATTCCGACCGAGAGGCGGACCAGGCCGTCCGTCAGGCCGCGGGCATGGCGTTCCTCGGCCGGCACTTCGGCGTGGGTCATGGTCGCCGGGTGGGTGATCATGGTTTCGACGGCGCCCAGGCTCTCGGCCAGCGCGCATAGCTGCACCGAATTCATCAGCGCCTTGCCTGCCGGGATGCCGCCTTTCAACTCGAAAGAAATCATGCCGGAGAAACCGTCCATCTGGGCGGCGGCGATATTGTGCTGCGGGTGCGACGGCAGGCCCGGATAGCGGACATGCGCGACCTTTTCGTGCCCCTCCAGAAACCGGGCGATCTTCATGCCGCTGTCGTTGTGGCGGGCCATGCGCAGGTGCAGGGTTTTCAGGCCCAGGAGGACCAGCCAGCAATCCATCGGGCTCGGCACCGCGCCAATGGTCTTCTGGATGAACTTCATCTGTTGATAGATGTCTTCCCGGTCGGTCAGGACGGCGCCGCCGATGATCTGGTTGTGGCCCGAGAGATATTTGGTCGTGCTGTGGACCACGATATCCGCACCGAACTCGAGCGGCCGCAGAAAGACCGGGGTGGCGAAGGTGGAATCGACGCCGAGCAGGAGGTCGTGCTCCTTCGCGATCTCCACCATCGCCGCCAGATCGGTGACCTGAAGCAGCGGATTGGTCGGCGTTTCGATCCAGAGCATCCGGGTTTCCGGCCGAAGCGCGGCCCGGACGGCGGCCGGATCCGCGGTATCGACATAGGTGAATTCCAGGCCGTAGCGCGAGAGCACCCGGTTGAAGTGGCGCGATACGCCGCCATAGACATCGTTCGAACAGACTGTGTGATCGCCGGCCGAGAGCAGCTTCATCACGCTGTCGACGCTCGCCATGCCGCTGGAGAAGCAAACGCCATACTCTGCGCCCTCGATCGCGGCCAGATTCGCCTCCAGCACCTGGCGGGTCGGATTGGATGAGCGCGTGTAATCGAAGCCCTTGTCCTTGCCGACTTCCTCCAGGACAAATGTTGCCGTCTCATAGATCGGCGGCAGGATGGCGCCAGTGGTCGGATCGGGCGAAATGCCGGCGCGGACGATGCGGGTGTCGAGCTTCACGGGCGGGGTCTCCGGGGGGGCGTTATCAGTATCGGACGGCGTCTAACTGGCACAGCAGGGCCGCCATTACCAGACCGCAACCGTACCGTTTTGACGCCGCCCGGCCGGGCGGCTAGGCTGGCGTTCGCGCGAAAACGACAGGAGAGATTGCGTGGCCGCCGCCAGGAAAGTACTCGACTACCGCAGCGCGCTGGGAACCTTTGCGACCGGCGTCACCGTCATCACGACCATGACCGGTAGCGGCGCGCCAGTCGGATTCACCGCCAATTCCTTCTGTTCCGTTTCGCTCGCGCCGCCGCTGCTTCTGTTCTGCCTGGATCGAGGCAGCTATTCCTTCAATCATTTCGAAAAAACCGGGTATTTCGCCGTCAACGTCCTGACCGAGCTCCAGGAAGACGTATCCGCCCATTTTGCGCGACCGTCGGAAGACAAATGGCGGCATGTCGGCTATGAAATTTGCAGTGTCGGCTGCCCGGCATTCGCGGATGCGCTGGCGGTCTTCGAATGCAAGACCCATGCCGTCCACGAAGGCGGCGACCACATCATCGTCGTCGGCGAGGTGGTGCGGTTCAGCCACCAGGCCGATGGCGATCCGCTGCTGTACTATCGTGGCAGGTATGCCCGGATTGCGGCCGAAGGCGATGCCGCGCAGCCGGCGTAACTGCGGCAGGGCCAGGGTTCAGGCAGCGCGCTGGCGCAGGTAGTTCAGCAGGTCGATCCGCGTAATCAGGCCGAGGAAGCGCTCGCCTTCCGTGACGATGGCGACCTTGTCTTCGGCGAACAGGACCGGAAGCACGTCGATCGGCTGGCCCGGATCGATGGTCTCCAGATTGGCCGTCATCGCTTCGCGCACCGGATTCTCAAATCGCCTTTGATCGTCCAGGACCGACAGCAGGATGTCGCTTTCGTCGATAATGCCGACGATCCTGCTCTCATCCATAACCGGCAGTTGCGAAACGTCGTGCAGCTTCATCCGGCCGAACGCCGCCATCAGGGTTTCGGCGGGATCGACGGTGACGACGGCGCGTTCGGCATGTTTGCGGCCGATCAGGTCGCGCAGGTCGCCGGCGGGTTTGACGCTGAGGAACCCGTGATCGGCCATCCAATAGTCGTTGTAGACCTTTGAGAGATATTTGGCGCCGCCGTCGCAGACCAGCGTGACGACCCGTTTTGGCGCGGTTTGAGCCCGGCAATAGCGCTGCGCCGCCGCGATCAGCGTGCCCGACGACGTGCCGGCGAATATGCCGTCCTTCAGCAACAGGGTCCGAATGGTTGCGAAGGCTTCGGAATCCGGGATCGAGTAGGCCGTGCGGGCGAGACCGAGGTCCGAAACCGGCGGGATGAAGTCTTCGCCGATCCCTTCGACCAGCCACGATCCGACATCGTTGGCGACCTTCCCGTCGTTCACATAGTCGGCAAGGATCGAACCTTCGGGATCGGCCAGCACCATCTCCGTCTTCGGTGAGTTCGCGGCCATAAAACGGCCGATACCGGTGATCGTCCCGCCCGAGCCGACACCGCACACGACGGCGTCCACGTCGCCGCCCATCTGCTCGAAGATTTCGGGCCCGGTGCCGGTTTCGTGCGCCATCGGGTTGGCCGGATTGCCGAACTGGTTGGCCCACCAGGCGCCGGGAATTTCCCGGACCAGGCGCGCCGCAACCTCCTGGTAGTAATCGGGATGGCCCTTGTTGACGTCGGACCGGGTCAGGCGGACGTCGGCGCCCAGGGCTTTCAGGTGGAAAATCTTCTCCTGGCTCATCTTGTCCGGCACAACCAGGATGCAGCGGTAGCCTCTGAGGACGCCGATCAGGGCGAGGCCGAGCCCGGTGTTGCCCGCCGTCGCCTCGACGATCGTACCGCCGGGATCGAGCTCGCCGGCTTCTTCTGCGGCCCGGATCATCGAGAGCGCGATCCGGTCCTTGATCGAACCGCCGGGATTCTGGCTTTCCAGTTTGAGGAACAGGCGGCACGGTCCGGTATCGAAGCAGGCGGCTTCGACCAGCGGCGTATTGCCGATCAGGTCGAGGATAGACGAAACGGGCGCGGGGGCATCGGTCATGAAACCGGGGCGTTCGGGTGTCTCCGGGCCCGCTACTTAGCAACGTGGGACCGGCGGGGGAAGCCGGCCCGATCGCTTCTCCCTGTGAGGCCGTGTCGCAGCATTGCAGCCGCCTGCCGGTGGTAACTGTCCGGATTGACGCAAACGGTTCGGAGAGGCCGCGTGAGCGCCGACGAAAAGCGCATCTATCTGTTCGACACCACGTTGCGGGACGGCGCGCAGACCCGGGGCGTCGATTTTTCCGTTCGGGACAAGACAGTGATCGCCGAAGCGCTCGATACGCTGGGCGTCGACTATGTCGAAGGCGGCTGGCCCGGAGCGAACCCGACCGACGACGCGTTCTTCGAGGCGCCGCCGGCGCTGAAGACGGCGAAATTCACCGCCTTCGGGATGACGCGCCGGCCGGGACGCAGCGCCGAGAACGATCCGGGCCTGACCGCCATCCTGACGTCGAAGGCGCGAACCGTCTGCATGGTCGGCAAGACCTGGGACTTTCATGTCGATATCGCCCTCGAGACGACGCTCGAGGAAAATATCGCCATGATCGGCGAGAGCATCGCGCTGGCGCGCCGGCGGCTCGACGAGGTTATGTTCGACGCCGAGCATTTCTTCGACGGCTACAAGGCCAACCCGGAATTCGCCCTGGACTGCCTGAAGGCCGCCTACGACGCCGGCGCGCGCTGGGTCGTGCTGTGCGATACCAACGGCGGCACCCTGCCGGACGAGGTCTATCGCATCGTATCCGAGGTCGCGCGGCATATCCCCGGCACGCATCTCGGCATCCACGCCCATAACGATACCGAAAACGCGGTTGCCAATTCCCTGGCCGCGGTCGAGGCGGGGGTCCGGCAGGTCCAGGGTACGATCAACGGGTTGGGTGAGCGTTGCGGCAATGCCAACCTGATTTCGGTGATTCCGACCCTGGCCCTGAAGACAGGCTACGAGACCGGGATTTCGCCGGCGCAGCTCGAACGGCTGACTTCCGTATCGCATATGCTGGACGAACTGTTGAACCGCAGCCCGAACCGCAGCCAGGCCTATGTCGGGGAGGGGGCGTTCAGCCACAAGGGTGGGCTGCACGTTTCGGCCGTGCAGAAGGATCCCCGGACCTACGAGCATGTCGATCCCGCCCTGGTCGGCAACCGCCGGCATATCGTGGTGTCGGATCAGGCGGGGCGATCGAATATCCTGGCGCGCCTGGCGGATGCCGGGATCGAGATCGCGGCCGACAATCCGAAGATCGGCCGGCTGGTCGAGGATGTGAAGGCGCGCGAGCATGACGGCTATGCCTATGACGGCGCCGAGGCCAGTTTCGAGTTGCTCGCGCGAAAACTGCTGCAGGGCCTGCCCAAGTTCTTCACGATGGACAGTTTCCGGGTCGAAACCGAACGGCGTTACAACGCCCGGGGCACCCTGACCACCGTTTCCACGGCCGTGACAAAGCTCGATGTGGGCGGTGCGACCTATCTGGAAGCGGGGGAGGGCAACGGGCCGGTCGATGCGCTGGACGACGCCATGCGCAAGGCGCTGCTGCGCGCCTATCCCGAACTGGCCGATATGCGGCTGACCGACTACAAGGTCCGCATCCTGACGCCGCAGGAAGGCACGGCGGCGATCACGCGGGTGATGATCGAGTCGACCGACGACAGCGGCCTGCGATGGTCGACCGTCGGGATATCGCCGAACATCATCGAAGCGTCCTACGAAGCGCTGCGCGACGCGATCTACTGGAAGCTGGCGCGCCACGCGGATAGCCGCCGCACGGACGGTCGCCCGACGGATGGGCAATAGCGCGACCCCCGCAATCATCCTGGTCGAGCCGCAGCTCGGCGAGAATATCGGCACGGCGGCGCGCGCCATGATGAATTGCGGCCTGTCCGAATTGCGCCTGGTCAATCCGCGCGATGGCTGGCCCAGCAAGTTCGCCATCGCAGCCTCCTCGGGCGCCGAACGAATTCTGGAAGAGGCCCGCCTCTACGACACGACGGCTGGGGCGCTGGAGGGACTGCGCCACGTCTATGCAACGACGGCCCGGCCGCGCGACATGAACAAGCCGGCGCTCGGGCCGCGCGAAGCGGGCGTCGCCATGCGGGGAGCCGAAGCGGCGGGCGAGCGCAACGGCATCCTGTTCGGCAAGGAATCCAAGGGTCTGCACAACGACGATATCGTCCTGGCCGGGACGATTATCGAGGCGCGGCTCAATCCGGCGCACACCTCGCTCAATCTTGCCCAGGCCGTCCTGCTCGTCGGCTGGGAATGGTGGATGGCCGGACCGGTCGAAACGCCGGCAGCAAAACCGGAGGCGGCGTTCCGGAAGGCCGATGCGCCGGCGCTGCGAAGCGACCTGCTCAACATGTTCGAGCATCTCGAAAGCGCGCTGGACGAAGCCGGACATTTCTTTCCGGCGGAAAAGCGCCCGGTCATGGTGCGCAATCTGCGCAATATCTTTCACAGGGCCAACCTGACCGATTCGGAAGTCCACGGCCTGCGCGGTGTGATCGTGGCCTTGTCGCGGCGGCCGCGGCGGCGGCGATAGAGTACATCGCCCGTAACCGTCGTCATATCGACCGCAGCGGCCCGGAAGGGAGGCGGAGCGGAGATAACTTTCGAATACGGAGTCGGGTTCGAAGCTGTGCGCGGAAAGATTTCTCCGCTTCGCCCCGGATTAAATCCGGGGCTCCGGTCGAAATGACGAATTAGGATTCGGTCGACCAGTTGGACCCCGCTGCGCTACTTCCCGTCCGGATAAAGCACCATCTGGGTCTGGGTGACCAGCGCGGCCAGCTTGCCGTTCTCCCCGATGAGCCGGGTTTGCCACACCTGGGTCGTGCGCCCCTTGTGCAATGGCGTCGATTCGGCGGTCAGGGTCGAACTGGCCGGAACGGCGCGGAAAAAGTTTGTCTTGCTTTCTATCGTGGTGGTGCGCGCGCCGCGCGGCATGTTGGCGACCGTGCCGATGGCGCCGAGCGTATCGGCCACCGCCATGATCGCACCGCCATGCATGGCCTCGGACCCCGTGCTCAGATCGTCACGCGCCTCTACCTTTGCGACGACCTTGTCCGGATCGACATCGACGAGTTCGAGCCCGAGTGTCCGGGCCATGGGCACCATGCGGTCGGCGAAGAGCTTCGTCAGTTCGGCGCTCACGCCGCCAGTTCCTGCTCGACCCACTCCAGCCGGTCCTGGCCCCACCACATCTTGTCGCCGACGAAGAAGGTCGGCGCGCCGAATGCGCCTTTCTCGACGGCCTCGTCGGTGTTGGCGATCAGCTTGTCCTTCACGTCCTGCTGCTGAATGCCGTCGACATAGGCGTCGGCGTCCAGGCCGGCTTCTTTTAGGGTTTCGACGATGATCCCGGGATCCGCGAGATTCCTGGCATCGCGCCAGACTCCGTAGAAGATCGTGTCGTTGTAGGGCTCCAGTTCGCCGCGCTCTTGCGCCAGGATGGCGCCGCGCATCAGCGGCAGCGAACTGAAGACGAAATAGGGATTGGACTTTAGCGGTACGCCGTATTTCCGGGCGTAGTTCGACATGTCGAAGAACATCCACTTGCCCTTGGGCTTGACGTTGACCGGCGTCTGGTTGCCGGTCGCCTTGAACACGCCGCCCAGCAGCATCGGATGATAGTCGATGGTGGCGCCGGTCCGCGTCGCAATATCCTTCAGGCGCCAGTAGCCGAGATAGGCGGTGGGGCTCAGGAAGTCGTACCAGAATTCGACGGTCTTGCTCATGCGTGCGGGTCTTTCCTCAATGAGGCGCAGTCGGGGTGCTTGCGGCGCGGTTACCAGGGTTCGGCCCAGGGCCGCATATCGACTTCGAAGGTCCAGGCCGAGCGGGGCTGGCAATGGATCTGCCAGTACATCTCGGCGATATGGTCGGGAAGCAGCAGATTGTCGTCCCAGTCGCGCTCGGCGATCAGATGGCCCATCAGTTCGCGGGTCCAGGGCGTGTCGATCGGGCCGTCGATCACGGTGTGGGCGACATGGATGCCCTTGGGTCCCAGCTCCCGGGCCATGGCCTGGGCCAGCGCGCGCTTGCCATGCATGGCGCTGGAAAAGGCAGCGAAGCCGGCCGCGCCGCGGACACTCGCCGTCGCGCCGGTGAAGATGATGGTGCCGCGGTCGCGCTCCACCATCTTCTGAGAAACTTCGCGGCCGACCAGGAAAGAGCTGAACGCCGCCATTTCCCAGACCTTGTAGTAGACCCTCGATGTCGTTTCGCCGATGTCGAACTTGACGTTGGCGCCGATATTGTGGACGCACACCTCGATCGGGCCGATCGTGCTCTCGATCGTCTCGACCAGCTCGATGACCGCTTCTTCCTTGCGCGCATCGGACGCAAAGACGTGGGCCTTGCTGCCGATTTCACCGATGTCGGCGGCCAGATCCTTCAAACCGCCGGCGCGGTCGCGGCGGGTTGCGCAGATGGTGAAGCCCTCGCGCGCGAAGCGCCGCGCGATGGCGCTGCCGGTCGCCACACCGGCGCCGACGATCAGGGCGACTCCGGGATCGCCGGACTCCCGTTCAGACATGAAATCTCCACCGCTCGGACAGGACGCGGCGGAGAGTAGGGTGGTGCGCCGGCCGGATCAACCGGCCGGCGCGGGCATGTCACACCCCTTCAGAACCTCTGTCGATCCGGTAGACTCTCTAATAGGAGAGCGGCTTCGTCAGGTTCTTCCAGCGGCCATTTTCGACGATGGCCAAACTCGCCTCGTTGGAGCCGTGGTGATCTTTCGGACCGAAAGTGAGCGGCGGACCGCCGAGCGACGGGGTGTACCCCTTGAGGCTCTCGGCAGCCTTGATGAAACTGTCGGTCGTCAGGTTCCTGCCGGCGCGCTTCAGGACTTCCACGAAGGTTTCGCCGCCGGCATAGCCGAGCTGGCCCGCGCCGGTGTGCGTCTTGCCATAGCGCTTCTTGTAGGCTTCGGCCCACGCCTTTTGCACCGGGTCGGTCGTGTCCGGATAGATCATCTCGAAGGATGTCATGGCGTAGTAGCCGTTCATCAAGCCGTTCTTGAAGCCTGCAACGATCAGATCGTAGGTCGCGACATTGCCGACGAAAGTGGTTTTCCAGCCCAGCTTTTTCGCGGTGACGAAGGGCAGGATAGTGTCGGTAATGATCGTGCCTAACATGGTTACGTCGCAACCGGCCTTGCGCAGCTTGGTGATCGCGCCGACGAAAGACTTTTCGCGCGGACTGTGCGTGGATTGCGCGGCGATTTTCATGTTCACGGTTTTCAGTTGATCGCGCACTGCCTCGTAGATCTCGCGGCCATAGTCCGTGTCCTGGTACATGGCGCAGACTTTCTTCACGCCCTTTTCCTTGACGAAGTAATTTGTGGCGGCGCGCACCTGGTCATAGTAGCTCGCCAGGGTCTGGAATTTCAGCCGGTGGAACGGCTGGCTCATCTGCCGGGCAGAGGTAAACGGCCCGAAATTCGGCACGCCGGCCTTGATCTGCCGCGGTAGCACGGCATTGTTCATCGGCGTGCCCAGCGCAGCAATCATGGCGAAGATTTTGTCGCGGTTAAGCAGCTTGTTCGCCGCCTGAACCGCCTTCGGAACTTGGTAGCCGTGATCCTCGACGATCAGCTTGATCTTGCGGCCGTGGATGCCGCCTTTCTCATTCGCTTCGGCAAACGCCATGCGCATGCCGGCGACCGAGCCTGCGCCCCAGGGCGCAACCGGGCCGGTCAGCGCCGTATGGGTGCCGACGACGATTTCGGTGTCCGTCACGCCGCGGTTTTCGGCGATCGCGCCGCCGGAAGCGACCAGTGCGGCGCCCGAAAAACCGGCCAGCAATGCTTTTGGAATCATTCTCATGGTGTTCCTCCCGGGGACAGGCTCAAGCAGAGGCGGGCGACACCCAGAATCGCCGCGCCGATCATGGATTGCACGTTACGCCGCCACATACATCGAGTCGATCAAATCCTTGTATTTGGCGTTCACGAAGCTCCGTTTCAGCTTCATGGTCGGGGTCAGTTCCTCGTCTTCGGGAGTCAGGACCTGTTCGATCAGCCGGAACGCCTTGATTTGCTCAACCCGGGCGAAATCCCCGTTCACCTTGTCGATCTCGCGCTGGATCATCCGTTGAACCTCTTCGGCGCGGCACAGGCTGGCATAGTTGGAAAAGGGGACGTTTTTGTCCTGCGCGAACTTCATCACATTGTCTTCATCGATCATCACGAGGCAGGACAGGAACTTGCGCTTGTCGCCGATGATCACGGCATCGGCAATGTAGGGCGAGAATTTCAGCTGGTTTTCCATTTGCGACGGCGTCACATTCTTGCCGCCGGCCGTGATGATGATGTCCTTGATGCGGTCGGTGATCCTGAAATTGCCCTGGTTGTCGACCCAGCCGACATCGCCGGTGTGCAGCCAGCCGTCGACTATCGTTTCGGCGGTCTTCTGCGGGTTGTTCAGGTAGCCCGGGAAGACGTGCGGGCCCTTGATCAGGATCTCGCCCTGTTCCGAGATTTTCACTTCGGTGTCGGGCAGGGCCTTGCCGACCGTGCCGACCTTGATCTCTCTGGGTGAGTTGCTCGTCGCAACTCCGGTGTTCTCGGTCTGGCCGTAGACTTCCACCATGTTGATGCCGAGCGCCAGATACCAGCGGATCAGGTCGGGGGAGATCGGCGCCGCGCCGGTGGCGGTCCAGCGCGCCCGGCGCAGGCCGATCATTGTCTTGACGTTCTGTAAAACCAGGAAATCGGCGAGTCTGTAGAGCAATCTGTCTCCGAACGGCGGTTCCGTCTCTTCGATCCGGTGTTCGGCCATGCGCTTGCCGACGCCGATGGCCCAACCGTACATGCGCTTGCCGAGCCAGGTGGCGTCCTGCATCTGGATCAGGAAAACGGAATAGAATTTCTCCCAGACGCGCGGCACGGCGAACAGGTAGTGCGGCGCCACTTCCCGGACATTCTCGGCCACGGTTTCCGGACTCTCGGCGAAGTTGACGACCGTCTTGTAGGCGATCGACAGGAACATCGAGAAGCCGCGTTCGGCGATATGGCAGAGCGGCAGGAAGGCAAGCTGGTTGTCGCCTTCGCGAAAATCCAGCATGGCATTGCCGTTGCTGACCTGGAAGACGATGTTCCGGTTGGAAATCATCGCGCCTTTGGGCGGCCCGGTCGTGCCCGAGGTGTAGACCAGGACCGGCGTATCGTCCGGCGAGGAGGCGTCGATCCGTTCGTCCCAGGCGTCCGGGTTTTCTTCGCCATACTGCCGGCCGAGTTCGAGCAGTTCCTCCCAGCTCATCGTCATCGGGTCCTCGAAGCCCCGCAGGCCTTCGAGGTCCAGGATGATGACTTTTTTCAGCGAGGGAACGCGGTCCCGGACCTGGAGATACTTGTCGAGCTGCTCCTCGTTCTCCACGAACAGGAAGACGGAGCGGGAATCGTTGACGATATATTCGAGCTGTTTGGCCGAATCGGTCGTGTAGACGCCGCTGCTCGACGCGCCGGCGCAGATGGCGCCGAGGTCGGCGAACATCCATTCCTTGTTGGTTTCGGACAGGATCGAGACGACGTCGCCTCGCGCCAGGCCCATGGCCATCAGGCCCTGGCCGACATTGCGGGCGGCCTCCCCGTAGTCGGCCCAGGAGATCGACCGCCAGATGCCGAGATCCTTCTCGCGCATGGCGACCTTGGCGGCGCCTTCCGTGCAGCGTTTGCGGAACAGCTTGGGCAGCGTATCGCAGCCGTCGAAAATGATGTTCCCGGGGACTGTCGAGCCGGTTGAGCCGTCCATAGCGACCTCCTCCCTATCGACCTCTTCCATGTCGGTGGTCTAGCGCCAGGTTTTCTTGCGGCGCCAGCGTTTCTTGCCGCGCACGGCGTCCTTCTTGACGCCCAGATAGAATTCCCTGATGTCCTCGCTCTCGAGCAGGCGGCTGCAAGCGTCATCCATCACGATCCGCCCGAGTTCCAGGACATAGCCGTAGTTCGCGGTCTGCAGCGCCATGTTGGCGTTCTGCTCGACAAGCAGCATGGTGACGCCCTGTTCTTCGTTCAGGCGCCGGATGATACCGAAGATTTCCTTCACCAGAATCGGCGACAGGCCGAGCGAGGGTTCGTCGAGCAGCATCAGCCGGGGCCGTGCCATCAGGGCGCGGGCGATGGCGAGCATCTGCTGCTGGCCGCCGGAGAGATAGCCGGCCTGCTGCTCCGACCGCTCCTCCAGGATGGGAAAATAGCCGTAGACCAATTCCAGATCACCGGCGACCGCAGGGCGGTCATTGCGGGCGTAGGCTCCCATCAACAGGTTCTCGCGCACCGTGAGGAAGGGAAAGACCTCCCGGCCTTCGGGCACATGGGCGATGCCGTGCCGCGCTACCCAGTCCGGGTCGCGGCCCTGGATTTCGGCACCTTCGAAGCTGACGCTGCCCTTTTGCGGGTCCATCACGCCGCTGACCGTTTTCAGGATGGTCGTCTTGCCGGCGCCGTTGGCGCCGAGCACGGTGACGATTCCGCCATTCGGCACGTCCAGGCTGACGCCGCGGATCGCCTTGATGGGCCCGTAATAGGTTTCGATATTGCGGATGCTGAGCAGGGGATCGGCCATCGGCTCACGCTCCCAGATACGCGCGCAGCACGTCGGGATGGTTCTGCACCTCGTCGGAGGTGCCTTCGGCGATCGTCCTGCCGTCGTTCATCGCCAGGACCCGGTCGGAAACCTCCGTGACGAGCGACATGTCGTGTTCGACCATGAGAATCGTGATGCCCAGGTCGTTCTTGATGTCGTCGATCCAGAAGGCGACGTTCTCCGTCTCCTCGACGCTGAGGCCGGAGGCCGGCTCGTCGAGCAGCAGCAGCTTCGGTTCGGTGCACAGGGCGCGGGCCAGTTCGACGACCTTGCGCACGCCGTAGGGCAGGTTGGCGATATACTGGTCGCGATAGGGCTGGAGATCGAGGAAGTCGATCACCTCCTCGACCTTCTCCCGGTGGGTGTATTCGGCCCGGCGCACTTTCGGCAGGAAGGCCAGTTCCTCGAACACGTTGGTCCGGCTCTTGCAATGCCGCCCGATCAGCAGGTTGTGCAGCACCGAGGCATGCTCGAACAGCTCGATATTCTGGAAAGTCCGGGCGATGCCGAGGCCGGCGATCCGGTGCGCCGGCGTTTCGGTGATGTCTTCGCCGAAAAAGCGGATACGGCCCCCGGTCGGGTCGTAGATCCGGCTGATCAGGTTGAAGATCGTCGTCTTGCCCGCACCGTTCGGGCCGACGATGGTGAAGACTTCCCGTTCCTGGACGTCGAACGAGACGCTGTCGACCGCGGTCAGGCCGCCGAAACGGATGGTCAGATTGTCGGCTGACAAGACCGCCGTCACCGCATCCGCTCCGTCTTCAGATAGGCCTTCTGTCGCTTGAAGGTGGCCTTGCGGTACATCGGGAAAACGTCGAAGAACAGCTTGACCTTGCGCCACCGGCCATAAATGCCCATCGGCTCGAACAGGATGAAGCTGACCAGGATCAGCCCGAAGATACCGGGTTCCAGGCCCGGCTGGTGGCCGATCGACGGCGGCAGGTAATCCTTCATCACCGTGATCGCCTGGGGCAGCAGGATCACGACCAGCGCGCCGAGGATGGCGCCCTGCAGGGAGCCGAGCCCGCCGACAACGATCATCAGCAGGAAGGTGATCGAGATGATCAGGTTGAAGCCGTCGGGCGCCAGATATTGCAGCTTATGGGCGAACAGGGCGCCGCCGAGGCCCGTGATCGCCGTGCTGATGCCGAAGGCGGTCACCTTCGTCCGGGCAATGTTGACGCCCACGCTGCGCGCGGAGACCTCCGAATCGCGCACTGCGACCATGGCCCGGCCGGTCGGGCTGCGCAGCAGATTGGCACACAGTGCGAGTACGAGAATCAGGATCGCCAGCGCGACGTAGTAGAAATCCCAGCTATCGGGGTTGAACTGGTGGCCGAACAGGCTGGCCGGGTCGACGGCCTTGCCGTCGAAACCGCCGGTGACCGTCTTCCAGGATTTCAGGATCTGCTCCAGCACGATCGACAGCGCCAGCGTACCGATGGCGAGATAGATGCCGGTCATCCGCAGCAGGGGGATCGCCAGCAGAAGGCCGATGATCCCGGTAAACACGGCAGCGATCGGCATGGCGACCAGGAAGGAAATATCGAAACTGGCGAGCAGCCAGGCCTGGGCGTAGGCGCCAATGCCGAAAAAGGCGGCGTGGCCGAGGCTGACCTGGCCGGTGAAGCCGACCAGCAGCATCAGGCCCAGGCCGGCAATGGCGAAACTGATGGCCTGGGTCAGTTCCGAGATTTCGAAGTCGCCCAGATAGAGCGGTGCGGTCACCGCCGCGATGAACAGGAAACCGTAGGACCGCCAATAGCCCGCATGCTTGAAGAATCGGATGTCCTGGTTGTAGTCGGTTTTGAAGACGAAGCGCATCGCCGGCTACACCTTCTTGCGCTGGATCTGCGCGAACAGGCCATCCGGCCGGATCAGCAGCACGATCAGCAGAATGACGAAGCCGGAAATCGGCGCGATGCTGCGCGCAAATTCGCCGGGCAGGTAGGCCTGCGCCAATTGCTCGGTGACGCCGATAATCAGCCCGCCGAGGACGGCGCCGGGCAGGCTGCCGAAGCCGCCGATCACCGCCGCCGCAAAGGCCGTGATCGCCAGAAAGCCGACATCGGGATCGAAGGTGGCGATTTTCGGGGCTAACAGGATGCCGGCGATGCAGGAAACCGCTGCGCTGATGCCCCAGATCAGCGAGATCACATATTTGACCGGGATGCCCATATAGTAGGCGGCAAGCTGGTTCTGCGACGACGCCTGCATCGCCACGCCGACCCGCGTGAAGCGAAAAAAGGCGTACAACACGCTCACCAGCGTGATCGTGCCCAGAATGATCGTCAGGTCGGCCATATCGATGACCGTCCGGCCGGTCTCGTTTTCGCTCAACGTGATGACCATGCCGCCATAGGGCGTGTCGAAGGATACCGGGTCGGCGCCCCACACGCCGCCGGCGAGCGAACGGAAGATAAATCCCACAGCGATCGTCAGGATTATCACGGCAAACTGGGGTTGTCCGATGATCCGCCGCAAGAAGAATGCATCGAGGCAGAAGCCGAAAACTCCAGTAATCGCGATGCCGGCCAGCGCGCCGAGCCACCAGGGAAAGCCGGCGATTGCGATCAGGGTAAAGGCCGCAAACATGCCGAGCATCATGATGTCGCCCTGGGCGAAATTGACCTGCTCGGTCGCCTTGTAGATCAGCACGAAACCGAGCGCGATCAGGCCGTAGACGCAACCCTGCGCGACTCCGGCGACCAGAACCTGGATCAGTTCCAACGCGCGCCTCCTGTGACGGCTGCCGCAGCGTTATCGGGCCCGCCGGTGCAGCGCGCGCAATAAAGCCGAGGCCATCGGCACTGTCTAGGACAGTCTCGGCTGCGCCCCGGGCTTTCGATAAACTTGTCGTTACGGGCCTGCCGCCGGGGCCTTCCGGTACCCCGGACGTTCGTCGAACGGGTGGCCGAAGGCGGCTTCGTAATCGTCTTCATCCCAGATGCCGATGAGGATATTGCGCGGTTCCCGGCCCGCCATCCGGTCGATTTCGGCGCGGGTCTTCGTCGTCCGGGTGTGGAAGCGGGTGGCCCACTCCAGGATCGCCTCGGTCATACGGGCGCGGATTTCGGCGCGGTCGGGATCGCCACCCAGATCGACCAGTTCCTTAGGATCGTTGTGCAGGTCGAACAGAATCGGCCGGTGTTCCTTGCACCAGACGAATTTCCAGCGCTCGTCGCATACCATGACCAGCCGCGAATCGTCCGGATGTTCGCCCAGGGCGAGGCGGGCCGGGCGCGTGGCGTAGTCGTATTCGGCGAAGGCGTTGCGCCGCCAGCCGGCGGCATCGCCGCGCAGCAGGGGTGTCAGCGCGCGGCCTTCGAAGATATGCGGCTTTTCCGGGCCGCCGAAAAATTCCTGGAAAGTCGGCGCCAGGTCGATCGCCTCGACGAGCGCATCGCTGGCGCTGCCGCGGGTTGCATCCGCCTCCGGCCGCGGATCGTACACGATCAGCGGCGTGCGGATCGAGGGCTCGTGGAACAGGTCCTTCTCGCCCATCCAGTGATCGCCGAGATAGTCGCCGTGATCGGAGCAGAACACGATCATCGTGTTGTCCATCAGGCCCTTTTCTTCCATCCAGGCGAACAGGCGGCCCAGCTCGTCGTCGAGCTGTTTGACCAGGCCCATATAGACCGGGATCACCGTACGGCGGACATCGTCGCGCGCCAGGGTCTGGCAGATGCGCGAGTCCTGGTAGGCCCGGAACAGGGCGTGGTCGGTCTGGCGCTCGGCGTTCGACCGGACGGCGGGCAGGATGTCGTCGGCGCCGTACATGTTGTGATAGGGCGCCGGCGCGATATAGGGCCAGTGCGGCTTGATATAGCTGAGATGGAGCAGCCAGGGCCGGTCGGGCCGGCCGATTTCCGCCTCGGCCATGAACTCCATGGCGCGGTTCGTCATGTAAGCGGTTTCCGAGTGCTCGGCCGGAATCCGCGCCTGAAGCCCGGAATTTTTCAGCAGCCAGCCGGAGAGGATTTCGCCGTCCGGCCCTTCCCCGGAGTTGGCCCATTCCTCCCATGGATTGTCGGCCTCGAAGCCCTGGCGGCGCAGATAGTCGTTATAATCCGGCGCCTTGTCGGCCGACGCAAAGGGGTGCAGGCCGTCGTCCCGTTCGAAGGGCTCGAAGCCGCATTCGATCAGGCTGCGCCCGGCCGGCGAATCCGGATCGATGCCCAGCCGCGCCATTCCCTCGCTGTCCGGAACGATATGGGTCTTGCCGACCAGCGCGCAGCGCACGCCCAGGTCGCGTAGATGATCGCCGACCGAAAACTCGCCGACGCGAACCGGAAAGCCGTTCCAGGTCGCGCCGTGGGACCGGCAATAGCGGCCGGTATAATAGCTCGCTCGGGACGGGCCGCAGAACGGAGACTGGACATAGGCGCGGTCGAAGCGCACGCCCCGGGCCGCCAGCGCATCCAGATGCGGCGTTTGCAGCGTCGGATGTCCGGCGCAGGACAGGTAGTCGAATCGCAACTGGTCGGCCATGATCCAAAGGACGTTGCGTTTGTCGCTCATCGGGGCTTCCTGTTGCGGGCAGAATAATTTCGCGCAAGTCGGCAATCGCACCTTCGGTCGGCGAGGGCAAGGACATTGCTGCACCGGCCCGCACCCGACGGTGCGGACGCGAAGACTTCATTTGTTCGGTCGACTTGATAATTTATTTTACAAGTTGTAATTATAATCAGTTGTCGTATCGAGCAAGCCGGCTGGAGCAAGAATGCCCCGACAGATCGGAACCGACTCCCCGGGCAAGCCGATTCATGCGCAGGTTTTAGCCGCGGCCCAGCGTTTGTGTCGTGCAGAGGACTGGACGTTCAGACTCTTCGACATCGTTCGCGCCTTGCCTCATCTTAACGAGCGCTCGGTCCGCACTCATATTGTCAGTCGATGCTGCGAGAACGCGCCGAAAAATCATCCGCACCGTTGGCGGTATTTCCGGCGCGTAGGTCGGGGCGTCTACGAAATTCTGCCGCCCTATCGCCGAATCGCGGCCGAAGAGGCGGTGACTTACGAACAGCCTTCTGCCGACAACCGAACCGGCAATATGCAGACGGCGCGCGATTCGGCGTATAGCCGGGAGCCGTCCGCGATTCATGCTGTCGTCACGGAAAGCGAAGGGTGGTTTGTCGCCGAGTGCCTCGAAGTGGCCGTTGTCACGCAGGGCCGAACGCTGGATGAAACGCTGGCGAACCTGCGAAGCGCGCTGGCCCTTCATCTCGACGACGACGAACTCGCACGAGCCGGTCTGCCGCCGGCGCCACGCCTCCTGGTCAACTACGAAACTTCCGCTATTGCTTCCGAATGGCTCGCCTGAAGCGGCTGACCTCAAGGGAGGTTCTGAGGATCCTCCGGAGCTTCGGATTCGAGATCGTTTCGACCCGCGGCAGCCACGCCAAGCTCGTGCGCGTAACGACGTCCGGCGCGCGGCAGGTCTTGACGGTTCCGATCCATTCGGAACTGCCGGTCGGCACGGTGCGGGCGATCTACCGGCAGGCTTCTCGGTTCATCGAAAGCGCAGATTTGCGGCAAGAATTCTTTTCCGACTGAGAGAAAACGGCCTCGTGTCGGCGGCTACTTCCGGAACTCGATCTTCTGCACGACGATGTCGCGCAGCGGGCCGGTAACCGTCACCTTCACGGCCCAGATGCCGTACATGTCGAGTTGCATCCTGAAGCTGTAGGCGCCGGGCTTGCCGGCCGGCGCCGCGGTTGCCGCCGGGATATTGTGCGCGCCGGGCATCGTCGGCATATCCGCCTTCACGGTCACTTTGGCGCCGTCGATGGCGTTCCTGTTCTTCTTCCCGCTGAGGTGGAGCAGGCATTGATACACCCGGCTCGTCTCCGTCTCCTTGCAGTCGATCGTGACGGCGGCCCGGTCCCTGGCCTGGGCCGGCCCAGCCGCAAGGGCGACCGCAGCCACACTCGCGAATAGGATCCTCATGGCGTTTCCTCCCTGCTGACGCCGAGATAGGCGGCGTGGAGATGGCGATTGACTTTCAACTCGGCTGCCGTGCCGTCGAGCGCAATGCGCCCGCTCTCCAGAACATAGGCCCGATCCGCGATTTCCAGGGCCTGGCGCAGATTCTGCTCGACCAGAACGATCGTCAGGCCGTCCGCGCGCAGCCGGCGGATTGTGGCAAAGATTTCGCCGGCAGTTTTCGGCGCCAGACCCAGTGACGGCTCATCCAGCATCAGCAGACGCGGACGCGCGATCACGCCCCTTGCCAGCGCCAGCATCTGCGCCTGGCCGCCGGAAAGTTCGGAACCGGGCGCGTCCAGCCGGTCCTGCAGGATCGGGAACAGGGCGGTGGCGTCCGCGGTGGCGTCGGCAATCTCGTCGCCCGGCCGCAGAAAGGCGCCGAGGCGCAGGTTTTCGCGAACGCTGAGGGAGCCGAAGATCTGGCGGCCTTCCGGTACCTGGGTGATCCCGGCGGCGATGATCTCGTGGGGCGGCCGTCCGGCGATCTCCCGGCCCTCGAACCGGATGCTGCCCGCTACGGGTTTCTCGATACCCGAGACCGCCCGCAGCGTCGAGCTCTTGCCCGCACCGTTCGCGCCGATCAGGGCGACGATCTCGCCTTCGGCGACATCCAGGTCGATGCCCTGCACAGCACGAATATTGCCGTAAGAGACGGCAAGACCGCGAACCTCAAGCATCGCCGGTCTCTCGGCCGAGATAGACCTCAAGAACTTTCGGATCCTTCAGGACGCGGCCGGGCGCGCCTTCGGCAATCTTGCGGCCGAAATCGAGCACGCACAGCCGGTCGCAGATTTCGGCGATCAATTCCATCTTGTGTTCGATCACGATCAGGGTTCGGCCCGGCGCGGCCACGGAACGGATCAGTTCGGCTATCTCCTGCGTTTCCAGCGGAGTCATGCCGCCGGCCGGCTCGTCGAGCAGCAGCAGCCGGGGCTGGCGCACCAGCGCCCGGGCGATCTCCAGCCGGCGCTGGTCGGGCAGGGGCAGGTCGCCGGCGAAGACGTTGCGCCGTTCGGCCAATCCGGTCTGCTCGAGCAGGGTCTCGACCTCCTGCCGGCGCAACCGCTCCTTCCGGCCACCCACGGCCAGTATGTCGCGCAGCCCCATGCCCGGGCGCTTGTGCTGGGCCAGCCAGACATTGTCGAACGCGCTCATATGCGGGATGAGCCGCAGGTTCTGGAATGTCCGGGCGAGGCCCATCCTGGCGATGCGTTCCGGCGGCACGCCGCCGATCGGGCGGTTGTCCAGGCGGATTTCGCCGGAACTCGGCGGATAAACGCCGGTAAGGACGTTGAAGAGCGTGGTCTTGCCCGAGCCGTTCGGGCCGATGAGCCCGAAGACCTCGCCGTCCTCGACGTTCAGGTCGATCCCGTCGAGCGCTTCGACCGCGCCGAAGCGCCGGCCGATCCCGCTAATTTCCAGCAGCGCCATGGGTCTCGGCCCGTCGCCGCCCGCCCGGCGTCGTTCGCAAAAAAGTCCGCAGCAAATGCACGCGGCGCTCGTCCAGGATGCCGCGCGGCATGAAGATCAGCAACACGGCGACCAGCCCGCCGAACGCGATCATCCGGTAGCCCTGGATCCAGACAACAGCCTCAAGAAAGCCAACGTCGAGGAGCACGCCGAGGATCGGCCCGACCGCGGTGCCGAGCCCGCCGATCAGGCCGTAGGCCAAGCTGTGCACCCCGAGCATGACGTCGAAATTCTCCGGATACACCGTCGTCTGGATATGGGCGTAGAAGGCGCCGCCGATCGCCGCCAGCGCGCCCGCAAGCCCGGCGACGAGCAGTTTGTAACGGGTGACGTTGATGCCCTGGGTCTCCGCCAGCAACCGATCTGCGCCGATGGTCCGGACGATCGAGCCGAGGCGGCTGCGCTCCATCAGGAAGAACAGCAGCAGCACGATCGCCAGGACGCCATAGATCATCCACAGGAAATCGACCGGTTCGTATTCGTTGTCGAAACCCCAGCGAATACTACCGAGCCCCTCGGAACCGTTCGGGCCGACCGGCTCGCCATCGACCTCCACCTGCCAGGTCGTGGCAACGAGGATGAGGCGGATGGTTTCGGCGAAGGCGAGGGTGGCGATGGCGAAATACAGGCCGCGCAGGCGCAGCGTCAGGCCGCCGACCAGCGCCGCCGCGAGGCCGGAAACGATCATGGCGAGCGGCAGGGCAACCCAGAAGCTCAGGCCGAACATCGCCGTCATCATGCCCGAGGCATAGGCGCCGATGCCGAAGAAGGCCTGCTGGCCGAAGGATATCTCACCGCTGAGCAGGAGCAGATAGGCGGAGAGGGCTAAAAAGGAAAAACCGCCGATATTGTTCAGCACCGTGATGACATGGTCGTCCATCGCCCGGCCCTGCGCCCGCCGCCCTATACCCGCCGGAGGGCCGCCAGCTCGCGGGCGGCCGTGTGCTGCGCCAGCAATCCGCCCGGGCGGACGATCAGGAACAGGAACAAGAGCATAAACGCGGCGATGTCGCGCCACACAGGGCCGGCGTACCACTCCGCCTGCTTCTCGACGACACCGAGCAGGAGCCCCCCGGCAATCGCGCCGGGGATCGATCCCATGCCGCCCAGCATCATGGCGATCAGCCCCTTGAAGGTCGCCTGGAGGCCGAATTTCGGCGTAATGACCTCTTCGGTCGCCATGATGAAGTAGCCGGCGATGCCGCCGATGGCGGACGCCAGGATGAAGGCAAGGAAGATCACGCGGCCGGTGTTGATGCCCATGAACAGCGCGGCGTTCGGGTCTTCGGACACCGCCCGCACCGAGAGCCCGAAACGCGTGCGGTAGAGCAGTTGATGCAGGGCGATGACGAGGACCGCCGCCAGGCTCAGCATGATCAGATGCTCGAGACGGACGGACAGGCCGGCCAGTTCGACGAGCTCGAAGTCGCCGAGGGCGGGGAATTCGTAGGTCCGGTCGGGAAAGGCGATCGTAACGCCCTCTTCGAGCTGCATCCAGATCGCGAAACTCGAGACCATGGAGGCGACGGCAGCCCCCTTCTTGATCGCCCAGAAACACAGCCGTTCGACATAGGCGCCGGCGACTGCCGCGCCCAGAACCGTTCCCGCCAGCACGGTGTACCAGCCTGCCTGGAACTGGATGAACAGGAAGGTGCCGAAAAACACGCCGACCATGATCGACGGGCCGTAGGACAGGTTGAGCCGGCGCAGGACACCGAAGATCAGCGTGAAGCCGATCGCCAGCAAGGCGTAGCCCGAACCCACGGTGACGCCGTCGAGGGTGTTCTGGATGAAATCGAGAATCCCGTTTCTCCCCGCCCCCCGGGCTGCGCCCGCGCTACGTCTGTTCGGCCGATCCCAGATAGGCCCGCTGGATCACCTCGTCTTCCTCGAGGTCGCCGGGCGACCCGCCGAAAGTCACGCGGCCCTGTTCCAGCAGATAGAAATGGTGCGCGACCTTGAGCGCCTGGTGGACATTCTGTTCGACGAGGAAGATCGATGTGCCCTCGGCGTTCAGATCGCGGATAATCCGGAAAATCTCCGCGACAACCAGCGGCGCGAGGCCGAGCGAAGGCTCGTCCATCAGGAGCAGCTTGGGCCGGGCCATCAGCGCCCGGGCGACCGCGAGCATCTGCTGTTCGCCGCCCGAGAGCGTCCCGGCATGCTGCTGCTGGCGTTCGTGCAAGGGCGGGAAACGCTCGAACATGCGCTCGATATCGTCCTCGATCTCGTCGTCCGAACGGCTGTAGGCGCCGGTGCGCAGATTGTCGTGGACGGTCATATCCGGAAAGACCAGCCGGTTTTCCGGGACCAGCGCGATGCCGCTCTGCACGATATAGCCGGGATCGCGCCCAGTGATGTTCCGCTCTTCGAACATAATGTTTCCGCGGCGCGGCTTGAGCAGGCCGGCGACCGTCATCATGGTCGTCGTCTTGCCGGCGCCGTTCGGGCCGAGCAGGCAGGTGATCTGCCCGGGAGCGACGGAGAGCGAGACCCCCTTCAGGGCCTCGATCTTGCCGTAGGACGTGACGATATCCGTGATCTCAAGCATCGGATCCGCCTTCGCCGGCGCCGAGATAGGCGTCCTTCACGGCCTGGTGCTGCTGCACCTCCAATGGTGTGCCCTCGGCAATCTTGCGGCCGAAATTGAGCACGGCGATCCGGTCGGTCACTTCCATTACCAGTTCCATAACATGCTCGACCAGCAGGATCGTGACGCCGCGGTCGCGCAACACGCGCAGGCGCTCGTCCAGTTCCTTGACCTCTTCCAGGTTCATGCCGGCGGCCGGTTCGTCGAGCAGCAGGAATTTGGGCTGTGCCGCGAGCGCCCGGGCGACCTCGAGCCGGCGCTGCTCGCCGAATGCCAGATTGCCGGCCAGTTCATCGCGCTTGTGGGCGAGGTTGGAAAATTCGAGATAGTCCTCGACCGCAGCGGCAGCGCGCCGCGACCCGCCCATCCAACGCGCCAGGGGATTGCCGGTCCGCTTCTGTTCGGCCGAGTTCTGGGCGACCCAGAGATTTTCCCAGACCGTCATGTTGTTGAACAGGCGGATGTTCTGGAAGGTCCGCGCGATGCCGGCGTGCAGCGTTATGTGCGGCGGCGCTTCCGTGATGTCCTCGCCGTCGAAGAAGATCTTGCCGTCGGTCGGCGCGAAGATGCCGGCGATCATATTGACCGTCGTGCTCTTGCCGGAACCGTTCGGGCCGATCAGGCCGAAGATTTCCCCGGCCTCGACCGTGAAGTCCAGCCCGTCGACGGCGCGCACGCCGCCGAAATGTTTGGAGAGGCCGGCGACTTCAAGCATCGGACGTCTTCCCGATCCCGATCCATTCCTTCAGCTTGCGCACCACCTTGGCGCTGAACAGGCCGTGAGGCAGGAAGTTCATGACCAGAATGATCAGCGCGCCGAACATCAGATTCCGCACATCGCCGAGACCGCGAAGCACTTCGAGCACGAACACCTGGATGAAGATCGCGGCGAACAGCGTGCCCCAAACATTCGCGAGGCCGCCGAGGATCGGATAGGCGATCGCGAAGGTCGCCATGAGGATATCGAAGTTCAGATGCTCGATGTGGGTCGTGTAATGGGCATAGATGGCGCCGGCGATCCCGGCGATGAAGCCGCCGGCGGTAAAGGCGGCCACCTTCACCACGGTTAGATTGATGCCGACGCTCTGGGCCGCCATCTCGTCTTCGCCGACGGCGCGCAGCACCTTGCCGGCGCGCGAACGGTCCATCCACCACAGGGCCGCCAGGATGATCGCCGCAGTGATCCAGACGAAGATTGCGACATCCTGGGTGGTCCAGCCATTTTCGGGGAAGAAGCGGATCTGCTTGAAGCCCTCGCCGCCTTCCGGGCCGACGACGATGTCGCCCTTGGCGATCCGGTAGTCGAAGTTGAACCAGAACAGGCGCACGAACTCGCCGAACGCGATGGTCGCGACGACCAGCATCAGCCCGCGGATCCGCAGGGCCGGGAAGCCGACGATGCAGGCCAGCACGGCTGCGGCGAGCCCGCCGGTGATCATGGCCGGAATTATGTGCCATTCGGCCAGCACGGTCAGCATGCCGGCGACATAGGCGCCGATCGCGACAAAGCCGGCCTGGGCCATCGATATCTGGCCGGTCAGCAGGATCACATAGGCCGACAGGCCCAGAATCGTGTGGACCCCGACGATCTGGACCAGGCCCCATGTAAAGTCGTCCATCGCCTCAGTCCCTCAGCGCTTTTTTGCCGAACAGCCCCTGCGGCCGGAACGCAAGGAACAGGAACAGCAGAAGCATGATGTACATATCGCGCTCGGTGATGCCGCGCAGGGCGAGAAAAACATTCTCCAGCCCGCCGACCAGCAGGCCGGCGACGATCGCGCCCGGGATGCTGCCCAGGCCCCCGATCACGGTGACGATCAAGCCTTTCACGGTCAGCGGTACGAAGAGCAGCGGCGACAGGACGCCGACAGCCGCGCCGATCATGGCGCCGGCCAGCCCGCCCACGACGCCGGCGATGATGAAGGTCGTCGCGTTGGTCCGGTCTACGCTGATGCCGCACAGCTGCGCCGCGGTCCTCTGTTGTGCGACCGCCCGGGTCGCCAGGCCGAGCTTGGTGCGGAACAGCAGCAACAGCAGCAGCGCCATGGCGATCAGGGCGAGGAGGAAGATCGTCAGCAGGTCGCCGCGGACCGCGAAGGCGTCGCTGAATTCGATCATCGGATCCTCGATGATGCCCTGCAGCACCTCGGGGAAATCCATCGGTTCCCCGTTAGTGGCGTGCACGGCGATCTCTTCGATCAGGAAGAATGCGCCGACCGTCGCCATCAGGGTCGCGAGCTCGTAATGGTCGGGCGTGAACCGGAAACAGATCAGGTAGACGACCCAGGCGAACAGGCCTGCGGCAACCGCCGAGGCCAGGAACATGAAGAGCGGCGGCAGACCGAAATCGCCGCCGGCGTTGATCAGCGCCGCGACGCCCAGGCTGGCGTAGGCGCCGCCGAACGCCGCCGCCGCGTAGGCCAGGTTGATCTTGTTCATCACGCCGAAGATCAGCGTGAAGCCGATCCCGATGAGCGCGTAGTACGAGCCCTGCATCACGCCATCGGTGATCGCCTGGAGATAATCGACAAATTCCACGGGGCCGCCCTTTCCCCCTGACGGGTGCGGATGGAGTGGAGATTAAATGCGAGAGAAATCCGCCGGCGCCATTCGGGCGCCGGCGGGATTCAGTCCATCAGCCTATTTGCGCGGGTCGTGGAGAATCTTCCACTCTTTGCCCTGTGCGTGGACATAGACATACGGCTTGACGGCTTCGCCTTCCTTGGTGCGCTGGATGCTGCCAATCAGGCCGGTGGTCGACTTCAGCGCAGCCAGCCCGTCGCGAATCTTGCGGCGGTCGGCCTGCACCGTGTCGCCCTTGGCCATGACGCCGGTCTTCTCGATGACGCCCTTCAGGATCATCATGTTTTCCCACGCCGCGGCGCTGTGCAGATCCGCGCTGCCATTGTATTTGGCCGCAAGGTCGGCGGCCTCTTTGGCGGCCGCAGTCACCGGCGCGTAGCTGGTCGGGATGATGATGCCCTTGGCCTGTTTCGAGCAGCCTCTCAGGGTCTCGAGGCTCGAAGAGCTCGTGAGGCCGATCAGCAGCTTGTACTTCACGCGCTGGCGCTTCATCTCCTTGAGCACGCCGCACAGGGTGAACGGGTGCGAGGAAATGGCGACGACGTCGGCTTTCGCCTTCTTCATCTGCCGGACCTGGGTGGTGAAGTTGGTGTCGTTGAGCAGCCATTTGACCCGGCCCAGAATCTTGAAGCCGGCTTCCTTGGCGCGCACGTCCATCACCTTGTACCAGGTGAAACGCGAGTGGGCGAAATCCTCTTCCACGCCGCCGAAAACGGACTTGTAGCCCGGGTTCGTCTTTTTCACCCATTTGAACAGGCTATTGTACATCTCGCTTTCGTTCGGCACGTTGCGGAACGCCCATTCCGAAATCTTCGCCAGGCCGCCCTTGATGGCCGTGTCGGTGAAGATCGGAAACTGGAGACCCGTATCCGAAGCGTCGCCGGCCGTTTTCTGCAGGACGCCGAACAGCGGCTCGGCAACGTTCGAGCAGGTCGGGCCGATTGCTACGACGGCTTTGCCCGACGCGATCCGGCGGACGACGGAAATGCCTTCCTCGGCCTTGCAGCGGTCGTCGTAGAAGGTCACGACGACTTTGGCCTTCGTGCCGTCGCCGAGTTTGATCCCGCCTTCCTTGTTGATCTTCTCCGCGGCAGCGCGCATGACCGCCTCGGTGTTGACGCCGAACGACCGGACGACGCCGGACTTGGCGCCGAAACCGGCGACATGGACTTCGCGGTCGGCCGACACGGCGGCACTCTGCGTTCCGGCGAACGCAAGCGCAGCAGCGGCGACAAACATGATTCGATGTTTCACGATGTTCCTCCCTTTTCCTCGGGCGCCGGTGTGAACATTGCCATCGGCTCCCGCCATAGTGTCGGCAAATCAGCCCGGAGACCGCTAACCGCCTCCGCGCAACCGACCGACAGGATAAGGGGCAACCGTTGACAGGTCAATTATAAGCGACACGCTCTGATTTTTCCCGGCTTTGCGAAGGAGCGCCGTGCCTGGGCGCTGCGCCGGACGCCTCGGTCGCCGCCGCGCGGGTGTCGGGAGAAGGCAGCCGGTCGGGGAAATCCGGATTTGGCTGGGGAACCTGGATTCGAACCAGGACCGACGGAGTCAGAGTCCGTTGTTCTGCCGTTAAACTATTCCCCATGAACGCGCGGGCCACCCTCGTTTCCCGGCCATCGCGGTGTGCGCCAGATAAAGCCCCCGCAGCCGAATCTCAAGCCCCTTGCAGCCGCACGGGACAGCGGCGCCAGGAGCCGTTCGCGGCGCGCCCGGTCCGTCACGAATCCGTCATGCCGGCTTTGAATTTCGGCGAATAAACGATTAGGCTTTCGGCAATCGGACGGGTCGGAGAACAAGAATGACAAGCCCGTATGCGCGGCATGCCTTTACCAAAAGAGACCATACGCCCCGCACGCGACGGACCAACCGGCCGGCCTATGCGGCGGTCGATCTCGGCACCAATAATTGCCGCCTGCTGGTGGCGGAGCCGACCTTAAAAGGCTTTCGCGTGATCGATTCCTTCTCGCGCATCGTCCGGCTGGGCGAAGGTGTGGCGGCGACCGGACGCCTTTCCGGACTGGCGATCGACCGCACGATCGATGCACTGCGCATTTGCGCCGCCAAGATGCGCCGGGCCGATGTGATCCGGGTCCGTAGCGTAGCGACGGCGGCTTGCCGCGAGGCGGACAACTGCGACCTGTTCGTCGAACGCGCGCTGACCGAAACCGGCCTGGATTTTGAAATCATCAGCGCGGCGGAGGAGGCGCGTCTGGCGCTCAGCAGCTGCATGCCGCTGTTCGATCCCGACGTGCCCGGCGTCATGGTTTTCGATATCGGCGGGGGCAGCACCGAAATCGTTTGCCACCCCGACCGGAACGCGCCGATCGGCGTCCTGTCGCTGCCGTTGGGGGTCGTCAACCTGTCCGAGCGATATGGCGGCGACCGGATTTCGAGCGCCGACTACACGCGCATGGTCGATGAGGCGACCGGCCCGCTGGCCGCGTTCGAAAAGGATCAGCAGTTCCTGTCGCGCATTTCAGCCGGACAGTTGCAGATGGTCGGCTCGTCCGGCACGGTGACGACCCTGGCGAGCGTTCACCTCGGCTTGCGGAAATATGTCCGCTCGCGGATCGACGGCGCCACCATGCGTTTCGACGACCTGTTGCGCATCGGCCGGATGCTGGCCGGGATGAGCCGGGACGAGCGCGCGGCCATCACCTGTATCGGCGCGGACCGGGCCGATCTTTTGGTCGGCGGCGTGGCGATCCTTGAGGCGATCATCCGCATGTGGCCGGTCGGCCGGATGCGCATCGCCGACCGCGGCCTGCGTGAAGGCATCCTGCTCGGCCTGATGGCCCAGGACGGCCACCGGATCGGCGAGCGGGTGGTGCATTGATCGCTGCGCCCGCGGCAATTCATACGGCTAGGCGCCGGTCCGCCCGTAGAAGCCGAGCCGTTCCGCTTCGCTGAAGGAAACGCCGGGTTCGTCGAAGTAGCTGAACACGGCGACGATGCGCGCTTGGTTTCCTTCCACGGGCGTAACCCGATGCGCCGTGTTCCTGCCCTTGAAGACATTGAGCGTTCCCGGCGTCAGCGGCAGGGTCTGGACGTTTTCGTCCTCGCCGGCCAGGAGGCGGCCGACACCGTCGTAGTTCGGGTCCGTGTCGTTTCTGAGACCGCTGCGGAACTGGAACGCGCCGCCGGACAGAGGCGCCTGGAGCAGGCATGTCGTGGTGAATTCCGCCCGGTCGAAATGCCAGTTGAGCTGTTCCCCCGCGCGGTAGGCCATGACGTTGATCCGGGCCAGCGGGTCGGCCATCGTGCATAGCCGGGGCTTCTGCATCGCCGCCGCCAGGAAATCGATCAGCGGCGGCCATTCGTAGATCTGCGCGATCGTACTTTCCGGAATCTGGTCGGCGCAAACGGTGCGGTTGATCGTATCGAAGCGCCGGAGCGCCGGGTGGGCCGGCGCCACATCCCGGATCGCATCGTCGAAATAGATGTTGTGTTCGCGGCTGTGGGTAAAGGCAGCCGTTTCGAATAGCGGTTCGATATCTGCAACGCAGCGTTTCAGGGCCTCCTGCAGAATCAGACCTTCGAGGCTGAACATGCCGGAGTCCCGCAATTCCTGCTGGCATCTGGCAAGCAATGCCCGGCCGGGTGCGCTATTGAGTGCATCCAGGGGAAATCGGTCCAGGTCCAGCAGATGTCTCATTCGTGCGCCTGCCTCCAGTGGCGGTGGTGCATATAGGGCGGCCCTCGCCCGGCGACTATCGAATTGTTGAATGATCGGTGTCCGGCGCCCTTCCGGATACTCGGAGCCCCGAACTGTCTTGGGAAATTGCCGGATCGTGGCGAACCGAACGCCCTTCGGCTCGCAAGGTCCGCCCTACCCGTTCAGCCGGCGCGCGGCGTCGACGGCAAAATAGGTCAGCACCCCGTCGGCGCCGGCGCGCTTGAAGGCCATCAGCGCTTCCAGAATCACCCGGTCGCCGTCCAGCCAGCCCCGGTCGACGGCGCCGCGCAGCATCGCATATTCGCCGCTCACCTGATAGGCGAAGGTGGGCACGCCGAACCGGTCCTTCACCCGCCGCACGACATCCAGATAAGGCAGGCCGGGCTTCACCATCACCATGTCGGCGCCCTCGGCGATGTCGAGCTCGACCTCGCGCAGCGCCTCGTCGGTGTTCGCCGGGTCCATCTGATAGGTTTTCTTGTCGCCCTTGAGCGCGGTCGACGACCCGACGGCATCGCGGAACGGTCCATAAAATCCAGAGGCGTATTTGGCGGCGTAGGACATGATCTGGACGTGGCCGAAGCCTTCGTTGTCGAGCGCGGCGCGGATGGCGCCGACCCGGCCGTCCATCATGTCCGACGGCGCGATGACATCGCAGCCGGCCGCCGCCTGCACCACCGACTGGCGGCACAGGATTTCCACACTCTCGTCGTTGGCGACATAGCCGTCCCGGATCACGCCGTCATGGCCGTGGCTGGTGAAAGGGTCCAGCGCAGCATCGCAGATCACGCCGATGTCCGGATGTGCGTCCTTCGCCGCCCGGATTGCGCGGCAGACCAGATTGTCCGGGTTGGTCGCCTCGGTGCCGTTCTCATCCTTCCTGTCCGGCGGGGTCTGGGGGAACAGCGCAATGGCCGGAATGCCCAAGGCCTTCGCCTCGCCCGCGGCTACGGCGATCCGGTCGACCGAGAGCCGGTCGACGCCGGGCATCGAGGCAACCGGCTCGGCTATGTCCCGGCCCTCGCGCACGAAAACCGGCCAGATCAGATCGTCCGGCGTCAGCGTGTTTTCGCGAACCAGGCGGCGCGACCAGTCGTGCCGGCGGTTGCGGCGCATGCGGGTGGTGGGAAAGGCGGCGGTCATGGCAGGGATCCGCAACGGTGGCCGAAAAGCAGGCGCAGGCTAGGCGATAAGGGTCCCGCCGGGAACCAAGAGCGCTGTCGCACGCCTCAGGCCGGCGCGCCGCAGACCATGCCGAAGCCGATGCCGTATTCCAGCGTGTCGGCGTAGATCGCGGTGTGCGGGCGGGCGCCGCCGCTTTCGGCGTGCGCGGCAGCGGCGGCGATCCAGGTATGCAGCTCGAGGCTGCCGACGCCCGCTTCGGCCATGACATCTTCCGGTTCCCAGGTGTCGAAAGAGTCGAGATTGCCGTTGATCAGGACATCCAGAAAATACCGGTCGAACGTCGGGTTGAGGCAGATATCCTCGCGCGTCCGGCTGCCGTCGGTCAGCATCACCGCGCCTTCGAGATGCATGACGCGCAGCCGGTCCAGCCACTCGGCCTCGGTAAACGTCCCGCCGCGTTCCCCGGCCAGTTGCCAGCGGGTGACCGCGTCGTCGGCCTCGCCGACCAGCGGGAAATACCGTGTCGGGTGGTGGGACATGCCGCCGGAGCCCATCAGCAGCACGCGTTTGCCCTTGAGTATCGGCGCCGAGCCGATGGCCTGGCCGAACCGCCGCGACCGGGCGAACCGCTGCAGGGGCGGCGTCATCACGTTGATGAACACGGGAATGACCGGATAGGCGTCGAGCGCACCGAGAATGCGGTAGGCCGGCTGCGAGAAGCCGTGATCGACGGTCATGGTGTGCGAAACCGCCGGATCGAAGCCTTGGGCGCGCGTATGGTCGATCACGGCGAGCGCCTCCTCGTGCGGTACGTCGAACGGTCCGGGAAAGCCGCCGATATCGTCCACCGCCCGGCAGCTCAGCCCGATGCAGGTCGCCGGCATCCGGTCCAGATGGAAGCCGCTGTAATGATCGGTGCCGAACAGGATCACGAGTTCCGGGTCGAATGCCCGCACGGCTTCGGCCTGCTGCGCATAGGCGGCCTGGATGGCCTCATGCTCCGGCGGTTCTCCGGCGTAGCACATCAGAATCGGCGAATGGGGCAGGCAGAGAAGATAGCTGTTCATGCGGATGCCCCCAGCGGCAGCACCGGCGCGAAGCTATCGCTGACGAATATTTTCGTAACCGACCGGCTCGCGAACAGCCACCGGCCGCCAACCCGGCGGTAGGTGTCGTCATAGTCCTGCACCAGCAGCGGTGTTGCGGGATGGGGCGGCGGGCCGTCGGCGGCGAAAAGCTGGAGGATGCAGCTGCCGGCGGCGCTGTCCGGATCCATTTGCTCCAGGCGCAGGTTGGTGAACAGGTGGCGGGCGGTGCGCACGCCTGCGGCGGCCTCGCGGCCGGCCCGGGCGGCGTAGGCGGCCCGGATGGCGTCCTGTCCGACACTGCGCTCGCCGCTCTCGCGGCCGTACCAGCCGTCCGCCGTGAACAGGTCCGCCACGGTCGCCGGATCGCCCCGGTCGATCCGCCAGGCAAACTCGGCGATCAGTGCTTCGATCTTGAGGCGGAGCAGGGGATCGGTCATCGCGCCAGCCGCCAGTCCGTCGCCGGCGCCGGATCGCGCCGCACCGGGTTGGACAGCCGCCCCAGCCCTGCGATCGTCACCTCGACGGGGCCGTCGAAACGGCTGAGATCGGCGGCATGCAGCGGCCGGCCGCCTGTTTTCGCGGCGCGGAAGGCCGTACCCATCGAGATCATGTCGCCGGCTTCCAGGGACATGAAGCGCGAGACGAAGGCGATTACCTCCTCGACCCGGTAGGTGTAGTGGCGCGTATTGTCGTCGGTGAAGACCTCGCCGGCCAGACTGCACGAAATATCGAGATCGTGCGGATAGGGCACCGCATCGCGGGTAACCAGCCACGGACCGGCCGGGCCGAAGCCGTCGGTGCCCTTGTAGCGCGCGGTGTAGGAGAGATGCTGCTCGACTTTCTGCACGGTATCCGGGTCGTCGGCATCGGGATAGAGCGCCCAGTAGTGGACCCGGTCCTCGGCGCGCATGTCGTTGCCGGTCATGTCGTTGAAGATGGTGTAGCCGAAGACGTGGTCCATCGCCTGCGCGGGATCGATGTCCTTGCCGCCCTTGCCCAAAATCACCGCCAATTCCGGTTCCGGATGCAGACGGCCGTAGTGCGGGCGGACCGGGATCGGCTCGCCGTGGCCGATCAGGCAGGTCGCCGGCTTCATGAAGATGGTCGGATGGTCCGGCGCGCTGATCTTGCGGTCGTCGGCCGCCGAATTGTTCAGCGCGACGCCGAGGATTTTGCCCGGCCGCCGGACCGGCGGATGCCAGGATACAGTGTGTGCCGGTATCGTCGGGATGCTGCCGGGATTGTCCTGCGCCCACGCTGCGGCGCGCTGGGCCCGGTTCAGGCCGCCGCTGCCGCTGCGCACCAGTTCCAGCATCGTGCCGAAGGCCGGCCCGCCGGTCGCTTCAAGGGCGAGATTGAGGTCGATCAGTGTGTCCTCGCCGGCCGCCGCTGCGATCCGGTCCTGTCCGTCCCAATGAATACTGGCAAGGCGCATGGCAGCCGGCCCGGTTCTGCTGCGTGGCCGGCATCCATCGCCCATGGGTATGGGGCTGTCAAGGCGGCTCACCGGCACCGGGAGCGCCATATGATCCCGCTGCATTGCGTTCGCCTGCGCCTCGCCTATATCCGGCCGCATGGCTGCGCAAACCAACAGTCTCGGCTTTGCCGGGCCGCCCGCGCGGACCCGGGTGGCGGTGGCGATGTCCGGTGGGGTCGACAGTTCCGTCACCGCCGCGATGCTGCACGCCGAGGGTTATGAGGTCGTCGGCATCACGTTGCAGCTTTACGACCACGGCGCCGCCGTCAGCCGGCCCGGCGCCTGCTGTGCCGGCCAGGATATCCGCGATGCCCGCCGGGTCGCCGAACGGGCCGGCTTTCCGCACTATGTGCTCGACTACGAATCGCGCTTTCGCGAGAGCGTGATCGACGATTTTGCCGACAGCTACCTGCGTGGGGAGACGCCGCTGCCCTGCGTGCGCTGCAATCAGACGGTGAAGTTCACCGACCTGCTGCAGACCGCGCGCGACCTCGACGCCGACTGCCTGGCGACCGGCCACTATGTCCGCCGGGTGGAGGGGGCCGGAGGGCCGGAGTTGCACAAGGCCGCCGACCCGGCCAAGGACCAGAGCTATTTCCTGTTCGCCACCACGCGCGAACAGCTCGGCTACCTGCGCTTTCCCCTCGGCGGCACGCTGAAGCAAGAGACCCGCCGCATCGCCCGGCAGCTCGACGTGCCGGTGGCGGAGAAGCCGGACAGTCAGGATATCTGTTTCGTGCCGAACGGCGACTATGCGCAGGTGGTCGAGAAGCTGCGGCCGGGCGCCTGCGATCCGGGCCGGATCGTCGATCTGGACGGCGCTGTGCTCGGCACTCATGACGGCATCATCCGTTTCACCGTGGGCCAGCGCCGGGGCCTGGGCATCGGCGGGACGGCCGAGCCGCTCTATGTCGTGCGCATCGATGCCGGGACCAACGACGTGATCGTCGGCCCGCGCGAAGCGCTGGCCCGGCACACGATCGCGGTCGAAAAGCTGAACTGGCTGGGCGATGGCGTGTCGGGCGATAGCGATTTTCACGCCGAAGCGCGCATCCGCAACGCCGGCGAGGCCATGCCGTGCCGGGCCGAGGTCGAGCCGGACGGCCGCGCCACGCTCACTTTCGACGACCCGCAATACGGCGTGTCGGCCGGCCAGGCGGCAGTGCTCTACACCGGCACGCGGCTGCTCGGCGGCGGCTGGATCGGCCGGGCGTAAGCGGCTTCGGGGCGTCCTTCGATACGCCGCCCTTCGGCGGCTACTCAGGATGAGGGTGGTGCCGTGGCGGCAACACAACTTCAAACCCTCCTCATCCCGAGTAGCCGCCGCGTTAGGCGTATCGAAGGACGCGCGCCCATTCTGCCCTGGAGCCTGGCTTGACAGCCGCCGGACCTTGATCCTATCACGCCGCGTCCCATATGGCGGACCTGCCGGCCGGGAGCCGGCGCCGCCGCGGCCCCCCGAAAGCGAACCTCACCGGCCCGCGAAACAAAATTGGGGCGCGACAGGATTGGGGCGGAGTAGCTCAGCTGGTTAGAGCAGCGGAATCATAATCCGCGTGTCGGGGGTTCAAGTCCCTCCTCCGCTACCAATGTTATCAATAAAAACAAAGATTTAAGAGAAGATACCGCGAAGCGGCTATTCATTTTCAACCCCATGTCGGCACTATGTGGGCAAAATGTGCCGACATGGGCCGCATACGCAGGGTTGCCTTCGCCGGCTCCCGGTCTAATTCCCGTCGCGTCGAAGCTTGTCGCGCCCTGCCGTGTCAAGTCTTGTCAAGTCAAGGCAAGGGGCGAGAGACTCATGAAGAAACCGACATTGGCCGCTGCAATCCTGGCCTTGCTCGCCAGCCACGCCCTGCCGGCGTTGGCCCAATCCCATACCGCTATCCGCGCGCAATGCCAGATGGCGGCCGAACACGCCTTGGGGCAGCCCCGCAGCTTGTTTGGCCTCTTCACGCACCAAGGTCGGGTAAATCGCTACATCCAGAACTGTATCGCTGCCGGGGGTCCAATTGACACCCCTGTCGTCCGTTACCGCTCCCAACGGCAGCGCAGCACCGCCACAACCCGCATTCCATTCGATCATGCGTTGCGCCAGTGCCGCTCTCAATCCCGCATGGTGTTCGGGAACAACCAATTCATGCGCGACCAAGCCGAGCGGGACTGCTTGCGGACGTATGGGTATTAGGCCGTCCGATGACGCAACAATCCGATTGGCTTCTGGCCCTTCTGTGGGTCGGGCTTGTTGTAGTCATATTTCTCCTGCTAAGAATCGACGGCAGGCTATCGCTCGCGAACAGGCAGCTTGAGTCCGTTCTCAAAAAAGTCCGTCCAGACTTGTCTGACGACTAAGGTGACCTTTTTCAAACTGAGACACTACCCAAAGGGGGAGTCTTTGGTCTCCCCTTTTTTATGCCGGTAGCCGGCAGGGTCATTTGCGGCGCACAAGAGCCGTCCCTAAACCGTCCAATCAAGGAGACGATAATGAGTGGAGAATGCCCGAAATGCGAAACAAACGTAACTAACGTTCGGCTGGAGGGTGTTACACTCCAAAACAAATCGATGGATAAATTTAAGGGCATTAAATTCTTATGCCCATTTTGCAAAACAATTCTCGGCGTATCCTTCGATCCTTTCGCCTTGAAAGCAGATACCGTGAGTGAAATTGTTCACCAGTTAAAGGGCCGTTAGGCGCTAGACGACATAGAGCAGGCATCGCCTAGTCCCGTAACGCGGGCCGCTTCGGCTGCATCCATGCCGCCATCCACAAGCGATTTGAAGGCCCGCGCCCGGCCCTGAATGTCGGCTGCATAGAGCCTATCGAACCCGAACCGGACAGGGGTTGCCCAGCTTGTGCCGTGCTTCGTCGGCGATCATGTCGCCGAAGGGCTGCAGGGTGCTATGCAAAAACTGCCTCAGGGCCTCTCTCTTGCCCTCTGAGCGGCCTTCGCCGAATAGCGCGACCTGTCTGCCGGCCCTGTAGCGCGCGCCTTGCCCCATCCTGCGGTCATTGAAGGCACAAGCATTGCGCGGCCTGCGATGCGGCGCAGGTCCGCTTCGATTTTCCTAAAGGATTTCAAGGTTACGCTGCGGTGACCAGGCGGCTTGCCCCGACCCGCCGCCGCACGCCATATCCCGTCGCATGGAATGGACCGACGACGCCATTGTCCTTTCGGCCCGGCGCCACGGCGAGACCAGCCTGGTCGTGCAGCTGCTGACGTCGGAGCACGGCCGCCATGCCGGTCTCGCCCGCGGTGGCGCTTCGCGTCGGCAGAGACCGGTCTACCAGCCGGGCAACGAGGTGCGCGCGACCTGGCGCGGCCGGCTGGCCGAACATCTTGGCACCATGACGGCGGAACTCCAGACTGGAAGAGCCGGGCAGTGGATCGACGATCCGCTGCGCCTTGGCGGAATCAGCGCCGCTTGTGCCGTTACCGAAGCGTCCCTGCCGGAGCGGGCCCCGGCGCCTGCCGTCTATCGCGGCCTGCTGGCGCTGCTGGAGGCGCTGGAGCGCGAGGATTGGGGCGAAGCCTATGTCGCGTGGGAAATTGCGCTGCTGGGCGAACTGGGATTCGGGCTCGATCTTGAACGCTGCGCCGCCACCGGCCGCAACGACCGGCTCGCCTTTGTGTCGCCGAACAGCGGTCGGGCCGTCAGCCTGTCCGCGGGCGAGCCCTATGCCGACCGCCTGCTGCGCCTGCCGGATTTCCTGAACGGCGGGGCCGATGCTGGCGTCAGGGCCGGTTCGGCCACCGGTTCGGGGGCGGATTGCTGGCCCGATATCGCCGACGGGCTCAAAATCGGCGGCCATTTTCTCGAACGGCACGTCTTCGCGCCCCACGACCGGCCCTTGCCGCCGGCGCGCCAGCGGTTTGCCGATAGGGTGGCGGGCGGCGTGTCCCACTAGCTGGGGCGAAGGACGGGATATTCCGGCGCGCAATCGCGATCGTCCCCGGCGGCGCATATCCTTCTCGATTATCGGCTTTAGAATTGCTCCATTGCCGTGTTCATATTCAATAACTAAATTATCTTGGTAAACTAAAGAAAGCGAAAAAGACATGGTAAGAATTCGAGTAGCCGACGAAGTATGGATCGCGACGGCACTGCTGCACCGGCGGCATCCGGACCGGAAAGATTTCACCGTCGCGGAAATTGTCCGCAAGGCCGAGGCAGAGAAGGTGGCAGGTACCGGCGCGCTGCGACCCGGCGTACAGGTCCACGCGTATCTCCATTGCGTTGCGAACAAGCCGCCGAACCCCGGGCGATACCGGATGCTGTTCGAGACGGCCAAGGGCCGTCGACGCCTCTACCGTCCTGGCGACCCATGTCACCGCCTTCGCGTTTCGGGCAAGGAAGTTCCCGATTCGCGCGAGATACCGCCAGCCTATGGCGATCTTATCGAATGGTATCGCCGGGAGTATGTCGGCAGTCGCGAAAGCGGCGGAAATGACCCGATTCTGTCCCTGCGCGGCCTGGGTCGGGAGATCTGGGCGGACGAAGATGCGGATGAGTATGTCGCGCGGCTCCGCGAGGGCTGGCAATGAGCAGAATTTTTTGGGACACGAATCTCTTCATTTATCTTCTTGAAGACCGTGGCGAACGTGCCAGGCAGGTTACGGCATTACGCGAATGGATGATGGAGCGCCGGGACGAGCTCCTTACCTCGGCGATCACGCTCGGTGAAGTCCTGGTGAAGCCCCTGGAGACCGGCGAATCGGAATTGGTGCAGCTGTACGAGCACACAATTCTGACAGGAGCCACGGTCCTGCCGTTCGATATCCGCGCAGCCCCAAGGTTTGCCGAGATACGCCGGGACCGTTCGATCGGCGCGCCCGACGCGATTCAGCTTGCTTGCGCAGCAGCAGCGGAAACGGACCTCTTCGTGACTAACGACGAGCGCTTGAGCAGAAAGAAGATCGACGGCATCCAGTTTATCCAATCGCTCGACAGAGCCATACCGTAGACTGTCTCCGGCAACCGCATCTGCCCGGCGGGCCGCTCGCTTGACACCTGTCGGGGGCTGCTCTACATGCCGCGCTCTGCATCGGCTCATTCCGGGGCGCATTCCGGGGCGCATTCCGGCCGCGAGCCGCGCCTGCTGCGGGGGTGTAGCTCAGTTTGGTTAGAGCGCCGGCCTGTCACGCCGGAGGCCGCGGGTTCGAGTCCCGTCACTCCCGCCACCGCCCTTCGACATTCCCGGTTCCAAAAACGCTGCGTTCACGAAGATTTGCCGCGCTCCCGTTGCGTGCCCGGTGTGCGGCCATACGCGACCATGCTAAGGCTTTGCATTCGAAACCGCCGGTCCTATAACCGGTTCGTCCGGGCCGGGGCCGCGACAGCGCGGCTGCATGCGTGAACGTCGCCGGCGTACTGCCGTGCGGCGCCGCAAAACAAGGCAACCCTTGCGGGACCGATGAGCGATATCCTAGCCGAATATCTGCCGATCGCCGTCTTTCTGGGAATTGCCCTGGGGCTGGCGATCGCGATGGTCGCCGCTTCGTGGATTCTGGCGAAACAGAATCCCTATTCGGAGAAGCTCGCGGCCTACGAGTGCGGCTTCGACCCCTTCGACGATTCGCGCGGCCAGTTCGACGTCCGCTTCTATCTCGTCGCGATCCTGTTCATCATTTTCGACCTGGAAGTCGCCTTCCTGTTTCCCTGGGCGATCACGCTCTCGGAGACCCAGCATTTCGGCTTCTGCCGCCGGAGACCCAGCATTTCGGCTTCTGGTCGATGGTCGTGTTCCTGCTCATCCTGACCGTCGGCTTCGTCTACGAATGGAAGAAGGGGGCGCTGGAATGGGAGTAGCAGCCCCTGACCCGGCCGCTGGCGCCGCCGCCGGTAACGCCTTGGCGAAACTGCCCGAACTGGATGCGTTCCTCGACAAGGATTTCCAGTCCAAGGGCTTCGTCGTCTCCAGTCTGGATTCGCTGGTCGGGTGGGCCCAGTCCGGCTCGCTCTGGCCCATGACTTTCGGCCTCGCCTGCTGCGCCGTCGAGATGATGCACACCGGGGCCAGCCGCTACGACCTCGACCGGTTCGGCACCGTCTTTTTCCCCAGCCCGCGCCAGTCCGATGTGATGATCGTGGCCGGCACGCTGACCAACAAGATGGCGCCGGCGCTGCGCCGGGTCTACGACCAGATGGCCGAGCCGCGCTGGGTGATCTCGATGGGCTCCTGCGCCAACGGCGGCGGCTATTACCACTATTCCTATTCGGTGGTGCGGGGCTGCGACCGGATCGTGCCGGTCGATGTCTATGTGCCCGGCTGTCCGCCGACCGCCGAAGCGCTGCTGTATGGCGTGATGCAGCTTCAGAAGAAAATCCGCCGCACGGCGAGTTTTGCGCGCTAGACCGCGATACCACGGCAGCCGATGTCCCTGGTAGCGCTCAACGACCTGAAAGAGCATGTCCTCGCCGCCCTGTCCCAAGAGGTGATCGAGGCCGATATCGTGCGCGGCGAACTGTGCCTCACGGTCGGTCGGCCGACGATCGTCAGGGTGCTGACGCGTCTGCGCGACGATCCAAACTGCGCCTTCACCTGCCTGGTCGATCTCTGCGGCGTGGACTGGCCGGCGCGCGAAGAGCGCTTCGATGTCGTCTACAACCTGCTGAGCGTGACCGCGAACCTGCGTTGCCGGGTCAAGGTCCATACCGACGAGGAGACGCCGGTGCCTTCGGTCGCCCAGGTCTTCAGCGCCGCCGGCTGGTTCGAGCGCGAGGCGTGGGATCTCTACGGCATCTATTTCTCGGACAACCCGGACCTGCGCCGCCTGTTGACGGACTACGGTTTCGACGGCCATCCGCTGCGCAAGGATTTCCCGCTCACCGGCTTCGTCGAGGTCCGCTACGACGAGGAGCAGAAACGGGTGGTCTACGAGCCGGTGACATTGCAGCAGGACTACCGGACCTTCGATTTTCTCTCGCCCTGGGAAGGCATGACGCGCGGCTTGCCGCCGACGGCGCCGGGAGACGAGAAAGCTGCCGGCGCCGGAAGCGCCGAGGGCTGACGCGATGCCGGACGGAAGGGGCGCGGCGGGCGATCTCAGGCCCGGCGAGGTCGAGATCAAGAATCTCAACCTGAATTTCGGGCCGCAGCATCCGGCGGCCCACGGCGTGTTGCGCCTGGTGCTGGAGATGGACGGCGAGATCGTCGAACGCGCCGACCCGCATATCGGCCTGCTGCACCGCGGCACGGAGAAGCTGATCGAGCAGAAGACCTATCTCCAGGCGGTGCCCTATTTCGACCGGCTCGATTATGTCGCGCCGATGAACCAGGAACATGCTTTCGCGCTGGCGACGGAAAAGCTGCTGGGCCTCGAGGTGCCGCCGCGCGGCCAGGCGATCCGCGTGCTCTATGCCGAGATCGGCCGGGTGCTCAACCATCTGCTGACCGTCCCGGCCTACGCCATGGACGTCGGCGCGTTGACGCCCTTCCTCTGGGCCTTCGAAGAGCGCGAGAAGCTCATGGCCTTCTATGAGCGGGTGTGCGGCGCGCGGCTGCACGCGGCCTATTTCCGGCCCGGCGGTGTGCATCTGGACCTGCCGGCCGGCCTGATCGACGATATCCGGGCGTGGCGCGAGGCTTTCCCGAAAATTATCGACGATATCGAGACGCTGCTGACCGAGAACCGCATCTTCAAGCAGCGCTCGGTCGATATCGGCGCCGTCGACGCCAAGGACGCACTGGACTGGGGCTTTTCCGGCCCGATGCTGCGCGGCTCGGGCCTGGCCTGGGATCTGCGCAAGGCCCAGCCCTATGACGGCTACGAGGCCTACGATTTCGATATTCCGATCGGCAAGAACGGCGATTGTTACGACCGCTATCTCGTGCGCATGGAGGAGATGCGGCAGAGCCTGCGGATCATCGACCAGGCGCTCGACAAGTTGGAGACGCTCGATGGCCCAGTGGCGGCGGACGACAACAAGGTGACGCCGCCGAAGCGGGCCGAGATGAAGCGCTCGATGGAAGCGCTGATCCATCATTTCAAGCTCTATACCGAAGGCTACCGCGTGCCGGCCGGCGAGACCTACACCGCCGTCGAGGCGCCGAAGGGCGAGTTCGGCGTCTATCTGGTCTCCGACGGCACCAACAAGCCCTACCGCTGCAAGATCCGGGCGCCGGGCTTCGCCCATCTCCAGGCGACCGATTTCATGTCCCGCGGCCACATGCTGGCGGATGTCTGCGCCGTCGTCGGCTCTATGGATATCGTGTTCGGCGAGGTCGACCGGTGAGCGGGCCCGCGGCCGGCGCGACGGTCGACCAGCCGGCCAGCTTTGCCTTCGATGGCGAGCACGGCCGGGCGGCGGAAAAGGCGATCGCCCGCTATCCGGAAGGCCGGCAGGCGAGCGCGGTGCTGCCGTTGCTCGATATGGCCCAGCGCCAGCACGGCGGCTGGTTGCCCCAGGCCGCCATCGAACATATCGCCGGGCGGCTGGGCATGGCGAAAATCCGCGTGATGGAGGTCGCGACCTTCTACACGATGATCAACCTGGCCCCGGTCGGCCGGTACCATCTCCAGGTGTGCGGCACGACGCCTTGCATGCTGCGCGGCATTGGCGACGTGTTCCGCGCCATCCGCGACGAAGTCGGGATCGGGCCCGGCGAGACCAGCGAGGATGGGCTGTTCACCTGCACGGAGGTCGAGTGCCTCGGCGCCTGCGTGAACGCGCCCATGGTCCAGGTGAACGACGATTTCGTCGAAGATCTGACCTACAACAATTTCACGGTCGTCTTGCGCACTCTGAAAAACGGCGGCGAACTGCCGACCGGATCGTTGGTCGGCCGCCATTCCTCGGAGCCGGAAGACGGCGCGCGGACGCTGATCGACGTGCAGACCCCGGCGCCCTTCGATCCGGCGGCAGTCTACGGCATGATCGGCGCCGGCACTGCGGAGGTGGCTCCTGCCGCGCCGGCCAAAGGCAGTCGGCCGGCTGCGCTCGACGGACCGCGCGCGGGCAAAGCGGACGCGCTGACCCGGATCAAGGGCCTCGGGCCGAAGATCGAGGGCGCCCTTCACGGCATCGGCGTCTACCATTTCGACCAGATCGCCGCCTGGACACCCGAAGAGGCGGACTGGGTGAACGGCGCGCTGAAGCTGGGGGGCCGGGCCGACCGCGACGATTGGGTTGCGCAGGCCGCCGTGCTGGCCAAGGCGGATGCAGGGGAGGGCGGGGCCTGATGCTCGACGACCGCGACCGCATCTTCACCAACCTCTACGGCCTCGACGACTGGGGCCTGGAGGGCGCGCGCCGCCGGGGCGACTGGGACCAGACGGCCTGGTTCCTCAAGCAGGGCCGGGCTTGGGTCTGCCAGCAGATCAAGGATTCCGGCCTGCGCGGTCGCGGCGGCGCAGGCTTCCCGACCGGCCTCAAATGGTCCTTCATGCCGCCGGACGACAAGCGCGACGGCCGCCCGCACTATCTGGTCGTCAATGCCGACGAATCCGAGCCCGGCACCTGCAAGGACCGGGACATCATGCGCCACGATCCGCACAAGCTGGTCGAAGGCTGCCTGATCGCCGGTTTCGCAATGGGCGCCAACGCGGCGTATATCTATGTCCGCGGCGAATTCTACCGCGAGGCCGAGCGCCTGGAGGCCGCGGTCGAGCAGGCCTATGCCGCCGGGCTGATCGGCCGCAACGCCAGCGGCTCGGGCTGGGACTTCGATATCCACGTCCACCGCGGCGCCGGCGCCTATATCTGCGGCGAGGAAACCGCCCTGCTGGAAAGCCTCGAAGGCAAGAAGGGGCAGCCGCGCCTCAAGCCGCCGTTCCCGGCCAATGCCGGCCTCTACGGCTGCCCGACCACGGTCAACAATGTCGAATCCATTGCCGTCGCGCCGACCATCCTGCGCCGGGGGCCGTCCTGGTTCGCCGGCATCGGCCGCGACGCGCGCAACACCGGGACCAAGCTCTTCTGCATTTCCGGCCATGTGAACACGCCGTGCAACGTCGAAGAGGCGATGGGCATCCCGTTCCGCGAGCTGATCGAGAAACATGCCGGTGGCGTGCGCGGCGGCTGGGACAATCTGCTCGCCGTCATTCCCGGCGGCTCGTCGGTGCCGTGCCTGCCGGCCGATATCTGCCAGGACCTGCCGATGGATTTCGATACCTTGGCCGGCCTCAAATCGGGCCTCGGCACCGCGGCGGTCATCGTGATGGACAAGTCGACGGATATCGTGAACGCGATCTGCCGCCTGTCGAAATTCTACATGCATGAAAGCTGCGGCCAGTGTACGCCGTGCCGCGAAGGCACCGGCTGGATGTGGCGCGTGATGACCCGGCTGGTACGCGGCGATGCCGATATCGATGAAATCGACATGCTGGAGGAAGTGACCTACCAGGTCGAAGGGCACACGATCTGCGCGCTGGGCGACGCGGCGGCCTGGCCGATCCAGGGCCTGATCCGGCATTTCCGGCCCGAACTGGAGCGCCGGATTCTGCAACGCAAGGTGGCGGCGTGAGCGCGATGGCAACGATCACCGTCAACGGCGAAGAGCATGAGGTCGACGGGCGCCTGACCCTGTTCCAGGCATTACAGTCGATCGGCAAGGAAGTGCCGCATTTCTGCTTCCACGAACGGCTGTCGATTGCCGGCAACTGCCGCATGTGCCTGGTGGAGGTGGAGCGGGCGCCCAAGCCGGTCGCCTCCTGCGCCCAGCCGATCCTGGACGGCATGGTCGTCTTTACGGATTCGGAAAAGACGATCAAGGCCCGCCGGGGCGTGATGGAATTCCTGCTGATCAACCATCCGCTCGACTGCCCGATCTGCGACCAGGGCGGCGAATGCGACCTGCAGGACCAGGCGATGGCCTACGGCCACGACCGCACCCGCTTCGAGGAAAACAAGCGCGCGGTGCACGACAAGGAAATGGGGCCGCTGGTCAAGACGATCATGACCCGCTGCATCCATTGCACCCGCTGCATCCGCTTTGCCGAAGAAGTTGCGGGCGTCGAGGAAATCGGCGCGCTCCATCGCGGCGAGCATATGGAGATCGCGACTTATCTGGAGCGCTCGCTGACCTCCGAACTCTCCGGCAACGTGATCGACCTGTGCCCGGTCGGCGCGCTGACCTCCAAGCCCTACGCCTTCGCCGCGCGGTCCTGGGAATTGCGCAAGACCGAATCGATCGACGTCATGGATGCCGTCGGCTCCAACATCCGGGTCGACAGCCGCGGCGCCGAGGTCATGCGGGTGCTGCCGCGCCTGAACGACGACATCAACGAGGAATGGATCTCCGACAAGACCCGCTTCGCCTGCGATGGCCTGAAACGCCAGCGCCTGGACCGGCCCTATGTCCGCCGCGACGGCAGGCTGGATCCGGCGTCCTGGCCCGAGGCCTTCGCCGCCATCGCCGATAAATTCGCCGAGGTCGGCGGCGCGCAGGCCGCGGCGATCGCTGGCGACCAGGCCGACGCCGAGGCGATGATCGCGCTGAAGGACCTCATGGCAGCCTTCGGCTCGCCCCACATCGACTGCCGCCAGGACGGAGCCAAGGTCGATCCGGCGGTGCGCGCGAGCTACCTGTTCAACAGCGGCATCGCAGGCATCGACGAGGCCGATGCGCTGCTGCTGATTGGGGCCAACCCGCGGATCGAGGCCGCGGTTCTCAACGCGCGCATCCGGCGGCGCTGGCGCGCCGGCAGCTTCCGGATCGGCCTGATCGGCGAAGCGGCCGACCTGACCTACCGCTGCGACCATCTGGGCAATGGCGTGGACACGCTGCGCGCGCTGGCCGGCGGCGACCACGGCTTTGCCGAGGTTCTGGATCGTGCTGAACGGCCGATGCTGATCGTCGGGCCGGGCGTGCTGGCGCGCGAAGACGGCGCGGCGCTGCTCGGTCTGGCGCGCCAGACCGCCGAAAAATTCAGCGTGGTCCGCGACGGCTGGAACGGTTTCAACGTGCTGCACACCGCAGCCTCGAGGGTCGGCGGGCTCGATCTCGGCTTTGCGCCGGGCGAGGGCGGCCGCGATACAGCCGGAATCCTTGACGGCGCCGGCACGGGCGAGATCGGCCTGGTCTGGCTGCTGGGCGCCGACGAGTTCGACATGAACCGGCTCGGCAACGCCTTCGTCGTCTATCAGGGCCATCACGGCGATGCCGGCGCCAACCGGGCCGATGTCGTATTGCCGGGCGCGGCCTACACTGAGAAAAGCGCCACCTATGTGAATGTCGAAGGCCGGCCCCAGCGCACCGCGCTCAGCATCTTTCCGCCCGGCGATGCGCGCGAGGACTGGACGATTATCCGTGCGTTCTCCGACGTTGCCGGCCACAGGCTGCCATACGATTCGCTGGCCCAGGTCCGCGCGCGGCTGGCACAGGCCAACCCGGTCTTCGAGGCTATCAACGAGATCCTGCCGGCGCCGTGGGAGTCGTTCGGCGATGCTGCCGCGGACGGCGAGCCTGACCCGGCGCCGTTCCGCTCGCCGGTGCAGAATTTCTACATGACCGATCCGATCAGCCGCTGCTCCGAGACCATGGCGAAGTGCACGCAGATGCGCCAGGCGCTGGCGGACGGCGCCCGCACGGGCACGGACGGATAGCGCCCGATGGTCTTCTGGGAAGGCTACGCCCTGCCGGCGCTGATCCTGATCGGCTGGATCCTGGCGATCGTCGTGCCATTGCTGGTCGGCATGGCATTGCTCACCTGGTACGAGCGCAAGGTCCTGGCCGCCATGATGCTGCGCAAGGGCCCCAATGTCGTCGGCCCGTTCGGCCTGCTGCAGCCGATGGCGGACGGCCTCAAGCTGCTGATGAAGGAAACGATCATCCCGTCCGGCGCCAACCGGGCGGTGTTCCTGTTCGCTCCGGTGCTGACCTTCACGCTCGCCCTGGTCGCCTGGGCCGTGATTCCGCTGGGCCAGAGCGAAAGCGGCATCTGGGTGCTATCCAACATCAATGTCGGCGTGTTGTATCTGTTCGCGATCTCCTCGATGGGGGTCTACGGCATCATCATGGCCGGGTGGGCGAGCAATTCGCGCTATGCCTTCCTCGGCGCGCTGCGCTCGGCGGCGCAGATGGTGTCCTACGAAGTCTCCATCGGTTTCGTGATGATCACGGTGCTGCTGGCGGCGGGTACGCTCAATCTGTCGGAGATCGTGCTGGCCCAGCAGGGCGGCTTCTGGCGCTGGTACTGGATTCCGCTGGCGCCGATGTTCGTGGTGTTCTTTATCTCGGCGCTGGCCGAGACCAACCGCCATCCCTTCGACCTGCCGGAAGCCGAGGCCGAACTGGTCGCCGGCTATTTCGTCGAATATTCCGCCTTCCCCTTCGCCCTGTTCTTCCTCGGCGAATATATCAACATGATCATGATGAGCGGGATCACCGCCGTCCTGTTCATGGGCGGATGGCTGCCGCCGCTGGACGTTTCCTGGCTGAACTGGATTCCGGGACCGATCTGGCTGGCGCTGAAAATCTCGTTCCTGCTGTTCGTGTTCATCTGGGTGCGGGCGACGCTGCCCCGCTACCGCTACGATCAGCTCATGCGGCTGGGCTGGAAGGTCTTCCTGCCCCTGTCGCTCGTTGCCGTCGTGGCCTATTCCGGCGTGATGCTGTACGCCGGCTGGCTGCCGGCATAGGGAGAGGAACCATGCTGCGCACAATTCGAACCGTCCTGCTTTGGGAAATCGGCGCCGGCCTGTGGAAGACGCTGGTCTACTTCTTCAAGCCGAAAGTGACGATCAACTACCCCTATGAAAAGGGGCCGCTCAGCCCGCGCTTCCGCGGCGAGCACGTCCTGCGCCGCTATCCGAACGGGGAGGAGCGCTGCATCGCCTGCAAATTGTGCGAGGCGATCTGCCCGGCCCAGGCCATCACCATCGAGGCCGAGCCGCGCGCCGACGGCAGTCGCCGGGCGACCCGATACGATATCGACATGACGAAATGCATCTATTGCGGCTTCTGCCAGGAAGCCTGCCCGGTGGATGCCATCGTCGAGGGGCCGAACTTCGAATTCGCGACCGAGACGCGCGAAGAGCTGATGTACAACAAGGAGAAGCTGCTGGCGAACGGCGACCGTTGGGAAAGCGAAATTGCGCAGGCGCTCGCCGCCGATGCGCCCTACCGGTAGTCGCCGATGATCCTGCAAGCCATCGCCTTCTACCTGTTCGCCTTTGTCGCCGTCGCCGCCGCCGTGATGGTGGTGACGGCGCGTAACCCGGTCCATTCCGTGCTGTTCCTGGTGCTGACCTTCTTCAACGCCGCCGGGCTGTTCGTGCTGACCGGGGCCGAGTTCCTCGCGATGATCCTGGTGATCGTCTATGTCGGCGCGGTCGCGGTGCTGTTCCTGTTCGTCGTGATGATGCTCGACATCAACTTCGTCGAACTGCGCGAGGGCTTTCAGCGCTATCTGCCGGTCGGCGGCCTGATCGCCGCGATCCTGCTCGGCGAGATCGTCTTCGTCGGCGGCATCTGGGCCGTGGCCCCTGGGGTCGAGGGCGCGCTGGCGGAAAAGGTGCCGGAGGGCAGTGCGCTCACCAACACCGAAATGCTCGGCCGGCTGCTCTACACGAAATACATCTACCTGTTCCAGCTCGCTGGCATGGTGCTGTTCGTGGCCATGGTCGGCGCCATCGTGCTGACGCTGCGCCAGCGCACCGGCGTGCGCAAACAGAAGATCGCCGAGCAGGTCCACCGCCGCCGCGAGGACACGGTGGAACTCAAGAAGGTGCGGCCGGGGGAGGGCGTCTGACGCGATGTGGGAGATCGGTCTCGCTCACTATCTGACGGTCGCCGCGATCCTGTTCACCATCGGGATCTTCGGCATTTTCCTGAACCGGAAGAACGTCATCGTCATCCTGATGTCGATCGAGCTGATCCTGCTCGCCGTGAACATCAATTTCGTCGCCTTCTCGTGGGCGCTGAAGGATCTTGTCGGCCAGATTTTTGCCATGTTCGTGCTCACGGTGGCCGCTGCTGAGGCCGCCATCGGCCTGGCCATTCTCGTCATCTACTTCCGCAACCGCGGCTCGATCGCGGTGGAAGACGTGAACGTGATGAAAGGCTGAGCCCGGCATGCCCAACACTGTTGAAGCGTTAATCGTAATAGTCTTACTGGTTGCGCCAGGGTTTCTGGCGTGGCAAGTACTAAGCGCTAGAATTCCGAGTGTTTTTCGGTCCAATACGCATTTCTTTGTTGTATCTTTTCAGTTGAGTGTTCTCGTTCATTTGCTGATTTCCCCTTTGACATATCTTTGGGTAGATCGTATTGTAGCGATATGGCAGAGCTTCAATAGTGTATCGAGTACAGGAAAAGTAGGCTTTGATTGGATAGTATTTTGTTGGCTTTTCCTAATTCTTTTTGTTGGACCAATTCTCTTAGCTTTTTTGTTTTCTTCGATATGGAGAGCGAATTGGAGTCAATACTCTCTTGGAATAATTGGCCTATCTCGTGTTGACCTTACTCCTCATGCTTGGGATTGGTTCTTTTTGACTGAGGAAAATGGATGTTGGATAGTCGCAGAATTGGATGACGGTTCTAAGGTTGGAGGCGAGTTCGGAACAAACTCGTTTGTATCGATAGCGCCATATGGTCGAGACATTTATTTGGAAAAACTATATGAAATTACTGAAGACGGCGAATTTGGAGAAGAGTTAAAGGATTCGATTGGCGGGTGGATCAGTGGCGAAAGTATCAAGAGTCTTGGCTTCTATAGGGTAGAATGAGATGCGCAAGATAAATCTCGGAAGAATTCGTGTTGGTGCGGGTGTGCGCCCAACTTCAAAAGCCGGCACAAAGCCTGGCAGTGCTAAAGTTGCCTTCAAATCAAAAGTCACTTTCAAACGCTCAGCTAGAAGTGCTCCAAGCTCAAAAGCGAGATCACGATCCGTAGAAAAAGGAGAAAACTGATGGCTTCAAAAAAGGCCTCTCCGATGGAGCGCGACCAGAAAAAGGCTCTGGAGCAAAACCACAGCCCAAGGGTCCAGGAGGCGACGGGCTGACGCGTGGTGCGCAGCCAAAGAGACCCGCTGGCTCAAAACCAAATCCTGCGAAGAAATAAAGTGCCGGCTGATTGAATGTATGTTGCCGTCATCTTCCTGCCGCTGATCGGCGCCGTCATCGCGGGGCTGTTCGGCCGGCGGATCGGGGACCGGGCCTCGATGTACATCACGTCCGGGCTGTTGGTCGTCTCGGCGATCCTGGGCGGGATCATCCTGTACCAGGTCGGCTTCGCCAAGACCGGCCCGGCGGAGCCGATCCGGCTGTACACCTGGATGGCGTCGGGCGAACTGAGCGTCGATTGGGCGCTGCGTTTCGACACGCTGGCCGCCGTCATGGTCGTGGTGGTGACACTGATCTCCGCCGTCGTCCATGTCTACTCCATCGGCTATATGAGCCACGATCCGCACAAGCCGCGGTTCTTCGCCTATCTCAGCCTGTTCACCTTCGCCATGCTGATGCTGGTGACGGCCGAGAATTTCGCCCAGATGTTCTTCGGCTGGGAAGGCGTCGGCCTGTGCTCCTACCTGCTGATCGGCTTCTGGTACAAGCGCGAGAGCGCCAACGCCGCCGCCATCAAGGCCTTCCTGGTCAACCGGGTCGGCGATTTCGGATTTGCGCTCGGCGTGTTCGCCGTGTTCGCGATTTTCGGTTCGCTCGATTTCTCGACCGTGCTGCCGGCGGCGCAGGGCCTGCCGGGCAAGGAGATCACCACCGTCGGCGGCTTCAAGATCGACGGCCAGACCGCGCTCGACTGGACCTGCATCCTCCTGTTCATCGGCGCCATGGGCAAGTCGGCCCAGATCCTGCTGCACACTTGGCTGCCTGACGCGATGGAAGGCCCGACGCCGGTCTCCGCCCTGATCCACGCCGCCACCATGGTGACGGCCGGCGTGTTCATGGTGTGCCGCCTGTCGCCGATGTTCGAGTTCGCGCCGCTGGCGCTGGCGGTCGTCGTCACCGTCGGCGCGTTCACCGCTTTCTTCGCCGCGACCGTCGGCCTGGTGCAGAACGATATCAAGCGGGTCATCGCCTATTCGACCTGCTCGCAGCTCGGCTATATGTTCTTCGCCGCCGGCATCGGCGCCTATCCGGTGGCGATGTTCCACCTGATGACCCATGCCTTCTTCAAGGCGCTGCTGTTCCTCGGTTCCGGCTCCGTCATCCACGGCATGTCCGACGAGCAGGACATGCGGCGCATGGGCGGCCTCTGGCGCAGGATGAAGACGACCTACATCCTGATGTGGATCGGCTCGCTGGCGCTGGCCGGGGTCGGCATCCCGTTCGTCTTCGGCTTCGCCGGCTTCTATTCCAAGGACCTGATTCTCGAGGCGGCGTTCGGTGCCCATACCGGCCTCGGGCTGTTCGCCTTCTGGATGGGCATCGCCGCGGCGATCATGACGGCCTTCTATTCCTGGCGGCTGATCATCATGACCTTCCACGGCGAGAGCCGCGCCCCGGCCGAGGTCCAGGCCCATGTCCACGAATCGCCGATGGTCATGCTGGCGCCGCTGTTCCTGCTCGCGCTCGGTTCGGTCTTCGCAGGCGCACTCGCCGTCGGCTGGTTCGCCGGCCACGGCTGGTCCGGTTTCTGGGGTGAGTCGATCTACATGCGGGAGAAGGGCGCGATCCTGGACGCGGCACACCATGTGCCGGCCTGGGTCAAGGTTCTACCCGTCGTCGCCGGCCTCGGCGGAATCGGACTGGCCTATGCGATGTACATGCTGCGGCCGGCCTGGCCCAAGGCATTGGCGAAACGGTTCCGCGGCCTCTACTACTTCCTGCTCAACAAGTGGCTGTTCGACGAGTTGTACGACCGGCTCTTCGTGCGCCCCGCCATGATCGTCGGCCGCGGCCTGTGGCAGAAGGGCGACGGCGGCACCATCGACCGCTTCGGCCCGGACGGCGCCGCGCTCGCGACCCAGGCCGGCTCGCGGCTCGCCGCCCTGCTGCAGACCGGCTACGTCTACCATTACGCCTTCGCCGTGCTGATCGGCGCCTTCGGTTTCGTCTCCCTCTTCGTTTTCGGGCTGTGGGGCTAGGCGATGGAAACCTGGCCGCTTCTCAGCGTCGTCACCTTCGCCCCGCTGATCGGGGCGCTGCTGATTCTCGTCATGGTGCGCGGCGACCGGGAGGCGACCGACCGCAACGCCCGCTGGCTCGCCCTGTGGGCTTCGCTCGCGACCTTCCTGATCTCGCTGCTGATCTGGATCAACTTCGACACCGGAACCGCAGATTTCCAGTATGTCGAGCAGGTGGCCTGGTTCAAGTTCCCGGGCGGCTACACGCTGAACTACCATATGGGCGTGGACGGCATCTCCATGATGTTCGTCCTGCTGTCGACCGCGCTCACGCCGATCTGCATCCTGTGCAGCTGGGCGGTCACCAAGCGGGTGCGCGAATTCATGGCGGCGTTCCTGGTGCTCGAGACCTTCTTGGTCGGCACCTTTTGCGCGCTCGATCTCGTCACCTTCTACGTTTTCTTCGAAGGCGTCCTGCTGCCGATGTTCCTGATCATCGGCGTCTGGGGCGGCGAGCGGCGGGTCTATTCGGCGTTCAAATTCTTCCTCTACACGCTGCTCGGCTCGGTTCTGATGCTGGTCGCCGTCATGGCGGTCTATTTTCTCAGCAAGGCGGCCGGGCAGGGCACAACCGACATCGTCGAGCTGTTGAAATTCGCCCGGGAAACCGGCTTCAGCGCGGAAGCGCAGAAATGGCTCTGGCTGGCCTTCTTCGCCTCCTTCGCCGTGAAGGTGCCGATGTGGCCGGTCCATACCTGGCTGCCGGACGCCCATGTCGAGGCGCCGACGGCGGGCTCGGTCATTCTCGCCGGTGTGCTCTTGAAAATGGGCGGCTACGGCTTCCTGCGCTTCTCGCTGCCGATGTTCCCCGATGCCTCGGTCTATTTCGCGCCGCTGGTCTACACGCTGAGCATCGTGGCGATCATCTACACCTCCCTGGTCGCGCTGGCCCAGGAGGATATGAAGAAGCTGATCGCCTATTCCTCGGTCGCCCATATGGGCTTCGTGACCCTGGGCATCTTCGCGGCAACGGCGCAGCTCAGCGCCGGCAATCTGCTGGGCGAGCAGGCGGTGAGCGGCGCAATCTTCCAGATGCTCTCCCACGGCATCGTCTCGGCCGCACTGTTCCTGTGCGTCGGCGTGGTCTACGACCGGATGCACACGCGCCGGATCGACCGCTACGGCGGCCTGGTTCACCGGATGCCGCGATATGCTGCCGTGTTCATGCTGTTCACCCTGGCCTCGGTCGGCCTGCCGGGCACCAGCGGCTTCGTCGGCGAGTTTCTCGTGCTGTTCGGCGTCTTCCAGATCAATGTCTGGGCCGCGGCGCTGGCCGCAACCGGCGTTATCCTGGGCGCTGCCTACATGCTGTGGCTGTACCGCCGGATCATCTTCGGCGAACTGGTCAGGCCGGATCTGATGCGGATCAAGGACCTCAACCCGCGCGAGGTTGCGGTCTTTGCGCCGCTGGTCATCCTGGTGCTGTGGATGGGCATCTGGCCCGAACCGTTCCTCGACGTGTTCGACGCGTCCGTCAAGAACCTGCTGACAAGCTTCAAGGCCGGCGCGTGCAAGGTCAATGAAGCCTGCTTTGCGGCGCGTTAGGGGAGCGGCGCCATGATCCTGCCGAACCTGGAATACGCCGCATCCGAGATCTTCGTGGCCGCGGCCGCGATGGTCCTGCTGATGATCGGCGTGTTTCGCGGCGAGGGCTCGGCCCGGCTGGTCTCGGCCCTGTCGGTCCTGGTGCTGATCGCAGCGGCCGTCATCTCGGTCTGGATGTCGCCGGGCGAGAGCCGGTCCGCCTTCGCCGGCATGTTCGTGAGCAACGGGTACACGACCTTCCTGAAGGTCGGCGTCCTGCTGGCGTCGGCGGTCGGCGTGATCCTGTCGATCCGCTACAATGCGCGCGAAGCGATCGACCGGTTCGAATATCCGGTGCTGATCGTGCTGGCGGCGCTCGGCATGATGGTCATGGTTTCGGCCGGCGACCTGCTGTCCCTCTATATCGGCCTGGAACTGCAGAGCCTGTCGCTCTACGTCGTCGCCGCGATCCGGCGCGACTCCGTGAAATCGAGCGAGGCCGGGCTGAAATATTTCGTCCTCGGCGCGCTGGCGTCCGGCATGCTGCTGTTCGGCGCGTCGCTGGTCTACGGCTTCAGCGGGACGACCGGCTTTGCCGCCCTGGCAGCGCAGCTGGGCGGCGGCGCCGTGCCGTCGGTCGGCCTGGTCGTCGGGCTGGTGTTCGTGATGGTCGGCCTCGCCTTCAAGGTCTCGGCCGTACCCTTCCACATGTGGACGCCGGACGTCTACGAAGGCGCGCCGACCCCGGTCACCGCCTTCTTCGCCGCCGCGCCCAAGCTGGCGGCGATGGGCCTGCTGATGAGCGTGCTGGCCGGCCCCTTCGGCGGCCTCGTTAAACAGTGGAGCCAGATTATTATCGTCCTGTCGATCGCGTCGATGGTCCTCGGCGCCTTCGCCGCGATCGCCCAGACCAACATCAAGCGGCTGATGGCCTACAGTTCGATCGGCCATGTCGGCTATGCCCTGGTCGGCCTCGCCTCCGGCACCGAGGATGGCTACAGCGCCGTACTTATCTACATGGCGATCTATATCGTGATGACGCTGGGGACTTTCGCCGTGATCCTGGCCATGCAGCGCAGCGGCCGGATGGTGGAAGATATCGGCGACCTGACCGGCCTGTCCCGGACCAACCCGGCGATGGCGGCCATGATGCTTATCTTCATGTTCTCCATGGCCGGCATCCCGCCGCTCGCCGGCTTCTACGCCAAGCTCTACGTGTTCCTGGCGGCGGTCGACGCCGGCCTGTATTTCCTCGCCGTCATCGGCATGGTGACCAGCGTGGTCGGCGCCTACTATTATCTGCGCATCGTCAAGGTGATGTATTTCGACGAGCCGGAAGATGCGCTCGATGCCCGGCCCGGCCGCGACCTCAGGGCCATCCAGCTTGTCGCCGGCATGGCGACCCTGCTGTTCTTCCTGTTTCCCAACCTTCTGATCGGCGCGGCCGATACAGCGGTGTTCAGCCTGACCGGCGGCTAGGCAAGTGAAACCGCTGCCGCCGGAAAGCGAGCGTCTCCAAAGCGGCCTCTGCGAGACCGCGACCCTGCCCGCTGGCTATCGCCTGCACCGTCTCGGCACGGTCGGCAGTACAAATGAAGAAGCGCGTCGTCTGGCGCTGCAGGGGGCCTTGGACCGTACCGTCGTGCTGGCCGGGAGCCAGACCGCCGGCCGCGGTCGCTACGGCAGGCAATGGGAATCCCCACGCGGCAACCTTTACGCTTCCTATGTCTTCCGGCCGGCCGTGCTGCCCCGGCAGGCCGCGCAGATCGGCTATGTGGCTGCCGTGGCGGTCCACGACACGGTCGGGGAGCTGACCGGCAAACCGTCGGCTGTAGCCTGCAAATGGCCCAACGATGTGTTGGTCGACGACAGAAAAATATCGGGGATTCTGCCGGAATCCTCGATCGGCGCCGACGGCCATCTGGAGTGGATCGTCCTCGGCATCGGGCTCAATATCGTCAGCGCCCCGGTCGATGCGATCCGGCCGACGACCAGTCTGGCGGCGCAGGGAGCCGGGGGTCTTGAAGCCGGGGCGGTCCTGGCCGCGCTCAGCCGCGCGCTCGATGGCTGGATGCTGCGATGGTTGGACGACGGTTTCGCCGGTATCCGCGAGGCGTGGCTCCGCCGCGCCTGGCCGGCCGGGCGGGAAGTGCGCGTGATTCTGCCGGACCGCAGTATCGAGGGCCGCTTCATCAGCCTCGATCCCGAAGGCGCCCTGATCCTCGATACCGCGAGCGGGCAGGAGACGGTCCACAGTGGCGAAGTCTTCCCCGCCGGAGGGCGCTGATGCTGCTCGCCATCGATTCCGGCAACACGAATATCGTCTTCGGCGTCCATGACGGCGCCGATTGGCGCGGCATCTGGCGCAGCGCCACCAAAGGCGACCGGACGGCCGACGAACTCGCGGTCTGGATGATGCAGCTCTTCGAAATGAAGGGGCTGGAGCGCCGGGCCGTCGACGCCGCCATTATCGCCAACGTGGTTCCCAGCAACGATTTCAGTCTTCGCGCCTTGTGCCGGGATCATTTCGGCGTCGAACCGCTCGTGGTCGGCGACGACGGCGTCGAACTGGGCATCGAACTGCTGACCGATGCGCCGGAAGAGGTCGGCGCCGACCGCATCGCCAATACCGTCGGCGCCTTCGCCGAACATGGCGGGCCGCTGATCGTGATCGATTTTGGCACGGCGACGACCCTGGATGTGGTCGACGAGGCCGGCAACTATTGCGGTGGCGTGATTGCGCCGTCGGCCGCCCATTCCGTCGATGCACTGCATCGGGCGGCGGCGCAACTGCCGCGGATCGATGTGCGGCGGCCGCCGACCGTCATCGGCACGGCAACGGTTCCGGCTATGCAATCCGGGGTCTACTGGGGCTATGTCGGCCTGATCGAGGGGCTGGTCCGCCGCATCCGGGAAGAGCGCGGCACGCCGATGACAGTGATCGCGACCGGCGGCCTCGCCGGGACCCTGCGAGAAGCGACCGACGCGATCGATATACTGGACAAGGATGTGACTTTGCGCGGCTTGCGCGAAATCCACGAACGAAACCGCGCATGAACGCACCTGCCCGCGTGCCTGGCAGCCGCGTCCCGCGCCGGACCGGGTAACCTGCGGCTCATGAAAGACGACGCGCTCCATTTCCTGCCGCTTGGCGGGGCCGGCGAGATCGGCATGAATCTCAATCTCTTCGGCTTTCGCAATCGCTGGCTGATGGTCGATCTGGGCGTCACCTTCGGCGACCCCTGGACGCCGGGCATCGACGTCATAACGCCGGACCCGAAATTCATCGCCGAACGCAGGGAACAGCTGGCCGGACTGGTGCTGACCCACGCGCACGAAGACCATATCGGCGCCGTACCCTATCTCTGGCCCCGCCTGAAATGCCCGATCTACGCGACCGGCTTCACCGCTTCCGTGCTCAAGCGCAAGCTGGCGGAGGCCGATCTGGAGGATGAAGCGCAGATCACCCTGGTCGAGCCCGGCGCGCCGTTCGAGGTCGGTCCCTTCAGCGTCGAACTTGTGCAGCTCACCCATTCGATCCCGGAGCCGAACGCGCTCCTGATCCGCACGCCGCTCGGCGCGGTTTTTCATACCGGCGACTGGAAACTGGATCCGGAGCCGCTGATCGGCGCGCCGGTGGATGAAGCGGCGCTGCGCCGGATCGGCGACGACGGGGTATTGGCGCTGATCGGCGATTCGACCAACGTCTTCGAAGACGGCCGCTCCGGGTCGGAGGCCGATGTCCGGAAGAGCCTGATCGATCTGGTCGGAAAATTGGATCGGCGGGTCGCTATCGCCTGCTTCGCCTCGAACGTCGCCCGGCTCGAAACCATTGCGGCGGTGGCGAAGGCGACCGGGCGTCATGCGGCGCTGTGCGGCCGGTCGCTCTGGCGCATGAACGACGCCGCCCGCGAAAACGGCTATCTGCGAAACTTTCCGCGCTTCCTCGGCGAGGAGGACGCGGCGAAACTGCCACGCGACAAGGTGCTGGTCGCGTGCACCGGCAGCCAGGGCGAACCGCGCGCCGCGCTCGCCCGAATCGCAGCCGGCAGCCATCCTCGGATTGCGCTGGACGACGGGGACGTGGTGATCTTTTCCGCGCGCAAGATTCCCGGCAATGAGCGCGCCATCGGGCGCCTGCAGGATACGCTGGTGCACCGGGGCGTCGAGGTCATTACCGAGTCGGATCATTTTGTCCATGTCAGCGGCCATCCGGCGCGCGACGAGCTGGTCGATATGTACCAGTGGATCCGGCCTGAGATTGCCGTGCCGGTCCACGGCGAACGCCGCCATCTCCACGAACACCGCCGGCTGGCCCGCCGGTGCCAGACGCCGCAATCCATCGTTGCGATCAATGGCGAAATCGTCCGCCTGGCGCCCGGTCCGGCGGCCATCGTCGAGACGGTGCACAGCGGCCGGCTTGCGGTCGAAGGGGAAAACCTGCTGCCCGTCGACGGGCCGGTCATCCGCGAACGCCGCCGCCTGATGGAAAACGGCGCTGCCGTGGCGACCGTCGTGGTCGATGCCAAGGGCGAGCTTCTGGAAGATGCCGTGGTGACGCTCGCCGGCCTCGGCGGGGAGGACGACAGCCGGGAAGACGCGCTCTACGACAACATGATCGACGCGGTCGACGAGGCGGTCGAGGGCCTGTCCGCCTCCGGCCGGCGCGACGATGAAATTCTTGAACAGGCCGTCCGTGCCGCGATACGCCGGGTTATCCGCAACGAAACCGGCAAGAGGCCGGCGACAGATGTCCATGTCGTCCGCGTGACGCCGGCTTTGATCGACAGAGCACAATCATGATCGGCCGCCTCAACCATGTCGCCATCGTCGTCCCCGATCTGGCAGCCGCGACGGCAACTTACCGGGACACGCTGGGCGCGACGGTATCCGAGCCGCAGGACCAGCCGGCCCACGGCGTCACCACCGTGTTCGTCGAGCTGGACAACACCAAGATCGAGCTGCTGCATCCGCTGGGCGGAAGCTCGCCGGTCGCGAAATTCCTCGCGAACAATCCGTCCGGCGGCATGCACCATGTCTGCTACGAGGTCGAGGATATCCTGGCGGCGCGCGACCGGCTGCTGGCGGAAGGCGCGCGGGTGCTGGGCGACGGCGAACCGAGGATCGGCGCCCACGACAAGCCGGTGCTGTTCCTGCACCCCAAGGACTTTTGCGGCACGCTGGTCGAGCTGGAGCAGGTCTGACTCCCCGGAAGGAGAGGGGGCGCCGCCGCCCATGACGATTTTCGGCGCGATCGTCGTCTTCACCATCGTCTGGTGGCTGTTCTTCTTCATGGCGCTGCCCTGGGGCGTCGAGCGCAACGAAGCCCCGGAGGAGGGCCACGATGCCGGCGCCCCCGTCCGGCCCCTGCTGGGCCGCAAGGCGTTGGCCACCACGGTGCTGGCCGCCGTCGCGACGGCGCTGATCTCGTGGGCGGTCGAAAGCTATCTGGCGGATTTCTGACGGTAGAGTTGTACACCAGCATCAGAATTCTTTTTGCGAATAGCATTACAAACTTAGCACGAGGAATAAAGTTTATTTCAATATTGTCAATCGCGGCCTTTCATAATGAGGTGGTTCTACCTCGTACATGGCCAACAGATCGTTTTCATATATATGGAGGAATTGTGCCAATTCGCCCTTGGAATAACCCAGTGAATTGAGGTGCATCTGTACCATAGTCGAAATAATAGTCGGCGATTCTTTCGGGAAATCAAGCTCAGGAGGTTCGCGCAAGCGAAGCCTTCTTGCACTGATTTGCTTCCAAAGGTATTGGGCTTGATTTTTCGTAAGGAAATTTAGCGAACTGGCGCGCATGAGTAGTGCCTGCATAGCGACTCGCCACTCAGGTTTCATCGCAGCCAAGAGAGCGAGGTCAATTCGGCGAGCTTTGAAATATGATCGAATATCAGGAGCAGGCATTAGCAGTGCTGCTGCAAACTCGTTAGCTTCCCTTTCCATATCTGAAGAGGGAAATCGATGCATAACCAGATGTCCAAGTTCATGTGCTAAGGAATATCTCATCCGATCTGCCGGTTGTACAATATTCAGTACTATGAGCGGCGGAACACCTGGAGCGGAAAATGTAACGCCACTTATTGAAGTTCCGCCCATTTCTGAATGGCAAACGATAACGCCTGCGTGTTCAACCAAAGCAGTCAAATCTCGAATCGGCCCGCGTGGCACTTTCCAATGTGCACGCACAATTCCGGCTATCTCTTCGGGGTTTTCATAGTCATCTATATCAAGGCGTGGGATATCTATGGAGTTCGCAAATTCCACTCCCTCGAGAAATCGCCGTAAATGTATAACTCGGAGGTTCAGTTCGGCAACGACCATGTCTAACTCCCTGGCCGTAACGTCCGCTTTGCGTCGCCACATCGGATGGACGCTCACTGGGGCACCCAATACGGGATCTCTCAAGTAAAAAAATGATTTTGGCAATTCGTACACGATTTCAGCGCGCATCAATAAGTTCTCTCCAATTTCCGAGAGACCATTCTCCATGCGCGACAATAGTGGTTGCTCGATACCCAACCGGCGAGCTGCTTCCGTTTGGCGGATTCCTTTTCGCTGCCGCGCTAGGCGCAGCATCTCTTCGTTCGCCAGCATGATTTATTCGTCTATATCAGATTCTTGTGCAGGTGTACGCACCCAAATTTCAGGTGGCGGTGTATCACCCCTAATCGGCGTCGGAATTGGTACAATGTCAGCAGACGGCGGGCATTCCAGTTCGTAGCTCCAAAGACGCCGATGGCGTTGTCGAGCAGCCACGGTTAGGAGGTCGATACGAGTCGCTAGACTATCGAGGTGATAACAAACTTCAACGCGGTGGACTTCTGGCAGAAAATCCGGTAGCGAAAGTTGTGGATCAATGAACTCAAGTACCGCCTGCGTTTCTATGTTTGAACCAAGGCCGGAGCCGTTGGCTTTCTTAAACCGAGCTAGAATTCGATCTCGAAACAAGAAATGTACAGTTTGCCCTTTCTCGATTACTCTAACTTCAGGATCACCATCAAATTCATCAATTGCGCCGGCGCGTATAAAATCAAAGACTATCGACGCACGTGATCGCGGGGAGAGGCGTCCACGACTGGGCATCGCCATCCAATCGTCCCATGCGGCTTCGAGCACCTTCCGCATCCGTGGCTCGAAATCTTGTACAACCGGGTGAACGTCATCGATGGTTGGCAGCATTGGTACCCTCGTCACTTCATCCAAACGATATTGCCCTATCCAATATCCATTCGCAAGGTTTTTTATGCAAAAACTATTTTATCATTTAATAACAATGTGTTACGGGAATTTCCTAGCTTTGAGGCATCCATTTTGGTCGGCATATTTGCAGTTCCACTTGCCGAATCGTCTAATTCCCGCGTCGGCAGTGGAACTGAATTCAGAGGGGCGCTTCCAGCCCTGCGGCCCTATGGGCCTCGGGCATCACATCTGGTGGGGTGGGCCCGCCGTTGCCTTGCTACCGCCGAGACCCTAAAGTCCGTACCCCTCCGGCCAGCGCAGAAATGCCCGATCGAACCGCCCGGTTCGCAGTCCCGCTCCAAGCCGAAATCGAGTCGCCATGCGCCTGTCCCGTTTTTTCCTGCCGACGCTGAAGGAAACGCCCGCCGAGGCGCAGATCGTCTCGCACCGCTACATGCTGCGGGCCGGCATGGTTCGGCAGGCCAGCGCCGGCATCTACTCCTGGCTGCCGCTCGGCTTCCGGGTCCTCAAGAAGATCGAGCAGATCGTGCGTGAGGAGCAGGACCGGGCGGGTGCCGTGGAGATGCTGATGCCGACCATCCAGTCGGCCGACCTGTGGCGCGTCTCCGGCCGTTACGACGATTATGGCAAGGAGATGCTGCGCATCCAGGACCGTCACGGGCGGGACATGCTGTACGGGCCGACCAACGAGGAGCTGATTACCGAGATTTTCCGCTCTTCGGTCCGCAGCTACCGCGACCTGCCGAAGAATCTGTACCACATCCAGTGGAAGTTCCGCGACGAGGTCCGGCCGCGTTTCGGCGTCATGCGCGGCCGGGAATTCTACATGAAGGATGCCTATTCCTTTGCGCTCGACTATCCGTCCGCGGTTCACGCCTACAACCAGATGTTCGTTTCCTACCTGCGCACCTTCGCGCGGATGGGCCTGCAGGCGATTCCGATGCGCGCCGATACCGGGCCGATCGGCGGCGATCTGAGCCACGAATTCATCATTCTCGCGGAGACCGGCGAAAGCGCCGTCTACTGCCACAGGGATTTGCTGTCCTTCGATATCTTTACCGCGGACGTCGACTACGACAGCGACCTGCAGCCCATCGTGGACCACTGGACCGGCCTCTATGCGGCAGCCGACGACAAGCACGATCCGGCGGCCTGCCCGGTGGCGCCGGCCGATCTGGTCGAGGCGCGCGGGATCGAGGTCGGCCACATCTTCTATTTCGGCTCGAAATATTCGCAGCCCATGGGGGCGGTGGCGACCGGGCCCGACGGCAAGGAGGTGCCGGTCGAAATGGGCTCCTACGGCATCGGCGTATCGCGGCTGGCCGGCGCGATCATCGAGGCGAGCCACGATGCGGACGGGATCGTCTGGCCGGAGTCGGTGGCACCGTTCCGGGTCGGGCTGGTCAATCTCCGCACTTCGGACAGCGCCTGCGTATCGGCCTGCGACGCGCTGTACGAACAACTGAGTGCCGCCGGTGTCGAATGCCTCTATGACGATAGCGAGGACAGCGCCGGCACCAAATTCGCGCGGATGGACCTGATCGGCCTGCCCTGGCAAGTCATCGTCGGACCGCGCGGCGTAAAGGCCGGAACCGTGGAATTGAAGAACCGGCGCTCCGGCGAGCGCGAAGAACTTGCGGCCGAATCGGCGCTCGCCCGGCTGCTGGCCTAAGGCCGCGCCACGCCATGACTGAGGCTGCGGCGCGTTTCTCGATGTTTTCGCCGGCCGAGCGCATGCTGGCCTTTCGCTATCTCCGGCCGAGGCGCAGCGAGGGATTCGTCTCCGTCATTGCGGCTTTCGCCTTTCTGGGCATCACCATCGGCGTGGCGACACTCATCATCGTCATGTCGGTGATGAACGGCTTCCGCGCCGAACTGCTGTCGCGGGTGCTGGGCTTCAACAGCCATCTGGTCGTCTACGGCGCCGGCCGGCCGATCCGGGACTATGACAGGTGGGTCGCCGAAATCCGCAAGATCGACGGCGTGGTGCGGGCAGCGGCGGTGGTGGACGGGCAGGTCATGGCGGCGGCCGGCGCGCGAAGCACCGGCGCCTTCGTCCGCGGTATCCGGCCGGAAGACCTGAGACGCCACCGCCTGTTGAGCAAGAATCTGAGCCCGGGCGCCTTCGAGCGCTTCAAGGACGGCACGATGATCCTCGGCCAGCGCATGGCGGCGCATCTGGGTGCGGGAACGGGCGCGCGGGTCCGCCTGCTGTCGCCGAAATGCGATCCGACGCCGGTCGGCTGCGTACCCGGTATCGCCACCTTCGATGTCGCCGGGCGCTTCAATGTCGGCATGTCGGAATACGACCGCGGCTACCTGTTCATGCCGCTGGCCACCGCGCAGGACTTCTTCCGGATCGAGAACGGCGTTTCCAATATCGAGATCGATGTCGTCGATCCCGACCGGGTCGACACGGTGGCGGAACGGGTTCGCGATCTCGCCATACCCGGGGCGGTGGTCCGGACCTGGCAGGATATCCATTCGACATTTTTCGGCGCCTTGCAGGTCGAGCGGACCGTGATGTTCCTGATCCTGACCCTGATCATCCTGGTCGCCGCCTTCAACATCGTCTCGAGCATGATCATGCTGGTGAAGCAGAAGGGGCAGGCGATCGCCATCCTGTGCACGATGGGCGCGACGCGCGGCAACATTATGCGCCTGTTTTTCATGACCGGCGCCACCATCGGGGTAGCCGGCACGGTGTTCGGCGTGCTGCTCGGGCTCGGCGTCGCGCACAATATCGACGGGCTGAAACGCTGGGTCGAAGGCCTGTTCGGCGCCGAGCTGTTTCCGGCAACGGTCTATTTCCTGTCGCACCTGCCCTCCAGGGTCGAGCCGCTGGAAGTCGTCCAGATCGTGGCGATGGCGCTGGCCCTGACCTTCCTGGCGACGATCTATCCGGCCTGGCGGGCGTCGCGGCTCGATCCGGTCGAGGCGCTGCGCAATGAATGAGCCGTCGGCCGGCACCGATACCGGCGGCGATGGTGCGCACGGCGCTGCGCCGTTGCTTGCCCTGGAATCGGTGAGCAAGACCTTCAGGCAGGCGGCACGGCAGATCAACGTCCTGCGCGGTGTCGATCTGGCCATCCGCCCCGGCGAGATGGTGGCCCTGGTCGGCCCCTCGGGCGCCGGGAAATCGACCCTTCTGCATATCGCCGGATTGCTGGAGCGGCCGAGCGGCGGCCGGGTGACGCTTCGGCAGCAGGATTGCGAAGGCCTGACCGGCCAGCAACGGGCGCTGCTGCGTCGCCGGTCCCTCGGCTTCGTCTACCAGTATCACCATCTGCTGCCGGAATTCAGCGCGCAGGAGAATGTGATGCTGCCGCAGATGCTGGCCGGCGCCGGCAAGAGCGCCGCCCGGGCCCGGGCGGCGGAACTTCTCGAAGCCATGGGGCTCGAGGACCGGCTGAAGCACCGGCCGGCGCAGTTGAGCGGCGGCGAACAGCAGCGCGTCGCCCTTGCGCGGGCGGTCGCCAACCGGCCTGCGGTGCTGCTGGCCGACGAACCGACCGGAAATCTGGATCGCGCCACCGCAGAGCGGGTGTTCCGGCAGTTCCTGAAGTTTGTGCGCGGCAGCGGCCTCGGCGCCCTGGTCGCGACCCATAATGCAGTGCTGGCCAACCGGATGGATCGGGTCCTGGAGCTGGCGGACGGTCGGCTGGCCGAGCGGCGAGCGGCGTAGGGAAGGGTTATCCACCGAATAATCCCCTGGAATTTGCGGCCCATTTGCGCCGAGGCCGGGCGCAGCGCGCGGAATCCGTGTAGGCTTCGGTCGATAACCGATCTGCCCCCTTCTTCCACCGCACCGGACTGCCGATGAGCCACGCCGATTTTGTCCATCTCCGGGTTCATTCCGCCTATTCGCTGTCCGAAGGCGCGCTCAAAATTCCAGACATAGCCTCGCTGTGCAAAGCCAACCGGATGCCGGCGGTGGCGATCACGGACACCAACAACCTGTTCGGCGCCCTGGAATTCTCCCAGACCTGCGCCAAGGCCGGCATCCAGCCGATCGTCGGCTGCCAGCTCGCGGTCGCCTTCGAAACGCCGGAGCCGAACCGGACCCACCGGAACAGTTTCGATGAGCTTGTCCTGCTGGCGCAGAACGAGGCCGGTTACGGCAATCTGCTGAAGCTGACCTCGCAGGCCTTTCTGGCCGTCGAAGCGGGCGCGTCGCCCCATGTGCCGGGCGATGCCGTCAAGGCCCATGCCGAGGGCCTGATTGCACTGACCGGCGGCCTGCGTGGACCGCTCGGGCGCTATCTCGCGGCCGGGCAGGGCGATGCGGCGGAAGCGGTCTGCGACCGGCTCAAGGCGATCTTCGGCGACCGTCTCTATATCGAGATAAGCCGTCAGGGTGTGCGCGAGGAAACCGCGATCGAGCCGAAATTGCTGGCGCTGGCCGACGCCATGAACCTGCCGCTGGTTGCGACCAACGAGGCCTTTTTCGCCGAAGAAGGCATGTATGCGGCGCACGATACGCTGCTGTGCATTGCGGCCGGCACGTCCGTCAACGAGCCGGAACGCCGGCGGCTGACGCCCGAATTCCGCTTCAAGACCGCCCAGGAGATGCGCGCCCAGTTCGCCGATGTGCCGGAGGCGCTGGACAACACGCTGGTGATTGCCGGGCGCTGCGCCGTCATGGCGGAAACCCGGGCGCCGATCCTGCCCCATTTCGTATCGGAGGCCGGCCGGTCGGAGATCGACGAGCTGCGCCACCGGGCGACCGAAGGGCTGGAGAAGCGGCTGGCCGATCATGTCCTGTCCGGCAGCGGCACCGAGGAGGAGCGGGCCGCGGCAGCCGCGCCCTATCGCGAACGGCTGGACTTCGAACTCGGCGTCATCGAATCGATGGGCTACCCCGGCTATTTCCTGATCGTGGCCGATTTCATCCAGTGGGCCAAGGGAGAGGGCATCCCCGTCGGGCCGGGCCGCGGCTCCGGCGCCGGCTCCGTTGTCGCCTGGGCGCTGACGATCACCGATCTCGACCCGCTGCGCTGGGGTTTGCTGTTCGAACGCTTCCTCAATCCCGAGCGCGTGTCGATGCCGGACTTCGACATCGATTTCTGCCAGGAACGGCGGGACGAGGTGATCCGCTACGTTCAGCGGAAATACGGCGAAGACCGGGTGGCGCAGATCATCACCTTCGGCAAGCTGCAGGCCCGCGCGGTATTACGCGATGTCGGCCGCGTGCTGCAGATGCCCTACGGCCAGATCGACCGGCTGTGCAAGCTGGTGCCGAACAATCCGGCCAATCCGGTGACCTTGCAGGAAGCGATCGAGATCGAGCCGCAGCTCCAGGAACAGCGACGCCAGGACGAGAGCGTCGCCCGGCTGATCGATATCGCCCTGCAGCTCGAAGGCCTGTACCGCCACGCCTCGACCCACGCCGCCGGCGTCGTGATCGGCGACCGGCCGCTCGAAGAACTGATCCCGCTGTATCGCGATCCGCGCTCGGACATGCCGGTCAGCCAGTTCAACATGAAGGATGTCGAGAAGGCCGGCCTGGTCAAATTCGATTTCCTCGGCCTGAAGACGCTTTCCGTCCTGCAAACCGCCGTCGACCTGTTGAAGGTCCGGGGCATCGAGGTCGACCTGGAGCGCCTGCCGCTCGATGACACCGGAACCTTCGAGATGATCTCGCGGGCCAACACGACCGGCGTGTTCCAGTTGGAAAGCAGCGGCATGCGCGACGTGCTGCGCCGGCTCAAGCCCGACCGCTTTGAGGACATCATCGCCGTTGTCGCTCTCTACCGGCCCGGGCCGATGGAGAATATCCCGTCCTACATCAACCGGAAGCACGGCATCGAGGCCGTGGCTTACGATCATCCCAAGCTGGAGCCGGTCCTGAAGGAAACCTTCGGCATCCCGATCTATCAGGAGCAGGTCCAGCAGATGGCCCGGGATCTGGCCGGCTACACCCTGGGCAGGGCCGACCTGCTGCGCCGCGCCATGGGCAAGAAGATCAAGGCGGAGATGGACGCCCAGGGCGATACATTCATCCGCGGCTGCGCCGAGCACAGCGGCATCGCGACCCGTCACGCCCGGCAGATATTCGATACCATGGCGGCCTTCGCCGGCTACGGTTTCAACAAGTCCCACGCCGCCGCCTATGCCCTGGTGGCCTACCAGACAGCCTGGTTCAAGGCGAATTATCCGGTCGAATTCTATGCCGCCTCCATGTCGTTCGACATGGGCAACGCCGACAGGATCGCCGGTTTCCGGCGCGAATTGCTGCGCGAGGGGATTGCCCTGTTGCCGCCCGACGTCAACCGGTCCGGAGTCGCGTTCGCCGTTGAGGACGGCGCTGTGCGCTACGCACTGGCGGCGCTCAAGAATGTCGGTGCGGCGGCGATGGAAAGCCTGGTCGGCGAGCGGGCGCAGAACGGCCCGTTCCGGGATGTCGGCGATCTGGCGGACCGGCTCGGCGCCGGGGTCGTCAACAAGCGCCAGATGGAGCATCTGATCAAGGCGGGCGCGCTGGATTCCCTGAACCCGAACCGCCGCCAGTTGTTCGAGTGCGTGGATACGATCGCGAGGCTGGCGGCCGTCGCCGCCGACGACCGCTCGAGCAACCAGGTCAGCCTGTTCGGCGACGATCCGGCCGCTGCCGGCGCCGCCCTGCGCCTGCCCGATGTGCCGGACTGGCCGCTGACCGACCGGCTGCGCCATGAGTTCGAGGCGGTCGGCGTCTACCTCTCGGCGCACCCGCTGGACAGCTACGCCAAAACTCTCGAGAAGTTGAATGTCGTCTCTTACGCGCAATTGATGGCGCAGGCCGGAAACCCGCCCACCGGCGCCAAGCTCGCCGGCACGGTGATCGGCCGCAAGGAGCGCCGCAACGCCAAGGGCAACAAGTTCGCTTTCGTCCAGCTCAGCGATTCCAGCGGCCTCTACGAGGTGACCGTATTTTCCGAAACGCTGGCGGAGAGCCGCGACCTGCTGGACGCGGCCGCAGCGACCAATACGCCGGTGTTGGTCAATGTCGATGTCCGGATCGAGGACGGCGATTCGGTCCGCCTGTTGGTCCGCTCCTTTTCCACCCTCGATTCGGCGGCGGCGCGCTCAACCAGGGGTTTCCGGATTTTCCTCGGCGGCGACGACGCCATCGGCCCGCTCCACGGCTTGCTTACAAGGGAGCAGGGCGGGCACGGCACGGTGGATCTGGTGGTCCCCTGCGGCGGCAGAGAAGCCGAGATCCGGCTCAAGACAAAGGTCAGGACCGCGCCGGCGATGCATCAGGCGATCAAGTCGATCCCCGGAGTCGTTTACGTCGAGGAGATATGACAAGCCGCGTCCCGGACAGCCGGGCCGATAGTGAAGCTGCGCGACCGCTGGCTCAACCTGCGCGAATGGGTGGACGAGCCGGTCCCCGGCTACCCGAAGTGCTCCGTCTCGCGCAATGAAGCAGCGGCGCAGGCCCTCAAGGCCCGCACCCGCTCTCTACAACTCTTGCCACCAATCCCCAATGGCTCGCCGGCGCCCACGCCGCCCTTGATGCTGCGTTAGAAGAGGACTATGGATGAGATGCGTCGACATCGGTTGATCGAGTGATCGGGAATTGCTGACGCTTAATCTGCATAACCGTTGAGTTGAATGGTTCTGTTTGGAAAATTTCTGACATCCCGTTGATGAAACAGAGGATAAAGTGGAGCAAATTGTCAATTTAATTGAGGTGCTAATTTGGCCAGTGATTTTTGTTGTCTTAGTTTGGTGGAAAAGAAAACAGATTGGCGGAATTTTTTCGTCCATCAAGACTTTTAAATTTAGAGATATTGAAATCAATTTTTCTGAAAAAATCGATCAAATGAAGAAAAATGTGGAAGACTCTCAGACTGTAGAAGTAACGCCAATAATCGAAAAAATAAACTGTATAAGTCGATTGAAATATCTCCAGCTTCCTCAGTGATAGAAATATGAAATACATTGGAACGTTCTGCCAGTAATAAGGTAAGTAATTTGTTGCCCGTCGACGAGTCATTTAAAGATCCGCTTAATAGACCATTTGAATATCTAGATTACAAAGACGCTTTGCCTTATAACATTTCCAGTATTCTTCGCGACCTGCGAAATCTACGAAATCAAGCAGCGCACTTAGGAACTCGGGAAATTTCTCGACAAGATGTACTTCAATATGCTGAGGTAGCGGCTCGTGTTTGGAGGCATATAGAAATAATAGAAGATTTACCCAAGGTGAAATTAACTGCGTTCACTGTTCTAATTTTGCAGATCAATAGCCTGATCGATTCGAAAAATTTTGACGATATTTCAATTGATGAAGTTCATGATTGGATAGAAAACAAGAGGGTTATCCCCGCTCTTTCTGAAAGAGCGAAAGGGAGGGTTGATTTGAGTCTCTACGGGAAAGGGCAAATTTATTCAAATTTTAGCGTGCACTACCATAACCAGATGCACGCGCTGGCGGGAGGCTATGCAGGTCAGGAACGACGAAAATGGGGGGTGGAAAATCTTGGCCTTTGTCTCTTGCTGGCTTGGACAAACGAATTAATACAACAGGGATCGGGATGGCGTCCCACAGAAATGTAAATTCAGGTCGGAAAAGGTAACAGAAGGGAATTTGGATAAGCTGCGTCTGCGGGCTCGCCTTAGTTGGACGGACGCTGCCCCTTTCCGGCATTTCGACTGGAGCCCCGTGTGGGACGGAGCGGAGTAGTCGTTCCGGCACAGAGTCGGGGCGGAAGCGCCGCGCGGGAAAGATTTCTCCACCACGCGGCTTCGCCGCTCCGGTCGAAACGACGCGGAGGGGAGGCCGGGCGGCGCTTCATACCGGATCGCGCGCTTCCCGACAGTCCCCTTCCCGCATCGCCCCGGACGAAGCGGCGATTCGGGGACCGGGGCCATGGGGCGCGGCCCCTTCGACTGCGCTCGTGGCGGGCTTTAGGGCCCGGTCGACATGACGAATCCGGGGCGTGGGGCGCAGAAACTTCTTGACATCCGTTCAGGAACAATATATGAACAAACCACTCCTTCGGCTGGCGGCTCCCGCCGGGCCCGGACGGGGCGGTTGCGCCCGGCCCGGCGCTCTGCCGCGTCCCGGATGGGTCGTTCGAGTGCAAAAAAACTATGTGTATAGACCGGTCTGTGCAATGTTGGAGACCGGGCCAGAAAGGACGGACCGCGACAATACATGACATTTCATGACACGTCCCTCACTTCCGCCAAACCCAAATCGTCATCCCGACCGACTGCAGCGAGTGGAGGGATCTCAGCTGGGCCTGAAAGACAAGTACCGGACGCCGGCGACGGGATTCCTCCACTCCGCGATCGTACCGATCGCTCCGGTCGGAATGACGGGTGGGTGTAAAGCGAATTCCGAACGACGAATCATGAATACATGACATTCCATGGCAGGCCGAAACCCCGTCCGTTGCCCGGCCTTTCCCGCCTCTTGGACCGGCGCGCCGGCTTTTGCGTTGCAGCGCCCTTTGACGCGGCCGGCGCCATCCCCACATGACCGGGGATGAGCGCGCCGCCCCCACTGCCTCCACCGTCCGCGCCCGGCACGGAGATCGCGCTGCCGCTGCTGGATCGTCAGGCCGTCGCCGAAATTTTCGACGCCGCGGTCCGGCGCTACATTGCCGGCCGGCGCGAGCGCATACCGGCCTTCGTTGCGCGTAATTTTGCGTTTGGCGGATCTCTGGAACTGCATCGCCGTGCCTTCGGCCTCGATCTGGTGCGCGCGCCCTATAATGTTGTGGCGGGGGTGGCGACGGTGGCGCGGGACGCCGGCGCGGCGGGATTGCGCATCGCCGGCGCACGCCGGGCGGCGGCCCTTCTGAAGAGCCGCAATCTGTTCTGGAAAACGCAGGTTGCCCGCGAGATCGAATGGCGCCTGCACGCGGATTTGCTCGAACTGCCGCTCGATCAGGGCGACCGCCGGACCGAGCGTGACAGGCTGGTCGAGGAAGCGTTGTCCGATCCGCGGCTGGCCGCGCATTTCGACCGTCTGCTCGCACTTGTCGGCGAGCGGGCGGGCGATGAGGCGTTTCGCGAAAAAGTACGCAGCGCGATGCAGGGCTATCTCGGCAGCCGCGCCGCGGCGGCGGATATCACCGCCTCCCTGTTCGCCGCCGGCGCAGGCTTCGTCGCCAGCCAGAAGTTCACGCCGGGGGCGGCGGCGCTTTCCGGCGTCCTCGCCGGCTCGATCGCCCACTCAACCGCCGTCGCCAGCTTCTGGGCCGGGCCGTGGCTGGGCGGCCTTTTCTACGGTCTGGTGTCGGTCAAGGCCTCGCCGCTGCTCTACGCCGGCGTCTTTGCCGGTATGCTGGCGCCGCTGGCAATGCTGACCGCCTTTGCCGGCGTGATCGCCGATCCGGTGCAGCGCGCGCTCGGCCTGCACGAGCGGCGTCTCAACAAGCTTCTGGATGTGTTCGAGTCCAACCTGATCGATGGAACCGACACCGGCTTCGCCGCCCGCGACCACTATGTAGCGCGGCTTATGGACCTGCTCGACTGGTCGGCCTCTATTCTGCGGTTGGCCGGCGCGCGGTAGTCCCGACGGCTGCGACGGTCACGGCTGCGCCGGTCACGGATAAGCCAGCGGGCTGGCGGTCCAGCCCGGAGACGCCGAGGCAGCCCTCCTGCAAGAAGCGCCAGGACGAAACATTCTCGCTCAATGAACACTGGGCGAGCCGATAGCCCCCGCCGAGCTTGATGCAGGCGTATTCGCCGTTCTGATAGGTTTGGCCGGCATAGCGGCAGGTGCAGGCCGGCGCCGCTGCCGCGGAGACAGGGGCAAGGCCGCCGAGAATAACTGCCAGCAATAAGATCCGGGCTGTACCGAATGCCATGGTCCCGACCTCGCAGCGATCACCGTAAGAAGTATAGCACAGGGATCGTGCGAGCGCGATTGGCCGAATCCGGCGTTACGAGCCCCGTTCCCTGCGGCGCGGCCGGTTGCCGCGATTGGGATCGGGCTGCCTGCGCGCCTCACTACCGGATCGCCCGGGCGGCCGCTGCGTTACGGGCCCGGGCGGCCGGGCCTGGGGATACTGCAAGCGGAGCCGGGAATGGGTCGTACCGATCCGGTGGACCGTGCGAACCGCTTCGAAAGAACGGCATCGCAAGCGGCCGTCGGCCCGCCGCTGGACGGCGGTGTCGGTGCTCAGCCGCACCACCTTGCCGATCCGGCGCCCGGACCAGCGGCCGTGCCGCTTCGGCCGCTTGTTGGTAACGGTCGCGTTCCAGATCGCGCGCCGGGCGTCGTTGTGCCGGCCGCAGGCATTCATGACGCCGGCAGCAAGCAACATGCGGTTGCGCAAGCGGTCGTGCTTGTGCGCGTAATGGTGCGGCGGTTTCGGCGGTCCAGTACGATGGCGGCTGCGATCCTTGCCGCCCCCGGTCGTCGTGCAGGCACCGGCCAGCAGCAGGACGGCCAGGCACAAGACAAGTCTGGTTGTCATATCGGGCGCACTCCCGGTTTTCCATGTTACGGTCCGGTTCGGATTTTCCGTCGCGAAGGCGCGTCTTTCTGAGACACCTGCGCCGCTGACTTGCGCGCCGGCGCGCCTTACATTCGCCGCCAGTCCAGTACCGGAACCCGCCATGCCCGAAGGCGCCGCCTCCCTGCACAGCCATTCCGTCCGCGTCGGCGATATCGAGATCGCCAACGACCGGCCGTTCGTGCTGATCGCCGGGCCGTGCGCGCTCGAATCCCGCGACCATGCGCTGGAGATGGCGACGGCGGTGAAAGAAGCCGCCGACCGCGCCGGCGTGCGCGCGATCTACAAGACCAGCTTCGACAAGGCGAACCGGACTAGCCTCGGCAGCCCGCGCGGCATCGGCCTGGACAAGGCGCTCGCCATCTTCGCGGATGTGCGCGCGGCGACCGGCTTGCCGGTGCTGACCGATGTCCATACCGGGGAACAATGCGCCGCTGCCGCCGAAGCCGTGGACGTGCTGCAAATTCCGGCCTTCCTGTGCCGCCAGACCGATCTGCTGCTCGCCGCCGGGCAGACCGGGAAAGCCGTCAACGTGAAGAAGGGCCAGTTCCTGGCGCCGTGGGACATGAAGAATGTCCTCGCCAAGGTCGCCAGCACCGGCAACCGCAATATCCTCCAGACCGAGCGCGGCGTCAGTTTCGGCTACAACACACTGGTTTCCGACATGCGCGCCCTGCCGATCCTGGCGCAGAACGGCTATCCGGTGGTGTTCGATGCGACTCACTCGGTGCAGCAGCCGGGCGGGCAGGGCGGCGCTTCCGGCGGCCAGCGCGAATTCGTGCCGGTGCTGGCCCGCGCCGCTGCCGCCATCGGCGTTGCCGCGCTCTTCATGGAAACCCACCAGGATCCGGACAGCGCGCCCAGCGACGGACCGAACATGGTGCCGGTCCGGGAGCTGCCGGCGCTGCTGCAGACCCTCGCGGAGATCGACCGCCTGGCGAAGCGGAACCCGGTCCGCATCGCCTGATCGCCGCACCCCTCAGCCTCCCCGACAATTCCCGACCCGAGCCGCCATGACCGACATCGTCGACATCGTCGCCCGTGAAATCCTCGATTCCCGGGGCAACCCGACCGTGGAAGTGGATGTCCATCTGAACAGCGGCGGCTTCGGCCGGGCGGCGGTGCCGTCCGGCGCCTCGACCGGCGCGCACGAAGCCATCGAGAAGCGCGACGGCGACAGCGGCCGCTATGGCGGCAGGGGGGTTCTGGCGGCGGTCGACGCGGTCAACGGCGAAATCTTCGACACGCTTTCCGGTTTCGACGCGCTGGAACAGGTCCATATCGATACGGTCCTGCGCGAGCTGGACGGCACGGCAAACAAGGGCCGCCTCGGCGCCAACGCCATCCTCGGCGTCAGCCTCGCGGTCGCGAAGGCCGCGGCGGACGGGCTCGGCATGCCGCTCTACCGCTATCTGGGCGGGCCATGCGCGCGCGTCCTGCCGGTGCCGATGATGAACATCGTCAACGGCGGCGCCCACGCCGACAATCCGGTCGATATCCAGGAGTTCATGATCATGCCGGTCGGCGCGGCCAGCTTCGCCGAAGGCCTGCGCATGGGCGCCGAGGTCTTTCACGCCCTGCGCGCCGGCCTGCAGAAAGCCGGCCACAACACCAATGTCGGCGATGAAGGCGGCTTCGCGCCGGCCCTGCGCAGCGTCGAAGAAGCGCTCGATTTCGTGGCGGAAGCCGTCGCCGCCGCAGGCTACACGCTGGGCGACGAGTTCGTCCTGGCGCTCGATGCCGCCTCGACGGAGTTCTGCCGGGACGGCTTCTATCATCTGGAAGGCGAGGGCAGGCGCCTGTCGCCGGACGAGATGGCGGCCTATTGGCAGGATCTCGCCGGCCGCTACCCGATCGCTTCGATCGAGGACGGCATGGCGGAGGACGACTGGGAGGGCTGGAAGGCGCTGACGGAAGCCGTCGGCGACTCGGTCCAGCTTGTCGGCGACGATCTGTTTGTCACCAATCCGGCGCGCCTAGCCGACGGCATCGAACGCGGCGTCGCCAACGCCATCCTGGTCAAAGTCAACCAGATCGGCACGCTCACCGAGACGCTGGAGGCTGTCGAGACGGCGCACCGGGCGGGCTATGCCGCCGTCATGTCCCACCGCTCGGGCGAGACCGAGGACTCGACGATCGCCGACCTCGCCGTCGCCACCAACTGCGGCCAGATCAAGACCGGGTCGCTCTCGCGCTCCGACCGCACCGCGAAATACAACCGGCTGCTGCGCATCGAGGAACAGCTCGGTCCGGCGGCGGTCTATGCCGGCCGCGCGGCGCTGGGCAGCCGAACCTGAGCCGCTTCAAAGGTTTTAGCTGCAATTATTGACCAAACACTGATCGTAACTTCCTGAATACTAATACTATTTTCTATTGACTTACGAACCCTGAAGTGATTCGGTCACGCCATGCGGCTTTTACACGCCATTCAGAGGCGGTTGCGGGCGCTCGTCCTGCCCTTCATCGCCATGCTGTGCCTGGGATATCTCGGCTACCACACGATCCATGGCGCCCGCGGCCTGCGGGCCTGGATCGGTCTGTCGGAACGGCTCGACGAACTAAAGCGCGACGAGGCTGCGGCCCGGGCGCAACACAATTGGCTCCAGCACAAGGCAAGCCTGCTGCAACAGGGCAAGCTCGATCCCGACATGCTGGACGAGATCCTGCGCCGCAGGCTCTTTCTCGGCCGCCCCGACGAGATCGTTGTCCGATACCGCCGGCCGCTGCCCGACAAGTAATTTGATCTTCGTCAATGACGTTCCGGACCGGACGTATGCAAATGCCCGGCAGCCGGCCGCTGCACCCAAAAACCCGGCGCGCGCCGATTTTTAGCCTTGTGGCGCAGCGGCGGATTGATCCATCAATGAGCCAGCGCCCCGGCTTCGGCAAATGCCCGGAACGGATCGTTGGCGAAACCAGTCATTGCTGCAACCGGTCGTTGCCGCAACCAGTCATTGCCGCAACCAGTCATTGAAGGTGAACCGTGCCCAATGGCGATGCCGCGGACCTCACGTCCGCAACCCGCGACGAGCTGCTCTCCTACTATCGCGACATGCTGCTGATCCGGCGGTTCGAGGAGAAGGCCGGCCAGCTCTACGGCATGGGTCTGATCGGCGGGTTCTGCCATCTCTATATCGGCCAGGAAGCGGTCGTCACCGGCATGCAGGCGGCGATCCGCGAGGGCGATTCGGTGATTACCGCCTATCGCGACCACGGCCACATTCTGGCCTGCGGCATGGACCCGAAAGGCGTGATGGCGGAACTGACCGGCCGCATCGGCGGCTATTCCAAGGGCAAGGGCGGCTCCATGCACATGTTCAGCCTGGAGCAGCGCTTTTACGGCGGTCATGGCATCGTCGGGGCCCAGGTGCCGCTCGGCACCGGTATCGCCTTCGCCCACAAATATTCGGGCGACGGCGGCGTGTGCCTGACCTATTTCGGCGACGGCGCCGCCAACCAGGGCCAGGTCTACGAGAGTTTCAACATGGCCGAACTGTGGCGTCTGCCGGTGGTCTATGTCATCGAGAACAACAAATACGGCATGGGGACCTCGGTCGAGCGGGCGTCGTCGACCATCGACCTGCATCAGCGCGGCGCGGCCCATGGCATTCCCGGCGAGGCGGTCGACGGGATGGACGTGCTGGCGGTCAGGGAGGCCGGGGGGCGGGCAGTCGCCCATGCCCGCAGCGGCGACGGGCCCTTCATTCTGGAAATGGTGACCTACCGCTATCGCGGCCATTCGATGTCCGACCCGGCGAAATACCGCTCGCGCGAGGAAGTCCAGAAAATGCGCGAGGAGCGCGACCCGATCGAGCGGGTGAAAGCCATGCTGACGGCCGATGGAGCGGCGGAGGACGAGTTGAAGGGGCTCGACCGGGAAATCCGCGGCATCGTGAACAACGCCGCCGAGTTCGCGCAGAACAGCCCGGAGCCCGATCCGGCCGAACTCCATACCGACGTGTTGGCCGCCTGATGCGTCGCCGCCGGCACCGTTGCACCGTCCCGGGGAGCCTCCATGCCGATTGAAGTGCTGATGCCGGCCCTGTCGCCGACGATGGAGGAAGGCACGCTGGCGCGCTGGCTGGTCAAGGAGGGCGACAGCGTCGCGCCCGGCGACGTGATTGCGGAGATCGAGACCGACAAGGCGACCATGGAGGTCGAGGCGGTCGAGGAAGGCGTTGTCGGCAAGCTGGCCGTGGCCGAAGGCACGGAAGGGGTGAAGGTCAACGCCGTCATCGCCTGGCTGCTGGAAGAGGGCGAGGAGGCCGGCGCGATCGGTGACGGTGTTACGGACAGCGCTGCCGACAAGCCTTCGGACAGCGAAACGGAAAGCCCGCCGGAATCGACAGCCGCGCCCGACGTGCGCAGACCCACCGTTCCCGCATCGCCGGCTCCGGCGCCGGCAATCGATATCGCGGACCAGGACTATAGCGGCGAGACGAGCGAGGTTACCGTCCGCGAGGCGCTGCGCGACGCCATGGCGGAGGAGATGCGCCGGGACGACCGGGTTTTCCTGATGGGCGAGGAGGTTGCCGAATATCAGGGCGCCTACAAGGTGAGCCAGGGCCTGCTCGACGAATTCGGCGCCGGGCGAGTCATCGACACGCCGATCACCGAGCATGGCTTTGCCGGCCTCGGCACCGGCGCCGCCTTCGCCGGCTTGCGGCCCATCGTCGAGTTCATGACCTTCAACTTCGCCATGCAGGCGATCGACCACATCATCAATTCGGCGGCCAAGACGCGCTACATGTCCGGCGGCCAGGTTTCGTCGCCCATCGTGTTTCGCGGGCCCAACGGCGCGGCTGCCCGGGTCGCCGCCCAGCACAGCCAGGAATATTCCAGTTGGTACGCCCATTGCCCGGGCTTGAAGGTCGTCGCGCCCTGGTCGGCGGCGGACGCCAAGGGCCTGCTGAAAGCGGCGATCCGCGACGACGATCCGGTGATCTTCCTGGAGAACGAAATCCTCTACGGCCGCAGCGGCGAGGCACCGACGGACCCGGACCGGATCGTGCCCATAGGCAAGGCGAAGGTCGTCCGGGAAGGAACGGACGTGACGATTGCCAGCTTCTCCCTGATGATGGAAACGGCGCTGGCCGCCGCCGAGATGCTGGAACAGGACGGCATTGCCGCCGAGGTTATCGACCTGCGCACGATCCGGCCGCTCGACACCGCGACAATCGTCGCGTCGCTGAAAAAGACCAACCGTCTGGTTTCGGTCGAAGAGGGCTGGCCCTTCGCCGGCCTCGGCGCGGAACTGTGCGCCGTGGCAATGGAGCAGGCATTCGATGATCTGGACGCGCCGGTTGCAAGGGTGTGCGGCGCGGATGTGCCGATGCCCTACGCCGCCAATCTGGAGAAACTGGCGTTGCCGGACGCCGGACGGGTCGTGCAGGCGGTCCGCGCCGTCTGCTACGCCGACTGAATTAGGCCAGGAACCAGGACGGGGGAGCGCCAAGCATGCCGATCGCGGTCACGATGCCGGCCCTGTCGCCGACGATGGAAGAGGGCACGCTGGCCCGCTGGCTCAAGCAGGAGGGCGATTCGGTCAATCCCGGCGACGTGATTGCCGAGATCGAAACCGACAAGGCGACCATGGAGGTCGAGGCGGTCGATGAGGGCGTTCTCGGCCGGATCGTCGTGCCGGAAGGGACCGAAGGCGTGAAGGTCAACGCCACCATCGCCTGGCTGCTCGAAGAGGGCGAGGATGCCAGCGCCCTGCCGGCGGCGGGCGAAGAAGACGCCGCGGCTAAGCCGGAGGCCGCGTCCACCGAACCCGAACCGGAACCGGAGAGTCCGCCGCCGGCGCCTGCCGCTCCCGCCGCCGAACCGGCCCCCGCGGCGCCGGCAGCCGAAACCCCTGCCGGTACGGGCGAGGGCGCGGGCGAACGCATCGCCGCCAGCCCGCTCGCCCGGCGCATGGCGAAGCAGGCCGGGCTGGATCTCGCCGGTATCGCCGGCAGCGGCCCGCACGGCCGGATCGTCAAGGCCGATATCGAGAAAACCTTGGCGGCTGGCGCCCCGGCTGCCGAAGCTGCGCCCACTCCGGAGAAAGCGCCTGCGGCGCCGGCTCCGACGCCCGCCGCACGGCCGATCGCTGCTGCCCCGGAAACCCGGGAGGTGCCGCACAGCAACGTCCGCAAGGTGATCGCCCGGCGCCTCACCGCGGCCGACCGCGACATCCCGCAGATCTACCTGTCGGTCGACATGGAGATCGACCGGCTGCTGGCCGCCCGGAAAGAGATCAACGAAGCGCTGGCGGGGACGGCTAAGGTCTCGGTCAACGACATGGTCATCAAGGCGGCGGCGCTTGCGCTGCGCCAGGTGCCGGGGGTCAACGCCCAATGGACCGAGACGGCGACGCTCGTCCTGGGCACGGTCGATATTTCGGTGGCGGTCGCCTACGAGGGCGGCCTGATCACGCCGATCGTTTTCGACGCCGACCGCAAGGGCCTGGCGCAGATCGCCAACGAGATGAAGGAACTGGCCGGCCGCGCCCGCAAAAGCAAGCTCCGGCCGGAGGAATACCTGGGCGGCGGCTTCTCGGTCTCCAATCTCGGCATGTACGGCGTCAGCCATTTCACCTCGATCGTCAACCCGCCCCAGGCCGCGATCCTGGCGGTCGGCGCCGGCACGCAGAAGGTCGTCGTGCATGAGGGCGAGATGGCGGTCGCCACGGTCATGACCTGCACGCTGACCTGCGATCACCGTGTCATCGACGGCGCGATGGGCGCGCAATGGCTCCAGGTCTTCAAGGGCTATATCGAGCGGCCCGTGAGCATGCTGGCCTAACAGCGCGGGCCGGCCCTTGTGGCGCTGCAACCGGAACCGGTGGTGAAAAAAGGCATGGCCGACAAATCCGACAATTCCTTCGATCTCATCGTCGTCGGCGGCGGGCCGGGCGGCTATGTGGCGGCGATCCGGGCCGCCCAGCTCGGCCTCAGGACCGCGCTGGTCGAGCGCGAGCATCTCGGCGGCATTTGCCTCAACTGGGGCTGCATCCCGACCAAGGCGTTGCTGCGCACGTCGGAAATCTACCACCTGATGCAGCATGCCGGCGATTTCGGCCTGTCGGCGGACAATGTTTCCTTCGATATCGGCAAGGTGGTGAAACGCTCGCGCAAGGTTGCCGGCCGGCTCAACGCCGGCGTCAGGCATCTGATGAAGAAGAACAAGGTCGCGGTGTTCGACGGCCACGGCCGGCTGGCCGGCAAGGGCAAGGTCGCCGTCGTCAAGGACGGCAAGGAAACCGCCACCCTGTCGTCGCCCCAGATTATCCTCGCCACCGGCGCCCGGGCGCGCACGCTGCCGGGCCTCGAGCCCGACGGCAAGGACATCTGGACCTACAAGGAAGCCATGGTGCCGGAGGCCTTCCCGAAATCTCTATTGATCGTCGGCAGCGGCGCCATCGGCATCGAGTTCGCCAGCTTCTACCGCACGATGGGCGCCGAGGTGACGGTCGTCGAGATGCTCGACCGCATCCTGCCGGTCGAGGACGCGGAAATCTCCGCCTTCGTGCGCACGGCAGTGGAGAAGCAGGGCATGACCGTCCTGACCGGCGCGACGGTAGCCGGGCTCGATAAGGGTAAGGACGGCATCACGGTCGCGGTCGAGAGCGGCGGCAGCACGCAGACCATCACGGTCGAGAAGGTCATCCTCGCCATCGGCATCACCGGCAATGTCGAGGACCTCGGTCTGGAGGATACGTCGGTGAATGTAGACCGGGGCCATATCGCCATCGGCCCGTGGGGCGAGACCGGCGAGCCCGGCGTCTGGGCCATCGGCGACGTCGCCGGCCCGCCCTGGCTGGCCCACAAGGCGAGCCACGAGGGCATCATCTGCGTCGAGAAGATCGCGGGCGTCGCGGATGTCCACCCGCTCGATACGAGCCGCATCCCCGGCTGCACCTACTGCCATCCGCAGGTCGCCAGCGTCGGCCTGACCGAAGCGGCGGCAGTCGAGGCCGGCCACGAGGTCCGGGTCGGGCGCTTCCCCTTCGCTGGCAACGGCAAGGCAATTGCGCTCGGCGACGACCAGGGGCTGGTCAAGACCGTGTTCGATGCGCAGACCGGCGAATTGCTCGGCGCCCACATGGCCGGGCCGGAGGTCACCGAATTGATCCAGGGCTACAGCATCGCCAAGACCCTGGAGACGACCGAGGCCGACCTCATGCACACCGTCTTCCCGCACCCGACCCTCTCCGAAATGATGCACGAAGCCGTGCTCGACGCCTACGGCCGCGTCGTGCATTTCTGAGGGCGGGTTCGAAGACGGTCGCGAGCGGCGCCCGGCAGCGCTGCCAACCCCGCCGCATGGGACCACTTGTCGGTTTGAGGCGCGGCGGTACGGCCCCTATAAGCCGGGTCGCGGCGGCACATCCGAACCGCGGCCAGCTTCAAAGCCAGCACTGACGCGCTTGCAATACGGGGGAGTCCATCCGCATGGCGATGACGATCGGGATTCCGAAGGAAATCCACAAGGGCGAGATGCGCTGCGCCGCCACCCCGGAGACGGTGGCGCAGATCGTCAAGCTGGGCTTCGGCGTGACCGTGCAAGCCGGCGCCGGCAAAGCGGCCAAATTCTCCGATGCCGCCTATCGCGAGGCCGGCGCGGAGATCGGCCGGTCGGCGGCAGAGGTCTGGCAGGCCGACATCGTGATGAAGGTGCGGCCGCCCGAAGAAAACCCGAAGGACGGCACCCACGAGGCCGACCTGCTGAAGGAAGGCGGCACGTTGATCGGCTTCGTCTGGCCGGCCCAGAACGAAGCGCTGATGGAACGGCTGGCGGCGCGCAAGGCGACCGTCCTTGCTATGGATTCCGTCCCGCGCATTTCCCGCGCGCAGAAGCTGGATGCGCTCAGCTCGATGGCCAATATCGGCGGCTACCGGGCCATTATCGAAGCGGCCAACCAATTCGGCCGCTTCTTCACCGGCCAGATCACCGCTGCCGGCAAGGTGCCGCCCGCCAAGGTCATGGTGATCGGCGCCGGCGTTGCCGGCCTTGCCGCCATCGGCGCGGCGGTCAGCCTGGGCGCTATCGTCCGCGCCTTCGATACAAGGCCCGAGGTCAAGCAGCAGGTCGAGAGCATGGGCGCCGAGTTCCTCGAGCTGGACTTCGAGGAAGAGGGCAGCGGTACGGGCGGCTACGCCAAGGTCATGTCCAAGGAATTCATCGAGGCGGAGATGGCGCTGTTCGCCGAACAGGCGAAAGAGGTCGACATCATCGTCACCACCGCGCTGATCCCCGGCAAGCCGGCGCCCGAGCTGATCACGGCCGAAATGGTAAAATCCATGCAGGACGGCAGCGTGATCGTCGATCTGGCAGCCGAGCAGGGCGGCAACTGCGCACTCACCGAACCGGACAAGGTGGTGACGAAGCACGGCGTCACGATCATCGGCCACACCGACCTGCCGAGCCGCCTGCCGACCCAGTCGAGCCAGCTCTACGGCACCAACCTGCGCCATCTGCTGACCGACCTGACGCCGGAGAAGGACGGTGTCATCAACGTCGATATGGAAGACGAGGTGATCCGCGGGACCACGGTGATCAAGGACGGCGCGGTCACCTGGCCGCCGCCGGCGCCGACATTGTCGGCTGCCCCTGCAGCTTCCGGGGCGGCCGCCAAACCCGCGCAGCCGCCGGCCAGGATCGGACCGAAGGAACTGACGGTGCGCGAAAAAGCAATCCGCGCCACCGTATTGCTGGTTGCCAGCGGCGTCTCGCTCGCCGTCGTCGGCGCCTTTGCGCCGCCCGCCTTCCTGGCCCATTTCACCGTCTTCGTGCTGGCGGTCTTCGTCGGGTTCCAGGTGATCTGGAACGTGACGCCGGCCCTGCACACGCCGCTGATGAGCGTCACCAACGCAATCAGCGGCATCATCGTGGTCGGGGCGCTGGTGCAACTGGGCAGCGGCTCGACCCTCGTGCTGGCGCTGGCGGCCGTCGCCTGCCTGATCGCCACCATCAACATTTTCGGCGGCTTCCTGGTCACCCAGCGGATGCTGCAGATGTTCAGGAAGAGCTAGCGCCATGGCGACCGGACTGATCGCAGTCTCCTATATCGGCGCCGCCGTCCTGTTCATCCTCAGCCTGGGCGGGCTGAGCAACCAGGAGACCTCCCGGCGCGGCAACATCTACGGAATTGTCGGCATGGCGATCGCCATCGCCGCGACGGTGGTGGCCCTCTTCCTCGATGCCGAAGCCTACCGTGTGCCGGCCCTGATCCTGGTGCCGACCATGATCGTCGGGGCGCTGATCGGCGTCTCGGTGGCGCTCAGGGTCGAGATGACCCAGATGCCGCAACTGGTCGCGATCCTGCACAGTTTCGTCGGCCTGGCGGCGGTCCTGATCGGCATCGGCAGCTTCGTCGATCCCGAAACGACGGCGCACTACCAGGGCGTCGAGAAAACCATCCACGATGTCGAGATCTATCTCGGCGTCTTTATCGGCGCGATCACCTTCACCGGCTCGGTGATCGCCTTCGGCAAGCTGCAGGGCTCGATTTCCGGCAAGCCGCTGATGCTGCCGGGCCGCCATCTGCTGAACCTTACCGGGATTATCGTGACCCTGGTCCTGATGGGCCTCTTCCTGGCGGCCGACGATATCCCAAGCGGCCTGTGGCCCCTGCTGGTCATGACCGCCATCGCCTTCGTCATCGGCGCGCACCTGGTCATGGCGATCGGCGGCGCCGACATGCCGGTCGTGGTCTCGATGCTGAACAGCTATTCCGGCTGGGCGGCGGCGGCGATCGGCTTCATGCTGTCGAACGACCTGCTGATCGTCACCGGCGCGCTGGTCGGCTCATCCGGCGCGATCCTCAGCTACATCATGTGCCGGGCCATGAACCGGCATTTCGTGGCCGTGATCCTCGGCGGCTTCGGCACATCGGGCGGCGCAGCGGCGGCGGACGAGGGCGGCGAGGTGGTACCGACCTCGTTCGAGGAAACCGCCGTCATGCTCAGCGATGCGAAAGAGGTCATCATCGTGCCGGGCTACGGCATGGCGGTCGCGCAGGCGCAGGGCACGATCAGCGAGATCGCCAACCGGCTGCGCGACCGCAAGATCGAGGTCCGTTTCGGCATTCATCCGGTCGCCGGCCGCCTGCCGGGGCACATGAATGTGCTGCTCGCCGAAGCCCGGGTGCCCTATGACATCGTGCTCGAAATGGACGAGATCAACGACGACTTCCCGCAGACCGACGTGGTCCTGGTGATCGGCGCCAACGACATCGTGAACCCTGCGGCCCAGGAAGACCCGAACAGCCCGATCGCCGGCATGCCGGTGCTCGAGGTGTGGAAGGCGAAAACGGTGGTCGTTTCCAAGCGCAGCATGGCGACGGGCTATGCCGGCGTCGATAACCCGCTGTTCTACAAGGAGAACACCCGGATGCTGTTCGGCGACGCCAAGGCCAGCTTCGACGAGGTGCTCAAGAGCCTGTAGGTCAGGCGGCGCGCCCGCTCTGGCGAAGGCAGGCATAGTCGGCCGGCCGGGCTTCCTCGATTCCGGTCAGCCGCAGCGCGCCGCGGGCCGGGCCGGGGAGGTCGGCAACGGCCTCGCGAAGCGCTTCGCCGATGCGCCCGACCTCGTCGGCGCCGCGGCGGTTGCTGGTGATGAAGGGCAGGCTCGGATAGTCCGGCGACCGGCCGATGTCCCGCAATTCCGCGGCCGCCGGCTCATGTTGCAGCGCCAGCGCCCAGGCCACGCAATCGATGGCGGCGATGTCCGTCGCGCCGGCGGCGGCCGCCAGGATCGATTCGCGATGGCCGCCGGTAAACCGGACCGTGCCGAAGAAGCCGCCGAGGGTCTCGCCCTCGGGCAGTGCGTCGATCAAAGCGGCCCAGCCGGATTGAGAGGTTTCGCTGTTGCAGGCGGCGGCGGACCCCCGGAAATCGCCGAGGCTCTCCCGGCCATCCGTGCGGCGCGCGACCAGAATGCTGCAATAACGCCCCGGTCCGGCGCCGTCCGCGGCATAGGTCGGGCGGCCGAGCAGCGACACCCGGCCGGCGAGGTCGTTGACGTAGGGCCGGCCGCAAGTCTGGCCGACCAGAAGGTCGGATGAGCACCACGCTTCTCCGGCCGGCATCGTCCGGTCGAGGCGGTCCGGCGCGTCGATGCCAAGCGCCGCCAGCTTCTCCGCGATCGCGGTCCACAGAATGTCGGTTTCGGCTCGAATCTCGGGCCAGTCGTACATCGGGAACTGGGCAAACCCCGGCATGGCGGCGTTCAGGCAGACGACGGTGAGGGACGGTCTTGCAGCGCCGCAGGATGGACCGCCGGCTCCTTCGGCGCCAGCAGATAGCGCCGGATCACCGCGCCGTAATCGGGATAGGCATATCCGCCGTTACGCCGCAGGATTCGATCGCGTTCGCGGCGGTATAGAGCAGGCAACCGGTACCACGGCACCTCCGCCTGCGCATGATGCAAGGCATGCAAATGATTGTTAAGAAATAGAAAACCTAGGACGCTGCCGCGTTCGATGATGACGCTCCGCTCGGCGATCGGACCCCCGGCGCGATGTTCCAGGAAGGTACGGATCGAGAGGACCGAGAGCGCGGCGTAACAGGCCAGGGCATAGAGCCAGAACGGAATGCCGCCGACCTGGATGACGAGGACGAGTACGACCGGCACAGTTGCAAGATGAAGAAGCCAGGCGCGCAGAATCGGGCGATCGCCCCGGGCGATGAGGCGCAGATCGTGACGAATCAGGCCCAAGGTGAAAAACAGGGGCGCAATCAGCATCCGGCCGGCCAAGCACCGGTTGACCTGCAGGATGCCGCGCCGGACCGGCCCGAAGCGTTGCCAGTCTTCCGGCCTGACATAATAGCTTTCCGGATCGGCAAGCGGTTCGGTCAGGTCGGGCGTATCGTGGTGCGCGAGATGGGTTGCGGCAAAACGGTCGTAGGGCAGATACAGTCCAAGGCCCGGCGTGCCGAGGAGTTCATTGAGGCGTCGGTCCCCAAACGGATGGCCGTGCAGGATCTCATGCTGCAGCGACGAATGCAGTACGAGCACGGGGACGAGCAACAGCGCCGCCGCTGTGCCGATCCAGGGCGCCGCCATCAGCAGACCGAACCATGCGCCGTAGATGCCCGCTGACAGGGCTACCGTCGGCCATTCCACACGGTGTTCCAGAACTCGCCTCCAATTTTCGGTGAGATATCTACAGTAGGCAGATCGCCCATTTTGGTGCAATTTGTGAATATCGACGCGAATATAGAATCTTGTAACGCTACTGCAAATTATGTTACTTTTCACAACAAGCGTTCATTTCCGGAACATACCCATGATCGACAAACGCGATCTGTCCCGCGTGTTTCAGGAACGCGTCTCGCTGCTGATCGAACGCTCGGGCGGCAATCTCAGCCGGTTCGCCGGCGATGCCGGGGTCGACCGCTCGGCGATGACCCAATTCCTGTCCGCCGGATCGACCCGTCTGCCTCGGGCCGAAACCCTGGCGCGGCTCGCCGAGGCCAACGGCGTGACCCTCGACTGGCTGCTCGGCCTGAGCAACGACGAAGCGACGGTCGCGGAGGTGGCGCCGGCCCTGACAGTCGAGCAGGCCGAGGGCCCGGCCGACGAGGAACGGTTCTGGACCTGGTATCGCGAGGCGCTGGGCTACAAGATCCGCTATATCCCCTGGACTGTGCCGGACCTGCTGCGTCACGAGATGCTGACCGGTTTCGAATTCCGTTTCGGCGGCCGCTCGCAGATCGAGGCGCGCCGGTCGCTGAGCCAGCGCCAGCTCGATTATTCGCGCCGGCCGGAGACCGATATCGAGGTCTGTATGCCGTGGCAGACCCTCGACCATATCGCCCGGGGAGAGGGCCTGTGGGCGGAACTCGACCCGGCAGTCCGCGCCGAACAGATCGCGCTGATCGGCGATCGGCTGGAGGAACTGTATCCGACCTTCCGGCTGTTCCTGTTCGACGGCCGCCGCGAATTCGCTGTGCCCCAGACCATTTACGGCCCGCTGCGCGCCGCCGTTTTCCTCGGCCGGGCCTATCTGGTAATCAGCGGCACGGAGCAGGTCCGGGCGCTGACGACGCAGTTCGACGGCCTGATCCGCCGCGCCGATATCGGCCCGGACCGCGCCGCCCGCTGGGTCCGGGACCGCTGGGGAGCTGATTAGCCCGGATTTCTCACCACGGTCACGGGCTGGGCCGGGCAAGCGACATCGCTGCCATTGACCCGCCGGACGGGGCGGCGATATTGCACTGCACAACAGAGAACCGGCGGCACAGGCACCATGTTGGACAAGACCTACCGGCCTGAAACCGTGGAAGGCCGGCAATACGAACGCTGGGAAGCGGCGGGCGCGTTCCGGGCCGATCCGGCAGCCGGCGGCGAACCCTACGCCATCATGATTCCGCCGCCGAACGTGACCGGCAGCCTCCATATCGGCCACGCCTTCAACAACACCATCCAGGATATCCTGATCCGCTTCCACCGGATGCAGGGCCGCAATGTGCTGTGGCAGCCCGGCACCGACCATGCCGGCATCGCGACCCAGATGGTCGTCGAGCGCATGCTGGCGGAGCAGGGCGTCGCGCTCGACCGCGGCATCCCGCCGAAAGACGGCGCAACCGAAACGATCGGCCGCGAGGCGTTCATCGAGAAGGTCTGGGCCTGGCGGGAGGAGTCGGGCGGCACGATCCTCAAACAGCTGCGCCGGCTCGGCGCGACCTGCGACTGGGAGCGCGAGCGCTTCACCATGGACGAGGGCCTGTCGCGGGCGGTGTTGCGCGTCTTCGTCCAGCTCTACAAGGAAGGCCTGATCTATCGCGACAAGCGGCTGGTCAACTGGGATCCCAGGTTTCACACCGCGATATCGGACCTCGAGGTCGAGCAGCGCGAGATCGACGGCCATCTGTGGCATCTGCGCTATCCGGTCGAGGGCGAAGAGGGCCGCGCTATCGTCGTGGCGACGACCCGGCCGGAGACCATGCTGGGCGACACCGCCGTCGCCGTGCATCCGGAGGACGAGCGCTACCGGGACCTGGTCGGCAAACACGCCGTCCTGCCGCTGGTCGGCCGGCGCCTGCCCGTCGTGGCCGACAACTATGCCGATCCGGAACAGGGCAGCGGCGCGGTCAAGATCACTCCGGCGCACGATTTCAACGATTTCGAAGTCGGCAAGCGCCACGGGCTGGAGATGGTGAACATCTTCGACGCCGACGCGCGGATCAACGATAGCGCGCCTGAGGCTTATCGCGGGCTCGACCGGTTCGAAGCCCGCCGCCAAATCGTGACCGATCTCGAAGCACAAGGCCTGGTCGAGCGAATCGAGGATCACCGGCACAGCGTGCCCCACGGCGACCGCTCCGGCGTGCCGCTGGAGCCCTATCTGACCGACCAGTGGTTCGCCGACGCCGAAACCCTGGCGAAACCCTGCATCGAAGCGGTCGAGGACGGCCGGACCCGTTTCGTCCCCGAGCAATTTTCCCGGGTCTATTTCCAGTGGATGCGCAACATCCAGCCCTGGTGCATCTCGCGCCAGCTCTGGTGGGGCCATCAGGTGCCGGTCTGGTACGGGCCGGACGGCGAAATTTTCGTCGAGGAGACCGCGGAAGAGGCGCAGGCGGCGGCCGAGGCGCATTACGGCAAACCGACGGCGCTCCGGCGCGACACCGACGTGCTCGACACCTGGTTCTCGTCGGCCCTGTGGCCGTTCTCGACGCTGGGCTGGCCCGACGAAACGCCCGAACTGGCCCGCTATTACCCCGGCAGCGTGCTGGTGACGGGCGAGGACATCATCTTCTTCTGGGTCGCCCGGATGATGATGATGGGCATGCATTTCATGCGCGACGGGGCGGGCGACGGCCGGGTTCCCTTCGCCGACGTTTACATCCACGGGCTGGTGCGCGACGCCAAGGGGCAGAAATACTCCAAGTCCAAGGGCAATGTCGTCGATCCGGTCGACCTGATGGACAAATACGGCGCCGACGTCCTGCGCTTCACCCTGGCGTCGCTGGCGGTGCAGGGTCGGGACATCAAGCTCGCCGAGAGCCGGATCGCCGGCTATCGCAATTTCGCCACCAAGATCTGGAACGCCGCCCGCTTCTGCGAAATGAACGACGCGGCCTACGGACCGGAATTCGATCCGGCGGGTAATGCAAACCGGGTCAACCGCTGGATCGTCAGCCAGCTCGCGCAGCTCGAACCGCGGGTCAGGGCGGCGATCGAAGGCTATCGCTTCAACGAAGCGGCCCACGAACTCTACCAGTTCATCTGGCACAGCTATTGCGACTGGTATCTCGAATTCGCCAAGCCGCTATTGCAGTCGGACGATCCGGCCGTTCTCGCCGAGACCCGGGCGACCGCCCTGTGGACGCTGCACCGGGCGCTCGCCATGCTGCATCCCTTCATGCCGTTCCTGACCGAGGAGCTTTGGGAGCAGAGCGGCGCGGACGGTGGAATGCTGATCGCTGCCGACTGGCCGGCTATCGACCGCGGGCTGGTCGACGGCGAAGCGGACGGCGAGCTCGGATGGCTGGTCGAGATCGTAGCGCGAATCCGGGCGGTACGCGGCGAGATGAATGTGCCGCCGGGGGCCAAAATTCCGCTGATCCTGAAGGGCGCGTCGGCCGAAACGCGGGGCCGCGTCGCCGAACATCGCGTGCTGATCGACCGATTGGCGCGTCTGTCCGATATCGGGTTCGGCGACGCCGTGCCTGCCGGCTCGATCCAGGATGTCGTCGGCGAGGCGACGATCGTTCTGCCGCTTGCCGATGTCATCGATCTGGAGCAGGAGCGGGCCCGGCTTCAGAAAGAAATCGACCGGGCCGACGGCGAAATCGCAAAGATCGACAAGAAGCTGTCCAACCGGGGCTTCATCGCCAAGGCGCCGGCGGACGTGGTCGAGGAAAATCGCGAGCGCCGGGAAGAGGCGGAACAGGCCCGTGCGAAGCTGGCGGAGGCGCTGAAACGGCTTGAGGCGGCCTGAGTCCGTAGTTGCGCACCGGGGATTGGGCGGTCCGGCGGATGCTTCCACTTCCCGCTCGGATCGGCACTACCAGGCGATACCAAAGGTGTCACCCCGGCCGGCCGAAGTGCGAGCCGGGGACCAGAGCCGACCCGAAAGTCAGTGCCTGTGGCTCTGGACCCCGGATCTCCGCTTCGCTTCGTCCGGGGTGACACAAACTGTTTTTTTGACGGTCCGATTTTTTTCAGAACTGCGATTAACTACCCTCAGCTTGAATCGAGGTCTCGACCGTTCTCACAGCCCTATTCCGCCGCCTTGCGGACGACGATGACCCAGCCGGTCACGCCGGTGCCCCTGATATGGTCGCCATGTTCCTCGGCCAGTCGATCGATCCGGTTGGCGGTGCTGAGCGCGGTCAGTTTCCCGGTCAGTGCCCCATCATCGTAGAAATGCTCGTTCAGGCCGACGATCAGCGGCGCCCCGGGCGCGAGAACGCGCAGAATTTCGTCCAGCGCGTCCGGATGGATGTGGCTGAAGCCGAAGACTCCGACGGCGACCGCTGCATCGTAGCCGCGATCGGGCGCGTCGAGCGGCGGCGCGTTGAGATCGGCTGCGAACAGGCGGCGGTAGAGGCCGGTTTCGCGCGCCTTCGCCAGCATGCCGGGAGAGAAGTCGCAACCGTCAACGATGCCGAAACCCGCTTCCCGTAGCGCGGCGCCGGAAAGACCGGTGCCGCAGCCGATGTCGAGGATTTCGGCCTCGCGGGTCTTCAGATAGCGCGCCAGCATCTCCGCGCAGCGGCGCGGCTGGGCATAGTCGTTCTCGTCGATCAGTTCGGTGTCGTAGGTTTCTGCCCACCGATCGTACAGGTCGCGGGTTTCGTCGGTCGTGCGCGCCCGATAGGCAATGTCCAGGAAGCGGTCGTTCTGCGACGGGCCGGCCATGCGAATTTCTCCCCTGTTCCGACAAGTTTAGCCCGATATTGCCGGCGCCTTGCGGACGGCGATGGCCCAGCCGGTCATGCCGGCGCTGCCGATATGCTCGCCATGTTCTTCTGCGAGCCGGTCGATCCGGCCGGCGGCGCTGAGCGCGTTCAGTTTCCCCGCCAGCGTGCCCTCGCCGTAGAATTTCGCGTTCAAACCGACGATCAGGGGGGTGCCGGGCGCCAGGAGGCGCAGGATTTCGTCCATTGCGTCCGGATGAATGAGGCTGAAACTGAAGACACCGACTGCGACCGCCGCGCCGTAGGCGCCGCCGGGCGCCCCGAGCGGCGGCCGGTTCAGGTCGGCCTCGAACAGCCGGCGATAGATGCCTCTCTTTCGCGCCTTGGCCAGCATGCCGGGGGTAAGGTCGCAGCCGTCGATGACGCCATAGCCGGCTTCAAACAGAGCGGCGCCGGACAGCCCGGTGCCGCAGCCGATATCGAGGATTTCAGTGCCGCGGTCGGGCAAATAGCGCGACAGCATTTCGGCACAGCGGCGCGGCTGGACGTAGTCGTTTTCCTCGATCAGGTCGGCGTCGTAGGTATCCGCCCAGCGATTGTAGAACGCGCGGGTTTCGTCGGTATTGCGGACGTCATGGGCGCGCTTAAGGAAGCTGTTCTCGTCCGCGATGTAGGACATGTGGATTTCTCCTCCGTTCCGGCTATCCTAGCGCGGCGCCGCCGATTTTCTATCGCGCGAATCGGTGCGCTTCCCGCCGGACTGTCGATGGAGCTTATTGTGGACGCGAAAACCCTGGACCGGCTCGCCCTGCGCGACCTGATCGAGAACTGGGCAATCTGGCGCGACGCCGGCGACTGGGAGCGCTTCCGCACCGTCTGGCACCCGGACGGTGTGATGATGGCGACCTGGACCCAGGGCACCGGTGACGAATTCATCGCCATGAACAAGGCGGGCTGGGAGCGCGGGGTCAGCATCCTGCATTTTCTCGGCGGCACCTCGATCGACCTGAACGGCGACCGGGCGGTCTGCCAGACCAAGATGACGATCTCCCAGCGCGCGCCGGTCCACGGCGAACTGGTCGATGTCGTCTGCACCGGCCGCTTCTGCGATTTCATCGAACGGCGCGAGGGACGCTGGGGTTATGTCCTGCGCCAGCCGATCTACGAGAAGGACCGGATGGATCCGGTCGATCCGGCGGCTACCGTCGAACTCGATCCCGAAATCCTTGAGGGCTTCCCGGCGGGTTACCGCCATCTCGCCTATCTGCAGACCCAGATCGGCTTTGACGTGAAACGCGACATGCCGGGCCTGAAAGGGCCGGAGGTCGAGCGGCTCTACGCCTGCGGCAAAGCCTGGCTGGCCGGCGGACCGCTGGACTGGCTGCGCTAACGCTGCGCCGCCCCAACGCGGCGGCGGGCAGCGAAATACAGCGCGGCGTGCCCGCGGGCGTCGTCGAGCGGCCGGTGGGTGTGCGCCGTGCCGCCCAGCAGGTCCGGCGGATATACCGGGCGGGCCGTGAAATACGGCATGTTCAGGGCCGCCTGAACATAGGACGGCACATCCACGCCGGCGCCGACGAAGGGGCAGCGGATATCGAACGGGCCGCCGAAGACGGCGGCGTCGCAGAATTTCCGCAAGTACCAGTCGAGCCAGAGGCCGTCGAGGAGCAGCGGGTGGGCGGCCAGCGCCAGGTCCGCGCTGAGGCTTTCGAGCCAGTTGAGGCAGTGCGCCATACCGTCGGCGGGCGGCACCGGGTTGCGCCGGATATGCGCCCACGCCTCGGGCCGCGATTGCCACCAGTCCATGAGTTTGCGGGCGCCGGACGCACCTTCCAGCGCGTCGAGATTGATGGAGAATGTGTCCAGTTCGCGCGCTCCCTCGTCATAGGCTGCAAAGCCGAGGCCGAGCATCGAATTCGCGCCCGGCGTCGGTCCGTCGACTTCGACATCGAGGAAGCAGTAAATCAGGGCCATGGCGCTCTCCCCGCCGCTGCGTAAGGTATTATTCCTATATTGTCACTGCGGACGTAAGCAAACAGGTGCCCCGTGGGCCGGCCGGCGACGGGAAACGCCTATCGAACCTGGGGTTGGGACCCGCTACGCCAAAATATACAGAACGGTATATATATAGCATTTTTTTTGAAAAATGGAATTTGGGCAGAGAACCAGCCGGACGATCCTGGCGGGCCGCAGACGCAATTGCGGCATCTTCAAGAGGAAGATAGTGTTTCGATTTTGCATCTTCAAGGAAAAAAATGTTTATTTCGCTAATTTTTTCTTAAATCGCGCGGGCGTCCCTCGATACGGCGCTAGCGCGCCTACTCGGGATGAGGGGAGTTTCGAATGGCGTTTTCTACAATACAATACTCTCTCCTCACCCTGAGTAGCCCCGGATGCAATTCGGGGCGTATCGAAGGGCGGGGTATATCGAGAGGCATGCCCCAGCCGCGTATGCGCTTCCGACAGCACCGGACACGCACTACGGAAACAGCGGCGCCTGCTCGAGCCCGGCGGTTTCCGGCAGGCCGAACATCAGGTTGATATTCTGAATGGCCTGGCCGGAGGACCCCTTCACCAGATTGTCCAGCGTCGAGATCAGGATCGCCCGGCCGGGCAGCCGGTCGGCATAGACCTGCAGCAGGACATGATTCGAGCCGCGGACATGGCGCGTCGCCGGCGCCATGCCTTCCGGCGCGACATGGACGAAGGGCTCATCGGCATAACGGGTTTCGAGGCAGGCCCGCAGGTCGGCGGCCGTCTTGCCCTCGCTCAGCCGGACATAGGTCGTCAGCAGTTCGCCCCGGTTCATCGGCATCAGATGCGGGGTGAAATTGACCAGCACGTCCCGGCCTGCCGCGACGGACACTTCCTGCTCGATTTCCGGCGCGTGCCGGTGCCCGGCGACGCCATAGGGGTGGATGCCTTCGGCGACCTCGCAGAACAGGGAGCCTTCCTTGAGGCCGCGTCCGGCGCCAGAGGTGCCGGATTTGGCGTCGATCACGATATCGGCCGGGTCGATCAGTCCCGCGCCGACCAGCGGCAGCAGCATCAGCAGGGCGGCCGTCGGGTAACAGCCGGGGCAGGCGACCAGCCGGCCCCGGCGATGTCGTCGCGATAGAATTCGCTCAGGCCGTAGACCGCTTCCGGCTGCAAATGCGGCGCCCGGTGCGCATGGCCGTACCACGCGGCGTAGGTGTCCATGTTGCGCAGCCGGAAATCGGCCGACATGTCGGCGATCTTCAGACGCGCGGGCAGGCCGGCGACGATTTCCTGGGTCGTGCCGTGGGGCAGGCCGCAGACGACGACGTCGCAGGCGTCCCAGTCGGCCTCCGCGACGGTCACGAGATCCGGCAGCTCGACCATGCCGAGATGCGGGAACACGGCCTGCATCGGCTTGCCGGCGTGCCGGTCGGCGGTCATCAGCGCGATGCGCAGGTTCGGGTGGGTCAAGACCAGGCGCACGAGATCGGCGCCGGTGTAGCCGCTGGCGCCGAGGACGCCGACCCTGATCTGGTCTTTGCTCATGCCGTCGATCCGTCTTCCATCCGGCCAATGATATTTCGGCCCATTCCCGCCGGCGCCGATGTCCTGTAGGTGAAGGCCGAATTAGTCAGACTGCCGCCCGACGTCCAGAACGCCAAATGGCCCGCCTATCCGAAACCCTCACGGTCGCCCGGTCGGCCAACGACCTGCGCATCTTCATGCGGGCGCTGTTCTACCAGCCGCATTTCCGCATCCTCGACGATTCGGGTTGGGCCTTCCACGTCAAGGAACATGTCGGGCTGCTCGGCCGCATGTTCCGCAACCCCTCGGAGTTCGCCGTCTTCCTGCGCGAAAGCGAGGACGATCCGGAGAACGAGACCAGCGTCGAGCTCCACGCCTACATGTTCGGCATCGGGCCGATCCCGAAACTTACCCTGCGCAAGCGGATCGCGACCCTGCGCGACTATGTCGAGCATGTCGCGACGCAACCCCTGCCGGAAGGGGCGGAGGAGGACGAGGACTGAGCGCCGGCGCCGGCCGGGAAGATCGTGCCGGCGGCTCGCAAGCCGCGATAGCGCAGCGCGCCTAGCGTTTCGAGAACTGGAAGCTGCGGCGAGCTTTGGCTTTGCCGTATTTCTTGCGCTCGACGACGCGGCTGTCGCGAGTCAGGAAGCCGCCCTTTTTCAGAACGGGCCGGAGGCCCGGTTCGAAACTCAACAGCGCCTTGGAGATGCCGTGGCGCACCGCGCCGGCCTGGCCGCTGAGGCCGCCGCCCGAAACCGTCGCCATGACATCGAACTGGTCGCGCCGGTCCGCCGCCTCGAAGGGCTGGTTCATGACCATACGCAGGGTGGCGCGGGCGAAATAGGTTTCGGCGTCGCGGCCGTTGACCATGACCCGGCCAGCGCCGGGCTTGATCCAGACCCGGGCGACGGCGTCCTTACGCTTGCCGGTGGCATAGGCGCGGCCCTGGGCGTCCAGCTTCGGCTCCGCCGCCTTGTTGGCGTCTTCGACAGCCGCCGCGGCTTCGGCAGCGCCGGTCGGCAGCAGGGAGGCGAGCGTCGCTGCCGCCTTGTCCCGATCGCTGAGTTCCTCGCCCGCGCCGGTTTCTTCGGCGCCGGTTTCGTCAACGGCGGGTTCGATCGTGTCCGGTGCGCTCATCGGCTGACGGCCTTCTTGTTCTTGCGGTTGCGCGCGGCGATGTCCAGCATCTCCGGCAGCTGCGCCTCATGGGGATGTTCGGCGCCGGCATAGACGCGCAGATGGGAAAACTGCTGACGCCCGAGCGGACCGCGCGGCAGCATGCGTTGCACGGCCTTCTGGACCGCGCGCTCGGGATGCTTGCCCTCCAGGATCTGCGCCATCGTGCGGCTCTTGATGCCGCCGGGATAGCCGGTGTGCCAGTAGATGCGCTTGTCGGCGCGCTTGTTGCCGGTCAGATGCACCTTCCCGGCATTGACGACGACGACATGGTCGCCGCAATCCATATGCGGGGTGTAGGTGGTCTTGTGCTTGCCGCGCAGCAGATCGGCCACTTCGACGGCGAGCCGTCCGAGCACCAGATCCTGGGCATCGATCAGCCACCATTTCTTCTCGATGTCCGACGGCGTTGCCGTGTAGGTTTTCATCGGTGAGTTTCCGGTGTATCGGGATGGTCAGGACGCTTGGCCGCCCACCGCCGTTCCGGAATGGAATCCGGTGACCGGCAAAAGCGCGCGTCGGCGAATGCAGCGTCAGATATGCGCCTGATATCGCATCGTCAAGCGACGAATTGTCAATCATTCCAATAATTTATCGATACGGTAAAATAATACCTTAATCCCGTTGGCCTCGTGCAGAGCGATCGATATGCACCGGATACCCCGCAGCCAGGACGGCGACCGTTCGGCGCGGCGTGAGCAGGATGCCGGATCGGCCGCTTGCATCGCACGGGTCCCGATAACCTTCCGGCGTCCATCGCCACAGGGCGCCGCCGGCAACCAGCAACGCCGCCTCCGGCTCTTCGGCGCTGAAGATAAAGGCGCCGTCGGGCAGGGTGGCGGCATCCGCGACGGCCGGCCGTTCGAGAGGAGGGCATGTTCGTTCCGGATGGAGCGCGCGGTCGATGGCGCCGGCCGCCCCATCGGCGTCCGGGAACGTCCGGGACCATGCCGCGCGGAAGGCCAGCGCGTCGGCCCGCCGGCATTCGAAGCAGGGCCGGTGGCCGGCGGCGAGCGCGGTCGCCTCGTCCAGAAAGAACAGTTCGGTGTAGCGACCGGGCGTCATCAATTGCCGCCGCCGTTCTTTGAACGAGAGATGACAGATTACCCAGCCGGTCGTCGTCCAGCGCCGCCGGGTCAGCCGCTTACGGTCGTCGTGCAGGCAGCCGCGGTTGCCCATCCAGGCGCCGCGGGCCGGGCTGGCGACGATCCGGCCGAACGGCGTGACGCGGTTTTGCAGGGGCATGGCGGGTATGGACGGTTCGGAGTCCGCGGCGATCAGGGCAGGGCGTAGCTGCCGGCGACATGGGCAACGACGCGCGGATCGTCGTCCATCGATATTTCGATCCGCCCCATGGCGAGCCGCCGGCCGGTCTTGACCAGCTCCGCCCGGGCCCTGAGCAGGGCGCCCGCCGGCCGGCGCAGGAAATGCATGGTCATGTCCGAGGTCACCGATTGATTGCCGTCCGGATAGGCCGACATGACAGCGGCATACAACGCGATGTCCGCCGCGCCCATGAGGACCGGCCCGGCGACCGTGCCGCCAGTGCGCAGGAACTCGTCCCGGATCGGCAGTTCGAACTCGGCCGTCCCCCAGCCCAGCGTCGTCACCCGCCCGCCCATCCAGGTGCCGAACCACTGCCGGTTGCCGGTTTCGGCGTGAAATTCTTCGGGGGTGATGAGCGAAGTCTTGTCCATCGGGTGGGTTTCCGGGGTATTGCGGGCGGGCAGGGCCGGCAATTGACCCGGTGCGTCCGACTTCGTAGCGTGGTTCGGCGCGCCCTCCATAGCAGGGGAGGCGGGCCCGGCGCCACGGCTTCTGTGGCCGGGGCCGGGGCGGCGGACGGCGCGTCGCCGCCTGGCTGTTCACCGAACGGGAGAATCGACGGCAATGGGCGAATTGGCGAACAAGGTTGCGTGGATCACCGGCGGCGGCACGGGGATCGGCGCCGCGGCGGCGGAATGGCTGGCGCAGGACGGCGCCGCGGTTATCCTGTCCGGCCGGCGCAAGGACGTGCTGGACGAGGTGGCGGCGCGGATTGCCGGGCAGGGCGGTACGGCGTCGGCGCTGCCGGTCGATGTGGCGGACGGCGCGGCAATGGCGGCCGTGGCACGGGAAATTCGCGACGCGCACGGCCGGATCGACATTCTGGTCCATTCCGCCGGGACGAATATTCTCAACCGCTCCTGGAGCAAGATCGACGAAGCGGGCTGGAACCTGATCGTCGATGTCAACCTCAACGGTTCCTACAACGCGGTTCAGGCGGTGCTGCCGGCGATGCGCGAGGCCGGCGGCGGGTTGCTGATCCTCGTTTCGTCCTGGGCCGGCCGCTACGATACGCTGCTGACCGGCCCGGCCTACAACGCGACCAAGCACGGCATGCGCGCCATGGCGGCCCACCTCAATCTCGAGGAAGGCAGGAACGGCATCCGCTGCTGCACGATCATGCCCGGCGAGGTGAACACGCCGATCCTCGACAAGCGCCCGATTCCCGTGCCTGCGGAAGAGCGCGTGCGCATGATGCAGCCCGAGGATATGGGCGAAACCATCCGGTTCGTCGCCCGCCTGCACCCGCGGGTCTGCGTCAACGAAATCCTGATCTCGCCGACCTGGAACCGGCTGAACGTCCAGCCCGCGGGATAGCCGCCGGAATAACGCCGGAACAATGGGCGCAGTTGGCATTGCCGCCGGCGCGCACTAGCTTTGCGCCGACGCTGAAACGGTTCCTTGAAGGCACAGGTGCGCGATGTCCGCCGAAAAATGGACGCCGGAATCCTGGCGCGGCAAGCCCGCGCTGCAGATGCCGGCCTATAACGACGAGGCGCAACTCCGGACGGTCGAGCAGACGCTCTCCGGCTATCCGCCGCTGGTCTTCGCCGGCGAGGCGCGGGAACTGACGCGCCAGCTCGGCCTCGCCGCCGAGGGCAAGGCCTTCCTACTGCAGGGCGGCGATTGCGCCGAAAGCTTCGCCGAGTTCACACCGAACAATATCCGCGACACCTTCAAGGTGCTGCTGCAGATGACGGTCGTACTGATGTACGGCGCGTCGCTGCCGGTGGTGAAGGTCGGGCGCCTGGCCGGCCAGTTCGCCAAGCCGCGGTCGTCGGATGTCGAGCGGCAGGATGGCCGGGAACTGCCGTCCTACCGCGGCGATATCGTGAACGGCATCGAATTCGACGCTTCGGCCCGGGTGCCCGATCCGGCGCGCATGATCCAGGCCTACAACCAGTCGGCCGCGACCATGAACCTGGTCCGGGCCTTCGCGCTCGGCGGTTTCGCCGACCTGCACCAGGTCAACCGCTGGACCCAGGATTCCATGCGGGACGACGCCTTCGGCCGGCGCTATCTGGAACTGGCGGAGCGGATCACCGAGGCGCTCGACTTCATGGCGGCCTGCGGCGTCGACGCGTCGACTTCGCCCCATGTCCGGGAAGCGAGCGTGTTCACCTCCCACGAAGGGCTGCTGCTGCCCTACGAACAGGCCCTGACGCGGCAGGACAGCCTGACCGGCGGCTGGTACGGCTGTTCGGCCCATATGCTGTGGATCGGCGACCGGACGCGGCAGCCGGAAAGCGCCCATGTCGAGTTCCTGCGCGGGGTCGGCAATCCGATCGGCCTGAAATGCGGGCCCAGCCTCGATCCGGAGGAGCTGATCCGCCTGATCGATATCCTGAACCCGGACAATACGCCCGGCCGCCTGACCCTGATTGCGCGCATGGGCGCCGACAAGGTGCGCGATGGCCTGCCGGCGCTGATCCGGGCGGTCGAACGCGAAGGGCGCAAGGTGATCTGGTCCTGCGATCCGATGCACGGCAACACGATCAAAGCCGCCAACGGCTTCAAGACCCGGCCGTTCGGCCGGATTCTGGAGGAAGTGCGCGGATTCTTCGAGGTGCATCGCGCCGAAGGCACCTATGCCGGCGGCGTCCATTTCGAAATGACCGGCCAGGATGTGACCGAATGCACCGGCGGCGCACGGGAAATCACCGAAGAGCGGCTCGGCGATCGCTATCACACCCATTGCGATCCGCGGCTGAACGCCAACCAGTCGCTGGAACTGGCTTTCCTGATCGCCGAAATGCTGAAGGCGGGCCGCCAGCGGGCCGGCCTCCAGGCGGCGGCCGAATAAGCCCCTGACATAATCGGGAGCGAATTTCGAAAGGGCCGGCGGTGAACAAGATCCATCCTGCGGAAGCCGATGTCGCGGCCTGGACCGACGCCTATTTCAACCGGTCCAAGGGCATCGTGCGGAAATTCGGCGATGTCGCCGTGACCTATGCGGTTTTCATGCGCCGGCCGGTCGTCTCGGCGCCGCGGCTGACCATCGACTGGCTGGACGCGATGGCGGCGGCGCGCGGCGTCGCCATCGAGATCGACCTGCGATACCCCGAGGGTAAATGGGTCGGCGCCGGCGAGCCGATCCTTTACCTCACCGGCCCGTTCGAGCATCTGGTCGATCTCGAAACGCTGTTCCTGCAGAAGCTCGGCGCCGCCTGCGTTGCGGCCTACAACGCCGATGTCATGTGCACCGAGTTGCCGAAGGTCGCCTTCCTCGGCTTCGACGCGCGCCACTGCGCCGGGACGGACATGGCGGAGATGATGGCTTATGCCGCCAGCGTCGGCTCGGGCCGGGCGCGGCGCAAGGTCGGCGCCGTCGGCTTCGTCGGCAACGCCACGACGGCGACGGCGCACTATTTCGGCCGGGACCGGGGCGTCGGCACCATGCCCCACGCCATCATCGGCTATGCCGGCTCCACCCGCCGGGCCGCCGAAATGTTCCATCAGGCCTATCCGGACGACGACCTGACCATTCTGGTCGACTATTTCGGGCGCGAGGTGACGGATTCGCTGGATGTGTGCAGCGCCTTCCCGGACCTGGCGTCGGCCGGCCGGCTGTCCATCCGGCTCGATACGCCGGGCAGCCGCTATTCGGAGGGGCTGGATCCGTCGATCGCCTATTCGGTGCTCGACCGCAACGCGCCGGAATCGATCCGCGGCTATCGCAGCGAGGCGGAACTGCGCCATCTGATCGGCCCCGGCGTCTCGGCGGCGGCGATCTGGATGATGCGCGAAAAGCTCGACGAAGCCGGGTTCGGGACCGTGCGGATCGTCGCTTCGTCCGGCTTCGGTCCGGCCAAATGCCGGGTCATGGCGATCGCCCACGCGCCCGTCGACGTTATCGGCACCGGCAGCTTCCTGCCCGAAGACTGGCACGAAACCTATGCCACCGCCGACATCGTCGAGTATGGCGGCAGCCCGCAGGTCAAGATCGGCCGGGAGTTCCTGCTGCGGAAGTAGGGCAGCGGCGAACAGGTCAGTTCAGCGCGACGACAACCCTGAACGGGACCTCGGCGACGACCTGCCGGCCGTCGAGCAGCGTCATGATCCAACGGCCTTCCGCCATTTCCCACATATGGTCGAAACGGAAGAGTTGCCGCCGCAGGTTGCCGATCGCCACGAAGCGGTCGGCCAGTTCGACGCCGGACTTTCCGGTTGCCGGGTTGGTCATCTTCGGGAACCGTATGACCAGGGTGAGGGTCTTGCCGATCAGGCTTGGGTCGGTCACCCGGAAGCGCATGCCGAAGGTCAGGCCCGGTTGCGCCAGGATCGTCTGCGTCCGGCGCAACAGCCGGACGTCAGCGGCGGCGAAGCGCCAGCCCGAAATGTCCCCGGGCGCCTCGATAAACCCGAGATCGCTGTGTGCGTAGATGCCAAAATCGAGGATTTGGGCGCCGTTTTGCCGGATTCTCCGGGGCTCTCCGCCTTGCGCCGGCGCGACCGCCGCCGACGCGCCGGCCATTGCGATCAGCGTCAGCGCAAGGATCGCCGGCCTAAATGAGCGGAACCACGACACGCAGCACTTCCTCATGCAGCAATTTTTCGCCGTCCAGCAGTTGGAAGCGCCACAATCCCTCGGCCAGTTCCCACAGGAAATCGAACCGGTAGCCGTCGTAATAGACGCCGTTCGACAGCGGCATGAACGGGCGCGATTGCGACGTGCCCATGCGCCCGGTCTCGGGATCGTGCAGCGGTGGGAAGGCGGTGCGCAGCGTCAGTTGGCGGCCCAGCAAAGTGGGATCGGCGATCCGGAACCGGTAGCCGAAGCTGCGGCCCAACTGGGCAAACACGGTCCGGGTCTGGCGGAAGATGCGGATATTGGCGACGACGTTGCGTACGGCGCTGATTTCGCGTTGCGCCTTGACCCGGTGTTCGACACTCAGCTTGTAGACCCCGAAATCGACCACCGAGATCGAAGGGCCGCTTTGCGCCGGGCCGGAGACCGCGGCGAGCGGCAGGACGATCAGCAGGGCCGCGAAAATGCGCATGGGACAGCGCCGGTCAATACATCGGGACGACGACGCGGAAGCGCTGCTGCGCCAGCAACCGGCCCCGGTAAAGGAACTGCTTCACCCATTCGCCTTCCGCCAGCTCCCACAGGTTGCTGAAGGTATAGCCGAAATAGAAGTTCCGGCGCTCTTTGGCCTGCCACTCATACTCGCTGACGCGGGTCGTCCTGCCGGTCGCGGGATTGATAAGCGGCGGGTGCAGCGTGCGCACGGTCAGGACGACCGGCCCCTCGCCGAAACCGCTGAGATCGATCTCGACGCCGAATTCGCGGCCGAGCTGGCCGAAAATCCGGTTCGTGCGCTTGACGAGGCGCCAGTCGGACAACTCCGTGATCCTGCCGGCGGCGGTGCGCGGCCCGTCGATCGAGTCGCCGGTCTTGCGCGTTCGGTACTCCCCGAAATTGGCGATCGCGATCGAGGGCTGTGCCCGGACGGTTGCGGAACCCGCCGCTACGGCGTCGGCAAGGATGCCGGCGGCAAGGAAAAGCGTAGCGAGGTTCTTCTTCATATACGGTCCCGGTCAAGCGGCGGGACGACGACGGCGTCCGCTTGCCGATTGCCCAGCGGGCCCAGGATATATGGCGCGCGCACCGCCCCCGTGCAAGCGATCCGCCGTTGTTGGCCTTTCGAAGGGACCGTATCGAAGGACCTTTGCGTCCGCCGGCTCCTTCCGAACCGGGCCGGATCGGGTCCGGCGCGGCATGCCTTTGCAAGGGAGCAAAAGAACATATATAGAACAACGGGTGCTGCCCATGCCCTTAACCCAGCCGAACCGCGGGCGCTACCGCGGCGCACAGCGCCGAAACAGAGAATCATGACAGAGCATGACATTTCGTGGCATCCCCGATTCTACCCGTGTCACCCCGGACGGCCCGAAGCAACGATCCGGGGACCAGAGCCGGCCAGAAGAGCCTGCGCGCCCCGTGGCACTGGGCCCGTGGCACTGGGCCCCGGCTCAAGGCCGGGGCGACACTCTTGTGTGCTGATGGGCAGTGGAATTTGCGAGGGCTTCGTCATGACGAATCATGACATTTCCTGACACCTGGCGAGGAGATCTCTGTCGCCCGCCCAATTCCGAACCGTCATTTCGACCGAAGCGGCGTCAGCCGCGTAGCGGAGAAATCTTTCCGCACGGTGCATTGAACCCTGCGCTGTACAGGAAAGATATCTCCGCTCCGCCGCCCCTTCGACTTCGCTCAGGGCAGGCTCTGCGGGCGGCTCCGGTCGATATGACGGCGGTTGGTTCCGGAGGAAGGCTCGACCCGGAAATCATGACAATTCCCGACACGCATCGATCCCACCCGTGTCACCCCGGACGGCGCGAAGCGGCGATCCAGGGACTAGAGTCGGCCAGAAGAGCCTGCCCTGAGCGAAGTCGAACGAGCCTGCGCCCCGTGGTTCTGGGCCCCGGCTTCAGGCCGGGGCGGCAGGTTTGGGTACTGTAGGGCAGACAGACAAAATGGTATATTTTGCTATTGCGCAATTCTGTACCGGTCTGTCCAATTTGGTGCGGCTGCTGCACGGCCGCGTCCCGGAAATCGAGAATCATGACGATTCATGACATTTCATGACACCTGCGATCGGCAATTCCATCGTCCAACACCCCATCCGTCATCCCGACCGACCGGAGTCAGTGGAGGGATTTCGCTCGATCTCAAGAACAAGGATCGGACCCAGGCGACGAGATTCCTCCGCTACGCCGCCCGCCGGGCGGCTCCGGTCGGAATGACGGGAAGGGCGGGCGCTATGCTGACGGCGAATCATGACGAAGTGACAAAACGTGAACACGGTTCCGGTATTCGCGACATACGGGGCCACGCTTCGACGGATTGAGACGCAAGTATCATAAATCATTCTAAATCATAGTGTTGCAAATGCATCCAATGTTCCGGCTTGCGTCAACCGCAGACCGCCAGCGACAGTCACGGACACGGGTTTGCCCCTCAGTCGGTTGCGATTTGAAGACGGATTTGCTACGGTGTCGGCCGGCTATTTCGATCCGGAGAATCCTCCCGTGGGCGCCGTCAAGCTCAGCAAGAGAACCATAGACACCCTGTCCGTCGAGCGCGGCGACAAGGTGTTCTGGGACCGCGAACTGCCCGGTTTCGGCATACGGGTCCACGCGACCGGGCGCAAGATCTTCGTCGCCCAGGCGCGGACCCCGGGCGGCCTGCCGAAGCGCGCGACGATCGGTCGGTCCGTGGACATGACGGCCGAGGACGCGCGGCGCAAGGCAGCGGAGATGATCGACCGGATCCGGCGCGGCGAGGACCCGGTGCCGCCGCCGGAGCCGGCGGAGCCCATAGTGGCCGATCTGGCGGCGCGCTTCATGACGGCGCATGTCGAGGTGAACCGCCGGCCGGGGACGGTGGAGACCTACCGGCGCCTGCTCGGGCGGCACATCCTGCCGGAACTGGGCGGTCTCAAGCTGTCCGAGGTCGACCGGTCGCATGTTTCGGGGCTGCACTACAAGCTCCGGGACAAGCCTGTCCAGGCGAACCAGGCGGTGGGCGTGTTCTCGAAGATGTTCAAGCTGGCGGTGGCCTGGGGCATGACACCGGCCAGGCCCAACCCCTGCCGGTCGGTAAAGCGTTACGGAGAGCGAAGCCGCGAACGGTTTCTGACCGAGGAGGAAAACGCCCGGCTCGGCCGGGTGCTGTTCGAGGCGGAGTCCGAGGGACCGCTCATGGCCTCGGCGGTGGCGGCGATCCGCCTGCTGCTGCTCACCGGCTGCCGCAAGAACGAAATCCTGATGCTGCGGTGGGACGACATCGACCGAACTGCGGGCGAACTGCGGCTCCGCGATACAAAGTCCGGTCCGCGCCGTGTGCCGCTGACGTCGGCCGCGGAGCGGGTGTTGGCGCGGATACCGCGCGTCGAGGGCAATCCCTGGGTGATCGCTGGCGCGAAGCCGGGTATCCGTCTCGAACGGATCGATCCGCTCTGGTACCGGCTGCGCGCGCGCCGGTCTGGAGGATGTGCGGCTTCACGACTGCCGGCACAGCTTCGCCTCGCAGGCGCCTGCGCTCGGCGAGGCACTGCCGACGATCGCCCGGCTGCTCGGCCACAAGACGGTGATGACGACTTACAAGTACGCGCACTTGGCGCGGGACACAGAAAGGGCGTCGGCGGCGAAGGTCGGGGACAGCATCGGCCACGATCTGGTGTCCCTGAATGTCGATGGCGACGAGGCCGAAGCGGCGTAGGGCAGAAACGAACGACATGGCGAAACTGAAGCGGACGACGATCTCGCGGCGCACCGTAGATCGGCTGAAGACCGACAGGGACACGGTGTTCTGGGACAGCGAGCTCCTGGGCTTCGGGGTGCGGGTCTATCCGACCGGGCGCAAGGTCTATGTCGTGCAGACCCGGGCGGGCGGCAAGGACGGCAAGCGGGTGACGGTCGGGCGCCACGGCGTGATCTCGGCGGAAGAGGCGCGCCGCCGCGCCGCCCTGATCGTCGCGCGGATCAAGGCCGGCGAGGAGCCGATCCCGGAGCCGATGGCGGTGACGGAGGCGAACGGGCCGACGGTTGGCGACCTGGCGGCGATGTATATGGAGGAAGTGGTTGCGGTTCGCCTGAAGCCGGCGTCGGCCAAGTCCTACCGCTACACGATCGAAAAGCACATCCTGCCGGCGCTCGGCCGGAAACCGGCGCTGTCGGTGGTGAACCGCACCGGGTTTGTCGGAGGCCATTTTGTTTGATTCACGCGGCCATGTCTGACTGCTCCAGCATGGCGTAGTGGCGTTCCTCGGCTTCGGCCGGCGGGATGTTTTCGATGGGCTCCAGGAGCCGCCGGTTGTTGAACCAATCGACCCATTCCAGAGTAGCGAGCTCGACGGCCTCGAATGAGCGCCACGGCCCGCGCCGGTGAATGACCTCGGCTTTGTAAAGGCCATTGACGGTCTCGGCCAGGGCATTGTCATAAGAGTCGCCGACGCTGCCTACCGAGGGTTCGATGCCCGCTTCCGCCAGGCGCTCGGTATATTTGATCGAGACATATTGGCTCCCTCTATCGCTGTGATGGATCAGCCCACCGCGATGGACGGGTCGCCGCGCATGAAGCGCTTGTTCCAGGGCATCGAGAACAAAGCCGGCATGGGCTGTCCGGCTCACCCGCCAGCCGACGATGCGGCGGGCATAGGCGTCGATGACAAAGGCGACATGGACGAAGCCGGCCCAAGTGGCCACGTAGGTAAAGTCCGAGACCCACAGCCTGTTCGGTGCCGGAGCGTGGAACTGGCGATTGACCTTGTCGAGCGGGCAAGGCGCGGCCTTGTCGCTGACTGTCGTGCGGATCGGCTTGCCGCGGATCACCCCTTGCAAGCCCATCTCCCGCATCAGCCGCTCAACAGTGCAGCGAGCGACATCGAAGTCTTCCCGCTGCAATTGCCGCCACACCTTGCGCCCGCCGTAGACACGGAAGTTCTCTTCGAAGACCCGTCGGACCTCGACCTTGAGAGCCATATCCCGCTTCGCCCGTGCCGACAGCCTGGCCGGATCGCGCCGCCTGGCCACATGGTCGTAGTAGGTCGACGGGGCGATCGGCAGCACCTTGCAGATCGGCTCGACCCCGTGCGCCTCGCGGTGATCGTCGATGAACCCGATCATGGCTTGAACCGGCGGTCGAGCTCCGCCTGGGCAAAATAGGCGCTCGCCTTGCGCAGGATCTCGTTGACCTGCCGGAGGTCGCGGTTCTCCCGCTCCAGGGCTTTCAACCGCTCGGCGACCTCGCTGGGGACGCCGGCGCGCACGCCGCTGTCGCGCTCGAACCTCTTCACCCACTCATTGAGCGTCTGCGCCGTGCAGCCGATCTTCCCGGCTATCGAGGAAACAGCCGCCCAACGCGAGGCGTGTTCGCCCTCGTGATCCAAAACCATCCGCACCGCGCGGCCGCGAACCTCAGAAGAAAACCTGTTCCTTGTCTTGCTCATAATGGCTCCACTTTCTCAAGAGTTGGAGCCTCCGACAAACCCGGAGCGGTTCACTACCAACTTGGGCAGGCGTTGATAAGACCCTGCCCTATTTTTCTAATGGCATACCGACGAAACCCCGTATACGGCGCTAACAAATGGATCATTCCGCGTCCTAAGTCTTGGCGCAAGATACGCGCGCGCATAATGGCGCGTGACGGTTTTCTATGTCGGGAATGCAATCGGCAAGGATATCTCACGCCATTATCGCTAACCGACTTTGGCGTCATAGAGCACATAATACCGCGCCACGATCCGCAATGGCTTCAATACGATATCCCCGGCAACGATCCGAAACACCCGGCCCATTCCGATAATAACCTGCAATCCCTTTGCTCAGATTGCCACGATATCAAATCGGCAAAAGAAACGGTTGACGGTAGAAACCTAAGTGTGCGGCAACGCCACGGCGCTGCACCGTGCGGCCATCCAATCTCGTTAGGGGTTTGCTACAGGTGCAACACAACCGGCGGCGCGTGTCTGGACGGCCCTTAGGTCTGTTTCATTCCTTATTTTTCGCAATAATAAGTGCGGCTTGCTGAAGTCTTTTCGCCCGGTTTCAGCTGAGAAAAATCATAATACCCCCCGTTACCCTCTGGATCTATCATAAAGGCGTAATTCAAACTATCGCCGAAATTCCACCGTCGGATAAACCCGGCAACTCGAAATTGCGCACGGTAGGTAATTCCGGCAACCGACACCTCACCAAATCCGATATCTAAACCGTTTTTTTGTATCCGGATTGCTTTGACCAATACAGTCTTTTCAAATATAATGTCGAGCAGTCCATAACAGCGCCAATTTTCGATTACGGTTTGTTTCGGTTCTTGGGCTTGGGCGTTGAAGATCGTAAGCGCCCTAGGATACCGAAAATCAACAATCCCTTTTTCATAACATTCCCTACTGACAGTGGCGGACGGGAAACTCTGCGGCAATCGTGACCGCGCTGCCGTGTGCGAGTCAAGCGCCAAGCCCCTAAGAACGCCGCTGACAGCCTTTGCCGCCTTATCAGGTCCAGTTGCCTACCCGACCGGCAAGGCGCGTCCTGTAGCGTCTAAAATATTCCGCGCGAATAGCCCCCCCACCTTCGAATCCATCCGGGAATTCTTCGGCGGGAAACCACCCGCACCGACGCGCGTTTTTTGCGTGAATTTTCCGCCCCGATGAAAACCAATCCCTGAACCGTCTTTGAATACCTGTTGAAACCGTCTTAAGCCCCGTACAGCGCGATCTATCCATTGCCCGGACTTTTCGGCCCGCGCCGCGGCTATGGGCTTCCCGCGGCCTTGCCAGCGCCAGCCCTTCCCCGGACTGGCATTTAGGAATTTGGCCGAGGTGCGACACTTTGGAAAGCGACTGTCCCGAAAATGCGGCGCGCCGCTGATTTCTCGGTATGGATGGATTCTGACATACACTGTAAATTGCTATAAAATAACGATAATTCTATAGCACCCTGTCTAAACGACACATTGTCCGGCGCGCCGTACACTGTGCGGAAAATGCGATTTTTATCCAATAATTCCCACGAAAAAACGCCTTGCATAGTGATATTTGCCTACAAAAACAGCAACTTTCGTGAACGATAAAGGGAAATAAGGGGAACATTCGAGAGGGGAACTGTGTCCGGAGGACAGCAATCCCTGCCGCCAGATCGCGATGAACCGCCAGCGCCGCCACGAGCGCTTCCTGACCGAGGAGGAATTTCACCGTCTCGGCCAAGTGCTGGACGGAGCGGAAGAGAGCGGAGGCGCCACCGTGTACGCCGCGATGGCGATCCGGCTGTTGCTGCTGACCGGCTGCCGCAAGAGCGAGGTCCTCAACCTGCACTGGGACCATATCGACCTGGGGGCGCGGGAGATGCGGCTCCCGGACTCGAAGACGGGACCCCGGACGGTGCAGCTCTCTCCGGCTGCCGCGGAGATATTGGCGCGGATTCCGCGGGCCGACGGCAACCCCCATGTCATCCCGGGTGCGCTTGAACGGCAATCCCATGACCGGTCTGCAGCGCTACTGGGTGAAAATCCGTAAGCGTGCCGGGCTGGAGGACATGCGCCTGCACGACTGCCGGCACTCTTTCGCCTCGCGGGCGCTGGCGCTCGGCGAGAGCCTGCCGATGATCGGCCGCCTGCTCGGCCACAGCCAGGTGCAGACGACGGCGCGCTATGCGCATTTGGCGCGGGATTCCGTGCATGAGGCCGCAGAGCGGATTTCCGACCGGATCGAGGCCGCTATGTATCGGGACTGCCCGGAGTTCGCGAGCGCGACCTGAGAATAGGCCCGCGCCCCGGCCTGTCGGCACCGCGGGCGAATGCCAATGGTGATCGGGGGCTTCGAATCGAGTGAGTCAAGGCCGCAATCGCTGACACAACCGGTCACTCTGTTGTTAAGCGCAGGGCCCTGACCCTTCAGGATCCCACGCGATCAATCACTTATGGCACTGATCGGCGTCGAAGCGGCGCGCCGAGCAACAGCCGTGCGGCCTCGACGGGTCATACTTCGGTGCTGTGGCCATCGGAGGAGAAGAACCGAGCTTTGAGTCCGGCAGATTCGCGATCCGGCGAGGCAAGCCGAATCCGACAGCAGCGCGGACGGCGGCGCAATCGGTGAGGTTCGACCATCCGGCGATCGGCGGACGGAGATACCGTGAATACGTTCACCCGCTCTGAAAGTCGGTCGCCGTTTGTTCGCTTGCATGGAACAGGGACGTTCATGCTGGCCGAAAGACAGTGACCTCAATCCCCCGCGAACGCGATCAATCGCCCACAGACGAGTGCTCCCAGCCAGCAAACCGTTGAGAGGATGGCGTGACCGGCCAGGCGCGCGCGCGGGGCGTCCTTGAGCAGGAACCCGTGGGCCCGGCACAGAGCGAGCGTAGACAGGACCCCGACAGCGATGAAGGTCAGCTTGAGCTGCAGGAATCCGACGCCGCTGTATTCCCGCGCCCGGACCGAGAACAGCAGCGGTCCCGTGAGCAGGGCAAGGGTCAGCCCGCTCGCCGCAACGGGCGCGAGCACCCGCACCACCGCTTCGCGAGAGATACCGCGCCACACGCCAAGAAGCCGCAGATTGAGCGGGACGACGGACCCGATCAGCAGGGCGATTGCGAAGATGTGCGTGGTGTTGACTGCGGCATAGACCCAGCGGGAACCCCGCAGAGCCTGCGCCAGGGCCGTCCCCTCGAGCGCCGCGAACAGGGCCTCCAAGGTCTCAGTCGCGCCTAGGGTAAAGGACGTACTCGCGTTTGCCCAGGAACAGCCGTTCCACCTTGATCCGTTTTTCCGACACATCGTCGGCCGGCTCGCCGATCAACCGGATTTCGACCCCTTCGGCCAGATCGCCGTCCTTGAGGCCGGCGCGTTCGTTGCGCCAGGGCTGACCGACTTCGGCCCTCCACTCCTCGCCCTCCACGTCGATCTTCAGAATGCCGTGGGGATTGCCCAGGCGGACGGTCTTGACCATGCCGGTCAGATCGATATTGCCGCCGGTGGTCCACGACCAGCCGTGATGGGCCAGAGTCCCGACCGTCGGAGCCGTGAGTCCCAGGGCCAGGACCGTGATGAACAAGAGCCTCGTCATCGTGCTCCTCCGATGCCTCGAGCGTTACCGGGAAGGTTGCGTCGCACGACCGGACATTCAAGCCGACACTTCCCGGACAACCTTTGAGGTGGCCTCGCCTTTTCGGACAGCCTGGCGGCTGAGTTAAGGTGTATTCCGGTTGTTTCTCAAGCCGCCAGAATCCCTTTCATGCGATCTTCCTGCTGCTGCTGCGCCTGTGGGGATGTGGGCAAGGCGCGGAGCGGCTTGTCCATCATATCCACAGGCGGCTCGCCGCGGTATGCCTCGGCCGGGGTTCGCCCGTCCAGCGCCGCGTGCGGCCTCTCGAGGTTGTAGAAGCGGACCCAATCACCGATCAGGCGCCGGGCCTGGAAACCGTCGGCGATCTCGTGCAGATAGACCGCCTCGTATTTGAGCGAACGCCACAGTCGCTCGATGAAGATATTGTCCATGCACCGGCCCCTGCCATCCATCGAGATCCGGATGCCCGCCGCTTGCAAGCGCCCGGTGAAGGCGAAGCCGGTGAACTGGCTGCCTTGGTCGGTATTGAAGATCTCCGGCTTGCCGTATCGACCCAGGGCCTCGTCGAGAGCGTCTGTGCAGAAACTCGCGTCCAGCGTGTTCGACAGCCGCCAGGCCAGGACGTACCGGCTCGCCCAGTCCATGACCGCCACCAGGTAAAGGAAGCCGCGGTTCACCGGGATGTAGGTGATGTCGGCGCACCGGACATGGTTCGGTCGCTCGATCGCCAAGCCCCTGAGCAGATAGGGCCAGACCCGGTGCTCGGGGTGCGGATCGCTGGTGCGCGGCGCCCGATAGATTGCCTGAAGCCCCATCAGGCGCATCAGCCGAGCGGCCCGGCGTCGGCCGATCCGCACGCCCTCGCGGCGCAGGTGAAGTGCCATCCGACGGGCGCCGTAGAACGGATACTTCAGGAACAGCTCGTCGATCCGCCGCATCGGCGCGAGCGTCCCCGCGCTCTCCCCCTTCGGCTCGTAGTAGAGCGAGGAGCGCCCGAGCGCCAGCAGGCGCCATTGCCGGCTCAGGCTCAGCGCCGGGTGGTCGCGCACAATCATCGTGCGGCGCTCCGACCGGCTCATCGACCGGCTCATCGACCGGACCCGCGTGACGATAAAAAATCCCGCTCCACGATCGGCTCCCCGATCTTGGCGTGAAGATCGCGGACCTCGCTCTCATGGTCCCGGACCCGCCGCTCGGCGCCCTTCGAGAACACCTCGACCAGACCCTCGATCGCCTGGCGCTTCCAGGCACCGACCTGGTTCGGGTGGACCTGGTGCTGCGAGGCGATCTCCTGAAGCGTCCGGTCGCCCCGAAGCGCCTCCAGCGCCACCTTCGCCTTCAGCTCCCCCGAAAACCTGCGTCGCTTGCTGCTCATCTGCATTCCTCCGTCAGACGGTGGAATACACCTTAACGACCTGTCCGATTTTCCGGGGCCCCCTCAACTGGCGCGTCGTGCTGCGGGATGGAAGGGTGCGGCATATCTTGCACGTTGCGGGCCGCGGCAGCGCTTACTGAATGCGAGAGCCATGACCGAAACCGTAACGATCCCAAGGGCCGAGTATGAGCGCCTTTGCGCTGTCGAGGAGGAGATGGCCGATATCCGGCCGGCGCTGGCCGTCGAGGCGCGGATCGCGGAGGGCGCGGAAGAGCTTGTGCCGGCGGCTGTGGCCGACCGGCTGATCGACCGGGAGCCGCCGCTACGGGTCTGGCGCGAGCATCGCGGGCTGTCGCAATCGGCGCTGGCCCGCGGGTCCGGGGTCAACCGGGTGCAGATCGTCGAGATCGAGGCTGGGCGGAACACCGGATCGGTGCGCACCCTGGGCAAGCTGGCCGGTACCCTCGGGATTACCGTAGACGACCTGATTCCCGCATGAGGTGGCGCACCGCGCGCGATCGCCCCGGTCCTCGCGCCAGCGTCCTAAACCCCTTCTTTCCCCCGGCTGATCGCGACGGCGCCGGTGCGGGCGACTTCGACGAGGCCGAGGGGCTTCATCAGCTCGATGAAGCGGCCGATCTTTTCGGACTGGCCGTCGAGGCGGAAGATGAAGGATTCCAGCGTCGTGTCGTCGACCTTGGCGCCGAAAATGTCGGCGATGCGCAGGGCCTCGACGCGCTTGTCGCCATTTCCGGCGACCTTGACCAGCGCCAGTTCGGTCTCGACATGCGGGCCCTCCTCGGTCAGGTCGTGGACCGAATGGATCGGCACCAGCCGGTCGAGCTGGTTCTTGATCTGCTCGATGATCATCGGCGTGCCGATGGTGACGACGTTGATGCGCGAGAGCCCGGCCTCGGCGTCGACCTCCGACACGGTCAGGCTTTCGATATTGTAGCCGCGGCCGGCGAAAAGGCCGATGACCCGGGCCAGCACGCCGGGTTCGTTGTCCACCAGCACGGCGATCACATGCCGTTCGGTCATCGCTTCACCTGCCGTTGAATGTTGTTGTTCTTGCGGTCGGGGCAGGAGCCTAGACCAGCACCATGCCTTCTTCGGAAATCGGCTCGGCGGCCTGATCCTCGGGGCCGAGCAGCATCTTGTGGTGCGCCGCGCCGGAGGGGATCATCGGGAAGCAGTTCTCCGTCTTGTCGACCACGATATCGGCGATCACCGGCTTGTCGACCGCGATCATTTCCTCGATCACGCCGTCCACTTCCGACGGCCTGGTCGCGCGCAGGCCGACGGCCCCAAAGCTCTCCGCCAGTTTCACGAAGTCGGGCAGCGACGCCATATAGCTCTCGGAATAGCGGCCGCCGTGCAGCAGCTCCTGCCACTGCCGGACCATCCCCATATATTCGTTGTTGAGGATGAAGATCTTCACCGGCAGGCGGTACTGCGCCAGCGTGCTCATCTCCTGGATATTCATCAGGATAGAGGCTTCGCCGGCGACGTCGATCACCAGCGCCTCGGGATGCGCCACCTGCACGCCCAGCGCCGCCGGCAGGCCGTAGCCCATGGTGCCGAGGCCGCCCGACGTCATCCACCGGTTCGGCTTCTCGAACGGCAGGAACTGGGCCGCCCACATCTGGTGCTGGCCGACCTCGGTGGTGATGAAGAGGTCGTTGCGCTTCGCGGTCAGGTCGCGCAGGCGCTCGAGTGCGTATTGCGGTTTGATCAGCGTGTCCGACCCCCGGTATTTCAGGCAGTCCCGGCTGCGCCACTCGTCGATCTGCGCCCACCAGGCGTCCAGCTTCTTGCGGTCGGCGCGATACTGCCGGGCCTTCCAGACCTTGGTCAGGTCCTCCAGAATATGCCCGGCGTCGCCGACGACCGGAATGTCGGCCCGGACGTTCTTGTTGATCGAGGACGGGTCGATGTCGACGTGGATCTTGGTCGAGTGGGGCGAGAATTCGTCCAGCTTGCCGGTCACCCGGTCGTCGAAGCGGGCGCCGATGTTGATCATGACATCGCAGTCGTGCATGGCGAGATTGCTCTCGTAGGTGCCATGCATGCCGACCATGCCGAGGAACTGCTTGTTGGAGGCGGGCACGGCGCCCAGGCCCATCAGGGTCAGCGTACAGGGAAAGCCGGTCAGCTTGACCAGCTCGGTCAGCAGATGGGACGCCTTCGGCCCGGCATTGATGACGCCGCCGCCGCAATAGAACAGCGGGCGTTCCGCCTGCGCCATCGCCTCGGCGGCCTTTTCGATCTGGCCGATATCGCCCTTCTTCTTCGGCTTGTAGGACCGGTGCCCGTTCAGCGAAGGCGGCGCATAGGCGCCCGGCCCCTGCAGGATATCCTTGGGCAGGTCGACCACGACCGGGCCCGGACGGCCGCTGCGCGCGACGTAAAACGCCTCGTGGACGGTGCGCGCGAGTTTGGCGATGTCCTTCACCAGATAGTTGTGCTTGGTGCACGGGCGGGTGATGCCGGTGGTATCGGCTTCCTGGAAGGCGTCGTTGCCGATCAGATGCGTCGGCACCTGGCCGGTCAGGCAGACCACCGGAACCGAATCCATCAGGGCATCGGTCAAACCGGTCACGGCATTGGTGGCGCCGGGCCCGGAGGTGACCAGCACAACGCCGACCTTGCCGGTCGAGCGCGCATAGCCTTCGGCGGCATGAACCGCGCCGGCTTCCTGGCGGACGAGGATATGGCGGATCGAATTCTGCTTGTGCAGGGCATCGTAGATCGGCAGCACGGCGCCGCCGGGATAGCCGAAGATCGTATCGACGCCCTGGTCCGCCAGCGCGCGCAGAACGATTTCCGACCCTGTCATTTCCTGCGACATCGATCCGTCTCCCGGAATTCGTCTCGCGGCATTCGTCTCGCGGCATTCGTCTTTCGACCGGCGGCCGGGTCGGCCGAAAGCTGCCGCGAACGCCAGCAAAAAAACGCCGCCCGCTGTGGCGGCGCTTCCCGTTCTGGCCCTGCAAATCCGCCGGTCGGCTGGATAAGTCGTTGATCCGAATTGCGGAAATACGGCCCTCTTGTCACCCCGTCAACCGGAATCGGCGAATTTTATTAAACAATTCGTCGCGGATACTTTCCGAAAATTGCGCAAATATGGCATTTGGCGAACGATATTGACGCCGGAACCAGGTGAACTGGCGTTTGGCGTAACGCCGCGAAGCGGTCTGGCCCTGCTCGATCATTGTGGCGCGGTCGATCCGGCCCTGCAGATGGGCCAGGATCTGCGGCACGCCGACCGCCTTCATCACCGGCAGCGACGGGTCGAGTGCCAGTGCTTCGAGCCGGCGGACTTCGTCCAGCGCCCCGCGGTCGACCATCCCGGCGAAGCGCGCGTCGATGCGCGGATAGAGCGCCTCGCGCGGGGGCAGGAGCGCCACCTTGAAGGCGCGCAGCGCCGGCGCCTCCGGGCTTTGCCTCGACCATTCGGACAGCGGCCTGCCCGTGTGCTCGAAGACGGACAGGGCGCGGATCAGCCGTTGACGGTCGATCGCGGCCAGCCGGCCGGCGGTTTGCGGATCGACGGTGCGCAGCCGGGCGCGCCCGGCTTCGAGGCCGGCCCCATCCAGCCAGACGCCGACTTCTTGCACCGCCCTTTCGGGAATGTCGGGTATCTGCGCAATGCCGTCGAGCAGGGCTTTCAGATACAGGCCGGTGCCCCCGACCAATATCGGAAGCCGGCCGGCGGCGCCGGCGGCGGCGATCTCGTCCAGCGCCATGTTGCGCCAGCGCCCGGCCGAGCAGCGCTCGCGGGCCGGCAGGATGCCGTACAGCCGGTGCGGCGCCGCTGAAAGCGCCGCGTCATCGGGCCGCGCGGTGACGATTTTCAGTTCCTGATACACCTGCATGCTGTCGGCATTGATCACCGCGCCGCCGAATTCCCGCGCGATCCTGAGCGCGATTTCGGACTTGCCGCTGGCGGTCGGCCCGCCGATGACGACGACTTCGGTTTGTCCGACCCGATCGCGCGCCGGCCGGTTGGCCAGTGCATTCAAATCCACCTGCTCCTTGATCGCGCCGCCTTGACATTCTTCATCGGCGCCACCGATTTCGCTCGCAATGAGTCACTTCGTGACGCTGATCGCCAATCCGGCCCTGCCGCGCCTCTCCGACGGGACGGTTACCTCTGCGCGCTGGGCGCTCGAGGACGCCGGCGCCGCTGGCGGCGAGCCGGAGTGGCTGTCGCCGCAGGTGGCCTGCGATATCCCGTTTGCCGGCGGCGATCCCGGCAGGGCGCGGGAGGCGGTGAAAACGTCGGTCGGCCGGCTGCCGGTCGACGTCGTCGTCACGGGCGCGCAGAACCGGCGCAAGCAACTGCTGGTCGCCGACATGGAATCGACGATCATCCGCAACGAGATGGTCGACGACCTGGCCGTTCTTCTCGGCGTCGGCGACACTGTCCGCCGGATCACGCAGCAGGCCATGAACGGCGAGATCCCGTTTCGCAAGGCGCTGGCCGTGCGGGTCGATATGCTGGGCGGGCTGGAGAAGGAATTCCTCCAGGCCTTCTGCTACCGCATCGAATTTACCCCGGGCGCGCGGACCCTCGTGCGCACCATGCGCAAGCAGGGAGCTCTGGCCGCGCTGGTTTCCGGCGGTTTCCGGATCTATTCGGAATATGTCCGCCAAGAATGCGGATTCGACATCGATGTCGCCAACGACGTTGTCGTGGACGGCGGCGTGCTGACCGGCAAACTGGTGCAGCCGGTATTGGGAGCCCAGGGCAAACGCGAAGCCATGGACGCCTTTCTCGGCGATCGGGGTCTGGTCCGGGACGATGCACTGGCCGTAGGCGACGGAGCCAACGACATTCCGATGCTTAAGGCGGCCGGCGCCGGCGTCGCCTTTCGTGCCAAACCCGGCGCTGCCGCGGCGGCGCAGCACCGGATCGACCATGGCGACCTGACCGCGCTGCTGTACCTCCAAGGCTACCGGCGCGACGAGTTTGCGGCGGCCGATAGCGGCGCGTGATCCGCCGCCGGCGGTTCCGGCTCTTGCTATTGCTGCTTGAACCGGATCACGACGAATCGCCGGTCCTCCCCGCGCTGGACCATTAGCAGGGCCGAGGTCTTGCGCGCCTCTTTCGATTCGTCGACCAGTTTCCGGACCGCCTCCGGATCGGCGACAGCGGTCTGGTCGATTTCCACGATGGTGTCGCCCGGCTCGATGCCTTTTTGCGCGGCATCGCTTTGCGGTTCGACGCCCAGCACAATGACGCCCTCTTTCTCCGCCGTCTTGTAGCGCTGCGCCAGCTCCGGCGTGATCTTGCCGAGCCGCAGGCCGAGCTCGGGGAACAAACCCGGCTTGACGCCGTCCTCGCGGAAATCCTGTGCCGCGCCGGTCTGCACCGCTTTCTCAAGTTCGCCCAGAACGATCGTCAGCGTGACGATCGCCTTGCGCCGCAATACGTCGACCTTGACGTTCTTGCCGACCGGCGTGGCCGCCACGATCTGCGACAGGCGCGCTGCGCCCGGCACCGTCTTGCCGTCGAATTTCACGATCACGTCGCCGGAGACGATGCCGCCCTCGGCTGCCGGGCTGCCGTTCACGACATTCGCCACCAGCGCCCCGGCCGGCTCTTCCATGCCGAGGGTCTTGGCCAGCTCGGCATCGACCGACTGGATCTGCACGCCGAGCCATCCACGCCGGGTGCGGCCGTAGAGTTTGAGCTGTTCGATAATCGGCGCCGCCAGATTGGAGGGCACGGCGAACGCGATGCCGGCATTCATTTCGGCGGGCGAATAGATCGCGGTGTTGATCCCGATGACGTCGCCGGCGCGGTTGAACAGGGGTCCGCCGCTGTTGCCCTTGTTGATAGCCGCGTCGGTCTGCAGGAAATCGACGAAAGAGCTGCCGGGAACGCCGCCGAAATTGCGCAGATGGCGGCCGCGGGCCGAGATGATGCCGGTCGTCACGGTCTGGCTGAGCCCGAACGGATTGCCGATGGCGACGACATCCTGGCCGATGCGAATGGTATCGGAGTCGCCCCATTTGACGAAGGGCAGGGGCGTCTTCGGCACGACCTTCAGCACCGCCAGATCGGCCCGCGAGTCGCGGCCGACGATCCGGGCGTCGAGCTGGCGGCCATTGTCCAGGATAACATGCACGGCCGTCGCGCGATTGATCACATGGTGGTTGGTGACGACATAGCCGTCGGCGCTGATGATAAAGCCGCTACCCATGGCCGAGCCGCGCTGCCGGTTCCGGCGCTTGTCGAAATATTCCTTGAAATACTCCTCGAACGGCGAGCCCTTGGGCGCTTCCTCCGCGGTCACCGGTCCGCTGGACTGGGTCGTCGTGATGCTGACAACGGTCGGCAGCAGACGGGCGACGAGATCCGGCAGGGATGCCCTTCCGGCCCCGGTCGCCGGCAGGCCGGTCGAGGCGCGCTCGCGAACGTCCGCAGCGCCGGCGCCGCCGGCCAGTCCCGGACCCAGGAATGCAGTTCCGGCAAGCGCAAGACAGGCCGCAGCGAAGAGGGCGGCCGGGGCGGTCCGGGCGGGATGCGGCGGAGTCCGCAGGTTCATGTCAGTATTCCGTGTTGCGCCTGTTGCTACGGTCCCGGAGCGCGCCGAACGGGCAGGCATCGAGTGTCGGTTCCGGCCACCCGGCGTTACGCAAACCGAATTATACGCAAACTTGGGCAAAAATCCGCCGCAAATCGGACGAAGCGTCACATCGGATCGATACCGGGAATCGATACCGGGAATCGATACCGGGAATCGACGCTCCCGCCGTCAACGCGCCGGACCGCCCGGTCTTACCAGCGGAAGCCGGCGGCGGCCCAGGTCGGGCGCTGGCGGTGCCGGTCGTACAGCGGGGCCAGCGCGGCGGCCGGCGGCTCGCTCAACGGCGCGATGCCCAGTTCCTCGGCGAGGAGGCCGCCGGTCACGAACAGCGAATCGATCCCGGTCGCGTTGGCGCCGGCGATGTCTGTCCGCAACGAATCGCCGACCGCCAGGATGCGCGCCGGCGGCACGCCCGGAAAACGCTCGAAGCTCAGGTCGTAGATCGGCCGGTGCGGCTTGCCGTGGTAGCGCACGTCGCCGCCGATCGCCACGTAGCGCGCCGCAATGGCGCCGGCGCAAATCTCCCGGTTGGGACCGCGCAGAACTTCCAGGTCGGGGTTGACGCAGAGCATCGGCAATGCGAGCGCCTGCGCTTCGGTCAGCAGGGCGGCATAGTCCTCGACCGTGTCCGCCCGGCCGAACGCGCCGACGCACAACAGAAAGGTTGCGTCCGCGAGAGCCTCCGTTTCTTCGACCGGCTGGTCCTGCAGGACCGATTCGTCGCCCGCTTCGCCGATCAGGTAAGCCCGGTCGCCCAGCTTCGCGTGCCACGGGTCGCTGCGGTCGCGCAGCGCCAGCCAGCCGGCCTCGCCGGACGACAGGACCGGGCCGTAGCAGTCCCGCGGAATGCCGACCGCGTCCATCCGGTCGATCACCGCCCTGGCGCGCCGGGGCGCGTTCGACAGGATCAGCACGGTCTTGCCGCGTTGCGCCAGGGCGCGCAGGCAATCGACGGCGCCGGGCAGGGGCTCGACCCCGTTGTGGACGGTGCCCCAGAGATCGAGGATGTAGCCGTCATACCGGTCGGCGATGGCCGAGAGGCCGGCAATGACATGATCGGCAGTCGCGGGGTTCGCCTCTGTCATTGGTGTCATGCTGCGGTGTCCTGCTGCGATGTCCTGCTGCGCCGCCACGGCCGAATTCGGAAAACCGTGCCTTGGCGCGGCCCCCGAATCCCGGAACCGCATAGCATCGGGAGGCCGCGCCCGCCGCCCGGCAGTTCATCGCATCGCCGGTATTCGGGCCGGTATTCGGGCCGGTATTCGGGCCGGAATTCGGGCCGGTATTCGGGCCGGTATTCGGGCCGGCGTTCGGGCCGGCGTTCGGGCCGGTGTTCGGGCCGGTATTCGGGCCGGTATTCGGAAGGGCGGGGCCGGCGCCCGATTCGGCTGCTTCCGGAAGCTTGCCGGTTTCCGGCGCCGTCCCTATAGTCGCCGCCGCTTGGTCGAATTTCGATGGTGGTGTCATGCGTGGGGCTTGGCCCGAGGTTCCCGGAACCTATCGTCCGACACCGGACGAACCGTTCATGAATCCGGTCATGGCCGCCTATTTCCGGCAGAAACTGGAGCGCTGGCGCGACACACTTCTGGGCGACGCCGAAGAGACGATCCACACCATGCAGGAGGAGAGCCTGAACGAGGCCGATATGGCCGACCGGGCGACCCTGGAATCGGACCGGAGCCGCGAGCTCCGCGCCCGCGACCGGCAGCGCAAGCTGATCGCCAAGATCGACGCCGCCATGCAGCGGATCGACCAAGGCACCTACGGCTATTGCGAGGAAACCGCCGAGCCGATCGGAGTCGACCGGCTGGACGCAAGGTCGATCGCCACGCTGAGCATCGAAGCCCAGGAACGCCACGAACGCCGCGAGCGCACCCAGCGCGCGGATTGAGGGGAAATATCGTCGGGGACATTTCGTTGCCGTTGCCGGCGCAATAGAATTCGAACGGTCGTGGGCGGTCGATCGATCTCGCGATTGTCCGAATTCCCGGACGTGGCGACACTGTCACCGCGCTTTTCCCCAGCCGCGTAAAGTTGTAAGGCAATGCTTGACATATCCACCGGCCATTTTACTTTGCGGTAGTGATTGGAAGCATTCGGCATAAAGCGCTCAGGAACTATTGGACCAAGGGTCACGAGAGGGGCCTCAACGCCGGGTGGATAAGAAAGCTCCGCCGAATCCTGTCGGCGCTCGAAGCGGCCGACCGGCCGGAGCAAATGAATTATCCCGGATCGTTTTTTCATCCTCTGAAAGGCGACAGGGCGGGGCGTTACGCCGTTCGCCTGACGGCAAATTTCCGCGTTACCTTCGGGTGGGATGACGATGGGGCGCTTGACGTGGACATAGAGGACTATCACCGATGATCGAGAGACATCCTGCTATAGACCCGGTTCATCCCGGCGAAATCCTGCGCGAGGATATTCTGCCTGCAGTTGCCAGAAGCAAAACGGATATCGCATTGGCCCTCGGTATTTCCCGGCAGACGCTCTACGACATCCTCAACGAAAAGCAGCCGGTCACCGCCGAGATGGCCGTCCGGTTCGGTAAGCTGTTCGGCAATGGCGCCACTTTCTGGATCAACCTGCAACGCATCTACGATCTGGCGGTTGCCGAGCGCGCGGTCGATGTTTCCGGGATACCTACCCTGGAAGCGCAGGCCGGTTGAACGCTTGGCCGGTTGAACGCTTGAAGGAGGCGCAAACCGATTTTCGTTCGCAGGCCAGCGCGGGCGGGACCGGTCCGTTTCGGCCTGCTCTTGCGGCACGCCACAGCTACCGCTGGAATTTCCAGCCTGCGAATTTTCGCTAAGCCCTTGAAAACATTGGTGGGCGCGGCTGGGTTCGAACCAGCGACCCCTGCCGTGTGAAGACAGTGCTCTCCCGCTGAGCTACGCGCCCCTTTGCCGGCCTTTCGAATCTTCGATCTGTGCCCGGTGCTCCGCCAAAGGCGGTTGCACGCGCCGGGCCGGCAACCGGCGGCGCTATCTATGGATCGGGGCGTCGGCGTGTCAAGGCGACAGGCAGGCAGCAGCCGGAGCCCGGTCGCGATCATCGCAATTCCTCGTGTGCCGGCGACCGGTGTGCCGGCGTTGTTGTAGAGACGGGTCTGCTTCGTCCGGGCAGCGGGGCGCCGCCGGCCAGGTGGCCGCGAACGCGCTTGCATGGCACGTCGCGGCGGCTAAGGTGATGCCGGTCACGTCCAGGGTTCGCGTTGCGCCGGACGTGCCAGTGTCGCCAGTTCCCGGGGGATCGGTTAACGCCCATGCCTGAAGTTTTCGGCGCTCGCAGCAGAAGGCTGGAATCCGCAAGCGGGACATCGCGTCGGCGAAAGCGCCGCTAGCCGATGTTTCACGTCGCCTATTTCCTCGATCAGCTGATCAACGGCGTCACGCTGGGCGCGATCTACGGCCTGGTCGCCATCGGCTACACGATGGTCTACGGCATCATCGGCATGATCAATTTCGCCCATGGCGAAATTTTCATGATCGGTTCCTTCATATCGCTGATCGTTTTCCTGCTGCTCGGCCTCGCCGGCGGCGTGTGGCTGCCGCTGGCAATTCTGATCGTGCTGCTCGCAGCGATGCTGTTCACTGCGGTCTATGGCTGGACGCTGGAGCAGGTGGCCTACCGGCGGTTGCGCGGCTCGCCGCGGCTGGCGGCGCTGATCACCGCCATCGGCATGTCGATCTTCCTGCAGAACTATGTCCAGCTCCTTCAGGGCGCGCGTAACAAGCCCCTGCCGCCGCAGATCACCGGCAGCGTCGAGTTGGTGAGCACCACCAACCGGGCCGGAGAGGCCTATTCGGTGTCGCTCAGCTTTCTGCAGATCCTGATCATCGTGCTGACGATCGTCCTGATGATCGTCTTCACCCTCCTGATCACCCGCACGGCGCTGGGCCGGGCCCAGAGGGCCTGCGAGCAGGATCGCGGCATGGCGGCATTGCTCGGCATCAATGTCGATCGCACCATTTCGCTGACCTTTGTCATCGGCGCGTCACTGGCGGCGGTCGCCGGCGTGATCTTCATGCTGCGCTATGGCGCGACGGATTTCTTCGTCGGTTTCCTGACCGGCCTGAAGGCGTTTACCGCGGCGGTGCTGGGCGGGATCGGCTCATTGCCCGGCGCGATGCTCGGCGGCTTGCTGATCGGCCTGATCGAAGTGTTCTTCGCCGGCTATTTTAACCTGGAATACAAGGATGTGGCGACCTTCACCGTCCTCGTCCTGGTGTTGATCTTCCGGCCGACCGGCCTGCTCGGCAAACCGGATATCGAGAAGGTCTGAGGCGATGGCGGCCAACATCGCGCCTCCCCAACGCCCCGTCGACCGTAGGGGCATCCTGATCGAACTGGGCGGCACGGCGCTGGTCGTCTTTGCGCTGACCATTTCGCTGGTCGGCTTCCACATCAAGGATATCTCGGGCGGCATCGCCCTCGACCTGCGCATCGTCGATGTCGTCTCGGCGGTGCTTATAGCCCTTGTCGTCCGCGGCTGGATGATCCTGATGCGTCACGGCCACTACCGGGTCGTCACGATCTCGGCCGGGGCGGTCGCCGCCATCCTGGTCGTCTCGCTGCTGTTCGGCGGGGCAGGGGTGCAGCCCTACATGCCGTTCAAGGCGAAGCTGCTGCAATGGCTGCTGGCTATTCTGTCGGCCGGCTTTGCCATCGGCGCGACCGCGCGGGCGGCGCGGGACGGCCGGAGACCCGCTCCGGCGGACAACGGCATGGCGTCTGCCGAAGAAAGCACGATGATGGACCGGGTCGGCGCGCAGGTGCAGCGCTCCTCCATCTGGATCGGCGCCTTCCTGTTCGCCGCCGCGGCCGTCTTCCCGTTCATGCCCGGCGTTAACCTGCAATATCTCGACATCGGCGTGCTGGTGCTGACCTACATCATGCTCGGCTGGGGGCTTAACATCGTGGTCGGTCTGGCCGGGCTGCTCGACCTCGGCTACGTCGCCTTCTACGCCGTCGGCGCCTATTCCTTCGCCCTGTTCGCTTCGCCGGATTCGCCGTTGCTGCAGGAACTGGGCCTGACGGAAGGCATCAGTTTCTGGTTCTGCCTCCCGTTCGCAGGGCTGATGGCGGCGCTGGCCGGCGTGGCGCTGGGCTTTCCGGTGCTGCGGTTGCGCGGCGACTATCTCGCCATCGTGACGCTGGGATTCGGCGAGATGATCCGGGTGACGCTGCTGAATTTCTACAGCCTCACCAAAGGCCCCGACGGGATCTCGAGAATCCCGCCGCCGTCGCTGCTCGGCTATTCAACGCAGTCGAAGATGGACGAGGAGACGCTGGAAAACACGACCGAGTTCCATACCGCGATGGACTGGGAATTCGACCAGGCGGACACGACGGTCCTGCTGTATTTCGTGATTCTCGCGATGGCGCTGGTCACCAACTTCTTCACGGTGCGGGTGCGCAAGCTGCCGGTCGGCCGGGCGTGGGAGGCGCTGCGCGAGGACGAGGTCGCCTGCCGCTCGCTCGGCATCAACCCGACCAACACGAAGCTGACCGCCTTCGGCCTGGGCGCCATGTTCGGCGGCTTCGCCGGCTCCTTCTTCGCCACGCGCCAGACCTTCGTCAGCCCGGAAAGTTTCACCTTCATCGAATCGGCGGTGATCCTGGCCATTGTGGTCCTAGGCGGTTTCGGCAGCCAGATCGGGGTCGTCGTGGCGGCGTTCCTGCTGATCGGCCTGCCGGAAATCTTCCGCGAGCTGCAGGAATACCGGATGCTGTTCTTCGGCGGCTCGATGGTGCTGATCATGCTGTGGCGGCCGGCCGGCCTGCTGGCGCATCGCGAGCCCACGATCCGGATGCACGCCCGGAAGGGCCGCGGCGATCGCGCCGGGGCGGGCAGGGCGGCATGACCGGCCCGGCCAACGGTAAGGAATTGGGCGGCAACGGCTCTGGCGACGGGCCGCTGCTGACGGTCGAGCATCTGACCATGCGCTTCGGCGGCCTTGTCGCCATCGACGACGTTTCCTTCCAGGCTGCGGACCGGGAGATCACGGCGATCATCGGCCCGAACGGCGCCGGCAAGACCACGGTCTTCAACTGCCTGACCGGCTTCTACAAGCCGACGGTCGGCCGCCTGACCCTGCAGATGGAAGGGCGCGCGCCGGTCTTTCTGGAACGGATGGAAGGCTTCCGCATCGCCAGCCAGGCCCGGGTCACGCGGACCTTCCAGAATATCCGCCTGTTCCCGAAGATGACGCTGCTGGAAAACCTGGTCGTCGCCCAGCACAACAAGCTGATGCGGGCTTCGGGTTATACGGTGCGCGGCCTGTTCGGCTTCGGCTACCGCCGGGAGGAGGAAAAGGCGGTCGAGCAGGCGCGCTACTGGCTGGAGCAAATCGATCTGGTCGACCGGGCCGACGACGATGCCGACAGCCTGCCCTACGGCGACCAGCGGCGGCTCGAAATCGTGCGCGCCATGTGCACCGAGCCGGTTCTGCTGTGCCTGGACGAGCCGGCGGCCGGCCTGAACCCGCGCGAAAGCGCCGATCTCAATGCGCTGCTCACCTTCATCAGGAACGAGCACCGGATCGGCATTCTGCTGATCGAGCACGACATGAGCGTGGTCATGCAGATTTCCGACCACATCGTCGTTCTGGACTACGGCAAGAAGATATCCGACGGCGATCCGGATTTCGTGCGCCAGGATCCGGCGGTCATCCGCGCCTATCTCGGCGAGGAGGAAGAAGAAGACCTGCCCGATATCGTGAAGCAGGATCTGGCGGCGGGCGGCCCCGGCGGCGGCGCGGGAGCTCCGTCGTGAACGAAGCCGCCGCCGGCCGGGATGTCATGCTCGATATCAGGGGTGTCGAGACCTTCTACGGCCGCATCCAGGCGCTGCGCGGCGTCGATATCGAAGTCTGCCGGGGCGAGATCGTGACCTTGATCGGGGCCAACGGCGCCGGCAAGTCGACCCTGCTGATGACGGTGTGCGGCGATCCCCGGGCGGCGGCCGGCCGGATCACGCTGGACGGCGCCGATATCACCCACAAACCGACCTTCGAGATCGTGCGCATGGGCCTCGCCCAGGCCCCGGAAGGCCGGCGCATCTTCCCGCGTATGACCGTGCGGGAGAATCTTCAGCTCGGCGCGACCACCGGCGACGAAGAGCATTTCGAGGAGGACATCAACCGGGTCTACGAGTTGTTCCCGATTCTGCGGGACCGCGCCGACCAGCGCGGCGGCACGCTTTCCGGCGGCGAGCAGCAGATGCTGGCGATCGCCCGGGCGCTGATGAGCCGGCCGCGCCTGCTCTTGCTCGACGAACCCTCGCTCGGCCTCGCGCCGATGATCGTGAAGCAGATTTTCGAGGTCGTGGCCGAGATCAACAAGACCGGCACCACGGTCTTCCTGGTCGAGCAGAACGCCTATCACGCGCTGCGCCTGGCCGACCGCGGCTACGTCATGGCCAACGGCCGGATCATCCTGAGCGGGACGGGGGACGAACTGCTGTCCAACGCCGAGGTCCGGGCGGCCTATCTCGAGGGCGGGCACTGATGGCGGCGCTGCTCGGAGTTCCGGATCTCCTGATTACCCTGTTCGTGACGGCGATCATGGTCGGCTTCGCCGCCTTCATCACCGGCCAGGCGCTCGCCAGCACCTGGCGGCCGATGTGGCAGATGATTCCCTACGGCCTGATGCTCGGCATTGCCGACCGCTTCCTCGTCTGGGGCCTGTTCGACCATGCCGACGGCCTGTCGATCACCGGCTATGTCATCGATACGGCCTATCTGATCGCCGTCGGCCTGGCCGCTTACCGCCTCACCCTGGCGCGCAGGATGGTGACGCAATATCCCTGGCTCTACGAGCGCGCCGGCCCGTTCGGCTGGCGGGACAAGCGGTAGGATTTGCGGTTAATCGATACTTTCGAAACGGCCGGAAGCCCTGTCGTTTCCCACTTTTTTTGACGAGGACGTGAAGCGGCTTCCTCGTTGCGAAGCGCTTGCGTCCTGCTAGAATATCCGCCGAACTGTCGGCAAACCCGATCGGCAGTATCTTAGAGGAGGGGGCCGTTCCCCGCGCCGCGAGCCGGGGCCGGCAGGCACCAATCGAATCAACAGGGAGAATTCCGACATGACCCGGTTAAAACTTTCCTTTGCGGCGGCAGCGGCAGCGTCCGTTCTGGCGTTCTCGCCGGCGCAGGCCGAACTCGTGATCTCGACGGTCGGGCCGATGACCGGCCAGTATGCCTCCTTCGGCGAGCAGATGCGCCGTGGCGCCGAACAGGCAGTCAAGGATCTGAACGCCGCCGGCGGCGTGCTGGGCCAGAAGGTCAAGCTGATTGTCGGCGACGATGCCTGCGATCCCAAGCAGGCCGTGGCCGTGGCCAAGAAGCTGGTCAGCCAGAAGGTCGTTTTCGTGGGCGGGCATTTCTGCTCCGGCTCGTCGATCCCGGCCTCCAAGGTCTACACCGCCGGCCGCATCCTGCAGATTTCGCCGGCTTCGACCAATCCGAAGCTGACCGACGAAGGCGCCCCGAACGTCTTCCGCGTCTGCGGTCGCGACGATCAGCAGGGCGTTGTGGCGGGCAACTATCTGGCGAAGAATTTCGCCGGCAAGAAGATCGCCTTCCTGCATGACAAGACGGCCTACGGCAAAGGCCTGATGGATGCGACTCTGGAGAACTACCAGAAGGCCGGCGGCAAGGCCGCGATGGTCGAGGCCTATACGGCGGGCGAGAAGGACTACACCGCGCTGGTCTCCAAGATGAAGGCGGGCGGCATCCATGCCTTCTATCTCGGCGGCTACCACACCGAAGGCGCCCTGATGATCCGTCAGGCGCATGAGATGGGCTACAAGCCGCAGCTCGTTTCCGGCGATGCACTGGTGACCGACGAGTTCTGGAAAATCGCCGGCAACGCGGGCGAAGGCGTGCTGATGACCTTCTCGCCGGACCCGCGCAAGAATCCGTCGGCCGCGCCCGTGGTCGCCGAATTCAAAAAGCAGAAATACGAGCCCGAGGGCTACACCCTCTACACCTACGGCGCGATCCAGGCCTGGGCCGCCGCCGTTACCAAAGCGGGCTCGACCGACCTGGCCAAGGTCGTGAAGGTGCTGCGCAGCACGCAGTTCGACACGGTGCTCGGCAAGATCGGCTTCGACAAGAAGGGCGACGTCACCGCGCCCGGCTATGTCTGGTACATCTGGAGCAAGGGCGGGTACGACTACGCGAAGTAGTCCTGCACCGCTCCGGCACCGGAGCTTGAATAAAAAAGCCCGGCGGGAAACCGCCGGGCTTTTCTTTGGGCCGTTTGCCCGGAACGCCTAAGCCTAGTTCGTCACCCGGACTTCCGGCTGTCCGCCGCGGCCGCGACGGCCGAGGCCGATGCGCTTGGCGAACTCCGAACGCCGCTTGGCGTAGTTGGGCGCCACCATCGGATAGTCCGCCGGCAGCCCCCATTTCTGGCGGTATTCTTCCGGCGACATATCGTAGGTCGTCCGCAGATAGCGTTTCAGCATTTTCAGCTTCTTGCCATCTTCCAGGCACACCAGAAATTCCGGCGTCAGCGACCGGCGCACCGGCACGGCCGGTTTCGGCGCCGCTTCCGCGGCATTGGCTTCGCTCAACGCGTTGAGCGAATTGTGGACGGTCTTGATCAGATCCGGAATTTGGTTCGTCGCAGTCGCGTTGTTGCCAACATAGGCCGAGACGACATCTGTGGTCATCCGGAGCATCCCCTCTCGGGAGATAGGCTCCGTGCTATCGTTACTCATACCCCGCTTCCTTATGTTTTGCGTTTTGATTTACCGGCAGATTCACCATTTTTTTGGTGTTAACCCACCAACACGCACTGCAGTCTATTGCACAGCATTAACAGAATGTCAATTTCCGGAGCCTCTGTTTCTCTTCGATATTTCAGTCTATTATTCCACCTCCTTAATCCGATACTCATAATTTGTGCCATTCGAACACGCGAATTCTCGGTTGTCATTCGATCGTGTTCCTGCCGGCTTGGCGGGTTTTTCAGGTTGCATTGAACGGCCGCGCCGCCGGCCTCTCCGCAAATCGGCGGCGGCAGTCCGGCATTGAATTGCCTTCGGGCCGCGATGAGGGTATACGAGATCGTGTCGTCGGATCGGTGCAATCCGCGATATCTGGTGGTCAGGGCCGGATATTGTTGCCGGCCGGCGCGAGGCCGCAGATCGTGCGGCACGGCGGCCGGCGTGCGATTGGCCCGGGATGCGCAAGCCAGCGAAGGAACGGCGATTGAAACCGAAAACCGTAGCCGTTGCATCGGACCATGCGGGCTTTGCCCTCAAATCCGCGCTGGCCGAAGACCTGAAAGACCTGGGCCACACGGTTCTGGACCTGGGTCCCGCCTCGGCGGACAGCGTCGACTATTCCGATTTCGGCCATGCGCTGGCCCGGTCGGTGGCGGCGGGCGACGCCGAGATCGGCGTGGCGGTGTGCGGCACCGGCATTGGCATCAGCATGACGCTCAACCGCCACCGGGGCGTGCGCGCCGCGCTGTGTCACGATAGCCTCTCGGCGCGCCTGTCGCGCCAGCATAATAATGCCAATGTTCTGGCGCTGGGCGAGCGGTTGATCGGTATCGAGACGGCCCGCGACGCGCTGCGCACCTTCCTCGAAACGCCGTTCGACGGCGGCCGGCACACGGCGCGGGTCGACAAGATCGACAGCGGCGCCGGCTGACCGGCCGCCCGGCGCGCAACCTAAAGATCCTCCGATGACAAGCTCCGCCGCCGCAAAGATCCTGCCCTTCCACGACGGTTTCTTCACCGCTTCGCTGCAACAGTCCGACCCGGAATTGTACGACAGCATCCGGGCCGAACTGGGCCGCCAGCAGGAGCAGATCGAACTGATCGCTTCCGAGAATATCGTCTCCCGCGCCGTGCTGGAGGCCCAGGGTTCGGTGCTCACCAACAAATATGCCGAAGGCTATCCGGCCCGCCGCTACTATGCCGGCTGCGATCATGTCGATGTTGCCGAGAGTCTGGCGATCGAGCGGGCCAAGCAGCTGTTCGGCTGCGGCTTCGCCAATGTCCAGCCCCATTCGGGGGCGCAGGCGAACACGGCCGTCATGATGGCGCTGCTCAAACCCGGCGACACGATCCTCGGCCTGTCGCTGGCGGCCGGCGGTCATCTCACCCACGGCGCGGCGCCGGCGCTCTCCGGCAAATGGTTCAACGCGGTCCAGTACGGCGTGCGCGAGGACGACCACCTGATCGACTACGACCGGGTCGCTGAACTCGCCGACCAACACAGGCCGAAGCTCATCATCGCCGGTGGGTCGGCCTATCCGCGCTTCCTCGATTTCGCCCGTTTCCGCGAGATCGCCGACAGCGTCGGCGCCACGCTCATGGTGGATATGGCGCATTTCGCCGGGCTGGTGGCGGCGGGCGTGCATCCGAGCCCGGTGCCGTATGCCCATATAACCACGACCACGACCCACAAGACCCTGCGCGGCGGCCGCGGCGGCATGATCCTGACCGACGATCCGGATCTGGCGAAGAAGATCAATTCGGCCGTGTTCCCGGGCTCCCAGGGCGGGCCGCTGATGCACCAGATCGCGGGCAAGGCGGCGGCCTTCAAGGAAGCGCTCACCCCGGAATTCAAGGTCTATTGCCAGGCCATCGTCGCCAATGCGAAGGCGCTGGCGGCCCGGCTGGTCGAGCGCGATTTCGCCATGGTCGCCGGCGGCACGGATACCCATCTGATGCTGGTCGACCTGCGCCCCAAGAAGGTGACGGGCAACATCGCCGACGAAAGCCTGGAGCGCGCCGGGATCACCTGCAACAAGAACGCCATTCCGTTCGATCCGGAGAAGCCGACGGTCACCTCGGGCATCCGCCTCGGCACGCCTGCCGGGACGACCCGCGGCTTCGGCACGGCGGAATTCGAACAGGTCGGCGACCTGATTGCCGATGTGCTGGAAGGCCTGGCGGCCAATCCCGGCGACAATTCGTTGGCCGAAGCGGCGGCCCGGGAAAAGGTCCGGGCGCTGTGTGCGCAATTCCCGGTCTATCCGGGCATGTAGCGTCCGGGGGACGCAGCGCCTTGCCGGCGACGCGGCCCCGACAGTTGAGGACGGTTGAGGAAGGGGAGGGGCCATGCGCTGTCCGTTCTGCGGAGGTGAAGACACCCAAGTCAAGGATTCGCGGCCGACCGAGGACGGCTCGTCGATCCGGCGGCGGCGCTTCTGCGCTTCCTGCGGCTCCCGCTTCACGACCTTCGAGCGGGTGCAGCTTCGCGACCTGATGGTGGTCAAGAAGAACGGCCAGCGCGTGCCGTTCGATCGCGACAAGCTGTTCCGTTCGATCTCGATTGCCCTGCGCAAGCGGCCGATCGACGAAGAACGGATCGACCGGATCGTCAACTCGATCACGCGCCGGCTGGAGAGTTCCGGCGAATCGGACATTCCCGCCAAGCATATCGGCGAACTGGTGATGGAGGCGCTGGCCGGCCTCGACCAAGTTGCCTATGTCCGCTTCGCCTCGGTCTACAAGAACTTCCGCGAAGCCAAGGATTTCGAGCAGTTTCTCGGCAGCCTCGGCGATCGGGAAGAGGAAACGGCGGTCGAGGATTGAGCGTCGGCGCTGCCGACCGTCGCTGGATGACCGCGGCGCTGGCTCTGGGCCGCCGCGGCCTCGGCAACACTGCGCCCAACCCGTCCGTCGGCTGCGTTCTCGTCAAGGATGGCTGCGTCGTCGGGCGCGGCTGGACCCAGCCCGGAGGCCGGCCCCACGCAGAGACCGAGGCGCTGCGCCGTGCTGGCGAAAATGCGCGCGACGCGACTGCCTGCGTCACCCTGGAACCCTGTGCCCATCACGGCCGCACGCCGCCCTGCGCCGATGCGCTGATCGAGGCCGGGATCGCGCGGGTCGCGGTCGCGCTCAACGATCCGGACAACCGCGTCGCCGGGTCGGGCCTGGCCAGGCTCAAGGCTGCCGGGATTGCAGTGGAGGCGGGAATCTGCGCGGAACAGGCTGCCGAAGACGTCGGCGGCTACCTGTTGCGCCAACGGCAAGGACGGCCGCGCTTTTCGCTCAAGCTGGCGACCAGCCTGGACGGGCGGATCGCGACGGCGGCCGGCGACAGCCAATGGATCACCGGGCCGCAGGCCCGGGCGCGCGGCCATGGCCTGCGGGCCGCCCACGATGCCGTCCTGGCCGGGATCGGCACGGTGCTGGCGGACGATCCGATGCTGACCTGCCGGCTGCCCGGCATGGCGCGCCCGACCCTTCGGATCGTTCTCGATTCGCAGGCCCGGCTCTCGTCGGACAGCCAGCTTGCCCGAACGGCGGCCGAGCATCCTGTCTGGCAGTTTTCGACGCCCGGAACGCTGGAACAGGCGTCGGGTGCAACGGAGATCCGCCGGTTCGACGTGCAGGCGGATGGCGCCGGCCGGCCGGACGTGAAGGCCGTTGCGGCGGCGCTCGGCCGGGAAGGACTCAACGATGTCCTCGTCGAAGGCGGCGGACAGGTGGCGGCGAGCCTGTTGCGGGCCGACCTCGCCGACCGGCTCTACTGGTTCCGCGCCGGCGCGGTGCTGGGCGGCGATGCCCGGCCGGGCGTGGGCGATCTGGGGCTCGACCGGCTTGCCGACGCCGGCACCTGGCGCCTGCAATCCCGCGAGCCCTGCGAAGACGATTTGCTGGAAATCTGGCAACGCGACCGCAAATCCGGGTAAGACCCAGCACAGCGCAGCCCTTATTCGCAGGACTCATGTTTACCGGAATCGTAACGGATATCGGCCGTGTCCGCCGCCTGACCCGGCCGGAGGGCGGCGACACAAGGTTCGAGATCGAAACGGCATACGATACCGCCGGCATCGCCATCGGCGCGTCGGTGGCGTGCAGCGGCGTGTGCCTCACGGCGATCGAGACCGGGCCCGGCTGGTTCGCCGTCGAGGCGTCGGACGAGACCCTTTCCTGTACGACCCTGGGCGGCTGGCGCGCAGGCCGCCGCCTCAACCTGGAGCGAGCCTTGCGCGCGCAGGACGAACTGGGCGGCCACATCGTCTCCGGCCATGTCGATACGGTCGGCCGGGTGGTGTCGCGCACGCCGGCGTCGGGCAGCGAGGTCTTCCGCTTCGCCGTCGACCGGGCGTTCGGCCGCTTCATCGCAGCCAAGGGATCGGTTGCGGTCGACGGGGTTTCGCTGACGGTCAATGCCGTCGATGACGGCGACGACACGCGGTTTTCGGTCAACCTGATCCCGCACACGCTGGCCGTGACGACGTTGGGCGATTTGCAGCAGGATAGCCCGTTCAATCTGGAAGTGGACCTGATGGCGCGTTACGTTCAGCGCATGTTGGCCTTTGGCCCGGCAAGCGGGGGAACAACAGCGTGAGCAATCGCGATCGTCTCAGTCTGGTGTCGAAGCAGGACGTGCGCCGCGCGGCGGACGATCTCGCATTCCTGTCGCCGATCGAGGAAATCATCGACGACGCGCGCCAGGGTAAGATGTTCATCCTGGTCGACGACGAGGACCGGGAGAATGAAGGCGATCTGATCATTCCGGCGGAAAAGGCGACGCCGGAGGCGATCAACTTCATGGCCAAATACGGCCGCGGCCTGATCTGTCTGGCCATGACCGGGGGGCGGGCGGCGCATCTCGGCCTGCAGTTGATGCCCCAGAAGAACAACAGCCGGTTCTCGACGGCGTTTACCGTCTCCATCGAAGCGCGCGAAGGGGTGACGACCGGCATCTCCGCCCACGACCGGGCGCACACCATTGCAGTCGCGATCGACGAAGAGTCCGACGCCAGCGCGATCACGACGCCCGGCCATGTCTTTCCGCTGGTCGCCCGCGACGGCGGCGTGCTGGTGCGGACCGGCCATACCGAAGCGGCGGTGGATCTGGCGCGGCTGGCCGGCCTGCATGCCTCCGGCGTGATCTGCGAGATCATGGACGAGGACGGCTCGATGGCGCGCCTGCCGCAGCTTGTGGCGTTTGCGCAGTTCCACGGCCTGAAGATCGGCGCGATCGACCATCTGATCGCCTATCGCCGCCGTTTCGACAAGATCGTCGAACGGGTGGAGGAAGGCGATTTCACGTCCGATTTCGGCGGTCGGTTCCGCGCCATCGTCTACCGCAACCGGATTTCCGGCACCGAGCACATCGCACTCGTCAAGGGCGATATCACAGATGGCGCGCCGGTCATGGTCCGGATGCACGCCCTCAACGTCTTCAGCGACCTGCTGTACGAGGCCGGCACCGGCAAGTCGGGCGAACTCCAGCGCGCCATGCAGATGATCGGCGATGCCGGCCGCGGCGCCGCCGTGCTGATCCGCGAGCCGCTGTCGCTCGCCACCTCCGGCCATCTTGGCAATCGGGAATCGGTCGGCGACAAAGCCGCCGGGCCGCAGGGCGAGCTGCGCAACTACGGCGTCGGCGCGCAGATTTTGGCCGACCTGGGCATCCACGACATGATCCTGCTGACCAACAGCAACCGGAACGTGATCGGCCTGGACGGCTACGACCTGTCGATCGGCGGCCGGCTTCCTATCCCGGCCAAATAGAGGCAACGGCACGCATGAATTCCCGCCCGCCCCACGTCCTCGTTGTCGAGGCGCGGTTCTACCGCGATATCGCCGATCTGCTGGTGCAGGGCGCCGAAGCGGCGCTGACCGAGATCGGCGCCACCTGGGAGCGGATCGAGGTGCCGGGCACTTTCGAGATCCCGGCCACCATCAATTTCGCGCTCGACCGGTTCGACGGCTTCGTGGCGCTCGGCTGCGTGATCCGGGGCGAGACCACCCATTACGACTATGTCTGCTCGGAAAGCGCGCGCGGCCTGCAGGAACTGGCGCTGCACAAGCGTGCGCCCATCGGCTACGGTATCCTGACGACGGAAAACCGGGAGCAGGCCATCGTGCGGGCGGACCCGAAGCAGAGGGACAAGGGCCGCGACGCCGTCGTGGCCTGCCTGCGCATGATCGAGGTGAAGCGCCGCTTCACCGGCACCTGAGCCGATGGTGGCGGCCCCGGCAGGGAAAAGCGGTGCCGCGCCGGGCGCCCAACCCGGTGCCGCCCGCCCGACAACCCGACGCTCCGGAAGGCGGTCGGACCGGCGGACACAGGCGCGGATTGCGGCGGTCCAGGCGCTGTATCAGCTCGGCGCCACCAACGCCGCTCCCAACGACGTCGTGGACGAATTTCGCCGGCACCGGATGCGCGAGGCCGGCCCGGCGTCGGTTGCCGACAAAGCTCTGTTCTCGGAAATCGTGCAGGGCGCCTGCGTCGACCGGGCGGCGCTGAACCGGATGATCGAGGGGTCGCTGTCCGAAACCTGGGCGCTGGAGCGGATGGATCGGGTGCTGGTGGCCTTGCTCAACGCCGGGGCTTGGGAGCTGCACGGCCGCACCGAAACCCCGGCCCGGGTCGTCATTGCCGAATATGTCGATGTCGCCCGGGTCTTTTTCGACAATCGCGAACCGGCATTCGTGAACGGCGTGCTCGACAGGCTGGCGCGGACGCTGCGTTCGGAAGAATTCTCCGAAGCCGCCGAATTCTCCGAAGCGACGGAATTGCCGGAGACGGTCGAGGAATCCGAATCGGCCGAACCGGAGGCCTAGGCCGTGGCGGACCGGCGCGCCCGGTCGGGCGAATTCGAACTGATTGCCCGGTATTTCGCCCCTTTGGCGGCCGATTGGCCCGGCGCGTTCGGCCTGGGCGACGACGCCGCCATACTCGGCGTATCCGACGGTTTCGACCGGGTCGTGACCGCCGACGCCCTGATCGAGGGGACGCATTTCCTGCCGGACGACCCGCCCGGCCGGGTGGCGCAAAAGGCGCTCCGGGTGAACCTCTCCGATCTGGCGGCGATGGGGGCGGCGCCGGAGGTCTACACCCTGGCGCTCCAGATTCCCGAAGCGCGGGACGACGGCTGGATCGCCGCACTGGCACAGGGTCTGGCGATGGATCAGGCCCTGTTCGGCATAACCCTGATCGGCGGCGACACGGTGGGCGCCCGCGGGCCGGCGATGCTGTCGGTCACGGCGATCGGTCGGCTCGCGCACGGCGGGCCGCTGCGCCGCAACGGTGCGGCGGCCGGCGACGACGTCTATGTCTCCGGGACGATCGGCGACGGCGGCCTCGGCCTGCGGGCCTGCCGGGGCGAAGCGGCGGAACTCGATGCCGTTCAACGGCAATATGCCATCGACCGCTATCAACTTCCCGAACCGCGGGTCGCGCTCGGCCCGGCGCTGATCGGGACAGCGAGTGCCTGCCTGGATGTGTCCGACGGACTGATCGCGGATCTCGGCCATCTGGCATGCGCCTCGGGGCTTGCCGCGGAAATCCTGCTCGACGATGTGCCATGGTCGGAGGCCGTGGCCGCTGCCGTGGACTATCCGGAGAGCGAGCGCATCGCCGCCGGCGACGACTACGAACTCCTGTTCACGGCGCCGCCGGGCCGGCGCGAGGCGGTGGCGACAATCGCGCGGTCGGCCGGAACGCCGGTCACCCGGATCGGCCGGACGAAGCCCGGTTCCGGGGTGCAGGTACTGGACCGAACCGGGTCGCCGGTTTCCCTGTCGCGGACGGGCTGGCAGCATCGCTGATGCCGGTTTCCCGCCGCAAAGTTGTCACATTGATAGCCCTTGACCGTTTCGGCATTGTCCGGCCGCGTCGCCGGGGACGCGATGGCGCGTCAGGGAGCGATCCGCTGACCGCGCGCCCGGCAATCGCCGGCAAGAGCGCCGGACCTCACCGGAAGCCCCATGTTGCGGAGCCCTGGATTTGGCAGGGGCCCGGAACGGACTCCGCGAAGAAAAGCTTGGGAAAAGGACATTCCTGAAATGGATTGGGTACCGTATTTCGCGCTGGTCTGCGCGCTGCTTGCGGTCGTCTACGGCATCGTCACCAGCCGGCAGGTGCTGTCGGCCGACGCCGGCAACGAGAAGATGCAGGAGATTGCCGCCGCCATACAGGAAGGCGCGCGCGCCTATCTGAACCGCCAGTATATGACGATCGCCGTCGCCGGCGTCGGCATCGCCATCATTGTCGGCCTTTTGCTCGGCGTCTGGGTTGCCGTCGGCTTCGTTATCGGCGCGATCCTGTCCGCCGCGGCCGGCTATATCGGGATGAACGTCTCGGTCCGGGCCAACGTGCGGACGGCCGAAGCGGCGCGGCAGGGCCTCGCCCAGGGCCTGAGGATCGCCTTCCAGGCCGGCGCCGTCACCGGTATGCTGGTCGCCGGCCTCGCCTTGCTGGCCGTTGCCGGCTACCTGCTGATCCTGAACGCCCTGGGCATGGACCAGCGCGGCATGATCGACGCGCTTGTGGCGCTCGGCTTCGGCGCCTCGCTGATCTCGATTTTCGCCCGTCTCGGCGGCGGTATCTTCACCAAGGGTGCCGATGTCGGCGCCGACCTGGTGGGCAAGGTGGAAGCCGGCATCCCGGAAGACGACCCGCGCAACCCGGCCGTGATCGCCGACAATGTCGGCGACAATGTCGGCGACTGCGCGGGCATGGCGGCCGACCTGTTCGAGACCTATGCCGTGACCATCGTCGCCACCATGGTGCTGGCGCTGATTTTCGGGATGCCGGAGGGCCTGATCTATCCGCTCGCCATCGGCGGCGTCTGCATCATCACGTCCATTATCGGAACCTATTTCGTCCGCCTCGGCGCGTCGAACAACATCATGGGCGCGCTCTACAAGGGCTTCATCGCGGCGGCGGTCCTGTCGCTGGGCGGCATCGCGGTGGTGACGGAACTGGTCGTCGGTTTCGGCAAGGCCTACAACGCCGGCGGCACCGCCTTCACCGGGATGGACCTGTTCCTTTGCGCCGTGATCGGCCTGATCGTGACCGGGCTGATCATCTGGGTGACCGAATACTACACCGGCACGAACTGCCGGCCGGTGCGCTCGATCGCCAAGTCGTCGGAAACCGGCCACGGCACGAACGTCATCCAGGGCCTCGCCATCTCGATGGAGGCGACGGCGCTGCCGGCGATCATCATCTGCGTGGCCATTCTGTCGACTTTCCTGCTCGCCGGCCTGTTCGGCATCGCCATCGCAGTGACCGCGATGCTGGCGCTCGCCGGCATGGTCGTGGCGCTCGACGCCTACGGTCCGGTCACGGACAATGCCGGCGGCATCGCCGAGATGGCGGACCTGGAAGAGGAAGTGCGCAAAACCACCGATGCGCTGGACGCCGTGGGCAACACCACCAAGGCGGTGACCAAGGGTTACGCCATCGGCTCGGCCGGCCTCGGCGCGCTGGTGCTGTTCGCCGCCTATACCCAGGACATTGCCTATTTCAAGGCGGCCGGAGTGCCCTTCTTCAAGGATGTGACGGTGAACTTCTCACTGTCCAACCCGTATGTCGTGGTTGGCCTGATCGTCGGCGGCATGCTGCCCTACCTGTTCGGCTCCATGGGTATGACCGCCGTCGGCCGCGCCGCCGGATCGGTCGTGGTCGAGGTGCGGCGCCAGTTTCGCGAGATCGACGGCATCATGGAAGGCACCGGCAAGCCGGAATACGGCCGCTGCGTCGACCTGCTGACCAAGGCGGCGATCAAGGAAATGATCGTCCCGTCTATGCTGCCGGTGCTGTCGCCGATCGTGCTGTTCCTGGTGATCTGGGCGATCGGCGGCAAGTCGGCGGCGCTGTCCTGCGTCGGCGCGATGCTGCTCGGCGTGATCGCCACGGGCCTGTTCGTCGCCCTGTCGATGACGGCCGGCGGCGGCGCCTGGGACAACGCCAAGAAATATATCGAGGACGGCAACCACGGCGGCAAGGGCAGCGAGGCCCACAAGGCGGCCGTCACGGGCGATACGGTCGGCGATCCCTACAAGGATACCGCCGGCCCGGCCGTCAACCCGATGATCAAGATCACGAATATCGTGGCCCTGCTGATGCTGGCGGTGCTGGCGCATTAGCCCGGATTTCCTGCCCTGCCGGCCGGACAGCGCCGCGCAGACCATGACCGTGGTGAGAAATCCGGGCTAACCCGCCACCAGCGCGACCCGGTTGCCGGGATGGCGTTCGATTTTCCCGGCCAGCTCCAGCTCGAGCAGGGCGGCGGCGACGGCCGGGGCATCGTCGCCGAACTCGCGCACCAGATCGTCGACAGGCGTCGGGGCCGGCGACAGGAAACCGGCGAGAGACCGGCGGGCGTCGGCAATCTCGGGGTCCGCCACAGGCTGCGGCGGCTCTGGCGGCGGCGCGGACAGGGCGGACATCGCCGTTCGGGCCGGTGTATCCCGCATGCCGGGGTGCAAAGACTGCAGAATGTCGTCCGCGCTTTCGGTGAGGATCGCACCGTCGCGCAGCAGGCCGTTGGCGCCCTTGCAGCGCGGATCGAGAGGCGAGCCGGGCACGGCGAACACGTCCCGGCCCTGCTCGCCGGCGCAGCGCGCGGTGATTAGCGAGCCGGAGCGCGCCGCGGCCTCGACCACAAGGACGCCGGCGGCGATGCCGGAGATAATTCTGTTGCGCCGCGGAAAGTGGCGGCCCTGGGGTTTGGTGCCGACCGGTTGCTCGGCCAGGATGGCGCCGCGCTTGGCTATGTCCTGCATCAACCCGTCATGCTCCGGCGGATAACAGACATCGATCCCGCCGGCGACCACGGCGACGGTGCCGGTCCCCAGCGACCCGGCATGGGCCGCGGCATCGATGCCGCGCGCCAGACCGGAGGCGACGACGACGCCGGCGGCGCCGAGATCCTGCGCAATCGTGCGCGCCAGGCGTTTGCCGTTCGACGAAGCGTTGCGGGCGCCGACGATGGCGATGACCGGGGCGTTGCAAAGCGCCGCCTCGCCTCTCAGGGCAATGACCGGCGGCGCATCCTCCGTCGTCGCGAGGCGCCAGGGATACTCGGGCTCCTGGGCCGCAACCAGTCTGGCGCCGGCCTTTCGCGCGGCGCCGATCTCGGTTTCAGCCGCCGCTGTCGAGGCGATGCGCACCGGATTGCGCCGGCCGCCGCGGCGCGACAATTCCGGCAACGCATCGATTGCCGCCCCAGCCGAGCCATAGTGGCGCAGCAGATGCCAGAAGGTGACCGGGCCGACATTCTCACTGCGGATCAGCCGCAGCCAGCCGATCCGCTCGTCATCCGTCAGCGCCTGCCGATGGCCGAATTCCATGGGTGCTCCAGGTTGTAGATTATGTTCGTTAAACGTTCCATATGATCGGGCACCGGTCAAGCCCCGGTGGATAAGGAAAATTTCGGCTGCCGGGCAGATTTCGCTTGGCATGAAAGGGTGTGTTATTAAATATGTCATACTAACACTACCTATAGAGGAGAGACGCGATGTCGAAATACGAGCCTTTGGCGGACCATCTGCGCGGATCGAGGCAAACTGCATTGCCCATGACTTTCAGCGAAATCGAAAAAATTATCGGATCCGGATTGCCGGCGTCGGCATTCCGGCACCGGGCTTGGTGGTCCAACAATCCATCTAACAGTGTTATTACCTATGCATGGCTTAAAGCGGGGTACAAGACCGCCAAGGTGGACATGCCTGGCCGAAGGCTGGTGTTCTGCAAGGCTGCTCAGGCCGGGCCGCTGCTCCAAGCCGAAAACGGTCCGCCAACGGTACCAATCGATGGGCCGCCGGCTCGAGCCGATGCTGAGGCTTCCGAACCGGCTGCTGCGGGTTTCTTCCAGCGCATTTTCGGCTCGCTCAAGGGCACGGTGACGGTGAAGCCGGGGACAGACTTGACCGAACCGGTGGAAACAGAATGGGACGCAGGGCGGTAGCCGGCGATGACCGATTTTCTGCTCGATACCTGCACCGCGATCTGGATCGCAAATGGCGATCCGATTCGGGAACCGGGAGCGGGCGCGCTTCGCGAAGCGCGCGAAGAGGCCACAATGCTTCTGCTATCGCCTATGACCGCCTGGGAGATCGCCATGCTGGAAGCAAAGGGGAAACTGGCGCTCTCGATCAACCTGGAAATCTGGTTCGACCGCTTCTGCGGATTGCCTGGGGTAGTGCTCGCAGAGTTACCTCCCGCGGTGCTGATCGCTTCCTGCAGCCTGCCCGGTTCGCCGCCCGCCGATCCGGTCGACCGGATTCTGATCGCCACGGCGCGGGCTTACGGCTACACGCTGGTGACCCGCGACCGTCACCTGCTCGACTATGGCGGGCACGGTCATGCCCAGGTCCTGGAATGTTGAGATATCGGCGCGAAGTGGCCCCATGCTGCACCGTCATTTTTCCCCGATCTTCGGCTCCTCGCCGCGCAGCAGGCGGCGGATGTTGGCGGCGTGGCGGATCCAGATCATGACGGCGAGCAGGCCGGCGACCTCCGCCATCTGATGAAAGAGGATCGGGCTGCCCAGCGCCGGCGCGCCCATCCAGCCGAGAACCTTGGCGCCGAGCGGCGCGACCAGGAAAGCGGCCAGCGCCGACACGCTGGAGATGCGGAAGAGCAGGGCGGCGATCAGCCAGGTCAGGCAGGCCAGCGCGCCGACCGGCCAGCAGCCCGCCAGCAGGATGCCGAGCGCCGTCGCCACGCCCTTGCCGCCCCGGAACCCGAGCCAGACCGGGAACAGATGGCCGAGGAAGGCGCCAGCCCCGGCCGTCACCGCGATATCCGGCCCGTACAGGCTGTGGCCGATCAGCAGCGCCGCCGCGCCTTTGCCGCCGTCCAGCAGCAGCGTTGCCAGCGCCAGGCCCTTGCTGCCGGTGCGCAGGACGTTGGTGGCGCCGATATTGCCGGAGCCGATCCGGCGCAGATCGCCCTTGCCGGCAAGCCGGGTGAGCGCCAGGCCGAACGGAATCGAGCCGAGCAGATAGCCGGCCGCCAGCGCCGAGAGCAGATAGGGCCAGGCGAAGGCCCAGCTGATCGGATCCGGCATCGCCCCGCCCCAGATCGTCCCTACGTCATCCGGTCGTGCAGCACACGCCCCTCGACCACGGTGCGCATTGCCATTCCCTGGACCGGCATGTCCTCCCAGGGCGCGTTCTTGGATTTGCTGAGGAAGGCGTCGACATCGATGCGCCAGGGCTTGTCCGGATCGATCAGCACGAGATCGGCCGGCGCGCCCCTGCGCAGCCGGCCTTCCTCCAGCCCGAGGATGGCGGCCGGTCCGCAGGTCATTTTGCCGATCAGGTCGGCCATGCCGAGCCTGCCCTTGTGCACCAGCGCCAGGCTGAGCGGCAGCAGCGTTTCCAGCCCGACGATACCGTCCTCTGCCTGGGCAAAGGGCACCCGTTTGCTGTCCTGGTCGTGCGGTGCATGATCGCTGGCGATAGCGTCTATGGTGCCGTCGGCCAGCCCCGCCACGATGGCGTCCCGGTCTTCTTCCGTGCGCAGGGGTGGCGACAGCTTTGCGAATGTCCGGTAATCGCCGATCGCGTTTTCGTTGAGGGTGAAATAGGGTGGCGCGGTATCGCAGGTCACCGCCAGCTCCCGCTCCTTGGCGCGCCGGATCGCCTCGACCGCTTCCTTCGTCGAAATATGGGCGGCGTGGTAGCGCCCGCCGGTCGCTTCGACGAGCCGCAGGTCGCGCTCGATGGTCATGACTTCGGCGATGCGCGGAATGCCCCGCAGGCCGAGGCGCAATGCCGCCTCGCCGCCATTCATTGCGCCGTTCGCGGCGAGGTCCGGGTCTTCCGGATGCTGGACGATGAGCAGGCCGAAGGTCTGGGCATAGCTGAGCGCGCGCAGCATGACCCGGGAACCGGCAATTGCCCTGGTGCCGTCGGTGAAGGCGATCGCCCCCGTTTCCGCCAACAGGCCCATCTCGGTCAGTTCGCGCCCCGCCAGCCCGACCGTCGCCGCGGCGTAGCAGAAAACCTTGGTCGCCTTGACCTCGCGGGCGCGCCGGGCCACGAATTCGACGCCGGCGACATCGTCGATCACCGGATCGGTGTTGGGCAGGCAGACCATGGTCGAGACGCCGCCGGCGCTGGCCGCGGCGCTCGCGGTCCCGATGGTCTCCTTGTGCTCCTCGCCGGGTTCGCGCAATTGCGTGCGCATGTCGACCAGGCCGGGCGCCAGGATCAGGCCCTTGCAGTCCACCACCTCGACCGACGGCGGCGGCGCGTCGCTGAACAGCCGCGGTCCGAGATCGGCGATGACACCGCCGCTGGTGACCAGCGCGCCCGGCTCGTCCATGCCGGTTGCCGGGTCGATCAGCCGGGCGTTGACATAGGCAACCGTGCCGGCGCGTTCGCCCCCGTAGTGTTTGCTGGCGCCCGCCATCAGGCGTCTTCCGGTTCGGGCAGGTTGCGGGTCAGCACCTCGAGGCAGGCCATGCGTACCGCCACGCCCATCTCGACCTGCTCCTGGATTGCGCTGCGGCCGATATCGTCGGCGACCTCGCTGTCGATCTCGACGCCCCGGTTCATCGGCCCGGGATGCAGGATCAGCGCATCCGGTTTCGCGTTGGACAGCTTCTGCCGGTCCAGCCCGAAGAAATGGAAATATTCCCGGATCGACGGCACGTAGCTGCCCTGCATCCGCTCCAGTTGCAGGCGCAGCATCATGACGATGTCGGCGTCCTTCAGGCCGCGCGCCATATCGTGGAAAACCTCGACGCCGAAGCGCTCCATCGTGCCGGGCACCAGCGTCGGCGGGCCGATCACCCGCACCCGCGCGCCCATGGTGTGCAGCAGATAGATGTTGGAACGCGCCACCCGGCTGTGCACAACGTCGCCGCAGATCGCCACGGTCAGGCCCTGGAGCCGGCCCTTGCGGCGACGGATGGTGACGGCGTCGAGCAGGGCCTGGGTCGGATGCTCGTGCGCGCCGTCGCCGCCGTTGATGACGACGCACTCAACCTTCTGGGACAAGAGCTTGACCGCGCCGCTTTCCGGATGCCGGCAGATCAGCACGTCCGGGTGCATGGCGTTGAGGGTGAGCGCGGTATCGAGCAGCGTCTCGCCCTTTTTGATCGCGCTGTGCTCGACCGACATGTTGATGACGTCGGCGCCGAGCCGCAACGCCGCCAGGTGGAATGATGTGCGCGTGCGGGTCGAGGTCTCGAAGAACAGGTTGATGACCGTCCGGCCGCCCAAGGTCGTGCCGGGTTTGCGGGCGCTGCGGTTGCGCTCGGCATAGTGGTCCGACCGGTCGAGCAGCAGGCTGATTTCCTCCGCCGACAGGCCCTCGATTCCCAGCAGGTCGCGGTGCCGGAATTCGAATTTCGGATTTTTGAGCGGAACGGCCATTAAAGCCGCCTTATAGGCGCGCTGCACCCGGAAGGGCAAGGCGGCTTCAGGACGGCGCCGGGCCGCCGCCGCGTCCGGCACCCCCGATCTGCCGTTCCCGCAGCCAGATATAGAGGCCGGCCAGCACCACGATGCCGGCGCCGAGGATCGTCATGGATTCCGGAAAGTTGCCGAAAATCACGATCCCGAACAGAGCCGCCCAGACCAGGGTGGAATAGCCGAAGGGCGCGAGCAGCGACGCCTCGGAGCGGGCGAAGGCGGCGATGAGCAGGAACTGCCGGCGCCCGCCATGAAGCCGCAGCAGATCATCCAAAACCAGCCCAGGGGCGTCGGGTTCTGCCACACGAACAGCATCGCAACCGAAGCCACGGCGATGCCGACGACCGGCGTCCAGAACATGGTTGTGAACGGGTCGTCGTCGGCTGCAATCGTCCGGGTGACGAGCTGGTAGAGCGCGAAACTGACCGACGCGCCGAGCGGCAGCAGCATGGCCCAGTGGAATCCGCCGCCCGGCTGCATGATGATCAGGACGCCGGCGAAACCGACCGTCACCGCCGTCCAGCGCCGAGGCCCCACCTTCTCGCCCAGAAACAGGACGCTCAGGATGACGAGGATCAGCGGCCCGGCATACATGATCGAGGCTGCGGTCGCGAGAGTGAGGAAAAGCAGGCCGCCGAAGAACAGCGTGTTGGTACAGTACAGGATGGCGGAGCGCACGAGCTGCAGGCGCGGGCGGTTCGGCCGGATCCTCGCCCGGTAGCGCGGCAGCAGGAACAGCGGCAGGAAGGACAGCCAGTGGAACAGCATGCGTCCCCAGGTGATCTGGAACACGCTCATTTCCGCCGCCAGGTATTTGACGAACACATTGGTCGCCATGAAGAAAAAGGTGGCGGCGACCAGCAGCAGGATGCCGCTGCCGTCGGCCCGCCGGACGTATGCGGAAGAAGAGTCGGCCATGCCGGGCCGGTCAGGCTGCGGTAGAGTGGCGCCGGGTTTCGCGCCGCCAGATATAGAGGCCGCTGCCGATGACGACGGCCGCGCCGAGCAGCACCCAGATGTCCGGAAGGTCGCCGAACAGTGACCAGCCGAAGAAGCCGGCGAAGACGAGCTGGATATAGATGAAGGGCGCCACGGTCGACGCCTCGGCAACCTGGAACGCCTTGATCAGCAGGAACTGTCCGGCAAAGCCGAAAAATCCGACGAACAGCAGGATCAGCCATTCGGTGACGGTCAGCGGGCTCCAGACGGCAAGCGCCATCGGCGTGGTGACGACGAGGCCGACCAGGCTGGTGTAGAAGAACAGGGTAAGCGGGTGTTCGGAGAAGCTGAGCAGGCGGGTCGAGACCTGGTAGCAGGCGTAGCACAGGCTGGCGAGCAGCGGCAGCAGCGCCGCCCATTGCAGGAATTCCGTGCCCGGCCGCAAAATGATCAGGACGCCGAGAAAGCCGACGGCAATCGCCCCGCGCCGCCGCCAGCCGACCGGTTCGCTCAGCACCCAGGGCGACAACAGGGTGACGATCAGCGGCGCGGAAAAGACCAGCGCGGTCGCCTCGGCGAGCGGCAGCAGGCTGATCGCCCCGATGCCGGCCACGGTGCCGCCGGCGAGAAAGAGCGAGCGCAGCACATGCATGGCCGGGCGGCCGGTCCTGACCAGACGGATCGTCGCCGGAGTCAGGAAAATCGGCATCGTCAGCAGGAAGTGGAACAGGTAGCGGCCCCAGACGACCGTCTCGTAGGGCTGGGTCTGGGTCAGGTATTTCGCCGCAGCCTCCATAACGCTCAGGCAGAAGACGGTGCCGATCATCAGCAGGATGCCGAGCCGGGGCCGTGTCGTGCGGGCAGGGGAGGTCAAGGCGGGGATGTCAGGGCTTTGAGGAGGTCCGGACGGCGGGCGACGCCAATTCGCCGATCGGGAAGGAGGGCGCTGCGCGCCGGGTGCAGATCGGGCCGGTGTCGGCTGAACCGGCGCAACTTATTGGCAGAGCCGGAGGCGCGGGGCAACCCGCCCGCGGCGTCGCGGGCCTCAACCGCAGGCCCGTCAATCGTATTCGATCCGATCCTGGCGGAGCGGACGCACAGGCGCGACTCGGGATGAGACGCTGACCGTGACCGTGTCGAGAAATCCGGTTGAGGTTCAATTTCGCAGATATTCTTCAATCGGTATATTGAAAATTTCTCGAATATTTTTCATATTTTCCAATGAGTTATGGTATAGTTCGGTATACTCGATTTCTTAAGGACATAGTGGTTCATGACATTTCCTGACATACCGGCCCTTCCCTTCTGCCAGACGCGAAACGACCATGCCTGCTGAAATCCATCTCGAGCGCCGGGACGACATTCTGGTCATGACCCTGGACGACCCGGAGACCCGCAACGCCATCGCCCGCGACATCTATGAGAAAGCGACACCGGCGGTGATCGACGCCGGCAGCGATCCGGCGGTGCGCGCCATCGTGCTGACCGGGGCGAACGGCGTGTTCTGTTCCGGTGGCAATGTCGGCAACTTTCCGGAGCGGCGGAAGCAGCCGCGGTCGGTCAGCATGGGCTCGATTGCGCAGCTTCACGGCTGGATAGAGGCGATCCGGGCGTGCCCCAAGCCGGTGATCGCGGCGGTCGAGCGGGTCGCCGCCGGCGCCGGCATGTCGCTGGCGCTGGCCTGCGACCTGATCGTGTCGTCGCGCGAGGCGCGCTATGTCGTCGCCTATGTCAGGATCGGCCTCAGCCCGGATGGCGGCGCGACTGCCTCGCTGATGCGCCTCCTGCCCCGGCAGCTGGTAACGGAACTGTGCCTGTTCGGCGATCCGGTCGGGGCCGAAACCCTGCACCGGCACGGCGTCATCAACCGGCTGACCGAACCCGGCGCGGCCCTGGACGAGGCGATGGCGCTGGCCCGCCGCCTGGCCGACGGCCCGCAGAACGCCATCGGCCGGATCAAGCAACTGATCGACGCCGCGCCCGGCAACAGCTTCGGCGAGCAGCTCGACATGGAAGCCGGATTCATCAGCGATTCGTTCAGGGACGAGGAATCCGGAATCGGCTTCGAGGCCTTCCTGAACAAGCAGAAGCCGGACTTCCGCAAGGCGGGCGGTTCGTGAGCCCTTGGAGATGAGGTTTCGTCCTTCGAGACGGGGCTTCGAGACGCAGTGCTTTGCACTGCTCCTCAGCCCCTCCTCAGGATGAAGAGGAAAAGGGTGGCAAAGCAATTCTTATCTTCATCCTGAGGAGGCCATTGAGGAGGCCCGCAGGCCGCCGTGGCCGTCTCGAAGGACGCACCGGCCCATTGTCGCAATCCGGTGACGGCTGGCGCACAGATGCGCCATAAGAAGCGCCACGCCCGAAGGATGCTCTGGGGAGGGAAACGGAGAGGATGCCCGGCACCGATACAGTCGGCCTGAAAGCCTATGGCGCCTACATTCCGCGGCTGCGGCTCAGCCGCAAGGCAATCGCCGACGCCAACGCCTGGTTCAACCCGGCCATCAAGGGCCTGGCCCGCGGCGAGCGCGCCATCTGCAACTGGGACGAAGACAGCCTGACCATGGGCGTGGAAGCGGCGCGCGACTGCCTGACTCCGGCAAGGCTGGAGGCTGGAGCGCCGCCGGCAGTAGCGGCGGTGACTTTCGCCTCGACCACCTTGCCGTTCAGCGACCGGCAGAACGCCGGCATTCTCGCCACGGCGCTGAATTTCGGCGAATCCGTCGTCACCATGGATTTCACCGCGTCGCAGCGCGCGGGCACCTCCGGCCTGCTGAATGCCCTGCGCGGCGCGGCAGCCGGCGACACGCTGTTCGTCGCCGCCGACAAGCGCCGGACCCAGGCCTCGGGCCCGCAGGAACTGCAATTCGGCGACGCCGGCGCCGCCTTCACCGTCGGCAGCGACGGTCTCATCGCCGAATATCTCGGCGGGCACCAGCTCTCGACCGATTTCATCGACCATTATCGCGGCGGCGACTCGAAGTACGATTACAACTGGGAGGAACGCTGGATCCGCGACGAGGGCTATTTCAAGATCGCCCCGCGCGCCATCGCGGCGGCGCTCGCGGAAACCGGCCTGGACGGCGGCGACATCGACCATTTCATCATGCCGGCGCTGATCCGCGGCGTGCCGCAAAAGGTGGCGGCGCTGGCCGGAATCGAAGCCGGTGCGGTGCGCGATACGCTGCAGGCGCAGCTCGGCGAGGCCGGAACGGCCCATCCGCTGGTCATGCTGGTCGATTGCCTGCAGGACGCCGGACCGGGCGAGACGATCATGGCGGTCGGCTGGGGCCAGGGCTGCGATGTGCTGCTGTTCCGCACCACCGACGCGCTCGCCGCGCTATCGCCGCGCCAGGGTGTTAAGGGCTATCTCGCCCGGCGCCGGGAAGAGACCAACTACAACCGCTATCTCAGCTTCAACAACCTGCTGGACCAGGACCGCGGCATCCGGGCCGAGCTCGACGCGCCGACGGCCTTGAGCGCGCTCTACCGCAACCGCGAGATGGTGCTGGGCTTCGTCGGCGGCAAATGCCGGGTCTGCGGCACGGCGCAGTATCCGAAGACCCGCGCCTGCGTCAGCCCGAACTGCGGCGCCTTCAACAGCCAGGACCCGCATCCCTTTGCCGAAATCCCGGCGAAGGTGCAGAGCTGGACCGCCGACAACCTGACCTACTCGCCCGATCCGCCGGCCCATTTCGGCATGGTCGTGTTCGACGAGGGCGGGCGGCTGATGGCCGACATGACCGACGTCTCGCCCGGCGAGGTCGCGGTCGGCATGCCGGTGCGCATGGTGTTCCGCCGCCGCGCGGTCGACGACAAGCGCGGCTTCATCAAATATTTCTGGAAAGCGACGCCGGACCACACGGCAGGAGATGCGACAGGAGGTGGGGCATGAGCCTCAGCGACATCAAGGCCCTGACATTCGATACCGGCGGCACGATCCTGGACTGGCACAGCGGTTTCCGGGACGCGCTGGCCGCCGCCGGCGCCCGGCACGGCATTGAGCGGGACTGGCCGGCTCTGGCCAACGAGATACGCCGCCGCGGCCTCAAGGCCATGCTCAACCTCGGCGAGCACGAACCGCCCGGTTACAATTTCGACGACGCCCACCGCTTTTCGCTGGAGGCCATAGCGAAGGATCACGGGCTGGACGCCTTCACCGGGGAGGACTTCCACGCCATCGCCTGGGAGGCGGCGCACAACTTCACATGCTGGCCGGATTTCCCGGCCGTGCAGCCCAAGCTGCGGGAACGCTATCTCGTCTGCTCCTTCACCATCCTGTCCTACCGGCTGATCCTGGACACGGCGAAGCGGAACGGCCTGTCCTGGGACGCCGTGTTCAGCTGCGAGGGCATCGGCAAATACAAGCTGCTGCCGGAGGCCTACGAGACCGTGGCGGGACATTTGCAACTCGAGCCGGACCAATGCCTGATGGTCGCCTGCCACAACTTCGACCTGGACGCCGCCCGGGCCGTCGGCTTCAGGACCGCCTTCGTGCGCCGGGCCGACGAATGGGGCCCCGAAGGCCCGCCCGACCCGGACCCCAACCCGGCCTGCGACATCGCCGTGGACAGCTTCCCGGAACTGGCCGAGGCGCTGGGGGTGGCGGTTTGACTTTCGTTTGCCATCCCACTGTCATCCCGACCGGCCATCCCTCAATCGTCATCCCGACCGACCATCCCTCAGTCGTCATCCCGACGGAGCGGAGCGAGTGGAGGGATCTCGACTCGATTCCGAAAGCAGGAACCGGAGTCCTGCGACGAGATTCCTCCACTGCGCGATCCTCTGGATCGCTCCGGTCGGAATGACGGGATAGGGTGCGGTGTTTTCGGGAAACCCGTCGGAATGACGGATAGGGATTGCGGTTTTGATGTCCGGTTCGAAATGACAGGCAGATAGAGGCAATGAAAAGGGGCGGCTTCGTCTACATCCTCGGCAGCATATCGGGCGTGTTGTATATCGGCGTGACCAACGATCTCGAACGCCGCCTCTCCGAGCACAAATCCGGGTCGGTCGACGGATTCACGAAGAAATACCGCGTCAACCGGCTGCTCTGGTACGAACGTTACGAACGGATCGAGGACGCGATTGCCCGCGAGAAGCAGATGAAGAACTGGCGGCGGGACAAGAAGCAACAACTGATCGAACGCGAAAACCCGGATTACGAAGACATTTCGCTGGAATGGTATGAAGCGGCTTCACCTGCAGCGCACCGGGACGTAGGTTAGGCATTAAGGGCGCAACGGCAGAAAACGAGGACAAAAGACATGGCGCGGGGAATCAAGGACAAGGTGGCCATTTTGGGTATGGGCTGCTCCAAGTTCGGCGAGCGGTGGGACATGAACGCTGAGGACCTGATCGTCGAGGCGGTCGAGGAATGCCTGGACGATGCCGGAGTCGAACGCAGCCAGATCGACGCCGCCTGGTTCTCGACGGCGATCGAGGAACAGCATGTCGGCAAGTCCGGCGTGCCGCTCGCGGTCAGCCTGCGCCTGCCCTATATCCCGGTCACCCGGGTCGAGAACTACTGCGCCTCGGGCACCGAATCCTTCCGCGGCGCCTGCTATGCCGTGGCGTCCGGCGCGGCGGATATCGCGCTCGCCGTCGGCGTCGAGAAGCTGAAGGACACCGGCTATGGCGGCCTGCCCCAGCGCATGCGCGGCGCGGTCGCCGACATGTACTGGCCCAACGCCTCGGCGCCGGGCAGTTTCGCCCAGCTCGCCACCGCCTATTCGGCCAAACACGGCGTGCCGGCCGACGAGCTCAAGAAGGCGATGGCCCAGGTCTCGGTCAAGAGCCACGCCAACGGCGCCAAGAACCCCAAGGCCCATCTGCGCAAGGAAATCGACATCGATACGGTGCTGAACGCGCCGATGGTCGCCGAGCCGCTCGGCCTGTTCGACTGCTGCGGCGTGTCGGACGGTTCGGCCGCCGCCATCGTCACCACGCCGGAGATCGCCCGGAGCATGGGCAAGCAGGATCTGGTGAGCGTCAAGGCATTGCAGCTCTCCGTCTCCAACGGCCAGGAAGCCAGCCACAATTCCTGGGACGGCAGCTATTTCATGACCACCCGCCGCGCCGCCGAGCGGGCCTACAAGGAAGCCGAAATCCGCAGGCCGCGCGAAGAAGTCAGCATGTTCGAGGTGCACGACTGCTTCTCCATCACCGAACTGGTGACGATGGAAGACCTGTATCTCTCCGAGGAAGGCACCGCCTGGAAGGACATCCTCGACGGCTTCTACAATGCCGACGGCAAGATTCCCTGCCAGATCGACGGCGGCCTGAAATGCTTCGGCCACCCGATCGGCGCCTCCGGCCTGCGCATGCTCTACGAAATGTATCTGCAGCTCCAGGGCCGCGCCGGCGCGCGCCAGCTCGCCGATCCGAAGATCGGCATGACCCACAATCTGGGCGGCTTCCCGCACCAGAATGTGTCGAGCGTTTCCATCGTCGGCCGCTACGACGCGTGACGCCCGACGATCCCCTGTTCGAGCACCGCTATGCCGATCTCGGCGAGGTGCTGCTCCACTATGTGACGGCGGGCAACGGGCCGCCGGTCGTGCTGCTGCACGGCTGGCCGCAGACCTGGTGGGAATGGCGCCATGTGATTCCTGCGCTGGCCGACCGCTACACCGTGATCGCGCCGGACATGCGCGGCCTGGGCGACAGCTCCTGCCCGCCCGGCGGCTACGACAAGCAGACGGTCGCCCACGACATCTGGCAACTGGTGCACGAGCAGCTGGGCCACGATTCATTCCTGCTCGCCGGCCATGACTGGGGCGGCCCGGTCGCCTACGCTCTGGCCGCCGCCCATCCGGAGGCGGTGCGCAAGCTGGCGATCCTGGACGTCACGGTGCCCGGCTGCGGCGGCGATTTCTCGCAGGGCGGGCGGCGCTGGCACCACCAGTTCCACATGACGCCGGACCTGCCGGAAGCCCTGGTGACGGGGCGCGAGGCCGACTATCTCGGCTGGTTCTACCGCACCTTCGCCTACCGGCCGGACGCCATCGGCCCGGACGATATCGCCGAATATCTGCGCACCTATACCCGGCCGGGCGCGCTGCGCGCCGGCTTCGCCTACTATCGCGCGCTGCCGGAGGATGCGGCGGCCAATGCCGAAGTTATTGCACGCTTCAAGCTGCCGATGCCGGTGCTGGCGCTGGGCGGGGCGGTCAGCTACCCGCACGGCCGCGGGCGCGGCACCGAAACCGGGGAATCGCTGCGCCGGGTCGCCGATAACGTGACCGGTGGCGTCATTCCGGAGTGCGGACATTTCATCCCGGAAGAAGCGCCGGAAGAATTGAACGCGCGATTGCTGGACTTCTTCGCGGACTGAGCGCCTGCCGTGCAACCGGCCGGCCGCTACACAAGCCGGGTCGCGTCCGGGCGGCACCGGTAGCGCTCGGCCGGGGACCGTCGTTGCCCGCTGCCGTTTCCGGGCGTCGCCTTGCGTCCGCGCTGGAAATCGACTGTCTGGACCGGGAGGACTTGACTCCGGAGCGATAGAACATTATATGAACAAATGAGCGGCGGCGCCTGTCGGCTTGGCGACGAAAAAAAGCTATATACAGACCGATCTTTCTATTTTATGCCCAACCGAAAATGGCTCAAATCTGCGGCTTACGCGGCACGGAGAAAATGAACGATCGTAAAAGAACGTGAGAAATTCCGGCGAAGCGCCGGCCACACGACCGGCCGTTACAGGGGTCGCGTCGCCTCGTCCAGCCAGGCGGCGGTTTCCGGATCGACCAGCGGGCCGATCCGTTCGCGGACGCGGGCGTGATAGGCGTCGAGCCAGGCAACCTCTTCCGCCGTCAGCAGGTCGCGGTCGATCAGGGTGCGGTCGATGGGCGCCAGGGTCAGGGTCTCGAAGCCGAGCATCGGCCGCTCGGCCCCGTCCATATCGAGGTCGCGCACCGCGACCAGATTCTCGATGCGGATGCCGTATTGTCCGGTCCGGTAGTAGCCGGGCTCGTTGGAAACGATCATGCCCGGTTGCAAGGCGATGCTGTTGGGTAGCTTCGAGATCCGTTGCGGGCCTTCGTGGACCGAAAGATAACTGCCGACGCCATGGCCGGTGCCGTGATCGTAATCCAGCCCGTCGGCCCACAATGCCATGCGCGCCAGCGTATCGAGCTGGCTGCCGGTCGTGCCCGCCGGAAACCGCGCCCGGGCGAGCGCAATATGGCCCTTGAGCACCAGCGTGAAGCGGCGGCGCATTTCGGCCGTCGGCGCGCCGATGGCGACGGTCCGGGTGACATCGGTCGTGCCGTCCGGATACTGGCCGCCCGAATCGACCAGATAGAGCGTGCCCGGCTCCAGCTTGCGGTTGGTCTCCGGTGTGACCCGATAGTGCACGATGGCGCCGTTCGGGCCGGCGCCGGAAATCGTGTCGAAGCTCAGGTCGCGGAGCAGGTTGGAGTCGCGGCGATAGCGCTCCAGCCGGTCGGCGGCGGCGAGTTCGTCGACACCGCCGCCCGGCGCTTCCATGGCCAGCCAGGCCAGGAAGCGGGTGAGCGCGGCGCCGTCCCGCCGATGGGCGTTGCGCGCCCCTTCCAGTTCCACCGCGTTCTTGCACGCCTTGGGAAGCTGGCAGGGGTCGGCTTCCCGCTCGACCAGCGCGCCGGCCGCAGCGAGAACCTGAAATATCCGGTCGGCGGCAGTCGCGGGATCGACCAGCACCTTGCGGCCGGCAAAGCCGGCAAGCGCCGCCTCGAACGCGCCCGGCGGCTCGACCTTGACGCTATCGCCCAGATGCTGCGCCAGCGCGCCATCGACCTTGCCGGCCGCCGCAAACAGGGTGACGCCGCCATCGTTGCGCAGGATGGCGAAGGACAGCGGAAAAGGCGTACGCGGGACGTCCCGACCGCGGATATTGAGGAGCCAGGCGATCGAGTCCGGCAGGGTGAGCACGGCGGCCTCGACGCCGCGTTGCTCTAACTTTTCGGCCAGCACCGCGCGTTTGTCGGCCGAAGTCTCGCCGGCGAGTTCCGGCGGATGGATTTCGAACGGCGCGGCAGCCCGTCCCGGCCGATCCTCCCACAGGCGATCGATCGGGTTCACTGCAACCGGCGCGAGTTCCGCGCCGACCGCTTCGCAGGCCGCGCGCAGCCGGGCCGCGCCCTGCGCCGTATGGAGCCACGGATCGTAGCCCAGCCGCCCGCCGCCGGTGAGCGACTCGCGCAGCCAGTCCGATGCCGGCTGATCGGCGATGTGTCTGACCTCGAAAACCGCGGGATCGATCTGGTCCCCGACCTGCAGGGTGTAGCGGCCGTCGACAAAGATGGCCGCCTTTTGCGCCAGCACGATTGCCATGCCCGCCGAGCCGGTGAAACCGGTGAGCCAGGCCAGCCGTTCGGCATGGGGCGGCACATATTCGCCCTGGTGCTCGTCGGCGCGCGGGATCGCAAAGCCCTGTAACCCGTCCTGCGCCAGCAGGCGCCGCAGCGCGGCGACGCGGACGGCGGACCTGTCGGACTGTCCGGCGGAACTCATGGTCGGTGCCCGGCATTGCCGTGGCGCGGGCCGGGCGCGAAACAAGGGGCTGAGATATGCAATTTTCGCATGGTGGATCGGGGTTTCGGTCGATTGTGCCGGGTTCGGCGCGCCTCATGTGACGGGCAGGACAACAGCTTTCCTTCTGCGAAGGACTCTCGACGGGGCGGTAAAAAGTTGTTGGCCGATGGCGTGCTTGTACAGGTCTTTGCGGTTCGGTGAAGAATATTTGCCTGTCTCCGCGTTGCTGGTGGATAAAACCTGATATTACCTATCCTTGGCTTCTCCTTGGCTTCGTTTTTTATGGTGCGATTGCCGCGCAGCGTCGGATATTGAGGCCGAGGGCACGCAGATTGACCACGTAGCGCATGGCCGGCATGCCGCGAATGCGTAGGTGAGCCAGGTTCATCTGGTACTTTAATCGCGACATGGTCGCTTCTATGCCGGCCCGCCATCTGTAGACGTCGCGGAAGGCATCGCTTTGTTCATAAAGCCGGCGCTTTTGGTTGGCAGCCCTGGCCGGGGTATATTGAAAGCGGGAAAATTGGCCGTCACGCTTGGCCGCCTGCACGGGACATCGCAGTATATCGGGACATTTTTGGCAGATGGAAAGGTCGAAACGGGCCTGCAGCTTGGCTTTGGCGAGCGAGGCTGAAACCGGTTCGACGTTATTGGGACAGCGCAAGACCAAGCCTTCTTCGTTGAGAGTGAAATCCTCCAACGTCAACCGTCCCGAGACGGCGCCTTTCGGCGGTCGCGCGGGCGCCACGAGATTGATGTTCTGTTCGCGCGTCAGAGCCATGTTGTCACTGGAACCGTAATGTGAATCACCCAGCATCACCGCCGGCGTCAGCGCGCGCTCGCTCAGATCATCCAGCGCATCGGCCAAGCGATGGCCGTCATGCACCGTCATCTTGTGGACCTCCACGTGGGTGATGAGGTCCGGTGTCGCGGCAACCGCCTCGTTACTGTCATCTTCACAATAGGTTTCGACGATCTGCGCCATGTATCCCTGACCCTTGTGCGCGTTGTAGCTCGCGTCCGGGTCGGCCGGATTGCCGACGGTATCGCACGGCACATCCTTTGGATCTCGAATCGCGGCGCGCTTTGCGTCACGATCGCCACACTCATCATCAACGATCTCGAACTGATCGCGCAGAACCCTCTCCAGGATCGCAAAACTGGAAAGCTTTGCCGCCGCCGTGTCACGGAATTGCAGCACCAGGGCCAGGAGATCCTGACCCGCTTCGCCGAGGCGGCGTTTTGAAACACTCGGCGCCGTATTCGCGAACGCGCCATTGCCCTCGCGATCGACATAGCGGCGGATCACCTCCTTGCTGATCTGCTCGTGCAGACCGGGATGATATCGCTCAAGCTCACGGGCAAACTTCGAGATGCTCTCAACAACGATACCAAGTCGTGTCAGCGCCCGCATCGCCGAACGAAGGGCCGTCGAATCCATGCGTTGGTGGCTGGTATCGACAGAGAATCCCTGCACCATCCGATCCGTCAAACACCGAAACAGCAATTCATCGAGACCTTGTTCGATAAACAGACGGCGATAGTTGCGCAGGGTTTTCTCACAGAAATAGCTGTCCGCTTCGCTGCGCACGTCCAAGGCATAGTGCCACGCCATATTGAAGGCCAGGGCCTCGACGGTCTCTGCATCGCTCAGATCGTGCAGCTGCTGCAAAAGCAAGACCCCGATGACAACGTGTAGATCCTTCGATGGTCGGCCCATGCGTTCATCAAGGTGACGGCAAAGATCGTCAACCGGAAGTTCGACAAGCAGATGGTTCCGAAAAACACCGGCCCAGGATTGCTCCATCAGGCGCCGACGTTTGTCCCCGAAATCGGACCAGCGATCAAACAATTCTCCGGTCCGTCGGTCGCGTAAAGTAAACATGCACAATTATAACCCAGCCGACTCTCATGAGGAATCGACTTTTTACCGCCCCGTCGACTCTCCGTTATGCTTCTATCCAAATCGACCCGGACCGTCACGGATTTCGACGAACTGGCGGTGCGCCGGGACGCCGCCGCCCTGCGCGCCCGGTTTTTCCGCTCCTATGCCGCCGGCGCATGGAATGCCCTGCGGCGGCAATTCTCCCGTCACGCCCCGCACGGCGCCGCCCACGCCTGAGCATTTTCGCCCCTTCGGCCCGATCTGCCGATGCAACGGCTCAGGCCGGCCGCCGGTCAGCGCCGCACCAGCCTGTAACTCGACCACGGGCCCTGCACGACCCGGCGCTCGAGCCGGAACCCGGCGGCCCGGTAGTGCGAAAGAACCCGGTTTTCCTGGGTGGACAGGATGCCGGACAGGATCAGGCGCCCGCGTCGCGCGACGGCGCCTGCCATAGCCGGGGCAAGCTCGGCCAGAGGCCCGGCCAGGATATTGGCCATGACCAGGTCGAACGGCCGCTCGCGCCGTACCGGATCGAGGCCATTGCCGCAGCGCGCGTCGATCAGGGGTGTGCTCCGGTTGCGCCTTGCGTTGAGACGCGTTGTGCGGACGGCGACCGGATCGATATCCGCCGCAATAACCGGCCGTTTCCACAATTGCGCCGCCGCCAGAGCCAAAATGCCCGAGCCGGCGCCGAGATCGAGGATGCGCCGGGGCCGCCGTTCGCGCGCGATTTCCTCCAGCAGCCGCAGGCAGCCTTGGGTCGTCTCGTGCCGGCCCGAACCGAAAGCCGGGCCGGCATCGACCAGCAGGCGCACCAGGTGCGGCGGCGTCGCTTCGTAGGACCGGTGCTCCGGCAGAATCCGGAAGCGCCCGACCGTAATTCCGGTCAGCCCCGCCTGGTTTTCCGCCAGCCAGTCGCGCGGTTCGACGCGCTCGACGGCCACGGCAGGCGCCGGCACGCCGATCGCACGGGCAGCGATGGCCAGCCCCGCCTCGATTGGCGGCGCGGCAGGCTCGCCGTCGAACAACGCTTCGAGGGTCCAGGTTTCCGGTTCGTCGCCGGCGCGCACCCGGGCCACCGACAGCGCCGCATCGAACAGCGGCTCGGCGGTGTCGACCAGCCGCCGGGGACCGATAAACCGGACCAGCCACAATTCCGGCACATCCGCCGACAGGGCGCGACCGGTCCCCCGAAGGCCCGTCAACTGGCGGCTTCCCAGTCCTCGCGGGTCAGCCGGTAGACCAGGAAGGCGGGCGGCTCCAGGCGGATCATTTCCTTCTCGAAGATCAGGCCGGCCTTCTCCATGACCCGCTGGGAGCCCGGATTGTCCGGCAGGGTGAAGGAGACGATGCTCTCGACGCCGAGCGTCCCGAAGGCGAACCCGACCACCGCTTTCGCCGCCTCGGTGCCGTAGCCCCGGCCCCAGACCTCCGGCTCGAAGGCGTAGAGCAGTTCGATCTCGTCGCGGCTGTCGAGATAATAGTGGCGCAGGCCGCTGCGCCCGACGATCCGGCCGCTCGCCTTCTCGCTGAACATCCACTGGCCGTAGCCCATGCGCTGCCAGTGCTCGACCGCACCGCGCACGAACTGTTCGCTGCGGTCCAGCGTCCACGACCCGCCGATATGTTCCGCGACCGCTTCGGCCCGGTGCAGCGCCTGGAGCTGGGCCACGTCGTCCAGCGCAATCGGCCGGGCGGCGAGGCGGGCGGTTTCGAGGAGGTCCGTAGCGTTCATCAATCGAATCTGCAAAGTCGGAATAACTGCGTCAATCGGATGCTTCGCCACGCTCTTTACTTTGTTCCCTTTTTGTTCTTGACACGGCATGCAGGTTTGAATACCCATACGAGCCACGGCCTTGCGATTATGCAGGCTTTGGTCGCATTGGTGCCCTCCAAGGCACAGACCTCCCGGCGGCAATTTGACTCCGTATGTAATATCACATATGTTACATGGATGGCTAAGGGATCGTCGGGTCGAATCGTAATCGTGGTCGAGCCAGGATTGAAACGGGAGCTCTATGTGGAACTCGCCCGTCGAGGTCTAACGCTGAAGGAATGGTTCATCGGCCAAGCAACAAATTTTATCGAGACGAGTCACCAGCCGTCACTTTTTGTGACAGAAGTCATCAAAAGCCGAAGGCCGCAGGTTCCAAGTGGCATTCCTTCACCAGCCGATGAGGACAGCGAATGAACTATGCGAGACCCATGGAGAGGCCGCAACCGGACGATGAGCCGGGCGCGCCCTGTCTGGAGAGCTCTGCCATTGCCCCGCCACCCCGCTACACCCTTATTCGCGATCGCAAGAACAACGGCGTTCATGCGGGAAAACAGTTTTCGGGGTCATTTTCACGCATCGCTGAGCTGAGCTATGGAGAAAGCGGCACTGGAAACGCGTTAATTCAGGGCGAGAATCTACATGTCTTGAACGCCCTACAGAGCCAGTACGCCGGCACGGTTTGCTGCGTTTACATTGACCCGCCCTACAACAATCAAGAACAATACCGGCACTACCTGGACTCTAGGAGTCACGAGGTTTGGCTGGACATGATAGTCACGCGGCTTCAGGCAATCAGGCCTTTACTGTCAATAGACGGTTCGCTTTGGATCTCGATTGATGATCGTGAGATTCACTACCTCAAGGTGGCTGCGGATAAGGTTTTTGGACGGGAAAACTTCGTTACGACGATCATTTGGCAGCAAAGAGCAACACGCGAAAACCGCAAGGTATTCTCAAACAATCATGAGTACTTGCTTGTGTACGCGATTAACCAACGTAAGTTTCGGGCGAGGCGCAACCTGTTGCCGGGTGGGCCGGAACTACTCGCTCGCTATAAGAACCCGGACTCGGACCCACGAGGCCCTTGGCAATCTATATCTGCCAATGTTCAGGCCGGACACGCAACAGCGTCCCAGTTTTACGATCTTGTGGCACCGAACGGAATCTTACATCGCCCGCCCGAGGGACGCTGCTGGATATACACAAAAGAAAAAATGCAACGAGAGATCGCCGCAGGTAACATCTGGTTCGGAAAGACCGGGCGGGGTGTTCCGAGGATAAAGCGGTTTCTTAGGTCTTCCAGGGTGGGCTTGACTCCCGAGACATTGTGGCTAGCCAGTGACGTAGGGACGAACGACGAGGCCAAGAAGCAGCTCTTGAAGCTTTTTCCTTACCAAGGCATATTCGAAACGCCAAAACCCGAGGGACTTATCCGCCGAGTAATCGAGATCGCGACCAAACCTGGCGACCTTGTCCTCGACGCCTTTCTTGGGTCCGGTACTACAACAGCGGTGGCGCACAAATTGAACAGGAGGTACATCGGGATTGAGCGCGGCAAACATGCCGTCACATACTGCGCGGCACGCCTGCGAAAAGTAGTGGACGGTGATGCAACCGGGATCTCCAACGATGTTCAGTGGAATGGCGGCGGTGGCTTCGACTTCTACAGATGACGCTGCCGAAGACTGGCGAGTGACGACTCGAATGCCGACTATCCCGGCGCAGCTTCCGCTTCTTCCCGATCTTGCAGCGCAGAGGAGTGTGCAGCGCACTATTCACTACCTGGGCAGCAAGCTAAGGGTTGTGGACCCAATTAGACGCGCCGTTTCGGCGGTAGCACCCGTCGGTCAACCGGTGTGCGACCTCTTCGCCGGGTCCGGCATCGTATCGCTTGCCCTCGCGGCCGACTGGGACATCACCTCAGTAGATATTCAGGAATATTCCCGCGTCCTCTGCAATGGTTTATTCAATTCACCACCCAGCGCCCGCAACCAAGCCGTCCACTTGTGCGACCAAGCCTATGCCGGATCGCTTCGCTCACAACTCAGATCCGCTTTATGCGGCCTCCTAGCGCATGAGCAGCAATGCCTGGCTGACGCCGCTGACGGTGGTGCGATGGAAGGACTCTGCGATCTCCTTGAGCACGGATCTCTACTTCCGCTCAACGGTCGGAAAGACATGCCACCACCGCTCCGCACTGAGGTGACGGCCGCGATAGACAAGCTCGACGAGCTGGGCTTGGCCAGAGGGCCGGAAACAGTCGTGACCCGCCATTTCGGAGGTCGGTACTTCTCCTGGGAACAGGCCATCGATTTCGATGCGTTGCTGGCGCAAATTCACTTCCTTGACCAACCCTATCTGGATTTCCATCTTGCAGCGGCACTCGTCGTCGCCAGCGATGTTGTGAACACAGTCGGGAAGCACTTCGCTCAACCAATAAAGCTGCGCGATGCTAAAGGTTTCCCAAAAAGGCATTTGGTGAAACAGACGCTGCGCGACCGCGCGTTGAACGTCTTCGACAGTTACCGGGCATGTTGCGAGTCGCTCGCCAGTCTTCGTCGAACTCGCGGGCATCACCGTGCCGTTCAGTCCGACTACCTCGACTTTCTCGAAAGCGATACCACCCCATTTGCTGCAATATACGCAGACCCGCCTTACACGCGAGATCACTACAGCCGCTACTATCACGTTCTAGAGACAATGGCGCTGCGGGACGAGCCGGAGGTGGCGACGACTAAAATTCGTTCGAATGGCGTTCCGCGACTCAGTCGAGGGGTTTACAGATTGCAACGCCACCAGTCGCCATTTTGCATTCCTACTAAAGCACCTGGGGCGTTTAAACACCTATTTGTCAGCGTAGCAAAGCGAGAAATACCACTGGTTCTCTCGTACTCGCCGTATCAGGCTAGTACCAGAAACCGCCCCCGCCTTCTAACCATCGACCAGCTACTCGACATTGCGAAGCGACACTTCAATGAAGTCGAAATCGTCCCCGTCGATGGAATATCCCACAACAAGCTCAACCTCACGGAGCGGAACGTGAATGTTGAATGCCCTGCTGAAGTATTGATTAGCTGCCGCTCCTAACCATTCCAAGTCCGCGCAACCTCTACAATTGCGCAACTACACCTCGAAGAACCAGTTGTCAGGCCACGCGTCCCGCAACTCTACTGCGGGCACGATTGTACGTGGAAGCTCGTTGCGACGGCGATTGAGCCGGTCACGATTCGCCGCCAGAAAGTCAGCCACTGGTGTGTAGGATTCATCATCGGGCATTAGAATCGTATAGCGGCAGGTCTGATGATCTATGCGATGAAAGATACCGATAGGCTTAGTTGGCTGTTGCGGGTACGCGCGGATTTCTGCTGCTAACCCCAGTTCATAATACCAATTTCTACTTCCTTCCTTGTGTCCGCACGGGCGTTCTTCTGTCGTACCCACTCCATTAGCCTGGGTAACGGGCAAAAGACGCAAAACATCGACAGTGCTTGGCAAGACATGAAAGAAGTTATTGATGAACCATTGGGGGAAAGCAGCTTGGCCCCATCGCCCCGGTCCTGCCAACTCGGCAATTAAGACATCACCAGTAAGTTCAGGTGCCTGTGCGGGCCCCTCCGCAATTTCGTCGTCCTCCTCTCCACCACGGCCGCCCACCGGCGGAAGAGAGTGCCTTAGATTTCGACGCGGAAGCGGATCGTGGCCTCGTTCACCGCCCTTACTGCGCGGCCGTCGTGGAGCGCGCTCGGTCGTGAGGATCCTTTGCCCTTCAAGTCGATTTACATCTTCATGGCTCTCCATTTTGAACAAGCCCTCGGGATCCCGATCGAACCATTCGCGGGCGGCTAGCCTAATACGGGTAAGGAGCTCGACCGGATCACCCTCGTCTGTGTCCAGGATAATTCCCGCTTCGATATTGCGCCCGTTGATGCCACTCGCCGTCATATTCGCCGAGCCGACGTACGAGACTTCTCGACCGCTGCGGTAGCAAAGGTGAATTGTCTTTGGGTGGTAGAAGCCGTCAGCGTAGCTCACGACTCCAAGAAGCGCGTTGGGACGCGGCAGTCCGAGAACGTCGACCAATAGATGCATTGCGGAGGATTGGGTCTCTCCGTCATTGGAACCAACTAAGATGATGGTATCCAGTTCTTCGTCTGCCAGCCGGTGCAGCGTCGGCATAAACACGCCGAGCACGCTACCTTCGAAATAACCCGATTGCCATCGAATCCCGACGACATCCTCCGTCAAGACTGCCCGCAGCCACGGGAAAAGGGCATCTTCCTGTGGATCCCCAGTACCGTTGTCTATGTACCTCATAGTTGGGCGAGCTAAGCGATATACAGTCACATATCAAGCGATGATGGCGCCTCAAGCAAGCGAGCCTTGAGTAGGTCGGCTACTCCCCCGAACTGAATTTGGCTAAATCAGGTCGCGAACCAAACAGCCCGCGAGGAATTGCAACGAAGCGCTCCCGTTACCCCAGCGCGCCCATCTTCGCTGCCGTGTCGCTCATCCGGTTGGAGAAGCCCCATTCGTTGTCGTACCAGCTGAGCACGCGGATGAATCTGCCCTCGATCACCTGGGTTTGGGTCAGGTCGAAGGTGGAACTGGCCGGGTTGTGATTGAAGTCCGAGGAGACGAGCGGCGCGTCGTTGGTGGCGAGCACCCCGGCGAGCGGGCCGGCCGCCGCCTCGACGATGGCGCCGTTGACTTCCTCGACCGAGGTGTCGCGCGGTGCGGTAAACGTGAAGTCGATCAGCGAGACATTCGGCGTCGGCACGCGGATCGAGGTGCCGTCCAGCTTGCCGTTTAGCTCCGGCAGGACGAGGCCGACCGCGCGGGCCGCGCCGGTCGAGGTCGGGATCATCGAGACGGCGGAGGCCCGGGCCCGGCGCAGATCCTTGTGCAGGGTATCGACCGAAGGCTGATCGCCGGTAAAGGCGTGGATCGTCGTCATGAAGCCGCGCTCTATGCCGATGGCCTCGTGCAGCACATGGGCGACCGGCGCCAGGCAGTTGGTGGTGCAGGAGGCGTTGGAGACGACGGTGTGGCCGGCCTCCAGCTTGTCGTCGTTGACGCCGTAGACGACCGTGAGGTCCGCGCCGCTGGCTGGCGCCGACACCAGCACTTTCTTCGCGCCGGCGGTCAGATGCGCCTGGGCCTTTTCCCGGCTGGCGAAGAGGCCGGTGCATTCCATCACCACATCGATGTCGAGTTCGCCCCAGGGCAGCCGCGCCGGATCGCGTTCCGACAGCACCTTCACCCGGCCGCGCCCGGCATCCATCCAGTCGTCGCCGGTCTCGATCCGTCCGGGCAGCGTGCCGTGCACCGAATCGTATTGCAGCAGATGGGCGCTGGTCGCGACCGGGCCGAGATCGTTGATGGCGACGAATTCGACATCCGTGCGGCCCGCCTCGAGCGCAGCCCGGTAGACCAGCCGTCCGATGCGGCCGAAACCATTGATGGCAACCCGTACAGCCATGGTTACTCCTGTTTTCTTCCGGGCGGACGGGCGGCTCAGCCCCGTGCCGCCACAAGGTTGCGGGCCGCGCCGGCGACCGCCTCGGCTGTGATGCCGAAATGCTCATAGAGATGGGCCGCCGGCGCCGAAGCGCCGAAACCCTGCATGCCGACGAAACCGCCGCCCTCGCCGATCCAGCGGTTCCAGCCGAAGCCGGACGCCGCCTCGCAGGCGATCCGGGGCGCGTCGCCCAGCACCGCCGCTCGATAGTCGTCCGGCTGGCGCTCGAACAACTCCCAGCACGGCATGGACACGACGGCCGCGGCTATGCCGGTCTCTTTCAGCAACCCCTGTGCTTCGACGGCGATCGACACTTCCGATCCGGAGGCGAGCAGCGATACCTGCCGCTCTCCGTCTGCGTCGGAAAGAATATAGGCGCCGCGGGCACAGACATTTTCGTCGCTATGGACAGTGCGCAGGGTCGGCAGGCCCTGCCGGGTCAACGCCAGGACCGAGGGCGAATCCGCGGCCTGCAGCGCCAGTTCCCAGCATTCCGCCGTTTCGACGGCGTCGCACGGGCGGAAGACATTGAGGTTGGGCATGGCGCGCAGGGCGGCCAGATGCTCGACCGGCTGATGGGTCGGCCCGTCCTCGCCGAGGCCGATGCTGTCGTGGGTCATCACATAGATCACCCGCCGTTCCATCAGCGCGGAGAGGCGGATCGCCGGCCGGGCATAGTCGGTAAAGACCAGGAAGGTGCCGGCGTAGGGAATCAGCCCGCCATGCAGCGCGATGCCGTTCATCGCCGCGGCCATGCCGTGTTCGCGCACGCCGTAGCGGATATAGCCGCCGGAATAATCGCCGGCGGCAACATCGTTGTGCCCGGCGGTGCGGGTGTTGTTGGAGCCGGTGAGATCGGCCGACCCGCCGGCCAGTTCTGGCACCGCCTCGGTCAGCCGCTCCAGAACCTCCCCGGATGCCTGGCGCGTCGCCAATTTCGGCGCGTCGGCCGCGAACTGCTTTTTCAATGCGATCACGGTATCGCCGAGATCCGCGGGCAGAGCGCCGTCCACGACCCGCCGGAAATGCGACCGGACATCGGCAACAGCGGCGGCCAGACGCTGCTCCCAGGCATCGGCATCGGCCGCGCCGCGCGCACCGGCGGCTCTCCAGGCTTCCTCGACGTCGGCGGGAATTTCGAAGGGCGGGTATTGCCAATTCAGTTGCTCGCGCGCGCCCGCGATTTCTTCCTCGCCGAGGGGCGCACCGTGGGTCGCCGCCGTGCCGGCCTTGGTCGGCGCGCCGTAGCCGATCACCGTCTTGCAGGCGATCATCGACGGCCGGTCGTTGTCGCACGCCGCCTGCATGGCGGCTGCCAAAGCGGCGGGATCGTGACCGTCGACCCGCTGAACGTGCCAGCCGCAAGCCTTGAAGCGTCCGATCTGGTCGTCGGATGTCGCCAATGCAGTCGGTCCGTCTATGGAAATCGCGTTATCGTCGAACAGGACGATCAGCTTCCCTAGCTGGAGATGGCCGGCCAGTGTGATCGCTTCCTGGGAGATGCCTTCCATCAGGCAGCCGTCTCCGGCGACGACCCAGGTCCGGTGGTCGACCAGATCGTCGCCGAAGCGCGCATTCATCATCCGCTCGGCCAGCGCCATGCCGACGGCGTTGGCCAACCCCTGTCCCAGAGGCCCGGTCGTGGTCTCGATTCCGGGCGCTTCGCCATATTCCGGGTGCCCGGCGGTGCGGCTGTGCAACTGGCGGAAATTCCGAATCTCCGCCATTGTCATGTCCGGGTAACCGGTGAGGTGCAGCAACGCGTAGAGCAGCATCGAGCCATGACCGGCTGAAAGCACGAAGCGGTCGCGGTCCGGCCAGTCCGGCCGTTGCGGATCGAATTTCAGGAACTTCGTGAACAGAACGGTGGCGGCATCCGCCATTCCCATCGGCATCCCGGGATGGCCGCTCTTGGCGGCCTGCACGGCATCCATGGCGAGCGCGCGAATGGCATTGGCCATCCGGTCGTGCGGCGCGGAAACGGAACTGTCTGACATGGGCGAGCCATCGGGCGGTAGGGACGGGCCGGCCGCGGGAGGGAAAGTGCCCGGCTGTGCAAGAGTGCGGCGATGCGCGGAAATTCCGCATCCGGAACCGGCAGGGACAATGCAGCCGGACGGCGGCATCGTCAACCGCGCGCACCCGTCGCAGCCGTGGTTTGAAGGGCGATTGACCGCCGCAATGCCTGCAGTTATTGTGAGATATGAGGCAGTGCCTTTAACAGGCGGAAAAGCAATAATAATACCTAGCCTCAACATCGCCTTGGCAATTTGCTGGCCCGGCCCATGCCCCGAATCGACAAAGCCCAGAAACGTTTGGCGCGCGCGGTAGAGCGGCTGGAAAGCGCCCGGCGCGCTCAGACCGACCGTCTCGCCGAACTGAAGGAAGCGCTGAATGTAGAGCCGGGCGCCGGGCCGGACGCCGGCGACATCAGCGATCTGGTCCGAGCGCTGGAGGAGGCGCAGCGCGAAAATGCAGCGCTGGTCGCCGAACGCGATGACATGGCGGACCGGATCGACCGGATAATCGGCAAGGTGCGCAGCGTGGCCGGAATGAACGACAACGAACGCGCCGGGAGCGGTCGATGAGCGACGTAACGGTCACGATCAATCGCCGTGCCTACCGGGTCGCCTGCGAGGACGGTCAGGAGAATCACCTGCGCGGCCTCGCACGCCTTGTCGAAGAGCGGGTGGACGAACTGGTCAGCTCGATGGGGCAGGTCGGCGATCAGCGGCTGCTCCTGATGGCAAGCCTGTTGCTGGCGGATGAGGCCCAGGGCGCCCTCCAGTCCCAAAAGGAAATGCAGGACAAACTGGACTCGATAGCTGCCAGCGAGAGTGCGGAGGAAAAAGCCGCGGAAGCGATCGAGGCGATGGCCGCAAGGATCGAAGCTATGGCCGGCGCGATCGAGAAAGACTGACGCACTTGTCCGCGTCCATTGCGCAAGCAAAGAAAGCGCTGCGCAGCCGCGCTCTGGCGCAACGCAAACGACTGACCGATCCGGATGCAGCCGGGGCTGCCGCAGCACTTCTGCTGCAGGCAATCGACCCTCCGTCCGGGCAAACGGTGGCCGGCTATGCGGCAATTCGCGGCGAGCTCGATCCGCGGCCGGCCCTGCTGGCGCTGGAGGCGAAGGGCTGTCGCACAGTGCTGCCCCATACGACCGGCAGGCGACAGCCGCTGCGTTTTCTCGAAGCACCGGGCGGCGTTGCGAGCAGCGTCGACTCACTCGGAATCGCTGCGCCGCCGGCTTCGGCAGCCGAATTTGACCCCGACCTGCTCCTTGTTCCGCTCGCGGCCTTCGACCGGCGAGGCTACCGGTTGGGCTATGGCGGGGGCTTTTACGACGCGGCGCTCGCCCGGTTGCGCGCCAATGGTTCAGTAACGGCGATTGGATGGGCCTTTGCAGCCCAGGAAGTCGAGGCCATTCCGACCGAGCCGCACGATGCGCGGCTCGACTGGATTGTCACCGAACGGGAAGCCATTTACATCTCGGCCTGACCTCCCCGACGGACGGAACCTTCCATGCGACTGTTGTATTGCGGCGACATTGTCGGCCGGTCCGGCCGCGATGCGGTCATCGAATATCTGCCGGACCTGCGGAGCCGGCTCGATCTCGATTTCGTCGCGGTCAACGGCGAGAACGCGGCCCACGGCTTCGGTATCACCGCCGATATCTGCAGGCAGGTCTACGACGCCGGCGCCGACTGCATCCTGCTCGGCAACCATGCCTGGGACCAGCGCGACATCATCGGCTATATCGACAGCGATCCGCGCCTGATCCGGCCCATCAATTATCCGAAAGGCACACCGGGACGGGGCGAGGCCGTGATCGACATACGCCGCGGGCGGAAGGTCTACGTCCTTCAGGTGATGGCGCGGCTGTTCATGGATCCGCTGGACGACCCGTTCGCGGCGGCCGAGAAGGCGCTGGCGACGAATCGCCTGAAACGGGAAGCCGACGCGATTCTCGTCGACATACACGGCGAGGCGACCAGCGAGAAAAACTCGTTCGGCCATTTTCTGGACGGGCGCGCCTCGCTGGTCGCCGGCACCCATACCCATGTGCCGACGGCCGACGCCCAGATCCTGAACGGCGGGACCGCCTATATCACCGATGTCGGCATGTGCGGCGACTACGACTCGGTCATCGGCATGAAGAAGGAAGCCCCGATCGACCGGTTCCGGCGCAAGATGCCGGGAGAGCGGCTGGGCCCGGCCGACGGCAAGGGCACGCTCTGCGCCGTCTATGTCGAAACCGACGATGCGACCGGTCTGGCGACGCGGATTGAGGCCGTGCGCGTCGGGCCGCGGCTGGCAAATGCCATTCCCGACATTGGGGCCGCCTGATGCCGCGATCCGGTCGGCAGAGCGTAATGCGAACAAATTCTACGCAGCCGGTACAATATGTAGTATGTTTCGGGTGATTGAACGGGCTTATTTAGCTCTACGATCCGATCGATCCGGAAGGAACGCCACCCGACATGGCCGGCCATTCCAAATTCAAGAATATCATGCACCGGAAAGGCGCGCAGGATGCCAAGCGCGCCAAGATATTTGCCCGGCATGCCAAGGAAATCATGATCGCGGCGCGGGCCGGCGCCGACCCCGATATGAACGCGCGCCTGCGCGCCGCGATCGCCGCCGCCAAGGCGCAAAACATGCCGAACGACAATATCGACCGGGCCGTGAAGAAGGGCAGCGGCGACGGCGACGGCGATACCTACGAGGAAATCCGCTACGAAGGCTACGGTCCCGGCGGCGTCGCCATGATCGTCGATGTCCTGACCGACAACCGCAACCGCGCCGCTTCGGCGATCCGCTCGGCCTTCAGCAAATACGGCGGCAACCTGGGCGAAATGAACAGCGTCGCCTTCATGTTCGATCGGGTCGGACAGGTCCAGTATCCGGCGGATACCGCCAGCGCCGACGACATGTTCGAAGCCGCGCTGGAAGCGGGAGCTTCGGATGTCGAGTCGAGCGGCGACATGCACGAGATCACCTGCGGGCCCGACGACCTCAATGCCGTGCGTGAGGCGCTGGAAGCGCGGTTCGGCGATCCGGAATTGGCGGCATTGGTCTGGAATCCGCAGAACACGGTGGAAGTCGGCGAAGGCAAGGCGTCCGGCCTATTCAGGCTGCTGGATGCGTTGGACGACAATGACGATGTCCAGAACGTCTCCGCCAATTTCGATGTATCCGACGAGGTGTTGGCGAAGCTGGGGGGCTGACGACCATGGCGGAGTCCCCGAGCAGTGGCGCAATTCGCATAATTGGACTGGATCCGGGCCTGCGCCGGACGGGCTGGGGCGTTATCGATTCCGCGGCCAACCGGCTGCGCTATGTCGCCAGCGGCGCGGTGACAGCGGATCCGAAACGCGAGATGGCCGACCGCCTTAACCTGCTGTTTGACGGAATCGCCCGCCTGATCGAGACCTGGGCTCCAGACGCGGCTGCCATTGAGGAAATCTTCGTTAACCGGAATCCCGGCTCCACACTGCGGCTGGGGCAGGCCCGCGGCGTGGTGATGCTGGCGCCGGCGCGGGCCGGAATTGCGGTCCACGAATATGCGGCCAATGCAGTCAAGAAATCCGTCGTCGGCGTCGGCCATGCCGACAAAACCCAGGTTCAGGCGATGGTAGGCATGCTGCTGCCCGCCGCCGGGCCGCAATCTGCCGACGCCGCCGACGCCCTGGCCGTCGCAATCTGCCACGCCCATCACGCAGCCACGCGCGCGGCCTGGAGCGCCCTGCAAACGGCGGGCGCGGAATGATCGGTTCGCTTACCGGCCTGGTCGACTACGTCGGCAAGGATGAAGCGATCGTCGACGTCGGCGGCGTCGGCTATCTGGTGTTCGCCTCGGCCCGGACGCTCGGTGCGTTGCCGCCGGGCCGGTCTTCGGTCCGCCTGATGATCGAGACCCATGTTCGCGAAGACCACATCCACCTCTACGGTTTTGCCGACCGGCAGGAACGCGACTGGTTCAGATTGTTGACCACCGTTCAGGGTGTCGGCGCGCGCGTTGCGCTGGCGCTGCTCTCGGTCCTGACGCCGGAAGCGCTGGCGACGGCGATCTCGGCGCAGGACAGGGCCGCAATCAGCCAGGCCGAGGGCATTGGGCCGAAACTGGCGGCACGAATTCTCAATGAATTGAAGGACAAGACCGGGTTGATCGGCGGCGATCCGCTGGCCGGCCCGTTGCCGGGCGGCCGATCTCCGGCGGAAGCCGGCGCACCGAAGGGCGCCGCGGCGGAAGCGGTCTCCGCCCTTTTCAACCTCGGCTATGGCCGGAGCGAGGCCTTTGCCGCGGTGAGTCGGGTCGCGGGCGAATTGGGCGAATCCGCAACCGTGGAACAGCTCATCCCGCTGGCTCTGAAAGAGCTTTCGGCTTAGGCGCGGGACAATGGCCGAAGATCAGGATACCCGCATGGTTTCCGGCGATCCGTCGGCGGTCGATAGCGACGATCCCTCCCTGCGGCCGCAGCGGCTCGACGACTTTGTCGGCCAGCGGGAAATGCGCGCCAACCTGCGCGTCTTCGTCAAGGCGGCGCAGGGCCGGCGCGAGGCGATGGACCATGTCCTGTTTCACGGTCCGCCCGGTCTCGGCAAGACCACCCTCGCGCATATTGTGGCGCGCGAACTTGGAGTCGGCTTTCGGGGCACCTCGGGCCCGGTTGTCGTCCGCGCCGGCGACCTGGCGGCGATCCTGACCAACCTGCAGCCCCGCGAAGTCCTGTTCATCGACGAGATCCACCGACTCAATCCGGCAGTCGAGGAACTGCTCTATCCGGCCATGGAGGACTACCAGCTCGACCTGGTGATCGGCGAGGGTCCGGCCGCCCGCTCGGTGCGGATCGACCTGCCGCGCTTTACCCTGGTCGGCGCCACCACCCGGGCTGGCCTGCTGACCACGCCGTTGCGCGAACGGTTCGGTATTCCCCTGCGGCTCGATTTCTACGATGCGGATGAACTGGCCGTTATCGTGGCGCGGGCTGCATCCCTGCTGAAAATGCGCCTGTCTCCGGACGGCGCGCGGGAAATCGCCGCCCGCTCGCGCGGCACGCCCAGGATCGCGTCCCGCCTGCTGCGCCGGGTCCGGGATTTTGCCGCGGTCGACGGCGCGGTGGAAGTCGGCGCGAAAGAGGCCGATTCGGCGCTGGCGCGGCTCGATGTCGACAAAGCCGGCCTCGACCGAATGGACCATCGCTATCTGGCCTGCATCGCCGAGAAATACGGCGGCGGCCCGGTCGGGGTGGAGACCATCGCGGCGGTGCTTTCCGAACAGCGCGACGCCATCGAGGATGTGATCGAGCCCTACCTGATCCGGCAGGGACTGGTGCAGCGGACACCGCGTGGGCGGATGCTGGCGGCGGACGGCTGGAAAGCCCTCGGCAAACCGGCGCCCCCGGTAGCGCCCGACCAGTTCGAACTTAGGGTGGACGGGCAGGATGACTGAACCGGGCCAGGCATCGAACACCGACCCGGCAAGCGGCTGGACCCTCGATGGGGAGCGTGTTCACGTCTTCCCGGTCCGCGTTTACTACGAGGACACGGATGCCGGCGGCATCGTCTACTACGCCAACTATCTGAAATTCGCCGAGCGGGCCCGAACCGAGATGTTGCGGCTGATCGGCCGGCAACAGTTCGACATGCTGCGGGAAGATGGCATCGGCTTTACCGTGCGTTCGTGCCAGGCCGACTATCTGGCGCCCGCACGTCTCGACGACGTCCTCGAAATCCGCAGCACAGTGAGCGAAGTCCAGGGCGCGTCAATGCGCATGAGCCAGCGGATCTGGCGCGGCGACAGGCTGTTATGCGACCTGCGCTTCCGGATCGCGGTCATGAACCGGCATGGCCGGCCGGTGCGCATTCCAAAGGACATCCGCCATGGGCTCGAGGCCCGAATTGTGCCGTCTGGCGCCAAAGACAGCGGCAGCATGCCGCGATCGGGCGGGACGCCGCGGGATTGCCACACTTCCGCGGTTGACTCCTCTGCTGACCCCATCTGACGAGCGATTATGGACCTTTCGATCCTCTCCGATCTGACGGCAATCCTGGATCCATGGCAAACAGGCGGCGCCACGCCGGCGGCTGGCGCCGTGGCCGGCAATGTGGAACTGGCCCAGGCCGGCGCGCCCGATACCGCGACGCCAGGAGCCGACCGGAATGTCGTGGAAACCGATCTCGCCGGCAGTGCGCCGCCGGCAGACGACTTTTCGATCCTGGCTGTTGTCGAGCGGGCCGACTGGATCGTCAAGGGCGTCATCGCCATTCTGGTTTTCGCATCGATCTGGTCGTGGGCGGTGATTTTCGAAAAGCTGATTCTGCTGGGCCGGATCAACAGTCGGGCGTCTCGCTTCGAAAACCGCTTCTGGTCCGGCGGCTCGGTCGACGAGTTGTTCTCCGATGTCGGCGAGAGGCCGAACAACCCGATGGCCGCCATTTTCGCCGCCGCCATGCGGGAGTGGAAGCGCTCGATCGGCGACGATTCCGGCAGCCGCTCGTTGCGCGGGAGCCTGGGTGACCGGATCGACCGGGTCATGCATGTAACCTTGACCCGGGAAATGAGCCGGTCCGAACGCTTCCTGAACTCGCTCGCGACCATCGGGGCCACAGCGCCGTTTGTCGGCCTGTTCGGTACGGTCTGGGGAATTATGCGTGCGTTCCAGGACATCGCGGTCCAAAAGAACACAAACCTGGCAACGGTGGCGCCGGGTATCGCCGAGGCGCTTTTTGCAACGGCGCTGGGTCTGGTTGCGGCCATCCCTGCCGTCGTCGCCTACAATAAACTGTCGGGAGACCTCGACCGGTATGCCCACCGGCTCGAAGGCTTCTCGGGCGAGTTCAGCGCCATCGTATCGCGCGAACTCGACAACAGCGGAGGTTGAATATGGCCGCCTCCCCGACCCGGCGCAGCGCCGCCAGCGGACGCCGCAGCTACAAACCGATGTCGGAGATCAATGTCACGCCCTTCGTCGACGTGATGCTGGTGCTGCTCGTCATCTTCATGGTGACGGCGCCGTTGCTGACGGTGGCCGTGCCGGTCGATCTGCCGAAGGCCAGGGCCGCCGCGATCGGCAAGCCCGACAAGCCGCTGATCGTCAGCGTAATGGCCGATGGTACGGTGTTCCTGCAGGAAACAAAGATAGACACCGCAACCCTGATCGCCCGCCTGCGGGCGATCGCGCGGGTCCGCAACAATCCGCGAGTCTTCGTGCGCGGCGACAAAGCCGTTCCCTACGGCCGGGTCATGCAGGTGATGAGCTCGATCTCCACCGCGGGCTTTCCGAAGGTCGCGCTGGTCGCCGAAGACGGCATCGAATAGGCGGCGGGCGACCGGCTATGCGCGGCATTCTCTTCTCGGTAGCCCTTCACACGCTGGTCGTGCTGACTGTGGCGCTCGGACTGCCCTGGCTGACGAAGCCGCCGGCGAACGCATCGCGCAGTTTTACAGTGGATATCGTCCGCCTGTCCGATATTACGCAGACCGGCAAAGGCGAAAAACCGAAACCGAAAACGGCGCATAAACCGGATGCCGAGCGCGACACGACCGAAAAGCCGGTGGCCCGGGACCGGAGCGCCGAACAGCGGCCGGTAGACCCGAGACCGGTCGAGCCGAAGCCGCCGGCACCCGAACCGCCGAAGGCTGCCGAGCCGAAACCGGCGCCCCAACCGCCGAAAACCGCTGTAGCCGAACCCAAACCTGAACCGAAACCGGCGCCTCCGGCGAAGACCGAGGTCGCCAAACCTGTAACCACTCCGCCGGCATTGCCGAAACCGGCGGAAAAAGCAAAAGCCGCGCCGAAGCCGAAAGCCGAGCCGCCCAAGCGCGCCGAAATCGATCCGGGCGCGCTGCAGCGGCAGGCCGAAGAACCGAAGAAGAAAGCCCCTGTCGCGAAGCCGGAGCCGCCGGCGCCCAAGACCGCCGCGAAGCCGAAGAAGCCGGAAACGCGCGTCGCCAAACCGGCGCCGAAACCCGAACCGAAACCTGCGAATAAGCCGGAGACCCCTGTAGCGAAGGCGCCGGAGAAACCGGAAAAGAAAAAAGTTCCGCCGAAGAAGCCGGAGCCGCCGATCGCGAAACCGAAGAAGAAGCCGGAGCGGAAACCGCCGGAGACGGCAAAGAATGCCGCGCCGAAGATCGAACGGCAAGTCGCCGCCCTGCCGCGGATGCGCCCTCCGGCGAAACCTCGCCCCAAAACTGCCGCAAAAAAGCCGCGAAAGACCGTCAAGAAACGCCCGGCCAAGGAGGATCCGCTGGACTCGGTCTTCAAAACCGTCGGGAAGCTGAAGAAAACGGCGGAGCAATCCGACCGCGACCGGATTGCCTCCAAGACGACGGCAGGGGTAAAGACCTCGGCGCGCAGCCGGCCGCTGACCCTGTCGGAAATCGAGGCTATTCGCGGCCAGATTCAGCCCTGCTGGAATTTCCCGGTCGGCGCGCAGGATGCCGGGACGCTGCGTGTCCTGATCAGAATCTGGCTCAACCGCGACGGTTCGGTGCGCGGCGAGCCGAAGGTGCTGGACCAGGCCCGGTTCGCCGGCGATCTCCGTTTCCGCGCCGCCGCCGAGGCGGGCCTCCGCGCGGTCAAGAATCCCAGATGCAGCCCGCTCAGGCTGCCGCCGGAAAAATTCGACCAATGGAAAGTGCTGACCATCGATTTCGATCCGTCAAAGCTGAGTTCGGGGTAACCATGCCGCTTCCCTCGCCGTTATCGCGCCCGTGCCGCCGGCTGATCCTGGCGGGCCTTATCGCCATCGCCGTCCCCGCGACGGCCGCCGCACAACTGACCATTCGGATCGACGATCCGAACTTCGAGCCGCTGCCTATCGCCATCGTGGTGCCCCAGGCGTCTGCCGGCGAAGAACGGTCTACCGCCGAGCAGATCGCCGGCGTCGTCGCCGACGACCTGCGAGGCTCTGGCCTGTTCCGCCCGATCGACCCGAAGGCCTTCGTCCAGCGCGACGGGTCGGAGGTGCTCGCGCCGCGTTTCAACGACTGGAAGGGCATCGGCGCCGAAGCGCTGATCACCGGCCGGGTCTTTCACCGTACCAACGGCGATGTCCGGATCGAATTCCGCTTGTGGGACGTCTCCGCCGGCCGGCAATTGATCGGCCGCGCCCTCGAGACGCGCCGGGCCAACTGGCGCCGGCTGGCGCACAAAATGTCCGACGCCATTTATCGGCGATTGACCGGAGAAAACGGCTATTTCGATACACGGATCGTCTATGTCGCCGAGTCCGGCCCGGTGCTGGAGCGGGTCAAGCGCCTGGCGATCATGGACCAGGACGGCGCCAATCACCGGTTTCTTACGACCGGCGAGAACCTGGTACTCACGCCGCGCTTCTCCCCCTCGGCCCAGGAAATCACCTATCTCGAATTCGTCAGCCAGCAGCCGCGTGTCTACATCCTCAATATCGATACCGGACAGCGCGAGATCGTCGGCGACTTTGCCGGCATGACCTTTGCGCCGCGTTTTTCGCCCGACGGCAACAAGATCGTCTTGTCCATGGCGCGCGACGGCAATTCCGAAATCTTCGCCATGGACCTGCGGACGCGCGCAACCGAACGGTTGACCAGCCATCAGGCCATCGACACCTCGCCCTCATATTCGCCGGACGGATCGAAGATCACCTTCAATTCCGACCGCAGCGGCAGGCAGAAAATCTATGTGATGAATGCCGACGGCAGCGGCGTGCGCCGGATCAGCAACAGGGCCGGCCGCTACGCGACGCCGGTCTGGTCGCCCCGCGGCGACCTGATCGCCTTCACCAAACTGGAAGAGGGAACATTCTTCATCGGTGTCATGCGGCCGGACGGCGAAGGCGAGCGCATCCTGGCTCAGGGCTTTCTGGCCGAGGGCCCGACCTGGGCGCCCAATGGCCGGGTGCTGATGTTCTTCAAGAAGCCGCGCGGCGGCTCGGCGAAGCTGTATTCGATCGATCTCACCGGCCGAAACGAGCGGCTGGTCGAGACGCCCCTGTCGGCATCGGATCCGGCCTGGTCGCCGCTGCTGAAAGATTAGGATCGGAGGGCGATCGCAGTTGTGCGTCTAATGCTCCGCATGTGTGCCCATGGTGGAATGCACGCGCAGGGTAGAAACGTAGTAAGGTTCAAACAAGTCGATCCGAATCCGGGTGGCCGGTCCAGGATCGCGATGGGTCGAGGATATCACGTCATGAAACTCAGACTTGCGTTGGTCGTACTTGCGATTGGCTTGGCTTCCGCTGGCTGCAGCTCGAAACCCAAGGGCGACGTCGGCGGCAACAATACGATTAGACAATCGGATTTGGCGCGACCGGAACCCGGTAAGACCTGGCAGGAATATACCGAGCGTTCGAAGAACGGCTACAGCGACCGGGTTTTCTTTGCCTACGACCGGTACGATCTGGATGAAGAGGCCCAGGCCACCATCCGGGCCTGGTCGGAGTGGCTGCGCGCCCATCGGGACGCCAGTATCCTGGTCGAAGGCCATGCCGACGAGCGCGGCACCCGGGAATACAATCTGGGCCTGGGCGCCAGACGGGCGACCGCAATGCGCGACAGGCTGATCGCATTGGGGGTGAATGCCCGGCGGATTCGCACCATCTCCTACGGCAAGGAACGGCCGGCGGTTGCCGGCGACGACGAGCGGGCCTATCAGCAGAACCGGCGCGGCGTTGCCCGGCCCAGCAGCGGCGGGGCATAGCGTCCCCAACCGGCAGCCGGAGCGGAAGGGGCGAGGGCTATGACAGTGCCGCCGTGCAGCCGCGGAATTATCGTGGCGTTGATGATCGGCGTCGGGGCGGCCGCAGGACCGGCCGCGCCGGCGGCGCACGCTCAGGCGTCCCAGGCCGATCTCGACGATATCAGCTACCGGCTCCGCCGTCTGGAGCGGCAATTCAATACCCTGCGCGGCGGCAACGAGGATATCCCGTCGTCCCTGGCGACCCGGTTCCAGAGCCGGCTGGACCAGATGGAACGGACGATCCAGACGTTGACCGACAAGGTCGAGGATTTGATCCATCGCGCCGAAAAGACAGAGAAAGAACGCAAGGCGTTCGAGGCCGACACCGATTATCGTCTCAGCCTGCTGGAGAAGCAGGGCGGCGCCAGAGCGGGCTCGAAACCGGTAAATCCGGCACCCGGGGCCGATGCCGGCCGTAAGCAGGCCAGCGGCGAGGCCAGGGGCGAGGAGGGCGCCGCCGAGAAAGAGGCTGCTGCTGCGTCCATCCTGCCGCCCGGCAAGGAGATCGATCAGTACAGGTTCGCCATCGGCGAGTTACGGCAGGCGCGCTATGACCGGGCCACGCAGGCGTTCCGCGAATTTCTGCGCCGTCATCCCAAAGGGCGCTTCGCCGGCAACGCCTACTATTGGTTGGGCGAAACCTACTACGCGCAGCAAAAATACCGGCTCGCGGCGATCCGCTTCGCCGACGGTTTCAAAATATTTCCAAAACACCCCAAGGCGCCGGACAACCTGTTGAAGCTGGGGATGTCCATGGCGCATCTCAAGAAAACCGAGGAAGCCTGTGCGAGCTGGAAAGAACTCCAGCGCCGCTATCCGTCCGCGCCGGGTTATATCAAGCGCAAGGCGGCCCAGGAGCGGAAGAGACTTGGGTGCCGGTCCTGATCCGGTCTCTGCGGCAGAGTTCGACCGGCTGATCGGGCGGCTCGGACCGTTCGAACCCGCTCCGCATCTCGCCGTCGCCGTTTCCGGCGGTCGCGACAGTCTCGCCTTGGGCCTGCTGGCGCATGACTGGACTGTCGCTTGCAACGGGCGCGTGACCGGCCTGATCGTCGACCACGGGCTGCGGCGGGATTCGGCCGATGAAGCGGCTCAGTCGCAGTATGTGCTCCGACGATCGGGAATCGCCGCCGTCATCCTGAAGGCGACCGGCCGGCCGCGGAGGAACCTCCAGGCGTGGGCCCGCGCCGTCCGTTACGTCTTGATGACGGGTTGGTGCCGGGACGCTGGTGTCCTGCACCTGCTCGTCGCACATCAACAGGACGATCAGGCTGAAACGCTACTTGCCAATATCACGCGCAATCCGGGGCTGCGTGGGGTCGCCGCGATGGCCGCAGTGCGCGAACTGGCGGCCTGCCGGATCGTGCGGCCCTTGCTCGATATCCCGCGCGACCGCCTGACGGCGACCCTTCGGACCCGGAACGTCGCCTGGATTGACGATCCTTCGAACCGGGATCGGCGCTTCCGGCGCGTGCGGCTGCGGGAGCAGTTGGCCGGTCGCCGGGAACGGGCGGTCCTGGCGGCACGCGCCCAGGCGTCCGGGCAAGCCCGGCGGCTATTCGACCGCAATCTCGCCGACATTCTGGTAGGTCTTGCGACTCAGGTCGAGCGGTCGGTTCTCGTCGATCGGAAGGTGCTGAGAGAGGCTGAACCCGAGTTGGCGGCGGCAGCCATCGCTTCGCTGGTCCGGTGGTCGGCCGGCCGGCCGGCGCCGCCCCGTCAGCTGCAGCTGACCCGAACCGTCAGCTGGCTCTGCGGTCCCTCGCAACGCGGGCGAAGAACGGTCGGGGGGTGCATCATCCATCTGGACGGCGCCAGCGCCGGATTGGCGGCAGAATCCGGACGGCAGAAATGCGATGGAGAGCGTCGCGCCGCGCCGGACCCTATTGCCCTTGCGCCTGCCGGTTTTCAAGCGCTGCCGATAGCTTCCGGGACGCAGCGATAGGCGGTTGCGCCGGCTGGACTCGTGCCCACATTCACCTATCTAGAAAACGGGGTTTGGCGGGCTTCGGCGTGCGCTTCTCACAACCCCCGATGTTGGAAAGGCGCGGCTTCGTGAACAATCTCGGCAGAAATCTCGCCATGTGGCTGGTGATCGGCGTGTTGCTGATCGCCCTGTTCAATCTGTTCCAGGGCGGCTCCAACCGGAATCCGGCGAGCGAGATGTCGTATTCCGACTTCCTCGGCCAGGTCGAGAACGGCAACGTCCGCGACGTCGTCATCCAGGGCGACAAGATCAAGGGCGTGCTGCGCACCGGCCGCACCTTCGAACTGACGAGTCCGGCGGACCCGAAGCTGGTCGATCGCCTGATCGAGAAGAAGGTTGGCGTCCGCGCCGAACCGAAGGACAAGGAGATGCACCCGCTGCTCTCCATCTTCGTTTCCTGGCTGCCGATCATCCTGATTATCGCCGTTTGGATATTCTTTATGCGGCAGATGCAGTCGGGGACCGGACGTGCCATGGGCTTCGGCAAGTCGCGCGCCCGCCTGCTGACCGAACGCGCCGGCCGCATCACTTTCGAGGACGTCGCCGGAATCGAGGAGGCGAAACAGGAAGTCGAGGAGGTTGTCGAGTTCCTGCGCGATCCGCAGAAATTCCAGCGCCTCGGCGGCAAGATCCCGAAGGGCGTGCTGCTGGTCGGGCCGCCCGGCACGGGCAAGACGCTGCTGGCCCGTGCGATCGCCGGCGAAGCCAACGTGCCGTTCTTCACCATCTCCGGCTCCGACTTTGTCGAGATGTTCGTCGGTGTCGGCGCAAGCCGGGTCCGCGACATGTTCGAACAGGGCAAGAAGAATGCGCCCTGCATTGTCTTCATCGATGAGATCGACGCTGTCGGCCGCCATCGCGGCGCCGGGCTGGGCGGCGGCAACGACGAACGCGAGCAGACGCTGAACCAGCTTCTCGTCGAAATGGACGGGTTCGAGGCCAACGAAGGCGTCATTCTGATCGCGGCCACCAACCGCCCCGATGTACTGGATCCGGCCCTGCTGCGCCCGGGCCGTTTCGACCGCCAGGTCGTGGTGCCCAACCCGGACATCGCCGGGCGCGAAAAAATCCTGAAAGTTCACATGCGCCGTGTGCCGTTGGGGCCGGACGTCAATGCCTCGGTAATTGCCCGCGGCACGCCGGGTTTCTCCGGCGCCGACCTCGCCAACCTGGTGAACGAGGCGGCGCTGCTGGCCGCCCGCAAGAACAAGCGGGTCGTCGGCATGCGGGAGTTGGAGGAGGCCAAAGACAAGGTCCTGATGGGCGCCGAACGCCGGTCCATGGTGATGACCGAGGAAGAGAAGGAAATGACCGCCTATCACGAGGCCGGCCATGCCCTGATCGCCGTGCACCAGGAATATCACGACCCGCTGCACAAGGTGACGATCATCCCGCGCGGCCGCGCCTTGGGCATGACCATGTCGCTGCCGGAACGGGACAAATACGCCTATGCCGAGCGCGAGTTGAAGGCGAAGATCGCCATGGCCTTCGGCGGCCGGATCGCCGAGGAGTTGATCTACGGCAAGGATGCGGTGACCACCGGCGCGACCAACGACATTCAGCAGGCGACCAATCTGGCGCGCAAGATGGTCACCGAATTCGGCTTTTCCGACACGCTCGGGCCGCTGCGCTACGAAGATAACCAGGAAGAGATTTTCCTCGGCCACTCTGTCACCCAGCACAAGAATGTCTCCGACAAGACCGCCGAGACAATCGACAGCGAAGTCCGCCGGCTGGTCGAGGAAGGCGAAGCCACGGCGCGCGAGTTCCTGACCACGCATATGGACGAGTTGCACACGCTGGCGAATGGCCTGCTGGAATTCGAGACACTCAGCGCCAGCGAGGTCGACCAGTTGCTGAGAGGCGAGAAGATCGAACGGCCGGACGAGAGCGATGAGGCCCAGGCGGCGAGGGAAGGCGGACGGCCGCGCCGCACCAGCGTGCCGACCAGCCAGCGGCCTGCGACCGACGGCGGCATGGAGCCGGCACCGCAGACATAGGCCCACCGGCCGGCGCTCGCCTTTCCATTGAAAGCCGAATGAGCGGCTGTATTGCCGTTCGATCGGTTCGCGAAAGGTCTGCAAGTAGCATTTGAACCGGGCGGCGAGCCTTCGACAGACCGGCGAAACGGTCGAGCAATTAAGCGAGGCAGCGGTGCAACCGACGATCGCTCAGGCACTGGCCGAATTGGCCTTTAACGCCGACGGGTTGATCCCCTGCGTCGCGCAGCAGCACGACAGCGGCGAAGTGCTGATGCTGGCCTGGATGAATGCAGAGGCCGTGCGCGAAACGCTGACGACCCGGCGGGTGTGCTACTGGTCCCGCTCGCGCCGCAGCCTGTGGCGCAAGGGCGAGACGTCGGGCCACGTCCAGCGGCTGATCGACTTCCGCTACGACTGCGACGGCGACACCGTCCTTCTGCTGGTCGACCAGACCGGCCCGGCCTGCCACACGAACCGCGCCAACTGTTTCTTCAGGGCGGTCCGCCCGGACGGCATCGCGACGCTCTTCGAACCGGTGCGTAGCGAAACCTAGGATCCGAACCGGCGCACATGGGAGCCGCCCGGTTTACATCGCCCGGCGGCGGATCGATGATGGCGCGACAATGGGAGCACAGACCATGACGACAGCAGACGCGCGCCCGCCGGTCTTCGGCGTGCATCATACCGCCTACCGCTGCCGGGACGCGGAGGAAACCCGCGCCTTTTACGAAGACAAGTTGGGCTTTCCCATGACCCTGGCGCTGGAGATCGAGGAGGAACCCTCGACCGGCAATCCGCTCAAATATCTGCACGTCTTCTTCGACATCGGCAGCCACAAGGCGGACGAACCCAACTATATCGCCTTCTTCGAACTGCCGGATACGCCGGCGGACGAATCCACCTTCGCCCAGAAATGGGGTTTCGACCTGCATCTGGCCATGCGGGTCGACGGCCACGAGGACCTGGCGGCGTGGAAGAAGCGGCTGCGCGACGGCGACATCGCGGTCAAGGGCCCGATCGACCACGGCATCTGCAGCTCGATCTATTTCAGCGACCCGAACGGCTATGTGCTGGAATTCGCCGCCGAGAATGTGCAGGAGCGCGCCACGATGGCCCGGGAAATGTCGGAGGCCCGCGCCAATCTGGCGAAGTGGAACGCCTGGAAGGCGGCGCGATAGGGCCAGCGGCAGAAGCTATTTCGCCCGTCGGTCCTCCACCCGCTTCGCTTTCATCTCTGTCTTCGGAAAGCTGTCCGGCGGGATCACCGCGACCTCGACGCGGACCTCGATCCGGCTGGTCACGGCGTTGCGCACGGCGGCGATGACGCCGTCCGGACTGGCATGGTCGGCGTGCTCGACCTCGATCCGCATGAAGTCGATCCCTGCATCGTTGGTATCCAGCCGCACCATATATTCGTCGCCGACGCCTTCGACCGCGCGCACGCCTTCCTCGACCACGCTCGGATAGAATTTGATGCCGCGCAGGTTGATCAGGTCGTCGGCGCGGCCCTGGAAACCGCCGATCGCGCGGACATGGGTCCGGCCGCAGGCGCAGGGAGCGGTATCGAAACTGGTGTAGTCGCCGACAGTGAAACGCAGGTGGCTGGAGCTTTCCGAATTCATGTTGGTGCACACGGTAATGCCACGCCTGCCTTCCGGCACAGCCTCCATGCCGTTGTCCGGATCGCACAGTTCCCAGACCTGGATGTCCTCCAGAAGGTGGGTCTGCACCGCGCCGTCGGCGCGCACCGGATGACTGCAGGAAAAGCCGCCGGAATGGGGCGAGGCCTCGGTACAGCCGTAGAACTCCACGACCTCGGCGCCCCACATCTCTTCGAGCCGCCGGCGCGTCGCTTTGATACCGGCCGCCGGCTCGCCGCCGGTGAACAGCTTCGTGACCGACGATTGCGCCGGATCGTGCCCCAGTTCGCGCATCGCATGGCCCAGCCGCAAGAGTTGCGACGGCAGCGTCGCCAGGATGGTCGGCCGGTAGCGCAGGATAAAATTGCAGCGCAGTTCGGCGGTCAGGCCGCCGCCCGGAATGCAGGGCACGCCCATATGGGCGAGCGCGTGCAGCACGCCCCAGCCCCAGACATGCGGCCCGAAGCCGACGACCAGGAACACCTTTTGCCCCGGTCGCGCGCCGAGCGACCACAACGCCCGGCTGTTCGCCCATTTCCAGTATTCCAGATCGGTCTTCGAATAGCGGAAGACCCGCGGTGTGCCGGTCGAGCCGGAGGTCGGAAATATGGTCCAGCCGCGGTTGTTCCAGATTTCGTCGTCATGGGTGGTGTAGGTGCCCCAGGGCGGATGGGCCGCCATATCGGCGACCATCTCTTTCTTGTCGACCGGCTGCCATTTCGGCAGGTCGTCGACAGTCCGGATATCGTCCGGCGTCATCCCCGCCGCGTCGAACCGGCGTCGGTAGAAATCGCTGTTCTCGTAGAGAAACGGCGAGAGCTTCGCCAGCTTGGCGTTCTGGATCGCGCGGATTTCGTCGCGCGACGCGGTTTCAAGACCCGGCGACCAGTAGTCGGCCGACCCCGGCTCGGCAAAGTCGCGGCGATAGTGTTCGAGAACCGCCATATAATCGCGGCGGGTCGCAGACGCACGGTCTTTGGACATGGCTCTAACGGCTTGGGGAAGATTGGCCGGAGATTAGGCGAAAGCTCCCGCTGCGCGCAATTCTCCGTCATCCCGCCCGGCTGTCGCGCGCATGAGCCCGGCGGTCAAAGTTCCGCCATGGCCGCCGCCATCCTGCGGTGAAACGCTTGAAGCGCCGGCTCGTTGCGGCCGTAAACGACCTCCTTCGCAAGTCCGGTCGCAAACCCGGCATAGGCCGATTCGGCGACCGCAAAATCCTCGGTCTCGACGGTGCGCACGGCCAGATCGAGGTTGGCGTCCCAGTGGCGGCGGGCGCTGTCGCTCTCTGCCGGTTCGGGAATGTAGAGATCGAGATAGACTTCGGTCCGGTCGACCCGGCCGTCGCGCGGATACACGCGCCACAGTTCGACATGGTCCTGCTGCATGACGAGGATCGCGTTGGGCGGCAGATAGTAGATTATCGCGGAGTGCCAGACCGCGTTCCATTCCGTTTCGGGCCGGTCGCGCATCTCGACGATCGAGCGGCGCGGCAGGTACTCCCGGAAACTGCGGCCGAAATCGTCGTAGAGGCAAAGGTTGGGGAAGAAGAGCGGCGCCACCGTCTGCCGGTGCAGCACGGCGAAATGGTAGGGCTCCATGAAAGTATCGACCGCCATCTTCCAGTTGATCGCCGGGTTCATCGTGCGGCCGGCGTAGTAGTGATATCCGGGCAGGCCGTAGCCGGCGAATTCGGCGGCCAGGCCGTCCAGCGACTCGCCGGGATCGGCGGCCGGCGCTTCGCCCGACAGGCGGATCCAGATCAGGCCGTCGGCTTCGGTACACGGCAGCGCCGCCAGCGTGCAGCCGGCGATGTCGAATTCGCCGAAATCCTCCGCGTGCGGGACGCTCTTCAGGCGCCCGTCCGCACCGTAGGCCCAGCCATGATAAGGACAGGTGAAAGCGCGGCGAACGGCGCCGGACCCGTCCAGCAGCCGCGAACCGCGGTGGCGGCAGCTGTTCAGGAAAGCCCGGGCGACGCCGTCCTCGCCGCGCATCAGCAGGACCGGCACGCCGGCCAGATCCTGCGCCAGATAGCTGCCCGGCCCGGGCAGCCGCCCCGACAGACAGGCCAGCAGGGACTTCCGGCGCAGGATGCCGGTCATCTCCGCTTCCAGCCGCGCGGGATCGGTGTAGATGCTCACCGGGTTGCGCAGGATATCGGGCGCCCGGTCGGTCGTTCCGGCGTCGAGATGGGCGAACACGCGGCGGATCAGCGAATGATGGGTCTCTTTTTCCAACGAACTGCTCTAGATTTTCATGTGCGCGGCAAAGACGGGGTTCGAGGCGGTGCCGACATTCTTGTTGACCGTCTTTTGCCAAAACACGCTATAACGGTAACAGTTTGGCCGCCGCAATTACTTCGACAGGGAGCAGCGCGGTCAATGGAAGCAGATTGACAGAACCATTGGGAGGGACGTCATGAAGAAAATTGTCATCGGGACCGCGGCAGCGGTCGCCCTTTCGGCCGGCCTTGCGGCGCCGGCGCAGGCGGAGAATTTCCGCATCGGCTTTCTCAACACACTGTCCGGCGGCGCCGCCGTTCTCGGCAAGTCGCAGTTGGCGGGCTGGACCCTCGGCCTCGAGCTCGAAGGCTGGAAGAAAAATGGCGACAAGCTGGGCGGTGTGCCGACGGACATTTTGGTCGGCGACGACCAGCGCAAACCGGATGTTGGCCTGCGTTCAGTCCGCAAATGGCTCAAGTCCGAGCGGGTCCATATGGTCGCCGGCGTCATCTGGTCGAACATTCTGGCCGCCGTGCAGCGCCCGGTGATCCGCGCCAGGCGGATCATGATGAGCACCAACGCCGGCTGGTCCGGCATGGCGGGCAAGAACTGCAGCCCCTATTTCATCTCAAGCTCGTTCCAGAACGACGAGAATGCCGAAGCGATGGGCCAGCTCTTGAACCTCGAAGGCCTGAAGAAGGTGTTCATGATGGCGCCGAACTATCAGGCCGGCAAGGACATGCTGAACGGCTTCCAGCGCACCTACAAGGACGGCAAGGTCGTCGGCCGGATCCTGTTCAAGCTGGGCACGCGCGACTATCAGGCCGAGATCAGCAAGGTTGTCGCCAGCGGCGCCGACTCGCTGTTCATCTTCGTGCCCGGCGGCATGGGCATAGCCTTCATGAAGCAATGGGCGGCGTCCGGCGCCGGCCAGAAAGTCAAGCTCTACACCAACTATGCCGTCGACTATATTACCATCAAGCCGATCGGCAAGGCGGCCGTGGGCACGTTCCACACGCTGCACTGGGGCCCGAACCTGGACAATCCGCGCAACGCCGAGTTCCTCAAGGCCTTCCGGGCGAAATACAAGCGGACTCCGGACATGTTCGCGCTGCAGGCCTATGACGGCGCGCGCAAGATCGCCGACGGCCTGCGCGGCGTGAAGGGCGATTTCAAGAACCTGAAAAACCTGGTGAAGGTGATGCGCGCCCAGGGGCTGAACTCGGTGCGCGGCCAGTTGAAATACAATGTCAACGGCTTCCTGATCCAGCCCTGGTACAAACGTTCCGTCACGCTCAACGCCAAGGGCGTACCCGAGATCAATGTGAACCAGATGGTCACGTTCAAGACCGACAGCTTCGGCGGCAAATGCCCGCAGAAGAGCTGGAACTGATCCTCGAACCCGATCGAAACGCAAGGGCGCCCCTCGGGGCGCCCTTTTTCTTTGCCCGGGTCGGCGCGCGGCGCCTCAGCCCCGGCCGATATGGGGCATCTTGGTCGCCATGATGGTCATGAACAGGATGTTGGCGTCGAGCGGCAGGTTCGCCATGTGCAGGACCGACGTGGCGACATGCTCCACATCCATGCGCGGCTCGACCATCTTCTGGCCGTTCGCCTGCAGGATGCCTTCGGCCATGATTGTCGTCATTTCGGTCACCGCATTGCCGATATCAATCTGGCAGGCGGTGATGTCGTCGGGCCGTCCGTCCAGCGCGATCGATTTGGTGAGGCCGGTGAGCGCGTGCTTGGTCGCCGTGTAGGGCGCGGTGAAGGGCCGCGGCGTCTGGGCCGATATCGACCCGTTGTTGACGATCCGCCCGCCCTTCGGATCCTGCGCCTTCATGATCCGGATCGCATGCTGGGCGCAGATGAAACAGGCGGTCAGGTTCACATCCACCACATCGCGCCACTGTTGGGGCGTCAGCTCCTCCATCGGGATTTGCGGCGCGCCCCGGCCGGCATTGTTGAACAGCACATCGAGCCGGCCGAATTCGTCCACGGTACGGGCGAACAGCCGGGCGACCTGGTCGTCGTCGGTCACATCCGTCGGCAACGTCAGCATGCGGCCGCCGCCCTCGGCCGCCCGCGCCGCCGTCTTGTCCAGTTCTTCGCCGCGCCGTCCGGCCAGCGCGACATCGTAGCCGTCGGCCTGCATCGCCAGCGCAACCGCACGGCCGATGCCGGAACCGGCGCCGGTAACGATGGCGGATCGGGAATGGGACATGGCGCGCCTCCCCAGGCATTTTCCACGAAAGTCGAATTGGACTCCGGTTTACGGAGACATGCGAGGCCGGTCAATCGCGGCGGGATACGCCCTTTCGCTCACCCTGCGCTCCTCGCCATGCTGTCGGGCAGGAACATCACGATGTCGGGAAACACGACGATCAGGAACACGGCCAATACCATGACGAGGAACAGCGGCAGCGAGACTTTGGCGATATAGCCGATATTGTGGCCGGTCATCCCCTGCAGGACGAAGAGGTTGAAGCCGATGGGCGGCGGGATCGACAGGCCAAGCGTCCCGGCGCCGGAAAGCGTGCCGATCGCCAGGTCTTCCGGATATTTTCGCGACCGCAATTCCGGGATCGACATCTTGCCGACCGTCGCCACCGTGGCCGCCGACGAGCCGGAGATCGCGGCAAAGATGGTGCAGCCGATGATGTTCGTATGGAGCAGCCGCCCCGGCAGCCGGTTCATCCAGGGCGCCAGCCCCTTGAACAGATCCTCGGACAGGCGGATCCGGAACAGGATCTCGCCCATCCAGATGAAGAGCGGCAGGGCGGTCAGCGTCCAGTTCGCCGAACTCGACCAGATCGCCGTCATCATCCGGTCGCCGATCTGCCCAAAGGCGCCCGGTGCGAACAGCGCCATGCCGGCGAAAGCGACTCCGATCAGGCCGCAGGTCCGGTACGGGCCGGCCGCCGCCTGCGCTGCCGCCTGCGCCGTGGCGGCGGCCAAAGCAAAACCGCCGGCGGCCAGAACGACTGCCAGCGGCCCGTAGTCCGGTATGAAATCGGTCATCCGCCCGGAGAATCGGAGCCGGCATTTCGCGCCGGCCCCGCTATCCCAGGGAATAAGCTAGTTCATCGCCTTGTAGGCGGCGATCACGGCCTTGCCTTCGGCGCCGGCGCGCTTCAGCCATTCCGTCATCATCGTGTTGCCGAGCGCGCGGAACTGGCTGGCCAGTTCCGGGTTCGGCTTCTCGACCGTCATGCCGTTCTTGGCGAGCTGGACCTTGTACCAGTCGGCGAGGCGCCGAGCCCCCGCCCAGCCGGCCTTCTCCGCCGCCGCGGCCGCCTTGGAAATGGCGGCCCTGCCGGCGTCGTCCAGCCCGTCCCATGCCTTGGCGTTGACGATCACCATATTCTTCGGCAGCCAGGCCTGGGTGTCGTACCAGTATTTGACATGCTCCCAGATCTTCCGGTCGTAGCCGGTGGAGCTCGACGAAATCATCGACCGGGCGACGCCGGTCGCGAAGGCCTGGGTGATTTCGGCGGCTTCGACTATTGTCGGTATTGCACCCATCAGGGTCGCCAGGCGCGCCGTCGCCGCATTGGAGGCGCGAAACCTGACACCCTTCATGTCGGCCAGCGTCCGCACCGGCGTTTCGTTATAGAGACCCTGCGGCGGCCACGGCACGGTGTAGAGCATCCGGACACGCTTCCCGGCCAGGATCTTCCGGAGCACCGGCAGCGACGCTATGTGCAGCTTCATCGCCTCTTCGAAAGAAGTGGCGAGGAACGGCAACGCGTCGATCTCGAAGAGCGGGCTCTCGTTGCCCAGCGCCGAGATCAGCCGCTCGCCGATCGGCGCCTGCCCGGTGCGGATGGCGCGGAAAATCTCGCCGCCCTTGAACAGCGAGCCGCCCGGATGGGTCACGATCTCGATCTTGCCGCCGCTGTTCCTCTTCACCATCTTCGCGAACTTTGCGGCGTTCTTGGAATGATAGTTGGAAGCGGCATAGGCCAGAGGCATGTCCCATGTGGCAGCCCGGGCCGGATGTGCAGTCAGAACCAGCGCCGAGACGCCGAGCAGCGCCGTTCGAAGTGCAACCCCGATGTACGGATTCTCCTTCACAACAAAGAGGCGGCGGGACCGATTGGTGACAGTTGGCATCACCTTTCCACACGATAAGGGGTCATGTCGATATTCGGTGTCGCGCCGGCGATCAGGTCCGCGACAAGACGGCCGGTCCGCGCGCCGCCGGTCAGGCCGACATGGTGATGGCCGAACGCCGTATAGACGTTGGGATGGGAGGGCACGGCCCCGATATAGGGGATGCTGTCGGCCGGCGCCGGGCGGTGGCCCAGCCATTCGGTCTCGCGCTGCCATGTCATGCCGGGAAAAGCCGCTGTGGCCGCCGCGATCGCGCGCAACGGCGCCCGGCGCGGCCCGGCGTCCAGGCCGCCGAACTCGACCAGGCCGGCGAAACGGACCCGGCCGGTCATCGGCGTGACGGCGATCTTGCGGTCGGCCAGCATGACCGGATGCGTCGGGCCGCCCGTCGGCGCCCAGAGCTCGGCATGATAGCCGCGTTCGCTTTCGAGCGGGATGGCGAGCCCCAGCGTCTTCAGAACCCGCGCCGACCAGGCGCCGGCGGCGACCAGGATTTTGTCGGCCAGGATAACCCTGTCGCCGAAGCGCACCCCGGCGACTTTTCCTGCCTCGCGCTCGAAGCCGGTGAACGCCGCTTCCTCGAAGCGGCCGCCGCCCGCAACGAAGCTCCGGGCGAGCGCTTTGACATAGTCGCCGGGCCCGTCGATCATGCCGTGACTCGCCTCCAGCGCAGCGACGAACCGGTAGCCGGGCCCGAGCGCCGGTTCGAGATCGCTGACCGCGTCGCCTTCATATTCCCGCCAGCCGATGCCCCGGTCGCGGCGGATCGCCCAGCCATAGCCGTCGGCCTCGAAGGCCGCCCTGTCCCGGTAGGCCATGAGGTAGGGTTCTTCGCGGATACGCGCCTCGGCCGGCGTGCCCCGCGCCAGCGCCAGATGCTCCTCCAGGCTGTCGCCTATAATGGGCGCCAGGGCGGCGGCGATCCGGCGGACATGCGGGTCGCGGCCGTTGCGCAGATAGCGGGCCAGCCAGGGCAGCAGGGCCGGGAGATAGGACCAGCGCAGGAACAGCGGGCCGGTGCCGCGCAGCAGCATGCCGGGCGCTTTCTTCAACAGGCCGGGCACCGGGACCGGCACCACGGCTCCCGGCACCAGTATGCCGCCGTTGCCGTAGGACGCTCCCTCGCCCGGCGCCTGCCGGTCCGCCAGGGTCACGCGCAGGCCGCGGCGCTGCAGGTTCAGCGCCGCGCTGACGCCGACGATCCCGGCGCCGAGGACAAGAATTCGGGTGTCGGAAGCCATGACGGTGCAGTGCCGCCGGCAGATAATCCTGTCAAGCCGGTCGAGGCGGACAGGTTTCGTCCGCGACGCGACGCACGATGCGCTTGTGGACGACGCGTTGCGAACGCGCCGTCGATCCGTTTCGTCAAGCGCGTGTCCGCTTCTATCGGAACCGCCAGCGCAGCCGCGGGCGCCCGGTTCGGCAAGCCGGTACCGCAGGGGCGGGTTTGAAACCCGCCCCTGCGGCCCCCGGTCCGCACACGGGAGAAAGGCTTGACAGCGGAGAAAAGAACATTATATGAACAACGGTGTTGCCATCGACGGCCGGCACGGTGACGAAAAAACACTATGTACAGACCGGTCTATTCTTCATGCGGACGGCCAAAAAACGGCGCAATTCCGGGGATAATTCTGAACGGCGAAAATGAACGATCATAAAAAAACATGACATGGCCCGGCCCTCCATGACGCCCCCTACGGCAAGCTCAGGACAGGCTCCAAGCTTGCCGTAGGGGCGGGTGGAACCTGGGCGCGTGCCGCTGCGAGGGCGGTTCCGTCAAGACCGGACAGGCTCTAGCGCAGGCCGTCGCTTACGCTACCTACCCGCACCGCAGGCCGCGCGAGTCGTTGTATGAGGCTCGTGCTTGCGGCGGTGTAGGGCGGCGCGGTACGCTCCGGCCGGTTCCGGAGATCGGTCGTCGGGCCTCGCCGCGACATCGCCCCGGAGATAGGTTTCCGCACCGAGAAGGGAGAAACTCAATGAAGCTCTATTACGATCCACGCACCGTGAACTGCCGCAAGGTTGTGGCCGGTTTCAAGCACATGGGCGTCGAGTTCGACTCCGAAAATGTCGACTATTTCGCGCAGGGACAACAGTCGCCCGACTATATGGCGATAAACCCGAACGCCGCCTTGCCCGCGCTGGTCGACGGCGACCTCCAACTTTGGGAATCCAACGCGATCCTGCAATACGGGGCCGACAAAGTGGGCGCTGATTCGGCCTATCCGGCCGACCTGGCGGCCCGGGCCGACGTCAACCGCTGGCTGCTCTGGGAGGCGAGCGCCTGGTTCCCGACCTGCTACGTCTACCTGGTGGAGAATGTGGTCAAGCCGATCCTCGAAGCGGAGCCGGATCAGGCGATTCTCGACGCGGAAGGGCCGAACTTCCACAAGCATGCCGGGATTCTCGACGCGCGGCTCGAGGGCCAGGATTGGCTCTGCGGCACGCCGGAACCGACCATCGCCGATATCGCGGTGGCGTCGCCCATGCATCTCCACCAGTACCAGCAGCTCCCGCTCGATGCGCATCCGAACCTGAGCGCCTGGATGGGCCGGATGGAGGCGCTGCCGGCGTGGGAGAGCACCGATGTCGCCCCGCTGCTCGGCCTGGCGTGAGCCGCGGGGACGGCCCTGGAGCGACCGGCGAAAGCGACGCAGAGGGCGCCCGCCGGCATCAGCGCGTGACCATTCCGGTGGAATGCCTCAGAACTTGCCGGCGGTGGAGGGATAGTCGCCGATGCCGAGGGCGTCGCGGAAATCCGCCGACATCTCGGCCTTCTGCTCCTCGAGCGGGATGCCGGTTGCGTCGGCGATCCGGACGACGGCGTTGAAGACGGCAAGCACGCCCGCCGCATCGACCAGGGCTTCGTCGCCGATTTCCGCGTGCAGCCGGTCGCGCGCCGGGCCGAATCTTGTGCCGGCTCCGAAGCCTCCGTCTTCGTAAAATGCGTCGGCGTATGCGGCCAGCGCCGCCGCTGCCGCGACTCCTCCGCCGCTGCCGCCCTCTTCGACGATGGCGGTCAGGTCGTAGTCGTCACCGGTATGCCGGCCGCTCCCACGGAGCAGCACCGCGTGGCTGGTGGTTCAGTAGACGCACTGGTTGATCGCCGAGACCCGCGCCGCCAGAAACTCGATCTGGGCATGGGTCAGTGCGCGGTATTCGGTGCCGAAATCGCGCAACAGCGAATCCGGCAGATAATGCACCGCATCCAGATCGAAAAACCCGACAACCTCCTCGGGGACGAGGGAGAGGGCGCGATGGATGTTCACGGCGGCCAGCCCGTCATACATCCCGGCCTCGGCGTCGGTCATATCTTCGGGTGCCAGCGTCGGCGGCCAGGCCAGGCCGTCCTTCACGCCGGCCGGCCGCTGCCGGCGCGGCTCGCCGGCAACCGGCGCCGGCAATGCGTGCCGCGGCAGGCCCATGGCGTCGCAGAAGCTGTCGATGGCGATGACCGTGGCCATGACGCCGACGGTCTCGACATACTCCGCATCGCTCAGGCCCCCGGCCAGCGCCGTGTCGTAGAACCGGCGGGTCAGGCGTTCTGCGTCGGTGCGGATGCGGTGAATGACATCGACCAGCACGTCCGGCAGATCGGTCGCCGCAGTGTGCGTGCCGGTCGCGGCATAGGGCGAGAGCGCCGCCTTGCGTTCGCGGCAGAAATCGCAGTCCGGCGCCGCGCGGGTTTCCTCGGCAATCGCGATGCGGACCGCGCCGGACCACCATTCGCCCGGCGCCGCCAGCCGCGCCCAGGCGCGCCGGTGAGCGGCGGCGAGGTCATCGCGCACCGGCAGGGAGCTGTGGCGGTAGTCAAGCGTCTCGACCGTTGCTGTTTCTACGGGCATGGGCGGGCTCCCGCTTATTGCGCCCGCGCACTGCGCGGCGGGCCGAACTGCCCAAGGCATAGAGGCTGGCGGCGGATTTGAGAAGGCCGGATTCCGCGTTTGCGTCCCTCGATACGCCCCTACGGGGCTACTCGGGATGAGGGACTCCATTAGCTTCCCTAAGATTCTGTACCACCCTTGCCCTCACCCTGAGTAGCGGCGTAGCCGCGTATCGAAGGGCGCCTCGCCGGCGAGCCATCGGTCCAGATCGGCGCGCGCGCGCTGGGCCATGGCCTGTTTGCGCATTCGGCCCTTCAGGCGTTTGCCTTCGGTCGGCGCCGGTGGCGGCGGCATCAGGCCGAAATTGATATTCATCGGCTGGAAGCTGTCGGCCGCCGCGCCGCCGGTGATGTGGCGCAGAAGCACCGAGGGCCGTGGTTTCGGGCGGCGGCGCGAAGGTTGCAACCAGTCGTTCGGCCGCCGCCATGCGCCCGGTCAGCAGGCCGATGGCGGCGCTTTCGACATAGCCTTCGACGCCGGTGATCTGGCCGGCGAAGCGCAGCCGCGGATCGGCCTTGAGGCGCAGTTGCGCATCCAGCAGCTTCGGGCTGTTCAGGAAGGTGTTGCGGTGAATGCCGCCGAGCCGGGCGAAGCGGGCGTTCTCCAACCCTGGAATACTTCTGAAGATCGCGGTTTGCGCGCCGTGTTTCAGCTTGGTCTGGAAGCCGACCATGTTGAACAGGGTGCCGAGCGCATTGTCCTGGCGCAGTTGCACCACGGCATGGGCGCGCCGGCCGGTCCGCGGGTCGGTGAGGCCGACCGGCTTCATCGGCCCGAAGCGCAGGGTCTCCCGGCCGCGCTCGGCCATGACCTCGATCGGCAGGCAGCCCTCGAAATAGGGCGTGTTCCTCTCCCAGTCCTTGAATTCCGTCTTGTCGCCGGCAATCAGGGCGTCGATGAAGCCGTTATACTGCGCCTCGTCCAGCGGGCAGTTGATGTAGGCTCGCGTATCGCCGCCGGGGCCGGGCTTGTCGTAGCGCGACTGGCGCCAGGCCGCGCTCTCGTCGATCGAGTCGGCGTGGACGATGGGCGCGATTGCGTCGAAAAAGGCCAGCGAATCCTCACCCGTCAGATCGAGGATCGCCTGCGCCAGGGCCGGCGAGGTCAGCGGCCCGGTCGCGACGATAACCTTGTCCCATTCGGCGGGCGGCAGGCCGTTGACTTCCTCACGCCGGACCTTCACCAGCGGCTGCGCTTCCAGCCGGGCCTGGACTTCATCGGCAAAGCCCTCCCGGTCCACCGCCAAAGCGCCGCCGGCCGGCACTTTGTGGGCGTCGGCCGCCTGCAGAATCAGCGAGCCGCATCGCCGCATCTCCTCGTGCAGCACGCCGACGGCGTTGGCCTCGGCATCGTCCGACCGGAAGGAGTTGGAACAGACCAGTTCGGCAAGCGTGTCGGTCCGGTGGGCGTCCGTCCCGCGCTCCGGCCGCATCTCGTGCAGGATAACCGGGACGCCGGCTCGGGCGACCTGCCACGCCGCCTCGCAGCCCGCCAGCCCGCCGCCGACGATGTGGATGGGTGCGTGGTTCGATGAAGAAGTCATGCCCGGGATATTGTCGGGGCGCTTGCGCGGGGGAAAGGGGCCGGTAGCCGCGGCGGCCGGTACGATTTGCGATTAGTAAGGGCCATATTGAACCATATCTCAAGATATACCGTCATATCGACCGGAACGGCCCGCAGGGCCGTGAAGTGGAGATATCTTTCCTGTTCGGAGCAAGGGTCCTTTGCACCTTGCGGAAAGATTTCTCCACTCCGCGCCTGACGCGCTCCGGTCGAAATGACGGGAGGGTCTTGGCGGGAGCGACGACTGGATTCTCCGCATCTTGTTCCTGCCCATTCCGGCGATTAAACTGTTGCCCGCGACTCAGGACGAAGAAGACACCGATGCATACCTATACCGCTGTTGTCGAGCGCTGCCTGGATACCGGCCTCTATGTCGGCTACGTACCCGGCTTTCCCGGCGCCCAAAGCCAGGGCGAGACGCTCGAAGAACTCAATGGCAACCTCAAGGAAGTCATTGCCATGCTTCTCGAAGACGGCGAACCCGCGATTGTCGGGGAGTATGTCGGTACACAGGCTGTTGTCGTCGTCTGAAATCCCGTGGCGCCTGTTCCCGTCCTCAAGCCGCGCGAAGTGATCGCGATTCTCGCCGCGCTCGGTCTTGTGGAAGTGCGGCAGCGCGGTTCGCACAAGCAATTTCGCCACGCAGACGGCCGCGCGACAACCGTTCCGATGCATCGGGGACGGGATATCTCGCCGATCCTGCTTCGCCGTATTGCCCGTGACGCTGGGCTGAGCGTCGGTGCGTTTATCGAACATCGCCGATAGCCTGCCGCCCGGTGCCGCTTTTTTTTCGGGGCAGCGCTCTACGTCACCTCCCGGATATCCAGCCCTTCCTCGACCATCCGGCGCATCAGCGCGTTCGCTTCGTCGGAGACGGCGAGGTCGAGGAACAGGCGGCTTTCCAGTTGCAGCATGGCCGGATCGATGGGCGGAACGGTGCCGCGCACCAGGCGCTTGATATGGGCGAGCGCCTTTGCCGGACGGGCGGCGAGTTCGCGGGCGATCTCCTGCCCGCGGGCCGCTGCGTCCGGCACGACCTCGTGGACCATGCCCAGCGCAAGCGCTTCCTCCGGCCCGACGGTGCGGCCGCGCAACGTCATTTCCAGCGCCCGGGCGGTGCCGACCAGCCGGGCCAGTCGCTGGGTGCCTCCGGCGCCGGGCAGGATGCCGAGCCGCGCCTCGGGCAGGCCGTAGGCATGGTCGCCGGCCTGGGCGATGCGCAGATCGCAGGCCATCGCCAGCTCCCAGCCGCCGCCCATCGCCGTGCCGTTGAGCGCCGCGATGACCGGCTTCGGCACGGCTTCCAGCCCTTCGGCGATCCGGTTCATCGTGTGATGGTCGACCGCCGTCGTTTCGTCGAAGGTCCGGCCCCTGGCGCGCAACGCGTCGGACAGCGCCGCCAGTTCGGCGACAGAATAGTGCCGAATGAAAGCGCCGGGTACGCCGCCTTGCAATATGACGGCCCGCACCCCGTCTGCCGCCATGGCCGGCAGCAGGGCGAGCAGGTCTTCCGCCATCGCGCCGGTGAAGAACCCTTCCGGCCGATTGGCGAAGGTGACGGTGAAGATGCCTTCTTCAAGGGTATCGGTTATAGAATTCATGGGTTCTGCTCAGCAGCCTCCTGAAAATGTGTCAAGGGTTTAACGTTCTGGGCTCGCCAACGCATTAATGGCAAAAAAAAATACACTGTTCAACTATCCAGATTTGTCCCTGGAGATCGCTCGTGGTGGGCACGTCGTGCCCATTGTTTACTATACATCTCTAATTTTAGAGATCGGATTGATGCAAAGTTCATGTCCGATCACTTCGATTCCTCATCACCCAAGTCAATCTACAAACCAGATATTGATCTTTGCATAATCGCCTTGTTAATTAGATCTTCAACTAAATCGTCCAAGTTCCTTAATTCAAACCGTCTAGAAAACTCTATTGGACCGACCTCAACAAAAAGCTTTCCAAATACTTCGTCAGCATAGCTACTCGACATCAGTGGAATATCAGAGAAATCAATTATTAAGTGCCCAGATTCCGCAATTCTAGATAGATTATTTATCTTACGTCGCACAGGTTCACCGGCTTTTCTGCTTCCGAATCCGCCAGATTCTTGTTTAAGGTAGATGGTCACATTGCCTTCTTCATCTTCATTGTAGTCAAGATCAATTATATCCAAAGGCACATATGGTTTGCTATCAAAAGTCAATGCGTCCTTCAATTCCAAAGGTTTTCCGTAGCCAATTCTTGTTGTAACTAGTGATCCATTAAATGGGATGCTTTCTCCTCGAATTGCTGTAAGACCGTCCTGTGGTGTCGAAATTAAACTTGCATTTCCAGAGTATAATTCAAACCGTCCACCGCTCAGTTGGCTAATTCTCCATGTTCCGTATAGGCCGTTTCCTTGACCAACAGACTTGTCGCGCGTGACACCTTCTTGGATTGCTTTCTCCAATGCCTCCTGATCAGTGCTCAGTTTTGGATTATGAGAACGCAGTGTCGCAGGAATGCCCAACCCGGCATCGCAGACCGAAAATTCAATTTGCTCACGGCGTGAATGATTGGTAACTTGAACAAATCCACCCACGGGCGATTGGGCATGGTTCAATACATTATCCGCAATTTCATTTACAGACCATTCAATCGCCGTTAAGTGTGAGCGATCAAACTTGTTCAACGCACCCAATATGTTTTTCATGATTGTTGAAACTGTCTCATATAGCTGATCTGCATCTCTAAATTTCATTGCTGGAATTTGGCTATATCCTCGATACGTTGATTCCGAAAAACGGCGAAAATCAATGAGGTGGGCCCAATTGGTATTAATGAAAAGACGTCGAAATCTGTTACCGCTAGGAGGAATTAGAGATGTATCAATACCGTTAATGAGATAGTTTTGTACATTCGCAGCAATACCAAGCATTTGACCGGAAAAAGCGCTCTTGCAATCAGAGAAATCAATATTTAAATCGCTATATCCTCGCATTGTGGTCAAATTATGCATAGCCGCGAGCATTTGCTGCATTTCTCTTACACCAAAGTCTCCAAGTACCTTTATTGTATTGTTTTCGCTTACGATATTTCCAACCATCCTTATGCCTCTTGATTTATAGACTTGAAAAGAGCAAGCGCTTCTTTACCGAGGTGGAGGACGCTGGTTTAGTCCCTCATAGCGCTGCGGAAGATGCCGATTCGTGTGCTACACCTTGTACCAAGGATCTTCTACCGCTGTCGATTCATCCCCTACGCGGTCATGGCGTCAGGCTCGGCGCATCGGGGCGCAGCACGCTACTGCAAAGCTTTTGACCTGCAAAGAGCCGCCCGCTACGTTCGCGCCCGCCACCCAGCACGAAGCTCGCCGAAAATTCCGGCCGCAGATAGAGGACCGCCGAATCGGCATGACCAGCCCGCGCATGACCCACCCGCTGGCCCGGATCGATTACGCCCACCAGTGCCGCGACTGGGAAGAGACGCCGTACACGAAGGCGCTGGGCGATGCGCTGGAAAGCCTGTTCGACCGCAAGATCCACGATCTGGACGGCGTCGTCGCCGGCCTGAACGACGCCGGCGTCGAACCGCCGGACGGCGGAAGTTGGACCGCCGAGCGTTTCACGGCCGAGATGGCCCGCCTGGGCGCCTGACCCGCCTTCGGCAACGATGCTCAGGCTCAGCTTTCAGGAAGTTTCCCGCTATTTTCCGCCGGTGCGCGGCCGGACGGGCAGCGTGGGCGTGCTGGCGGTCGAAGGGGTGAGCATCGACATCGCCGACGGCGAGGTCGTCGCCCTGATCGGGCCGAGCGGCTGCGGCAAGAGCACCCTGCTCAATCTGGCGTCCGGCCTCGACCGGCCCTCGACGGGCGAAATTTTCGTCGACGGCGAGCCGGTCAGCGGGCCGAACGAGCATGTCGCCTTCATGCTCCAGAAGGACCTGCTGCTGCCCTGGCGCACGATCCGCAGGAATGTCGAGTTCGGCCAGGAAATCCGCCGCATGGACCCGGCGCAGCGCGAGGAGCGGGCGCAAAAATTCCTGCACCGCTACCATCTCGACGGCTTCGCCAACCATTATCCGCACGAGCTTTCCGGCGGCATGCGCCAGCGCGCGGCACTCGCCCGCACCATGATGATGGACCCGGACGTGTTGCTGCTCGACGAGCCCTTCTCGGCGCTCGACGCCCAGACCAAGATGGTGCTGCAGCAGGATCTGGCCCAGACCGTGGCCGAGGAGAAGAAGACCGCCTTCCTGATCACCCACGATCTGGTCGAAGCGATCGCGCTGAGCGACCGGGTGCTGGTGATGTCGCGCCGGCCGGGCCGCATCATCGAGGAAATCCCGGTCGACATTCCCGGCCGGGACGATCCGATGAAGCGGCGGCAGCACGAGCTGATCGGGCCCATGACCGCCCGGCTGATGTCATTGCTCGACATCGGCAAGGTCGAGCAGACGGTCTGATGGCGGCCGGCGCCCCGATTGTCGTAACGCCGGACCGGGCGCCGGAAACGGCGGCCCGGCCCGGCCTGGCCGCGATCCTCCAGCGCCGGGAGGTCTGGCTGAGCGCGCTGGCGCTGGTCGTTTTTGTGGCCGGCTGGGAGTGGGGGCCGCCCTTACTCGGCATCGCGCCCTACAACATTCCGCGCCTGTCCGCCGTGTTCGAGGAAGGTATCCATATGTGGGTGAACGGCGATCTGCTGCGCCACACCCTGATCACCTGCTTCGAGGTCATCGTCGGCTTCGGGCTCGGCTGCCTGATGGGCGCCGTGATAGGCTATGTGCTCGGCATGTCGCGGCTCATGGAGGTCGTCGCCTCGCCCTATATCCTGGCCCTGCAGATCGCGCCCAAGGTGGCCTTCGCGCCGCTCTTCGTCATGTGGTTCGGCTACAATATCACGCCGCGCATCCTCACCGCCATCCTGATCGTCTTCTTCCCGGTGCTGATCAACGTGCTGACGGCGGTGCGCAGCGTCGATCCGTCGATGATCGACCTCGCCCGCCTGTTTAAGGCGACCCGGGCGCAGATTTTCTGGAAGATCGAGTTTCCCTGGTCCCTGCCGGCCCTGTTCAGCGGGCTCAGGATCGGCGCGACGCTGGCGGTGATCGGCGTGACCGTCGCCGAACTGGTCGGCGGCAGCGTCGGCCTCGGCGCCGAACTGGCGAAGGCCGAGGGCGGCGCCAACACGGCCGGCGTGTTCGTCACCATCATTCTGCTTACGGTGATCGGCATCCTGGCGTATGTTCTGGTGATTCTGGCCGAGCGGGCGGTGCTGCGCTACGCCCCGCAGCGGCCCGACGGCGAAATCGCCGCCTGATTCAGAAGAAATGCGAGGGAGACAGGCATGGCCCCCGATTCCGGTCCCGCACCCGTTGAGGCCGCTGCGGAGTCCCTGGACCAGCGGATGAAAACACGCATCGCCCGCTACGCGACGCGCACCTACGACTGGGACGCGCTGAAATTCCAGGCCGATTTCGATCCGAAATACCGGCGCGCCCAGATACGCTACATGGGCACCGGCGGCACCGGCGTGGACAGCGATGGGAACACGGTTCCGTCGGAGCATTTCACCTTCTCGACCATGGTGCTGCCGCCCGGTTGCGAAGGCCCGCTGCATGTTCATGCCGATGTCGAGGAAGTGTTCTTCATGCTGCGCGGCCGGGTGCGCCTGTTCTTCGAGGACAGCGGCGAGAAGTGGGAAACCGAACTGGGTGAGCGCGACCTGATCTCGGTGCCGCCGGGCATCTATCGCGGCCTGGTCAACGAGTGGGACGAAGAAGCCCTGATGTGCGTGATGCTCGGCGCGACGAAGCCTCAGGTTCCGACCTATCCGCCGGATCATCCGCTGGCTTCGGTCAAGCGCGGCTGAGCCCCGGCGCGGCCATTCGGCAAGGGGGAAGAAGCATGGCAACCGGCGCGGAGATCGACGCGGTCCTCGAAAGCGGTTTGCCCGAGCAGTGGCACGCCCTGCTGCCGGCGAACTGGGTCGGGGACGAGCCGGTCGGCATCACCCGGCTGGGCAAGCGCCTCGTGCTGTGGCGCGACGGAGACGGCGTCGCCCATGTCCATATTGACCGCTGCCCGCATCGGGGCGCCCGGCTGAGCCAGGGCCATGTCATCGACGGCCTGCTGACCTGCACCTATCACGGCATGCAGTTCGACGGCGACGGCACGGTGGCGAAGGTCTCGGCCTATCCCGGCTGCAAGCTGGAGGGCATGCATGGCGTGCGCAGCTATCCGGCGACCGAAAAGGCCAATTGCATCTTTGCCTGGATGGGCGAGGGGGAGCCGGCGCCGCTTTCTTTCCCGGAGGAATTCGACGATCCGGAATGGTCGCATTTCCTGTGCACCGGGACGTGGCAGGGCAGCTACCTGTTCGCCCTGGAAAATGTCGTCGACCCGATGCACGGCTCCTACCTGCACGCCAAGAGCTACACGCTGGCCTACGGCTCCGGCTTCGACGAGATGGAAGTCGTCAGGAACGAAGACGGATTTACCGTCCGGCGCACCCGGCAGGTCGGGAAGAACTTCGACTGGACGGAATATCATTGCACCGGTGCCGATTGGGTGCGGCTCGATCTGCCCTATCCGCCGGGCGCCGGGCCGGGCGGCATGTTCCGCATCCTGGGTTATGTGACGCCGGTCGATGCCAACGCCTGCCAGGTCTTCTTCTGGCGCTTGCGCAAGGTGGCCGGCTGGCAGCGCGACCTCTGGCGCTTCATGTACAAGAGCCGGCTCGAGGAACGGCACTGGAATGTGCTGGAGCAGGACCGGGTGGTGATCGAACAGATGGAGCAGCCCGAATCCGAAATGCTCTATCAGCACGATATCGGCGTCACCCATCTGCGCCGCCTGCTGCAGCGCCGGGCGCGGGACTATCTCAAAAGCCGGGACGCGCCGCAGCTTGCTGCTGAATAGCGGCGCGCCGATGGGCCTCCTCGACGGCAAGATCGTCGCGATCACCGGTGCCGGGCGCGGCTTGGGCCGGGCCTTCGCCGAAGCCGCAGCGGCGGAAGGCGCGCGCACGGTCGTCGTTACCGAACTGGTCGAGGACTGGGGCCGCGAGACGGCGGCAGCGCTCAAGGCGCGCGGCATCGACGCGCCCTTCATTCCGCTCGACCTCGGCGATCCGGAAAGCGTCGCCGCTCTAGGCCGGGAAGTCGCCGACCGCTACGGACACCTGGACGGGCTGGTCAACAACGGCGCGATTGCGACCGGGATCGGCGGCAAGACCTTCGAGGAGATCGACGTCGAGACCTGGGACCGGGTCATGGCGGTCAACGTCCGCGGAACCTGGCTCGCCGTTAAGGCGCTGGCGCCGATGCTGCGCAGGGCCGAAGGCGGCGCGCGCATCGTCAACATCGCGTCCGACACCGCGCTGTGGGGCGCGCCGCACCTGCTCCATTATGTGTCGGGCAAGGGCGCCATAATTGCCATGACCCGGTCGCTGGCGCGCGAACTGGGCCCGGACGATATCGCGGTCAACGCGGTCGCGCCCGGCCTCACCCTGGTCGAGGCGACCGAAACTGTACCGCAGGACCGCAAGGACCTCTATGTCTCGGGCCGCGCCATGCCGCGGGCGCAACATCCGGACGATGTCGTCGGCGCGGTGATGTATCTGTTGTCCGAAGGCGCTGCTTTCGTCACCGGGCAGGTCCTGCCCGTCAACGGGGGGTTTGTGTTCAATTGACGATATCCCTTCCCGAAATCGAGATTGTGCGGTTGACAGATCGTCAGGTCGAAATCCGCCAGGCCGGCATTGGGCCGGTCCTGTTCCTGCTGCACGGCATCGGCTCCGCCTCACGCGGCTGGATCCACCAGTTTCCGGCCTTCGCCGACCGCTACCGGGTCATCGCCTGGGCCGCGCCGGGTTACGGCCAATCGAGCGATGTCGACAGCGAAACGCCGATGCCGCGCGACTATGCCCTGGTCCTGCGCGACCTGTTCGACGCGCTGGGGATCGACCGCGCCATCCTGTGCGGCAATTCCCTGGGTGCGCTGTTCTCCGCCGCGTTCGCCAGTATCGCGCCGGAGCGGGTCGCTGGCCTGTTCCTGTCCGACGCCGCGCAGGGCCACGGCCGGCTCTCCGAAACGGAGCGTAAAGCGAAGCTGCGCGCGCGGCTCGAGCCGTTGGAACGGCTGGGCGTCGAAGGGATGGCGCAGGCGCGCGCCGGCAACCTGCTTGCGCCGGGGGTGCCGGAGGAGTTGCGCGACACCGTCGCCGGGATCACCGCGGAGATCCGGCCGGTCGGCTACCGGCGTGCGGCCTGGGCGCTCTCCATGGGCGATCTGATGGCCGAAATCGCCGGCTATGACGGGCCGATGGCGGTCGTCTGCGGCGCGGAAGACCGGGTGACGCCGCCCGACAGCAACCGGGAGATCGCCGGCAGCCGGCCCCAGGCCAGCTTTACGCTGATCCCCGGCGCCGGGCATCTGCCCTATATCGAGACGCCGGACGCCTTCAACCGCCTGCTCGCCGGCTTCGCCGATTCTATGACGGAGGCAGCCCGATGAATCTCGGCCTCGACGGCAAACGGGCGCTGGTCACCGGCGGTTCGTCCGGGATCGGCCTCGCGACGGTGCGCCTGCTGCTTGAGGACGGGGCGCAGGTCGCCCTGTGCGGCCGCAATGCGGATCGGCTAGCCCAGGCCGTCGAGCCGTTGCAGGAACGGTTCGGCGATGCCGTGCTGCCCATCGTCTGCGACGTGCGGGACGAAGCGGCGGTAACAGCGATGCGGGAACGGGTATTGGACGGCTTCGGCGGATTGGACATCCTGGTCAACAATGCCGGGCAGGGCCGGATCGGCACCTTTGCCGATACCGACGACGACGCCTGGCGCGACGAGTTCGACCTGAAATTCTTCTCGGTCATCCGGCCGACCCGCGCCTTCCTGCCGGCATTGCAGGAGAGCGACGCCGGCAGCATCGTCGTGGTCAATTCCCTGCTGGCGCGGCAGCCGGAGCCCCATATGGTGTGCACCGCCGCCCTGCGCGCCGGGGTCCAGAATCTGGTCAAGTCGCTCAGCATCGAGTTCGCGCCGGACCGGGTGCGGGTGAACGCCATCCTGCTCGGGCTGGTCGATTCGGGGCAATGGCAACGCCGTTTCGAGGCGCGGACCGACCGGGAGCAGACCCGCGAGGAGTGGCGGGCGGCGCTGGCGGCGGACAAGAATATTCCGCTCGGCCGGCTGGGCGCGCCGCAAGAAGCGGCCTCGGCCGTGGTCTATCTGGCGTCGCCGGCCGCCGCCTTCATCACCGGCGCATCGGTCGAGGTCTCCGGCGGGGCCTCGCGCTTTGCCTGATCCGGCAGCGACGGTCGGCGATCTGGTCGCCGCCTTTCTCGACGCCTGCGGGGTTACCACCGCCTTCGGCGTCATCTCGATCCACAATATGCCGATCCTCGACGCCTTCGCGCGCGGCAACCGGATGCGCTTCGTGCCGGCGCGCGGCGAAGCCGGCGCGCTCAACATGGCCGATGCCTTCGCCCGGGTCTCCGGCGGCCTCGGCGTCGGCGTCACTTCCACCGGGGTGGCGGCCGGCAATGCCGCGGGCAGCTTGGTCGAGGCGCTGACCGCCGGTTCGCCGGTGCTGCATCTGACCGGCCAGATCGAGCGCGGCTGGCTCGACCGCGGCTGGGGCTATATCCACGAAGCGCCCGACCAGCCGACCATGCTGAAGGGCGTCTCCAAGGCCTTTTTCCGCATCCGCTCCCCGGACGAAGCGCTCGGCGTGCTGCACCGGGCGGTCCAGAGCGCGCTGACGCCGCCGGCCGGGCCGGTCAGCGTCGAAATCCCGATCGACGTCCAGGGGGCGAAGATCGAGGTGCCGAGTTCGCTCGTCATGCCGAAGATTCTGCGGACGCCGCCCGTGCCGGCCGATCTCGATGCGCTGGCGGAGGCGGTCGCCGAAGCAAGCCGCCCGATGCTGTGGCTTGGCGGCGGTGCGCGCGGGGCGGAGTCTGCGGCCCTGCGCCTCGCCGATATGGGCCTCGGCATCGTGACCAGTACGAACGGCCGGGGCGTCGTCCCGGAAACCCATCCGATGACCCTGGGCGCCTTTAACTCTGCAACACCGGTCGAGGCCTTCTACGGTTCCTGCGATCTCATGGTCGTCGCCGGCTCGCGATTGCGCGGCAACGAAACCTTGAAATGGAAGCTCGGCCTGCCGGACAACCGCCTGCGCGTGGATTGCGACCCTTCGATGGACGGCCGCGGCTACACATCCGCGCTTTTCATCCTGGGCGATGCGGTGGCGGCGCTCGGCGGGCTGGCCGACCGGCTGACCGGCCGGCTGCGCATCTACCGCAGCTTCGCCGGCGATCTCGCCGCGGCAAGGCAGGCGGCGGAGGCCGGCTTGCGCGCCGGTCTCGGCGCGGCCTGGAGCGCGGTTCTGGACGCCGTGACGGCGCATTTCCCCGCCGGATCGCCCTGGGTCCGCGATATCACCCTCAGCAACAGCATCTGGGGCAACCGGGCGGTGCCATTGACCGGGTCGCGCCAGGGCGTCCACTCCCTCGGCGGCGCCATCGGGCAGGGGCTGCCCATGGCGATCGGCGCGGCGCTCGCCGATCCCGGGCGCCGGACGGTCGCGCTCGCCGGGGATGGCGGCTTCGTCCTTAATCTCGGCGAGCTGGCGACCGCGGCGCAGGAACGGGCGCCGGTCACCGTCCTGCTGATGAACGACGGCGGCTATGGCGTGATCCGCAACATCCAGGACGCGCATTACGGCGGCCGCCGGCACTATGCGGACCTGCTGACGCCGGATTTCGCCGCCCTGTGCACCGGCATGGGGGTGCGCCACCTGCAGGCCGGGAGCGTCGAGGCGTTCCGGCGGGCGTTGCCGCAAGCGCTCGAAGGAGACGGTCCGGCAGTTCTGGAGGTCGATATGCACGGCATCGGGCCGTTCGCCCGGCCCTTTGCCGGCCCGCCGGTCCGGGAACCGAAGGGAGGCGGAGCGCCATGACGCGCCCGACGCATACCGCCGTCGCGATCGTCGGCTACGGCGCCATCGGGCGCTATGCGGTCCGGGCACTGGCGGGGGACGACCGCTGCCGGGTCGGCGCCGTCATCGTTCGGCCGGCCCGGGTGGCGGAGACGCGAGCGTCGCTCGATCCGTCGATCCAGGTCTGCGACAGCATAGCCTCGCTGGCGGAAGCGCCGGATCTCGTCGTCGAAGTCGCCGGCCACGGGGCGCTTGCGGCGCATGGCGTGCCAGCCCTGCGCGCCGGTCACCGCCTGCTCGTCGTCTCGGTCGGCGCGCTGGCGGACCGGGCGTTGCTCGCCATGCTGGAAGAAGCGGCTGAAGAAGGCGGCGGCGCGGCCGAGATCGCGCCCGGCGCGGTCGGCGGGATCGATGCGCTCGCGGCGGCGCGCCAGGGCGGGCTGGAGCGCGTCGCCTATACGTCGCGCAAGCCGCCGGCCGCCTGGAAAGGCACGCCCGGCGAAGCCTTGTGCGATCTCGACGGATTGAGCGCGCCGTTTACGCTCTATGAAGGCCCGGCCGACGAAGCGGCGCGGACTTATCCGAAAAACGCCAATGTGGCGGCGACCGTGGCGCTGGCCGGCGCCGGCTTCGACCGGACGGCAGTGCGCATCGTCGCCGACCCGGCTGCGACCGGCAATGTCCACGAGATCGAGGCCATCGGCGCGTTCGGCCGGCTGTCGCTGCGGCTGGAGGGCAAGCCCCTGCCGGACAACCCTAAAACCTCCAGCCTCACCGTCTTCTCCGTGCTCCGCGCCATCCGCAACGAAGCCGCGGCGATCCGCATCTGATGCCGGCGCCGCTTTCGGGGCCGGCCGGGCGGACACCCGCATTCCCGGCGCAACGGAAACATGCGGACGGGATGCCCGCGCCGGTTCGTCAGGGCGTTTTCGCGTCGGATAATTTCAAACCGGGAAACTACCGCCATTTCCTGCCGCTTGACGCGCCATCTTGCAGCCTATAGCTGCATCTTGCCGGCAAAGACGGCCGCGCCCCTTTTGACGCGGCGGACAGGCGGGTTCCGGAACGTCGGCGATATCCGGAATCGAATATCCGGGGCGGGAGTGCGCAATGTCGAAGTTCGGGAAAATGCGGCGGCTTATCGCCCTGCTGGCGATTGTCGTCGCGGGCGGTTTTCTCTCCGGAACCGTATCCGCCCAGCAGAAACCGCCGGCTGGCAGCGTCGTTCTCGAGTCTCCGCCCGCGCCCGCTCCGGGGACGCAATTCGTTTACTATATTCTAACGGGGCGTTGGGCGGGATCGGAACAAGTCAAAATCGTGACCGCGGATGCAAGCCCGTTTCAGGGGCGTGACGTTTACCGCATACGGCGCGAAAACTGCACCGAGGGAAGGTGCCGCACCTCTCGTGGGGATTTCCGGCTGTCGGCGTGGGACAGGAAAACCCACAATCTTGTCGCCGTATTGGGGCGCGGAGAGACCCTCCGATACTATGAACCGCATGAATTCGAACTCGATTGGCCTCTCTGGGTCGGGAAAATATCGTTCAACATAATCAATCAGGTCATCGTTCGACCCGGGCGAAGAGGGCGCAGAACGGGGGCATTTACTCCGTCGCTAAGGGCCGAGGTAGTCGGTCTTGAAACCATTGAGACGCCGATGGGAAAGTTCGAGACGATGCATGTCGAGGCTACATTCGGGGGGAGAGATACGGCTCATTTGTGGATGGCCCGAGATATACCGCTCCCGATCAAGCATAGAAGTCCCAACGGATTTACCAGACTTCTCGTCGACATTCGAAAGCCGAAAAAATGAGCTGGTTTTTCGGGCGGCTCCGGGCGCCCGCACGGCCGGGCCGCCGCCGGACGAATCCATAACCTCCGGCCCGGCCGCCTTCTCCGTCCTGCGCGCCATCCGCAACCGGGCCGTGGCGATCCGCATCTGACGCCTGTCATTTCGTTATGGGAGAGCCAGCGGTTGCGCCGGGTGACGTTCGGTCCATCCTCGCCTATAAGGCCGCATCCCCTCAACATTCACCGGGAAGAGCCGCCCCTTGCCGATGCGCGACACCGACGCAAGCGAATTCCAACTGACACGCGATCTCATCAAGAGCGGTTCGTTGCGGGACTTCGTGCGGGCGAGCGGCGTCTCGCTGCCCATGCTGTCGGACGAAGAGCTGGAACGATCCGGGACCGAAACCCTGTCGGAAAATCCCGATCCGGGCGGGGATGTCTGGGTCTTCGGCTACGGCTCGCTGATCTGGAACCCGGCCTTCCATTATGTCGAGCGGCGCATCGCCCGGCTGCACGGCTATCACCGGCGCTTCTGCCTGTGGACCCAACTGGGGCGCGGCAGCGTCGAGCGGCCCGGCATGATGCTGGGGCTGGAGCCCGGCGGCTCTTGCGTCGGCGCAGCTTTCCGGATCGCGGCGGCGGCGGTTCGCGAGGAAATCGAGATCGTCTGGCGGCGCGAGATGTTCAGCGGCGCCTACCGGCCGCGCTGGGTCCGCCTTGCGACCGGCGACGGGCCGGTGAACGCGGCGACTTTCCTGATCAACCCGGCCCATCCGCGCTACGCCGGCCGGCCGCCGGAAGCCGAGGTGGTGGCGGCGCTCGCCCATGCCGAAGGGCCGCTGGGCACGACCCGGTCCTATCTCGACAACACAGTCGGCCATCTGGAAGAAGAGGGCATCCACGACCGGCCGCTCACCCGCCTGCGCCGCTTGGTGGCGCGGGAAGCGGGGGCGGGGTAGCCGATTCTATAGTCCGAGCTAAGTGTCGGGGCCCGACTATCGAATCAGTCGCCGACCTTGCCGCGCAGCCGGTCGATCAATCCGTTCGTGACAATGCCGCCGCGTTTCGGGAAAGGGCGGAAGCCGAATTCAGCCGCGGGTTGCTCAATGCGCTCCTCCGCGCCGCTTCGGTCGGCGCCGCTCAACGACTGCCTGAGTAGGTCGGAGACCACGGCGCCCGCCAGTCTCGACTGGCGTTTCGCGATTTCCCGGATCGCCAACAGCACATCGTCGTCAATGTTCAACGTGGTGCGCATCGTCAGGCCCTTGCTCATGCTGGTCACGGAACGGCGAAGATTGCTCTTCAAGCATCAACCATCAAGGTGTCGATGTCGCCTGAATAAACCCAAGGTGTTGCGCCGGACTTGATCCGGCGCCCAGCGACCGTCCGAACCGCGGTCGCCTGTGGCTCTGGGCCCCGGATCTCCGCGTCGCTCCGTCCGGGGCAGCACGTTGTTGGTTCTGCAAAATTCTCGAGAGACCTGCCATGCGCCGAACAGCGGCTCACCCGCCTGCACCCTATGGTGGTGCAGGGAGCGGGATAACCCACGCGTCGCGAGCGCGCATTGAGCTTCGCGCCCGGGCCTGTCACACTGGCGCCATCGTACGATCGAACCGGAGCCGTGCCATGTCGGATGTCCTTCTCGCCAATGTCGACCAGCTTGCCGCCGAGGTGCCGGACGGTGCCAAGATCGCCGTGTTCAAGGCCGAAGGCGGCTGCGCGGCGATGGCGGCGACCTGTGCCCTGATCCGGCGCGGTGTGAGGGATCTGCATCTGGTGACGGTGCCGACCAGCGGGCTCCAGGCCGACATGCTGATCGGCGCCGGCTGTGTGGCGACGGTCGAGACCAGCGGTGTGACGCTCAGCGAATACGGCCAGGCGCCGTGCTTCGGCCGCGCCGTGAAAGCGGGAACGATCCGGGTGATCGACAGCACCTGTCCGGCTGTCTATGCCGGGCTGCAGGCGGGCGAGAAAGGCATTCCCTTCATGCCGCTGCGCGGGCTGATCGGCTCCGACATCGTCAAACACCGCGACGATTACATGATTATCGATAACCCCTTCGCCGTGGACGATCCGATCATCGCCCTGCCGGCGATCGTGCCGGATATCGCGCTGTTCCATGTCCCGCTGGCCGACCCGTTCGGCAATGTCTGGATCGGCCGCCATGCCGAGTTGAAGGTGATGGCCCATGCCGCCCGCAAGACGCTGGTGACCTGCGAACGGCTGTACGACGGCAACCTGCAGCAGGACGAGAGCCTGGCCCCGGCCACTATCCCGGAGATGTATATCGGCGGCATCGCGGTCGCCGAACGCGGCGCCGCGCCCTACGGCGTGACCGGCCTGTACGACGACGATGCCGGCCGGTTCGCCGCCTATGCCAGCATGGCGAAGACGGAAGAAGGATTCGCCGCCTGGCTCGAAGAGACCGTTTACGGCAGGGCGCCGGCCGTCGCTGCCGAATAACAGCCTATGTCTGCCGAATACGCCCTCGAAGAGCTGCTGATCGCGACCGTCGCCGACCTGCTGCAGGGCTGCGGCCATATCGCCGTCGGAGTCTCCTCGCCGATCCCGGGCTCGGCCGCCTTGCTGCGCCGGCACCGCGACCGCGAGGCCGGCAGGCGCACGCGCGTCTCGATCATCGGCACCATGATTCCCGAGTACCGCACCGACGGCGGCGTCGACCTGTTCGACAGCGCCGGCCAGGGCCGGGTCGACGCCTTCTTCCTTTCCGGCGGTCAGATCGACGGTAGGGCGAACATCAACCTGGTCGGCGTCGGCGAGGGCTATCCCCGGCAGAAGGTGCGCTGGTCCGGCTCGTTCGGCAGCGCCTATCTCTATTTCATGGTGCCGAAGGTCATCCTGTTCCGGCTCGAACATTCGCGGCGCACCATGGTCGAGGCAGTCGATTTCATCAGCGCGCCCGGCGTCAGCCCGCCGAATGTCCACAGGCCGGGGGGGCCCTACGCCCTGGTGACGGATTTGTGCCTGTTCCGCTTCGACCGCGCGAGGGCACGGTTTTCGCTCGCCAGCGTCCATCCCGGCCACACGGTCGAGGAAGTGCGCGACAACACCGGGTTCGACTTCAATTTTCCCGATGCGGTACCGGAAACCGCGGCGCCCGATGCGCAGACACTCGATATCCTGCGCGAAACCGTGGCGCCGGATATTGCCGATCCGTATCCCAAATTCGCCCAGCGGGTGTGGGGCGTTTCTGCGGCGGCATAGCGCGTCCCTGCGCAATACTTAACATGTTATTTTTCGGGCTGGCGGCCCGCACGCCGATCGACTGCCGGTTGGCCCGCGACCCCGCCCTGCACCGGAAGCCGCGTCGAGTGCGGCGCGCTTACACCGCGGCCCGAAACGCGATCCAACTTTCCGAGTTCCGTCGATGCCGCTATAAAATTCCGTTCGCTAGTTAAGCAAAGATTCAGGGAGGAATCATGTCTGGAAAACTCACGCTGACCGCCTTGGCGGCGACCGTGGCATTTGCCGTATCGGCCAATGCCCAACAAGTTCTTACCGCGGAAACCGCCAGCCCCGGCGGTGTGCCCCACGCTGTGGTCACGACCCTCGCCGAACTGGCATCCGGGGCAGGCGTCGCCAATTTCCAGGTCGCCGACGGTCAAACCCTGACCAACTCCCTGCAGAATCTGGCCCAGGGCAAGACCGACCTGTCGGCGGTCCCGCTCATCCTGCCCTTCCTGTTGTCGAGGGGGGCCGGGCCCTACGCGAAGCTCGGCAAGAAAAAAGGCGCAGAACTCGCCAAGAAAACGGCGGTGCTCTACACCTACGTCTACGGCGGCTACGGGCTCTATGCCTATGACAGTTCAAGCGTCAAAGGCTGGAAGGATCTCAAGGGCAAGACTGTGGTCAACGGCCCGCCGCGCGGCGCCGCGCTGAACATAGCCCGGGCCATGGTCCGGCTCGTGACCGGCTATTCCGACGGCAAGGACTACAAGGGCGTGCAGTCCAACTGGGGCCAGATGGTCAAGACCATCACCGACGGCACCGGCGACGCGATGGTCCTGCCGATCACATTCCCGGACTCCCGGATCCTCCGATCTCTCGGCTCGGGTAGAATTACCCTCTGGTCGGTGCCGCTCAAGGTGTGGAATTCCAAGGGCATGCAGAAATATCTCAAGGCGCCCGGAATCACACCGTGGGTCATCGACTTTAAGAACATCAAGCCGATCAAGGGGCTGACGATCGCTTCGGAAGACGGCGTCTGGCGCAGCCCGGCGACGGCAGGGGCCGACATGGTCCACATGTCGATGGATTTCAAGCTGGCCAAGGCCCTGACCAAGCTGGCAATCGCCAATGTGGAAAAGTTCAAGAAGAAGGCGCCCTACATGGCCAATATCGGCATCGGGGAAATCGATCCCGCGACGACCGGCCTGTGCGGTGCGGTGCCGGTGAAGTATCATCCCGGCGCCGTTGCGGCGTGGGAGGAAGCCGGCCACAAGGTTCCCGATTGCGCGAAACCGTAGTCGGATCCGCCGCCGAGGGCCGCGGTTTCCGCCGCGGCCCTCCCGGCGCAGCGGGCGCATGCACCAGTGACAGACCCGGAACTCCCGCGCGCCGTCGGCAGGGATCTTAATCAACGGGTCGTCTATTTTCTGTCGATCGCCCTTGTCCTGGTGGGCCTGCTCAACGCGATGCCGGGGATCCCCGGTCTCGACGATGCGGTCAAAGAGATCACGGGCAATCCCCGCTTCATCATCCGCAAGTTCCCGTTCGAATATTATTACCCGCTCTTTTTTGCAGTGATGATGCTGACGGTCGCGCTGCATCATTCGATGTGGCGATCCTGGACCGGAAAGAGCCGTCTGCGCCGCGGTTTCGGCCTGTTCATGGACCTGGCGCTCGTGACGATGGCGCTCGCCATTTCACTGACCTACATCGTCGAGTACGAGTCGGTCTGCCTCATCGACCAGATCACGGGGGATCGCGCCCGCCTGTTGGCCGAAAGCCTGAAGATCGAAAAGGAAAATGCGGAACTCTTCGGCCTGCCCGAGCCGGAAACGGTGGAAGACCCGCAATGTCTGCACACCACCGAGGGCTGGATCGTGGCGATCGTGGGGCTCGCGGTCGTCGTTTTCCTTACCTACAACATCAAGGTCTGGGGATTTCCGCTTGTTCTCGTCGCGATTCTGATTGCGGCCTATACCATCGTAACCGTCCTGATCTGGTATTTCTACGGCGCCCAGGACATCGACAAATATCTGGTGACCAAGCTGGGCGGCGAACCGAGATCGCTATGGGACGGCCGGCCGCGTGTCCATGACATCCTGACCAACAACGCTTCCGGCCTGCTCGGCCGTTTCATCGACATTATTCTCAACGAGATTTTCCCGTATCTGATCCTGGGCTCGCTTTTCGGCGCCTCGGCGGGCGGCAAGTCCCTGATCAAACTCGCCTTTCGCTGGACGCGGCGCCTCCGGGGCGGACCCGCCCACGCGGCCATCGTGTCTTCGGCAATGTTCGGCACGATCTCCGGCGGGCCGATCGTCAACGTGCTTTCGACCGGCGTGCTGACCATCCCGATGATGATCCGGCGCGGTTTTTCCCGGGTGTTCGCCGGCGGGGTGGAGGCGGCGGCATCGTCCGGGGGCTCGATCATGCCGCCGGTCATGGGCGTTGCCGCCTTCGTTCTCGCCGCGCTGACGGCGATTCCCTACAGCGAGGTGATCGTCGCGGCGGCAATTCCTGCGCTCGCCTATTTCTTCTGCCTCTTCCTTTCCGCGGTCTTCCAGTCGCGAAAACAGAACATCGAGGCCCTGGGCGAGCTGACCCCGGATATGCATCTGTCACGCCAGGACATCTACAACCTGATCATGATCTTCGGGCCGATCCTGGTCATCCTGTTCCTGCTGCTGACATCGAAGGAGAACATAGGCTGCGGCTGGTTCGACGGCCTGCTCGGCGCCGAGCGCGTGTTTGCCGGCGGCACATGCAAGGTTACGGAGCTTCCCTGGTTCCTGAAGCTGTTGCAGAACGCGGCGGGCGATGCAGGGAGCGCAGGCTGGTGGGCCGTCGCGCTGCTGGGCGGTCTTCTCTTCCTCGATCCCGAAATGCGCGCCCGGCCGCGCAAACTGCTCGATGGGCTGTCGAACGCCGGAATTCTGATTTCCACGCTCTACCTGATGTTCCTGGCGGTTTCGATCATCGATTTCTGCCTCAAGCTCACCGGCCTGCCGTTCTTCATTTCTCTCGACGTTCTGGAATCGCTGAAGAGCCTCAACCTGGGGGCGGGCGGTTCCGTCGTGTTCCAGTTCATGGCGCTCGGAATGACCATGCTGCTGGCGGTGCTCCTGGGCATGGGGATGCCGGCGGTGCCGGCCTATGTCAACGTGGCGCTCCTGATGGGGCCGGTTCTCGCCGGGCTCGGAATCGCCGTCTTCACCGCGCACATGTTCATCTTCTATTTCGCAGTGGCGTCGGCGATCACACCGCCGGTGGCGCTCGCCGCCTTCGCGGCGAGTTCCATCACCAGGGCAGATCCCATGGCGACGGGATTCTCCGCGGTCCGGTCGGGTATCGTGATGTTCGTCATACCCTTCGTTTTCGCGGTTTATCCGGAACTGCTCCTGATCGAAGCTGCGGTCCTGGACCCGACATCGAGCGGCGCCAACGTCTCCTACCTGCCCGGATATGACGGCACGGTGGAACTGACGCACCTGTTGTGGCTGCTCGCGCGCCTGGTGCTCGCGCTCTATCTGCTCGCGAGCGCGCTGGCGCGGTTTGACCGGGCCGGGCTGGCGCTATGGGAGACCGGGCTGCGCCTGGCGCTCGCCGCCCTCGTCATATCGACTGACGCCGCGGTCTACGGCCCCGCCATCGTCGCTGCGGTCGTCTGGATCGGCTGGCACGCATACCGCACCCGCCGAACGGGCATTGCCGGCGAGGCCGCTTAACGTATCCGCTCTGAAGTGACTCCGTGTGGATTCGCTCGGATTGCCGGAAGCGTTCGGGCTGGCGTCCGCAGAAGGGAGCCAGCTTGCACGATGCGGCGCGGGCCGTGGCCGTGGTGAGAAATCCGGGCTAGGTTCCCGGCCCATCGAAATTTGGCCCGTCCCGACAACGCGGGCGCATCCGGGAGGACAGTTTGGCGGCGGACCGGCTCGGCCTGCTGAGCACGAGAATCGGGCGCGCGCTGGCGCTGCTGCTGGCGGCGCTGACTCTCTATCTCGTCGTCCTGGCGCTGATCGACGAGAATGTGCTCCGGCTGGGCGCGATCGGGATTTCCAGTCTGATCGTGTTGTTCATCGAACCGCTGGCGGTGAAATACCCGACCGGGTCCGCATCCCGGCGCGCGCTGTACTGGATACTCGACGGCGTCCTGCTGGTCGGCTTCCTGATCACCGTCTACTGGTTCTGGATCACGGCCGACGAGTTGTGGGAGGGCGTGTTCGATTTCGAAACCTCCCACATCGTCACCGGCTATTTCGGCCTGCTGGTCATCCTGGAGCTGACGCGGCGCACCTTCGGCGTCCCACTGATGCTCGTAACGGTGCTGTTCGTGCTCTATGCCGTGCTGGGCCGCGACCTGCCCTCGATCCTGCAGCATGCCGGGATCGATTTCGTCGAGATCATCCGTACGACCTGGTACAGCCAGGACGGCGTGTTCGGGCGCCCGGCCAGCATCGTCGCCAACCTCGTCCTGATCTTCATCATCTTCGGCGCGATCCTCGAAGCGACCGGCGCAGGCGCCATCCTGCTCAAGATATCCTTCGCCGCGACGGCCGCCATCCGCGGGGGCCCGGCTCACGCCGCGATCATGGCCAGCGCCCTGTTCGGCACCATGTCCGGCAGCGCCATGGCCAATGTGGTCGGCACCGGCGTGTTCACCATCCCGATGATCAAGAAGCGCGGCTTCAGCCCGCCCTTCGCCGGCGCGGTCGAAGCCGCGGCGAGCTGCTCCGGCCAGGTGACCCCGCCGATCATGGCGGCGGCGGCCTTCTTCGTCGCCGACTATACCGGCACGCCCTACCTGAGCCTGATCGTCGCCGCGCTGCTGCCGGCATTGTTCAAATATATCAGCATCTTCGCCCAGGTTTATGCCGAGGCGATCCGCCTGAATATCGGGCCGATCCCCAAGGCCGAGCGCGAAAAGCTGACCGGCGACGACTGGCTGCAGTCCCTGCGCTTCCTTATGCCGATCCTGGCATTGATCGTCGTTCTGATCGAAGGCCGCTCGCCGGCGCTGGCCGGGGCAGTTGCCATGGGCGTGGCGCTGCTGATGTCTTTCGCGCTCGACCTGCTGGCTCGCGCGCGCGGCAGCACGGTCCTCGGCGGCAACCTGCGCGACTATATCCGGGCGATCGCCGAATCCGGCTATCAGTGCGCCCGTATCATGGTCGCCGTCGGCGCCATCGGCATCATCATCGGCGTGGTCAACGAAACCGGCGTCGGCATCCGCTTCGCCCAGCTTCTCTCGGTCGGCGAAGGCAGCCTGTTCCTCGCCTTCGTCTTCGCCATGCTGGGCTCGCTGGTGCTCGGCATGGGCCTGCCGACCCTGCCGGCCTACCTGATCATCGTGCTGATCCTGGGTCCGGCAATCGTCCAGCTCGGCAAGGACGCCGGGGTGACGCTGCTCGCCGTCCACCTGTTCGTGTTCTACTTCGCGGCTTTGTCGTCTCTGACTCCGCCGGTGGCGCTTGCCGCCTATGCCGCTGCCCCGATCGCCGGCGCCAAACCGTTCGAAACCGCAGTCCAGTCCGTCCGGATATCGCTGGTCAGCTTCGTCATTCCTTTCGTCTTCGTCTTCAACCCGTCGCTGTTGCTGATTGACAGTTTCGATTTCCTCGAACTGGTCTGGGTGGCGATGCGCCTGCTGCTGGCGATCTGGCTGATCGCCACCGGCTTTGCCGGCTACGACACGCCCGGCCGCCTCGGCGCAATTTTCCGTGCGCTCCGCCTCGGCGCCGGGTTTGCGATGCTCTATCCCGCACTCGCCGTGGAGGCCGTGGCATTCGCGTTGGGAGTGCTGCTATACATTGCCGGCTGGATTGTTCAACCGCGGACGCCGGCCGACCCCCGAACCGCCTGAGTCCTCGGGCGGCACCAACCGGAGACCGGTTACGCAAATTGGGAGGAAACCGATGAATACCGGAATTGCATTCGCCGCCGCCGTGGCCCTCGCCCTGGGCGGCGGCGCGGCGCAGGCCAAGGACTTCTACAAGATGGGCAGCCTCGCGCCCGGCATGTCGCCCTTCACGATCAACACCGCCTTCGCGACCATCGTGAACAAGCATGTCAAGGATGTGGAAATCCAGGTTTCGGCGACCGGCACCGGCATGCGCCACCAGCTCCTTGTCGCCAAGGGCAAGATGGATTTCTTCATGCCCGGGCCGATCGGCCAGTGGCTCATGGAAAAGCAGATCGGCCCGTTCAAGAAGCTTAAGAACGGCAAGGAACTGTCCTCAAAGCTGCGCCACATCTTCACCTATGAAATCGGCCCGTATCACTATGTGACCTACGCCGATTCCGGCATTGCGAAGCTCGCGGACCTCAAGGGCAAGAAAGTCTTCATCGGCCCGCCCGGCGGTGCGGCGACGCGCGTCGTCGCGCTCATGATCAAGAACCAGACCGCCATGGTCGCCGGGAAGGACTTCACCAAGATCAACATGGGCTGGAGCGCGGCCATCCAGGCCTTCCAGGACAGGAAGTTCGACGTGCTGGTCTTTCCGACCAATGCGCCGAGCCCGGCCATCCAGCAGATCGCGCTGAGCAACAAGCTGCGCCTGCTGTCGGTGGATGTCTCCAAGCAGAGTAAGCTCCTGCAGACGCCGGGCCGGACGATCCGCAACATCGATCCGACGCTTTACGGCAAGAACATGGTCAACACCGAACCGGTGACGACGCTGGGCGCGCTGGTCGGGATCGGCGTGCGCGCCAGCATGCCGGAGGATGTCGTCTACAGAATTACCAGGGCGTTCTGGGAGAATGTCAAGGAGGCTCATGCGTCGGCGATCTGGATGAAGAACGCCGTCAATCTCGATGTCGCCCTGGCGGTCATTCCCCATGGCCTGCATCCGGGCGCCGAACGCTATTATCGGGAAAAGGGCCTTAAGATCCCGGCGTCCTACCGCGCCGACAGAAGTGGGACGCCAAGGCGGTCTCGGCCATGACCAAGCACTAGGGTGCCCGGCCATCGCGTGAAGGCAGCGCTGGGGTCCGGTTCAGGCCGGCGCGCCGCTTTCCTCCGATGGCCGAGGAATTCGACTATATCGTCGTCGGCGCGGGCAGCGCCGGCTGTGTGCTGGGCGCACGCCTGTCTGAAGACCCGTCGGTGCGGGTGCTGGTGCTCGAGGCCGGCGGCCGGGACTGGATGCCGCTCTACAGGGTGCCGATGTTCGCCGGCATCCTGTTCCGCAAACGCTACAACAACTGGAACTACCGGACCGAGCCGGAGCCCGGCCTGGACGGCCGCCGGCTGAACTGGCCGCGCGGCAAGGTGCTCGGCGGGTCGAACCAGATCAACGGCATGGTCTACACCCGTGGCCACCGGCTCGACTACGACACCTGGCGGCAGATGGGCTGCGAGGGCTGGTCGTATGAAGATGTGCTGCCCGTTTTCCGGAAGTCCGAGGATTTCCAGGGGCCGGACGCCGCCCATCACGGCAAGGGCGGGCCGCTGACCGTCCGGCGCGGCCAGGCAACCGCCCCGCTCTACGATGCGCTGGTCGAAGCCGGCGCCCAGGCCGGCCATCCGGTGACGGAGGATTTCAACGAGCCGGAGCGCGAGGGTTTCGGCCGCTACCATTTCACGATCCGCGACGGCCGGCGCTGGACGACGGCCCAGGCCTTTCTCAAGCCGGCGATGAGCCGGCCCAACCTCATCGTGCGCACCGGCTGCCATACGACCGGGATTGCGCTTGAGCGGGGCAGGGCGGTCGGCCTGCACTACCGGCGTGGCGGCCGGATGCACCGGGTTCGCGCGGCGCGCGAGATCGTGCTGTCCGGCGGCGCGATCAACTCGCCCCAACTGCTGCTGCTGTCGGGAATCGGCCCCGCCGACCGGCTCAAACAGGTCGACGTGCCGGCGGTGCACGATCTGCCCGGCGTCGGCGAGAATCTGCACGACCACCTGGTCGCCCGGTTGCAGTATGCCTGCAACGCGCCGGTCGGCATCTACGATGAGATGCGGCTGGACCGGGCGGCCTGGCACACCCTCAACGCTCTGTTGCGGGGGCGCGGTTTCGGCGCGGACTTCGCCTTGCAGGGCGGCTGCTTCATCCGCACCCGGCCGGAACTGGCGGCGCCGGATATCCAGCTGAATTTCGTCGCCGCGATGAAACCGGTAACCCATTTGCCGTTTGTCAAGCCCGGGCCGGACAGCGGCCACGGCTTCTATGCCGGCGTGCACCAGACCGTGCCGGAGAGCCGCGGCCGGCTGTGGCTGGCCTCGGACGATCCCATCGCGCCGCCGCGGATGTGCGCCAACTATCTGGCAACCGGGAACGACCGCCGGACCATGCGCGACGGCGTCCGGATCATGCGCGACGTGTTCCGGCAGCCGGCGATCGCGCGCTACATCGCCGAAGAACGGGTGCCCGGCCCGGAGGTCGAGAGCGATGCGGCGCTCGACGCCTGGATCCGCAGCGTCGGCGACACCGTGTTCCACCCCGTCGGCACCTGCCGGATGGGCACGGATGCGATGGCGGTCGTCGACCCGCGGCTCAGGGTGCGCGGTCTGGAAGGCCTGCGCGTCGCCGACGCCAGCATCATGCCGGTCATCAACGGCTCGAACACGAACGCGCCGACCATCATGATCGCGGAAAAGGCCGCCGCGATGATCGCCGAGGACCGGGACGGCCCGGCCGGGTAGCCTTGACACCGTGCCAGACTGTCTCTGTGTACCGCTAATCGGCGACGCACGAGGCAAGACGTTGGGCAGGCCGGTCGCACCGGGTTGCTGGCTCTTGCCAAGCCGCCCCGTCCCCGTTAAATCCTGCCGGTCAGCGCCGATTTGAGCACCAGCTTGCGGGCGCGTAACAAATGCAGCTAAAGCGGCGGTGGACAACCGGGCCCCGCTGGCAGGATCGCTCAAGCGGGGTTTGTATTGCCCGCTTCCCGCCTTTATCCTGCCCGCGCCGGTCGTCCGACGCTTCCCGCCGGGATTGCCGGTATCAACGACCGCATGTGCCGGGTTTGCGGCCCGGACATGCAACAGGCCAGGAAGAGGATTCATGAGCCAACATCCCGAAACGATTGCCCTCCATCACGGCTGGCGCGCCGACCCGACGACCGGGTCCGTCGCCGTGCCGATCCACCAGACGACGTCCTACCAGTTCAACAGTACCGACCATGCGTCGAACCTGTTTGCGTTGTCCGAGCTCGGAAATATCTACACGCGGATCATGAATCCGACCAACGATGTGCTGGAGCAGCGCATTGCGGCGCTTGAGGGCGGCGTAGCGGCGCTCGCCGTTTCGTCCGGCCAGGCGGCTTCGGCCTTCGCGCTCCAGAATCTCGCGCGGGTGGGCGACAATGTCATCAGTTCGACCGACCTCTATGGCGGCACCTGGAACCTGTTCGCCAACACGCTGAAGGATCAGGGCATCGAGGTCCGCTTCGTCGATCCGGCCGATCCGGAAGCCTTTCGCGGCGCCATCGACGACCGGACCCGGGCGATTTATGCCGAAACCCTGCCGAATCCGAAGCTGCAGGTTTTCCCGATCGCCGAAGTCGCCGCGATCGGCCGCGAATACGGCATTCCGCTGGTCATGGACAACACCGCCTGCCCGATCCTGTGCAAACCGTTCGAGCACGGCGCGGCGGTCGTCGTCCACTCGACGACCAAATATATCGGCGGCCACGGCAACTCTATCGGCGGCCTGATCGTCGACGGCGGCAACTTCCCCTGGAGCGAACACAAGGAGCGCCAGCCGGCGCTCAACACGCCGGACCCGAGCTATCACGGCGCGGTCTGGGTCGAGGCGACGGCGCCGCTCGGCCCGGTCGCCTACATCATCAAGGCGCGCACGACCCTGCTGCGCGACATCGGCTCGTGCATGAGCCCGTTCAACGCTTTCCTGTTCATCAACGGCCTCGAAACGCTGACGCTGCGCATGCATAAGCATTGCGAGAATGCGGCGCAGGTCGCCGACTGGCTGGCGACGCGGGACGATGTGACCGAGGTCATCTTCCCGGGCCATCAGGACGGCGAATTCCGGGCCCGCGCCGACAAATATCTCGGCGGCAGCTATGGCAGCCTGGTTGGTTTCGAACTGAAAGGCGGGCGCGACGCCGGCCGCAAGTTCATCGACTCGCTGGAACTGCTGTACCATGTCGCCAATATCGGCGACGCCCGGTCGCTGGCCATCCATCCGGCGAGCACGACCCACAGCCAGCTCTCGCCGGAGGAGCAGCTCCAGACCGGCGTGACGGACGGCTATGTCCGCCTGTCGGTCGGCATCGAGCATATCGACGACATCGTCGCCGATATCGAGCAGGCCCTCGACAAGGCGGCCTGAACCGGCTCTCCAGGCGGCTTTCAGGGTGCTTTCCCTGGGCCGACCTTCGATACTGCGCTGCAGATCTGCTCGGAATGAGGGCATGCTTCGGCATCTCTCATTCTGAGTAGCCGCGACGCGGGAATTGCGCTGTCCGGCCTGTCGAATGCCCGGCGGACAGGTGCGGCCGGGAGGAGAGGGCTGAACGTGTATGTACCTCCCAAATTTGCCGAACCGGACGCCGCGGTTCTCAGGGATTTCGTGGACCGGCATCCGTTTGCCATTTTGCTGACGCAGACGGCGGCCCGGGACACTGCCGTCAGCCATGTTCCGGCGATCTTTCCGGACGGGTGCACGGATATCCTGCACACCCATCTTGCCGCGGCCAACCCGCAGGCCGGGACCGCCGACGGCGCCACGGCGACGGCAATCTTCAGCGGTCCGCACGGCTATGTTTCGCCGACCTGGTACGAGACCGGACCCGCGGTGCCGACCTGGAACTATGCCGCGGTCCATGCCGTCGGCACGGTGCGCGTTCTGACCGAAGAGGCCGACCGCCGGGCGATGCTGCGCGCGCTGGCGCATCGGTTCGAAACGGCGGGGCCGGGCGCCTGGGATTTCGACGCGCTCCCGCCGGCCTTCCGCGACAGCCAGATGAAAGCCATCGTCGTGCTGGAGATCCGGGTCGAGCGGTTGACCGGCAAGTTCAAGCTGTCGCAGAACCGGCCGGCCGAAGACCGCGCCGGCGTCGTGAAGCATCTGGAGCGATCGGACCGGGCGGACGACCGGGCGCTCGCGGCGCTGATGCGCAGCCGGCCTGGCATTGTCTGACAGGCCGGCGCTCGCCGAAGCAGGCGATGGACCACAGCCGGAGGATATGACCCCGCCATGGACCTGAAGCTTTACCAGGTCGACGCGTTCACCGACCGGACCTTCGGCGGCAATCCGGCGGCCGTCGTGCCGCTGCGCGCGTGGCTGCCCGACGGCACGATGCAGGCCATCGCGCTGGAGAACAACCTGTCGGAAACCGCCTTCTTCGTGCCGCGGGAGGACGGCAGCTTCGACCTGCGCTGGTTTACCCCGGCAACGGAGGTCGACCTGTGCGGCCACGCCACGCTGGGCACGGCCTGGGTTCTGTTCAACCGGCTGGGGCATGATGGCGGGACGATTGTCTTCCATACCCGGAGCGGGCCGCTGACGGTATCGCGCGACGGCGACCGGCTGGCGATGGATTTCCCGGCCCAGCCGCCGGCGCCGATGGTTCCCGGAGCCGGGATCGGCGACGTCGCCGGCGCGCTTGGAGCGGCGCCGGAAGCCTTGCTCGCCGCGCCCTACGCCCTCGCGGTGCTCGACAGCGAGGACACGGTCCGGGCCCTGCGCCCGGATTTCGCTCGCGTCGCCAACCTCGAAATTCCCGAACTGATCGTTACCGCGCCCGGCGGTGAGGGCGGGGATTGCGATTTCGTCTCGCGTTTTTTCGCGCCGTCGCACGGGATCGACGAGGATCCGGTAACCGGGTCGGCGCATTGTATCCTTATCCCGTATTGGGCCGAACGGCTCGGCAAGACCGAAATGTTCGCCCGCCAGGTCTCCGCCCGCGGCGGCGCGCTCTGGTGCGCGCTGAACGGCAACCGGGTCACGATTGCCGGCTACGGCGCACCGTATCTCGAAGGAACCATCGCGGTTTGACGGGAGTCCCATCGACGGGAGTCCCATCGACAGGGGCCACACCGGCGGTGGCGAACCGCGGCCTGCCGCCGGTTGCGGTGGCGGCGGCGCTGGTCACGCTGATCTTCTGGGGCGGCACGGTGGTGGCCAACCGGGTCGCGGTCGAGAGCATCGACGGGCTGACGGTCGGCGCCCTGCGCTCGATGCTGGCCGGCTTCATCGGCCTCGGCATTGCGCTGGCCTTCCGGCTGCCCTTCCCGAAACGGGCGCGGCACCGTTGGCTGCTGGTTATTTCCGGCTGGGTCAACTTCGCGCTCTGGCCGACGGTCCTGAGCCTCGGGGTCGCGCTCGCCAACGCCAGCCACGCCGCGCTAATCATGGCGCTCCTGCCGGTCACCACCGGCCTGATCGCCGCCGCCGTGAACCGGGTCCGGCCCCGGCCCGGCTGGTGGCTGGGCGCGGCGATCGCGATTGCCGGCGCGGTCCTGCTGATCGTCTTTACCCGGCAGGAGACTGTGGCCCCCGGCGATCTCACCCTGTCGCCGACTTGGCTGGTCGGCGATCTGGTCGTCCTCGCCGGCGTGTGCCTGTGCTCGGCGGGCTATGTCGGCGGGGCCAAACTGGGGCCGGTGGTCGGCAGCTGGAGCGCGACCTTCTACGGCCTCGGCGCGGCCCTGATGCTGACGGTGCCGGCGATCCTGATCCTCTATCCCTACACGGATTGGGCCGAGGTTACGGCTGACAGCTGGTTCGCGGTCGGCTGGCTCACCCTGCTGTCGTCGCTGGCCGGCTATGCCTTGTGGTTCCTGGCCATGAACCGGGGCGGCATCGCAAGGGTCGCGGTCTTCCAGTTCCTGCAGCCGGTCTTGTCCGTCATCGCCGCGGCGGCCATTCTGGGCGAGCGGATCACCTGGACCATCCTCGCCGCCGGGCTGCTCATCCTGCTCGGCACTTGGATCGCCCAGAAATATGCCCACTAGCTCATTTCCCCGCAGGAGACGCCGATGATGCTCCCCGACCTTGCGGCCATCGAAGCGGCGGCCGAGACCGTCCACGCCGTCATGCCGCCGACGCCGGCCCATTGCTGGCCCCTGCTGTGCGCGCGGACCGGCGCGGAGGTGTGGGTGAAGCACGAGAACCACACGCCGATCGGCGCCTTCAAGATCCGCGGCGGGCTGATCTACATGTCCCGCCTGCGCCGGTCGGAGCCCGGCGTTCGGGGCGCGATCGCGGCGACCCGCGGCAACCACGGCCAAGCCATCGCCGTCGCCGCGAGGCGCAACGGGCTGCATCCGGTGATCGTCGTGCCCGCGGGCAACAGCCGCGAGAAGAACGCCGCGATGCAGGCCCAGGGCGCCGAGCTGATCGTCCATGGCAGCGATTTCGAGGAGGCGGTGGAACATGCCGAGGCGCTGGCGGACGAGCGCGGCCTGCACATGGTCGCTTCCTTCGCCGAGCCGCTGGTGCACGGCACGGCGACCTACGCCCTGGAATTCTTCCGTGCCGTGCCGGATCTGGACACCGTCTATGTGCCGATCGGGCTCGGCTCCGGCATCTGCGGCGCGATCGCGGCGCGCGATGCCCTCGGCCTCGCCACCGAAATTGTCGGCGTGTGCGCCGGGAATGCCGCTGCCTACGCCCTCTCCTTCGCGGCCGGCCAGCCGGTCTCGACCAATTCGGCCGGTACGATGGCCGACGGCATGGCCTGTCGCGTGCCGGCGCCGGACGCGGTCGCCATCGTCAACCGCGGCGCGGCACGGATCGTCACGGTCAGCGAGGCCGAAATCGAAGCCGCGATGCGGGCCTACTACACCGACACCCACAATATCGCCGAGGGCGCCGGCGCGGCGGCATTGGCCGCGCTGACCAAGGAGCGGGCGGCGATGGCGGGCCGCAAGGTCGGCCTCGTGCTCAGCGGCGGCAACATCGACCGCGAGGTCTTCCTGCGCGTGCTGGGCGACGGCGAGAGCTGACGGAATTTCCTCCCCTTCTTCAGAAGGGGAGGTCCGGATTAGAATCGGGGTGGGGTTGGCGCGTCTCCGGACGCGCAGCGCCGCCCATCTCGTTGCAACGGGGCGCTTCTCGTCGGTCCGGCACCGCACCCCCATCGACCTCGCTGCGCTCGGCCACTTCCCCCGCTGAAGCGGGGGAAGTATCGGTCCGACCCGGTCTAAGCCCCGATTTTCTTGCAATTTGCGAGACATCCGGACCAAGAATACTTCCATGACCGAAGAACTGTTCCGCCACGACGCCTATCTGAAGTCCTGCCAAGCGACGGTGCTGCGCGCAGGGCCGGAAGGCGTCGTGCTCGACCGCACGGTGTTTTACCCCGAGGGCGGCGGCCAGCCGGGCGACAGCGGCGCGCTCACGCTGCCCGATGGCGGCGAAATCGCGATTGCCGATACCCGCAAGGACCGCGCGACCGGCGAGCACCGGCACATTCCGGCGGAAGGCACCATCCTGCCGAAGCCGGGCGACAGCGTGACCTGCGCCATCGACTGGGACCGGCGCCACCGCCACATGCGCGTGCACACGGCGCTGCATCTGATGTGCGCGGCGATCCATGGCGACGTCACCGGCGGCCAGATCGGCGATGGCCGAATGGGTGAGTGTAGGGGGCGGCTGGATTTCGACCTGCCCGATACGTCGCTGGACAAGGCCGCCATCGAAGCCGCGATCAACGGCCTGATCGCTGCCGATCTGCCGGTCGGCGCCGAATGGATCGCCGACGCGGAACTGGCCGCCCGGCCGGAGCTGGTGCGCACCCTCTCGGTCAAGCCGCCGATGGGGGCGGGCAGCGTCCGCCTGCTGCGGGTCGGCGATGGGGCGGACACGGTGGACCTGCAACCCTGCGGCGGCACCCATGTTGCAAGCACCGGCGAAATCGGCCCCGTCGCCATCGGCAAGATCGAAAACAAGGGCCGCCGCAACCGCCGGGTGAACCTGCGCCTGGCGGAGTAGGGCGTTCGGCGCCTCTACCGGGTCTTCTGTCGAAAGGACGGAATCGGGTTTAGCAGACGGCAGGGGCATACTCGCCCGAAATCAGGAAATGTCACGATTCGTCGGGATCGGTCGCGATCCCGCCCGGCACGGGCTCCGGCCGGTAGTGCCGCTCTGACGCGAATTCTTTGCCGATGAACTGTTTCCAGGCCTCTCGCTCTGCGCGGGTCAGATTGCAGCCTTCCGCCCGGCCCGGTCGCGGCCCTGCCGGAGCGCCATTGTGAGCGGGCCCGGCGGCACTCTCTCCGCCGGCGCGGCCGTTTCCGTCCCGCAGGACAGGGCTTCACCGGACAGGGCCTCACCGGACAGGGCCTCATCCGGCAGCGGCCACAGCTCGGCGCGCCGGTCGGCAGTGCGCCGGTCGAGGCCGGACAGATCGGCCGGCATTTTGATGACCCGGAGCATCGGCGACGCCGAGCCCCTGGCGACCGCCGTATCCCAGGCCTGTTCGAGCCGGCCGAGCAGGATCTGCGCCTCGGCCTGCATCGCAACCGCGGTGCGAGGGCTGAGTAACCACCAGCCCCATCACGACATGGATGGCGATCGTCTCGCAGCCAGAATAGCTTCGGCCAGTTCGATGAAACCTTTGCTTCGCGGCGCCTCGGTGATCCATTTCGGCAGGCTCGGGCATCGATGCGCAATGTCGCGCAGGTTGGCGACGCCTACGGCGGCGGGGAAATAATCGAACATGGGAGCGTCGTTCGGGGAGTCGCCGACAAATACATACTCCGATTTCACAACGTCCAGATCGAGGCCGAAGAATTCCGACATCATGCGGTGTGTCATGCTCAGCTTGCTGTAGTCGCCGAACCAGCCGTTGACATGAATGGAACTGACCCGGGCGGTGGCGCCGCGCTCCTCGAAGATGGCGACGATACGTTCGATGGCGGCGTCATCGAGGCGCGGCACGTCCTCGGCGAAATCGATGGCAAGATCGGTTTCCCGGTAGGGCTGATCGGCGGAAACGCGGGCGCCCGGCACCTGGGCCATGACAGCGTCGCGCACCCCTTCAAGGCGTTGCATCTTCTCGGCACGTTCGGTCGCTGAATCGGCATAGAGGCGCAGCATTTGCTTTGCCTTCCCGTCGTAGCGGAAAGCGAGAGCGCCGTTTTCGCCGACGACAGCGTCGACCGGCCAGGTCCGGGCGATCAGGTCGCACCAACCGGCCGGCCGGCCCGTTACCGGCACGATCAGGAGCCCGGCGTCCCGCAAGCGTTCAATGGCGGCGAAGGCAGCAGCGGGGATGCGTCCGTCGACGGTCAGTGTGTCGTCAATATCGGTGAACACGCCAGCGACAGCGCTGCGCGCCGCGGCCGGCCACTCGGAGAGAGGTCTTGGCGCAGTCATAGCATCGCGGCCAGGGCCTCGGCTGCCGTCTCGCGCTCCGTCGCCGAGAGATGAATGCCCGTCTTGGTACGGCGCCACAGGATATCTTCGGGCTGGCGCGCCCATTCGTTGGCGGCCATGTGGAGAACTTCGCGCTCATACAGATCGGCGCCGATATGCCGGCCCATGTCCTGCTGGCTCCGGGAATCGCCTATGACATCGTCGGCGACACTGCCGTGACGGCGGGCGAGGCGGACCAGAAATCCCCGGTCGAAACGGTCATGACGGCGTTCCAGTTCGTCTACGAAGGCTTCGACATCCGATCCCGGCAGGTCTCCTCCCGGCAGGGGAGCCGACTCGGTCCAGCACCCACCGGCGGTCCCGAGGTGCGGCGCCAGCCTGTCCACGGCCTCCTCGGCGAGCCGGCGGTACGTGGTAAGCTTGCCCCCCATGACGGTAAGCAAAGGCGGTCGGCCCCTGCCGCCCTCCAATTCGAGCCGATAATCCCGGGTAACTGCGGAAGCGGAAGCGGATTCATCGTCCTCGTAGAGCGGTCGAACGCCGGAGAACGACCATACGACCTCCGCCGCCGTGGGCGGTCGCTTCAAATAACGGCCAACGGCATCGATCAGGTAATTTGTTTCTTCCGCGTCGATCGCCACCCCGCCGGCGTCCCCTTCGAACGGAACGTCGGTGGTACCGATTAGCGAGAAACGGTCCTCGAACGGCAGAACGAAGACCACGCGACGGTCATCGTGTTGCAGGATATAGGCATCGTCGGTATCGGCGACGCGAGGCACCACGATGTGGCTGCCCTTGACCAGCCGCAGTCGCGGTCCGGAAGCAATGGCCCCGTCGGTATCGATGAAGCTGGCGACCTGTCCGACCCAGGGGCCGGCGGCGTTGACGAGGCCGCGCGCCCGGGCCTCAAGAGTCCTGCCGGTAGCCTTGTCGCGCAACCGCAGGCGCCACCGGTCATCGAGCCGTTCGGCCGCGATACAGGGTGTACGGGTAAGGATATCGGCACCGTGTTCAGCGGCGGCGCGGGCATTGATCACCACCAGCCGGGCGTCGTCGACCCAGCAGTCCCAGTAGTTGAAGCCATAGCGAAATTCCGGGCGCAGGGGCGCTCCCAGGCCCGACGATGCCAGGTCGACTTTGGCCGACCCCGGGATGGCACGCCGCCGCGCGAGGTGATCGTATAGCAGGAGACCCAGACGGATCAGCGAACGGGGCCGCATGGTAGGCACGTGTGGCAGCACGAACCGCAGCGGTTGCACAATGTGCGGCGCGCTGGCCATCAGCACTTCACGCTCCTTCAGGGCATCGCGTACGAGCCGGAATTGCATGTGCTCAAGATAGCGCAAGCCGCCATGGATAAGTTTCGAGCTGGCCGATGACGTGCCACCGGCAAGATCACCGGCCTCAACCAGCAGCACCGAGAGCCCGCGGCCCGCTGCGTCGCGGGCAATCCCGACGCCGTTGATGCCGCCGCCGATGATCGCCAGATCGTGGGTCGTACCGAGTTCAGGCACTCCCTCCGCCTCAGCCGGTATCGTCCAGGGTCAGCGCCATCGGCTGGTGGTCCGAGGCGTCGGTCTCCACATCGACCGACAGGGATACGAGGCGCGACCGCAAATCCTCGCTGACGAAAAAGAAATCCCGGCAATGCGGTCCGGCCGGCCACTGCGCGCGGTCAAAAACGCCGCAAGTGGGATCGTGCGGGCGGCCCGGATACAGCTCGGACCAGGCATCGACCAGCCCGGGCACGCCGTCGTCGAACGGCTCCAGCATGGCGGCGTACGGGTCCGATTCAACCTCCATGTTGAAGTCGCCGCAGATTACCGCCGCGGCGGGCCGTTCAAGGCTGGCATAGGGGCCGTGCGCGCTCGCCAGGCCCGGTTTCTTCTCCTGAGCAGCGGCTTCGGCATGCAACTCCCGCAGGCGCGCAACCTGGGCCTGACGGTGCGCCAGAGAATGAAACTCGAGATGGGTTGTGACCACCCGCAAGGGGCCGGCAGGCGTTTCGACCGCGACCTCGGTCGCCTGTCGCGGCATGTGCTTAATGCCGGGCGTCGCCGGCCAGGGCAGATGGTGCCGGAACACGCTCAATACCGGCAGCCGGGACAACACCATGTTGCCGAAACGGTATGCCTCCTGTCCGGCCGCGCGCTGGACGCTGGCCCCGTCGATGCCTGTATGGAGGGGAAACAGGTCCGGGATGGCGGCGAACTGATCGACCCCCGAGGCTGCGCGCCCCGAGCTCTCGACCTCTTGCAGGCAAACGATATCGGCATCGGCCAAGGCAGCGATGACACGGCCGATGCGACCCAGATCGACCCGCCCGTCGACCCCCAGGCCGGCCTGGATGTTCCAGCTGACGATGGTCGTCATTTGATTCCTGCGTGCATGAACGACTGCACGAACTGGCGCTGGAACAGCAGAAAGGCGACCAGCAACGGCGCGACCGCGAGCAGCGTCCCGGCGGTGATGATCGGCCAATCGACACCCGATTCCGGAGCGCCGAAAATTGCCAGTCCAACGGTCAGGGGGCGGGTCGTCACGGAATTGGTGATGACCAACGGCCACAGGAAATTGTTCCAGTGATAGCTTACGGAAACCAGGCCGTAGGCGATGTAGGTAGGGCGGGCCAGGGGCACATAGACCTTCCACAGGATCTGTAGCGGAGAGCACCCTTCGACCCGGGCGGCTTCCTCCAGTTCCTTCGGGATGGTTTTGAAGGTCTGGCGTAAGAGGAATATCCCAAACGCGCTCGCCATGTAGGGGAGACCGATACCGGTGATGGTGTCGATCAAACCCAGTTGGCCCATGGTCCTGTAGTTTTCGACAATCAGGACCTCCGGCATGATCATCAACTGCACCAGGACAAGGGCGAAAGCGATGTTCTGGCCGCGGAACTCGAACCGCGCGAAGGCGTAGGCAGCCAGCGTGCAGAGGACGAATTGGGCGGCCAGGACCGAACTCACTAGAAGAAAAGTGTTCAGGTAGTAGCGGGCGAAGGGCGCTTGCGACCAGGCCTCACGGAAATTGTCCAGCGTGAGCGGAGCCAGGAGTTCGAACCGGACCGCATATTCCGTCGGGTGGAAGGCGCTCCAGAAGGCATAGACGAGCGGCAGCAGCCAGACGGCGGCCAGCAGCCAGGCGGCGCCGACCTCCAACCCGTCCCAGATGCTGCCGGAGCGCTTCATCACCGGTAGTGGATCCGCTTGTCGAGGAACACGAACTGACCAATTGCGATGACCGCCAGGCTGGCCAGGAGAACGACGGTCAGAGTCGACGCGTAGGCCTGATCGAGGAAGCTGAAGGCGACTTCATAAATGTAATACAGCAGCAAGGAACTGGCGTTGTCGGGTCCCCCCTTGGTCAGGATGAAAAGCTGGTCGACCAGTTTGAAGGAATTGATGACAGCGTTAATCAATACGAACAGCGTTGTAGGCATCAGTAAGGGAAAAACGACCCGCCGGAAGTAATACCAGCGGCTGGCGCCTTCCAGTTTTGCCGCTTCCTCAAGTTCCGGAGGTAGCGATTGCAGCGCCGCCAGATAGAAGATCATGAAAAATCCGGCTTCTTTCCAGATCGTCATGATGATGATGCAGCCCAGCACTGTGTCCGGGTCTCCCAACCAGTTGTAGGTCGGCAGGCCCAGAAAGCCGGCAATCTGATCGATCGCCCCGATGCCCGGACTGTAGAAAAACAGCCAAATGTTGGCGACAGCGATCATCGGCAGGACCGTGGGCGTAAAGTAGCTCATGCGGATAAGACCGCGCAGGGGGAGCTTCCCGTTCACCCAGACCGCCATCAGCAAGGCGATGGCGATACTTGCCGGGATGGTTCCCGCGGCATACCAGAGATTATTTTTCAGGACCTGCCAAAAGACCTCGTCGTCGAGCATAGATCTATAGTTGTCGACGCCGACAAATATAGAAGGTTTTAGTGCTGTTCCGGCGGAGAAAAAACTCTGACCCAGCGTCGCGACTGCGGGGTAATAGGTAAAGGAAATTAGCAGAATAGCGGCGGGCGTCAGCAGCAACCAGCCGTAAACCTGGTTCATGCGTGCTGTCGATTGTCTCATATGAGCGGTGCCGAAAGGCGGCGACCCGGAAACGCCTGGCGGTGTTTCCGGGTCGCTTCGACAGTAGTTCTACCGATACCGCTTCAGCAGCCTGTCAGCCTGCTTCTGGGCCGAGCTGAGGGCGTTCTGAGGCGATTTTGTCCCGACCAGAGCAGCTTGGATGGCATCGTCCAGCAGCTTCCGGACGCGGCCGGTCTGATAGGTCGAAAGCTCCGCAGTCGCGAATTTGAGTTGGTCGCGGGCCACGGCGGCCGGCGGGAAGCTGGCGACGTATTTCTTCAGGGCGTCCGTCTCGTAGGCATCCGGACGGGTGCCGATGTAACCCGTCTTCATGCTCCATTCCGCCGTACGCTGCGGCTGTGTCAGGAAGCGGATCAACTTCATAGCTGCCTTGCGTTCGGCCGGAGAACTCTTCTTGAAGATATAGAAGTTGCCACCGCCTGTGGGCGTGCCGCGGCCTTTACTGGCCGGAAGCATCGCGACGCCGAAGTCGAACTTGGCCCGCTTCTTGACCACTGTGAGATTGCCCGTCGAATGCCACATGATGGCGGTCTTGCCTTCGAGGAAGTTCTTGCGGAGCGTCCCCCATTCGATGGTGCCGGACGGCATGACGCTGTGTTTCTTGCCAAGGTCGTACCAGAACTGAAGCGCTTCGACGGTTGCCGGCGCGTCGAAATAGGTCTTGTTGCCATCGGCGTTCATAAGCACCTGACCGTTCTGCTTGGTCAAGGCGCCGAACATCCAGTAGGGATAGCCGGTGGACGGGATCATGGCGCCCCAGCGCATTGTCTGGCCGCCGCTCTTCTTGACCAGTTTTTTGCCCATCGAAACTAACTCGCCCCACGTTGCGGGGGGCTTTCCCGGATCGAGGCCGGCGTCGCGGAAGGCGTCCTTGTTGTAGTACATGACGATAGTCGAACGCTGGAACGGGATTCCCCAGACTTTGCCCTGGGTCATTCCGTTTTCCATCAGCGCCGGATAGAATTTCTTGAGCCAGGCTTTTTCTTCCGCCGTTTCGACGATATCGTCGAAGGCAACAATGGCGCCCTGTTCGATAAGTTCGTAGATATCGATCGAAAACATGACCGACAACTGCGCCGGTTTTCCGCTCTTGAGGGCCGCTAGCGCCTTGATTCGTGCGTCGTTGTAGTTGCCGGCGTAGATGGCGTTGACCTTGATATCCGGGTTGGCCTTCATGAAGTCCGCAACCATGCCATCGACAATCTTCGTTAGCGGACCGCCCACGGCAACCGGATAGTACATGCTCAGTTCGACCGCCCCTGCGCCCGGCGCGTTCAGGGAAAGGCCGAGGGCGAGCACGGCGCCCCCGATCAGGGTGTTCAACTTTCGAAACATTTTATTCTCCTCCTGGTGGTATTCGAAACCCGACTTGCAGGTTTCCGTTTCGTCAATCCACGCGGCGCACGGTCCGTGCGTGGTGCTAAATTCATCATGCCGTGGCCGGCAGCTTCGCGACCCCCTCCTCACGGCGTCCATTCATGGAGTTGAAGACGTGGGTATCGGCTTCCGACCAAGTCAGTCCGATCGTCTCTCCGGAAGCTAAGCCGAACCGTCCGGGAGTCCGTACCAACACCTCTTGTGCGCCGATTTGCGCTGACACGATCGTATCGGCTCCCAGATAGTCGCAGGAGGTGACGGTGGCCGAGACACCCCCGGTCGCCGAGACCCCTATATGTTCCGGGCGAATGCCCAATTCCCGGTCCCGGCCGGAACCGGCGACGACGGCAGGTCCGTCGCTCCCGGCAATAACGGCGCCGCCCTCCGCATCGGCCAGCCTCAGGATGTTCATGGGCGGTGTGCCGATGAATTCGGCGCAAAACTTCGTCGACGGGCCGTCGTAAAGACTGCCTGGTGTACCGATCTGTTCAATCCGGCCTTCGCGCATGAGGATGACCTTGTCGGCCATGCTCATCGCCTCGGTCTGATCGTGGGTCACATAGACGACCGTCATCCCGAGCCGTTCCTGGAGCGCACGGATTTCCACCCGCATTTCGTGTCGCAATTTGGCATCCAGATTAGACAGAGGCTCGTCCATCAGGCAGATGGAGTTCTCCGCAACGATGGCCCGAGCCAAGGCCACCCGCTGGCGCTGGCCCCCTGACAGCTGCGAAGGCTTGCGATCCAGAAGTTGGTCCAGGCCGACCATTTCGGCGACCTGTATCAGGCGGCGCTCCCGCTCCGCCCGCTCGATCCTGCGGACCTTGAGACCGAACAGGATATTCTGGCGGGTATCCAGATGCGGGAACAAGGCGTAGGACTGAAACACCATGGACACCCGGCGCGCCGACGGCGGTTCACGGGACATGTCGCGGCCGTCAATTATCACCTTGCCGGACGTCATTTCCTCAAGGCCGGCGATCATTCTGAGAGTCGTTGACTTTCCGCATCCGGAAGGTCCCAGCAGGACCACGAAAGTTCCGCTGTTTACGGTGAACGAGATGTCGCCGACGGCGACGGTCTTGCCCCACGACTTGGTCACGTTGGTCAGTTCGATCGCCGCCATCGCTTGCCTTGCAGCAGAAAATCCACGCAATCTTTTTGACTGTATCATTGGAAAATTTGGACAGCAAATGTCTGCAAAATATATGAGGCGGGCATGCAGGACTGCTGTTCGGACAACTCAAATTGTCGACGGCAGTGGTCAACGATGTGCGAGGCAGCGAGCTGCTTTTGACGTCTTCAGCCGGCGCTACGAGAACGGCGCCACCATCGTCACCTCAAACCTGCCCTTCCAGAAATCGACCTCGCTCTTAGCCAGTGAGCGCCTCACCGGCACGCTGCTCGACCGCATTACCCACCATGCCCACATCCTGAAAATGAACGGCAAGAGCTACCGGCTCAGGCAGAGCCGGTCAAATCGGCCGCCTGAAACTGTCCGACCACTGGGGCCCACGCCACATCCGCACCAACGTCCATGAGAAGGGCCGGCTCCGCAAGTTCGAGAAGGCGGTCCGGACGTTGCCGGAGATCTAGGGCGCCCACCGGATGACCGGCGATATCGAATATGTGCTCCGGCTACGGGTGCCGGACGTCAAGGAGGGCTACGACCGGTTCTGCAAGCGCCCGATCGCCAAGATCCCGAATTCGGACATCCCGACGAGTTTCGTCATGGAAGACATCAAGGAGACGACCGCCCTGGCGATCCAGCCCGTATCGCCCGGATCAATCGGACTGTGCCCAGGACCGTACAGGTCGCCGCTGTCACGACGATTCCAGCGAATGACGGGACGGCGAAGACGAGAGGCGACCACTCCATGTTGGTGGTGCGCTCGCCGGCTTCGTGCAGCTCCAGCCCGTGCTTGAGCACCGGCCAGGCCAGCACGGCAAAGAACAGGCCGGCCACGACCAGCAATACGGCGTCGAGGCGGGCGTTCGTGCGGTTGGACAAACTAGTCGTGAACAGATCGACCGCGATATGCCCGTCTTCCACGAAGGTGTGGGAGAAGGCGAAATAGGCCATCAGCACCATCGTGAGCGTCGAGATCTCGATGACGCCGACCAGATAGTACAGCCTGAGGTTACGGCCGGCGATATCCAGCACGGTGAGGGTCATCAGGCAGACGATCGCGACGCCGGCCAGCGCCGCAATCCCCGCCAGCAGCCGCTGAGGCCCGCCCGTCATTCGAAGAACACTCCCGGCAGCCACAGCACGACGATCGGGAAGGCGACGATCAGGAACAGGCGCAGGGTGTCGGCGATCAGATAGGGTGCGATGCCCGTGAATGCCTGGGCCGCTGTCACCTGCGGCAGCTGCTTCGCGAGCACGAAGATGTTCATCCCGATCGGCGGCGTCACCGCGCCGAATTCCACGACCATCATGGTGACGATGCCGTACCACACAGGGTGGAAGCCCAGATCGCGCATGATCGGGAACAGCACGGGCGTGGTCACGAAGACGATAGCGATCACGTCGAGAAAGCAGCCGAGCACGATCAGCAGCAGAACGACGATGGCCAGGACGAGATTTTTCGACAGGTCGAGACCGCCGATGAAAGCCGAGAGGAACTGCGGAAAATGGGCGCCGGTGACGAAGAAGGAGAACAGCGAAACGCCGATCACGACGAACAGGATGGCGGCGGTCAGCACCACGGTTTCGGAGACGGCGTCGACAAACACGGGCCAGCCGATCTTCCCGGACAGGACGCCGAGCAGCAGCGCGCCGGCAGCCCCGACCGAGGCTCCTTCGGTCGGCGAGAACAGGCCGCCGAATATGCCGCCCAGAACCAGAAGAAAGATCGAGACGACCCCCCACACGCCGGCAAGAGCGCGCAGCCTGTTGGCCCAGGGCACGCGCTCGCCGGCCGGCCCGTCCTGCGGCCGCACCCGCATCCAGGCGACGGTCGTCAGCGCATGTACGACCCTGCCGACGTAACGCTGCCGGACAGTTTCTATCACCGGCCCCACGACCAGACGCCGGCACTGGCCGCCATGCACCGGGAGTTCGAGAACGGCACTGCCGATCGCCGCTGGGTGCTGCCCTACGCCGTCAGCGAATTGGAAGCGAAACAGATCGTTGCGGTCACCTATGGCATGATCGCCCTGATCGACGACTGTATCGGCCGCGTGCTGGCGACGCTTGCGGAGTTCGGCCTTGCGGAAGACACGGTCGTCATCTTCACCAGCGACCATGGCGACTGGATGGGCGACCACGGCATCGTGCAGAAGGGGCCGCTGCACTATCAGAGCCTGATCCGTGTTCCATTCCTCTGGGCCGACCCGGCGGCAGGAGACCGGCCGGCCTCGACCGGCGCTCTTTGCAGTTCGCTCGATATCGCACAGTCGATTCTGGCGCGGGCCGGCCTAGCCCCGTTCAACGGCATGCAGGGCCAGGATATTTCCGCCGTTCTGGCCAGCGGCGATTCCAGGCATGATTGCCTTGTGATCGAGCAACAAACGTCCAGGCCCTACATGGGCCTGACCGGCTCGGTCCGCGTCCGCACCTTCCAGGACCGGCGCTGGCGGATGACCCTGTGGGAAGGCCAGAATTTCGGCGAACTCTACGATCTCGACAACGATCCCGGCGAGATCGTCAATCTGCGGAATGCGCCCGAGCACCGGACGACGCGCAAGGACCTTATGGAGCGCATGGCCTGGAAGCTCGTCGAATTGCAGGACCGGTCCCCGCTCCAGACCGGCGAGGCCTAGCCCGATTTTCCTGCCCTGCCGGCCGGACAGCGCGGCGCGGACCGTGACTGTGGTGAGAAATCCGGTCTGAGCCGGGTATTCATGGCCGATAGCCGGGGCATTCGCGTTCGAGCTTGCGCAGCAGAGCCGCCCATTCGGTGCTGCCGTCGTAATGGTAGTGGGCGGAGTCGCGCATCCGGTCCTCGATCATCGCGACGCGTTGTGGGACCATCTTGCGCAGACCGAGAAACCGTCAATGCGCAAACATGCGAACCGGACCGGTTGACGGGGGCAGGTCAAAACATGACGAATTATGGGGAATCATGTAGAAAGGTTCTTTTCGATCCGGTTCGCATTTACCGCGGCAACCGGATGCGTTTACTCGTTGGAAAGCCGTGCATGCCGTTGCTGGCGAATACGCAGGCATTTGAACGGAGCGGGTCGCCGCTTAGCACCAGAAGTATATGCTCCGGCTTTTCGACGATCGGCACCAGACGTTCGGGATCGTCGCTTTCGGCGTACTGGGGCGCTGCTGTGCCAGCTTCCACCAGCTGATGCAAACTCTGATTCCCGGGCACCAAATTTGACCAGGCGCCGATATAGGATTCCAGTTTGCTTGCGGGCAGACGCGCATATTGGAACAACAGGGAGCGTAGTTTCTGTTTCGTTGTACCGCTTCGCGCCAGTGTTTTTGCTACCATCGGGCTCAGTACCAGCAGCGGGCGATAGATGCCGCGGGCAAAGCCGACGGTGAAAACAAGCTCCCAGCCCGATTGGCGAACCAATCCGTCGGCCAGATAACGGGCAATTCGGCCTGGGTCATTGCCATAAATTGAGCCGACCACGCCACTACTGGTAAAACGACCGATAGTGACGATGTTTGCATTAGAATCGAAGCCGGCGTCAACGCTAAACGAAGGCCAGCCAAGCTCCTGTGCCGCCGTCTCATTTTCGGCCAAGACGACGCGCCAAGTATGACCGAATGTGCTTTTATCCGCGCCGCCCGGCAGGCAACGGGCAACGTTACGCAGGAAAAGACGAAGGAATCGGCCAACGCTGGTGTTTGCCTGATAGCCGTCGCGCAGCGCCGCCCCCTCACAATTGAACTGCAATTGGCCAATAATGGGACCACTCAAGATGATAAGAGCTTCCCCGCCGGTGGTATCGCCGCTGTGTTCAACTCCATAACCGGGATCAACGAGCGCTTCGGCAACGGCAATCAGCACCGGCATATACACCGGGAGGCAATTTGCCATCACGCCATTTATGGCCACATTTCGGACAGTTGCCGCTGAGCCAGAGGGCTTTAAAACGCCAATAACGCGATCGGGATCATCGTCAGTACAAGCAAAAAATGCGGCCACACGCTCGGTCGTTGGCGGTACGATCGGTAGACCATCACTCCAGTGGCGTTCATAGAACATTTTGTTGACGTCATCGAACGAGCCCTGCGCAACAATGGAATCATTGGTATATTCAGACGCCGCCAAAACCGGTTCTATCGGATTGGTGAGACAATCGATCACGGCACTTGACGTCACTGTCCTTAGGTTTTGCTCCAGTTCGTCAAGATTCTGCCCATCGACATGGCCGACAATACGGGCTACCGGCAAGCTGGCAATGCCAAGCCCCGGGGTGATGGCAGCGGCCTGGTCGATGAAGCCGTCACAGATTAGGGAAGCCGTGGGTATCCCGGTTTTCTCGATAATGGCGCTGGCCCGCATCACGGCGGGCGTGCATGCGCCTCAACAACCGACGCCGGAGACGACCGCATCAATGTTGAGTTCTTTCAGCCGTTGCGGTAGCGCGGCGAGCATTTCATGTTCCCTGCCGCCGAAAGTCGAGCCGAAAGCCTCGTAGCCAACAATCTCCACATCTTCGAAGGCTTGGGTGATGGTTTCTTCCAGTATTGGGAAGATTTCGTCACCTCTAAACACGTAGTCCCACAGAAATCCAATTCGTTTACCACTGAGATCTGCTGATCGTGGTGCCGGGGTTACGGCTGGAACCGCATTGATGCCGCCCGGCCAGAGGGCTTCGAATTCTTCGACCATATTCATGGTTTTTTCCTCTAACGATTTTGTCAGTGCGAGCTAGGAGCATGTCTCCGCGCGTGGTGTAGAAGTTCGGGCAACCACACGATATTCGACGGGCTGGACCGGAAGGGTCAGGCTGCCACCCGTGGCAGCCTGACGAGGTCATTATCGTCGAGCGGTTTTCTGATTGCCAGTGTTATTTCGCGTGCCCTCTGGACGCCCCATTCCTCGTTCTGTTCAAGGAGAATGGCTCCGACCAGTCGGGTAATGACGGCTTCGTTTGGAAAGTTGCCGACGCCGTTTGTGTGGTGCTTGATCTCGCCGTCGAGGCGTTCGAGGGGATTGGTGGAGTGGATCTTGGCGCGGTGTTGTACGGCTCGTGGTTTCGTTTCCGATCGGCACTGTAATCCGTTGATCCTTTTTGGTTGTCAGGGGTCAAGGTCATGCGCCCGACAACTGGAGAGGGTTCCTGTAGGCACACAGGCGATCGATACTAGCTGGATGGGTCCAGGTCCGCCCCTTCATCGGCGGAGTAGTTCAATTCGATGAGAACGCCGTTCGGGTCGTGGACGAATACCTGGTGCAGGTTGACATCCGGCACCTTGCGATGGCGGGCCGCGACTCCGTGTTTCTCCAGCGTCACAATCATGTCGTGCAGTCCGGTGGCCTCAAAGGCGATGTGATCGATCGAGCCCGTGGCGATGTCCCCGGAGCCGTCGCGGACGTGATCGACCTTGTCGAGATAGTCCCTGTGCTCGGCCAGGTGGACCACCGCACGGTCGCCCAGATAGATCCAGTGGCCGACGAAATCGAAGGGCGGCCGGTGGCCATCCGCGAGGCCCAATACATCGACATAAAAGTCGCGGGTTGCCTCAAGATCGTCGGCAACCACGAGAAAGTGGTTGAGGTTTTCCAGGGCCATGGTCGGTTTCTCCACGCAGATCGTATCAAGCGGGCATTCCGGTTTTTACCGGCCTGGCAATCGGCGACCCGTCATCGCGACTCACCGGTATAGCGAAGTCGAGCCGGTCAATATTGGTCGCCAGTTCCAGGTCTTTTAGTTGGTACTGCGGCATTTCGGGATCAACGAACGATTGTCGGCATGCCGGGTAAAAAGCACGCTTGCCGTTCGGCACGCTGGTTCGGCGCCGAGCTGACCGGTCACCTGGGCTGCGAGAAGGGCAACCCGGCCGGCCGCGGCACGGGCAAGAGCTGCAACGGCCATTCGGGCAAGACGGATTCTGACCGAGGACAGCGCGGTCGAACTGTCGGTGCCACGGAGGGGTTACTCAGCGGCGCGGAGCGGCTGTGCGCCTGTGTCCATCCGCGTCAATTCCGGCAGCACCTCGGCGGCGAAGAGGCGCAGCATGTCGAGCGTCCGCTCGGCGCCGTAGTAGGGCGGATAGTGGATCATCAGCGAGGTCGCGCCGACATTGCGGAACCTCTCGATCATGCGCAGCACCGTGTCGGGCGAGCCGTGCAGGATGGTGTCCTTCACCAGATGCTCATAGGCGAACTGGCTCTCGTCCGCCTTCTCGGCGACGTCGCCCAGGTAGCTCCCGACCGCACCGCCCAGAAACGACTTCATATGGCGCGTGATGCCGGCCTCGCTTTCCTCGCGCGCCCTGGCGTCGGTCGGCGCGACATAGGTCATGCGCACCACATCCACCTCGCCGAAAGCCGGGTTGGCGTCGAGCGGGGCCGGCGCTTCCGCCATATGCTCGCGGTAGAGCGCGATATGCTCGCCGATGGTGGCGGCCGAGGGCAGCAAGGACTGCATCAGCCCGAAACCGTTACGCGCCGCCGCGCGGATGGAGCCGGCCGTGCCAGCGGCCATGTAGAGCGGCGGGTGCGGCTGCTGGACGGGCTGCGGAAAGATCTCGCAGGTCTCGTCCATTGCGATGCGGAAATACTTGCCGTCGCTGTTCGCGCGCTTCTTGTGGAAGCCGTCGAGGATCAGCGGAATCGCCTCCGCCTGGATATCGCGCCGTTCCTCATAGCTGATGCCGAGCCCCTCGAACTCGTAGGGCCGGTAGCCGGAGCCGAGGCCGAGCTGGAAGCGCCCGCCGCTCAGGATATCGACGAAGGCCGCATTCTCCACGATACGCAGGGGATGGTGCAGCGGCACGACCATGACCGCCGCGCCGAGCCGGATTCGCGTCGTCTTCGCAGCCAGATAGGACAGATAGCTGAACGGGTCCGGCAGGATGCCGTATTTGTTGGAGAAGTGGTGCTCGGCGATCCACACGCTGTCGAAGCCCAGTTCTTCCGCTTCGAGGATCTCGCGGGTGACGCGCTCGTGAATGGCCCGGTGCGGATACGGTTCGGACTTCGGGTCCGGGTGCGAGGTGAAGAGAATGCCGACTTTCATGGAAGACGCGCCTTTCGTAATCCGACCTGTTCCAAGGCGGCCAGCCTAGCAGGATGAGGCGCCGGCTGCACAGTGTTGTTCGGCGTCGGGCCGGGCCGATGCCGTCCGGGTGGCGCTCTCGTCCAAGGCCTCGGTGATTGCCGGCGGGCCGGGCGTCGGCAAGACGATCGTCAACGCGATTCTGCGCATCCTGTCCGTCAAGGGCGTTGATATCCTGCTGCGTGCGCCGACCGGGCGCGCCGCCAAGCGGATGAGCGAGGCGACCGGGTTCGAGGCGAAGACGATCCACCGCCTGCTTGAGGTCGACCCCAGGACCGGCGGGTTCCGGCGCGATGGCGAGAAATCGGCAGGGGAACGGAAGGTCGAGCGGTTCGGCTGGACCTTCGCGCCGGGCGACAAGGTGATGCAGATCGAGAACGACTACGACAAGGAGGTCTACAACGGCGACATCGGCCTTGTTGCGGATGTGGACCTCTATAGGCTGGCCCGCGCGCCCTACGCCGCCAGCGCTTCCACCTTGTCCGGCGGGCTGAACCGCGCGCCGTGCTTGTCGGCCAGCGCGTTGCATTGCGCGGTGAAGTCCTCCGCGCCGGTCTGGTTGACCCAGGAGAGGACGCCGCCGGTGTACATCGGGAAGCCCCAGCCGAGGATCGAGCCGACATCGGCGTCGGCCCGTTCCGTCACCACGCCTTCGGCGCGGCAGCGCAGGGCTTCGACCGACTGGATGTGGAGCAGGCGTTGCCTGACCTCGTCGACGTCCGGCTGGTCGGCGGCGCGGGCGAAATGCCGGCCCAACTCCGGCCACAGGCGCTTGGATCCACCCTGGGGGCCGTCCGCCGGCCAGTCGTAGAAGCCCTTGCCCGCCTTGCGGCCCGGCCGGTCCAGGGTCTCGACGAACAGCTCGAACACGTCGTCCGCCGGATGGCCCGTGTAGTCGTCGCCCAGATCCTTCTTCCACTGGCGCCGGATGGCCAGCGACAGGTTGAGGCTGGTGTTGTCGACGACCTCGAGCGGGCCGACCGGCATGCCGGCGATCTTGGCGGCATTCTCGATCAGGGCCGGCGCGACGCCTTCCTTGAGCATCGCGATGCCCTCCATCACGAAGGTCGCGAAGACCCGGCTGGTGAAGAAGCCGCGGCCGTCGTTGACGACGATCGGCGTCTTGCCGATGGCCTGGACATAGTCGAGCGCCGTGGCGACCGCGGCGTCGCCGGTTTCGGCGCCGCGGATGACCTCGACCAATGGCATCTTCTCGACCGGCGAGAAGAAGTGCAGGCCGATGAATTTGGCCGGCCGGACGCTCGCCTCGGCCAGCCCGGTGATCGGCAGGGTCGAGGTGTTGGAGGCGAAGACGGAATCGTCGGCGAGGTGCGCTTCGGCGGCCCTGGTCACCGAGGCCTTGATCGCCCGGTCCTCGAACACCGCCTCGATCACCAGATCGCTGCCGTCGAGGTCGGCATAGTCGTCGGTCGGCGCGATGCGCTCCAGCAGGCTGCCGGCCTGCGCCGCCGTCATCCGGCCCTGCCTGACCCGCCGTTCCAGCGGCGCGGCGGCGCGGGCCTTGCCGTTCTCGGCCGTGGCCCGGTTGACATCCATCAGCACGCATTCGATGCCGCGGCCGGCGCTGGCCGTGGCGATCCCGCCGCCCATCATGCCGGCGCCGAGAATCCCGATCTTGCCGATCTTCGCCTTCGGTACGCCGGCCGGCCGCGCCTTGAGCTTGCGCGCCTTCGCCATCTCGAAAAAGCCGGTGCGGACCATCGCCTTGGTCACCGGATGGCGGATCATGTTGACGAGATACTTGCTCTCGACCCGCAGGCCGACATCGATGTGGCGCTGGCAGCCCTCGTAGACGCAGGACAGGATCGCCTGGACCGCCGGATAGTTGCCGAAGCTGCGCTCCCGCCCCATGGCGTTGGCCGCTGGGAAGAGCTGCAGGCCGGCCGGGCTCTGCACGTTGCCGCCGGGCAGCCGGAAGCCGTTGCGGTCCCAGGGCTGGGTCGCGTCCGGGTTGTCGAGCGCCCAGCGTTTCGCGGCGTCGAGCAGTTCCTCCGGCGGCACGACCTCGTCGACCAAGCCGAGATTCGCCGCCTCGGCGACCGTGTGCTTGCGGCCGTCCAGCAGCATCTTCAAGCCGGCCTGGAGCCCGAGCATGCGCGGGATGCGCTGGGTGCCGCCGCCGCCCGGCAGCACGCCGAGGCCGATCTCCGGCAGGCCGATGCGCGCCTTCGGGTTGTCCGCCGCGATCCGGTAATGGCAGCACAGCGCGGTCTCGAAGCCGCCGCCGAGCGCATGGCCGTTGATCGCCGCGACGAAGGGCTTGCCGCAGGTCTCCATCGTCCGGCCGATCCTGTCGAACATCAGGAACTGGGGCAGCAGGGCCTCGACGCTCAGATCCTCGAGGAAGCCGTCGATATCGGCGCCCGCGATGAAATCGTCCTTGGCCGAGGCGATGACGACGCCCTTCACCGCATCGTCGGCGATGACCCTTTCGACCTCGGCCCGGAAGCCGTCCATCGTGACCTCGTTCATCACGTTGACCGGCCGGTCCGGGATGTTCCACGCGATGACCGCGATGCCGTCGCTGTCGATGCTGGTCTCGAACATGGCGGGAGTCCTTCCGGGGATACGATGCTGGCCGCCGGGACTATAGGGATGGGGGGTTGAAAGACGAAGGGTCCGGGTGTCACATTCGGCGCGCACCGCCACCGAAGCTGCGGACGCAACCCCGAACCGAACCCGCGAGGATCGCTCCCGGATGAACGATGTCGCCGCCAAGCGCAGGACGCAGCAGGATACCGGCCCGGAATTGGGCCGCATCGCCACCGAACGGCGCGGCCACCTGTTCCTGATCGGCATCGACCGGCCGGCGAAATACAACGGCTTCACGCCGATAATGTGCGGGGAACTGGCGCAGGCCTATGCCGACTACGAGGCCGACGACGGTCTGCGCTGCGCCGTGCTGCACGCCGCGGGCGGCCATTTCACCGCCGGCCTGGAATTGAGCGCGTTCGACATCGCGGAACCCGACTTCTTCCCGCGCGACCTTGTCGATCCGTTCGACCTGCGCCCGCCCTACCGGCGCAAGCCGGTCGTCGCGGCGGTCAAGGGCATCTGCTTCACCATCGGCATCGAGCTGATGCTGGCGGCGGATGTCGTCGTGGCGGAAGAGGGCACCCGCTTCAGCCAACTGGAAGTGAAACGCGGGCTGATGGCGTTCGGCGGGGCGACCATCCGCTTCGTCGAGCGCGCCGGCTGGGGCAATGCCCAGCGCTGGCTGCTGACCGGCGACGAGTTCGATACCGGAACCGCGCTGCGCCTCGGCTTCGTCCAGGAGGTCGTGGCGAAGGGCGAGGGTCTGGCGCGCGCCGTCGCGCTCGCCGAAAGCATCGCCAGGCAGGCGCCGCTCGCCGTCCGCGCGAGCCGGGAAAACTCGGCGATTGCCGTGCGACGGGGGCCGGAAGCCGCCGGGCGGGCCTTCGGGCGGCAACTCGCGGAGATTGCCCCGAGCGAGGATTTCGCCGAAGGTGTGAAGTCGTTCATCGAGCGGCGCGACGGCGTCTTCAAGGGCCGGTAGGAGCGGCAGTCATGTCCGAGGATTTGGGCGACATCAGGCAGCAGCACGATATGGGCGGCCTCGACAAGGGGCCGGTGACCCCGTCCGAGCACGAGATCGAGCCGTGGGAGAAACGGGTGGAGGCGATCATGCGCCTGCTCTCCATGCGCAAGGACAAGATCGTGACCGTGGACGAGCTGCGCCGCGGCATCGAGGAACTGCCGCCGGCGCTCTACGACACCATCGGCTATTACGAGCGCTGGATCGTGTCGCTCAGCAACATCCTGGTCGAGAAGGGCGTGCTCGACCGCGCGGAGCTCGACGCGCGGGTCAGGGAACGGGAGGCCGGCGCGTGACCGCCAACCCGACCGGTCCTCGCTTCAATCCGGGCGACGCCGTCACCGTGTCCGCCCGCTTCCCGGCCGGCCGGCGCCATATCCGCACCCCGTTCTACATCCGCGGCAAGACCGGCGCGGTCGAGCGGGTCTGCGGCGCCCACAGGAACCCGGAGCAACTGGCGTTCGGCAAGTACGACGCTGCCGTCATCCCGCTCTATCGCGTGCGCTTCGATCAGACCCATGTCTGGGACGACTATGCCGGCAACCCGGGCGACACCATCGACATCGAAATTTACGAACACTGGCTGGAGCCGGCCGTAACGGGAGACCCTCGCGATGCCGCATGACGATCCTCACGGCCACGGGCACCCGCACGCGCCCATCGAGGCCGACGGCCCCCAAGGCTACTACCAGCATCTCACCGAAGCGACGCGCAGCCTGCTGATCGAGAAGGGCCTGTTCAGCGCCGACGCCATGCGCGCGATGATCGAGAAGATCGACGAGCGCTCGCCGGCGCTCGGCGCCCGGATCGTCGCCCGCGCCTGGACCGACCCGGCGTTCAGGGAGCGCCTGCTCGCCCGGGGCAAGCAGACGATCAAGGAGGAAATGGAGATCGACCCGGTGGCCGCCGACATCGTGGTGGTGGAGAACACGGCCGCCATCCACAACGTCGTCGTCTGCACCCTGTGCTCCTGCTATCCGGTCTTTATCCTCGGCCGGCCGCCGGACTGGTACAAGAGCTACGCCTACCGCAGCCGCGCCGTGCGCGACCCACGCGGCGTGCTGCGCGAATTCGGCACCGAAATCGCCCCGGACCGCGAAGTCCGCGTCCACGATTCGACCGCCGACATGCGCTATCTCGTACTGCCCATGCAGCCGGAGGGAACGGAAGGCTGGGCGGAGGACCGGCTGGCCGGGATCGTCACACGCGATACCATGGTCGGCACCGCCGAGGTGCGCATGGCGGAGTAAGGGGGCGGAGCCACTTTTCGGGGCGTTTGCGGGCGCCCCTCGATACGCCCCGGATCGAATCCGGGGCTCCGGTCGAAATGACGGGTCGGTTCAACGAAGGAAGCTACAGCCGGTCCCTCCGGCATCCGCACCTCCCTATTAGCCGCTACCGCCCGCCGGGCACCTGTTCTAAAACGGGCCGGCATTTCAACCCTGCAGGGCCGGCGCCGTGGCGGTCATCCGCTCCAACCTCAATACCCGCACCGACCGGTTTCGCGAAAACGCGGCGTACAACCGGGCGCTGATCGCGGACCTGCGCGAAACCGTGGCGGCGATCAAGCAGGGCGGACCGGCGCGCGCGCGCGACCGTCATCTGGCGCGCGGCAAGCTGCTGCCGCGGGATCGGGTGCGCACCCTGACCGACCCGGGCTCGCCCTTTCTGGAGTTCAGCCAGCTCGCCGCCCACGGCATGTATGGCGGCGATGTGCCGTCGGCCGGGATAATCACCGGGATCGGCCGGGTCTCCGGCCGGGAATGCGTCATCGTCTGCAACGACGCCACGGTGAAGGGCGGCAGCTATCACCCGGTTACGGTGAAAAAGCATGTCCGGGCCCAGGAGATTGCGCTCCAGAACCGGCTGCCCTGTGTCTATCTGGTCGATTCGGGCGGCGGCAACCTGCCGACCCAGGACGAGGTCTTTCCCGACCGGGACCATTTCGGGCGCATCTTCTACAACCAGGCCAACCTGTCGGCGCAGGGTATCCCGCAGCTCGCCGTGGTCATGGGCTCCTGCACCGCCGGCGGCGCCTATCAGCCGGCGATGTCCGATCAGGCGATCATCGTCAAGGAGCAGGGCACGATCTTTCTGGGCGGGCCGCCGCTGGTCAAGGCGGCGACCGGCGAGATCGTCAGCGCCGAGGAACTGGGCGGCGCCGATGTCCATTCCCGCATTTCCGGAGTCACGGACTATTACGCGCTCAACGATCACCATGCGTTGGCGATGGCGCGGCGCATCGTGGCCGATCTGAATATCCCCAAGCCGCTGACGACGACGCTCAGCGAACCCGCCGAGCCGCTCTACGATCCCGAGGATCTGTACGGCCTGATCCCGGACGACGTGAAGAAACCCTATGAGGTGCGCGAGGTCATCGCCCGGATCGTCGACGGCAGCGATCTGGACGAGTTCAAGCAGCTTTACGGCACGCAGCTTGTCTGCGGCTTCGCCCGGATCTGGGGCTATCCGGTCGGCATCGTCGCCAACAACGGCATCCTCTATTCGGAGGAGGCGCTCAAGGCCGCGCATTTCATCGAACTGTGCAGCCAGCGCAGCATCCCCTTGATATTCCTGCAGAATATCGCCGGCTTCATGGTCGGCCAGAAATACGAAGCGGGCGGCATCGCCAAGGACGGCGCCAAGATGGTGACCGCCGTCGCGACGACCCGGGTGCCGAAATTCACCCTGATCATCGGCGGCAGCTACGGCGCTGGAAACTACGGCATGTGCGGCCGAGCCTATTCGCCCCGGTTCCTGTGGATGTGGCCGAACGGGCGCATCTCGATCATGGGCGGCGAACAGGCGGCGAGCGTGCTGTCGACGATACGGCGCGACGCCATCGAGGCTCGCGGCGATAGCTGGCCGGCCGTGGAGGAGGAAGCCTTCAAGGCACCGATCCGCGAACAGTACGAGCGGCAGGGTCACCCTTATTACGCCTCGGCGCGCCTGTGGGACGACGGGGTAATCGATCCCGCCGATACGCGGATGACCCTGGCGCTGGCGCTCTCTGCCGCGCTGAACGCGCCGGTCGAAGACACGCGCTTCGGCATCTTCCGCATGTAGGCTGTCCGCCCGGTACGGCAGGGTGCGCGGCGCGGGCGATTTGGCCGACCGCCCGCTACCGGGACAGGCCGGATCGGTTAGCTGTTGCGGTTCCGTTCTCGGCATTCTATATTTTGCGTATGTCGACTTTCGACACCTTGAACGCCGCCACGGCGCTTGAGACCGCCGGCTTCACGCCGGATCAGGCCAAGGCTGCTGCTGGGCAATTGCAGGCGGCGGCGGAAGCGGGGCGAGGCGAACTCGTTTCAAGAACCGATCTGAAAGCCGAAGTAGCCGATCTGAAGGCCGAAATTGCCAATCTAAAGGTTTGGACAATGAGTTGGACCGCCGCGATCGGCGGTTTGATCGTCGCGGCAATCAAACTGATACCCTAGCGCTCCTGCGCAGGCTTGACCTCTTTGACGTCGTTGTAGGATTTCAGGTGCCGGGTTCCGGGAAACTTCCCGGCCCACACACGACGTCCGATTGAAGCTCGGCTGATTGCTCATCCGGTTGGCCGGTTCGTTCGAACCCGGGTTGCGCCGTGCTATCTTGTCCTCGGTAGTCATGCCGGTCTCCCGAATCGTCGGATGATGTGCAAAAAGGTTCCTAACTTCATCCAGGAGCGGCCAGTCGGTCGGACAACTACCGCTTCGACGCAAGCAGACGATGGGATCGGAAGACACCGATGCACGAGACTCATTCCGGCTCCGTCCTGACCGAAGTCGACGACCGCGGCGTCGCCCGGATCGTGCTGAACCGGCCCGAAGTCCGCAACGCCATGAATGCGGCGTTCATCCGCGACCTGACGGAGGCGGTCGAGACGGTGGGCGCCGACGAGAGCGTGCGTGTCGTCGTTCTGACCGGGCAGGGCAAGGGTTTCTGCGCCGGCGCCGATCTGGCCTGGATGCGCCAGACGGCCGATTATTCGGTCGAAGAGAACTACGCCGACAGCGGCCGGCTCGGCCGCATGCTGAAGCTGCTGAACGGACTGCCCAAGCCGGTGCTCGGCCTGATCAACGGCCATGCCTTCGGCGGCGGCGTCGGTCTGGTCGCCTGCTGCGATATCGCCATTGCCAGTGCGGCGGCGAAATTCTCGCTGTCGGAAGTCCGGCTCGGCCTGACCCCGGCGACCATCAGCCCCTATGTCGTGCGCAAGATCGGCCAGAACCACAGCCGGCGCTATTTCCTGTCCGCCGAGATCTTCAACGCGCGCCGGGCCGAGGAGATCGGCCTGGTGCACATCGTGACCGAGGCGGATGCGCTGGAAGCGAAGGGGGAAGAATTTATCGATCTGCTGCTGCTCGGCGGGCCGAAGGCGCAGGCGATCAGCAAGGATCTGATCTTCCGGGTCAGCGACCGGACGGTCGACGGCGACCTGATCGACTGGACCTCCCGCCTGATCGCCGATATCCGCGCAACCGACGAGGGCAAGGAAGGCGCGAGCGCTTTCCTCGAGAAGCGCAAGCCGGCCTGGCAGGCCGGGGACTGACGGCGCCAGCGGCATGTTCGACCGAATCCTGATCGCCAACCGCGGAGAGATCGCCTGCCGGGTGATCCGCACGGCGCGCCGGATGGGGGTGAGCGCCGTGGCGGTCTATTCGGATGCCGATGCCGGCGCGCAGCATGTATTGCAGGCGGACGAAGCGATCCGGATCGGCCCGGCGCCGGCGGCGGAGAGCTATCTGGTCGGCGAGCGGATCGTCGAGGCGGCGCAGCAGACCGGCGCGCAGGCGATTCATCCCGGTTACGGGTTTCTCTCGGAGAATGCCGGCTTTGCCGAGGCCTGCGCGGCGGCAGGGTTAACATTCATCGGCCCGCCGGCCGATGCGATCCGGGCGATGGGTTCGAAAAGCGCCGCCAAGGCGTTGATGCAGATGGCGAAAGTGCCGGTGGTTCCGGGTTATCACGGCGACGATCAGGATCCGGACGGGCTGGCCGAGCGGGCCGCTGAAATCGGCTATCCGGTGCTGATCAAGGCCTCGGCCGGCGGCGGCGGCAAGGGGATGCGCCGGGTCGACCGGCCGGCGGATTTTGCCGCCGCCCTTGAATCGGCCCAACGGGAGGCCGCCGGCGCGTTCGGCGACGACCGGGTCCTGATCGAGAAATTCGTCGAGTCGCCGCGCCATATCGAAATTCAGGTCTTCGCCGACAGCCACGGCAACGCGGTCCATCTGTTCGAGCGCGATTGCTCAATCCAGCGCCGGCACCAGAAGGTGGTCGAGGAAGCGCCCGCGCCGGGCATGACGGCAGAGCGCCGGGCGGAAATGGGCGCGACCGCGGTCGATGCCGTACGCGCGATCGGTTACGAAGGGGCGGGCACCGTCGAGTTCATCGTCGGCGCCGGCGGCGATTTCCATTTCATGGAGATGAATACCCGCCTGCAGGTCGAGCATCCGGTGACCGAAATGATCACCGGGCAGGATCTGGTGGAATGGCAGTTGCGGGTGGCTGCGGGCGAGGCGCTGCCGATGACGCAGGACGCGCTGTCGATTGCCGGCCATGCCATCGAAGTGCGCTTGTATGCCGAGGATCCGGACCGGGATTTCCTGCCCCGGACCGGCACGCTGAAACGGTTGCGGCTGCCTGCCGGCGATGGCATCCGCTGCGATTCCGGCGTGATCGAAGGCGACAGCGTGACCGTGCACTACGATCCGATGATCGCCAAGCTGATCGCCTGGAGCCCGGACGGACGGGCCGCCGCCCTGCGCCGGCTCGCGCGTGCCCTGGACCGCACGGAGATTGTCGGACTCGAGAATAATCGAGATTATCTCCAACGGGTTACCGGGCATCCTGCATTTTCCGAAGGAAGCTTCGACACGGGATTTATCGAGACCCAGCGCGACACCATCCAGCCGCCGGATGCGCCGCCCGCCGAAGAGGCGCTGGCCTGCGCGGCACTGGCCATCGAGCTGGACCGGCAGGACAAGGCCGCCGCCGCCGCCGCGGCCTCGACCGATCCCCGGTCGCCCTGGCACCTGGTCAACGGCTGGCGGCTCAACGATTCCGGCCGGCACGATATCCGGCTGGCCCAGGGCGAAACCGGCTATGTCGTCCCGGTGACCTATGAGAGCGTCGGCTACATACTCGACTTGCCGTCTGGGCCCGCCCGGTGTGCGGTCGAGAAGGCCGGCGACCGGCTGCGGGTGCAGATCGGCCATCGCGGCATCGCCGCCGGCGCCTACGTCGATGACGAGACCGTTGGCGTCTGGATCGACGGCGGCCGGACGGTGTTCGACCGGGTCGATCCGCTGGCCGGTGTGGCAAACCTCGAAGAGGTCGAAGACCGGCTGGTCGCGCCCATGTCCGGCAAGGTGATCCGGGTGATGGCGGAAGCCGGCGCCTACGTCGAAGCCGGCGAGCCGATCCTTGTGCTGGAAGCGATGAAGATGGAACAGACGATCGTGGCGCCCGGCGACGGTACAGTCGGAGCCATTCACTACAACGCCGGCGACCAGGTCGAAGAGGGCGCGCAACTGGTGGATTTCGAACGGAAGGAGTCCTGAGCGATGGGTGCTGCGAACGGGCAGGGGGACCGCTATGTCCGGGTTCAGGAGGTCGGCGCGCGCGACGGGCTGCAGAACGAGCCTCAGACGGTTCCCGCGGACATCAAGGTCGACCTGATCGAGCGGTTGGCCCGCGCCGGCCTGCCCGCCGTGGAGGCCGGCGCTTTCGTCTCGCCCAAATGGGTGCCGCAGATGGCCGATTCCGAAGAGGTCTTTCGCCGGATCGAGCGCCGGGAAGGCGTGACCTATCCGGCCCTGACGCCGAACATGAGGGGCTTCGACCGCGCCCTCGCCGTCGGCGTTACCGAAGTCGGGGTGTTTGCCGCCGCCTCCGAGACTTTTTCGCAGCGCAACACCAACTGCACCATCGAGGAGAGCCTGGAGCGCTTCCGGCCGGTTTGCGCGGCGGCGCAGGAGGCTGGCGTCAAGGTTCAGGGCTATGTCTCGACGGTCCTCGGCTGCCCCTATGAAGGGGAGATCGACCCCGGCATCGTCGCCGACCTGTGCGGCCGGCTCGACGAGATGGGCTGCTACCGGGTATCGCTGGGCGACACGGTCGGCGTCGGTACGCCGTCCAAGGCCGCGGCCCTGATCGACCGGGTGGCGGAGGCCGTGCCGCTCAACGCCATCGGCATCCATTTCCACGATACCTACGGCCAGGCGCTCGCCAACACGCTGGCCTGCCTGGACCGCGGCGTCCGGGTCGTCGATTCTTCCGTGTCCGGCCTCGGCGGCTGCCCTTTTGCACCGGGGGCCGCGGGCAATCTGGCGACCGAAGACCTGATCTATATGCTGGACGGTCTCGGCATGGAAACCGGGGTCGATCTGGACGCGGTGGCTGAGGCGGGCGCCTTCATCACCGGCTGGCTGGGCCGCGCGCCGGCCTCGCGCGTCGCGCAGGCCTTTGCCGGAAAGAAGGCGGCCTGAAGGGAGTATGGCGCTCCATCTGCTGAAATTGGCGGTCGGCTGCGCCTCGGTCGAATCCCTGGCCCGCTGGCAGGCCGGCCGCCTCGCGCGGACCGGGGCGCTGTTCCACGAAACCCGCAATTTCCCGCGCCGGGCGGACGAGATCCGCGCGGGCGGTTCGATCTACTGGATCATCAAGGGCTATGTCCGTGTCCGGCAGCGGATTCCCGAACTGGAGCGGCGGGCGGATGAGGATCGCGGCCGGTTCTGCCGCCTCCATCTCGATCCGATCCTGGTGCGCACCGAACTGCAGCCCCGGCGGCCGCATCAGGGCTGGCGCTATCTCGAGGATGCCGATGCCCCGCCGGACGCCCCGGACGGCGCGATTCCGGAGGAACCGCCGCCGGAAATGGCCGCCGAGTTGCGGAATCTGGGGCTGCTGTAGCCAGGCGCGGTTCGCCTGCGGCGCTGCAAATCCGGCCTTTATCGAGTTCTGGAATTTCGACAAACACCAACGGTGTCGCTCCGGACGCCTGCCCGGGACCACGATCCGGGGAGCGAAGTGACGATCCGGGGCCCAGTGCCGCATGCACAGGCTTATCGGGTCGGCTCTGGACCCCGGCTCTCCCTCCGGTCGGCTGGGGCGACAGAAAATTCCTTTTCGATATAGCGTCGATTCCCCGCCAATTGAGATTCGGCGATTTGACATTTTGTTTTGTCGATGACCTCAACCGGGATTGAGCGTCGTTCATGCAACTATGCGGCACCAGATCGCAAAGCCATGCCTCCGCGCGCAGGGTCCCGAGAGGCTTGAGCCCGAATCATATGGCCCTCACCGGCGGAGAGGTTCGTTCAACAGCATCGAGCCAATCCGGGAATGGAGAGTTGTGCACGCCCCAACGCGGAAACCGATGGAACCGGGGATCGGTCGACGGCGGGGTGCAAACTGGCCCCGCCCACCGAACCCGCCTTAGTCAGCGGCGAAGCAGTAGAGCAGCCCGGCGCCGCCGGTGCTTACCAGACCTTTCTGGCTGCAGCCTCTCGAAGCATGGGCCGAGTTCCAGGAAATATTGCCGCCGCCATGCCGGTCGTGATGGCCGACCTGCGCACTACCTTCTCCGGAACTGGTCCAGTTATTGCAGGTGTGATCTCCCTTTTGCCAAGGAAAATAGGCCGTCCCATCGTCCTTCGATCCGGTCAGAATGTCATGCCGGTTGGGCCGGTCGCCACGCCCGTTCACCAGATTACCGTTCTCGTCCAAAGCCGTTCGCTTGACGATATTCGGATTGATGTGGAGCTGATCGAGATCGACGGCGATCAGCTCTCCCCTGGCGTTGTACCAGGGCCCCGATCCGATTCGGTCGCGGGCGGAAATGGCGCGGCCTTTCTCGACCTGGGTGCTGAGATACGCCCGCCACGTGCGTCCGGTGGAGCCCGCAGCCTCGGCCAGCTTTGTGCAATGGGCATCGGCCCCTTCGAGGCCGCCCAAATTCGCGCCCTGGCCCATACCGACACTCGTGACGAAGAACCCCATGGGGTGTTGGCCGGCCGCGAGGAGCGGCGCACTCGTCAGGGCCAGAATTCCGAGTGCGGGCAGGATCCTGAGAATGTTCATGTGTCCCTCCCAATTCCTCACAAGGAGTCCCCCGTATGGAGCCTCCCAACAGCTGTAGCGTGACCTGAACCGGGATTTTCCATGTGGCACCCTTCAGCCAAGCTGAGCGTGGCTCGAAATCGCTCAAAGGGCAAGTCCGATCGGTTCTGCCACCATGATCGTGCCCGACACCACGAAATCGAGAGACAATGGGAACCACGCCCATAGGGTGGCATTCGATATTGCCGGTCGGGCCGTGTCTCGGACACACCGGTCCTGTCGTCTTCGCGCAAGAGGGACGATCCTGTCGTCATGTTGGCGGGGGCGTCTTTCTGAGCCGATCGATCCGTCGGAGGATGCCGGCGTCGTTCGCATCCTCGTATCCGGCGAGGCGTCCATAGACAGACTGGCGAGGCAGACCGGTTACGCCATGCCAGCCGTTCTTGCCGGTCCGCCTGTCGGCCAGAACATCGCCTGCCGATGCGGTCAGCCTGGGGCATCGTCGCGTTCACGACAGGCGAGCAGTCCGGCGTCCGAGGTGACGGGCGAGCCGTTCTACTCTAGCTTCAGCCGGCGGTTGAAACAGGGCCGAAGCGGGCTGCGATCCGATTCACCCTCCGGGTTCCGCATCCGAGCCGCCTCTACGTCGTCTAACCCTGTGACACCGAACATAGAATCAGCGTTCAAACGGTCCAACGCCGGAGTTCACATGGGAAATGCGGGCTCAAAAGACTCCAAGGCAATGAATAGCGGTCCCGACAATTTCTATCCGGCAGGGCCTGCCGCTTATCTGAACCGTTCCTCCGCAATCGCATCGGCGACGTCGCTGGTCGGCCGGTCCTCGGCGTCGGCGCGGGCGAAGATTTCGCTCAGTGTGCCGTCGATCCGGTGCAGTTTGGCCCGTGCCGCCTCGATGTCGTAGCCGATGGCAAAGCGCGCCACGTCGATCAGGCCGCCGGCGTTGATGACATAGTCGGGTGCATAGAGGATGCCGGCCCGGCGCAGGGCAGCGCCGTGCCGCGCTTCGTCCAGCACATTGTTGGCCGATCCGGCGATTATCGGGCATTTGAGGCGGGGCAGGGTCTGGTCGTTGACGACAGCGCCCAGGGCGCAGGGCGCAAACAGGTCGGAATCGACACTGTAGATTTCCTCGGGGCCGACGACAGTTGCGCCGAAGTCGCGTTCCGCCTGCTCCAGTGCACCCCGATCGATGTCCGTGACCGTAAGACGGACCCCGGCTTCGTGCAGATATTCGCACAGGAAGCGGCCGACATGGCCGACGCCTTGGACGGCGGCATGCAGGCCGTCCAGCGTTTCCCGGCCCAGCTTGTGACGCACGGCGGCACGGATGCCGATGAAAACTCCGTGCGCAGTCGAGTTGGAGGGATCGCCGGCGCCGCCGGTCACGCCGACGACATGGTCCGTCACGGTCCTGATCGCATCCATGTCTGCGACCGTGGTGCCGACATCTTCGGCGGTGATGTAGCGCCGGTTCAGCCGGTCGACCGCCCGGCCGAAGGCTTTCATCAGCGCTTTGGTCTTGTCCTTTCTCGCATCGCCGATAATCACGGCCTTGCCGCCGCCGAGATCGAGTCCGGCCATCGCCGCCTTGCTGGTCATGCCGCGCGACAGGCGCAGCGCATCTTCCAGCGCCGCCGCTTCGCCGGCGTAAGGCCACATCCGGCAGCCGCCGAGCGCGGGCCCCCGGTTCGTATTGTGGATCGCGACGATGGCGCGCAATCCGGTGGCGCCGTCATGGCAGAAAACGACCTGCTCATGGCCGGCAAAGTCGGGGTGGTCGAACAGGTTCATGGGCTGGGTCGCGCAAGGGGCCGCGCCAAAACGGACCGGCGGCGGGGAGTCCGGTAGCAATGACGGCAGGTCCATGCTAGCCGCCTCTCTCAGGCAGGCGAAGGGCCGGTCCGGTAACCGGATCGCGCCCGTTCGCCGCGGCACATGGGTTTACACGAAGGAGATGGGGACGTTGATCGGCGGTGTCGATCAGATTCTCGTCATGGTTATCATCGGCGGGATTGCCGGCTGGTTTGCCGCCTCCGTCCTGCGCGTCCGGGCCATGGGAATCGTCGGCTGCACGATTGTCGGCGTTTTGGGCTCCTTCATCGGCATCGTCCTGTTCCGCCAGATCGATGTCCGGATCGAGGGCTACCAGATCGGGCCGGTCCCGGTCGGTCACCTGTTCGCCGCCTTTGTCGGCGCTCTTCTGCTGGTCATCGTGCTCCGGCTGTTTCGCGGGCGGCGCTACTAGGCAGCTGGTGAAAGAGGGCGGGCAACTATCCCGGTTCCAAACCGGCGCCGGACTGGACGCCCGTTTGGCCGATGCCTATCTAGCAAGCGCAGTTCATCACCGGGACGATCATGGGAAAATCCGTCACGCCGCAGCACCGGGCGCTGTCCGAATCCCGGACCGCCAGCGAGGTCGACGCCTTCCTGCAATCGATGGCGCAGACCCCGGCAGCCGTCGCCGGACGCGGGCGGCTGGTTTTCGCGATGGACGCCACGGCGAGCCGTGAGCCGGCCTGGGATATCGCCTGCGATATCCAGGCGGAGATGTTTGCCGAAACCGATGCGCTGGGCGGTCTGGATGTCCAACTGGTGTTCTACCGCGCAGTTCATCACCGGGACGATCATGGGAAAATCCGTCACGCCGCAGCACCGGGCGCTGTCCGAATCCCGGACCGCCAGCGAGGTCGACGCCTTCCTGCAATCGATGGCGCAGACCCCGGCAGCCGTCGCCGGACGCGGGCGGCTGGTTTTCGCGATGGACGCCACGGCGAGCCGTGAGCCGGCCTGGGATATCGCCTGCGATATCCAGGCGGAGATGTTTGCCGAAACCGATGCGCTGGGCGGTCTGGATGTCCAACTGGTGTTCTACCGCGGCATCGGCGAGTGCCGGGCGACGGGCTGGCTGTCCTCCTCTCGCGAACTTGTCGACCGGATGGTCAAGGTGCGCTGCCTGGGCGGGCGGACCCAGATCGGCCGCGTCTTCAAGCACGCGATCAAGGAAACCGAGGCCCATGCAGTCGGTGCGCTGGTGATCGTCGGCGACGCCTTCGAAGAGGCGATCGACCCGGTCTGCGATCTGGCCGGGCAGCTCGGCCTCATGGGCACCAGGGCGTTCCTGTTCCAGGAAGGCGATAATCCGAACGCCACGAGGGCGTTCCGCCAGTTCGCGCGCCTGACCGGCGGCGCCTGCTGCCGTTTCGACGCCGGAAGCGCAAAACAACTGCGCGACCTGCTGGCCGCGGTCGCGGTCTATGCGGCGGGCGGGCGGCCTGCGTTGGAGAATTATTCCGCCGGGCGGGACGGTCCGGTCCTGCAGATCACCCGCCAGATCGACGAAAGCGGCCGGTAGATGGGCTGGTTCCTCCTCGGCATTGCGCTGATCGCCGCAGCCATTCTGCTGTTGTTCTCGCTGCCGCAGTCGAGCGTCGGACAGCTCGTCCGGCTGCTGCGCGGCATTGCCATCGCCCTGGCGGCGGTCTTCGGCGTGTTCGGCCTGTTCACGGGCAAGCTGCTGTGGGGCGTCCTCGGCCTCGGCGCCGCGCTGGTCATCTATCTGATGGGCGGCACGATGCCGTGGAACTTCAAAAGGCCGGAAAAGGGGACATCCGAGGTCGAAACCCCGTGGCTCAAGCTGCAGCTCGACCACACGACCGGCGGGATTACCGGCGACGTGCTGGCCGGCAGCTATGCCGGCGCCCGGGTCGAATCGCTGGATCGGGACGATCTCATGATCCTGCTGGCCGAATGCGCGCGCGACGATGCCCAGTCGGCTCGGCTGATCGAGGCCTATCTGGACCGCATGTGGCCGGAATGGCGCAATCTCAGTCGGGGCAGCGGAAGCGGACCGGGCCCGATGGACCGCGCCGAGGCGCTGTCCGTTCTGGGGCTGGATGAGACCGCCACCGACGAGGATATCCGACGCGCCCATCGCGAGCTGATGCGCAAGCACCATCCGGACCATGGCGGATCCGACTGGCTGGCGGCCAAGCTCAACCAGGCCAGGGAAGTCCTGCTCGGCCAGTAGGACTCTTCCGAAGAGCTTGCCGCCAACCGCGCAGGCGCGCAATTTGGCGCGTGGCCACGCTGCGGAATTCATGCTGCAACGCCCACCTTACCCAACGGCCGGCACGGCCGCGCAGCGGCCTTCCATCTTCGATCGAGCCCATGCCGAAACCGATCCGCAAAGCCGTATTCCCCGTCGCCGGCCTCGGAACGCGGTTCCTGCCCGCGACCAAGGCGGTGCCGAAGGAGATGCTGCCGGTCGTCGACCGGCCGGTGATCGAATATGCCGTCGCCGAAGCCGCCGCCGCCGGCGTGACGCACATGATCTTCGTCACCGCGAAGGGCAGATCGGCGCTGCAAGATCATTTCGACCGGCACGTTGAACTCGAAGCGGTGCTGAAAGCGGAAGGCAGGACGGCGGAACTCGAGCGGCTGGCTGCGATTGTGCCTGACGGAGTGCACTGCAGCGTTGAGATTCAACCGGCGCCGCTGGGTCTGGGCCACGCCGTCTGGTGCGCCCGGCGTATCGTCGGCGATGAACCCTTCGCTGTGATTCTGCCCGACGATGTGGTGATGGCTGATACCGGATGCCTCGCCCAGATGACTGCCCGCTATAGCGGGGCCGGCGGCAACCTGCTGGCCGTGCAGGATGTGCCGCCGGACCGGACCGACCGCTACGGCATTCTGGACGTCGGCAACGATGAAGATTGCCCGGGCGGCCTGGCGGAGGTGCGCGGCCTGGTTGAGAAGCCGGCGCCGGCGGACGCCCCGTCGACCCTGTCGATCGTCGGCCGCTATATCCTCCAACCGGAGATATTTTCCGCCCTGGAAAACGGCGAACGGGGCGCCGGCGGCGAGATCCAGTTGACCGATGCCATCGCGGCGCTGATCGGCCGGCAGCCGGTCCACGGCTTCCGGTTCGAGGGCGTGCGCTTCGATTGCGGCGACCGGCAGGGCTGGCTGATGGCCAACGTAGCCTTTGCGCTGAACCGGCCGGATTTCCACGATATTCGCGAGAACCTGCGCGCCCTGCTGGATCAGGACTGATCCGCGATCGGTCCTTCCGCCGGCGCCATTCCGGAGACCCTGAATGAAAATCGCCATGATCGGAACCGGCTATGTCGGCCTCGTCTCCGGCGCCGGCTTCTCCGAGTTCGGCACGGATGTCGTCTGCGTCGACAAGGATGCCGCAAAAATCGCCATGTTGCACAACGGCGAAATGCCGATCTACGAGCCCGGCCTCGAGGACCTTGTCGCCCGCAATGTCGATGCCGGCAGACTCCATTTTACAACGGAACTTGAGGCGGCGGTTGCCGGTGCCGAGGCTGTGTTCATCGCGGTCGGCACGCCGTCGCGGCGCGGCGACGGCCATGCCGACCTGAGCTATGTCCATGCCGCCGCCCGGGAGATCGCCGCGGCTGTTACCGGCTATACCGTTATCGTTACCAAATCGACGGTGCCGGTCGGCACCGGCCGAGAGATCGAGGCGATCGTCCGCGAGGTCAATCCGGGCGCGGATTTCGACGTCGCGTCCAACCCGGAGTTCCTGCGCGAGGGCTCGGCCATCGCCGATTTCATGCGGCCGGACCGGGTCGTGATCGGCACCGGCAGCCCGCGTGCGCGCGATGTTATGCGAAAGCTGTACCGCCCGCTCTATCTTATCGAGACGCCGATATTTTTCACGCGCCGCGAGACCTCCGAGCTGATCAAGTATGCCGCCAACGCGTTCCTCGCGACCAAGATCACCTTCATCAACGAAATTGCCGATCTTTGCGACCGGGTCGGCGCCGACGTGCATCAGGTTGCGCGCGGTATCGGGCTGGACGGGCGGATCGGACCGAAATTCCTGCATCCCGGTCCGGGCTATGGCGGTTCCTGCTTCCCGAAGGATTCCCTGGCGCTGGTCAAGACCGCCCGGGACAAAGGCGCGCCGCTGCGCATCGTCGAAGCGGTCGCGGACATCAACGACACGCGCAAGCGTGCGATGGCGCAGCGGGTGATCGACGCCTGCGGCGGCGAGGTCGAGGGCAGAACCATCGCGATCCTCGGCGTCACCTTCAAACCGAACACGGACGATATGCGGGAAAGCCCGAGCCTCGATATCGTGCCCATGTTGCAGGCGGCCGGCGCCGTCATCCGCGCCTACGACCCGGAAGGCATGGCGGAGGCCGGCCCGCTGCTGCCGGACGTGACCTGGTGCGACGGCGCCTACGATGCATTGCTCGACGCCGACGCGGTGGTCATCCTCACGGAATGGAACCAGTTCCGGAACCTCGATCTGGACCGGGTGAAGGCCTTGCTCAAGGTGCCGGTCTTTGTCGATTTCCGCAACATCTACGATCCGCGCGAGATGGCCGAGGCCGGCTTCGCTTACACCTCCGTCGGCCGGCCGCTGGAGGCAGTGACCGACTGAACGCGCCGTGACGGTCGATTTCTTCTTCTACGGCACCTTGCGGGATGCCGAAGTCCGACGGATCGTACTGGGGCCGGGCGCGTTTTCGCTGACCGCAGAACCGGCGAAGCTCGAAGGCTATCGTTGCGCGCCGGTCGAGCGCGGCCGCTTTCCCGGCATCGTCCCGGATGCAGGCGCGGCGACGCCGGGGGTGCTGGTGCGGCGGGCTTCCCTCGACGCCGCTGCCCGGACCAGCTATTTCGAGAGCGACGGGGCCGACTACGAGATCGCCCTCAAACCGGTTGTCATCGACGGCGGGCGGCGCGCCGAAGCCTGGGTCTATATCCCGACCGCTGCGCTGCCGGTCGAAGCCGGAGAATGGCGGTTCGAAGCCTGGAAGCTTCAATGGCTGCCGGCGTTCCTGAAAATTGCAAAAGCGGCGATGGCGCGGGTAACGCCGGCCGAACGCCGCCGGCACCGCCTGGACTGGCTGAGTCGGCTCAGCCGCGCGCCGGAAGCCTGACCGCCATGCAGTTGAGGCTGCGCCGCTTCAGAATACTGCAAGCTTCACGCGCCTCGCTGAACGACAGGCCGGTAATCCGGGCCCGGTAGATTGCCCGGTTCGCCCGGTTGCGTCTCGTGCTGATACGGGTGTCCGTCCCCTGGGCAAGGCGGTTGGGCAGAACCTTCCTGGCCTGGTGCAGGCCGCGTTGCGCCCGGCTGTATTTGGTGAAGGCGCCGACCTGGATGGCATACCGGGACTTCGGCCCGCTGCTGCGGCCGGCAACGGCGTGCGATTTCCGCGCGGCGCCGGCAACCCTGGCGGAGACCGGCACGCAGTCCATGCCCCGCCGCCGCACGGACCGGCAGGCCTGCCGCAACTGCCGAAAATCGAAGCCCATCAGGCGGGCAATATATAAGGACCGCCTGCGGCCGTTCTTTCGGACGATCGAGGAGTCTGCCCGGCGCCGGTATTTGTTCGGCAGCGCCCGCATTGCCCGCCGGATCGCGGATTGCGCCTGCGTCCGGCGGTAGAAAGCGCCGACCTGGACGCCGTGGGCGTAACGCCGGCGGGCCTCCGGTTTCCCGGCCACTGGGCGCCGCGGCGCCGCCATGGCCGAGGAGGTCAGGGACAGGCGAAAGCGGCGGTCGTTCGGGCGCTTCTTCGGCAGCGCCGTCACTGCTTTGCTTTTTCCGGTTTCCACTGCGGCGCTCGCATGGGCGGTGCGCGGCGCCTGCGTTTTCGCCCGGGCAGGATTGCCGCCGACTTGGCTGCGCATGGCAATGCGGACATAGCCTTTCGGCGTCCGGCGCAGATAGGCCGAGTTGTGCGCGGTCTGCCAGCCGTCGGCGAGGAGTCGCCTGGTCTTCCAATAGCGGTAGTTGGAGGTTCGGGCGCCCAGGACGACCGTAATCAAGTGGATGTTTCCGTTATGCGCATTTGTCACGAGGTTGTAGCGCGCCCGGCGCGTATAGCCGGTCTTCATCCCTTTGACATGGCGATCGGACTGGAGCAGCCGGTTGGTGTTGCGAAAACCGCGCCGGCCGTACCGGTAAAACCGGGTTCCGAACACCTTCGTATATTGCGGATAGTGATGGATCAGGGACCGGGCCAGGATGGCCATGTCCCGCGCCGTCGTCCGCTGGCCCCGCGCGGGCAGGCCGGATGCCGTGCCGAACACGGTGCGGCGCATGCCAAGCTGTCGGGCGCGCTGCGTCATCAGCCGTGCGAAACGGCGTTCTCTGCCGGCGATCTTTTCCGCCAGCGCGGCGGCGGCGTCGTTGGCGGACTTGATCGCGGTCGCATAGACCAGATCGCGCACCCGGACCCGCTGTCCGCGGCGGAGATACAGTTTCGACGGCGGTCTGGTCGCGGCGTGGCGGGATATCCGGACCCGGGTATTCCAGCCAAACCTGCCGCGCGACAGGGATTCGAAGGTCAGATACAGCGTCATCAGCTTGCTGAGGGACGCAGGCGGGTGGGTGGCGTTCGCATTGTGCGCCTGAAGCACCAGGCCGGTCCGGCCATCGATGGTGATCGAAGACTTCGTATAGGCTTGGGCCGGTCCGCCCGCCGTGAGCACGGCCAAGCTGCCCGCCACGCACACGATGGCAGCAATGCGGCTTGCGGAACGCATCTTCCCTGCAGCGCGCCGGCCCGGCCCGCGCGCCGATTTCAAGGCTGTCAAGCCTTTCTCACCCATGAAGCTGTTCCGGCCTCCAACCGTAATGCACAAGTCCGCGGTATGCCGGCCGCCGCCCTGGGCAGCGGCTCGACAAGGTTACTCTCCCCGCACTCCGCATCGTTTACGCAGCTTTCGGCGGAAATTTCCGCCCCGACCGGTCGGTCGTTCCTGCGTTCGGCTTGTATCGCCTACCGGATAGAAATCCTAACATAGCGTCATCCGGGGCCCGTGTCAAAATTTCGTGGGCGGATGATCGGTGATGTTGGAATAGTCTCATCCGGCCGGTCCGATTTTCGGTCTTCACCGGAGACTTTGCTTTGACCTATCATTCCCTAACTTAGGGTGGACGCCGCACCTTTCCGCCGGACGGGCGCGGCGAATGAATCCGGAAGCGGCGAGCAGGCGTGAGCGACGCGGAATGAGCGACACGGATCGTAACAGCGACGACGGCCAAACCGGCGTCATCGTCCGGTCGAAGACGCGCACCAAGAAGCCGGCGCTGTACAAGGTGCTGATGCTGAACGACGATTACACGCCGATGGAGTTCGTCGTTCATGTGCTGGAGCGCTACTTCGGCAAGAGCCGCGAGGAGGCGACGCGCATCATGCTCCATGTTCATCAGCGCGGCGTCGGCATCTGCGGCGTCTACACCTACGAAGTCGCGGAAACCAAGGTCAACCAGACCATGGAACTGGCGCGCAAGCACCAGCATCCGCTGCAATGCACGCTGGAGAAGGAATAATCCCCTGAGGGGCGGCCGCCCCTCCAGGTCAAACACAGAGAGAAACGGAAAGCGGGCGCAATGCTCTCATCGAATCTGGAACGAAGCCTCCATCGGGCTCTGGCGCTGGCCAATGAACGGAGCCACGAGTTCGCGACGCTGGAGCATCTGCTGCTGTCGCTGGTCGAGGACCAGGACGCGCTTTCCGTCCTGCGCGCCTGCAACGTCGATATCGACAAGCTGCGCGCCGACGTTTCGGAGTATGTCGACAACGAACTGACCGGCCTGGTCACCGAGCGCGACGAAGACGCCAAGCCGACGGCGGGCTTCCAGCGCGTCCTGCAGCGCGCCGCGATTCACGTCCAGTCGTCCGGCCGCGAGGAGGTCACCGGCGCCAACGTCATCGTCGCCATGTTCGCCGAGCGCGAATCCCACGCGGTCTATTTCCTGCAGGAGCAGGACATGACGCGCTTCGACGCCGTCAACTATATCTCGCACGGCATTGCCAAGGTGCCGGGCGAGGAGGGCGCCCGCACGCCCGAGGGCGCCGACGAGGACGCCGGCGGCGAATCGGTCGTCAAGCAGGGCATGGAGGCGCTCTCCGCCTATTGCGTCGACCTGAACGCCAAGGCGGTCGACGGCCGGATCGACCCCCTGATCGGACGGGAGGCCGAGGTCGAGCGCACGGTCCAGATCCTGTGCCGGCGAACCAAGAACAATCCGCTCTATGTCGGCGATCCGGGCGTCGGCAAGACCGCGATCGCCGAAGGTCTGGCGCGCCGGATCGTCAATGGCGAAGTGCCGGAGGTGCTGGACGAATCGACCATTTTTGCACTGGACATGGGCGCGCTGCTCGCCGGCACCCGCTATCGCGGCGATTTCGAGGAACGGCTGAAAGCGGTCCTGAAGGAGCTGGAGAGCACGCCGGGCGCCGTGCTGTTCATCGACGAGATCCACACGGTGATCGGCGCCGGCGCGACCAGCGGCGGCTCCATGGACGCGTCGAACCTGCTCAAGCCGGCGCTGCAGAGCGGCGGGCTGCGCTGCATCGGCTCGACCACCTACAAGGAGTTCCGCAACTATTTCGAGAAGGACCGGGCGCTCGTCCGCCGCTTCCAGAAGATCGACATCCACGAACCGTCGCTCAAGGATTCGGTCAAGATCCTGCGCGGCCTCAAACCGTATTACGAAGAGCATCACGGCGTCCGCTACACCGGCGATGCGCTGACCGCGGCCGTCGACCTGTCGGCCCGCTACATCCACGACCGCAAGCTGCCCGACAAGGCGATCGACGTGATCGACGAGGTCGGTGCGGCGCAGAATCTGGTGGCGCCGTCGAAGCGCAAGAAGACGATCACGGTGCGCGATATCGAGGATGTCGTCGCCAAGATCGCGCGCATTCCGCCCAAGAATGTCACGCGCGACGACAAGGAGACCCTGCGCAACCTGGAGCGCGATCTCAAGCGGATGGTCTACGGCCAGGACAAGGCCATCGACGCGCTGGTCTCCGCGATCAAGCTGGCGCGCGCCGGCCTGCGTGAGCCCGAGAAGCCGATCGGCAACTATCTGTTCTCCGGCCCGACCGGCGTCGGCAAGACCGAAGTCGCCCGCCAGCTCGCCATGACGCTAGGCGTCGAACTCGTCCGCTTCGACATGTCGGAATATATGGAGCGCCACAGCGTCTCCCGCCTGATCGGCGCGCCGCCCGGCTATGTCGGCTTCGACCAGGGCGGCCTGATGACCGACGCCATCGACCAGAATCCCTATGCGGTGATGCTGCTGGACGAGGTCGAGAAGGCGCATCCCGATCTGTTCAACGTGCTGCTGCAGATCATGGATCACGGCAAGCTGACTGACCACAACGGCAAGCAGATCGATTTCCGCAACGTCATCCTGATCATGACGACCAACGCCGGCGCGATGGATCTGGCGAAACCGGCGATCGGTTTCGGCCGGACGATCCGCGAAGGCGACGACAAGGAAGCCATCGACCGGATGTTCTCGCCGGAATTCCGCAACCGGCTCGACGCGACCATCGGCTTCGCCAGCCTGCCGCCGGAAATCGTACGCCGGGTCGTCGACAAGTTCGTCATGCAGCTCGAAGAGCAGCTTGCCGACCGCGGCGTGACCATCGAACTGGACGACGCGGCCCGCGCCTGGCTGGCCGAAAAGGGCTACGATCCGCGGATGGGCGCCCGGCCCTTGGCGCGCCAGATCCAGGAGCATCTCAAGAAGCCGCTGTCCGAGGAACTGCTGTTCGGCGCGCTCGACAAGGGCGGCTCGGTTCTGGTGACGCTGAAGGACGGCAAGCTCGATTTCAAGGCGATCAAGGGGCCGGCCGGGCGCAAGAAGGGCGCCGGCGGAAAACGGGCGGCGTCCCCGGCGGAACTCGCGGCGCCGGAACCGACGGTCGAACCGGAAGACGCCTGAGCCGCTCGGAGGGGTCATCGCTCCGCAATAGGCCGGTCCTTCGAGACGAGGTTTCGAGACGCGGTTCTCCGAACCGCTCCTCAACCTCTCCTCAGGATGAAGGAAACGGGAAGATAAACGACCCCTCTTCTTTATCCTGAGGAGGGCGTTGAGGAGGCGCGCCAGCGCCATCTCGAAACGCCCGTCTCGAAGGACGCCGGCCTAACCGCCGCCCGACTGCCGATAGGGCGAATGGCGCGACATGATCCGCATCTCGTGCAGGATCGCCGCGCTTTCGCGTTCCACAAAATCCTCGACGGCGTTGCGGAAGCCCTTGTCGGCGATCCAGTGGGCGCTCCAGGTCTCGACCGGCAGATAGCCGCGCTGCACCTTGTGCGGCCCCTGCGTGCCGGCCTCGACACGGCTCAGGCCGCGTGAAATGGCGAAGTCGATGGCCTGGTAGTAGCAGGTCTCGAAATGCAGGAACCTGACGTCGGCGGCGCAGCCCCAGTTGCGGCCGTACAGGGCGTCGGCGCCGATGAAATTGAGCGCCCCGGCGACCGGCACATCGTCGGCGGTCGCCCAGATCAGCGCGACCTTGTCCGGCATGCGCTCCTGCAGCAGGCGGAAAAACCGGCGCGTGAGATACGGATAGCCCCATTTGCGGTCGTAGGTGTCGGCATAGAAGCGGTGGAACACGTCCCAGTGCTCGCTCCGCAGGTCGCCACCGGTAAGCGCGCGGACGTCGATGCCGGCGCTGGCGACGGCGGCGCGTTCCTTGCGGATCGCCTTGCGCTTGCGCGACGCCAGCGCGCCGAGAAAGTCGTCGAAATCGCGATAGTCCCGGTTGTGCCAGTGATACTGGAAGGCGCGGCGCCGGAGCAGGCCGGCCTCGCCGGCGAGCGCCGCTTCCGCCTCGGTCGGAAAGGTGATGTGCAGGTTGGTGACGCCGATCCGCGAAGCGATGCGCACCAATGCGTCGATCAGAGTGCGCTGCAGATCCGGCCGGCGCGGCCCCGGCGGCACCAGCAGGCGCGGCCCGGTCACCGGCGTGAACGGCACCGCGACGATCAGCTTCGGATAATAGCGCCCGCCGGCGCGTTCGTAGGCGTCGGCCCAGCCCCAGTCGAAGACGTATTCGCCCTGGGAGTGGTTTTTCAGATACATCGGCGCGACGCCGAGGACCGCACCGGCCGTATCTTCGAGCACCGCATGCTGGGGCAGCCAGCCGGCCTCGGCGCCGACCGAGCCGCTTTCCTCCAGCGCGTTCAGGAATTCCCACGAGACGAAGGGATTGTCCGCGCCGGCGCAGCGGTCCCACACCGCCCGGTCGACCCGCGCCACGGCATCGACGGTGCGGACAGCAAAGGTCTCCGAAACGTCAGGCATAGGCTGTCCCTGTGTCGCGCGGCGCGCGGGAGCCGGTGTCAGGTTTCGTCATGATTTGTCATGAAGGCAGCCTTTCTTCTCGTTCTGGCCATGCCGCACGCTTCCGGCGCCGACACCATAACACCAATGGCGGTTCGGCGAGAGGCAGGGGGCGGTCGCCACGCTATCTCGAACAATCGCCAAAAGATTTTCAGGATCGGCTTGCTACGGATAATACCGTTTCAACTGCCGGAAATCGGCGGAGAGCCGGGCGCTGACGACCTTGGCGCTGGCGCGGCCCGCCTCGCCGTCGCGCAGGCCGATGCCGGTGTCCACATCGAACGACCCGTGGGCACCCAGGCCTGGCGGCGAGAGCCGGCGCCAGATCGGACTCTTGCCGGCGCTGCCTGTCAGCCTGACGGCGATGTTGGTAATGCGATAGCCCGTCCTGTTGGACACTGTCACGAGGAGGCGCCCGAACCGGAATACCGGCCTTGCCGTGACGTAGCGCGCCGGATTGTCCCGGATATCCAGCGCCGCATACCGCTCACGCGCCGCCTCGCCGACATCCCCGCCGGCGTTGGCGGCCGATTCGAACAGGCTCTTGGCGCTGGAACGGTCTCCCGCCGCGAAATGGATATTGCCGAGGGCAAGGCCGGCCAGCGAGGTCGGCAGGAGATCGTAGCTGCGCTCGAGATCGCTTTTTGCCTGCGAACCGTTGTCCAGTGCCGTATGGGCGAGGCCGCGGCCGAGGAAGTGCTCGTAGTAACCGGCGTCCCGGCGGATCGCCGAATCATAGGCGTCGGTAGCTTCCCGATACCGGCCCATGCGGGCGAGGATCTGGCCTTTCAGCCCGTGAAACTGCGCCTCGCGCGGCACCCGGGCGATGGCTTTCTCGATCAGGGGCAGGGCGCTCGCCGGCGAGACGGTCATGACCGAGCGCGCCTTGTCCGCGGCGGCATAGGCCGGCCGGCGCGCGCGCAGCCAAGCGAGCGCCCCGTCGTAGCGTTTGCGGCCGAGGTCGCCGCCGGGCGGGAATTTCTTGAGCGCCTTGCGGTTGTTCTTCACCCGCTCTTTGGACGGCGGATGGGTCGAGAAGAGGGTGCTGAACCAGCCTTGCCGCCGGCCCTTCTTGAGCGCCAGGAATTTCTGCTGGAGCGTTACGGCGGACCGCGTATCGTAGCCCGCGGCGCGCATGTATTTCATGCCGTAAAAGTCGGCCTCGCGCTCGGCCTCCCGGCTGTAGCCCCGGTTGATGAGCTGGAAGGCGAGGCCGGTGCCGCCGAGGATGTAGTTGATGTTGCGCGACTTCCGGCCGGAGAGCGCGATGGCGAGCTGGGCCACGCCGAACAGCAGGTTGCGCGTCAGCGCCTGGCCGCCGTGACGCGCCGCGGAATGGACGACCTCGTGGGACAGAACGGCCGCCAGTTCGGCCTCGTTCTCCAGCTCCAGCAGCAGGCCGCGGTTGATGCCGATCTTGCCGCCGGGCAGGGCCCAGGCGTTGGGCACGCTGTTGTTGAGCACGACGAACTCGTAGGGCAGCTTGGTGCGGTCGCTGACCCTGGCGACACGCCGGCCGATCTGCCGGACATAGGCGGCAAGACGCGGGTCCGTGCCGAAGCGCCCGCCCTGGGCCTGCTGCAGCGGCCGGTAGTGCCGGTTCCCGAGGTTGATCTCGTCACGCGTCGAATAGGGCGCAAACTCCTTCTTCCCGGTGACGGGGTTCTTCGAGCAGCCGGCGAGGACGGCGGCGATGAGCAGGAAGGCGAGGGGGAGGGGCGCGACGCTCCGGAACGCGCTGTTTGGGCGGGACATTGCGGCAATCATGCGTCTCCTCCACGCTCAAATGTTGCGAGCTTTCAATCGACTCCTAACATCATTTGTTCCTGTTCTGAACCTATTTCGCATATCGTTGCGGGTCAGGCGATTTTCATCGTCGATGGCCTTCCGATACGGCGCCCGTCTCGCCCCCATTCGTCATTTCGACCGGAGCCCCGGATTAAATCCGGGGCGTAGCGGAGAAATCTGTGCAGCGCTCCGCCAGCGCCGAAGAGCGGCGCAGGGGGCGGGGCACAGCATGGAGTAGATTTCTCCGCTCCGCGGCTTCGCCGCTCCGGTCGAAATGACGGTAAAGGGTGCGGCGCACAGTCGAAATGACGGGTGGGGATTGAGCGGAAGGCCGAAACCCGCCCGCCCGGACCGGCGGGTTCGGCCGCCGATATCCGGGTGGTCGGCCGGGGTAAACGGCGTAAGATGCTCATTTCCCGCCAGAAAGGGAAAAGACGGATATCGTCACGGTGCCGAACCCCTATCCGCAGGAGCCGTGGAAGGAGATCACGGACTTCACGTACCTGACACCGCTCGTGCTGAAACGGGAGGTGGAGGCGCTGCTTCTGCGGCCGGACTACAGAATCGACGCCGAATATGTCGTTGCAGAACCGTACAGGGTCGGCTTTCGGCTGGACGATGGGGATGAACGACAGGTCGAGGTTCCCGCAGGATTTCTGACCGATCTGGTTTCAGCACCGACGATTGCTGCTCTCGTCGGCATCCGCCGGGTCGGGCCGTACCTGGAAGCTACGATCGTGCACGATTATCTCTATGTGGCGTGGCAGTATCTCGAAGACGACGCGGACCGGGAACCGAGAGACGAAGACAGGCGCTTTGCCGATGAATTGTATCGGGCCGCCATGATTGCCGCGAATGTACCCGGCAACCAGGTGCGACTGATCTACAATGCCGTCAGGACGTTCGGCCGGTCGACCTATGGAGAAGAAAACCCGGGATCGTTCGCTGAACTGCCGGAACAGCAGTCCGGTCTTGTTTAACGGGATATCCGAGCGAAAATACTAGGACGACCGGACGAAATGACGGTAAAGGGTGCGTCGCACAGTCGAAATGACGGCAGCAGGCCGCGATCGATGCCGATCTTGCCGCCGGGCAGGGCCCAGGCGCCGGACATGCTGTTGTTGATCACGACGAACTCGTAGGGCAGCTTCGTGCGGTCGCTCTTCCGGGCGCCGCGCCGGCCGACCTCCCGGACATAGGCGGCAAGCCGCGGGTCCGTGCGATAGGCCCCGCCCTGGGCCTGCTGCAGCGGCCGGTAGAGCTGGTTCCCCTACGCAATCACATCCGCCGTCAAACAGGTGCAATGAAGACAAATTTAGACTGGACCTTCGCGAATCACCACTTAGAATACGAAAGGGAAGAAAAATAAACATTTCTTTCGCTGCCGTCGCAAACAGGCAATGTTAGATTCAATCGGAGAAGTGACTTGAAGCTCGTGTCTTTTTCAGTCGAAAACTTTCGTAGCATCACAAATGCGCGACGAATACCACTATCCGACTACTCATTGTTGGTTGGCGCGAACAATGAAGGTAAATCAAATATACTTCATGCACTAATTCTCGCTATGAACGCATTAATCGCTTGGCGAGGACAAATTCGCAGAACAATAGATGGTAGAATGATTCGATCACAAAGACGAATGATTGACACCGTACTTGGGGGTAGCGAGTACAACTGGGAAACAGATTTTCCTGTTTCAAAACAAGCAAAATCGGATGATAGTGATGCGACTAAAATTGTGCTAGAATTTGAATTGAATGAAGGTGAAATCGCTGAATTTAAGTCCGAAATAAAGAGCAATTTAAATGGTACTTTACCGTTATCAATATCATTTCAGCAAAGGTCGATTGAAGTTTCAGTGAAAAAGCAAGGTCGAGGAGGTGTTTCTTTAACACGAAAAAGTAACAGGATCGCTGAATTTGTTTCTAAACGAATTCAATTCGAGTACATCCCAGCAATAAGAACTGCAGACGCTGCGAGAAAAGTTATTGCTCAATTGGTAGAACAAGAACTTTCTCTATTGAAACGCAATCAAGATTATACTGATGCGCTTGCGAAGATTGAGGAATTGCAACAACCAGTATATGATGCGTTGGCTCAAACAATCAAGGATACGATTTCCAGTTTTTTGCCGAATATTAGATCAGTTAAGCTAAATAGACGGCGCGCCGAAAGATATGGTGCCTTGCGGGGAGATGTCGAGATCGTAGTCGACGATGGACATTTGACGAAACTCGAACGAAAAGGAGAAGGCGTCCAGAGCTTGGTCGCCCTTGCTTTGATGCGACACGCTTCTCAACAACATGCACAAGGTTTGAGCAAGGTCATTGCTATTGAAGAACCTGAATCACATCTTCATCCACGTGCAGTGCATGAACTACGGTCGGTGATCGAAACACTTTCCGAAGACAATCAGGTAGTGTTGACGAGCCACTCTCCTTTGTTTGTGAATCCTAATGATTTGTCTAGCACAATTATTGTAAAAGGAAGTAAAGCGGTATGTGCAGAAAAAGTGATGGAAGTTAGAGAAGCTTTGGGAGTTCGATTCTCGGACAATCTGCAGAACGCCAGGTTGGTTTTGCTTGTAGAAGGCACGGATGATGTGAAAGCATTGAAAGCGATAATTTCGTCTCGCTCCGAAGTGCTAAAAAATTCTCTTAATTCAGGAGTGATAGCGCTAGATTATTTGGGGGGCGTGAGTGCGCTTAGGCAAAAAGCGTCATACTATCGCTCGGGTGCTTGTATGGTTCAGTGTTTTGTTGATGATGATAATGAAGCGAGGGTTGCTGTAGGTAAAGCAATTTCCGATAACATACTCCATCTGAAAGACATTAATCAATGTGCAGTGCCGCATCTGAAAGAAGCAGAATTGGAGGATATTTATGATAAGAACATATTTCGTGAAGACTTCGTTGATGAGTTTGGTGTTGACCCAAAGGCAAAAATAAAGAGCCGCAACGACATCAAATTTTCAGAACGCATGGGCGTATTGTTTAGAAATGCGGGAAAACCGTGGGATAATGTCATAAAGTTCGCCGTAAAAAACTGGTTGGCAGACTACGCTTCAAGTAACCCGAATTGGATCTTAGTCGAAGAACTTTCAGGTCCTCTACTAAACTTCATTCAAACGGCAGAGGATAAAATTAGAGATAGCAAGAATATATCATAAAAAACATAGTGTGATAGAATTGAGATTGATCTTGAAAAAATTAGTGAGTGTAGTAATACGAATAGTCAGATTAAATTAATCTTTCACCCCACCTCGAACACCGCGTCGATCTCCACCGCTGCGTCGAACGGCAGCGAGGGAGCGCTGACGGCGAAGCGGGCGTGCTTGCCGCGGTCGCCGAAGATGTCGACGATCAGGTTGCTGGCGCCGTTGACGACCTTGGGCTGATCGGTGAAGCCCGGCGTCGAGTTGACGAAGCCGCCGAGCTTGACGCAGCGGGTCACCCGGTCGAGGTCGCCGCCGCACGCCGCCTTGAGCTGGGCCAGGATGTTGATCGCGACGATGCGGGCGCAGGCCTGGCCGTCCTCGACCGTGAAGGCGTCGCCCAGCTTGCCGACATGGCTCAGCTTGCCGTCCTTGTACGGCACCTGGCCGGCGATGAAGACCAGGTTGCCGGTGACGACCCAGGGCACATAGTTGGCCGCCGGGGCGGGCGCTTCGGGCAGTTCGATGCCGAGTTCGGCGAGGCGGGAGTCGATGGCGCCGGTCATGGCGGGCTTCCTTTACGGGAACGGTGCGGGGTGTGGGTTTCCGGCCGTTGAGTAGCGGCGAAGCGCGGCGCGGGCAAGACTGGACGCCTGCGGCCGGACGCGGCATTGTCGCGCCATGCTGAGCGCGGCGCTGAACGAATTGCTGACCCGGACCGGCGCGGGCACCCCCGGCGGCGCACTGATGCGGCGCTACTGGCAGCCCGTCGCGCTGGCCGAGGAACTGGACAACCCGCGCCCGGTCAAGCCGGTGCGAATGCTCGGCCGGGACCTGGTGCTGTTCCGCGACGAGGCCGGGCGGCTCGGCCTGTTCGACCGCCATTGCTGCCACCGCGGCGCCGACCTCGCCTTCGGGCGGCTCGAGAATGGCGGCCTGCGCTGCCCGTTCCACGGCTGGCTCTACGACACGAGCGGCGCCTGCCTGGAGCAGCCTGCCGAGCCCGAAGGCTCCGACCTGCACCGGCGGGTGCAACAGCCGGCGTATCCCTGCACCGAACGCAACGGCATGATCTTCGCCTGGCTCGGAGACAATGCGAGGGAGGACGCGCCGCCCCTACCGGATCTCGACTGTTTCGCGGCGCCGGAGGCCTACAGCTTCGCCTGGAAGGGCTGGTGGGAGTGCAACTGGTTGCAGGCGCTCGAGGTCGGCATCGACCCGGCCCACGCCTCCTTCCTGCACCGCTTCTTCGACGACGAAGATGCGCGCTACGGCCAGCAATTCCGCGACCGCACCGGCGACGTGGCCCAGACCAGGGTGTTCCGGGAGTTCGACCGGCCGGAAATCCACGTCGAGACCACAGGCTACGGGCTGCGGCTCACCACCCTGCGCGATCTCGGCGACGGGCGCCGCCATGTCCGCGTCACCAACCAGATCTTCCCGCACGGCATCGTCATCCCGATCTCGGCGACCATGAACATCACCCAGTGGCACGTCCCGATCGATGACGAGAATTGCTTCTGGTACACGCTGTTCACCGATTTTGCGGCGCCGGTCGACCGGGAGCGGATGCGCGCCGACCGGATCGGCAGCTGCACCCTGCCGGACTACCGCTCGATCCACAGCCGCGCCGACAACTGGGGCTACGACCCGGCCGAGCAGCGGCTGCGCACCTACACCGGCATGGGCGAAGACATCAATTTCCACGACCAGTGGGCGGTCGAATCGCCGGGCCGGATCCACGACCGGACCAGGGAAAATCTCGGCACGACCGACGCCGGCATCATGGCCTACCGCCGGATGCTGCGCCGGGCGCTGAAGGCGGCGGAAGAGGGCGGGCCGGTGCCGTTCGAGACCCCCGACAAGACAAGGGCGACAGCCGATGCGCCGATGGGGATCGAGACGATCGGCGGCGCGGCCGACCCACCTCTTGCCATCGACACGATCGGCCCGGCGGCCGAATGGCGGACGGTCTGGCGGGCCGACGAAGCGGCAAGGCGCGCCCGCTCGCCCTGGGCCGGCCGGTCGGGAGAAACTGCGCCGGATGGGGCAATCGCCGGCGAGGCGGCGGAATGAGCCGGCCGGGCACCGGTGTCGGCCGCACCGGATTCGTCGAACGCCACGGCCTCTGGACCGCGGAACAGGCGTTGGCCGGGGCCGAACTGGCCGGCCGGATCGACAATGGCGAAGTCGAGACCCTGCGCTTCTCCTTCGCCGACCAGCACGGCATCGCCCGCGGCAAGGCGCTGATCGGAGACGCGGCGAAGGCGGCGCTGGCGAGCGGCGTGTCATTGCCCTCGACCCTGTTGACCAAGGACACGTCCCACGCCACCGTGTTCCCGGCCTTTTCCAAGGGCTCCGGGCTGGGGCTGGACGAGCTGACCGGCGCGTCGGATATCGTGCTGGTCGCCGATCCCGCGACCTTCGTCATGCTGCCCTGGGCGGCGCGCACCGGCTGGGTGCTGTGCGACGTCTATTTCACAAACGGCCGGCCGGTGCCGTTTTCCGGGCGGCGGATTCTGCAACAGGCGCTCGAACCGCTGGCTACAGCAGGCCGGCGGCTGATTACCGGGCTGGAAATCGAATTCCACCTGTTCCGGCTGGAAGACCCGCATCTCGCGCCGGAAGACGCAACCCAGCCGGCGACGGCGCCCGAGGTCAGCCTGCTGGCGCGCGGCTTCCACTATCTCACCGAGACGCGGCTGGACGAGCTGGAGCAGGGCGTCGAGCTGCTGCGCACGGCATTGCTGAAGATGGGTCTGCCCCTGCGCTCGACGGAATGCGAATTCGGCCCGAGCCAGGTCGAGTTCACCTTCGCGCCGGACGACGCGACCGCCTCCGCCGACCTGACGATCCTGTTCCGCACCGCGGCCAAGCAGATCTGCCGGCGCAACGGCCTGCACGTCACCTTCATGTGCAAGCCCGGCCTGCCCAACCTGTTCGCCAGCGGCTGGCATCTGCACCAGTCGGTCGTCGACGCCGGCGGGACCAACCTGTTCGCGCCGGCAGCCGAGGGCGATCTGCTGTCGCCCTGCGGCCGGCACTGGGTCGGCGGGCTGATCGAGCATGCCGCCGCTTCGGCGCTGCTGACCACGCCGACGGTCAACGGCTACAAGCGTTACCGGCCGAATTCGCTGGCGCCGGACCGGGCGGCCTGGAGCAAGGACAATCGCGGCGTCATGCTGCGGGTGATCGGGGCCGGCGCGGGCGACCCGGCGACAAGGGTGGAGAACCGCATCGGCGACCCGGCGGCCAACCCCTATTTCTACATGGCATCCCAGGCTTTGGCCGGGCTGGACGGCGTCGACCGCGGCCTCGAACCGCCATCGCCGACCGAGACGCCTTACGAGGAGGCCGACGCGCCGGCCCTGCCGCGCAGCCTGATGGAGGCGGTGCCGCATTTCCGCGCCAGCGCGCTCTACCGCGACAGGCTCGGCGACCTGTTCGTCGACTATTGGGCGGCCATGAAGGAGGCCGAGATCGCGCGTTTCCTCACCGCCGTCACCGACTGGGAACAGCGCGAATATTTCGAGATTTACTAGGCCTTTGTTTCGCGGCCGTGTCGTCGGCGACCGGTCCGGCTCAAGCTTGCATCGGCCTCATCGCGGCATGGACCTCAAGCGTCGAGCAGTCTCGAATCCCGAAGATGCCGGCGGCCCGGTGCCGGTTCCACCGTGAATGTCTTCGGACAATGGCACGACCGGTTTCCTCGGTGCGGTAGACATCTCCAATCCATAGGCCAGGAACCAGATCAGGACGACGCCCAGACCCCACCACAGGATGCGCCATGCCCAGAGCGACGGCATGGCGAAGTCCCAGTTGTCGTAGCCGGCGTCGGGCGCGCCGAACAGATAATTGCCGATCACGCCGCCCGGCCCGGCGCCGAAAAACAGCCAGATCACGATCAGGATCCAGGCGAATGCCTTGACCCCCCGCCGCCCCGCCATCGGCGCGGCGTGGGCGTGCAGGAAATCGTGATACTTCTGCCGGTGCGCCCTTGTCCTGTCGTCCTGCGACATGGCCGAGGCAATGACGCAGATCAGCAGGTTGAAGAATATGGCCCAGCCCGCCGAATGAATGGTCCAGGGCCAGCGTCCCCAGGGCAGGGTGCCGCCGGTCAGCGTCTGGCCGATACTTTCCGTGAGGACGACGGCCAGTATGCCCGCGCTCAGGCCGTAGACGGCGCCCTGGCGCGTGATCCAGGGAAACCAGGTGGCGCCGAGCAGGGTCGGCCAAAGCTGGAAGGCGATCGGCAGGGCGAGTGCGCCGAGCTGGATCAGCGTCTCCTGGTCGTATGTGGCAAGCGAGAGGGCGAGGCCGGCGACGATCGGAATGGCGAGGCGCGCGAACAGCTTCTGGCTGCCATGGGTGGCGCCGGGCTTCAGGAAACGGCGGAACACGTCGCGGCTGAGCATCGTCCCGGACGCGGCCAGATGCACCGCGCCGGTCGCCTGCATGGCGACCAGGCCGCAGACGGCGAGCAGCGCGGCCAGCCAGGGCAACGCCTGGGTCACCGAATTGATGTAGTAAGGGACGAGGGCCGCCTGCTTGCCGCCCGACAGGTCGGGCAGGACCTGAGCGACCGCGAGGCCGGCGTCGGTCGTCGGACGGTTATGAAGAAGCTGCGCGGTTCAACGCCGCCGGGAGTGGCGCCGAACGAAGCCGGTGCTGACACCCATAGCTACACCGGGTCCGATTATCCCGACACCGCATCCTGGAAGACGGGCGCCAGTCCGCAGTGAGCAATTTGGGCTGCCGTTGACAGCACAGGCCGGGCTTGACCGGTTCCGCCCCGGAGTGCACATGAAGAGCGCATATTCGACAGGGGTTCCCGGATGATTGAACGCGGCCGGTTCGGCCGGGGCGAGTTGCGGCGGGGCGGGTTGCGCCCGCGCCTGCACCGCGTCGCGAATTACAAATCGTCAAACCGGGCTTCTATCCCGCTCACCGCGCCTGCGCTTCCGGAGGCTCCGGACAAACCGGCCGGCCGGACGATCGGGGACATCCCGGAGCGCGAACGGAAACTTCATGCCGGCACCTCTGTCCGACAGGCGGACGGAGCGCGCCCGGCGGCGCCGCGTGGCACGTTCCAGGCCTGAAGGCCAAGCCTGAAGGCCAAGCCTGAAGGCCAAGCCTGAAGGAATGAGTCCGGCATACGCCGGCATCGACGAAAGACAGAAACGGTTTCATGAACGCAGATGCCACCGAAAAACGCTTTATCGTGGCGACCGATGTCGGCGGCACCTGTACCGATACCGTCGTTGTCGCCCCCGGCGAGGCCTTCATCATGGGCAAGGCCCTGTCGACGCCGCCGGACTTTGCCGGCGGCGTGCTCGATTCCATCGCCGTCGCGGCGCGGCAGATGGACCTGAGCGTCGAGGAGCTGTTCGCCCGGACCTACCTCTTCATGCACGGCTCGACCGTGGTCGACAACACGCTGCTGACCCGCAGCGGCGCGCCGACCGGGCTGATTACGACCGGCGGCTTCGAGGACACGGTCTTCGTCACCCGCGGCGCCTACGGCCGCTGGGCCGGCCAGCCGGAGGACTGGATCAAGCATCCGGTGGCGAGCGACCGGCCGGTGCCGCTGATTTCGGAAGATGCGGTGTGCGGCGTGCCCGAGCGCGTCGACTACAAGGGCGCGGTGCTGCTGCCGCTCGACGAGGCCGGGACCGAACGGGCGGTGCGCCATCTGGTCGGCGACCGGAAGGTCGAGGCGATCGCCATCGCCTTCCTCTGGTCCTTCTACAATGCCGAGAACGAGCAGAAGGCGCGCGCCATCGTCCGGCGGGTCGCGCCCGAAGCCTATGTTACCCTGTCGAGCGATATCGCGCCGGTGCCGGGCGAATACGAGCGCAGCTCGACGGCGGTCATCAACGCCTATGCCGGCCGCATTGCCAGCAGTTATCTGACCGACCTGAAGGCGCAGCTCGCCGGCCGCGGCTATGGCGGGCCGGTCATGGTCATGCAGGGATATGGCGGGCTGCTGCCGTCCCAGGAAGCCGCCGACCGCGCCGTCGGCATGATCGAGTGCGGCCCGGCCGCCGGCGTGATCGGCGCCAAGGCGCTGGGCGACCTGATGGGCGACGCCGACGTGATCGCCGCCGACATGGGCGGCACGACCTTCAAGGTCGGCGTCATCCAGAACGGCGAGATCGAATATGCCCGCGAGCCGATGGTCGACCGGTATCACTATGTCGCGCCCAAGATCGAGGTGGTGTCGATCGGCGCCGCCGGCGGCAGCATCGTCTCGCTCGACCCGCGTACGAACATTCCGCGCGTCGGCCCGCGCAGCGCCGGCGCCGATCCGGGCCCGGTCTGCTACGGCCGCGGCGGCACGGAGGTGACGCTCACCGACGTGTTCACCCTGATCGGCTATATGGACCCGGACATTTTCCTCGGCGGCGCGATGACGCTGGACATCGAGGCGGCGCGCGCCGCCTTCGAAACGCAGATCGCCGGCCGGCTCGGCATGCCGGTGGAGGAGGCCGCCTTCGGCATCTTCCGGGTCGCCTCGGCGCAGGTGACCGACCTGATCCACGAGATCACCGTCGAGCGCGGCCTCGATCCGCGAGACTATGTGCTGCACGCCTTCGGCGGCTCCTGCCCGATCCTGGCCTCCAGCTTCGCCGCCGAACTGAACGTCAAGCGGATTATCGTGCCCTACACGGCGGCGGTGAACTGCGCCCTGGGCCTGGTCTCGGCGGATATCGTCCACGAATATTCGGTCACGACCACCCTGCCGGGGGATACCGACCCGGCGACGATCAACGCGCTCTATGCGCCGATGATCGAGAAGGCGCAGGCGCAGCTTGCCGCCGAGGGCTTTGCCGAAGCAGACACCGCCCTCGATTGGTCCGTCGACCTGCGCTACGCTCGCCAGGTGCATGAGGTGACCACGCCGGTATACGGCGCGACGCCGATGGACGCGGCGGCGCTCAAGAGGCTGATCGACGATTTCGAGGCGCTGTACGAGCGCAAATACGGCAAGGGATCGGCCTATCGCGAAGCCGGGATCGAGATGACCCTGTTCCGGCTCAGCGCCAGCGGCCGGCTGGAGCGGCCGGACATCGAACCCCTGCCGCTCGAAGGGCCGGACGCCGGCCACGCGCTCACCGGCCGGCGCGAAATCTTCGTCGACGCGCGCAACGGCATGGCGCCGGCGGATGTCTACGATTTCACAAAAATCCGGCCCGGCAACAAGATCGCCGGGCCGGCTGTCATTCACACCCCGATCACGACCATCGTTGTGCAGGACGCCCAGCGCGCCCGCATGGACGAACTGCGCAACGTCGTTATCGATTTCCGCTGAGGTGCGGCCATGGACCCGATTACCTTCTCGATCATCCGGCACCGGCTGTTCCGCGTCGTCGACGAAGCGGTGATTACCCTCAAGCATGTCTCGGGCAGCGCGATCACCAACGAGGGCCACGACCTGATGGTCTCGCTCTACCGCGCCGACGGCTCGCTGCTCATGGGCGGCGTCGGCTTCCTGCACCATCTGACCAGCGCGGCGGAGGCGTGCAAGGCGATCATCCGGCGGTTCGAGGGCGACATCAACGAGGGCGATATCTTCCTGTTGAACGATCCCTACACGGCGGCGCTGCACACGTCCGACATCTATCTGGTCTCGCCGATCCATCACGAGGGCCGGCTGGTCGCCTGGAGCGCCTGCTTCGTCCATGTCTACGACATCGGCGCCATGAACCCGGGCGGCTTCGCGCCCGATGCCCAGGACATCTACACCGAGGGCTTCAGCTCGCCCGGCATCCGCCTGGTTGAGAAGGGCGCGCTCCGGCAGGATGTGATGGACACGCTGCTCAACATGGTGCGCTCGCCCGAAATGGTGACCCTCGACATGCGCTCCATGATCGCCTGCAACAATGTCGCGCGCGACCGCATGCTGAGCCTGATCGGCAAATACGGCTACGACACGGTCGATGCGGCCTGCCAGCTTCTGATCGACCAGTCCGAGGAACTGTTGCGCCAGCGGCTCGCCGAACTGCCGGACGGCCAGTGGCAATCGCGCCAGTATCTCGAGGTCAAGGACGAGGTCTACGAGGTCCTCCTCACCATGACCAAGAAGGCCGACGAACTGGTCTTCGATTTCACCGGCTCGTCGCCCCAGGCGGCCTATTCGGTGAACTGCACCAAATGGGCCTCGCTCGGCGGGCTGTTCGCGCCACTGTTCCCGCTGCTGTGCTACGACATCACCTGGAACGAAGGCGTCATCCGGCCGATCACCATGATCGCGCCGGAAGGCAGTATCGTGAACTGCACCCGGCCGGCGCCGGTGTCCGTCGCCACCGTGGGCGCGATTCAGTCGGTCAACAACGCCGCCTGCTCGACCATCGGCAAGATGCTGGAGATCAGCGGTAAATACCGCGAGGAGGCGACGGCGGTCTGGCACGCCAACCATTTCGCCATCTTCAAGTTCGGCCGCAACCAGCATGGCCGCGAGGCCATCGGCATCTTCACCGAGACCTTCGCCGGCTCGGGCGGCGCGCGCACCTTCGCCGACGGCATCGATGTCGGTGGCGAGATCCCGAACCCGATCTCGCGCATGGCCAATGTCGAGACCGTCGAAGCCGGTTTCCCGATCCGCTACCTGTTCCGCCGGCGCATGACCGATTCCGGCGGGCCGGGCAGATACCGCGGCGGCGCGGGCATGGAGTTCGCGGTGGTGCCGCACGATGCACCCGACGGCGGCATCCATTATGTGATTTCGGGCAAGGGCGCCGGTTTCCCGATGAGCGACGGCCTGGCCGGCGGCTATCCGGGCGCGCCCAACCGCTATGTCTGGGTCCGCAACAACGAGGCCGGGCCCGACAGCAGGAACGTCGATACGCGTTTCGCCCGGTCGCTCGACGAGATGTCGGGCGAGCAGGAGTCCGTCACCTGGGGCGTGTTCCCATTGATGGGCGAGGATGCGCTCTATGTCGGCTGGAACGGCGGCGGCGGCTATGGCGATCCGCTGGAACGCGATCCCGAGGCGGTGCTGGAGGATTGCCGGACCGGCGCGGTGAGCGTGCAATCGGCGCGCGACGTCTATGGCGTGGTATTCCGCGACGACACCGCCGCCGTCGATGCAGCGGCAACCGAAGCCCTGCGCGCGGCCATGTATGCTGAACGGCTGTATCCGGTGGCGGCCGAATGAACGGTCAAATCAGCGATCGGGCGGCCGCAACGCTGGAGCTGCGCGGCGCGGACCTGCATTGCGGCCGCTGCAGCCACGATCTCGGCCCGGCGGCGGCGGGCTGGAAGAAGCGGGCGCTGATGCGCGAGAGGCCGATGGCGGGCGCCGGCGGCGCGCCCTACCGCAGCGGATCGCACGTCCTGTTGCGCACCTTCCTGTGCCCCGGATGCGGCCGGCAGCTGGCGGCCGAGACGGCGATGAAGGACGCCCCCATACTCGACGACAGGCTCCACACGGGCGAGGCGGGCGGCGACCTTTGACCGACGACACGCGGTCTCGCTCGGCGGCAGCGCCGAAGACACGCCGCAAAGGCCAATCCTTCTGAAATTGCAGCCCGGCCGGCGCCGCTGAACAACGGGGAACGCACATGCACAGCATCGGCATCAGGCAGGAGATTGTCGACCGCGTGCTGGCGCGGCGCGGCCGCTACCATCTGTTCGACAGCCTGGACCCGGCGGAAACCGCCCTGCTCGTGATCGACATGCAGGCGACCTTCGTCGCCCCGGACTCGCCCGCCGAGGTGCCGGCATCGCGCAGCATCGTGGCCCCGATCAACGCGCTGACCCGGGAGGCGCGCAAGCTCGGCGTCACCGTGATCTGGATCAACCACGCCAACGCCCATAACAGCCGGGCCAGCGACTGGGAGATGTTCTTCGACCATTTCGTGGCCGCCGGTGTGCGCCGGCGCACCGTCGAAAGCCTGGCGCCCGACGGCGAAGGCCAGCAAGTGTGGCGCGAACTCGAGGTCGACAGCGACGACCTGAAAGTGATCAAGAACCGCTACAGCGCGCTGATCCCCGGCTCGTCGCCGCTCGAGCGGGTGCTGCGCAGCCACGGCATCCGCAACCTGCTGATCGCCGGCACCAAGACCAATGTGTGCTGCGAGGCGACCGGGCGGGACGCCATGATGATGGATTACCGCACGGTCATGGTGTCGGACTGCCTGGCCGCGCTCTCCGACGACGAACACCGGGCGTCGCTGGAAACCTTCATCCAGCAGTTCGGCGACGTGATGGCTTCCACCGAAGTCCTCGCCGTGCTGCGCAACAAGGGCAACGCCTGAGCAGCGCTATTTTTCTGCCGCGGCGGCGAGCGCATCCAGCACCCGTTCCGGCGTCATCGGGATCGTACGCAGGCGCAGGCCGGTGGCGTCGGCCACGGCATTGGCGATGGCGGGCGCGGCGCCGACCAGCGGCGGTTCGCCGATGCCCTTGGCGCCGAACGGGCCGGACGGCTCCGGCGCTTCGACGATGATCGGGTGGATTTCCAGCGGCAGGTCGGGCGCGCCGAAGACCTTGTAGTCCATCATGCTCGGGTTGATCGGCTGGCCGTCCTCCCACAGCAGTTCTTCGAGCAGGGCATAGCCGGCGCCCTGGACGAAGCCGCCCTGGATCTGGCCTTCGACCGCGACGGGATTGATCGCCCGGCCGACATCGTGGGCCGCCCAGGCGCGCAGGATCTCGACCTTGCCGGTCACCGTATCGACCTCGACCTCGACGATATGGGCGCCGAATACATAGGTGCCGATGCGCGCAAACGGGAAGTTCCGGATGACCGCTTCCTTGTAGTCGAACGCCTCGCCGTCATAGACCAGCGCGCCGCTGCCGATGATCGGGCCGCCGGTCCGGTAGTGCGCCCGCAGGGAGATTTCGCCGAAGCCGAGCTCCTTCTCCGGCACGCCGACGATGCCGGCCCGGCCGCCCGGCCGGATCTCGATATCGGCTGGCGCGCATTCGAACAGTTCGGCGGCATGGCGCACGATCTGTTCCCGCACCCGATCGGCGGCCTGCACGACCGCCCGGCCGACCATATAGGTCACCCGGCTGCCGCCGGTGCTCCAGTTGTAGGGCGCCGCGTCACTGTCGACCGGAGCCGAGTTGATCCGCCCGATATCGATATCGAGCGCGCCGGCGCAGATCTGCGCCAGCACCGCTTCCGCGCCCTGGCCGAGATCGACCGCGCCGGTGGCCAGCGTCACCGTGCCGTCCTCCAGCAGCCGCACGGTCGCCGACGTGCCGAGCAGGCCGCAGATATGGGCGAAGGCCGAGACGCCGATGCCGCGCCGCTTGCCGTTCGCTTCGGCCCCGGTATCGCGCCGCCTGCCGGTCCAGCCAGCGGCGTCGCGCGCCTTTGTCAGGCATTCCGCAAGGCCGCAGGATGTAATCGTCTGGCCGCCGATCCAGCGCCCGCCGGTTTCGACCGCGTTCTTCAGCCGGAATTCGACGGAATCGAGGCCCAGCCGGTCGGCAAGTTCGTCGATCTGCGATTCTGTGGCGAAGGTCACTTGGGGATTGCCGTAGCCGCGAAAGCCGGCGGCGCGCAGCCGGTTGGTATAGACGGCCCGCCCGCGCAGCCGGCAGTGCGGGATATTGTACGGTCCGCGCGCCATCAGCAGGCCGAAGCCGAGCACCGCCGGGCTGTCCTCGGCATAGGCGCCGCCGTCGTAGACGATCTCCAGGTCGCGCGCGACCAGCGTGCCGTCGGCCTTCGCGCCGGTCCGGACGCGGACGATCGCCGGATGGCGCCGGCGCATCGTCATGAAATCTTCTTCGCGGGAGAGCGTCAGCTTGACCGGCCGGCCGGTCGCCCGGGCGAGGTGCGCGACGAGAGGCTGGACCGTGACGCCGGACTTGCCGCCGAAGGCGCCGCCGATTGCCGGCGTGGCGACCCGAATATTCGACATCGGCAAGTCCAGGGCGCGGGAGAGCGTAGCCTGCACCTTGTAGACCGACTGGTGGGCGGACCAGACGGTCAGCTTGCCGGCGCGGTCGAACTCGGCGTTGGCGGAGACCGGCTCCAGATAGACATGGGATTGCGACGGCACCTCGTAGACGCCCTCGACGACGGAGTGGCAATCCGCCCAGGCCGCCTCGACATCGCCTTCGCTGAACTCCTGGCGCGCGATCTCGTTGACGCGCGCGAAACCGAGGTCCGGACGCTTCTCGTAGCTGTCGAATTCCGGGTGGACCGGGATCGCGCCGTCTTTCAGCGCTTCCTCGATGCTCAGAACCGGCGTCAATTCCTCGTAATCGACCTCGATCAGCGCCGCCGCGGCGCGCGCGGTGGCAAGATCGGCGGCGGCGACCGCGGCGACCGGCTCGCCGACATAGCGCACGACGCCGGCGGCGAGCGGGGTTTCGTCATAGACGAACAGGCCCCAGCGGCGGGCCGGCAGGTCTGCGCTCGTGAGCACCGCCTTGACTCCGGGCAGCGCCCTGGCGGCCGCCGTGTCGATGCCGAGGATGCGCGCGCTCGGATAGGGGCTGCCGAGGATGGCGGCGTGCAGCATACCCGGCCGGGTAAGGTCGTCCGTATAGCGCGCCGCGCCGGCCAGTTTGTCGGCGGCGTCGCGGCGCGGCAGCGACCGGCCGATCGCGTCGGGAAGCCCCGTCACGGCCGCGGCCCTCCCGCCCCGGCGCCGACCGATCGCCGGCCCGCGCGCAGCGCGGCCTCGACGATGCTGACATAGCCGGTGCAGCGGCAGATATTGCCGCCCAGGCATTGGCGCAGGGCCGCGGCGTCGGGCGGCGCTGCCGCATTGCGGAACAGGTCGGTCAGGGCGACGACGATGCCCGGCGTGCAGTAGCCGCACTGCACCGCGCCGGCCGCCGCCATCTCCTCGCGCAGAAACACGGCGTGCGGGTCGTCGTCCAGCCCTTCGACGGTCACGACGCTGCGCCCGGCGCAATCGGCGGCCAGTATCAGGCAGGCGCGCGCCGTCTTGCCGTCGACCAGCGCGGTGCAGGCGCCGCAGACGCCGCTGTTGCAGCCCTGCTTGCTGCCGGTCAGTTGCGCCTGGCTGCGCAACATGTCGAGCAGCGTCGCGCCCGGCCCGGCGAGCAGAGCGAGCGGATCGCCGTTCACCGTGAGGCTGACCGATGCCGCCCCTCTCATGTTGCGGCCGCCGCCCTGGCGCGCGCGGCATCGACCGCCCGGGCGACCAGACCGGGGATGATGCGGCGGCGGTAATCGGCGGAACCGCGCATATCGGCAAGCGGCTCGGCGGCTTCCTGCAGCAGCGCGCCGGCACGCGCAACGGCGGCGCTGTCGAGTGTCGTATCGGCCAGCGCCGCATCGGCCGCGTCAAGGCGCAGCGGCCGGGCGGCGCAGCTGCCGAGCACGATCCGGGCGGCCCGGCAGACGCCCTGCGCGAGGATCAGCGTCGCGGCGACCGATACGGTGGCGTAATCGCCGTCCACCCGGGCATATTTGAGATAGGCGCCCGCCGAGCCGGCGGGCGGCGGCGGCAGGTGGATTGCGGTCAGAATCTCGCCTTCGCCGAGTGCTGTCGTCAGATAGTCGACGAAGAAATCCTCGGCGCGAATGCTGCGTTCGCCGTCCTGGCCGATGGCGGTCAGCCGGGCCTCGGCGGCGACGAAGGCGGGCGGCAGATCGGCCGCCGGATCGGCATGGCACAGCGCGCCGCCGACCGTGCCGAAATTGCGGATCGCCCGGTGGGCGACCTGTTGCGCCGCCTCGCTGAGCACCGCCAGCGCGCCGGGCAGGCCGGCCGCGGCGAGCGCCGCCTGGGTGACGGTTGCGCCCATCTCGATGCTGCCGTCGGCTTGGTGGGTCAGGCGGTCGAGGCCGTCGACCTTGCGCAGCGAGACCAGGGCGGGCGGATCGAGCAGGCCGAGATTGAGCATCGCCACCAGCGTCTGGCCGCCGGCGAGGCAGCGCGCCTCGTCATGGGCGGCCAGCAGCCCGACGGCCTCGTCGATGGTGGTCGGATGAAAAAGCTGCATGCACGTCCAACGCTGTTGCGCCCCGCGGCGCACCCGCCCGGGCATGCCAGAAGCAGGGCATGCCAGAGGCAGCGCATGCTATCAGCGGCGGGTTTCTGACAGAAGATAATTGAGATAAAGTTTGAAACGGCTCCAGCGGAGAACGGCACGATGAACGGCGTTCGGGCGTCCGGAATACCCATTGTCGACCTGCGCGACTATCTCGCCGGGAGCGAGGCGGGCAGGGCTGCCGCTGCGGCGGACATCTGCGCCGCGCTGGAAGGTATCGGGTTTTTCGGCATCGCCAATCACGGGGTTCCGGAGCGGGCCGTCAAGGCGGCCTTCGCCGAGTCGCAGCGCTTCTTCGACCTGCCGCTCGCCGACAAATTGGCGGTGCGGGTCAATATGGGCCATCGCGGCTATCTGCCGATGGCCGATCAGCACCGCGCCGAGGCGGCGAAACCCAATCTCAGCGAATCCTACCTGATCGGTCCGGACCTGGCGGAAGACGACCCTGCTGTCGTGGAAGGGCTGCCATTGCACGGAGTCAACCCGTGGCCGGACGTGCCGGACGGTTTCCAGGTCGCGCTCGGCGGCTTCCACGCGGCCATGTCGGCCTTGGGGGTGCGGCTGCTGCCCCTGTTCGAGACCGCGCTGGATCTGCCGGACGGTTTCTTCGCGGCGCGCTACCGCAACCCCATGGGCTTCGTGCGCTCCCTGCATTATCCGCCGGCGCCGGCCGAAGCCGACCCGGATCGGTTCGGCGCGGCGCCGCACAGCGATTTCGGCTTCATCACCATTCTGGCGCAGGACGATGTCGGCGGCCTGCAGGTGCAGACCCGCGACGGCGACTGGATCGACGCGCCGAACCGGCCCGGCGTGTTCCTGGTCAATATCGGCGACATGCTGATGCGCTGGACCAACGACCGGTTTCGCTCGACCGTGCACCGGGTGCTCAACGCGCCGGGGCGGGACCGCTATTCCCTGCCCTTCTTCTTCGATCCGGATTTCGAGACCGAGGTTTCCTGCCTGGATAGCTGCACCGGCCCCGGCAACCCGCCGCTCTACGATCCGGTGGTGTGGGGCGACTATCTGACCGCCAGCTTCAACGCCAACCACGCCTACCGCAAGAAAGCCGGCTGACCGGCCGTCCCGGTTCGTGCGCATCGGCCGGTCCCTGCGCCTCGTGCGGCATAGCGATGCGCAGTCGGGTCGGTTGCCGGATGCCGTGTCCGGCCTGCCCGGTCTCCCGGCGCATTCACATTTGATATTATCGGCGGATTTTCCGGAGTTCGGCGACTAGAGGTTTGTCTCCAGCGATTCGAGAAAAAAGACAAATTTTTTCATGACCGGGGTTTCCGCACCGGTCACCCACGCGACCTCTGTAGGCAAAACCCGTTCTTCGGATTCGAGGTCTCTTATAACAATGCCCTTGCGGATGTAATTGCGGGCGCATTCCGGGTGAATAGTCACGCCAATGTTCGCCGCGACGAACCCGAAAATACTCTCGCTGTTGAACGCTTCCTGGACGATTTTGGGGCGGAATCCGGCCGATTCGCAGAGCACTTCCATGTGCCGGAGATAAAAGCTCCACCAGCGCACCGCACCGGCCACGAACGGTTCGTCCCTCAATTCGACCAGTGGCACCGAATCGAGCCCGGCGAGCCGGTGATTTTCCGGAAGGATGACGACGAACCGGTCCTTTTGCACCACCACATGCGAAAGGTTGTTCGCGAGAACCGGCCCGGTCATGAACCCGAAATCGATAGTACCCTGGCCGAGCGCTTCGATTTGCGGCTCGGTGAACATGTGGCTTAGTTCAACGGTAACGCCGGGGAACTCACGACGAAACTGTCCCAGTATCTGCGGTAAGACCCCGCTGATAGCAAAGTCCGTATAGCCGATCGTCAGATGCCCGACCTCGCCGGCCTCGGCCTTGCGCGCCTGATGGGCCGCCGTTTCGAGCGATTCTACGGCGCGGCGGCATCCCTTGAGAAAGACCTCGCCGGCCACGGTGAGCTCGACCCGGCGATTGGTCCGGTTCAGAAGGCGTACGCCGATCAAATTCTCAAGCTGCTGGACGGCGCGGCTGAGCGACGGCTGCGCGAGATTGAGCCGTTCGGCGGCGCGGCGAAAGTGAAGCTCCTCCGCGACGGCGATGAAATAACGGATGTGGCGGGTTTCCATCGCACGATTGATACTCTTGAAGCATCAAATAATGCGACATCGAGAATATACATGTCAATCACCGCTCTGTAGCATGGAGGCCGCTAGTGGTTTTTTTTCGGCGCGGCTTTTCGGATTCCGCTGGAATCGAGGCAGGTTCCATCCTGCCGGGAAAGCAGGCTTGAAGTGTCCAGACGTCACCTGGCAAACCGGAGGAGAAGACGATGAAAATATTCGATTGGCGCCGCACCCTGTCCGCGGCCCTGCTTGTTGTCGGTATTTCGCCTGCTCATGCAGCCGATGTTGTCGTCGGTGTCCCCAACTGGCCCTCGGCGGCAGCCACCGCAAACATTCTCAAAGTGGTGCTGGAGGACAATCTCGGGCTGGAAGTGGAGCTGCAGAACGGCACCAATCCGGTCATTTTCGAGGCGATGGACTCCGGCAGCATGCATGTGCATCCGGAGGTCTGGCTGCCGAACCAGACCAACCTCCACAACAAGTTCGTCAAGTCCAGGGGCACCGTCCGGATGAGCCCGAACGGCGTGCCGTCGTTTCAGGGCATGTGCGTGACGAAGGCGACTGCAAAGCGGACCGGCATCACCAAGGTTTCCGATCTGGCCGATCCCGACATGGCAAAGAACTTCGATACCAACGGCAACGGCCGGGGCGAAGTCTGGGTCGGGGCGTCAGGCTGGGCCTCCACCAATATCGAGAAGATCCGGGCCAAGAGCTACGGATACGACGAGACCATGGATCTGGTGGAAATGGACGAGGCATTGGCGATGGCCAATGTCGATTCTGCCGTCGCGAAGAATGCCAATCACGTCTTCTACTGCTACACGCCCAACCACATGTTCGCGCTGCACGATCTGGTGATCCTCAAGGAGCCAAAATACGACGCGTCCAAGTGGAAGATCATCCAGCCGACCGACGATCCGCAATGGCTCGAAAAATCGAGCGCTCCAGTCGCCTGGGATCTGGCCTATCTGCATGTGCACTACGCGGCGTCCCTGGAGAAAAAACATCCGGAAGCCGCGGCCCTATTAAGCAAAGTGAAGCTGACCACGGACCTGGTGTCCCGTATGACTTTCGCCCTCGTCGTCAAGAAGATGAGCGCGGCCGATTATGCCAAGCAATGGGCGAAGGAAAACGCCAAGCTCGTGGATTCCTGGATGAAATAGGCGTCCGGGAGCCGACGCGCCATCGGCGCACATGTCCTTCGGGCCGCCGTGGCCATCTGGTGCGGGTAACGGCGTTCGCTTCAACGGGCTGGACAGGTACGTGAGTCGGGCGGTCCCTCGGGATCGCACATTTTTTTTTCGACGAACACTCGCTCCCGAATGGGACGCAATCCGGCGGGGGGTGCCCTCGCCCCGATCCTCGCCAACTCCGTGTGCGGGCGCCCGCCGCCTGCGGCGCCGTCCGGCGCCGGTTCCTCCGATCGTCTATACCTCTTCCCGGCAGAGCGCCTGACACAGGCAATGGACGCCGCCGCCGCCCAGGGTGAACATCGACATATCCGGATCGAAAACCTCGAAGCCCATGGCCCGCATTCGGGCGTTCAGGTCTTCCGCCCCGCGCATCGACAATACGCGGTCGTTGCCGAGCGCCACCAGGTTGACGCCGAGGTTTTTGGCTTCCGCGTAGCCGACTTCCACGAACTCGAAGCCGCGCCCGCGCAGCAGCACCACCAGCCAATCCTCCAACGCGTCGACGCAGGCCACAAGCAATTTCGGTGCAAGTGGCACCACAAGGCCGTCCATGTGCACGAACTCCCGCGAGATGGGCGCGACGACCGCCTCCCATCCCTGCTCCCGCACCCACTGCGCGACCTGCTCCGAGCCTTCGCGTTCGGACCGCTCGCCGCTGTAGCCGATCAGCACGAAACCCGGCTCCAGGATGTTGAAGTCGCCGCCCTCGAAATGTCCGGCGGTGGCGTAGCGCCAGATCGGAATATCGTTATCCTGATAGAAGCGGATGGCGGTCACATAGTCGGCGCGCCGGCTCTTGAGCTGCATATGGCAGATAATCGCCCCCCAGGGAGTCATGACGCTCGAGTCGCGGGCGAAGAAGTTGCGATGCAGGACCTCGTCGGCGTCCAGGTAATGGCAGTTGGCACCGTTCGATTCGAAGATCGAGACCATCTCGGCATGTTGCGACATGGCCGTCTGGAGATTGAATTGGACGCCCGTACGCTCCTGGTTGTTCAGCGTCCGCATCGTGATCGGACCGGCGTCGATCCAGCGATAGAAGGCGGGCGTGCCGAGGAGCACGTCCCTGAGCGGCCCGTAATCGTTCGAGATGCCCCATCGGCGCGGCGTGGAAGCGGTGCTGGTCATGCGCTTTTCGTCCTGGATTCGGTCACAACCGTGAATATATCATCTTCCCGGCATTTCCAGCAAAAGCGAACGACCGGCCGCCCGGCCGGCCGGACCGTCCGCGCCGCGGCAAGAGGCGATTCGGCCCTGACGGAGTGATCCCGATTGAGTGAACCGGTCATCAGGTTGGACGGTGTGTGGAAGATATTCGGCACGCGCGTCGAGGAAGCGATGCAGGCCATCGCCCAGGACGGCCTTACCAAGGCGCAGACCCTCGACAAGTTCGGATGCGTCGTCGGCATCGCGGATTGCTCGTTCGAAGTCCCGCGGGGCGAAATTTTCTGCGTCATGGGGCTGTCGGGCTCGGGTAAGTCGACGATGGTTCGCCATATCAACCGACTGATCGAGCCGACTTCCGGCCGCATCGAAGTGCTCGGAAGGGATGTGCTGGCGCTCGGAGAAGGCGAATTGCGGAAGCTGCGCGCCGCCCAGATCGGCATGGTGTTCCAGCACATGGCGCTGTTTCCGCACCGCACGGTGCGCGACAACGTCGCGTTCCCGCTGCAGGTGCAGGGTGAGCCGAAATCGACCCGCTGGGACGTTTCCCAGCGCTGCCTCAGCCTCGTCAATCTCGACGGTTACGAGGACCGCTTCCCGAGCGAGCTTTCGGGCGGCATGCAGCAGCGGGTCGGACTCGCCCGGGCTCTCGCGTCGGACCCCGAAATCCTGTTGATGGACGAGCCGTTCTCCGCCCTGGACCCGCTGATCCGGCGTCAGCTTCAGGAGCAGTTCATGACGCTGTCGGCCGAGTTGAACAAGACCACGGTCTTCATCACCCACGATCTGGACGAGGCTATTCGTATCGGCAGCCGGATCGCGATCATGAAAGACGGCCGGATCGTGCAGATCGGCACACCCGAAGATATCGTGACCAACCCGATCGATGACTATGTGCGGGACTTTGTGGAAGGCATTTCCACGCTGAAGCTGATCTTTGCCCATACCATCATGGAGCGAATCGGGGAGTACCGGCTCCGTCCGGGCGAGGATTTGAGCCGGGCGCCCAGGGCAGCGCACGATACCGACCTGAGCGGACTCATCGACATATCGGCCATGACCGACCAGCCCATCGTGATCGCGGAAGGCGGCGAGGACGTGGGCGTCATCGACAAGGTCACGCTCCTCAAGGGAATCAAGGGCGGAAACAACTGATGCAACAGACCGGATATTCCGAAGAGTCGGGCGGGCTCGCCAGCTCGGTCGGAAATTTCGTCGGTACCCGGCAAGGGTATTACGGCCGGGAATTCAAAAAGATTCAGTCGGCCACCCGATTTCCCTGGTCCTGGAATACGATGGCCGCGCTCGCCGGTCCGTTCTGGGGGGCTTCCCGCGGCCTGTGGGGGTTCTTCTGGATGTTTCTGGTCCTGGAGGTGCTCGCCTTCGTCCAGATCGGCAGGGGCTGGTGGGGCGATCTGGGAGCGGACAAGCTTGCCCGGGTGGAGAGGCTCACCCTCAAGTCCGACGAATTCATGGCAAAGTACGAAGCGGCGAAGCTCGCCGGCGATCCGGACGCCGCTTCATTTCTGAGTCGCGCGGAAAATCTCAAGAAGATTGCCGTTCGCGTCGCTGAGGAGGCTGCGCTGGCAGCCGGGGGAGCGGCGACCATCCTGCTCTTCGGCCTGGCATTGTTGATCTGTCTGCGCGCGGCGCAGGGTTTCTATGCCAACATGCGCTATGAGAATCAGTATCTGAGCTGGCGCGCGAACCCTGCCGGTACGGTCGCAGGCATAAGTTGGACGAGGGCCGGTCTTGCCGGCCTGCTGTGGCTGGCGATTGTGCCGCTGACGCTCTACCGCTTCACAGTCGGCAAGATCGATCCGGCGCTCGAACCCTACATTGCCGGCCTTCCGATTCAGAAAAATCTCTACTACGCGCCCGTGTCGGAGTGGCTGGATGGGGGATTCGACTGGCTGTCCATTGCCGGCGCCGGCGTCTTCGACAGTGTCGTCGCCGCGATCAGGACGATACTGGACGCATTGGAAACGGTGTTGGTCGATGCGCCCTGGCCGGTGGTCATGACCGTCATCATCGTGGTCGCGTGGCGGCTGGCGGGGCCCCGGGTCGCCGTGTTCACCGGCGCCGCGCTCGCCTATCTGGCCCTGTTCGGCCTGTGGGAAACCAGCATGGTGACGGTCTCCCTGCTCGGCGCTGCCGCCTTCCTGTGCGTGCTCCTCGGGATACCGCTCGGGGTCTGGTTCGGCAAGAACCAGAAGGCCTACAACGCCGCATTGCCGGTGCTCGATTTCATGCAGACGATGCCGGCGTTCGTCTACCTGATCCCGATCATCGCCTTCTTCGGCACCGGCAAGCCGCCGGGCGTGCTGGCGACGCTCGTGTTCGGAATGCCGCCCGTCATCCGGCTGACCGCGCTCGGCATCCGCGGCGTGCCCGCGAACACCAAGGAGGCGGCAACTGCCTTTGGCTGCACCCGGTGGACCTTGCTCAAGGACATCGAGATCCCGCTCGCCATGCCGTCGATCATGACCGGGGTCAATCAGACCATCCTGATGTGCCTGTCGATGGTGGTGATCGCGTCGCTGATCGGCGCCAAGGGCCTGGGGCAGGACGTGCTGATCGCGCTGCAGTATGCGGCCAAGGGCCAGGGGATGCTGGCCGGCCTCGCCATCCTGTTCTGCGCCATGGTGATCGACCGCATCGTTCAGGGACACTACAAGCGCTCGACCTTGCATCGGCAGCCCGGGCGTTAGTCCACCCCGACACTATCCCCCAAAACCGTCCGCGATCAGGCTAACGATCTCGAACATGATGGCAGCCGTTGTGTGCGCCGTGATCTGGTTCGGGTGGTCCTTGGTCGGCATAAGGCATACGACATCGCCGCCGATCACGTTCTTGCCGCGCACGCAGCGCAGGAGCCGCATGACCTCGTCGACCTTGAAGCCTTCGCAGCCGGCCTCGAGGTTGGCGACCGCCGGCGCCACGGTCGGGTCGAGACAGTCCAGATCGAAGGTGATGTAGAGAGGCGCATCGCCGATCCGTTCGTTGATGAGGGCCATGGTTCGATCGGGACCGATCTCGCGGTAACGATCCATGGTAACCACCTCGTAGCCGAGCTCCTCGCTTGGCTTGCGCCAATCGAGAGTGCGGGGATTGCCGCGCATGCCGATCTGCACGCTGTGGCCGGCATCGACATATCCGTCGCGCACGAGATAGGCCGCCCAGTGGGCCGCGGACTTCACCGCTCCGAGAAAGTGCGGAACCTGCTCGTAAGCATCGGTGTGCGCGTCGAAGTGCAGAAACACCGCCTTTCTCCCGCCGGTCAGACGCGCTCCTTCACCGGCGATGGCCTGCATGATTCCGCCGGTGATGGAGTGATCCCCGCCGACCGAGACAGGCCGCACCCCGGCCGCGTCGATTGCGCGGTAGAACTCGGCGATGCGCTCGATGCAGGCCTCGTTGTCGTTGGCCTCGGGCAACGGCACGTCCCCCATATCGCGGATGCGCGCGCGCTCCCAGGGGTCGATCCCGAATTCCATGTGCACGCGCCGGGCCATCGCCGATACCCCGCGAACTGCCCGGGGGCCGAGATGCTGGTCGCGCTCCGTGGTTCCGTTGCCGGTCGAGTGCGGCACCCCGACGAGGGCGATGTCGCAGTTGTCCGGCTCCCGCTCGATGGGGCAGCGAAAGAACGTAGCGATGTCCCACCAGTAGAGACTCTGCAGCATGAGTTCATCGGTGCTCGTCAGCCCGGTTGTGGCCATTTGTCATTTCCGTTTCGATAGGGGGAGCTTGAACGGGTCATAGTACTGCACTGGCGGGTTCGGGCGATAGCCGGCCCGCACCGGCGCCGACCGAACGCCGACCGGCCCGCACGGCCGGCCTCAGAGCAGCGACGGCACGAACAGCGACAGCGGTGGCACGAGGACGATCAGGGTGAGCCGCAGGATATCGGCGCACCAGAAGGGCGTGACGCCGGCGAAGATGGTGCCGGTGCTGACATCCGGCAGCACGCCTCGCAGGACATAGACGTTGAGGCCGACCGGCGGCGTGATCAGGCTGATTTCGGTCACCACCACCACGACGATGCCGAACCAGATCAGCACTTCCACCTTGGTCATGCCCAGGCCGTCGGCCATTGCCACGATCAGCGGCACGAAGACCGGCACGGTGAGCAGCAGCATCGACAGGCTCTCGAACACGCAGCCGAGCAGGATGTAGATCGCCATGATGCCGAAGATCACGTAGAGCGGCGGGATCGCCAGCGAGCGCACGAAATCCGCCAGCTGGTTCGGCATGCCGGTCTCGTTGATGAAATTGGCGAAGATCAGGGCGCCGATCAGCACGACGAAAAGCATCGAGGTGGTGACGCCGGTTTCGGCCAGCACGCGGAACAGCATCCCCCGGTCCAGCACCCGCTTGAACAGGGTGAACAGCAGCGCGCCGAAGGCGCCGATGCCGGCCGCCTCGGTCGGGGTGAAGGCGCCGACATAGATGCCGCCGATGACGACGACGAACAGCAGCACCACGCCCCAGACGTCGCGCAGGGCCCGCCACCGTGCCGGCCAGGCCGTGCGCTCGCCGGGCGGCCCCAGCTCCGGTTTCAGCCAGATCATGAACTGCACGGCGCCGACATAGAACAGGATGCCGACGATGCCCGGCAGGATGCCGGCGGCGAACAGCTTGCTGACATCGGATTGGGTGATCAGGCCGTAAATGACGAGGACCACGCTGGGCGGGATCAGGATGCCGAGGGTGCCGCCGGCCGCGATCGAGCCCGTCGCGATACTGTCGGCATAGCCGAAGCGGCGCATGGACGGCATCGCCACCTTGGCCATGGTGGCCGCGGTGGCGAGGGACGATCCGCAGATCGCGCTGAAGCCGCCGCAGGCGACGATGGTCGCCATCGCAAGGCCGCCTCGGCGGTGGCCGAGAAAGGCGTTGGAGGCGGTGTAGAGCTGTTCCGACAGCCCGGCCCGGCTGACGAAATTGCCCATCAGGATGAACAGCGGCACGACCGACAGGGCATAGGATTCCGCCGTGTCGCGCGCGATCTGTGCAACCAGCGAGAAGGCGGGAGGCCAGTCGATCAGGAAGGCGTAGCCGACCGCCCCGACCAGCGCCATGGCGAAGGCGATCGGCAGGCGCAGGAACACCAGGACCAGGAGCGCGGCGAAACCCAGGGCGGCGGCAAGCATGGCTGACTTTAGCGGCTTCGCGCTAGATCAGTCCGGGCGCCGGCTCGGTGTGGCCGCACACATAGCGCCCGATGTTGGCCAGGAAGATCAGCGCGCCCACCCCAGCCAGCACCGCCATATAGTAGATCAGAGGCGCTTGCGGCAGCCGAAGATATTCCGTGACATCGCCGTAATCGGCAATCTTGATGGCGTAGAGCCAGAGCTGCCAGGCGAGGATGGCGAGGATCGCCGCGCAGACCAGGTTGATCGCGATCTGGCGCGGCCGGACAAACCCGTCCGGCATCAGCGGATCGAGCAGGTCGATGGTGACATGGCTTTCCTGCCGGCACACCGAGGGCAGGCCGGCATAGATCAGCGCCGCCATCAGCACTTCGGTGATCTCCGAGCCGCCCGGCAAAGGCCAGTTGAGCAATTCGCGGCCGAAAACGTCGACCACGCTCACCAGCATGATGAAGAACAGGAACAGCCCCGCCAGCCCGCCGGAGACCTGATGAATCCCCTGGGTGAAACGGGCTGGCGGAACCTCTGTCGCCGAATCGGACGAAGCGCTCGGCATGGCGGCAGGGCGCTTGCGCGCGTGCTGCCTACATGCCCTTCTTGACCTTCTGGACCTCGGCGCGCAGCGCCTTCAGCACATCCGCGGCATCCTTGGCGCCCTCGGCCTGCGCGCGCTTGATCCACCAGTCGTCGAGATCGGCGAGCTTGGCCTTGACAGCCGTGGCGGTCGCAGCATCGAAGGCGCCGATCTTGTTGCCGGCCGCGGTCAGCTTCTCGACCGCCAGCTTGTCGGCGCCGTCCCAGGTCCGGCCCATGATCCCGGACATGTGCTCGCCGCCGACCTTGTTCAGCGAGGCTTTATCCGCTGCGCTCAGGCTGTCGTATTTGCGCTGGTTCATCACCACGGCGAAGCTGGCGGAATAGAGGCCGCCGGGCAGGGCATAGTGATGCTTGACCACGCCGCCCAGCTTGAAGCTGTAGATCGTCTCGATCGAGAAGAAGATACCGTCGGCGACGCCCTGCTAGAGGATCTCCTGCGCCTTTGTCACCGGGGCGGAGACGCTTACGATGCCGAGCCGCTTGGCAATCTGGCTCTGCACGCCGCCGCCGGTGCGCACCTTCATGCCCTTGACCTGGCCGATATTGGCGATCGGCCCGCGCGAATGGACCATGCCCGGGCCGTGGGTGAACAGCGCCACCAATTGCACGCCCTTATGCTCGTCGCGCTTGCCGAAGCGGCCGGTGTAGGTGCGCCAAAAGGCGCGGGACATCTGTTCGGCATTGCCGTTGGCGCCGGGCAGTTCGACCATCTGGGTCAGGACGAACCGGCCGGTGGTGTAGCCGTGGGTGATCCAGGCCATGTCCGCGATGCCGTCGCGCACCCGGTCGTACAGGACGCGCGGGTTGATCGGCGGATAGGTCATGCGGACCTTGACCTTGCCGCCGCTGGCCGCGGTCAGGTCCTTGACCCAGGTCGGCCAGCCGTTGGTATTCATGGCATGGCGCGGGCCGGCATAGGTCTCCAGCCGGATCGTGGTGTCCGCCTGGGCCGCGCCGTTGACGGTGAGTGCGGCGGCTGCCGCGACGATGGATATCGTGCGATACATGGTTAAACTTCCCCTCCCTCGTTAATGAAACCGGTCTCCAAACGCCCACTTGGGCTGTATTCCCGAGTAATTCGCATGCTAGTTCAAAAGGTGGGGCCGTGAAAGACGTTCGGACGCGGCATCCGAAGCAGGCACGGGGAGGCGGCAGCGTGGACTATCGGGACATAACCGTCGAACGGCACGTGCTGGAGCGCGGCGGGGCGGTCGGCCGGATCGTCATCGACCGGCCGGAACAGCTGAACGCCCTGCGCATGACCGTGACCGACCGCGAACTGATTCACGCGCTCGACGCCTTCGAGGCGGACGACGACGTGCGCGCGGTGATCCTGACCGGGGCCGGCGACCGCGCCTTTTCCACCGGTTGGGACCTGTCGCTGATCGAAGACAGTTCGATCCCGGCGCTCGAAGGCCTGGTCCGCGCCAATACCGAACTGTTCCTCAAGGTCTGGCACCTGCGCCAGCCGGCGATCGCGGCGGTCAACGGCCATGCGATCGGCACCGGGGCCGCCATTGCCATGGCCGCCGACCTGACCATCGTCTCGGAGACCGCGCGACTGGCGGAGCCGGAAATCCGCCACGGCGCCCTGTCGCCCTTTCTGATCCTGCCGTTCCTGACCCACGCCAAGGCGGTTCACGAATTCTACTACACCGGCGATGCACTGGACGCGCAGGCGATGGTCCGCCTGGGGCTGGCCAACGCGGTCGTGCCGCCGGAAGATTTGGCCGACGAAGCGATGCGCGCGGCGACGCGGCTGGCGCTGGTGCCGCCCTGGGCCCTGCAGATGAAGAAGCGCAGCCTGCGGGCCGCTTACGATGCGATGGGCTTCGGCACGGCGATCCGGCAGCACGCCCTGGCGGACACGCTGGTGATCGGCGGCGATTTCCCGGAACAGCGCGCGCTGCTGGAAATTCTCGAGAAAGAGGGTATGCGCGCCTTCCTGCAGGCGCGCGACGGTCCGTTCCGCGAAGCCGGCGGGTCGCAGCCTGCCGGCCCGTCGTCCGGCAAGCCGTGAGCAGGACTGACGGCGCAGCCGGATCCGTCCCGACGGTCGGCGCCCTACTGGAACGCCGCGCCCTGCTCGACCGGGACACGCCGGGGCTGATCGCGAGATCGCTGCGCCTGAGCTTCGGGCAATTGCAGGCCTGGGCGGAAGCGGTCGCCGACGCCTTCGCCGCCGCCGGGGTCGGCAAGGGGGACCGCGTCGCCGTCCTGTCGCGCAACAGCGCCGAGGGCGTCGCGCTCTACTACGGCGCGGCGCGTGGCGGCGCCATCCTGTGCAATCTCAACGTCCGGCTGACCGAAGACGAACTCGCCGGGATTCTGGCGGACGCCGAACCGGCGTTGCTGGTCGCCCATCCCGACTTCGCCGACCTCGCCCGCAGCCTCGCAGCGCGTCTCGGGATCGGTCGGATCTGGCGCTTCGACGCAGCGCCGATGCCGCCGCCTCCGCAACGGGAGAGTGAAACGCGCGCTGCGACCGCCGCCGGGACCGCCGCCGGAACCGTCTGCGGGCAGTCGCCGGTCGCCGCGGCCGATCCGCTGTTGCTGGTCTATACCTCGGGCACGACCGGCCGGCCGAAAGGCGCCGTGATGACCCATGCCGGCATGGTCTGGGCGTCGGCGACGATGGCCTATAGCCTGGATTACCGCTACCGCGACATCGGGCTGATCCCGGCGCCGATGTTCCATGTCGGCGGCATGTCCTTCGCCACCTTCTTCGTCCATGCCGGCGCGACGGCGGTCCTGCCGCCGGCCTGGCAGCCGGAGGCCATTCTCGCGCTGATCGCGGCGGAGCGGATCAACCATTTCTTCGCCGTCGCGGCGATGCTCCAGGGCCTGCTCGACGCGCCGGGCTTCGCGCACGCCGACCTGTCGAGCCTGCGCTGGATCATGGCCGGCGGCGCGCCCGTGCCGGTCGACACGATCCGGGCCTTCGGGCGGCGCGGCATCCCGCTGCTGCAGACCTACGGCACGACGGAGACCGCCGGGCCGGCGACGGTCGTGGACCTGGCCCATGCCGAAGCGAAGGCCGGTTCGGCCGGGCTGCCCTTCTTCCACACCGATCTGCGCATCGCCGACGAGGCCGGGCGGGCGCTGCCGGCAGATGCGGTCGGCGAGATCCAGGTGCGCGCGCCGCATCTGTTCGCCGGCTACTGGCGCAATCCGGCGGCGACGGCCGAGGCCTTCTCCGGCGACTGGTACCGGACCGGCGATCTCGGCAGCCTCGACAGCGAGGGCTATCTCTGGATCGCAGGCCGCCGCTGGGACCTGATCGTCTCGGGCGGCGAGAACATCTTTCCTGCCGAGGTCGAGGCGGTGCTGGAGGCGCACCCGGCGGTCGCCGAGGCCGCGGTCGTCGGCCGGCCCGATCCGGCATGGGGCGAAATCCCGGCCGCCGTGATCGTGGCGGCCCCGGGCGCCGCAGCCCCGGACCCGGCCGAACTGGCGCGCTTCTGCGCCGGCCGTCTCGCCCGCTACAAGATTCCGAAGCGGGTGGAGGTGTCGGAAACGCCGTTGCCGCGAAATGCGGCGGGAAAACTCCTGAAGCACCTCTTGCGCACGGAGAAACCGTAGCGCGGAATTCATGCCGGAATATCCGGCTCCGATAACCGCGCCAAGCCGGCTCCATTGTCGGACCTGAATGTATTCGCTGCTGGGAGCGTCCAATGCGATCCTGGGCTTCAGTGCGCGCGACGGGCTTCGACGGTCGCCCGTCCCCGCATCGCGATGCCGGGCGGCAGGGTACACCTGACCGAACCTTCCGATACGCCCGCCTCGCTTCTCAATCCCGGACAAGTCGTGTAGCTTGCGCCAAACGAAACCCTCAAGGCTCGCCGATTCGAGCCGACGGCAGGCGCCCATGACCGATACCGGCTCCGCAACGATCCTGAAGGGCGGCCATCTGGTCGACCCTTCCCAGGGTATCGACCGGGTGGCCGATATCGCGGTTGTCGGGGGCAGGGTTGCCGTGGTCGGCCCGGCGGCCGCTGCGAGCGTTCCGGAGGGTGCCGAGACGGTCGATCTGTCCGGCCATTACGTCAGCCCCGGATGGTTCGATATCCACATCCACGCCTACGGGACGCTGGGCTTCGCCGACCCGGACAGCATCGGCATCCGCCAGGGCGTGACGAGCTATGTCGACGCCGGCGGCCCGGGCATCGGCGTAATGGACGAATTCGCGGCGCTGCTGGGCGGCCACACGGTCACGGAGCTCTATGCCGGGCCGTATATCCGGCCGATGGGCATTATCGGCGCCCAGTTCATCGAGGGCGACATCCGCAGCCTGATGAATTTTCCGGTCACGCAATGGGTCGATTTCATGGCCGACCATCCGGGCCTCGTGCGCTACCTGAAAGTGGCGGCGCTGGGCACCTACGGCACCGGGCCGCTGAAGATGGGCAAGGGCCTGGCCGAGATCATCGGCGTGCCGCTCTACGGCCATATCGGCGAATATCAGCATCAGCCGGTCGATCCCTGCGTCTACGAGATTTTCAACATCTCGCAGCCGGGCGACATCATCACCCATCTGTATCACGCCAACGACGGACCGGTCCTGGACGGGGACGGCCGGGTGCTGCCGGTGGTGCGCGACGCGGAGCGCCGCGGCGTCCTGTTCGATGTCGGCTTCGGCGCGTTCAATTTCGGCTGGGATCTGGCGGAGAAATGCTTCGCCCAGGATCTGCGGCCCCACATCGTCAGTTCCGACCTGCAACAGTTCAACGTACTCGGCCCGGTCAAGTCTCTGGCCAACATCCTCGGCATTTTCCTGCATCTGGGCATGAGCCTGGGCGAGGTGATCGAGACGATCACCGACATTCCGGCGAGAGCCCTCGGCCTCGCCGACAAGGTTGGCAGCCTCGCGCCCGGCATGCCGGCCGACATCACCGTGTTCGATGTCGAGGAGGGCGAATTCGAAGCCTTCGACACCTATGCGGTGTCGCGCCGGATCGCGCGCCGCTTCGTCCCCGTTCTGGCGTTCAAGGACGGGGTCCGATACGAAATCGACATGGAGCTGTGCCAGGACGAGCGCAACTGGATGATGCAGATTGCCGAGGATCATGTGCCTGCGGCGGCGGCCCGCCTGACCGGCCGGCAGCGCGAATTCCTGGGCGCCCTGCGCCTGGCGCTGGAACCCTACCGCTGGACCTATTCGCTGGATGACATGGACCTTGCGACGGCAACCGCCCTCCAGGGCGTGGTGCACGCCGCGGCCCGGCGGACCGGCATCCCGCTGCGCGATGCGCTGATGGCGCTGTACGGCGCCTTCCTGGACAGCCCCTTCACCATCCAGAGCGGCCTGCTCCTGCTGCAGATCGACCGGGACCTCGCGCTCGACCGGCTGGACGCCGTCGCGGGCGATTGCCGGGCTGCGGCCTAGGCGGCGGCGAGCGGCGCATCGACAACCGTGACGGAGTGGCAGATCCTTGAGGGCATCGACCCGTCTACCGCGGAGTTTCCGGCAGAAGCCGCGCTCGGCGGCAAACCCATCCTCGTGTTCCGGACGGCGCACGGCTATCGCGGCACCGAACCGCTGTGTCCGCACCAGAAAGTGCCGCTCAAGACCGCGGTGCTTATGAGCGGCGACACCATGATCCGCTGCTCGCGCCATCACTTCATTTTCCGGCTCGATGGCGGCGCCGGCGTCAACTGCACCGGGATGCGGCTGAAGACTTACCGGATTCGCGAAGTCGATGCGCGGCTGGAAGGCGCGCTGCCCGGGACCGAAGACCAGGCCCGGCAGACCGGGGCCGCGGCGCCCGCACCGTAATGGAGGACCGTTCGATGTTCCTGAGGAATTACTGGTATATCGCGGCTATGCCTCACGAGATCGGCCGCACGCTGCTGCAGCGCCATATCCTCAACGAAGCCATCGTATTCTTCCGCAAAGTAGACGGGACGCCGGTCGCGATGACCGACACCTGCCCGCATCGCAGCATGCCGCTGTCGCAGGGCAAGCTGATCGGGGATACGCTGCAATGCGCCTATCACGGGCTGGAATTCGATACGCAAGGCCGGTGCACCAAGATTCCGGGACAGGCGAACGTGCCGCCGCGATGCCGGGTCCGCACCTATCCGCTGGTCGAGAAATGGCGCTGGATATGGCTCTGGATGGGCGATCCCGAGGCCGCCGACCCCGCGGAAATTCCGGATTTTCACTGGAACGACGATCCAGAATGGACTCCGACCGGCGGCCATTTCCATATCGAGTGCAACTACGGCCTTCTTGTGGACAATCTTCTGGACCTGTCGCACGAAACCTTCGTACATCCGACAACCATCGGCAATGCGGCCGTCGCCGAAACCCCGGTGCACACGGAATCCGACGAGGCGGAAGTGCGCGTGCTGCGCCAGATCAATGGCCAGCCGGCGCCGCCGCTCTACGTCAAGCTCAAGGATTTCACCGGCGATATCGACCGCACCCAGAACATCACCTGGACCCCGCCGACCAACATCGTGATCGAATCGCGCTCCATGCCGTCCGGCTCCAACGATCCGGACATGGTGCTGGAATACCGGGTTCTGAACGGCATCACGCCGGCGACGGACCGGACGACGCATCACTTCTGGGCGACGCCGCGCAATTTCGCGCCGGAGGAAGCCGTGACCGAGGCGTTCCACGAAGGATCGGTCCGGGCCTTCAGCGAAGATGTCGTCGTGCTCGAACATCAACAGGCGATGATCGAGCAGCAGACGGCGAGCGGCGGCGCGCCGCCGCGCTGGATCGATATCAATGCCGACCGGGGCGGCCTGCTCGCCCGCAGCACGATGAAACGTTTGTTTGAACTGGAACAGGCCGAACACGCCTGATCCGACCTGAGTGGCGCTCCGGTCTTCCGCCCCGTCCGGCGGAAGGCGCGGGAACCGCCCCCACACCACGAGGAGGGAAGACAATGATCGGACGAATTGCATTAGGCGCCGTCGTCCTGGCGGCGCTCGGCACGGCAGTGCCGGTACAGGCCAAGGAAATACGGCTCGGATTCATGACACCGCTGTCCGGCCCGCTGACCTTCCTGGGCCGCGAGCAGGAAATGGGCATGCAACTGGCCCTGGAGCAGCTCGGCAACAAGCTTGGCGGCATTCCGGTGAAGGTATTCAAGCAGGACGGCCGGATGAGCGCGGCGACCGCGAACCAGGCGGTCACCAAGCTGATGGAGCAGGACAAGATCGATATCCTCACAGGCCTGCTTCTGTCGAACCAGACCATCGCCATTACCAAGCCGGTCGCCGACCGGGGCATCTTCGTGATCAGCGGCGTATCGGGACCGAAGCCGATCGCCGGATCGAAGTGCCACCCCAACTTCTTCAACATTTCCTGGCAGAACGAACAGCCGAGCGAAGCGCTGGGTAAATGGCTCACGGCCCGCAAGGTCGATAACGTCTATGCAATCAGCCAGAACTATGTCGCCGGACGCGACCATGTCGCGGGCGTCTGGTATCACTACAAGGGCAAGCGCGGCGGCGAGATCTATGTCTCGCGCCGCCACAGCGACTATTCCGGTGAGATCGCACGCATCCGTGCCGCCAATCCCTCTGCGGTCTTCATGTTCCTGCCCGGCCGCGGCGGAATTGCCTTCCTGAAACAGATGGCCGGCGCGGGGCTGCTCGGCAAAATCAAGGTTTACGGCGGTTCCTGGGTCGCCGACGAGCATTCCTTCAAGGCGGTCGGCGATGCCGCGCTCGGCGCGGAACTGTCGAATCCGTGGTGGGCGCAGCTCGACAATCCGACCAACAAGGCCTTCGTTGCCGCATTCCGGAAGAAGTTCGGCCGCACCCCGGTGTTCTACGCCGCCTTCATGTATGACGTGATCAACCTGCTGAACGCTGCGGTCAAGGAAGCGGGCGGGATCGGCGACAAGGACAAGCTGCGCGCCGCCCTGCGCAAGGCGAATTTCAAATCCGTCCGCGGCGCGTTCAAGTTCAACACCAACCACTTCCCGATCCAGGATTACTATATCGGCAAGGTGGTGAAGAAGGGCGGCCAGCTCACCCACGAGGTGATCGGCAAGGCGTCCACCGGCGAAAAGGACCGCTACTACACGCAATGCAAGATGGCCAAATAGCCGTCTCGCATCGGCGCTGACGAGAAAGGCCGCGGCAAGCGTCGCGGCCTTTTTTCGTACCCCCGAGCCTAAATCCCCAGATAGCGTTCGATGATGTCCGGGGCGGCTTCCAGGGCGGCAGACGTACCGGACCATTCCACCCGGCCGTTGCGCACGAAATAGTGGCGGTCGGCAAGGCGCATCAGGGCTTCGACATCCTTGTCGACGATCAGGATCGAGAGGCCCGATTCTTTCAGTTCGTCCAGCACCCGCCAGATTTCTTCCTGGATGAGCGGGGCCAGCCCCTCGGTGGCTTCGTCGAGGATCAGCAGCCGGGGGTTGGTCGCCAGGGCGCGGCCGATCGCCACCATCTGCTGCTCGCCGCCGGAGATCTGGTTGCCCATGTGGTTGCGCCGTTCGGCCAGCCGGGGAAACAGGTCGTAGACCCGCTCGACATTCCAGGGATCGGCGTCGCCCCGGCGGTTTGCCGAGGTCGCAAACAGGTTTTCGTAGACCGAGAGATTCGGAAACACCTGTCGGCCCTCCGGGACCAGGCCGATTCCCGCCTGGGCGATGCGGAAAGCCGGCCAGCGCTCGGTGCGTTGCCCGTCGAAGGCGATCGCGCCCGAGCGCGGCGGCGTGAAGCCCATGATCGAGCGGACGGTCGTCGTCTTGCCCATGCCGTTGCGGCCGAGCAGCGTGACCACCTCGCCCCGGTTGACCTCCAGCGACATGCCGAACAGCGCCTGGCTGTCGCCGTAATAGGTCAGGATGTCGTCGACCCGGAGCATCTCACGCACCTGCCTGCGGCAGGACCAGCCGATCCGCCTTGTCGCCCAGATAGGCGCGGCGGACCTCCGGGTTGCGGCGGATATTGTCCGGCGTATCGGTGGCGACCCGCCGGCCGTTGACCAGCGCGCTGATCCGGTCGGCGAGCGAGAAGACGACATCCATGTCGTGCTCGATCAGCAGGATCGAATAGCGCCCTTTGAGCGTGTTCAGGAATCCGATCATGCTCTCGGTCGCCCCCGGCCCCATTCCCGCGGTCGGTTCGTCCAGCAACAGCAGTATCGGGTCGGTCGCCAGCGCCATGGCGATTTCGAGCTGCCGGTGTTCGCCATGCGCAAGATTCTTGGCCGGCACGCCGCTGCGGTCGCCGATGCCGATCTCGCCGAGGATCGCAGCGGCCTTCTCGTTCAGGTGGCGCGCCGCCCGCGCCGGGCGCCAGAATCTGTAACTGTGGCCGTCGACGGCCTGGGCGGCGAAGGCGACATTCTCCAGCGCCGTGAACGACGGAATCACGCTGGTGATCTGGTAGGACCGCGCCATGCCCAGCAGGGCCCGCCGGTGCGGGGGCAAGGCGGTGATGTCCCGGCCGTTCAGGGCAATGCGCCCGGTGTCGGGCGGCAGTTCGCCGGCAAGCTGGGAAATGAAGGTGGTCTTGCCCGCACCGTTCGGCCCGATCACCGCATGCACTTCGCCGCGCCGGACGTCGATATCGATCTCCTCGTTGGCGATCAGCGCGCCGAACCGTTTGGTCAGGCCTTCGACCGCAAGGACCGGATCGTTCATCGGCCCTCTCCCCCGCCGTCTCCCCGGGGCCGGATGAGGCCGTAGATGCCGCGCCGGCCGAACAGCACGACAAGGACCAGCAGCGGCCCGAAGATCGCCATCCAGTGCTCGGTGTAGTTGGAGATGCCCTCCTCCAGCAGGACGAAGACCGACGTGCCGATGAGGCGGCGTCGGCCCGATCAGGGAATTCGCGCCGCCGACGATGACCATGATCAGCAGGTCGCCGGAAATGATCCAGTGCAGTTCGTCGGGGCTGACGAATTTTTGCAGGTTCACATGCATGGCGCCGGCCAGCCCGGCGATGCCGCCGGAAATCATGAAGGCGACCAGGCGGTAGCGGAACGTGTCGTAGCCCAGCGGTTTTCGCCCGCCGTTCGTTGTCGCGGTAGCCCAGCGATTTCGCCCGCCGTTCGTTGTCGCGGCACGCTTCGATGACCCTGCCGAAGCGTGAATTGACCAGCTTGTAGCTGCCGAACAGGATCGCGAGCAGAACGGCCAGCGCGAAATAGTGAAACACGGCCGGATCGTCGAAATCGAGGATGCCGAACAGCGGGCTTCGCCGGCTCAGCGGCAGGCCCTCGTCGCCGCCATAGTCCTCGCCGATCCGGATCGCGTTCGCCAGATAGTAGAGCATCTGGGCGAAGGCGAGCGTGATCATGATGAAATAGACGCCGACGGTGCGCAGCACGATCAGACCGACCAGTGCCGCCAGCGCCACCGAAAGAAGGATGGCGGCGGGATAGGCGACAAAGCCGTTCTCGACGCCGAAATGGGCGAGCACGCCGACGACATAGCCGCCGGAGCCGAGGAACATGGCGTGGCCGAAGCTGATCAGTCCGCCGTAGCCCAGCAGGATATCGAGGCTGATCGCCACCATCGACAGCACGACGATGCGCGAGGCGATCCGCACGAGGTAGGCGTCGCCGAACAGCGGCACGATCAGCAGAACGGCAAACCCCGCCAGCATGATGGCGTGGCGCAGATCGAACCGTTGCGCACCGAACAGGAAAGACTTGGGGAACACGGTTTCGCGGCGTCCTATCCGCGGCCGGCGGCGAACAGGCCGCTCGGCCGGAAGAACAGGACGCAGGCCATGGCAAGATAGATCGCCATGGCCGCGACCGCCGGCCCGGCGGTGTAGCCCAGAAACATCGGCAGGAGAAACCGCCCCATCGTATCGATGACGCCGATCAGAATGGAGGCGATGAAGGCGCCGCGGATCGAGCCGATACCGCCGATCACGATGACGACGAAGGTCAGGATCATGATCTCTTCGCCGATCCCGACCTGCACGCTGGTGAGCGGCGTGGTCATGACTCCGGCAAGCGCCGCCAGGCCGGCGCCGAGCGCGAAGACCAGCGTGTAGAGGCGGTTGATGTTCATGCCGAGGCCGCCGACCATTTCGCGGTTGCTGGCGCCGGCGCGGATCAGCATGCCGATACGGGTGCGCGAGATCAGGAGATACAGGCCGATGGCGACGGCAATACCGACTGCGGTGATCGCGAGGCGATAGGAGGAGTAGGTCATCCCCGGTACGAGCTCGATCGGTGTAATCAGGGTCGGCGGTTTCGGGACGTCCATCGGTTCCGAGCCGAACAGGATTTTGGCGAATTCGTTGAAGAACAGGAGCATGCCGAAGGTGGCGAGGACGTGGTCGAGATGCGATCCGACGTAGAGCCTGCGGAAGATCGAGAATTCGAGGACGGCGCCGAGCACAACGGTGATCAGAACGCCGAGCAGGACTCCCAGCACGAAGACGAAGGTCAGCGGCCAGACATCCGACCAGCCGGTGAGCGCGGCCAGCCACGCAATGGATTGCGCGCCGAAAAAGCCGCCCAGCATGTAGAACGAGCCGTGGGTCAGATTGACGAAATCCATGATCCCGAAGATCAGGGTCAGGCCGGCCGCCATCAGGAACAGCATGATGCCGAGTTGCACGCCGTTCAGGATCTGCTCTGCAATCAGCAATCCGGTCACGACCGCGATTCCCCGACGAAGCCTGCCCTCCCGACACCGGGAGCGGCGCCTCTCGCGCCCCGGTTGCGGTCGCCGCCGAGACTATGCCGGGCGATTCCGGCGGCGCAAGGCCGAACCCCGTATGCGATCGTCCTCAAGCGCCGGCGTCCGCTTCGGCCGCCAGTTTCTCCGCCATCATAATGACGGTAAGGTTCGTGTTGGCGCGGGGAACGGTCGGTATGATCGAGGCGTCGATGGCGCGCAGTCCCTGGATGCCGCGGACATGGCCGGACGGGTCGACCACCGCGCCGGCATCGTCCGGCGCGCCCATGCGGCAGGTGCCGACCGGATGGTAGAAGGGCACTGCCCGGGCCTTCACCCATGCGGTTAAAGCCGCATCGTCGGCCATCAGTTTCGCGGCGTCGTCTCCGGGCGCAATCACGTCGCGGATCAACTTGCGGCGCAGCGGCGCAGGGCCGCCGAGCATCAGGTTGGCCAGCCAGGAACGCAGCCAGCTCGCCGCGCCGTAGCGGTTCAGGTCGCGGATCCGCTCCGAATAGCTTGCCGGGAAAAACTCGTGGATGACCCGGGCCAGGGCCGGGTGGCGGTAGATGGCGTAGGACATGCGCAGCGCGGCGGCCATCCGCCGGCTGTCCCGCTCGTCGGCCAGCAGGTTGAACTCGATGCGCGGCGACACCGTTAGGTCGGTCGTTTCGAGCGTCACCCGGCCGCGCGACATGGGCTTGTAGATGCAGCTCACCAGCCCCGCGAGCCGCTGCCCGAGCGGGTGCCAGGACGACTTGTTGGTGACCGACACATACATGTCGGCTTCCGGACAGCCCGCGATTCCCGAGGAATAGCGCAGGGCAACGTTCGGCGCCGCGCGCAGGCTCTTCGGTTGCCGGCCTGCCGGCTTGAGATAGGCCGCCATGGACACGGCCGGATGGTCCTGCAGATTGGCGCCGACGCCCGGCAGATCGGCGCGGACCTCGATGCCCAGGCCCCGCAGGTCGGCAGCCGGACCGATGCCGGCCCGCAGCAGCATGGCCGGAGTCTGCAGCGTGCCGGCCGACAGCACGATTTCGGCGCCGGCATGATCCTCGACCGCATCGCCCTTGCGGACCCGGAGTCCGGTTGCCCGGATACCGTCGAACAGGATCTCGCGGACATGGGCGTTGCCGAGGATACGCAAATTGGGGCGCTTGCGCACCGCTTCGGTGAGATAGCCCATCGCCGTGCTGACCCGCTGCTCGGGCAGGCTGCTGATCGGCACCGCGCAATAGCCGTTCGCCACGGCGCCGTTCATGTCCGGGACGAAGCGATAGCCGTGCAGGTCCTCGACCGCCTCGACCACCGCGCAGCAGAAGCCCGGCCATTGCTCGCGCCGGTGCCGGCGCACGGGGATCGGCCCATCGGCGCCGTGCAACGGGCCGGCGAAATCCAGGTCGCGCTCGAGCCGGCGATAGTAGGGCAAGACATCGTCCCAGCCCCATCCGGCCGCGCCGGCCGCGACCCATTCCCCGAAATCCCCCGGCATGCCGCGCAACGCGATCATCGCGTTGATCGAGGAGCCGCCGCCCATGATCCGGGCCTGCTCGTAGCGCCGCGGCACGGCGGAATCCGGGTCGTTGTGGGGCACCGGCGCGAAGTGGGCGCGCAGATGCGGCCAGAAATTATCCGGCCGGAAGAAGGTGAGATAATAGGTGTCGCGGACATCGGCCGGCTCCCGGCCGGGCGGATGGTCCGGCCCGGCTTCGAGCAGCAGGATATTGCGCTTCGGATTCTCGCTCAGCCGGCTCGCCAGCACGCAACCGGCGGAGCCGCCGCCGACGACAATACAATCCCAGATCATCGCGAGAAGGTCACGCCGGGTGTGCAATACAGGGCGGTGCAGTCGGTCTGGCGGACGCCCTCGACCAGCTCGAGCGGCCAGCCGACCATGGCGGCGAAGCTCTCCACGGAGTAATTCCCGAAGGCGAACGCGATATCGCCCAGGTCGCGCAACCGCGCGCCCAGCACCAGTCTTGGCAAACCCGCATTGAACATGGTGCCGAGACACATCGGGCAGGGCTCGCAGGTGCCGTAGAAGGTGCAGTCCTCCAGGGTGCGCCGGCCCAGCGAGCCTGTCGCCGCGCGGATCGCCAGCAGTTCCGAATGCGCCGTCGGATCGCCGGTCGAGACCTTGAGGCTGCGCGCCCGGGCCACGATTTCGCCGCTGGCGCCGGCGATAACCGCGCCGAAGGGCTGCTCGCCCTGGGCCAGGCCGGCGCGCGCTTCGGCAAGCGCGCCATCCATCAGCCGCTCGTGACGGTTCATCGCCCTCTTCCGGAAATTCAGCGCAGGCAGCGCTTTGTGGACAATATTCCATTCCGGCGGCTATGGTGGCGGAGATGCTGAGTCAAAGCAAGGAACGGCACCGATGGACAGCCTCGAACCGGCCGTCGCCTACGATACCCTTACCGTGACCCCGTGCAGTCCGCATATCGGTGCGGAAATCGGCAATATCGACCTGACCCGGCCGCTGACCGGCGCCGGGACCGAAGAACTGCGCCGGGCCTTTACGCGCCATCTGGTGCTGTTCTTCCGCGGCCAGCGCATCGGCTTCGACGACCATATCCGGCTGGCGGAATATTTCGGCCCGATCGGCTTCCACTTCGGCGGCAAGACGGCGAGCCGGTCGACCGACGACCCGCGGGTGCGCAAGTTCCATGCCGACGAAAACACGGCGCGCGTCTCCGGCGACGTCTGGCACTCCGACCAGTCCTGCGCGCCGGTGCCGCCGATGGCGAGCGTCCTCTACATCCACACGATTCCGCCCGACGGCGGCGGCGACACCATCTTCGCCAGCATGTACCGGGCCTACGACGCGCTGTCGGACCGGATGAAGGACTATCTGGACGGCCTTACGGCGCTGCACGACGGCCGGGACGTCTTCGGGGAAGGCACGCCGAGCGCAGTCCATCCGGTGGTCGCCCGCCATCCCGAGAGCGGCCGGCCGCTGCTGTTCGTCAACGGCGCCTTCACGAAGCGGATCCTCGAACTGCCGGAGCAGGAGAGCGATGCCGTGCTGCGCTTTCTGTGCCGGCACTGCACGCGCCCGGAATGGAGCTTCCGGTTCCGCTGGCGGCCCCATTCGATCGCCATGTGGGACAACCGCTGCGCCCAGCATTTCGCCGTCTCCGACTATTTGCCCAGCGTCCGGTCGGGCTATCGCGTCCAGATCGACGGCGTGGCGCCGCCGGTCGCGGCATAACGCCTAACCGGCCGCTTCGTCTTCCCCTGCGACGTGTATCGCGATCGCACGCGCCAAAGCGACACGATGATGCCAGAGCCGAAAATCCTTCGCGCCCAGCCGAGCCGGCTGGCGGATTTGGACCTCGAGAATCTCGTCTTCGGCGAGATCTTCTCCGATCACATGTTTTCCATGCTGTATGAGGACGGCCGTTGGGGCAGCCCGGAAATCCTGCCCTACGGACCGGTGCCGCTGCCGCCCGCCAGCATCGCGCTCAACTATGCGCAGGCCGTTTTCGAGGGCATGAAGGCCTACTGCGGGGCGGATGGTGCGATCCGCCTGTTCCGGCCGTATCGCAACGCCGGGCGGCTGCGCACGTCCTGCGAACGGCTGTGCATCCCGCCGATCGACGAGCGGGTCTTCGTTGACGCCCTCAAGGCGCTGATCGCGGTCGATGCCGGCTGGGTGCCGGCGCTGCCCGGCTACGCGCTGTATATCCGCCCGATGGTGTTCTCCGTCGAGGACCATATCGAAATCCGGCCGTCCCGGCGCTACCGCTTCCTCGTGGCGACCGCGCCGGTCGGCCTGTATTTCCGGGCCGACGGCGGCGGCCTGTCGCTCAAGGTCGAGGAGTACTACACCCGCAGCCCGCCGGAAGGCGGCCTCGGCGCGGCCAAGGCGGCGGCGAACTATGCCGGCACGATCCTGGCGACGGAGGAGTGCCGGCGCGACGGCTTCGACCAAGTGCTCTGGCTCGACGGCCGGGAGCGCCGCTATGTCGAGGAAGCGGGCCTGATGAACGTCTTCTTCAAGATCGGCGGGCGGACGGTCACGCCGGAGATCGGCGACAGCATCCTTCCCGGCGTGACCCGCGACAGCCTGATAACCCTGCTGCGCGACCGCGGCGTCCCGGTCGAGGAGCGGCGCATCGCGATCGACGAGGTTACCGCCGCGGCGCGCGCGGGCACGCTCGAAGAAATGTTCGCCTGCGGCACCGCCGCCGTGGTGTCGCCGATCGGCGGGCTGACCTATCGGGGGGCGCGCATCGCGCCTCAGGAGCCGGTGCCGGGGCCGCTGACCGGGGCGCTTTACGAAGAACTGACCGGCATCCAGCACGGACGGATCGCCGATACGCGCGGCTGGACCGAGATCGTCGAAACGGGCTGACGGCGTACGGGCGGTGTTCCCTGGCGTCAGCGCAGCCGCAGGCGCGTGCCGCTCCCCCGGTCCAGCGCGCGGCGGTAGATTTCCGACGCCAGCGCAACATCGGTGCTGGCAAGGCCGGTTATGGTGACGAGCACGAGCTCGCTCGAAACCTCCTTCCGGGCGCCCGCCCGGACGAGGCTGCCCAGTTCGATCCGCTCGGCCGGCAACGCCAGATCCGGCCGCGCGCCGGATTCCCGGGCGGTGCGCACTGCGCGCTGGATCGCCGCGTCGCTGTCGGTCACGAATCGGTCGACCGCCAGATAGGCCGCGTCGTCCCAGCAATAGGGATAGTCGAGCGAGATCGCCACCGTTCCCGGCGACATCCAGTCCGAAAACAGCCGCGGCTCGTGCCGATGCGGCGTCGACGAGACGACGATATCCATGCCCTCGACCGCGCTCCGGTTGTCGGCGACCGGATAGAGCCGCCAGGGGCCTTGCAAGGCCATTTCGTTGCAGAAGGCCTCGCGCGATTTCGGGGTTCGCGAGGCGACGTAGACCTCTTCCAGCCCCGGAAACGCCGCCGCCATCGTCAGCAGGCTCCAACGGCCGAGGCCGCCGCAGCCGACCAGGCCGAGCCGCTTCGGCGTCGGCCGCGCCAGAAATTTCGCCGCGACCGTGGCGCAGGCCGCAGTGCGCACGAAGGTGATCCACAGCCCCTCCATGAAGCAGGCCGGCTGGCCGGTGTCGGGGTCGTAGACCAGGATGACCGCCGAGGAATCGTGGAGCCCGCGGTCGAAATTTCCCGGAAAGTAGGAGACCGCCTTGGCGCCAAGGGCGCGCCGCCCGTCGACCCAGGCCGCCATGGCGTGCACGAAACTGCGCGGATAATCCGGCCGGACGCCGATCTTCACCGGCACATCGACCCGGCCTTCCCCGTCGAGCCGGAAGGTGTCCTCGACGATGGCGATCGTCTCGGCGAGCGGCGGCGCGGCAGCTTCCACCGCGTCCTGATCGAGGATCAGAAGTTCGAGACCGTGCTGCGCCACTGCCCGACTCCCCTTTAATTCGCGGCCGAGGGTGCCGCCACGCTCTCTAGTCGATAACCCGAAGCTCCCATCCGGGAACGTTGGACAACTGCTCCCAGCCCGTCGCGGTCATGACGATATGCTCTTCCGGGTTCACCAGGCCGTCGACGCTCTCGATCTTGGGTTCGGGCGTCAGCATCATGCCTTCCTGCAGCACCCGTTCGTCGTAGGCGTTGATCGACGGCGGCTCGTTGCCCAGCCCGATCCCGTGGCCGATCCGCTTGGCCGGATGATCCGAATAGTTCCGCCATTCCGGATGCCCGGCCATGATCGACTGCGAATATTCGAAGATGTCGCGCAGGGCGACGCCCGGTTTCATCCTGTCCATCACCCGGAACAGCACGTCCCACATGCCGTTGTGTTCGTGCAATTGCCGGTCGCTCGGCTTGCCGAAGACGGCGCGCCGGGTGAAGTCCATCTGGTAGCCCATATAGCCGGGGCCGCCGTCCAGATAGAGGACGTCGCCCTGCCGGAAGGCGCCGCCTTCGCTGGTCGCGCCCAGCACGGTGGGCGGCGGGGAATCGAGGTCCGCGCCGGCCTCGTAATAGCGGTTCAGGATGGCTGTCTGGATTTCCCGGACGGTAACGCCCGGCTGCAGCTCGTCCATCGTCCGCTGCCAGGCGCGCCCGCCGATGTCGCACGCCCGGCGGGCGCAGTCGATCTCCCAGGACGACTTGATCATCCGGCAGCCCCAGACGACCGGTCCGGAATCGACGAAGCGCGCTTTCGGCAGGTCTGTGCGCAAACGCTCGAAATCGCGGACCGGCATGCCCAGCGCGGTTTCCCGGCCGAGTTCGATGGCGAGAACGGCGCTGTCCAGATCCCGGTCGGCGACCGCGTCCCGGATGCCCCAGTCCACCGTGTCCTCGCCGGTGAACGGAATCTCCGGATATATCCGCCGGTCCTCGACCCATGACGGGAAGGGCCGGCCATAGACGCGGGCGAACATCTCCGGCCCGGACCAGGTGACGATCGCCGGTTCGCCGTCGAGCGGCAGGATGAAGGCGCTCGGCCGCAGCCTCATGGCCGCGGGGACGCGCTGGCCGCTGAAGTAATAGTAGCTGAGCGGATCGGTGACGATCAGGCCGTCGATGCCGCGCGCGCGCATGATCTCCCGGGCGCGCCCGGTCCGGTTCTCGAACTCTTCGCGCGGAATTGCGGTCACCGGCATCCTCCGTTTGCTGTCGCCCGAACGGTCTGCTCGAAGCGGTCCGGCTGCAGCGTGCATTCTTCGGGCGAGGACAATCTTTGGTCCACTATACAAACAGGTTGGCGCAGCGGTCAGCCGCGCGCAGCAGCGAACTGTTGCCAGGCGATCAGAACCAGCACCGCGACTGCGCCGGCGATCCTGACTTCGACAATATCGATCAGCGCCATGACGCCGGCAATGGCGAGCAGCATGCGCACGAGCCACGGCACGGCGCGGGTGTAATATCCCTGCAACGCGACCGCCAGCCCGATAGAGCCGACAACGGCGGCAACGAAGGCGAGGGCGATACCACCCGGCGCGCCCTGCATCAGCAGGGCCGGGTCCGCCACGAAAACGAAGGGCACGACATAGGCGACGATGCCCAGCTTCATGGCGTGCAGCGCCGTTTCCATGGGTTTGGACCGGGCAATGGCCGAGGCGATATAGACCGCGACGCAGACCGGCGGCGTGATGAAGGATAAAATAGCGAAGTAGAAGATGAACAGGTGCGCGGCCATTTCCGGCACGCCCGCCTCGACGAGCGCCGGCGCGGCGAGCACCGCCAGGATGATGTAGGACGCCGTGACCGGCATGCTCATGCCGAGCACGATGCTGGCCGCTGCGGTCAGCAACAGCAGCGGATGCATGCTGCCGCCCGAAATCGACAACAGGATCTGGGAAAACACCAGGCCGAGACCGGTCAGGTTGACGATGCCGACGACCAGGGCGGCGACCGCACCGATGATGCCGATCTCGATCAGCAGCCGCCCGGTATCGTCCAGGCAGGCAATAGCGCGGCCCGGGGTCAGCCAGGTCTCGCGGCGCGCGAAGCCGACGACGATCAGGGCCAGCGTTGCGATCAGGGCCGACTTGGCCGGGCTCAGGAAGATCACGAACAGGCAATAGATGAGCAGGGCCAGCGGCGCGATGAAGACCCAGCCGCGCAGCAGGACCGCGAACAGACGGGGTATCCGGTCGCCGGCAAAGCCCCTGATCCCGGCCTTGGCGGCTTCGAGATCGACCTGCAGGAACAGCGAGACATAGTAGAGGATCGCCGGCAACAGGGCGGCGATGACGACCTCCCGGTAGGGCACCGACAGGAATTCCGCCATGATGAAGGCGGTCGCGCCCATGATCGGCGGCATCAGGCTGCCGCCGCTCGACGCCACCGATTCGACCGCGGCCGCGACCGAGGGCCGGTAGCCGATGCGCGTCATCATCGGGATGGTGATCGAGCCGGTGATCACGACATTGCTGCTCGCGCTGCCGGAGAGGGTGCCGAACAGGCTGCTCGCGACCACGGCGACCTTGGCCGGTCCGCCGCGCCAGCGGCCCATCAGGGCCATGCTGAGATCGGTGAAGAAATCCGCGCCGCCGGTCGCGAAGAGCACCCGGCCGAACAGGATGAAGGCGAAGACCATGCCGAACACGACGGCGGCGATCAGACCGAGCATGCTGTTGGTATCGAGATAGAGATAGACCGCAAGGCGCGCCCGGTCTTTGCCGCGCCCACCCAGCGCGCCGGGCAGCAGATAGTTGAACTTGGCGTAAAGGATGAAGATGACGGCCAGGATCACCAGCGGCCATCCGAAGATGCGCCGGGTCAGTTCCAGGATGATCAGCACCGCAATGGCGCCGAGCACCGTCTTGAACGGCGTGATAATGCCGGCTGTAAGCACGATCACAGGATAGCCGATGAAGACGTAAAGGCCGATCCCGAGGCCGAGCAGCGCCAGCGCATAGTCGTAGATGGCGATCCGGTCGCGCGGCGCGCCCTCGGTCGCCGGAAAAACCAGGAAACCGCCGGCGAAGACCAGGCCGTAAAGCAGGTCGAAAAACTGCTCCCTGTAAAAGGTGAGGTGGCCCCGGAAAATCGGACAGGTCGTTAAGGTGTATTCCACCATCTGACGGAGGAATGCAGATGAGCGGCAAGCGACCCAGGTTTTCAGGGGAGCTGAAGGCGAAGGTAGCGCTGGAAGCGCTTCGGGGCGGCCGGACTTTCTGCTAACAACGGTCAAGGGCCGGCGCGCCGGCCTTTGGTTGCAAAATCCAGGCAAACGAACCAGACGAAGAAGCGATGCTGGAGCTGTATCATCACGGATCCTCGGTCTGCGCCGCCAAGGTGCGGCTGGCGCTGGCAGAAAAGGGCCTGGACTGGACCGGCCACTATGTCGACATTCTGAACGGCGACCAGTTCGCGCCGGCCTATCTCAAGCTCAATCCCAAGGCCGTTGTGCCGACCCTGGTCCATGACGGCACGGTTATCGTCGAATCCACCGTCATCTGCGAATATCTGGACGAGGTCTTCCCGGAGCCGCCGCTGGCGCCGGCCGATCCCCTGGCACGGGCGAAGATGCGGGTCTGGACCAAGGCGGTGGACGAAGAGGTCCACCGGTCCTGCGGGCCGCTCACCTTCATGGCCTCGCACCGCCATACGCTGATGCGCCTCGGGCCGGAGAAGCTGGAGAAGTTCCTGCAGAACACGCCGGCGGATTCGGTGACCTCGGATTGGAGCGTCCGCAAGCGCCAGTATGTCGAGCGGGGTTTCGAGGCGCCGGACGGCGCGCGCATGGTCCATCTCTACGACCGCTATCTGGCGAAGATGGAAGCCGACCTGGCCGGCGGCCCGTGGCTGGCCGGTGAGGCTTATTCCCTCGCCGACGCCGGCATGACGCCCTATGTGGCGCGGCTCGACATGCTGCAGATGCAGGCGATGTGGACCGAGGCCCGGCCGCGCCTGACCGACTGGTTCGCCCGCATCGAGGCGCGGCCGAGCTATGCCGAGGCGGTCGAGAAGTGGGTGCCGGACCATCTGCGCAACGACCTGACCGGGTTCGGCGCGCAGAACTGGCCGGCCGTCCGGAACATCCTCGCCGCCGCCTGACATGGCCCCTGAAGGTTCCGGCCCTGCGATCCTCGCCATCGACCAGGGCACGACGAGCAGCAGGGCCATCGCCTTCGACCTGAACGGCGGAGTCGTCGGTCTCGCGCAGCAGCCGCTGCCCCAGCATTTCCCGCGCGACGGCTGGGTCGAGCAGGACCCGGAGGATATCTGGCAAACCGCGCTGGAAACCAGCCGGCAGGCCATGGCAGAGGCGCAGGAGCGGGGCTACGCGATTGCCGCCATCGGCATCGTCAACCAGCGCGAGACGACCGTCGTCTGGGACCGCACGTCCGGCCGGCCGATCCACAATGCCATCGTCTGGCAGGACCGACGCGGCGCGGACCGCTGCCGGGCCCTGGTCGCGGGCGGCGGGGCGCCGGCGATCCGCCGGACGACGGGCCTGGTGCCGGATTCCTATTTCTCCGCCACCAAGCTCGAATGGCTGCTCAGCCATGTTTCGGGTGCCGGCGCGGCGGCTTCGGGCGGCGGGCTGGCCTTCGGCACCGTCGACAGCTTCCTGCTCTGGCGGCTGACCGGCGGCGCGGTACACGCGACCGACGCGAGCAACGCCTCGCGCACCATGCTGTTCGACATCGAAGCGCAGGCCTGGGACCCGGCCTTGTGCGCCGAATTCGGCGTGCCGGCTGCTGTGCTGCCGGAGGTCCGGGACAGTGCCGGCCGCTTCGGCGTTACGGACCCGGCGATCTTCGGCGCGTCGATCCCGATTACCGGCGTCGCGGGCGATCAGCAGGGCGCGCTGGTCGGGCAAGGCTGCCTGACGCCGGGCATGACCAAGAGCACCTACGGCACCGGCTGTTTCATCCTGGTCAACACCGGCCGCGAGCGGCCCGAGCCCGGCGAAGGCGTTCTGGCGACCGTCGCCTGGCGGCTGGACGGCGTGACCGTCTATGCCGTCGAGGGCAGCATCTTCAACGCCGGGACGGCGATCCAATGGCTGCGCGACGGGCTGGGCATCATCGCGGAGAGCGGGGAAACCGCGGTGCTGGCCGCCGGCCTGCCGGACAATGAAGGCGTCTATCTGGTGCCGGCCTTCACCGGCCTCGGCGCGCCGTGGTGGGATGCCGGCGCGCGCGGCGGCCTGTTCGGCCTGACCCGGGACACCGGCGCGGCCCATCTGGCGCGCGCGGCCCTCGAAGCTTGCGGTTATCAGACCGCCGACCTGCTGCAGGCAATGGGCGGCCCCAAGGGCGTCGGGCGGCCGGGTTTCGGGGCCGGAATCGACGGGGGCCGGCTGCGCGTCGACGGCGGCATGGCGGCCAACGACTGGCTGATGCAATTCATTGCCGATATCGCCGACGCGCCGGTCGAGCGTCCGGCGGTGACGGAGACCACAGCCCTCGGCGCCGCCCTGCTCGCCGGCGTCGGCGCCGGCCTCTACGATTCGCTCGAAGAGGCGGTCTCTGCCGCCTGTCGCATCGACCGGATTTTCACCCCCTCGATGAAGGCGGACCGGCGCCGGGCCCTGCTGGCCGGCTGGCGCGCCGCGGTGGAAAGAGTGCGGAGCGCAAGGTAGGGGAAAGGGCCCGCGGCTCCCGCATCGACCCGGCATTCGCGAATCGTCGATATTGAGAAATATCGGCTAGCGCTGCATCCGCCGGTAGCTGTAGGTGGCGTCGAGCTGGGCCATGACATGGTCGCCATATCGGAACGGCGCCGGGCGTTCCGCGCCATCGAGCGGCGCGATCGTGGCGTCCAGGGATGGATCGTAGAACCAGGCGATCGAATAGCGGTCCCGGTCCGGCGGGTTGACGACCCGGTGCGGCGTCGAGCGCCAGCGTCCGCCGCTCCAGACCGGCACGATATTGCCGGTATTGACCAGAAGGGCGCCCTCGACCGGCGGCGCGGCGATCCAGGCGCCGTCGGCGGCCTGGACTTCCAGCCCGCCGGCAGCGTCCTGCAAGAGCCCCTCTTCGAACAACAGGGTGAGGCAGCCGAAATCCGTGTGCGGGGCGCTGCCATACTGGTCGGCCGGCGCATCCTTCGGACGGCGCGGATAGTGCAGCAGGCGGAGCCAGACCGTCGGCGAATCGAACAGGGAAAGCAGCCGGTCGGGTTCGGCGCCCAGCCCCACGGCCAATGCCTGCAGCAGCCGCCGGGCCACGGGTTCCGCCGCGGCCTCGAACGCCGTCACGGCCTCGCGGAAACCGGCCAGATCGGGCCACTGGTTCGGGCCGTCGAGCGGCCAGACCGCCGGGCGGCCGGGCGGCGCTTCCGAGAGCTTCAAAAAGGATTCGCTCAGGTTCGGCCGGGTCGCGGCCTCGACGCTGGAGGCCCGGTCCGTCGCGATGCCCGGTGCAATATAGCCGCGATGGTGCCGGTTGACGGCGAGGGCGTCCTTGTCGGCCTGGGGCAAGGCGTGGAAGCGGCGCGAGGCGTCGAACAATGCCGCGATGCAGTCGGCCGGGATGCCGTGGCCGGTGACATAGGCAAAGCCGACTTCGGTGTAGGCCGCGGCCATTTCGGCGGCGAGGCGCCGGAGGCCCTCGGGTTCGTCGGCGCCGGCCATGCTGAGGAGCGGAATGGCGGGCATCTTTCCGCCGTTTCTCATAATTCGGGAAGCCTGCCGCCCGGAAAGCCGCCGGGCCCCCATGCGACCCAATTCAAAACGGGAGCCGCACCGGGCTCCCGTTCCTTGAGTTCAGGTCCGGTTCCGGGGACCGGGCGACGCCGGTCAGGCCGCGCCGGGCTCCACGGTAACGAAGCTGCGATTGTTGGCCTTGCGGTAAAATCTCACCGCACCCTCGGTCAGGGCGAACAGGGTGTGGTCCCTGCCGATGCCGACATTCTCGCCGGGATGGAACTTGGTGCCGCGCTGGCGGACGATGATGTTGCCCGGAATGACCTTCTCGCCGCCGAACTTCTTGACGCCGAGCCTGCGGCCGGCCGAATCGCGGCCGTTACGCGAACTGCCGCCTGCTTTTTTATGGGCCATGGTGTGTCGCTCCTGTCCTGCCGGCGCTGGTGTCCGCTATGGGTTCAGCCTTCGCCGGCCAGTTCCTTCGCCAGGGCCGGCCAGTCGTCTTGCTCGATCTTGCCTTTGAGGTTCAGCGCGGCATCGACCTGTTCGATCTCTTCCGCGGTAAAGGCCGCGATCTGCGCGTATTGGGTAATGCCGAGCGCGTTCAGCTTCTTTTCGGTCGCCGGGCCGACGCCGGGCAGCTTCTTCAGATCGTCCGGTTCGCCGTCCGGCCGGGCAAAGGCCGGCGCCTCCGCCTCGGCGGCGGGTTCGGCCTTCGGCTTCTGCGTTTTTGCCGCCGGCTTTTTCGCCGAGGGCTTCTTGCCGCCGGTCAGGATTTCCTCGATCCGCACGATCGTCTGATCCTGGCGGTGGCCCTGCTTGCGGCGGTAGTTCTGCCGGCGCTTCTTCTTGAAGACGATGATCTTGTCGGCGCGGGCCTGGGCGACCACGCGGCCGGCCACGCTGGCGCCGCTCACCAGGGGCGCGCCCAGCTCGCTGCCGACGGCGAGCACCTGGTCGAACAGGACGATTTCGCCCTCGTCGCCGGCGATCTTCTCGATCCGGATCACTTCCTGCGCCGCCACGCGGTACTGCTTCCCGCCGGTACGAATAACTGCATGCATGGTTCGAAACCGTTCCAGTTGCGCGGCGTTGCCAAACAGCCCAAACAAAAGGGCGGCCGAGCGGCAGGCGCCGTTCGACCGGACAGGCGGGACGTAAAGTTGCCGCCCGCTCCTGTCAAGCCGCGAACGGCGAATCCGCCGCCTGCTCCGGAAAATGCCGCACCGTCCTTCGAGACGGGCGTTTCGTCCTTCGAGACGAGGTTTCGAGACGCGATCCTGCGGATCGCTCCTCAACCTCTCCTCAGGATGAAGGGAGGGAAGGTAGTCGGCACCACACTCTTCTTCATCCTGAGGAGGCCATTGAGGAGGCGCGAAGCGCCGTCTCGAAATGGCCGTCACGAAGGACGCCCGTCACGAAGGACGCCCGTCACGAAGGACGCCCGTCACGAAGGACGCCGGCGCGGCCGAATCGGTCGCGCCGGCGGCGGGCCGGCCCCGGCTTGCGCGCGCCGTGCCATCGCCCTACTTTCCGCGCTCCCGTCCGTGCCCCCGCACCGGCTCCCGCGCACCCCCGAGAGCAATCGCCCGGCGGTGCGCAAGCCGCAGGCGAGGGCATGGGCGGACGGTTGCGGAGAGGTGCCGGAGTGGTCGAACGGGGCGGTCTCGAAAACCGTTGTACGCTTTGCGTACCGTGGGTTCGAATCCCACCCTCTCCGCCAATTTCCTGTCCCGTCTCTTCCTGAGAAATCCTGAAAAGCCCTGTTTTTTAGGGTTTTCAGCTCCTATTGCGTCTTGCAGTGTCTCTTGATATCCCATCGCATCCTGTTTATTATATGGGGTGTAATATGGGGTAATACCGATGGCCCTCGGTCGAAAGCCTAAAGGAAAGCACCCGGACAAGAGGTTGACGGCGATCTTCGTACGCAAGGTCTCCGCGCCGGGTCGGTACTGCGACGGCAACGGTCTGTACCTCAGGGTCGATCCGTCGGGCGCCCGGCGTTGGGAGCAGCGGCTGGTGATCCGGGGTCGGCAACGGACGCTCGGGCTGGGCGGCGTTTCTCTGGTGCCGCTGGCCGAAGCGCGTGAGAAGGCGCTCGCCAACCGCAAGATTGCACGCGCCGGCGGCGACCCGACAGAGGTCCTGCGGAAGGTCGAAGTGCCGACCTTTGAAGCAGCGGCCGCGGCGGTCATCGACCTGCATCGCCCGACCTGGCGCAATGCGAAGCACGGCGCACAGTGGGAGGCGACCTTGCGCGCCTATGTCTATCCCCGTCTGGGCAAACGCCCTGTGTCGGATATCGACACCGCCGATGTGTTGAACGTGCTTTCGGCCATCTGGCACGACAAGCCGGAAACCGCCCGTCGCGTGCGTCAGCGCCTGTCGACAGTGATGAAATGGGCTGTGGCCCAGGGCTACAGACAGGACAACCCGGCCGGCGACGCCATTGGCGCCGTGCTTCCCAGGCACAAGGGCACGGGCAAGCGTCATCACCGTGCCTTACCTTACGGTAAGGTTGCCGACGCCATTGAGGCGGTCCACATTTCCGGCGCGAGCATGGCCGTCAAGCTGGCTTTCGAGTTCCTGATTCTGACGGCGACCCGGTCCGGCGAAGTTCGGTCAATGACGTGGAATGAAATCAAGATGGAGGCGGCGGTCTGGACGATACCGGCCGAGCGAATGAAAGCCGGGCGCGAACACCGGGTGCCGCTGTGCGCCCGGGCGTTGGAGATCCTGACCGAAGCGCGTCAGCTCGGCGATGGGAGCGGTCTCGTGTTCCGCGGCACGCGACCCGGCAAGCCGCTATCGGACATGACCCTCTCCAAGTTGATGCGCGATCTCGGCATGGACGCGGTGCCGCACGGTTTCCGGTCGAGCTTTCGAGACTGGGCGGCGGAATGCACCAACGCGCCGCGTGCGGTCATGGAGGCGGCGCTGGCCCATACGGTACGCGACAAGGCGGAAGCGGCCTACGCACGGTCGGATCTGTTCGAGCGCCGGCGGCGTCTGATGAACCAATGGGCCGATTACTTGGCTACCGGCAGAGAGGCCCGGGTTGTTCCTATGGTCCGGCAAGGAAAGCGGGCAAATGCGTGAACGGGAGCGACTCGCCGAGCAGCGGCGGCAAGAGCGGGCGGGATGTCTCGAAGTGCTCAAGGAGATCATAGGCGTCGTACTTTCGCATCCGATATATCGGCGCGAGTTCAACAACGCCCTGAAATCCCCGCGCCTCAGCCAGGAAAAACAGCAAATTGAATTTGACGCCATGGTCGAGAGGAACGCCAAATTTTGTCTGTTTGGCGAACCCAAGTACCGCGTCACACCCGAATATCAGTGTCACCATTTAGTCGAGATGGTCGATCACCTGGCCCACGCTCGACCAGCGCTGGAGCGTGCTGTCGTCCTGTACCGCGAATCGGCGAAAGCGATGCCCGCACCCCTGAGAGAGTGGCGGGAGAGGCCGGGAACTGCGCCGCCGCGGCGGCGCGGACCCCGCGCGGCTATGCAAGACTGGAAGGCGTTGCGCGATCAGATCATTGGGATTGCGATCGGTGGTGCAGTTGCGATGCAACAGAGCCCGGACTGGAAGCCGGTATTGCCGATAGGACGGGCCTGCCCATCCGGGGAGAAGTGGCGAAAGAAATACTCTATCTGCCGGGCCGTGGTCGAGGTGCTTGAGGAGCGTTACGGCGGCAACCGGGACTACCACCTTCCAACCTATAATGTGGTTTGGAATGCGTGGATTCGATACCGGAGAGAAATCAACAAGGAAGGTAGGTTGCGCCAAGGTCGATCGCTCCTGCCGCCGAAAGGCCTGGACTCTCTCATAAGGCCTGACGGTATCGACACTAAGCCCATGCAGCGACACTTCACCGAGATATCCGATGACGACTTGAAGCGTCGAATTCAACGCGGCTTTGCCGACAGCGACTGATTTTTCACAGATCGAAGAATCTTTACTTCAGATTTTACCGCTGCATGCGGCTATCCCGTCTCATCCCGACGCGAATCCTCGCGTCCCACCGCAGACGGGAGCAGAACGATGACCCACGATCGCATTCTCCGCTTGCCGGAAATTATCCGGACGACCGGGATCAGCCGGTCGCGAATCTACGTCTACATGGCCCGCGCAATCGATCCGTTTCCGCGGTCGGTGCGGCTCGGCCCCAACATGGTCGGCTGGCGCAGTTCCGAGATCGAGGCATGGCTCGCCGCGAGGGACCGCACCGCCTGATTCGATGACCTGATCACATCGATGCAGGTTCGAGAGCAGCGGGTCGGTGCCGACATGGGCAAGCAAGAAATCAGCGACGGTCATCAGCGCTACGAACATCGCTACGGAGCGCAGGACCAGACCGCCTCGTGTTTTGAAGAGGCGGTCAAAGCGGACGCCTGGACACCCCTCATCGCAGACCCGCCCGCGTTGGCGACGCGGAGCATCCTGGAACGCCTCAACGAGATGGATCACCGTCCGTGGCCGGAATGGACGCGGGGACACCCGTTGACCGCACACGGATTGGCCAGGCTGCTGACTCCTTTCGGCGTCGTTCCCGGCACAATCCGAACGGTCGGAATCGGTACGGCAGCTGGAACGGCAAAGGGCTACAAGCGCAGTGCCTTTGCCAGGGAGTGGAAGCGCTATTCTATCGGCGATACCCCCGACCCATCCGTCACAAGGTCACAATCCGCGCTGGACCGGGGGTTCGGCGATTCTTCATCCGTCACAAACTCAAAATCTGTGACGGACCCGCAATCGCGAAAACCGAGCAATCGCAACGATTGTGACGGTGTGACGGCTTCGCCATCGCTGTTTCCACACGACAGGGGTCGCTGGTTCGAACCCAGCCGCGCCCATCAATGTTTTCAATTACTTAGCGGATTTTTTCCGCCCGTGGTCACGGCGGATAACTGTGACATGTCACAGAAACGCGGCTCGCCATGACCGAGGCGGCTCCGGCGGGCTACCTGGATATCGAGCCGCTCGCTCGTTCCGTTCGCTCGTCTGCGCTGACTGACCGGGACCGGCATTGCGCCCGGTCGCTGGTGGAGCAATGGAGCCGTCGCGAAGGTGAACTCACCCGCCGGCAGTGGCGCATGGCGGCCGTGCTGGCGCGCAAGGCGGGCACCGCGCCGGAGCCGGGCCCGAGCGGGTATGTCCTGGTCAAGGCGCGCGAAACCCGCTGGTGGCTGGATACCAGCCCGCACCGGCAAGCCTGCCGTGGCCAGAAATCCGGGCTGGCGAGGAGGTACACGACGCGGGAGCGGGACGCCCGGATCGCCCACTGGGTCAATCGAGGCCGCTACACCGTCCGGCAGGTCGCGAGGCATGTCGGCATGGCGGCTTCGACCGTTTCCCGCATTGCCAGCCGAGCGCGCGGCGGGACTGGGTTCTGGCGTGGGCCGCCGAAGCAATGGCCGCTCCCGCCGTCCCGCCCGCGCCGTCCGTTGCGCCAGCCGTCTTTGAATACACGGAGGGCTTTCTCTCCGGCTGCCGCCAGTTCGCGCAACACCGCGATATTCGCGTCACTGATGACCTGGACGGGCTTGCGAGCGGTCCAGAAGCTGCCGGATCGTGCAGTCCGGGATGAGGCCGAATGCCTGAACCGGCTGTTGCGCGAACCGCTGCGACCTGCCGAATTGAGGCGGGTCGTCCGGTCTGTCTGCCGGCGCCGTCTCCGGTTCGCGCAACAGCCCAAATCCCGAAAGGAACCGAGCCGATGAACGCCCAAGTCCCGCAAGAAATCCTCGATCAAATTCCGCACGCCGAAGCCGTCGCCAAATTAAACGCGACCGGTCACGCCCTGGCCGCCGCAGTCCCGCACCCCGGTCAAATCCGCCGCATGAAACTGTCCGACCCCAGGGGCCCACTCCAATTCCGGGTCAACTTTGAAAGCCGATTGACAGGGATAGACCTTTGCGCCTTCCGCTCCGACCCTCACCAACCGAGACTCTCCACCAGGAGTACTCCACATAACCGACGCCCCGAACCTGACCGACGACGAAATGGACGCCATCAACGAGCGCGCCCGCGGCCTGGCCGACGAACTGCTGGCCCTGCTCGACCTCGGCGACCGGCAATGCGCCTATATCAGCGCCATGCAGGTGCTCATCGGACGCTGCGGCCTCGACCCGCAGCAGGTACAGTATGCGCAGGCGTCCGTGATCAGCCATAACCTCTGCGGCGACGAGCCGATCCGGCTTGTCGTCGCCCGCCCAGAGGGCAACGCACAACAAGAGCCGGGACCGGAGCGGCCCGCGGCGGTCGGGTCGCCTGTATCAAGAAAGCATGGCGGACGGTTCTGGAAACGTCCGGGATCGAACACTGCACGAAGCACGACTTGCGGCATACTTTTGCAGCGTGATGGTCTATCTCATTATGATCATTGGCTTTTCTTTGCCCTCGTCTCGATCCGGAATCGGATAGTCACCGGATTCAATCTATATTGTGACGCGACATGTCACGTCAGGAGCCAACATCTCCCGGTTTCCTCGAATTCCTGGTGTGCTTTCCCAAAGGCGGGGATCCGTCAGTCGCCCAATTGGGGCCACTCGAGGACTGCGCGGCGTCCGTTCGCTGCTTCTTGACGGCCGACTGAAGCGACCGGTCGCAGGACGCGGCTGAGCGAACTCGAAGCTGCGGTCTTTGCGATTCGCGAAGCGCCAGCCCACGCTGTCTCACAGCAATGCGTGAAACTGCGAACCGTCAATGCTTCAGACGCCACCCCGCCCCCGGATAGCAGGCCGGACGGAAACCGTCTGCCGGCCGTAACAATTCATTACCTGCCTTAACAATTCTTTACCTGCCGGAAAAACGCGGGAAATCGTCGGCTCCTAGGCTGCGCACCGTCCGGAAGGCCGCTGGTGAGCGCAAAAAAGCAGAGGCGGTTCCGTTCCGAGGATCGTGAGCTTCCGGACGCCCCACACAAGCCGGAGGAGGCGAATCATGACGACTGAATATCTGCGGTACGTACGGTCTTTCCTGTGCGTCGTTTGCGTTGGGACCGCGTTGAGCCTGGCGGGCGCAGCCGCCGCTGCCGCGGATGCTGCCGGCAACAGGTCGTCGGACCTCGGCAGCATCGAGTTCGCGAACTCCGGTGCGGCCGAGGCTCAGACGGCGTTCCTCACCGGCATGAAGGCGCTGCACAGCTTCGAGTTCGACTCTGCCGGCGAGGCGTTTCGCGAAGCGCAGGCCATCGACCCGGCCTTCGCTCTCGCCTACTGGGGCGAGGCGCTGAGCTACAACCATACGCTCTGGGCCGAGCAGGATCGCGACGCTGCCCTTGCCGCGCTGGCCCGGTATGCGCCGACGCCGCAGGCCCGCGCGTCGAGACTGCCGCCGGGACGCGAGAGAAGCCTCATGGAAGCGGCGGATGTCCTCTACGGCTCAGGCGATAAGCTGTCCAGGAACATCGCTTATTCCGAGGCCATGCGGCATCTGTACGAGGCCTACCCCGGAGACGACGAGGTCGCGACACTCCATGCGCTCTCCCTGCTCGGCACCGTGCGCCGCGGCGACAAAGGGTTCGGCCGGCAGGTGCACGCCGGCGCCATCGCGATGCAGGTGTTCGCGCGCAGCCCCAACCATCCGGGCGCCGCGCACTATATCATCCACGCGTTCGACGACCCGGAGCACGCGATCCTGGCGTTGCCCGCCGCGAAGGCGTACGCGCGGATCGCGCCGGCTGCTCCGCATGCCCTGCACATGCCGTCGCACATCTTCGTCCAGCTCGGGATGTGGAAAGAGGCGGTGGCGTCCAACGACGTCGCCTACAAGGCCGCGCTCGATCATATCGAGCGCAAGGGCCTCAAGCGCGGCCGGGAGGAGGCCCATACGCTGCAGTGGTTGCACTACGCCCTGCTCCAGCTCGGCAACGAGGAGCAGGCGCAATGGGCGCTCGACGAGGCGATGCGAACTCTGGAGAAGTTCCCGACCGCCTGGGTGCTGCGCTACGGAATGATGGCGATACTCGCGCGGCACACGCTGGAGACGGAACGCTGGTCGGCGTTCGACCATGGCGCTCTCACCGATGCCGATCGAGATAATTCGGCGCTTCAATTGGCTGCCGGTCTGAGTGGCGCGTACACGGGCAATATGGATGCGGCGGAAGCGGCGTTGGCCAACATCCGGGATGCGCGCCGGCGCTGGCGGGGCGATGAATCGACCGCCTATCGCGCCGCCTGGCGGGCAAGCATTGCCGCGGTCAACGAAAAGGAGCTCGAAGCGGCGATGACGCTGGCCCGGGGCGACGATGCCGGGGCCGAGACGCTGCTCGTGGAGGCGACGGTTCTCGAAGGAAAACTGAACGCCCCCCAGGGCCCGCCGTTTCCGATGAAGTCCGCCTACGAGATGTACGGCGAGTTCCTGCTGGCGCGTGGCCGCATGGATGAAGCGGCGGCGCAGTTCGCCAGGGCGCTGGAGCGCATGCCAAACCGGACCCGGTCGGTCCGGGGTCTGGAACGGGCGCAATGAAGCCAAACGGAGCCCGCGTGGTGACGGTGGAGAGGGGAGACGACGCCCACCTGCTATTGGCGTACCAAATGCAGCCGGCGTCACGTTGTGCTCAATAAACGGGATCGCACCCGCAAGTTTGTGGCCTATCGATCTTGCTGCGATGAGGGCGAAGCCCGGCCGGGAAGACCGAGGGCCATTCAGGCGGCACGATGCACAGCCACCGGTTCGGACATACCGCCGCCGTCACGGCGCCGGTTGTCCGGTCCGGCGGCAGTTCCTGAATGAGAAGCGGCGATCCGTCTTTACATATCTTTACCTGCCGGAAAAACGCGGGAAATCGCGCGTTCCTATCCTGCGCTCCGTCCGGAAGGCCCGCGACCGGCGCGAAAGGCTGATTCGCTTCGTTCCAGGTGTCGGACGTTTCCGGACTTTCTCCCGGTTCTCAGGAGGTACGGTTCCGTGACCGACAACAGGCAATCGGACAACAACGCCTGTCAACGCGCGCCGCGCCCTCGCGGTGACTGGCGCGTTCTATATCCTTGTCGCGTTCGAGTTCCTGTATATGGCCTCGCCGTTCGCGGCCTATTTCTACGGGGTCTACGGCCTCGGGCTCGACTCGCTGCAGGGCTCCCGAACGACCGGCTGGCTGATTCAGTTCTTCATGCCCCATGTGGTCGAGGAAACGACCTCTTTCGCGATCGACATTCACGAGACCGTGGGAAGAATCCTGCTTTACGGCGGCCTGGCGGCGTTCGCCGCCGGCGCGGTCCAGATCTATTCCGCCAAGCTCGGGGGCAAGGGCGCGGTCACGGGCGGGCTCTACCGCCACATCCGGCATCCCCAGTATCTCGCGCTGATCGTCGCCAGCATCGGCATGCTGCTGCTCTGGCCGCGCTATCTGGTCGTCGTCGCGACGGTGACCGTGATCTTCGTCTACATCGCGCTGGCGCGGGCCGAAGAAAGCCTGTGTCTGCGCCGCTTCCCCGGATACGCGGACTATCTGAAGACCACGGGCATGTTTCTTCCGGCGGCGTTCAGCCCCGGTTTCAGGCTGCCCGCCGGCGAAAGCGCGGCGACGCGGATCGCTGCCTGGGCGCTCGCCTATGCGGTCGCGCTGAGTGTTGCGCTCCTGGTTGCCCTGGGCATCCGGGCTCACGCGATCGATTCATTCTACGTCCATACCGACAGGGAAGGCATTTACCTCTCCGTCGTCGAAATCCCGGAATCGGATCTGTCCGAGGTCGCACGGATTGCGCGTTCGGCGCCGGAGGTCCAGGCGGCGGTTTCCGGAAGGAAACACCTCATCAACTACATTTTGCCGACCGGGATGTATGTCTCGGAAATCCCGATGCGTCTGCCGCCCGGAGCGCGCTATTCGCATCGCATTCCCGCCGACCGGAATCCGGCCCGCTACAAGGTCGTCTTCACCCAGGCGGTGTTCAGCCGCGGAGACTCGCCAGCGCCGGACGACATCCTGTGGAACGCCATCCACAAGACCGCGCTGTGGGAAGTCCATGTCGACCTGAGCACCAGACAGATCACCGCCAGCTATCCGCCGCCGAAGAAGCCGTTCTACGGCGACCGGCAGGTGCCGCTCTTCTGAGGACACGGATATGCGCATCAATCCGCCGACGCTTTTCTGGATCCTGGTCTCTGCCATCCTGGCTGCTGACCGCTTCCTTCCCCTGGTGCGGATCGACGCTCCCTGGCTTCCGTGGTGTGGCGGCGCGGTTGTCGCTCTGGGAGCCGGTGTATCTGCTGCCGGGAAGCGGCATTTCCGGCGCGCCGGCGCCAACGTCTATACCTTCGAACAGCCGGACCTGCTGGTGACCGGCGGAATCTACGGCTTCACCAGGAATCCGATGTACCTGGGCCTGATCCTGATCGTGGCGGGCGCCGCAATGGTTTCGGGAACGCTGGCGGCCGGCTTGCTGAGCGCGGTCTTCGCGCTCGCCGTCAGGTACTGGTACGTCGCCTACGAAGAGGGTGCGATGCGCCGGCAATTCGGTCGCCCGTACGAGGAATACTGCCGGAATGTCGGGCGCTGGCTGGGGCGGTACCGGAGTGCCGCATGAGCGGCGCCGATGCTGCGCCGCAAGAACGGCGGACCGCGCCCCTTCACGGCCCGAACACGGATCGTCGAGCGGCGATTCCTTCCCCATCTTGCCCGTGCTAGTGGGGCTGGCATGACCCGCCTGCTGATGATCGAGGATGACCGCGCGCTTGCCGAACTGGTCGAAGACTATCTCGGCCGAGCGGGCATGACGCTGGAGCACCGGGCAGACGCCGAAGCGGGCCTCACAGCCGCCGTCCGGGGCGGCTACGACGCAATCCTGCTCGACCTGATGCTGCCCGACGGAGACGGCCTCGAACTCTGCCGCGCGATCCGCGCCCGCTCCGACGTGCCGATCCTGATGCTGACGGCGCGCGGCGAGGAGGCGGACCGCATCGTCGGGTTGGAGATCGGCGCCGACGACTATCTGCCCAAACCGTTCAACCCGCGCGAACTGCTGGCTCGGCTGCGGGCCGTGCTGCGCCGCAGGGCCGGCGGGAACGGGTCGGCGGCCAGCGAAACGCTGCGCTTCGGCCGGCTCGTTATCGACCGCGCGGCACGCCGCGTCCTGGTCGACGGCGAGGCGCGGCAGCTCACCGGCCATCAGTTCGATCTGCTTTGCGCGCTCGCCGAAAACGCGGGCCGGGTGCTCTCGCGCGAGCAGCTTATGGACAGGGTGCGCGGCGAGGCCCTGGACGCCTACGACCGAAGCATCGACGTGCATATCTCGAGGATCAGGGCTGCGATCGAGGACGATCCGGGCAAGCCGCGCCGCATCGTTACGCTTCGCGGTGCAGGCTATCTCTTTACCCGCAGCCAGGACGAGGGCGGGGCCGAAGGCCGCGCACCGTGAGACGGCGGCTCTTCCTCCAGGCCTATGTCGCCCTTCTCGGCATCGTCGCGCTGTTTGCGGTGCTTGTCGCGTTGGGATGGTGGCTGACCCACGACGAACCGCCGGGCGCCGAGCTGCGACGGAGCATCGGCGCTCTGCTGGTGGAAGCCCTGCCGCCCCCCGGCGCGTCCAGGGCTGAAACCGATGCGGCATTGACCCGTTTGGGCCGGAATGTCGATGCCCGGGTTTCGATCTTCGGGCCCGGAGGCCGGCTTCTCGGCAGTCTGGGCCCGTCCCTGCCTGCGCCCGAACCGATGCCGTCGGACTGGCGCACGCGGCAGAGCGGGATATTCACGCTGCATCTGTCGGACGGGCGCACCGTTCTGTTCCTGCCGAACCGGAGCCCGGCCCATTCGCCGACCGTCGGTTTCCTGGCTGCCCTCGCCCTGCTTGCGCTTGCCGCCGCCATCGGCGCCTATCCCCTGGCCCGCCGGCTGACCGGCCGGCTGGAACGGCTGCAGACACGGGTCGATGCGCTCGGCGCGGGCGACCTCGCCGCCCGGATCGAGATCGAGGGAAGAGACGAGGTTGCCGTTCTCGCGTGCAGCTTTAACCGGACAACCGACCGCATTCAGGCGCTGGTCGAGGCCCAGCGCGACACCCTGGCCGCCGCCTCCCATGAATTGCGCTCGCCGTTGGCGCGCATTCGCGTGGCCGTCGAGATGCTTGCCGAAAACAGCGACCCGGCGCTGCGCGGGCGCGTAGAGCGCGACATCGCCGAACTGGACGACCTGATCGAGGAAATTCTGCTGGCCAGCCGGCTTGCCAGCCTCGAGCGGACCGCGCATCCCGAGCGGGTCGACCTCCAGGTCCTCGCCGCCGAAGAGGCCGCGCGCGTCGGCGCCGAATTTGCCGGCGGGCCTGCGACGGTGGAGGGCGAATACCGGCTGCTCGCCCGCATGATCCGCAACCTGCTCGACAACGCAGCGCGTCACGCTGGGGGCAGCCCCGCCCTGCTCGAACTGGAGGAGCGGGACCGGCTCATCCTTCTGCGCGTTTCGGATCGGGGGCCGGGCGTCGCCGAAGCCGAGCGGGAGCGTATCTTCGAACCCTTCTACCGCCGGCCGGCCGGGCAGGCAGCGGCCGGGTCAAGCGTTAACGAATACCCGAACGAAGAAAGGGGAGCCGGGCTGGGGCTCAGCCTGGTGCGCCGGATTGCCCGGCGCCACGGCGGCGAGGCCGTCTGCGTACCACGCGCTGGCGGCGGCGCCTGCTTCGAAATCAGCCTGCCCGTTGCAAAAGCCTAGGCCGGCGTCCCGGATCTCCAGGCCATATCGACCGCAGCCGCCCGGAGACCGGCGCAGCGGCCAAATCTTCCCGGCACGAGGTAACAGTGGCTCCGGTATCTGGCTACCGTCGATTTTGCACTCTACGCGAAGCCGGCGCTCAGCACTCCGGCGCCCGCGAGGCAGGTCCCATGCTGGACGCCGGGCCTCCCGCCGGGCTTCGGATGGCGTGATGCCGACATCTCTCAAAGCGCGGTCGTCGGAGCGGGACAACTGCCTGTGTTCGCGGTACTGCGCGTCGTCCGTTCGCTGCTTCTATACGGCCGACTGAAGCGACCGGTCGCATGACGCGGCTGGGGGAAGGTGCGCACGCGGGCCAATCTGCGCGACGCGCATGCACGACTTGCGGCATACCTGCGCGACATGGCTGATGCAGTCCGGTGCGGATACATGGGCCGCGGCCGGCTACCTGGGCATGACGGTGCAGGTGCTGGAGCGGGTCTATGGCCACCACCATCCCGATCACCTGCGGGACGCCGTTGAGGCGTTCGACCGGATGAGGGTCGCGCGGTGATCGTTTCTGCCCATTGGGCGGAAACCCGCGCCTCGAACGTGCGCGAACGTGAACGAATTACGCGGAATACCGTGATTCGAAGGGGAACAAACGGCATAGAACTGTTTTCACACGACAGTACCGCATTCGAGCTGAACGAGCGCGCAGACAAGGCTCGTCGGCGTGCTGCCGCACGGGATTCGAACGGATCGTCACCCGACAGCCCGGGTCGACATTGAATTCCCGTTACGCGTGCGAGAGCCCTACAGCACTGCGTTCACCGGTGATTGGCTCAGTTTTCGCTTGGTGATGTCCCAGATCAGGCGACTGTGTAGGTCAGGGTTCAACCTTCCTGACATCAGAAACATTCGAAATGGCGAAAGATCGCGTCGATGGTGCGGTCGGCGCGGGTGACCCGTTCCGGCTCTTGCCGAATATGCTGTCGAGCCAGCCGATGTGCTTACATCTCATCGAGCGGTTGTGGCGCTTGCTCGAATACGAGGCGATCTACCTGCGTGAGATCGCCGAGGCTTCACGGCCCGGCGCCCGATCCGCGATCGGGTCGTCATTTACAACGCCGAGCGGCCGCACACGGCGCTGAACGGAAGGACCCCGGCCGAGGCCTGCCGGAGCGAGACGCGTGTGGATGTGACGGACAAGCCGCTCCGCGCCTTGCCCACATCCCCAAAGGCGCACCAGCAGCAACAGGAAGATCGATTCATAGGGGTGGTGCATGTGCCGGAGATCGTGATCGAACAGACCTCGAAAGCACGGCGCCGGACACAGGGCCGATCGAGCAGCGCGTCGGCCGGATTGTCAACGGCGGAGTGTTGTTCGGCATGCTGATTTGACGCCGATCAGCATGTCAACATATTGATTCTACTGAGCTCTGAGGGGTCAAGCGCCGACGCCTTACAACAAATAATGAAGACGCTGAATATCGAGAGCGTCTTTCTCATCGCCTTCGAGAACGAGGAAGATGTCGCGCAGCGCCTGCTACGCTTCATCGGCAGCTACAACGGAAGACACCTTCACTTAACCCGGATTATTCACGGCACGGCGTGAAAGAGGTGGTGAGCGTGGATTAAACTGTTGAGATTCCGTATGATTCTGGTGTCTGGCCAAGACCATACGGCAACAGGGAAACCCGGCTCACCATGGATGAGATTACCGCCTATCTCCCCGGACTGTCACCCGTCGAGAACAAGGAACTGTGCGTCCGGTTCGACGGCGGCCGGCTGTCGTCGGACGGCGGCGTGCTGGTGCTGCGCGAGATCGAGAAGCGTCTCGGCCTTGCCGCGCGCCTAGCCGGTTGCCTGTCCGATGCGCGCGATCCAGCGAGCACCACCCACTCATACGCCGACATGATCGGGGCGCGCATGTTCGCCATCGCCTGCGGATACGAGGATTGCGACGACCTCGACGTGCTGCGCTTCGATCCGGCGTTCAAGCTGGCCTGTGGTCGCCTGCCCGAGAGCGGTCGCGATCTGATGTCGCAGCCGACCTTGTCCAGGCTCGAGAACGCCCCATCATGGCGCGAACTGGCGCGCATGGGGCTGACGATGATCGATCTGTTTTGCGACAGCTTCGAGCGCGTGCCCCAACGCATCGTGCTCGACATTGACGATACCCCTGATGCCGTCCACGGCGGCCAGCAACTGGCACTGTTCAACGCCCATTACGACGAGTACTGCTTTCAGCCCATCCACATCTTCGACGCGGCGACCGCCAAGCCGGTGCTGTCGCTGCTGCGTCCGGGCAAGCGGCCATCCGGTGACGAGGCGGCGCGGGTCTTGCGCCACGTCATCGGCCGCATCCGGCGCCATTGGCCCCGGGTCGAGATCGCGGTGCGTGGCGACGGCCATTACGGCACGCCCGAGGTCATGGACCTGCTGGAGGATCAGGGCCACGGCTACATTCTCGGGCTTCCCGGCAACGCCCGGCTGAGCGAGATCGGCCAGCCGTGGTGCGAGGACGCGGCGCTGCGCCGGGTGCAATCAGGCAAGGACAAGGTGCGCCGTTTCTTCCAGACCGGCTACCAGGCCAAAAGCTGGTCACGCGAGCGCAAGGTCGTTGCCCGCGTCGAGGCCACCGCAAGGGGGACGGATGTCCGCTTCGTCGTCACCAACCTGCCGGGCCGCGCCAAATTGCTCTACGAGAGGGTCTATTGCGCCCGTGGCCGGATGGAAAACATGATCAAGGAGCACAAGCTCTACACCAAATCCGACCGCACCTCGTGTCACCGATGGGAAGCCAACCAGTTCCGGCTGTTCCTGCACACCGCCGCCTATTGGCTGCTGCATCAGTTGCGCCGGACCGCGCCCCGCCGCTCGCCGTGGCGCACCGCGACGTTCGAGACGCTACGACGGGCATTCCTCAAGATCGCCGTGCGCATCGAGGAGCTCAACACCCGCATCAAGATCGCCCTGCCCTCGGCCTACCCATATCGCAACGCCCTGATCGCGATGGCCGCCTCCATCGCCGCCCAAGGCCCCTGATCCAAGCGGCGCGTGCCGCCGGATGAACCTCGAACGTCAATCTCCAACCCGTAACGAAAACCCGCCCCGAAAGCCGCCGTCAACCCGGCCGATACCGCTCGCCTCGCTCAAATCGGCCGCCAAGCGTGAATAATGCGGGTTAGCTGGAATGGCCCCTGATGGCGGCAAGGCAAGCCCGCTTTCGTTCCCGCAATTTTGCCTTTCACCGGTTCGCCAGCCGCATCGCCACTTCCGCCAAGATTCTGGTTCCGGCAGCGAGGTCGGCCGGCGACGCATTCTCGGCTTCGTTGTGACTGATACCACTTTCGCAGGGCACGAAAATCATGCCGCTCGGGCAGAGTCCCGCCATGAATTTGGCGTCGTGAGTGGCGCCGGACGTCAGGTCCATATGCTGCAGCGCCTGGCGTTGGGCGGCGCTGCGAATGAGATCGCGAACGGTAGGGTCGAACTCGATCGGCGGCGCAAGCATGGTTTCGACAACCTCGACGTCACAATCTTTCGCCTCGGCTCGGCACACCCGTTCGACCTGGTCGCCAAGCCGGGTCAGGACGTCCCGGTCGGGGTGCCGGAAATCTATAGTGAAGAAAACCCGCCCCGGTATCGTGTTGGGCGAGTTCGGCGCCACCTCGAAGCGGCCGACGGTAAAGCGCACCGTATCGGCCTCGTCGAACATCAGAGCCTGCAATTTCGTCACCATGGCGACGGCGGCGGCCAAGGCATCCCGGCGGTTGCGGCGCGGCGTGGTGCCGGCATGCGCCTCCTCGCCATTGACCTCGACCTGAAACCATCTGAGCCCCTGGATGCCCGTCACGACGCCGATCGTATTTCCGGTCGATTCCAGGATCGGCCCCTGTTCGATGTGGGCCTCCACATAGGCGGCCATAGGGGCGCGAAAGTCACGCCGTTCGGCAACCGGGGCGGCCTTGAGCGTTTCGGCCAACGCCTGTTCCACTGTGACACCGTCGCTGTCCCGGGAGGCCAGCACCGTTTCCAGCTGCAGGGCGCCGGAATACACAGCCGAGCCCATGGTGGCGGGCTGGAACCGCGCGCCTTCCTCGTTGGTCCACACCACCATTTCCAAAGGACGCCGGGTGGCGACGCCGGCGTCACTGGCGGCGTCCAGCACTTCCAGCGCTGCGAGAACGCCGAAAATGCCGTCGAAATTGCCACCGGTGGGCTGAGTATCGAGGTGCGACCCGGCGACCATGGGGTCCGCCGCCAGTTGTGCACCGGCACGGCGGATGAACAAGTTGCCGATGCCGTCGACGCTGGCGGTGAAGCCGCGTCGCGAAGCCCATTCGAGCACCAGGCGCCGGGCCTGCCCATCCTCCGGTGTCAGCGCCTGCCGGTTAACACCGCCACGTCCCGTCGCGCCGATGGCGGCGATCTCCATGTGCCGCTGCCATAGACGGTCCTCCTGGACCGCCTCGACGACGGCGGCGACGGTTGCCGCGTCATCCGCCATGTCGCTTCCCCCAAGGATTATCGAAGAGCCCCGGTCATCGGCTCAGAGTTTTCCGCACTCGCCGCGGCTGAGGAATTGGCCCGCTCCCTCGCGGCCGAGCCATTCGCTGCCGTCAACGATCAGTTGACCGCGCAGCAGAACCTTCTTGACCCGCCCTGTGACCGGGCGGCCCTCGAACAACGAGTAGTCGACCCGGCTGTGGTGCTCCGACGCCCGTATGGTCCATTCCTCGTCAGGATCGAACAGGACAATGTCGGCATCGGAACCCACCGCGATCGTCCCCTTGCGCGGGAACAGTCCGAACAGCTTCGCCGGCGTGGTCGCGGTCAATTCGACGAACCGGTTGATCGACATCCCCCGCTTGTGGACTCCGCCGTCGTAGAGCAGCGGCAGCCGGGTTTCGATGCCCGGCGCCCCATTGGGGATTCGGCTGAAGTCATCTGCGCCCTGCTGCTTCGAGTATTTCATCCCATACGGTTGCTCGTTGAAGCAGAACGGGCAATGGTCGGTGGAGACGACTTGCAAGTCGTCGGTCTTGAGACCTCGCCACAACGCCGTCTGGTGCGCATGTCCGCGGAGCGGCGGGGTCGCCACGTACTTCGCCCCCTCGAACTCTGGGCGATCGTATTCCTCGTCGGTGAGGAAGAGGTAATGCGGGCATGTCTCGGCATGCACCCGGATGTCACGGTCGCGCGCCTCGGTCACCGCGGCGAGCGCCTCGCTGGCGGAAAGATGAACGATATAGAGCGGCGCGTCCGCCAGCTCCGAAATGCGGATGGCGCGCTGGGTTGCCTCCCCCTCCATCAGCGACGGCCGTGTCAGCATATGCTGTTTCGGCGAGGTGCGGCCCTGCGCCAACGCCTCTTCGACCAATACCTGAATGATCGGGCCGTTTTCCGCGTGCACGCAAGTCATGGCGCCTTGCTCGCCGGCCACGCGCATGGCCCGGAACAGCCCGCCGTCCTCGATCATGAGGACGCCGGGATACGCCATGAACAGCTTGAAGCTGGTGACGCCTTCGCCGGCGATCAGGGTCTTCATGTCGACGAGCGTCTGGTCGTTGACATCCAGTAGAATCATGTGCGCGCCGACGTCGACGCAGGCACTCTCTCGCCGTTTATGCCAATCCTCGAGCCCAATGAGCGGGCTTTCGCCGCGGGTCTGATTGCAGAAATCCACCACTGTGGTCGTGCCACCGAAGGCAGCCGCTTTTGTGCCCGTGCCAAAGGTGTCGACGGTTCTCGCGACACCGAAATCCCAGTCCAGGTGTGTGTGTACATCTACGCCGCCGGGCAGCGTCAGGAGACCGCTGGCGTCGTGAACTTCGACATGGTCGCCGACGGGGATATCCGTGCCGATGGTATGCACGCGGCCGTCCTCGATCAGGATGTCCGCAATGTAGTTGTCGACCGCGGTAACAACATGCGCATTCTTGATCAGTACCGTTGCCATTTTCCCCTCCGGTTTCCTCCCCACCTAACGATTGGATTCCGCCCGTTAAACGACCACCCACGGCACCTTATCACGTAGTCCGGGAAATGCCACATAAGCCGCGGCGCGAAGCGTTGGCGTGCGCTACCTGCCTGCGATAACCAGCGTCTCCTATCGTCGCCACCGGTTAATTTGACATTTCCCGGCGTTGGCATGGTAGCCTGCCAAGGCGTTGATGAAAGGTAACTCCCGCATCTCAGTCCCGGAAAGGTAAGCGACGACTAGATCCCAATATTTCTGCCGACAGCCAGTCGTACGAAACTGGAGTCGGTCACATTATGCCGTGGTCAAAGGAGTTGGAAATTGGCGGTCAATGCGATGTAGTGTGGCGTTGGCCGGCCGGCGGCGGTATTGGTTCCATGCGATGACGAACGGTTGTTTCTTGAGCGTCAAATGTCCGTCGGCAGATTAAGTGGGCCAGTCGAGTTGGTTTCGTAACGGAGGCTCTGGCTCAGTCTGATTGATGTTAAGCGGCGTGGCGCTGGTTGCGCCATCAGCCAGCCAGCGCGCTTTGCAAATGGTTCGAAGAGCGCACCGCCGGTGCCCGAGGACGGATCCGTCGGGTCATGATTGTGGCACTTGCCCGCAAGCTGCTCATCGCGCTCTGGCGGTTGTCCGAGACCGGTCTCGTGCCGACGGGCGCCAGGCTCGCCTGATCCCGAGACCGCACTGCTCCAGTCCGGCCGGACGCGGCAGGGGCTGGCCCGGGTGGCGAGTGGCCGACCGTGGACAGGGCTGAAAGACGCCGACCCGTAGAAGGGTCCAGCCTCCGGAACGCTGTGCCCGCAGCAAGCGGGATTGGGGGACGGATCCGGCGCATCGGCGCCGGAAACCGCCCGGATAAAAGTTGGGCATCCGCACGGTCGTGCGACCCATGCGATAAGCATCCCGACCCGGCAAGACGCGCCGCCGATCTGGCCAACCAAAGGAGACAAAACATGCTCGAGACATAGCTTGCACCGCACCTTGACTTCTGTGGCCTCATAAAAGTCCATGGGAGGGACCCGCGCGCGGGACGACGCGCCCTGTGCGCGGCTGGCGTTGGCCCGCGCGTGGGAGGGGCCTGTGGGCCCACGGGGTCAAGCGGGGGGTTATTCGGACGGTTGCCGGCGTCGTGACCGGCTCTGCTTGAGCCGGTAGCTCTCGCCATTCATCTCCAGGATATGGACATGGTGGGTGATGCGGTCGAGCAGCGCGCCGGTGAGGCGCTCGCTGGCGAACACCGAGGTCCATTCCTGGAAGGGCAGGTTTGAGGTGACGATGGTGGCGCCGTTCTCGTAGCGCCGGCTGAAGACGTCGAACAGGAGTTCGCTTCCGGTCTGCGAGAGGGGCACGTATCCGAGCTCGTCGACGATCGGCAGGCTGACCCTGGCGAGCTGGTCCTGGAGGCGGAGCAGCCTTTTCTCGTCTCGCGCTTCGAGCAGTTGATGGACCAAGTGAATTCAACGCATTGATTCTTGTAGCAGAATCAGCACTAAACCACATCAATAAACAGGCTCATGTGGGGAATGGGGGCTTATAGGTGAAGCGTCAGGCCGATAAGTCAGGACGGATCGACGTGGCGCCCGACCGATGCAGCCGGCTGGGCCCATGCACGCGCACCACACCCGCGTCAGGTATGCGCCGCTCGGCATAGTACCGGTGATCCGCCACGAATTGGTCGCTGTCGAACCGTACCGCACGGCCGTGCAAGATCGCCGGGGCGCCAGCGACAACGACACCGAGCAGGTTCGTGCGATCGTAGAATCGAACCAGCTCCCACGTGAAGTCCCAACTTGGCAACACCTCGGGCGATGTCATGTCCAGGATCAGTAAATCGGCATCCATCCCCGCTTGGAGGACACCGGTCACCTCACCCAATCCGGCGGCAGAGGCACCGCCGCGCGTGGCGGCGTCAACCCATATCCATCCGGCGCCACAGGAGAAATCATCCACTGGCAGACCGTGAACGAGCCGCTGACATGTTTCTGCCGCCTCGAGCATTCGAAAGCCGTCGTTGCGAGTCACGTCAGAGCCGAGCCCGACGCGGATGTTCTGCCGAAGATAGGTCAGCGTCGGCGCGACCGCGTTGCCCTTCCACATGCTGGCCATGGGATTGTATGACACCGCCGTATCGGTTTCTCGCAGCAGGTTGACCTCTGACGGCGTGGTCAACGTGGCGTGGGCGATCAGAGTTTGGGGACCCAGCGCCTCGATGGAATGCAACAGTTCCAACGGACGCTTACCGTACGTTTGCACAGCGTAATGTACCTCGGGCGTATGCTCATTGGCATGTGTCTGGAACAGCAGACCTTCGTCCCGGCAGTAGCGGGCTACTGCAGCCATCATCTCCGGCGTGTTGTTCTGAACATTGCCGCACGCGACGGACGCATGGATATTGCGGCGGTTCTGACAATTGGCCCGGTGCTGATCAGCCATTTTAAGAGCTTGGTCGATCGACCCCCGGGCGAGACTCTTCGCTACCGGAGATTCAATTTCTTTCAAGTCGTACGAGCCGACGGAGGTGACAAATCGAATACCGATTTCCTCCGCCGCACGGATCGCTGCCTCGATCATATCGGGCGGTCGCATGGCGTGGTCGACGACACAAGTCACGCCACCCCTCAAGGCTTCCAAGAAGCTCCATTTGGCGCCGATGTAGCAATCTTCGACACCGGCACTCGCCTCCAACGGCATCCAAACGCGTCGCCAAATCTGAGCCGGCTCTCCGAATGTTACCGACTTCGCGAAGGGGTCCAGAACATGATGGTGCGCATCGACGAAGCCTGGAATTAGCGCGCAACCTTCAAGTCGATGGAGCGGCAGGTCCGGAGACTGCTCAGCAAGCGTATTCGCTGCGTCGACGCCGGCGATCTTGCCAGCGCGCACAGCGATCGCTGCGTCCGTGATCTCGCCGTCGCGGCCAAGGATAAGGTCCGGTTGAAGAATGTAGCCGTCCGTAGGGAAAGTCTCGACGCTGAGCTCACGCATCTATAGCCTACTTTCTTTGCGCACTGACGCACTGGCTGTCATTCGCGTTCGGCTCCGTACCACGGGAAAATACGGCGCAGGGTAGCCATGAAAACGCGGTCCGAAAGCAACCCTAGTATTCCCAACATAAGAATGCCCACCAACATACGATCCATGCGGAACACGAGATAGGACTGTTGGATCAGCTGCCCGAGGCCCACACGCGCCCCGGCCATCTCGGCCGCAGCCAGCATGATGTAGGCGATGGATACACTAATCCGCACGCCCGTGATGATGAACGGCAAGGCTGCCGGAAAGATGACCCTGCGCATCAACTGCTCCTGCGACACGCCGAGACTTCGTGCCGCCCGGACGTAGACCGGCTTGACGTTCTTCACCCCCATCAGGGTGTTGATCCATACGGGAAAAAATACGCCGAAGGCGATCAGGAAAATCTTGCTCTGCTCACCCAGGCCAAACCAGATGATGGCCAGCGGTACGAAGGCGATCGCTGGAATCGATCGGAACAGTTGTGCGATTGGCTCCGTCAGGTAAGCGAACAGCAAAATGCGTCCGGTCAATAGGCCGAAGAGAATCCCAATCGTCGATCCAACGACGAGGCCGACCAGCGCGCGGGCGACGCTGGCGCCGATATGGAAGAATAGCTCCCCGCTTTGCACCATCACCCAGGCCGCTAGAAAGACCGTTTTCGGTCCCGGCATCAGCTTCCGATCGACAATCCCCAACGTCAACACTAGATGCCAAGCGACCACTGCTCCGCACACGCCGAGCACGCCAAAACGGATCGAAGGGCGCATGAACAGCGACCGCGCAGCAGTGACGACCTGCCATGCCCCAATGGCAAGTTGAACGCCCCCGCTAGATCGCTTCGCCTCTCCGCTTTCCCCAACGCTCATGAGGCTTTCCTCTCCACGCCAGCGTCGATATGGTCGTAGAGGGTTGTCTCAAGCTCTCGGTAGATACCATTGAATCTGGTGCCGGACCGCTCGCGGGGATGCTCGATGTCCACGTCTATGATCTTGGCGATGGTGGCGGGATGCGAGGACATTACCGCGACCCGCGTTCCGAGGAAGATGGCCTCCTCGATATTGTGAGTGATGTAGAAGACTGTTGTGCCGATAGTCTGCCAAAGGGTGAGCATTTCCCGCTGCATGGCCGTGCGCGTGATCGCGTCCAAGGCCGCGAAGGGTTCGTCCATTAGCAGAACGTCAGGCCTGTTTATCAGAGCTCGCGCAATGCCGACGCGCTGCTGCATACCGCCGGAGAGCTCGAACGGATACTTGTGCCGTGCCTCCCCGAGATTGATCATGTCGAGATGCTGATTTACGAGCACCCGTCGTTCGCGCGCAGGAACACCGCAGTTACGCAATCCAAACTCTATGTTCTGCTCAACAGTCAACCAAGGAAACAGTGAGTACTCTTGGAACACGCAGCCGCGGTCGGCCCCTGGCTCGCGAATCGGCTCTCCATTCGCTAGGACCACACCGGAGGTGGGCTGGACGAATCCGGCGATCATATTGAGAAGAGTCGTCTTGCCACACCCTGACGGTCCGATAACACAAAAGAATTCTCCGGCGGCAATGGTCAGGTCCAGGGCGCTGAACACAGTCGTCTCCTGTCCGGAAGCCGAGCGATAGGTTATTGAGACAGCCTGGAACTCAATCATCGTTCTTGCCGCCGTTGACGAAGTCGGTGGCGCTGCGGTCGCCCTGCCGTAGCGCCACCTCTTAGATTACTTTGTTCTAAATGTAACCGCGTCGGTCTTCACACTCTCGAGGCTGTCTGCGAAGAATGAGTCGGCATAGTTGGGTCGTTTCGTACCGGCAGGCAGCAGCCCGGCTTCCGCAGCCCAGTCAAATTGCGCATTGAATGCATCGAGCAGCCCCTTCGGCAACGATACATCGAATTTCCATCGGTGAAAGATTGGGTCGAGATCCTTCGGGTCCATGCCGATCTCGGTTGCGGTAATTTGCATCGCCTCATCGCGATTCTTAGAGATCCAGTTGCTCGCCTTGATTAGTGCCTTCAGAAAGCGGGCTATCCCCTCTTTATTCTTCGTGGCCCAAGCCTCGCGGGAAACGAATAATAGGCGGGACTGATAGAGATTTTGCCCCTCGATGACCTTCGTCTTGCCACCGCCCTTGCTCACGGCCGCCGTCAAGAACGGCTCCCAAGTAAAAGCTACGTCGATATCACCACTGACCAGGGCGGTCACCAGATCTGCGGGCTGCAGGTTGACGAGCGTGGCGTCGGCTGCAGATACGCTGCCGGCTTTAAGCCAGTTGTACATCGCGAACTGGTTGCTGGAACCGGCACCAAAGCCAAGTCGCTTGCCCGCAAGGTCTTGCGGGCCTTTGACGTTCGAGTCAATCCGAACAACCGGCTTGATCTCCTCCGGATTTGTCGACCCTTGTGCAATGATAGCCAGGTCAGTTCCATTGGCAATCGCGAACATCGGTCCGGTCTCTACCGGCGTAGCAATGTCGAGCGAGCCAGAAAGCATCGCGTCCATTGTCAGTCGACCGGACTGTAGCTGTCTCACCTCGACCTTCACTCCCGCTTCCTTAAACATCCCCTTGGCCAAGGCAACAAAGATGTTGGCCTCCCCAGGATAGGGCTGTGTTCCGAGCCGGATCGTCGGCATGTCCTGCGCGTGCAGGGCGGCCGGGCTCGCCGCGAGCAATGAAATAGCAATCGTGGAAACCACAAACGAGCGACGGTTGGGACGGAAAAGCGAATAAGCGATCATAGTCCTCTCCCCGTTTTGAGGTGGTACATTTAGGCGGAATTGCCCAGATGGCTCCACCAATCGCCGACCACGATAGCAGAATGTTCAACCGACCGCAATTCCGGCCTCAGAACTTCCATCTTTCGATTCACCTATTAGGTGAGCAATATAAACACCCCAAAGTCCGCCTATAACACATTGATACTTATACCAGAATCACGTTCATAGGCCACTAAGCCATAGGCTTATCTGGAAAATGCGGGATAAATAGAATTTCGACTGGGGCATGCTGCAAAGCAGGGGCCAGATCAGAGGTGCGTGATCGCCGGAGGTCACGCCGACATCCACCAGCCCATCGACTGTTGTTCGGCTCCGTACATTGACCCCTGACAAATGAACGGAATCAACAACCTGCCGAGCTGATCGGCGTCGAACGGGCGCGCCGATCAACAGTTCATAGAGCGAGCTGAATAACAGCCTGGTGGCCTCCCTCTTGAGCCCGACCTACGCCAAGCGTAAATGGTTGGCGTTGTGCACCATCCACGAGGACAGCCATGGCACCTTGCGCTCGCGCACGTCGAGGCAGGAGAGCGTCTCCGGCGCGACGGCCGGCTTGTTCGCGGGTCGGTTCCCGCGGTCTCCCTGGTGACGGGACCGGCGCAGCCCCGCCGCCGTGGCGATCGCAGCGCCGGGCGGGGGCTCGGGCGCTTCGATGAGCGGCCCCGTGCGCGACGACGATGCGGCGGCGAGAGAGGCTGCCGCCATCACCCTCGCGGAATATGACAGCATGGCGGCAGCCTACCGCCTCGGCACGGCCGACCACGACGTGAGCCAGAACATCGCGGCCGTGCTGGACGCCGTTGAGGGCGCGCCGCCCCATGCGATCCTCGACCTCGGCTGCGGGCCGGGCCGCGATCTCCGCGCCTTCGCCGCGCTCGGTCATGAGGTTACGGGCCTCGACGGCTCGGCCGGGCTGGTCGCGATCGCCCGCAGCGAGACCGACCGCCCGGTGCTGCATCAGGATTTCCTCGACCTCGACCTGCCACCCGCCCGCTTCGACGGAATCTTCGCCAACGCCGCGCTGTTCCATGTGCCGAGCAGCCAGATCGTGCGGGTTCTCGCCGATCTCGCGGCCGCGCTGAAGCCCCGCGGCGTGCTTTTCTGCTCGAACCCGCGCGGCAGGAACGAGGAAGGCTGGGTCGGCGGCCGCTACGGCTGCTTCTATGATCTGGAGACCTGGCGCGCTTTCGCCACCGGCGCGGGCTTCACAGAGCTCCACCACTACTACCGCCCGCCCGGCCGCCCCCGTGCCGAGCAGCCCTGGCTCGCCACGGTCTGGCGCAAGAGCGAAGGAGGTGGATCACGCGCATCGAAACGGTGAAGTTCATCCGACGGCGATGGGAGATGCGGCACAGCGGTGGAACATGACCAGCCTGCCATGCCGTCGTTTACGGAATTGCGCGGAGGACGCGGTGACGGGTCGCGCGGCCGCGATGCGATTCATCATCCAGACCGCATCGCGAGGGGACAGGTTTCGTGGAAGTCGGGGACAATGTCCCAACGCATACACATCGCGGAAACTCATGCGCGTCAGAGAGTTTGGTGATGGCGGCCGCAAATACGCTTTCGTTTAATGCCGCGAGAGCAGCCGTGGCAAACGTGAATGGTTATTTGGCATTTTATTATCCGATAGAACTCGGGCACAATTACCCCCTAATGGAACGACGTGTTAAAGGAGACCTCGTATGGTTCGCCGCATGACGCCGTCGCAATTTCGTTCGGCTATGCGACAGGCTGAAGCCAAAGCCAAGCGGCAGATTCAGCAAGCCGGGGCCAAAGCCAAACAACAAGAGCGCCAATATATTAATAGGGTAAACCAGGAGATTCGAAAAATTAATACTGCTCGAAAACAAGAGATTGATGCTTACAACCGGAAAGTTCTGTCCCATAACAGCCGGGTCCGTGCCAACCACCAGAGGCTTCAACAAGCTCTCTCTCATCTTGCTACGCAAAGGATTTCCGTCCGTTTCACAGAATTGCATCACTCGGTAACGGTCCTCTCCAGAACCTACGAGCGACTCGATACCTCTGGCAGTGCTCCCTATCTCTCGGATTTGGCAGAACAAGAGACCGCAAATAGTGTTAGCGTCTTAAACAGCCTTATAGACTCGCAAAAGACCAGTAATGATTCAGAGATTGACCTGAAAGGCACCGTCATTGCGGACGAGCTCGCGCATGTATCTCCTGAACTTGACGGTCGCTGTATCTCACCAATCCGGACGCGGCTCGCCACTTCTGCGCGAGCACCCGGGAAATTGTAACAACAATACTGGACGTCAAGGCACCAGACAGTACAGTTAGGGCTAACAATCCGGACTGTCAGCTGACCCCAAATGGCACACCGACAAGAAGGGCGAAAATCCAGTACTGCCTTGCTAAGAGAGGATACAATCTTGATGACTTGGAAGACTTCGTGGAAGTCAATATTGACAACGTACTTGAGTTGTTCTCGACGTTAAGTGCTGGCACTCATGGTCCATCTGGAAGGTACAATATGGGACAGTTGGAGGCGATTAAGACGCGCGTGGAAGACGCGATCCGTTTCATGTGCGAAATTGTTGGCTGATCCATTATTACTGACAAGCAATCGATCCTGTGCTTAGGTCGATGGGTATTATCAGCAACTCCCGCACGATTTCCTAAACTGACGCGACAGATGAACGCGGGCGTTCGTGGAAGAACAGTCTGTTAGGCGTTTCAGGATTTTGCAAGCTAACCCGCGAGACGGTTGGTGATCGTGAGCGCCGTGATTTCGGTCGATATGCTGCGGTCCTTGCGGGCCACCGTCAGTGTCTCGTCAAGCGCCAAGGACCGCCACGCAAAGCGTTGCCAAGACCGTGGCGCATCATTGCTGGGCGGTTTGTTAGCACCGGTGGCAGGCGACAGGTTTCCGCCGATGCTCCCGGTGATCCGTGCAGCGGCGTTCTGGATGGAATCCCGCGCAAGATGTGCGTATCGAGCCGTCGTTTGAACTTGGGTGTGACCCAGGAGCTTTCCGATCATAGTCGAATTTTCGCCTAGCGCCAAAGCCCTTGAGGCATAGGAATGCCTCAGGTCGTGAGTTCTGCTATTCAGCGGTCCGGGGCCTGCGAACGGCAATTCCCCGATGGATCTCTCGATTTCGGTGATGACGCCATGGGAAGCCTGCCGTGGTCAAGAGTTTGGTGCGCCAGGCAAACTGGTGGAATGTCGCCGGGTGCGAGTCCCGGCAGAAAGAGAGGTCAACCAACCACTTTCTCCGCGAACCATGCGCCGGTCGTCGCGAGGCGGCAGGTGAAGCGTTGGCAAGCGGCAGGCGCGGGTCGGGCTATTGAGCCACGAAACCTGAGCAAACGGAGTGCCGAGGCCGTCAAACTAGCCGAAGGCAACACCTTCCGAGCCGTTTTGGTGAGGCGAGGGAGGGCTCCGCGGGGTCTGAGAACCATGGCACGCGCCGAAGCAGTCCACCGGGACCTGGGAGATCTCCGTACCGCCTCGTGTCGTGCGGGGCCGCAAAGGATAAGGAGCTAGTCCATAATCCGATGATGAACAGTGCGGAGAGGTCAGATTCGGCCATAATAGCGATGAACCCGGCGAACAACGGCCCCTCGGGGTCCGCGGAGCCGGGGGAGCGAAGGGCCGGACCCAAGGGCAATCCGGAAGGCCAAAGTTCGCGCCGCGCGCAGAAGCGGGGAAACGAGTCACAGGCGGCGGGCCGGATACGACAGGCTGCAAAGAGGAATCCGGAAGAGCGTCTTGAGACTCTGCTCCACCACATTACGCCGGAGTGTGTCAACGGCGGCGTAAAAATGTACCGGCGCGGCGGCGTAAAAATGTACCGGCGCGGCGGCGTAAAAATGTACCGGCGCGGCAGCGTAAAAATGTACCTCGGGCATCGGCGGTAGCTTGTCCCCGTAGTCCATGGGAAGGCCCCGCGCGCGGGTCGACGCGCCCTCCGCGCGGCTGGCGGCGGCCCGCGCGTGGGAGGGGCCTGTGGGCCCACGGGGGCAAGCGGGGGGTTATTCGGACGGTTGCCGGCGTCGCGATCGGCTTTGCTTGAGCCGGTAGCTCTCGCCGTTCATCTCCAGGATGTGGACATGATGGGTGATGCGGTCGAGCAGCGCGCCGGTGAGGCGCTCGCTGGCGAACACCGTCGTCCATTCCTGGAAGGGCAGGTTCGAGGTGACGATGGTGGCGCCGTTCTCGTAGCGCCGGCTGAAGACGTCGAACAGCAGCTCGCTTCCGGTCTGCGACAGGGGCACGTAGCCGAGCTCGTCGACGATCAGCAGGCTGACCCTGGCGAGCTGGTCCTGGAGGCGGAGCAGCCTCTTCTCGTCGCGCGCCTCGATCAACTCGTGGACCGGATGGGGGGCGGTGGCGAAGCGCACGCCGAGGCCCTTCTGGCAGGCGGCGAGGCCGAGGGCGAGAGCGACATGCGTCTTGCCGACGCCGCTCGGGCCGAGCAGGATCACATTCTCCCGGCGGTCGATGTAATCGCCGCGCGCGAGATCCAGCACCAGCATCTTGTTGAGGCTCGGGATCGCCTTGAAGTCGAAGCTCTCGAGCTGTTTGACGACAGGGAACCCGGCCTGCTTGATACGCCGCTCGACGAGGCGGCGCTCGCGGTCGATCATCTCCAGCTCCACCAGTCGGGCCAGGAACTGGACATGATCCAGGCCCTCGGCCGCGCACTGGCGCGCCAGTTTCTCGTATTCCCGCAGGAAGGTCGGCAGCTTCAATCTCTTCAGGTGATGCTCGAGCAGGATGCGGGGGGCCTCAGCCATGGCCGGCCCCTCCGGCGAGCAGAGAGGCGTAATCGGCGCTCCGCGTGGCGGCGACGAAGGGCTGGGGCAGGTGCGGATAGCGCGCCAGGTCGAGAGGCACGGGCCGCCTCTCGATGCGCGCCAGCAACAGGTGCTTGACGGCATCGAAGCCGATCAGGCGCCGCTTCACCGCGTCGCGCACCGCGGCCGTCACCTGGCGTTCCGGAAAGTCCTCCAGCAGGCGCAGAACCTGGATGTATTCGCGCTTGCCGCGCGGGCCGAAGCGGGCCTCGAGGAGGCGGCGCAGCGTGTCGAAGGCCGGATTGAGCTTCCATCCCCGCAGCGGCGCCGCCTGGTCCAGGGCGCCCGGCTTCTTCTCCAGCAGCGACAGGTAATGCAGCGGGTCGTAGACGATGTCGCCGCGGACATAGGAGCGCCGATGGCGGGCGACGATCTCGGCGCCGAGCGCGATCTCGACCCGGTCGACATAGCCCTTCACCATGACCTTCTTGTGGGCGTGCGCCGTCGGTGCCGAGTAGTCCACCAGCCGGTAGCGCACCAGGGCCGTCGAGGAGACCTGGCCCGGCACATGCTCGCAGGCCTCGAAGGGAACCGCCGGCAGATCGCGCAGGGCCTCGAGATCGGCGAGCAGCGCCGCCGCCTTCTCCCCTGCCTCCAGCGCGTCGAGCCGCTCCAGGCAGCGCGCCATCAGCCGCTCGTTCAGGACCGACAGGTCATGCACCTTCGGGATCGGCACCATGAACCGGCGCCGTGCCGTCTTCACCAGGGCCTCGACCTTGCCCTTGTCGTTGCCCTTGCCGGGCCGGCCGAAGCGGTCGCGGAACAGGTAGTGCGATTGCAGATGCGTGAACGCCTGCGTGCGCCGACGCGTGCCGTCGCCCAGGATCCGCGCCACCGCCAGGGTCGTGTTGTCATAGAGGATCGAGCGCGGAAACCCGCCGAGGAAGGCGAGGGCGCTGACATGGCCGTCCAGGAAGGCCTCGGTCGTCTCCCTCGGATAGGCCTTGACGAACCAGATATTGGAATGGGGCAGGATCAGGCAGAAGAAGGCAACCTTCTCCCGCCTGCCCCCGACATCCACCACCGCCTCGCCGAAGTCGACCTGGGCATGGCCCGGCGGGTGATGCAGCGGCACGAAAGCCTCGCGCGTCGATTGCCGCCGGGCCCGGACATAGTCCTTCACGATGCAGACCGTGTGAAAACTCTGGGTGGCGGGGGATTCCGTCCGACTCATGGCGATGTTAGGGTCCGCCATGAGACACATTCCTGGCATTGACCGCTCTCAGGTTCTGCTTCTGCCGGAAGCAGTGGACGATTACGTGGGCCGGGATAACCCGGTCCGTTTCATCGATGCCTTCGTGGATGGTCTGGACCTGGCGGTCGCTGGTTTCGAGCGCGCCGCGCCGAAGGCGACAGGTCGTCCCGGCTACGATCCGGCGGACCTGCTGAAGCTCTACATATACGGCTATCTCAATCGGGTACGTTCGAGCCGCCGGCTGGAGGCTGAGAGCAAGCGTAATCTCGAAGTGATCTGGCTGTTGCGGCGTTTGTCGCCAGACTTCAAGACGATCGCCGATTTCCGGCGGATCAATCGGGCGGCCTTCCGACACGTGTTTCGGGAGTTCGTGAGGCTATGCCGCGAACTGGAGCTGTTCGGGCGCGAGCTGGTGGCGGTCGACGGCACTCGGATCAAGGCAGTGAACAGCCGGAAGCGGAACTTCACCAAAGCGAAGCTGGAGAAGGCGTTGGCCGAGAGCGACGAAAGGTTGTCGCGTTATCTCGACCGGCTCGACGAGGCTGACGGGCAAGACGAGGGCGGCACCGGCGGCGGCACCGGCGGCGGCGAGGTGGAGCATATCCAGGAGAAGATCGCTGCGATCCAAGGGCGGCGTGAGCGGTTTGAGGAACATCGAGACGCGCTGGCTGCGAGTGGCGAGGACCAGCTCTCTTTGACGGATTCGGACAGCCGGGCGATGCACGCCGAGACCCGGGTCGGTGTCGGCTACAACATTCAGATCGCCGTGGACGCCAAGCACAAACTGATCGCCGAGCAGCAGGTCCATAACAAGGTCAGCGATCTCGGTCTATTGGCCGAGACGGCGGTGGCGGCCCGTCGGAACCTGGCCGTCGATCGGATCGACGCGGTCGCCGACGCGGGCTACTTCAAGATCGAGGATATCGAGGCCTGCGAGAATGCCGGCGTCGTGCCGCATGTGCCCAAGCCCCAGCGCGGATCCACGGTGAGCCAGGGGCTCTTTCCCAAGGAACGCTTCCGCTATGACGGCGGCGAGGACATTTACATCTGCCCCGACGGCCAACGCCTGGCGCTACACAGCAAGCGCAAGCGCCGCGATCTCATCTTCGCCAGTTACGCCAATCGCGCCGCGTGCAAGGAGTGCCAACTCAAGTCGAAGTGTACGAAAAGCGCCTTCCGTCGGGTCCTGCGCTATGTCGACGAAGCGATCCTGGAGCGCATGGCAGAACGATTGGCGGCCCGCCCGGAGCTGCTCGATGCGCGCCGTGAAAGCGTCGAGCATCCCTTCGGCTCAATCAAACAATGGATGGGCCAGGGTGCCTTCCTGACCCGGCGGCTGGAGAACGTGCGCGGCGAGTTCAGCATCACGGCGCAGGCTTACAACATCCGCCGCGCGATCTCTCTGGTAGGTGTTCCCGCCTTGATCGCCGCCGCGAGGGCATGAGACGGGAATCAGGCCAAAATCGAGCACCGCACATCGATCCACGGAGGCCTGGAGCCCCTTCCGCGGGGCTACCGGCGCCAAACCGCCAGATTACGTGGGATCGCCGCAAATCATTGCTGCCCTAAACCTCCATCCCCGCCCCCGCCAGAGTTTTCACACGGTCTGGATGGTATAGCCGCCGGTGAACCCGTGCTCGTCGCGAAGACGCTCGAAGATCCGGTGCGGCGGCCCAAGCTGGACGGGTTTACCGGCATCGTCGACGCGATCCTGGAGGCGGAACCGAGCCGACCCTTCCGTTCCCAGACCCAACAATCCACCGCCCAAACCCTCGCCGAAACGCTTCTTCGCCACCGTCGTCGTAGATCCCGAAAAGGCCGGGCTGGAGGTCGCCCGCATCATGGACGGTCTCCTGGTCGAGTTCACCCGAACCAAGGGATCGGAGCTTAAGCTGACCCTGGAACTCGATGGAGCGTCCGCCGAGGAGGACTATCCAAACGATGTGGTGGAGATCGTCAAGGCCAACGCCCGCGACCTCAAGCTAGAGGACGGATCGTTTGGCTTCGAGGAGTGAGCCGTTTCACGTTGGCGGGTAATCACTGCGCCGATTCGATCCAGGGCTGCGGGCCCGCGCGCGAAGGCCGAAAGAGGGCAATCGCGATACAATGGACCCTTCCGTGCGCCGAGCTGTCGATCGGACACCCCCCTGGGCCCGCCGTCCCGCTGGTCCCATGCCGGATGTTCGGCAACACGACTCCGGATTTGGTCCGGTGAAACGGTATCGGAGAACCGATCCGCGATGCCGTCTCGTAGCGAGACCGCGATTGCAGCGGACTCGGTCGTGTCTATGTCGGTCGGCGTCGTGGACGGTGAGGCGAGTTGAAAGACGATCTGCATCGATGTCTTGGGTGACGCCGATTTTTTCGGCGTATGTGCGGGTACGGTTCGTGGCTTCCGGCTATGAGAATTCGCCCAAACGACCATATAAATTGTAGTGCAAAATTGGGGGTGTGACTTGCCGACATTCACTTAAATCAGGGTAAATCAAACGGTTAGTAGGACAGATGGGCGGACACTCTCTCCGCCAAGACGCCGCTATCAGGGCTACTTCTGAGGCACACATTACAATACCGGAATGCCACCGAGTCGAAGCAGGCCAGCGGAGACCGATATTCAGCCGGCGTCCATGCCGACGCCCGACTCTAGGTCTATGTCCAAGTCCGTTGCCTTTTGGTCCAAATTTCGCCTTGTGGCGCCTCCGCTAAGGCCCGGCATTCCGGCGGTTGTAAACAGCAACACTGCCAATACCGGGATCGTATAGACCATCTTTTCCCAGATGACAGATACAGCAAGGGTTATGGCTAAAATGGCCATTGCGGCGACCGTTCGATAGAGAAATGAACGAGCCCCAAAATCCTGCCTTAGAAGAGAAAGCATTGCTTCAACCGTCCTTGAACGCTTTTTGCCTACCGCACATCATTGCTAACATTTTGAGTAGTGTCCCGCATTGAGATTTGACTGGCGAATAGGCGATTGACTCTCAACGCTTTTGCGAATTGTCTCGCGACTGGCCCGGCATCATCCGGGTTCGGTGCCCAGTGATCGGTGCGGAACCTGTCAACGACTTTGAGACAGTGACGATTGCGATTTACTGAGCAGTTTCTCCTGTTGTGGGTGTCACAGGTGGGTTGATCCAGACGGCTTGGGGAAGGGGATCCGGTTGTGGGATTCCTCGAACGAAGCGTTCGGGATGACGGGTCCAGGCGGCTTGAAGGGTCCGCCCGCGCTGCTCCAGCACGCTCTGGGTTCGATTGTGATGCACGTCGTCCGGGGTGAGCATCGCGATCCCGCCATGGCGATGTTCGGTGTTGTACCAAGGGAAGAACGTTCGGCAGAAGGCGATCGCGGCGGTTATGTCGTGGAAGCGGCCAGGGAAGCCGGGGTGGTACTTCAGGGTCTTGAACTGGGCCTCGGAGAAGGGGTTGTCGTCGGACACCTGAGGGCGGCTCAGTGAACGGGTCACGCCGAGGTCGGCGAGCAGTTGTGCGGTGCACTTGCTCGTCATCGGCGCGCCGCGGTCGGAGTGCAGGGTGAGTACCTGGGGCTGGACGCCCTGTTTGTGGCAGGTCTCTTCGATGAGACGACCGGCCAGCGCCGAGTTCTCCCGGTCTGCGACCATCCAGCCGACCGCGTAGCGGCTGAAGATGTCGAGCACGACGTAGAGGTAGAAGTACGTCCACTTGGTCGGCCCCAACAGCTTGGTGATGTCCCAGGACCAGGTCTGGTTCGGCGCCGCGGCCACCAGCTCGGGCTTGGTGTACTGGGGATGCTCGCGCTGATTGCGCCGCTCTCGGACCGGCTGATCGGCGGCCAGGATCCGATACATCGTCCGCTCCGAGCACAGGTAATGGCCTTCGTCGAGCAGCGTCGCCACGACCTCCGCCGGCGCACGGTCGACGAAGCGCGGGCCGGCGAGCACATCGAGGATCTGCTCGCGCTCGGCTTCACACAGCGCCCGGGCGGGCGTTGGACGGGGCTGCTGGTGCCCGGGAGTTGACCTCTGACGACGGTAGAAGCTCGCCCGTGACACGCCCAGTGCTTGGCAGGCCGGCGCCACGCCGACCTGCGCCGCAAGCGGTTGGACCGCGATCAAGAGCGCGTTCCGTGTTCGAGGTTCAATCCCAGCAGCCCGGCAACTTTTCCCTGCACGTCCAGGATCGTGTGCGCGGTGTGCAACTCATGCTCCAGGCGAGCCACTTGCGCCTCGAGCGCGCGCACCTTCGCATCCAGCGGGTTGCGTTCGGCCGGTTTCGCGCCGCGCTTCTTCGCGGCCAACTCCCGCAGCGAGCCCTTGCGCCGCGCCTTGCGCCAAGCCGTCAGATGCGAGCTGTACAACCCCTCGCGGCGAAGCAGGCGGCCCACCTCGCCGGGCTGTGTGCAGCGATCCGCCTCCTCCAGAATCCGCAGCCGATACTCTGCGGTGAACTGGCGCCGCTTCGGCTTGGCCACAACCTCCGGGTCCGGGGTCGGTCTGGCGCGGCCGGCCCTGGGGGCCTCGTCGCTACGCTCCTCGACCCCCAGGGCCGGAACGGAAACCTCATTCAATGTCATCGAGTCTCTCTCTGCGGTCATCGGTTTTCACCTCCGCCGCCCTACAGAAATTCCAAAGGTTGCTGGTGTCTCAGTGATGTTGGCAGAGAGAGGTGAGAGCTATGACAGACGACCCTTACCTAAAGTACAACGCGCGGTCGGTTCACGCGCGAACGATCGATACCCTGATCGGGCTAAGCAAGGGTATCTTGGCGGACGGTGTGGTCAATCAGAGTGAGGCAGAAGCCTTGCTGAGTTGGCTTGAGGTCAACAAGGCGACACTCGGTGACCATCCTTACACGAACGGTCTTCTCGCCCGGCTCCATGAGATGTTCTGGGACGACGTTCTGGACGATGAAGAGGTTCAGGAACTGCACGATATTCTGGACAGCCTGTCGGGCGGTATTTCCGAGTTCGGCGAGATGTCGCGTTCGGCTACGCTTCCGCTTGACCGCCCGGTTCCGCGAGTCGTTTTTCCGAGCCGAAATTTCCTGTTCTCTGGACAGTTTGTGTACGGCAACAGGAGGGATTGCGAGCAGGCTGTGCTGGAACGCGGCGGGGAGGTTCTGAAGGGTGTCACAAGAAGGCTCGATTATCTGGTAATCGGCGTCTACACCACGCCGACATGGAAGCACGACAGCTTCGGCAACAAGATCAGGAAGGCCATGGAGTACCGCGACACCGGTAAGTCTCAACTGGCTATAATCGGCGAAGAACATTGGATGCGTGAAGCGGGGCTGTCTCACGTCTAGTCCGGCATTGCGCTGACAAGATTTCAAACTGAGACACTACCATTTTGCCGAACTCTGGCCCTTCGGCCATTACAAGGCAGACAGGGCGCCGCTGGGGGCAAGATTCCCGCCTGGATTGCGGCGCATCGACCGGCACCGGCCGGGTAGAGCCGCCCGCTACCTTCCGCTATGCTCGCCGCAACAATCCGGGGAGGAACCCATGACATTATCGCTGGAACAGGCGCGCACGATCATCCGGGCGGCGTTGGAGAAACGGATCGAGCTGGGGCTGCGACCGATCGCCGTTGCGGTGCGGGACTTCGCATCGCCCGCCGGAGCCTGTCGAAGGGCGCGCGCCCGAAACGGCGCTTGACATTCCGGTAAAGAACAATATATGAACAAAAGCCGGTCGGCGGTCGGGCGTTCCGGTCCCCGCGCAAAAAAAGACTAAAAAATCAGACCGTTCTGTCCAGTTTAGCGGGGCGACTGCCGCCCGACCGCGGAGAAGCATGACAAATCATGACATTTCATGACACCTTGGGCGGCCCCTGCGACCGCACGCACCCCACCCGTCATCCCGACCGACCAAAGGGAGTGGAGGGATCCCGGCTCGGTTTGCCGAACGACCGCCAGAGGCCGGCGACGAGATTCCTCCGCTACGCCGCCCGCAGGGCGGCTCCGGTCGGAATGACGGCCAGGTAGAGGCAGGGCCGGCCAGCCGAATCATGACACTTCATGACGGATCATGACATTTCCTGACATCGCCCGGTACATGCCGGACCGGTACCCCGCCGCGGGAAGAGCCGCGACGGTTCCAGCCGAAACGGATACGTCCTAGAGCCGCCCGCTGCCTTCCGCTATGCTCGCCGCGGCAAACCGGGAGGAACACATGACACTATCGCTGGAACAGGCGCGGACGATTGTCCGGGCGGCGTTGGAGAAACGGGTCGAGATGGGGCTGCGGCCGCTGGCGGTTGCGGTGCTGGACGAGCGCGGCGCGCTGGTCGCCTACGAGCAGGAGGACGGCTCGACGCTGCTGCGCGAGAAGGTCGCCCGCGGCAAGGCCATGGGCGCGCTCGGCATGGGCATGAGCTCGCGCCGGCTCGGCGAAATGGGCAACGAGCGGCCGATGTTCATGCAGGCGCTGATCGACGCGTCCGGCGGGCAGCTGGTGCCGGTGCCGGGCGGCGTGGTGGTCAGGACGGCAGACGGGCATCTCTACGGCGCGGTCGGCGTCTCCGGCGACACGTCGGACCGGGACGAGGCGGTCGCCGTCGCCGGCATCGAGGCGGCCGGGCTGGTCGCCAAGGTAGACTAGGCGCCGCTTCCCGACGATGCAGCGGCAGTTGACGCCGCCGTGCGCGCGCCGGCGCCAGCGCCAGTGGCTCGACGCCACCTACAGGCAGGGCATCGTGCGTTTTCTGGACGATATCGGTTTGCTGTCGCCGCGGCTGACGGTAGCGCACGGCGTGCACCTCACGGAAGAAGAATGCGCTCTGATGGCCGAACGCGGCGTCACCGTTTCGGTCAAAACCTCCTCCAATCTTCGGCTTCGGTCCGGCCTGGCCCCGGTCGCGCGCTTCATGCGCCACGGCCTGCGCTTCGGATTCGGGCTCGACGGCAGCGCGCATGACGACGATCAGGACTATTTCCGCGACCTGCGGTTGGCCTGGCGGCTGCACAACGGCAGCGGTCTGGAACCGGCGCTGCCGCCGGCCCGGCTGTTCGAAGCGGCCTGCCGGAACGGCTTCCGGGCCATCGACGGCAGTGGCGATTACGGCGCGATTGAGCCGGGCGCGCGTGCGGATCTGGTCGTCCTGGACTTCGCAGCGATGAGTGAAGACAGCCTTGTTGCCGAAGCGGACGAGATCGAGATCCTGCTCGCCCGCGCCAGCAGCCGCCACGTCCGCGAGCTCGTTGTCGTCGGGCGGCCGGTCGTCCGGGACGGAAGCCTTGCCGGGATCGACCTGCCGGAATTGGAACGCGAACCGATGGAGCGCGCGCGCCGCGCGTTGGCGGACGATCCCGGACAGGTTGCGCGCGGGCAAAGGCGGCGCGAAGCCGTCCGCGCCTACTACAGGGATTCAGGGCATTTGAACTGACGTCCGCCGCCCCGGTTTCGCGGAGAGATGTCCCCTATTGCCGATCAGTGTTCGCCGCTTGAGATCAGCCCGTAGGTCTCCGGCCGGCGGTCGCGGAAGAACTGCCAGAGGTTGCGCACCTCGCGCACCTTTTCCATGTCCATATCGGCGTAGATCAGTTCGTCCCGGTCCTCGCTGGCCTCGCACAGGAATTCGCCGCGCGGATCGACGATGTAGGACGATCCGTAAAAGCGCCCGATGTTCCACGGCGCTTCGGTGCCGACCCGGTTGCACGCGCCGATGTAGACGCCGTTGGCGACGGCCGAAGCGGGCTGCTCGAGTTTCCAGAGATACTGGCTGAGCCCGGCGACGGTTGCGGACGGGTTGACGATATATTCCGCGCCGTTCAATGCCAGCGCGCGCCAGCCTTCCGGGAAATGCCGGTCGTAGCAGATATAGACGCCGAGCTTGCAATAGGCGGTCTCGAAAACCGGCCAGCCCGACGTGCCGGGTTTGAAGAAGAACTTCTCGTAGAAGCCGGCGACCTGGGGAATGTGCGTTTTGCGATATTTGCCGAGATAGGTGCCGTCCGCATCGATGACAGCCGCCGTGTTGTAATAGACGCCCGTCTGCTCTTCCTCGTAGATCGGGACGACGATGACCATCGAGTGCTTCCTGGCGTATTCCTGCATCAGCCTGGTCGTCGGCCCGTCGGGAATTTTCTCCACCGCGGCGTACCATTTCCCGTCCTGGCTGGGGCAGAAGTAGGGCTGGTTGAAGACCTCCTGCAGGCACAGGATCTGGACACCGTTTTCGCCCGCCTCGTCGATCAGCGGCAGATGCGCCTCGGTCATGTTGGCCTTGATCGTCTCGGGGCTTTCTTCCGTGCCGGTGTTGAGCCCGAACTGGATCAAACCGGCCCTGACGGTGGTCATGTCCTTCCTCCCTCGAGTTCTTCCGGCTGTCGGCGACCGTGGCCGAGAGTGCAAGACAGTCATAGCCCAGGCAAGCCTTTTTCAGGTATCCGGGCTCGACGCTGCGCCAGCGCCCGGGGCTGGCGCAACGGCGCGTTTTGGCGTTAGACTTGGCACCGGATTCTATCGCCGCGCGCCGGTTCCGGCCGTGCGGGCAGCGTGGTTGGGAGAGACTGAGATGGCAATTCTGATCCGGGGCGGTACCGTCGTTAATGCCGACCGCAGCTTCCGCGCCGACGTTCTTCTGGAGGGCGACGCCATCGCCGCCGTCGGCGAAAATCTCGAAGCGCCCGGCGGCGCCGAAACCGTCGATGCCGGCGGCTGCTACGTCATGCCGGGCGGCATCGATCCGCACACCCATATGCAACTGCCGTTCATGGGCACCGTCGCGTCCGAGGATTTCCAGTCCGGCACGACCGCAGGGTGTGTGGGCGGTACGACGACGATCATCGACTTCGTCATCCCCGATCCGCAGCAGAACATCATGGACGCCTACAAACAGTGGCGCGAATGGGCGGAGAAGGCGGTCAGCGACTACAGCTTCCACGTCGCCATCACCTGGTGGGACGAGTCGGTCCATGCCGATATGGCCACGCTGGTGCGCGACCGCGGCGTCAACTCCTTCAAGCACTTCATGGCCTACAAGAACGCGATCATGGCCGAGGACGAGACGCTGGTGAACAGCTTCTCCCGGGCGCGCGAACTGGGCGCCATCTGCACGGTCCATGCCGAGAACGGCGAGCTCGTCTTCCATCTCCAGAACGAGCTGATCGAACAGGGCGTGACGGGGCCCGAGGGCCATCCGCTGTCGCGGCCGCCGGAAGTCGAGGGCGAAGCCGCCAACCGCGCCATCCGGATCGCCGAAGTGCTGGATGTGCCGCTCTACGTCGTCCACACCTCCTGCATCGACGCGCTGGAGGCGATCACAAGGGCGCGCAACGAGGGGCAGCGCGTGTTCGGCGAGGTGCTGGCCGGGCATCTGATGATCGACGACAGCGTCTACCGCCATCCCGATTTCGCGACCGCCGCGGCCTATGTCATGAGCCCGCCGTTCCGCTCGCCCGAACATCAGGCGGCGCTGTGGCGGGGGCTGCAGGCCGGCATCCTGCAAACGACGGCGACCGACCATTGCTGCTTCTGCGCGCCGCAAAAAGCCGCCGGACGCCACGATTTTCGGCTCATTCCCAACGGGACGGGCGGAGTCGAGGACCGGATGCACGTTCTGTGGGAGCACGGCGTCAACACCGGCCGCCTGACGATGAACGAGTTCGTCGCCGTGACGTCGACCAACGCGGCGAAGATTTTCAACATCTATCCGCGCAAGGGCGCGGTCATGGCCGGGGCGGACGCCGATCTGGCGGTCTGGGATCCGAACCGGAGCCGGACGATCTCGGTCGAGACCCATCATCAGCAGATCGACTACAACATCTTCGAGGGCATGGACGTCACCGGCATCAACGTCAAGACGTTCAGCCAGGGCAAGCTGGTCTGGGACGACGGCGACGTGCGGGTCACCCGCGGCGCCGGGCGCTATGTCGACCGGCCGCCCTTCGCGCCCTATTACGAGGCGCTGAAGATCAAGCACGATCTGGGCCGGCCTGTCCCGGTTATGCGCGAGGCGGCGGAGTAACGCCCCCGAAAGAAGCCGGCGGCTGGCGAGGCCGCCCGCGGTCTATTCGGCGGCCTATTCGGCGGCCTGCATCGCGTTGGCCGGGTTCCGGGGATCGTCGGCCCAGGTCACATAGGGCTTGCCGTTGTCGACCGGCTCCATCGTGATGCAGCCGTCGACCGGGCAGACATACATGCACAGGTTGCAGCCGACGCACTCTTCGTCGATGACTTCGTAGCGCCGCTCGCCGTCGATCCGCAGGGCCGAAATCGACTGGTGCGCGGTATCCTCGCAGGTGACGTGGCACAGGCCGCACTTGATGCACAGGTCCTGGTCGATGCGGGCGACGATCTCGTAGTTCATGTCGAGCTCGCCCCATTCGACATAATTCCCGACCGCGGCGCCCTGGAAATCGGACAGGGTGCGATACTCCTTCTCGTCCATCCAGTTCGACAGGCCGTCGACCATGTCCTCGACGATCTTGAAGCCGCGATGCATGGCGGCGGTGCAGACCTGGACCGTGCCGGCCCCCAGCGAGATAAATTCCGCCGCGTCGCGCCAGGTCGAGATGCCGCCGATGCCGGAGATCGCCATGCCCCGGCATTCCGGGTCGCGCGCCAGATCGCCGACCATGCGCAAGGCGACCGGCTTGACCGCGGGCCCGCAATAGCCGCCATGGGTGCCCCTGCCGTTGACGATAGGTTCGGGCGCCATCGTATCGAGATCGACGCCGATGATGGAAGCGAGGGTGTTGATCAGGGAGACCGCATCGGCGTTGCCCTTGCGCGCCGCCCGGGCCGGGTGGCGGATATCGGTGATGTTGGGCGTCAGCTTGACGATGACCGGCATCCTCGAGTGCTTCTTGCACCAGGCCGCAACCATCTCGACATAGTCGGGCACCTGGCCCACGGCGGAGCCCATGCCGCGTTCGGACATGCCGTGGGGGCAGCCGAAATTGAGCTCGATGCCGTCGGCCTCGGTGTCCTCGACATCGGCCAGGATCGTCTTCCAGCTTTCCTCGTCGCACGGCACCATCAGCGAGACGACCAGCGCCCGGTCCGGCCACTCCTTCTTGATCTGCTTGATTTCGCGCAGGTTGACGTCGACCGGCCGGTCCGAGATCAGCTCGATATTGGTGAAACCCGCCATCCGCGAGCCATTGTGCTCGACCGCGCCATAGCGCGACGAGACGTTGACGATCGGTTCGCCGACGGTTTTCCAGACCACGCCGCCCCAGCCGGCCCTAAAGGCGCGCTCGACATTGTAGTACTTGTCCGTCGGCGGCGCCGACGCCAGCCAGAACGGGTTGGGCGATTTGATTCCAACGAAATTGCATCTCAGGTCGGCCATTGTCTTTGCCTCCCGGTTATCGGGTTAAGAGCCGGTCGATCGAACGGGCGGCGATCTTGCCGTCCTCCACCGCCTGAACGGTCAGATCGAGCCCGGCGATGCAGTCGCCGCCGGCGAACACGCCGGGCAGGGATGTCTCAAGTTCCTCATTCACCGCGATACGGCCGTCGCGGATATCCAGTAGTTCGCTCGATCCCTCGGCCAGCGGATCGGCAATCAATACCTGGCCGATTGCGGTAAAAACGCTGTCCGCCGGCAGGGTTGTCGTATCGCCAATGCCGGTCAGCCGGCTGTCTTCGCCGAGCTCCGTGTATTCCAGATCGATGCTGCCGACGTGGCCGTTCTCGCCGTTGAGCCGCACCGGCCGGACCCAGTGCTTGATCTTGACGCCGCTGGTCTGGGCAATCTCCTGCTCGTGCCAGGTCGCGCCCATCTCGTCCGGGCCGCGGCGGTAGCAGATGGTGACGTCTTCGGCGCCCAGCCGCTTGGACTGGACGGCGATGTCGATCGCCGTGTTGCCGCCGCCGATCACGATGACCTTGCGCCCGACGGGCAGGGCCGCCAGATCCCCGGCCTGGCGCAACTCGGCGATATAGTCGATCGCCGGCTGGACGCCGCCGAGCGACTGGCCTTCGACCTCCAGGGCCTTCACGCCGGCCTGGCCGATCGACAGGAATACCGCGTCGAAATCCCGGCGCAGTTCGGCCAGCGAAAGATCGCTGCCGAGCGCCCGGTTGACTTCGACGGAAATTCCGCCGATCGACAGAATGAAATCCAGCTCGCGCTGGGCGAAGTTGTCGGTCACCTTGTAGGCCGCGATGCCGTATTCGTTGAGCCCGCCGGCCTTGTCGCGCGCTTCGTGCACCGTGACGTCGTGACCCTGCCGGGCGAGGCCGTGGGCGCAGCTCATGCCCGCCGGTCCGGCGCCGACGACGGCAACCCGCTTGCCGGTCGGCGCCGCGCGTTCGAAAGGCTGCTCGCCGCGCTCGAAGAACCGGTCGGTGGCGAAGCGCTGAAGCAGGCCGATATTGACCGGCTTGCCCTCCTGGGCGGTGCGCACGCAGGCTTCTTCGCACAGTTCCTCGACCGGGCAGACCCGGGCGCAGGCGCCGCCGAAAATGTTGGCCTGCAGGATATCCATCGCCGCGCCCCGGATATTGTGGGTCGCTATTTTGCCGATGAAGCTCGGGATATCGATGCCGGTCGGGCAGGCCTCGATGCAGGGCGCGTCGTAACAGAAATAACACCGGCTGGCGTCGATGGGCGCCTGCTGCCGGGTCAGCGGCGGCTTTATATCGTCGAAGTTCTGCGCGTATTCGGTCGGAGAGAGTCGGCCCGCGGCAATATCAGGCGAGGGAGACATCGTGCTTTCCCTCATGTCTGTTTCCACCCTTGTTTTCCGGCGCCGACAGGGCGCATTTCCGCCTGTTTCCCCGGTTGTTCGTGCCCATCCCCGTTGCCCGATTCGCCAAAAAACCGAGCCTAATTATGGCTATGAAATCCGTCAAGCATTGTTGTCGAACAGTGCCGGCGGCGAATTGAACCGGCAGTAATTCGGCCGTTTCTGTCAAGGTTGTTCAGCCGGCCGCAACGCAGTCGGGCGCTGTGCAGCCCTGCGCATTTTACCGGTGGCGAACAGGTGCCCGGCCGACCCGCGCGCAGCGCCGTGTACCCGGTCGGGCGCATGCCTCTTGTCCGCGACGCGACAGGGACCGATGATACGGACCTGCCGCGCGGCGCGGGCGGGCACCTGTTCGCCCGGCGCCGGACGGCAGCAATTTTGGATAGAGTCGGATTCCGGAGAATTCATCGATGGGAAATGTGACGGTCATCGATCATCCGCTGGTTCAGCACAAGCTGTCGCTGATGCGGCGCAAGGAAACCGATACCGCCCGGTTCCGCCTGCTGCTGCGCGAAATTTCGCTTCTGCTCGGCTATGAGGTAACGCGCGATTTCGCGTTGGAATCGCGCACCATCGAAACGCCGCTGGCGGAGATGCAGGCGCCGTTCCTGGCCGGCAAGAAACTGGTCCTGATCTCGATCCTGCGGGCCGGAAACGGGCTGCTGGAAGGCATGCTGGACCTGATCCCCTCGGCGCGCGTCGGCCATGTCGGTCTCTACCGGGATCCGGAGACGCTCCAGGCGGTGGAATATTATTTCAAGGTGCCCGAGGATCTGAGCGACCGTCCGGTCATCGCCCTCGACCCGATGCTGGCGACGGCGAATTCGGCGATCGCCGCGGTCGAAAAACTCAAGGAAGCGAACGCGCGCCGGATCAAGTTCCTGTGCCTGCTTGCGGCGCCCGAAGGCGTCGAGGCTTTTGGCGCGGCGCACCCGGACGTGCCGGTCTACGCCGCCGCGGTCGACGAGCGGCTTAACGATCACGGCTATATCGTCCCGGGCATCGGCGACGCCGGGGACCGGCTGTACGGCACCAAGTAAGCCGTCGCGACCCGCGTTCAGGCGCTGCCCCAGATCGCGTCGGCGGTGCGCAGGGTGAGGTCGAGCTTGGCCATCTGGTCGTCGAAGCTGACGATGTTGCCGCCGACCTCGCTGGCGAAGCCGCATTGCGGGCTGATCGCCAGAAGCTCCATCGGGACGTAGCGCGCGGCCTCGTCGACCCGGCGGCGCAGGTCGTCGATCTGCTCCAGCTCCCCGGTCTTGGAGGTGATCAGGCCGAGCACGACGGCCTTGCCGTCCGCCATCAAGCGCAACGGCTCGAAGCCGCCGGAGCGCTCGTCATCGTATTCCAGCAAATAGGCGTCGACATCGAGGTGCGCGAAAATCGCCTCGGCGATCGGCTCGTAGCTGCCGCGGGAAATCCATTTCGAGCGCGAGTTGCCGCGGCACAGATGGACCGTGAGATAGGTGTCGTCGCGCCTTTCGCTCACGCACTCGTTGAGCAATGCGACATAGGTCCTGAGCAGGTCGTCCGGGACTTCGCCGAGCGCGCGCACGCTCTCGCGCAGGTTGTCGTCGAGGAAATAGGTCAGCACCGGATCGTCGATCTGGATATAGCGGCAGCCGGCGGCTTCCAGCGCGGCGATCTCCTCCCGGTAGATGGTCGCGATATCGGCCCAGAAGGCGTCCATCTCCGGATAGGCCTCGCGGCTCACGGCCTGGCGCCCGCCGTGGAAATGGATGCGGCTCGGCGAGGGGATGGTGATCTTCGGCGTCTTGGAGGTCGCGGCGGCCAGCACCTCGTAGTCCCGCCTCATGATATCGCCCGGCCGGGTCAGCCGGGCCTCGGTGCGCACCGTGCTCGGATAGTATTCCCAGCCGGTGTCGCCGCCGGAAAACGGCAGGTTGCGGTCCGGCTCGGCGATGCGGATGCCCCGGATCGCCTTGATGAATTCGAGCCACCAGACGGTGCGGCGGAATTCGCCGTCGGTGATCGCCTCGAGGCCGGCCGCCTCCTGCACCCCGGCGACTTGCGCGACGCAATCGTCCTCGACCGCCTGCAGCGCCGCGCGGCCGGTCTCGCCGGCCTCGAATTGCCGCCGGGCGTCGAGCAGGCGCTGCGGGCGCAGCAGGCTGCCGACATGGTCGGCGCGAAAACGCGGCGTGCCGTTGGTTGCGCTCATGGTATCCTCCCGTCCGTGCCGCCGACACTATTGCCGCAACCGGCGTCGGTCTACAACTGCCGGGCCTGCAGGCAACCCGGCAAGCCGGCATCGGACCAAGTGCTTGACCAAGTCGCTGCCGGAGCCAATCTCCCAGGTTGAACCGGGCGACTGCGGTGCCCGGCTGCACAACCTTCGCAACCGGGCCGGGCGAGGAGCGGGGATCCCATGACGCGACATGTGAAGATCGGAGAGGCGAAGACCCACCTTTCCGCGCTCCTGGCGGCGGTGGAGGCCGGCGAGGATCTGGTGATCTGCCGCGGCGGGACGCCGGTCGCCCATGTGACGCGGATCGCCGGCAAAGGCGAACATGCCACGCTCAGTGCGACGCTGCGCCGGGAACGGGCGAAGCAGAAGGCAGTGACGACGGCCGAGATCCTGTCCTGGCGTCACGAGGGACACGAGCGCTGATGGCGTTCGTATCCGACGCCTCGGTGGCGGCCGCCTGGGTGCTGCCGGATGAGGACGCGGTCCTGGCCGAGCTTGCACTGGACCGGCTGGGCGCGGAGACCGCGAAGGTGCCCGCCATCTTCTGGCACGAACTGCGCAACCTTCTGTTGTCGGCCGAGCGCCGGGGGCGGATCGACGGCGGTCACGCCGACGCTTCCATGGCACGGCTGCGCCGTCTTCCCATCGTCTGTCCGTCCGAAACCGACGACCGGAAGATCATGGCGCTGGCGCGCGCCCACCGCCTGAGCGCCTACGATGCGAGCTATCTGGCGCTTGCAATCCGCGAAGGCTGTGCACTGGCGAGTCTGGACCGGCGCCTGAACGCGGCTGCGGCGTCTGAAGGCGTGGCTCCCTTCGCTTGAGCCGGAGCCGTGCGTCAGGCCGTTCCAATGCTCCGCCGCGGCGAAAGGCGTTGCAGGCGGCGGCCCTCATCCGGTTGACCGCGTGCCGGCCCGCGCCATGATGCATGGCGATATCCACGCCCGAATACCGAAGAGGGCCAGCAACGGAGGAAACCAGCCATGCCGGTGACGAAAGGCATCAAGGCCCTGGTCGAGGAAGCCTACAGCCAGGTCGAGACCTGGACGGTCGAGGACGCCATCGCGCGCTTCGGCGACGAGACGATCCAGCTCGTCGACATCCGCGACATCCGCGAACTGTGGCGCGAGGGCACGGTCCCCGGCGCGGTGCACGCGCCGCGCGGCATGCTCGAGTTCTGGGTCGATCCGGAGAGCCCCTACCATCGCGAAGTGTTCGCGACGGAGAAGAAGCTGGTGTTCTACTGCGCCGCGGGCTGGCGCAGCGCGCTCGCCGGCAAGGCGGTGCAGGAGATGGGCCTGACCGACGTCGCCCACATCGACGGCGGCTTCACGGGCTGGAAGAAGGCCGGCGGCCCGGTCGAGGAAAAGCCGCAGCCCGCGCCGAAGACGGGGTAGGGGGCGCGATTCGACAGGCCGGGCTGCCGCATGAGCATCGACAGGCCGTTTCAAGGCGGCCTTTTCTCTGGCGATTTTCTTGGCGTGGCGATTACGGAGTCGGACGACTGGCAAGCGTTCGACGAGGCTTTGCTCTACGCGCTCGAAGCCGGGCTGAATGACATCTTCGCCCGCTTCCCGACCGGCGGATCGCCCAACGAAAGCCAGACCGAGGACGACCTGATCTGGCCCGTTCTCGGGCTGCTGGGCTGGGCGGAGTGGCTGCCCCAGCAGAATCTTTCCGCCAGGGGCCGCGAGAACGTGCCGGACGGCCTGTTGTTTGCCGATGCGGACAGCAAGGCGAGGGCCAACGGCTTCCCTGAGGAATGGAAGCGCTACGAGTTCGGCCTCGCCATCGTCGAGTCGAAACGATGGCTCCGCGCGCTCGACCGGGCGTCGGGGCAGGCCGGCGAGGAAACCGCGCCATCCACCCAGATGCTGCGCTACCTGCGCCGGGCCGACGATCTGACGAACGGCCGGCTGCGCTGGGGCATCCTGACCAACGGGCGGTACTGGCGTCTCTACTGGCACGGCGCGCTCTCGGTCTCCGAACAATTCTTCGAGATCGATCTGGCGGCGGTCCTGGACCTGCCCGGCTGCAACGGCGGCCTGTTCGCGCTCGACGCCGCCGCACGCCGCCATTGGCTCAAGGTCTTCGCGCTCATGTTCCGGCGCGAGGCCTTCCTGCCGGATGCGGCCGACGAGCGGACCTTCCACCGGCGCGCGCTCGACGAAGGCCGCTTCTATCAGGAACGGGTCGCCAAGAACCTGTCCGGGATCGTCTTCGAGAAGGTCTTTCCCGACCTCGCCCACGCCATCGCCGGCGCCGCGCCGGGTGCACCGTTGCCCGAGGTGCGCGAGGCCGCGCTGATCCTGCTCTACCGGCTTCTGTTCATCCTCTACGCCGAAGATCGGGACCTGCTGCCCGCCACTGAAGATCGCTATGACGATTATGCGCTGCGGAAAAATGTCCGCGAGGATATCGGGCGCCGCAAGGATCTGGAGGACGTGTTTTCCGCCACGGCGGCCCGCTACTGGTCGGCCATCGACGATCTCTGCCGTGCCATCGACGGCGGCGACGCCTCCATCGGCCTGCCGCCCTACAATGGCGGGCTGTTCGACCGGCAGCGCACGCCCCTGTTGTCCGATATCCGGCTCGGCGACGCGGTAATCGCCGATGTCGTCGACGCCCTCTCGTTCGAGCGAACGCCACAGGGCCGGCGCTATATCAACTACCGCGAACTCGGCGTGCAGCAACTCGGCTCGATCTACGAACGTCTGCTGGAGCAGGAGATCGTTAGCGACGGCGACGGCATCGCCGTCCGCCCCAACATTTTCGCCCGCAAGGATTCCGGCAGCTACTACACGCCTGACGATCTGGTCGGCCTGATAATCACGGAGACGCTCGATCCGCTGATCGAAGGGCGCATGAGCGCCTTCGAGGACGCGGCCGGGCGACTGCCGGGCGACGGCCCGGATCGCGAACGTGCACTTGCGCGGCTGAAGGAACTCGATCCGGCGGAACGGTTGCTGGAACTGAAAGTCTGCGATCCCGCCATGGGGTCCGGGCACTTTCTGGTCAATCTGGTCGATTATCTCTCCGACCGGACGATCGCGGCGATGGCCGAGGCGGAGGCTCTGGCGGCAGGTTATGTCTCGCCGCTGGCCGGGCGGATCGAGGCCATCCGCGCCACCATCCTCGATAATGCCAGGACGGCTGGCTGGACGGTCGATCCCGCACGGCTCGACGACCGCCATATCGTCCGGCGCATGGTGCTCAAGCGCTGCGTCTACGGCGTCGACAAGAACCCGATGGCGGTGGAACTGGCCAAGGTCGCGCTGTGGCTGCACACCTTCACGGTCGGCGCGCCGCTCAGCTTCCTCGACCACCGTTTGCGCTGCGGCGACAGCCTGTTCGGCGCCTGGGTGCGCAGCGGCATCGACAAGGCGGCCGACTATGGCAGCCCGCTCCTGCTGCACGACTCCGTGGGCCGGGCGGCGCGCACGGCGCGGGCGATGCAGGAGATCGAGGGGTTGACCGACGCCGAGATCGCCGAGGCGCAGCACTCCGCCGAGACCTTCGCCGAAGTCGAGCAGGCGACCGCACCGCTGAACGCCGTTCTCTCGCTGGTGCACGCCCTCGACTGGCTCAATATCCGGGACCGGGACGGCAAGGCCGCGGTGCAGGCCTTTTTCTCCGGCACGCTCGGCGACCCTATCGAAATTGCGCTGGGCGACGCCGGGATCGACAGGGGCCATCGCGACGCCGCACGCTTTGCCGAAATTCTGGCTGAGGCGCGGCAGCTGATTGCGGAGGAACGCTTCCTGCACTGGCAGGTGGCCTTCCCCGGTGTCTGGTCGAACTGGGAAAGTGCGGAATTGCAAGGCGGCTTCGACGCCGTGATCGGCAACCCGCCCTGGGACCGGATGAAGCTCCAACAGGTCGAATGGTTCGCGGCCCGGCGGCCTGAAATCGCCTTGGCGCAGCGTGCCGCCGACCGCAAGCGCATGATTGCAATACTAGAGGAAGCGGGAGAACCGCTGTCCCAGGAATTCGCCATAGCCAACGAACGGGCGGTCAATGCAGTCCGCGTGGCGCGGTGTTCCCAAGAGTATCCGCTATTGTCCGGCGGTGACGTCAACATCTATTCCCTGTTCGTGGAGCGCGCCATGGCGTTAGTAAAGCCAGACGGGATGATCGTTCTGCTGACCCCGATAGGAATTGCCACGGACAAAACATCGGCACGATTTTTTTCAATTTTGGTAGTGGAACAACAAATTAAATCGTTTTTTGCATTCGAGAACCGGCACGGCTGGCTCTTCCCCGATATTCACCACGAGGAGCAACCTTCCGTCATTGTCTTCAGCAAAGAGGCTTCAAAATTTCCTAACTTTGAGTTGTGTGTTCGTGTCACGACTTGGGAACAGTTCCAAAACGTCGAACGCCGTTTTTCTGTGGACTCAATTGGAGTGGGACGTGTCAACCCGAACACCGGTACTATCCCTCTTTTTCGCACCCGGCGCGATGCCGAACAAATTACCGCGATCTATGGCCGCGTTCCAGTTTTGGTGGATCGTTCCTCCTGTGAGGTCACCGATGCATGGCCTGTGAAGTACAAGACGATGTTCCATATGACCAACGACTCCGGCCTGTTCCGTACGCTGGTAGAGCTTGAGGAGCACGAAGGCGGTTGGCCCATCGGCGGCAATCGCTACAACAGCCCAAGTGGTGAGTGGGTGCCACTATACGAGGGCAAATCCATTCAGCTATTCAACCATCGCTACGCGAATGTACGCGTAAATAGTGCGAACGTCAGCGGTCAGGGTGTCACCGACCCGCTTTCGCTGGTGCAGCTTCGCGATCCCTCTGTCGTTCCCGAACCACGTTACTGGGTCAATCAAGACAATATCCCTAGTATCGGGACGGGATGGGCAATCGGATTCAACGATATTTGCAACACTAACAACGCGCGCAGCTTCATAGCGTGGCTATAGTCCCAGCTGTGGCTTTTGGGAATAAGTTACCTATTTTTATTCCAAGTGATCCAACTGATTTACAACATATGGAACTTCTTGCCGCAAATTTTGGTACTATCGTTTGTGACTATATTACGCGCCAGAAAGTTCAGTCTCGTAACCTGAATAAATATATCATAGAACAACTCCCGGTCATACCACCAGACAGCTACGAAGCCGTCCGTTTCGGCCCGAAGACGGCGGCAGAAATCGTGCGCGAGGCGGTGCTGGAACTGACCTACACGGCGCACGATATGGCGCCCTTCGCCCGCGACATGGGCCATGTCGATGCCAACGGCGACGTGCTGCCGCCCTTCGTCTGGGACGACGACCGCCGCCTTCGCCTGCGCGCCAGGCTGGACGCGCTCTATTTCCATCTCTACGGCGTGACCGACCGCGACGATGTACGTTACATCTATTCCACCTTCCCCATCGTCGAACGGCAGGAGACGAAGGCCTACGGCCATTACCGCTCCCGCGACCTCTGCCTCGCCTGGATGAACGCCCTCGACGCCGGCGACCCGGACGCGGAGATCGCCTTGTAGGCGGTTCGCGCTCTGCGGATAATGCACGCGCCGTCCGAAGCCGGCGGCCCGGTGGAGCAAAAGCCGCAGCCGGCGCCGAAGATGGAGTAGGGTAGGGCCGGGCGCCGATGCGTCGCGGCTATAATCGATTTCAGTGCCGGCGGCCCGGTCGAGGAAAAGCCGCAGCCCGCGCCGAAAAAGGGGTAGGGCCGGCTTCGCGGGAGGAGGGCGTACACGATGGCTGATGCACCGGATCGCGCGGCGCCGCTTGCGGCGGTTCGCGTCCTCAATCTCGGCACTCGCTGGCCCGGCCGGGTGGCCGCGATGCTGCTGGCCGACCAGGGAGCGGACGTGGTCGAGATCGTGCGGCCCGGCCGCGAGACCCACGCTGCCGATCCCCTGCTGGACCGCGGCAAGCGCCTGGTCGAGCTGGACCTCAAGGTCGAGGCGGCGCGGCGCGCCTGCCGCGATCGGGCCGCAGAGGCGGACGTCGTGTTCGAGAACATGCGCCCCGGCGCCACCGCCGCACTGGGGCTCGACTACAGCGGGCTCGACGGCGAACGCCGCGGCCTCATCCACGTCTCCCTGCCCGGGTTCGCCAAAGGCGATCCAATGCGGGACATCCCCGCCTGGGAGGGAACCATCGACGCCTCCGTCGGCGTCTACACCAACATCAGCCCCCTCGGCACCCTGCTCGGCACGCCGGTCTACTCGGCCATCCCTATGGCTTCGGCCTACGGCGGCGTTCTCGGCAGCCTCGCCGCTTCGCTCGGGCTCTACCGGCGGCAGCGCACCGGCCGCGGCCAGCACATCGAGGTGCCCCTCGCCGATTGCGTGATGGCCGCCATGGCCCTGCTCACCTGCAAAATCGAGGGACAGCCCTCGCGCTACAACTTCCCGACCATCGACAACGCAGTGCTGGATCTCGTGTTTCCCGCGCTCCGCGATCTACGCGCTCACATGAGCGAAGACCATGTCGCCCGGATCGCGGAATACGTACGGGGCCACGCCAACCCGACGATCAACTTCTACGAGTGCGCGGACGGACGGATACTCTTCGTCTGCGCACCCGACCACGTCTACCAGAACCGCGCCTTCCTCCAGGTCCTCGGCGTCTACGACCGGGTCATTGCCGAGGGGATGGTGAGCGAGACCCCCTACGTGGAGCACGACGCGGGCAACAATGTAAACAAGGGGGCGAGCCTGACTCCGGCGTGGCGCGAACGCCTTATCGACCTCATCGCGAAGGCGGCTAAAGCCCGCCCGGCCAAGGAATGGGAAGCGATGATGCGTGCGGCCAAGGTGCCGGCATCCATGGTCCGGACGAGCGCCGAATGGCTGGCCGACCCGACCTTCCGGGAGGCCGGGATCACCACCGACCTCGCAGACCCGGCCCGGGGCCCGGTGCGCCAGCCGGGGCGCTTCCTTTCCATCGAGAACGAGGCGGTCCGGTCGCCGGGACTTCGGGCGGGGACGGCCGCCGCGGAAGACTTCGCGTGGCTGGCCCCCCCCATGGAACGGCCCATGGAACGGCCGATGGAACGGCCGATGGAACGGCGGGCGCCCAAGGATTCAGGTCCGGGTGCGGGTCCGGACGCAGACCCGGATTTGACGTCGCGCGCGATGCTCGAGGGAGTCCGGGTGCTCGATTTTTCGAACATCGTGGCCGGCCCCGCCGCGGGCCGCATCCTTGCCGAACACGGAGCGGACGTCATCCGCATCGATCCGCCGGCGCCCCTGGCCGGACCCTACGCGACCATGTGGTTCGGCGTCGACGTCAACCAGGGCAAGCGCGCCGTAATTCTCGACCTCAAGACCGATGCGGGGAAGGCCGCTCTCGCGCGGCTGGTCGAAGGCGCGGACGTCGTCCTCCACAACTTTCTCGACCGTTCCGCCCGGTCGCTCGGCATCGCGCACGATCAGCTCGCTGCGATCAACCCTGCCATCGTCTCCGCCCAGATCGGCGCCTGGACGGGGATGGAGCCCGGCCCCTGGGACAACGATCCGTCCTTCGATCCGGTGCTGCAGGCGGCATCCGGAATCATGGCTCGATACGGCGATGGCCCCGGGAAGCCGGTCATGCACGCCATCGCCTCCTGCGTCGACTATATCACCGGCTTCTCGACCGCGGCCGGCATCGCGCAGGCCCTGCTGGCGCGGGAGCGCGGGCAGGGTGGCAGCTACATCCGCACCTCGCTCGCGATGGCTGCACAACTGGTCCAGTTCCCCTACATGGTCGCCTGGGACGGCGCGGGTCCGGGAGCGGAGCCGTCCGGCCAGCACGCGAGGGGCGAAGGCCCCGAGCAGCGCATCTACGAGACGGCCGACGGATGGGCTTACATCGGCTGCCGCCCCGGGGACGGCGCCCGGCTCGCCCAGGCGGTCGGTGCGGCGGTCGGAGCGGCGGACGCCTCGGCCGGGGCGATCGCGGAAGCCGTGCGCGGACTCGCGACCGCGGAGATCCAGGCGCGGCTCGCGGAGATTCCAGGCGCCGGGGCGGCTGCGCTTCGGACTCTTGCGGATATCCGCGCCGACCGCACGGTGGAAGCGGTGGACCCGATGGACGGGACGGACCGGCGCTCCAACTGGATGAGCGGCGGCTCCATTTGCCTCCGCCGCGGCGCGCATCCCTCCGGCCACACCACCACCCTGCCTCTGCCGACCTGGGTGCGTCCCGATGCGGCGGCCGTGCAGCACCTCGCCCCGGCTCCCTTCCCGGGCGCCCACACCGCCGAAGTGCTGGCCGAGGCGGGGTATTCGGAGGCGGAGATAGAAGGTCTCCTGCGCAGCGGCGCCGCCCGGGACGGCTGGGCGGTCCTGCCGCGCTACCTGCCAACGTGACGAGAGCCGGAGGACTCCGCTCTTCATGAGGACAGCCGGCCGGGTCGCGCCGCTCGCCGGCCCGGTGGGCATTGAGTTCGGCGCCGAATCCGGTTAGGGTAGACACATGATTCGATATTCTACCCCAAGGGATCGGGTATGGGCCTCAACATCAAGAATGAAGCAACCTGCGCGCTCGCCCGGGAACTGGCCGAACTCACCGGCGAGACCATGACCGGCGCGATCTCCGTGGCGTTGCGCGAGCGCTTGGAGCGGGAGAAGCGGGCGCGGGATGCAGAGGCCGAAATCGAGGAAATGCTCTCCATCGGGGAGCGTTGCGCCGCGCGCCTGCGGCCGGGGCCGTCTTCTACAGAGATCGGCGAATTTCTCTACGACGAGCACGGACTGCCGAAGTGATCGGGACCGGACGAGGCAGTTGCTGCGCTGGCGTTGCGCAGATGCTTGAATCGCGGTAGGTAGAAACAGATATCGGGTTTCTACCCTGGGGAACGTAAATGGGCCTCAACATCAAGAATGAAGCAACCTGCGCGCTTGCCCGCGAGCTGGCCGACCTGACCGGCGAGACCATGACCGGCGCGATTACCGCTGCCCTGAGCGAGCGGCTGCAGCGTGAGAAGCGGGAGCGGGACGCGGAAGCGCTGGCAGCAGACCTTCACGCCATCGGCAAGCGCTGCGCCGCGCTTCTGGGGCCGGGGCCGTCCGCCGTCGAGCATGGCGACTTTCTCTACGACGAGCGCGGTCTGCCCAAGTGATCGTCGACAGTTCGGCAATCCTCGCGATCCTGTTCCACGAACCGGACGCAAAACGTTACGAAGACGCCATTTCGGTAAACTCGCCGTGCCGTATGTCGGCAGTCGGATTTCTCGAAGTGGCGATGGTCCTGGAGGGACGCGGCGGCGCGGCGGCTGGAGACCAGCTTGACGTTTTGCTCGAAAGAGCATCCGTTGAACTCGTTCCTGTCACGGCGGAACTGGCGGTCACCGCCCGGCGCGCGTGGCGGCGCTTCGGCAAGGGCAATCATCCGGCGGCGCTCAATTTCGGCGACTGTTTCGCCTACGCCCTCGCCGAAGCGACCGGCGAACCCCTGCTCTTCAAGGGCAACGACTTCGCGCTGACGGATGTGGCGGCGGCGCTGGCGGGCGGGGAAGGGGCGTGAAAGCGCGCAGGCCGCTGCCGACGCACTTCAGCCGGCAATCCGCGGAGCACTCGGCCTGATGCGCCTGTCGTGGAACGAGGTGCGCGTTCGCGCCGCCGCTTTCGCCGGGGAGTGGCAGGACGCCGCCTACGAGAAGGGCGAGACCCAGAGCTTCTATAACGATTTCTTTGCGGTATTCGGTGTGCAGCGACGTTCCGTTGCACGTTACGAAGAACATGTCAGGAAACTGGACGACCGCTCGGGCTTCATCGACCTGTTCTGGCCCGGCGTCCTGATCGTCGAGCAGAAAAGCGCCGGGCGCAATCTCGAACAGGCCTACGGGCAGGCCGGGGAGTATTTCGACGCGCTGCCGGAGCGCGACCGCCCCCGCTTCATTCTGGTCAGCGATTTTCAGACCTTCGAGCTTCGCGATCTCGACGAGCGCGAAGTCGCCGCCTTTCCGCTCGCGGACCTGCCCGCCAACGTCGAGAAATTCGGCTTCATTCTCGGCGTGCAGCGCCGGACATTCCGCGACCAGGACCCCGCCAATATCGCGGCGGCCGAACTGGTCGGACGGCTGCACGATGCGCTCGACGCGGCGGGCTACCGGGGCCACGATCTGGAGCGGTTTCTGGTGCGGATCGTCTTCTGCCTGTTCGCCGACGACACCGGCATCTTCGAGCCGCGCGACATCTTCCTCGACCTGATCGAGGAACGCACGAGCGAAGACGGATCGGACACCGGCTCCCGTCTGGCCGAGTTGTTTCAGGTGCTGGATACACCCGAGGCCGAACGCCAGAAGACGCTGGACGAGGACCTCGCCCGCTTCCCCTATGTCAACGGCGCCCTGTTCGACGGGCCGCTGCGCATCCCGTCCTTCGACGCGGCCATGCGGGCGGCGCTGCTCGACGCCTGCCGCTTCGACTGGTCGAACATCTCGCCGGCCATCTTCGGCGCGCTGTTCCAGTCGGTCATGGACCCGAAGGAGCGCCGGGCCAAGGGCGCCCACTACACGACCGAGAAGAACATCCTGAAGGTCATCGAGCCGTTGTTCCTCGACGATCTGCGCGCCGAGTTCGCCCGGCTGAAGGGACGGCGCGACAGCCGCCGCCGGCGGGACCTGCTGCGCTTTCAGGAGCGGCTGGGCAAACTGCGCTTCTTCGACCCGGCCTGCGGCTGCGGCAATTTCCTGATTATCGCCTACCGGGAGTTGCGCACGCTCGAAATCGAGGTGCTGCGGGAAATCCTTCCGCGGGACTGGACCGGCGAGCGGCAGACAGATGTGTTCACGGAGACACTGTCACTGATCGACGTGGACCAGTTCTACGGCATCGAGATCGGCGAATTCCCGGCCCGGATCGCCGAGACCGCGCTGTGGATGATGGACCACATCATGAATAACCGGCTGAGCCTCGCTTTCGGCCAGACCTTTGCGCGGATTCCGCTGGAAACGTCGCCTAATATTCTCCATGGCGACGCGCTGGAAACCGGCTGGTCCGGCCTGCTGCCGCCCGCAGAGTGTTCCTTCGTCTTCGGCAACCCGCCCTTCGTCGGCGCGAAATTCCAGACGGCGGAACAGCGCGCGCAGGTCCGGCGGATCGCGGCGCTCGGCAAGACCGGCGGCACGCTGGATTACGTCGCCGCGTGGTTCATAAAAGCCGGCGAGTATGTGCAGGGCAGCGAAGCCCGGATCGGATTCGTCGCCACCAACTCGATCGCCCAGGGCGAGCAGGTGGCGCAGCTCTGGCCGGTCCTGTTCGGCCGCTGCAAATTGGAGATCGCTTTTGCCCACCGCACCTTCGCATGGGGCTCGGACGCACGCGGCAAGGCCCATGTCCATGTCGTCATTCTCGGCCTCGACCGGCGCGAGGCCGCGCGATTGGAGAAACGGTTGTTTAGCTATTCCGACATCAATGGTGACCCGGAGGAAACTGGGCACGCCGCGCTATCGCCTTACCTGTTCGACGCGGGTGGCCTGTCCGATCCGCACCTCACGGTGCGGGAGGAAAGCCGGCCGATCAACGGGATGCCTCGTCTGATTACCGGAACCCAACCTATCGACAACGGTCACTACATATTCGGACCGGATGAGCGAGTGGATTTCCTGCGCGAGGAACCGGGTGCGGAGTATTTATTGCGACCGTTTGTCGGGGCTCGGGAATATCTTCAAGGGGAAATGCGTTGGATTTTAGCGTTGCAGGATGTGTCGCCGAGCGAACTGAAGCGCTTCCCCTTGGTGCGGGAGCGCATGGTTGCGGTTCGCAGTTATCGTGGGAAGAGTAAACGCAAGAGCACATTGGCGATCGCCGACTATCCTACAAAATACAATGTCGAGGTTATCCCCAATTCTGCATTCTTGGCCCTGCCTGAGGTCAGTTCGGAACGCCGCGAATACATGCCAATCGGTTGGATGGAGCCGCCGGTAATACCGAGCAACAAACTTCGGCTCCTGCCCGGCGCAACTCTTACCGACTTCGCACTATTGACTTCAGCCATGCACATGGCCTGGATGCGGGCGGTTACGGGGCGGTTGGAGAGCCGCTACATGTATTCGGTGGGCGTCGTCTACAACACCTTCCCGACGCCGCCCCAAGGCGCGGACCTGTCGAAACTGGAGCCGCTGGCCCAGGCCGTGCTCGACGCCCGCGCCGCCCACCCGGAGGCAACGCTGGCGGACCTCTACGATCCCGACCTGATGCCGCCGGACCTGCGCCGCGCCCACCGGGCCCTCGACCGCGCCGTGGACCGGCTCTACCGCCGCGCCGGCTTCGCCTCCGAGCGCGAGCGCGTCGAGCATCTGTTCATGCTCTACGAAAAAATGCGCGCGCCGCTGGAAGCGGGGATGAAGCCGAAGGCGAAACGGCGGCGCCGACGATAGCAGGCTATTGGCAAGGCGTGCGTCGGCTCGGTGCATTCCTGTGTTGATTTGGTATAGTTTTAGCGCCTTCCATGGGCATGGCCTTTGAATTCGATCCGGACATGAGCGCGGCGAACAGAAGCAAGCACGGCATCGACTTCAATGACGCGCAGGCGCTGTGGGACGATCCCCGGTTGCTCGAAGCGCCGGCGCGGACTGTGGATGAGCCGCGTTTCATCGCGATTGGAAGGATCGGCGGGCAGCACTGGTTGGCAGTCTGCACGCGCCGCGGCGGGCGCACACGGATCGTCTCGGTTCGCCGCGCCCGCATAGAGGAGATTGAGCGCTATGAAAGCCCCTGAATTGAAAGCCCCCGAATTGAAAGCACATGAATTCGACCGGGCGTTCGATGCCGGCGAGGATGTGAGCGGGCATGTCGACTGGCCGCAGGCGCGGCGGGTCAACCTTGAGGCCAGGCGGGTCAATGTGGATTTCCCGGCCTGGGTCGTCGACGCCCTCGACCGGGAGGCTAGGTTGCGCGGCGTCCCGCGGCAGTCGCTCATCAAGCTCTGGATTGCCGAACGGCTGGAGGAAACCTCATACGCGCGCCGTCCACGCAGCCGCCGCCCCGCCGGAACTGCGACCCCGGCCCGATAACCCCAAGTCGCCGCGAGCGCCCGCTCCGCGCACCCCTCCCCGTCGAGGAGGGGGATTCTGCCGCGGCAGGGGCGGCGCGCTTTTCCCCTTGACAGCAGGACAGGAACAATATAAGAACAAACGCGCTTTCTTCGGGAGGCGCCGGGCGGGTCGCGTGGCCATCGTGCGGCGGCAGTCCTGGCGGCCCGATACCGGCGCGATACCGGCCCGCGCCGGCCGGCAGGCGGCGGCGGTTCGGGCCGGCGGTGCGGCTTCGAACGGAAACGCCGGTGCAAAAAAACGTGTTATATAGAATAGTCTGTCTAATCCGGCCGGCGGGAAACGGCGGAAGGCCGGCAGCATGACCGATCATGACATTTCATGACGCTTCATGACACATGCAGTCCCTTCCCCATCCGTCATCCCGACCGAGCGTAGCGAGCGGAGGGATCTCGGCTCGATCTCACGAACGAGAACCGGAGGCCGGCGACGGGATTCCTCCACTCCGCCGCCCGCCGGGCGGCTCCGGTCGGAATGACGGGCGGGGGCGGAGCGAAGGCCCAGAGACGAATCATGACGAAACATGACAATTCATGACACCGCAAATCCCCGTCCCCGCCCGACCCCCCACCCGTCATCCCGACCGAGCGAAGCGAGTGGAGGGATCTCGGCTCGGCCCCACGAACAAGCCCCGGAGGCCGGCGACGGGATTCCTCCGCTCCGCCGCCCGCCGGGCGGCTGCGGTCGGAATGACGGGTGGGGGTGACGCGACGGCCGGGAGACGGGTCATGACGAAACATGACAATTCATGACACCGGCTCATGACACCTTTTCATGACACTGGCGCGGTCATCCCCCTTGTATCTCATCCCATAGCCATCGGTGCTTTGGCGCCGCAGCGCCGCGCCGAAAATGCCGTCTTGCCGCTGGCGGCCTGGCTGGCCTACTTTCCGGTGCGGGGCGGCGTGCTTCCGGTCGAACCCCTGCCAGACTTCGCCGCCGGAAACGGACCGCCCGAAAGTCCCCGGTCAATATGCTCCATTTTGCCGTCAAATCCGGTCGAGAGACCTGCACCGGCAGCCGTTCGGGCCGGGCGGCGACGCCATGACGAGGCCCGCAGCGCCGACGCCGGCTCCGATCTGGCCGGACGCCGGCTTCACCCATATTCCCTTTGCGCTCTACGACGATCCGGCGATCTATGCGCGCGAGCGCGAGCGCATCTTCATGGGCCCGACCTGGAACTATCTTGCCCTCGAATGCGAGATTCCGGAGGCGGGCGACTACAAGGCGACGACGGTCGGCGACATGCCGGTCATCGTCGTGCGGGCGCGGGACGGCGGCATCAACGCCTTCGAGAACCGCTGCGCCCACCGCGGCGCGCAACTGTGCCTGGAGCGGTTCGGCAACGCCCGCGCCTTCACCTGCGTCTACCACGCCTGGTCCTACGACGAGGCGGGCCGGCTGATCGGCGTCGCCTTCGAGAAGGGCGTCAAGGGCGAGGGCGGGATGCCGCCATCGTTCAACCGCGGCGACCACAACTTGCGGACTCTGCGGACGGCGAGCAGGGCCGGGCTGGTGTTCGGCACGTTCGATCCTACGGCACCGGCGCTGGAGGATTATCTCGGGCCGGAGATTTGCGCGCGCATGGATCGTGTGCTGCCGAAGCCGGTCAGAGTGCTCGGCTACAACACCCAGGTGCTGCGCAACAACTGGAAGCTCTACGCCGAGAACGTCAAGGACCCGTATCACGCCAGCATCCTCCACCTGTTCTTCACCACCTTCAGGGTGAACCGGCTGACCCAGAAGGGCGGGATTATCGTGGACGAGTCCGGTGCCCATCATGTCAGCTATTCGATGCTCGACGGCGAGGACGCCGATGCCGAATACCGCGAGGCGAAGCTCCGGGCCGACAGCGACGACTTCGGCCTGAAGGAGCCGGCATTGCTCGAAGGTCGGGACGAGTTCGGCGACGGCATCACGCTGCAGATCCTGTCGGTGTTCCCGAGCTTGGTGCTTCAGCAGATCCGCAACAATCTGGTCGTGCGCCAGATCGTGCCGAAGGGGCCGGACCGTGCCGAGGTCATCTGGACCCACTACGGCTTCGAGGACGACGACGACGCGCTGACCGAGTTGCGCCTGCGCCAGGCCAACATGGTCGGCCCGGCGGGCTATATCTCGATGGAGGACGGCGCGGTCGGCGCCTTCATCCAGCGCGCGCTGCCGGGAACGAAGGGCCGGCGCTCGATCCTGCTGATGGGCGGCGAGGGCGTCGAATCCCAGGACTCCCGGGCGACCGAGACCTCGATCCGGGGCTTCTGGAAGGCCTGGCGCAGCCTGATGGACCTGTAATGCCGGACCCTGCGATGCCGGACCCAGCGATGCCGGACCCCACGATGCCGGACCCTGCGATGGCGGACAGGGCGGCGCTCAACGGCGCGATCGCCGACGTGACGGCGCTATTGGCCGACTATGCCGCCTGCATCGACGCCGATGCGCTCGAGGAGTGGCCGGACTATTTCACCGCCGATTGCCATTACAAGATCACCACCGCCTACAACCATGCCAACGATCTGCCGGTCGGCCTGATCTACGCCCATAACCGGGCCATGCTCGAGGACCGGGTGGTCGCGCTGCGCAAGGCGAACATCTACGAACCCCAGCGCTACCGCCATATCGTTTCGGCGCCGCGCATAACGGGCATGGCCGGCGACATGATCGAGGCCGAGGCCGGCTTCCTGGTCGTCCGCACCATGCATGACGGGACGCAGGACCTGTTCGCCTCGGGCCGCTATCTCGACCGCATCGACACCGCCGGCAACCGCCTGCTTTTCGCCGAGAAGATCGTCGTGCTCGACAGCGACAAGATCGACACGCTGCTGGCGATCCCGCTGTAGGCTGCTTTGGCCGCCCCGCAAACCAGTAGGCCCGCGATTGCCGTGCCCGTCGGGGATCCGAACGGCATCGGCCCCGAGATCGCGCTGAAGAGCGCGACATCTGCCGATGTTCTGCAAGTTCTGAAACCGGTAATCGTCGCCGACCCAACGGTCATCGAGGCGACCGCCGGGCGGCTCGGCCTGGAAGACAGGCTATCGGCGCTGCTGGCGGAAGGCTCCGTCACGCTTTCGCCGGTCGAGGCGCTGACGGGCGCGCTGACTCCGGGGGTGCTGACTCCGGGCGCGGTGACAGCGGCGGCGGGCGCCGCGGCGGTCGCCTATGCCCGCGCCGCGATCCGGCTGGTCGAATCGAGGGAGGCGCAGGCCGTTGTCGCCGGGCCGCACAACGAAACCGCGATTGCCAAGGCCGGCATCCCGTTTGCCGGCTATCCGCAACTGCTCGCCGAGACGACGGGGACCGACCCGGAGGACGTGTTCCTGATGCTGGTCGGGCCGCGCTTGCGGATCGTCCACGCGACGCTCCATGTCGGCCTGCGCCAGGCCCTCGACAGCCTGACGCCGGAGAAGGTGTTGAGCGCGCTGCGGGCGGCCCATGGGGCGCTGCGCCGGATCGGCATCGACCGCCCGCGGATCGCGGTCTGCGGCATCAACCCGCATGCCGGCGAGGGCGGACTATTCGGCAATGAAGACGCCGAGATCACGGCGCCCGCGGTCGCCCGGGCGACCGCCGAAGGCATCGCCGCCGACGGGCCGCGGGGCGCCGATCTTTTGCTGCAGGACTGCGAACACGACGCCTATATCGCCATGTATCACGATCAGGGCCATATCCCGATCAAGCTGGAAGGCCGGGGCAAGGCGTTCGGCGTCTCGATCGGCGCGCCGGTGCTGTTCGGCACGGTCGCGCATGGCAGCGCCCACGACATCGCGGGCACGGGCCGGGCCGACCCGGCGGCCTTCGCCGTTGCATTGACCGGGATGGCGCGGCTTCTGGAAGGGCCGGGAATTGCCCAAAGCGATGCACCCGCGGGAAGGTGAGAGCAGGATGTTTCCGAGGAACAATTGGTACGTCGCCGCCTGGGACCATGAGGTCAAACGGCAATTCCCGATGCGGCGGCTCCTGCTCGGCGAGCCGGTGGTGCTGTACCGGGCAAGCGACGGCGCGCCGATCGCCCTGGAGGACCGCTGCTGCCACCGCCACGCCCAGCTTTCGCGCGGCCGGGTCAGGGGCGACACCATCGAATGCGCCTATCACGGCCTGCGCTTCGCCCCCGACGGCGCCTGCGTCCATATCCCGAGCCAGACCCAGATCCCGGCGGCGGCGCGGGTGCGCAGCTATCCGGCGGTCGAGAAATATCACTGGATCTGGATCTGGCCGGGCGATCCGGCGCTGGCCGACGAGAGCCGTATTCCCGATTTCGGCGTCATGGACCATCCGGACTGGAACTGGCGCGGCGAGACCCTTGAGGTCGCCGGCAACGCCATGCTGGCGGTCGAGAACCTGATGGACCTCAGCCATCTGCCCGCCCTGCACCGGACGACGCTCGCCGACACGGCGATCCCGGAGAACGACATCCCGGTCGAGTACCGGATCGACGGCGACACCATCCGGGTCGACCGCTGGGTGCTGGATACGCCGGTGCCGCCCTATTTCCGGCTGCTCGCCGATTTCGCGCCGGACGCCCGGGTCGACCGCTGGATGAACACGGTCTTCACGCCGCCGGCCTTCGTGCGCATCGATATCGGCGCCGCCGAGGCCGGCTCCGGCGCGCGCGAGGGCGACCGCAGCAAGGCGGTGACGACCTGGAACCTGAACGCCATCACGCCTGAGACCGAGACAAGCTCACACTATTTCTGGGCCCAGGCGCAGGATTTCGCCGGCGACGACCCGAGCGTCAGCGAGCTCGATTTCGCGCTGGTCCGCAAAGCCTTCCAGGAGGATCTCGCGGTGATCGCCGGTCAGCAGGAGAATATCGACCTCGACCCGGCCGCCCCGCGCCTCGACCTCGCCGCCGACCGCGCCGGCATCCAGGCCCGCCGCATCGTCGAGCGGATGCTGAGGGCGGAAACGTAGCCCGAAAGTTCCGCCCCGGTCACTGCCCGCCGCCCGCTCAGGCCGCCGCGACCTCGACCAGCGTGTCGGAGAAGGTCGGCGCGTTGCCGTAGTCGGCGAAGGCCGGCGGGGTGATCGCGTTCACGGTATTGCCGTTGCGGCTGCCCTTGAGCCAATAGCCCATGGGCGCGACGACGAGGCCCGGCCGGGCATCCTCGCTGACCTGCGCGACGGCGCGAAATACGCCGCGGTCGTTAAAGACGCGGACCTCGCTGCCGTTGACGTATCTTCCGGACAGGTCCACGCCGAAGAAAGGAGTAGAAACGGATTCCGGTTTGCTGCATGAGTCGTGGAGGTCGAACCAGTCTGCGCTGCCGCGTTCTAGGAGGGAGACATGGAAAAGTCGAAGAAGACGACCGGTGGGACTACACCGCGATCGGCGACCGCCAAGGGAAATCGAACGCTTGACGGGGCAGGCGCAATTGCAAAGACCAAGAGCGGCAACGCCGAAGCGCAGGATCGCCCCGTGAAAATCAAGAACAAACGCTACGACCAGGAGCTGTTCCGGCTCCAGCTCGAACTCGTGAAGATGCTCGAGTGGATCAAGCACGAGGGGCTCAAGGTGGTGGTCATCTTCGAGGGGCGGGACGCGGCCGGCAAGGGCGGCGTCATCAAGCGCATCGCCCAGCACCTGAGTCCCCGTATCTGCCGGGTGGTAGCTCTGCCCGCACCGACCGAGCGCGAGCAGAACCAGTGGTACTTCCAACGCTACGTGCCGCATCTGCCCGCCGCTGGCGAGATGGTCCTGTTCGATCGGAGCTGGTACAATCGGGCCGGCGTCGAGCGGGTTATGGGCTTTTGCACCGACGAGGAGCATCGGGAGTTTCTGCGGTCCTGCCCGGAATTCGAGCGCATGCTCGTACGATCCGGCATCAAGGTCATCAAGTATTGGTTCTCCGTCTCCGACGAAGAGCAGGAAAAGAGGTTCCAGAGCCGGCTCGAACAGGATCACAAACGCTGGAAGCTGAGCCCTATGGACTTGGAGTCGCGGCGCCGGTGGGTCGCATACTCCAAGGCGAAGGACGAGAATTTCGCGCATACAGATATCAAGCAGGCGCCATGGTACGTCGTCGATGCGGACGTGAAGAAGCACGCACGGTTGAACTGTATCAGCCATCTGCTGAGCATGATCCCCTACGAGGACCTAACGCCGGAGCCGATCGAGCTTCCGCAGCGCGCAGAGGCCGATGGGTACGTCCGACCGCCGTATTCTGACCAGACGCTGGTCCCGTCGATCTACCCCGGCGAAGAGTAGGCTGCATCCAGCCGGTCGGCAGGTCCCGAGGCGGCTGGACCGCCAAGCTTGATACGGTTGCCGCGGATGCCCGGTCGGCCGTGACCTCCTCGCTCTCCCCCGGACAGGCCCAGGTCTATCCGCGGTGCTTCACCGTTTTCGGTAACCGGCGCGCTACCTGCCCTCACGCCGCCGCGACCTCGACCAAGGTGTCGGAGAAGGTCGGCGCGTTGCCGTAGTCGGCGAAGGCCGGCGGGTTGATCGCGTTCACCGTAGAGCCGTTGCGGCTGCCCTTCACCCAATAGCCCATGGGTGCGACGACGAGGCCCGGCCGGGCATCCTCGCTGATCTGCGCGACGGCGAAAAATTCGCCGCGGTCGTTGAAGACGCGGACCTCGCCGCCGCTGGCGATGCCCCGTTCGCCCGCATCCGCCGGGTTGATCACGACCGTCTGCTCGCCGGCGTGGTGCAGCTGCGTGCGTAGGTTGCCGTAGGACGAGTTCAGGAAGGCATGGCTCTTGGGCGAGATCATGTTGAGCGGGTAGCGGGCCGCGAGCGACGGATTGGTGTCGGGCGACTCTTTCTGCGGGATGAAATCCGGCAGCGGATCGAGCGGCTCGCCCGACTGCTCGGCGAGGTAGCCCTGGCGGAACAGGGGCAGCACCATGTTGCCGGCCGCGGCCATCGAGGACTTGAACTCAACCTTGCCGGACGGGGTCGGGAAATTGCCCTCGCGATGAGGCACGAAATCGTCCGGCGAACCGACCTTGAGCCGCGCGTAACCGGTCTCGCGAAGGCTGTCGAGATCGATGCCTTCGAGCACTGGGTTTTCCCAGTCGAGCGCGTCCACGGCCATCTCTTCGTCCGTGCGCTGCCAGTAGGGATCGTCGAAGCCCATGGCGCGCGCCAGCCGCCGGAAAAGCTCGGTATTCGGCACCACCTCGCCGCGCGGTTCGATCGCCGGCTCGTTCAGCGTGAGATACAGATGGCCCCATGAGAACATGAGGTCGAACTGTTCGAGCTGCGTCGTCGCCGGCAGGACGATGTCGGCATAGCGCGCGGTATCGGTGATGAAATGCTCGCTGACCACCGTGAACAGGTCGTCGCGCGCCAGGCCGCGCAGCACCTTGTCCTGCTCCGGCGCGACCACGGCGGGATTGGAATTGTAGACGAACAGCGAAGCGATCTTCCGGTCCAGTTCTCCCGTCAGCGCCGGGCCGAGCCGCCACTGGTTGACGACCGGCGTACCTTCGGGAATCCAGTCGGGCCGGCTGAGATCGTCCCATTTCAGCGGGAAGGCCCAGATCGGCATGTGCAGGATGCCGCCGCCGCAATGGCGCCACGAGCCGACCAGTCCCGGCAGGCACGACATGGCGCGCACGGCGTTGCCGCCGGAGGCGTTGCGCTCGATGGCGACGCCCATGCGGATGACCGACGGCTGCGTGACGGCGAATTCGCGGGCGAGGGTCCGGATGTCGTCGGCGCTGAGGCCGGTGATCTCGGCTACCCGGCTCGGCGTGAAGCCGGCCGCGCGGGCTTTCAGGTCCTCGTAGCCGACGGTGTATTTTTCGACATAGTCGTGGTCGACGAGATCCTCGGCGATGATGACGTTGATCATGCCGAGCGCCAGGGCGGCGTCGGTGCCGGGCTTGATGGCGAGGTGCCAGTCGGCCTGCTTGGCCGTCCGGGTGGCGACCGGATCGATGACTACGACCTTGGCGCCGCGGCGCTGCGCCTCGGCGATGAACGGCCAGTGGTGCAGGTTGGTGCTGATCGTGTTGATCGCCCACAGGATAATGTAGCGGGAGTGGACGAAACTCTCCGGGTCGACCGCCGGGGTCGGGCCGCAGGTCATGAAGAAGGCGGTGATGGCTCCGGAATCGCAGAAGGTGCGCTCGGCCACGGTCGCGCCGAGCTTGTTGAAGAAGGCGTCGCCGGCGTTCAGCCCGTTCAGGATGCCCTCGGTGCCGAGATAGCTGTAGGGCAGGATGGCGGCGGGCCCGTCGCGCTCGATGATTTCGGTCCAGCGGCCCGAAATCTCCTCGAGGGCCTCGTCCCAGCCGATCGGCTGAAACTCTCCGGCGCCCTTCGCGCCGGTCCGGCGCAGCGGGGTGAGCACCCGGTTCTCGCTGTAGACCCGGTTCTCGTAGTCGTTGACCTTGACGCACAGGCCGCCCTGTGTGAACGGATGGTCCGGGTTGCCGCGCACGTTGACGATTTCGCCGTCGCTGACCGTGGTCAGCATCGCGCAGGTGTCGGGGCAATCGTGCGGACATGCGCTGAACACTGTTCTTTCGACCATCGCTCCGGCTCCTCTTCCTTCTTGAACGCGCGGCGCCAACCCGGCTGCACAACTGAGGACCGAGGCTAACGCGACGGAGCGGCCGTGCCTTGCACGGTTTTGCTATCCCTTTGCCCCGCCTTGCTAAAATCGATTTATACCCCGGCGAATTTGTTGACGCGCCGGCCGGCACAGTGCCAAGGTTGCTGTACCTCTTCGGGTCCATCGGATTGATACGCTTCGGCGGAAAGGGGCGGCGTGGTTCGTTTGGCCGGACACGGGCGAGCCAAATACACAACCGGAACCCGGCTCGGGACCAGCCTCGGCCGGGGGTGGAACGGCTTGTTGGCGGAACGCTGGAGCCATTCGGAAGGCGATCTCGGCGAAGTCCTGCCTCGCGATACCGAAGTCGTCGTCATGCTGCACGGGAGTCTGCAAGTCCGGCGGCGCGGCGATGGCCGGCTGCAGCACCACGATGCCGTGCCCGGCACGGTCTGGCTGTGCCCGGCCGGCATTCGCGAGGATATGATCCATGTGTACGGCGATATTCCCGAGACCGTTCACATGTACCTGCCGGCCTCGCCGCTGTCCGCGATAGCCCTTCGGGAACTCGATCTCGATCCCGACGCGGTCGGCCTGCATTACGACGGCGGTTTTCGCGATCCACTGATCGAGCATATTGCACGGGCGGTTCAGACCGAGATGGTCGATCCGGCGCCGGGCGGGAAGATGCTGGTAGAGACCCTGTCGTCGGCGCTCGGCGTTCAGGCCCTGCGCCACCATTCGAACCTGGAGCCGGCATCGGTTTCGCTGCCGAGCGTCCGCGGCGCGCTCGATGCCCGGCGCCTGCGGCGCGTCGTCGATTTTATCGACACCCATCTCGGCGAAGAGCTGTCCATCGAGGCGCTCTCGGGCGTGGCCTGCCTCAGCCCGTTCCATTTCGCACGGGCCTTCAAGGCGGCGACCGGGGCGGCGCCCCACCGCTACCTGACCGACTGTCGCATCGGGCGCGCAAAGGCGCTGATCGCCGAAGGCCGGCTCCCGCTCGCCGAGATTGCCGGCCAGTGCGGTTTTTCCTCTCAGTCCCACTTCACCCGGTGGTTCAAGCGGGTCGTCGGTACCACGCCGGGCGCCTACCGAATGAATCGCAGGTGACAGGTGGCTGAGAGAGATCCTGACCGCGGCACTATGACTGCAATTCGATTTTGGTGGCAGGTTGGAGCAGAGCCAACGACATGGCGAACCTGGGCGTCTTCAGGGGCGGCTCTCCGGGAACGACAGCGTGGTCCGACTGTCCGGTCACGGGCGGGCGAATGAACTCCCGGTCCCCTTAGGCAAGCTAAGGGCTGGCCGCTTCTTACTCCGCGGCTCTCGCATCCTCGGCTTCCGGCACGTCGTAGCTCGCCATCAGATCGTCGACGATGGCGCCGAAATCGTCCCACGGGGTTTCGCGATAGCTGTGGTTGCGGATGATGAATGACGCGCCGGCGTAAAATTTTTCGTACTGCTGCTGGCGGCCGGCGAATTCGCTGCCGACCATGTCCCACACCAGCTTGAACAGCTTCATCCGTTCCAGCGCCGGCAGTTGCGGCGTCTGCCAAAAGGTTTCGAACTGCTCGCGGATCTCCGGATTCTGCATCACCGTGGCGCTGGCGGGCATCTGGAACACGCCGCCGCCGGACAGTTCGCGCAACTGGTCGATGATCGCGGAATAACCCTCCGTGCACCAGTTGAGCGCCGCGTACATCATGCGCCGGTTGAAGGTGATATAGCCGTCCGGCCATTCCTCCGCCGCCTCGATCTGGCCGTGGATCATGCCGGCCAGGCTCGCTTCCTGGGCCGACATCCGGCCCAGCACTTCCAGCACCGCCGGCACCTCGATCGCCCCGGTCGCCTGCGCCACCTTCGAGCACAGGCCGAGGATGAGCTGCATCTTCGACCAGTAGCGGACGTTGGACTGGTGGTTGCCGTAACAGTGCGCCGGTGTCTCGATATAGATGCTGCGCGCCTTGATGGCGTCGTCCATGACGAACACCTTCTCCCACGGCACGAAGACGTTCTCGCACATGACCATCGAATCGGTTTCGTCGAAGCGCCAGGCGAGGGGACCGTCGAACTCGTTCGAGGTGTTCATGTTGAGCGGCTGGCGCGACCACAGGGTGATCCCCGGGGCGTTCACCGGCACGGCGCAGGTGACGGCCTGCTTGACCTGGGTGGGTGCGAGCGGCAGCAGATTGCCGATCCAGATCTCGTCGCAGAACACCGCGCTGGTCGCCAGCATCTTCATGCCGCTGATCACGATGCCGTCGTCGCGTTCGTCGATGACGGACAGCGTCGGCACCGGCAGGTTCTGCCTGGTGTAGAATTCCGGATTGCGCGCGGCCTGGGGTGGCAGCACGGCATAGGTCGCGTAGACGTCGTTCTTCCGGCAATGTTCGTAATAGGCCAGCAGGTTGGCACCGAACTTGTAGGTCTCGGTATCGAAGGCGGCGGGATGGGTCGCCATGCCGGTGACGAAGCCGGAGACATGGTCCGGCGAGCGGCCGAACATGCCGTAGGTCATGTCCGCGATGCCCTTGTGGCACTTGAGGCGCCGGCGCAGGTCCTCCCGGGATTTGGCGCGCAGATACCAGGTGGAATAGCGCTCGCCGTCCTCCTCGAAGGAGTAGGTCTCGAGATTTTCCGGCGCCCGTTTCGCATCGTACATGCCGGCGACGGTCTGCGCCGCGGTGGCGAAGGCCGGATGGGTCGTGACGTCGTCGATCTTCTCGCCGCCGATATAGACGGTCCGGCCGTCGCGCAGCCCCTCCAGATGTTCCTTGCCGCTCTTCAGCATGTCGGCCTCCTGCGTCTCCGCAGCGTACCGGGTTGCGCCGCGTCCGACCCTTATACGCTACAGGTCGCCTTCGAAGGGGTTTGTCTCATCGTAATAGTGGATTTCGTAGAGCAGGCAGCCGCCCTCGCTCTTGAACGGGCCGTGATAGACGCCGGGCGGCCGGCAGGCGTAGGTCGGCGCCGCGAAGCTCTCGCCGCCCTCGCCCTTCTCGTCGTTGCCGACGGTCAGGTCGCCCTGGACCAGATACACCTCTTCCCAATGGTCGTGGATGAAGGGCACGGTGCTGAAGGCGCCCGGATCGAAGCGCAAGAACCGGGTGCGGCTGCCGGTTTTGTTCGCCTCGTCGATGTCGCTGGCGAGGATTTTCTGCTTGACTCCGCCATCCCGATAGCCGGGCGGCGTTTCCCAGCCGCTGTCCATGTCCAGCGCGAAGAATTCCTGGTGGGGTTTGTTGAACGGCATCCTTCCCTCTCGGGTGCGTCTTACCCTTCCACGGGCAGCGGCACGATCTCATAGCGGTGATGCAGACGGCGGCCCAGAACCGGATCCTCCAGCTCCATCTCGAAGGCGGCGGCCGGGCGGATGCCGCCCCGCGCCGCCAGGGTGCCGCCGAACATGGCCGCGCCCTCGGGCAGGCCGCCGTAGAGCGCCTGCAATTCGCCGGGCGGGCGCATCGCCGATACCTGGCCCTCCTGGTACAGACGCCGCGCCTCGCCGTCCTCGTCGATCCAGGATCTCAGTATAAGGTCGTCCCAGTGATCGGCCACCTCGTCGAACGGCCACACCGTAGGGCCGATGGGTTTGGCGCACATCTGCTTGGACAACGAAATGCCCATCGTTTCCGCCTGCCGGTCCGTATGGTCGGACCCGACGCCGACATAATGGCGCCCGCCCAGGTTCAGGATCACGGTCTCGGCCTCGCCGCTGGAATGGCCCCCCGAGACCTGAATTTCGTCCGCCACGGTCAGCAGGCACGCCGCAACCCGGTAGAAGACCGGCACGCTTTTCGGGCGGGGGATGCCGATCGCCTCCAGTTCCGCGATGTGTTTTTCCATCGCCTCCCGGTTGCGCCCGGTCCAGCCGGCGATGACCAGCTCGCCGACGGCGGCGACGAGCGGCTCGTCGCCGCCTTTCGTTTGCGCTGTCAGGGTCAGGCAGGCGCCGCTCGGGATCATCACGTCCTCGAATTCGTTGGAATGTCGCTGCCGGTTCGGCCGGCGTCCGATACTGCCCGATTGCTTAGGCAGCAGGCGGCGGCGCCGTCAATCCTCCCTTGACATATTCGACGACTTGTCCCGCCGTTTCGTGCAGGTGCGCCGAGTCGCTCACACCGCCTGACCGCCCGATGCTGTGCTATCAGTCGGGCGGAACGGGCATCGCAGGAGAGGGCGCTCATCGATGAAACCGAGCTGTACGGCCAACGGCGCGGCGGTCGCGCCGGAAACCGGCGGGGAACGGGTCCTGTGACGATGGCCGGAAAGAGCACTGCGCCGGGCGGGGGGCGCCGGGAAGACGAGCGCTTGCTCACAGGCCGGGCCCGCTTCACCGACGACATCCGGCTGGACCGGATGGCGCATGCCGCCTTCGTGCGCAGCCCGGTCGCCCATGCGGGCATCGGCGCTATCGACACCGGCCCGGCGCTCAAGGCCGGGGCCTTGCTGGTGCTGACCGCCGAAGATCTGCCGTTCATCGAAAAATCGCTGATCCTGCGCTATGCGCATCCGAGCGTGCGGCCTGCCATGATGCCATTCTTGGCGCGCGGGCGGGTGCGCTTCGTCGGCGAGCCTGTGGCCCTCGTCGTGGCGGAAAGCCGCTACGAAGCAGAAGACTTCGCGGCCCTTGTCGAGGTCGATTACCGGCCCCTGCCGGCCGTCGCCTCGACCGCGGCAGCCCTGGCGGAGAATGCGCCGGCCCTGCACGCCGACTGGCCGGGCAATGTCGCAGCGTCCTTCAGGCACGAGACCGGCGATACCGATGCCGCGTTCGCCCGCTGCGCCGGGCGGATTGCCCGGAAATTCGAATTTGGGCGCCAGGCGCCTGTGCCGCTCGAAAACCGCGGCTGCGTCGCCGATTTCGATGCCGGCAGGGATTTCCTGACGCTCTATACTTCGACCCAGGCCCACTACGCCGTCAGGCAGAATCTGGCCTGGTTGCTGGACCTGCCGGAAGACGCCGTTCGCGTGATCGCCGAGGATGTCGGCGGCGGCTTCGGCTCCAAATCCCGACCCTATACCGAGGAAGTCACGGTGAGCCATGCTAGCCGGGTGCTCGGCCGGCCGGTAAAGTGGATCGAGGACCGGTTCGAGCATTTTCAGGCGACGACCCATTCGCGCTCGACGGAGACCGCGCTGGAGATCGGCTACGACGGCGAAGGGCGAATCCTGGCGATGAAGGGCCGACTGCTCGTCGATGTCGGCGCCTACATTTTCACCAGCGGTATCATCACCGCCGAGGTCGCGTCCGGCCACTGCGCCGGGCCTTACAGGATTGCCGATATTTCGCTCGACGTGATCTGCGTCGGGACGAACAAGACCCCGCTGGCGACCTATCGCGGTGCGGGCCAGCCCGAGGCGACCTTTCCGCTCGAAACCATGCTGGACATGGTGGCCCGGGAGCTGGGCCTTTCGGCGACCGAAATCCGGGCGCGCAACCTCGTGACGCCCGCAGACATGCCCTATACGCCGCATATCCCATATGCCGGGCCCAAGTGCCGGTTCGAAAGCGGCGATTTTCCGGCGCTGCTCGAGCGGGCCGTCGCCGGCAGCGGGTACGACGAAAGGGTCGACGCGGTCGGGGCGCACGAGCGCGCCGCTTGGGGCCTCGCCTGCGGTATCGAAAGCACCGGCTTCATCGGTTTCGAATCGGCGGAGGTGCGGATCGACGGCGCCGGCAACGCGACCGTCTTTTCCGGCATGACCAGCCAGGGCCAGGGCCAGGCGACGACCTACGCCAAAGTTTGCGCGGAGACCCTGGGTGTCGATGAGAGCCGCGTCACCGTGCGCATGGGCGATACCCAGCTCCTGCCGTTCGGTCGCGGCGCTTTCGCCAGCCGCGGCGCGGTCGTCGGCGCCAATGCGGTTGCCGGCGCCGCATCGCAACTGCGCGAGAAGGTTCTGGTCTATGCCGGCATTCTGCTGCAGGAAAAACCGGAAGTCCTTACCGTGGCAGCGGGCGACATTCTTCGCTCGAACGGGGAACGGACAGGGCTCGGCCTGGGCGATATCGCCCGGGCGACGGTCCCCGGCGGCCCCCTGTACGAGGGACAATCGGCGCTTTCGGCGCAGTTCATTTTCGATACCGAACAGACGTTGACCTTCGCCCTGTCGGTCCACGCTGTCCGGCTTGCCGTCGATATGCGCACCGGAATCTATCGCATACTCGACTACTACGTTGTCCACGATATCGGCCGCCATCTGAACCCGGCTATCGTCGACGGACAGGTTGTCGGCGGCGCGGTCGAAGGCATCGGCGGCGCGATGTTTGCCGAACTGCTTTATGACGACGACGGACAATTGCTGACAGGCACGCTGGCCGACTACCCGCTCATCGCCGCCGCGGAAGCGCCGTGCATCAGGCTCGACCATGTCCAAACGGTGCCGACCACCAACCCGCTGGGCGTCCGCGGCGTCGGCGAAGGCGGAGTTATTCCGGTTGCCGCCGCGATTGCGAATGCGCTTTGCCGGGCCATCGATCCCGGGGGCAATGGCCATATCGATCCGCTGTGCCGGGTGCCGCTCCGGCCGGAGGCGGTCCTCTGCGCGATCCGCTTGGCCGGGAATACCGCTCCATGAATTGGTGCGGCGGTCGCGGTCGCGCCCGATTTACGGAAACCGCTCCGCCTGGCTCCGGCCGCGTCGGCCCGGCGAATGTTGCGCCGATTCGAACGGCCCCGCCTCAGTGCATCGGAACGAAAGCCATGGCGAGGGACGTTTCGATTTCCGTCACCGCCTTCGAGACTTCCCGGCCGATCAGGTCCATCTGGCGGATCTGGTCGATCCGCTGCGCCGCCGCCTTCAGTTCCCGGGCGGACAGCAGGCCTTCGAAGATGCGGCAGACGTCGGCGAGCGAGATGATGACGATGTCGCGCGCTTCCGGGATGTCCTCGCTCAGAATCACGCCCATGATCCGGAGTTTCACCTCGCGTACTGCCTTGTAGTCGTCGATCGGGTAGCGCCGCGTCCGCAACACCCACATGAATCGGTCCTCCTCGCGGTGCAGGATGCCGCGGTCGACCAGCCGGGCCAGCGAACGCTCGCGGATGTCTTCGGCGTCTGCAGCGGTCTATTTGATCCAGTAGCGCGCATCGTGGGATTCGTCCGACGCGACGATCCGGGCCAGTGCCGGATCGAGCAAGTCGTCGCCGAGCGGGGTCGGATCGACCACGAAGAGCCGTTCCGGATCGGTGTCGATCCGCCCCTCCATCGCCAGATCCATCAGCGCCGCCCCGGCCAGCGCATATTCGAGCGACAGAGTAGATACGTCGACGAACCTCCCGCCTTTGTCGTCGAGCAAGAGCAACATGATCTCTTCGGAGAATCTCAACATACAGGCGATCTCCTGAGTCGGGGCTTGGGCAATTGCTGTGGCTTTGCGGTGGCGCAACCATACCGTGCCGTTTCCGGCTTGCACAGTTCCATTGAGCGCGCCCTATTGGCTAAACCGGCGCCGATCTGCAAGAAAAATATCTCACCGCCACGGTGGCCCGATCGCCCCCGGCCGACTGTCGTTTTCCGGCCGCAAACCTGCCGGAGAGCGAGACAGCCGCCGGATTTTCGGCTCCGCCCTATTGGCCCGACCGCCACTTGAGAGGGCGATCGGGACGGACGACACTTTCTGCTACATCGCCGGTCGCTTTGCGGCGGCACAACGCCCGGGCGCCACGCCGAAACGGACCGGGGCACCACGCCGGCCGCAGCCGCCTTCGGGAGAGAGCAGCCGGCGCGCTCGAGCCCGGTTGCTCAATGGCCCGGCGTTGCCTCCTTTGCCGAACCCCGCTTGCAGCCTTATTTTTGCAGAAAAATCCTCCGAAAGGGGAGGTATCGAATGCGGATGCTACCCGGCCAAAGAGCAGCTGGCGGGTATTCCGGGCCGAACCGTCCTCACCGCCCCAGCGCCGGCACGCCGAGCAGGTCCGAGACCAGCGACACCTGTTCGAGCGCCCACTTCATTTCCTGCTTTTGGAAGCCGGTGAGCTCCGATGGGTTGACCTTGTTGGCAAGGGCCAATCCCCGGTCGATGTCACGCAATTGCTGGCCGAGAATCAGATTCAGCAGAATGCGGTGCGCTTCGACCAGATTGTCGACGGTCTTGTCCGAAACCGTTTCCAGTCCGCGCGCCACCGCCAGCCGCTTGGGCGTTGTGCGCGCCTCGACGCCGTGCATCACCGCGATGACGCGGGCGGTCGAGAAGATCGGCATGATCCCGCCGATCTTGAGGTCGACACGGCCGGCTTCGGTCCTGAAACGGCCGAACATGCCGATCGGCGTGTCGAAATTCCCGGCGTTTATGGCGAGGAATTGCTGAAATGTCGGCGCCTGCCGGGCCTGGTCGAGCGCTTCGGAACGCAGGCTGTCCGCCATGTCCGTTGCGCCGAGCACGGCCTGGGCATCGAAGAAGATATCGCAATTCAGCAGATCCTCGGCGCGTGACCGCTCGATCCACGACCGCACGGTCTGCCGCCAGATTGCCAACGGTTTGCGCCAGGCCGTGTTGGACGCCATGATTCCGCCCGGGCAGTAGATTACGCCGGCCTCGTTCAGAATGTCTGCGGTACGCTGGCCCAATTCCCCGAACCAGTTGTCTGCATCCTCAGGCGCCTCGTCCGCGTAGATCAGCGCATTGTCCTGATCCATGGCGAGCAGGCTTTCGCCGCGCCCGCCGGAGCCGAGCACCAGAAGCGCATAGGGCGCAGGCGCTTCGCCCCGGCCGGTATCCGCCATTTCCGCTTCCGCCAGTTGGCACGCGCGTGCCGTCAACGCCCGCAATTCGCGCGAAATCAACGAGGCGATATTCCTGGCATCGACCTCCTCGACAGCGAGGGCGCGTGCCACTGCCGTCAGTTGCGACCAGACGCGGCCGAGCTCGAAACGCGACCCGGCGGATTCGATGCTGTCGCCCAGCGAAACGGCATCGCCGGCCCGCTGGCGCAAAAGATCCCGCGCGCTCAGCGCGCCGCACAAAATTCCGTCTTCGTCCGTCACGCCGAGATGCCGGAATCCCGCGCCGGACATCCGTGCCATCGCCCGGTAGACGAATTCGTCCTTGTGGATCGTCACCAGAGGGCGCTGGCCCAGACTGCCGACCGGCGCGTCCAGCGCTGCCGGCCCGTCCCGGTCGACGGCCCGCAGGATATCCCGCTCGGTCACGATCCCGTGCGGGCCGCCGACCATCTTGGGCGGCAGGAAGAAAGAGCTGACCTTCTCCTCCATCATCGCCGCGAGTACGGCTTTCACGGTCCGGTCGTTTTCGGCCGTCAGCGGCGGGCTCTTCATCAGGTCCGCAACGCGGTGGCGATAGGGAAAACTGTCGATCCGGACATATTCGGCGACGCCGCTCCCGCCGCCGCTCCCATCGCCGCTCTGGCCCATATCGTGCCAGCCGGCCTGGGCTTCTTCCGCCATCCGGGTGGAAAGCGACCGGATCGCCCGTTCCGCCTGCGCCAGCGTCACAATGCCCTTCTCGCGCAGCTTCGGAACGACGGCTCGGTAAATCTCGGCCGCAACCTGGGCGTCGCCCAGCGCCCGGTGGCGGTCGTGCACTTCGACGCCCAGCCAGCTTGCCGCCGTATCGAGCGACTGCTCCGGCAGTTGCGGGGCGACGAGTTCGACAAGATGGCGCACGTCCAGCGCCCGGGGTGGCTGCCAGGGAAGGCCGTGGCGCCCGTGTTCCGCTTTGAGCACTGCGAGATCGAAGCCGACGGAATAGCCGATCACGACCGCGGACTCGGCCCATGTCCCGAACTCGGCGATCCGTTCGGGAAACGATAGCGCACCGGCAACGTCGGCATCGACGATGCCGTGAATCCTGGTGGCGGCTTCCGGAATCGGGACGCCGGGATCGATCAGTTCGGAATAGACTCGCTGCGGTCCGGGCGCACAGGTCTCCAGGCGGACCGCGCCGATTTCGACGATTCGGTCTTTCTCGACGTCGAGACCGGTCGTTTCCGTGTCGATGACGACCGCCGGCATGCTGGAGAGCGGTAATCCGGAGAGCCCGCCCGACGTAGCCGAAAAACTCATGCATGCCTCAAAAGCTAGAAACCCGAGGCATTCCGCCAGTCGCCCGCGATGCCCCCGGGAACCGCGCGTTTTCGAAAGGACGCGCGAACCTCCCGCCAATTGTGGCCGATTGAGGTGGCAACAATCTTACGGTCGCGAATTTTGAAGTCGTTAATCACAGGCGCAAAGCGAATAAGGTCTGCCGGACTGAGGGAGAAAGCGGCATCGCCGACAGCGGCCGCCGGCCAATCCGTTTCGCGCAGCCGCTGTTCGAACCGTTCGCGTGCATCGGCCGGGATCTTTCTCAAGTCGACGTCGGCCAGACCTTCGCGCATGCCGAGATCGAAGCATTGCCGCGCCATGGCCTCGGCTTCCTCATGCTGCACGGGCGCAGAACCGGCGACGACGGCGACGACATGAACCGTCAGATCGGACAGGCAGGACAGAAAAACCTTGACCGACGATTCCTGTATCGCTTGGGAGAATACATCGTCTGTAAAATACTCGCGAAATTGAGTTCCCATGCGAGCTTTCAAGTATCCGAACAGGGCTGTCTGCGCGACGAACGAGGCCCGCGTGCGCACAAACCTGAATAAATCCTCGACCGAATCTATCGGAGTACTGTCGAGCCGCTCGGCAATACTCTTGAACGGGCCGGGCAATCGCGCGAGTAGCGACAGTATCATCGGGTATACTTATGCAATGGATAAATAATAGCGAACAAGGATACCTTGACACATTTCCCCATCACCGTATAAATTTCCCCCGCCGTGTGCCCGGCACAATAGAATGCCGGGATTATTCATGGAAACGCTCTCGTACAAACCTCAGAGGATGTTGCCGCATGTCCGATTCGTCAGGCCAGCGGACGCGCCACTGGGCGAGGACCAGAAACCTCACGATCATCGTACTGGTGATCTGGTTCATCTTCTCGCTACTGGTGCACTGGTTCGCCAAAAGCCTTAACGGGGTATCCTTCATCGGCTTTCCGTTGGGCTACTATCTTGCAGTCCAGGGCTCGCTCATCATTTTTGTTCTGCTGATTTTCTTCCAGAACTGGCGGCAGGACAAGATCGATGCGGATGCCGGTCTCTCCGGCGACGAAATAGAAGGATAGGGGGGGCCGCCATGTTCAAAGGAAACTTTATCGAAAATCTGCCGAAAATCTACGGAGTGTATACCGGCGGATTCATCGTCTTCATCGCTCTGATGGCGGTTCTGGAGCAAGCGGGCCTGGGCGCCGACACGATCGGCATCCTGTTCGTCATCTTCACGGTCTGCATCTATGCGACGATCGGCTGGCTCTCGCGCACCATGCAGGTGTCGGCCTACTATGTGGCCGGACGCGAAGTGCCGCCCGTGTTCAACGGGATGGCGACTGCGGCGGACTGGATGTCCGGCGCGTCCTTCGTGGCGCTCGCCGGCGGCATCTATTTCGGCGGTCACGGCTATCTGGCCTTCGTCGTCGGCTGGACCGGCGGCTATGTGCTGGTGAATTCGCTCTTGGCCCCGTATCTGCGTAAGTTCGGCTGCTACACGGTGCCCGATTTCATCGGGACGCGGTATGGCGGCAACTGGGCGCGCTTCGTCGCCGTGATCATCCTCGTGGTGACGTCCTTCACCTATGTGACGGCGCAGATCAACGCGACCGGGACGATCGCAGCGCGTGCGTTGCATATCCCGTTCGAGGTCGGCGTCTGGTTCGGCCTGCTGGGTATCCTGCTGTGTTCGATGCTCGGCGGCATGCGTGCCGTGACCTGGACGCAGGTGGCGCAGTATATCGTGCTGATCATCGCCTACCTCGTTCCGGTGATCTGGATGTCCAACACGCAGGGCTTCGGGATCATCCCGCACTTCAGCTATGGCGACGCCGTCGTGCGGATCACCGAGCTGGAGGGGACGCTCAATGTCGGCGCCGCGGCGCTCGAAAAGGTGCCGGGGGTGAAAATCCTCACCACCCTGCACAACGGACCGGCCGACAGCGCCATGTATAGCTGGAAGTTCGTCACGCTGGCCCTCTGCATGATGGCCGGCACGGCGTCGCTTCCGCACATCCTGATGCGCTACTTCACGACGCCGACCGTTCGTTCGGCCCGGCGTTCCGTGTCCTGGTCGCTGTTCTTCATCTTCCTGCTGTATTTCACGGCGCCGGCCCTGGCCACGCTGACGAAGCTGCAGCTGATCGATCCGAACCTCGCGAGCAGCATCATCGGTAAGTCCATTGCGGAGGTGAACAATCTCGAATGGATCAAGAACTGGACCGACGTGAAGATGCTGGCCATTACGGACGGCAACAAGGACGGCATCCTGCAGATCAACGAATTCTTCATGCGGCCCGACATCGTCGTGCTGGCCACGCCTGAAATCGCGGGGCTGCCGTATGTGATCTCCGGCCTGGTCGCGGCCGGCGGCATGGCGGCCGCCATGTCGACGGCGGACGGGCTGCTGCTCGCCATCGCCAACGCGCTGAGCCACGATCTGTACTACAAGATCATCGACCCGAAGGCGGACACCAAGATGAGGTTGATCGTCGCCCGCGTGTTGCTGATTGTGATCGGTGCTCTCGGCTCTGCGGTTGCCAGCTTGCAGTTGACCGGAATTCTGGGCGCGGTCGCCTGGGCCTTCTGCTTCGCCTGTTCGGGCCTGTTCTTCCCGCTCGTCCTGGGCGTGTGGTGGAAACGGGCGACGACAGCCGGTGCGATCGCCGGCATGGTCTTAGGCTTCGGGGCCGGGTCGGTCTACCTGTGGTGGACCTACACGACCGGTCAGCAGTGGTTGGGCCTCGATCATCTGCGCTTCGGCATCGTCGGCATGCCGGTCAGTCTGGTGGCGATGGTCGTCGTCAGCCTGATGACCCCGGCGCCGAGCGAAGAGGTCCAGCAGATGGTGGACAACACGCGCGATCCGAGCGGGGCGACAATTCTCGAAGCCCTGCACTAGATCCAATCATCCTGTACCTTGCCTCGGGGGCGGAACACTGTTCCGCCCCCGATTTCTTTAAGGCTGCGGGCGGAACCTTGTTCCGCCCCCGAATTCTTTTATGCTGCCCGTCCGTAAGGCGATAAGGGGCAGACAATGACCGCAGGGCTTCCGATCTGGGCCGTGGTCCAGGACTATATCCTGGGCGCGATCATGTGGACGCTGATCGGCCGCTTCGGCATGAACATCTTTCTCCCGACCGATTCGCCCTTCTTCTTCATGAAGGCTTTCGTGAAGATGACGGACCCGATCCTCCGGGTCTTCAAGCCGATCACGCCAGGCTTCCTGATCGAGCCGATGATCCCGCTCTATGTCGCCTGGTTCTTCTTCATGATCCGCTTCTATCTGATGCCCTGGATTCTTGGATACTCGGAGATGGGCATGCTCTCTTTCTCGCTGGAGACCGAATTCGCCGCCTGGATCTACCGCACCTTCGGACCGTTGATGCCATAATCTGACCGAAGGGCGACGTCGCCTACGCAAATTCCTGCCAGCGGTTCGGCACGCTGCGGGGGATACGGCTGGGTTCAGGCCGGTCCCTGTGGTTGAATGCGCCGATACTCTTGCTGGAGACCTGCCATGTCCTCATCCCCGCCCGAATCGCCCATGGGCGACGACGCGCGCCCCGCCTACGACTATGAAGGTCTCGTCGCCGGCCTAATTCGCTATCTGCGCCTGCGCACCACGCCCATCGGCATGAAACTGTTCGAAACGGTCGAGGCGATGGCGGCGGTACCGCGCATCCGGCGGCCGAAGGGCACGATCCACACCACGGACCAGATCGTCGCCCAGGCCTGCCGGCTCGGCTGGACCGTCGGCATAACCCAGGACGATCTGGTCGGCGCGCAATGCGGCGCCGTGATCGGCCTGCACCCGCAGAACCCGGAATGGCTGTCCGGCGAGCATATGGCGGGCGTGTGGTTCGAAACGCCGGCCGATGCGGCGGCCCACCAGGAGGCAATGGACGTGGTGCCCCACGGGACTTACGCCGCGATGGCGGTGTCGCCGCTCGCCGCCGGCCGTCTTGATCCGCCGGACATCTGCCTGATCTACGCCACGCCGGCCCAGATGATCCTGTTCATCAACGGGCTGCAATGGACCGGTTACCGCAAGCTCGAATGGGGCTGTGTCGGCGAGAGCGCCTGCGCCGACAGCTGGGGCCGCGCGCTCAAGACCGGCGAGCCGAGCCTGTCGATCCCGTGCTTCGCCGAGCGGCGCTACGGCGGCGTGATGGAAGACGAGCTGCTGATGGCGATCCCGCCGTCTTTCCTGCCCGGCGTCATCGACGGCCTTGCCGCCCTCTCGAAGAACGGTTTGCGCTATCCGATCCCGCAATACGGCATCCAGGGCGATGCCCGGGCCGGCTTGTCGGCGAGTTACGGCTGAGGCGGCTGACCCCCTGCTCTTGAAGGCAGCGGCACCACGGCCGAGGCCAGCGCCCCGACAATCAGCAGCCCGGCGATGACTTCACGGGTCAGGACCGGATCGCCGAGCCAGAGCCAGCCGACCAACAGCGCGACGACAAGTTCGAAGGCGCCGGCGATAGACGTCAGGCCCGCGCCGGCGTAGGCGGAACCGGCGGTGTACATCAGTTGCGGGATCAGGGTGGTCGTCGCTGCAAAGAAGATCAGGATGGCGGTGGCCTCCGGCGCCGACGGCAACAGCGGCCCGGCGTCGAACAACAGGAAGCCGGGGCTCAGGCCGAGCAGGGCGCCGGTCAGGCCAACGCTGGCGCGCGGCAGAACTGGGATCGGCGTCAGACTGCGCGACAGGGTGACGATCAGGATGGCGAAGCCGACCGGCGAGGCGAAGGCCAGCAGCAGAATTTCGGCGCGGCCGCCGGTCAGGGCCTCAGGCTGCACCACGACCGCCGCGGCGGCAACGATCAGGACCGAGGCGGCAACCGCCCGGGGACGGATGCGTTCCCGGAACAGGAGGCGGTCGAGCAGAATCGTGAACAGAGGGTAGGTGAAGTAGATCACCGATACCGTCGCGACGCTGAGATGCCGCAAGGCATGGAAATAGGCGACCATGCCGAGCGCGGCGACCGCGCCAACCGCCAGCCCCAGATAGGCGAGCCGGCCGTGCGCGAAGGCGCGCGGCAGAAACGGCGACAGAACCACGACCGGAATGACGAAACGCCACGCTGTCGTGGTCAGGGCGGACAGACCGTTGTCGGCGGCGAACCGTCCGAGCGCGGGGCCGAGGCCGAAGCCGGCGGAGGCGATCAGGACAAGGGCGAAGCCAACTCGATAATCCGGTTCGGCGGGCATCCATCTCATGCTGCCGCCCTATCATCGAATCGGCGCGGGAAAAAGCCTCGATCCGTGCCGGCGCACCCCGTCGATCCGGCCTCTCCCGCCAAGCCAAAGAAGAAAACCGGCGAAACCGATCAAGAAAAGCCTATAATCTACTCGGGCCGTCGGGGGAGCCTGCTGCTGCGGCGCTCGGGCACTGGCATTTTCGGTAGCGGCAGCCGGCGCGGTTCGGCATCGGTTTCGGGCGACCTGGGATGGTGGCATGGGCAGGTTTTTTGGCTACCTGACTGCCGGTTTTACCGGCGTGCTGATCGTTGGCGCGATCGCCATCTACAGCATGGACGCAACCGGGAAGATCGAAGCCGATCTCCAGGCGAGAGCCGATGCGAGACTTGCGGAGACCGGACTGCCCTGGGCCTCGGTCGAAATTCAGGGCCGGGATGCAATCCTGAATGGGGAAGCGCTGTTGCCGTCAGAGCGCAGGCGGTCTTCGGACAATGCTGCCCGCGCCATCGACGCCATTCCCGGCATTCGCGAGGTGCACGACAACACCACGGCCCGCTTCAAATCGATGGACGATCTGGAAAAGAGACTGGCGGAAAGCTGCAAACGAGCCGCGGCCGACCTGCCGGCAGCCTGGCTCAAATGCGCGGTCAAAGGCCAGACAGTCACGATGAGCGGCGCTGCGTTAACGGAGACGGCGCGCAGGTATGGCGTCGAAAAAGCCTCCGCCGCCGTCGAGGAGATGAAGGCCCGGGAGACAATCAGCGACACGACGATGGCCTACTACAAATCGTCCGACGGCATGCAGGCGGCGTTTGCCGGCGCATGCGGTACAGCGATCGCCGAATTCCCGCTCAACTGGATGAAATGCAGGGTGGACGGCCGTAGGTTCACGCTGTCCGGCGACGCGCCGGTTGAAGCCGAGCGCATAGCGCGGGTCGCTGCGGCCCGGGTGATGCTGGAGACAGTCAGGGGTGTCGAAGATATCGCCGACGAAACGGTGTCGCTGCCGGCGTTCTCGTCTCCGGAAGCCTGCAGGGAGGCGATCGAAAAGGTGAAAAAGGACCAGTCGGTGCGCTTCGCCGCCGGCGCGGCGGCAATCGATCCGCAAAGCCACGCGCTGCTGGATGCGCTGACGGTTGTGGCGAAGCGGTGTGTCGGCGCCAGGATTGAGGTTCAAGGCCATACCGAAAATTCCGGCAATCCGGGCGCCGACCTCAGCCTGAGCGAAGCGCAGGCTGCCGCGGTCGCTGCTTATATGACAAGCCGTGGCGCCCCCGCCGGCCGGGTATCGGCCCGCGGCTACGGCCATACCAGACCGGTCGCCGCAGGCGATACGGCAGAAATCAAGGCGAAGAACCGGCGCATCGACTTCGATGTGTCGAAATAATCGGGCAGATTCTGGAGCGTCGGCGGGTGTTCCCGACCGGCGCCAACCGGGGGGAGCACCATGGGATACCTGATCGGCGAAATCTGGCTCTGGCTGGTGATCGCCTACATCATCGGGCTGATCGTCGGCTGGTTGATCTGGGGTCTCCGCCGGACCGTCGCGCAGCGCCGCATCGGGGACCTGGAGCAGCAGGTTGCCGGCGCGAAAGCACAAGCCCTCGAAAGCGATGCCGACAAGTCGGATCTGGCCGCGACGGCTGCCGCGGCCGAAGCGGAGGTGGCGCGGTTGAGCGCCCGGGTCGCCGAATTGGAGAAAGAAAGCGGCGCGAAGGACGACGGGTAAGACGCTGCCACAGCGCGGATTTGGCAGGGCGGAGCGCAGGCCCCGCCCTTATTTATGCGGGAGCGATCCAGTGAGCATGGTTGAGCGGCCCGTGCCCGGCGCCGTAGCCGGGCGCCGCGAGGATGGCTTCGCGCACGTAATCCCGGGCGCGGGACACCGCCGGTTCCAGAGCCATGCCCTGCGCCAGGCCGGCCGCGACGGCTGATGCCAGGGTGCAGCCCGTTCCGTGGGTGTGCATCGTATCGATCTTCGGCGCTGTCCAGCTGACCGGTGGCGCCCCCTCGGCCGCAAGAAGGTCGACGACGACATCGCCTTCCAGATGCCCGCCCTTGAGCAGGCTTGCTTTCGGGCCGAAAGCGAGCAGGGCCCGGGCAGCCTCCTCCATGCTATCGAAATCGGACACGTCCCGCCCCAGCAGAACGCTTGCTTCGGGCAGGTTCGGGGTAATGACCGTCGCGAGAGGCAGAAGCAAATCGCGCAGCGTGGCGACCGCATCGTCTTCCAGCAAGGGCGCGCCTCCCTTGGCGACCATGACCGGATCGACCACCAGTGGCGACGCCGGGGCCAGGTCCCGGATCGCGCCGGCCACCGTCTCGATCACCGCTCTGCTGTGCAGCATGCCGGTCTTGATCGCGTCGACGCCAAGGTCGCTCACCACAACGTCGATCTGCTGCCGGATAAAGGCCGGGTCGATCCCGACGACGCCATGTACGCCCAGTGTGTTCTGGGCTGTGAGCGCCGTCACCGCCGTCATGGCGAAGCCGCCAAGCGCCGTCACCGTTTTGATGTCGGCCTGAATCCCGGCGCCGCCGCCGGAATCGGAACCGGCGACAATGAGGACACGGCCTTTCACCGGGCCGCCGCTTCGATCGAGGCGCAGATCGAGTCGACGACTGCGGTGACGAGGGTTTCGTCATCGCCTTCCGCCATCACGCGGATGACCGGTTCGGTGCCCGATTCGCGGATTACGAGGCGGCCATTGTCACCCAATCGGCGCGCGCCGTCGGCCACCGCCTGTTTGACTGCTTGTGCGTCGAGCGGTGCGGTCGCGCCGCCGGCCGGGTAGCGGACATTCTTGAGGAGCTGCGGCGCCGGCTCGAACAGATGCGTGACCTCACTGGCTGGCTTGCCTGAGCGGACCAGTTCCGCCAGCACCTGCAACGCGGCGATCAGGCCGTCGCCGGTCGTGTTGTGGTCGGTCAGCACGATATGGCCGGACTGTTCCCCGCCCACGTTGAAGCCGTGTCGGCGCATATGCTCGACCACATACCGATCGCCGACCTTCGTCCGCACGAGGTCCAGGGCCATGCTTCGGAGAAAGCGCTCAAGGCCGAGATTCGACATCACCGTCGAGACGACGCCGCCGCCTTTCAACTTGCCGGCGTTGCGCCAGGCACGAGCGATCAGCGCCATGATCTGGTCGCCATCGATGATCTGCCCGTTCTCGTCAATCATCCGGACCCGGTCGGCATCGCCATCGAGCGCGATCCCGACATGCGCGTTATGGGCGACGACCGCTGTAGCCAGGGTTTCCGGTGCGGTGGCGCCGCAATCCCGGTTGATGTTGAAACCGTCGGGGGAGACCGCGATCGGCACGACCTCGGCGCCCAGTTCGAACAGCACGGTCGGGGCTGCCTTGTAGGCGGCGCCGTTTGCGCAATCGACCGCGACCTTGAGCCCTTCGAGACGCAATTCCGCGGGGAAGGTGGCCTTGGCGAATTCCATATAGCGGCCCGGCGCGTCGTCCAGCCGCGTGGCCCGGCCCAGATCCTGCGGACCCGCCAGTGTGTCGTCCGCAATGCCGGCCTGCATCCGCCGTTCGATCTCCAGCTCGATGTCGTCGGAAAGTTTGTGGCCGTCGGGGCCGAACAGTTTGATGCCGTTGTCCTGATAGGCGTTGTGCGAGGCCGTGATCATCACCCCGATATCGGCGCGCAGGGACGGCGTCAGCATGGCGATGGCGGGCGCCGGCAGCGGGCCGACCAGAATCACGTCCATACCCATGGAGATGAAACCGGCGGTAAGCGCCGGCTCCAGCAGGTAGCCGGACAGGCGGGTATCCTTGCCGATCACCACCCGGTGGCGATGGGCGCCGCGCCGAAAATAGCTGCCGGCCGCCGCCGCCAGCGCCAACGCGGTCGTCGCGGTCATCGGTTCGCGGTTGGCGATACCGCGAATGCCGTCAGTGCCGAAGAAGGTACGGTTCATGCTCCGGTCCTGCCTCCCGGTCCCGGCCGATCTTGCGGATTCCTATACGATCGCCGGCCCATCGGCCATCCCGAGGTTCATTTCTCCCGGAGGCCGCGGCATGGCAAATCCGGCGATCCGCAGCGCCACGCGGGTCTCGGCGACATCGTGGACGCGCAGGATCGCGGCGCCCTGTTGCGCCGCCAGCACCGCCGCCGCCGTGGACGCCGCCAGACGGACGCCCGCCGCCGCCGACAGCGCCGCCAGCTTGCGCGATGCGCCGACGCAGACCGGATAACCGAGGGCGGCCAGCCTGTCGAGATTGTGCAGCAGCGCAAGATTGTGCCCGTGAGTCTTGCCGAAACCGAGGCCCGGATCGACGGCGATCTGCGATTTCATCAGACCGGCGGCCAGAAAGCGTTTGGCCTGTTCTCCCAGCGTGCCGACGACTTCCGCGACGACATCGCCGTAGCGGGGATCGTCGTTCATCGTCGCCGGATCGCCTTTCATATGCATCAGGATGACCGGCGCCCCGCTGCGCCGGACCGCTTCGAAGCTCTCCGGATCGTGGGCGAGCGCGCTGACATCGTTCACGATCGTTGCGCCGGCGCCGAGTGCCGCGCGCATGACGGAGGCGTTGCGCGTGTCGATCGATACGGTCCGGCCGTCCGCCGCAAGGCGGCGCAGGGCCGACATGATCCGTTCGAGTTCGGCCTCCGGCGCAACCGGCGTGGCGCCGGGCCGGGTCGATTCGCCGCCGATGTCGATAATGTCCGCGCCGGCCGCGAGCAGCCGCCCGGCGTGGGCCAGCGCCGCATCGGGCGACTCGTAGCGGCCGCCGTCCGAAAAACTGTCCGGCGTGAGATTGAGAATGCCCATCAGGGCCGGACGGCCGGCGGGCAGCAGGTCGGGCCATCGGGGGGCCGGGGCGGAGGAAGGCAAGGCGGTTACTCGGCGGGCAAATGAACGGGCGGGAGACTAAAAGGCCGGCTGAACCAACAGGCGGTCGAGATGTTGGCCCTTGGGGCCGGGAAGGCAACAGGGCAGGGCGGCCGGCCCTGCACCCGAACCCGCGGCCGAAGCGGAAACGCCGCTCAGAATCGGTCGGACCGATAGGGCGTCAGGTCGACCCTCGGCGGACGGCCGCAGGCCAGGTCGGCAATCAGCAGGCCGGTGATCGCGCCCATGGTCAGGCCGAGCTGGCCGTGGCCGAAGGCGAAGAAGGTGTTGGGATGGCGGCGCGACCGCTCGATGACCGGCAGGCTGTCCGGGATGGCCGGCCGGTGGCCCATCCAGGGCCGGGTTTTTGCGCCCTTCAGGTCCGGCAGCATATCCTGCGCCAGCGGCAGCAGCATTTCGGCACGTTCGTAGTTCGGCGCGGCGTCGATGTTCGCGAGCTCCACCATCCCGGCCAGGCGCAGGCCGCCGGACATGGGCGTCACGGCGAAATGCCGTTTGCCGTCCAGCACCGGGCCGTTCAGTCGCACGGTCTCGTCCATCAGCATCAGATGATAGCCGCGCGCCGATTCGAGCGGCACCGAAACGCCCAGTTCCTTCGCGAACGCCTTGGAGAAAACGCCGGCGGCGAGAACCAGTCGCTCGACCGGGATCGTCTCCGATGCCGTGCGCAGACCGCTCGGCCCGGCAGCGCCCATCTCGATGCCGGTGACCTCGGCCGTCCGGAACACGCCGCCCATCCTGCCGAACGCTTCGGCGAGCCGCTCGGTCAGATGCTTCGGATCGACGGTATAGAAGCAGTCCGGCAGGTGAAATCCGTGGGTGTAGTCCCGGTTCAGTGCCGGCTCCATCTGGTGCAATTCGTCGGCGGTCACTGCATCGACCCGAGCGCCGTGGCGGCGGAACAAGTCCATTTCCCAGCCGGCGGCCTCGACGTCCTCCGCGTTGCGATAGACGAACAGCAGTCCCTTGTAGCGCAGCATGTCTTCAGCGCCCGCGGCCTTGACGAGTTCGCGATACGCGTCGGCGACACGCTCCAGCAGGCGCATCTGCGCCCGGGCATTGGCCTCTGTCCGCCGGTGCGAGGATTGCCGCAAGAATCGCCACAGCCAGGGGATCAGCCGGGGCAGGTAGCGCCAGCGGATGACCAGCGCGCCCTTCGGATCGAGCAGCATGGACGGCACCTGGCGCAGCAGGCCCGGCGTCGCCATCGGCATCGGCGTGCCGGTCTGGATCAGGCCGGCATTGCCGCTGGATGTGCCGGCGCCCGGCGTATTCCGGTCGATCAGGGTGACCTGGAAGCCCTCGCGCTGCAGCGCCAGCGCACAGCAGGTGCCGACGATGCCGGCGCCGAGGACCGTGACCGCACCCCGGCCGCGCTCGTTGACCGCGCTAGTCGGCAAGGGCGATGCACTCGACCTCGATATCGAAGTCGAGCGGCCAGGAGGCGACGGTGACGAAGCTCCGGGCCGGCGGATCTTTCGGGAAGTAGGTCTTGTAGACCTCGTTGAAGCGCCGGAAATGGGCGGCGTTGACGGAAAAAACCGTGACCTTGACGACCTGCTCCATCGAAGAACCGGCGCACTCGAGGCAGTATTTCACCGCATCCAGGCAGGCGCGGGTCTGGGTTTCCAGATCGCCCTGCACCAGTTCGCCGGTCTCGATGTCGAACGGCGCCTGGCCGGAGACGAAGACGAAGCCGTTCGCCTTGACGACGGGTGACAGCGGCACATTGTTTTTGCGCAGTCCCTCGGACAGGCCGGGAACCTCGAGAATTTCTTTGGGCATGGTGCGCTCCTGATTCGGATATGGGCGGCGCAACCCTACACAAGCCGCCGCCCAAAGGGGAGCGCGAAGCGCTGCCGCCGCCGCTACGCCGTCCCATGCACCTCGAACAGGCCGGCGGCGCCCATGCCGCCGCCGATGCACATGGTGCAGACGACATATTTCGCGCCGCGCCGGCGGCCTTCGATCAGGGCGTGGCCGACCATGCGGGCGCCCGACATACCATAGGGGTGGCCGATCGAGATGGCGCCGCCGTTGACATTGTAGATGTCCGGATCGATGCCCAGCCGGTCGCGGCAGTACAGCGCCTGCACGGCGAAGGCTTCATTGAGCTCCCACAGGTCGATATCGTCGACCGTCAGGCCGTTGCGCTCCAGCAGCTTCGGCACGGCAAAGACCGGGCCGATGCCCATCTCGTCCGGGTCGCAGCCCGCCACGGCCATGCCGCGATAGACGCCGAGCGGCTCCAGGCCGCGCTTCGAGGCTTCGGACGCTTCCATCAGGACCGCGGCCGAGGCGCCGTCCGAGAGCTGGGAGGCGTTGCCGGCAGTGATGAATTTACCTTCCGCGATGACCTGGCCGTTCTTGAACACCGGCTGCAGCCCGGCGATGTTGTCGTAGGTCGTGCCGGGCCGGTTGCCCTCGTCCTTGCCCAGGACGATGTCCCGCTCCGAAACCGCGCCGGTCTCCCTGTCCCGCAGCTTCATGATCGAGGGCAGAGGGACGATCTCGTCGTCCAGCTTGCCGGCCTGTTGCGCGGCGGCGGTGCGCACCTGGCTCTCGACGGCATATTCGTCCTGCTTCTCGCGCGGCACGCCATAGCGTTCGGCGACGACCTCGGCGGTCTCCAGCATCGTCATGTAGAGCGACGGTAGCCGGTCCACGATCCACGGATCGTTCGCCCGGTTCATGTTCATGCCTTCGTTCTGGACCAGCGAAATGCTCTCCAGACCGCCGCCGACCGCAATCGTCATCCCGTCGTTGACGATTTCCTTGGCGGCGGTCGCGATGGCCATCATGCCCGACGCGCACTGGCGGTCGACCGACATGGCGGCGACGGAGTTCGGCAGGCCGGCGCGCACCGCGCACTGGCGCGCCGCGTTGCCGCCGGTCGAGCCCTGCTGCAGGGCCGCGCCCATGACGACATCGTCGATCTCCGCGGGATCGACCCCGGCACGCTCGACCGCGTGACGGATGGCGTGGCCGCCGAGCTCTTGGCCCTGGGTGTCGTTGAAGGCGCCGCGATAGGCCTTGCCGATCGGCGTGCGGGCGGTGGAAACGATAACGGCTTCGCGCATGGCGGTGCTCCCTGGGAGAGATGGATGCGCCGGTCGGCGACCGGCAGGCTTCCGCCTATCCCTACAGGAAGCGAGGCGGCCGCGGCCATGTGATCGGATGGCGCGGCTTGGTCCGCGGCTTGGGTTTCTGTTCGGCGCAGCGTGTCAGCCGGCCGGGCGACGGTCTTTCCGGGCCATGCGGCCGGGGGCACGGCGCTGATCGATTTACACCGCGGCATTCCCGGCTATGCTGCGCCGGTCTGGGGGAGGGCGCATGGCGCAGGCGGAGTCGACCGGGACGATGATCTCGGTTCAGGGGGTGACGAAACGGTTCGGCGGCCTGACGGCTGTCGACGACTGTTCGCTGACGGTTGCGGCCGGGTCGATCACCGGTCTGATCGGGCCGAACGGCGCCGGCAAGTCGACCCTGTTCAACATCATCGCCGGCGTGTTTCCGCCGACGGCCGGCCAGGTCTTTCTGGACGGCGAAAATGTTACGGGGCAGAAGCCGCACCATTTATTCCGGCGCGGCCTGGTGCGCACGTTCCAGATTGCCCATGAATACGCGAGGCTGCCGGTCATCGAGAACCTGATGGTCGTGCCGTCAGGTCAGGCCGGCGAGAACCTGGCGACCGCCCTTTTCCAGCCGGGCCGGATTGCGGCGCAGGATGCAGAAGTGCGCCGGCGCGCCGAGGATGTGCTTGATTTCCTGCGTCTGACACAGCTCAAATACGAGTTGGCGGGCAACCTTTCCGGCGGGCAGAAGAAGCTGCTGGAACTGGGCCGGACGATGATGACCGATGCCCGCGTGGTGTTGCTCGACGAGGTCGGCGCCGGCGTCAACCGTACACTGCTGGCGTCCCTGGCCGGCGATATCGAGCGCCTGAACCGGGAGCGGGGCTACACCTTCTTCATGATCGAGCACGATATGGACCTGATCGGCCGCCTGTGCGACCCGGTGATCGTGATGGCCCAGGGCCGCGTGCTGACCCAGGGTAGCATGGCGGAAATCCGGGCCGATCGTAGGGTCGTCGAGGCCTATCTCGGCATGACCGACGATGAAGCCGCCTGACATGCCCCCCGATATGCTACGGGCGAAGGGCATGATCGGCGGCTATGGCGGCGCCGATATCCTCAAGGGCGTCGATATCGAGGTGAAGGCCGGCGAGATCGTGGCGATCATCGGGCCGAACGGCGCCGGCAAATCGACCGCGATGAAAGCGGTCTTCGGCCTGGTCCGGCTGCGGGAAGGGCAGGTCCATTTCCGGGGCGAGGACATTTCGAAATGCGAGCCCGACGCGCTGGTCCGCAAGGGCATGGCCTACGTGCCGCAGGAACGCAGCGTGTTCCCGTCGCTGACGGTCCACGAAAATCTCGAGATGGGCGCCTTTATCCGGCGCGACGATTTCAGCGGCGCGCTCGACCTGGTCTACAACCTGTTCCCGCCGCTCAAGGAGAAACGGCGGCAACAGGCCGGCGAACTGTCCGGCGGCCAACGCCAGATGGTGGCGTTCGGCCGCGCCCTGATGACCGAGCCTTCGCTGCTGCTGCTCGACGAGCCGACCGCCGGCCTGTCGCCGGTCTATATGCGTGAGATTTTCGAGCGGGTGATCGCCGTCAACGAAGCCGGGGTCGGCATCCTGATGGTAGAGCAGAATGCCCGCCAGGCCCTCAGGATCGCCCATCGCGGCTATGTGCTGGCGACCGGCGAGAACATCTTTACCGATACCGGCGACGCGCTGCTGGCGAATCCCGAGGTGGCGGAGAGCTTTCTCGGCGGACACGGCGGTCAGGCCGATCGGGGCGGGGCCGCCGCTTGATCGACTTCATCAACCAGTATCTGATCCCGGCCCTGGTGCTGGGCGGGATTTACGCCCTGGGCGCGATCGGCGTCTCGATGATTTACGCCATCCTGCGCTTCGCCCATTTCGCCCACGGCGACCTGATGGCGACCGGCGCCTATATCGGGCTGCTCGTCGTCTGGCTTCTGGATGCGACGCCGCTTCGGGAACTGTCGGTCAATATCCGGCTGCTGATTGCCTTGCCGCTGGCGTTCGCCGGCACCGCGGCCGTCGCGATCCTGATCGACCGCCTGTTCTACAAGCCGTTCCGGCGGGCCAAATCGATGATCGTCGTGGTCATCGCTTCGTTCGGCGTGGCGCTCATGCTGCGCTCGCTGGTCCAGCTTTTCTTCGGCGTCGACGTCATCAACTATGCCGACGGCATCCAGTTCCCGCTCAAGATGCTCCAGCCGCTGCGCATCATGGAGCGCCACATCTACATCGTCGTCGTCACCATCGTTCTGATGCTCGTCCTGCACTATTTCCTGACCCGCACCCGGACCGGCAAGGCGATGCGGGCGATGAGCGACGACGCCGATCTGGCCCGGGTCTCGGGCATCAACACCGAACGGGTCGTGATCTGGACCTGGATTCTCGGCGCCGGGCTGGTCGCCGTCGCCGGCGTGTTCCTCGGCATGGACACGCGCCTGGTGCCGACGATGGGCTGGGATCTGCTGCTGCCGGTCTTCGCCGCGGCGATCATGGGCGGCCTGGGCCAGCCCTACGGCGCGATCGCCGGCGGGCTGGTCATCGGCGCGATCGAAGAACTCTCGACCTATCCCTGGATCGGCGACGGGCCGCTGGTCCCGCCGGACTACAAGACGGCGCTCGCCTTCGCCGTGATGGTGCTCATGCTGATATTCCGCCCGCAGGGCCTGTTCAGGGGAAAGGTGCTGTAGATGGAGCTCTACGGCCTCTTCCTGTTCGCCGTCGGCTTCCTGACCATGGCGATGATTTATGCGGTCGCCAGCCTGGGGGTGAACATCAACTGGGGCTTCACCGGCCTGTTCAATGTCGGCGTTGCAGGCTTCTTCGCAGTCGGCGCCTACACTTCGGCGGTGCTGACCGCGCCGGAAAGCGTTTACCATATCGGCGGATTCGGCCTGCCGGTGCCGGTCGGCATCCTGGCCGCCATGCTGATGGCCGCGCTCGTCGCCTGGCCGATCGGCAAGATCTGCCTGCGCCTGCGCTCGGACTATCTGGCGATCGCCACCATCGGCATCGCCGAAATCCTGCGCCTGACCTTCCGCAACTACCAGCCGCTCGGCGGCGGCCCGTTCGGCGTCAACAATATCCCGCGGCCGTTCGAATCCCTGCCCGGACCGTGGGATCAGATCGCCTTCCTGCTGCTGGTCGTGGCTATCGTCGGCGCCATCCTGTTCCTGGTGCAGCGGGCCTGGGCGGCGCCCTGGGGCCGGGTGCTGCGCGCTATCCGCGAAAACGAGGACGCGGCGGAAGCGGCCGGCAAGGATGTCGAGAAATTCCGGCTCCAGGCCTTCATCCTCGGCTCCGCGCTGATGGGCCTGTTCGGCGCATTGATGGCCCACTATGTCAAGATCGTCACCCCGGAAGGGACGGAGCCGCTGCTCGTCACCTTCCTGCCCTGGGTGATGCTGATCGTCGGCGGGGCCGGCAACAACAGGGGCGCGGTCGTCGGCGCGATCCTGGTCTGGGGCCTGTGGACGCTGACCGAGCTGCTGACTGACCGCCTGCCCGACGACTGGACCCTGCGCGTCGGCTATCTGCGCATCTTCCTGATCGGCCTGCTGCTCCAGATCGTGCTGCAGAAATTCCCCGGCGGCCTGTTGCCCGAACGCCCGCCCATCGTGCCCCGCGATTGAAGCTGAGCAACCGGAAAGATAGGTAACACTATGGACCGGTTATACGGGTGACAGTGTTTGCGGTTCGTTTCGTTTTCCGTCCACCCGGCCGGGCGGACGGAAAACGGAGCAGTTTTCTGGACTGCCGGTCGAACAGTCCGAGGTCGATCCCGGCGAAGCGCACGATCCCGGCGAAGCGCACGATCCAGGCGCCGTTTTCGGTTTCCGCGATGCCGACGCTCTCGCCGGCCAGCGCCTCGCTCACGAAGACCTCCTCGCCGCCCCACTTGATGCAGCCGTTGCGGCGCACCCGGCGCGCGGCGTGGCCGGCGTCGTAGACCGGTTCCTCCGGCTCCCGCCAGGCCCGCGGCGAGCGGCGGTAGACCGTTGCCGGCGGCGCCTGGCCGAGCGCCTCGTGGGGGCGCACGGCGTTGAACTCCTCCCGGAAGCGGTCGAAGCGCGCCTGTTGCGCCGCAGCGCTTGCCGCCGGCGGCTTGGCCGTCTCCGTCTTCAGGGTCCGGTGCATCCGCTCGTGGCGGCCGTTCTGCTGCGGCTGGCCCGGATCGATCCGCTCCAGCTCGATCCCCGCCTTCGCCCAACGCACAGACAGCCACGAAAGACCGCCCGCTGCCGTGCTCGCAAAGGGCGTTCCATTGTCCGAGCGCAGCGCCAGCGGCAGACCGTAGCGCCGGAAGACCGCCTCGACCGCCGCCGCAACCGGACCTGTGCGCGGCGGCACGATCGCCACCGCAAGAAGGTAACGGCTCCACGCGTCGGTGATCGTCAACGGATCGCACCGCGCCCCGCGCAACTGGGTCGTCCGTGCAAAACCATCCCTTGAAGTCGATGCACCAGACATCGTTCGGACCCGTCGCCTCCCGGAACGGACGCTCCGGAGACGGCAAACGGCGCCGAAGGCGACGCCGCGGCGCCCGGGAGCGCTCCGCAAGCCCGCTCAGGCCCTCCTCACGATACCGGCCGAGCCACTTGTAGCCCGTCTTCCAGCTGATCCCATACGCCGCGCAAAGCGCCGTCATCGGCCCCTCGCCGCGATGCCACGCCAAAACAAAACCGAGCTTCTCGTCCATCCGACAGGTCTCTCTCCAGGGCATGTTCCGGTCCTCCCGGAAACCCCTTTAACCTGTCACCCATCTATTCGGTCTAATCCGTTACCTATCTATCCGGTCTGTATCGGCCCGTTACTTCCCCCTTTGAAGAGGATTTCTCTGCGAAAGGGGGATTCTCAACTTGTCTATAGTGTGATTCTCTGCGTTCCGGAACGGTCCGGGGGTAGCGATGGGCGATCGGGGTCAGTTGGGGTTTGCCGAAATGTTTGTGTCTGCGGGTCTGGGCAGGAACCGCAAACTGGAGCGTCTGGACGGGCTGATCGACTGGGTGCCGGTCGGGCGTCTGGCGGCGGATGAGCGAGAGGCCCGGAATCGATCGGGGACCGGCCGTCCGCCCTACGACCCGTTGTCGATGCTCAAGGCGCTGTATCTGCAGGCGCTCTACGACCTGTCGGACCCGGGACTGGAGGAGGCCTTGCAGGACCGGCTGTCGTTCCGGCGCTTCTGCGGCTTTGCGCTGGATGCCCCGACGCCGGACGACACCACGATCTGGCGGTTTCGGGAACAGGCGGGCCCGCTTCTGGAAGCCGCTTTCGAGGAGATCGGCCGCCAGCTCGATGCGGAGGGGTTGGTGGTCCGCCGGGGGACCTTGATGGACGCCACTCTTGTGGCCTCGGCCCGGCGCCCGCCGCGGCGCTCGGCGGGCGCCGGCGCGGGCCATCCCGAGGAGCCCGATGCCGACTGGACCAAGCAGAACGGCAAGGCCTTCTTCGGCTACCCCTTTTTCGTTCACGGGGCGCATGTCGGCGTCGACCGGGGCTCGGGCCTGATCCGGCGCGTCGTGCTGACCTCGGCCAAGGTCTACGAGAGCACGGTCGCCGACCGACTGATCTGCGGCGACGAGCGGGCGGTCTACGGCGACCGGGCCTATGAGCACAAGGAACGCCGCGCCCGGCTGAAAGCCGCCGGCATCAAGGACCGCATCATGCACCGCCGGCACAAACACATGGCGGCGCTGCCCTATTGGCAGCAGCGCCGCAACCGCCTGATCTCGCGGCGCCGGGCGCCGGTCGAGGCGGTCTTCTCCGCGCTCAAGCGCCTCTACGGCCAGAGCCGCGCGAAGAGCCTCACACTCGAAAGAAACACCACCCGCCTGATGGCCGCGGTCACCGCCTACAACCTCAGGAGGGCCAGCCTGCTCGCCGGACCGTGAGCCGGGAAACAGGTCCGAAGACCCACAACCGTTGCCAGCCCCGGCGGTCGCCGACCCGATACCACCGAAGGCGACGGGACTGACGGCCCCGCCCGCGCCCAAACCGCGCCACACCGGGCTCAGACCCGCCTCCAACGCTGGACATCTTTCGCCGGAAGCTCTCTCCCGGCCTTTCGCAGAACAATCCTCTTCAGAGGGGGAAGAAATATTTCCGGAAGATTCGAGGCGAAACCGCCGGCGCTACTCGGCCGCTGCCGCCAGGCTGGCCCTGCCGAAGTTGTCGATCCCGAGTTCTTCGCGGAAGTCTGCCGAGATCGCCGCCTTCTCTTCCTCCAGCGGGATGCCGATGGCATCGGCGACCCGGTCGATGGCGTCGAAGTTGGCCGCGATGGCGGCGGCGTCGACCAGGGCGGCTTCGCCCATTTGCCCGATCGCGGCCTCACGGGCCGCGGCGGTCGCGTCGTCGTCGTAACCGATCGCCGTTTCCGCGAACCGGATCAGGACATCGGCGTGCGGGATTCCGGTATCCTTGCCCGAATCGCCCAGAACCGCTCCCAGATCGTATGTGTCACCGGTATATTCGCCGCTCGCACGGAGCAGGGCCACATGGCTGGTGGTTCAGTAGACGCACTGGTTGATGGCCGAAACCCGGCCGGCAACCAGTTCGATCTGGGCGTGGGTGATGGCGCGATACTCGGTCGTGAAATCGCGCATCTGCATGCCGTTCATGTAGAGCACAGTGGCCATCTGCCAGAAATTCCGCTGGGTATCCGGAACGGAGGAGAGCGCCCGGCGGATATGCGCGGCGGACGGCGGGCCGCCGGGGAAGAATTCCTTTTGCAGCGGCCCGTCGACGAACGGATCGAGCGTCGGCGCGAAGGCCATCTCGCGGTTGAGGTTCGCTTCGTCCACCGCCTCGCGCGACGGATCGCCCGACTGCGGCTCCGGCAATGCCGGCGACGCCATGCCGATGCCGCGGCAGAAGGTGTCGATGCCGACCGTGCAGGCGATCACGCCGACGATCTCGACATATTCGGTCTCGGGCAGGCCGCCGTCCCGCAGGGCCTCGAACCAGTGTCCGGCGATGCGGCCGGGATCCGTCATCATCCGATGGATGAGTTCGACCTTACCGTCCGGCAGATCGCCGAGCGACTCGTGCTCGCCCTGCACGGCGTAGGGAGACAGCGCCTCCTTGCGCCCGGCGCACAGCGCGCAGTGCCGCGCATTCCGGCTCTCGGCAGCGACGGCGACCCGCTCCGGCGCGGTCAGCCAGGTTCCCGGCTCGCCGATTCGGGCCCAGACCTGCGGCAGGGCAGCCGCAATGTCGTCCCGGACGGGCAGGGGCGCTGCGTCGAAGGTCAGGGTGCTCATCGGCGACCCTCCTCGTTGCGATTGCGATGCGGCAGGGTAGCGACGCGCCGCAGCGCTCGCAAGCGGCAAGCGGGCGGACAATCTACGCGCAGCCATGCACTTTCGGCATGACCCGGCGGCCGAATTGGTCTAATCCGGCGCGCCACCCCGCGGGGATTGCCGATAGGGGACTGCCGATATGGGCGGCAAGCCCGGCGGCGAAGCAGGAAAGGAAACCAATGCCTCCCGAGAGACGCGGCCGCACCGGCCGACGCCGGCGCGACGGCGCCGAACCCGGCGCAGAGGTCCAGGAGCCCGCGATCCGGCCGCAACCGCGCCGGCCGTTCGATCCGGTGGCCGCTGTCTCCGACGACGAGCTCGAGGCCATCCACCGCACGGCGCTGACGGTATTGCAGGAAATCGGCATCGATATCCTGCACGACGAGGCCAAGGCGCTCCTGGCAGAGGCCGGCGCCGATGTCGCGCCCGACGGCAACCGCGTCCGCTTCCCGGCCGATCTGGTCGAGGCGCAGATCGGCAAGCCGCCGGAGACCTTCAGCTTCCATTGCCGCAACCCGGAGCGCACGCTCGTCTTCGGCGGCGACCGGCTGATCTTCGGCGCTGTGAGCAGCACGCCCAACGCCTGCGATTTCGAGGGCGGCCGGCGGGTCGGCAATTTCGAGGACTACAAGCAATTCCTGCGCCTGGGGCAGGTGCTGCCGGCGATCCATATGTGGGGCGGCTATCCGGTCGAGCCGACGGACATCCACCCGAGCGTGCGCCATCTCGATGCGCTGCACGCCGCGCTGACCATGACCGACAAGGCGATCCACGCCTACAGTCTGGGCCGGGAGCGCGTGCTGGACGGTATCGAGATGGCCCGGATCGCCCGGGGCGTTGACCATGAGACCCTGGAGCGCGAGCCGTCGGTCATCACGGTGATCAATTCCAGTTCGCCGCTCAGGCTCGACCTGACGATGGTCGAAGGCATCCTGCGCATGGGCGACCGTGGCCAGCCGGTCGTGATGACGCCGTTCACCCTGGCGGGCGCGATGGCGCCGGTGACGCTGGCCGGCGCGGTGACCCAGCAGAATGCCGAATTCCTCGGCGGGCTGACGATCCACCAGTTGAACAGTCCCGGCGCCCCCTTCGTCTATGGCGGCTTCACCTCGAATGTCGACATGCGCAGCGGGGCGCCGGCCTTCGGCACGCCCGAGTATATGAAGGCCACGCTGGTCGGCGGCCAGTTTGCCCGGCGCTACCGCGTGCCGTACCGTTCGTCCAACGTCAATGCCGCCAACGCGGTCGACGCCCAGGCGGCCTATGAGAGCGTCTTCTCCCTGTGGGGCGCCGTGATGGGCGGCGTCAATCTTGTGAAACACGCCGCCGGCTGGATGGAAGGAGGCCTGCAGGCCTCCTTCGAGAAGATGGTGCTGGATGCCGACCTGCTTGACATGATCGCTTCCTTCCTCGAGCCGTTCCGGGTCGACGAGGCCGAAATGGCGCTCGATGCGATGCGCGAGGTCGGCCCCGGCGGCCACTATTTCGGCGCCGAGCACACCCAGTCGCGCTACAAGACGGCGTTCTTCGCGCCGATGGTGTCCGACTGGCGCAACTACGAGGCCTGGTCGGCCGCCGGATCGCCGACTGCGGCAGACCATCTGCACCGCCTCTACAAGGAAAAGGTGGCGCAATACGAAGCGCCGCCGATGGATCCCGCGGCGCGGGAGGAACTCGACGCCTTCGTTGCCCGGCGCAAGGAAGAAGGCGGCGTGCCGACGGACTATTAGGCGTGGACCGCGGCCGGCGCAGACAGTGCATTCGGCGGCGAACGGGAGGGCATCGATGAAATCTCACCTGCAGGCGGCAGTGATCGGCGGCGGCGTCGTGGGCGCCAGTGTGCTCTACCACCTGACGAAGGCCGGCTGGAAAGACGTCGCCCTGTTCGAGCGCTCAGAGCTGACCAGCGGCTCGACCTGGCATGCCGCCGGCGGCATGCACACGCTGAACGGCGATCCCGACGTCTCCGCGCTCCAGCGCTACACGATCGAGCTGTACAGGGAGATCGAGGAAATCTCCGGCCAGTCCTGCGGCGTCCACCTGACCGGCGGCGTCATACTGGCCGACACGCCCGATCGCATGGACTGGTTGAAAACCGCCCATGCGATCGGCCGCTACCTGGACCTGGATACCGAACTGGTCACGCCGCAGGAAGCCTATGACCTGTTTCCGCTGCTCGATCCCGCCTGTTTCGTCGGCGGCATGTACGACCCCGTGGAAGGCCATGTCGATCCGTCGGGCGTGACCCAGGCCTACGTGAAGTCGGCACGGATCGGTGGGGCGGAGATTTATCTTCATACCAAAGTCGAGGAATTGCAGCCAAGGCCGGACGGCAGCTGGGATATCGTGACCGATAAAGGGACGGTCCACGCCGAGCATGTCGTCAATGCCGGCGGCCTGTGGGCGCGCGAGGTCGGCCGCATGGTCGGCCTGGAACTGCCGGTGCTCGCCATGGAGCACATGTATCTGCTGACCGACGAAATTCCGGAAGTCGTCGAATTCAACGAGTCGACGGGACGGCAGATGATGCACGCCCTCGATTTCGGCGGCGAGATCTATACCCGTCAGGAAGGCAAGGGCATGCTGATCGGCACTTACGAGCGTGCCGGCAAACCCTGGTCGCCGAAGACGACACCCTGGGACTTCGGCCACGAACTGCTGCCGCCCGATCTGGACAGAATTACGCCGTCGCTGGAAATCGGCTTCGAACATTTTCCGCCCTACCGCCGGGCCGGCATCAGGCAGATCGTCAACGGCCCGTTCACCTTCGCGCCGGACGGCAACCCGCTGGTCGGGCCGGTCCGCGGCCTGAAGAATTTCTGGTGCGCCTGCGCCGTGATGGCCGGCTTCAGCCAGGGCGGCGGCGTCGGGCTGGCGCTCGCCAACTGGATGACGGAAGGCGATCCCGGCTTCGACATATTCGGCATGGATGTCGCGCGCTACGGCGACTGGGCGACGCTGGCCTACACCAACGCCAAGGTGCGGGAGAATTACAGCCGCCGGTTCAACGTTCCTTTCCCGAACGAGGAACTGCCGGCCGGGCGGCCCCTGCGCACCACACCGCTCTACGACCGCTTTAAGGCGCGGCGCGCGGTGTTCGGCGAGGCCTACGGCCTGGAATATCCGCTCTGGTTCGCCGACGAAGGCGAAAAGGCGGAAGACATCGTCAGCTTCCGGCGTTCCAACGATTTCGCCAATGTCGGGCGCGAGGCCGCAGCGGTGCGCAACGGCGTCGGCCTCTACGAAACCTCCGGCTTCGCCAAGTATTCGGTGACCGGCCCAGGCGCGGATATCTGGCTGTCCCGAATTTTAGCCAACCGGACGCCGCGGGAAGGGCGGCTGATCCTGAGCCCGATGCTGAACCCGAAGGGCAAGCTGATCGGCGACTTCACCGTGGCCAAGACGGGCAATGAGAATTTTTACATGGTCGGCTCCGGCCCGGCGGAGAAATACCATATGCGCTGGTTCGAGGCGCACCTGCCGAAGGACGGTTCCGTCGCGGTGCGCGCGCTCGGCCTCGACCTTGTCGGCCTGATGATTGCCGGGCCGGCGTCGCGAAATCTGCTGCAGGCCGTGACGGATGTGGACGTTTCGGCCGAATCCTTCCGATTCCTCGATTTCCGCGCCATGGAGATCGGCCCGGCGCCAGCGTCGGTCGGCCGGATTTCGTATACCGGCGACCTGGGCTATGAAATCTGGATGGCGCCGGAATACCAGATCGCGGTGTACGACCAGCTGATGGAAGCGGGCGCGCCGCTCGGCATTGCTCCCTTCGGCCTCCGGGCACTGGACAGCCTGAGGCTGGAAAAGAGTTTCGGCGCCTGGGCGTTCGAATACCGGCCGATCTACGGCCCCTACGAAGCAGGCCTCGGCCGCTTCGTCGATCTCGCGAAGAACGATTTCATCGGCCGCGATGCGGCGCTGAAACAGAAGGAGGAGGGCGGTGCGCGGCGGCTGGTCGCCATGGCGGTCGACGTTTCGGACGCCGATCCGTTCCGCGACGAGCCGATCTGGCACGACAGCGCCGTTGTCGGCCGGGTGACGTCCGGCGGCTATGCCCATGTGGCGCAGCATTCGGTGGCGCTCGGCTATCTGCCGCGGGATGTGGCGGAAAATCCCGGCCGCCTGGAAGTCGAAATCGTCGGCGAGCGTTGCGCCGCGCGGATTCTGGACGAGCCGTTGTTCGATCCGGCCGGCGCGCGCATGCGCGGGTAGGGCGGCTGCGGCCGGGCGTCGCCCGGCACAGGCTCCGCCGCGTATCGAAGGGCAGGGTGCTGCGACATCCTTCCGTCGGGCGAAGACACCCCCACGGCGAAGAACGGGCTAGTTTATCCACCCTTGGACGGCCCGGCGCGGGCCTTCGCCATGCCGAGGAGGCCCGATGAGCACCGAACCGGACTATATCGCCGAAGCCACCGCCTTCCGGGCGCGCTGCCCGGCGCAAGCCATCGAGGTGCGTGGAAGTGTCTGGCGGATCATCGACACCGGCGCCGTCCGCAGCGGCAAGAGCCTGCTGCTGTGTCCCGGCACGCTGGGCAACGCCGATATCTTCCGCAATGCGATAGAAGCCCTCGCGCCCGACATCAGGGTGATTTCGGTCACCTATCCGATGATCGGCGATTTCCTGCGCATCGCCGACGGCGCGGTTGCGCTGCTCGACCGGCTCGGGGCCGGCCGGGCGCATGTCCTGGGCTCGTCGCTCGGCGGGATGCTGACCCAGACGATCGGCGCACGCCATCCGGACCGGGTCGGCCATCTATTCATCGCCAATTCCATCGCCACAGCCGAGGCGATCCGGGCGGCCAAATTCCCCTCAGAGGAAGAAGTGCTCTCCACGACCGGCGAAGCGCTGAAATCCGTCGTTACCCGGAATTTGGCGCAATGGCCGGAGCCGCGGCCCGAAATGGCCGCCATCAAGCGGTTCCTGGCGGACGAACTGGCGAACAATTTCACCGGCCGCGCCTTCAAGGCCCGTCTGCTGGCCCTGTCGCGGGTCACCGAAATTCCGGTTGCGGCGGTGGCGCCGGATCGGCTGACGATCCTGCAGTCCGACGACGATCAGCTGGTCACGGCGCCGGTCCGGCAGGGTGTCGTGGACCGCTATCCCGGCGCCCATGTCCACACCTTCGACTGGGGCGGGCACTTCCCCTATGTCACCCGGCCGGACGCCTATATCGGGGTGATCCGCCGCCGGCTGGGCCTCTGATCCACCGGCCGGTTTGCGTTTCTACTTGCGGTAGAGGATCCCGCCGTCCCCAACTCTGTCGCGCGATGTTCCCGGATTCAGGCCGCCCCGTCCAATTCACGCCCGACGATCCGGTTGAAGCGGTCGAGGGCGCCTTCGAAGCGGCCGAAGCGCAGTTCGTCGTTGGCGCCGGAAAGCAGGCCGCTCTGAATGCTTTCGCCGATCGCGAAATCCTCCGCCAGGGTCCGCACGGTGATGTCGTGGTTCTTGCGCCAGTATTGTGTGGCTGCGGCATCGGCCGGGTCGAGGTCCGCCGGAACGAGCGTCGCGAGCCGCACCAGGGTCCGGTCGGCCGCCTGGGGAATGCCCTGGATCCAGACGATATGGTCTTTCTGGACCAGCAGTTGCGCGGCCGGGAAGATGGAATAGACCAGATTGGTTTCCCGCCTCAGCGACCAGCTTTCCTTCGGCTGGGCGATCATGGCGTCGAGCCCGGCGCGCGGCAGGATGGAGCGGATGTGAGGGCCGAAGACCCGGTAGCTCGACAGGTTGTCCTGGAAAAACGGGCCGATCGAGTCTTTGTGGGCGATGCGGAAATGGTAGGATTCGATCCCGCCCTCGATCAGGATCTTCCAGTTGACCGCCCGCACCTTGGTCTCTTCATGGGCAATCTTCAGGCGGCCGGCGTCGATCCAGTCGAAGTCAGCCGCAAGCTCGCCGAGCCAGCCGGCGATATCGGGCGCGGCGGCGCTTGCCCCGGTAATCCAGATCCAGCCATAGGCTTCGGCGCAACCGAGTCGTTTCAGCCCCAGCGCACCCTTGTCGATATCCGGGAAGCCCGCGTCGCCGTGGGTTATGCCTCTCAGCACGCCGCGATTGTCGTAGGTCCAGGCGTGGTAGGGGCAGGTAAAGCGGCGCCGGCAGCCGCTGTCGTCGCCGACCAGCCGGGTGCCGCGATGGCGGCAGACGTTGAGGAATGCGTGCGCTGTGCCCGCCGAATCGCGCGTCAGGAGCAGCGGCAGGCCGGCGAAGTCGCGGGTCAGGAAGGCGTCCGGCCCCGCCAGTTCGCTGCCATGGGCGGCGATGACGGGCTTCGACCGGAACAGCGCCTGCCGCTCCTGCGCGAAGCGGTCCGGGCAGGTGTAGCGCGACACCGGCGAGGTCGTGACGGCGTCGTCGAGAAAGAAGGACCGCGCCTCGCGCAGGCCGGCCAGTTCCTCCAGCAGTTCGATTTCCGTTTTGCGGTCCATGACGAACACCTGTTCCGGAAAGGCCGGCGACGGCCCGCAGCCGGCCCGCGGCCCACCGATTGGTAGGGCTATCGCCGGCGTTTGGTAAGCCGAATCTCACACAGATGTGGCCGTCAACGCGGTCAGCGGGGCTTCGTCTCGCCGAGATAGCGGTCGACTTCGGCTGCCCACAGCTTCGGAAACAGGATGACGCTGTGGCCGTTACCGCCCGGCACCTGGAACCCGAAGAACCGGCCTTTGCCGCCGGCGGCCCGGAAGGCCTCGAAATTGCCCCGGCTGTGGTCCAGGGAGTAGAAGGGATCGTTCCGGCCATAGAGCCACAGCATCGGCCGCGGGAAACGGGCGCCCCGGTTCATCAACGTGCGGTTGATCGCGATGGCGTTCCGGCAGCCGTCGCCGATCCAGCCGCCGACGAAATTGACGACTCCCCGGACTTTGCCCGGGTGCCGGCCGGCATAGGCGGCCGACAGGGCGCCGCCGCGCGACTGGCCGAGCAGCAGCACCGGTCCCGGCCGTACATCCGGCCTCTTTTGCAGCGCTGCAATGGCCGCATCGACATCCTCGAGAGCCCGGTCCGCGCCGGCGAGCGTGCGCTGCGTCGCGCAGGTGTAGCCCTGCGCCCGGTCGGTGTTGAAGCCCTCGTCGTACAGACCGTCGGACCGGCCCCGGCCGCGCCGTTGGGGAAAGGCGGCCAGCCAGCCGCGCGCGCTCAGGAATTTCGCCAGCATGGGCGCGATAAAGGTCTGCCGGAACAGCCGAGGATCGTTGCCCCGGCCGGTCGAGCCGTGGTTGACGACGGCGAGCGGGAAGGGACCCGTGCCGGCCGGCCGGAACACCACCGCCTCCAGCCGGATTCGCTTGCCGTTTTCGGTCAGGCCCGTCTTCAGAAAGGTCCGTTTGCCGCCGATCCACGGCACGGTTGCGCCGGGCTTGCGCAGTGCGGCGAGGCTCTGCCGGGTCAGGACCGCCCGGCTGCGCTGGTTCCTGCGGGCGTAAGTGGCCAGAAGCCGGCCCGAGGGCGCCAGTTCATAGGTGATTTCGGTAATCCGGCCCTTGATCCGCAGCCTCTTGCCCTCGATCCGGCCGGAGAAGCGCCACCATCCCCGCTCGATTCCCCACAGGGCGTGATCGCCGACGGCGTAGATCGCCGTCGCCGTGCCGTCGGCCTCGATCGATTCGAAGGTCAGGATCGTCTTGAGGTTGCCGCCCCACGCCCCGACCCAGGTTCCGGCAAAACGCCGGTCGACCGGGACGCCGGGCGGCACCCGGTCCAGCGGCGCAACGTTGCCGGGCAGGGGAACGCCGTCGATCAAAAGGTCGGGCTTGGGCGCTCCGGCCGGCGCATCGGCTCGGACATGGGCCGCAAACGCCAGGCAGAACGCCGTCAGAGCGACGGCAAGAATTTTCCGCTGCAAAGCTGCCTCGTATTCCCTGCGTCGAGACCCTGGCCCCGGTTTCTCACCGAAAATCGATTCTAGGAAATCGTAATAAATTTCCTAAAATCAATTAGTTATAAGAAAAACTGGCGACCCCGGCAGGATTCGAACCTGCGACCGTCGGCTTAGAAGGCCGGTGCTCTATCCATCTGAGCTACGGGGCCGTATCGCCATTCCGGCTAGAGGTGCGCGCGCCGGCGGCCGGCGTCAAGGGTTCGCCCTTCGATACGCGGCTTCGCCGCTACTCAGGGTGAGGAAATTTTGTAAATCTCCTCATCCCGAGTAGGCGCGTCTGCGCGCCGTATCGAGGGACCGCCATCCTAAAAAAGCCTGGATCCTGATCCGGGGCATTTCGAGGGGCCGATCCGGCAATTGATCGACGCCGCCCTACAGCATCGCAAATTGCGTCAACCCGCCCGGCGCGGCGATCCGGCCGGCGACCGGGGCGGCGAAATGGGCGGCGAGGATAATCGCCGGCGATTCGGCATGGCGCTCGACGAAGCGCCGGCGCGAGGCGGCGGACATGGCCGGATCCCAGCAGAAGCGGCTGTTCCAGTCCGGGTGCCGGCATTGCACCGGATGGTGCAGCAGGTCGCCGGCGAAGACGGCCTCGCGACCGCTGGCCTTGAGCCGCAGGCAGACATGGCCCGGCGAATGGCCCGGCCAGGATTCGACCGTCAGCCAGTCGTAGACGGTGTGGCCGTCGGCCACGATGACGGCCTGTCCGGCGGCGACCACCGGCAATACGCTGTCCTCGTAGAAACCGTCGCTCGCGCCCGCACCTTCAACAACATAGTCGCCGTTGTTCTCCCAATAGTCGAACTCGGTCTGGTGAAAAAGATAGCGGGCGTTCGGGAAGGTCGGCACCCAGCGGCCGTCGAGCAGGCGGGTGTTCCAGCCGACATGATCGACATGCAAATGGGTGCACAGCACATAATCGACATCCGCCGGCGTCACGCCGATATCGCGCAGCCGGTTGAGGAAGTCCGTGTCGAGGCCGTTCCACGCCCGGGTCGAGGGCCGCTGCTTGTCGTTGCCGACGCAGGTGTCGATCAGCACGGTATGGCGCGGCGAGCGCACGACATAGCAATGGACGCTCTGGATGAAGCGGCCGCTCCCGGGATCGAAGAAATGCGGCTCCAGCCAGTCGCGATAGTCCCGGATGGCCTGGATATCGCTGTCCGGCAACAGGAATTCCGGCGGGAAGCCGAGCCCTTCGGCCTCGACGATGCGATCGACGGTAATGTCGCCGAAACGAAGCTGTTGCACGATGGTTTCTCCGTTGCCGGCGGTGAAGGGCGCCCAATGCGGCCGGGCATACACAGCCCGACCGGCCGGCCGCGGTCAAGGACGATACGGCGGCACCGGTCGGCCTTGCGACGACGGATCATGACATCTCCTGAAATCCGCAACATACTGTCCGGCAATCCATGTTCTATCCGTCATCCCGACCGGGCGCTCCCCACCCGTCATCCCGACCGACCGGAGGGAGTGGAGGGATCCCGGCTCGAACTACGGAACAAGCCGCAAGTCCTGCGCCGAGATTCCTCCACTCCGCGGCCCTGCGGTCCGCTCCGGTCGGAATGACGGTCGAAGTCCGAGAGACGCCGTTCATGCCCGAAAGCCCCTGCCATGCGCGTTGACGGCACGCCCTACCGCTCGATCTGGCTCGATGCCGGCGGCACGGTCACGATCGTCGACCAGACCCTGCTGCCCTTCGAGTTCGCGACCCGGCCGCTGCATACGCTGGAGGATGCCGCCGAAGCCATCGCGGCCATGCGGGTGCGCGGCGCGCCGCTGATCGGCGCCACGGCGGCCTACGGCCTGTGCCTGGCCCTGCGCGACGATCCCTCCGACGAAGTGCTCGACGCCGCTTGCGAACGGCTGCTGGCGACCCGGCCGACCGCGGTCAACCTGCGCTGGGCACTGGGCGACATGCGCAGCCAGGTGCGCGGCCGGCCGCCGGACGACCGGGTGCAGGCCGCCTATGCCCGCGCCGCCGCAATCTGCGACGAGGATGTCGCCACGAACCGGGCGATCGGCCGGCATGCGCTCGCGCTGTTCGAGCAGCACTGGATGGAGAAAGGGCAGAAGGGCCCGCTCAACGTGCTGACCCATTGCAACGCCGGCTGGCTGGCGACGGTCGACTGGGGCACCGCGCTCTCGCCGATCTTCCAGGCGAGCGACGCCGGCATGCCGGTGCATGTCTGGGTCGACGAGACCCGCCCGCGCAACCAGGGCGCCGCACTCACCGCCTGGGAATTGCGCAGCCACGGCGTGCCGCACACGGTAATCGTCGACAATGCCGGCGGCCATCTGATGCAGCGCGGCGAGGTCGACCTCTGCATCGTCGGCACCGACCGGACGACGGCGGGCGGCGACGTCTGCAACAAGATCGGCACCTATCTCAAGGCGCTGGCGGCCGAGGACAACGGCGTGCCCTTCTATGTCGCGCTGCCCGGCCCGACGATCGACTGGTCGCTCGACGATGGCCGCGACATCCCCATCGAGGAGCGCGCCGCCGAGGAGGTGACGACATTGCGCGGCGTGGCCGAGGACGGCCGCGTCGGCCATTTCCGCATCGTGCCGGACGGCAGCAGTGCCGCCAACCACGCCTTCGACATCACGCCGCGGCGGCTGGTAACCGCGCTGGTCACCGAACGCGGCGTCGGCCCGGCAAGCCGGGAGGGGCTGAGCGCGCTCTATCCGGAAATGGCAGATGCAGGTTGATCGCGGCGGGCCTGGATGGACGTGTAGTGCAAGCGGCCGTCAGGCGTCGCAATCGACCCAGACATCGTCCGACTGCGGCACGGCCTGGCAGAGCAGGATGTAGCCTCTCTCCTTGTCGCGCTTCGACAGCACGGTGCTCTTGCGCATCGCGATTTCGCCGGAATTCGCGATCACCATGCAGGAGCCGCAATGGGCATCCTTGCAGGAGTGGACGGGATCGAGGCCCTCGGACAGCATGCAGTCGAGCAGCGTCTCTCCGGCCAGATAGGGAACCTCGCGATCTTCGCCGTCGATTGTGGCCCGGAATGCGGCGACGCCGCTGGCGGCGGCAACCGGAAGGGCCGCGTCGTCGACGCTATCGGGATCGTCCGGCATGGTGAAGCGCTCGATGAACACATGCCGGCCGTCGACGCCTGACTCGTCCAGAACGTTCTCCGTCAGGTCCATGAACGGCGCCGGTCCGCAAATGAAAAAGTCGCATTCGGGGTCGCGGCCCGCGAACGCCGCGATCGTATCGGCGTCGGCCAGTCCGGATTGCGCATCGAGATGGAGATGGCACTCCAGCCGGCCGGGAAAGCGGGCGCAGAGCGCGTCGAGCTCGCGCCGGAAGATGATCTGGTTGTCATCCGTATTGGCGTAGAAAAGGCGCGGCGACAGCGCGGTCTCGTGCAGCATCTGCTTGATCAGCGAAATGACCGGCGTGATGCCGCTGCCGCCGGCGAACAGCACGGGCGGCCGGTCCCGGCTGCGCAGGACGAAGCGCCCGCTGGGCGGCGCGACGTCGATGGCGTCGCCCGGTTTCGGGACGTCGTTGAACCAGTTGGATCCGATGCCGTCCCTGACCCGCTTGACCGTAACCTTCAGTTCGGCGTCGCTGGCCGGCGCGCTCGACAGCGAGTAGCAGCGCTCGATGCGGCGGTTGCCCGAAGGAATGCGAAACGTCAGGAACTGGCCGGGCTTGTAGCCGAACAGGGGCGCATGATCTCCGGCCGGCCTGAACTTGAACGACCGAGCATACGCGGTCTCATCGACGATCTGGCTTACCGTGAGCGGATAGAATTTCACCGGTGCATCGATGCGACAGGCATCCCCTCACGCGCCGGCGGCCGGGTCCGGGTAACCGCCGGCGCGGGCCGGCCTAGAACGAAGCCCCGGCAGCCTTGCCTTCCTCGATCGTCTGCGCCCGCGTTGCAGCCACTTCGTCTTCTGCCGCGAGCGTCGGCTCGACGACCAGCGAACGGATATCGTCGAACCCGATGAAGCTGAGCAGAAAATCCAGGTACCGCTTCTGGAAGTCGACATCGTAGAATTCGGAGCCGGGCGGATAGGCGCCGCCGCGCGCGACGATCACCATCGCCGGCTTGCCCTTGACCAACCCTTCGTAGCCGCCCTCCACGACGGCGAACGCCAGGTCCGGCTGGATTATGATGTCGATCAGATGCTTCAGCTTGTAGGGAACGTTGAAGTTCCACATCGGCGTGCTGATCACGATCTTGTCGGCGGAATTCACGCGGTTGAAGGTTGCCTCGACAATCCGCCAGGCATTGGCCTCCCGCTCGTCGAGCTCGTCGCCGGCAAGCAGCCGGTACTTCGCATCGATCATGGCCATATTGAGCTCGGGCAGCTCGGCATCCCACAGATCCATCTTGTCGATCTCATGATCGGGATTGGCCGCGCTGTAGGCGTCCAGGAATGCTTCCGCCACGGCGATCGAGTGCGATCGCTCCTTGCGGGGAGAAACTTCGATATAGAGGAGCTTAGTCATTTCCAGTCGACTCCCTTCGTCGGTTTACCTGCCGGAATGTTGCGGTCCGGCTTGCCGTTATCGTCAATCCGCAAGAGCGATGGTGTCTCCGGTCCTGACCGGGCCTTCCTTGATCACCGCCGCGTAGACGCCGGCAAAACCCTCATGCACCTTGGTCACATGGCGCAACAGCTTGGGGTCGGTCTCCGCGGTTTCCGGGTGAATGGTGATGAATTTGCAGCGCGGGTCGCGCTCCACGACCATGACCTCGACCGTATCGCCGATCTTGACCGTCTTGCCGACCAGCTCGTCCTCGTAGAACCCGCCCTTGTCGTTCCAGTCGACGTAGAAGTTGGCGCGGAACTGCAGTTTGTGGATGTCAGTGTCGGTCTCCGCGGAAAGCTGGTCGACCGTCTGCGTCGAGAACAGCGTCACCGGCCGGCAGTCGACGATGCTGCGCTGGGTATGGTGCAGCGCCAGGTCGCCTTCGGACTTGTCCTTGAGACCGTCGAGAAAGGCCGGATCTTCGATGTCCACCACCGCGCCATCGGGCGTTTCGACCTCGACCGCGAACGCGTCTGCGCTTGTCGGAAACGGCGCATGGATATTGGCCGGATGGCCCATCGCCTCTTCCATATTGTCGGGCTTCAGGGTTCCGTCGCGCTGCTTGAAGCGGGCCTGGTAGAGCACATAGTCTTCCTGCTCGCGGGCCGTATGCCAGGGAAAGGCCTTCGGGGCCGCGGTCGAGGAAACCGCGTAGACCCGGTCGCCCATCAGGCCGGTAAAGGCGACGAATATCTCGTCGACCTCTTCTCCGCGCATACTCTTGACAGGATAGCGCCAAATGCTTTCGAGCTTACCCAACATCGATTTACCCTCGCTCTTATGGGTTGAGTGTTTGCCTCTATTGCTGAGGCCCGTTGCATATTTTGGGAGGAACCCGCAGCGACCCGCAGCGCGGATTTCGCGCCGTGATTGCCGGACTCGACCGTGCTTCGAGTGCCCTCTGGCAATCGAATAGCCGGTCACCCGTCCTGGCAGGTTGCATCATCGGCATACCAAACGCCGGGCCCCGGGATCCTGTGGGATGAGGTGCTTCGGCTACTGCGGTCCGACAAAGTCGCCGTGCATCAGCGACTTATCGGATGCGACGTGAACTCCAGACAGGGCGAAGTCTAGCACCGGCCAAATTAGGTGTACACCCACTTATGCCGCTCAAAATGCAGGAAAAGGTGGATTTTCTCCGCCATTCACCGGGCAAGGAAAAGGCCGGTCCCCGAAGAGACCGGCCTTTGGAAAATTGGCTCCGGAGGAGGGATTCGAACCCCCGACAGGGTGGTTAACAGCCACCTGCTCTACCACTGAGCTACTCCGGATCGGTCGTCTGCAACGCCGGCGGCTGTGGCGGTGCAAACCGGATTTCCCCGTTCCCGATTCCTAGTTCCCGATTCCTAGTTCGCCGTTGCCCGGCGTCAAGTCCGGAAGTCACGCAAAATGTTTCCGCTATGGAGGTCCGGGCCGGAATCGAACCGACGTGCAAGGATTTGCAGTCCTCTGCATAACCACTCTGCCACCGGACCCTGAGACCGCACCCCGATTCCGCTTCCGTTTATCGGCCTGGACGCACGGATTGCAAGCGCGCAACGAGCGCATCGTGCCCTTCGGGCGGCGACATATAGGGGGCGGGCGATGGCCGGTCAAGCAGGCCCCGGGCCGCGCAGCCGACGCCGGCCGGCAGGTTCCGTGCGGCGGGCCCAGCCAGCGAACCCGCGGCGGACCCGCGGCGCAATACCGGGCCCAGGACTAGGCCGTTGTCACCCGACCGGGCGCAACCTATAAGTCCATTCCGCAGCGCGCCGGCAGCCCCGCCGCTGCGTTCGAATTCGCCGTACCCGAGGCGTAATGACCGATTTCGCCGCAGCCCGGGCGAATATGGTGGAGAGCCAGATTCGCCCCAACAAGGTCACCGATCCGGCGCTGATCCGCGCGCTGGCGACGCTGCCGCGCGAGCGGTTCGTTCGGGCCGAGCGGCGTCCGCTGGCCTATGTCGACGAAGATCTGGCGCTTGGCGGCGGCCGCTTCCTGATGGAGCCGATGGTTCTGGCGCGGCTGATCCAGACGGCGGCACCGGAAGCCGGCGAGATCGCCCTGGTGGTCGGCTGCGGCACCGGCTATGCCGCCGCCGTCCTGTCGCGCGTGTGCGAAATGGTGATTGGCGTCGAATCGGACAAGGCGCTTGCCGGGCGCGCGGCGGCGACGCTCACCGATCTCGGCATCGACAACGCCCTGATCGTCGAGGGCCCGGCGCATGCGGGTTATCCGAATCAGGCGCCCTACGATGTGATACTGTTTGACGGCGCAGTGCCGGCTTTTCCGGATACCTTGGCGGCCCAGTGCGCCGAGGGCGGCCGCATGGTCGGCGTCCTCACCGGCAGAAATCGCGGTGTTGGCCTTGCCACTGTCGGAACCAATTTCGGCGGAACGGTTTCGAATCGTGCGGTGTTCGATGCAAACGTACCGCCGCTGCCGGAATTCGCTGAGGAGAATGTATTCAGTTTTTGAATGGGCCGCAGCGGGTTGGCAATCGGCCCGAAGAGAAGACGGGACGATCAGGAAGAGGTAGAGCAATGATTACGCAGTGTACCGCGCAGCGGAAAATGCCTGTATCCCGGTTTTCATTCCATTGGGCTCGGCGCGGTGCCGTACCCGGTCCGGCCGGCATGGCAATCGCTGTCGCCGCAGGTTTGGCGCTCGGCGCCCCCGCGCCGGAGGCCCGGGCCGAGACTCTGGCCCAGACCCTCGCGCGCGCCTACCAGAACAACCCGCAATTGCGCGCATCGCGCGCCGCCTTGCGGGCGGTCGACGAACAGGCCTCGCAGGCGTTCGCCAACTGGCGGCCCAGCCTCTCGGTTTCGGCCGACGCCGGCTATATCGCGAGCCGAAGCAATTCTTCGAAAAACCCCGATACCAGCAGAAATCCGGCCGGCGCCGCCTTCAGCATCACGCAGAATTTGTATCGGGGCGGGCGCAACCTCCACCAGTGGCAGCAGGCCAATGCCAATATCTCCGCCCAGCGTGCCCGGCTGGCGAATGTGGAACAGAATGTGCTGCTGAACGTCGTTCGCGCCTACACGAACGTGTTCCGCGATCGCGCGGTCCTGCGGCTGAACGCGAATAACGAGCAAGTGCTTGCCCGCCAGTTGCAGGCGACGCAAGACCGCTTCAGCGTCGGCGAAGTGACCCGAACCGACGTTTCCCAGGCGCAGGCGCGGCTGGCACAGGCCAAGGCCGCGACCATACAGGCCGAGGGCACCCTGCAGGCGTCGCGCGCCAACTTCGTGAACGTGGTCGGCGCGTTGCCCAGGGAACTGGATGCGCCCCGGCTTCGCGCCGACCTGCCGCGCGATCCGGCGGAGATCGCAGAGCAGGCCAAGCGCGCCAATCCGATCGTTGTCGCTGCGGTGTGGGACGAACGCTCGGCGCGCGCCACCGTCGGTCTGGTGCGCGGCGAACTGCTGCCGACGGTTTCGATCAACGGTCAGGTCCAGCGCCGCTATAATGCCCAGATGCCGGATTCAATCGGCGACTCCGCAAGCATCACGGCAAATATTGCCATTCCGCTTTACCGGTCGGGCAGTGTGGCGTCGCGGGTGCGCTCTGCTAAACAAACCGTTATCCGGCGGCTGGATGAACTGCATCAGGCCCAACGGACGGCCATCGAGAACGCGGCCCGCGCCGATGCCGCCCTGCGAACGGCGCGGTCCAGCGTCACTGCCTTTACGGCTCAACTCGAGGCCAGCCGGATCGCGCTGAACGGTGTCCGCCAGGAGGCGACAGCCGGACTGCGCACGGTCCTCGATACCCTGGACGCCCAGCAGGAGTTGTTGAACGCCCAGGTCAATCTGGTGCGGGCGCGGCGCGATCTGGCCGTCGCGACCTACGAACTGCTCGCCGCAATCGGCCGGCTGAATGCGCAGCAGCTTCAGCTCGAGGTGCAGCCTTACGATCCGGAAGAGCATTACCGGAAAGTGCGTCATAAGGCTTTCGGCTATGGACCGCCGGTCGGCGGCAATGCGGGCGCCGCGAGATAGACGTTGGCTCGAGCGTTCCCGGGAGAATTGCAGAATTGTCCGGTCGGGCGGCGCAAGGCGAGCGCAACGCATTCCTTTGACGGCAACTGGCAATGAGCGACTCCAAAACCGATTCGCAAGATCCGAACGAGCCGTCGCTGGAAGATATTCTCGCGTCGATCCGCCGGATCGTATTCGAGAATGACGGCGAAGCCGGCGCTGGCCGCCCCGGCACAGGAAACGGGAACACCGGCAACAGGGACACCGGCAACACGAACACCGGCGAACAGGCGATAGCAGCCGCGGCGACCGGAATTGCAGCGGTCGAATCGCTTCGATCCCATGAAGAAAGCGAGACGACCATCGTTGAAGCGCAATTGGGAGAACCCGCTGTCCGCGAAATTTGGCCGACGGCGGAGGAAGATCCGCCGGAGGACGCGCCATCGCCCGGGTCTCAACCCGGGTCTCAAGAAGCGGTCGCCGCCGGCGAACGCCCCGGAGCGGCTTCGGCCGAGCCGGCCGGGCAAGAAACGGCAGGCGAGGACGACGCCGGCGACCCGGTCCTTGTCCTTACCGAAATGATTGCGCCGGACGGGTCCCTCGTGCGGATCGATCCGGGCGGGCCGCCGGCGCGGAACGAACACCTCGTTCAGGACGAAGGTCCGCTTCGGCGGGAGATGCCGGGTCAACGGGAGAACCCTGCGCAGGGCGCCTTGCAGGAGAAAACGGCGTCTGTAGCGGAAATCGGCGCCGGCAGCGAAAATCCGGCGCTGGACACGCCGGTTCAGCGTGAACTGGCGGCGACGCTCCGTGACTGGCTGGACAACAACCTGCCCGGCATCGTCGATCGGGCGGCGCGGGATGAATTGCGCAAGCTGGCCGACCGACTGGAGGGAACTCCCGCCACCCGGCAGGACTGACCGGATAGACCCTGGCGCCGGCCCGAGCGGCAACTATCCGTTCGCTGACTCCTGGCTGCCGGGCGCGACATGCTCGGCAAAATTGCCGAAGAATTGATCGGCCAGCTTGCGGGCCGTGCCGGCAATCAGGCGCGAACCGATCTGGGCCAGCTTGCCGCCGACCCTGGCGTCCGCATCGTAGGTCAGGACCGTTTCGGCGCCGTCTTCGGCCAGGCGCACGCTGGCGCCGCCCTTGGCGAATCCGGCCACGCCGCCCTTGCCTTCGCCCTGGATCCGATAGCCGGCCGGCGGATCGATGTCTTCGAGCTCGACCTCGCCCTTGAAGGTCGCCGAAACCGGGCCGACCTTGGTCTTGACCGTTGCGGCAAAGCTGGTTTCGGAAGTTCGTTCCAGTTCCTGGCAGCCGGGGATGCAGGCGCGCAGCACATCCGGATCGTTGAGGGCTTGCCAGACGGTTTCCCGGCTGGCGGGGATGCGATACTCGCCCTTCATTTCCATGTCGGCAACGCTCCGGCTTCCAGTGTGACGGGTGAGTAAGTAAGCGGCTGCCGGGCGTCCTGCAAGCCGGGCTTCGACGAGGCGGCGCCGGCGGCGCTCACGGAAATTTACATTTGGCAATCGCTTCCGGTCTGATACATCACTCCGGCGAAGACGCGCGAAGAATGCCGCGCGTCCCGATGTCAGGGAAGCAAGGCGCGCCGCAGGCCGCTACAGTCGGCTCGGCAGCCACTTTTCGACAAAATCTCAGGGAGAAAACGTCATGCTCAAACATTGCAGCCCGGCGACGGTCCTGGCAGCCGCAGCGGTCGCCGCCATGGCGGTAGCGCCGGCATCGGCGAAGGTCGAGGGCGATACCATCGTTCTGGGTTCGGCCTTGTCCGAAACCGGTAAATATTCGACCAACGGCATCCACGCCAAGAACGGCTACAACATCGCCGTCGACCTCATCAACAAGACCGGCGGCGTCAAGGTCGGCGGCAAGGCCTACAAGCTGCGGATCGTCTACTACGACGACGAGTCGACACCGGCCCGCGGCGCCCAGCTCGCCGAACGCCTGATCAAGCAGGACGGCGTCAAATACATGTTGGGACCGTACAGTTCGGGCCTGACCAAGGCGATCGCGCCGGTCACCGAGAAGTACCGCATCCCGATGGTCGAGGCCGAAGGCGCCTCGCGCTCGCTCTTCACCAAGGGCTACAAGTATCTGTTCGCGGTGCTCTCGACCTCCGAGCAGTATCTCGCCAGCTCGATCCAGCTTGTGGCCGAGATCGCCGACAAGGCGGGCAAGAAGCGCAAGGACGTCAAGATCGCCATGGCGTTCGAGAACGATCCGTTCTCGCTCGACGTGCGCGCCGGCGTGGTGAGCGACATCAAGCGGCTCGGCATGTCGATCGTGATCGACGACCGCCTGCCGCGCGACCTGTCCGACATGACGGCGACGCTGACCAAGGTGCGGGCGCTCAAGCCCGATCTTCTGGTCGTCTCCGGCCATTCGAAAGGTGCGGTGACGGCGGCCCGGCAGATCAAGGAGCTGAAGATCGCCACCCCGATGATCGCGATGACCCATTGCGAATCGTCAAAGGCGGTTTCGAAGTTCGGCGCCGCGGTCGACGGTTTCCTGTGTCCGACCCAGTGGGCCGAAACCCTGTCCTACAAGGGCCAGTATTTCGGCAGCGCCGCGGACTACGACAAGAAGTTCAAGGCGACCTTCAGCGGCTACAAGACGGTGCCGTACCAGTCGGCCCAGGCGTCTGCCGCGGTGCTGGTCTGGAAGGACGCGTTCGAGCGGGCCAACAGCTTCGACACGGAGAAGGTCCGGACGGCGATCTCCAACACCGACATGACGACGTTCTACGGCCGGATCAAATTCTCCAAGGCCGGCAACAACGTCGCCAAGCCGATGGTGCTGCGCCAGATCCAGAACGGCAAATATGTCGTTGTGGCGCCGTCGAAATGGGCCTCGCACAAGGTCGAGCATCCGCGCAAAGTGCAGTAGCGCCAACCGGAGGCTTTCGCCCTGTAAACGCAGTGCGCCCGGTTCCTTCGGGAGCCGGGCGGCTGCGTTCCAATCTATCGGCGTCACTGGGCAAGACCTGGCCTTATGGCAAATCCCAAGACCGCAACGCCGGCGCGAACCGGCATCCTGACGCCAACGTGGCTGAAGTCGTCCGGCGACGGCTGGACGCTGGTCCTGATGGTGGCGCTGGTCGTCGTGGTTCTGGTGCTGATCAGCGAGAAGGCCCAGAACAACCTGGCCATCCTTGAGGTCGCGTGGCAGCAGAATATCCAGCTGCTGCTCGACGGCCTGTTCATCGGCGCGATCTTCGCCTTGGCCGCCTACGGGCTTGCCCTGGTCTGGGGCGTGATGAACGTCAAGAATCTGTGCCAGGGCGAATATGTCATCATGGGCGGCTATATCGCCTATTTTCTCTACGCCAACGACATCCATCCCTTCTTCGGCCTGCCGGTCGCGATCGTCTTCATGTTCGGGTTCGGCTGGCTCATCTATGTTCTGATTATCCGGCGCGTCATCGACCGGGACCTGTTCACCTCGTTGCTGGCGACCTTCGGCATCGCCATCGTGCTGCAGCAGGGCCTGAACCTGATCTTCGGGCCGGAGGTGCAGACGGCGCGCTCCGGCCTGCCGACCGCGACCGTGACGCTGGGCGGCGGCGCCTTCACCTTCGCCTGGATCAAGCTGACCGCCTTCCTGCTGTGCGGGGCGCTGGCCCTGGCGGTCGTGATCTTCATGAAACGCAGCCGCATGGGCCAGGCAATCCGCGCGACGGCGCAGGATGCACGGGCGGCCCGGGTCATGGGCATCGATACCGACCGGGTCTATGCCTTTACCTATTCCCTGAACGCGGCGATCTGCGGCGCGGCCGGCGTGCTGATCTCCATGATCTGGGTGATCCAGCCCTTCTACGGCATCTCCCATTCGATCCGCTCCTTCGTGATCGTGACGGCGGCCGGCTTCGGCAACCTGCCGGGGGTCATCATGGCAGGGCTCGGGCTCGGCGTGGCGGAGCAGTACAGCGGCTTCGTCCTCGGCGCGGATTTCCAGCAGGCGACGGTCGTCGGCATGCTGCTGCTGGTCCTGATCTGGCGCCAGATCATCGAGAACAAGCACCGCCGGGTGGTGGAGTAGGGCCCGATGGCGGGAGGCAGGATCGAAAAGCCGGTCTATATCCTTCTGGCCGTCTTCGGCGCGATCGCGCCGCTGGTGTTCCCTGCCTATGTCCAGCAGATCGCGATGCTCTGGATCATGATCGTGTTCGCGCTCACCTGGGACACGATGGGCGGCCAGATGGGCTACAACTCGCTGGGCAACATCTTCTTCTTCGGCGCCGGCATGTATATCGCCGCGGTCTGCCAGATCTGGCCCTGGTACGATGTCGGCCAATACACCGATCCGTCGGGCATCCTGACCACTTCTTTTACGCCGGACCAGTATTTCCTCGGCCTTGGCCTCGGCGTCGTGCTTGCCGCGCTCGGATCGGTCGTGCTCGCCGTCCTCTTCGGCCTGATCGTGTTCGGCCTGCGCGGGCCCTATTTCGCCATCGGCACGCTGGGCATGGCGATCGCGGCCGGCGAGATGATCGGCGCGTGGGACTGGGTCGGCGGCGGCGGCGGCATCCGCCTGCCGGTCTTTCCGTCCGGCACCGATGCCGTTCCGCTGTTCCGCGTGCCGTTCGGGGATATCCAGTCCGCCGACCTGCAGGGCGTCTTCTTCTACTGGACCTGTTTCATCCTGGCGGTGCTGACCTTCCTGTTCCTGCGCTGGCTCTACCGCACCCGCTTCGGCCTGATGCTGAACGCGATCCGGGACGACGAGACCAAGGCCGAGGCCCTCGGCGTCCGCACCCAGCTCTACAAGACGGTCGCCTGGTCGATTTCCGCCTTTTTCCTCGGCATTTCGGGGGCGCTGTTCGGCAACATCATCGGCTTTATCGAGCCGCTCGAGGTTGCCTTCCCGACGGTGACCTTCGGCATCTTCATGGTGCTGATGGCGCTGCTGGGCGGCAAGGGCACGCTGTGGGGGCCGGTGATCGGCGCCACCCTGTTCCACATCATCAAGGAAGTCACCTGGACCCATCTGCTGGGCTGGCAATGGGTCGTGCTCGGCCTGCTGATCGTCGTGACGGTCGTCTTCTTCCAGCAGGGCATCGTCGGCTGGTTGCAGGAGAAGCGGCCGGAATGGTTCGGCATCGAAGTCGACCGGGGCACGGCGGGCCAGCGCGCCGATGCCGCTGCCGCCGACGCGCTTGATGCCTCCCTTGAGACTGCTGGAGAGACCGCCGGGGACGGGGCCCGATGAGCGCGCTGATCGAGGTCGAGGATGTCAGCAAGTCGTTCGGCGGCGTCGTTGCCAACAACGCCATCGGCCTGGGCGTGGAAGAGGGCAGCATCACCGGGCTGATCGGCCCGAACGGCTCCGGCAAGACGACCCTGTTCAACTCGATCGTCGGCTTCCACCCGATCGATTCGGGCAGCATCCGCTTCGAAGGCGCGGAAATCTCCAGGATGCGGGTGCCGCAGATCGCCCGGCTCGGCATGTTGCGCACCTTCCAGCAGACGCGGATCTTCCGGAAGCTGAACTGCGTCGAGAACATGCATGCCGCGCTGTCCCATCGCCACGGCACTTTCCGCAGCATGTTCGCCCTGAAATCCGGCGAAGCGGAGGAGCGGGCGGAAGGCCTGCTGGATTTCGTCGGCCTGTATCAGAAGCGCAAGCTGCGCGCCGGCGACCTGTCGTTCGGCCAGCAGAAGCTGCTCGAATTCGCCATGGCGCTGATGAACGAGCCCAAGGTGCTGCTGCTCGACGAGCCGACCGCCGGCATCAACCCGACCCTGATCAACGGCCTGATCGACCGGCTGCACCTGGCCAACGAGCAGTTCGGCGTGACCCTGTTCGTGATCGAGCACAATATGCGGGTCATCATGAACCTGGCCGAGCACATCTACTGCCTGGCCCACGGCGAATTGCTCGCCGACGGCCCGCCGGACGCCTTGCAGAACGACCAGCGCGTCATCGACGCCTATCTGGGGGCGCATTGATGGCCGGGGCAGATCCGGACGCCAAACGGACCAAAGGCTACGGCGCCGGCTCGGTCGACACGCTCATCTCGGTCGAGGATATCGTCCGCGAGGTCCAGAAGATTGCGGAGGAGGGGCCGAAGGTCGAAGAGCTGGCGGCGCTGGCGAAAAACGACCCGTTCCTTTCCATCGACACGCTGTGCGCCGGCTACGGCAAGATGGAGATTCTGCACGATTTCCACCTCCATGTCGGCAAGGGCCAGTCGCTGTGCCTGATCGGGCCGAACGGCGCCGGCAAATCGACCGTCCTGCACTCGATCTTCGGTTTCACCAACATCTTCTCCGGCGCCATCACCACCGACGGCGCCGAAAAACGGGATGTCACCCGGCTCGGTTCCAGCGAGAAGCTGAAGAGCGCCGGCATCGCCTATATCCTCCAGGACAAGTCCGTCTTTCCGGACATGACCGTGGAAGAAAATCTGTGGATGGGCGGCTATCTGATGCCGGACCCGGCCGACGCCCGGCGCGCCGCCGAGAAGGTCTTCGAGAAATACGACCGGCTGGCGGCCCGGCGCAAGCATCAGGCCAAGGTGCTGTCCGGCGGCGAGCGCCGCCTGCTGGAAATCTCCCGCGCCCTGGTGATGAACCCGGAGATTTTGCTGGTCGATGAGCCGTCGATCGGCCTGGAGCCGCGGTTCATCGACATGGTGTTCGAAATCCTCGACGATCTCCAGCGCGGCGAAGGCAAGACCATCGTCATGGTCGAGCAGAACGCCAAGAAGGGCCTGGAGTTCGCCGATATCGGCTATGTCCTGGTCTCCGGCCGGCTCGCCATGGCCGGCCCGGGCAAGACGCTGCTGGAAAATCCCGAAGTCGGGCGCCTGTTCCTCGGCGGGTAGCCGCCCGCGCCGCCGCCCAAATGGCGATTATACCAGCGTCATCGCCAGATAGACCGCCATCAATATAAGGATCAGGCCGACCATGCCGGCGGTCTGCCAGGTCCGCGCCAGCCGGCTTTGCGGCCCGGCGAAGCGGAGCAACCGGTTGTGGCCGCGCTCGAGGAACCGGCCGGCCAACCCGAAAATGCCGAGTTGCAGCTTCGCGCCCTGCAGGCCGAACTCCCGCGCCACCGCCGTGCCGAACTTCCGGTAGAACCAGTCGACATCCAGGCTGATCGTCAGCGTGCGCTTCATCAGCGGCAGCAGCAGGAAGAAGGCGAGGCCGCTGAACAGCAGGAGCTGCAGCATCGTCACGACATGCTCGGCCGTGTAGGGCACATAGCTCACGGGGTAGGGCAGGATGGCGTAGAGCGGGTCGGGATAGACGCCGAGGAAAATGCACAGGAAGGCGAACAGGACCATCGCCCCGCGCATGCTCCGGGGCGGGTCCGGCGGGCGCAGGCCGCTGTCCTTCTGGAAGAACACGAACCACGGGAATTTGATGCCGGCATGGAGGAACACACCGGCCGAGGCGGCCGTGAGCGCGAGCCAGACCCAGAGCAGATGCTGCTCCGCCGCGGCCGAAGAAATCATCGACTTGGAGATGAAGCCGGAGGTGGCCGGAAAGCTGGAAATCGACAGGGCGCCGATGGTGCCGCAGATCATCGTGAGCGGCATGGTGCGGAACAGGCCGCCCAGATCTGTGCATTTTCGTTTGCCGGTCATGTAGAGGACCGAGCCCGCGGACATCAGCAACAGCGCCTTGTAGATGATATGGGTGAAGGCGTGGGAGGCGGCGCCGTTGAGCGCGAGCCGGTTGAATTCCGGGTCCGCGCTGCCGGCAAGGCCGACTCCGCAGACCATGAAGCCGACCTGGTTGACGATCGAATAGGCCAGGATGCGCCGCATGTCGTTTTCGAGCAGCGCATAGATGATCCCGTAGAAGATCATGTAGAGGCCGACCCAGATCAGCAGTTCCATGCCCGGAAAGCCGCGGATCAGCACGAGCACCGCGGTCTTCGTCGTGAAGGCCGACAGGAAGACCATGCCGCTCCACGAGGTTTCGGGATAGGCGTCGGGCAGCCAGGCCGAGAAGGGCGGCGCGCCGGCGTTGATCAGGAAGCCGGCCAGGATCAGCCAGGTGCCCGGACGGTCGAAGCCGAGGATGTTCTGGATCGCGTCGCCGCCGAAGGCGATGGATTGCGTGGCGATGATGTAGTCGGCGATGCCCGCCATCAGGATCACGCCGCCGAGCAGGTGAATCGCGGCATAGCGCAGGCCGGCGGAACGGGCGCCGGATGTCGCCGCCGACCAGATCACCAGCGTCGAGCCGATCGCCATGATCTCCCAGAAGATGAAGACCGAGATGATGTCGCCGGCAAAGGCGACGCCGAGCGCGGCGCCGGCGTAGCAATAAGCGGCCGACAGCTCCGTCGTCCGGTTCTGCGGCAGGGCGAACAGCCCGCCGGCGAAGGCCATGACGGCGAAAACCGTGCCGAACAGCCGGGCCAGCCGGTCGCCGCGCACCAGCTCGAGGTCGAACGCGCCGGGCTTCAGGTCCGCGCCCGGAAACATCCAGGCGAGATCGAGCAGATGCAGCCGGAGATGAACGCCGTCGGGGATCTGCCAGACCCACCAGAGCGCCAGCAGGGGCGCGCCGACGATCAGCCCTTGCCGCATGCGCGGCCCGGCCAGCGGCAGCAGCAGGCCGGCGGCGATCAGGATCAGGCCGGGCGGGAGGCTACTCACCGTCATAGTAGCTGTCCGGCCGCTTGATCAGGACGCCGAGGATCTTGGCGAACGCCACCATGGCGACGCAGGCGCCGAAACCGAAGATCCAGTAGAAGCCGAACCAGCCGTCCGGCCCGACATAACGGTGCTTGTGGATCAGGAAATCGGCGGCGGCGAGCAGCGCCAGCACGATGGCGAAGCCGATCCACAGCTTGCGGATCGTCGCCGGCCGCGCCAGCCAGTGGTCCGGGGACGGTTGCGGTTCCCGCCTGTCGTTCATCGCGTCAGCCTCCCACGACGCCCCTGGCCAGCGCCAGCGGCAGTTGCGGCATCAGGAAGAGAAGTATCGTCCCGGCCGCGGTGACGGTCAGCGCCAGGACGATGGGGAAGGGCGCTTCGCCGTGATCGTCGTGCGGCCCGCCCTCCGGCGCCGGGCGGAAGAAGGCGCGGTAGACGATGGGCAGGAAATAGCCGGCGTTGAGCAGGGTGCTGGCGAAGATCACGCAGATCGTCACGATCGAGCGGGCGTCCAGCGCGCCGGACAGGAAATACCATTTCGAGACGAATCCGGCAGTCAGCGGCAGGCCGATCATGGAGAGCGCGCCGATGCCGAACGCCGCCATCGTCCAGGGCATGCGCCGGCCGATGCCGTCGAGCTGGCTCACCTCCGTCTTGTGCGCCGCCGTGTAGATCGATCCGGCGGCGAAGAACAGGGTGATCTTGCCGAAGGCGTGGGTGGCGATATGCAGGACCGCACCGGCCACCGCCATCGGCGTGAACAGGGCGGCAGCCATGATGACGTAGGACAGCTGGCTGACCGTCGAATAGGCGAGGCGCCGCTTCAGGTTATCGGCCTGGAGCGCGATGACCGAGGCGATGACGATGGTCGCGCCGCTGACATAGAGCAGCCATTCCGATCCGCCCAGATTCTGGAGATAGTCAAGGCCGAAGACATAGACGATCACCTTGACGACGGTGAACACGCCGGCCTTCACGACCGCAACGGCATGGAGCAGGGCTGAGACCGGAGTCGGCGCGACCATGGCAGCGGGCAGCCAGGGGTGAATCGGCATCAATGCCGCCTTGCCGATGCCGTACATGAACATGACCAGGAGGATCAGGCCCAACGTGTCGCCGACCTTGCCTTGCAGAATGCCGCCGGGCGTGAAGGTCAGCGTCCCGGTCTGCTGCCAGACGATCAGGATCGCGCTGAGCAGCAACACGATCGAGGTCGAGATCAGGATGCCGAGATAGACCCGCCCCGCGCGCACCGCCTTTTCCGTGCCGGCATGGGTGACCAGCGGATAGGTCGACAGGGTCAGCGCCTCGTAGAACACGAACAGCGTCAGCAGGTTGGCCGAAAAGGCGAGGCCCATGGTGCTGGCGAGCGCAATGGCGAAACAGACGTAGAAGCGGGTCTGATGGCCCTCCTCGTTGCCCCGCATATAGCCGATCGAATAGATCGAATTGACGATCCACAGAAAGGAGGCGACCAGCCCGAACAGCATGCCCAGCGGCTCGATGGCGAAGGCGAAGGGCACGCCTTCGACAGCTTCGATCGCACGCAGCGCCGGCGTTTCGCCACCGAGCACACGAACGGCCAGCAACACATTGACGGCAAACAATAAAAGCGCGGTGACAACGGTCACCGTCTCGCGCAGGTTCGGCCAGCGGCCCGACAGGGCGATCAGCCCCGCGCCGGCCAGCGGGATCAGGATCGCCAGCGCGACGAGCAGCCCGGCGTTCATAGTACGGGGCTCATTGCACGGCGTTCATAGTACGGGCCTCATTGCACGGCGCCCATCAGGGCCGCCGCCGCCGCCTTGGCGACATCGACGTTGCCGCTGGTCTCAAGGCCGAACCACAGGTTGGCGGCAACGGCGACCCAGAGCGGGACCAGCATCGAAAGCGGCGCCTCCCGGGCCTTGCTCGTGGCCGCGGAGGCTTCCCGGAACCAGGCCGCTTCCACGACCTTCCAGATGTAGACGAGCGCCATCAGGGAAGTGAGGACGATCAGCGCCGCGACCGGCCACCAGCCTTTTTCCAGCGCCGCCAGCACCAGATACCATTTGCTCACGAAACCGGCCGTCGGCGGCACGCCGATCAGGCTCAGGCCGCACAGCAAAAAACCCATCATCGTCCAGGGCATCTGCCGGCCGACGCCGGCGATGGCGTCGAGCCGGCAGCTGCCGAGGCGCAGGAACACACAGCCCATCGCCAGGAACAGGCCGGCCTTGATGATCGCGTGGTTGAAGATGTGCAGCAGTCCGGCCTGGAGGCCGATAGCCGTAGCGAAGGACAGGCCGAGCAGCATGTAGCCGATCTGCGCCACCGACGACCAGGCGAGCAACCGCTTGACATCGACCTGGTAGATCGCCACCAGCGAACAGACGACGATCCCGGCAATGGCCAGGACAAGCAATGCCGGGCCAAGGGGTTGGCCGACGAAGCTGAACTCGAAGCCGAACACCGTGAAGATGAAGCGGAGCACGACATAGAGCGACACCTTGGTCGCCGTGCCGGCGAGGAAGACGCTGACCGCCGACGGCGCATGGGCGTAGGCATTGGGCAGCCACAGATGGAGCGGAAATACCGCCAGCTTCAACCCCATGCCGACGACGATGAAGCCGAAGGCCGCCAGCACGATGCGCGAATCGGCGATCGGTTTCAGTTGAACCGCCAGATCGGCCATGTTGAGGGTTCCGGTCATCATGTAGAGCAGGCCGACGCCGATCAGGAAGAAGGTCGCCCCGATCGTGCCCATGACCAGATACTGGTAGGCGGCGTGCAACGCCTTGCGGTGCCGCCCCATGCTGATCAGCGCGTAGGACGACAGGGACGAGATTTCGAGGAAGACGAAGACGTTGAAGGCGTCGCCGGTGATCGTAATGCCGAGCAGGCCGGAAAGGCACAGCAGATACATCACATAGAACAGGCCGATCTGCCGCTCCGGCAGCTCGCCGCTCACGCTGCGCAGCGCGTAGGGCGCAACGACCGCGCCGATGGCGGCGACGATGACCAGGATGAAGCCGTTCAGCCGGTCGACGACATATTCGATGCCCCAGGGCGCGACCCAGTTGCCGAGCTGGTAGCGGATCGTGCCGCCGTCCAGCACCTGGAGGAGCAGCAGGACCGCGATGGCGAGGCACAGCCAGCTCACCAGCGTGGCGATCAGCCAGCAGGTCGCCGCATGACGGACGAGCAGGCACAGGGGCGCGGCGATCAACGGCAGGATCACCTGCAATATGGGCAGATGGTCCCCCATCAGCCGGCGGCATCCATCTCGTTGATTTCGTCTTCTTCAATCGTGCCGTAGGCCTCTTTCAGGCGGACGACCAGCGCCAGCCCAAGCGAGGTCGTGGCGACGCCGACGACAATGGCCGTAAGGATCAGAACATGCGGCAAGGGATTGGAATAACTGGATATTCCCTTTTCGATAATCGGCGCCGTGCCGTCCGCGACCTTGCCGACGCTGATGTAGAACAGGAACACGGAGGTCTGGAAAATGTTCAGGCCGATCAGCTTCTTCACCAGATTGTGGCGCGACATCACGATGTAGAAGCCGGCCATCATCAGGGCGATGACGATCCAGTAGTTGTACAGGCCCAGGAAACTTTCCCACACGGCGTCGGCTACCGATGCTCGTCGTCTTCGGCCCCGCCGACATCCTCGCGCGCTTCCAGCACGCCGCGCCGGCCGGCGAAGGTGAAGAAAATCGTGATCATGACCGCCGCGACGGTCACGCCGACGCCGAACTCGACGATCAGGATGCCGTAATGCTGGCCGTGCCCGGCATCGTGGGCCAGGACGGAATAGTCCAGATACCTGCCGCCCAGCAGCATCCCTGCGACACCGGTCCCGGCGTAGATCAGCACACCCAGCCCGATCGCCCCCTGTGCCACGGCCGGGGGCGCGATGCGGCGGGCGTTTTCCACGCCGTAGATCAGCGCATAGAGGATGAAGGCCGACGCGAAGATCACGCCGGCCTGAAAGCCGCCGCCGGGCCCGAAATCGCCGTGGAACTGCACATAGAGCGCAAACAGGACAATGAACGGCGCCAGCAGCTTGGCGATGACACGCAGGACGACATGCTCGATCATGCGTCGGCCCCGTTGCCCGATGACCCATCGCCGGGCGCCGGATTCCTGCGCCGCCGCCGGGTTACGTTGCCGCCGAGCAGGATCAGCACGCCGACCCCGGCCGTGAAGATCACGACGACCTCGCCGAGCGTGTCGAAGCCCCGGTAGCTCGCCAAAGTCGTCGTCACAACGTTCGGAATATGGGTGGCCGTCGGCTTGTCCCGACCGACCTGCCTCACCGCATCCGCCAGGAACTCAGGCGCCAGCCGCCCGTGCGCCGGGGCCTTTGGATCGCCAAAATGCGGCATCCGCGGATCGAGGGTGGTGTAGACCAGCCCCGCGCCGAGCAGCACGACCAGCAGCATCGGGCCGAGACTCGCCAGGCGGTCCTTGCGCGGTCTGGCTTCCCTGTCGGTAAGCAGGAGGGCGCCCAGGAACAGCACTGTGGTAATGCCGGCGCCGACCGCCGCTTCGGTGAAGGCGACATCGACCGCGTCGAGCAGCACGAAGACGGTGGCGGTGAGCAGACTGTAGATGCCGGCCAGCATCGTGGCGACGAACAGGTTGCGCATCCGGGCGATGGCGAAGGCCGTTACGGCCATGAAGGCGAGCAACGCCAGATTGGAAGCGGTAATCAAGGCGATGCCTCGTCCGTCAGAGCGGCGGTTTCGTCGTCGGCGAGGTCACGGCACAGCGGCTTCAGGCCGCCGGCGAGCGCGCCGTTGACCAGCGCGTGGGTCGCCGTCGGGCTGGTGAAGAACAGCAGCAGCCCGATCACCCCCAGCTTCACCGTGACCAGCGTGAACCCGGCCTGAAGCGCCAGGCCGAGCAGGATGAACAGGGCGCCGCCGGTATCGATGACGCCGGCAGCGTGGCTGCGCGCGTAGACATCGGGAAAGCGGATCATGCCGATGCCGCCGGCGAAGCACAGCAGCGCCCCGGCGACCAGGCAGGCCCAGCTCGCGATATCGACCGCCAACGCCATGACTATCGACCGCTCTCGCCGGTGTCGGACGACCCGGCCGCCCTGCCCGAAGCGCCGAGATCGCCATATTGCAGATATTTCAGGATGGCGATGGTGCCGACGAAGTTGATCAGGGCATAGAGCAGGGCGATATCGAGGAATTGCGGCCGGCCCATCAGGAAACCGAGCACGGCGATCGCCAGCACGGTCACGGTGCCGAAGGTATTCAGCGCCAGGACCCGGTCGAACACCGTCGGGCCGAGCAGGGCGCGGACCAGCGTCAGCGCCATCGCCGCCAGCACGCCGGCCATCGCGGCGGCGAACATCATTGCTCGCCCTCCGTGCGGCCTTCCACCCGGCAGATCCGGTTGCCCATTTCTCCGGCCAGGACATCGCGGGCCGCATCGCGGGTCAGCGCGTGGACCCGGATTTCGTGGTCCCAGGTCTGCATCGAGACGGTGCCCGGCGTCAGCGTGATCGAGTTGGCGTAGGTGACCACGCCGACACTCGTTTCCTGATCCGCCGGCGCCCGGAACATGCAAGGGTCGATCCGGCTGCCCGGCAGGACGCACCGCTTCGCGACGTCGAAGTTGGCTTTCAGGATCTGGCCGAGCAGCCAGAGCCAGTAGAAGGGCAGCTTCGGTTTGAGATACCAGGACAGGGTTTCGTGATCGACGATATCCTTGCGCCGGGCGATGTAGACCGCCGCAGCGCAGGAGACGACGCCGAAGCCGACGATCAGCGCCTCGTAATGGCCGGACATCAGCAACCAGAACACGAACAGGGCAAGATACAGGCCGACCAGCCGCACGACGATCCATTCCTCTGCCGGTTACGCGCGATCCCGGCGAACCCTAGTGAGAGCGGTCAGGCGTGACAAGGCTGCCGGATCGTCACTTCAGTTCTGTCGCATAGTCGGCGACGGGTAGGATTTTCCCGATCACGCCCTGGTGCTTCAGGAACGCGGCAAAGCGCTTGTAGCGCTGCGTATCGAGCGCCGCGGGGCGCAGCGCGAAACGGGGCAGGGTATCCCGCCAGGCCCGGCGATTGAGCTCCGTATCCAGCTCTTTCTCCCGGCCCTTGACGAAGAGCTTCCAGCTGCGTTGGGGATAGTTCACCAGATATCGGACACCGCGCTCTACCGCGTTGATAAAACGGCGCATTTTTGGATCGGAGACGCGATCCCGGTGGGCGACGTAGACCAGTTCGTCATAGGGCGGCACACCCTCTTCCTCGACGAAGAAGGCGCGCCCCGGCCGCTTCTCCAGATCCATGTGGTTGAGTTCGAAATTCCGGTAGGCGCCGATGACGGCGCCGACCTTGCCGGACATCAGGCTCCCCGACAGGTCGAAGTTCACATTGACCAGCGTGATGTCCTTCATGGTCAGGCCGTGCTTGCCCAGCATCGCCGTGAGCAGCGCAGTCTCGAATCCGCCGACCGAATAGCCGACCTTCCTGCCCTTGAGGTCGGCGATCCGCCTGACCGGGCCGTCGCGCAACACGACCAGCGAATTCAGCGGCGTTGCGACCAGCGTGCCGATCCGGGTCAACGGCAACCCCTTGCTGGTCAGGATATGGAGCTGCGGCTGGTAGGAAATCGCGACATCGCCGCGCTTGGCCGCCACCAGCCGCGGCGGATCGTTCGGATCGGACGGTGCGATCAGCGTAACGTCCAGCGCGGCCGCCCTGAAATATCCCCGTTCCTGCGCCACGAACAGCGGCCCGTGATCGGGATTGACGAACCAGTCCAGCAACACCGTAAACTTGTCGGCGGCTGAAGCGGCGCCGGAACTTGCGGCGGCAAGAAACGCGCCGGCAAGGCAGGCGGACCGGAAACGGCGGAACAGCGGTGAAAAAGCCATGAGCAAACCTCGATTCTCAGGTGGATTCGGCGCGCCAGGGCACGGCAAGGCGCAACAGCCGGTCGACGGCAAAAAAGAGACAGATCGCGATCACGGCGATCACCACCAGCGCGGCGAACATCCGAGGCTCCTCGGCCTGTGCTTTGGATTGGTTCATCACGTGGGCAAGGCCGGCGCTGGCGCCGATCCATTCGCCGACGATGGCGCCGATCGGCGCGGTCGCCGCGGCAATGCGGATGCCGGACGCCAGGGAGGGCAGGGCCGCCGGTAGCCGGACCAGCCGCAGCACGTCGCCCCGCGTGGCGCCCATGGAACGGGCGAGATCGATCCATTGCCGGTCCGCCTGGCGCAGCCCGTCGAAAAAGGCGGCCGTGACGGGAAAGTAGATGATCAGGGTCGCCATTACGACCTTGGGCCAGATGCCGAAGCCGAACCACAGCACCAGCACCGGGGCGAGGGCGTAGACCGGCACCGCCTGGCTGGCGACCAGCACCGGCAGCATCCAGCGCCGGACCGGCGCACTGGCGGCCATCAGCAGGGCCGTGGCGCAGCCGACGGCGATGCCGAACAGCATGCCGAGCAGGATTTCGCTGATCGTGGTCAGCGCATTTTCGGCCAGCAGGCCGGCATCGTCGATCAGCGAAGCCAGCACCGCATCCGGTGGCGGCAGGATGAATCTCGGTGCGCCGGTCAGCAGGATCGCGGCATACCAGAAAACGACGACGCCGATCAGGATTGCCGCGATTCGGGCGATCTGTTCCAGCGGGCCGGATTCCTCGTCCGGCGCAAAGGGATCGCTCGACGCGTTTGCAGCGGGGCGAGGGGCGGTCCGGCTGTCTTCCCGGCTTTCGGCCATGTCACTGTTCCCTACGCCGGTGCGAACCGGATCAGGTTCCAGGGGTCGTTCAACGCGCCTTCCGGCAAACGGACTGCGCGAGGAACCTCTCAGCCGTCGCTACGGCTCCCCCAAGTGATCTGACAGGACTATGACATGCAGCGAACCGATGCAAGCGGCGCTATGCTGGATCGCGCGCGGCATTGCGCTATTTCCGGAGAATCATGGCGACACCCCGGTTCATCGGCAGTGAGATTTATCGAAAATCGCGCTACGGCGGCAAACATCCGCTGGCGATTCCGCGTGTCTCCCTTGCCATCGACCTGTGCCGCGCGCTCGGCTGGCTGCCGGATGCGCAATATGTCGACAGCCCGGTCGCTTCCGTCGAACAGCTCACCCGGTTTCACGACCCGGACTATGTCGCGGCCGTCCGGCAATGCGAGCGGGACCGGATGGCGACCGACGAACAGCGCACGCGCTTCAATCTCGGCGTCAACGGCAATCCGGTTTTCGGCGAGATTTTCCGGCGCCCGGCGACTGCGGCCGGCGCGACGCTTCACGCCATCGGCCTGTTGCGCAAGGGCGGCATCGTCTTCAGCCCGGCCGGCGGGACCCATCACGGCCTGCGGGACCGGGCGAACGGCTTCTGCTTCTTCAACGACCCGGTGCTGGGCATCCTCTCTGCGCTGGACAAGGGCGCGCACGCGGGTCGCCTATCTGGATATCGACGCCCATCACTGCGATGGCGTGGAGATCGCTCTGGGCGACGACCGCCGCGTCATGATCGTTTCGGTGCACGAGGCCGGCCGATGGCCGCGCACCGGCGCCGAGAGCGACCCGTCGCGGCACATCCACAACTATCCTGTGCCCGCAGGTTTCGACGACAAGGGTTTAGAATCGTTGACGAATTCGGAAATTCTGCCGGCGGTCGAATCGTTTCGCCCGCAGCTCATCGTCCTGCAATGCGGCGCCGATGCCTTGGAGGCCGACCCGATGAGCAGGCTGGCGCTCACCAACGCCAGCCATGCCCGGCTGGCCGGCGCAGCGATGAAGCTGAGCCCACGCCTGCTGGTAACGGGCGGCGGCGGCTACAATCCCTGGGCGACGGCGCGCTGCTGGACCCGGGTCTGGGGCGTGCTCAACGGCCTCGAAGCGGAAAGTCCAATCTGCCGCAAGGCCGAATCCGTCCTCCGGGCAGTAACCTGGAGCCACTCCCGCGGCCGCCGCCCGCCGGAGGCCTGGTTCACCTCGATCGGCGACGAGGCCCCTCGATACGGACCCTGTGGGGCCTACTCGGGATGAGGAAGATTTGTAATTGTGTGGCCCTCCCGTTACCACCCTCGCCCTCGTCCTGAGTAGCCGCCGAAGGCGGCGTATCGAAGGGCTGCGGTGCTCAGTTTGTTGACCTTCTTAAAATACAATAAGTGAAAGGTACCTGCAGAGGCTCGGGACAGATTCTGGCTAACGCAGCCGGCGCGCCATCAGCACACCGTCGCCGACCGGCAGCATGGAAACCTCGAAATTCCCGTCCTCGTAGGCCTGGCGCGTCGCCTTCCGGATCGCGACGGTCGATTTTTCCGTCTCCGCGGGGTCGGCAACCCGGCCGCCCCAGAAGACATTATCGAGCAGGATCAGGCCGTTGGGCCGGACAAGTTTCGCGCAAAAGGTGAAATAGGCCGGATAATCCTTCTTGTTGGCGTCGATAAACGCCATATCGAAACTGTCCGGACCGGGATCGGCCAGCAGCTTTTCGAGCGTTTCCAGCGCCGGGCCGATCCGCAGGTCGATACGGTCGTCCATGCCGGATTCGCGCCAGTGCCTGCGGCCGGCTGCCTCGACGAATTCGTCGGTGATGTCGCAGGCCACCACCTTGCCATCGTCCGGCAGCGCCATCGCCATGCGCAGGCTGGTATAGCCGGTGAAGGTGCCGACTTCGAGAAAGCGCCGGGCGCCGATCGCGCCGGCGATGAGCGCCATGAACTGAACCTGTTCCGGCGAACTCTGCATGCCGTCCTCGGCCAGTTTGTGGGTATCTTCGCGCAGCGCCCGCACCGGGCCGGGTTCGTCCACGCCCCAGCGGAGCATGTAGGCGTGAAGCGCGTCAGTGAGATGGCCGGTGCGGCGGGACATGGGAGCGATCCTGTACGGGGAAGGGCGGGCGCTGGGATTGGTGCGAGCCCGCACCTTGATATCATACCGCCGGCGATACAACATCACCCATGCGACAACGCTTGCCGTGCGCTGTAGGTTCGGCTATCGGCAGGTGAATGCCGGGGCGTAGCTCAGCCAGGTAGAGCACCTGCTTTGGGAGCAGGAAGCCGGCGGTTCGAATCCGTCCGCCCCGACCAAGTAAGGCCCGACCAGGCAACGACTGTCAGTATTCCGGAAGCGAGCCATGCGAGCGCGCATCTACCGTCCGACCAAGACCGCCATGCAATCCGGCCGCGGCAACGCGAAGAGCTGGATTGTCGAGTATGAGCCGCAGGCGGCGCAGAAACAGGATCCGGTGACCGGCTGGACATCGTCGTCGGATACCGGCCAGCAGGTGAAATTGGGTTTCGAGACCAGGGAAGAGGCGGTTGCTTTCTGCAAACGCAAGGGCATCGACTTCCAGGTACGCGAACCGCGGGAACGGGCCGTAAAACCCAAGAATTACGCCGAGAATTTCCGTTCGGACAGGGTGATCGGCTGAACCGCCGCGCGCCGCTTGCGCCGTGTTCGCGGAATCCTGCGTTTCGGGCAGTTCCGCGCGCAATCGCACCTTGATTGCCCGCCGGCAAGGGAGCATCTCCCGGTAATGGCGATTCCCGATTCCGCAGCCGCTTCAGCCGGGGACCGGATCAAACCCCGGCACCCCGAAAAGGCGCACAGGCCGGATACGCCGATTCTGCGCAAGCCCGACTGGATTCGCGTCAGGGCGCCGGTCGGCGAAGCCTATAACGCCACCCGGAAGCTGGTCCGGGAACACAATCTCGCGACAGTCTGCGAAGAGGCGGCCTGCCCCAATATCGGCGAGTGCTGGGCGAAAAGGCACGCCACCTTCATGATTCTGGGCAGCGTCTGCACGCGGGCCTGCGCCTTCTGCAATGTCGAAACCGGCCTGCCGGATCTGCTGGATCCGCATGAGCCGGAAAATGTCGGGCGGGCCGCCGCGCGGCTCGATCTGGAGCATATCGTCGTCACGTCGGTCGACCGGGACGATCTGCCGGACGGCGGCGCCGGCCATTTCGTCGAAACCGTGCACGCCCTGCGCCGCCACGCGCCGCACACGACTGTCGAGCTTCTGACGCCGGACTTCCTGCACAAACCGGGTGCGGCCGAGAAGGTCGTCGATGCCCGGCCGGATGTGTTCAACCATAATCTGGAGACGGTGCCGCGGCTCTATCCGACCATCCGGCCCGGCGCGCGCTATTTCCATTCGCTGCGCCTGCTGCAGCAGGCGAAGGAGATCGATTCCTCGATCTTCACCAAATCCGGCCTCATGGTCGGCCTGGGCGAGACGAAGGAGGAAGTCTATCAGGTCATGGACGACCTGCGCGCCGCCAGCGTCGATTTCCTCACCATCGGCCAGTATCTGCAGCCGACGCGCAAGCATGCGGCGGTCGACCGCTTTGTCCACCCGGACGAGTTCCGCGCCTACGAAAAAATGGCCTACGGCAAGGGCTTCCTGATGGTCTCTGCCTCGCCGCTCACCCGCAGTTCCTATCTTGCGGGTGACGACTTCGCCCGGCTGAAGGCGGCGCGGGCGGCGTTTTCGGCCGCGGGCGGGTAGGGCAATGCCGAAACATCAACAGGTTTCGGTCCTGCCCTATTCGCCGGAACAGATGTTCGATCTCGTCGCCGACGTGAAACGCTATCCGGAATTCCTGCCCTGGATCATGGGCGCGCGTATCCGGCAGCAGTCGGAGACTCTGGTCGTTGCGGACCTTCTGGTCGGATTCAGGATGATCCGCGAGCGCTACACATCGCGGGTTGTGCTCGACCGCCCGGGGCGTATCGACGTTACCTACACCGAAGGGCCGTTCCGCCATCTCGAAAACCATTGGAAATTTGCGCCGCACCCGAACGGCTGCGAGATCGAATTCTATCTCGACTTCGAGTTCAAATCCCGCCTGCTTCAAAGACTTATCGGGCCGTTGTTCAGCGAAGCCGTGCGCAAGATGGTCTCGGCCTTCGAAAGCCGCGCGCGCAAGCAGCACGGCGATCCCGCCACGGTCGGGAAGGCGGCGCAGGCAGCGCCACGCGAGAAGCCGGCCTGAGGGCGATCACACGGCGCCGAATCCGCTGCGGTCGGGAGCGAGCGCCGCGGCGCCATATACCAGAACGAGCTGCACCACATTGAAGGTCTGGTGCATCAGGATGCACGGCAGGATCGATCTGGATTTTTCATAAAGCCAGGCCAGTGCGCAGCCCAATGCGAAAGCGACGACCATCACTTCGAACTGCCAGTGCACGACGGCGAAGGCGAGGGCGCTGAGCGGAATGGCGACCGCAGCGGCGAGCCGGTTGCGCAGCCAGGAAAAGACCATGCCGCGGAAGAACAGTTCTTCCAATATCGGCACCAGAATTCCGCCGTAGAGGACAATGGTGCCGGCGCCAAGCCAGGAAAAGCCTGCCGGCGCAAAGATATTCGTTCCCGGCGGGTCCAGATCGAGTATCCGGCGAAGCCCGAGGGCCGCTGCGAAGGCCAGAGGCGTGGCGGCTACGCCCAACCCGACGGCCAGCCGTTTCCAGCGGTCGCCGGCCGGGCGGACGCCGAGATCCTGCCAAGTGTAACCGGGATTGCGCAGCAGCAGGGCCGCAATGGCGGCGCCGAACGCGGCCAGGTTCGCCGCCAGATAGCCGATCAGGACAAGTTGCTGTCGTGGGCCGGAGAGCGGCTCGGTCCTGAGCAAAGAGACGAGCTGTATTGCGAAGGCGTAGACCAGAACCGCCACGCCGACGGCGATCAGCAGATCCCGCCCGGCGATCGGCTTCGGCGGCGTCTGGATTGCGGTCGGCGCTGCGCTCATGATTCCCGGGCGCTCATGATTCCCGGGCGCTCATGATTTCCGGGTGCTCATGATTTCCGGGCGCCGATCGCTTCGGCGAGCAGGGCGAGGGCGTGGCGCGTTGCAGCGCTGCGGATGCGCTGGCGGTCGCCCGGGAATATCCGGCTGTCCACGCCGGTCTTGCCGCCCCGGGCCGACCAGCCGAAATGGACCAGACCGACCGGCTTGGCGGCCGATCCGCCGCCAGGTCCGGCGATCCCCGTGACCGACACAGTAATATCCGCCCGGGAGCGTCCGATCGCGCCTTCGGCCATGGCGCGGGCGACCGGTTCGCTGACGGCGCCGGGGCCGTCCGGCCCGGTGAGCGCCGGATCGACGCCCAGCAATTCGGCCTTGGCCTCGTTGGAATAGGTGACGAAGCCGCGCTCGAAGACGTCGGAAGAACCGGCAATGTCGGTCAGCGCCGCCGCCACCATCCCGCCGGTGCAGGATTCGGCGGTTGCGATGGTCAGGCCGGCCTCGCGCGCCATCTGCAGCAGTATTGCCGGTTCGACGGATGCTATTTCCCGGTTCACAGAATCGGCTCCAAACGGATCGCCAGCCATGTCAGGACGCCGGCGTACAGCCCCGCCATTACATCGTCGGCCATGACGCCCCAACCGCCGGCGGTCTGCCGGTCGATCCAGCCGACCGGCCAGGGTTTTGCGATATCGAACAGCCGGAACAGGACGAAAGCCAGCAGGATCTGCCACCAGACCGTCCCCAAAACCGTAATCGGGGCGACCGGCATCATGGCGATCCACTGGCCGGCAACCTCGTCGACAACGATTTCCGAGGCATCGTGCCCGCCGGTCTGCCGGTCGTGGCGCGCCGCCGCCCAGGCGCCGGCGGGCAGCAGAAGCAGGGCCGCCAGGCCGAGCCACAGCCAGCCCCACGCGCCGCCGGCCCACAGGATTGCCATGCCGGCCGGCACCGCCGCGATGGAGCCCGCTGTTCCCGGCGCGACCGGCGCCAGGCCGGCGCCGAACCAGACCGCCAGCCAGCCGCCCAACCCCTGAGGCCGTGCGCCGGCCATTTCAGGGCGTATCCGGCACGGCGATGGCGACGACTGCCTGCGCCGCGATCCCTTCGCTGCGGCCGGTGAAGCCCAGCTTCTCGGTCGTCGTCGCCTTGAGGCCGATGCGGGCCGGCGGCAGGCCGGTAAGGTCGCACAGGCGCTGCCCCATGGCTCGATAGTGCGGCTCCAGCTTCGGGCGCTCGCAAATGAGGGTGAGGTCGAGATTGACCAGCCTGCCATCGGCGGCGGCGATCAGATCGAGGGCATGGCGCAGGAACCGGTCGGACGGCGCATTCCGCCACTGCGGATCGCTGTCGGGAAAGTGCCGGCCGATTTCGCCTTGGCCGAGCGCGCCCAGGATGGCGTCGGTCAGCGCGTGCAGGGCGGCGTCGGCATCCGAATGGCCTTTCAGTCCATGGCTGTGGTCGATCCGGACGCCGCACAGCACAATATGGTCGCCCGGCTCGAAGGCATGAACGTCGAACCCCTGGCCGACAACGGTTGTCCGGGCCGGCATCGACGCGCCGGCGATACGTTCGGCTCGGGCGAGGTCTTCGGCGGTCGTGATCTTGAAATTGGCGTCCGAACCCGGGCTCATGACGACCGTGAGACCGGCGGCTTCTGCAACGGCCGCGTCGTCGGTCAGCGACCGGCCGGCGGCGGCTTCATGGGCCTTCAGGAGATCGCGATAGCGGAACGCCTGCGGCGTCTGGGCCCGCCACAGCCGATCCCGGGCAACGGTCGCCGTTACCGCGCCGTCGTCACCGGTTTTCTTGACGGTATCCGCAATCGGAACGCCGGCGACCGCTGCGCCGTGGCGCTGCGCCGCGTCCAGGCACCTGTCGACGATCCCGGCGGTCACGAACGGGCGGGCCGCATCGTGCACCAGGACAAGTTCCGGGTTTCGGTCTTCCAGGAATTTCAATCCGTTATAGACAGATTCCTGGCGTGTCGCTCCACCGGGAACCAGGTCGATCGCTTCGTCGCCGAGCGTGTGCCGGGCCAGCGCCTCGTCGTCCGGGTGAATCACTGCAACAACAGTCGAAATCGCCGGATGTGCAGCGAAAATGCCGACCGTCCGGCGCAACACCGGTTCCCCGCCGATCCGTGCATATTGTTTCGGGACGTCGCCGCCGGCGCGCGCGCCGCGCCCGGCAGCGACGATCACCGCGGCGCAGGAGCCGCGCTGCCCCTGCGATGGGTTATCCCGGTCGGCAGCCATGGCGCCGCTCATATCACCGATCCGGCCCGGTTCCCATCCCGCGCTATCCGCCGCACGGCCGGAACCCCGCGTTGCCGGCGCTCGCGGCGCGGCCTAGTTTGACCGGATTGCTCAAAAAATAGGCGCTGGACGAAATATGGGCATTCGGATTGGCGATATCGTGCTGGACGCGCCGGTCCTGCTGGCGCCCATGTCCGGCGTGACCGATCCGCCGTTCCGGCAGCTTGTCCGGTCTTTCGGCGCCGGCCTGGTATTCTCGGAGATGATCGCGAGCCGGTCGATGGTGCAGCAGACGCGCGAAGCGCGGCTCAAGGCCACGATCCGCGGCGACCGCCAACCCGCCGCTATCCAGCTTGTCGGCGCCGAACCGGCGGATATGGCCGAGGCGGCCCGGCTCGCCCGGGACTCAGGGGCGGCCCTGATCGACATCAATTTCGGCTGTCCGGCCCGAAAAGTGGTCAACCAGGCGTGCGGATCGGCCTTGATGCGCGATCCGGACGGCGCCGCGCGCATTGTCGATGCGGTTGTGCGCGCCGTCGATCCGTTGCCGGTGACCGTGAAGATGCGACTGGGCTGGGACGCTTCGGACCGCAACGCGCCCGAATTTGCGCAGCTGTGCGAAGCGGCGGGCGCCCAGATGATCACCGTCCACGCCCGGACACGCGCGCAGCGGTTCGGCGGAATTGCCGATTGGCCGGCCATCGCGCCCGTCAAGCGTGCCGTGCGCGTACCGGTGATCGCCAACGGCGATATCCGGACAATCGACGATGTGCGCGATGCGCTGGCGCAATCCGGCGCGGACGGCGTCATGATCGGCCGCGGCGCCTGCGGCAGGCCATGGCTGCTGCGCGACGCGACGCACAGCCTTGCCGGCCGGCCGCCGCCTGCACCGCCTTCCGGGCCGGGCCTGGCGGCACTGGTCAAGGATCACTACGGCGCCATTCTGGAGCATTATGGCGTACCGGCAGGCGTCAGGATCGCGCGCAAGCATCTGGCCTGGTATGCCGACGCCGCAGGGGTGAGCCCGGTTCTCAGAGCCTCGGTAAACAGGCTGACGGTTCCGGAAGCCGTCCTCGATACGATCGAACGGGTTTTCGGCGGCCATGCGCCGGAGCCGGCTCTGCGGGCGGCCTGACCGTGAACGCCCCGTGAACGCCCCGTACGCCGCCCTGGACTCTGGCCTGCGTCGCGCGCAACCCGAACCGGAGACGTTCCGGCCGGATGGCTGGGTCTATCTCAATGCGCTTGCCGACGCGATCCTTGTCGTCGACGGCGACAATCGCATCCGGTTCGCAAATCTCGCTGCCGAAAACCTGCTGAGTTCCAGCCGGGCGGTGATTTGCCAGCGCACTCTGGCGCAGTATTTTCCCGAAGACAGCCCGATTTTCTCGCTTCTGCACCAGGCGCGCGAGACCGGCAGCACGGTTGCGGACAGCGATACGTCGCTCGATTCGCTGCAGCGAACGATTTCGCATGTCGCGGTCCACGCCAGCCCGGTCGACTCCAGTATGGTCGACTCCAGTACGGTCGACTCCAGTACGGCCGACGACGACCGGGGATCGATCGTGCTCAGTTTTCAGGAACAGTCGATCGTCCACCAGATCGACCGGCAGCTCAGCCACCGGAGCGCAGCCCGGTCGGTGTCCGCCCTGGCCTCGCTGCTGGCTCACGAAATCCGCAATCCGCTGAGCGGGATCAAGGGCGCGGCGCAGTTGCTCGAAACTGCGGTGCCGACGGAGGACCGGCCGCTCGCCAACCTGATCTGCGAAGAGGCCGACCGGCTGAACGCCCTGGTCGACCGGTTCGAGATTTTTGCCGACCGGCCGCTGGTCCGGCGCGAGGCGGTCAACATCCACGAAGTGCTGGGCCGGGTCCGGCAAAGCGCCGAGAACGGTTTCGCCAAAGGCATGCGGGTCGTGGAAAACTACGACCCCTCGCTGCCGCCGGTGCTGGGCGACCGGGACCGTCTGATCCAGGTATTCCTGAACCTGGTCAAGAACGCTGCCGAAGCTGCGCCGGACCGGGAGGGCGAAATCCGTCTGCGCACCGCCTACCGGTCCGGCGTCCGGATCGCGGCGCCGGCCAACGACGGCTTTATCCGGTTGCCGATTGTCGTATCGGTCGAGGATAATGGCCCGGGCATCCCCCGCGAATTGCGCAACCATCTGTTCGACGCCTTTGTCACCACCAAGGCGTCCGGGAGCGGGCTGGGGCTGGCGCTGGTCGCCAAGATCGTCGAGGAGATCGGCGGCGTCGTGGAGTTCGACCGGGACAACGGACGCACCGTCTTCCGGGTGTTGCTGCCGGCGCAGGAAAGGCTCTGAAGCCATGGCCGACGCAACCATTTTGCTGGCCGACGACGACCGGAGCATCCGCACGGTCCTCAGTCACGCCCTGGTCCGGGCGGGCTACGACGTGAAGGCGACCGGCAACGCCGCCACCCTGTGGAGCTGGATCCAGGACGGCGCCGGCGACATGGTCATCACCGATGTCATCCTGCCGGACCAGAACGGGCTCGATCTCGTGCCGCGGATCCGCAAGCTCCGGCCGTCATTGCGCGTAATTGTCATGAGCGCCCAGAACACCCTTGTCACGGCGGTCCGGGCGACCGAGCGCGGCGCCTTCGAATATCTTCCGAAACCGTTCGATATCAATGAACTGATCGGCGTTGTTAAGCGTGGATTGACGGAGACTGCATCGAGCGTTCCCGGGCGCCGGGCCGGCCTGCTTCCGGACGGGGAACTGCCGCTGATCGGCCGGTCTCCGGCGATGCAGGACATCTACCGGACGCTGGCCCGCCTGATGGCGACCGACCTGTCGGTTGTCGTGACCGGCGAATCCGGCACCGGCAAGGAACTGATCGCCCGGGCCCTGCACGACTATGGCAAGCGCAAGAACCGGCCTTTCGTCGCCATCAACATGGCGGCCATTCCGCGCGACCTGATCGAAAGCGAACTGTTCGGTCACGAAAAGGGGGCGTTCACCGGCGCCGAATCGCGGGCGCCGGGCCGCTTTGCCCAGGCCGAAGGCGGCACCCTGTTCCTCGATGAGATCGGCGATATGCCGATCGAGGCGCAAACCCGGCTGCTGCGTGTGCTGCAGCAGGGCGAGTATCTTCCGGTCGGCGGCCGGTCGCCGATGCGGGCGAACGTCCGGATCGTTGCGGCGACCCACCGGGATCTGCGCGCCCTGATCCGGCAGGGGCTGTTTCGCGAGGATCTGTTCTACCGGCTGAATGTGGTCCCGATCCGCGTGCCGCCCTTGCGGGAGCGGGCAGAAGATATCCCGGACCTTGTCGACCATTTCCTGGCGCGCGCCGAGGCCGAAGGGCTGCCGCGAAAATCCCTCGAAGAGGCGGCCGTGGCCCGGCTGGCAACCGCCCGATGGCCGGGAAACGTCCGGGAACTGGAAAACCTGATCCGCCGTCTGGCGGCGCTGTATTCGGAAGAAACGATCACGACCGGCATCGTGGAGGCCGAACTTGCGGAACGCAGCGAGACGGCGCAACCCGGTCCGGAAGGCAGCGCCGGGGACGATGAGAGTATCGGCGGCTCGGTGGAACGGCATTTGCGCACCTATTTCGACGCGCACGACGGCAAACTGCCGGCCGCCGGCCTCTATACGCGGGTCATCCGGGAGATCGAGCGGCCGCTCATCGAATTGTCGCTGGCCGCCACCAACGGCAACCAGCTGCGCGCCGCCCGGATGCTCGGCCTGAACCGGAACACCTTGCGCAAGAAAATCACCGATCTCGACATCGGCATCGCGCGGAGCCGGCGAGCGGCGGGCCGCCGCGGCCCTACGCCCGGCGAGAGCGGCGCCTGATGGACGGGGCCATCCCGCGTGTCCGGCGCAGACGGCGCAGACGGCGCTGGATGCTGCACTTTTCGGCGTTCGTTAACCGCATTGCCCTGTCGAGCCGCCTTGCCATCGGGATGGCGATCGCTGCGGCCATCACGAGCGTACTGACCGCGATCAATCTGGCCGAATCGCCGCTCGGCGCCGATCCCAGCATCAACCTGGCGCTCATCATCGTCGACCTGGTGATCGTCTTGCCGCTTGCCGGGTTGATCGCCTTTCGCATCGTTCTTCTTTGGACGGCACGGCGGCAAGGCAAGGCCGGATCGCGACTCCACGCTCGTCTGGTGTTGCTCTTCAGCCTCATCGCGGTGACGCCGGCGATTATCGTCGCCGTGTTTTCTGCGGTGATGTTCGAATTCGGCATCCAGGCCTGGTTCAGCAGCCGTGTCGCCACCGCGCTGCGCGAATCGGTCAATATGACCGAAAAATACGTCGATGAGCATATCATCGCGCTGCGCACCGACGTCCGCAACCTGGGCGCGGACATCAACGGTCAGGCGCTGGAGCTGATGAACGATCCGCGCCAGTTGCCCGCCTTCGTTAACAGGCGTGCGCGCGAGCGCGGCATCGTGGGGGCATCGGTTTTCGACGAGCGCGGCCGTATCCTGGTTTCGAACGTCGGGAGCTTTTCGCCCTCCAACGAGCGGCCGGTGAACCTGCGGGCCGCCATTTCGCAGGTCAGGAAGGACGGCGACATCGTTGTCGTCGCGCGCCGGGGCGAGCACAATATCCGGGCGCTGATGCGGCTGACGATCTTCTTCGATTCGAACGTCTATCTGTATATCAGCCGCCCGATCGAGCCGACCCTGCGCTCGCACATGGTCCGGATGCAGGGCGCTGTCGACGAATATCTCAGGCTGGAAGGGCAGCGTTCCGGGCTGCAGATCGGCTATTTCCTGCTCTACGGCGTCGTCTCGCTGCTGCTCCTGCTCGCCGCAATCTGGCTCGGCCTTTATTTCGCCAATCGGCTGGTCCGCCCGATCTCCGATCTGATTGCAGCGTCCGAACGGGTCGGCAAGGGCGACCTGAGCGTGCGCGTCCGCAGTATGGGACAGGATGAAATTGCAAGCTTGTCCCATTCTTTCAATCAGATGATCGGCGATCTTGAACGCAATCGCGAAGAGCTTGTGAACGCGAACCGGCAGGTTGAGGCGCGCCGGGAATTTACCGAGAAGGTTCTGGAAGGCGTATCCGCCGGCGTAATCGGCCTCGACGCCAATCAACGCATCAATCTGCCCAACAGATCGGCCTCCGATCTCCTCGGCGTCAACCTGGACGAACGGACCGGCGAACGGATCGCCGATGTCGTGCCGGAGTTCGGCGAGATGATGGATCGTGTCGCGCGCAATGCGGTCCGCCGCCATTGGCAGGAGATCGTCATCGTCCGCGATGACCGGTCCCGGACCCTGACGGTCCGCCTCGCGGCCGAATATCTGGCGTCGGAAATCGTCGGCTATGTCTTCACCTTCGACGACATCACCGAGTTGCAACAGGCGCAGCGCACGGCCGCGTGGGCCGACGTCGCCCGGCGCATTGCCCATGAAATCAAGAATCCGCTGACGCCGATCCAGCTTTCCGCCGAACGTCTGCGCCGCAAATATCTCAAGCATATCAAGACGGATCCGGAAGTCTTCGATACCTGTACCGAGACGATCATCCGGCAGGTCGACGATATCGGCCGTCTGGTCAGCGAATTTTCGAGTTTCGCCCAGATGCCGGCGCCGCGCATGAAAGAAAACAATCTGCGCGAACTGTGCCGACAGGCGATTTTCTTGCAAAGGTCGGCGCACCCGACGATTGTCTACGACTATGCCAAGGTCAAAACGCCGTTGCCGGTCCTTTGCGACGGCCGCCAGGTCGGCCAGGCGCTCACGAACCTGCTCCAGAATGCCGCCAATGCCATCGAAGAGCAGGGGAATACCGACGTTTCAGGGCATTCCGGCACCATTACCCTGGCGATTGACGATGACGGGGACGGCATTACGGTTTCGATTTCCGATACGGGCCCCGGGCTGCCGAGAGACATGATCCACCGCCTCACCGAGCCCTATGTCTCGGCCCGCGCCAAGGGAACCGGCCTTGGACTCGCCATTGTCCGCAAGATTATGGAGGATCATGGCGGAGAGTTGCGGTTAAAGAACGATCTTTCGCCGGATGATAAAATCCTAGGCGCCAGGATCAATATGGTGTTTCCGGCAACGGCCCGCGCAAGCGACGCCGTTCACAGCGCCTCGACCGACGCTTAACGACCCGATCCAGCCGAGCTTGCCCGCCGATGGCCGCAGAAATACTGATCGTTGACGACGAAGCCGATATCCGCAACCTGATATCGGGCATTCTGATGGACGAGGGCTACCAGACCCGGGCGGCCGGCGACGCCGACGCCGCGCTTGAAGCGATTCGCGCCCGCCGACCGTCGCTGATCCTGCTGGATATCTGGCTGGAGGGCAGCCGGATGGACGGGATGGAGATCCTGGAACGGGTCAAGAAAGACCACCCCGATCTGCCGGTCATCATGATCAGCGGTCACGGAACGGTCGAGATGGCGGTCAGCGCGCTCAAGATCGGCGCCTACGATTTTATCGAGAAACCGTTCAAGAGCGACCGTCTGCTCATGCTGATCGAGCGCGCCGTCGAGACGGCACACCTGAAGCGGGAGAACGCAGCGCTGCTGGAGCGGGCCGGCGGAGCTTTCGAGCTGGTCGGCGCATCGCCGGCGATTACACAGATCAACCAGGCGATCGAAAGGGTGGCCCGGACGAGCAGCCGGGTTCTGGTGACGGGCGCCGCCGGCGTCGGCAAGGAAGTCGTTGCCCGCCTGATCCATCAGCGCAGCGCGCGGGGCAACGGTCCGTTCGTGGTCGTCAACTGCGCGACCATGCGTCCGGACCGACTGGAACAGGAACTGTTCGGGGAAGAGGCCGAAGACCGTACGAAGACCGGCATTCTCGAGCGTTGCCACGGCGGCACGCTCCTGCTCGACGAAGTTGCCGACATGCCGTGGGAGACCCAGGGCAAGTTCGTCAGGATACTGCAGGACCAAGGGTTTCAGCGGATCGGCGGCCACGCGACCGTCGAGGTCGACATCCGCGTCATCGCGTCGACCGGCCGGCCCCTCGAGCCCGAAATCGCCGCGCGGCGGTTCCGGGAAGATCTCTATTACCGCCTCAGAGTCGTGCCGATCGACCTCCCGCTCCTGCGCGACCGGCGCCCGGACATTCCCGGTCTGGCGCGTCATTTCATGGCGAAGGCTGCAGCCCGCGCCGGTCTCCCGGAGCGCGATTTTTCCAACGACGCGCTTGCCGCCCTGCAGGCTTACGAGTGGCCTGGCAATGTCCGGGAACTGGGCAATGTGATAGACCGCCTGCTGATCATGGCGCAGGCCGGTCCCGGCGAGAAGCTGACCGCCAGGATGATGCCGCCGGAAATTCTCGGCGAGGAAACCATGCTGCCCCGCTTCGAAAAGGGCGGCGAGATCATGGCGCTACCGCTCCGGGAGGCGCGCGAGATGTTCGAACGAGAGTATCTGATGGCGCAGATCGGCCGCTTCGGCGGCAATGTTTCCCGAACAGCCGAGTTCGTCGGCATGGAACGCTCGGCGCTGCACCGCAAGCTGAAGCTGCTGGGCCTGACCGGCAGCGAGCGCGGCGCCGGCGAAACACCCGATACGGTCCATTGATCCGCCGCTCCGCGCTTCACGACAGGGCCAGGTGACACCATGCAGGTAATTGTGTGCGGGGCAGGGCAGGTCGGCCTCAACATCGCCCGCCACCTCGCGACCGAGAACAACGAGGTCACGGTCATCGACCGTTCCGAGGCCCTGATCCGGAAAATCAGCGATGCCCTGGACGTGCGCGCCATTGTCGGCCATGCGCCGCATCCGGACGTGCTGGAACGGGCCGGCGCCGCAAATTGCGACATGATCATTGCGGTCACCCAGACCGACGAAGTCAACATGGTGGCCTGCCAGGTCGCCCATTCCCTGTTCAATGTGCCGACCAAGATCGCCCGGGTGCGCGCCCAGTCCTATCTGCAGCCGATCTGGGCGAGTCTGTTCAGCGCCGACCACATGCCGATCGACGTGCGCATCTCGCCGGAAGTCGAGGTGGCGCGGGCGGTTCGCCGCCGCATGCATGTGCCCGGCGCCTTCGACGTGATCCCGCTGGGTTTGGGCAAGGTGCAGGCGATCGGCACCCGGCTGGGCGAGGACTGTCCGGTGCTGGATACGCCGATCCGCCAGCTCACGACGCTGTTTCCCGATCTGGCCACGGTGATCGTCACGATCCTGCGCGACGGCAAGACGATCGTGCCGACGCCGGACGACCAGTTGCTGGCCGGCGACGAAATCTACTTCGTCGCCGACCGGGAACATGTCGCCCGCGCCATGGCGGCGTTCGGCCATGAAGAGCCGGAAGCGCACCGGGTCATCATCGTCGGCGGCGGCAATATCGGGCTGTTCCTGGCCCAGGAAATCGAGGAGCAGGACGAGGATGTCACCGTCAAGCTGATCGAACTGGATGAAGAGCGGGCGAAAGTCGTCGCCGCGTCGCTGGCCCATACCGTCGTCGTGAACGGCGATGTCCTGGACAACGAAATCCTCGAAGAGCTCAACCTGCCGCATACCGACATGCTGATCACCGTCACCGACAATGACGAGGTCAACGTATTGGCGGCGCTGCTCGCCAAACGGCTCGGCTGCGCGCGGACGGTCGCGCTGGTCAATACCGTCCACTACCAGCCCCTGGTCACGTCGCTCGGCGTCGACGTAGCGGTCTCGCCCCGGGCGATCACGGTTTCGACCATTCTGCAGCATCTGCGCCGCGGCCGGATCCGGGCGGTCCATTCCCTGCGTGAAGGGGTGGGGGAGATTATCGAGGCCGAAGCGATGGACACGTCGCGGATCGTCGGCAAGCCGCTGAACAGCGTCAAGCTCGACAAGGGCATCATGGTCGGCGCCATCGTCCGCGGCGAAGCCGTAATCATGCCCCGGGGCGATTCAGTGATTCAGGCCAAGGACAGGGTGATCCTCTACGCCTTGCCAAACGTCGTGCCGAAAGTGGAAAAGCTGTTCTCGGTCAGCCTGGAATTCTTCTAGCGCCGCCGCCCGGCCGCCTTTCCCCGCCAGATTTTCGCGAGAACCGAAATGTCCCGGATCGCCTATGTCAACGGCCGCTTTACGCGACACCGCGATGCGGCGGTGCATATCGAGGATCGCGGCTACCAGTTCGGCGACGCGGTCTATGAAGTGATCGCAATCCAGGACGGGCGTTTCGTCGACGAAGAACCCCATCTCGACCGGCTCGACCGCTCGCTGGGCGAGCTGCGCATGGCGGCGCCGGTTGCTAGGTCCGCGCTCAAACGCATTCTGCGGGAAATGGTGCGGCGCAACCGGGTGCGCAACGGCATCGTCTATCTGCAAATCTCGCGCGGCGTGGCGCGGCGCGATCATTCATTTCCGGCTCACCGGAACAGCGCCCTGGTCGTCACCGCCCGCTCGACCCGGCCGAAATCGACGGCGATGGCGAGCGGCGTCTCGGTCGTGACGACCGAAGACCTTCGCTGGAAGCGTTGCGATATCAAGACGGTCGGCCTGTTGCCCAATGTGCTGGCCAAGCAGATGGCGTCAGAGGCCGGCGCCTACGAAGCGTGGATGGTCGCGGCGGACGGTTCAGTGACCGAAGGCACCTCTGCAAACGCATGGATCGTTACTGCCGGACGGGAAGTCGTGACCCGGCCGCCGACCAACGCAATCCTCAACGGGATCACCCGCCGCACCGTCCGGGCGATTGCCGAAAAGGCGGGTTACACGGTCGTCGAGCGAAACTTCACCCTCGATGAAGCCTGCAACGCCGCCGAAGCCTTTTTGACCAGCACGACTTCCCACGTCATGCCGGTCGTCGGGATCGACGGCAAGCCGGTCGGCGCCGGCAGCCCCGGACCGCTGACCGCCGCCCTGCAGGCGCACTACGCCGACCATGCGGGCACGGCATGAAGGCGCTCCCGGCGCCGGACGCCATCCTGTTCGACTGGGACAACACGCTGGTCGATAACTGGCCGTCCATCGCCCGCGCCCTTAACGCGGCGAGAAGCGCCTTTGGCCACCAACCCTTATCCGAAGCGACGGTTCGCGGCTGGGTCCGGCAATCGATGCGCAACAGCTTTCCGAAGATGTTCGGCGACCGCTGGGTCGAGGCGCGTGAAATCTTCTACGACACCTTCAGGGCAAACCACCTGGATACGCTCAAACCCCTGAGCGGTGCCGACGAGCTGCTCGGGAATCTGAAGGACTACAACCTCTATGTCGGCATCGTCAGCAACAAGAACGGCGAATATCTGCGCAAGGAGGTCGGCCATCTCCACTGGACCGCGCATTTCGGGCGCGCCGTCGGGGCGGGCGACGCCGTTGAGGACAAGCCGGCGGTTGCGCCTGTCGACCTGGCGCTTGAGGGGTCGGGCATAGGCCGGTCCGGCGCCGTCTGGTTCGTCGGCGATGCGGCGGTCGACATGGAATGCGCGATCCGGGCCGGCTGCACGCCGGTTCTGCGGACAACGGACGACGAACCGGAAGAGGCCTTTCGCGACTGGCCGCCGGCGGCCGTGGCGGATTCCTCGGAAGACATATTGAGGCTTGTCGATATCGCGCTGCGGACCATATGACGGGAAGAGGCCAATAACAGTACCAGAAACCAATGCCGGCGCCCCGGGACCGACTGCAATAAGATCAAGAAGGAATCGCGCATGTCCTCAGAAAAACAACAAAACCTGCAGGACGTTTTCCTGAACAATATCCGGAAAAACAAGACGCCGGTTACCGTGTTTCTTGTGAATGGCGTCAAGTTGCAGGGCATCGTCACCTGGTTCGACAATTTTTGCGTTCTGCTCCGTCGCGATCAGCATTCGCAGCTTGTCTACAAACACGCGATCTCGACGGTCATGCCCGCGCAACCGGTTCAATTGTTCGAACCGGACGCGGCAGCAGGTACGGCCGACGAGGCCTGAGCCCCGGCCATCGCCATCACTACTGCGCAACCGCAATCCGGATCGGCGTCCGGCACGCCAACAGAGCCGGCGGGGGCGGGGGCCCTGGTCGTCCATCCCTGGCTGCGGCGCGATAGTTGCGCGGCGGAGCGGACCGGGGACCGGCTGGAAGAAGCGGTCGGCCTTGCCCGCGCCATCGGTCTCGATGTCCGGGGCGCCCATGTGGCGCCGTGCGCGCGCATTGCGCCGGCGACCTGGATCGGCAAGGGATCGGCCGAAACGATCGGCGCGGAAGTCGAGGCGACCGGCGCCGGACTGGTCGTCATGGATTGCACCCTCAGCCCCGGCCAGCAGCGCAATCTCGAACGGCGCTGGCACTGCAAGGTCATCGACCGGACGGCGCTGATTCTGGAGATTTTCGGCGCCCGCGCCCGCACCAGGGAGGGCCGCCTGCAGGTCGAACTCGCCCATCTGACCTGGCAGCGCAGCCGGTTGGTCCGGAGCTGGACCCATCTGGAACGGCAGCGCGGCGGTTTCGGCTTCGTCGGCGGGCCGGGCGAATCCCAGATCGAACTGGACCGGCGCCTGATCGACGACCGGATCGCCCGGCTGAAGCGCGATCTGGAAACGGTAAGGAAACGGCGGGCCCTGCACCGCAAGGCGCGCGAGCGCTATCCCTATCCGGTGGCGGTGCTGGTCGGCTACACCAATGCCGGCAAATCCACGCTCTTCAATCGGCTTACATCCGCCGGCGTTTTGGCCGAGGACATGCTGTTCGCGACCCTCGACCCGACGATGCGGAAACTTGCCTTGCCGCGGGGGCGGAAGATCATCCTGTCGGACACGGTCGGGTTCATTTCCGACCTGCCGACCGAGCTTATCGCCGCGTTCCGCGCGACTCTGGAAGAGGTCGCCCTGGCGGATGCGATCCTGCACGTCCGGGACATCGCCCGGCCCGATACGGCGGCCCAGGCGGAGAGCGTGCGCCGGATCCTCCGGGGCCTGGTGAGCGAGGAAAAGCTGGGCAGTGCGACGATCGAGGTCTGGAACAAGATCGATTCCCTCGACCGCGACGGGATGGAGCGCCTGGGCAACCGGGCGGATCGCGCCAATGCCCGCGTCCGGCTCGTTTCGGCGCTGACCGGCGCCGGCGTTGGCGGTCTCAAATCCGAGATCGAGGCGCTGCTGGGGGCTTCGCGCCGCCGGGTTGCGATCCGCGTGCCCCACGACAAGGGCGCGGCTATCGCCTGGCTTTACAATCGCGGCGCCGTGGTCGAACGGACCGACGACGAAAGGGGCAGCTTGCTGATTGTCGACATCGAACAGTCCGACCGGCATACACTGGACAGGCGCTACGGATTGGGCGCGACGGCCGACGCCGGAGATCTGCCGGGCCGGGTATGAATTTGTCACTCTGTATACTCCGGCAGGCAAATTTTGGGCCCGCCTGCATCCAGCATACCGAATCCACATTTTGGGCGAATTCAGTCCGATGACATGGCCCGGCGACGGCCGCAGTCCCGCGACCCTGCCCGATTTCGATACTGTCGACGGCATCCTGCGCGAGGCCGCCCGGACCATCGTGCTGCCGCAGTTCCGCAACCTCGCGAGCGCCGATGTCAGGACGAAATCGGGCCCCAACGATTTCGTCACCGTGGCCGACGAGCAGTGCGAAACCTTTCTGCGCGACGCACTGACCCGCGCGCTGCCCGGCTCGGCAACGATCGGCGAGGAAGCGGCGGCGGCCGACCCGACCGTGCTGGAGCGCCTCGACCGGCCGGGCGACGTCTGGATCATCGACCCCATCGACGGCACCTACAACTACGCCCACGACAATCCGCGCTTCGCCACGATCGTGGCGCTGGTGCGCGACGGCGTCGCGATTCGCGGGTATATTCATTTACCGGTCCGGGAAGAAACCTATGCGGCGGCGCTGGGGCAGGGGGCCCACGGCGATACCGGCGCTCTCACGCTGCCGGCGCCGGCGGCGTTCGGCGCCATGACCGGTGCCCTCTATGTCGGCAAGAGCCGCGCACCGGCGATGTTCGAGCGGATCAAGGCGTTGCGGGAACGGGGGCGCCTTGGGCCGCGCCGGTTCGCCCGCTGCGCGGCATGGGAATATATCGCGATGCTGACCGGGCGGGCGCACTACGCGATCTTTACCCGCCTGCTGCCCTGGGACCATGCGGCCGGTATCCTGATGATCGCCGAGGCGGGCGGTTGCTACGGCTATGTCGACGAATCGCCCCAAAACGGCCCGTGGAGGCCGGTCGACCGCGACGTTCCTTTCCTGCTGGCGCCCGACGAGGCGAGCTGGCGCCTGATCCGCGACACATTGATGGAGAAATAACGGGTCGGGGAGAGCAGGGGGAATGGCCGGAGCCAGCGGCCATCCTTCGATACGCCGCCTGCGGCGGCTACTCAGGATGAGGGGAGAGTGAGCGGGTTGAGGCTCAATTCCTCGCCCCTTATCCCGAGTAGGCGCGAAGCGCCTTATCGAGGGACGGGCCGGCCAAAGCGCCTATTCCCCGGCCTTGGCCGCGTTCCAGTAGCGTTCCAGTTCGTCCATGGACAGCGCCGCGATATCGCCGCCGTCCAGGCGCACCCGGTCTTCGACGGCACGGAAGCGGCGCTCGACCTTGCGGTTGGCCCGGCGCAGGGCTTCCTCCGGGTCGATGCCGAGCCGGCGGCCGACCTGGGCGACGGTAAACAGCAGATCGCCCAGCTCTTCGGCCGCGCCGGCTGCGTCGCCGCGTTCGATCTCGTCGCGCAATTCGCCCAATTCTTCGGCAACCTTCCCGGTAATCGACAGGGCGTCCGGCCAGTCGAAGCCGACGCGCGCCATCCGCCGGCCCAGCTTGTGGGCGCGCAGCAGCGCGGGCAGGGCGGCGGGCACATCGTCCAGCACACTGGCGGAATCGCCGCCCTGTTGCGACTTCTCAACCCGTTCTCGAGCCTTGAAATCTTCCCACGCGGCCGACTGGGCTTCGACCGAGGCGACGCGCTCTTCGCCGAAAACATGCGGATGGCGCCGTTCCATCTTGTCGGCGATGGAGCGGGCGACATCGGCGAAGCCGAATTCGCCGGCTTCCGCCGCCATCTGGGCGTGGAACACCGCCTGGAACAGCAGATCGCCCAGCTCGTCCCGCAGGTCGGCCATATCGTTGCGGCCGATGGCGTCGGCGACCTCATAGGCTTCCTCGATCGTATAGGGGGCGATGCTGGCGAAATCCTGCTCCAGATCCCACGGGCAACCGCCGTCGGGTTGCGCAACCCCGCCATGATATTCAGCAGCCGTCGGATCTGGGTTGCGGCTTCCGCAACCTCGCCGGACAGATCGGGAGCCGGATCGGCGGCCGGATCGGCGGCTAAATCGTCCGCGGTCGGAGAAGGGCCAGTCGTCATCGTTTCAACCCTCAAGTGGCGTATCTTTGATTCGCATAATATATATTATGGAAAATATTATAACGATGCAGCCGATTGAGCTGTCCGCTCTATCCTATTGAAAAGACGATAGAAATTGTCTGTCGTGGCCTGTTTCAGACGCTCCACCGGCACATCTCGCACGGTTGCGAGGCATTGCGCCGTGTGAACGACGAAGGACGGCTCGTTGGTCTTGCCGCGATGCGGCGACCGGCGCCAGGAACGGCGCGTCGGTCTCGACCAGGATCCGGTCCTCGGGCAGGTCGCGGGCGATGTCCCGCAGGTCGTCCGCCTTCTTGAAGGTGACGATGCCGGAGAAAGGACACATAGAGGCCGAGCTCGATCGCCCGCTCGGCGAGCGCGCGCGAGCCGGTGAAGCAATGGATGACGCCGGGGAACCCGCCCTTCGCCTGCTCCGCCGTCAGAATTTCCATGGTCTCGGCGTCGGCGTCGCGGGTATGCACGATCAGCGGCAGCCCGGTTTCGCGCGCGGCCGCGATGTGGGCCAGAAAACTGGCCCGCTGGGTTTCCGGACGACTGTTCGTATAAAAATAGTCCAGCCCGGTCTCGCCGATGCCGACCACCTTGCTGTTTTCAGTCTTTTCAATCAGTTGCGCGGCATTACCGATGCCTTCGTCATCGGCGTTGTGCGGATGGACGCCGACCGAGCAGTAGATGCGTTCATGTTCGGCTGCGATCGCGGCAATGTCGTCGAAGCGGCTGATCCTCGTGCAGATCGTCACGATGGTTTCGATCCCGGCCTGCCAGGCGCGGTCGAGCACCGCGGCGCGGTCCTCGGCCAACGTGTCGAAATCCAGATGGCAGTGGCTGTCGACCAGCATCGTCGGGCTTCGGGTCAGGCGGCGTCTTCGGCGACGAAGCGCGGGAAAACCGGCGAAGGCGCCGGCAGCGCCGTACCGGGCGCGATCCGCGCAGAAAGGGCGGCGAAGTCGCGGGCGCCCTCCTCTTCCGGCACTGCGAGCTGCGCCAGCAATACCGATGCGGCGTCCGGCACGACCGGCTGCACGAAAATCGCCAGCTGCCGGATCACGTCGGCCAGGACATAGAGCACGGTTGCCATGCGCGCCGGATCGGTCTTGCGCAATGCCCAGGGCGCCTGGGCGTCGACATAGCGGTTGGCGTCGCCGACGACCCGCCAGATCGCCTCGAGCATCCTGTGGATCGCCAGATCCGCCATCGCGCGCCGGGCCTCTTCGAGCACTGCCGCCGCCGCGGCGAACAGCGCCTCATCGTCTTCGGTAAAGGCGCCGGGCGCCGGCACCTTGCCGTCGCAATTCCGGGCGATCATGGTGAGGACGCGCTGGCCGAGATTGCCCAGGTCGTTCGCCAGATCGCTGTTGATGCGCTGCACGATGGCTTCCGGCGTCACCGACCCGTCGTTGCCGTAGGGCACTTCGCGCATCAGGAAATAGCGCATCGGGTCGACCCCGTAGGTCTCCCGCATGTTGTCCGGCGTGACGACATTGCCGACCGACTTGGACATTTTCCGGCCTTCGATGGTCAGGAAGCCGTGGCCGAACACCTGGCCGGGCAGCGGCACGCCGGCCGACATCAGGAACGCCGGCCAGAAGATGGCGTGGAAGCGCATGATATCCTTGCCGACGATGTGAATGTCGGCCGGCCAGAACCGCCGGTAAAATTCCGAATTTACATGGGGATAGCCGGCCGCGGTGATGTAGTTGGTCAGCGCGTCGAGCCAGACATAGACGATATGGTCCTCGTCGCCCGGAACCGGCACGCCCCAGCGGAAACTGGTCCGCGATACCGACAGGTCTTTCAGCCCCTGGCGCATGAAATTCATCAATTCGTTGCGCCGGTGCGGCGGCGCGGCGAAGCCGGGGTTGGCCTCGTAATGGGCCAGCAGCTTGTCCGTGTAGGCCGACAGGCGGAAAAAGTAGCTCGGCTCCTCGATCCACTCGACCTCCGCCCCGCCCGGCGTCAGCCAGCGGTCGCCGTCCCTGACCAGTTCGTCCTCGCCGATATACGCCTCGTCCCGGACCGAATACCAGCCGGTGTAGCTGCCGAGATAGATATCGCCGGCCTCGACCAGCTTCTGCCAGATCGCCTGGGTCGATTCGTAATGGCGCGGTTCGGTCGTCCGGATGAATCCGTCGTTCGAGATGTTGAGCGTCCGCGTCATCTCCTTGAACTGCGCCGCGATCATGTCGCAGAAGGCTTTCGGCTCCATGCCCTGGGCGCGCGCCGAGGACTCGACCTTCTGGCCGTGCTCGTCCGTCCCGGTCAGGAAGAAGACGTCGTAGCCGTCCAGCCGCTTGTAGCGGGCAATGACGTCGGTCGAGATCGCTTCGTAAGCGTGGCCGAGATGGGGTGCGCCGTTGACGTAGGAAATCGCCGTCGAGATGTAGAAGGGTGGCTTGTCGGTCATGCCGTTGAAACCGTATGGCGGCGATCGTTGAAGGAACAGCCGGATGCGCCGGCGAGCCAGACACATAAGCCATGCCGCCCGGCGGCGCTACAGCGTCCAATCGCCCTGCCGGGTTTGCCGGCGCTGCGGCCTCAGGCGCCGGGCGCGCCTGCCGGCGGCACGAGTCTGCGGATGTCCCGGCACGCCTTCAGGACGGTATGGCGCCGGTCGAGATTGAGCAGCTCGGTCTGGCGGAACCGTTCGCCGAGTTCGAACCACAGCGCGGCGGCAGCGTCGCGCAACACCGATTGCGGCGCTTCGCGGGCCACGATGGCGGCGCGCCGCGCCAGGAGCTGGCCCACGGTCCGGAACGCGACCGTCGCCCCGGCCCGCGCGACCTGCTCGGCGAGATCGAGCGCTTCAATCCCGCTCGCGTCTTCCGCCGCCCCCAGGATCGCCCCGATCTGTCCTTCCAGCTTGCCCGCATCGGCTTCGAGCAACCGGATGGCGCGTCCCGGGCTGCCGGCCGCCAGGCCGAGCAGAATGTCGTCGGCCCGCGCCGCCAGGTCCGCCGCCGCCGCCCGGACGGCCGCCAGAAGATCGTCCTGGACCAGTGTTGACATCGCAAGGATCTGGCAGCGCGACCGGATCGTCGGCGGGATCGTTCCGGAAACGTGATTGACCAGGAGAAACAAACACTTGTCGGGCGGTTCTTCGAGCGATTTTAGCAGTGCGTTGGCCGCGTTCCGGTTCATCTCGTCGACCGGATCGACGATCACGATGCGCCAGCCGCCATCGGCCGCAGTCTTCGTCAGAAAGCGCATGGCGTCGCGCACATCGTCGACGACGATCTCGTTGCGCAGTTTGTCCGTCCTGGGGTTGATCGAGCGGCGTACCGCCTTGAGGCCGGGATGGGAGCCCGCAGCGATCCGCCGGGCCGCGATGTCGTCCGGGCTGACATCCGGCAAGCGCTCCGGCCCGGCCATGCCGGGCAGTGCCGGCAGCGCAGCCCTATCCATCGCGCCGGACAGGATGGCGCGGGCGAAGCGGAAGGCCAGCGTCGCCTTGCCGATGCCCTCGCTGCCGGTCAGCAGCCAGCCATGCGCCAGCTTGCCGCTGCTCCAGGCCTTCGACAGGATCGCCTCCGCTGCCCCGTGGCCGATCATGCTAAAGGTGCATTCCGGGCCGGACGGCGCCCCTTCCTCCTTCGAATCATCCATCGGGGAGCAACCTTTCTTCGACGGCCGCAGCGATCTTTCCGGCAACGTCATCGACCGGCCCGGCCGCGTCGATGACGACGCAGCGCTCCGGCTCGCGGCGGGCGATATCGAGGAAGGCGTCGCGCACCGCTTCGTGGAACGCCAACGCACGATCCTCGAAGCGGGTTTCCGACCCCGGTAGCGCCGCCTCCGGTCGCGTCCCCAATCGAGCCCCCAATCGCGTCCGGGCCCGCTTCAAGCCTTCATCCGCCGGCAGGTCGAGGATTATGGTCAGGTCCGGGACCAGCGTTCCCAGGGCAAAACGGTACAGGGCTTCCAACCCGTCCCGCGGCATGCCGCCGGCATAGCCCTGGTAGGCCATCGTCGAATCGGCGAAGCGGTCGCACAGCACCCAGGCGCCGCGCTGCAATGCCGGCCGGATGACCTTCTCGGCGTGATCGCGCCGTGCTGCCGTCATCAGCAGCGCCTCTGTCGCCGCATCCCAACGATCCGGGTTGCCGGTGACCAGCAGGGCGCGGATCGCTTCGGCGCCGGGGGTGCCGCCCGGTTCGCGGGTCGTCACGGTCTCCAGCCCGCGCCGGCCGAGAAAGGCATCCAGCAGGCGGATCTGGGTTGATTTGCCGGTCCCCTCCCCGCCTTCGAACGTAATGAATCGGCCGGCTGCGCCGTGGCGGCCGGTCATTCGCGGCCTGCCGGCCGGCTGAAGCCCCAGCGGAGCAGGCGAACCGCTTCCCGGCGGCGCGCGACGGCGCTCTCGAGGCCGTTGACGACCAGGATCAGCCGCCGGCCGCCCTGTTTCGCCGAGGCGACGAGACCGTATCCCCCTGCCCGCGTATAGCCGGTTTTCAGGCCGTCGGCGCCCTTTACCCTGCCGAGAACGGGGTTCCGGTTGCGCCAGGACCGGCCGCCGAATCGAACCGAGCGCATGGCGAATATCCGGTAGCGGCCGGGAAACCGGGCGAGGATCAGTCCCGCCAGCCGGGCGATATCCCACGCGCTGGTCAGATGGCTCGGGGCGGTAAAGCCGGTGGCGTTGCGGAACGAACTGTCGTGCAGGCCAAGCGCCCGCCCGCGCCGCGTCATGGCCGCGGCAAAGGCTTTCTCGCTGCCCGATATCCGCTCCGCCAGGGCGACCGTTGCATCGTTGGCGGAATGGACGATGGATGCGAGCATCAGGTCTTTCATCCGGTAGCGCCGGCCCCTCTCCAGTCCAACGCCGGAGCCGCGCTGGCTCGCCGCGTGTTTGCTGACGGTAACGCGCTCCTCTTCGGAAATCCGGCCAACCCGGATCGCCTCGAAGACCAGCAGTGCGGTCATCAGTTTGGTCATCGACGACGGCCGCATCCGCTGCCGGGAATTTATTGCGAAAAGAACGCGGAAAGACGGATAGTCGACCAATAGTACCTGTCTGGCCGGGGTTGCCGGGGCGCCGGCCGAACCGCTCGTATCGGCCGCCGCCGCGGGCGACAGGATCAGGCTTGTTGGCAGGAGGAACAGCAGGAGCGAACGCATTGTCACCCGGAGCGGTCGGAGGCAGCGCCGCCATTGTACGGGAAATTCGCCGGCCGGGTAGCCTGTGACCGACAGCGCTTCGGCACGCCGGCCGGTTTCGCCGGTTGACGCTTTTCGCGCCCTCCCTAATCTGCACTCCTGTAATATGTCGGCGCTTCGGAACGTGGATGGGTGGCCGAGCGGTTGAAGGCACCGGTCTTGAAAACCGGCAGGCGTGCTGAGCGTCTCGTGGGTTCGAATCCCACCCCATCCGCCAACTGTCAACGATAACCCCATGAAAATAAAGGAACATCTTATTAGTTTGAGAACGCTATAGTTAAAATTCACGCGTACCGTCCGGTCAATTCCGACCGGGCAATTGCGGCAGGGGGCGACGGTTCCCCGGGGAGGAAGGACGATGAAGCCAATCCGTACAATGCAAACCGTATCGGCGGTGTTCGTATTCCTGATCTGCGCCGTGCTCATCGCGGGTCCGGCCGCGGCGGCGAACGACAGCAGCCCGCGGGCGAGCGCGCCCGGCAACCCCGACTATGTCGAGGCGGCGGCGTTGGTGAAGGCCGGGAAATATGCCGAGGCGATCCCGCTGCTCGGGAAAGCCGAGGCGAAGACACCGGACAATGCGAACGTCCACAACACCTACGGTTACGCGCTGCGCAAGCTGAAGCGGTACGACGCCGCGCTGAAGCACTACCGGACCGCGCTCCGTCTGGAGCCGCGGCACCGCGAGGCGAACGAATATCTGGGCGAGCTCTATCTGGCGCTGAACCAGCTCGCGAAGGCCGAAGAACGCCTTGCCGTGCTCGACAAGGCCTGCCTCTTCGGCTGCGCGGAATACACCGAGCTCAAGGAGGCGATCGCCGCCTACAAGGCCCGGACGGGCAAGGGCGAATAGCGCCCCGCCCCCTCACGCCGCATCCGGCCCGCAGGGCAGCTGCAGTTCCTCCGGCGCCGCCTCGTCCATCGAGCGCACCGGGTAGCCGGCGAGCGACCAGTCGACGATGCCGCCGGCCATGTGCACGACCTCCCGGAACCCGGTTTCGCGGAAGCGGGCGAAATGGTCGGCGGTCCGGCGCCCGGAGCGGCAATGGAAGATGCCGATTTTCCCGCTGTTGCCTTCGGGCCGGCAGGTATCGAAGGTCGAGAGCGGAAAGAGCGCTGCGCCGGGGATGTGCTCGTCCTCGTATTCGATGAATTCGCGCACGTCGATCAGGACGGCCTCGCCGACCTCCAGCAGCATTTTCGCACGGTGCACGTCGACCGCCTGCACGGTGATGTTTTTCCCGGCGTTGGAAAGAGTCGCCATGTCGATCGGTCCTTTCAGCGGGCGCCGAGCCCGGCCGCGGCGATGGCGCGGTCCAGGTCGCGGATCAGGTCTTCGGGATATTCCAGGCCGACGGAAAGGCGGATCATGTCTTCGCCGATGCCGACCGCGGCGCGGCCGTCGGCGCCGATCCGGTGATGGGTCGTCGAGGCCGGGTGGGTCGCCAGGCTCTTGGCGTCGCCCAGATTGTTGGAAATTGGGATTAGCCGCAGGCCGTTCAGCAGGCCGAAGGCTTCGGGACGGCCGCCTTCGATGGTGAAGGTGACGACCGTGCCGCCGTCTTTCATCTGCCGGCGCGCCAGCGCCGCCTGGGGATGGGAGTCCAGGAAGGGATAGAGCACCCGCCGGATACCGGCCCGTTCTTCGAGCCAATGCGCGATCAGGGCAGCCGTCCGGCACTGCCGTTCGACCCGCAACGCCATGGTTTCCAGCCCCTTGAGCAGGACCCAGGCGTTGAACGGGCTCATGCTCGGGCCGGTGTGGCGCACGAACGGCGAGAGCTTGTCGTTGCAGAATTCCTTTGACCCCAGAATGGCGCCGCCGAGACAGCGCCCCTGCCCGTCGATATGTTTCGTGGCCGAATAGACCACGACGTCGGCGCCGAGCTCGAGCGGCCGTTGCAACAGCGGCGTGGCGAATACATTGTCGATCACCACCGTGGCGCCGGCGGCGTGCGCCAGATCGGCGACCGCTTTCAGGTCGACGATGTCGAGCTGCGGGTTGGTCGGCGTTTCCAGGAAGACCGCCCTGGCGGGCCGCGACAGCGCCCTCTCCCAGGCCGACAGGTCGGTGCCCTCGACCAGTTCGGTCGTCACCCCGAACCGGGGCAGGATATCGGTGCAGATATAGGCGCAGGAGCCGAACAGCGCGCGCGACGCCACCAGGCGGTCGCCCTGCCGGAGCAATCCGATCAGGGCGGTGAACACCGCCGACATGCCACTCGCCGTCGCCACGCCGGCCTCCGCGCCTTCGATCGCGCACAGGCGGTCGACGAACATCTGGACGGTCGGGTTGCCATAGCGGCTGTAGACGTAGCGCAGATCGCTGTTTTCGAAGGCTTCCGCCGCTTCTTCGGCCGAGCCGTAGACATAGCCCGAGGTCAGGTACAGCGCCTCGGCGGTCTCGTCGAACCGGCTGCGCTCGATGCCGCCGTGGATCGCGGCGGTATCCGTATGAAGCTGGTGCGGGAAATCCCGGTCAAAGGCCCCGGGCGGCTCAAAAATCTGATTCACGGTCATCCCCATGGGCTGCCGAATGGCGGGCCCACGGAAATCGACTCCGTGGCGCTTTAGCACTTGGTGACGCGGGTGCAAGCTGCCCGATCAAATCCCGCGGATCCGGTAAGGGGGATCGGCCCAAACAAAAAACCCGTCGCGGCTTGCGGACGGGTTTCCCACCTCTTTAGCCGCATTTTATAAAGCGCCCGCAAGTCGGTCTAAATCGGCGCTAACGCCCATATGAGGCATCGCCGGGGCTGCGTCAAGGTCCGCGTTCCCGGTTCGCGGCTTCGGAAGGGCATTTTCCCGAAACACGCCCGGTTACCGGACGCTTCCGGCTTCTCCGATCCTCGCCTGCGCACCGATGCGACGCCTGTTCCTTCGGAGATGCAGCCGGTTAAGGAGCGGAGGTGCCGCCGATCAGCGCCAGCGCGACGAGGAAGCCGAGCGCGGTCGCCACGCCCGCCATATGATGGTCGCGCCGGAACGCTTTCGGAAATATCTCGGTTGCGAGCGACGCAATGACCGCACCGCCGGCAAAGGCGCGGATCAGCGCGAGCATTTCCTCCGAAGCGTCGAGGAACAGGAGATTTCCCACCACCGCCGCCGCGGCCAGCAGAACGGCCGCGCCGATCCAGAGCGCCAGTATCCGGCTGTTCCGCCAGCCCGTTTCGCGCATGCGCTTCGCTCCGCCCGCCGCTTCGGGCAGGTTGGAGAGGAAAATGGACGCCGCGAGCGCGGCGACGTCCGGAAATCCGGCGCCGATCAGCGCAACGCCCAGGGCCAGATTTTCCGGCACGCCGTCGAGCGTGACCGCGGCGAGCAGGCCGCCGCCGCCCTCGTCGCCCCACCGTTCGTCGATCAGATAGTCGATGCCGGCGAAGACCGCCGCGCCGAACAGGACCACGGCGGCCGTCGCCTCGAAACTCGATGCTTGCTGCGCGGGCACGATCAGTTCGAGCACAGCGGCGAGCATCAGCGCACCGCCGCCCGCGGCGAGGACGAAGCCTTCGGTCCGGTCGCCGAGGCGGCCGTAGAGGCCCCACAGCGCACCGAGAAGCAACGCCGACGAAACGGCGGCGACGACGGCAACCAAGGTCACGGGCTACATCCCCGGGTCGTTGCGTTGGATGCTCCGTTTCGTGTGCCATCGAAGCCGGTCCGTCGCAAGAACGGGAAAGCCCCTTGCGGCCTGTCCCTTGACATCGGCGCCGAGAGGCTGAAATCCCGCTTCGGCAAATTGCGCTTGCGCGGACAGCCGGATTTCGCAGACCGCTGCCGCCTGCCGCTACCACGCCAGATCGAGGATCTCCCGCACCTGGGCCGGGCTCTCGATCGGCCGCGGGTTGGACCGGACCATCATGTTGCCGACGCTGCCTTTGGCGATGACGTCGAGCTGGTCTTCGGCGATGCCGACCGCCCGCAGATTGCCGGGCTGGCCCAGCCGGGCGATGAAATCGGCCAGAACGTCACCGGCCGGCTCGCCCGTGCGGCCGAAGGCTTCGCTCACCATCGCCTGCTGCGCGGCGTTCACCGGCGCATTCCAGCGCAGGACGCTGGGCAGCATGACGCAGCTGGTATGGCCGTGGGGTACGCCGCCGACCGCGCCGAGCTGGTGGCCGATGCCGTGGCTGGCGCCGTATTCGACCCGGCCGAGGCCGAAGGCCGCCAGCCAGACCGCAAGCTGGCACTCGCGCCGCGCCGCCAGATCGTCCGGTTGTTCCCTGGTTCGCGGCAGCGCGCCGGCGAAGATTTTCAGCGCGTGGACGGCCGTGGCGTCCGGCAGGGGCTGGGCCGAGCGCGAGCACAGGGTTTCCACGGCATGATCGACCGCCCGGACGCCGGTCGAGAGCCACAGCCAGTCGGGCGTATGGACCGTCGCCGCCGCGTCCAGGATGACGGCGACCGGTGCGCTGTCGCGCGCGATATAGGCGTCCTTGATGCCGCGTTCCGGGTCGGTCACGCCGGCGATGTTGCTGAATTCCGCTCCGGAGAGCGTCGTCGGCACCGCGATCTGCCGGACCGCCGAGGGCCCGACCGGCGGCACATGGCGCGACCCGTCCCGGTTCACGCCGACGCGATAGGTCTTCAGCGTTTCGATGTCGTGCACGTCTTCAGCCAGGCACAGGATGGCGGCCTTGACGGTATCGATCGGCGTGCCGCCGCCGACCGTGACCACGACATCGGCCCCGGCCTCGCGGATTGCCGTTGCGCACTCGATGACGGTGCCGACCGGCGTATGCTCGCGGCAGTCGGTGAAGACGCCGGCGATGCCGCCCGGCAGTTGCGCGGCAATGCCGTCGACCAGGCCTGTCCGGGTGGCGATGGTGGTGGAGGCCACGATCAGCGCACGCTCTGCCCCGATTGCCGCCATTTCCCGCGCGATCGCCCGGGGCGCCGGCGTGCCCCAGCCGACGCGCTCTTGGGCCAGAAACTGAAACAGGCCTTCCGCTACGGTCATGGCGTTCTTCCGGAATTGCTGGACAACGTCTGTCTTTCGACGCCGGGCTAGCCCACGATCAGACCCGGCTCCAGTTCCAGGGTTGCCGCCAGATCGCCGAGGCGTTTCTGGACGACATCGCCGACGAAATGGACCTCCCGGCCGGCGGCGTGCAGGATCAGCCGGGTTTTCGTCCGGTCGAAGCGGCTGCCGGACAGGATTTCGGGCTGGCCCGCGGCGATCGTGTAGCCCAGTCGCAGGGCTTGGCCGAGCGCCCGGGCATCGCGGACATCGTCTTCGTCCAGGCCGGTATCGTGCGCGATCCGTTCCATTTCCTCTTCGATACCGCCGCTGTAGCGGGCGCACGCTGCCAGCGCCAGGAACGCGCGGCCGGCATGATCCAGCCCCATCAGGGGGGCGGTGAGGATGCGGCCCCAGGCGTGCCGGCTGCGATAGTCCGGATGGTCGAACCAGCCGGCATCGGCGATCTCGCAGACTGCCTGCCGGAGACGCGCCCGCGTGCGGGTTTCGTCGGGAAAAATACCGCGGGTCCAGTCCGCAAGGGCCGGCCCGAGACCGGTGAAACGGCAGAAACGCTGCCCGAATGCCGCCGCACCGGCGAGCAGGGGATCGGCGCGCCGCGCGTCGTTATCCAGCGCTTCGTACAGCACCCCCTCGCGCACGCCGCGCGCAGCGAAAACGATTTGCGCCGGCTGTGCGATCCGGATCAACCGGCGCAACACGATGGACGCCGCCCTTACCGACTCGATGCGCTTCGGGGAAATCGCCGGAAGCCGGGCGAGCGCCTGATCGCTCTGGCGCGCCAGCAGCCGCGCGAAGTCGGCGAACGGCAGGGCATCGACCCGGTAGCCGTCGACCATCCGGATGGCCCGGTTTTGCTGCGCCATATGCACTTTCGCCAGCGAGCGCCACGCGCCGCCGACCGCATAGAGCGTCTCGCCCGCGGCCCCGGTGAGCCAGTCGATGGCGCCCAACGATTTCCTGACCAGCGCGCCGATGGTTTCGCCCTGCCCCATGGTCTCGTTGAGGCGCAGCGGCCCCAGCGGCAGCGTCGTCATCTCGCCGACCTGTTCCCCGCCGACCCGCACCAGTTCAAGACTGCCGCCGCCCAGATCGCCGACAATTCCCTGCGCCTGGGGAATACCGGCCATGACGCCGTAGGCGGAAAGCCGCGCTTCGTCCTCGCCGCTCAGCACCCGGACCTCGAGGCCGAGCCGGCGCTTCAGCGATTCGATAAAGGCGGGCCCGTCCGCCGCCTCGCGCACCGCTGCGGTCGCGAAAGCCGACAGACTGTCGACCTTCATGACCGCGGCCGCACCGACGAACCGGCCGAGATTCTCGTTGGCCTGGATCAGTCCTTCCGGATTGAGCCGGCTGCTGGATTGCATGCCGCGGCCCAGTCCGCACATCACCTTCTCGTTGAAAATCGGCGTCGGCGCGCGCGGCGCGCCCTCGAACACCACCAGGCGGATGGAGTTCGATCCGATATCGATGACCGCGACCCGTGTTCCGAAATAGTCCGCGGCGCCGGCCGGCGTGCCGCCGATGCCCTCTCCGACCGGCAGGACGGCGACGTTTCCGGCCACCGTTCGCTCGGCGAGACCGACCGCCATTCAGGCCCTTCCCCTCATCCCCGTCCGGGGCGCGACAGACTGATCGGCGGGCGTTTCCCCTTGCCGCGCAACGCGCTGCCACGGCCCGAAAGGCTGGGATTGGTCATGAAATAGGTATGGCAGGAAAAGTCCTTCGATGCACTCCCCGAACCGCTCCCCGAACCACTCCGGGAACCGGCCCGGGAACCGCCCCCGAATTCGTCATTGTGCGACATCCGGTCGTAGCGGCCCTCCGGGTCCAGAATCCAGCTTTGCCGGTTGTCGTTGATCTGCGCGACCATGATCTGGTCCAGCACCTGCTCGTGTACCGTCGGGTTTTCGATCGGCACCAGGGATTCGACGCGGCGGTCGAGGTTGCGCGGCATCCAGTCCGCCGAGGACAGATAGAGTTTCGCATCGCGATCGGGCAGTTCCCGGCCGTTGCCGAAGGCGATGATCCGCGAATGCTCCAGGAACCGGCCGACGATGCTCTTGACGCGGATATTGTCGGACATGCCGGGGACGCCGGGGCGCAGGCAGCAAATGCCGCGCACGATCAGATCGATCTGCACCCCGGCCTGGGAGGCGCGATAGAGCGCGTCGATAATCGGCCCGTCGACCAGGGAGTTCAGCTTGGCCCAGATTTGCGCCGGCTTCCCGGCCCGGGCGTTGGCGATTTCGGCTTCGATATGGCGCAGCAGGGTCTGGCGCAGATCGATCGGCGCCACGGCGAGCTTCTGCATCGGCTCCGGCCGGGCATAGCCGGTCATGTAGTTGAACAGATGGGCGGCATCGCGGGTCAATACAGGATCGCAGGTAAAGAAGGACAAATCCGTATAGATGCGCGCCGTGACCGGGTGGTAGTTGCCCGTGCCGTAGTGGGCATAGCAGGCCAGGCCGTGCCCTTCGCGCCGTACGACCAGCGAGACCTTGGCGTGGGTCTTGAGGTCGATGAAGCCGTAGACGACCTGGGCGCCGGCGCGCTCCAGATCGCGCGCCCAGCGGATATTCGCCGCCTCGTCGAAGCGCGCCTTCAGCTCGACCAGCGCCGTGACGCTCTTGCCCGCTTCGGCCGCTTCGGCCAACGCCTCGACGATCGGCGACTCGGTGCTGGTCCGGTACAGGGTCTGCTTGATCGCGACGACGGAAGGATCGCGCGCCGCCTGACGCAGGAACTGAACGACGACGTCGAAGCTCTCATACGGGTGGTGGACGAGGATATCCTTGGCCCGGATCGCCGCGAAACAATCGCCGCCGAAATCCCGGATGCGCTCGGGCGAACGCGGGTTGTACGGCTCGAACAGCAGGTCCGGGCGCTCGTTGTCGATCAACTGGCTGACATCGGCGAGGCCGAGAAGCCCGTCGATTTCGAAGACATCCTCCTCCGGCACCTCCAGTTCCTTGACCACGAATTGGCGCAGGCTGGCAGGCATCGCCGAATCGACCGTAAGTTTGATCACATGGCCGCGCCGCCGCCGTTTCAGCGCGGTTTCGAACAGGGCGACCAGATCTTCGGCTTCTTCCTCGATCTCGATGTCGCTGTCCCGGATCGCCCGGAAATGGCCGCGCGCCTGCACTTCGAAATCCGGGAACAGATGATGGAGCATCAACCCGACCAGATCTTCCAGAGTTACATAGCGCGCCGCTTCGCCCGGCAGCCGGATGAAGCGGGGAAGCTGGTCGGTCAGGCGCACCAGCGCATAGAGCGACTCGCCGTTGTCCGGCCGCGCCAGTTCCAGCGCGATGGCGAGGCCCAGATTCGGGATGAAGGGGAAGGGATGGGAGGGATCGACCGCGATCGGCGTCAGGACCGGAAACACTTCTTCCATGAAATGGTCGTCGAGCCAGGCGAGGTCGGCGGCATCCAGCGCATCGGGATCGATCACGTCGATGCCGTGCCGGACAAAATTCGTTTTCAGGCGCCGCCAGGTCGCGATTTGCGATTCGATCAGGTTCCCGGCCCGGTCGGCGATCGCCCGCAGTTGTTCGGCCGGTGTGAGTCCGTCCTGGCTCGGCGTCGAAACGCCGGCCTCGACCTGCCCTTTCAGGCCGGCGACCCGGACCATGTAGAATTCATCCAGGTTGCTGGCCGAGATCGAGAGAAAGCGCAGACGCTCCAGCAGCGGATGCTCCGGATTGACGGCTTCTTCCATGACCCGCTCGTTAAAGGCGAGCCAGGAAAGTTCCCGGTTGATAAACCGCGCGGAATCGGTCAGCGAAACGCCGTCGATCCCGGGCTTTTCCTGCCCGGCGTCAACGCTGTCGTTGTCGCTTTCCTGTAACAGGGCGATCTGGTCTTCCATCGGGATACCGTATCTTTTCCGCGTCTTTTCCGGCCATCGGGCCTTCGGACAGTCTAATATAGCAATTTTTCGGGAGAACATAATGGCCGGTGACGACCATAACCGCCGCATCCTGATCTTACGGCATGCCAAGTCCGACTGGGCTGCGGGAATCGGGTCCGATTTCGAGCGTCCGCTGAACGGCCGCGGTCGCCGGGCCGCCGCCGCCATGGGGGCGTATCTGGCCGACGAATGCCCGACGCCGTCGGTCATCCTGTGTTCGGCCGCCCGCCGCGCCGCCGAGACTTGGGCGATCATTGCTCGGCTGTGGTCGGATGCGCCCGAGGCGGTCTACGACGAAAGCCTGTATCTTGCCGAAACTGCCGATCTGCTACAGCGGTTGAGATCGCTGGACGCAAGCGTGGCGACCGTCTGCCTGGTCGGCCACCATCCGGGTTTCGACGGCTTGGCGATCCTGCTGGCAGCGGACCGGGCATCGGTTCACGTCGCGGAGATGCGGGCCAAGTTTCCGACCGCGGCCCTGGCCGAGCTTGCGTTCGACGGACAGTGGTCCGCCCTCGGGCCCGGCAAGGCGCAATTGCTGCGCTTCGTCCGCCCCAAAGATTTGGTCTGACCCGGATATTCCGCACAAAACAGCGATACGGCGTCCGCCACGATTTGTAGGGGAGGGTTTGAAACCCTCCCCTACGACCCTCGGTCAGGCATTTATTCTAACCTGTTGGTGCGGAACGTAATTTAATTCCCGCCACTGCGAAGCACCCATAGCCGGCCGCCATCGCGAAGGGCCAGAGCACCAGGCCGATCTGGGTGAACCAGAAGCCGGCGGCAACTGCGATCAGTATTCCGCCGGCGCGCACCCAGCCATCGGCCGCGATCAGCTTCAGCCCGCCCCAGGCGCCGGCCGCGCCGTAGCCCAGCCAGACCGCCAATCCGGCCCAGCCGGCGAGCCCGCCCTCCCCGTGCGGCTCGATAGCCAGTCCGGTCACGACTGCAGCGCCGAACAGCGCCTCGCCGAGGAACAGGAGCTGGAGTCCGCGCCGTTCCGCCGGATTCTCCGCATCGGCCGCCCGGCGCAGCAGCAGGAGGGCGGCGAGCCGGCATGCCGTCGCGGCAAGCACCAGCGCCAGTGCCGAACCGAGCAGCGCCGGGACGACGAAGGAGACAAAAGTCAGAAGCGCGGCGAGCGCAGCGACGGCAGCGATGAGCATGGAGCGGATGGCGGTACCTCTTATCCCGTGGCGGCGCAACGGCGTCAGGTGCGGGACATCTCGTTGGCCCCGATAATCAGGCCGATGCCGTGACAGACCCAGCCGCCCAGCATTACCGGCGAAGCGATCAGAAAGAACAGTGCGGGCAACTGGCCGCCTCCGGACGTCATCAGCACCATGCCGACGGCAAACAGCGCCATGCTCGTCAGATAGAGGATACCGATCGCCTGCCAGAGGCGCGAGCCGACCTGTTTGCCGAAACCGGTTGCGGCGATCGAGAACCAGATCCAGGAAAACACTGTCGCCAGCATGACGATCGCGGAGAGGATGCCGAGGGCGCCGCCGCCGCCCGGTTCCGGTCCAGCCCCTGTCGTGGAGGGATTCGGGTTGCCGAGCAGGATGGGGATAAGGTTGACCGCCAAAAGGATGATCAGCGTCATGATCGGTAGATCGGCGGCCCGGTAGCCGAACGCGTTGAACAGGCCCTTCGTCGTCCAGTAGACGAAGGTCGCGATGGCCAGATTGACGATATACATCAGGATAATCGTGGAGCCGACGCTTGCCTGGACCGCCGCGCCGCCAGTGCCCGACCCGGCCCCGGTGAGCGCCGCCGCGAGAATAAAGCTCAAGACGAGCCCAATCAGGATCAACCCGAATGCCATGATCCCGCCCGTGCGCACCATTGCCGCCGACATTGCAACCTCACTTGTCGTTTCCGCACCGATCATCGATCCTGCAACGGTGCGCCGTCAATCCTGACCGAACCGGAATTGGCCTTGTACAGTCATTGCCGATGCAGCAACGCCGGAGTACCGCGCAACGGCGTTGTATTCCAATTCCAGCCTACCTGCTGTTCCTGCTCCGCGCGAAGGCCACGATAGTCAGCAGCAGCGCCATGAAGCCGGCCGTGCTGGCGATGCCATACTGGATGAGCAGGTCCGGCCAGAGCCGGTCCGGCCCGAAGAGCAGCGCGCAGGCACCGCCGGCGGATTGCAGCAGCAGGCCGGCGCCGGCGCCGCACAGCAACAGGCCCGCGGCTCCACCCTCGCCGGCGCGGCGCAGCCGAAGGCCGGCAAGGACGATCAGCGCGGCGTAGAGCGCCCAACATACGATCATCGTGCCGACCAGAATTTCGTATGCCGGGACTGCCGACAGGCCCGGCGCGATCCCGAAGATCAGGGCGGCCGGTACGAGTGGCACGATCGCACCGGCCAGCAGAAATTGACGGGTTGTGCGGTCCGAAGACCGGCGGCGCAGCATGAGGAGCCCGGCCAGCACGCCGACCCCCGCCATCGGCATCGGGATCGCAAGACGCAAGGGATCGCTCAGCAGGGCGAACCCGGCCGGTCCCAGGACCAGATCGACGCCGAGCAGCAGGATCGCCGCCGCCCCGAGCCCGCAGGCCAGCCGGCCCAGAAATGCCCCCGGAGTCGCCAAAACCGAAATCTGCCTTGCATTACAGCGTCGACATCGCCTCGCCGCCGTCGACCGTAATGTTCTGCCCGGTGACGAAGCCGGCATGAACCGACGCCAGGAAGGCGCACATGGCGCCGAACTCCGCCGGATCGCCGACGCGGCCGGACGGGTTGCCGTCGTACCGGCTCTGCATCTCCTGCTCGAAGGGGATGCCCTTGCGCTCCGCCATCGCCGCCACGTTCGAGCGCAGCCGGTCGGTATCGTAGGGGCCCGGCAGCACATTGTTGATCGTCACATTGTGCTTCACCGTCTCGCGCGCCAGGCCGGCGATGAAGCCGGTCAGTCCCGCCCGGGCGCCGTTCGACAGGCCGAGTCCCGGCAAAGGCTTTTTCACGGTGTAGGAGGTGATGTTGAGGATCCGGCCGAAGCGCCGTTCGATCATCGGATCGACCACCGCTTTGATCAGCAGGATCGGCGTGATCATGTTGGCGTCGCAGGCGGCGACCCACTGGTCGCGGTCCCATTCCCGGAAGTCGCCGGCCGGCGGCCCGCCCGCGTTATTGATCAGGATATCCGGGTCCGGACAGGCCGCGAGCGCCGCCGCCCGGCCCGCCTCGGTCGTGATATCGCCGGCCACCGGCATCACCGCCTGGCCGGTCGCGTTGGAGATTTCCGCGGCGGTGCGTTCGAGATCGGCTGCGGTGCGCGCCGTAATCGTCACGCTGACGCCCTCGCGCGCCAGCGCTTCGGCGCAGGCCCGGCCCAGCCCCTTGCTCGCGGCGCATACCAGTGCCGTCCTGCCTTCAAGACCCAGATCCATACTCATCTCCCATGCCGGACTCTGCCGGCGGCGGTGGCGGCGGCGGTGGCGGTTTGCCGGTTCGGCTCAAGACTTCAGCGGCCAGATCCCTGCCGACTTTCCGGCGCCGTTCCAGCGCCAGCCGGTCGATCCGGTCGACAAATTCCCGGATCGCCGAAAAGGACCGCTCGATGCGCGGCAGGACATAGCGCACGAGCTCGGGCTGGACCGCCAGTTGACGGTCGCCGAATTGCTTGCGCATGACGGATTCGAGCAATCCGTCGTCCGGCAGGGCGATCCCGGCTGCCGGCAGCGCCGCAATCCGCGAACGCAGGTCCGGCAGGTCGATGCGCCAGGCGCCGGGCAGGCTGCGCGCGGTCAGCAGCAGGCAGCCGCCCGACAGGCGCGCGGCGTTGTACAGATGGAGCAGCGCTTCCTGCCAGGCCGGCAATGCCGCCAGCCGCGCATCGATATCCTCCAGCAGCAGGGCGCCGCCGCGTTCGGCCAGCGCCCTGCCGGACTCCAGGTCCAGCGCCCCGTCGTTCAGTTCGGTCGCGCCGCTGCTCGCCCGCCAGACCGCGGCGAGATGCGATTTCCCGCTACCTTCGGGCCCGTGAAGGATCAGGCCGGCGCCCGGCCATTCGGGCCACCGGTCGATCCAGCCGACCGCCAGGGCGTTGCATTCCGCGACGGCGAAATCCTCGCGCGCCAGCGCCGGGCGGAACGGCAGGTTCAAGGTGAGCTGGCGGGGCTTCCCGGCGTCCGGAAACGTCATTCGTCCGGTTTGCCTTCCTGCGGTCTTTCGGCCAGTACCCAGGCGGCTTTCCCCTTCGACCCGGGGGCGCTTTCTTCGCGCAACACCAGGCCGAAGGACGGCAGCCGGCGCGACAGGTCGTCGGCCCTGCCCCGGTGGGCCAGCGACAGCACCGCTTCGCCCGCGGAAAAGGCGATCACACGGTGGCCGGTCACCGACGGGGCGGCATCGAGATTTTCGCGCACCCGGACCCAAGTCGCCAGATCGTCGAATCGGAGCGTCACCTGTGTGTTCACGACCGGCCCTTCCGGCACGATGACCCGGTCCTTCCAGCGCTCCTGAAGCCGGGCGACCAGGGCGGCCGCCGCTTCGGCCATCGCGGTTTCGCCTTCAGCCGTAACCGGTTCCAGGTCTTCCGATTGCCCGCTGCGCAGGTTGAAAAGGGCGGCTGAAACCGTGAGCCGGCCATTTTCGTCATTGCCGGCGTTGGCGACCAGAACCTGCTTTGCGCCGTAGAATCCGGCAATCGCGGTAAGGGCCGGCGCATCCCGTTCGCTCGCCTGATCGGCGCCGATCGCCTGCAGGTCTTTGAGGCTGCCTTCCGGCAGGACGACCGGCACCAGGCCGGGCTCGCGTTCGGTCGCGGCCCAGGCGTCGCGCCACGGGTTCGGGTCGTCCCACAGAATGCCGCCGCCCTCGCCGCGCCAGACCGGTAGCACAAGCACGGGATCGCTGCGCCGCGACGACCAGGCAATCCCTTCGTTGCGGAGAAACGCACCGACCGCCTTGGGCCTGAACAGGTAGCTGAGCGCGCCGTCGAACGAGCGGCCCTTCCCGCTCGGGCGCCGTTTGGCGCGGACCACCTCGATGCCCCGGACCATCGAGCGCGCCCGCTCCGCCGGGACCGGTGGCAGAAATTCATGATCCCGGGCCGAGGTCAGCCGGCCGAACAGCCGGTCGAGCGCCGTCGATGCAGCGTTCAGCGCCGCATCGCGCCGGGCCGCCCGGTCGGTCTTGCCCTTGCCCTTGGCCGGCACGTCCCGGACCATGAACAGGTTTTCCTGGGCGGCTGCCGGCGCCGGCGCCGGAGCGGCGGTCAGCAAGACGGTGGCCGCCGCAAGGGCGGCGAGGCGCAGCAGATGCCGGGATATCGGGACAGCGTTCATCGGTTGCGAGTTCGGAAAGCGGGATTGCGCTGGGCGGGTGAGGACGCCTAAACCTAAGCCGAAATTCGCACCGGGGAAACCGCCGTCATCGCTGCAGAACGCACCCCCAGGAGCTACCGGGAGGCCGGAGTCGATATCGCAGCCGGCAACCGGCTGGTCGACCGGATCGCGCCGATGGCCAAAGCGACCGCCCGGCCCGGCACGATGGGCGGGATCGGCGGCTTCGGCGGCCTGTTCGATCTTGCCGAAGCCGGCTACCGCGACCCGGTCCTGGTATCGGCCACCGACGGCGTCGGCACCAAGCTGCGCATTGCGATCGACACCGGCCGCCATCGGACGATCGGCATCGATCTCGTCGCCATGTGCGTGAACGATCTGGTCGTCAGCGGCGCCGAGCCCTTGTTCTTTCTGGATTATATCGGCACCGGAAAGCTGGAGCCGGACGTGGCGGCCGACGTCGTCGCCGGCATCGCCGAGGGTTGCCGGCGGGCGAACTGCGGACTGGCCGGCGGAGAAACCGCCGAACTGCCCGGCCTGTATGCCGACGGCGACTACGATCTGGCCGGCTTCGCGGTCGGCGCGGTGGAGCGCGACAGGGTGTTGACCGGCAGTACGGTCGCGCCGGGAGACATCGTGCTGGGCATCGCGTCGGACGGGCTGCACGCCAACGGCTTCTCGCTGGTCCGGATGCTGTGCGCGGAAACCGGGGTCCGCTGGAACGATGCGGCCCCCTTCGACCCGGCGCAGGAACTTGCCGGACATCTGCTGACTCCGACCCGGATCTACGTCGGGAGCTGTCTGGCGGCCCTGAAGCAGCACGGGCGCGCCCATACCCTCGAGGCCGGCGTCAGGGCGTTGGCGCACATCACCGGCGGCGGGCCGATCGGGAATATCCCGCGCGTCCTGCCGCCCGGCATGGGCGTCGATCTGGACGGCGGCGCCTGGGCGATCCCGCCGGTCTTTGCGTGGCTTCAGGATATCGGCCGGCTCAGCCCCGCCGAAATGGCGACGACGTTCAACTGCGGCCTCGGCATGGTGGCGATCGTTGCGCCGGATGCCGCCGGCCGAATCGCGGCGATCCTTCGCGAACACGGCGAGACCGTCACGGATATCGGCAAGGTCGTGCCGCGCGATTCCGGCGCACAGGCGGTGCAGATCGTCCACTGGGACACGCAATGGCGCGCCTGAAAATCGGCGTGCTGATTTCCGGCCGCGGCTCCAACATGATGGCGCTGGCGGAAGCCTGCGCCGCTGCCGGCTATCCGGCCGAGATCGCGCTGGTGCTGTCCAACGAACCGGCCGCTGCCGGCCTCGACCGGGCGCGGGAGTACGGCCTTGCCGCCGGCGCCGTCGATCACCGCGCCTTCGCGGACCGGGCCGGTTTCGACACCGCGGTGACCGACCGGCTCGAAGCCGCCGGCGTCGAGCTGATCTGCCTCGCCGGCTTCATGCGCCTGTTCACTGCCGGCTTCGTCGGGCATTGGCGCAACCGGCTGCTCAACATCCATCCGTCGCTATTGCCGGCGTTCAAGGGGCTGAACACCCACGAACGGGCTCTCGCGGCGGGAGTCGAGCAGCACGGCTGCACGGTCCATTTCGTGCGGCCCGAACTGGACGACGGGCCGATTGTCATGCAGGCGGCGGTGCCGGTGTTGCCGGACGATACGGCGGCGACCCTGGCGGCCCGGGTGCTGGCGCAGGAGCATCGTATCTATCCGGCCGCGCTGCGGATGGTGGCCGAAGGCGCAGTGGCGGTCGAAGGCGAACGGGTCGTTTTTGCGGACAGCCGGCGCAACGATGGCCTGCCGGTCAATCCGCCGTTGCCCTGAGGTGGCGCAATATCTTGTGTTGTGTGCGGCGCATCCGGGGTTGGCAGACCGGCCGCCGCTTGTGTATAGATCGCTTCCGAAGGGAATTTCCCGGATAGCCGGGACATGCGGGGAGGCATGCGGCATGGCTGACGACTTCGGTGAAGGCAGCGCATTTTACGAAGAGCACCGCAAGGCGTGGGGCATCTTCACGAAGTGGGGCCTGCGCATCGCGGTCGTATGCGCCATCGCCATCGGCTTCGCCTTCTGGGCGGAGAGCTGAGCGCGCGCCTGAGCGCGGCGGGACCGGCCGTCGGTGGACGGCGCCCGCCAGCGTTGCTAGTTTCGCCGCATGGACCCTAACGTCGCCGTTTTCGTCGCCGCCGCCGCGTTGTTCGTCGTCCTGGCCACGCTGCTCCTCGGCCTCTTCGCCTGGCTGCGCGCCGACCTGCGCCGCATGGAGGAGCGGACGAACTTACGGCTCGACCGCATGGAGGCGCGGCTCGACCGCATGGACCTGCGCTTCGACCGCCTGGAGGCGCGGCTGGCCGCTATGGAGCACAGCCAGGCGAAGCTGGAAGGGCTGCTTGAGGGCCTGCGTGAGGCGATCTCCGGACGGGTCCGCCACACCGCCGCCGAATAGCCCGCCCGGTTCGAAGGTTCCCACCTTCCGGTCCCCGTACCGTATTCCGTCATGTTTCCGGCTCCATCCCACGCCGGTGCTATGGGCGGTGCTCGCCGCCGGCGAAAACGGAACCGCTCTTACCCGACGATCTCCACGTCGCTGAAGAAGAAGCCGATCTCCGTGGCCGCGGTCTCCGGCGCGTCGGAACCGTGGACCGAGTTGCGCTCGATATTCTCGGCAAACGCCTTGCGGATCGTGCCCTCGTCGGCCTCGGCCGGGTTGGTGGCGCCCATCACTTCGCGGTAGCGCGCGATCGCGTCCTCGCCCTCCAGCACCTGGACGACCACCGGCCCGGAGGTCATGAAGGCGACCAGATCGTTGTAGAACGGGCGGGCGGCGTGAACCGCGTAGAAGCCCCTGGCCTGTTCCCCGGTCATGCGGATGCGCCGCTGGGCGACGATGCGCAGGCCGGCCGCCTCGATCATCGCGTTGATGGCGCCGGTGAGGTTGCGCGCCGTGGCGTCGGGCTTGACGATCGAAAGGTCCGTTCGAGGGCCATGGCGGGCTGCTCCGGGGCTGCTTTGGGGCGGGGCTCGGGAAGGCGTCACGGGTATAGGAATCAACCTTCCCGTCCATGACGGGATGGCGGGGGGCGCGTGGCCCCGAATGCGCGGAAACGGTTCAAGTTCCGGAGCGAAAGGTTGAGTGCGCGCAAACGGTCCCTCAATCTGATCCGCCGGGCCTTCCCGGTGGCGCCGGCCCGTTTTGACAAAATACGCGGTTCCCCGACTTCGAAATGGTCGCACCGTAGGTGGAAGTTCGGAACGATTTTACCCGCCGGAGCGCCGTGGCATCCCCGAGGTATAGGAATCTTATGAGCATCGTCCGTTCCAGTCTGTGACTTGGCCTTACCCATGGCGGGCGCTCCGCGGTGCCGAATGAGAGTTACGGAAGTCTAAACCGGGGAATTGGCGACGCCGGTTTCCCCGGGCCTTATTTTCCCGATCAGGGGAGAAGAGCGCCTTCCTGGCAGCAATGAGCCGTCTTGCCGGGCTCGACGGGGCCGGACCAGCGCGTTTCTCTACCCCTCGAACGAAATCGGCGCCACGCCCGTTCCAGATCCTCGGACCGGATCCCATTGGTAAAGAATCCCCACCAGTAGCTCCAATCGCCTCCCGGCGCAATCCTTGGAGGTGCACTCCGAACCCGTAGGGAGGGGTCGGGGAAACAACCGCCCTCCACGGTCTTGATCGTATCCACGCCGGACCAGGTCGTTGATGACCCGGTCGGCGCGTGCACCGGCCGGGCAGCGCGTCGAACACGATCCGGTGCCGTCGGGCGAGAAGGTCGGACCGTGCCAAGTTCGTCGGCGGGCGAGGCTGAGTGCGCGTCGGGGACATCGAGCACCACCAGCGCCCTCGGGAATCCCGCGAATTACGACCTTACCGCCAGCAACAGGCCGTCTCCCAGCCGGCTCATGAAATCGCCGAACGTAATCGTCGCCCGGCCCAACCAATCCGAAGTCGCGATCATCTGTTGCCAGTAGGAGCAGGGAGCACGGACAGGGCCGGCGTCCTTCCAGGCCTGCCAAGTGTCAGCCTGCCAGTGCCTGAAGCATCGGGGCTTCGGCGACGCTGCGGCCTCGTCGGCGGCGACATATCCGGCGCCGATCGGCAGCAGGCGACGTGAAGCAGCGTATAAGGAATCCATAGTCGGAGCCGCGTCCGAGGTTGCGCCGTCGGTCAGCCCTCGCCGTCTGCCCCTCACGCCTTCTTCTCCCAGCCGCGGTCGCCCTGTTGCCAGTAGGTCAGGGTGTGGCCGGCGTCCTTCCAGGCCTGCCAGTGCAGGCGGGCTTCGGCGACGGCGGCCTCGTCGCGGCCGTCGAACAGGGTGAAGCAGCGGGCATAGTCGCCGAGCGCGTCCGAGGTTGCGCCGTCGGTCAGGAACAGGAAGGCCGCGCCGTTCGGGTTCTCCTCGGCGGCGGTCAGCCAGACCGGTTGTTTTTCGGCGTTGCCGTCGGCCGCCGTGCCGTGGGGCAGGAAGCTGTCGTTGCGGCTGGAAGGCCCCCAGCGCCACAGCGCATCGTCGAGCTGCTTCACCCGCTCTTCGGAGCCGGCCTTGACCACCGCCCGCTCGCCGCGCTCCAGCGTCCTGGCGAGCAATTGCGGCAGCGCGTCTTCCAGCGGCGTCCGCAGCAGATGGTAGAAGCCGATTTCCGTCATGCGCCCGGCGGCACTCCCTGCCCGTCCCCTGTCGGGAGGGTTTGAAACCGTCCCCTACCCTTCGTAATGCTCCGCGACCAGCCGGTTGAGCATCTGCACGCCGAAGCCGGTACCGCCCTTGGGCACGGTCGGCTTGTCCTTCTTGCTCCAGGTCACGCCGGCGATGTCCAGATGCGCCCAGGGCACGTCGTTGACGAAGCGCTGCAGGAGCTGGGCCGCCGTGATGCTGCCGGCCCCGCGCCCGCCGATATTCTTCATGTCCGCGGCGTCGCTGTTGAGCAGCTTGTCGTAGGCGTCGCCGAGCGGCATGCGCCAGGCAGGCTCGCCGACCGCCTTGCCGGCCTCCGCGATCCGGTCGGCCAGTTCGGTATTGTTGGAGAATAGGCCGCAATTCTCGCTGCCCAGCGCGATGATGATCGCGCCGGTAAGCGTCGCCAGGTCGATCATGAATTTCGGCTTGAACCGGTCCTGGGTGTACCAGAGCGCGTCGGCCAGGACGAGCCGGCCCTCGGCGTCGGTGTTGAGCACCTCGATGGTCTGGCCGGACATGGAGGTCACGATATCGCCCGGCCGCTGGGCCGCGCCCGACGGCATGTTCTCGACCAGCCCGGCGACGCCGACGACGTTGCACTTCGCCTTGCGCCCGGCCAGCGCCTTCATCAGGCCGATGACGACGCCGGAGCCGCCCATATCCCACTTCATGTCTTCCATGCCGCCGGCCGGCTTGATCGAAATGCCGCCGGTGTCGAAGGTGACGCCCTTGCCGATAAAGGCGACCGGCTGATCCGTCTCCGCGCCGCCCTGCCACTGCATGACGAGCAGCTTGGATTCGCGCGTGCTGCCCTGGCCGACGCCGAGCAGCGAACCCATGCCGAGTTCCCGCATCTCGTCCTCGCCGAGCACCTCGACCTCGACACCGAGCTCGCGCAGGGTCTCGCCCTCGGCCGCCAGGGTTTCGGGATAGATGACGTTGGCCGGTTCCGAGACCAGGTTGCGGGTCATGCAGACGCCGTCGGCCAGTTTTGCCAGCGGCGCGAAGGCCTTGCGCGCCGCTTTGGCGTCGGCGGCGCCGATGGCCAGTCCGGTCAGGGTCGGTTTCCGGTCCGCCTTTTCCTTGGTCCGGTATTTGTCGAAGCGGTAGCTGCGCAGCCGGGCGCCGAAGCCGGCCCGCGCTGCGGCTGCCGCCCCGTCGATCTTGCCGCCGTCGACCGGATCGAGCAGCACTGTTGCCGCGCTCGCGCCGGCGCCGTTAAGGGCCGCCACGGCGCGGCCGCCGGCATTCTGCGCCGCCAGTGCATCGAACTCCTCCGGCTTGCCGAGGCCGATCAGGATCACCCGGTCGAAGCGGCCGTCGCCCGGACTCGGCAGGACCAGGGAATCGCCGCCACCGCCCTTGAAGCGGCTGGCCGCGACGGCGCGGGTTACGGCGCCGTCCAGCGCCTTGTCTGCAGCCTCGGCCGACGCCGTCAGCGCCTTGTCCTTGAAGGCGAAAATGACCAGCGAGCCGTCTTTCGGCAGAGCCAGATCGTCGAAACGGATTTTCATGCGGGGGAACCTGTCGCAAAGGGGATATCGGGAAGCTGCGGCACCTTAATCGGCGCGTTGCCGCAGCGCAATTGACTGGCGACCGAACAGCGCCGGTCTATGAAATTGGCAAGTAAGAGCCATGGCGCCACCGGAACACGCTCATCCACCCAACGCCCCTCCTTGTCGCCCCGGACGGAGCGCAGCGGAGATCCGGGGTCCAGAGTCGCAGGCCCCGGATTACGATCCGGGGCAGGCACGGACCTTCGTGCCGGCTCTGGACCCCGGATCTCCCGTCGGTCGGCCGGGGTGACAAGGAGGTTAGTTGGAGAGGATTTGAGCTGTGCCCGACATTGGCAGTTCAAACTGTGGCACTACTCAGGTTGCATGTCTCAGACGATCTTGCTCATATCTCAGGCATGTCCGCAAAATCGCGTGTTTTTCATATGAATAAATTCATCATTATCAATGCACTGGGGCCGGTTGTCGGCGCAATTGGATTTTCGGTCGATCTTCCGTGGCTATTTTGGGTAGGCGTAGCAATTTGTGTAATAGTCTTATGGCTGGATGGCATATCTGGAGCAATGAATTTTCCCTTTATTCCGGGCGCAATTATGATTGTTGGGGCTATTGTCCTAGATCCTTGGTACGTCGGTGCCGGAATCGGTTTAATGCTTTGGACAGCTATCGACACAATCAGCATGTTTTTAGGAAAAACACTCAACCCGACGAACAAAGTCGATTAAATTTTTCCTGCCCCTTCGATACTGCGACGAGCCCGCCTGCGGATTCAGCGTGTCGTGGCCGCAACGAGGCTGGCCGACCTCCTCGTCCCGCCTTCGCACCGTCTCGAAGCGCTGAGAGGCGATCGAAGAGGCCAATACAGCCTTCGCATCAACGATCAATGGCGCGTTTGCTTTCGATGGACCGAGCGCGGCGCCATGGAAATCGAAATCGTCGATTATCATTGAGGAATCTCATGTCCAAAGCCGAACCCATCCATCCAGGCGAACATCTGTTGGAATTTCTCGACGAGCTCGGGATCAGCCAGTATCGGCTCGCGACGGCCATCCACGTTCCGCCGCGCCGAATCAACGAGATCGTTCACGGCCGCCGCGGCGTGACGGCGGATACGGCGCTGCGCATCGGCAAGGCGCTCGGCACGACTCCCGAATTCTGGCTGAATCTCCAGCGGATGTACGATCTGGACGTCGCCAGAAACTCGACCGACGTCGCGGGTATCCAACCGCTGGTGACGGCGGCCTGACTGCCGGGTACGTTCCGGGCCCCGCAACGAGGAGTTTCGCCGCCATGTTCGATCCGGATACCGTCGCCGCCATCGATGTCCACACCCATGCCGAAGAGCCGTGCGGCACTCATGCCGACGACGGCTATGGGGAATTCCAGGCCGGGATGCAGAAATATTTCCGGACCGGGCGGGACTGGCCGCCGGCGATCCCCGAAACTGCGGCCTATTTCCGCGAGCGCAACATCGGCGCAGTGATCTTCGCCGTGGATTGCGAACGCGAGACCGGCTTCCGCCGCTACAACAACGAGGAGATCGCCGAGGAGGCGGCCAAGCATTCCGATATCCTGATCCCCTTCGCCAGCATCGATCCGGCCAAGGGCAAGATGGGCGCGAGGGAGGCGCGCCGCCTGGTCGAGCATTTCGGCATGCGCGGCTCTAACCCGGATTTCCCGCTCCGGTCATGGTCTGCGCGGCGCTGTCGAACCGGCAGGGCAGGAAAGCCGCGCCGCGCGATGCGGGGACATCGGGCAAGCGGCTTGACGCACCCTGCCGGTTCGACAGCGCCGCCCTTTGGGTCGCGCCCCGATTCTATTTTGGGGACGCCCGCCCGCGGCGTCGCGGGCCTCGACCGTAGTCCCCGCTACGCTCTTCGGCCCGCTCCTGGCGGATCGGACGTCTGGACGCGACGCAGGCCGTGACCGGAGCGGGAAATCCGGGTTGAGTTCCACCCGACCATGCAGGGCTTCTACCCGAACGACCGCAGCGCCTATGTGCTCTACGAGGCGATCGCCGAGGCCGGCGTGCCGGCGCTGTTCCACACCGGCCAGACCGGCGTCGGCGCCGGCATGCCGGGCGGCATGGGCATGCGCCTGAAATATTCCAACCCGATGTATCTGGACGATGTGGCGGTGGATTTCCCGGAGATGACTATCGTCCTCGCCCACCCCTCCTTTCCGTGGCAGGAGGAAGCGCTCTCGGTCGCGAACCACAAGCCGAACGTCTATATCGACCTCTCCGGCTGGTCGCCGAAATATTTCCCGCCGATCCTGGTGCGCTACGCCAACACGCTCTTGCGCCACAAGGTGCTGTTCGGCTCCGACTGGCCCGCCATCACCCCCGACCGCTGGCTCGCCGATTTCGCAACCCTCGACATAAAGGAAGAAGTCAAGCCGCTGATCCTGAAGGAGAATGCGCGGAAGGTTCTGGGGATTTGAACTCTATATTCGGATCAACGATTTATCGGTAATCGGCCGTCCCTCGATACGGCCCTTCGGGCCTACTCGGGATGAGGCGAGACAGGAGACATTTTTCAACATTTTCCCTCACCCTCAGTAGCCGCCGGAGGCGGCGTATCGAAGGGTGCGCCGTCCTTCGAGACGGGGCTTCGAGACGCGGTCTTGCAGACCGCTCCTCAGCCCCTCCTCAGGATGAAGAGGAAGGAGGGGGAAATCTCATTGTTTCCCTTCATCCTGAGGAGGGCGTTGAGGAGGCGCGTCAGCGCCGTCTCGAAACGCCCGTCTCGAAGGACGGCCGACGGTTCGACAATCGGTGCGGTCCGTGCCATGAATTGCGTTCCTCCTGCAGGCGGCGGCAGCCCGTTCGCAAACAGCGCCGCAATCACGGACACCGGACCGTTGGAGCCATGACCGCTGCGCCCGATCTTACCGTCTATATCGACGTCAAGAGCCCCTATGCCTATCTCGCCATGGAGCCGACCCGGGCGCTCGCGGCGGAGTTCGGCATCGTCCCGGTCTGGAAGCCCTACACGCTGGAAATCCCGGATTTTCTCGGCGCGGTCGCGACCCGCAACGACCATCAGTGGCGCCGGGTCCGCTACAGCTACATGGACGCCCGGCGGATCGCCAACACCAGGGGGCTGACCGTGCTCGGCCCGCAGAAGATTTTCGACACTTCCGTCGTCCATATCGGCATGTTGCTGGCCCAGGATCGCGGGCGGTTCGAGCCGTATATCGACCGCGTGTTCGAGCGCTTCTGGAAACGCGACCTGGAGATCGAGGACCCGGCCGCCATTGCAGCCGTGCTGGCGGAAGCCGGCGTGCCGGCCGTCGATTTCGCCGCTTGGACGGCAGGCGAAGGCCGCCAGCGCCACGATGCCCTGCAACGGGAGGCGGAAGAGCTTGGCATCTTCGGCGTGCCGACCTTTATCTTCCGCGAGGAACTGTTCTGGGGCGGCGACCGCCTGGGCATGCTGCGCGAGCGGATTGTGGAGGCGCTCGCCCGGTGATTGCCCACGATCCGGCACCGGCAGGATCGTGCGGCGCGGCCTTGCCGTGCCCGATGCCCGGGGTAGGACAAATAGCAGGAGGATCCAGCCATGGACGGCATCTCGAAATTCCGCAGCCCGATTGCAGACCCGGTCGTCCTCGAGATGGCCAGGGAGCGCGGTATGGACGAGGTGCCGCTGTTTGCCGACGGCCGGCGCAATATGCCCGCCCAGGCCTGGCGCACGGCCTTCGACAGATGGGCGGAACTGGCGCCTGAGCGCGACGGACCGGTCAATCCGGAGCCGACCGCCGTCGCTGACCCGGCGGAAATGACCCGGCTCATCAAGGACAAGGCGCGCGAACTGGGCGCGGACGATGTCGGCATCTGCGAACTGACGCCGGTCATGATCAACCAGGGCTACAGCTTTCCGCACAAATACGTCGTCTCGCTGCTGCTGGAGGAGAAATACGAAGCCGTTCTCGGCGGCGCGCTCGCGGTCGAGATGGAGACAATCGACGTCTATGTGCGGTGCGCGGAGGTCTCGACCGAACTCGGCAAGTACATCCGCAGCCTCGGCTACCCGGCCATGGCCGACCATAACGGCACCATGGAGCTGCAGGCGATCCCGGCCATGGTGGCCGGCGGCCTCGGCGAACTCGGCAAGAACGGATCGATGCTCCACCGCCGGTTCGGCGCCAGCTTCCGGCCCGGATTTGTGCTCACCGACCTGCCCCTGGCGCCGGACGAGCCCGATCTGTTCGGGGTCCAGGACTACTGCATGAATTGCCGGCTTTGCGAGAACAACTGTCCGCCGGCGGCGATCGCGAGCTCGGACGACTATGTCGTGACCGACGGCTACAAGCGCTGGCTGATCGACATTCCGAAATGTTACGAGGCCAGCCGCCTGCGCGACGAATACTGCCACATCTGCGTCGACGTCTGCCCGTATGTGCACAAGGAAAACGGCGATGCCGAGAAGCGCAGCCTCTACAAGCAGTTCATGGGCAAGCGCCGCAAGGCCGGCTGGCGCACGCCGCAATGGTTCCTCGAGGACGAGGAAGAGATGCTGAACGGCGGCGGGCGGAGCGAACCGCTCCCGGCACCGCGATCCGAACCCCGCTCGCAGGCCTGACGGTCATCGGGAGGTTGGAGATGTCCGCACGAACGCTCGATCTGGGTACGGACGAACTGCTGTGCTCGATAGACGATCACGTTGCGACGATCACGCTGAACCGGCCGGAAAAACGCAACGCGCTGTCCGACACGCTGACGCCGGCCCTGCGCGAAGGCCTTCTCAGGATCGAAGCCGATCCCGATGTGCGCGTGCTGGTCATCACGGGCGCAGGAACCGCGTTCTGCGCCGGCGGCGACGTCACGGGCCTCGGCAGACCCTTCGCCGGGGGTACGCCGCAAGCGCCGCGTGCCAGCGCGGACGACGCCATCCGCGGCCTCCAGCACAAGCAGGACACCCTGACACTGCGGCTCCACCACCTGGCCAAGCCGACGATCGCCGTTCTGCCCGGCCCGGCGGCCGGCGCGGGCATGTCGATTGCGCTGGCCTGCGACATTCGACTGGCGTCCGAGAGCGCCTTCCTGACCCCGGGATTTGCCAATATCGGATTGTCCGGCGATTACGGCGGAAGCTGGTTCCTCACGCAATTGGTCGGTTTGGGGCGGGCCAAGGCGATCTACTTCACGGGCCGCCGCGTTCACGCCGCCGAGGCGCTCGAACTCGGCATCTTCAACGAAGTCGTGCCGGATGCGCAGCTCGCCGCCCGGGCGCGCGAACTGGCCGGCGCGATCGCCGCCGGCCCACCGGTTGCCCTGCGCTACATGAAGGAAAATCTCAACCGCGCCAGCGTCGCCGACCTCAAGACCTGCCTCGACATGGAGGCGGACCGCACCATCCGCTCGGCCCGGACCGAAGACCATCTTGAAGCGGTCGACGCCTTCATATCGAAACGAAAGCCGGAATTCGCCGGTCGATAGCGCTTTCCCCTCATGGCGGCCGGTCCCTGCCGTTGCCGCCGGTTGAAATTTCTGGCCCGTCAATGGCCGATCCCCTATGCGTCGTCGGGTCCGCCGCCTGCGATACCGCCGGCGATCCAACCGGCGGCCGCTTTCCGTTTGCGAGCACCGCAGCATGACCTTCGCGCCGCCGGCCAGCGCCCTCCCCGCCGAGCCGCCGTCGCGCAACCGCTACGATGTCGTCATCGTTGGCGGGGCGATGTACGGGTCGTCGGTCGCGTGGTGGCTGACGCGCAACCCGGATTTCGACGGCACCGTGCTCGTCGTGGAGCGCAATCCGACCTACGAGTTTACCTCGACGGCGCACACCAACAGCTGCATGCGGCAACAGTTTTCCAGCGCGATCAATGTGCGGGTTTCACAGTTTGCCGCCGAATTCGTCAAGAATTTTCGGTCGTGGATGGATGACGATCCGCGGGTGCCGGCGCTGGCGCTGATCAGCACCGGCTACATGTATCTGGCGGACACCGCGGCCTTTGCCGCCACCCTGCGGGAAGCACAGGCGATCCAGGCGGCCTGCGGCGCCGGCACACGGCACATGACGCCGAACGAAATCGCGGCCGAATATCCGTTCTACCGTCTGGACGACATCGTGGCCGCCAACCACAACCTGGTCGACGAAGGCCCCTTCGACGGCCCCTCCATGTTCGACTGGTGGCGGCGCATTGCAAGGGAACGCGGCGCCGAATATGTCGCCAACGAAGTCGTCGGCATGACGCTCAATCCGGCCGGCACGGCGGTCGACAGCGTGACGCTGAAATCCGGCGAGGTCATCGCCTGCGATACGGTCGTGAACGCCTCGGGCCCGCGGGCGGCGCAGACGGCGCAGTTGGCCGGAATCGACGACCTGCCGGTCGAGCCGCGCAAGCGCTACAGCTACGTCTTCGCCGCCGAAAGGCCGCTGGACCGGCCGTTGCCGCTGACGATCGATCCCTCCGGCGTGCATGTCCGCGCGGACGGCGCCAACTATCTCGCCGGCTGCGCGCCGGACGAGGATCCGGCGGTCGACCCGGACGATTTCGTGCAGGACCACTCCCTGTGGGAGAACAAGGTCTGGCCCGGGCTGATGGATCGGATCCCGCAGTTCGATGCGCTCAGATTGCTGAATTCCTGGGCGGGCCACTATGCCTTCAACACTTTCGACCACAACGCGATCCTGGGCCCGCATACGAAAGTCGCCAACTTCATCTTCGCGAACGGCTTTTCCGGCCACGGCTTCCAGCAATCGCCGGCGATGGGACGCGGCACGGCGGAATGGATTCTCTACGGCGAATTCCGCGCTCTGGACCTTAATCCGTTTCTCTACCGGCGCATCCCGGAGGGCCGGCCGTTCGTCGAAAAGGCGGTGATTTGAGCACGACTCGCTGCCGGCCAGGCACCCGCGCTGGACCGCGCCGACGGGCTGCGCTACCACTTTTCGGCTTTGCCGCCGAGGGAGGAATTTCGATGAAAGCACCGTTTCGCGCCGACCATGTCGGCAGCCTGCTGCGCCCGGAGTCGCTGCTGGAATCGCGCGAGCAATGGAAGGACGAGGCGCTGGGCGCGGACGAACTTCGCCGACGCGAAGACGCCGCAATCGCAGAAGTGGTGAAGAAGCAGGAGGCGGTCGGCCTCTCCTCCGTCACTGACGGCGAATTCCGGCGCGAGAGCTTCCATTTCGACTTCATCAGCCGGATCGGCGGGATCGAGACCAATTTCACGATCGGGCGCGCCTTCCTCCAGGGCGAGAAGACGAAGCAAGGCGGTGAGAAACAGGTGCCGCTGACGGTCGAGATCGTCGACCGGATGATGCGGCCGGACGGCGGCATCGAGGTGGAGAATTTCAAATATCTCAAGACCCGGGCCGGCCCGGACTCGACGCCAAAAGTGACCATGCCGTCGCCGACCATGACCCATTTTCGCGGCGGCCGGGACGCGATCGACCGCGAGGCCTATCCAGACATGGACGATTTCTTTGCCGATCTGGCGCGCCTGTACCGCGACGAGATCGCGGATCTGGCCGCCGCCGGCTGCCGCTACATCCAGTTCGACGACACCAACCTGGCCTATCTGTGCGACAGCAAGATGCGTGCGGACGCGAGGGCGCGCGGCGAAGATCCCGATGAATTACCGCGCACTTACGCCGCGTTGATAAACGCCTGCATTAAGGACCGGCCAGCCGACATGACCGCCTGCGTCCACCTGTGCCGGGGCAACGCCCGCAGCCTCTGGTTCGCCGAGGGCGACTATGAGCCGATCGCCGATCATCTGTTCAACCTGACGGAGGTCGACGGCTTTTTCCTGGAATACGACGACGAACGCTCCGGCGGGTTCGCGCCGCTGCGTTATGTGCCCAAGGGCAGCAAGAAGATCGTGCTGGGCCTGGTGACGTCGAAACGCGGCGAGATGGAGAGCCGCGACGAACTCAAGCGGCGGATCGAGGAGGCCTCGGCCTATGTCGACCTCGACCAGCTCTGCCTGTCGCCCCAGTGCGGCTTTTCCTCCAACGCCATCGGCAACCTGATCGGCGAGGCGGAACAGTTCGACAAGCTGGCGATGGTTGTCGATCTGGCGGAAGAGGTGTGGGGATCGGCGTGAATTCGGGGGTGGCGGAGCGGCTACACAGAATAAAGCCTGTTGACCCGGCCATCCTTCGAGACGGGCGTTTCGTCCTTCGAGACGGGCGTTTCGAGACGCCGCGCTTCGCACGGCTCCTCAACGCCCCGTCTCGAAGGGCGGCCCCGCCTAACGCTTGCCTTCCCGCTCCAGCTTGCGGCGGATTTTGCGCCACTTGCGGACATCTCTGCGGTGCTGGCGGTAGGTCTTGGAAAAAGCGTGGCCGCCGGTGCCGTTGGCGACGAAATACAGTTCTCGATGCGGCATCGGATGGACGGCAGCTTCGATGGCCTTGCGGCCGGGGTTGGCGATCGGCGTCGGCGGCAGGCCGAAATGCACATAGGTGTTCCATTTGTGCGGCTGCTTCAGGTCCTTGCGCAGCAGGCGGCGGCCCAGCGGCGCCTTGCCTTCCGTCAGGCCGTAGATCACCGTCGGATCGGTCTCGAGTTTCATGCCGCGGCGCAAGCGGTTGATGAACACGCCGGCGATGCGCGCCCGTTCTTCGGGTTTGCCGGTTTCCTTCTCGATGATCGAGGCCAGGATCAGCGCCTCCTGCTTCCAGCGAAGCGGCAGGTTCGGGGCCCGGCCCGCCCAGGCCCGGTCCAGCGCGTCGTCCATGGCGTCCTGCATCCGCCGGACTACCCGGTCGCGGGTTTCTTGCCTGGCGAACAGATACGTGTCCGGCATCAGCGCGCCTTCGGCGGGTTTCAACGTGATCGTCCCGCTCAGTCCCGGCGTTTTCCGGATACGTTCGAGAATCTGCCAAGTGGTCAGACCCTCGGGAATCGTCAGGCGGCGCAGCACCGTCCGGCCCGCGATGACGATCCTCAATGCCGCGCGCTGGCTGACCCCGGGCGGGAAGCGGTATTCGCCGGCCTTGATTTTCCGGTCCACGCCCGCGATCCGCGCCCAGACCCGGAACAGGCCGGCATGCTCGATTACCCCGGCCGCCGTCATTTCGCCGATCACGCGGTCCATGCCGACGCCCTTGGGCACCTCGATGGTGGCGGCGACCGCCAGCGGCCCGGGCTTCGTGAACAGATGATAGGCGTAGCCGACGGCAACCGCCGCCAGAACGATCAGGAGCGACAGGATTGCTACGGCCCATTTCAGGATACGCACCATTCCTTCACGCCTCGCGGCACTCTGTTCCGGGATTACGGCGCGGCGGCGAACAGCAGGGACGCGTTGGTGCCGCCGAAGCCGAACGAGTTCGATAGCGCATGGCGGATCGGCCGCTCCCTGGCCTCGTGAGCGGCCAGATCGATGTCGCAGCCGTCGGACGGATTGTCGAGATTGAGCGTCGGCGGCGCCACCCCGTGTCTTAGCGCAAGGACGGAAAAGATCGCCTCGACGCTGCCGGCCGCGCCCAGCAGATGGCCGATCGCCGACTTCGTCGACGACATGGTGAGCTTGTAGGCATGATCGCCGAACAGCCGCTTGACCGCGCCGAGCTCGATCTCGTCGCCCAGCGGGGTCGAGGTGCCGTGGGCGTTGACATAGTCGATGTCTTCCAGGTTCAGCCGCGCCCGGCGCACGGCGTTCCGCATCGCCCGGTAGCCGCCGTTACCGTCCGCGGCCGGCGCCGTGATGTGATAGGCGTCGCCGGACAGCCCATAGCCGACGATCTCGGCATGGATGGTCGCCCCGCGCTTCCTGGCGTGCTCGTACTCCTCGAGGATGACGATGCCGGCGCCCTCGCCCATCACGAAGCCGTCGCGGTCCCGGTCCCACGGCCGCGAGGCGCGCTTCGGCTGGTCGTTGAAGCCGGTCGACATGGCCCGGGCCGCGCAGAAACCGGCCATGCCGAGGCGGCACACCGCCGCTTCGGTGCCGCCCGCAACCATGACATCGGCATCGTCGAGCATGATCAGGCGCGCCGCGTCGCCGATCGCGTGCGCGCCGGTCGAACAGGCCGTGACGACAGAATGGTTCGGTCCCTTGAAACCGTACCGGATCGAAACGTGGCCGGAGGCCTCATTGATCAGCGCCGATGGGATGAAGAACGGCGAAACCCGCCGCGGACCCCGCTCGTGCAGGACGATCGATCCGTCGTAGATCGTCTCCAGGCCGCCGATGCCGGAGCCGATCAGAACGCCGGTACGATCCTGGTGCTCTTCCGTTTCGGCCGCCCAGCCGGAATCCGCTACCGCCTGGTTCGCCGCCGCAATGGCGTAGACGATGAAGCTGTCGATCTTTCGCAGGTCTTTTTTGGCGACGGTCTCTTCGGCGAGGAACGGCGTGACATAGTCCGGCGCGCTTTCCGGCACGTCGCCGAGGTCCGGACGCGGCAACTGGCCGGCGACACGGCACGGCAGATCGGAAACGTCGAAGCGGGATATCGTCCGGATCCCGGAGCGGCCGGCGACAAGGTTGTCCCAGTTCTCGGCCACGGTTACGCCGAGCGGGGTTGTCAGGCCGAGGCCGGTTACGACGACGCGCCGCATGTCCCTCACCCTTCCACGGCGCGCGGCCGGTCAGAATACGCCGAGCGCCACAGAAGCCGCCTTTTCGGCAGTTCCGGCGTCAGCGCGCCCGGACATCGGATTGACCGGTGCATGGCGGGTGTCCGCCCGGCCCGCTCCCGGATTTCAGGGGCGGCGCGATGCATCATCCCGCGGTTCAGGATTTCATATCGGAAATGAAATCGATCGCGTCTTTGACAGTCGAAATTTTCTCGGCGGCATCGTCCGGAATTTCGATGTCGAACTCTTCCTCAAACGCCATAACCAGTTCGACCGTGTCGAGGCTGTCCGCGCCGAGATCGTCGATGAAGCTCGCATCCTCGGCCACCTTGGCCTCGTCGACGCCCAGATGTTCGACAACGATTTTCTTCACGCGATCTGCAACGTCGCTCATGTGACTCTTTCCTTGGTACTTGTCCGATGACTGGGTGCCGGGCGGGACCGGCGTGAAGGATGCCCCAACGGGAATGCCCCGACATGCGCGTGCCCGCAACCTCCTGCCACGCGCCATTTGACGCGGAAATTTAAGGTGATCCGAACACGTTCCCGCGCTGTCCCGGCGATCCTCGATCGCACGATCCTTTACTGCACAATCCGTTATCACAGGGCGATGCGGTTGGCCAGCAACCCGGAACCGGTCCGGCCGCCGCTCCTTCGTCTCCCGGTTCGGGGGGTCGGCCGCCGGCACGGCCGGGGGGCTGCGACGGCAAGCGTGCAGGTTCCCTGCCAGTTCGAGAAATCGGGTGAATTCCATGTGACAATTGGTCTCCAGTAAAAAAAATGTTTGCATGTGACAAAAATCACACACTTTCGCCAAAATTCTGCTACAAAGGGATGGCCAGACACATTGCATATGACTTCCGTCATCTCCCCCAACGATGTGTCTGACACCGAGACTGTGGCCCCGCCGGGATATCGGCGGGGCTTTTTCTGTCCGGATCGGGGACCGACGCCGTCCGCTGCGGCTGCCGTTCAACCGGCCGCAACCGGCCCGGCGGTTGGCGCACAGGCGACAGGGCTCATATCCCGTACTGAAAGTCCAATCGGGAAACCCTTCATGCGTCTCTCCGTTTACCCTGCCCTTTCGATTGCCGTGCTGCTCGGTCTGCCCGCTGCGGCCTTTCCGGCACAGGCTCAGACTTTCGAGTCCAGCGCCGGTCGGCTCAGAGTCGTTACAGTCGCCCGCGGTTTGTCTCACCCCTGGTCGCTCGCGTTTCTGCCGTCCGGCCGGATGCTGGTGACCGAACGGCCGGGACGCCTGCGCATTGTTACCCGGAACGGCGGCGTCGGCGTGCCGGTCCGCGGACTGCCCCGGATCGCCGTGTCCGGCCAGGGCGGCCTGCTGGACGTCGTTGCCGATCCGGAATTCGCCAGGAACCGGACTATCTTCTTTTCCTTCTCGGAACCCGGCGGCAGCGGCGCAGGGACCGCCGTGGCGCGCGCCCGGCTCGACGGCAATGCCCTCACCGGCCTGAAAATCATCTTCCGCATGGTGCCGAAATCGCGCGGCGGCCGGCATTTCGGCTCGCGCATCGTCGTAGCCCGGGACGGCACCCTGTTCGTCACCCTCGGCGAACGGGGCCAGCGTGACCGGGCCCAGGATACGAGCATCCATCGGGGCCAGGTGATCCGCATTTGGAAGAACGGCGCCATCCCGAAGGACAATCCCTTTGTCGGGCGTAAAGGATTCCGGCCGGAAATCTGGTCCTACGGCCATCGCAACCCGCAGGGTGCGGCTCTGCATCCGGTAACCGGGCAGCTCTGGATCCACGAACACGGCGCCCGCGGCGGCGATGAAGTGAATATCCCGAAGGCGGGTCGAAACTACGGCTGGCCGATCATCGCCTATGGCCGCCATTATTGGGGTGGCAGAATCGGCGAAGGCACATCGAAACCCGGCCTGGAACAGCCTATCCACTATTGGGATCCGTCGATCGCGCCGTCCGGCATGGCTTTCGTGACCGGACCGGTTTTTAGCGCCTGGCGCGGCGATCTGCTGGTGGGCGCCCTGAGCTACCGGATGCTGGTCCGCCTTCGCTTCGACGGCACGAAACCGGTGGAAGAAGAGCGCTTGCTGGAAGAGTTGGATGAGCGTATCCGCGATGTGCGGATCGGGCCGCGCGGCTACATCTGGCTGCTGACGGACAGCAAGGACGGTCGAGTGCTCAGGATGGAACCGTTGCAATGACCGCGCCGCACTACGGCACCGGGCAAAAGCGTGGAGTTTCGGCTAGGAAGCTGCGGCTTCGCTGTAGTTGACGCAGATTTTGGTGCTGTCCTCAACCGAAAGCGGATCGCCGGTCAGGCCGCAGCGGTGCACATCCTGAGCGAAGCTGTTGCGGCAGAAATGCGTGCATTCGGTGCAGACGCCATAGCTGAGACCGCCGCTCTTGGCCTGCAGGCAACCGACGACGCTGTCCAGGAAGCGGCTGGCTTCGTCCAGTTCGTCGCCGAGCATCCCGGCGACCGATGCGACGCAATGCAGCGGATCGTTCTCCAGGGCCGCTGTTCCCGCCCCGGTCAGCCTGAGCAGGACCGCCCGCCTGTCCCGGCCGCTCGTCCCGCGGCCGATCAGGCCTTTGGCTTCCAGCGCCTTGATGGTCTGCGACACGGTCCCGCGCGTCGTGCCGAGATAGTCGCTGATCGCCGTCGGTGTGCGAGAATAGCGGTTGGCCCGGCCCAGATAGCGGAGAACGGCCCATTGGGCCGGGTTCAGGCCGTCTGCAAATTGCAGGCAATGCACCGCGCGCCCCAAGCGGTCGACCAGGCTCGTGATACGCTCGACCGACGGATTGCCGTTCGCCTTGCCGTTACCTTCCGCGCAGGGATCGCATCCGTTGGCGGCGCGTCCGTTGGACGCCGGCGCAGATTTGGGGGAGGCCTGTGCAGAAGGCATGACGGACATGAAAGGCAAGTTAAGACCCGTCCAAACATTGTCGAGTCGATATTTTTTCCTTGTAATTTAATTGCGCGGAATATATTGTCGAGTCGAAATCAAATGACTGAATGAGCAACGAGAAAGGATGCGGTAGCCCCATGGCTTACGCAGACTCTGCCGCAACCGAACGGAGCAACCGGCGCTATATCTCGGCGGCGATGGATGCTCCCGTTCTGGAGCGGGAATACGAAGTGGACCTGGCCCGGCGCTGGAATGATAAGCGCGACGAGCGGGCGATGCACGAGATCGTCGAGGCGCATGCCCGCCTCGTCGTGCGGATTGCTGCCGGCTTTCGCTCGAGCGGCCTGCCGATGGCCGACCTGATGCAGGAAGGCAATATCGGCCTGATGGAAGCGGTCGAGCGCTTCGACCACGAGCGCGAGGTGCGCTTCTCCACCTATGCCTCCTGGTGGATCGTGGCGTCGATCCAGAACTATATCCTGCGCAACTCCTCCATCGTGCGCGCGGCGACGACGCCGAAACAGCGCCGGCTGTTCTTCAACCTGCGCCGGCTGCGCGCCCAGCTCAGCACCGGTTTCGACGGCCAGTTGACGACCGACGAGCGGCAAATCATTGCCGACAAGCTGGATGTCACGGTCGCCGATGTCGAGCGGATGGAATTGCATCTGACGCGCCCCGACCAGTCGCTCAATTCGGTGATCGGCCAGGAAGACGACGGCGCGCAATTCCAGGACCTGCTGGAAGATACCGGCCCCGGCCCGGAAGAGCTCGCTGCCAATGCCAGCGGCCGGCTGACCCGGAAACAATGGCTGGAGTCCGCGCTCGACAAACTGACGCCGCGGGAACGGCGCATCATCGTCCGCCGCTTTCTGGAAGAGGACAAGAGCACCCTGGCCGAGATCGGCGTGGAATTCGGTGTCAGCAAGGAACGGATCCGCCAGATCGAGAGCCGTGCGCTGCAAAAAATGCATGCCTCGCTCGCCCAGATGGGCGGATCGCCGAAGGATCTGTTCGACAGCTGATCTACAAGACGGACCTGAAGTTCAGGCGGCGGCCGTGTCTTTCGGCCGCCGCCTGACGATTTCGGTGCACAGGTAGCTTGCGACGGTTTCGCCCTGCCGGTTAAGGGTTTCGAACCGCATCCGGACATAGCCGCGGTCGTCGCGGGTGGCGCTCGGCCGGATATCCGTAACTGTTGCGCGCATTGTCAGCGTGTCGCCGGGCCGGACCGGTTTGAGCCAGCGGATTTCGTCCATTCCAGGCGAGCCCATGGCCGTCCCGTTCAGAAAGCCGGCTTCGACCATTGCCCGGAACATCGCCCCCATCACATGCATCCCGCTGGCGATGAGGCCGCCGAACTGGCTATCGGCGGCGGCTTCGGGATCCGAATGAAAGGGCTGCGGATCCCATTGGCGGGCGTAGTCGAGGATCGCCTCTTCGGTAAAGGTGACGGAAGCGCTTTCCAGGATGTCGCCAACGCTGAAGGTCTCGAACCAGGCCAGTTCGTCGTTCATGGCAACCCTCCTCACCGGGCCCCGACACCGCAAGCGCATACCCGCCGCCACGCTGGCGCCGGGAGGCGGTCGTGCGTATCGCGCCGAATTGACGCAAAGCGAGGAATTTATGACCGTCTTGTGCGCCGCAACGCAATCGCTATACCCTGCACACGATCCGGATTTGGAGGAAAATTATGAAGAAATACAAAGGCGTCGCGCCGGTCGTTGCGCTCCTTTTGGTCGGCGGTCTGCTCAGTGCTTGCGATAACAAGGAAGCCCTGGACAAACTGACCGGCCAGATCGAGGCAACCAAGGGCGAGATCGCGGCAGCCACCAAGGGCCTGGGAGACAGGCTTAGCAAGGCGATGGCGACGCTGGACGGCAAGATCGCTGCCGCTACCGGCAAGGCCGACAAGGCAGCGGCGGCAGCCGCTGCCAATGCCGGCAAGGCCGGCGCGATCGACAACGCCACCAAATCGCTCGGCGCCGCGCTCGAAGAGGTCAAGGCCCAGGTTGGGACGTCGACCGAGGCCCTGGGCGCGAATATTGAGAAAAACCGGGAGCAGGTTGCAGCGGCGAACGCGGCGACCAAGGCATTGGGCGCGTCGGTCGACAAGGCTGCCGCCCAGGTCGGCACGGTCATTACCGTGATCGGGAAAAATCAGGAGCAAATCGGCCGGCTCGCCAAGGCTACGGATTCCTTGGCCGTATTGCTTCAGAAGAATCAGGAGCAGATCGGCACAGTTGCGGGCACGACTGGGGCACTGAAAGCAGCGCTTGAGAAAGTTCAGGCCCAGGTTGGCGCCATTGCCAATAATGTCATGGCCAAGGCCAAGAAGGCCGCAGCGGAAAGCGGAGCGCAGATGAAGAAGGTCGATGGCGCGCTCGCGGCAATGGCAAACCGGCTGGTCGCGGCGGAGAAGAAGGCCGAGGAAATGGCTGGAGCGGCAGCTGCCAGCGCCGGCGAGGCAGCCAACATGAAGAAACTCCTGGAAGATATCCTCAAACGGGTGACTGCCGCCGAAGCCAAGCTGAACGCGCCCGCGCAAAACTAGGTTCCCGGCGTGCCCGATACCGGCCCAGCGGCGAGTGAAGCCAATTCGGGCTGGTCCGAATATTACGAAATCGCAGCGGACCGGCCGCCGCGCCGGACGACTCTGACGGCGCTTGCCGCGCTCCGCCGCCCCTGCGCGCCGGTATCGGCAATCGCGGTCGATCTGGGCTGCGGCGCCGGCAGGGATACTGCGCCTCTGCTGGACACCGGCCTCGCAGTATTGGCGCTCGACACGGCGCCGGCGGCCGAAGCGGCGCTGCGCGCCCGGTTTCCCGAAGCCTGGAGCAAGCGGCAGCTGACGTTCCGCCAAGCGGATTTTTCAGTCGGAGACCCGAACCTGCCGGCAGCCTGCCTGATCAACGCCAGTTTCTGCCTGCCGGCCTGCCCGCCTGAGAGCTTCGCGCGCCTCTGGTCGCACATCGCGCAGGCGGTCGAGCCGCACGGCCTGTTCGCCGGTCATTTTTACGGTCCGAACGACAGTTGGGCGCAGCGCGGCGACAACCTGACAGTCCATAGCCGCCGCGAGATCGACGATCTGTTTGCGAATTGGGAGCCGATCCTGCTGGAGGAGGAGGAAAGCGACTCGGTCACGCCTCGCGGCAACGCCAAACATTGGCACTTCTTCCACATAGTCGCCCGAAAGCAGCCCTAGAATGCCGATCCTTTGGCCATTTCGATTCCGGCCGGCCCGATCGATGCGGACCCTCCTCGCCCCCCTGATCGTTTGCCTGTGCGTCGTCGCCCCGGAAGCAGGATTCGCCAAATGCCGGGAAGGCAATTGCTGGGGCGCCATCGCCTTCAGCCGGCTGACCGGTTACTGGGTCTATTCTATGAACCTTCCGGACAGGATTTCTGCCCGCAGCCGTGCGTGGCTGATGTGCGGTAAGCGCTGTTCGGATGTTGTGACGGTGGAGAACGGCTGCCTTGCCCTGTTCGTAACGCCCAATGGTCGCTACGCGACTGCGGAAGGCCCGTCTGCGGACGAGGCGACCGATGCAGCCCGTCGGCAATGCCGGGCCAAACACGACAAATGCCTGTTCCGGGTCGCCCGGTGCACCGCAGATTTCGAAGAATTGAAGCGTCAAGCCCGCGAGAAAGATCGTAACGAGTCGGGCCGGCGCTCCCTCACGACGCCGAAAAATTCGCCCCCGGCCCGAACCGAAGAACTAAAGCTGTAGGGCGCCGCTAGAGCGTTTCCGTTTTGCACGGAACCGCTCCAGCCATTTTTCGCTCACGGCAGCCGGCCTCCGGCCGGCGCCTCCGCGAGGGCGCCGCAGGAGCGGCGGGCCGCCGGATCAAGCGGGCGCGGCCTTTCGCGAGTCCGTCAAAGACGGATTCGCTCTAAGGCCCTGAAACGGGAACGCCCGCCGGGTCGCACCGACGGGCGTTTGCATTTCAGGCTCTCCGGTGCACCGAAGAGCCTGGAAGCCCATTCACACTTGCTGCAGGTTCACGGCCTTGGGGCCACGCGTATCCTGTTGGGTTTCGAACTGAATCTTCTGCCCTTCGGAAAGCTGGCCGAGGCCTGCGCGCTCCACGGCGGTGATGTGGACGAATACATCCTTGCCGCCGCCGTCGGGCTGAATGAACCCGTAGCCTTTGGTGGTGTTGAAGAACTTCACGGTACCGGTTTGCATACTTGCTTACTCACTTAGTGCAGGTTGTGGCAGCCGGGGACACCGGCAGCCGGGTCCGCCACTATGGCGGAACGATCCTTTCCATAGGCCCGAACGGTTCAGGATTTATGACCGGAGGGGCCTATCGAGAGGCAAGAACGACTCGGTCAATCTTCCGGAAGGCCTTCAAACGGAACGATCCGCGCACCGGCAGCGGGTGCCCGAACCATCGGAAGAAAAGTCGACCAGCAGGCTGGCGTATGCCGTCCGCCCCCAATTGGGATGCAATCGGCGCGAGGGCAAGACGGCAATCGTTGCGATTCCACCGGCAGCCATGACCGACCGGCGGTCAAGACCCGGCGAAAATCCGGTCAATGAGCTGGCTGTCCGTCTTCAGACGGCCGGCCGGATCGCGCAGGCTGTCCCAGTCGCACGGCGCCCCGGTCCGGCGCCGCAGCAGATCGATCAGATGTTCGCCGGACTCCGCCGCCTCCTTGCAAGCGGCCTTGACGATCGCCTGTGCCTCTGTGCGCGGCATATGGGCGGAGAGCGCAAAGCTGGCCGCTTCGGCGAGCAGCAGCCCGTTCGAGGCGTCCAGATTGGCGCGCATGCGCGCCGGCCGCACGATCAGGCGGTCGAGCATGTCGTCTGCAGTCCGCAGCGCGCCGCCGGCCGCCGCCAGCATGGGCGGCAGGATCATCCATTCCACGGTCCAGCCCGCCCCGCCCCGTTCGTGCTCCTGCGGCGCGGCCTGATGAACCCCGGCGAGCTGTGCTGCCGAGTAGGTTGCGAGCGCCATCAGGGATTCAGCTGCGATCGGATTGGCTTTTTGCGGCAGGGTGCTGGAACCGCCGCCGGCGCTGTCCGCCAGTTCCCCGACCTCGGTCATCGCCATCAGCGCCACGTCATGCCCGATTTTGCCCAGGCTGCCGGCGACCATTGCCAGCCAGGATGCCAGCTCGCCGATCCCGTCCCGTGCGACATGGCTGTTCGCCGGCGCCGGCGCCAGACCGAGCTCCTCTGCCAGAGCGTCGGCAACAACGAGCCCGTCCGGCCCGAGCGCCGAGAGATTGCCCGCTGCGCCGCCGAACTGGACGCGCAGAACCCGCGGGCGCATCTGCACCAACCGCTCGCGGTGCAGGATCAACGGCTGGGCCCAGCGGGCCGCCTTCAGGCCGAAGCTGATCGGCAGTGCCTGCTGCGAGCGGGTCCGCCCGGCCATCGGCGTGGCGCGGTGGGCATCCGCCAGCGTCTTCAGCTTCGCCACGATGTTCTTGAGGCGCCGGTCGGCGATGTCCAGCACCGTCCGCGCCTGCAGCATGAAGCCGGTATCGATAATATCCTGGCTGGTCGCGCCCCAGTGGACATAGGTCGCGGCATCGCCGCCGACATGACGGCGCAACTGCGCGACGAATTCGACGGTCGGCACGCCGGTGACGACCGTATCCGCGCCAATGGCGTCATAGTCGGCGACATAGCTCGGCAATGCTTCCGCGATGCGCGTGGCGGCAGCGGCCGGGATCACGCCCAGCCGCCCCTGCACGGCGGCGAGCGACGCTTCGACCCGCACCATGGCGGCGACAGCCGACTCGTCGGTCAACGCCGCGTTGAGCGCCGGATCGGAGAGCAGCGGCGCGATCAGGCGCGATGCAAAGGGGCCGACGGTCACCGGACGGTGCGCAGACAGGGCGGGCGCGGCGCGCTAGACATCGAAGAACACGGTCTCGCCCTCGCCCTGGAGGCGGATGTCGAATCGGTAGACGATCTGGCCGCGGCTTTCCGTGCGTTCCGCAATCAGCGTCGGGCGGCGCGCGGTGTCGACGCTGTTGAGCACCGGATCGGTCTCGTTCGCGCCGGCCTCGTCGGCAAAATAGAGCCGGGTGTAGGCGTGGGAGAGCATGCCGCGGGCAAACACGCAGACGGCGATGTGCGGCGCCTGCCACGCATTACCCAGGCCGGGCACCGCGCCCGGTTTGACGGTGTGGAAGCGGAATCGGCCGTCCTTGTCCGTGCCGGTGCGGCCGAAACCCAGAAAGCCGTCGTCCAGCGGCACCTCGGCCCGGCCATCTTCATCGTGCCGGTAGCGCCCGGCAGCGTTGGCCTGCCAGAGCTCGATCATCGAATCGGGCACCGGGCTGCCCTCGCCGTCCAGCACCCGGCCTTCGACAACGATATGTTCGCCGGCCGTCCCGTCGCCCGCCAGCACGTCGCTCGTGTAGCCGGTGTAGCGGATGCCCGTCGCGAGTTCGGGCGTCAGGCTGTAGAGGAAGAAGGGTCCGACGGTCTGGGATGCAGTCTGCTTTGCCATGACGGTGCGGCCCTACTGTTCCATCGGGTCCATCGGGGTCGCGCCGCGCCCGCGCAGGACGATGTCCCATTCGTAACCGAGCGCCCATTCCGGCCGGGTGATGTCGATCGAGAAATCGGCGACCAGCGCCTGCATCGCCTCGGGGCTCGGCGATCCGTTGAAAATAGGGTCCAGCGCCAGCAGCGGATCGCCCGGGAAGTACATCTGGGTGACCAGCCGCGTCGCAAAACCCGGCCCGAACAGGGAAAAGTGGATATGGGCCGGCCGCCACGCGTTGTAGTGGTTGCCCCACGGATAGGCGCCCGGTTTGATGGTGACGAAGGTGTAGCGCCCGTCGGCGTCGGTCACGGTGCGTCCGGCGCCAGTGAAATTCGTATCGAGCGGCGCATCGTGCCGGTCGATTTCGTGGATGTAGCGGCCGGCGGCGTTGGACTGCCAGATCTCGACCATCGTGTCCGGCACCGCCCGGCCGTTCTCGTCGACGACCCGGCCGGTGACGATAATGCGTTCGCCCATCGGTTCGCCGTTGACCCGTGCGTTTGTCGTCAGGTCCGCGTCGGCTTCCGGCGCGGCTAGGCGGCCGAAGGACGGTCCGGTCACTTCGGAAAGCGTGTGCGGGATCGGCACGAGAGGCTGCCTGGGCGCGCGCAGCCGCGTCGACGCATAGGCCGGGTAGTCGTAGGCGGGATGCACGTCCCAGTCGCGCGCCCGGTACGGTACTGGATCGGCCATTATCGGTCTCCCCCGTCTTTGGCTGTTTCTTCGGCCATTTCGGCCAGCGTCTGCTTGGCGATGGCGAAGGCCCGGTTGGCGGCCGGCACGCCGCCATAGACGGCGACATGCATCAGGGCTTCGCGGATGTCTTCCGGCGTCGCGCCGGTGTTGCGGGTGGCGCGCACATGCAGCGCCAGTTCCTCATGATGGCCCAGGGCCGCCAGCAGGGCGATCGTCAGCAGGCTGCGCGTTCGCCTGTCGAGCTGCGGATCGCTCCAGAGATCGCCCCAAGCGCGCGCCGTGATGTGGCGCTGGAAAGCGGCGTCGAAGGGCGTGGCGTTGGCCGACGCACGCTCGACATGGGCGGCGCCGAGCACGGATCGCCGGGTCGCCATTCCCTTTTCATAGGGGCCCTTTTCGTAGGCCCCCCGTCCATCGGCGCCGGCGTCCGTATCAGCCACCGGCATGTTCCTTCATGAAGGCGGCAATCGCATCGGAAAGCGCGGCCGGCTGCTCGATGCACGGCAGATGGCCGGATTCCGGAATTTCCAGATAGCCCGCGCCCGGAATGGCGTCGGCCAGTTCCCGGTTCATCGCCGGCGTCGTGGCGCCGTCCTCGGCGCCGCAAACGACTAGCGTCGGCACATCGACACGCGCACAATGATCGCGCAGGTCGCCATCCTTCATGGCATGGGAGACACCGGCATAACCGGCCGCCGGGGTATGGACCAGCATGTTGCGCCAACCGGCGAACGCCACCGGATCTTTGCTCGGAAAACCGCCGGAAAACCAGCGCTGCAAGATGGCCGGGGCCATGCCGGCAATCCCGCCCTCGCCCATTACCGCATCGATCCGCGCCTGCCACATCGCATCGTTGCCGATCTTGGCCGCCGTATCGCACAGGATCAGGCCGGCGACCTTGCCGGGATGGGCCTTGTGAAGCTGCTGCGCCGTGACGCCGCCCACCGACAGGCCGCAGATGACGGCGCGGTCGAACCCGGCGGCGTCCATCACCCCCGCCAGATCGTCGCCCAGCCGTTCGATCGAATAGGCGCCCTCCGGGCAGGTGGTGAGCCCGTGGCCGCGCGTATCGTAGCGCAGAATCCGGTATGTACCGGACAGGCGGGCCGCGACCGCATCCCACGACCGGAACTCGGTCCCGAGGGAATTGGAGAACACCAGTTTCGGCCCGTCGGCCGGTCCCTCGACCTTGAGGTGGATGGTGATGTCGCCGACCCTGGCGAACTGCAGTCCTTCCGTCATGCGCTGCGGCCTCCCTTCCCGCATCGATCCCCGGCGCTCCAGGACGCCTGCCGCCACCATAGCGGGACTGGGCCGCAGGCGACAACGCGGCAGATATGTTTCACGGCCGGGGACGGTGCGCCCTTACCGGCCTTGAACCCCATTGCCATCGGTCGGACAATGTCGTTCGGCGGCTTTCGTCCCATTCAGGCCCCGCTTCGTCCGAGGAACCGGCCATGAGCGATCCGATCGTCAACCGGCACAGCGATGCGCTGATCGTTGTGGATGTACAGAACGACTTCTGCCCCGGCGGCGCGCTCGCCGTGGACCGGGGCGATGCCATAGTTCCGGCAATCAACGATCTTTCCGCCCGTTTCGCCCATGTGCTGCTGACCCAGGACTGGCACCCGCGCGACCACAAGAGCTTCGCCAGCAGCCATCGCGGTGCGGCGCCCTTCGATACGGCGGATATGCCCTACGGTCCGCAAACCCTGTGGCCGGACCATTGCGTCCAGGGCACGAGGGGCGCCGAATTCCACAACCACCTGAATATCGAGCGCGCCGAACTGGTGATACGCAAAGGTTTTCGAAACGAAATAGACAGTTATTCGGCATTCTTCGAGAATGACAGGAAGACGCCGACCGGCCTGACCGGCTATCTGCGCGAGCGCGGGCTGACCCGGCTGTTCTTCGTCGGCATTGCGACCGATGTCTGCGTCGCTTACTCGGCATTGGACAGCCAGGCTCAGGGTTTCGATACGGTCGTCGTTGAGGACGCCTGCGCGGCGATCGACCGCGACGGCTCCCTCGACGGGGCCGTCAGGCAGATGTCCATGCAGGGCGTCGCCCTCCTCCCCAGCGCGTCGATCCGATAGGCCGCATCATGGATTTTGCCCTCTCCCCGGACCAGCGCGCCCTTCAGGCCAGGGCCCGCGAGCTTGCCGAAGGCGTTTTTGCCGCCCGGGCCGCCGGGATCGACCGGACCGAAGCCTATCCGTGGAACAATGTCCGCGACCTCACCGAGGCCGGTTTCTTCGGCATGACCGTTCCCAAGACCTATGGCGGCCAGGGGCGCAGCTATCTCGATACGACATTGGTCATCGAGGAAATGGCGAAGGTCTGCGGCCCGTCCGGCCGGATCGTCGTTGAGGCCAATATGGGCGCAATCGGCGCGATTATGGCCTACGGCAGCGAAGACCAGAAGAAGCTGGCGGCCGGGCTGGTGCTGGACGGCGACAAACCGGCCATCTGCATCACCGAGCCGGAAGCCGGCAGCGCGGCGACCGACATGACGACCCGGGCGGACCTGAAAGGCAACCGCTATGTCGTCAACGGCATGAAGCACTGGATCACCGGCGGCGGCGTCTCGCGTCTGCATTTGATCTTTGCACGGGTCTTCGACGGCGAGGGCAACGACCAGGGCATCGGCGGCTTCATCGCCATCCGGGACGAGACTCCCGGCCTGCGCATCGGCCGCCGCGAACCGGCCATGGGCCTGCGCGGCATCCCCGAGACCGAGGTCCATTTCGAGGATATGGAAATCGCGCCGGACCGGATGGTGATCCCGCCGCGCGGCCTGCGCAAGGGCTTCGCCGACCTGATGAACGCCTATAACAGCCAGCGGGTCGGCGCCGGAACGGTCGCGCTCGGCCTGGCCGCCGGCGCCTACAAGCACGGGCTGGACTACACCCGGCGCCGCGAACAGTTCGGCCGGCCGATAGCCGAATTCCAGGGCCTGCAATGGTTGCTCGCCGACATGAGCATCCGGATCGATGCCGCCCGGCTGATGCTGTGGCGCGCCGCAGCCAGCGCAGAGACCAGCGGCACCGGCTTCCCCGATCCCCTGGCCGCTGCCCAGGCCAAGATCATGGCGGCCGATATGGCAATCCAGGTGACCAACGACGCGCTGCAGCTTTGGGGCGCTGCCGGCTATTCGCGCAACAGCCCGATGGAACGCTATGTCCGCGACGCCCGCATGTTCGCCATCGCCGGCGGGACGGCGCAGATCCTGCGCACACTCGTCGCCTCGCGGATCCTCGACCGCAAACTGCCGCAGACCCGCGACGGCTATCTCAAACTGGCCGAGGCGGCACTGAAAGAAGCGGCGGAGTAGGCCCCGGGGCGGGGCGGCCCCTGCCGATACGCCCCGCCCTTCGATACGCCCCGGATTTCATCCGGGGCTACTCAGGGTGAGGGTGAGAGTATTCAAGGTTGAGGGAAACCCCAAATCCTCATCCCGAGTAGGCGCGAAGCGCCGTATCGAGGGGGCGGCCCATTCCTGAATGGCCCGGTCCCTACTCCACCACCTGCCGGATATCCGTCTCGATCAGATTGGCGCGTTCGAGCGTCTGGTGCACGGGACACTTGTCGGCGATTTCGAGCAGGCGCGCGCGCTGATCCGCGTCGAGGTCGCCCCAAACCTCGATAGACCGGCCGAGCTTGTCGATCTTGCCGGTGCGGGTCTCGCATTCCGCGCTGTCCTCGACGTGGATTTTCTCATGCCGGACCCGCGTCGCGATCCATTCGACCGGCCACCTTTTGCGGTCGGCATAGAGGCGCAGGGTCATGGTCGTGCAGGCGCCGAGCGCGGCGGCGAGATAGCCGTAGGGCGTCGGGCCGGTGTTGGTGCCGCCGACGGATTCCGGCTCGTCCGCCAGCAGGCGGTGCTCGCCGTTGTCGACGACCTGGGCGAACTTGCCGGTGCCGGCCTCGTAGACGATCAATTCACCGGGCTCCGGTTGCCGGCTGCGCTGCGCCGCGGTCTCCGGTTTCGGCAGATAGCGCGCCGCCCAGGACGACAGCACATCGGCAACGTAGACGGCGTCGGCGCGCCGGGTCAGCAGATGGTCGGCGTTGTCGAGCGATACGAAGCTCTTGGGATGCTTTGCGGCCATGAAGATGGCGGCGGCATTGTCGATCCCGACGGTGGCATCGAGCGGCGCGTGGAACACGATCAGCGCCTTTTTCATGGATCCGATCCGCTCCGCCAGGCGCTGGCCTTCGATATCCTCCAGGAATTGCCGGCGGATCGTGAAGGTGCGTCCGGCCAGCCGGACCTCCGCTGCCCCTTCCGCTTCGATCCTGCCGATATCGGCCTTGAAATTGTGTGCAACATGGGCCGGATCGGCCGGCGCGCCGACCGTGGCGACGGCTTTGGCTTCCGGGATTTCGCCCGCCGCCGCCAGCACCGCCGCGCCGCCCAGCGAATGGCCGACCAGCAGGTCCGGCGCCCGGCGGTTGTCGCGCAGCCAGTCCGCCGCCCGGATCAGATCCTCGACGTTGGAGGAGAAGTTGGTGTTGGCGAAATCGCCGTCGCTGGCGCCCAGGCCGGTGAAATCGAAGCGCAGAACGGCGAAGCCGCGTTCGGCCAGGCCCGCGCTGATTCGCGCGGCGGCAAAGACATCCTTCGAGCAGGTGAAGCAGTGCGCGAACAGCGCGTAAGCCCGGGGCTCTCCTTCCGGCAGGTCCAGCCGCGCCGCGAGGCCGGCATTCTGCGAGCCCTCGAACTGGATCCGTTCCGTCCTGCTTGCCATGGTCAGACACCTTGCGCCTTGCCGGTTCCGGTAGACGGCATATGGTTCGCCGGTCGTCGATCCCCGCCAACAATTCGAAGGCAGAATTTCACATTGACGTTAGGACGACAAATCCGGCCTGACCGGAAAGCCGAGCTGCTGTCGAGAGAGACCGGCTGGCAGGGCTATTTCCGCCTGGACCGGCTGACCCTGCGCCATACCCGCCACGACGGCTCGATGAGCCCGTTGTTCGAGCGTGAGATGTTCGAGCGCGGCCATGCGGCGGGGGTGCTGCCGTACGATCCGGTACGCGACGAAGTCCTGCTGATCGAGCAGTTCCGGCCCGGCCCGCTGGCCGCCGGCGACCCTGATCCGTGGCAGATCGAGATCGTGGCCGGTATGATCGACAAGGCCGGCGAAACGATAGAAGACGTGGTTCGGCGCGAGGCGATGGAGGAAGCGGGGATCGAGGTCGGCGATCTGGAACCGATCGCCGAAATCTATACGACGCCCGGTGCCTGCACCGAACGGATCGCCCTGTTCTGCGGGCGCTGCGATCTGGCCGGGGCCGGCGGAATCTTCGGCCTTGCCGGCGAAGACGAAGATATCCGGGCCTTCCCGTGCAGTATGGCCGAGATTGAGGAGGCGCTGGCAAACCGCACCGTTCGCAACGCAGTCACCGTCGTCGCCCTGCAATGGCTGTGCCTGAACCGGGAGCGCCTGCGCACGGCCTGGAGAGGTTGATAGGTTCGGCGCAGATGCCTAGGTTGCGCCATTGTTCGACTCTCGGATGCGGGCCTCTGCGATGACCATCAGGGACGGCTTTGTCGGCACCATCGGCAACACCCCGCTCATCGAGCTGAAAGGCCCGTCCGAGGCGACCGGCTGCACCATCCTCGGCAAGGCCGAATTTCTCAATCCCGGCCAGTCGGTGAAGGACCGGGCCGCGCTCGCCATTATCGAAGACGCCGAACGGTCCGGCGCCTTGCAGCCCGGCGGCACGATCGTGGAAGGCACCGCCGGCAACACGGGCATCGGCCTCGCCCTGGTCGGCAATGCCCGCGGCTATCGGACGGTCATCGTGATTCCGGATACCCAATCCCAGGAGAAAAAAGACATGCTGCGCCTGTGCGGCGCAGATCTGATCGAGGTTCCGGTCGTGCCCTACAAGGATCCGAACAACTATGTGAAGGTGTCGGGCCGGTTGGCGGCGGAACTTGCCGAAAAGGAACCGAACGGCGCCGTCTGGGCCAACCAGTTCGACAATCTCGCCAATCGCGACGCCCATTACCGCACGACCGGACCCGAGATCTGGGAACAGACCGGCGGCAAACTGGACGGATTTGTCTGCGCCATCGGCACCGGCGGAACGCTGGGCGGCGTAGCGATGGCGCTGCGCGAGCGCAACAAGGATATCCGGATCGGACTGGCCGACCCGATGGGTGCAGCGCTGTGGCACTACTATGTCTACGGCGAACTGAAGGCCGAAGGCTCGTCGATCGCCGAAGGCATCGGCCAGGGCCGTGTCACCGCTAACATCGAGGGGCTTGAGGTCGATCACGCCTACCGGATCACCGACCACGAAGCACTGCCCTACTGCTTCGACCTGCTGCAGCACGAAGGCCTGTGCCTGGGCGGCAGCAGCGGCGTCAATGTCGCCGGCGCGGTCCGCCTCGCCAAGGACATGGGTCCGGGCCACACCGTCGTGACCGTCCTGTGCGATTACGGCAGCCGCTACCAGAGCAACATGTTCAACCCCGTTTTCCTGCGGAAAAAGGGCCTGCCCGTGCCGAAATGGCTGGAGAACTGAACGACGCATGACTTACGCCAATCCTTCCGCGCTCGTCTCCACGGACTGGCTCGCCGAACATCTGGAAGCGCCGGATGTCCGGGTGGTCGACGCCTCCTGGTATCTGCCGGCGATGAACCGCGATGCGAAGGCCGAATACGCCAACGCCCATATCCCCGGCGCGGTCTATTTCGATATCGACGAGATTGCGGACACCGGCTCGCCCTACCCCCATACCCTGCCGAGCCCGGAGAAATTCTCCTCCCGGGTGCGCAAGCTGGGCCTCGGCGACGGCAACCGGATCGTGGTCTACGACGGCGCCGGCATTTTCAGCGCGCCGCGGGTCTGGTGGATGTTCCGCCGCTTCGGCCATGGCGATGTCGCCGTGCTCGACGGCGGCTTCCCGAAATGGCTGAAGGAAGGCCGACCGACCGAAACCCTGCCGCCCATGCCGCATGAGCGGCATTTTACACCCCGCATCGACCATACGCTGGCGCGGGATCTGCCTCGCATGCGGAGGATCGTGGCCGAAGGCGGCCGGCAAATCGCCGATGCCCGCTCCTGGGACCGATATACGGGCGAGGCGAAAGAGCCGCGCCCCGGACTGCCCTCCGGTCACATCCCGGGCAGCTTGAGTCTACCGTTCCAGAAGCTGCAAAATGCCGAAACGGGCACCATGCTGCCGGCGGACGCTCTCAAGGCCGCGTTCAAGGATGTCGGGATCGATCTTGCCAGACCGGTGGTTGCAACCTGCGGTTCAGGCGTGTCGGCCTGTACGCTCGCGCTCGGGCTGCATCTGCTCGGCCACCGGAAGGTTGCCGTCTACGACGGTTCCTGGAGCGAATGGGCGGCGCAGCCGGATGCGCCGGTCGCAACCGGTCCGTAGATGGCCGACGCGCTCGTTCTCGCCCGGATCCGCCCCTGCACCGACGACGATTTCAATGCCATCGCCGCCCTGTGGCACAAGGCGGGACTGACCCGGCCGTGGAACGATCCGGTGCAGGACTTCCGACGCTGCCGAAAATCGCCGAACGCCGAAATTTTCGTTGCCGAGCTCGGCGGCGCGACGGTCGGCAGCGTCATGGCCGGCCATGACGGCCATAGGGGCTGGATCTACTATCTGGCGGTCGATCCGGATGTGCAGCGAAACGGCCTTGGCCGGCGTCTGATGCGCCGGGCCGAGAAATGGCTCAAGGATGCCGGGGCGCCGAAGGTCCAGCTCATGCTGCGCACGGACAACGCGCCGGTCCGCGCGTTTTACGAGACGCTCGGATACACCGATTCCGGGGTCGCGACCTTCGAGAAATGGTTCGACGGCGAAGCGGCTGCGAAGAAGGCCGCAGCCCGAACCGACCCTGACGCGATGCTCGATGTCACCGTCACCTGGCTGGAGATGACGGTGCGGCCGACCCGCCCTTCCTTTGCGCGGCCGAGGGGCGTGGCGCTGATGCGCGCCAGCGATCCCGGCGCCGGATTCTACCGCTATCTCTACAACGGCGTCGGCGAGGACTGGCTGTGGTACGAACGGCGCGCGATGACGGACGAGGCGCTCGAAGCCATCGTCTCGGACGAGCGGGTCGAAATCTACGTGCTCTACCGCAACGGCGCGCCGGCCGGCTTCGGCGAACTGGACCGGCGGCAGCCCGGAGAAATCGAACTGGCCTATTTCGGATTGATGCCCGACGCCATCGGCCAGGGCCTGGGCGTCTGGCTGCTGCACGAAACGATCGACCTGGCCTGGTCCTACGAACCGGAACGGTTCTGGCTTCATACCTGCACGCACGACCATCCGCGTGCCCTGCCCCTCTACCAACGCGCCGGCTTCGTCCCGTACAAGCAGGAGACGAAGACGATCCCCGATCCGCGGGCGGCGGGGTTGTTCGGGAACTCTGCCGGTTAGGCCCTATGGTCGCGATTCATCGGCAACGGGACGTTCAGGACGCTCAATATCGGCCGCCGCTTTCGACGGGCGTCTCAAGCGCGGCAAGGACAGCGCGCGCGCAATAGACGCGGTTACGCCTCCTCTCTCCGACAAGCGAGACCATTCCTGCATCTTCCAGTCGGTCGACCGCGCGCCGGGCTGTCGTGTATGCGACCCCGAGTTTCCTGCCGATCTCCCTCACGGTCCGGAACGGATTCTCGACGAACAGCCTCAGAACCTCTTCGACCCGCCCGGACTTTGCGCCAGCGAATTCTGCCAGCCAGCTCTCCAACAGGGAGTCGATTCGCGCAATGCGTGCAAGCGCGTCCTCGGCTTGCGACCGTACGCCTTCCAGAAAATAGATCAGCCAGTCCTCCCAGGCGCCGTCCTCGGTCACGGCGAGCAGATGCGCATAGTAAGCTTCCCTCGTGGCCTCGAAATACGCGCTCAGATAAAGGAGCGGAGACGGTAACAGGCCGCGTTCTATCAACAGGAGCGTAATCAGCAGGCGCCCGACCCGGCCGTTGCCGTCGACAAACGGATGAATCGCCTCGAACTGCGCGTGCGCGAGCGCCGTCTGCACCAGCGGCGGCAAGTCTTTGTCGTGAAGAGATCTTTCCAGGGCGTAAAGACATTCCGCCAATTCTTCGACCGGCGGCGGCACATAGCTGGCATCGTTCAATCCGCATCCCGGCGGCCCGATCCAGTTCTGGCTGCGCCGGAACTCTCCGGGAGCCGCCGCGTCGCCCCGAACGCCCCGCATGAGGCGCTCGTGAAGCTCCCGGATCAGACGGAGCGAAACCGGGAGGGTCTCCACACGCTCCAGACCGTATTCGAGGGCGGCTACGTAGTTGCCAACCTCGCGCAGGTCCGCAGCATCGGCCGCGCCGGTCCCGCCCGCTTCGGCGGCAAGCAATTCTGCGAGGGTTGTCCGGGTGCCCTCGATCCGACTCGAAAGCACTGCTTCCCGGCGGACGAACGAACGGATGAAGAGATTCGGATTGGTAAAACGGCGGCCTTCGCCGGCGAGGCGCCCGATTGCAAAATCTGCCCGTGAAAGTGCGGCCGTCAGCGTGCCATCCCATACGATTGGCGGCGGAAGAGGCGCAGGAACGAACGCGAAATAGCCACCCGCGCAACGAATCCTCCGACCGTGCGGTCGATGACTTTCCCGAGGCGCGGTCATTGCGCGGCCCTTGTTTGCAGCGGCGAAAACAAAGTGCGTCGATATTATCGAAAATGCCTCATTATGAAAACAACTCTCGCTTTCCGGGCCTAATTGTCCAATATCTGGCTGAGGAACAGTTTGGTCCGCTCGTGCTGCGGGTTGTCAAAGAATTCGGCCGGGCGGTTCTGTTCGATGATCTCGCCTTCATCCATGAAAATGACCCGGTCGGCGACCGTGCGCGCGAAGCCCATTTCGTGGCTGACGCACAGCATGGTCATGCCCTCCTCGGCCAGTTCGACCATGACGTCGAGGACTTCCTTGATCATTTCGGGATCGAGGGCCGAGGTCGGTTCGTCGAACAGCATGATGCGCGGGTTCATGCACAGCGACCGGGCGATCGCCACCCGCTGCTGCTGGCCGCCGGATAGCTGGCCGGGAAACTTGTCGGCCTGTTCCGGGATATGGACCCGCTCCAGAAAGTGCATGGCGATTTTTTCCGCCTCTTCCTTGGGCATCTTGCGCACCCAGATCGGCGCCAGCGTCAGGTTCTCCAGTACGGTGAGATGCGGAAACAGGTTGAAGTGCTGGAACACCATGCCGACTTCGCGGCGGATTTCGTCGATCTTCTTGACATCGCTGGTCAGTTCCGTGCCGTCGACGACGATCCGGCCGCGCTGATGCTCCTCGAGCCGGTTGATGCAGCGGATCAGGGTTGATTTGCCGGAGCCGGACGGCCCGCAAATGACGATCCGCTCGCCGCGATTGACGGCGAGGTTGATGTTTTTCAGCACGTGGAACGCGCCATACCATTTGTGCATGTCGATGATCTCGATCGCGATTTCGTCAGCGACCGTGGAATCGATAACGCGGGCGGCGGCGGCTTCAGCCATGACAATCCTTCCTCGCGCGGCACGCGGATATACCGGGCGTTGCGGGCCTAGCGCTTGTGGCCGGTGGCAAGTTTCTTCTCCAGCCAGGCGCTGTAGCGCGACATGCTGAAACAGAAGACGAAGTACACGATGGCGGCGAACGCATAGGCCGTCATCGGCACGCTGAAGGCCGACCATTTGACGTCCTGCGTGCCGGTGTTCACGACCGACAGAAAGTCGATCAGGCCGATAATCAGGACCAGCGTCGTATCCTTGAACAGGCCGATGAAGGTGTTGACGATACCGGGGATGACGATGGTCAGCGCCTGGGGCAGCACGATCAGCCGCATCGATTTCCAGTAGCCCAGCCCCAGGGCGGATGCGGCCTCATACTGGCCTTTCGGGATCGCCTGGAGGCCGCCGCGGATCACCTCGGCCATATAGGCCGAGGAGAACAGCGCCACGCCGATCAGCGCCCGCAGCAACTGGTTGAAGTTCACCCCTTCGGGCATGAACAGCGGGAACATCACCGAGGCCATGAACAGCACGGTAATGAGCGGCACACCGCGCCAGAACTCGATGAAGATCACGCACAGGCTGCGAATGATCGGCATGTTGGAGCGCCGCCCCAGCGCCAGCAGAACGCCGAGCGGCAGCGACGCGGTGATGCCGGTGATTGCGATCACCAGCGTCAGCATCATGCCGCCCCACTGGTTGGTCTCGACCAAATCCAGCCCGAGGAATCCGCCATGCAGCAGAATGAAGGCGACGACCGGGTACGGCACGAGGAACAGGAGCGCGCCGTAGCTGCGTGGCTTGCCCTGGCCGAACAGCACCAGGCCGATCAGGATGACCGTCAGCACGCCGGTGACATCGACCCGCCAGCGCTCCGGCGACGGGTAGAAGCCGTACATGAACTGGCCGAAGCGCGCCGTGACGAAGCCCCAGCAGGCGCCGTCCTGCGCCTTCAGGCAGTCTTCCTTGTCCTTTGCCGTCCAGGCCGCCTCGAAGATGGCCCAATCGAGCAGCGGCGGCACCGCAACGGCGAGCAGAAAGACGGCCAGGACGGTCAGGGCGGTGTTGAAGACGCTGGAGAACAGGCTGGCGCGCAGCCAGCCGACGACACCGACCGTATTGGGCGGCGCCGGCAGGTCCGGATGCGTGCCGGGGGCGTATCCGCCGGTTTGGGCGAGAGCCATGTCGCCGCCCTCCCCTAGCGCTCAACCAGCGCCACGCGGGCGTTGTACATGTTCATGACCAGCGAAGTGAGCAGGCTGAGCAGCAGATAGATGCCCATCGTCAGCCCGACGATTTCGACCGCCCGGCCGGTCTGGTTCAGGGTCGTCCCCATGAAAACGGCGACCAGGTCCGGATAGGCGATCGCAACCGCCAGCGAAGAGTTCTTGGTCAGGTTCAGATACTGGCTAGTCAGCGGCGGAATGATGACCCGCAGCGCCTGGGGTATGATGATCAGGCCCATGGTGGGCCGCGGGCGGATGCCGAGCGAGAAGGCAGCCTCGGTCTGGCCGTGGCTGACCGCCTGGATGCCCGAGCGGACATTCTCGGCGATGAAGGCGCCGGTGTAGGCCGACAAGGCGAGGACCAGCGACATCAACTCCGGTATTACTTCGATACCGCCGGCGAAATTGAAGCCGCCCAATGCCGGGATTTCGAAATGCAGCGGCGAGCCGCCGATCGCCCACAACAGGAGAAAAGCCGCGATCGGCAATCCGGCGATCACGCCGATCCCGATCCACAGCAGATCGCGCCGTTCGCCGGTCAGTTCCTGGCGTTTGTTCTCCCGTTTTTGCCAGACGAACATCGTAACGACCCCGCCGGCGAACAGCGCGGCGACGATCCAGAAGCTGGCCTGGGGCAGCGGCGCCGGCAGGTAGACGCCGCGGTTGTTCAGGAAGAACATGTCGAACAGCGACAGGCTCTGCCGCGGCCCGGGCACGGTCTTCAGAACCGCGTGGTACCAGAAGAAGATCTGCAGCAGCAGCGGGACATTGCGGAAGGTCTCGACATAGATTGTCGCCAGCCGGGCGACCAGCCAGTTCGGCGACAGCCGGGCAACGCCGACGACGAAGCCGAGGATCGTGGCGAACGCGATGCCGATCGCCGCCACGAGCAGGGTGTTGAGCAGTGAAACGACGAACGCCTGCCCGTAGGTCGAGCCCGACGTATACGGGACCAGCGACTGGATGATGTCGAAACCGGCCGGGGTGTCGAGAAAATCGAGGCCGAACCCGATATTCCTCTTCTCCAGATTGGCGCGGGTGTTGTCGAACAGATACCAGGTGACGGCACAGACCAGCAGCAGCGCAAAGACCTGGAAAATAATTCCGCGCCACTTGGGATCGCGCAGGATGGCAACGCGAGCCGGTGCGGCGGCGGCGGCCATGTCGGCCTACTCAGCCAGCGATGTCATCGAAGAAAGCGGCCCGGGCGATGCGCACGCCCGGACCAGCCATTTCCGATCCTACCGGAACGGCGGGGCGTACAGGATCCCACCCTTGGTCCAGAGCATGTTGACGCCGCGCGCCAGCCCGAGCGGGGTGACGTTGCGTTCGTACATCTCGGCATAGTTGCCGACGGCCTTGATCGCCCTGGCCGCCCACTTGGCGTCGAGGCCGATATATTCGCCATATTTGCCCTTGACGCCCAGCAGGCGCTGCGTTTCGGGATTCTTGCTGGCCATCATCTGGTCGACATTCTTAGACGACACGCCAAGCTCCTCCGCGATGATCAGTGCATTCAGCACCCAACGGGAGATGTTGAAGAACTGATCGTCGCCCTGGCGAACGACGGGGCCGAGCGGCTCCTTGGAGATGATCTCCGGCAGCACCATGTGCTCGTCCGGATTCTTCAGCTTGGTGCGCTGGGCAGCAAGGCCGGAACGATCGGTCGTAAAGACATCGCAGCGGCCGGCATCGTAGGCGCCGACCACCTCGTTCGCGCTCTCGAATGCGACGACCTTGTACTTCATGCCGTTGGACTTGAAGTAGTCGGCGAGGTTCAATTCGGTCGTCGTGCCGGTGTTGGTGCAGACGGCAGCGCCGGCGAGCTCCCGGGCGCTCTTCACGCCGAGCTTCTTGCGCACCATGAAGCCCTGGCCGTCGTAATAGAGAACGCCGCTGAAGTTGAGGCCGAGGTTGGTATCCCGGGTGAAGGTCCAGGTCGTGTTGCGCGACAGCACATCGATCTCGCCCGATTGCAGGGCCGTAAACCGGACCTTGGCCGACAGCGGAACAAATTTGACCTTGTTGGCGTCGCCCAGAACTGCGGCGGCGAGCGCCTTGCAATAGTCGACGTCGATGCCGGTCCAGCTGCCCTTGTCGTCCGGATTCGAGAAGCCCGGCAGGCCCTGGCTGACGCCGCAATTGAGGGCGCCGGCCTTTTTGATATCGTCGAGAGTGGCGGCATGGGCCGCGCCCGCAACAAGAAGCGCCGCCGCACTTGCGACAGCGGTTTTCAAGACGGTTTTCATCATGACTCCCTGGCTTTCCTGACTGCGGTTTTGGGTTTCTTGCGGTTCGGATTGGACCGGGACGACGTTTTCGCCCCGGCGGGCCCAGATGCCTGCCGCACATTTCACCGCCGCGCGGCCAAATGCCGACGCACCACAAACCTCAATACCTTATAGAACACGCGCTAACGCCCAATGCAAGCGACTTGCTGTGCCGGGCCTCCTCACTTTCTTCGCTTCGTCGATGCAAGAATATTGAATTAAATCAAACCGTTGACGATGCCGTTCGACCAGGGTTCGCCATGAAAACCGATACCAAAATTGTCAGCGCCGGCCGCCATCCGGAACGGCATTTCGGCGCCGTCAATCCGCCCGTGTACCACGCCTCGACAATTACGCGCCGGAGCCTGGCCGAGTGGAGAGAGGTCCGGACGCGGATATTCGACGATGTCGTCTACGGCCGGTTCGGTACGCCGACCACCATGGCGTTCGAGGAAGCGGTTGCCGCCCTCGAAGGCGCAGACCGGGCCGTCGCCGTCTCTTCCGGCTTGGCGGCCTGCGCCGCCGCCATCCTCTCCGCCGTCAAGGGCGGAGACCATATGCTGGTGACAGACAGCGCCTATTTTCCGGTCCGCAGGATTGCCGAGAATTTTCTCAAGCCCTTCGGCGTCGAGACGACCTACTACGATCCGTCGATCGGCGCCGGCATCGCCGATCTGATCCGCGACAACACCAGCCTGATCTGGCTCGAGGCACCGGGCTCCCAGACTTTCGAAATGCAGGATATCCCGGCAATTACCGCCGTCGCCCGGGAACGCGGCGTCAAAACCGGGATCGACAACACCTGGGCGACGCCGCTGTTTTTCAAGCCGCTGGATTTCGGCGTCGACCTTTCGGTCAATGCGGCGACCAAGTATCTGGTCGGCCATTCGGATGCGATGCTCGGCGTGGTCAGCATGCGCGCCGAACTGTTCGAGAGCGTGAAAGTCGCCGCCAATTCCACCGGCAACTGTCCCGGCTCCGAGGAATGTTATCTGGGCCTGCGCGGCGTGCGCACCCTGGGTGTGCGCCTCAGGCAACACGAAGAGAATGCTCTCCGGGTCGCGCACTGGTTCCGGGAACGGCCGGAGGTGAACCGGGTCCTCTATCCGGCCCTGCCGGACGATCCGGGCCACGCCATCTGGAAACGCGACTTTTCGGGCGCATCCGGCCTGTTCTCGGTCGTGCTGGAGCCGGCCAGCGAAACGCAGATCGCCGCCATGGTCGACGACCTGGAATATTTCGGCCTGGGCGCGAGCTGGGGCGGCTACGAGAGCCTGGTTCTGCCCTTCGATCCGACCCCCAACCGCACCGCCACCGCGTGGCGCGCCGCCGGCCCCTGCCTGCGCTTTCATATCGGCCTGGAACATCCCGACGACCTGATCGCCGATCTGGAAGCCGGCTTCGACCGGATGCGCGCGGCTGCCTAGGCGGCGGCGGAGAGGCCCTTGTCTTTGATTAGGGCGACTTCTAAAATTCGAGCATGAGCACGAAGGACTTCAAGATATTGGTAACCATGGCCATGATCATGCAGGGTGCCGCGGTTGTCGCACTGATTAAGCTTTTGTAGCGCCCGGCACGACGGCCGCCAAACGGACAGACCGATCTGGACGCGCCGTCGGAGAAGGCTTCGTCGTATCTGCGCCGCTCGGTCCCTTTCCCGGCCAATCGGACAAACCTAATCTATTCGCGAACCGTCCCGGTTGCGCCGCGGCGTCTCGAACTGCCTACGCCGTCCGTCTGGCCCGCACTTACGACAACGAGCCCGCCATGAACATCGCCTTGCCGCCCCGGCAGATCGCCAAAGTCCCGCAGAACACCCATCCGCCGTTCCAGTGGGACGATCCGTTCCTGCTCGACAGCCAGCTCGGCGAGGACGAGCGGATGGTGCAGCAGACGGCGCGGCAATACTGCCGGGAGAAGCTGCAGCCGCGGGTGCTCGAAGCCTTCCGGCACGAACGGTTCGACCGCGAGATCATGAACGAGTTCGGCGAACTGGGCCTGCTCGGCGCCACTTTGCCGGAACGCTACGGCTGCGCCGGAATGAGCTATGTCGTCTACGGGCTGGTCGCGCGCGAGGTCGAGCGGGTCGACAGCGGCTACCGCTCGGCCATGAGCGTGCAGTCCTCATTGGTCATGCACCCGATCCACGCCTACGGCACTGAAGAGCAGCGCATGAAATACCTGCCGAAGCTGGCGACCGGCGAATGGGTCGGCTGTTTCGGCCTGACCGAGCCGGACCACGGCTCCGATCCCGGCTCGATGAAGACGCGCGCGGTCGAGACGGCGAACGGCTGGCGGCTCACCGGCTCCAAGATGTGGATTACCAACTCCCCGATCGCCGATATCTTCGTCGTGTGGGCCAAGACCGGGGACGGCGCGATCCGCGGCTTCATCCTCGAAAAGGGCATGGAAGGCCTCTCGGCGCCGAAGATCGAGGGCAAGTTCTCATTGCGCGCCTCTGTGACCGGCGAGATCGTCATGGACAATGTCGAGGTGCCGGAAGAGAACCTGCTGCCCAACGTGGCGGGCCTCGCCGGCCCCTTCGGCTGCCTCAACCGGGCGCGCTACGGCATCGCCTGGGGCGCAATGGGCGCCGCGGAATTCTGCTGGCACGCCGCCCGGCAGTACACGCTCGACCGCAAGCAGTTCGGCCGGCCGCTCGCGGCAACCCAACTGGTGCAGAAAAAGCTCGCGGACATGCAGACCGAAATCGCCATCGGGCTGCAGGCCTGCCTGCGCGTCGGCCGCATGTTCGACGATGGCAGCCTGTCGCCGGAGGCGATCTCGCTGGTCAAGCGCAACAATTGCGGCAAGGCGCTGGACATCGCCCGGACCGCGCGCGACATGCACGGCGCCAACGGCATCGCCGACGAATTTCACGTCATCCGCCATCTGCTGAACCTGGAAACCGTGAACACCTACGAAGGAACCCACGACGTCCACGCCCTCATCCTGGGCCGGGCGCAGACGGGGATTCAGGCCTTCGCGTAGGCTGGCCTCGGTGCGTTAACCGCGCCGGCCGCTGCCGGGCGCCCGATCGGCAGGAACATTCCTCTTTCCGCCCTTCCCCGTCATATCGACCGGAGCGGGCCGAAGCGCCTGCCCTGTGAGCGGCCTTCCCTTATGCGGACGCTGAGTGCGGACGCCGGGCCGTAGGGGAGGGTTTGAAACCCTCCCCTACGAAGCCAACCGGACGAAACGTCCCCGACTCGTCATTTCGACCGGAGCGGAGCGAGTGGCATTGGCGGCATTCAGGTCTCTGGACGCGCCGATCCTCTCCCGGCTCTGCCTCATCGATCCACCGATCGAACCGAGGAGGCAGGGGCTTCATGAAGAGGACTGGCATCATGACGATACGGGATAAGCGTCCGGGGAAGTCGGTTTTGGCCGGCGGCAATGCGGCGGTCTGGACATTCCTGAGCTGTGTCCGGGCATACCGGGCGGCGTGGAAGGTTCGCGCGCCGCGCCCGGCTGTTGTCCGGCATCGGGCTTCGACGCCGATCAGCACGCTAACTCATTGATCCGTTTTGACTACAAGGGGTCAACATCCCGCCCCGAACAACAGATCGGCCAGAAAACCCCGATCAAGATGGCCAACGCCCCGGAGTCGGCATGTCAGCCCCTGGGCGAAAAAGCTGGGATTTCGTTGCGCCCGTTGGTCCAACATCGGGGGCAAGTCCGACAGAATGTGAACTAAGAGTCCGAGTGGACCGTACGCTGGGGGCCGGTCACAGGCATGGACTTCGGTACGCCTCCGATGCGTCGGAGCGGCGGCGTTACCCGCACGGCGTCGGAAATGAACTTAACGATGGACATGAAACGCTTGTTTCGGTTTCTTATTTGACTGAAGGATAGTTCGCCGTTGATGATTTTGAATGCATGCGGAATGAGGAAATTGCCGAGAATCTCCAGGTTCACAACCAATCCCGGCCAGAAATGACAGACATCGTGGAATCGCTGTGACACTGCAATATCGGAAACGAGGCCTAACTCCACTTCACGACGATACCCGCCCAGATCCTGGGTTTCTCCGGCTACGAACTTTTCGAGATGCCGTGCCGCTGCCATTCCGCTCCAAAACGCAGAGTAAATTCCCTCATCGCAAATTGGGTCCACTAACCCTGCTGCGTCTCCAACCAGAAGTACGCGCCCGTGTTCCAGCGGAGAGTCAGTATATCGCAATGGAATGTGGCACCCCTTTATATCTTCGATAACCTCAGGGTCGTAGCCGTAGAACTGCGCCAGTCGGGCGAGGCTCTCTCGGAGTTTCGGGGCGTTATACTTCCAGCCGCATACCCCGATGTTCAGATGATCGGCTTTAGGAAAAATCCAGCCGTATCCCCCGTTTAACCAGGCCAAGTGCAGGCCAAAAGAGTCTTCCCACTCAGTCAGTGCGTCTTTTGCAAGGTAGAGGTTACCCTCTATGGCAATTTGATGCCTGAAATTTGTCGTTATTCCCGCAAGTCGGGCGGTCTTTCCGTTGCAGCCGTCTGCCGCAACAAGCGCCCTGCCTTGAAAGGCCTCGTCCAAAGTTCGAACGCTCACATGGCTGCGCTCTTGGCTGACCTGCCGCACACGAGCGCGTTCGCGCAGGGTGACTCCCTTGTACAGCGCCCGCTCTACGAGGAAGGCATCGAGGCGTCTGCGCTGGGTGGCATATACCAAGACGCGATCACTGTAGCGAGTTATGCACTTGCATTGTCGGAGGTTGAACCGGACGCCGCTGATTGTCCGCTCAACAACAGGAGAGATATCAAACGGTAGCAAGTCACTCGCTCTTACCGTAACCCCGCCGCCACAGGGCTTGTCGCGCGGAAATTCCGCTTTATCAAGGAGAAGAACGGACATTCCTTTATCAGCACATTCACGCGCCGTGGTGCTGCCCGCAGGACCCGCACCGACCACGATAACATCATACATATCGCTCAATTCTTTTGAAGTTTATTCCTGTTTCTGGACACCTGATCGCTCGGGAAGGAGGTATCCACCATGCCGAGATCAAGACCGCCGTACACGCCGAATTACCGGCGCCAAGTGATTGAGTTGATTCGAGCGAAACGTACGCCGAAAGGAACTGCCTTGCAATCCGGAAGACCATCGGTGCGAGCAACAGCGGTCCGATGTGGTTCAGCACCGCCATCGGGCCGATGAGCGTGTCCGAGGCGTTCCCCGCCAGGACCGCCTTCACGTTGGTAAAGGCGGGCGCCGCGAGGATACAGGACGCTCGCTTCGCCATGAGGCCCTTCTTGCTGAACAGGTGTCGTCGACCATGCGCTCGACGTCCGGCGCACCGGCCGGGGCACGGCTGCGGTCGTGGTAGACCGCGACCGGCGCCGCGACGGCCTTCTTCCCGAAATACCGCCGCTGGAGCAGGGCCCACATCCTGTCCGACCGCCGGCCGGGCCGCCTGCCTGTGGCGAGCGCGGGATTCGGCGCCAGTCGTAGCGTCTCGGGGTCGAGCACGAAGGTGTTGCCGCCGCGCCGCAACCGCCACGCGCTGGCTGGTCCTGCATTAGTCATTGCCCGAGCTTCTGGTTGTTGATCGGCGTTGCTGTTCGATCCCATGGAAATGAGTGGTGTCGACATCCTGGCATGCCAATCAGCGTCCAACGGGTGTTGTTAGGCCGCAAACTTTGACCCCCATGATTCAAGCCAAATCAATAAGTTGAGCCGCTGATCGGCTTGCAACAGGCGCGCCGAATAGCAGACGGTTGCGGCAGCCGCTGGGACGGTGAGCAAACGGCGCCCGCAGGCTCGTTTGCGGCGAACCGCTTCGGGCTGCACGACTTGCACGGCAATGTGTGGGAATGGGTCGAGGATTGCTGGCACGACAGCTATGACGGTGCGCCGCCGGACAGTCGGGCCTGGACGGCGGGCGGCGATTGCGGCAAGCGCGTGCTGCGCGGCGGCTCCTGGCTCCATTCTCCGTGGAACCTCCGCGCCGCGATTCGCATCTGGGGGATCGGCGAACTCCGCCGCAACCACTTCGGGTTCCGAGTCGCCCGGTCGCGCTCACCTTGAGTCCTGTCTTGCTTACTTCCCTGGCGACTTTATTGCCGGCCAACCATGCACGCGGATGAGCGGATCCGTCTGCCCCACGGCAATCGGGCATGAGCCGTGAAACGGAGGCCAATTCGAAATTATTCTTCTAATGTTCCTGTGCCACTGTCCAGCATGGACGAGAACTACGACCGCCCGGTCGCCAGGGACGATCTGCTGTTCACGGTTGTTGTTCGGCGCGGGGGTTCGACGCCGATCGGCGCGCGAACCCATTGATGTCGTTTGATTCTGAAGGGTCAAAGTTGCGCGCCGAATAACAGCGGACGTCTACCACTCCCGTCCGCCCACCGTTCCACGGGCTGAAGGAACGGTTGCAATTACGGTTGCGACGCGGTGTTGCTATGGTGTTGATCCCATGCTGGACTGAAAAAGCGGGGGATTCTTAGTCCTGTAACCTATTGTAAATAAGCGTATTTTGCAGACCCATTTGCAAGAATCCCCCTACGAGGACAAGTTTGAAACCCTCCCCTACAAAGCCAACCAGATGAAACGTCCCCGACTGGTCATTTCGACCGGAGCGGAGCGAGTGGAGAAATCTGCACCTTGCTGCGCCCTTCCCCACACTCCGAATTTCGGAGGCGACGGAGCGCAGGGCAGATTTCTCCGCTCCGCGGCTTCGCCGCTCCGGTCGAAATGACAGGAAGGGGAATCGGTCGGTCGAATTGACGGGTGGGGATTTACGGGCGGCGATGGCGCTTTGCTTCCCGTCCGCCCATGCCTGGCCGTTTCGGGAATATTCACTTGCTTATTTTGTCTTTATTCCTATATTTCATATCGGAACATTTATCGAACATGAGGAATTCCGCCATGTCCCTGCCCGCCCTCCCGTCCGACACCGTGCCCGACGCTTCGCCCGAAACCGCGCCGGACTCCGCGTCCGAAGCCCCGCCGCCGCCTCTGACGCTTCGCCAGGAGGCGTTCTGCCGCCACTTTGCCGCCACCGGCAACGCCGCCGGGGCGGCGCGGGAGGCCGGCTATGCCGAGGGCTCGGCGCGCCAGACCGGGCACGACCTGCTGGAACGGCCCGCCATTGCCGAACGGGTGCGGGGCATCCGTGCCGCCTGGCGGGCGGTCGAGCGCGAAGAGGCGCAGATCCTGCTCGGCCGGCTGGAGCAGGCCTGGGACATTGCGGTGGAGAAGGGCTCGGCGACGCTCATGCTGCGGGTCATAAAATTGCAGGCCGAATTGTCCGGCCTCGACCGGCGCAATGCCGGCCGGCGCGCCGGCCTGTGGCCGCTGCCGGGGGAAGACGCGATGCCCGATGCCGGGAAAACCGGTGCAGCGGATGCGGCGGAGCCCGGCCCGCCCGTTGGCCCCCTGGCCGAGGCGGTGCGCCGGGGCCGCCACCGGACCGAGCGGGCGCTCGCCCTCCACCGGGCGAGCCGGAAGGCCCTGGAGCGGTACAGCGATTTCGACGAGACGGACTGGCTGGCGACCGCCCGGCGCCTGCACGCCACTGTCGAGGAGCGCCGGCCCCGCAATCCGGCACTGGCGGCGCACCGGCCCGCGCCCGCCATGACGGATCCTGACATTTCCTTACACGGTTCCTTACATCCCGCCACGGACGCGCCGGTGCCGGACAGCGCGCCGGATGCCCCGACCCTGACGGATCATGACATTTCCCTACACCGGGCCGGCCTGCTGCCAGCGGTGACCGCGGACCGTGCCGGCGGACCTGCGCTCGACGTTCGGGTCTGGCGCGACGACCCCTTCGGCGAAGAGCGGCGCATTCGGGCGGAAGGCCGCGAGATGACGTTCGAAGAAACGCTCGCCTACCGTGCCGCGCTGACCACGGACCGCGCGACGGCCCGGATCGGCTATGACGATCCCGCACCCGGCCTGTTCCCGGCGATACCGCATGGCGGAACCTTCCTGCAGCCCGCCGGAGACCCCGGCCCCGAAGAGCGGCGCGCGGCCGAAGAGGAACAGGATGTCCTCAAATCTCTCGCGCGGACCCGTCCGCCGCTGGCGAGCGAAACTGCCGGCAGCTATCTCTATGAATTCGCGCGGTCGCGCCCCTGCCGCGGAGACATAACGGATCGTGACACTTCATGACACTCGCACCACCCTCTCCCCGTTGTCCCGACCGACCGTTCCTCCGCCCGTCATTTCGACCGAACGAAGTGAGCGGAGAAATCTTTTCTCCACGGCGCCACGGACCGGGCACCGCGGGTGAAAGATTCCTCCACTACGCGGCCTTGCGGCCGCTCCGGTCGGAATGACGGGGCGGGGGACGAAGGGCAGGCACCGCCGGTCGAAATGCCGGGGCGAGGACGAAGGGAAACGGCGCCTCGAGCAGACTGCGGGTTGAGCGTTCGTACAAGAATTCAGGCGCCGCCGTGCGGCGGCCGCGCTTAACGCACCGGGAAACCCACGGCCGCTTCCAGTTCGGCCAGGGCGACATCCGGATCGGCGACCTTGATCGTGGTCATTCCTAGTTCTCGGGCTGGTTTAAGATTAATGCCCAAGTCGTCAAGATAGACGGCATTTTCCGGCGCCACGCCGAGCGCATCGCAGGCCAGCCGGTAGATGCGCGGGTCGGGCTTGCGCAGGCCCGCCTTGCTGCTCTCGATCACATGATCGAACAGGGCGAAGACCGCAGCGACCTCGGCCGCGAATGCCGCCCCGCAGCCGCTGTCATCGCTTGGATCGCCGGCGCCGAGCACCATGGTCGGGCCCTCGCCGGCGGCGACGTTGTTGGTGATGCAGCCGACCCTGAGCCGCGCCTTGCAGGCCTTGAGAGCGGCGACCATGCGTGGGCGCAGGCCGCGGGAGAGCAGCGCGATCGTCTCCCGGCCGCCGACCGGATGGCCGAGCGCCGCGCTTTCCTTGCGGAAGGCGCTGTCGAACGTATCGAGGTCGATCTCGTTGCGCTCGAACCGGGCCCAGGCATTGTCCAGATGGTTGCGCGCGTTGACGCTGCGCAGGAAATCCCGCGGCAGGCCGCGTTCCGCCTCGAAGCGGTTGAAGGCGACGAAGGGGCTGTCGGTCAGCACCCCGCCGAAATCCCAGATGACGGCCTGGATGGTCATAGGCGCCCGCACTGTTGCCGGAATGGATGGCAGGCGTAGCCTCAGCCGGCCAGCCGTTCCAGACTGATTTTGGCGCAGGCGTCGAGGATTGCGCCGGTATCGATGCGGTGGGCGCGGTACAGGTCCGGGATATCCGCCGACTGGCCGAAATGCTCGACTCCCAGGCTGTGGGTACGATGGCCGTAGACAGCGCCGAGCCAGCTCAGCGTGACCGGGTGGCCGTCCAGCACCGTCACCAGCCCGGCATCCGGCGCCAGCCGCGTCAGCAGGCTCTCGATATGGGACAGCGTATCCGGCGAGGCGCCGCCGGCCGCCGGAACCCCGCACTGGCGCGCGCGCTGCGCCGCCGTCCAGCCGGCGTTGAGCCGGTCGGACGAGGTCACCGCGAGCAGGCCCGCACCCGGAATATCCTCGGCAAGCGCCTCCCAGGCCGCGATAGCCTCAGGAGCGACAGCGCCGGTGTAGACGATCGCCAGTTCAGCGCCATCGGCCGGCGCTTTCAGCCAATAGGCGCCGTCCACGATGTCGCGCCGCAAAGCGTCGTCGACCGGACGGTCCGGCTGCGTCAGGGTCCGCGTCGAGAGCCGCAGATAGACGCTGCCGCCCTCGGCATCGCGCAGCCAGCCGCGGCCGCGTCTCGTCGAGCCGTCGCGTTGCAGATAGTCGAACGACCAGGCCATCAGGACGGCGAGCTCGTCGGCGTAGGCCGGCTCGAAGGCCGCCAGGCCGTCCTGGGCCATGCCGATCAGCGGCGTGCCGACGGATTGATGGGCGCCGCCTTCGGGCGCCAGCGTCACGCCCGAGGGCGTCGCGACCAGCAGGAACCGCGCGCCCTGGTAGCAGGCATAGTTGAGCGCATCCAGGCCGCGCTGGATGAAGGGATCGTAGAGCGTGCCGATCGGCAGCAGGCGCGCGCCGAAGGTTTCGTGGGACAGGCCGAGCGCGGCGAGCAGAATGAAGAGATTGTTCTCGGCAATGCCCAGTTCGATATGCTGGCCGTCCGGCGACTGCCGCCATTGCTGCGCGCTGACGACCTTTTCGTCCCGGAAGGTGTCGCCCCGGTCGCGCCGGTCGAATATGCCGCGCCGGTTCACCCAGGCGCCGAGGTTGGTCGAGACCGTCACGTCCGGCGAGGTGGTGACGATGCAATCCGCCAGCGGTTCCGGGCCGCGCGCCAGACCGTCGAGGATTTGGCCGAACGCCGCCTGGGTCGAAAGCGCCCCGCCCTGCCCGGCCGGTTTCGGGGTCGCGATGGCCGGGACCGGCACCGCCGGGGCCGCGGTTCGGCGCGGATAGCGCGCAGCGAAGGGCACGGCATCGAGAAAGGCCTGGACCGTATCCGGGTCGATATCCAATCCGGCGAAGCGGTCCCATTCAGCGCCCGGCGCAATGCCCGATTCCGCCCTGTACCCGTCGATCTGGGCCGTGTTCATCAGGCCGGCATGGTTGTCCTTGTGGCCCTCGAACGGCAGGCCGAACCCCTTGATGGTGTAGGCGATGAAACAGGTCGGCCGGTCGTCGTCGACGGCGCGGAACATCGCCTGCATGGTCGCCATGTCGTGGCCGGCCAGATTGGTCATCAGGCGTTGCAGGCCGGCATCGTCCAACTCGTCGAGCAGTGCCCGGATGCCGGGCAAATCGCCCAGGTCGCCGAGCAGATGCTCGCGCCAGCCTTTGGAGCGCCCGTCGCCGGCCGCACCGCGGGCATGCGCGCCGCCCTTGTAGCACAGGGCGGAATAGAGCGAATTCGGACAGCTATCGATCCATTCCCGCAAGGCTGCGCCGTCCGGCCGCCGGAACGCGGACTCCAGCAGCGAGCCGTATTTTGCGGTTATGACCCGCCAGCCCATGGCTTCGAACAGTTGGTCGAAGCGGCTGTAAAGCTGGTCGGAGATGGTCGAATCCAAGCTCTGGCGGTTGTAGTCGATCACCCACCAGACGTTGCGGATATCGTGCTTCCAGCCCTCCAGCAGCGCTTCGTAGACATTGCCTTCGTCGAGTTCGGCGTCGCCGACGACCGAGACCATGCGCCCGCGCGGCTGTTCGACCGGCAGCCGGCCCTTGACGTGCAGATAGTCCTGCACCAGCGCGGCGAAGCTCGCCATGGCGGCGCCGAGGCCGACCGATCCGGTCGAGAAATCGACGTCGTCGTCGTCCTTGGTCCGCGAGGGATAGGACTGCGCCCCGCCCAACGCCCTGAAATTCATCAGATTTTCGACGCTTTGGCGGCCGAGCAGGTATTGGATGGCATGGAACACCGGGCTGGCGTGCGGCTTGACCGCAACCCGGTCCTCGGGCCGGAGGATATCGAAATACAGCGCGGTCAGAATCGTCGCGACCGAGGCGCTCGACGCCTGATGGCCGCCGACCTTGAGCCCGTCCCGGTTCGGCCGGATGTGGTTGGCGTGGTGGATCGTCCAGCTCGAAAGCCACAACACCTTGCGCTCGAGCGCGCGCAGCATAGCCAGCCTATCGTGCGATGCTGTTTGCACGCGGAGTGGGTCCGATGCGGCTGCCATCCGGCAGGTTTCCTTGTTCGATGCGTGGCAAACGCCAGTTTAGCCGGTTTTGGCGGACCCCGGCAGGTCGAATTTTTCGCATGCGGGGCGTCGGTGGGCCGGGCGCGGCGTCAACGTCCGATGAGCATATCCGATACGGCCAGCCGGGTCCTGAAAAACAATTCTTATGTCTTATCAAGAAGTCACTATAATAATTTGATAATAAATACAACGAAGAACTGGAGACAAAATCGAAAACTGCGGCTCGACTCGTTTTGCATGTAAAGCAATACCAAATCCCATGCTCAATCGCTATTCAATATTTATGAATATAGTATTCTGTCAACAACGAGAAAAATTTTCGCCGCGGATCGGTTCCCGCGAATCCCGCGGCAGCGACTCGTCCGGCCGCGGGAAAAACCGCGGCCGGCAGGGCCGGCACGCCGATTTCCTGCGCTTGCGAACCTCCGGCTCTGCGCCGCGCGAGGCCTTTCGCGACATCGTGAATATCCGGGTGCGAACACTGCCGGCTAGCCGAATGCCGCAGCCATGGCCTCGGGTATCCTGTCCGGCAGATCGTCTGCCACAAGGCCCCGGCCGCTGCGCCCCGCAGCGTCGGCATGGCACCAGACAGCGGCGCAGGCCGCGTCGAACGGCGGCATTCCCTGCGCACGCAGGCCAGCGATCATTCCGGCCAGAATATCGCCGGTTCCGGCCGATGCGAGAGCGGGTGATCCGTTCGGATTGACAACCGCCCGGCCGTCCGGCGCGGCAATTACCGTATCGTATCCTTTGTGGGCGATTGTCGCCCCGGTGCGTGCCGCGACACGAAGGGTGCGGGTTACCTTGCTTTCCGGTGAGGCTTCCGGTGTGCTTCCCGGTTCGGCCAGGCCATCGTCCGAATCTTCGATCCGGGCGAATTCGCCGGAATGCGGTGTCAGGACCGGCTCTGTATCCATCGCTCCAGAAGCGCCGGCCATGGTGGATACAAAGGCAGATATTGCTTCTGCATCCAGTATGCTGGATACACTAATTGCGCAAATTTCGGCTAATTTATGCTGTTTTTCGGCGGTCCGGCCGAAACCCTGTCCGACAAGCAGCACCCGGACCCGCCGGTCACTGCAGAACCGGGCCAAATCGCCTGTATCGGCCAGCGGCTGTTTGAGAATCGACGCCGGAAGCTGAGCGTCGCAAGCCGGCCTGGCATTGGCATCGTCTTCAGGAAACCAGCCGACCGTTACCATGCCGGCGCCGGACCTGGCCGCGGCGCGCGCCGCCAGAACCGACGCGCCGGGCATTGCCCCGGCCAGAACCAGGACGTGGCCGCGGGTGTATTTGTGATCGCCGGGCGACGCCGGCCGCAAAGCCTGCCGCCACAGCGCCGGCGCGTTGAGTGCGATCCGGGGTGCGATTCGATCCAGGGCCGAATCGGCAATACCGATGTCATGGACCGCCAGAGTCCCGCACATCTCCCGCCCGGGCAGCAGAAAATGGCCCGGCTTGGCGCGAAAGAAGGTGACCGTCAGGTTTGCCTGCGCGACCGGCCCGAGGCAGGCGCCCGTATCGCCGTCCACCCCGCTCGGCACGTCGATCGCGATCAGCGGCGCGCCGGCGTCTCGTCTTCGTGCAGCCGCACGCTCGAGCAGATCGGCCGCCGGGCCGGCCAACGGCCGCGTCAGGCCGGCGCCGAACAGCGCATCGACAATCAGTTCGGCCGTTTCCAGGCCGTCGGCCCGCCATTCCGAGGTCGCCGCCGGCCGGTTTCCGGTGCTGGCCGCCGCCAGCCAGCGCTCGTAAGCGGCGCGGGCGTCGCCTTGCAGCCGTTCCGGCAGCGGCGCGTGGAGCACGGCGACAGGCCACCCCGCATCCAGCAGCAATCGCGCAACCACGAAACCGTCGCCGCCATTGTTGCCCGGACCGCACAGGATCGTCGCCGGCCGCGGCCTCCAGCGCAGGCGGATTTCCCGCGCCACCGCCGCGCCGGCCGCTTCCATCAGCGCGAAGCCCGGTGTCCCGGCGGCGATAGCGGCGCGGTCTGCGGCGGCCATCTGTTCCGTCGTCAAGAGGCAGTGCGCCTGCCAGTCGTTCTCCGCCATGCTCCCGAACCTCTCCTGCGGATCGCCGTCCCGGCCCGCGCGGCTGACGTCAACCGCCAATATTCGCCCGTTCCCGTGCGGCAGGAAAGTGCGTAGCGTGGCCGGACACAAATTCCCGGCCCGGTTCAAGGTCCGGAATCCGGAGAGGCTCCGAAGGACAGCGATCGCTTCGATGACAGTCGATACCAAGGCCCCCGCCGACCCGGCAGATGATGTAGATCCCGACCTCCCGGCGCGTCCCGGGCTGCCCGACCGGGTCTGGATACCGATGCTCGGCGCCGCCCTCGCCGGTCTCCTGCTGGCGGTCGGTTGGTCGACCCTTTTCCGGTAGTTTGCGCCGGGGTGCTCCGTATTCGCTGCTTGACGCTCCCCGCCCCCTCAATAGACTAAGGCTGTCGCGCACAGCGGCCGTCGCCGGCGCGCGGGTAAACGGTTCGAGTGCCGCCCGCCGCGTCAGCCGCCGTGAATTCTGAGAACCGTGTTTCTGGGAGAAACGCTTCATGACTGTATCTGTCTCGTTGACGGTGAACGGCGAGTCCGTTTCCGCCGACGTCGAGCCGCGTACCCTGCTGGTGCAGATGCTGCGCGAACACCTGGGCCTCACCGGTACCCATGTCGGCTGCGATACCAGCCAGTGCGGCGCCTGTGTCGTCCATGTCAACGGCGAATCGGTCAAGGCCTGCACCTTGCTGGCGGTCCAGGCCGAAGGCGCGGATGTCACGACGATCGAAGGCGTGGCCGACGGCGATACGCTGCATCCCATGCAGCAGGCGTTCCACGAGAATCATGGCCTGCAGTGCGGTTTCTGCACCCCGGGCATGATCATGAGCGCGCTCGACCTGGTAAAGAACAACCCGGATCCTTCCGAGAAGGAAATCCGCGAGTGGCTGGAAGGCAATCTGTGCCGCTGTACCGGCTACCACAATATCGTGAAATCCATCGACGCCGGCGCCGCCGCGATGCGCGGCTGACCGCGGCCCGACCGTACCGACCGTCCCGACCGCAAGGCGGGAAAACCTGGATCGACCTGGAATGGATTTGACCGTCTCAAGCGCAGTGAGGAATTCATGACCGAGCAAGGCATCGGCGCCGCTGTTGCGCGCCGCGAAGATCGCCGTTTCGTGACCGGTCAGGGTCACTATACCGACGACATCTACCGCAGGGGCCAGACCCACGCCTGTTTCGTGCGTTCGCCTCATGCCCACGCGACGCTGAACGGCGTCAACACCGACGCGGCTGCGGCGATGCCCGGCGTACGCGGCATTTTCACCGGCGAGGACATGGCCGAGGTCGGGCCGCTGATCTGCGGCTGGGCGATCACGGACGTGAACGGCGAGCCGCACAGGGCGCCGCCCCACCCGGCGCTGGCCATCGGCAAGGTGAACTTTGTCGGCGACGCCGTCGCTGTCGTCATCGCCGATACGCTCGATCAGGCCAAGGATGCCGCGGCGGCCGTCGAGGTTGATTACGGCATACTGGATGCAGTGGTCGATCCGGCCACGGCCGCAGCTGAAGGGCAAGTGCAAATCCATGAGGCGGCGCCGGGCAACTTGAGCTACGAATGGGCAATCGGCGACCAGGCCGCTATCGATGCGGCGTTCGAGGGCGCGGCCCATGTGACCTCGCTGGAATTCGCCAACAACCGTCTGGTGCCGAACGCCATGGAGCCGCGGGCCTGTCTCGCGGAATACGAGGACGGCACCGGCGACTACACGCTCTACCTCACCTCGCAGAACCCGCATGTCCACCGGCTGGTGATGTCGGCCTTCCACGGGCTGGCGCCGGAACACAAGCTGCGGGTGGTGGCGCCCGATGTCGGCGGCGGTTTCGGCTCGAAGATTTTCATCTACGCCGAAGAAGTCGTGCTGACCTGGGCGTCCCGGCATATCCGCCGGCCGATCAAATGGACGGCGGAGCGCACCGAGAGCTTCCTGACCGATTGCCACGGCCGCGATCATGTGACGAAGGCGGAACTGGCGCTCGACGGCGACGGCAAGTTCATCGCCATGCGGGTCAACACCATCGCGAATATGGGGGCCTATCTCTCCACCTTCGCCTCGGCGGTGCCGACCTATCTCTACGCCACCCTGCTGGCCGGCCAGTACACGACCGGCGGCATCTACTGCAATGTCAAGGCGGTCTTCACCAATACGGTGCCGGTCGATGCCTATCGCGGCGCCGGGCGGCCCGAAGCCGCCTATGTCGTCGAACGGCTGGTCGAGGCGGCAGCGGCCGAAACCGGCCGCGATCCGGCCGAGCTGCGCAAGATCAATTTCGTGCCGAGCGACGCCTTCCCTTACGAAACGCCGGTCGTCATGCAATACGATTGCGGCGACTTCGCCGGTTCGATGGATCAGGCGCTCGGCTTGGCCGGCTACGGCGGCTTCCAGGCCCGCAAGGCCGAATCGAAAGCCGGCGGCAAGCTGCGCGGCATCGGTTTCTCCTCCTACATCGAAGCCTGCGGCATCGCGCCGTCAGCCGCCGTCGGGTCGCTGGGCGCCGGCGTCGGCCTATGGGAATCGGCAAATATCCGTTTCAATCCAACGGGTAACGTCCAACTCTTCACCGGCTGCCACTCTCACGGCCAGGGCCATGAAACGGCCTATGCCCAGATCGTCGCCGACAAGCTGGGCGTGCCGTACGAGCAGGTTGACGTGATTCACGGCGACACCGCCAAGGTCCCGTTCGGTATGGGCACCTACGGGTCCCGCTCCGCCGCGGTCGGCGGCTCTGCGATTGTGAAGGCTGCCGACAAAGTCATTGAAAAGGGACGGAAAATCGCCGCCCACGCCCTTGAGGCGTCGGAGGACGATATCGAGTTCGCCGGCGGCAACTTCACGGTCACGGGCACCGACAAGGCGATGAACATCGCCGAGGTCGCCTTCACTGCCTATGTGCCGCACAACTATCCGGAAGGCCTGGAGCCCGGGCTGGACGAGACGGCGTTCTACGATCCGCTGAACTTCTCTTTCCCGGCGGGCACGCATATCTGCGAGGTCGAGATCGATCCGGACACCGGCAGCGTTTCCATCGAGAAATACGCTGCCGTGGACGATTTCGGCACACTGATCAACCCGATGATCGTCGAGGGCCAGGTCCATGGTGGCATCGCCCAGGGCGTCGGCCAGGCCGTGCTGGAGAATGCGGTCTACGACAGCGACGGCCAGTTGGTGAGCGGCTCCTACATGGACTACACCATGCCGCGCGCCGACGATCTGCCGAACTACGACGTCGGGTTCAACGGCGTGCCCTCGCCGCTCAACCCGTTGGGCGTCAAGGGCTGCGGCGAGGCCGGCGCCATTGCGGCCCCGGCGGCGGTGATGAACGCGGTCCACAACGCGCTGAGCGATGTGGGCGTGGACCATATCGAAATGCCGGCGACCCCGTTACGCGTCTGGGAGGCTATCCAGGCCGCTGCTGCATAGGCGCGGCGGACACAGGCTCACCGAATTCGAACGAACCGGGCCCGGACCCGGACAGGAAGGAACCCAACCATGTACAATTTCGAATACAGGAAGGCCGGCAGCGTCGATGAAGCCGCCAGCATCGTCGGCGGCGACGAGGATGCGAAATTGCTCGCCGGTGGAATGACTTATATCCCGACGCTCAAGATGCGTCTCGCTGCGCCTACGACTGTTGTCGACCTGAACGGCGTCGGCGGCCTGGACGGTATCGAGGTTTCCGGCGACGCCGTCACCATCGGTGCGATGGCCCGCCATGCGGCTGTCGCGGCTTCGGCCGAAGTTGCGGCAGCAATCCCTGCGCTGGCCGACCTGGCGAGCCATATCGGCGATCCGCAGGTGCGCAACCGCGGCACGATCGGCGGCTCGATCGCCAACAACGATCCGGCGGCGGATTACCCGGCCGCCCTGGTCGGGCTCGGCGCCACGGTGCAGACCAACAAGCGGGCGATCGCGGCGGACGACTTTTTCACCGACCTGTTCGAGACGGCCTTGGAGCAGGACGAGGTCGTGACGGCGGTTTCCTTCCCGAGAGCCGGCAAGGCCGCCTATATGAAATTCCCGAACCCGGCCTCGCGCTACGCCATCACCGGCGTGTTCGTCGCCCAGGCCGCCGACGGTGTGCGGGTTGCCGTGACCGGCGCCGGACCGTGCGTCTTCCGGGCTGCGGAAATGGAAGCCGCGCTCGACGCCAACTGGTCGGCCGACGCGGTGGCGGACATCAAGGTTGCCGCAGACGGCCTGAACGAAGACATTCACGCCAGCGCCGAATACCGCGCCCATCTGGTCACCGTCATGGCCAAACGCGCCGTGGCGAAAGCCGGATAATATAGGTTCTATTCCAGACGTTACCCTCCCTTCTAACGAGGAGGGTAACGGGCCGGGCCTAACCCGCTGATCTCCGGAACCTATTTCACGAAAGACTTTGGCAGGCCGACAATCGGAAACCGTGTCGAACGGACGGCGGCGCCGGTCCTCTGCCAATGCCGGATAAAACCATAAATCGGTATTTTGTTATCCGAAGTTAAACTGCTGCGTGAGCCGGGCTGCGGTTTGAAGACAATCGGCGGTGAAACCGGAACATCGTTCGCCTCGAAGTACCCGCTGGTCATCTGGCGGTCCGGGCGAACGAATGCGCCGGCGCGGAAACCGGAACCGCCGCGCAACGGAGGGACCGAAGCCCGAACTGCCCGTTGCCCGTTGACGTTCGCGGCCCAAAGAAACAGGCCGCGATTGTCGCAAGTTTCGGGGGCCGGTTCGCGGCAAATGTGCAGCTTCCCTTTCCGCGCGGGCTGAACGTTCAACTTTAATACGGTACGACGACCGGCCGCGGCCCCGCACCGTTCTGGAATGCGCATGTCAAAAAAAATCGCCCTCCCCGACTCCGTTGACGCGACCGAGACGTTGCTCGCCGCCGGCGCCTATGTCGCCGACCGGTCGCTGGCGACGGCGTTGTATCTCGCGCTGAAGCTGGGCCGCCCGCTGTTCTTGGAAGGCGAAGCCGGTGTCGGCAAGACGGAGATCGCCAAGGTGCTGTCGGAATGCCTGGGGCGCGACCTGATCCGGCTGCAATGCTACGAGGGACTGGATGTCTCCAGCGCCGTCTACGAGTGGAATTATGCCCGGCAGATGATCGAGATCCGGCTGGCCGAGGTGACTGGCGACGGCGGCAACCGGCCGGGGCGCGCAGACCTGACCCGCGATGTCTTTGCCGAGGAATTCCTGATCAAGCGCCCCCTGCTCCAGGCCCTGGAGCCGCGGGAGAGCGGCCCGCCGGTATTGCTGATCGACGAACTGGACCGGACCGACGAGCCGTTCGAAGCCTTCCTGCTCGAGGTGCTGTCGGACTTCCAGATCACGGTGCCGGAGATCGGCGTTTTCGGGACCGATTCCCCGCCCATTGTCATCGTCACCTCGAACCGGACGCGGGAAATCCACGACGCGCTGAAGCGGCGGTGCTTTTACTATTGGGTCGACTATCCGGATGCCGAACGCGAACTGGAAATCCTCGGCAAGAAGGCGCCGGAAGCCGGCGAAGCGCTGCGCCGCGACGTGGTCGCCTTCATCCAGAAATTGCGCGACGTCGATCTGTTCAAGCTGCCCGGCGTCGCCGAATCGATCGACTGGGCCCAGGCGCTCGCTCAGCTCGATGTCGTCGCCCTGGACCCGGAGACGCTCAACGCCACCCTGGGCACGCTACTCAAGTACCAGGACGATATCGAGCGCATCCGCGGCGGCGAAGCCATGCGCATCCTGGACGAGATCCGCACCGAGGCCTCGCTCAACCGGGTGCGCGGCTCCTAGGGCCGATCCTGCCGGGCCGTCAACGCATGCCGTTCGATCCCCCGCCCGTTCCGGGAAAGCCCGGCCGTCGCGATGGCGGTAACGGCAGCGGCCGTTTGCCGGAAAACATCATGCATTTCGCCCGGGTTCTGCGCGCCGCCGGCCTGCCGGTCGGGCCGGGCCAGGTGATCCGGGCGATCGAGGCCGCCGACGCGGTCGGAATCGGCACGCGCGAGGATTTCTACTGGACGTTGCACGCCGTTTTCGTGAACCGGCGCGACCAGCGCGAGCTGTTCGACCAGGCCTTCCATGTGTTCTGGCGCAATCCCCGGCTGCTGGAACGGCTGATGACAGTAATCCTGCCGACGATCGAGACGCCGGCGGACGAAGATAAGGAAGAGATGTCCCGCCGGCTCGCCGAGGCGTTGCATGGCCTTGCGGAGGCGGCAGACCGGGCCCCGGAGCGCGAACAGGTCGAACTCGACGCGGTCATGACCTGGACCGACCGGGAGGTTCTGAAAACCCGCGATTTCGAGAAGATGTCGAGGGACGAGATGAACGCCGCCAAGAGGGCGCTGGCCGGGCTGCGCCTGCCTGTGGAGCGGGTGCCGACCCGGCGCTTCCGACCCGATCCGGCCGGCCCGAGGATCGACATGCGCCGGATCCTGCGGCGCAGCGTGCGCAGCGGCGGCGGCACCATCCTGCTCGCCCGGCGGCGGCGCAAGAGCCGGCGCCCGCCGCTCGTCGTCCTGTGCGACATTTCCGGTTCGATGAGCCGCTATTCGCGCATGCTGCTGCACTTCCTGCACGCCGTCACCAACGACCGGGACCGCGTGCACACCTTCCTGTTCGGCACCCGGCTCACCAACGTCACCCGCTATCTGCGCTACAAGGATGTCGATGACGCGCTCGACAAGATCGGCCAGGTCGCCGAGGACTGGGACGGCGGCACGCGGATCGGCCAGACGCTTGGCGAATTCAACCGCCGCTGGTCGCGCCGCGTGCTCGGCCAGGGCGCCATGGTGCTCCTGATCACCGACGGGCTGGACCGCGACGGCGGCGCAGGCCTGGAGAAGGAGATGGACCGGCTGCATCGCAGTTGCCGCCGCCTGATCTGGCTCAATCCCCTGCTGCGTTACGACGGATTCGAGCCCAAGTCCGCCGGCATCCGGGCGATGTTGCCCCATGTTGACGACTTCCGTACCGTGCACAATCTGGAGAGTCTCGAACAACTGGGCGCAGCGTTCGCCCATCCGGGAACCCGACAGGACAGGAGCGTGACCAAATGGCTGCCGATGCTGAGATCCTGAGCGTTTCGAGCGAAGAAGTGATGGGCCGGGCCGCCGCTTGGCGCGATTCCGGCAAGGGCGTCGCCTTCGCAACGGTCGTCAACACCTGGGGCTCGTCGCCCCGCCCGGTCGGCAGCCAGCTTGCGGTCAGCGGAGCGCAAGAGATGATCGGTTCGGTCTCCGGCGGCTGTATCGAAGGCGCTGTTGTGGCCGAAGCCCAGGACGTCATCCTTAGCGGCGCGCCTCGATTGCTCGAATTCGGCGTCGCTGACGAGGACGCCTGGGCGGTCGGCCTGGCCTGTGGCGGCCGGGTCGAAGTGTTCGTCGAACGGCTGGACTAGATGGACCGGGCACTGATCGACCGGCTGGCCGCCGCCCGGGCCGGGCACCGCCCGGTCGTCGTCGCGACGGATCTGGCCTCCGGCGAAAAGACCTGGATCGAGAATGGGTCGGCGGCCGGGCCCGTCGCGGTCGATGAAGCCGTTCTTGCCGCCGCTGACGCAGCGCAGCGGGACGACAAAAGCCGGACCATCGAAACCGCTGACGGCCGCCGCCTGTTCCTGCATGTCTTCAACCCGCCGCTCCGTCTCCTGATCGTCGGCGCCGTCCATATCGCGCAGTCGCTGGCGCCGATGGCGGCGCTCGCCGGCTATGCCGTCACCGTCATCGATCCCAGGGGCTCGTTCGCCTCGGCGGACCGGTTTCCGGGCGTCGCCCTGACCGACGAATGGCCGGACGAGGCGCTGGCGGCGCTGAAACCCGATGCGCGCGCCGCCATCGTCACCCTGACTCACGATCCGAAGCTGGACGATCCAGCCCTGCAAAGCGCGCTGCGCTCGGGCTGCTTCTACATCGGCTCCCTCGGTTCGCGGCGGACCCACGCCTCCCGCGCCGAAAGATTGAAACAGGCCGGCTTCGACGACGCCGAAATCGGCCGCATCCACGGCCCGATCGGCCTCGATATCGGCGCCAAGTCACCGGCCGAAATCGCGATTGCGATCATGGGCGAGGTCACAGCAACGCTCCGCAGACCGCAGGCGCCGGCGGCAGCGGCGTAGCGATGGAATTCGGCCCCGTTCCGACCCGCGAGGCCGAAGGCGCCATCCTGGCGCACGCCATTCGGACGACGGCGGGAAGGCTTCCCAAAGGCCGCCGGCTGACGAAAGACGATCTCGCCGCCATCGGCGCGGCGGGATTCGACAGCATCGCGGTCGCCCGCCTCGGACCGGACGATCTGGATGAGAACGTCGCCGCAGCGCGTATTGCCGATGCGCTCGCCGCCGGCCTCACCTCCGGCAGCCTGCGCGCCGGTCCGGCCGCCAATGGCCGGTGCAACCTCTACGCCCGGCATGCCGGACTGGCGCAGGTCGACGCTGCCGGCGTCAGCACCGCCAACCTGATCGACGAGGGGTTGACCCTGGCGACCTTGCCCGCCTTCTCGCCGGTCATGGCCGGCCAACTCGTGGCCACGATCAAGATCATCACCTTCGGCGCGCCGGAGGCCAAAGTGGAGCAAGTCGCCGCAGTCGCGAGAGGCACCGTATCGGTCGCCGGATTCCGGCGCCAGACCGCTGCCCTGATCCAGACCCGCCTGCCCCACACGACCGACGCGCTGCTGGCGAAAACCGAACGCTCGACCCGCGAACGTCTGGGCCGGATCGAGGCGACCATCGTGCAGACCTACGTCACGGAACACCGGGAAGACGATCTCGCTGCCGCCCTTGCCGACGCCAAAGCCTCTGCCGGCCTGATCGCCGTGATCGGCGCATCGGCCATCGTGGACCGGCGCGATGTCGTGCCCGCCGCCATCGTGGCGGCGGGCGGGGCCATCGAGCATTTCGGCCTGCCGGTCGATCCCGGCAACCTGACCCTGCTGGCCCGGCTGGGCGAAGCGACGGTCGTCGCTATGCCGGGGTCGGCGCGCTCGCCCCGGGAACAGGGCTCGGACTGGCTGCTCGAACGGCTCGCCGCCGGCCTGCCGGTCGATCCCGCAACGATTGCAGGGTTCGGGGTCGGCGGCCTGCTCAAGGAGATTCGCGCGCGGCCCATGCTGCGCGACCGCGCAGCGGCGGCTGCATCGAAACCGCAACCGATAGTCGACTCGATCCTGCTGGCAGCCGGGCAATCCAAACGCATGGGTTCGCGCAACAAGCTGCTGGAGCCGATCGGCGGCGCGCCGCTGATCCGGCGGGTGGCCACGGCAATCGGTACGGCCGGAATCCGCCGCCTGGTCGTTGTGACCGGCCATCAGGCCGGTCGGGTGCGCGACGCGCTGACCGGCCTCGACTGCCTCTTCACCGACAATCCGGATTACGCAACGGGCATGGGTTCGTCGGTCGCCGCCGGGGCGCGGGCGGTGTTCGACACCGCCGACCTGCCGGATGCCGTCATCGTCTGCCTGGGCGATATGCCGGACATAACGCCGGCCATGCTCGACGCGCTGATCGCCAATTACGATCCGGCGGCGGGCCGGACTATTGTCGCCGCCGCCAGCGGCGGGCAACGCGGCCACCCGGTGCTGTGGGACCGGCATTTCGCCGAGGATCTGGCGAGCCTCAGCGGCGATGCCGGCGCCCGGGATATCCTGCGCGAACATGCCGGCCAGACGGTGACCGTGGAAATGGACAACGTTGCGGTATTGCGCGATCTCGATACGCCGGCGGCGTTCGACGCCTACCGGGACCGAAAGGTCGGCACCGGGGACAACGGCGCCTGAGTCCTGTGCGGCCTTCCGAACCGCCTCAATTGGCGACCAGGACGAGGTCGAATTCGACCTTCTTGTAGGGCGCCGCGCGCGCTGCCTCCATCCAACAACAGCAGTCCAGATATTCCTCGTCGACTCTATTTCTTTGGCGGCGCATTGTCCCGACCACCCCCTGATGGTCTACGGGTCGTGGAAGGCCAGCCTGCCCGGCCTCCGCCGCCTTTTGCACCGCTTCCACCGCCTTTCGAGCCGCCGCCCTTCGCGCCGCGACCGCTACCTTTCGAACTACCGCCGCCCCTGCCGCCTTTCGCCATTGTCGCTTCCTCCCCGTCGTAGAAGTCGGCCCTCTTCGAAGGCCGCTTCTCAAGTTTCGCTGAAAGGGATCGATCTTAACCCCTTCCTCTTGTCTGCCGCGTATAGCATACGGCCGAACTGGAGAAAGACCTTGCGCCAAACGGTCCGCCGTCCGGGCAGCAGTAATTCAATACGCCCGTCCCGGTTACTCAAGAGCTGAAGACCAGGAAATCCTCAGCTTGCGACCAGGACGAAGTCGTATTCGACCCGCTTGTACGGCGCGGCGACGCCGTAGGCACCCGCCTCGTCGGGATCGGCAGCGTCGTCGAAATCGACCCGGAGCGAATCGCGCACGCCGAAAACGGTGTCGCTGTCGATATAGGGATCGTCGCCCGGGAACAGTTCCGTCACCAGCGGGCGATACCCTTCGGCATCGACCCAGAGATGGTAATGCGCAGGGCGCCAGGAGGCGCGCGCCGTCGCGCGCAGGATTTCGCCGGCCGGACCGTCGTCCGGCACCTTGTAGGAGATCGGCTTGATCGTGCGGACGCCGAACCGTCCGTCCGGGCCGGTGACCTGGTGGCAGCGCAGGTTGGGCACGGCGCCTTCATGGGTTTCCTGCACGTCGTACAGGCCGTTGGCCTGATTCTGCCAAAATTCGATGCGTGCGCCCTCCACCGGCTCGCGCGCCTCGTTCAGGATACGGCCGGTCAGCACGACTTCGGTGCCGGGATCGCTGCCGGCCATATCGCCGCCGACCGGCACTTCGGGCGCGCCTTCGACGAAAAAGGGGCCGAGGAGGCTGTATTCCGTCCCGGTCGTCACGTCGCGTCCCTTGATCATGTCGACCAGCGCCGACAGGCCCAGAATGTCGGAAGTCAGGATGAACTCGTTACGCTCCGGCGTCGACATCTTGCCGGCGTCGTAAAGATACTGGATTCCGCGCATCCACTCGTCGGGCCGCAGGCCGACTTCGCGGGCAAAAGCATGCATATGCTTGACAAGGCTTGTCATCACCTCCTTCAGCCGCGGGTCTTCGGTCCCCGCCATGGTCTGGAGCACAGCTTCCGTAATCGTGTCTTCCTGCAGATTGCGCATCGGTTTTCCTCCCGCCCTTGCGTTTCCTCGTTCGGCCTATAGAGCCGCGGCAGCGGCGGCCCGTCAATGTCCGCGCCGGTTACCCGGTGTAGATGTTCGCATACCGGTCGCGCAGCGCCTTCTTCTGGACCTTGCCCGTCGCGTTGCGCGGCAGTTCGTCGACAACGAATATCCGTTTCGGCCGCTTGAATCCGGCCAGCTTGTCCTCGAGGCCGGCCAGCAGAACCTGAGGGACCAGCGCCGCCGAACCGTCCGGCACCACCACGCCGGTCACGCCTTCGCCGAAATCCGGATGGGCAACGCCGATGACAGCGGATTCCCACACCCCGGGCAGGGCATCGATGCAACTTTCGACCTCTTTCGGATAGACGTTCAGCCCGCCCGAGATGATTAGATCCTTGGCCCGTCCGACGATGCTCACACGGCCGGCTTCGTCCATGAGCGCCATGTCGCCGGAGATAAAATAGCCGTCGGGCCGGAACTCCTCCGCGGTCTTTTCCGGCAGGCGCCAGTAACCGGAAAAGACGTTCGGGCCGGTCATCTCAAGGACGCCGACCGTGCCGCGCGGCACCTCCTGGCCCGCCTCGTCGGCGATGCGCACGGAAACGCCGGGCAACGCGAAGCCGACCGTGCCGGCCTCCCGTTCGCCGACCAGCGGATTGCTGCACGCCATGCCGACTTCCGTCATGCCGTAGCGCTCCAGGATGCGCTTGCCGGTGCGGGCTTCGAACGCGGCGAAGGTTTCTTCGAGCAGGGGCGCCGAACCGGAGATAAACAGGCGGACATTACCGGCGGCCTCGGCGGTGAAGCCGGGCGCATCAAGCAGGCGCGTATAGTAGGTCGGCACGCCCATCATCGCGGTTGTCTCGGGCAGCCGGGCGATGACCCTGTCTGCGGCAAACGCGTTCTGGAAAATCACCCGCGACCCGCTTGCCAGCGCGCAATGGAGCGCAACGAACAGGCCGTGGACGTGAAAGATCGGCAGGGCGTGGAGCAGCACATCCTCGCCGGTGAAGCCCCAATAGTCCCGAAGGACGAAGGCGTTGGACGACAGGTTACCGTGGCTCAGCATGGCGCCTTTAGGCCGGCCGGTCGTGCCGGAGGTATAGAGAATCGCGGCCGGATCCCCGGCCCGACGCTCGACAACGGCGTTGCCGGGCGGCGTTTCAGCGGCGGCGTCAAGCAACGACCCGGCGCCCTCGCCCAGAGTCAGCACGGCGCCCACGCCGGCGTCGCGGGCGACGGTTTCGGCGGTTGCGCGATCCGCAACCCGGCACACGAAAACGGCGGGCGCGGAGTCCTCCAGGAAGAAAGCGACCTCCAGCGCGGTATAGGCAGAGTTCAGCGGCACGAAGACCAGCCCGGCGCGCAGGCAGGCCAGATAAAGCATCACGGCATCCGGAGATTTATCCACCTGGGCGACGACCCGGGCGCCGGCCGCCGCGCCGTGCGCGATCAGCGCTCCGGCGCTCCGGGCGGTCCGGCTGTCGATCTCGCCGTACAGCACCGGCGGCCCGTTCTCGACATCCAGAAACACCGCCGACGGATCGGACGGAAAATTCGCGGCGAGCAGGGCGTAGAGATTGTCCGACATGGTCATCCGGAAACGGTTAGGTGTGCTGTCAGTTCAGCCTTACGGCAGCGCCCGCTCAAGCGGGCAAATCGCCCGCCCCCTACTCCGCTTTCCGCTCCAGCCGCTCCCGGATCCGCGCGGCGAATTCCGGCCGGTCCGCGACGAGCGGCAGCAGCTTGCGCCAATAGGCCTTGCCCTCGGCCTCGCGCCCCAGGTCGAAGGCGTGGCGGCCCAGATAGTAGAGGGAAAGCGGATGGCGCGGCTCCAGCGCGTGGAGGCGGTGGAAAAGATCGAGCAGGCGCGGATCGAGCGGATCGTCGGGGTCGCGCAGGCGCAGCATGGCCATCGTGTAGAGGGTCAAGACCCGCACATTCTTCGGGGCAAGGGCCGCGGCCTTGCCATAGGCATCGGCGGACTTGCCGGGCTCGCCGAGCACGCTGCGCGCCCGCGCCAGGCGCAGCCAGCCGGCAAGGTCGCCGGGATTTTCCTCCAGCCGTTCTGCCAGCCGGCCAACCATCCCCCGGATCATCGCCTGGCGCTGTTCCGGCGTCATCTGCTCGGCCGCACGCATATCCTCTTGGGTCGGGCCGCGGCGCTCTTCCTGCACGGTCAGCCGGCTGCGGTCGGCCAGTTCGGGCCGGCCCAGCACGGCATAGAGCGCCAGGCTGAGCGCCGGCACCGCCAGAGCCAGCAGCAGGACGGTTGTGCGCGACAGGTTTTGCGGCGCTGCGGCCGTCTCTCCGGCAACCTCCGTACGCTCCGCCGCAGCGAGCGCCCGGCGGCGGATTTCGTTGCGCGCCGCCTCGGCCTCTGCCGTTTCGATCACCCCGCGCACGAGATCCCGATCGAGTTCGCGGAACTGGTCGCGATAGACTTCCAGATCGTAGGCCGCCGAATCCGGCGCTGCCGCCGACCCAGTGTGGCCGCACGGATACAGGCGCCAGGCGATGGCCGCGCCGGCCGCCACGCCGAGAACCGCCACGACCAGCCAGATCACGGGTCGTCTCCGCTGCGGTCGAGCAGCGCATCGGCGCGCGCGGCGTCTTCTGCCGATAGAGCTCCGGCCTGCGCAGCCGGACGCGCCCGGCGCAAACGCCAGAGCAAGAAGAACAGCGCCGCGAGCAGCGCCGCAGCCGGACCGAACCAGAGCAGCCAGGTCCGCTCGTCGACCGGCGGGCGCAGCAGGACGAAATCGCCGTAGCGGGCATGGATATAGGCGATGGCCTCGCGGTCGGTGTCGCCGACGACCAACCGCTTGCGCACCAGCCGGCGCAGGTCGCGCGCCAGCGGCGCATCGGAATCGTCGATCGACTGGTTCTGGCAGACCAGGCAGCGCAACTGGCGCCCGATGTCGCGCGCGCGGTCTTCCAGCTTCGCATCTTCCAGGGCCTCGCCCGGCTCGATGGCCTGCGCGCGGAAGGGCGGCGACACGGCCGCAAAGAACAGCGCCAGGAACAGCAGAGGCAGGGCCTTCCAGCGCATCAATTCTTCAGCGCCTGTATTGCGGGCAGGATTTTTTCTTTCAGAATCTGGACGGTGATCGGGCCGACATGCTTCAGACGAATCCGGCCCCGCGGTCCGATCAGGAAGGTCTCCGGCACACCGTAGAGGCCGAATTCAGGCGCCAGATCGCCCGCCGGATCGACACCGATCCGGGCATAGGGATTGCCGTGGCGGGCCAGCCAGGCCGCGGCCTTGTCCGGCTTGTTCTTGTAGTTGATGCCGACCAGCGTCACGCCCGGCAGGTTCGACAATGCCGTAATCTGCGGGTGTTCGACCAGACAGGGCGCGCACCAACTTGCGAAGAAGTTCAGAACCGTAATGCGATTCTTGAAAAATGCACTTGAAAAGCCCCGGGCCACTGGCGTTCCGGCGACCGAAAGGCCGGGCGCGGCGAATTCCGGCGCCGGCTTGTCGATCAGCGCCGAGGGCAGCAGGCGCGGGTCGCGCCCGCTCGTCAGATAGAAGGCGGCAGCCGCTGCGACGATCGCGAAAAACGCGAGCGGCGCGAGGAAGAGCAGCCGGCGCGAGCCCATTGCGGGTCAGGTTTCTGCAGACCGGGCAGCCGCAGACTGGGCAGCCGCCGGCCGGACCGAGCGCCGAGGGGCGCCGACCCGGTGGCGCCGGTCGGTCAGCGAAATCATGCCGCCGAGGAACATGAACACGGCGCCGATCCAGATCCACGGCACCAGCGGGTTGTGATACAGCCGCACCGCATGGCCGCCCCGCCCGTCGGGATCGCCCAGCACGATATAGAGATCGGCGAACAGCGTGGTCCGGATCGCCGCTTCGGTCGTCGGTGTGCGTTGCGGCAGGTAGACCCGCTTCTCCGGCCACAGCGTGTCGACGGCAACCCCGCCCTCGGACACGATGAAATGGCCCCGCCGAGCCAGATAATTGCCCGCACTCACTTCGCGCACACCGGCGAAGCCGATGGTGTAGCCGGCGACCTCGGCCCGGTCGCCCGGTTTCATGGTGCGGATGACCTCGGTCTGCCAGACGCCCGAGGCCGTGATTCCGGCGACGACCACGCCGGCGGCGGCATGGGCGATCGTCATGCCCCAGGCGCTGCGCGGCATTGCGGCGGCGCGGCGCAACGATTCGCCGGGCGGAGCGCGGAAAAGCCGGAGGCGGCCGGCAACCTCCCACGCCGCTGCGCCGATCAGCCAGGCTGCCAATCCCAAGCCGAGCGCCGCGGCGAAGCTGTGCCGGTCCTCCAGGAAAACGACCGCCGCGGCCAGGACTATCGCGACGCCGGCGACCAGCTTCAGCCGGTCGAGCGCGGCGACCAGGTCGGCCCGCTTCCAGGGCAGGAAGGGCGCGATGCCCATGGCGAGGATCATCGGCGCCATCAGGGGCACGAAGGTGGCGTTGAAATAGGGCGGCCCAACGCTGATCTTGCCGAGACCGAGCGCATCGACGATCAGCGGATAGAGGGTGCCGAACAGCACGGTCAGCGCCGCCACGGTCATCAGCAGATTGTTGAGGATCAGCGCGCCCTCGCGCGAGATCGGCCGGAACAGGCCGCCGCCCTTCAATGTCGGCGCGCGCAAGGCGTAGAGCAGCAGCGCGCCGCCGATGGCCACGGCGAGGATGGCGAGGATGAACAGGCCGCGCTCGGGATCGGTCGCGAAGGTGTGGACCGAAGTCAGCACCCCGGAGCGGACCAGGAAAGTGCCGAGCAGGCTGAGCGAAAAGGTCAGGATTGCCAGCAGGATAGACCAGCTTTTCAGCGCATCGCGCTTTTCCGCGACGATGGCGCTGTGCAGCAGGGCGGTGCCGACCAGCCACGGCATGAAGGAGGCGTTCTCGACCGGATCCCAGAACCAGAATCCGCCCCAGCCCAGTTCGTAGTAGGCCCACCAGCTGCCGAGCGCGATGCCGAGGGTGAGAAAGCTCCAGGCCGCGAGCGCCCACGGCCGCACCCAGCGCGCCCAGGCGGCGTCCACCCTGCCCTCCAGCAAGGCGGCGACGGCGAAGGAAAAGGTGACCGAGAAGCCGACATAGCCGAGGTAAAGCAGCGGCGGATGGAAGGCGAGGCCGGGGTCCTGCAGGATCGGGTTCAGGCCGCGCCCGTCCGGCGGCATCGGATTGACCCGGTCGAACGGGTTCGAGGTCAGCAGGATAAAGGCGAGGAAGGCGAGGCCGATCATCCCCTGGACCGCAATCGCCCGGGCGCGCAGGCCGGGCGCGACATTGCCGCCGAACCAGGCGACGCAGGCGCCAAACAGGCTGAGGATCAGGCACCACAGGACCATCGAGCCTTCGTGGTTCCCCCAGACGCCGGAGATCTTGTAGAGCAGCGGCTTGCCGCTGTGCGAGTTCTGGACGACGTTGGCGACCGAGAAATCCGACGTCAGGAACGCCCAGGTCAACGCGCCGAACGCGATCAGGACGAAGACGAACTGGCCGGTCGCCAGCGTGCCGCCGAGGGACATCAGCGCGCCATGGCGCCGAACTGCCCCAGCCATCGGGAAAATGCTCTGGCCGAATGCAAGGATCGCCGCAACGATCAAGGCGAAATGGCCGATTTCCGCGCTCACGCCATCGGCCTCCGGGTCAGGATTTCGCGTCGGGGCAGGGTTTGCCGCCGCCGTCCTTGTGCCATTGCCCCTGCTTCTTCAGCTGGTCCGCCAGATCCTTCGGCATGTAGTTCTCGTCATGCTTGGCGAGGATCGTATCGGCCCGGAAGGTGCCGGACTTCTCCAGCCGGCCGATCGCCACGACGCCCTGCCCTTCCCGGAACAGGTCCGGCAGCACACCCTTGTAGACCACCGGCAGGCTGCGGATACAGTCGGTTACGCGGAAAGCCACGCTCACACCGTCGTCGAGCGTCTTGCGGCTGCCGGTCTCGACCAGCCCACCGAGGCGGAACTGCTGTCCCGCCGGTACCGCTTTGGCCGCGACTTTCGACGGCGTGTAGAAAAAGGTTACGCCATCGTCCAGCGCCGCCAGAACCAGGGCGACCGCCACGCCGAGCAGGCAAACGCCGACCGCCAGAAAGGTCATGCGCCGCCGCTTAGGCCGCACGTTCCGTCTTCCCGTCAGATGGGCTTGCCGCCACAGGGTTGGATTTCAGGGACATTTCGAGTTCGGCCGCAACCGCTTCCTCGCGCCGCAGCCGGCGCCAGGATTGCCACGCCAGCCCGATCATGACCGCCGCGGTCAGGCCGAGCGCCGGCCAGACATAAACCGCATAGCCGCCCATCACGAAGAATTCGGCGACATTGTCCACTCCGATGCCTCCGGCAAGCATTTCCGGCCCGGCGGCCCTGTCCCGCCACTATCACCGTGCACCGTGATAACAGCAGCGCCGCCCGACGCCAGCGCGCCAATCATCGCATAATGAGCGGCCGCGAAGCGCAGCCGACGGCAACACATTCGGCGCAACGGGTTCAGGCCAGTTGTTCGTCTGGCTTCGGTACGGAGATCAGGTCGTAGCCGGTTTCGGTGATGACCACCTGCTCTTCCAGCTTGACGCCTTCCTTGCCGCCGACCCGGCCGGTGTAGCTCTCGACGCAGACGACCATGCCCGGTTCGAACACGCCGTCGTAACCTCCTTCGTCGAAATCCTGCGGATAGGGAATGGCCGGCCACTCGTCGCAGAGACCCACCCCGTGGGCCAGGACGCCGTAACGCCGCGGCAGGCATTCCTCCGGCAGCAGCCGGGCTTTCTCGACGAATTCGCGGAACCCGAGACCCGGCTTGAGCAATTCCATATTGTATTGCACCTGCTCCTGCGCGATGGCGTAGAGCACGCGCTGCTCGTCGTCGCCCTGCTCGTCGCCGCACAGCCAGGTCCGGGAAATATCGGCGCAATAGCCGTAGGGGCCGACCAGATCGGTGTCGAAACCGACGATGTCGCCGGCCTGGATGGCGTAGCCGCTGCATTCCTGGAACCACGGATTGGTGCGCGGCCCCGCCGCAAGCAGGCAGGTCTCGACCCATTCCGATCCGCGGCTGACCGCGGCGTCCCAGAAGGCGCCCCACAGCTCCAGTTCGGTCATGCCCGGTTTCAGCGCCGCCCGCGTGTCGTCCAGCGCGTCCAGGCAGGCCGCCATCGACCGCCGCATGGCCTTGATCTCTTCGGCGGATTTGATGCTCCGGGCGATTTCGACGATCGGCTGGGCATCGACCACCTCGAGATTGTGGCCTTCGAGGGCGTGAATGCCGGCCGGCGGGCCGTGGTCGAGCGCCAGCCAGCGGTTGCCGCCGCCATGGCTGTCGATCAGGTCGGCGATTTCGGCCGACCATTTCCGGTAAATCTCGGGCAGGCGGCTGCCGCCATGAAAGAAATAGGGGCCGGTGGCCGGCCGGATTTCGTCGATCGCGACCGAATGGGCGCTCAGATGCCGAGCGTTGTGGAATTCGAACAGGATGACCGGCCCTTCGGTCGCCACGAAGGCGTAACGGGCCGCATTGTGCATGATCCAGACCTGCATATTGGTCGAATCGGTCAAGTACCGGACGTTGAGCGGATCGAACAGCACCATCCCGGCGACGTCCGCCTTGCGCATCTCGGCGCGCATGCGCTCGACCCGGTAGCGCTGGATGGCCGGCAGGTCGGGCGCATCGAGCCCGCGCGCCGTCCAGCCGGCCTCGACCGCCTCGCCATAGCCGATAATGTAGCGGTTCAGCTTGCCCGCTTCGTCCATCTGCCGGGCTTCGCGGCCGGCGAGCGACAGGGCGCTATCGGCGGCGCCCGTCAATCCAGTGTCTGGAGACCGGGGATAGGGTGGTCGAGGCATCGGAGTTCTCCGCTGAAAGGGCGCGGTTCATGTCATTTTTTTGCCGGGCCCGCAAGCGGATTTCGTCCGGTTGAATTCACGGTTCGGACGGCCGCCGGGGTCAACCGGTCCTGGCTTCATCCAGCTTCGCGTCGGCGTCTTCCATGAGCGCTTTAATTATCTCAAGCAACGTGTTGGCTCGGAAAGGTTTTTCCAAAATACGGTCAGCGCCCATATCCTGCGCCCGGCGCAGGTTGGACAATGAATCGATCGTCTCTCCGCCGCCGGAAATGACAATGATCCGGGGTCGCGGCTCTTCCTTCGACAGAGCGTTGATGATTTCGATACCGTCGCTTTGCGGCATCGTGAGATCGGTAATCACCAGATCGGGACGGGCGGCCCGAAACATCCTGAGGCCGGTGTCGACCGCGCCTGCGGTGGTGACAAGATAGCCTTCGGTTTCCAGCAAATCGCCGATCGCCACCCGCAGCAATTCGTCATCGTCAATGAGCAGGATGCGAGTGGCCATGGCGTGTTCCCGGTTTGCGAGGCGCCGGTTTGCAAGACGATTTTATCGCCCGGACCCGGCCGGTTGGGCATTAACTTCGACTCACAATCGGGTGACGCCGCCGGAGCGGCCCCGCAACGGCCGCTTTGGGCCGGGCCGTTGCGTCCTACGCCGCCATGCCGTTGAGCAACCGCCAGATCCTGTGCGGCGTCGCCGGCATCCGGAAATCGTTGACGCCGCACTGCTCCAACGCGTCGACGACGGCGTTGACCGCCGCGGGCAGCGCGCCGGTCGTGCCGGCCTCGCCGCAACCCTTGACGCCCAGCGGGTTGGTCTCCGTCGGCACCGGATGATCGTCCACGATCATCTGCGCCAGATCCGGCAGGTCGGAGGCCCGCGGGATGCAATAGTCCATCAGCGAACCGCTCAGGCACTGGCCGTCGGTGTCCAGCACCACCTCTTCCATCATCGCCTGGCCCAGCCCCTGGGTCACGCCGCCGTGGATCTGGCCTTCGACCAGCATGGGATTGAGGATGGTGCCGAAATCGCTGACCGCCGTATAGCGGTCGACCGCGATCGCGCCGGTCTCCGGATCCAGTTCGACCTCGCAAATGTGACAGCCGTTCGGAAAGGCCGACGGCGGGGTTTCGACGACAATGTTGACATCCAGACTCTCGAACCCGTCGTCCGGCAACGGATCGGCTTTCATGCGCTCGGCCAGCGCGTGCAGCGCGATCGCCCGGTCGGTACCGGCAACCCGGAACGCCCCGCCGACGAACTCGATATCACCTGGCGCCGCTTCCAGATAGTGCGCTGCCGCGGCCCTGCCCTTTTCGATCACCGCCCCGGCCGCGTCGACCGCTGCCTTGCCGCTCGCCATCAGAGAGCGGGAACCGCCTGTGCCGCCGCCGTGAAGCAACGCGTCGCTGTCGCCCTGCAGCAGCCCGATCCGGTCGTAGGACACGCTCAAGGCACTGCCCAGTATCTGGGCGAAGGCGCCTTCATGGCCCTGGCCGAAATCCTTCGTGCCGGTGATGAAGGTGATTCGGCCGTCGGCCTCGAACCGGATGCCGCCGGTCTCCTTGCCCGGCGGGGCGGTCGCTTCGAGATAGCTGGCGACACCGATCCCGCGTATCAGGCTGCGCGCTTCGCTGTCGGCCCGGCGCGCGGCGAAGCCGGCCGTATCGGCCGCTGCCAGAGCCTTGTCCAGCACCGCCCCGAATTCGCCCTCGCCGTAAACCTGGCCGGAAACCGCCGTGTAGGGCAGTTCCTCCGGACCGATCAGGTTGAGGCGGCGCAGTTCGACCGGATCCCGGCCGGTTTCGCGCGCCGCCCGGTCGACCAGCCGGTCGGTGAACAGGTTGGCGTCGGGCCGGCCGGCGCCGCGATAGGCGGCAACCGGGCTCTGGTTGGTCAACACGCAACGCATGTTCACGAAGGCCGCCGGAATCCGGTAGAGCGAGGCGCCGTTCTTCAGGATGTTCCGGGAGCCGGGCAGCGGGCCGACGCCGGAGACGTAGGCGCCCATATTGGCGACGCCGACCAGGCGCATGCCGAGAATGCGGCCGTCGGCGTCGAGCGCCAGTTCGCCTTCGACATGGATATCCCGTCCGGCCGCATCGCCGAGAAAACTCTCGGACCGGTCGTCGCGCCAGCGCACCGGCCGGCCGGTCAGCCGCGCGGCGACCAGGCACAGCACATGCTCCGGGTAGGCGCCGCCCTTCATGCCGAAGGAGCCGCCGACATCGCCCATCAGCACCCGGACGTCGCCCGCCTTGCCGCCGACCAGTTCCGCCAGGCTGCGCGACAGGCCGAAGGCGCCCTGCCCGCCGGTGTGCAGCGTATAGCGGCCGCTCGCGGCATCCCACGCGCCGGTGCCGCTGCGCGGCTCGATCGAGGTCGGCGCGACGCGCTGGCTGGCGATACGCAGGCGGGTGACATGGGCGGCGGCGGCGAAGGCCTTGTCCGTCGCCGGTTCGTCGCCGCCGACCCAGTCGAGGGCGACATTGCTGGGGACGCTGTCGTGCATCAATGGCGCATCGGCCTCGATCGCCTGCCACGGATCGAGCAGGACGGGCAACGGCTCGATGTCGAGCGCAATCGCTTCGGCGGCGTCGCGTGCGCGGTCGAGCGTGTCGGCGACCACGAAGGCGACAGCTTCGCCGGCAAAGCGCACCCGGCCATGCGCCAGGGCATGGCGGACCGGCGTGAGGATCGCTTCGCCGTTGCGGCCCGTGATCGGCAGCCGGCACGGAAACGGCCGGCAACCGAAATCGATCAGATCCTGCGCGCACAGGACGAGGCGGACGCCGGGCATCGCCTTCGCGGCTTCGGTATCCAGCCTTCGGATATCGCCATGGGCTTCCGACGCGCGCAGGACATAGCCGGCGAGCGCGCCCTCAATCCGCACATCGTCGGCATAGCGCCCGCGGCCGGTCAGCAGCCGGCGGTCTTCCTTGCGCGGCGCCCGGTCGCCGATGCCGTAATGCCGTTCCCCGCCGTCCATGATGTCCGTTCCCTCCCGACATACGAACGGCGCCCGCAGGAGCGCCGCTGTCCGGCAAACATAGAGGCTACGGACGGGCCCGGCCAGTCATAGCCGCTGCGCGGTGCCGGTATGGCGTGGCGCGCGGGGGCGATGGAGGTTCCTCATTCCGAAACATTCTGCTTTGGCGTGTCACCCTGGACGGAGCGAAGCGGAAGTCCGGGCTCCAGAACCGCAGGCGCTGGCTTTCGGGTCGGCTCCGGACACCGGATCAGGTCCGGAGACCGGTGCCAAAGGCACGGAAATTCGGGCCGGCCCTCTACACCGTTGTTCGGCGCGGAGCTTTGGCGTCGATCGGCGCGGTAAGCTGTTGATTCCATGTGGAATGGAGGGGTCATGCCCCTACGCCGAACAACATACGCAACACGGAACCGCCTGATCGGGTGGTTGAAATTGTAAAATAGGCTAATTAAAACAATATATTAAAAAAAATTTCCGATGCGGAGCATCACGTAAATTGCATAACATGACAAGACATGACAAAATCCGAAAAAAGATGCCCAACGGTGTCGTGCGCTCACTTGCGCCGCTCGCCAGCATCGATAATCAGCGGCAGGATGAATAGATCGGGCTAGCTGATGGCGCGCAAGCGATGCAGCCTGGAGAATTGTTTGAACGCGTTACAGGGGACGACAACGGTACGACCCTTTGCAAACTGCAAAGACAAGAGGAGTTACAGATGATTCAACGTCCAAGAGTTATCGGAATTTGCGCTCTGTTGGCGGCATGTCTGGCGGTATCGTGGCTCACGGTACCAGCGTATGGGCAAAAGCTGGACATGGCGATCGTCTGGCCGGCGGGGAATTTTCATACACAAAACGCCATGAAGTTCGCAGCGGAGGTCAAGAACGTGACGGGCGGCGAGGTCGAAATAATCGTGCACGCCGGCGGTGCGCTTGGCCAAAAGGGTCCGGAACTGTTGAGGGCGGTGCAAGACGGCACTGTACCGATGGCCGAGTTCGCGCTTGTGCAACAGGTCGGCGAGGAGCCGCTGCTTGGCATCGAGGCCCTTCCCTTCCTGATCAACGACTATGACGATCTGAAGAGGCTCTATTCGCATGCCCGGTCCCATGTCGAGAAGATCTTCGCCAAGCGCAATCAGAAGCTTCTGTATCTGGTGCCTTGGCCCAGTCAGGGTATCTTCACCAAAGTAGCGGTGAACGAATTGTCCGACCTAGACGGTCTGAAGATTCGCACGACCAACAAGACCAGCTCGGAACTCGCGCGCCGCCTGGGCATGACACCGGTGCAACTGCCTTTCGGGGACGTCGTTCCGGCGCTGGCAACCGGCAGGCTCAACGCCGTCGGTACCGGAACGAGTTCCGCTGTCGACGGCAAGTTCTGGGAATTTCTGAAGTACATGTACAGGACCAACCACTTCTGGGCCTCGAATGTTGTCTCGGTCAATCTCGATGCGTTCGGCAAACTGAAGCAAGAGCACCGGAATGCCATCGTCGAGCTCGCCGCAAAGCTCGAACCGCAGTTCTGGGATGTCAGCGCGGCGGCCGACGTGAAAAACGCGAAGACCCTTACCGCCAATGGCCTGGAAATCCGCCAGCCTTCGGCGACACTGGTCTCGGCCATGCGCAATGTGGCGACGCCGATGTGGGATCAATATACGAAGTCGGTCGGCGAACCTGCCGGGACAATCCTGAAAAAATACAGAACGACGATGAGCAAATAGCCCGCAGGAGCGAGAGCAAAAGCGACAGGCTGGGGCGATCCAACGCCCCTCCGCGCGCGTGACTATGCTGGACCGCACCCTCGCCGGGATCGATGCCGTATCCCGAGGCGGTGCGGTTCTCGCTGCGCTGATGGTCGTGTTGCTTGCGGGTTTGATCATCGCGGAGATTGCGGCCAGTTCTCTCCTCGGCACCGAGCTCGAGTTTGCGTTCGAGTACGGTACGTATCTCTTGGTACTGATGATCTTCGCAGGGGCCGCCGATGCGCTCCGCACCGGCGGTCACATTCGCGTATCTCTGTTGCTCGACCGCGTCCCGCCCCGAATTCATGCCGCTTTGGAGATCTTCGCGACCGCGCTTGCGCTCGCGGTTGCGGCGTTTATTGCCTATGCGGTCTCGGACATGGCGGTGCGTTCCTTTATTGGAGGCAGCCGCAGTTACACGCCGCTGGAAACCCCTGTTGGCTATCCGCAAACATTGCTTGCGGTCTGCGCCTGGCTCTTTTCGGCGCAACTGGCGGCGCGACTCGCGCGTTGCCTGATCGGTGCCCCGCTCGAATCCGGCGAGTCCGACGACGTGGTGGATGATTTTCCGACGGACAGGACGTGAGCGCCGCGACGGTTGCGACAGTCCTCTTCATGCTGGTCGCGTTACTGGGCGCCGGTGTCTGGATTGGCGTGTCGCTTTATGCGGTAGGTATCGTCGGGCTCGGGATGTTTCATTCGATCCCCGTCGACAAACTGCTTTCGCAGAATCTATGGACCAGCCTGACCAGCCCGGAATTGATCGCCTTGCCACTGTTCATCTTGATGGGCGAACTTCTCTACCGGACGCGCCTTTCGAGCGACTTGTTCAAGGGTCTCTCGCTGTGGACAGATCGGTTGCCGGGCCGGCTTCTGCACGTCAACGTGCTCGGCTGCACGATGTTTGCAGCGATCTCCGGATCTTCGGCGGCAACAACCGTTACCGTAGGACGTATAACGCTGCAGGAGCTCCTGTCGCGCGGCTACGACAGGCGGCTGGTGATCGGCTCTCTGGCCGGCGCCGGTACCTTCGGATTTTTGATCCCTCCCAGCATCTTCCTGATCGTCTACGGCGTTCTCGCCGAGACCTCGATCCTCAAATTGTTCATAGCCGGGATCGTGCCGGGCCTGATGCTGGCCTTGGCCTATATGATCTACATCGCTGTTCGTACATCGTTGGACCCTTCGCTGGTTCCCGCCGACTCTGCCCCGATCGGTTGGCGCAACAGGCTCACCGGGCTGGTCTATCTGGGCCCGACATTGTGTCTGATCGTCACCGTCCTGGGATCGATGTATGCGGGCATCGCGAGCCCGACCGAGGCCGCGGCCGTCGGCGTATTCGGTGCCCTCGCGGTCGGGCTCGCCCAGCGGTCACTGACCTTTGCGGGGTTCTACCAAGCGTGTCTTGGGACCGTTCGTACCACGAGCATGATCGGCCTGATCGTAGCCGGCGCCTTTTTCCTGTCGGTCGCCATGGCCTTCCTCGGCGTGCCGCGGATGATCGCCCTGGAGATCGCCGGTCTTCAGCTCGGACCGTTTGGACTCATCCTGGTGCTGCTGGTGTTCTACGCGGCACTCGGCTGCATCATGGAGGGTCTGTCGATGATAGTCATGACCCTGCCGATAACCCTGCCGCTCGTCCAGCTGGCCGGGTTCGACAAAATCTGGTTCGGCATCTTTCTGGTTGTGGTAGTCGAAATGGCGCAAATTACACCGCCCATCGGATTCAACCTTTTTGTTCTGCAGACATTGACCAAGGTTCCAGTTCACCGAATTGCGCTCTACGCGCTGCCTTTTTTCCTGATCTTGCTGTGTTTTGCCGTCCTGATCGCAGTAGTACCGGAGATTGTGACCATTCTGCCTGACTTGGTGAGATTCCAAGGTTAGTGTGTTGATCGGCGCACCAGTTCAACGCTGATCGGCACGCTAAAGTATTGATCCGGCTTGACTAAGAAGGGTCAAAACCGGACGCCGGACAGCACACTGCACATTCCCGGCGGCAGACCGACGACTACGCCCCGGTGCTACATACTTGGAAATCGATAACAGAGGATGAAAGGGTGCGTACAGCCAATACGTGGCAACCGGGAACACGCTAACCATTCGATCTTGCCGGCCGGCGCCCGGCAAAATACGGAAACACTGATAGTCCTTGTGACGGCCTCTCGGTAAGACCGAACGAATATTGCCAACTGTACTCAGCGGCGGTCCTGACTTTAAAAGAATCCGCACTCGCCTTGACTACGGATTGTACGTTACTACGCGATTGACTTCCTTTATTTCGATTTTATGCACAATATAACACCGGGTTAGGGGTGTGAGGGGCAATGATCGCCGACTCAGGTCCGGCGTGACACGTATTTGAACAAAGGGTCGCCGCCGAGTGAACGCGATCCCGCGCCGCCCTACCCCACAACCTCGGGCAGCGTCGTTGCCGGCGGCGTGTTGCGCGAGCGGCCGCAGCGCACGGCGCCGTCGACGATCACCATGCCGACGCCGGGCACGTCGCCCATGCGCACCGACTCGAGGAGCGTACTGCCGGCGGTGTGCTGGGCCTTGTCCATGATGACGAAGTCGGCCGCGCGGCCTTCCTCGATCAGGCCGACATCGAGGTCGCGCATCCGCGCCGTGTTGCCGGTGGCGAAGCAGAACACGATTTCCGGCGGCGTTTCGCCGATGCTCGACAGCATCGCGATCATCCGCAGGATGCCGAGCGGCTGCACGCCGGAGCCGGCCGGCGAATCGGTGCCCAGGATAATGCGCTCCGGCTGGCCCAGTTCCATCGTCGTGCGCATGGCGAACAGCGCGGCCAGCTCGTTGCCGTTATGGACGATTTCGACGGCGCGGCTGCACTGCTCGCACAGGCAGCGGATCTGGTCGAGCGGCAGGGCCGTGTGACCGCCGTTGATATGGCCGATCACGTCGGCGTCGGCCTCCAGCACGACATCCTTGTCGATCAGGCCGGACCCGGGAATCGAGGGGCCGCCGGTGTGGATCGTGCTCTGGATGCCGTATTTGCGCGCCCAGGCGACCATCTGCTTGGCTTCCTCGCCCTGCTTGACGCCGCCGAGGCCGACCTCGCCGAGCAGCTTGACGCCGTTGCGCGCCATCTCGGCGAAATCCGCCTCCTCCATGCCCTTTTCGATCACGGGCGCGCCGGCATGGACCTTCATGCCGGCCGGGCGCATGGCGTCGAAGGCGCGCTGGGCGGTCACCGCCAGCGCCTTGAGGCCGACGATATCCTTCGGCCGGCCGGGCAGATGGACCTCGCCGGCCGAAATCATCGTCGTGACGCCGCCGTTCAGGAAGCTGTCGATCCAGTTGAACTGATTCTGGCGCGGCGTCCAGTCGCCGAACACCGGGTGGACGTGGCTGTCTATCAGGCCCGGCGCGAGCGTCGTTCCCCTGGCGTCGATGACGGTGTCCGCGCCGGCGGTGTTGAGATCGGCTTCCTTGCCGAAGCTGTCGATGCGGCCGTCGACGGCAACGATGCAATCGGCATCCAGGATCGGCTGCGCCAGATCGCCGGACAGCATCAGACCGATATTGCGGACGACGGTCTTGCCCTTCGGCGGCGCGGTGGAGACGGTAAGGGACATTGCAAAATCTCCGTACTTGATTTGGTGCGGCGTCCTTCGAGACGGGGCTTCGTCCTTCGAGACGGCCATTTCGAGACGGCGCTGCGCGCCTCCTCAATGGCCTCCTCAGGATGAAGGGAAAATCAAATCTGTTCCTTCATTCTCTTCATCCTGAGGAGAGGTTGAGGAACGATCCGATAGGATCGAGTCTCGAAACCTCGTCTCGAAGGACGCTATCTCAGCCCGTCCTTGCCCTCGACCTCGTCGACGGTCAGGCCGCCAACCCGGGGCAGCGGGCGCCCGCTGTCGGTGACCGCGACGGCGACCAGGATCTCGTCGGCGCATGGCGCATCGGGAATTCGCACCTCGATGCCGTCGAAATGGCTGCGGACGTAGGCCGCGTCCTTGTGGCCGAGCGGCACGTCGAGCGGTGTGCCCGGCCCGCCGCGTTTCTTGGACGACGCCACCAGCGCGGCGCCCTTCTCGACCGCCTTGCGCAAGGGTGCGCCGAGGCGGGGATGCAGGATGGCGGCGGCGTGCTCCAGCTCGCCCCGCTCGCCGACCACGGCCGCCTTGCCGTAGCTTTCGGCGGCCGACGGTTCGATTCCCAGGGCGGCGACCGCCTTTTCGCCCAGATAGGCGCCCAGTTCCGCGCCGATTTCCATCAGCGGTTCGAGATCCTCGACATATTCGCCGGCGAACGGGTTGGCGATCACGGCGATCGCTACGGCGCGGCGGGTCGGCGGGTCGATCGCCCGGCCCATTTCCTTGTGGGTGTCCTCAACCAGCACCATGGTCTTGCGGATATCGGCTTTCACGGCGGCTCCTCCCTACCCTTTTTCCAAGGGTCACACAGTCAAATAGGTGTTGCGCACTTCCACGTTGGCGGCAAGCGCGTCCATCGTGCCCTCGTAACGGATGCGCCCTTTCTCGACGATGTAGGCGCGGTCGCTCACGGCGGTCGCGAAATGCAGATTCTGTTCCGACAGCAGGATCGACAGGCCCTCCGCCTTGAGCGCCTGGATGGTCGCCGCCATCTGGTCGACGATCACCGGCGCGAGGCCTTCGGACGGTTCGTCCAGCAGCAGGACTTTCGGGTTGCCCATCAGGGTGCGCGCCACGGTCAGCATCTGCTGCTCGCCGCCGCTCATCCGGCCGGCGGCCCGGGTGCGCATTTCGGCCAGGTTCGGGAACATCCCGAACAGCCGCTCCGGCGTCCAGGCCGGGGCGCCGGGCCGGGACGGCTGGCGCCCGACTTCCAGATTCTCCATCACGGTGAGGTCGGCGAAAATCCGCCGGTCTTCCGGCACATAGCCCATGCCCGCCCGGGCGATGACATGCGGCTCCTCGCCCGTGATGTCGGCGCCTTCGAGATGCACCGTGCCGGCCCGCATACGGACCAGCCCCATCACCGACTTCATGGTCGTGGTCTTGCCCGCGCCGTTGCGGCCGAGCAGGACGACGACCTCGCCGTCATTCAGCGTGAAGGACAGATCCGCGAGGATATGCGCCCCGCCGTAATAGGTGTGCAGGTCGCGGGCTTCGAGAACGACGGTCGTCATAGTGCGCCCGCCTCGCCGTCCCGGCCCGCCTCAACCGAACTGCCGAGATAGATGTCGCGCACCTGCTCGTTGGCGCGGACCGTCTCGGGCGCGCCCTCGGCGATCAATTCGCCCCGGTTCAGCACCATGATCCGGTGCGCGTGGGCGAAGACAACGTCCATATCGTGTTCGGTGAACAGCACGCCGATGTTGCGTTCGGCCACGATCTCGTCGGCCAGGCGCATCAGTTCGATCCGTTCGCGCGGCGCCATGCCGGCGGTCGGCTCGTCCATCAGCAGCAGGTCCGGATCGTTGGCGAGCGCGATCGCCAGCTCGACGCGCTTGAGGTCGCCATAGGCCAGCACCGAACAGGCGCGGTCGCCCTGCTCCGCCATGCCGACCCGTTCGAGCAGCGCGTTGGCATGGGCGGTATCGGTCTCCGCGGCCGGCCGCCACAGCTTGCGGCTGGCCCGGTTGTGGCTGATCAGGGCCATCTGGACATTCTCGCGCACCGTCATGGAGGTGAAGGTCGCGGTGATCTGGAAGGTGCGGCCGACGCCGAGCCGCCAGATGCGGTGTGGCGGCAGGCCGGCGATGTCCCGGCCCTTCAGCCGGATCGCGCCATGGTCCGGCCGGATCTGGCCCATCAGCATGTTGAAGCAGGTCGTCTTGCCCGCGCCGTTGGGGCCGATCATTGCCAGCAATTCGCCCGGTTTGACTGCAAAGGACACATCCTGCACCGCACGGACGCCGCCGAAGGCCTTGGAGAGACGGCTGACTTCGAGCAGCGCGGTCATGCCGGCGCCTCTCGCTCGCCTGCCCCGGACCCCGATCCGGGGGCAGCCAGGCCGAGCCGGCGGCCTACCCAGCTGTCGCCCAGTCCGACCAGGCCGTTCGGCAGCAGCAGCACGAGGCCGATGATGGTGGCGCCGAGCAGGAAGCGCCAGTAGCTCAACCCGCTGAACAGGTCGTTGAGCCAGGTCAGCGCCGCCGCGCCGACGATCGGCCCGATCAGCGAGTGCACCCCGCCCAGCAGCACCATCAGCAGGGCGTCGAACGAACGGGCGATCTCCATCGAGGTCGGAAAGACGCTGCCCTTGGAATAGAGGAACAACGCCCCGGCCAGGCCCGCGAACGCGCCGGAAATTGTGAAGGCGATCCACTGATGCCGCTTGAGGTCGATGCCGATGGCAGCGGCGCGCAAGGGCGAATCGCGGCCGGCGCGCAGGGTGTAGCCGAAGGGTGCGAACAGCATCCGGCGCATTGCCAGGATACCGGCGACCGTAAACCCGACGGTGAGGTAGTAGTAGGCGACCCGGCTGCTCGCCCAGTCGGAGGGCCAGGTGCCGAGGATGCCGTCGTCGCCGCCGGTTACGTCGCCCCACTGGAAGACGATGGACCAGGCGATCTGGGCGAAGGCCAGAGTCAGCATAGCGAAATAGACGCCGGTCAGGCGGACGCAGAACCAGCCGAACAGGATCGCCAGCAAGGCCGCGCCCGCCGGCGCCGCCCAGAAGGCGATCTCCATCGGCGCTTCGGCGAATTTCACCAGCAGGGCCGCCCCATAGGCGCCGCCGCCGAAGAAGGCCGCATGGCCGAAGGAGACCATGCCGCCCGGCCCCATGATGAAATGCAGGGCGGCGGCGAACAGCACGAAGATCGAGATCTCGATGACCAGCACCAGCGAGAAATCGCCGACGACGGACGGGACGACCAGGTGCGCGACCGGCAACAGGAGCAGGAATGCCAGGACCAGCGCGCCGGCGATGCGCAGGCCCCTGCCCGCCGCGCGCAATGGCGCTTCCGGCGCTTCGACGACGCCATGGCCTGGGATTTCCGGTCTGCCGAGCAGGCCCCACGGCCGGAAGATCAACACGACCGCCATGACCAGGAACATCAGGATCAGCGTGCTGTTGGGGAAAATCTGGATGCCGAAAGTCTGGAGCAGGCCGATCAGGATGGCGGCGAGAAAGGCGCCGCCGATGCTGCCCATGCCGCCGACCACCACAACGACGAAGGCCGCCGCGATGATGTTGAAATCCATCAGCAGGTCGGCGCCGCCCTTGGGCAGCTGGATCGCCCCGCCCAGCCCGGCCAGCGCCGAGCCGAGAAACAGCACGCCGGTGAACAGCCAGCGCTGGTTGACGCCGAGCGCCGAGACCATCTGGCGGTCGAGGGTCGCGGCGCGCACCAGCGTGCCCCAGCGCGTGCGGTTGAACAGCAGCCACAGGCCGGCCAGCACCAGCGGCGACACCGCGATCAGGACGAGATCGTATTCCGGCAGCTTCTGGCCGAATATCGTGACCGCCCCGGTGAAGCCGGGCGCGCGCGGGCCGACCAGATCTTCGGAGCCCCAGATCCACAGGGTGACGTCCTGGAGAACCAGGATGACGCCGAACGTAGCGATAAGCTGGAAAAGCTCCGGCGCCCGGTAGATACGGCGCAGCAGCAGGATTTCCATCGCCACGCCGATCAGGCCGACCGCGACGGCCGCGATCAGGATCGCGGCCCAGAAGCCGACAGCGCCGCCGCCGACCGACTGGACCGTCGTCACGCCGACATAGGCGCCCAGCATATAGAAGGAGCCATGCGCGAAATTCACGATCCGGGTGACGCCGAAGATGATCGAAAGGCCGGACGCCACCAGGAACAAGGCGGCGGCGCTGGACAGGCCGGTCAGCAGCGTGACGACGAAATCACCCATCGCAGCGGTCGGCTTTCAACGGATAGAGGATGCGGCCGGCACCCGGCCCCAACGGTTCGTGAGCCGGCGGTCCGGAAACCGGAAACCGGCAGCCCTTCGCCGAAGGGCCGCCGGATTTCCGGCCGGATGGGCTACTGTTTTCGCAGCTTCTTCGTTTCCTCGACCGACGGCAGGAAGGCCGCGCCGTCGAGATATTGCCAACGCTCCATGGTGCCCTTGCCGTCCTTCAGGACCGTCCAGCCGACATAGGCGCCCATGGTCGACTGGTGATCCACCGCGCGGAAGGTGATCGGGCCGGTCGGGGCATCGAAGCTCAGGCCCTTCATGGCGGCGACCATCTTGTCGGTGTCGGTGGAGCCGGCTTTCTTCAGCATGGCGGCGATCGCCAGCATGGTGTTGTAGCCGACGATCGAGCCGATCCGCGGATAGTCCTTCCAGCGCGCCTGGTAAGCGGCCAGGAACTTCTTGTGCACCGCGGTCTCGATATCCTGCCAGGGATAGCCGGTGACCAGCCAGCCGACCGGCGCCTCGCCCTTGAGCGGATCGATATATTCCGGCTCGCCGGTCAGCAGCCCGACGATCAGCTTGCCCTCGAACAGGCCGCGGGTCTTGCCCTCGCGGACGAACTTGGCGAGATCGGAGCCGAAGGTGACATTGTAGATGCCGTCCGGCTTCGCTGCGGCGAGCGCCTGGACCTCGGCGCCGGCGTCGATCTTGAACAGGCCCGGCCATTGCGAGCCGACGAAGGTGACGTCGGGGCGCAGCTTGGTCAGGATCTTTTTGAAGGCCGCGACCGCGTCCTTGCCGTAGGCATAGTTGGGCGCAATCGTCGCCCAGCGCTTGGCATTCTTGCGCTTGGCCGCTTCGGCCGCCAGCATCGCCGCCTGCATGTAGGTCGAGGGGCGCAGGCGGAAGGTGTAATCGTTGCCCTTGGACCAGACCAGCGCGTCGGCGAGCGGCTCGGCAGCCAGATACAGGGTCTTGCGCTGCTTTGCCCAGGAGGCCAGCGCCAGGCCGATATGGGAGAACAGCGAGCCGGAGATCAGCGCCACCTTGTCCCGGGAACGCAGCTCCTCGGCGACCTTGACGGCTTCGCCCGGCTTACCCTGGTCGTCGCGCGAAACGAGCACCAGTTTCTTGCCCATCACGCCGCCGGCCTTGTTGATCTCTTCGATCGCCAGGGTAGCCCCGCGCCTGTAGGGGATCGTATGCGCCGGCAGCCGCGTGTAGCTGTTGATGTCGCCGATCTTGATTTCGCCGGCAGCCAGCGCCGGCATCGCGGTCGCCAGGGCGCCGGACAGGACGCCGATGGCCACACCGGCCGTCAGAACGAATTTAACCTGCATGAGAACTTCCTCCCTGATTCGGCGCGCCGGGATTCGTGCCAACGATGTTCCCGATGCGCCATCCACACAAATTTATTCTGCCGCCGCGGCTTCCGCCGCCCGTTCGTTACGGATCATCTTGTCGACGATCCGCCGGCTGCGGTTCGGACCGTTGTCGATTGCCAGACGGACGGTCGGCTTGACCCCGGCGTCGTCCTGCGCGCGCTGGACCGCCTCGAGGATGTCCCGGTCTTCCTCGAACGCCATGACGAACTGTTCGCTCATCAGGTCCGAGACCGACCGGTCGTCCGCCTGGAAGTTGCGCACCTGCATCCAGAAATAGTGGGTGCTGCGTTCGGTTTCCGGCGCCAGATAGTGGCAAGAGAAGATGCGCGTGCCTCTGTCGCGGTCCTTGTCCGAATGGCCCATGCCGACCGCACCGATCCCGAAATCGACCACATTGATCGCCGGCGGATAGAAGAAATAGTATTGCCAGCGATCGACATGGCCGTCGATCTTCATAAACTGCTCGAAGATCGGAACCGACGGCCGGTCGAGGGTCCAGCGGTTGACCTCGACGATATCGCCGATCTGCCGGGTCTCGACCGGAATGTCCTCCATTTCAGAACTGCCCAGCGACGACAGGTGAACGAAGCTGACATGCGCCGGATCGAGCAGATTGTCGGTCAATTGCTGATAGTGCGCCGCGACATGGGTGTAGGGGCCGTGATTGACGCCCCAGGCCGGATTTCCGTAGGGCGGCAGGTCGAACAGCAACGCTTCGTCCGCCCGTTCGGCCTCGCCGGTCCAGACCCAGACCAGCCCCAGTCGTTCGGCGACCGGATAAGAGCGCACGCGGATATTCGCCGGGATGAGTTTTTGGCCCGGGATTTTCCGGCAGGCCCCGGTCGCGTCGTATTGCATGCCGTGATAGCCGCACTCGATACAGTCGCCGCGCACCCGGCCTTTCGACAGGGGCAGAAACTTGTGGCAGCAGCGGTCTTCCAATGCCGCCGGCGCGCCCTCTTCGGTGCGGAACACCATCACAGGCTCGTCGAGCAGCCGCCGGCCGAGCGGACCGCTGTCCAATTCGTCCGACCAAGCGATCGGATACCAGCTGTTGCGCACATATTCGGTCATCGACGGCCGTCCTGATGCCCGTTGGCGAGCATCTCGGGATCGCCTGACGCGAGCGCTATCCGGTGAAGGGGGATCGGGTCGCTCATGCTGCTTCGGCCCTGCCTTCTACACAAGAGACCAGACTGTCCTTGAGCCGCGGATCCGCGGCCGGCGCCGTGCAGGTGATCGCGCCCCGGCCGCAAAGGGTCAGGGAAGCGGCGGCGATCAGGCGCCGGTCGACCATCGACTGCGCCGCTTTCCGGCCGGCGCCCAGCGCCGCCTCGATCTCCGGGATCGTCAGGTCCCTCACATCTGCGGTGACCGCGCGGTCGCCCAGATCGCTGTCCGGATCCAGTTCGCGCGCCGGAATCCGAACGATCGCCGGGCTGTCGACATTGACGGCATTGGCAATCAGCGTTGCCGCAACATCGGCGTCGGCAGCGCAGGCCGCCAGAACTGTCACCGAATCGGCGATTCCAAGCGAGAGGCTGCGGCCGCGCCAGCCGCTTGTGGCGATGCCGCCGATCCGGTCGTCGCTGCCGATCTCCGCCACGCCGCCGGCCGTCGGCCTCTCGCCCAGTGTGACAAGGCCGGTGCGAAACTGTTCGCCGGTCGCCAGATGAATCGCGATGTCGCCGCCATTGTTGACATAGGCGCGCGACAGGCTACGGCCGGCTGTCCCCGCCGCCAGCACTTCGTCCGCCACCGCGCCGGCCACCGCCGCCATCGGCGTGACGAAGAGTTCCCGGTGCGGCGCGCAGGCAGCTACCATCCGCCGGGCCACAGTCGTTCGCACGGTCGGCTTCGCGAAAATTCCGGTGCGCAGCGCCGCCAGTTCGCCGACCAGTTCGCCGAGCACGGTGCGGAAGCGCGCCCAAGCCTGTTCGTGGCAGGCGGCCACTTCGCCGGCCGGTCCGAAGGCTTCGAGCACCAAGTCGATCGGACCGTGCTGGAAATGCCGGCGGCGGCGGTCGGGCAGGACGGCCCGGACCGCGCCGGGTATGGCCTTCTGCTTCGCTGCGGCCGGCATCCCGATCATCCGTCCGCCGCCAGCCCGTGCAGCGGTGCGCCGGGCCAGGGCGCCCGCTCGTGCCATTTTTCGACGCGCAGCCGGTCGGCATCGACGATATCGGCGACCCGGCGCACAGCGTCCATATGGCCGCCCAGGGCGGCATAGTCGTCCAGCCTCAGGGTGAATTCGATGGGCGCGACGATGGCCGGCGTCGGCACATGGCCGAAACTGTTCTCCGGCATGGTCGTGACATCGACCATGATTGTGATGCCGCCGCCGGGCCAGACATAGACCGGCGCCCCGCCGGCGGTCACGCGGGTGAGCGCGCTACGCACCGAGCGGGTCAGCCGCACCGGATTTTCGGTTACGCCGGCGCGCAGCGATCCGCCGGCGCCCGCCATGAACAGCACCGTGGCGAGCGCCGGTTCGCAATTCTCGCCGATCCGGTCCACCACAACCGAGAGTTCGGACGGCATTGCCGCCTTCTGCGGTTTCAGATCGTCGTCCAGCACGAAATATTCGGCGTCCTCGCCGGTCGTGCTGACCATCAGCAGGCGCTGGCCCGGCCAGGCGACCTTCGGGTTGATCGTATCGATGATCGCGAGCGGATCGGTCACATCGGTGCCGCCCCAGCCGCTGCCCGGCTCGGCAACCTGGAAATAGCGCCCCGGCGTGGATTTGCGACCGCGCACCCGGATCCCGGCAGGTTTCATGTCGAGGAAGCGCCCGGCCTGATGTTCGGTCAGGACGCCGGTGATGTGGTCGTCGACGACGATCACTTCGTCGGTATGGCCGAACCATTGCTGCGCGAAGATGCCGATGGTCGCCGACCCGCAGCCGACCCGCATCCGCTCTTCGTGATGCCCGCCGATCACCGGCGCCTTGCCGGCCTCCAGTGTCAATTCCTCGCCGCCGTCGACGGTGAAGTTTATGGCGCCGCCGTTCGACAGGCGCAACATGGTATCGCAGGTGACGACGCCTTCCTTCTTCGACCCGCCCGTAAGGTGCCGGACGCCGCCGAGCGACAGCATCTGCGAGCCGTATTCCGCCGTCGTGACATGGCCGACCTGCTCGCCGTCGACGCGGACGGGCGCGGTCTCCGGCCCGATATAGCGGTCGGTGTCGATCTTCACCTTGAGGCCGCAATAGCTGAAGATGCCTTCGGAGACGACCGTCACCATATCGACGCCTTCATGCTCGCTGGCGACGATGAAAGGCGCCGGTTTGTAGTCCGGATAGGTCGTGCCGGAGCCGATGCCGGTCACGAAGGTCTCGGCGTTGGGAATCAGCGAGCCGTCCCAGTCCTGGCCCTGGAAGGGCACCAGGTCGGCGTTCGAGCTGGCGCGTTGGGTGACCACGAAGGGGTCCATCCGGGTCAGCACGCCGTCGATATTGCCGTAGCGGTCGCAGGCGCCGGTGCGCCCTTCGCGAATGCGGCACAGAACCGGGCAGGCGTCGCAGGTCACGATGCCGGGCTTGTCCTTGGTAGCAGCGGTCGTTCCGTCAGGCATGGCCGGTCTCCTGCGCGGCGAGTATGGCATCGCGGACCCGGTGCGGCGTCGCCGGCGCGTGGCGCAGACGCACGCCCGTCGCATGATGGACCGCGTTGAAGATGGCCGGGGCGGTCGGGATCAGCGCCTGTTCGCCGATTCCCTTGGCGCCGTAGGGGCCGAGCGGCTCCGGATCCTCGATCAGGATTACGTCGATCGGCGGCACGTCGCCGAAGGTCGGGATCAGATAGTCGTGCAGATTCTCTGTCCGGCCCGGGATGTATTCTTCCATCAGGGCGAACCCGAGACCCTGGGCGACGCCGCCGTGAATCTGCCCCTCCAGCAGGGTCGGGTTGATGGCGCGGCCGACATCGTGGGCCGCCACGATGCGCCGGACCTTGATCGTGCCGAGGTCGATATCGACATCGGCGACGGCAAGATGCGCGCCGAAGCCGTAGGTCGCATAGGGCACGCCCTGGCCGTTGGCGTCCAGCGGCCGGGTCGGCGGATCGAACGTGCCCTCGCCCGCCAGCACGTCGCCTTCCCGGTCCGGCGTCATGGCGTGCAGATCGAGGGTCCGTTCGGCGTCGCCGTCGCGCAGGACGATCCGGCCGTCGCCGATCTCCAGCGACGCGGCCGGGCCGACATTGGCCAGCCGCAGGATGTTCGCGCGCAGGGTCTCTCCGGCGATCTGCGTCGCCCGGCCGGACACGAAGGTCTGGCGCGAGGCCGAGGATTTGCCGGCATCGGCGGTCCGGTCGGTATCGCCCGTGACGACGGCGATCCGCTCGACCGGGACGCCGAGCGCGTCGGCGGCGATCTGGGGCATGATCGTGTTCGGCCCCTGCCCCATGTCCATCGCGCCGTTGTAGAGCGTCACCTGCCCTTCGGCGGAAATGCCGATCTTCATGGTCGAGGGGTTGGACATGGAGGTGTTGCCGCAGCCGTACCACATGCCGGCGACGCCGACGCCCCGGCGCACCGCGCCGCCGGCCCGGTTGATCCGGTCCGCCGCCGCCCGCTCCCGGTCCCAGTCCGGCTGCAGCGCCTCGAAGCAGTCGGCGAGACCGGCGCTGTGCTCCAGCACCTGACCCGACGAGGTTTCGTCGCCCTTGCGGATCGCGTTTTTCAGCCTGAAGGCAAGCGGGTCGATGCCGCATTGCCCGGCGAGGTCGTCCAGCAGGGCTTCGTTGGCGATTGCCGATTGCGGCACCCCGAAGCCGCGGAAGGCACCTGATGGCGGCGCGTTGGTGAGCCAGGCGCAGCTTGTGTTCCTGACATGCGGAATGACATAGGGTCCGGTCGCGTGGACCGGCACCCGGTCGGCGACGGTCGGGCCCCAGGAGGCATAGGCCCCGCTGTCGAAATCGCCGTGAAATTCGAAGGCCGTGAGAATCCCGTCAGCCGTGCAGCCGGCGCGCGCACGGATCGCCGCCGGGTGGCGCTTGGTCGACGACGCCATGCTCTCCGGCCGCGTATAGGTGCAGCGCACGGGAACACCCAGTTTCCAGGCGGCGAGCGCGATCAGCGGCTGGACGGACAGGTCCAGCTTGCCGCCGAAGCCGCCGCCGCAGGCCGTCGGGACGATTCGCACCTGCTCGGGATCGATGCCGAGGATAAGGGCGGTCTCGTCCCGGTCCATATAGGGCGTCTGGGTGGAGACATGGATCTCGACCCGGTCTTCGATCCGGCGCGCCCAGCCGGCTTCCGGCTCGATATAGGCGTGTTCGACGAAGCTGGTCCGCCATGCGCCCTCGGCGACGAAATCGGCTTCGGCGAAACCTTGCCCGATATCGCCCTTGATAACCTTGCCGCGCGCCAGCACGTTGCCGTCCCGGCCGGCCTGAACGGTTGCGGCGTCAGCGGCTGCCGCTGCCGCGATGCCGATGACCGGCGGCTCTTGGCGCCACGAAATCGGCAGGTCTTCGTCGCGCAAGGCCGCGACCGCGCCGCTGTTGCCGACGACGGCGAGCACGGCCTCGCCCCGGTAGCGGACGATCCGGTCGGCGAGCACCGGCTGGTCCTTGCCGACCGGGTAAACGCCGAACGCGTTGCTGCCCGGGATGTCGTTGGCGGTCAGCACGGCGGCGATACCCGGCCGGGCCGCCCGGAAGGCGTCGAGATCGCCGATCTCGAACCGGCCGCGGGCGATGGGCGAGCGGACGACCCGTAGCGTCAGCGCGTCCGGCGGCGCGAAATCGGCGCCGAACACGTCGTCGCCGGTAACCTTGGGCGTGCCGTCCAGCCGCACGATCCGCGCGCCGACCGCCGCGCCCGGCTCCGGTGCAACACCAACGCCGGCTCCGGCGACATCGAGCACGGCCTCGACGATCTTGCGATAGCCGGTGCAGCGGCACAGCACGCCGCCCAGCGCGTCGGCCGTCTCCTGTTCGGTCGGCGACGCCACCCTGTCGAGCAGGTCGCGCGCCGCCATCAGCATACCGGGCGTGCAGATGCCGCATTGCGCCGCGCCGTGGCGCAGGAAAGCCGCTTGGAGATCGGACAGCGCGCCGTCTTGCGCCAGCCCTTCGACCGTGGTCACCGCGCGCCCGGCGGCCTGGGCGACCGGCACCATGCAGGCGCAGACCTGTTCGCCGTCCAGCAGCACCGTGCAGGCGCCGCAATCGCCGGCGTCGCAGCCGACCTTGGTGCCGGTCAGCCCGAGTTCGCTGCGCAGGGCCTCGGCCAGCCGGGTCGCCGGCGGGCTGCGCAACGCGGTTTGCAAACCATTTATCGTGAGCTCGGTCGAGGCCGTCGCGATATTCATGCCGCCTCCCCCATCTGTCGGCCGAGGCCGGACAGGCCGCGTTGCAGCATGGTGAGGGTGGCGTCCAGCCGGTAGGCGGCCGAGCCGCGCACATCGTCGATCGGCGACAGGACGGATTCGACGGATTTGGCAGACGCCGCCTCGCCCAGCGTGTCGTCCAGAAGCCGGCCTTTCAGGGCCGCTTCCAGCGCCGGCAACCTCCTGGTCACCGGCGAACAGGCGCCGACCGCGATCCGGGCGTCCCCGACAACGCCTTCATCCGGCACCAGAACGATCCCGATCATCACGATGGAAATGACCAGATAGCGTCGCGCGCCGAGTTTCAGGAAGGCGCTGACGGCGGCATCGGGCAGTTTGGGAACCAGAATGGCGGTGACGATTTCCCCGTCGTCGAGGGCCGTGGTCCGGTTGCCGGTCAGAAAATCCGCGATCGGCAGCCGCCGCATCCCGTCAGCGGCGGACAACTCAACCGCGGCATCCAGCGCCGCCAGATTCGGCGCGCCGTCGGCCGCCGGCGAGGCGTTGCAGAGGTTGCCCGCAATCGTTCCGGCATTCTGGATCTGCACGCCGCCGACTTCCCGGGCAGCGTCCTTCAGGCCATCGAAGCAGGCCGGCAGATCGGCCCGGATAACGTCGGTCCAGGTCGTCAGCGCGCCGATGCGCCAGTGATCGCCCCGATCGCCGATGCCGCGCAGCGCCGCGATACCGGTCAGGTCGAGCAGATCGTCGTCGAGCGGTTGGCCGACCCGGCCGGGGTAATAGTCGGTGCCGCCGGCGAGCACGATGAGCGGCCGGCGTTGCAGGGCGTCCAGCGCTTCCTCGAGATTGTCCGGCCGCAGATACACCGACATCCTCGTTCCTGCCTGTTCCCGTCAGCTCGTTTCTACAGCAAAAACTTGTTTGTATACGAACAATTTTTCCAATGATATCCAATGCATCGTTTCGACGCAAGCATCAATTAATCTTTCCCAGCAATCGCAACAATGTTGCGCGTTCGCGCGGCGAAAGCGGCTCCAGGGTTTCGTCCGTGACGCCGAAGCCGTCGCTGCGCGCCCTGGCCAGCAGGGCCGCGCCGGCCTCGGTGAGGCGCCACTGGGTGCGCCGCCGGTCGTGCTCGTCCGCCCGGCCCGCGATCAGGTCGCGTTCCGAGAGGCGGCCGATCACCCCTTTCATCGTGGCCGGGTCCATCGCAGTCAATCGGCCGAGCCGGTTTTGCGAGACCTCGCCTTCGTCGGCGATCTTGGCAAGCGCGGCAAACTGGGTCGGCGTCAGGCCGTATCCGGCAAAGCGGGCCGCGAAGATGGCGGTCGCCCGCTGATGCGCCCGGCGCAGCAGAAAGCCGATCTGTTCCTCCAGGCGATAGTCGTCGGCGCTCACTGCCCCCTACTCCGCGTTCGCCCGCTCGCGCAATTCGACGCGGCGGATCTTGCCGGAGATGGTCTTCGGCAGTTCCGGGACGAAGGCGATCTCGCGCGGATATTTGTAGGGCGCGGTCGTCGCCTTGACGAAGTCCTGCAGGGTTTGGGCCATGGCATCGCCGGCCTCGAAGCCGCCGGCCAGCACGACATAGGCCTTGACGATCTCGCCGCGCATCTCGTCCTTCTTGCCGACGACCGCCGATTCGACGACCGACTCATGCTCGATCAGGGCGCTCTCGACTTCGAACGGGCTGATCCGGTAGCCGGCCGAGGAGATCAGGTCGTCGGCCCGGCCGACGAACCAGATATAGCCGTCGGCGTCCCGGGTCGCCGTATCGCCGGTGTAATACCAGCCGTGGCGGAAGCATTTGGCGTTGGCCGCGTCGTCCTCGTAATAGCCGTGGAAAAGACCGGGCGGCCACACCGCACCGTCGGTCCGCACCGCGATATGGCCGACCTCATCGTCCGGCAGGCGGTTGCCGTCGTCGTCGACGATATCGACCTCCATGCCCGGCACCGGCTGGCCCATGGAGCCCGGCCGCACCTCGACGCCGGGCACGTTGGCGACCAGGTTGACGGTCTCGGTCTGGCCGTAGCCGTCGTGGGGCACGGTGCCGGTGGCGTCCTTCCAGGCGCGGACCGCCTCGGGGTTGAGCGGCTCGCCGGCGCTTATCGAGTGGCGGATCGACGACAGGTCGTAGGCCGACAGGTCCATCTGGATGAAGGCGCGGAACACCGTCGGCGGCGCGCACACCGTCGTGATGCCGTGTTCGGCGAACAGCCGCAGATGGGCGTCGGCGTCGAAGCCCGGGCCGGATTGTAGAGCATCACGGCCGTGCCGAGCTGCCACTGGCCGAACAGCTTGCCCCAGGCGGCCTTGGCCCAGCCGGTGTCGCTCATCGTCCAGTGCAGGTCGTCCTCGCGCAGGTCGTGCCAGTAGCGGGCGGTCAGCGTGTGGGCGATGGCGTAGCTGTGGTCCCGCGGCACCAGCTTCGGGAAGGCCGTGGTGCCGGAGGTGAAATAGGCCAGCATCGTCTCGTCGCTGCGGGTCGGCTCGACCGCGCTGCGGTCGAGCCGGTCGCTCGCCGCCGCGCAGGCGGCCTCGCAATGGATCCAGTCGCCGTGCGGCGCGCCGATCACGATCACCCGCTCCAGCGTCGGGCACTTGTCGCGCACCGCCTCGATCTTCGCGATATGGTCGGCGGTGACAATGGCCAGGCGCGCCCGCGCCCTGTTGATGCGGTATTCGATATCCTTGGGCTGCAGCAGGTTGGTGCCCGGCATGGCGACGACGCCCAGCTTGATGCAGCCGATCATGGCCTCGTACCAGGCCGGAATCCGCGGGATCATCATGAAGGCGAAGTCGCCCTTGGCCGCGCCGATGCCGCGCAGCACGTTCGCGAAGCGGTTAGAGGCCGCCGAGAGGTCGGAAAAACGGTAGCTCGCCTGCTCGCCCGTATTGGCATCAACGTAGACGAAGGCGGTCTTGTCCCGCTCCGCGGCCCGGCGGTCGATCAGGTCGAACCCGAAATTGTAGAATTCCGGCGCCGGCAGCCTGACGCCGTCGGCAAGCGCGGTCCGATAGTCGGGCAGTTCGATATAGCCGGTCATGGCGGCTCCGGAGGCTGGGTGAAGGCTCGCGATTCTGGTGGCCCGCCGCCCGGAGCGAAGTCAAGCCGCGATGGCGTCCGGCAGTGCTTGGGCTGCGCCGCCGAGATTTATCTCCTTGTCGTCACTGTGGAAAGCGCCGTGATTATCCTTCCCCCGCTTCAGCGGATTCCTCTGCGAAACCCGGACACCGGGGAAAGCGGCGGCGGGAACGGCCCGGCGGCGGGAACGGCCCGGCGGCGGATGGGCGGCGGATGGGCGACGGATGGGGGTTCCGGAATGTCATGAAATGTCATGTTCCGTCACGATTCGTTGCTGCCGGGCTTTCGCCGTTTACCGCCGGCCGGCTCGGACAGACCATTCTATATACCATGTTTTTTTGCACCCGCCCTTCCGTCCGAAGCCGCACCGCCGGCCCGGACAGCGCAAACCGCCGCCCGCCGAAGACGCATTTTGTTCATATAATGTTCTTATACGGGTGTCAAGCGTTTTTTGGCGGCGTCGCCGTTCGGGTTCCGGCCTGGGGATTTCCCCTGCGAAAGGGCAAGCGCCGCGCCGCCGCCCCTTGTTTCGCCTTTTCCGGGTTTCGCAGAGGAACCCGCTTCAGCAAGGGAAGTGCCGGAGCGAAAGCGGAGCATCCGTGTTTCCAGTCAACCCCAAATCGGAAGCTGAAGCGGGTCTACCGGTGTTTCATCCAGCGGCGTTCACTGATTTCTCCACAGGCATGACAATCATCCGCCGATCGTTGCGGGAGCAGACGGCGCCCACTCGCGGTCCTCGCGCACAAGCACATTGGCGAGGATGATGAGCTTGCGCATGACGGCGACCACCGCAACCTTGTGCGGCTTGCCCTTTTCCGTCAGGTGCTGGTAGAGCCGGCTCAGGTCGGCGTTGTACATGCTCGCTGACATAGCGGCCATGAAGAGTGCGTTGCGGGGCACGGCGCGTCCGCCCTTGCAGTAACGGACCCCGACCCTCTTTCCACTGTCGTCGGGGAAGGGAGCGATACCCATGAGGGAGGCGGCTTGGCGACGCCCCAGGGTGCCGAGCTCCGGCATCTCGGCACAGAGGATGGCGGCGGTGACGGGGCCGACACCTGGTATCGAGCGCAGAATCCGGTCGCGCCGCGCATGCTCGGGGTCGTCGACGATGACGGCGCGGATCGCGGCCTCGAGTTGGCTGATCTCCCGATTGATATCGCCGACCAGCCGCTTGAATGCCTCGACGGTCTCCGGCGTGTCGTACTCCTTTTTGGAGTTGCCGAGGGCCGTCTTGGTCTTGACCAGCTGTGCTCGCGCCCGGGCGAGGTCGCCGAGGCGGAACTGGGCGCCGCTGCGCGGCGCCGTGACGTCCGGGTCCATCACCTGGCCGAGGCGCGCCAGCATGACCGCATCGATGGGGTCGGTCTTCGCCAGTTGGCCGAGGGCCTGGGCGAAGCGCCGGGCTTGCAGCGGGCTGACCACCGCGACCCGGAAGCCGGCGTCGTGGAGGCTCCGGTGCACATCCCGGTGATAGCGGCCCGTGGCCTCCACAACGACGAGCTCGACCTCCGCCTTGTGCAGCATCTTGCGAAGGCCCCGGCGGCCACCGGCGTCGTTCCTGAACTGTCGCGCCTCGCCCGAAGGGGCGATGCAGACGTCGAGGTTGGCCTTGCCGACATCAATGCCGGCGACTACCTTTTCCTGGTTCATGTCCCGTGACTCCTGTCCTTGCAACTCAATCCGGGTCTTGCACCCACGCATCCGTTCAGGACGCACGAGACGAACAAGGGAGGAGCCGACCAAGCTCCGCTGCGGATCCGTGTCCTTGGCGATAAGGCGGTCCGACTCCTCCCCGCGGGGAAAGCGGGCGCTTTCCCCGCACTGCCTTTCCATCTAGTGACGGAACCGCAGCGTTCCCAACCGTACTCAGGCGAACGGGCCATGACATGGCGTCGGTCGCCGTCGAGACGGCACTTATCCACATAATCCGCAGCCGCAACATCTGTGGATAACCTATTGGTCAATAGGCTGAAGGTGGGGCATACAAGGCGATGGGGGTGATCCGGAGTGCTGCCAGAACCGCCTTGCGGCGGTGCGCGGCCGCCGCCGCGCCAACCCCACCCGGCGCGCAAAAAGCGCGCCGACCTCCCCTTCTGAAGAAGGGGAGGAACAGCGCCGCCGCATCGGGACAGGCCTTGCTTGACGCCCCATCGGCCGGTTCCTATGTTCCGCCCCTCCGAACCTGGGGCCGAAGCGGCCCCCCCCCGCCGCCTTGGGCGCCCATAGCTCAGCTGGTAGAGCAACTGACTTTTAATCAGTAGGTCACAGGTTCGAATCCTGTTGGGCGTACCAAAAAACCACTAAAAATCAAAGACTTACATGATGACCGGCGGGAGGCCGGCAGACCCGAAATAACCCACGGACCCGCTGTGGACCCGAATCCAGCCCCGCTCCTCAGGGCCGTGAAAAGACGGAGTAGTTCAATTGAGTGTGTTTAAGGCTAATTGTCCGCACTGCGGAACACGAAGCGTCGCGTTCTCCGTTGTCTACGAGCACCGAGCCCACATGTACGAGCACCGAACCCACACGACGACAACGAATTTGTGGGATACGCTTGCATTTTGCGCACAGTGCAGCCGAAGCATACTCGCTACATTTCTGTTAGAGGATCGCAATAAACCGAGAGAATTTGTGGCAACCCATGATGATGTAGACCCACTAGAAATTTATCCGTCGCCCCGTCGCACTGGTGCGCCAGAACACACCCCCACCACTGTTGCAGAGTATTACAGGCAAGGCATAGAAAACTTGCCGGGAAACTGGACTGCCGCAGGCATAATGTTTCGCAAGACGCTTGACATCGGCCTGAAAGCGAAATTTCCGAGCCTAAAAGGAACTTTGGAGAAGCGCATCGACAAAGCAGCGGAACAGGGAGGTCTAACGTCTGATTTGGCCGAATGGGCGCATCAGGTACGGCTGGATGGGAATGATGCTGCACATGAGGAGGAACCGTCCGAAGAAGAAGTTGCGAAACGCCTGCACGCATTCACCCGTCTGGTCTTGCTCTATCTCTTCACACTGCCCGAGATGTTAAGGAAAGCCCGAGTTCAAGCGGAGGAAGAAACCGGCGCTAGTCCTGATCGTTCCTCTGGACTGCTACCGACTTCTGGTTTCGGCAAATAGTGGGCTGGCGCTGTCCGGTTCATCGGTGGATTGCGCCGTCGCTCGGCTTCAAAATTCCTGAGCCGCCCTTGAACGCTGGCGGGTGACCGGCGAAGGACCTTGGCCATTTTCCGACAAGCCTCGCTCTCCGCATCCGCCGCTAGGATGTAGTGACCGTCGGCGTCCGTGAACGGTCGGCGGTCAGCCATCATCGCCCTCCAGAAGCGCGACCGTAACCTGCGCCCCTTCACCGCGCCGCCGCCCACGGCAAATTTTAGAGACAAAAAATCCTTGTCTAAGGTCTATTTCAACTACCTGAACGGATCTTCGACAGTGGGAGATGTGGTTTCTCTAAACGGATCTTGTTTTACTTTGTTGGCTGCTTTCTGGCATTCGATCAATTTTAGTCCTGCCGCGTAGCTATCCTTGAGGTTCAAGCGCAAAATTTCTCGCCTATTATAATCTACGGCGACGAATCTCTCTTTCATGAAATCCGACACAAAGTCGAAACCTGTTTTCCGAATGATTGCCATTCTAAGCCAAGTTTGGTTTTGTGGGGGATTGAAGGAGAACCCAGTAGCGTTTCCCGCCCACGCAGGTTGGTTTCCAAACCGAATTCGTATCGGATAATTCTTTCCATATTCGATCGAACGCCACTTGACGCTGCCTAATATCGTGTAGACGTCGATAGCAGTCGAATTCCTCATGTCAAATCCTATTCGAATACTAGCCCCTCCCACGAAATTTGTGATCAAAAAACAACCATTTCCCGTGGTTGGGTCAACTGCGATTGTCCAAGCTCCTACGGTGGAATATTTGATGGTGTTTGCCTGCACCGACTGAAGCCCAAGGCAACTCGTGGCCAATAAGGCGGCAAGCATAACCATGTATCGCATGGTGTCCCCCGTGTTGTGCTCTCGTTTCAAAATCGGGCTACGGCTATCCCCCCGTTTCAAAGGAGGTTCCCACTTGTGTGAGCAATGCAAGCCGGTCGTCGAGCAGGGGCTCGAGGTTCGTGTTGACCCTATAGTAAGCCTGCTGGCGTGAGCGCAACAAGTAGTTCCAATCAGGAACATCTCCGGCCCGCGTCAGGCGCCCTCGATCACCGCCCCGTCCCGAACCGCCCGCCCACTCAGGCGCCGTAGCGGAACACCCGCTTTCGGTCGCTTTGATTTAACCGGTCGTTTCAGCCCATGCGAAAGGGGTGGCGACTTAACGTGCGCCTACCATCTTTTTTCGTGCATGGGGCGGGATCGGGACCACCTTCGGCGCACTGTATCTACCGCACGCGCGCCGGCTGACACCAAGTCAGTAAGCCGACGGTCCCTTAAACATGCCCCGCAACCCGGTCTACGCCGCTTCCCGCAGCGCCGGCAGAACCTCCTGCGTCAGCAGGTCCACCGTCCGGGCCGATTCCGCGTAGCTCAGATCGCCGAAGGCCATGCGGCAGACGAGATAGTTAACGCCGCTTTCCTCAGTCAGCGCCGCCATCTTTTCGCGCGCCTGCGACGGCGTGCCGGCGATCGCGACGCCGGTTTCCATCAGATCGTCGAATTCGTCCGGGAACGAAATGCCGATCGGCGCCCGGCCGGCGCGCTCCCACAGCAGGTAGAAACTGTCGCGCCAGACCCGGTAGCCGCGCCGCGCCGTTTCGAGCGCCGCGCGCTCTGTCTCCGCGATGACGAGATGGAACGCGATGCCCATTATCGGCAGCGCCGCCTCGCTGCGCCCGGCCTCGCGCCACGCCGCACGGTAGGCGTCGGTGATCGCCCGGGTCCGCTCCGGCGGCTGGTTGCTGATGACGTTGACCCGGTTGGCGGCTGTCCAGGCCACGGAGTCCGGCCGTCCGAGGCCGTACCAGAGCGGCGGATGGGGCTTCTGCGCCGGCGCCAGGACCATCGGTACGCCGGCGGCCCGGTACCAGTCGCCCGCGAAGCTGAAATCGCGGCCCGCCGACGCGGCGGCCAGCCCCTTCAGGATGAAATCGAGCCCTTCGCGGTACATCGCCGGGGTCTCGGCGGAATCGAGATCGAAGAACGCCACTTCGATCGGCGAGATGCCGCGCCCGACGCCGAGTTCGAGCCGGCCATCGCTCATCTGGTCGAGCATGCAGATCTCTTCGAGCAGGCGCAGCGGCGGATACAGCGGCAGGCAATACACCGTCGGCCCGAAGCGCAGGCGCTGCGTCCGTTGCGCAACGGCGGCCAGGAACACGCTCGGCGACGGCGCCATGCCGAGCGGCGTGCCGTGATGCTCGGCCAGATGGTAGGCGTAGAGGCCGGCGCGGTCGTACATCTCGATCAGCCTTAGCCGGTCTTCATAGAAGGCCGGCGGCGCCCCGGCGCCCCGGTCCAGATGGTCGAAAACGCCGATGCGCAAGGTGGATGTCCCGTTCGGCAGGTGGCGGGCGGCAACCTTGCCACCGGGCCGTGGGGCTGTCGAGCGCCGGCAGCGCAAAGGCCCTACCCGCGCCGGTGCCGCATCTGCTCCCCCGCCGGATCGAAGGCCGACGCGAGCTGCATCCGGGCGGCGTGGCGGGTGCCGGCGATGTCGATTTCGACGCGCCGGCCGTCGATTGCGCCGGTATCGACATGGCCGAGGGCGACCGGCCGGCCGATGCGGAAGCCGAAGGCCGCGGAGGTGGTGCTGCCGACGATTTCGCGCTCGCAGTAGACCGGTTCGTGGCCGAGCGGCACCGCTTCGGGATCGTCGAACACGATGGTCACCAGCGTCCGCCGGCCGGTTTTCCGGCGTTCGGCGACCGCGTTGCTGCCGACATACGGTTTCTTCTTCGAGCAGAAGCGGTCCATCCCCGCTTCGACCGGGGTCAGGTCGCCGTCGAGTTCGTGGCCCATGGCCGCAAAGCCCTTTTCGATCCGCATCGAGGTTTGCGCGTACAGGCCCGCCGGCACAGCGCCGGCCCCGGTGAGCGCGGCGTAGACGGCGGGCGCATCGCCGGCGCGGCAGGTCATCTCCCAGCCGGCTTCGCCGACATAGGACAGCCGCGCGACGCGCACCGGACATCCGGCGATCTGCGTCGGGCCGATCCTGAAATAGCCGAGACCGTTGAGTTCGGGCGCTCCCAATTGCGCGGCGATCCGGGCGGAGTCCGGACCCATCAGGCCGAGCATGGCGTAGCGTTCCGTCACGTCGGCCAGCGTGACGTCGAACGGTCTGGCGTGGCGGCGCAGCCAGGCCATGTCCTTGCGGATCGCGGCGGCGCCGGTGAACAGGCGGTAGCGGTCTTCGGCGAGCCGGTGCGCGATGATATCGGATTCGTAGGTGCCGCGTTCGTTCAGCATCGGCGTGTAGATGGCGCTGTCCGGCGGCCGGTCCACGTCGTTGGCGCAGACCTGCTGCAGGAAGGCGGCGGCATCGGGGCCCGTGATCTCGATCTTGCCGAAGGGCGAGCCGTCGAAGACCGCGGCCTTGCGGTGGGCGGCCATGACCTCGCGCCGAACATTCTCGAACCAGTCGGGCGTGCCGAAGGTCGGCTTGGGTTCCTCCGGGTTGCCGAACCAGAGCGGGCGTTCCCAGCCGTAGAACTGGCCCATATGCGCGCCGGCAGCGCGGTATTCGGCGTCGAGCGGCAAACGCCGCAGGTCGCGCGCCGTGGCGGGCTGTCGGCCCGGCCAGGCGATCTCGTAGTGCCGGCCCAACACCTCCGGCGCGCGCGCCATCAGATGCTCGACGCTGTCGAAGTCCGGCGCAAAGCGGTTGGCCTCGGCTTCGGACAAATCGTAAGCCGTATGGCCGTGGACGATCGCGTGGGCGAGGTTCATGCCCGCGCCGCCGCCGCAGGCGATGCCGACCGAATTCATGCCGCAGCCGAGGAACAGGCCGCGGGTTTCGGCGGTCTCGCCGAGCATGAACATGCCGTCCGGCGTAAAGCTTTCCGGCCCGTTCAGCAGCATCCGGACCTCTGCGGTTTCCAGCGCCGGCAGCCGGTGCAGGGCGTTCTCCATTATCGGCTCGAAATGGTCCCAGTCCTCGGGCAGGAGGCGGAATTCGAACGTCTCGTCCAGCACGCCGGGCGGGATCGGCTTGCCCATCGGCTCGAAACAGCCGACCAGCAGGCCGCCGCTGTCGTCGCGGATGTAGAGATGGCGGTCATGGTCCGACAGGGTCGGCAGGTTGCCGGCAATGCCCTCGACCGGCCGGGTCAGCAGATAGAAATGCTCGCAGGCGAGCATTGGCACCCGGGCGCCGGCCATGGCGCCGACCTCGCGCGACCACAGCCCGGCGCACAGCGCAATCGCGTCGCACCTCACAACGCCCTGCCCGGTCTCGACACCCCGGACCCGGCCGTTTTCCGTCACGATGCCGGTGACGCCGGTGTTCTCGAAGAATTGTGCGCCGAGCCCGCGCGCCGCCTTGCCCAGCGCGGCGCAGACATCGGACGGGCTGACCCGTCCGTCTTCGGGCGACCAGACCGCGCCGAGCACATCGTCGGCGTTCATCAGCGGCCAGCGTTCGCTTCGGCCTCGCCGGGTCCGATTTCGTGCGCCTCGATCCCGTAAGCGTTAGCGAGCGCCGCCTGGCGCCGGATATGGGTCAGGCGGTCAGGCGTCGTGGCGATCGACAGGGAGCCCTTCTGGATCCAGCCGACGCTTTGCCCGGTTTCCGCTTCGAGCCGGGCGTAGAGTTCCACAGAGTACTGGATCATCCGCGTGAGATTGCGCGAATGGCGCAGCGCCCGGACCTGCGCCGCCGAATGCCAGGTCGTTCCCGAAGTCAGCCGGTTGCGCTCCAGCAGGATGGCGTCGGACACGCCCATCTTCGCCAGATGGTAGAGCGTCGAGCAGCCCATGATGCCACCGCCGATGACGACGACCGGAGCATGGGCGGGAAGGGATTCGGACATGGGCGGTTCCTGGGCAGCCGGCCACGGCGGCAGGGGCGAAGCCGGCAACGTACTGCACTATCGGGCTTGCTGTCGTAGCCCCGACTTGGGCGGACGTTCATTCATCCTTGTATTTTTGGCACATTACTCCATAATTACAAGAATGATTGAGCGTCGAATACTCCGTACGGTGCTGGATCGGCTCGGGCAATTCCCCGCCGTCGCCCTGCTCGGTCCGCGCCAGGCCGGCAAGACAACGCTGGCGGAATCCATCGCTGCCCGGTCGTTGGCCGGCTCCGAAACCGTTTATCTCGACCTTGAGGCGCCAGCGGATCGCGCAAGGCTCGCCGATCCTGCCCACTATCTGGCAGCCCATGAAGACAAACTGGTGATCCTCGACGAAATCCAGCGTGCGCCCGAACTATTCCAGACGCTCCGGGGCCTTATCGACAGCGGTCGCCGCCGCGACCGCAGGGCCGGCCGGTTCCTCCTTCTCGGCTCGGCTTCGATCGACCTGCTCAGGCAGTCGGGCGAGACCCTGGCCGGCCGGATTGCCTATGTCGAACTCGGTCCCCTGGACATTTTGGAAGCTGGCGAGGCCGAGGGCGAGAAACTGTGGATCGGGGGCGGGTTCCCGGACAGTTTCCTGGCCGGCAGCGACGAAGCCAGCGCGGTCTGGCGCGAGAACTTCATCCGGACCTATCTGGAACGCGATATTCCGCAACTGGGGCCCCGGATTCCTGCTGAGACCTTACGGCGCTTCTGGACGATGCTGGCCCATGCCCAGGGGGGGCTTCACAACGCGGCCCAGTTTGCGCGCGGTCTCGCGGTCGATGGCAAGACCGTAGCCCGCTATCTCGATCTGATGGTCGATCTGCTGCTGGTGCGGCGCCTGCCGCCCTATCACGCCAATATCCGCAAGCGGCTCGTCAAATCGCCCAAAATCTATGTCCGCGACAGCGGCATCGTTCATGCCCTGCTCGCGCTGGACGATAGGGAAGCCGTTCTCGGCCATCCTGTTGCCGGTGGAAGCTGGGAAGGTTTTGTCGTGGAAAACCTTCTGAGCGTTGCGCCGGAGCGCACAGCGGCAAGTTTCTACCGCACGGCCGCAGGCGCGGAAGTCGACCTGGTTCTGGACTTGCCCGGCATCGGGCGCTGGGCCATCGAAATCAAGCGCGGACTGGCACCCCGGCTCGACCGGGGATTTTACCAGGCGCGCGAAGACCTCAAACTGGAACGCGCTTTCGTCGTACATTCCGGAAAGGAGCGCTATCCAATCGCCAAAGGCGTCGAAGCGATCGGCGTGCAGGATATGGCGCGGGAACTTCGCGATCCGCACCGATAGATTGGCGGATCGGACCGTGCGCTCTTGAGATGTGACAGGATGGCCGCCATGAGCCGACAAGCCGTTATCGACGCCGTGAAGGCGGAACTTGCCGACGATCCGAGCTATTTCCGGGCGGCGCTGCTGCGCGAGGATCTGGAGCGTCTGACCGGGCTCCGGGAACTTTCGACCGAAGCTGAGGACGAAGCAGCGTTTGCGAAGGCGGCGGGGCTGGCCGGCTGGACGCCGGGCGACCTGCGGACCCATGAACTGAGGCCTTGGCTCGATCCGTTCCTGCAGGCGTGGTACGCCGCCGCCAAAGGCGACGACCCGGCATTGCTCGATTTGTGGCGCAGTTTCGACCGGAACCGGCTCGATATCCTGGCGGGCTGCCTGACGACCCGGCCGCTGGCGGGCGTCGCGCGGCAATAGCGCCCCGGCTCACGCGCAGCCGGCGAAGCCGTCCTCGTCCATCTTGATTTCGTAGGGCCCGGCGACCTCGGTTCCCGGGGTCAGCGTCGGCTTCACGCTGTCCCAGTCGTCCGGCCTCAGCACGACCATCCAGGCGGCGTAGGGGTCCTGGTTGGCGAGGCTCGGCTCCTCTTCCAGTGCCGCATTCACCTCGATAACCTCGCCGCCGGCCGCGGATTTGGCAGGGCCGACCCATTTGCCGGATTCGAGCGTGGCGCAGGATTTGCCGGGCCTGACCGACCGGCCGGCCTTCTTCGGCGTGAAGGCGACCAGATTGCCGGCCATCGCCGTCGCCACGCTGGTCATGCCGAGGCGCACGGTGCCGTCGCCGTTCTCGGTGAACCAGATGTGGTTCGGCACGTCATAAAGCAGATCGTCGGGCAGATGGCATCCACGGACTGCCGGCATGGATCAAGCAACCTTTTGATGTTCGGGCTCGTCGACCGGCGCCCCGGCGGCATCCCCGTCGAGCGACCGCAGCGTCCGCGATGAACAGCAAAACTCGCCAAGCGCCGCAACCTGCATTTTGCCCGAGACGAACAGCAGAAGATGGCGGACCAGCATCGCCATCATGGCGGCGCGCGCGGCATTCTCCTCATGGTTCGGCTGCACGCGCAGCAGGTTGGCGCGGTAGGCGATTTCGCGGGCGGTTTCGCGGCAGGCGTTGAAGCTGGGCTCGCCCCGGGCGCCCTGGCGGTGCAGGGCGAGCAGCCGGAAGCCTTCGCGCTCCTCCAGCGTCGGCGCCTCGCCGCGCGCCTCGATCCAGTTTTCCAGTACCGCCTCGGCCAGGCTCAGCAGATGGCCAGCCGGATCGGTTGCTGCCGGATCGACCGTGTCGAGGGCGGCTTCTATGTCGGCGAACGGTCTCACGCCAAGCCCTTTTCTTTCAGGAAGCCACGCGAATCGGAGACATTCTCGTGCACGCCGACCTTCCGGGCGCTCAGGCCCAGGGCCATGCCGAGCAATTGGGTGAAATAAAGGATTTTCACCGTCGTCTTGCGGCCCAGCCTCTTCTCGGCGCGGATCTGGTGCATCTCCAGGCCGGAATGGCAGGTCGGGCATTCCGTGGCGATCACGTCCGCGCCGGACGCTTCGGCCGCTTCGAGGATATTCAATACCAGCCTGGTCGAGATATCGCTGTCCGACAGGGTGTGGGCGCCGCCGCAGCAGGCGGTCTTGAGCGGAAAATCGACATTCTCCGCCCCGGCCGCCGCCAGCAGGTCGTCCATGAAATGCGGCTCGAAGGTCGATTCGGAGCCGGGCCCCCGGTCCTTTTCCGGAAATATGTGGCGCGGCCTCGTATACATGCAGCCATAATAGTTCGCGATTTTAACGCCTTGCAGGCTGTTCTTGACTTTGGCTTTCAGCCCCTCCTCGCCGATTCCGTCCTTGATCCAATCGAGCGCGTGGATGGTCTCGACCTGGCCGGCCCGGTAGGTCTCGTGCCCCGCTTTGGTCGACAGCCGGTCGACGACTTCCTTCGTTCCGTCGTCGTTTTCCAGATCGTATTCGGCTTTCTTCAGATTGTGGTAGCAGCCGTTGCACGGCGCCATGACGACATCGTGGCCCATCTCGTTGGCGGCGATCGACATCACGCGCGACGACAGATAGGTCTGGATCTTCGGGTCGATATTCTTGACCTCCATCGCCCCGCAGCAGTTCCAGTTCTTGACCTCGTCCAGCTTCAGGCCGAGCGCCTTACCGACCGCCTTGGTCGAGCGGTTGTAGGCGTGGCCCGTGCCTTCCAGCGCACAGCCGGGATAGTAGGCGACCCGGTCGTATTTGCGGTCTTCGCTCATTCCTGATTCCCGTCGCCGAGGCCGAGCGCCCGGCGCTGTTCGCGTTCGCATTCCTCGACATACTCCTCGAGCGCCGCCCGCGCTTTCGACCAGCCGGCGGTGCGCGGCCGGAACAGCATGGCGAGGCCCATGCGCCGCATCAGGCCGACCGGCAGCTTCATCATCAGGTTGCGCGCCATCTGGACCAGCCAGTCCTGCATCAGCGGCTGGCCGGTGCGCTTGAAGAAGCCCCGGATGATCGACGCTTCCTCGATCTTGCCGCGCGCGATGACCTGCTCGGCGAACAGTTCGTCGAAAATTATCGAGGGCGATTTCGGCGTGTGGCCTTTCAATTCCAGCCAGTGCGCCGTCGCCTTCATCACCCCTTCCGGCTCGACATCGCGCGGGCAGGCATATGTGCATTTGTTGCACGATATGCACTGCCAGATGATGTCCTTGTCGCGCAGCAGCTCCGCTTCCATGCCCGTGCGGATCAGGTAGATCCAGTAGCGCGGGTTGAAGTCCGGGTTGACGGCGTTGACCGTGCAGGAATTGGTGCAGGAGCCGCACTGCCAGCAGCGATGGATATACTCGCCGCCCGGCAGCGCCGCGATCTCGTCTTCCAGCGCTTCGTTGTAGTCGGTGACGACCCGGGATTCGATGAAGGTCGACCAGTGGCCCGACACATCGACGCCGTCGATCTCCAGCTTGTCGTGGGTCTTGATATTCTCCGGCCGGATCAGGGACTGTTCGTGGATCGGCATGGCCCGGCCTAGTTCAGCAGCCGGGGATCGCCGACGGCCTGCGCGTCGCCGTCGATCGCCTTGACTTTCGACCGGCCTTTGGCGCCGACGCCGTCCAGGCCAAGCATCCGGCGGGTGTGCAGCATCGGGTCTTCCGGGGTGGCGAAATCGGTGCGCAGATATTGTCCGCCCTGCTCGCCGATATAGCCGGCATAGACATGCGCCGAGACCAGATCGACATATTGCAGGATATCCCGGAACACGCCGTTTTCCGTCAAAAACTGCGATAGTTCCTCGCGCAGCACGATAAAGGCGCCGTAGCTGTCCGGCACGTCGATCATTATGTGGTCGACATTGTCGGCCCACCAGATTTCGCGCAGCGCGCCGGTGTTGGTCCTGGCGTTCCAGACCCAGCGCTGCATCAGCGGATAGCGCTCCGGATCGATATTGTGCAGCAACTCGGCCGCGAGGTCGCGGACCCAGCGATGTTCGCGGTCGCGCGGAAAGGCGCGTTCGAAGGCGTCGAGCCGGGCATCGGCCGTCGTCGTGTCGGCCCTGCCCTCCAGCAGCGCCTCGATCGCCGTGCAGACAGCGGCGAAGCCCCGCCGGTCCAGATAAGGCGCGATGCGGCGGCGGACCGAGGGCATCAGCGAGCAGAGTTCCTTGAAGGCCGCCGGCTGCAGGCCGGCCGCGCCGTCAGCGAAAGCAGCCTGGAACGAGGCGGTCTTCAGCTTCAAGGCCTCGACATAGCGCTCGACGCCGCCCTGTTCCTCGCTGCCCGCGATCAGGCTTTCCAGCGCCTGGCGCAGGTGCGGGCCGGACAGATGCAGCTCCGGCCGTTCGAGGATCGGCTGGTCCCGCCCCGCCATTCTCCGCAAGGCCTGCGCGATCATCCGCTCAGGCCGCTTTGCCGGCCGGGCTGTAGGCGGCGGACAGCGCGGCGATGGCCGCCGCATTGGCCTGGGCGATGGAGTCGTCGATGGTTTCCGGCCCGGTCGCCGCGCCGGCGACGTACACGCCGGGCCGGTTGGTCCGCCCCATGCCGCCATAGGCCGACTGGCGCGCGATATTTCCGTGCGGCTCCAGCTCGATATCGAAGATGCTGGAGAGCAGCAGGTTATCGACGTTCGGGTCCATGCCGATGGCGTGGACGACCAGGTCGAAGGGAATGGTGATCGGCCGTTTGACCAGCGTATCCTCGCCCTTGACGATCAGGCGCTCGCCGTCGGAGGTCACTTCGGCGATCCGGGCCTTGATATACTTGACCTTGAACTCCTCCTGGCTGCGCCAGTAGTAGGTCGTCTCGGACAGGCCGAAGGTGCGGATATCCATGTAGTAGATGTAGACATGGCAATCCGGCAGTTCCTCACGGATTTCCATCGCGATGTTGCAGCTGACGGTGCAGCAGATCTTGGAGCACCATTCGCGGCCGATCTGGCGGTCGCGCGAGCCGACGCACAGCAAGATGGCCACCCGCTTCGGTTTGCGGCCGTCGGACGGGCAGCGCACGCCCCGCTCCGACGAGATCATCTGTTCGACCTGGGTCGTGGTCACGACATCGGGGAAGGTGCCGAAGCCCCATTCGGGTTTGTTGACCGAATCGAAATGGGTAAAGCCGGTGCACAGGATGGCCGCATCGGTCTCGACCGTCGCGCCGTCGGACAGGGTGGCCGCGAACGCGCCCGGTTCGCCCGTAAAATCCTTGACGGTACGGTCGGTGCGGACGTCGATGGCGGCATCGCCCTCGACCCGGCCGACCATGCCGCCGATCGCGTCCCTCGCCCATTCCCCGGTCGGCACGAGTTTGGCGTATCCGGACAGGATCGGCGCCCCGCCGAGCCGGTTTTCCTTCTCGACAAGAACCGCCTTCCGGCCGACTCCGGACAGCGCCGTTGCCGCGGCAAGCCCGGCCGGGCCGCCGCCGACCACAAGGACCGGCTTGGTCATACTCGTGTCTCGAGTGTTCCGGGCTCGATCCGCTTGAAGCCGGGGCCGGAGGTAATCATCAGACGCGGATCGTAGAGATTCTCCTGATGGCCGGCCTCGACCTGCTTGAGATAGGCCTCGAATTCCGCTTTCGCCGCGCGCCAGTCAATGCCCAGCTTCTCCATCAGCGTCTCGGTCGAGGACGCGTGCCAGTGCGACTGGACGATCTTGAACGGATGGGCGCCGCAGACCAGCGCCGCGAACTGGCAGTCTGCCAGAATGGGCAGGTCGTAGTCCTTGCCGGCGGCCTTGCCGATCCACTGGTTCTTGTCCAGCGTCGTGATGCAGCCGGTGTCGTGGCCGATCATCACGTCGGCCCGCGCCTCTTCCACCGCGACCTTGATCTTGCGGTCGATGGCGAAGGAGCGGGTGAACTCGCGTTCGGAAATGATGTGGCGGAAGCCGAAACCGCAGCAGTCGTACCAGGTCGAATAGTCGATCACCTGGGCGCCCAGCGCATCCATGACACCGGTCGAGACGGCAACCCGGTTTCCTTCCAGGATATCGTCGTCGTAGATCGCGTCTTCCGGCACCATCTTGTAGACATGGCAGGCCGGATGGATGGTTGCGCGGATGCCGCTGGCGTCGACGGTCTGGCGCGCCGCGATCCGGTCGCGCACGACATGCAACCATTCCGAATAGTGCACGATCTCTTCCGGGATCAGCAGCTTGCCGTCGACCAGCCGGTCGAGTTTGCCGAGGATCTTCTTCACCCGGTCGCGCAGCTCGGCCGAGTGCAGCAGATACTGGCGCACTTCCTTGTAGTTGCCGAACGACGTGCCGCAATGGACCAGCGGATAATAGTAGGCGTCGGGCAGGCCCTGCGCCCGGGCGCTGACATAGGCCTGGTGGAAGTTGCGCAGGAAGACCGCGGACAGGCTCTCGAGATTGCCGATGCCCGAGCCGTGATAGTTCCAGGCGGTGCAGGAAGTCTGGTCGGTCTCGTCGAGATATTCCGTGCCGAACTCGTTCATCAGCCAGAGCAGCGAGGCCGGGTAGCCCGGGATGTTGCCGCATTGGCCGCAGGATTTGTGGTGCCAGAGCCGCGTCGTCGGAATCCGCTTGGTCCAGCCGTAGAGCGTCTTGACCTCGACAGGCCGGTGTCCGTCATCGAGCCGGTGCACGGCTATTTCGCCGTCCTTCTCGAGCTGCCACATGACATCGCGCACGTCTTCGACGCGATCCTTGTTGGTCAGCATGGAGCGCTTGTCGACCCTCGCCTCGACCCAGGACGTCGCGGTGCGCGCATCCTGCGCCGACAGGTTCGAATCCCGCCATTCGCTGCCGTGGCCGGTGAAGCGTTCGCCGCTGTCCCCGGCAGAGTTCGTCGTGCCCGTCATATCCGTGTCTCCTGCGTGAGCCGCCGGCGGCGGCTCAATCATCGTCGTCGTCTTCGTCTTCCTGCTCGTTCAGGAAGTCTTCCCAGTCTTCGCGTTTCTCATCCATGATGTCGGTGATGACATCGAACAGATTCTCGTCGATCCCTTCGAGCTGATCGAGAACGCCGGTCATTTCCCAGATCGTGTAGAGCTCGACCGAGGTCTTCAGATTGACTTCCCAGGCCGTCGCCGTGGTGTTCAGCGTCGGCATCGGGATTGCCTTGCGCAGCAGTTTGAGCGGCGCATCGATCTTGCTGATGTTCGGGCCCCAGTCGGCGAAATGATCCGGATTGATCATGTCGGGCGCCAGCTGGTTGCCGGTCGAAATCAGCTTCAGCATGACCCGGCTGAACGGGCGCAGCACATTCTTCGCCGATTCCATGCCGTGCTTGATCGCGACCTCGCGCATCAGCATGATGAGGCCACCCGGGCTGTTGCCGAACGGGCAGCGCGCGGCGCAGGTGTAGCACTGGGCGCAGGCCCAGATCTTTTCCTGCATCGCGTCGTAGATGCCTTCGAGATTCTCCGTCCAGAGAAGCTGGACGATCTCGCGCGGGCTGAAATCGTAATAATGCGCGGCCGGGCAGGTCGCCGTGCAGATACCGCAGTTCAGGCAGCCGTTCAGCTCGTGGTCGTAGCGCAGGTCGCCCTGGATATCGGCGAAGATCTCTTCGAGATCGTCGCGGTCGAGCGGCGGCGACTCCGATAGCGGATCGCCTATATGCTCCTGAACGCGGGTGGTGGCGCCGTGATCCATTTCCCTTGCCGGAACCCTCTCCTCAGTAGGTCAGCACCTTGACGTCGTCTTCCATGATCTCCTCGATCAGATGGGCGCCGCCCACGATGCCTTCGCACTCCGGGATCAGGTCTTCCTTGGTCATGTCGAACAGGTCGAGGTTGGGCGAACAGCAGTAGAATTTCACCCCCGCCTCATGCGCGTCCTTGATGAAATCGTAGACCGATTTCGGCGACCCTTCCTTGACCACGAGTTGCTCTGCAACGCCCTTCTTCATCAGGCGGCCCGAGGTGGCCGTGCAGATGACATCGACCTCATATTCCATCGCTGCGGCGACGGTGGCCTGAAAGATCGGGGCGCCGAGTTCCTCGCCGTTCCGGGGGTCCGTATTCGCCATCACGATGACCAGTTTGTCGGACACGACGCGCTTCCCTCAACATACGCTGACCATCTGTCAGCGCAACCTATTGAAATTCACAACAGATAGCAACTTTTGAATATGTCGCGGGCCCTGCGCCCATTCATGCCACGGGGCCGAATCCGATTGTTCGACATCCCGTGGGGATGGACCAGCCGAAATCGGCGTGCCGTCGAACTTTTCTGCCGCGCCGGCGGATGCGGATGCGGCTAATCCCGCGCCGCCTGCATCAGGCCGGTCATCTGGACCAGGCCGGTCATGATCGGCACCAGCGCGTCTTCCATCGCGCGCTGCGCCGCGCGGAGTTCGCGCAGGTCCGGAACCGGATCGGCGGGCGCTTCCTCGAACTCCATGATCAGGTCCTCGATCATCGCGACCTTGAGGCCGGGATGGCCGGAAAAGCCGAACGCGTTGGCGCCGACCTGCCAGAGCGCGGGCGCGCCGGCGCTGTCGCGCGCCAGGATCTGTGAATAGCCCGGCGGCACGGCCCGGTCCCGCCCATACACCGCGAACGGGTACGCGTCCGGCAGATAGCCGTTCAGCGCCCCGTCCACGCAGCGCCGCGCGGTATCGAGCGTGAAGCGCAGCGGCGTTGCTTCGACACTGCCGCCCGCCGCCAGCGCCAGAATTTGCGCGCCGAGACCGATGCCAATGAGCGGCTTTTCCAGCATCAGGCAGGTGCGGGCGATGGCGACTTCCGGCCCCAGGGTCGGCAGGTCGCGCTCCCCGGCCGAACCCCACGGCCCGCCGCCGAGCAGCACCAGGCCATCGGCGATGGCGTCCGGATCGGGCGCTGCGACGCCTTCGGTGAACGGCCGGATATAGGTGAAGCGAATCCGGCGGCCCTCGAAATGGTCTTCCATCAGGCCGAGATATTCGGCCGACGTATGCTGAATGACCGTGAGAGTCTTCATGCTCCGGCAAAGGCGGCGTTAATCGCCCCGGCAAACGCCTCCGGCGGCGCGGTCGTAATCTGGGGCGGTGTCTCGGCAAAATGGGCCGATACCCGGTCAGACGCGTCCCGGGATGAGGCGCCACGCAGGCTGCCTTCCAGATCCATCACCAGACGCGGCGGCACAACGACGAAGTCGCCGGTGAACAGCACTTCGCGTACCCGGTCGTTGCTGCGGCCTTCGACCCGCAGCCAGGCGTTGACCGCGCCGCTTTCGCCATGACGGACAGAGGCATCGGCACCCGGATCGTCGATTTCGCCGATGAATGCTTCGGTGCCGAATTCCTCGTCGCACAAGCGTTGCGCCAGAATTTCCTCCGCGTCGTCCGGCTGCGACGGCGTGCAGGCGATCCCAAGGCCCTGCTCGAAGCCGGCAACCAGCGCCGCCTGCAGCCGGCCGATCGAAAGGTCGGCATCCGGCAACAGGGCGCGCAGGGTCGTCACCCGCGTCGGCGGCGGCGCGCCCTCCTTCGGCGTTGCGACATTGATGGCGGCCATCATCGCCGGCAAATCGAGATCGACCAGCGTCGTGCCCTGATACATGACGATGTCGCCGTCGAAATAGCCGCCTGTCCCGCAGATCTTCTGGCCGTCGACCACAATATCCGTCGGCGGGCGGTACTCCGCCGCGATGCCGAGAGACGACAGACCGGCCGCCGCCGCGGTACATATCCGGGCAGTCATTTCCGGCAGCGTCGCCGCGCCGATCCTGCGCCGGTCGCAGACGATTTCCCAGCCGAGCTGGCCCTCATCGAGATAGATCGCCCCGCCGCCGGTAATCCGCCGCACGATGCCGATGCCGGCCTCCCGGCAATGATCCAGCTTCAATTCCCGGCTCAGGTCCTGGTGCCGGCCGATCAGGGCGGTCGGCGGGAAGCGCAGGAAGCGGACGGTGTCCGGCACCGCGCCGTCCTTGCGCAACTCGACCAGCGACTGGTCGAACGCGATCTGGTGGCAGCCGTCGCGCACCCCCGTGTCGATAACCCGGAACTCGGGCCGGTCGGCCGGATCGCTCAAGGTGCGCCAACCCCCGCCGCCACGCGGCCGGCGGCCGGCTCATCGTCCGGATCCTCGAACTCTTCGCCCGGTTCGTAGGTCTCGCCCGGCTTCTCCATATCCAACTGGTGCCGAATCCGGCGGATATCGGCGCCGGCGGGCTGGAACGGATAGCTGGCGATATTGCTCGGCGGCGAATCGCCATAGGGCCGGTCGCAGGCCGAGATGTCTTCCTGGAACTTGCCGGGGCAGCCGGAGGTGCGGAAGGCGATTCCGCCATCGATGATCGTGTCGAGTTCGGCCTGCCGCATTCCAAAGTCCGTCACCCTGCCCTCGCCGTCGAAGCCCATCTGTTCGACCCGGACATCGCAATAGTCGATCAGATAGCGGGCGAGCTGCACACGCCGCCACTGGTCGCGCGGCGTCGCCGGCAGATGGTCCATCAACGAGCCTTTTTCCGGGAAGAAGCAGAACATGTGGCTGTGGCCGCCCAGATCGACGATCTGCTGGACCAGGGTCAGCACGTCGAACTCGGTCTCGCCCATGCCGACGATGATATGGGCGCCGAACTTCTGCCGGCCGAAGATGTCCCAGGCATCCATCAGGATTTCCCAGTATTTCTTCCAGCTGTGCGGACTGTCGACGCCCTTGCCGCGGGTGCGGTCGAAGATGGCCGGTGTCGCGGCGTCGAGCGCCACGGTGAAGATGTCGGCGCCCAGATCCTTCAGCGTCCGGACGTCCGCGCGCTGCATCGTCGTCGGGTTGGACAGGATCGAGACCGGCACGGTCGCCGGATCGATCCGGTCGGTCCATTGTTTCAGCACCGTCACCGTATCGTCGTCCGAGCGCGGATGGGTGATCATGCTGATGCACATGCGGTGGAACGGCGTGTTCTCGCCGTCCGCCGCCACCTTTTCGACGATCTCCGCCATCGGCACCGCCGGCCAGTCGACCCGGATGAAATTGCGGTCGGCATAGTCCCGGTCGGCTTCCCGGTGCCGGGCGAGGCCGCAATAGGCGCAGTTGGCCCGGCAGCCTTCGGGATAGGTCAGCAGCAGGTTGAGGCAGCGGGTGCAGGCGCAGCGGTAGAGCATGCCGGGCATGATCCCGAGCGTGATCGCTGCCGCCGTCGACATCTGGACGTATTCGGGCGAGCGCATCGCCGGGGTCATGACATTGTTGTTGGGCAGATAGACGCCGGCCGGCGCGACGTCGGCCGCTTTCACCCGGCCACCGTTGCGGAAATCCTGCGGAATGACATCGGGCCGGCGCGGCTGCATGACGGCGAAGGGGTTGAAATCCGCGCCGTTAGGCCCGGTGTCGGCGGGTGCTGCGGCTTCGGGCTTGAGACAGGTCATGTTGCTCCCATCGCGTTCGGCGGCGCGGCGCGGTCACGCGGCCCAGTATTCTGGATAGGCGATCCAGCCGCGCCGCAGGTCGGCGGGCTGCGGGATCGCGGCGGCGAAGGCCTGTTCCTGCTCCCGCCTCCGGCGGACGGCCCGGCGCAGCGAAGCGCCGAACAGGTCTTCGATTTCCTCATTATAGTCGTCCAGAGCATCCGCCGCGCCGGCAATCCAGCGGACAGCCGCTTCGCCCGCCATGGCGCCGGACATGACCGCGGCGGGAATCCCCGCGCCGGTCACCGGGTTGGTCAGCCCGGCGGCATCGCCGGCCAGCAGCACCGGCGTCCCGTCCGGCAGTGTGGCGGCCGGCCCGACGATGCCGTCGACCGGAATTGCGCCGCCGGTCCGGTCGAGGATCGCGTCGCCGATCCGGCCCTCGGCAATCAGTTGCCGGCGCAACCGTTCCAGAACCGGCTTGAGCTTTCGGCGCGCCGACGGACAGACGCCGACACCGAGATTGGCGACCGTCCCTTTTGGGAACAACCAGGCGTAGCCGCCCTCGATTTCGGCGGAAAGAAAGATGTCCGTCGCCCGGTTCCGGTCATTGAGCGGTACCGTGACCTGCCGGGTTTCGATCAGCCGCGGCTGCGCCAGGCCGGCTGCCGCGCGCACTCGGGAGCGCGGTCCGTCGGCGCCGATCGCCAGCCTGGCCTTGACATCCTGGCCGCCGTCCCATGACTCGCCGAAACGGCACTCCGCGCCCGCGTCCTGCGCTTGCTCCACCAGCAAGGCGTCGAAGCGGTTGCGGTCGATCATCGTGCCGGTGAAATGGTCCGTCG